>NZ_JACHCM010000003.1 GCF_014200755.1 Rhodanobacter sp. ANJX3 | reverse complement strand
GCGCGACTGGCTGAACTCAGGGCCGGAATCGGCAACCTGTTTCTGGATAGACGACCTCGGCCTTCCACGCCGAGGTCCGTCAAAATATCCAAGACGCGCTACCCCGTGAATCGAAAGGCTGCTCCGCTTAAGTGAACAGCATTACGGGTTCGCCCGGGCTTTTTTATGCCGCTTTCCAGTTGATGGGTTTCTTCGATAGGCAGCCGGTTCAGCGGCTCAACGCAGGGCAGCAGAAAGCCGCTGCTCGAATGCATCGTCGTCGTTTTCCGCCAGCAGCATCTCGACCTGCGTTAGCGTGGCGCGCCGCATCGGCGTGTCGTCGGCGCGGCGGTCCAGCGGCGCCTGCCGCAGCGAGTCGCGGGGCAGTACCGTCAGATCGAACGGCAGCTCGTCGGCGGCAAACAGCAGCACGGGAAATTCCGACTGCTCCTCGCGCGTGGTGCGCAGCCGGCGCGTCTGGGTTTCGATCGGCACGCCGTTGTCGAACAGATAGCGGCCTACGGCCTCGGGATCGTCGCTGAAAACGTGCAGGCAGACGGCCGAATGGGTGTCGGCCGTGCCTTCGAGCACGGCACCGACAAGGCGTGGTTCGAAGGCGGAGAGAAAGCGCATGGCTTCCACCGCCGCCTCGCGGCGTTGCCGCAGCGATTTGGGCTGGCTATCGCCCAGAAACAGCCGCTGGTGTTCGCGCAACGCTTCCTCGATTTCCAGATTGCGCGGTAGTGCCTGGGTATCGAGAATGCCGAGCCGTTCGGCTGCTTTGAGTTTGGCGTGGTGAAAATCGCGGATGCCGTGCTCGCTCATCAGGCGAGCGGCTTCCTGGGCTATGCGCAGACGGGTGCGCTGCAGCCGGTCGTGCGCGTGGATGCGGTGGTGTTCGCCTCGGGACATGACACGCTCCTCATCGTTGGATGGCCTGCCGCTCGGCGCCGATGGCATGGCGCAGGCAGCATGGCGATTTAGAAAATATCGTAGGCGTGCTGCTGGTCCTCTTCTTTCTGCTGTGTGGCCTGCGTGCGCAGGCGGTCGACATCCTCCACCTTGAAAATCTCGTTCATGCCGTTGGGGTCGTCCGGCGTGGTCGGCAAGCCGCTGTCGCGGTTGATGAATACCGTACTGATCCCTGGCGGCATTGGCAACGTGTTCATCGGCAGGCCTTTGAGCACCTCGCCCATGTAGTCCATCCAGATCGGCAGCGCGGCCTTGGCGCCGAATTCGCCGTGGCCCAACGAGGCGTAATCGTCGAAGCCCACCCATACCGCCGTGGAAAGGTCGCCGTTGAAGCCGACGAACCAGGCGTCGCGGTGATCGTTGGTGGAGCCGGTCTTGCCGGCTAGATCGGTGCGGTTGAGCGATCTGGCCGCCGAGCCGGTGCCGCGCAGGATCACGTCCTTCATCAGCGAGGTAAGCAGATAGTCATTGCGGATGTCGATGACATGCGGTGCCAGCACCGGCGGGTGCGCGTTCTGGTTGTGTACGTCGGCCGGCAGCACGGCGATGCCCACGCCGTCCACGCTGCTGCCCGAGGCGGGCGCTGCGCTGGTCGCCACGGGAACATCGTTGGCCGGCGTCTTGAGCATGTCGGCCGGCGGCGGTCCGGGCGGGCTGGTGTCGAGCAGGCGTTCCTGGCAGCCGCCGCAGGCGCGGGCCGGATTGGCCAGGTACACCGGTTTGCCGCTGCGGTCGTCGATTTCGCTGATGAAGTAGGGCGTGACCAGATAACCGCCGTTGGCGAACACGGCATAGCCGCGCGCCATGCTCATTGGCGACACCGAGGCCGTACCCAGGGCCATCGACAGATTGGGTGGAATCGCGTCGAGCGGGAAGCCGAAGCGGGTCACGTAGTCGCGCGCATAGCGCACGCCGATGGCGTCCAGCAGGCGCACGGAAACGAGGTTCTTGGACTGCACCAGCGCCTCGCGCAGGCGCATCGGGCCGGCAAACTTGCCGTCGTCGTTGGACGGCGTCCAGATGCCGCCGGGGCGAGAGGGATCGGGCAACGCCAGCGGTGCGTCGTTGATGATCGAGGACGGGGTGAAGCCACGTTCGAAGGCGGCAGAGTAGAAATAGGGCTTGAAGCTGGAGCCCGGCTGGCGCGCTGCCATCACTGCGCGGTTGAATTTGCTCAGCGAAAAGTTGAAGCCGCCGACCAGCGCACGAATGGCACCATCTTCCGGACTGATCGAGGTCAATGCGGCCTGCGCGCGGGGAATCTGGTCCAACTGCCATTCGCCCTTGTCATTGCGCGACAGGCGGATCACGTCGCCGCGCTTGAGCACCTTGCTGACGGTGGTGGGCGCCGCGCCGACGCGATCGTCGTCAATGTGTGGGCGAGCCCAGCTCATCGCGGCCAGATCGAGTTTGACGTTCTGGTGGTCGGCTAGATACACGGTCGCTTCGGTCGCGTCCGCGGCGGTGACCAGGCCCGGCTGCATGCCGGAGATGCTGAAGTAACTGGACAGCACACGGTCGTAATCGGCCTGGCCGGCATCGGCGGCCAGATCCTGGTGCGCCTCGGGTCCGCGCCAGCCGTGGCGATGGTCGTAGATGCTCAGTCCATCGCGCAGCGCGTCCACAGCCGCCTTTTGGCGATCGCTTTGCAGGGTCGTTTTGACCACGTAACCTTCGGTCAGCGCCTCGTTGCCGAGCCGGTCAAGCGCCTGTCGGCGCACCATTTCGGCGAGGTAGGGCGCGTCGACCTCGATGGTCTGCTCGTGCGGAAAGGCGTGATTCGGTTCGTTGATGGCCTGCTCGTAAACTGGCTGCGTTATGTAGCCGTGCTTGAGCATCTCACCCAGCACCCAGTTGCGTCGGGCAATGCCACGGGCGGGGCTGTTGATGGGGTTGACCACGGAAGGCAGCTGAAAGGTCGAAGCGAGCAGGGCGCACTCTGCGACGGTCAGCTGATCCAGCGTCTTGCCATAGTAGTACTCGGCGGCAGCGGCCACGCCGTAGGCGCGATGGCCGAGAAACATCTTGTTGAGGTACAGCTCGAGGATTTGATCCTTGGTCAGCTCATGCTCGATACGCAGCGCGATGAAAATCTCGGTCAGCTTGCGCGAATACAGCTTTTCGGGGCTCAGAAAGATATTGCGCGCCACCTGTTGGGTGATGGTCGAGCCGCCCGGGCCCTTGTCACCGCCGGTGGCGATCACGTGCCAGCCGGCGCGGGCCAGGCCGTGCCAGTCCACGCCGGGATGATGGTAAAAATCCGCATCCTCGGCCGACAGCACGGCGTGCTTGAGCTGGTCCGGCACATCGGCGATGGCGACCGGGATGCGTCGCGTCTCGCCGAAGCTGGCGATCAGCTTGCCGTCGGCGCTTAGCACGCGCAGCGGCACCTGCATGTGGTAATCCTTCAGCACCGCCACCGCCGGCAACCGCGGCGCGATCAGCCAATAGGCCACGCCCACGGCGAGGACGGCAAGCAGCAGGCCGGAAAAAGCCAGGATCAGTGCCCAGCGCAACAATCGCTTCAGAATTCGCATGGTCGGATGGCGAGACCTAAGTCAAAACGTGCCAGAGTATAGATGTAGCGGTATTGTCTGGACGCGCAGGGCTCGGACCCGGCGGGGTTCGTCCCGGATAGCCCCATCCCGCCATTGTGGTGGACATCACGACAATTAGTTGAGAAAGTTCACGTAGACCGTTGCCATTGCGTTAATTTTTCGATTTAATGCCATTGCGCATCCCTCCAGGTTTCTGGTCAGGGGCGCCAGGGTCAGGGGGAAACACCGTGGGGCTTTTTACACCCAAGAAGCCGGCACTGATTGGTGTCGACATCAGCTCGACCGCCGTCAAGCTGCTGCAGCTCAGTCAGGCGGGCGGGCGTTTTCGCGTGGAACACTACGCCGTCGAGCCTCTGCCTCCCAATGCCGTCGTTGAAAAGAACATCGTCGAGGTCGAGGCGGTAGGCGACGCCATCCGCCGCGCGCTGGCCCGCTCCGGCTCCAAACTCAAGTTCGGGTCGGCCGCCGTGGCTGGCTCGGCGGTGATTACCCGCATCATTCCGATGGCCAGCGATCTGTCCGAGGACGACCTCGAAGGTCAGATCCAGATCGAAGCCAACCAGTACATTCCCTATCCGATCGAGGAAGTCAGCCTCGATTACGAGGTGGTCGGCCCGGTACGCGACAACCCCGATATGAACAACGTGCTGCTGGCCGCGTCGCGCACCGAGAACGTCGACATGCGCGTGGCGGCGCTCGAGTTGGGCGGTCTGACCGCCGGCGTGATCGACGTCGAGGCCTTCGCGATGGAAAACGCCTTCGCCATGGTCGCCGACCAGCTCAGCGTCGGTCGCGATGCATTAGTGGCGGTAGTGGACATCGGCGCCACCATGACGACGCTCTCGGTTCTGCGCAACCAGCGCACCATCTATTCGCGCGAGCAGGTCTTCGGCGGCAAACAGCTGACCGACGAGATCATGCGTCGCTTCGGCCTGTCCTACGAGGAAGCCGGCCGCGCCAAGCGCAAGGGCGGCCTGCCGGAGTCCTACGAAAGCGAGGCGTTGGAGCCGTTCAAGCAGTCGCTGACTCAGCAGATCAGCCGCCTGTTGCAGTTCTTCTTTGCCGGCAGCGAATACAGCAAGGTCGATCAGGTGGTGCTGGCCGGTGGCTGTGCCTCGATCGAAGGCTTGGGCGCCATGCTGGAAGAACAGCTTGGCGTGCCGTGTATCGTCGCCAATCCGCTGGCGCGCATGTCGCTGTCACCGCGCGTGCAGGCGCAGTCGCTGGCTCAGGATGCGCCGGCCTTGATGATTGCGGTCGGTCTCGCGCTGAGGAGCTTCGACTGATGGCACACGTCAACCTACTCCCGCATCGCGCTGCGCGACGCAAACAGCGCGAACGCGAGTTCTATATCCAGCTGGGCGTCGCATTTGCCGCGGCCGTCGTCTTTCTGCTGCTCTGGGGCTTCTGGATGGGCGAGCGCATCGACAACCAGAACGAACGCAATACCATGCTGCAGAACGAAATCACCCAGATCGATGTGCGGATCACCAAGATCAAGGATCTGGAAAAAGTGCGCGATCATCTTTTGGCGCGCAAGCAGATCATCGAACAGCTGCAGGCCGATCGTTCGCAGATGGTTCACCTGTTCGACGAGCTGGTCAAAACCATTCCCTCGAGCGCGCGCCTGACTGGCGTCAAGCAGGATGGGCAGTCGATGTCGCTCGACGGCGTATCGCAGTCCAACGCCAGCGTCGCCGAGTACATGAAAAACATCGAGGCCTCGCCATGGCTCGGTCATACCGAGCTGCGCAAGACCGAGAAAAGTGCGGAGGCCACGCGCATGCCTTACACGTTCGGCCTGGATATCGCGCTCAGCCGTCCCAAGGCCGATCAGGTGGCCGATTCCGGCGCTCCTGCTGGTGCGAGCACCGCGGCAACGCCGGCCAAGCCTGCCAGTACACCGGCGCAGGCGGGAGCGAAGCCATGAGTTTCTTCAATGACCTGCGCAATCTCGACCGCAACAACGTCGGCGGCTGGCCGCAGTCGGTCAAGTTGTTTTTCACCGGGCTGCTGTTTGCCGTCATCGTGCTGATCGGGTGGTATTTCTTCATCGGCGATCAGCAGGACAGCCTCACCACGCTGGCCGCCAAGGAAGACGCGCTGAAGCAGGAGTTCTCGACCAAGCAGGCCAAGGCGGTCAATCTCGAGGCGCTGCAGCAGCAGCTCGACGAAATGCAGGACATGTTGCGTCAGCTGCTGCGCCAGCTGCCCGGCAAGACCGAAATGCCCGAACTGCTGGTCGATATCTCGCAGACCGCGCAGAGCGCTGGCCTGGTGAACGAGCTGTTTCAGCCGGGTCCGGAAACACCGAAAGACTTCTACGCGGAAAAGCCCATCACCCTGCGCATGACCGGCACCTATCATCAGTTCGGCGCCTTCATCAGCGGTGTGGCTTCGCTGCCGCGCGTGGTAATTCTGACTCTGCATGATGTGTCGCTGACGCCGAAGAACGCGGGCAAGGCGGGTGCCGCGGGCGACGGCCAGCTGGTGCTGCAGGGCACGGTGAAAACTTATCGCTATCTTGACGACGAAGAGAGCTCCACCACCATCAAGGCTTCAGGCAGTACCCCGCCGGGAGCACAGAAATGAAAAAGTTCGCTGCCCTCAACTCGACCCGGACGGCGCATATTCTGCTGATGCTGGGCATTGCCCTGGTCGTCAGCGGCTGCACCCGCGGCACGTCCGATCTGCGCGACTGGATCGCGCAGGAGAAGGCCAAGAAAGGTGCGCCAATCACGCCGCTGCCGGTCATCAAGACCTTCGAATCGTTCAAGTACGACGATCAGGACAAGCGCGACCCGTTCAGTCCGAGCCTGGCCGAAAGCGAACCCAGCACGGCCAACAGCGGTCCGCGGCCGGATGCCAATCGCGCCAAAGAACCGCTGGAGATGTTCTCGCTGGATAGCTTGAAGATGGTCGGTACCGTCGGCACAGGTGCCGGCACCGAGGTGCTGATCAAGGATCCTGGTGGCGTGATCCACCGTATCCACAAGGGCGAATACATGGGCCAGAACTATGGACACGTCATCGCAATCAGCGATGACCATATCGATCTGGTCGAGCTGGTATCTAACGGTAATGGTGGCTGGATGGAACGTCCCGCCAGCATCGCCCTTGCCGGGCAATAGGAACACAGGGGCTGATGCAATGACCAATCCAATCCAATCTTTCCGGGGCCGTGTCATGCGCCATGCAAGTCACTACATCCTGATGGGCTTGCTGCTCGCCGGCGCCAGTTGGACCGGCGCTGCCTCTGCCGCCGGCACCACGCTGAAAAACATCAGCTACGAAACGCGGCCCGGCGGCAATGTCGAGCTGAAAATGGATTTCGGCAACGGCCCTGTTCCGCAACCGAAGATCTTCACTACGGGCACCCCGCCGCGCATCGCGGTGGATTTTGCCGATACCGACAATGCTTCGGCGCGGCACATCACCATCGGTCAAGGCTCCACCGCCGGCGTCTCGGCCGTTACCGCCGGTGGCCGCACCCGCGTGGTGGTCGAACTGATGCGCGAGTCCACCTATCGCTCGCGCGTCGAAGGCCACAGCCTGCTGTTGACCATCAACAACGGCACGGCCGACCAGTCGGTGACCACGGTCGCGACGATCGATCCGTCGAAGGCGCTGCCGTCGTCGATGAATGGCCCGGCCATTTCCAATATCGATTTCCGTCGCGGTCCGAACGGCGAGGGCCGCGTGCTGATCAGCTTCAGCGGTAGCGGTGCGAATGCCCAGATGACGCACAAGGGCGACCTGATCACCGTCAATATCGATCACGCTAACCTGCCACCGAATCTTGCGCAGCGCCTGGATACGCTGGACTTTGCCACGCCGGTGCAGTCCATCGTCACCAAGGTTGGCATGGGTGGCGGTGCGCATATCGAGATTGCCGTCAAGGGCAGTGTGGACACGTCGGGCTATCAGACGCCCGATCAGTACGTCGTCGAAGTATCGGCCAAGAAATCGGACGACAAAGCCGAGCGCCTCACCAAGGACGGTCAACAGCTGCCGGTCTACAGCGGCAAGCGCGCCACGTTCAATTTCCAGGACATTCCGGTGCGTTCCGCGCTTCAGCTGATCGCCGACGAATCCGGCCTCAATCTGGTCGCTTCCGACAGCGTCACCGGCGGCGTCACGCTGCGGCTGGACAACGTGCCATGGGATCAAGCGTTGGACGTGATCCTGCGCGCCAAGAGCCTGGACAAGCGTCGCGACGGCAACGTGGTGTGGATTGCGCCGCAGGCCGAACTGGCGAAGTACGAGCAGGATATCGCCGACGCGAAGCTGAAAGCGCAGGATACGGCTGAACTGATTACCGATTATGTGCCCATCAGCTATGGCAAGGCCTCAGATATTGCCAAGTTGCTGACTACCGGTAGTCTTCAGTCAACGGGTGGCGGCACCAGTACCAACGCGCAGCACGGCTTTCTGTCACCCCGTGGCAGCGTGGCTTTTGATGTCCGCACCAACACGCTTTTGTTGAATGACACGCCCGAAAAGATCAAGCAGCTACGCGATCTGATTGCCGTCTTGGACAAGCCTGTACAGCAGGTATTGATCGAATCGCGTCTTGTCGTTGCGAACGATAGCTTTACTCGCGATCTAGGTGCTCAATTCGGTATCACTGGCTCACGCCAGGTGGGAAATAAACAGGTGATCGTTGGCGGAGGCATTCCAACCACCAGCAGTGGTCAGGATTTCAATAGTGCTCCAGGTACCACTTACACCACAAACGGGCTCAACGTAAACCTTCCTCTATCCAATCCTGCCGGTAGCCTTGGTATTGGAATCATTGGAAAGAATTTTGCACTTGATCTGGAACTACAGGCAGCGCAGACCGAAGGCCGCAGTGAAGTGATTTCCAGCCCACGCGTGATCACTGCAAACCAGCAAGAGGCTGTGATCCGCCAGGGTCAGGAGATTGGCTACGTGACCTATCAGAATTCCGTCGGCGGCGGCGCTAGCGGTACTGCAACGGTGGCTTTCAAGGATGCGGTTTTGGAGTTGAAAGTTACTCCGACGATTACCGCAGACAATCGCATCTATTTGCTGATCAACGTGACCAAGGATGCGCTTGCTGGCTACATCACCGTGCCTGGTAGCGGCCAAGTGCCGACCATCAATACCAGCTCGGTGAACACTTCCGCCCTGGTCGACAACGGTCAGACTGTTGTGCTTGGCGGCATATACGAAATCAATAATTCCAATACGGTGACGAAGGTGCCGGGCTTGGGCGATATTCCTGGAATTGGCGTCTTGTTCCGAAATACCGATCGTACCAATACCAAGGCAGAACTGCTGATCTTCGTCACACCGCGCATCCTCAGCGAAACGTTGCAGTAGGGTATTCAAGCAATCAATCAGAAGAGGCGGCTCGGGCCGCCTCTTTTTTTGCGTCTATTTTTTCCTGTCGACTAAACTTACGGCGAGCTTGATTGTCTGAGAGCCACCGTCTGCCATCGCGTCGATAGCTTGTATCGACTGGCAGCCGGGTTTGTCGAGCAACCGGAATGATCATGGATACCGCTGAAACATCGTCAATAAATCGCCTGCAGCAGTCGTTTTCGCTGCTTCGCCAGGATCTGCAGCGCGACATCATCGGACAGCCGCATTTGATCGACTGTCTGCTCGTGGCCCTGCTGGCCGACGGGCATTTGCTGGTCGAGGGCGCTCCTGGCCTGGCGAAGACTACGGCGGTGAAGGCGCTGGCGGCGCGAATCGAGGCCGATTTCCATCGAGTGCAGTTCACGCCGGACCTTTTGCCCGCGGATCTGACCGGAACCGACGTGTTTCGCCCGCAGAGCGGCGCGTTCGAATTCGAGCGCGGGCCGCTGTTTCATAACATTGTTCTGGCCGACGAGATCAATCGGGCGCCAGCCAAGGTGCAGTCGGCGCTGCTCGAGGCGATGGCCGAGCAGCAGATTACGGTGGGGCGAAGCACGTGGCATTTGCCGGAACTCTTCATGGTTATGGCGACCCAGAATCCGATCGAGCAGGAAGGCACGTTTGCCTTGCCCGAAGCGCAGCTCGATCGGTTTCTCATGCATGTGACCATCGGCTATCCGGATGCAGCTTCCGAGTTGGCCATCTTGCGCCTCGCACGCGAACAGGCCAGTCGACGCGGTCAGACAAAAGCGGTTTCGCCGGCGCTGATGAGCCAGGCGGATGTTTTCGCGGCGCGCGAAGCGGCCATGGCGGTGCATATGGCGCCGGCGCTGGAGGAATACCTGACCCAACTGGTGCTGGCCACGCGTGACGCGGGTCGTTACGGGCCGGAGTTGAAGCGCTGGATTGCCTGGGGTGGCAGCCCGCGCGCCACCATCGCGCTGGATCGCTGCTCGCGTGCGCGGGCGTGGCTGGCCGGTCGCGACTATGTTCTCCCCGAAGACGTGCACGGCATCGCGCGCGAAGTGCTGCGCCATCGTGTTTTGCTCAGTTACGAAGCGGAAGCCGAAGGCGTGCGCCCGGATCGCGTGATCGATCGCCTGCTGGATCTCGTGCCGCTGCCGTGAGCGTCTTGATGTCGCAATCAGGCGATGGCGATGGTCGTACTCAAGTGTCGCTGGCTGAGTTGATCGCGCTGCGCACCCGGGTCGGGCGAGCCAAACTCGCGCCGTTGGTCAGCCGGGCGGCACGCAGTGGCCACCAGTCCAGCCGTCTATACGGCCGCGGTATGGATTATGCCGAATCGCGCGTGTATCAGGCTGGCGACGATGTTCGCCGGCTGGATTGGCGGTTGACCGCGCGCAGCGGCAAGCTGCACACCAAACTCTTTCAGGAAGATCGCGAAGGTTCGCTGCTGATTCTTGTCGATACGCATGTCAGCATGC
Source organism: Rhodanobacter sp. ANJX3 (assembly GCF_014200755.1). Lineage (GTDB taxonomy): Bacteria > Pseudomonadota > Gammaproteobacteria > Xanthomonadales > Rhodanobacteraceae > Rhodanobacter. The sequence continues at coordinate 726,363 of NZ_JACHCM010000003.1, read as the reverse complement.
GTTTCGGCACACGCGTGCGTTTCAAATCCGTGCAGGCGGCTAGAGTTGCCGCCTGTGCCGCGTGGTATGCCGCCCGCGCCGGTGAGCGCTCCGGCGTGATGGCGTTTGGCCAGATCGATTCGCTGCTGCGCCCGATCGCCGGCTCTCGCGGCGCGCTTTCCGTGTGTGGCGCGCTCGCCGAATGGGATGCTCGCCGGCCGGCCGAACGCACCGAGTCGCTCGTCGATGCGCTGACGCGCGTCAATCGCCTGCAGCACGGCGCCAGCCGGGTGTTGCTGATCAGCGACGGTTTTTGTGCAGAGGCCTCGGCGCGGCAACGGCTTCTCGATCTCAGCCGGCATGCTGCAGTGGGCGTGCTGGTCGTTGCCGACGCGCTGGAACTGGCGCTGGTGCCAGCGGGCCGCTATCCGCTCGAGCATGGCGGGGAGCGCGAGGAAGTGGTGCTGCAATCCGAACGCCAGCGCCGTGACTTTCAGCGTGCCATCGGTGCAGGGCCTGCGCAACTCGGTGAGCTGGCGAAGTCGCTGGGCCTGCGGTGCAGCACGATCGACACCGTTGCCGATCCGTTCGATGCGGTGGTCGGCGTGCTTGGCGCGCGGAGGTCCGCATGATGCAAAGCCAGCCCTCTGCGTCGTCCAGTGCTCCGGCCGCGCAAGGACCGGTTCTGCGGGATATCCACCTGCCGCCTGATCCCTCGTGGTGGCCTCCGGCGCCCGGTTGGTGGGTTCTCGCCGCGCTGGTGGTGACCGCCGTTTCGATCAGTGCGTGGATATGGCGCCGGCACCGCAAACAGGGCCGTCAGCGCGAGCGCGTGCTGGCCGAGCTTGACGCGTTAGAGCAACAGTACGCGAACGATGGGAATCACTCCACCCTGGCCAGCGGCATGCACCAGCTGCTGCGGCGCGTAGCGCGTCGACACGACGCGCTGGCCGCGCAGCAGCGTGGACAAGCGTGGCGAGCAACGCTGTCGCGCGTGCCGGTCGATGCCACGACGCTGGATCTGCTGATGGCGCTGGAACAGGTGATATATCGAGCGCCTTCGTCGTTTGATCAGGCTGCAGCATCCAAAGCGGTTCGGCAGTGGTTGCGGCTGGCATTGCAATCGGGCAAGTGGAAGCGCGACGCAAAAACACAAAGCGGGAGAGGGGCGCGCGCATGACGACTTTTGCGTGGCCGTGGATCGTCGTGCTGCTGCCGCTGCCGTGGTTGCTGTGGCGCTGGTTGCGGCCGGTAGAGCCAGGGCAGGCGCTGCACCTGCCGCAGCCGGGTATGCGGCTGGCAAAGGTGAACGGTCGACCGGCGCGTGGCGCCGGCCCGTGGGTGCTGGGGCTGGGCTGGCTGTGCCTGCTCGCGGCGGCCGCGAGGCCGCAGTGGATCGGTCCGCCGGAAGCGCAGCAGCACAGCGGGCGTGCACTGATGTTGGCGCTGGATCTGTCCGGCAGCATGCGCACTGAGGATATGAATCTGGCCGGCCAGCCGGTCAGCCGCTTCGGCGCGGTGGAGGCGATTGCCGGTGACTTCATCAGCCGCCGTCGCGGCGATGAAATGGGTCTGATCCTGTTCGGTACGCAGGCGTTTCTGGTCACGCCACTGACGTTTGACTTGTCCGCCGTGCGTGCGCAGCTGGAAGGGGCGACGGTGGGCATTGCCGGTACCGAAACGGCGATTGGCGATGCGATTGCCGTCGCTGTGAAACGCCTGTCGGCTCTGCCACAGCAGGCGCGCGTGCTCGTACTGCTCACCGACGGCGTCAATAATGCCGGTAGCATCGCACCACGTGAAGCGGCGCGCGCGGCCAAGGCGGCGGGCGTGCGTATTTACACCATCGGCATCGGCGCCGATCAGATGCGTGTGCAGGGATTTTTCGGCAGTCAGATGGTCAATCCCTCGGCCGATCTGGACGCCGACATGCTGACAAGCATTGCCACGGAAACCGGTGGGCGTTTCTTTCGCGCTACCGACAGCCGTGCGCTCGCCGACGCATATCGCGCTATCGATGCGCTGGAGCCGATGCCGCAGCACGGTCCGACGCTGCGGCCCAAACGCGAGCTGTTTCGCTGGCCACTCGGCGCGGCGATTGCGCTGTTGCTGATCGCCATCGTGCCTCGTCAATTCGGCGACATGCGAGGCCGCACGCATGACTGAGGCGCTGTATCAGTTTCATTTTCTGCGGCCACTCTGGCTGATCGCGCTGGCCGCCTTGCCGCTGCTGTTCTGGTGGGGCGTGCGGCGCAGCTCGGTGCCGGCCGAGCTGTCGCGGCTGGTCGATGCCGAGCTGTTGCCGCATCTGCTGCGCGGTCATGCGGTCAACCGCTATGCGCCGTCGGGATTGTTCGCTTTGGGCTGGACGTTGTGTGCGCTGGCGTTGGCCGGCCCGACCTGGCATCGCATAGCTCAGCCGCTGTACGCCAATCGCGCGGCGCAGGTGGTGGCGATATCGCTGTCGCAGCACATGCTCTCGCGTGACGTCACGCCAAGCCGGTTGGATCGCGCGCGTTACAAGGCGCACGACCTGCTGGCACGCAACCGCGATGGGCTGAACGCGCTGATCGGTTACGCCGGCGAAGCGTTCGTGATCGCGCCGTTGACCTCCGACGCGGACAGCCTCAGCGATCTGCTCAATGCGATGAGTCCGGATACCATGCCGGTGGATGGCGACAACGCGGCGGCGGCGATTCAGCGCGGTGCGGCGTTGATTCACGATGCCAACGTATCGGGCGGTTCGCTGGTGCTGATCACCGATCAGGCCGACGCGTCGGCGGATGCCGCCGCCCGTGCGGCCCATGCCGTGGGCGTGCGCGTATCGGTGCTCGGCGTGGGCACTTTGCAGGGCGGTCCGATACCGCAGGCGAGTGGCGGCTTTTTGCGTGACGAGCAGAACCAGATTGTTCTGGCCCGTCGCGACGATGCCACACTCGCTGCGCTGGCAGCAGCCGGCGGCGGACGCTACGCGCCGATGACGACGGATGCTGCCGACATCGATACTTTGAAGAGCGAGCTGCGCGCCGGGCCGTCGGTCGAGGCGGCCGGTCAACTCGGTGACGAATGGCAGGATCGCGGCCCTTGGCTCTTGCTGCCGCTGCTGCTGGTGGTCGCGCTCGGGTTTCGCCGCGGCTGGCTTCTGCTGCTGCCGCTGATCCTGCTGCCGCTGCTGCCCGGTCGCGCCTCCGCGAGCGACTGGCGTGACCTGTGGCAGCGCCCCGACCAGCAGGCTGCGCAGACCCTGCGACAGGGCGGTTCGGCCAAGCAGGCGCAGCAGCTCGCGCGCGATCCGGCATGGCGTGGCGTGGCGGATTATCGCGCCGCGGATTACGCCGCCGCGGCGAAAACCTTGCAAACGCTGCCAGGCAGCAACGCGGCGTATAACCGCGGCAATGCGCTGGCGAAGCAGGGGCAGTACAACGAGGCCATCGACGCGTACAAGCAGGCGCTCAAAGCGAATCCGGCCAACGCCGACGCCGCCGCGAATCTAAAGGCGGTACAGGACTGGTTGAAACAGCAAAAGCCGCAGGATCAAAAACAGCAAGGACAAAGCCAGCAAAACAAGGACCAAAAGAAACAGGATTCCTCGAACTCGAAAAATCAGCAGGGTGGTGCTGGCAAAGATCAGCCCAAGCCCGGCGAGCAGGGTAAGGATGGGAAGTCCGATCCTTCGCAAAAGCCGAACGATAAGCCATCGCCGGACGCGGGCAAGACGTCGGATAAACCGGGGCAGACCGGCCAGGGCGATGCGCAGAAGCCACCGTCGCAAGATCCATCCAAACCCGACGCATCCGATCCGTCGAAACAAGATTCGTCCAAACAGGATCAGCCCGGAAAAAATTCGTCGACGAATGATCAGTCGCCAAAACCGCTGACACCGCAGCAGCAGGCCGAACAGAAAGCCAGTGCCGACAAGGCACAGCAAGCCTTGCAGAAACAGATGGATCAGGCGCTCACCGGTCAGCCGAAGGACCAGCAAAGGCCGCCGGCCACGCATCAGCTGGGCGAGATGTCGAAAGACGATCCGAACGCCAAGTTGCCGGCGGATTTACGCCAGGCGATACAGCGGGTGCCGGACGATCCCGGCGCACTGCTGCGGCGAAAGTTTCAGCTGGAATACGAGCAGCGCCACGGTGGCGTGCCGAACGAGGATGATCAGCCGTGATGCATCGACGACTTATTGCATGGTGTCTGCTTGCCCTGTTGCTGATCCCGTCGTTCGCCAATGCCGCCGAGGTGCAGGCGACGCTAGATCGCAGCACGGTGGTGCTGGGTGAAACGGTGACCTTGAACCTGCATATCGAGGGTAACGCGGGCAATATCGCGATGCCCGATTTGAGCGTGCTCGGCAACGATTTCGACATGCTCGGCACGTCGCAAAACAGCAGCGTCAGCATCGTCAACGGTACAGCCACCTCGGAGTTGATCCTTGGTGTGGTGCTGCGTCCGCTGCATGCCGGCATCTTGCAGATTCCTTCGCTCAATGTTGCCGGCAGCCAAACCGCGCCGCTGCAGGTTGAGGTGACGGCTGGCAATCCCGCGGACGCCGCGGCGGCGCATCGCGACGTCTTTATGGAGTCGCAGATCGAACCGAACCACGGCTACGTCGGGCAGCAATTGAGCTATGTGGTGCGGTTGTTTTTTGCCACCAGCATCAGCGACGGCTCGCTCGAGGCGCCGCAGCTCAACGGCCTGCAGTTCAACAAGATCGGGGACGACGCCAACTATTCGGTCGAGCGCGGCGGTCGGCAGTATCACGTGCTCGAGCGGCGTTATGCCGTAGTCCCTCAGCATGCCGGTCATGTGGAGATTCCGGCGCTGAATTTTCAGGGTGTTGCCATGGATCCGTCCGACCCGGACAGCTTCTTCGGCGCTCGCAAGCCGGTGACGGCCAGCGCGCCGGCGGTGTCGATCGATGTGAGGCCTATGCCGGCGGACTGGGGTGGCACCGCCTGGTTGCCGGCGCGCCAGCTGAGCCTGACGCTCGATGGCCTGCCTGATGCGCAAAACCCGGTACGCGTCGGCCAGCCGCTGAATCTGACGATGAATCTGCAGGCGACCGGTCTGCCGGCAGAAACGTTGCCGGCGCTGAGCCTGCCGCCGTTGGATGGCGCCACCGTCTATCCGGACAAGCCTGCGACGACGAGTCGCAACGATGGTCCGTGGATCGTCGGCCAGCGGCAGGAGGCTTTCGCCGTCGTGCCCAATCGCGCCGGTACGCTGACCATACCCGCCACGACGCTGAAATGGTGGAATGTGTTGACCGACCGCATGGAAGTTGCGCAGATTCCCGCGCACAGCTTTACCGTGCTGCCGGCTACCGGTAGTTCGGACATCCAGACGGCCAAACCTGCGGAGTCTTCGACTGTCGCCTCGGCGATCGCTTCAGCCCCGGTGACAGCGGCGGCAACGAATGCGCCATGGCGCTGGATTGCGCTCGGCAGCATCGCCCTGTGGCTGGTCAGCGTGCTGGTGTGGCTGCTGTGGCGCGGCGGTCGACGCAAGCCTTCGCCGACCGTCGTGGCAGCAGACCATCTCAATGTATCGGCACGCGAACGGCAGCAGGCGTTTCTCGCCGCGGCCCGCAGCAACGATACGACTGCGCAGGTGCGCAGCCTGCTGGCCTGGGCTAGGGCGGAGCGCCCCGCTATCCAGCACCTCGGCGATTTGCGTGTGCTGCTCGGCGACGAAACGCAGCGTGCGGCGATTGCGAGATTGCAGCAGCGGCATTACGCCAACCCGTCATCGGCGGCGGCCGATACAAAGCTCGCGGACGTATTCAAACGCGGCTTCGTCTGGCGCGTCGATGGCCATGGCGAAGAAGTTAGCGACCTTCCACCGCTGTACCCATTCAAGCTGCACTGAGTGCGCGCTGGAATGTCGCCCGCATCGCATCGCTGTAGCAGCACAGGATCACGTCGATGGACACGTCGTTAGCTAGCTCCTCGTGCAGTGCGGCGACGGCGGTCGGTGCGGCGAGTTCGGCAGGGTAACCGTAAACGCCGCAGCTGATTGCCGGAAACGCAATGCTGCGCAAGCCGTACTCGCGCAGCCGCTGCAGCGATTGGCGATAGCACCGACTCAACAACAGCGCTTCGTCATCGTTACCACCGCGCCAGATTGGCCCGACGGTGTGAATCACGTAACGCGCAGGCAGTTCGAAACCGGGTGTGACGCGCGCCTCGCCGGTGGGGCAGCGTACCCCGGGGCGGGTTTCCGGCAGCTGGCGGCAGGCCTGCAGCAGGGCCGGTCCTGCGGCGCGATGAATCGCGCCATCCACGCCACCGCCGCCCAGTAACGCGGGCGCGGCGGCATTGACGATGGCGTCCACATGCAGCCCGGTAAGGTCGGCGGTGATGGTAGTGATAGGCATGGCTTCAGTTCGGGTAGCGTCTTATGCTTCGATCTCTGATGGAGTGGCAACAGCTCATGAAGATTGAAGATATCTCCTTTGGCTACCCGCTGAGCGACGTGACCTTGCTCGTTCGCAAGCACTTCGATCGGCGCGCGTCGAAGTTCGGTCTTACCCGCGCGCAGTGGCGCGCGGTGAAAGTGCTGAACCTGCGCGAAGGACTGCGGCAAACCGAACTGGCCGACTTTCTGGAAATGGAGCCGATCGCCGTCGGCCGCGTGATCGATCGATTGCAGGCCGCCGGCTTCGTCGAACGTCGGCCCGATCCCGCGGATCGCCGCGCATGGCGTCTGCACACCACCGAGCAGGCGCGCAGCGTGGTCGACGATATGGAGGTCATCGCTCGCGGATTGCGCAAGGATGCCACCGCCGGCATTTCAATCGACGAGCTGCAGCAGGCGCTGGCGGTGATCGCCCGGATCAAGGAAAACCTGCTGGCGCTCGAGCAGGACGAGGCAGGCATTGCTGCCTCGTCCTGAAAGGGTCGGTATATTGTTGAACGAGAAAGCTCGTTGGACATCTCAAAAGAAACGGCCTGCAGGCCGTTTCTTTTTTCCAAATGCTCCGCGGATTTATTCGCCGGCGCCGTCGTTCTTGAAGGCATCCGGTGCGGAGCCGAAATCGCCCTTCGCCTCGGCGGCCATATAGGCATAGGCCGCATACACCGCGACGTTTTGTGCGAGCTCCTTCGGGTCGATCTTGTCCAGCGTGTCGTTGGCGTTGTGGTGGTAGTCGAAGTACATGGTGCCGTCCTGGGTCAGCGACAGCGCGGCCATGCCCTTGCCGTGCATCTGCGAGAGGTCGGAACCGCCGCCACCCGGGCGTTTCTCGTCGTAGGCCACGCCGAGCGGTGCGAGCACGCTGGCGATCTGCGCGATCGCGGCGCGGGCCTCGGGTTTTACGCTGGCGCTCATGCGCCAGACCGGGCCGGAGCCGAAATCCGATTCGGTGCCGAGTTGGTGATTCGCCACGTCGTCGGCGTGTTTGTCCGCATACGCGCGGCCGCCGAACAAACCCATTTCCTCATTGGCAAACGCGATCACGCGCACCGTGCGATCCGGCCGCTGCGGGAGGTCGTGGATCAGCTTGCCGGCGGCCATGGCTATGGCCACGCCGGCACCGTCGTCGATCGCGCCAGTACCCAGGTCCCACGAGTCCAAGTGGCCGCCGATGTCGACGATCTGTTTAGGATGCTTGCGCCCGGTGATCTCGCCGATCACGTTGGCACCGGTAAATGTGCCGGTGATGCCGCAGTCCAGATCGAGCCGCACGCTGACCGGTTTGCCGTAGGCGAGCACGCGTTCCAGCTGATCGGCATCGGGATTGGACAGGGCGGCGGCAGGAATCGCCTGGGTCGAATCCTTGAAAAGGGTGACGCCGGTATGCGGCGTGCGGCTGTGCTCGTCGGTGCCGGCCGAGCGCAGGATGAATCCGGCCGCCCCTTTGCCGGACGCGATGGCCGGGCCGCCGGTGCGGATGGCCGAGCCCATGCCGTAGTCGTGCCCATCCTTCTGCCGGCTCATGCGAAAGCCGATGTAGACGATCTTGCCTTTCACGCTGGCCGGATCGGCTGCCTTCAGCGCGTCGAGGCTGTCGAACTTCACCACTTCTGCGGTGAGGCCGCCCGCCGGCGTGCCGGCGGAAAAGCCCAGCGCGGTCAGCGCCAGCGGCTGCGGAAACGGCGCCACGATGGCGCCGTGCTCGCTGCGACGCTGCCACAGCGGATAGGTCACCGCTTCGGTATAGACCTTGTCGTAGCCGAGTTCCTTGAACTTCGCTATCGCCCAGGCGCGCGCGCGTTCGTCGTTGACGCCACCGGCAATGCGTGGGCCGACTTCGGTGGTGAGCGAACTGACGATCTTGTAGCCGGTGTCGTCGGTGAGCGCCTTGTCACGCAGCTGTTCGGCCGCTTTTACGGCCGCGTCGGGAATGCGCGTGTCGGCGGCATGAGCATGGCCGGCACCGGCAAGTAGCAGGCTGGCAGCGAGAAGCGAGAGGGGCAAACGGCGCATGACGGGATTCCTGATGGGAAACCACGATTATGGGACCATCGCGTTTCCGTGCTTGAGCCAAAAGTCATACGAACTGCCATAAAGGCAAATGGCCGCGCATCCTTGCGGTTGCGCGGCCATCGATCCATCCGGATAGCTGCGATCTACGGCTTGTTCTTCAGCAGATCGCGGATTTCCGTCAGCAATACCACGTCAGCTGGCGGTGCGGCCGGTGCGGCCGGTGCGGCGGGCTGGCGACGGCTCAGCTTGTTGATCGCCTTGACCACGATGAAGATCGCGAAGGCGATGATCACAAACTGGATCAGCGTATTGATGAACGCCCCGTACTGCACAGCCACCTCGGCGACCTTGTGCGCGGGGTTGCTGGCGTCCGCCGGCTTGAGTACCCATTTCAGGTCGGAAAAATCGATGCCGCCGGTAACCATGCCAATCAGCGGCATGATGATCTGGTCGACCAGCGAGGTCACGATTTTGCCGAAGGCCGCGCCGATGACCACACCGACGGCCAGATCGATCACGTTGCCACGCATGGCGAATTCTTTGAATTCCTTGAGCATGCTCACGTTTGCGTCTCCCCGGGTTAGCGGCCTCGGTGCGAGGCCTTGTTTTGATATCACCGATCGACTTTAGCGCAGCGCCACCGCAGACGGTATCCGTGTCGCGACGTTTCGCCGTTAAACGACGCGTCCACTGAGTTCGGCAACGCCCTGCAGTTCGGCATGGAACGTGTCGCCCCGCTGCAGCGCCGCCACGCCGGCAGGCGTGCCGGTAAAGATCAGGTCACCGGCCTTCAGTTCGAACAATGCCGATAGCGCCGCGATGATTTCCGGCACGCTGTGCACCATCTCGCCCAGCGTCGTGTGCTGGCGCCGGCTACCGTTGACGTGCAGCTGCAGCGTCGTGCTCGCATCCATGACGACATCCGCAATCGCACGCAAAGCGGAAACCGGCGCGGAATGGTCGAACGCCTTGCCGGTATCCCAGGGATTGCCCTTGGCCTTGGCCTGCGCCTGCAGATCGCGCCGGGTCAGGTCGAGACCGACGCCGTAACCCCAGATCAGAGCGGAGGATTGCTCGGGCTTGAGATCGCGGCCGCCGCTGCCGAGCGCCACCACCATTTCCACTTCGTGGTGCAGGTCGTCGGTGGCTTGCGGATACGGCACATCGGCACCGTCGCTGACCACGGCATCGGCCGGTTTGCAAAAAAAGATCGGCGCCGCCTTGTCCACGGTCGAGCCCATTTCCTTGGCATGGTCGGCGTAATTGCGGCCGATGCAGAAAATGCGGCGAACGGGAAAGCGCTCATCGCTGCCCATGACCGGCAGGGTGGTCGTTTCAAGAGTGGAAATAACGGTTTTCATAGCGACAAGGGTAACAAACCCGATCGACGCCGTCGTGTGATTGCAGCGCAACATGGCGCTACTTCTTAGATGGGGGATAATCCAAGACGGGGAAACATTCAAAAGATTAAAAGAGCAGGACGCCGCCGGCCGCATGACATCTGTCATCGACGATGGCTGATGCTGCGCTCTGACCGTTCTGGGAGCGATCGGTCAATCTTGCATGCAACGGGCTCGTATTAGCCAGCCCGCACTCAACAAATGGCCGGCATCGCCGGGCTGGGGAGTCAGGGTGAGCAACGCGGATCTATTGAAGGAACTGCGCATCGATCGCAGCCAGCGCGAGGACCATGGACATCACGGTTCGGGCCACTGGCCGTGGATTTTTGCCGCGACTGTCATTGTGCTGGCGCTGCTCGGCGGCGTTGGCTGGATGCTGTTGGGTCATCAGGCCATCGTCGTGCAAACGGCGGTTCCCGTGTCGCCGGCCAACGACAGCGAGGCCGGTGCCGTGCTGCAGGCGACCGGCTACGTCACCGCGCGACGCCAGGCCACGGTATCGGCGCAGATCACCGGCACGTTGACCGACGTCATGATCGAAGAGGGTGACCGGGTCAAAAAGGACCAGGTGCTGGCGCGATTGGACGATAGCGGCTATCGCGCCGCGCTCGATGCAGCGAAAGCCGCTGCCGGCGCAGCGCATGCGCTGGTTGCACAATATCAGGCGCAGCTGGCGCAGAACCTGCGCGATGCCGAGCGTGAGAAGAGTCTGGCTGCCCAGGGTCTGGTGGCGACCCAGCAGGCCGAGCAGGCGCACACGTTGGCCGACAGCACGCGCTCGCAGCTCGTTTCGCAGCAACGTCAGGCAGTGTCCGCCGATGCCCAGGTGACCGAGGCGCAGGTCAATTTCGACTACTGCGTGGTGCGTGCGCCGTTCGATGGCGTGATCACCACCAAGGACGCACAGGTGGGCGAAATCATCTCGCCGTTCTCCGCCGGCGGTGGCTTCACTCGTACTGGCATCGGCACCATCGTCGACATGGATTCGCTGGAAGTCGACGTCGACGTCAACGAGGCCTATATCGGCAAGGTCAAAGCGAACATGCCGGCGGAAGCCGTGCTCGACGCGTACCCCGACTGGAAAATTCCCGCGCACGTTATCGCTATCGTGCCCACCGCCGATCGCGGCAAGGCGACGATCAAGGTGCGCGTGGCGCTGGAGCACAAGGACGTCCGCATCGTGCCCGATATGGGCGTGAGGGTGTCGTTTCTCGACGTAAAACCACAGGTCGCCACTCAAGTGCCGCAAGGCGTGCTAGTACCGGCTACGGCGATCGTGCAACGCAATGGGCGCAGCGTGGTGTTCGTTCTCGCCAACAAAGCCAACGATCACGGCAAGGTGCAGCAGCGCGTGGTCACGCCTGCCGTGCAGGCGTATGGCGATCTGCGCCTGCTGCCGGCCGAGGTGGCCACGGGCGATAGCGTGGTGGTCGATCCGCCGCCTGAGCTGCAAGACGGTTCGGACGTCCGTATCAAACCGGCATCGCCGTAAGTTTTTATGGAGCAGGCCGCCTTTCGCGAACAGCAGCAGAAAGACACGCAGCAATCATCGGGAGAACGAGCATGAGCACATTGATCGACAACACTTTGATCGAGATCAGGGATCTGGCCAAGGTTTACGAGCGCGGCAAGCAGAAAGTCGAGGTGCTCCACCATGTCAACCTGGCCATTGCCGAGGGCGACTTTCTGGCGCTGATGGGGCCATCGGGCTCCGGCAAGACCACCTTGCTCAACTTGATCGGCGGGCTGGATACGCCGACTGCGGGCAGCATCACCGTCGGCGGTCAGCGCATCGATCAGCTCGGCGGCGGCGCGCTGGCGAAGTGGCGCGCGTCGAACGTCGGCTTCGTCTTCCAGTTCTACAACCTGATGCCGATGCTCTCGGCGCATCGCAACGTGGAGCTGCCGCTGCTGTTGACCAAGTTGTCCGGCGCGCAGCGGCGCAAGAACGCAGCGATCGCGCTGCAGCTGGTCGGTCTGGCCGAGCGCGGTACGCACAAGCCGAGCGAACTGTCCGGCGGTCAGCAGCAGCGTGTCGCCATCGCCCGCGCCATCGTTTCCGATCCCACGCTATTGGTTTGCGACGAGCCGACCGGCGATCTGGATCGCCAGTCGGCCGAAGACGTGCTGGGACTGTTGCAGCAGCTCAACCGCGAACACGGCAAGACCATCGTGATGGTCACGCACGATCCGAAGGCAGCCGAATACGCCAGCCATACCCTGCATCTGGACAAGGGCACGCTGGTCGCGCCAGCCATGGCCTAAGGAGACGACGATGAAATACCTTCATCTGATCTGGGCCGCGCTGTTCCGGCGCAAGACCCGCACGATACTGACGCTGATTTCGATACTCACCGCGTTTCTGCTGTTCGGCATGCTGGACGCGGTGCGTACCTCGTTCGATCAGGCGGGCAAGAGCGCGAATGGGGCGGAGCGGCTGCAAACCGGTTCGAAGCTGTCGTTTATCCAGACGCTACCGCAGTCGCTGGAGCTGCCGATCAGCCGTGTGCCGGGGGTCAAGGCCGTGAGCTATGCGAACTGGTTTGGCGGCGCCTATCAAGACCCACACAACCAGATTTTCAGCTTCGCAGTCAGCCCGAACTATATCGATCAGTTTCCCGAAATCGACGTCAGCGCGGATCAGCGCAAGGCCTATGACAACACCCGTACCGGGGCGCTCGTCGGCGAACAGCTGGCGCAGAAATATCACTGGAAAGTCGGCGACAAGCTGCCGTTGCAGTCGACCATTTTTCCGACCCACGACGGCACCAAGAACTGGCAGTTCGACATCGTCGGCATCCTGCATCCGAAGGACAAGAGTGCGGGAGGCATGTTCAACCAGCTCATCTTGTTGCATTGGAAATATTTTGATGACAGCACGCCGTACAACCGTGGCGCGGTGGGCTGGTATGTGACTCGGGTCACCGATGTGAATCAGGCCGATCGTGTGGCCAAGGCGATCGATGCGATCTCGGCCAACTCCGATCACGAGACGCGCACGCAGACCGAGCAGGCCGCCACGGCGAACTGGATCAAACAGTTGGCGGATATCGGCTTGATTGTCGGCTCGATCATGGGCGCGGTGTTCTTCACGTTGATGCTGCTGTCGGGCAATACGATGATGATGGCCGTGCGCGAACGAACGTCGGAATTGGCGGTACTGAAAACCATCGGTTTTTCCAGTCAGAGCGTGCTCTGCATGGTGTTGGCCGAGTCGGTGCTGATGCTGCTGATCGGCGGCGTGCTGGGGCTCGCTTTGGCCACGGTGCTGCTGCCGCTGGTCGGCGGCGCGAGCGGTGGAGCGCTCAATCTTCCGCCGGTCAATGCCAATAGCTGGATGCTCGGTATCGGCTTGATGGTGGTGATCGGGCTGCTGGTCGGTGCACTGCCGGCCGTGCGCGCGATGCGTCTGAATATCGTCGATGCACTGGCCGGGCGCTGAGGAGAAACGACATGCGCAAGTTGAAGAATTTCCTGATCGGTTTGGGGTTGGTAATTTTGCTCACCATCACGCTGATGCTCTGGATCAAGCTGCCGTGGCAGGGTGCAGCAGCCCTTGTCGTGCTGTTCGCCCTGTGGATGGCGCTTACGCGACGCGGGCGCCAGGCAGCATCGGTGACGATGGTCGGCATCAGTACTTTGCGTCAGCGGCTGGGTTCGTCGTCGGTCATCGTGATCGGTATTGCCGGCGTGGTCGGCGTACTGGTGGCGCTGCTTGCCATGGGCGAGGGTTATAGCGAGACGCTGCGCAAAACGGGCAGTGCCGATACCGCTATCGTCATGCGTGGGGCATCGGCGTCGGAGGTGATGTCCGTGCTGGAGCGCGACAACGTAGTGATCATTCCGCAGGCCAGGGGCATCGTGCACGATGCGCAAGGCAAGCCGGTGGCTTCCGCCGAGCTGGTGGTGGCCGCCAATCTGCCGGTGAAGGGCGGCGGCCCGGACGATGTGGGCAGCGTGCAGCTGCGCGGTGTCGGCGATCAGGCGTGGGCGGTACGACCCGGCATCAAGATTGTCGCGGGCCGTAAATTTACATCGGGCATGCGCGAGCTGCTGGTGGGACAGGGCGCGCAGCGGCAGTTTGCCGGATTGAATGTGGGCAGCGAGGTCAAGCTCGGCAATCAGAGCTGGACCGTAGTCGGCGTGTTCGCTTCCGGCGATGCGCTCGACTCGGAGCTGTGGGCCGATAGCAACGTGGTAGCGGATATCTACCGTCGCGGTGGCAGCCGCGCATCGGTGACGGTACGGCTGGCCAACCCGCAGGCGTTCGATGCGTTCAAGGCCGAACTCGAAGCCGACCCGCGGTTGAAGGTCGATGTCAGCACCACCTACGACTACTTCAGCAAGCAGTCCGAAGGCACCAGCAAGATGATCGAAGGCATCGGCATTACGGTCGGCTTGATCATGGCGATCGGTGCGATCTTCGGTGCGCTCAACTGCATGTTTGCCGCGGTAGCGGCGCGTGCGCGCGAGATCGCCACGCTGCGTGCGATCGGCTTCCGCGGCGGTCCGGTCGTGGTGGCCATCATGCTGGAGACGATGCTGCTGGCGTTGCTCGGCGGATTGCTCGGCGGCGCGTTGGCTTGGCTGATCTTCAACGGCTATACCGCATCCACCCTGGCGGCGGGTTCGGTCGGCAAGTTGAGTTTCGAATTCAGTGTGACCCCGGCGCTGTTGTGGAGCGGCCTGAAATGGGCACTGGCGATCGGCTTTATCGGCGGCCTGTTTCCGGCCGTACGTGCGGCCCGTTTGCCCGTGACGACGGCCTTGCGCGAGCTGTGATCGACTCGTGCTGCGGTTGAATGACCGACACACGGATAAATGGCTTGCCCGTGCGTCGATAGCGGGCGCGGTAGCGCCGCATTCGATTAATTGCGGCACGCCGCCGTGGCATCGGCGGCGATGGCTGTTTTGGAACGGCCCAGTGCCAGCGATAGCAGGGCTGTCAAAAGCAATACCGTGATATTGCAGTACAGACCTGTGCTGAAGGCATGGGCATGGGCGTCGTCATGGCCGCCCAATGCGCTGTAGAAAACCCCACCGATGATGGCCACGCCAAGCGCGGCACTGATTCGCAGTACGGTAATCACCATGCCAGAGGCCAGTCCGGCATGACGGCTGCCCATACCGCCGATCACGATCTTGATCAGCGATGGCAAGCCGATGCCGTAGCCGAGCCCGGCAATAAGCCGGCCGGATATCAGTGCCGGCGTCGGCGATCCGTTTTGCACAGAGGTCACCGTCAGGCCGAATCCAACCGCTTGCGCGACGAGGGACAGGGTCAGTGCCCGTGTACCGAATCGCTGTACTGCCCTGGCCGAGCCCAGCGACGCCAGAAAAAAAACCGATGGCGAACGTCGCGATGGCGAGCGTTTGTTCATTGCGCGCGGCGATCGTGGGTTAGGTATGGAACCCACGGCTTCGACACGGCCCATGGCGCGTCATGCGTGCCGCCGTTGACGGGCGAAGGTGATGACCCCGACGCCCAGCAAGATGATCGCCATGCCGGCGAGGTCATACGGCCCCACGTGCTCGCCGACGAGCAGCAGGCCGAACAGCACGGCGACCGGCGGATTGACGTAGGCGTAGCTGGTCGCCAGCGCCGGCCGCACGTGTTTGAGCACGTACAGGTAGGCGCTGAACGCAATAATGGAGCCGAACACGATCAGGTAAGCCACCGCCAGGGTGGCGTGTAGATTCGGGTGCGCAGGCAGTCGTTCGCCAGCGCTCAGCGCGACGATGATCAGCGCCACGCTGGCGCACAGCATTTGTGCGGCGGTATTCATCGGACCCTTCGGCATGTCCTGACGCTTGCTCCACACCGAGCCAAGCGCCCAGCACATGGCGGCCAGCAGCAGTGCAGCTGCGCCGAGCCGTGAGGCGGACAGGCCGTTGCCGAGATTCAATACCACCACGCCGATAAAGCCGATCGCCAGGCCGAAGCCCTCTCGCGGCGTCGGCCGTTCGCCATACAGGCTGGAAAAGAGTGCGGCAAACAGCGGCATGCTGGCCACCGCTACCGCGGCGATACCGGAGTTTACGCGCTGCTCGGCAAAGCACACCATGCCATTGCCAAAGCCCAGCAGCAGCACGCCCGTGATCGCGGCATTGCGCCACTGCCGTACGCTCGGCATGGCGACACCGCGAAGCCGCAAAAAGCCGAACAGCAGTACACCAGCGATCAGAAAGCGCACGCCGGCCAGGAGAAACGGCGGGTAGCTTTCCAGCGCGTAGCGGATCGCCAGATAGGTCGATCCCCAGATGATGTACAGCGCAAACAGCGATAGCGGAATCAACAGGCGCGGATCGTTGAGCGACCGCGGCGCTTCGGCCGCGGCAGGAGCGGAGCGATTAGGCATAAAGGCGCAGGCCAAAAGTGGAATTGCGGATTATCCGCGAGCGGGCCGGCGGCAGCGAGCCCTATCAGTCATCGGCGATGACGACCGTGATTTGTCGGCTCGCTGCCGACGTGTTTAACCGAGCGATTGCTTACTGCGTTGCACTGCGCCCGCGCTGCACGACCACAAATTCGCCTTCCAGCACGTCGGGTTTGTGCGCGCGATTGGCCGCTGTCGAACCGACACGCGCATCACTGCTCCGCGTCGGTCGGCGCAAGGCCAGCAGTACAAAGCCACCGACCAGCAGCACACCGGCGACCACCAGTCCAAAAACCAGCATCACGCCGATCACTGCGATACCGATCAGCAGCGAAAGAATGCGGATCAGCGGATTGCGCGGATGGCGCATGGAGGGCAGTGAAAAATGCATGTGTTAAAAATCCGTATGGTAGATTTGTCTACTAAAACTAACAGCTGCAACGACTTACGATGATCACCATGGCGCTAACGCGTCCGCGAGGCAAGTGCCGATGGATACAGTGACTTCCGCCGTTTTGCCATCGGGGCAGGCCCTGTGCGCGCTGCAAGACGTTCCGGACGGCGGTGCCGTGGCGGTCGATGCCATGCTGTCGGATGGCGAGGAAAACATCATCCTGCTGCGACAGGGCGGGGAGGTGCGCGCCTATTGCAATATCTGTCCGCATGCCGGACGCCAGCTGGACTACGCGCCGGGCCAGTTTCTTCTCAGCAAGGGCACGCTGATCTGCGCGGTGCACGGCGCCAGTTTCGATCAGACGAACGGCCTTTGTATCGGCGGCCCCTGCAAGGGCGAGTCGCTGCGTTCCGTCGCGGTGCACGTGCACGCGGACAAAATTTTTCTGGCGTAAGCAATAGCAGGTTGCACTGCGCGATCAGTGAAACATCAGATTGATCGCGAGCAAAGTCACCACCAGCACGATAAAGGTCAGCGGCAGACCGACGCGCAGAAAGTCCTGGCTACGATAACCGCCGGGGCCGGTGACCATCATCAGGGCGGGGTGGCCGGAGCTGAGCAGGAAGGTATTCGACGAGGACACCGCCACGATCAGCGCATATGCCGAGGGATTTCCGCCGGTGGCTACGGCCACGCTGATCGCCACCGGCACCATCATCACCGTCGCACCGACGTTGGACATGACCTGCGAAAACAACAGGGTGAGGACGGCCAGCGCCAGCTGCAGCAGCCAGTGCGAGTGGCCGCCCAGATGTTGCAGCACCTCCTGCGCGACCCACGCGGCGGTGCCGGTGGAATCCATCGACCAGCCCAGCGGAATCAGGCAGGCGGTGACGAAAATGGTCTTCCAGTTGACCGCTTTATAGGCCTCGTCCATGTTCAGTACGCCGGTCAGCAGCATGCCGATGGCGCCGGTCATCATGGCGACCGACAGGTCGAGCTGGGTAAACAGCGCCAGGCATTTGGCCAGCACGAAAAAGCCGACCGCCTGCCAGATCTTGCCGGGTCGCTGCTCTTCTTTCGGAATATCGGTGACGACGACCAGGTCCTTGTCTTCCGAGGCCAGCGACAGATCGCGCCAGTTGCTGTGCAGCACCATGGTGTCGCCCGCGCGCAGCGTGACGGCCCGAACGTCATCGCGGAATACCTGGTCGCCGCGCGTCACCGCCAGTACCGAAATGCCGAAGCGTTTGCGCAGGCGAAGATCGCCGATGGTCTGCTTGATGAAACGCGAACTCGGCGGGATCACCACCTCGGAAATGCCGGCGCGGGTCGGGTTGAACAGCTCGCCGAGCTGACGCATCCGCGTCGACAGGCGGCACAGCTGGTTGTTGGCGAACTGGGTCAGCTGCTCGCGCGGCCCCAGTACGCCGAGCACCGAGCCGACCCAGATCACGTGATCGACCGGCGGCGCCATGCGCGCGTCGTTGCCGCTCTTGATCGCCAGAATCATCGGCGAATCGTGCAGCTGTTCCACTTCGCCGATGCTCATGCCGACCAGCGGGCTTTCCGCGGTGACGGTGAGCTCGGCGGTTTCGCCGCCGATGCCGTAGGTTTCGGCGAAGTAGCTTTCGGTGCGGCCGGGGGTCACCTTGAGTCGCTCGTCCTCGTGACCGGGCAGCAGCTTGCGGCCGAAGAAATAGAAATACAGCACGCCGACCACCGCCAGCGTCAGGCCCACCGGCGTCACGCTGAAGAGGCCGAATTTCGGAATCGTGTGCGCGCCCGGCAGCAGGTTGGCGTTGGCGCTGGCGATCAGATCGTTCAGCACGATCAGCGGCGAGTTGGCGATCAGCGTGGTGTTGGTGGCCGTGAGAATACAAAACGCCATCGGCAGCAGCAGCCGCGACAGCGGCACGCCGGTGCGTGCGGACAACCGGCTGCTGACCGGAATCATCAGTGCCGCCAGCGCCTGGCTGGGGATGATGGCGCTGAACAGGCTGGCGACCATATTGATGACCAGGCCAAGGCGCGACTCCATGCCACGCGCCATGCGCATCACAAAGCGTGCGGTGAGATTCAGCACGCCGGCGCGGTCCAACCCTTCGCCCATGATCATGATCGCGATGATGGCGATCACCGCGTTGCCGGCGAAGCCGTTGAACACGCGTTCGGAGGGAATGAGGCCGGTCAGGCCGATGGTCACCACCACCAGCAGCGCCACCATGTCGGCGCGAATCCACTCCAGCACCAGCATCAGCATGGTGAAGCCCACCAGGCCGAGCACCAGCATCATGTCGGGAGTAAGCGTCAGTCCCACTGGCCGGCGTTCCGCAAGGGTGGCTGGCTACGGTCGATAGGAGTGTGCAGTGGATGCTTCACGCTGCGTCGATTCGTCCCTGGCTGGATCGCGCAAGTATAAGCGGCCCAGCCTGACTGCTGCGCATCGATATCACGCGTCAGCGCAGAGCCTAGGCCCTTTTGCGCGAATCAACGTTTTCGATACAGCAGGTCCCATACGCCATGGCCGAGCTTCAGGCCGCGCCGTTCGAAATGGGTCTCGATGCGCCAGTCCGGTTTCTCGGCATAGCTACCGGGTGCGATGTCGTTGCGCCAGTCGGATGCCGACTCCATGACTTCGAGCATGTGCTCGGCGTACGCCTGCCAGTCGGTGGCCAGGTGCAGCAGACCGTTGGGCGCCATGCGCGAAGCGAGCAGTGCGACGAAGGCCGGCTGGATCAAGCGGCGTTTGTTGTGCCGCTTCTTGTGCCAGGGATCGGGAAACCAAATGCGCGCCTCGGCCAGCGTGCCCGGGCCAATCGCGTGTTCAAGTACTTCCACCGCGTCGTGCTTGTACAGCCGCACATTGTTGGCATCGCGCTCGGCAAGGGCATTCATCAGCCGGCCGACGCCGGGGCCGTGCACTTCGATGCCGATGAAATCGCGCGCCTGATCGTGCTCGCTGGCCCACGCCAGCGCCTCGCCGTTGCCGAAACCGATTTCCAGAACGATCGGCGCTTCGCGTCCGAAACTGGCGCGCAAGTCGTGCGCAGCGGCGCTGTAGTCGATGCCGTAGCGCGACCAGTGCGCCTCGAACGCATGCTGTTGGGCGGGCGTCATGCGGCCTTCGCGCAGCACGAAGCTGCGGATACGGCGCATATAGTCCGGTGTCTGCGCGTCGTCCTGGTCTTGCGTGTTGCTCATCAATGGCGTCTCGGGAATACGTTGGCGGAGGATACTGCGTGGCAATCGAGTTCTGACCGGGTCTAGTGTAGTGGCCGCTGTTTCGACTCACGGTGCCGAGCCGAGTGGATGAGGGCCGTCTTTGTTCAGCAAACGCAGCGCGCGCCCGCTCGCTTGTGGCCGCGCCATTAAAATCGTCGCCTGACACGGTTCCAACCGTCGGTATCCCGGGTTACCATCGTGCGGCCGATGCGGGTGTAGCTCAATGGTAGAGCTGTAGCTTCCCAAGCTACTGACGAGGGTTCGATTCCCTTCACCCGCTCCAAAATTTGAGCCATAGCAGGCTAAGTGATTGTCTTAAATAAATTTAATGGCAAAGAGGCGTTGCTTAAAACGGCCTGCTGGGTACGGTCTTGGGTACTGTTTCGATGCCAAAGCCTCTCTTTTTGAGCCACCCTGCCGGCTCTACGTTCGCTTCCTCATTCCCCAAGATCTTCGGGTCACCGTGGGCGGCCAATATGTTGCCCGTCCACTCCATTGCCCACGGGCGACCGAGCGCCGCTCGTATCGAGGTAAAGCCGCTGCGCTCGCGTCCGTAGGACGCGTGGTGACGCCATGCGTAAACCCTCGGGGAAGTGTTCAATGAACTCAACGCGAAGACGAGTGGAGGCTTTGCCGTCAGTCCAACAAACGCGTACACCGTCCAGAAGATAGCTTTTCCACGCCTCGTATTCTTTTCTTCGTCCATCACGCTCAAGCTCCTCGAAGCCGGCTTGATACAGTGCCAGAGCCTCTAACGCTCGCAGTCGTTCTGGCCATGGATTTTTTAGGTGGCCACGTATGCGGAGCACGAATTCGCATTTCACATGCCAGTCTTGTAGCTTCAGGATCGCTACATCGCAGTGCATATCAATGTTGCCGTTCTCAAGGGTGATCCGGCGTAGCTCTTCTTCCATTTCGTAGTCGACATAAAAGCTCCGATCAGCCGTCATAAATTCGAACGGCTGGGGATAAGTGTCGAGGAACGTCGGAGCTATCCGAATCGTCGTCTGCGTATCTGCGTCGAACGCTGATTGACTTTGTTTGTCATACAGAAAAGCCATGAAGCCTCATTTTTGCCGCAAGGAAATGTTTCAGGCTAGTTGCAGAGATGTCAGCTCGGGTTGAAACGAACATCTCGGCTTAGCCTAAGCCCTGACATCTAGATTTGGGTTCGCGATTCATGTCATCGAGAAAGCTTCAGGGCCTGCTTTAACACCACTTCACGACCGGCGCGAAAGTCTTGTAGGGTCTGACTAACGAGTACATCAAGATTCATGCGTCGCAGGTGGAATCATGTGACGCCGTCATGATGCGTCACTCGTAAGTGAACAGTGTGCGCCGCTACAAATCAGCTGATGCCGGAAAAACAAGCTCAAGTAGCTTGCCTTTGCGAACATTGAGGCCTTTCGGTCGTTTCTGTATTCTTGAAAGCCGTATCGAGATTCGGTTCGGTTTTTCAGTCTTGTTCGTCAATCATGAGATGGACGAAGGGCTGGCGACATCATCGTACTTTCACTTGCACCCCATTCTCGATCCCCAGCGAGCCTGACCGACGTCCCATGACGGATCTCATCGTTTCTGATCTGGTCGTGCCCGACTCGGCGGTGCCTGGCGACGCCGTCTCTCGTGTCGCCACGACGCTCGGCTGGCGCGAGCGATTGGCTCTGCCCGAGTTGGGTATCGGACTGCTCAAGGCCAAGCTCGATACCGGAGCGCGCAGCAGTTCGCTGCATGTCGATACGCTGCAGACCTTTCAGCGCGACGGCGTGACCTGGCTGCGATTTTCGCTGAGCATCCGCCGCCGTCACCCGTTTGAAGTCAGCTGCGAGGCTCCCGCCCTGGATAGGCGTGTCGTCACCGACACCGGCGGGCGACGTACGGAACGCTGGTTTATTCGTACGCAGGTCATATTGGCCGGGCAGTCTTTCAGCGTCGACGTCAACCTCACCGATCGGCGGCATATGCTGTTTCCACTGTTGCTCGGTCGCAGCGCCCTGATGGGACGGTTTGCGGTAGACCCGGCGCTTTCCTATACCCAATTACGATCCGCTTCGACCGTTACGGACATTTCATGAAAATTGCGATTCTTTCGCGTAACGCTCGCCTGTACTCCACCCGGCGACTGATCGAAGCGGCGCGCGAACGCGGGCACGTCGTGCGTGTTCTCGACCCGTTGCGCTGCTATGTGCGCATCGCGCCGAAAGACGTCGCCATCCGTTACAAGGGCAAGGATGTGCGCGATATCGACGCGGTGATTCCACGCATCGGCACATCCAGCACGTTCTATGGCACGGCGGTACTGCGTCAGTTCGAGATGATGGGCGTCTACACGCCCAATCCGTCCGACGCGGTGCTGCGCGCGCGCGACAAGCTGCGCTGCCTGCAGATACTCGCGTCGCAGGGTCTGGACATGCCGGTCACCGTATTCGGCGACAACCCGGACGATACCAACGACGTATTGGCGATGCTGGGCGATCCGCCGCACGTCATCAAGCTCAACGAGGGCAGCCAGGGCACCGGAGTAGTGCTGGCCGAAAAGCGCAGCGCCTCGCAGAGCGTGGTCGAAGCCTTCCGCGGCCTGTACGCCAATTTTCTGGTGCAGGAGTTCATCGCCGAAGCCAAGGGCAGCGACCTGCGCTGCTTCGTGGTCGGCAAAAAAGTCGTAGCTGCCATGCAACGCGTCGCCAGCCCCGGCGAATTTCGCGCCAACCTGCACCGCGGCGGCAGCGCGATCAAGGCCGATCTGAGCGCCGAGGAAAAGCGTATCGCGATTCGCGCGGCGGGGGCTCTTGGACTGGGTATCGCCGGCGTCGATCTTCTTCGCTCTAACCGCGGTCCGCTATTGCTTGAGGTAAACGCCTCGCCCGGGCTGGAAGGTATTGAAGCGGCCTCGGGCGTGGACGTGTCCGGTGAGATTATTCGGCATCTGGAGAAGCAGACGGCAAAAATTTGAATATTTGTGTCTTCCGATCCGCGTCTGTCCTGTTCATCGCACAGCGGTACGCGTTAACTCTTGCGTAACCGAGCAGCATTTATAACGTGGCCATCATTTATCGGCTCGGCCTATCGACTCTCAAGAGCGCTATGCCAACTGATGATGGTATCGGGGCGGTAGCTTGGGCCCAGATGAAGCGACGGCGAGTCGCGCATCTGGGCCTTTTTCTTGTCCTGACGGTGCGGCGTTCAGTTTCGTACTGCAACGGGCAGGATTCCCGCCACCAAGCTTGTTAAGCTTGCAGTCCCAGCCGTTCCGTGCAACGGCTGCGCAGGAGTGATGCATGCGCGTTCTGGTGATCGAAGACAATAGCGATATCGCGACCAACATCGGCGATTATCTGGAAGACCGCGGCCATGTGGTCGATTTCGCTGGCGACGGCGTGACCGGCCTGCACCTGGCGGTCGTTCACGATTTCGACGTGATCGTGCTGGATCTCACCTTGCCCGGCATGGACGGTCTGGAAGTGGCCCGCAAACTGCGCCACGAGGCGCACAAGCAGACGCCGATTCTGATGCTGACGGCGCGCGATGCGCTGGAACAGAAGCTGATCGGTTTCGAATCCGGCGCCGACGACTATATGACCAAGCCGTTCGCCCTGCAGGAAATCGCCGCGCGGCTCGAAGTGCTGGCGCGCCGCGGCAAGGGCCCGCAGAGCCGCGTGCTGAAAGTGGCCGACCTCACCTTCAACCTCGATACCTTGACGGTGAACCGCGAAGGCAAGTCGATCCAGCTCAACCCGATCGGCCTGAAACTGCTGCAGGCGCTGATGGAGGCCAGCCCGTCGGTGGTCACGCGGCAGGATCTGGAGCAGCGCGTATGGGGCGAGGAACTGCCCGACAGCGACTCCCTGCGCGTGCATATCCACGGCTTGCGCGCGGCGATCGACAAGCCGTTCGAGAAGCCGCTGATCCACACCCGGCACGGCATTGGCTACCGGATGGTCGAGCCGGATGCAGTCCAGGCGTAAGCTTCGTTTTCGATTGATTGTCTCGTTCGCGCTGTTCGGCTTCGGCCTCAGCGCGACGTTTGCCGTGGCGGCGTTGTACGTGCGCGCCAGGGTTGAGAACCAGCTGATCAACGACAGCATGCAGAACGACGTTGATCAGGCTGTCGATAACGCCATTGAGCACCCGGATCGGCCGTTTGAATCGGAGTTGATCGAGGGTTGGGTCAAGAGCGATAGAACGCTATATAAAATGCCGCTTTCCTGGCAAGACTTGGGCAGCGGTGTTCACGATATTCAGGAGACGGATGCCAGCGGTAAAAGCAAGCACTACAAGCTGGCTGTGCGCCGAAAGAACGGCATTATTGGATTTACCCGCTATGACATTAGCCGCGAAGATCTAGGCAAGCGGCAGCTGATTACCTCGTTGATCGGTGCTGTGGTTATCTTCAGCCTGTTGTCGCTGGGTATTGGTCTTTGGCTATCGCGTAAAGTCCTCAAGCCGGTGACCGAGCTTGCGCAGCGACTGCGCGGTTTTCGTAAAGCCGGCAAGGCAGAGCCTCTGGCGGAGCATTTTGCCGACGACGAGGTTGGCGAGCTGGCGCACGCGCTGGACGAATACTCCGACCGCCTCACCGCCATGGTCGAGCGCGATCGCGAATTTAACTCCGATGTCAGTCACGAGCTGCGCACACCGCTGGCGGTGATCGCCAGCACCACGGAATTGCTGCAGGGCTCGCCCGATCTCACCGAGAAGATCAGCGAACGTTTGAAGCGCATCGAGCGCGCGTCGCGCCAGGCGACCGAGCTGATCGAGGCGTTGCTGTTGCTCTCGCGCGCGGAGCGGCGCGGACCCACGCGGGGCGAAACGACCGAGGTCGGCAAGGTCGCCTCCGACGTCATTGAAAGCCAGCGCCCGCAGATGCGCGGCAAGCCGATCGAGATCGAGCTCAGTGTCAACGATGCGGTCACCGTGAATGCGCCGGCTTCGGTGCTCTCGGTGGCGTTGACCAACCTGATCGGCAACGCGATCAAGTACACGCTGGAAGGCAGCGTTCGGGTCGAAGTGGGCAAGGGCCGTATCGAGGTGATCGACACGGGTCCCGGGATCAAACCGGAAGATGCCGAGCGGCTGTTTCAGCGCGGCGTTCGCGGTGAAGGCGCCGGCGGCAGCGGCGCCGGTCTGGGTCTGGCCATTGTTCGCCGCCTGTGCGAACTCTACGGCTGGGATGTGTCCATGCGTCCGCGCAGCGATGCCAACGGCGCGATCGCCTGCATCGTGTTCGGAGGATAGGGTCGAGAGGCGAGCAGCGAGAAATACGAAGCTCTCTCGCGTCAGCGCAAGCCCTCGACTCTCCTCATCCCTCGCCCCTAGAAAGAATCACACCGGTTCCAGCCAGCCCCAGCGATCGTTGGTGCGACCGTCGAACAGGCCGAAGAACAGTTCCTGCAGGCGACGGGTCACGCGCCCGGCCTTGCCTGCACCGACCTGCTTGCCGTCGACCGAACGGATCGGCGTGATTTCAGCGGCTGTGCCGCACATCAGGATTTCGTCGGCGAGGTAGAGATATTCGCGCGGGATGTCGCGTTCGACCACTTCGATGCCGTCTTCGCGGGCCAGCGTCTTCAGCGTATCGCGCGTAATGCCGGCCAGGATCGAGGCGCTGGCCGGCGTGGTGTGCAGCACGCCATCGAATACCAGGAACAGATTTTCGCCCGCGCCTTCGCTGAGGAGCCCGGTCGAGGCCAAGGCGATGCCTTCGCCGAAGCCCAGCCGGCGCGCTTCGCGCGCGATCAGCTGACCGGACAGGTAATTGCCGCCGGCCTTCGCACCGGCGGGAATAGTATTGGGCGCAAAACGCTGCCAGCTCGACACGCACGCGTCGATGCCGTTTTCCAACGCTTCGGCGCCGAGGTAAGGGCCCATGGGCCAGGCCGCCACGGCGACGTCGATCGGTGTTTCGGCGGAGAGGCCGAAGCCGCCCAGTCCGCGATACGCGACGGGGCGCAGATACGCGGCGCCAAGCTCGTTCTTCTTGATCACGTCGCGGCAGGCGGCGGCGAGTTCATCGGCAGTATGCGGCAGTACCATATCGTAGATGCGTGCGGACTGGTAAAGCCGATGCAGATGGTCGGTGAGCCGGAAAATGGCGGCACCGTCGGGCGTCGTGTAGCTGCGAATGCCCTCGAATACCGACGAACCGTAATGCAGGGCATGCGACATCACGTGGGTGGTCGCTTCCTTCCAAGGCTTGATCTCGCCGTTCTGCCAGATCCACTCCGGGTACTGCTGCGCCATGACGGTTCTCCAATGGGGACCGCACATGATAGCTGCTGGTGGCTTGCGCGGCATGGTGGGGCGGCAGCGTGCTGTTCAGCGACTGGCTCAGCTCCGGTCAGTCGCCGTGGCTCAACCACAGGCACCCGTAGCGATGCACGATGCCGTAGCGCAGCTCGCGCGGGTTGCCGCTGCTGTCGGTTCCAGCCAGATGCAGCACCAGCTGGCCGGCTGCGGCGGGTTCCGGAGGTGAGTCGTCGCCGGACCCCGCGTCCGAATTGTCGGAGCGTGATGCCGCCGCGCTATCGGGTGGCCCGGCGTCGAGCAGCGGCAGCTGCATCAGCACACTCAGCGCACGAATATCGGCAATGGCGGTCGAGCTGGCGTAGCCGTTCCACAGCATCAGCCCCGCCAGCCGGTTTGCGTTGTGGTTGGCGAACGCATCGATGACGCTCTGGCGCAGTTCGTTGAAGCTGCCCGCGCAAAGAATCGGCGGCGGTTCGGTCGGCGTGGCGGCCAGCGTAGCCACCGGGGTCACGTCGTCGCTGGGTTTGGGCGCGGCATGAACTGCGGTGGCCTGCATCGACGCGCAGGTCTGATCGGTAAACAGCGCACGGCCACTGGCGTCGATGCAGCGATGGATATCCGTCTGCGACCTGCCGGGCACGGCCCACAGGATCAGAGCGAACCACAGCAATAGTTTCAGCGGGCGCATGACTGCAGCATAGCCGCTTGGCTCAACCCAGCTGCTGCAGCACCGACTGCGTGGCCTTGGCGCGATTGAGCGTATAAAAGTGCAGCCCTGGCGCACCGCCATCGAGCAGGCGACGGCACAGCTGCGCCACCACCTCGGTCCCCAGCGCACGCACCGACTCGGCGTCGTCGCCGTGGGCCTGCATGCGCTTGGCGATCCAGCGCGGAATTTCCGCCCCGCACATCTCCGAAAAACGCCTGAGCTGGCTGTAGTTGGCGATCGGCATGATGCCGGGCACGATCGGTACGCTCACGCCCAGCTTGCTGGCGTCGTCGACAAAGCGGAAATACGCGTCCGCGTTGAAAAAATATTGGGTGATCGCGCCGTTGGCACCCGCGTCGACCTTGGCTTTGAAGTGCAGCAGATCCTTCAGCGCGCTGTCCGCCTGCGGGTGGGTTTCCGGATAGGCGGCAACCTCGATATGGAAGTGATCACCGCTGTGCTGGCGAATGAAAGCCACCAGCTCGGCGGCGTAACGAAAGTCGCCAGGCGTCGCCATGCCGGAAGGCAGATCGCCGCGCAGCGCGACGATTCGCCGATAACCGGCGTTCCGGTAATCGTCCAGCAAGGCCGACAGTTCGGCGCGACTGCCGCCCATGCACGAGAGATGTGGCGCGACCGACAATCCGTGAACCTTGTTGAGATGCTGCACCGTTTCCGTGGTGTAGCTCAGGGTTGATCCGCCTGCGCCGAAGGTGACGGACGCGTATTCCGGCTGGTGAGTTTTCAGTGACGCGGCGGCGCGATCCATCTGCGCACGCTGTTCGTCGGTCTTCGGCGGAAAGAATTCAAAGCTGATCGCAGGCATTGCGTCGTTTCCTGAGAGGTGCGCAGAGGGCAAGTATATATCTCTGTCTCGCGATGAAGGGATATTAGCCGCAACATCCCGCCGACATCGAAGTCTGAAGCCGGTGGCCTCGATGTCGGCACGGATCAGCTCTTGCCGCTAACGCCGTGCAGGGCGCCGATATGGCGCTTGACGATCAGCACCGTCTCGGCGGCGAAAGCTTTCAGATCCGCGTTTTGTCCGGTCTTGGCCTCCTGAGCGAAAGCCGCACCATCCAGCGCGTGAATGGTCTTCATCTCCGCGATATAGGCATCGTCGAATGCCTTGCCGGAAAGCGCGTTGAGCTTGGCGACCCTGGCGGTGAAGCCTGCATTGAGATCGGTGGAAAAATCGTCGCCGTTCGACGAAGCGATCGACTTCAGCTTGCTGCCGACCAGCTCGTGATCGTGAACCTCGGTACTGGCCTGGTCTTTGACGTCCTGCGCGCTGGCCTTGTCTTCGGCGACCTTGCTCGCGGCGACTTCGAACATGCCGCCCTGCGAAACCTTGGCCACAAAGGCCTGGTCGCCCTTCGAGAGCGCGGGAGTGTCGGCAAAGGAGACTGCGCTGGCGATCAAGCCGAATGTGAAGACGACACCAGCGAGCGTGGCGATTTTTTTACGGGATGCGTTCATGGGTCTTTATCCTTGGCCGTGGGAAGGGGGCTTGCTCAGTGCTTGCGCGGAAAAACGATACGCACCGTATTGTTCGCACCATGCGTGTGAAAAGCGCCGCATGTCTGGTCCGCGCCCCGGAATTCGGTTGTCTCCAGGCTCTCCGCCGTACTCCCTGCGACTTGTTGCCCATAAAAAAGCCCGCCTTTTCAGGCGGGCTTCATGCCTCTCACGAACAGGCAGAGATCAGTAACGGTAGTGCTCGGGCTTGTACGGGCCGTCCTTGTCCACGCCCAGATACTCGGCCTGTGCGGGGGTCAGGGTGGTCAGCACCACGCCGATCTTTTCCAGATGCAGGCGAGCGACTTCCTCGTCGAGCTTCTTCGGCAGGATGTAGACCTTCGCCTCGTAGTTGTCCTTGTTGGCCCACAGATCGATCTGCGCCAGTGTCTGATTCGAGAACGAGTTGGACATGACAAAGCTCGGGTGGCCGGTGGCGCAGCCGAGGTTGACCAGGCGGCCTTCGGCCAGCAGGAAGATCGCGCGGCCGTCCTTGAAGGTGTACTTGTCCACCTGCGGCTTGATGTTGAGCTTGACCACGCCCGGGAAGTTGTTGAGCGCGTCGACCTGGATCTCGTTGTCGAAGTGGCCGATGTTGCAGACGATGGCCTGATCCTTCATCTGGCTCAGATGCTCGATGGTCAGCACGTCCTTGTTGCCGGTGGTGGTGACGTAGATGTCACCGCGGCCCAGCGTGCTCTCAACGGTATTGACCTCGAAACCTTCCATCGACGCCTGCAGCGCGTTGATCGGGTCGATCTCGGTCACCACGACGCGCGCGCCGTAGGCACGCAGGCTGTGGGCCGAACCCTTGCCGACGTCGCCGTAGCCGCAGACCACGGCGACCTTGCCGGCCAGCATCACGTCCATCGCGCGCTTCAGGCCGTCGGCCAGCGACTCGCGGCAGCCGTAGAGGTTGTCGAACTTCGACTTGGTCACCGAGTCGTTGACGTTGATCGCGGGCACCAGCAGCGACTTGGCCTCGACCATCTGGTAGAGGCGATGGACGCCGGTGGTGGTTTCTTCGGAAACGCCCTTCCAGTCCTTCACCACGGTGGTCCAGAAGCCCGGACGCTCTTTCGCCACGCGCCTGAGCAGGTTCTTGATGACGCCTTCCTCGTGCGAGGAGGCCGGTTCGTCGACCCACTTGGAGCCTTTCTCCAGCTCGTAGCCCTTGTGAATCAGCAGCGTGACGTCGCCGCCATCGTCCACCACCAGCTGCGGGCCGAGAAATTTGCCGTGCCCGTCCGGAAAGCTGACCGCTTCCAGCGTGCAATCCCAGTATTCCTCCAGCGTCTCGCCCTTCCAGGCGAACACCGGGGTGCCGGTGACAGCGATCGCGGCGGCGGCGTGATCCTGAGTGGAAAAGATGTTGCACGAGGCCCAGCGCACGTCGGCGCCGATGTCCTTCAGCGTCTCGATCAGCACGGCGGTCTGGATGGTCATGTGCAGCGAGCCGGTCACGCGCACGTTCTTCAGCGGCTTGGCGGCGGCGTATTTTTTGCGGATCGACATCAGGCCCGGCATCTCGTGCTCGGCGATGTCCAGTTCCTTGCGGCCCCAATCGGCCAGGGAAAGATCGGCCACTTTATAGTTGGCCACTTCGATTTCTTTGCTGACAGCGTTCATGCATTGTCTCCGGTTAGTGCGAATGCCTTCGCGTGTGTTAACCGGGCGCCGTTGTGAAGCTTGCCGCACCGAGCCTGGCCGTTTGAACGGTCGCAGCGCCCCTCGGCGGACAGGGAAGTTTTTTATTATAGCCGACCACAGCGCGGCGTTGGGTTGGTAGTCTGGTCACCTACTGAACGGAGTTGTCCATGCAAGAAGGCCGCAAAACCGAACCTCTGCCGCACGACGGCCCCCTGCACGACGACGTGAGCCGACTGGGTACGCTGGTCGGCCAGATGCTGGCCGAGCAGGGTGGCGATGCCTTCTTCGAGCGGGTCGAGTCGGTGCGTCAGGCCGCGATACAGCGCCGTCGCGAGGGTGAGTCGGTCGACGCTCTGGCCGGCACGCTGGCCGGCCTGCAGCCGCACGATGCCGAAGCCCTTGCGCGCGCATTCGCCACGTATTTTCAGGCAGTAAACATTGCCGAACGCGTTCACCGCATTCGCCGCCGTCGTGAATATCAGCGCGATGGCACATTGCCGCAGCCTGAGTCGCTGCTGGATGTGCTGACCCGGCTCAAGGAGCAGGGCGTCGGCGCCGACGAGCTCCTGGGCTGGCTCGATCACATGCAGGTAGAGCCTGTTTTCACCGCGCATCCGACCGAAGCGGTGCGCCGGTCGCTATTGGAAAAAGAGCAGGCGATCGTGCGGGCGCTGATCGACAATTTCGATCCCACGCGCACGCCGCAGGAGCGCCGCGAGGACGACGACCGTATCTACATGGCGCTGTCGTCCGGCTGGCAGACCGCCGAAGCCTCGCCGGTAAGGCCCACCGTGCAGGACGAGCACCACCACGTCGGGTTTTATCTGGCCAATCCCATCTATCGCATCGTGCCGGCGGTGTACGAATCGCTGGCGCAAGCGCTGAAGACGGTCTACGACGTGGAAACGCCGCTGCCGCAGCTGCTCAGCTTCGCCACCTGGGTCGGCGGCGACATGGACGGCAATCCCAACGTCGGCGCGACCACCATCGCCGCCAGTCTGGCCACGCAGCGCGCCCATGTGCTGGAGCATTACGTGGAAGATCTCGGCACACTGGCGCGCCTGCTCAGTCAGACCGACCAGCGTGTGCACGTCGACGCGGCGCTTGCGCAGCGTCTGGCGGATTATCGACAGCGCTTTCCGCAGGCGGCGGCAAGCATTCGTCCGCGGCATGCCGACATGCCCTATCGCAGCCTGCTGATTCTGATGCAGGCACGCCTACGGGCAACCGAAGACGATGTGCATTCGGAAGGCTATACGTCCCCGAAAGCATTGCAGGACGATCTGGAAATCATCGCAGGCAGCCTGATCGATCATCGCGGGGTGCATGCAGGTGCGTATGCTGTGAAGCGGTTGATTCGGCGTGTGCGCACCTTTGGTTTTCATCTGGCGCGGCTGGACGTGCGGCAGGATTCGCGCGTGCACGACGAGGCTCTTGCTGCACTGTTCAACGATCCCGACTGGCTCTCGCGCGATGTAGCCGATCGGGTGACGCGACTACAGCCGTTCGCCAGCGGCGAGCGTTCGTTCGGTGTGAGCAGCGACGCCAACGCGCAAAGCCTGCACGATGTGTTCGACACCTTGCGCGATGCGCGCACGCGTTACGGCACCGACGCGATCGGGCTGTACATCATCAGCATGGCACGCTCGGCCGCCGATGTGCTGGCGGTGCTGGCGCTGGCTCGCTATGGCGGCCTTGTCGCTGCGTCCGATACATCGCCGGAACATGCGCGTGATGGCAAAACGCCAAACGTGCCCATCGATATCGCACCCCTCTTCGAAACCGTCGACGACCTGAAAAACGCGCCGGCCACCTTGCGTGCGCTGCTCGACGATCCGCTATACCGCGAGCATCTGGCGGCACGCGGTAACCGACAGTGGGTGATGCTGGGCTATTCGGACAGCGGCAAGGATGCCGGTACGTTGGCTTCGCGCTGGGGCCTGCAGCGCGCCCAGCTGGAGTTGCTGGAACTGGCGCAGGCGGCCGGGATCCGGCTGGCGTTCTTCCATGGCCGCGGCGGTTCGGCCAGCCGTGGCGGTGCGCGCATCACCCCCGCGTTGATGTCGTCGCCGCGCGGTTCGGTGGCCGGTGTGCTGCGGGTCACCGAGCAGGGTGAGGTGATTCATCGCAAGTACGGGATCCGCGCGCTGGCGCTGCGCAATCTGGAACAGACGGTGGGCGCCGTGCTGCGTGCCAGTTTGCGTCCGCGCGAAACGGAGTTGCGCGAAGATCGGTGGATTGAACAGATGGGGCGGCTTTCCGTGAAAAGCCGCCAGGCCTATCGCCAACTGGTTGATCGCGAGCATTTTGTCGAGTATTTCCGCACGGCTACGCCGATCGACGTGATCGAGCGCATGACGTTGGGCTCGCGCCCCGCCAGCCGTCGCAGCATGCGCGGTGTGCAGGATCTTCGTGCGATTCCCTGGGTGTTCGCATGGACCCAGTGTCGCTCGATCATCACCGGCTGGTACGGTCTGGGCTCGGCCCTGGAAAGCGCAGCGGAAGAGTTCGGCGAGGAGGCCCTGGTCGAGATGGCGCGTGACTGGCCGTTCTTCATCAACATGCTCGACGATGTGGAAATGGTGCTGGCCAAGTGCGACCTGGATATTGCCGAAGCCTTTTCGCAGCTTGCCGGTCCGCTGCACGATGATTTTTTCGGCTTGATACGCGCCGAGTTCGAGTTGACGCGCCGCTGGCTGCTTCGCCTCAAGGGCAGCGACGCGCTGCTCGATCGTGCGCCGCGGCTATCGCGATCGATTCGCCTGCGTAACCCCTATGTGGATCCGATGAGCCTTATGCAGGTGGACCTTTTGCGGCGCTGGCGCGCTAGCGACCAGCAGGACGACACGCTGCTGGCAGCATTGGTCGCCTGCGTCAACGGCGTTTCGCAAGGTCTGCAGAACACCGGTTGATGACCGGTCCCCGGTATTTCCTGTACAGTCGGCTCGATGCCGCAGTAACGTTCGGCGACAGAGCGCTATGCCTCGCCGTCCGGCTTTTTCGAGCGTTTCGCGCGCGGGATCGATCAGAGCAGCGGCTTGCCGGTGGCCTGCGGCAGCTGTACGCCGAGCAGCGTGGCCAGGGTCGGCGCGATGTCGCGCATGTCGATCTGGCCGAGCGATTTGCCGGCGGGGATGCCGGGGCCGGCGATCAGGAAAGTCGCGTTCATTTCGGGATGCTGACGCAGATAGCCGTGGGTGCCTCGCTCATGCGGCGTATCGATCAGCGGAGAAAGTGGGGTGCTGGCGCTCTCATAGCCGAGTTTCATGCCGACATAGAACGATGCCTGCGGATTGCCGCCCTGTTCGGCGATCTCTTTCGCATCGAGGATGCGCTCGATGCCGAGCCGCGGATCGGCCGCCAGTTTGTCCAGCAGCGCGCGTACCCGTGCCTGCAAGGCCTTGTCTTGCGGATGGTGCAGCACGATCGCGTAGGAGCCGCCGTTCGGCCACGGGGTAGCCTGCCAGTCGGTCACGATCGGTTTCGCGTCCGGCTCGCCCGGCTTGGGCTTGGCCAGCGTGATCAGGCCGGCCTGGATGAACGGCTGGAACAGGTTGATGTCGTGCTGCACCGACGCGAAACCGTGGTCGGATACGATCGCGACCACGGTGTGCGGGTCGCTCTGCGTCACCGCGCGACGCAGCTGCCCGATGACCTGGTCGAGTCGGCTCAGGTCCGCGTTAGCCTGTGGACTGCCGGGGCCGTATTCGTGTTCGACGGCATCGAGCGAGTTGAGGTGAAGGGTCAGCAGCTGGGGATGTTTGTGCTGCCAGATCCAGGCGGCGTATTCGGCGCGGCGCGCGTCGTCCTCGGCAGTGTAGGACTTCACTTGTGGGTAGACCCCCAATGCCCGGTCGGCCTCGTCCAGCAGGCCCGGTGTGGAAAGTGCGCGCAGCAGCTTGCGGTCGTCGTCGGCACCGGATCGCCACAGCTCCGGCAGGTTGTAATCGACTGGCGCGCCCACGCTCACCGGCCACATCAGGCTGGCCGTCTTGCCGCCCTTGTCGTGCACGGCCTGCCACAAGGTGGTGACATGGATATCTTGTGCGTACCAGTTCCAGCCGTGATCGTTTTTCCACTCGGGGTCGAAGGCGTAGTTCGAGTAAATGCCGTGCACCGCCGGAGCCACGCCGGTGACCAGGGTGGTATGGCTCGGATACGTGACGGTTGGCGTGACGCCGGTAACGCCGGTCGCATAGCTGCCTTCGTGCAGAAAGGCGGTCAGCGCGGGCAAGCTGAGCCCGCGCTGTTTGGCCTGCAGCACATCATTGGCACGCAAGCCGTCGATCGACACCATCAGCACCGGAGCGTCGGCGATCGCGGCGGTACTGATGAAGACACCGACAACGGCGAGCAGAGACAGAAGACGGCGATGCCGGCGTGGATGCATATGAATTCCGTGACGGTTGGTCGAGTTGCCCGCTCGCATCGGGTGCGGGCAAGGCCAAACCGCCATTGCATCAAAGCCATGTGACAAGGTGGTGAAGCCGAATGGCTTCGGCGTTTCTAGCTGTCGAGTTCCGTCCAGCGTTTGTAGGCCGCATCCAGTTCCTGCTGCATCTTCGCGACGGCTTCGTTGGCCTTCGTGATAGCTGCACTTTCCTGTTTGAAATAGTCGGCCTCTGCCATCGCATCGCTGTGGGCAGCAATGCCGTTCTCGAGTTGCTCGATGCGCAGCGGCAGCTGCTCCAGCTCGCGCTGTTCCTTGAAGCTGAGCTTGCGTTTTGGCGCACCTGAAGCGGCAGCGACCGCAGCCGGTGCCGCTGCCGGCTTGCCCGCAGCGGGCGCGGACGTTTTCACGCCTGCGCGCTGTCGCAACCAGTCGCTGTAGCCGCCGACGTATTCGCCGATCTGACCCTGGCCTTCGAG
This sequence comes from Rhodanobacter sp. ANJX3, assembly GCF_014200755.1. Lineage (GTDB taxonomy): Bacteria > Pseudomonadota > Gammaproteobacteria > Xanthomonadales > Rhodanobacteraceae > Rhodanobacter. Next base: position 691,569 of record NZ_JACHCM010000003.1, on the reverse strand, counting down.
CACCAGCGTGCTGGACACTACGTTGTCGAGAAACGCGCGATCGTGCGATACCAGCAGCAGGGTGCCCTGATAGTCGGTGAGCAGCTCTTCCAGCAGTTCGAGCGTTTCCACGTCGAGGTCGTTGGTCGGCTCATCCATGATCAACAGGTTGGATGGCTGCGCGAACAGCTTGGCCAGCAGCAGGCGGTTGCGTTCGCCGCCGGAGAGTCGGGTGATCGGCGCTCGCGCTCGCTCGGGCGAAAACAGAAAGTCCTGCAGATAGCCGACGATGTGCTTGCGCTGGCCGTTGAGTTCGATGAACTCGCGACCCTCGGCGACGTTGTCCAGCGCGTTGAGCTTGTCGTTGAGCTGCACCCGGTGCTGGTCGAAGTACGCGATCTGCAAACTGGTGCCCAACTCGGCCGTACCGCGTTCGGGCTTCAGGTCGCCGAGCATGATCTTCAGGAGCGTGCTCTTGCCGGCGCCGTTGGGGCCGATGATGCCGATGCGGTCGCCGCGCATGATGGTGGTGCTGAGATCGTCGATCAGCACGCGGCCGCCGAAGGACTGATGCACGTGTTCCAGGTCGATGACCTTTTTGCCGGAGGATTGCCCGGTCGCCAGCGCCATCTTGGCGTTGCCGGTGAGGTTGCGCCGCTCGGCGCGCTCGTTGCGCAATGCCTTCAACGCGCGCACGCGGCCTTCGTTGCGGGTGCGACGCGCCTTGATGCCCTGGCGGATCCATACTTCTTCCTGCGCCAGCTTTTTGTCGAACAGCGCGTTGGCCTGCGACTCGGCGTGCAGGCGCTCCTCGCGGCGGCGCAGATAGTTGTCGTAGTCGCCCGGCCAGTCGGTCAACGCGCCCCGATCGATTTCGACGATGCGCGTGGCCAACGCACGCAGAAAGCTGCGGTCATGCGTGACGAAGATGATGCTGCCGGCGAACTGCTTGAGAAAGCTTTCCAGCCAGCCGATGGCTTCGATATCGAGATGGTTGGTCGGTTCGTCCAGCAGCAGCACGTCGGGCTTGCGCACCAGCGCCTGCGCCAGCAGCACGCGGCGCTTCATGCCGCCGGAGAGGGCGGAAAAATCGGTGTCGGCCGGCAGTTCGAGCTTGGTCAGCACCTCGGTGACGCGGCGATCCAGGTCCCAGCCGTGCTGGGCCTCGATCTGCGTCTGCACCTCGCCGAGCGCGTCGAAATCGGCCTGGGTGTTCAGCTCATGCAGCAGGTGGTGGTAACGCGCCAGCAGATGACCGAGATCGCCGAGCCCCTCGGCGACCACGTCGAACACGCTGCCGGAAGTATTCTGCGGCACTTCCTGCGCCATGCGCGCGATCACCACGCCGCTCTGCACGCGCACTTCGCCGTCGTCGGCATGCAGCTCGCCGGCGATCAACTTCATCAGGGTGGATTTGCCTTCGCCGTTGCGGCCGACGATGCAGACACGCTCATTCGCCTCGATCGACAGATCGACGTGTTCGAGCAGGAGAGGGCCGCCGATGCTGAAGTCGACGCGTTGCAATTGGATAAGTGACATGCCCCATTGTAGCTGCAGCGCAACAAACACGGCGGTTGGATCTTTCGGACGAACCGGGAATTTGCGCCGGGGCGAGCATTCGAGCGTGCATGCCGCATCGGCGGCAGCGAATTAGCACACCTGAACCTGGCGAATGTTATAAATTTATATCTAACAGCCACTTGGCCGGCTTACCTCACGCACTGCTTCTGGATATTGCGGCCGCTTGCCTATACAGTTACCTCACGCGGGACTTCGCCGCGGCTCTTAATTCAGTGGGGAAGCCACGTTGTCCATCGCATCCGAAAAATCAGGCCGGTTGTTCCACCGGCTGCGGGGAAGGGTTGCGGCGACGGCATTTGCCGCACTTGCCATGGTTGCCGGTGTGGTCCATGCCGGCGGCTACGGAGCCATCGTCATCGATGCGACGACCGGCAAGGTGGTGGAGTCGGTCAACCCCAACGACCAGATTCACCCCGCGTCGTTGACCAAGATGATGACGCTGTACTTGGCTTTTCAGGCGTTGCAAAACGGCAAGCTGAAGATCGATCAGCAACTGCCGGTTTCTTCGTGGGCAGCCAACAAGTCGCCGACCAAGCTCGGACTGCGCAATGGTGAAACGGTATCCGTCGAGGATTGCATCCTGGGCATGGTGACCAAGTCCGCCAATGATGCTGCCACGGTGGTCGCCGAAGGTCTCGGCGGTTCCGAAGCCCATTTCGCCGAAATGATGACCGCTCAGGCGCGCCTGCTCGGAATGACGGACACGTATTTCAACAATGCCTCGGGCCTGCCCGATCCGGATCAGCTGACCACGGCGAACGACATGGTCAAGCTGGCCATGGCCCTGTATCGTGATTTCCCGCAGGACTCGCATTACTTTGCCACCAAGGAATTCGTGTTTCGCGGGCAGATCGTGCACGGTCACAACCATTTGATGGACCGCTATCCCGGTATGGACGGCCTGAAAACCGGCTTCACCGATGCGTCGGGCTTCAATCTCGCCTCGACCGCCGTCAGGGATGGACACCGTCTGTTCGGCGTGGTGCTCGGCAGCCGTACTGCTGCCGGTCGCGATCAGTTGATGGCTCGCCTGCTGGACGACGGTTTTGCGAACCAGCAGACGCCGGCGACTCTGGTCGCGCAGGCGGCGGGTGTGCGCGAGAACGCGGCGATGAAGATGCTGGCGGCGCTGTCGCCCATCTCCACGGCGCAGGCCGATACCTTGCCGGCGACGCGTTCGCTGCCAAAACGCAGCCGGCATGGTGCGAAGAGAGCTCCTGTCGCGCTTGCACGTCAGGATCGCCGTCACGGCAAAGCGGCGCCGACAGTGCTCGCCCGCCGCAGCGGCACGAGCCGCGCGGCAGCGGCGTCAACCTGTCCGCGCCGCGGCGCGCATTCGCGCAGCAACTGCCCGCAGCAGCGTCGCAGCACCGGTGGCACAAAACTGGCCTACCGCAACGGCGGCAAAAAAGCGCCGAAGCTGGCCCAGCTCTAGTCCAGATCGAGTCGCGCGAATCGCCGGCGACATGGCCGACTGAAATAACAAAAACCCCGCGGTTGCCCGCGGGGTTTTGTTTTGGCGAACGCGCCGCGGACGATTACTTGCGGCGGGCGACGGCCACTTTCTTGTCCAGGCCTGCGTCGGCGCGCAGCGCCTCGGCCTTGTCGGTCTTTTCCCACGAGAACGTGGTGTAGCTCTCGCCGTCCGCGCCCTTGACCAGCTGCGGGATGCGGCCGAAGTGGCCGTTGCTCGCGGTCTGCTGGTACATCGGGTGGATCAGGTCGAGCATTTTGATGATGCCGTAAGGGCGCAGGTCGAAATGCTTGCGGATCAGCTTTTCGATCTTGTCGTCACCGATCTTGCCGGTGCCGAAGGTGGTGACCGAGATCGAGGTGGGCTCGGCCACGCCGATGGCGTAGGACACCTGGATTTCGCAGCGGTCGGCGAGGCCGGCGGCGACGATATTCTTGGCGACATAACGCGCGGCGTAGGCGGCCGAGCGATCGACCTTGGACGGGTCCTTGCCCGAGAACGCACCGCCGCCGTGGCGAGCCCAGCCGCCGTAGGTGTCGACGATGATCTTGCGGCCGGTCAGGCCGCAGTCGCCCACCGGTCCGCCGATGACGAACTTGCCGGTCGGGTTGATGTGGAACTTGGTGCCTTTGTGCAGCAGCTTGGCCGGCAGCACGGGCTTGAGGATCAGCTCGCGCACGCCTTCGATCAGGTCTTTCTGCTTTACGCTCGGGTCGTGCTGGGTCGACAGCACCACGGCATCGATGGCGACGGCGACGTCGTTCTCGTAGCGCAAGGTGACTTGGCTTTTCGCGTCCGGGCGCAGCCACGGCAGCGGTGAATTCTTCTTTTTACGCACCTTGGTCTGCTGCTCGACCAGGCGATGCGCGTAGTGGATCGCGGCCGGCATGTACTCGCTGGTTTCGTTGGTGGCGTAGCCGAACATCAGGCCCTGGTCGCCGGCGCCCTGTTCTTCGGGCTTCTTGCGGTCCACGCCCTGGTTGATGTCCGGCGACTGCTTGCCGATCAGGTTCAGCACGCCGCAGGTTTCGCCGTCGAACCCGACATCCGAGGAGTTGTAGCCGATATCCACGATGACCTTGCGGGTCAGTGCTTCCAGATCGATCCATGCGCTGGTCGTGATTTCGCCGGCAATGATCGCCACGCCCGTCTTAACCATGGTTTCGCAGGCGACGCGGGCGCGCGGGTCCTGCGCGAGGATGGCGTCGAGGACGGCGTCGGAGATCTGGTCGGCGACTTTGTCCGGATGGCCTTCGGAGACCGATTCGGAGGTGAACAGGTGGCTGGACATCGGGTTTATATCCTTTCGTTCGGATAGAGAGATAAAAGAGGTCGAGCATGATACAACGCCAGGTACCTTTTTGCAGCCCGAGCCCGTTTAGCGCGCGGCGGGATTGGGCGCGTGTTCAGCCGTTTGGACGGCTGTTCAGCGTTTGGCGGAAACCCAGCGGCCATCTGTGCCGAAGAATAAGCGACATTGATGACAGGCGGCACCGCGGGGATTCTGCCATGCCGATGGCGGCGCCATGTGAAAAACAGCCTCCCGCCCGTAGGCCGGGCGGGAGGCTTGCATCGGCTACGCTCAGGCCAAAAGCTTCAACTCGGCACGCAGCTGCCTGGCACTGTGCACCATATGCTGCAGCGCCTGTTCTACCTCGGGCCAGCCGCGCGTCTTCAGGCCGCAGTCGGGGTTGATCCAGAGCTGCTCCGGTTGCAGCACGTCCAGCGCCTTGTGCAGCAGCTCGAGCATTTCCGAGGCATCCGGCACGCGCGGCGAGTGGATGTCGTAAACGCCGGGGCCGATGCCGTTGGGATAGCGGAAGCGCACGAACGCGTCGAGCAGCTCCATGCGCGAACGGCTGGTCTCGATCGAGATCACGTCGGCATCCATCGCGGCGACCGCTTCGATGATGTCGTTGAACTCCGAGTAGCACATGTGCGTATGGATCTGCGTGGCGTCGCGCACGCCGCCTGCCGTAATACGGAAACACTCCACCGCCCACGCCAGATACGCCGGCCAGTCCGCGCGACGCAGCGGCAGGCCCTCGCGCAGCGCCGGCTCGTCGATCTGGATCACGCGGATGCCGGCGCTCTCCAGATCGTGTACTTCGTCGCGCAGCGCCAGCGCGATCTGCCGGCATACCGTTTCGCGCGGCAGGTCGTCGCGAACGAACGACCACTGCAGCATGGTGACGGGCCCGGTCAGCATGCCCTTCATGGGTTTGTCGGTCAGCGACTGCGCGTACTTCGACCAGCGCACGGTCATCGGGGCGGGGCGCGCAACGTCGCCGAAGATCACCGGCGGTTTCACGCAGCGCGAGCCGTAGCTCTGCACCCAGCCAAGCTTGGTGAACAGATAGCCGTCCAACTGTTCGCCGAAGTACTCGACCATATCGTTGCGTTCCGGCTCGCCATGCACCAGCACGTCCAGGCCGATGTGCTCCTGAAAACGAACGACGCGTTCGATTTCCGCCTCGAGCACCGCGTCGTAGCTGGCGTCATCGAGCTGGCCCGCACGATGCGCGGCGCGGGCCTTGCGCAGCGCGTCGGTCTGCGGAAAGGAGCCGATCGTGGTCGTCGGCAGCGGCGGGAGCATGAGTGTTTCGGACTGAACGACCTGACGCGTGGCATACGCCGACCGGCGCAGCGGCGCCTGCGGCCCAAGCGTACGCAGGCGCGTTCGCACTCCCGCATCGACGACGCCGGGTGCGTGCGTCTGCGCATCCAGCAGCGATTGCTGCGCGCTAAGTGCGGCGGTCGCTTCCGGTATGCCGGACAGCACATCGGCATATACCCGCAGCTCTTCGATTTTTTGCCTGGCAAAAGCCATCGATACGAGACGCGATGGATCGAGCGCGGTCTCCGCCTTGAGATCGATCGGCACGTGCAGGAGCGAACACGACGGCGCGACCCACAGACGTTCGCTGCCGACGCATGCCTGCGCCTTTTTCAGCAGTGCGGCCACGTGTTCGGGGCGACTACGCCAGATATTGCGCCCATCGACCACGCCGGCGCTGAGTACGCGGCCCTCGGGCAGCGCATCGAGCACGGCATCGAGCTGCTCCGGCGCACGGACCAGATCGATGTGCAGACCGTCGACGGGCAGGCTGGTCGCCAGCCCGAGATTGTCCCCCAGCGCGCCGAAGTAGCTGGCCAGCAGCAGCTGCGGCGTGCGTGCAGCTGCCAGCGCGGCATACGCCCGGCGATAGGCAGCGTGGTCGTCGCCGTCCAGATCGAGCACCAGGCACGGCTCGTCCAACTGCACCCATGCCGCGCCGGCATCGGCCAGCTGCCCGAGCAGTTCGATGTAGGCATGGACCAGATCATCCAGCAAATCCAATCGATCGCTGCCGTCGACGCTTTTCGACAGCAGCAGAAACGACACCGGCCCCAGCAGCACCGGCCGCGCGGTTTGACCCTGCGCCCGCGCCTCAAGGAATTCGGCCAGCGGCTTGTTGGCATTCAGGGCGAAGCGCTGGCCGGCTTCCAGTTCCGGCACCAGGTAGTGGTAGTTGGTGTCGAACCATTTGGTCATTTCCAGCGCGTGCAGATCGTGACCGCCGCGCTTGTGGCCGCGAGCCATCGCGAAATAGCCGTCCAAAGGATTTTCATTGAATACCGGCCGATAGCGCGCCGGTATGGCATCGAACAGCACGGCGGTATCCAGCACGTGGTCGTACAGGCTGAAATCGTTGCACGGCACCACGTCGGCACCGGCATCGACCGCCAGCCTCCAGTGCCGCCGCCGCAGCATCGCGGCGGTGTCGAGCAGCGCCTCGGCGCTGCTGTCGCCGCGCCAGTGCGATTCGAGCGAGCGTTTGAGCTCGCGTTTGAGTCCGATGCGTGGAAAACCGGAATAAGTAACGAGTGACATAAAAATTCCTCTTGCATGATGGGCAAAGAGGAACGAAGGGTGGTCGGCAACCGCGCCGCGCCGTTGACCTTCGCCCCCGCGGGCGAACCGGCGCTTGCGCGGGGCGTGCGAAGACAGCGCGTGGGCCGCAGACACGGCGACGCGATGGCTCCGGTGTTTCCCCGCGGAAACGCCAGGTCGGGCGGAAGTGCGTTGCCGCACTTCCGGCTGAGGCAGGTATTCGGGCTCGTGGACGTTGCGCTTGCGCCTACTGTCCGCCGCTTCCCGGGCTATTCGCCCAGTGCGTGTGACGGAGTTCGTTTCCACCTACCGCTGCGGGGCAGCGCCGGCTTGGTACCGGCTTCCCTTTTCATTTCATCTCTCCATTCGCATAGAAAGATGAAAACCTTCAGCGGGGCTGAAGTTAGTCCGGTGTCGGGCTCAAGTCAATGACGCATTCCGCTCAGCTGAGGCGCTGACTTGCTTAACGGCCATCGAGGGCGGCTTGCTTGCCGCCGTCACGCACGGCTTTGTGCTCGCGGATAAAGCGGACGATGTCGGCTAGCGTCGGCGCGTGGTGGCGCAGCGGTCGTGACAGCGCGAACAGCAGCGGCGAGTGGCCGATGCCGGGATACAGCTTGAGGGTGACGTCCTCATGCTGCGCCAGCATGGTCTTGTCCAGCGACAGCGCATTGGATGGATCGACCTCGTGATCGCCGGTGCCCTGCAAAAGCAGCATTGGCGGCTCGTGCCCGCTGACGTAGCGAACGGGCTGCGCACGGGCCTGCTCGGCCAGCGTGTGGCCGAAGGTGCCGAGCATGTCTTTTTCGCTGGCGGGAATCGGCATGAAATCGTAAACCCCGGCCAGCCCGATACATCCGGCCAGATCGCGCGGCTGCATACCGTACGGCTTCAGCCATTCGGGATCGGTGCTCAGCAAGGCTGCGATTTGGCCGCCGGCCGAGTGGCCCATCACGAAGAGGTCGTTCGGATCGCCGCCCAGTTCGGTGGCATGGGCATGCGCCCAGGCCACCGCCCGAGCGCCGTCCTGCATAAAAACATCCATGGTCACCTGAGGGTATTTGCGGTAGTCGGGTATCACTACCAGGATGCCTTTTGCGGCCAGCGCCGTGCCGACAAAGCGATACCACTGGCGTTTGCCGTGGGTCCAGTCGCCGCCGTAGAAGAACACCACCATCGGCGCACGGGCACTGGTCGGCTGCCCCGTGTTTGCCGGCAGATAAACGTCGAGCGCCAGATTGTGCGGGGCATCGAACACGATATTGCGCTGCTGCTCGATGCCGCGATGCTGGTCTGTGCTGTTGAGTCCGGCAAACAGCGTCGCCCGGCAACCGCCGAGCAGCAGGCTGGCCAGCAACGCGCCGTGCCGCAGCCACCATAACAAGCGGTCGGAAGGCGACAGGCGCAACGTCATCGTCGACAAGCGTGATAACCGCGGTGGATGGGATGCCGATGATGCGCCGATCCCGTCGCAAGTGGTTGCGACGCTTGCAATACGACGGCGCGTTCAGGCGGCCAAACGCACGCCTGCACTCAATGCTTCGAAATAATCCCGGGTCAGCCGCATCTGCGCCTCGGCCGATTCGGCCTGATTGACGACCTGCCGAAACGCGACGTTTTCCGGCCGATCCTTGGCATACCAGCCCAGATGCTTGCGCGCGATGCGCACGCCGGCCAGCTCGCCGTAGAAGGCGTAAAGCTGTTCGAGATGACCGAGCAGAATCGTGCCGACTTCCGACGGCTTCGGCTCGGGCAGCAGTTCGCCGGTGGCGAGATAATGCGCGATCTCGCGGAAAATCCACGGCCGCCCCTGCGCGCCGCGGCCGATCATTACCGCGTCCGCGCCAGTAATATCGAGCACGTGGCGGGCCTGTTGCGGCGTGCCGACGTCGCCATTGGCCAGCACCGGAATGCGCACGGCCGCTTTCACCGCGCGAATCGTGTCGTATTCGGCCTCACCCTCGTACTTGTCGGCACGGGTGCGACCGTGCACGGCCAGCGCGGCGATGCCACTGTCTTCGGCGATATGGGCAATCGTCAGCGCGTTCTTGTTCCGGCGGTCCCAGCCCGTGCGTATCTTAAGCGTCACCGGCACATTCACCGCCTCGACCACGGCGCTGACGATACGTGCCACCAGCGGTTCGTCCTGCAGCAGGGCAGAACCGGACCAAACGTTGCACACCTTTTTCGCCGGGCAGCCCATGTTGATGTCGATCAGCTGGGCGCCATTGGCGACGTTGAAACGCGCCGCTTCGGCCAGCATCGTCGGGTCGTAGCCGGCGATCTGCACGCTGACCGGCTCCGGTTCGCCGGCATGGTCCATTCTTTGCATAGATTTGCGCGTGTGCCACAGGCGTGGGTCCGCGTTGGTCATTTCCGACACGGCCAAACCGGCGCCCAGCCGTTTGCACAGCAGGCGGAAAGGCTTGTCGGTGACGCCGGCCATGGGAGCGAGCACTACCGGCGGATCGATGCGGTAAGGACCTATCTGCATAAGCCCATTGTAAAGGTCGCACCGGCATTCGTCCGGTTGACTATCATGAAGCCACGGGCACCTGAGAGATGAGTAGTCGATGACGCGGGGAATCAGGGGGCTGGCTTGTCTTCTACTGGCATCGATATGGCCGGTGCTGGGCATGGCCGCTGCGCCGATGAACAGCCTGCGCGGTCGCGCGGTTGACGACCCCCACGGTTTGATCAGCGACGTGCGGACGCAGTTGGATCGTTCGGGCTCGGCTCTGAGTGCGGCGCAGGAAAGGGCGCTGCTGTGGGGCATGGGTACGGCGGCCATCAACGCCAACGACGATGCGGCGTTCGCCGAAGCCACCCTGCGCCTCGATGGCTTGGCGAGCGCCAGCAACGATGCGGTGGCCACGGCCGCGGCAGGCTTCCTGCGTTCGCGCCACGACATCACCAACGGCACGGGCGATGGTATGGGCGAGGCATTGCGCGCGGCGGACAAGGTGCTGGGCAACGCCGATCCCGAACTGGTCGCCTGGGCGCGCTTTCAGCTGTGCGATGCCTACACGCTGGACGAAAAGCCCGATCGTGCGCTGCCGCTGTGTCGTCAGGTCAAAGGCGACTATCAGGCGCTGGGCGACGAATGGGGCGTCGCCGACGCCGAGAACGACGAAGGTCTCGCGCTGGCTACGCTCAATCGAGTCGATGAGGCGGCCAAAGCCTACGAAAGTTCGCGCCGTCATTTCATGGCGACCGGTGGCGCGCGCATGGCGGTGTCCGTCGGCGACAATCTCTCACAGATGTATCTGAAGCAAGGCCGCGCGCGCGAAGCGCTGCAGCTGTCGCAGACGTCCTTGAAGCAGGAGCTGGCCGACGGACGCATCAGCGACTCGATCGACTCCAACACGGATATCGCCCGCGCGATGGCAGCGTTAGGCGAGCATCGTCAGGCCTATGCGTTGATGAAAGCGACAGTCGCCAAGGCCCGCGCTGCCGGCATGAACGGCCAGCTGAGCGATCTTCTGGAAGTGGAAAGCAATCTGGCCGAGCAAGCCGGCGACCTGCGCCAGGCGCTCGCCGACGAGCGCGAAGTCGTCAAATTCGAGAACGCCACCAACACGCCGGCGCTGCGCGCGATCGAGGCGGAGCTGGAGCAGCGCTACGCCGCACGCGAAAAGGAGCTGCGCATCAACGATCTGGAGCGCACCAATCGTGATCAAAACCTGGAATTGAAAACCGCGCAGGCCGAGGCCGCGCGGCGCGACGAAATGCAGCGTCGCCAGAAGCTGGCCAATCTCGTGGTCACCATCGTGGCGGTCGGGCTGGTGCTCTTTGCCGGGTTGCTGTTCATGCTGCTGCGTGGGCAGCGCCGGCATGCGGCAGAACTGCGTGCGCAGGCCCTGTGCGATCCGCTGACCGGCATTGAAAACCGCCGCGCGTTTCAGCAACGCGCCACGGCGTTGCTGGCAAGTCATCGCGATATGCGCGATCCATTGCACGTATTGATGCTGATCGACTTCGACCACTTCAAGCACATCAACGACACCGTCGGTCACCAGCAGGGCGACCGGGTACTGGTGCTGGTCACCGACTATCTGCGCCGCGCCATCGGCGCCGCGGGTCACATCGCCCGCATCGGCGGCGAAGAGTTCATCGTGCTGTGCCCGAAGCTGGGTGCGGAGGACGGCATGCGACTGGCGGAAACCTTGCGAGCCGGCGTTGCCGCGCTCGCGCTGCCGGTCGAGCTGGGCGTGTCGCAGATCACCATCAGCATCGGCGTCGCGCTGTTCGACGGCGAGCGCTGCCACGACGTATCGAGCTGGATGCGCGCGGCGGACACCGCGCTGTACTCGGCGAAGTCGTACGGTCGCGATCGAGTCGTGGCCAGTACGCTGGTATCCTGACGCCCTTCATTCTGCGGACGCCCGATCATGCTGCGCAAATTCCTTTGCGTGTTGCTTCTACTCCCCGCGCTGGCTTCGGCCCACCATTCGCAAAAACATGAGGCCGACGACAGCTCCCGCGGTCTGCGCAACGTCATCGTGCTGATCGTCCGCCACGCGGAAAAACCCGAGCAGAGCGATGGTCCGAACAGCAGGGGGCTTACGCCACGGGGCGAGCAGCGCGCCGAAGCGTACGCAAATTATTTCGATCCGCTGCGCATCGACGGTCAGACGCTGCAGCCGCAGCGCCTGATTGCCACCAGCGACAGCAAGAACAGCGAGCGCCCGCGGCTGACGCTGACGCCGCTTGCCGCGCGTCTGCAGCTTCCGCTGGAGCAACCTTTCGCCGACAAGCAGGTGGACAAGCTCGTCGAGTCCTTGCGCCGGCAGAACCAGGCCGCCGTCGTGCTTATCGCCTGGCATCACGGTGAGTTGGGCAACCTGATCGACGCGTTCGGCGGCGATCTGAAAACCCTGGTCGGGAAGGACAAATGGCCAGGCGACGTTTACAACTGGCTCATCGTGCTGCGTTTCGACGATCGCGGCCAGCTGATGCCGTCGAGCAGCCATCTGGTGCAGGAACATCTGCTGCCTGGCGACTGATCAGTCGGCGATAGCGCCAGTCGCGGTATCCCGGGCGCCGTGCGGATGTATCACGGCGTTGCGATCATGCCGGTGCTTGAAGAGCAGCGAAAACAGCACCGCCACGGCCAGCGCGTAAAGCGCGAACGTGATCCAGATACCGTGCCAGTCTTTGCTGCCATCCGCGCGGATAAACCAGGCGTCGATGATCAGGCCGCTGAGCGAACTGCCCAGCACGGCGCCGATGCCGTTGGTCATCAGCATGAACAGGCCCTGCGCGCTGGCGCGTATCGCCGGATCGCTCTGTCCCTCGACGAACAGCGAGCCGGAAATATTGAAGAAGTCGAACGCCATGCCGTAGACGATGCACGACAGCACGATCATCCACAGCTGCGGACCGGGATTGCCGTAGGCGAAAAGCCCGAAGCGCAGCGTCCATGCCAGCATGCTGATCAGCATCACCGTCTTGATGCCGAAGCGCTTCAGGAAAAACGGAATAGCCAGAATGAACAGCGTTTCCGACACCTGCGAGATCGACATGATGATCGCCGGATAGCGCACAGCCATCGTGCCCTTGTACGAGTCCACCGTAGCGAAATCGTGCAGAAACGTATCGCCATAGGCGTTGGTCAGCTGCAGCGCCGCACCCAGCAGCATCGCGAACAGAAAAAAGATCGCCATCTTGCGATCGCGGAACAGCTTGAACGAGGTCAGCCCCAGCGTATCCAGCATCGATCGGCCACGCAGCTGGCCCAGTTTGGGTCGGCACGGCGGTAGGGTGAACGCATACGCGCCCAGCAGCAGCGACGCGCCCGACGCGACATAGAACTGGCCGGTCGTCGTTTCCAGATGCAGCAGGCTCACCACCCACAGCGCCGCGATGAAACCGATGGTTCCCCACACGCGGATCGGCGGATAGTCGATCACCACATCGCGCCCTTCAGCCTTCAGCGCGGAATACGCCACCGCGATCGATAGCGATATCGTCGGCATGTAGCACATCATGTTGAGCAGCATCACCCAGAAAAACGTCGTCGGGTTGTCGATCAACGGCGTGGCAAACAGCACCGCTGCGCCGCCAAGGTGAAGCAGGCCGTAAAGTTTTTCCGCATTGATCCATTTGTCGGCCACCATGCCCATCAGCGACGGCATGAACAGCGAAGCGATACCCATCGTCGAAAAAATCGCCCCGAATTGTGCGCCCGACCAATGCCGGTTCTGAAACCAATAGGCGCCAATCGTGATCAGCCACGAACCCCACACGAAAAACTGCAGAAAGTTCATGGCGATCAGGCGCGACTTGATACTCATCGATTCCCCATAATGACTGGCCGACCTCAGTACATCTGTTTAAGCTACGGCGAAGGTCGACATACAGCTATTGACACACAGCTACTGACAAAGGGTAGAGGCTGCAGCAATTGAGGGCAACCCGCGCCCAGCGTTTTTAGCACGTGGGCGGACCCGGCAGTTCGTCGAAAATAATGAGCAGCAAATGCCTCCGGAAATCACCGGTACCCATGCCGCGCTAGAGAATTTCCGTTGCGCCACCAACGTCTTCGACGTCTGTTGATCTATTGCCGGGCGTGAAGCCGGGGTGCGCTCACCGAAACCATGGCTACAGCCATCAAAGAGCGAGCCACTGTCGGGTATATCGAGTCGCAAAATCCAGAGTATGCGTTTGCTAGCCTGCTCGATGATGTAGGCCACTGGTTTTTGATTATGCCGTCTCTGTCAGTGGTTCGGTCAGCAACGCAGAGTCGGCTCTCGCCGATGGTCTGGGAAGCATGCGCCGTAAATGATCCGTGAGTTTCAGTCTCGCAGACTCCATCAAAGGCCTTCCACTGAAAGGATTGCTGACTAACGCGGTGTGGTTGGCTTACTGATCCGCCGGAATGGAATCTGCTTGGCTGGTGCAGGGTAGAAGTAAGTAAAAGTTAAAGGCAAGAGCGAGGCAGTCGCTGGTAATGTTTCGTAACGAACTGCATGCTGAGGTAATGGGTATGGACAAAACGAGCGCACATGGCGGGCTTATCGCATACCGATGGATTTACCGCATTTTTCGAACTCGCACAGACGGATTAATTCGCACCGTTATCTTCAAGGCCGTGCGTGTGCGGACGTCCGTCAAAGGATCGACGCTTGCTAGCGCTGCCCAAATGTTGCTCCCGATTCGGCGTAGCGCCGGTTTTTTATAAATACTGTCGCCTTCAAGCGATACGTCGAAAAATCTCGACGCCATATCAAGGTGGTATGCCGCCCGGACAGTGAGCGGCATACCGGCGATGGCGCTTTCGATCGAAAGGCAAGGATTTCCTCATTGCAACGGTCTACGGCGTAGCGGCATACCCGTGTTTGGCCATGATAGTGGCGATAACGCCGGGGTTGGCGGCTGCGCCCGGGACACAGGTGTTCAGGAAAGCCAATCGCACGTTGTAGCTGTCGACAGAGTCAAAATAAGGGTCATAAACTGCCAGGCCGGTGCCATCAGGCAGATACCAGTAAGCGATGGGAACGGTGCAGGCGGGATCAGCGGCGCTGATGCCGAAACCGGAGGTGCCGGCCATACACATGAGGACCGTACAGGGTAGTGGGATCACTTGAGCCTGGGCCGATGTGAAACATGCAGCCAAGCCCAATACGAGGATGGCGGCGAGGGTACGTGGCTTCATGGCAAATCTCCGATTTGGCAATATTGGCTGGGCAATCTGGCTAAACATGGCGAGCAAACGCCTTTGACGGGTCGTCCGTTTTTACCCGCACACAGCGTTCGTGCGCGTCTAACGCAATCAGTCCAGTGATGTTTTCTTCCAACGCATCCGTTACAGCATCGATTGCGGTTGACTGATTTTTACCGAAGGTGACGGAACTCAGGTTATGCGGCATAACTGTTCCTTGTTGTTTGCTCGAGGTACCCGTTACCCGTAACGGTCAGGTTGAATTTTTGGCTCTTCTCTCACTAACGCGACTAGATGCGGATGCACGGAAGCCTTTCGGCATCATGGAATGCAAAACCCCAACTACCAAACTGTACGGTAAGTCCTTGCGATTCTGCATTGTTTTTATTGGCCTCGCAAATTTTGAGCTGTGCCCGTTCGTCGAATCAGCTTACCGCCCCCTCCAATAAGTATATGTCCTCACTCGATACGAGGGATGCGTGTATTTAACTGCTATACCCTGCAATTTATTATTCATGTCCAGTGTGACAGCTGCCTGTCCGCTCACCCGGCGAAATTGATATTGCTTGGCGCATCCCGTTGAAATCGGTTGCTGTTCAAACAGTTACACATAATTCCTAAAAACGTGGTTATCCCCATTTTTGATATGCGATCACTCAACGCGGCTCGTCCGGCGCTAAGCTCGTTTGGCATATTGGGTCCCGTTCTGAAGCGCCTGAAGCTTTCTCGTTCTTCCGAGTCGCCCGGAAGTAGGGGTCAGTTGATGATGCCATGGCGTAGGCGACAGGCGAGAGTCCGCCGAGTGAGCGATGGGATCGTTGGTGGTAGTAAGCGGTGGCGCCAGTCTTCAGTGTAGTGACCGAGATGCCGTTCGGGTTTTGCCATAATCCTTCTCCTCATGCCGGTGGCTACCGTCACGATGAATCCGATACGCGCCATGTTGACCGTAAAGCCGATCATCGAATCGCGTCCCGGAAAAGGGATAAACGCCTGGCCGGTGACGAGGCGATAGCCCAGGATCAGCGGGCCATTGTCAGGCAGCGACCGGCCGCCGGTGAGGACGATCCACCACAGCGAAAGATCGGCCATGCGCCTGCGCGCATGGCCGATCTTTCTGCAACGGATCCGTGGCGGCACGATCGTATGCATGGCGACCCGGCTTACCGCGACATACCCGGGGTGGCCTGCGCCGGTGCGGGGGGCTGTGGCGGAGTCGCCGGTTGCACCTGCGCCTGCTGCTGAGTCAGCAGTTGCACCGCCGCGCTGCTCTTGTCGATCGGCGTATTGAGTGAGGGCAGCGTAGGTACTTCAGCGTACTTGTGTACGGATGCGTCGGTCTGCACGGCGAACACGCGCGATCCGCCGTCGGTGCTGAGCGCAACATGATCGATGCGGGTCATTCCCTCCTTCTTGGCCTCCACCACCAGCGCGGCAGCGAGATTGGCGCTGTGCTGGTCAGAGGTACGGCCGGCCTGGACATCGAGCTGGCGCACGCCGGCCAGCGCTTGTTCGTAGAGCGCGTGATCGGGGTTTTTGGGATTGTCGAGACCCGGTGACGTGGCTTTGACGTGCGCAGATCGTGTCTGCAACTCGGTGTGCAAAGCTTCCTGCGTCTTCGGCCCGACCTTGCCGTCCACGGTTAGATGGTGATGGCGCTGAAACGCTTCCACTGCCGCCTGCGTGGCCGGGCCAAAATCGCCATCGGCCTTCAACGGCTTTCCCTTGGCGTCGGTGTAGCCGAGGTGATTCAAGTCCGTTTGCAGCTGGCGCATGGCGGCGCTGTTATCGCCTTGTCCATGTACCGGCGCCGCATCGTGGAATGCCGTATTTGCGCGGTTGGCGGGCGTAGTCTGGCGATGTTCCGGAGCGGCCGACTGCTCTTGTGCTCGCTTGACGGCCCGCTGCATGGTTGAGCCGCTATAGACGGCGGCCAGCTGCTCGGCATACTTCGGATCGGTCGCATAGCCGGCTTTTTGCAGCGCGTTAGCTTCTTTTTCGAGATTGCCTTTGGTGCCTGGATCGAACAAGCCGCTTTTGGCATAGCGCGGGTTTTCCTGCAAAAATTTTACTCGGTCGTTTAGCGATTCCTCGACCGAACCGTAGACACGAAATTCCGCGTTTACCATCACCCTTTTGCCGTGCTCGAACTCCGGTACCAAGAAGGTTTTGGTCGGGCCATGCCAATCCGGCGATGCCTTGATGTTGAAAATATTGTTGGTGCCCGGCAGCACCTTTTCGCCCCAGCCCGTCTCCAGCGCCGCCTGCGCGAGGATCAGCTCTTTGGACATGCCGGTTTCCTGCGAAACCTTGGCCGCCGCTGGATACATATTCGCGATGAATTGCTCTTTGTCATTCATGCCGTGACTCCTTTCAAGGTTTGAGGTTGTCGTTCAAACGCAGCGTAAAAGCTGCTTGGTGAGCATGATCGGCATCGAGCAAATCGTGGCCCGTGATAACAAGACGGTCACCATTCCAAGCAAAATGGTTTGCGCCTTCGTCGACCCAGACGGAATACGCGGACGGCACATCGACATCCTGTTGAAGTTGCATGGCTCCGCTTGCCGCATTGAGCTTTACCACGCGCAGCAGGGTCTGCGACAAGGTCTGCTCCGATTGCGTATCGGACTGCAGCAGGATGTATAGCGAGTCACCGTGGCGGGCGCAGTGCGTGGCGCGGCTTTGATACATGTCCGCGGGCATATCGAGTCGCGCGATCCAGAGTACGCGTTTACTGGCTTGCTCGCCTACGTAAGCCACTGGCTTTTGATTCATGCCATCTGCGTTGGTGGTGCGGCCAGCAACGCAGATGCGATTGTCGCCGATTGGCTCGGAGGTGTAGGGCGTAAAGTGATCGGGAAGTTTCAGGCTGGCGGAATGCTGCGATGGTGTCTGGCTATAAGGATTACGGGTTAACGCCGCGGGGGTAGCTTGTTGGTCCGTTGGAGCAGGATTGGCACGGCTGACGCACGGCATCACACATGCAAGCGCTAAAAATAAAATCAATGCAAATGCTAAAGTGTTTTTCATCAGCAAAGTACCAGCTACATTTTTGTTTGGTATCGTCGATCATGGCACGCGGTATTGCCTGACGCGTTAAAGGACAGGCCAATGATCGCGATTTTTGGACGCTGCTTGACGCCGTTGAACGTTATGCTAAGCCTATGGCAATCCGCACCGATAGCTGATCCGAGCTGAGGCCGCTTTATCTAAGTTTGCTCCAAGGATTACATTGTATCTCTTTGGACTAACAAGCATTGCAGCGCATTGCGATAAAAGAGTTCAACCTTGCAAGTCAATCCATTTATCGATTGGCAATCCGCCATCACTGCGTTTTTCGCGCTGTCTGGGCTTGCTAAATCTCTGACTGCACCGAGGGCGTCTTTTTGTAATTCTGAGAATAGCAAGCCAATGATCATGCCAGCATTCGGGCGGACTCTACGGCGCTTGAAGTTGGCGGTCTTTCAGGCTAAATGTCAAATAGCGGGTTGATATCGACGCCAGAATCTATGGCTGAGATGAAGATCATTGACCTATTGGACCAACAACGGTTTACTGCATGCTGAGTAATAGACGTGGCAATTAGCTGTGTTAGCAGTGCATGTTTTCATGGCCAATTCAATGGCTTTATCAACAGATGCTGCAGCATTAGCATTGAATCCATTATCGCCTACCACCATAGCGGCGCATTCATTGTCGTAAGCTATTTGGATCTTGCACTGCAATCCACCTTTTGCCTGACATTCAGCCAATGCAGATTGTTGCGCTAAATCCTTGCCGGCTAAGTTGGTAACAGCTCCAAGAATACCTTTAGCGCCGTCTGTCGCAATCGCCCCCCACTGAGTAGTCCAGTGCATAGGCGGCCGTAGCGGTCCTTGGGACTGATTGCCGTTCGTCCAATTACACATAGGCGTGGGCGCTAGACCATTGCCGCCCGGAGATTCGCCGACCTGCACCTCGCCTGGTCCTGGGCCCGCTCCGCACGGATGTGTCTGCGCCTTGATCGGCGATGACACCAAAAACAGCAGAGCAAGGAGACTCCATGCTTTGACAGTGCAATGATTCATGGCTCGCTCCTTCAACCGTTGGATGATGGCGGCGCTGTAGGCGCATTGCCAAACTGTGGATTGGTACGGACACCGGAATCGGTCGCAGCGGTTTGACGGGGTTGGACAAGGCCGGGGTTGTTGAAGCCACTGCTACCGGCTTGGAATCCAGACTGAGCGGATTGCCCTGTATTTGATGGCGGCATGCCATACGACCCCGCCGGTTGTCCCTGCGGCCCGGGCCGGCCGCCGCCGATGCCGCCGCCGAAGGCGGAGAAATGCATGAAGTTGCCCAGCGTGCTGGAAAAGAAGTTGCCGGCCATGGGCGGCACGGAGAGGACGAGCATGGTCATCATGACGCCGATGCCGCCTTGTTCGAGAGACTGGGTGGATAGCCCCTCGCTGGAGACGCCGATGAGGTTGTTGATGGCGTTGCTGCTCCACAGGGCCACCGCCGCGCGCAGGGTGACCTGCAGCACGATGGCGGAGATGAAGCTGAGCATGGCCAGCGAAAAAAGCGTCGCGATGCCGTACATCAACCACTTCTCGAACAGCGCCTTGGTCTTGTTGAAGATGAGGCAGAGGATGAACAACGGTCCCAGGCCGACGAACAGGGCGATGGCGAAGTTGTACATCAGCATCAGCGTACCCACCGCGACCGGCGGGCTGGCGGTGCCGAAGATGGCAAAGTCCGAGGCGCGGGCCTTCTGCGTCACCGTCTGCACGTCGCCGGGGGGCGCCTGGACGGCATCGATGGCCCCCATCGCAAAAACGGTCTCGGCGAGGTTCTTGTTGACCGCGTCGATGATGGTGTCGCTGTTGCCGGTGAACATCTGGTTGAGCTCGCTCGGCAAAGTAGTTGTGGCCAGCGTATGGATATCGCTGCCGAAGATGCTCATGCCGGTGGCCACTGTCACGATGAATCCGATGCGCGCCATGTTGACCACCACCCCCATCAGAGGTTCGCGCATCTGGCCGGTAACGACCCGAAAACCCACCATCATGATCCAGATGGTGATCATCAATAACGCGATGCCCGACACAAACTGCATCATCTCATTCATGAGGTGGATCATGAAATCGTTGATGGCGTTGTTGATGTAGTTAAAGACCAGTGCGTAGATGGCAAGATTCATGACGTTCTTCTGTCCTTACGCGGTGAGCGGTAATCCATGGTGTAACGATGCTCGACGGCGGAGTGATGAGGTGGCGAGGGTTGCTTGCCTTACAGCGACGGTTGATAGTTGAAGGCGGCCGTCAGTGCGGCCGCCTCGACGGCATCGCCGGCCAAGTCCGGTTTGGCATTCATCACAGACTGGGCTAGCGTCGATTGCATGGCCTGCAGCGAGCTGATGATTTCGTCGTCGGCCTTCATCTGCGTTTGCCAGTTGTTCATTTCGGTGGTGAGGGCGTTGCTGTAGTCCTGTTGCATGGTCTGGGCGCGCCCGGAATCGGCAAGGGTACTGATGGAATTGGCCGTGGCTTCCACTTGGCTGGTGAACTGGCTGCCGCTGCTGCTGATCTGGGACAGGATCTGCAGAGTCGAGTTGTACTTGCTGACCTGGGTGTTGATGATCTGTGCGCATATCTGCTGCTGGCTTTGCATGGCGGACTGGTTGAGCAGCGAGGTGACGTTGTTCAGCAGATTGCCGACAATACTGTTGGAGCTGCCGCTGCACTGGGCCTGGACCAGCGGGGCTGGATCCATCGGCTGCAATGTATTGGGCAGCAGCGACATGCCGCTGGTCAGGCCCTTGATGCTCGATAGCATCTGATTCAGCTGGGCGACTGCGTTGGCATACTGTTCGCCCTTTTGGAATGCGGCCATTGCCGAGCTCCAGCCTTCCTCAACCGTATCCTGAGTAAGCACCCCGGTCTGCGCCTGCGCGCCGGCAGCGGCGAAGCAGCAGGTCAAGGCAAACGCGATGGCGGTCTTGCGGGCATTGTTGAATGATGTTGTGCGCATGGCGATTTTCTCCGTGATAGGTGAAAGGTCAGCTATTGGATCAGCGCGTAGCGCTGCGAGCGGTGCGCGTTGGGGTGGCGGATTTTTGCTTGCCGCTGCCCTTTCGTTGTTCGTAGAAGTTTGTCAGCCATTGCTCGGGCGTGAGCTGGTTGGCCGTTACGCCCTCGGCTTCGGCGCGCTCGGCCAGCACCCGGTGCATGATTTCGATGTTGTCGGTGGAGGCGGAGATCACCGACAGCGCGTCGTCCATGCCGCGAAGGTTGAGCTGGCATACCGCCGCAGCATGGCCCTGCTTGACCAGAAAACAGCGCGAGCGTTCATCCAGGGCAACGACTACGGCGTACTCGGCCTCGGTCAGTTTGAGGCCGTTGATATAGTCGTCGCGACTGGCGTTGGGATTGGGCAGGAGGATCATGGTGGCCGTCTGCTCGATCAGCGAGGCGGCGATATCGCTGGCGAGCGCGTCTTCCGGGCTCTGTGTGGCGAAAATGCCCAGGCCGTTCTGTTTACGAATGGTTTTCTGCTTGTTTTTGGCGAACTCTTTCAGCCCGCCCTTGCCGTCAAGGATCTTCCAGAATTCGTCCATGACATAAATGAGCG
Source organism: Rhodanobacter sp. ANJX3 (assembly GCF_014200755.1). Classification (GTDB taxonomy): domain Bacteria; phylum Pseudomonadota; class Gammaproteobacteria; order Xanthomonadales; family Rhodanobacteraceae; genus Rhodanobacter. Next base: position 670,389 of record NZ_JACHCM010000003.1, on the reverse strand, counting down.
GGCGGCCGTCGATCAGTTCTTCCAGCCGGTGCAGCAGGTAGTTGATGACCGGCACACGCACTTCAGGGTTGTCGATGATGTCGGTGTAGTCGAAGCCGATGATGTTGGCTTTGGAAAGGTCGATGGTATCCACGGGGTTGTCGAACACCCAGCCGAGTGAGTTGCCTGTAGTCCACTTTTTCATGCGTACATAGAGACCATCGTCACCCATGTTGGGCAGGCTCTTCATGAAATTGGTAACGTTGCGCAAGTGCATCGGTGTGTCCAGCATGCTTTCCACTGCGCGGAAGATGTCTTCCTCCTCGCGTGAGGAATACACGCTTTTACCGGCCATCACCTTGATCAGATCGGAGAGGAACTGTACGTTGGCTTCGGTGTAATCGCACTGGAAGGGATTGAACCCGGTGGGCCTGCCGTTTTCTAGTGCCAAATAATTGCCGCCGCAGGCACGCACGAAAATTTCCGCGCCGCGATCTTTGTCGAAGAAGAAGATGGTCGGCGTGGGCTTGAGCTTCTGCACCTGACTGAGCAGGAAATTGATGAGCGCGGTCTTGCCGGTACCCGACTTGCCGATGACCATGGTGTTGGCGATGGCTTTTTCGCCGAGGGAGTTTTCCGACGGGTGTGTGGCGTGGAAGTTGAAGTAGTACGGCTGGCCGTTGGTGGCCTGCAGGGTGGTAACGCACTCGCCCCAGGGGTTGTTGTCTTTTTTGCCGGCGGCAAAGTTGTGCAGTGGCGACAGACCCAGAAAATTGAGGGAGCTGAGATTGGCTAGCCGGGTGCGGTATTTCCAGTTGCCGGGAAACTGCGCGTAGAAAGCGGCGGCCACCGCTATGTCCTCTTTCACGGTGACGAAGCCAGCGTTGGAGAGTTCTGCCCGTGTGGCGGCGATCTGCTGCGAAAGCGTGGCCTGATCCGCCGCGTAGACGGCGATGCTGAAATGATATTCACCCAGCACGAAGTTGCCGGAGGCCAGTTGGTCCATCGCGTGGTCCAGTTCGGCGATCTGGGTGAAGGACTTGTCGCCGGAGGAAACCATCATGCCCTTGGTGCGCTCCAGGGCCTTGAGCGCATCCTGCCGTCCTTTCGGGGTGAACGAATGGGTGATGACGTATTCAAAGTCGAGGTACTTGAGTCCGTTCAGGATGCCGGGATAGCTGCCATCAGCGAACTCTTTGAGATTGAGCATGGCGCCGAAATGGTTGACTCCGGTCGGCGTGGTAACTACGTAGTCGCCGGTCTTGGCCGAAAACCGTTGCTTGCTGACCGCCAGATAGCGGTAGATGGGCGCACTGAGAACCGGCACCGGTTCATCGATGCGGTTCAGCAGATAGCCGAAGAATTCCAGCGTCTCAGAAAACACCACGCCGTTGGCGGCCTCGTACATGCCCATGCGGTAGGGCGAGTAGTCCTTTAGCACCGCCTCGACGTTGCCTGCCAACTCAAGGATCGTACTGACGGCTTGCTCTTGTTCGGCTTGCAGTTGGCTGACATCGGCGGATTTTTCGGCCAGGCGCTTTCCGCCGACCACGGGTCGGTAGAGCAACGTAAGGTACAGCTCGTTCTGCATAAGCTTTTGCGACGACAGCGCGCCGTAGTAGGCATCTGACATCTGCTGGTTGAACGCATGCTGAAAATGACTGTGGTCGGTGAGTTTGCGGCGGCGGCGGACGTCATGCGCCCAAAAGGCAACGTTGACGAAATCCGGTGCGCGTAAGGTCTGCAAAAGACGGTTGAAGGTATTGTGCTTGTGTTCCAACTCCCACTCATCGCGACCGACAAAAGGCAGGCCGCCCATGCGCCAGCTGAGCATGAAATCGCCACCCGTGGTCTTGATCACGGTGGGCGAGACGTGCGTGGACAGTGGCAGAAATTCACTGATGGGGGTGTCGGGGCTGAACATGTTTTGTACCGATGGATTTACACGGAATACCCCGGCACGAGTGCCGGGGCGTAGTCGTCAAGGTTCCTGTTTGTTGCCGCGATAGCTGTTGGGGGTAAATACCCACATGCCATCGTTTTCTTGCAGGTTTCTCACTTTTGTACGGAATTGCAGCCGGAGGCCGAGCAGCCGGAAGATCATCTCGTCGCGCTTTGCCATGGTCCGCATGATGAAGATAATCACCGGTATCAGAAAAAGAATGTAGAAGCTGAAATAGACGGCCATCAAAAAACAACCGCCCACGCAAACGAAGAAGGGCACGTAAGGCACTCCCAAAAACATGGGCGGGCGAGTGCAGCCGCGGAACAATGCGTTTTTTTGCATGGGCATTCTCGGAACGTATCAGCAGTTACCAGCGGTAATGAACATGGTGGCGATCTGTGCCGCGGCACCGATCAGCACAGCACCGATGAGTACGGGAGCTACTTCTGAGATGCGTTTGTGTGCAAAGGCAATCTGGTAACCAGCAAAGATCACAGCAACCGTCACGACAATGACGGATATCGCAGACAACAAACTTTTCACCGTCGTCATGGAGGTAAGGACCGTCGTACAGGCCTCGTTATCGGCAAATGCCATGCAAGGCATCAGCATCATCGCGATTGCGACCAGCTTGAAGTAGGTGCTGAAAAGCGCACGCTTGCGTTCGGTGTTGCCGGCAAACAATTGAATTTTCATCTCAGATTCCTTTTATGGAGTATTTGAACGAAGGCGGGCAGCTGCCGCACCCCTGAAGAAATAGCTGCGTTGTGCGCAACCACGATTGTTGCAAAACACCTCGCTGACCCGAGGTTATACCGCGGCTCTGGTGAGAGCCCTCCCTAGCAAGCAGCAGGATGCTTGCATGGCGAGTACTGACCCGATCGATTGATCGATCGGTAGTGTCCGGATACGACGTTGATTGCTTCAAAGCTGCGGCCCAGAACCGTGCAGTCAAGTTAACGCGCTTGTTGGCCTGATCCACTGCGGCGGTTGTCGATCTTAATGGTAAGTCGACAATATTCCCGTTGCGGCGCACGGAACAGGGTAGGCAAGGTTGGGAAAAATTGGCCGCCGGCAGCCATCCGGATTTTGGGCCTGGCCTGAGCTTGCCCGCTTTTCCCCCATTAGAAAACAAAAGCATCGTCGCTTCCTTTCTGGCGCAGATCGGTGGGATCGCCGGCTGGCTTGCTTGATGCATTCTGTGCGGCAGCTTGCGCCGCAGGTGGTTCATTGCCATTCGGAGTGGATTTTGGTGCATCTCCCACATAGCCGACCTTGGGCACGAAGATGTCCGAGCTTGGTGCGGAAGTCTGGGCTGTCGACGCCGGGCTCGTCGCCGGTGCTTCAGGCGCGGCAACTTTTGCATCGGGCGTGCCGGTGGCGGCCGCGACGGTGGCACCCACCAGCGGCGCAACAACCGCGTCCAGCAAGTTGGTGCTGCGAAGGGAGATACGATAAGCGGCGGTGTCCTGTTGTGCGATGGATGCATGTGTGCCGCTGACAATATCGGCACGCGAAACAGGCCGGGCAGCGGTCGGTGAGCCCACTTTCAACGGGATCGGGGCGGCGCTGCTGTCAGCTTGCGCGTTCTGGCTCATGGAAGCGAAAACTTTTTGCACGTAGCCCTGACGGAAACCAGTCACGAAATCGCCGGAGTAGTAGCAACTGAAAGCTTTGCCCCAGTCGCCACCGGAACTGTAATAACACTCGTTGAGGATGCGCGAGCCAGCGGACAAGTTGAGACAGGGATTGAACGCCTTGGCATAGGTATCCAAACCGTATTTGGTCAGATTGCTGCGATTCACCTGCGACACGCCGAGAGAATAGTTGTATCCCTTGGTTTCCAGCATTTGCGCCGTCGCAATGGCCTCATCAAGACTCTGCGGCTGGCGCACCAGTTGACCGCCGACGACACCGATGGCAAACGGGTTGTAGCCGGATTCGACATGCACGATGTGGTGCATGACCTCGGCCGGCACGGCCTGGTTTGGGCACGACATCAATTCCATTCCGGTCAGCATGAGCTTGCCTTTTGGAGCCATGGATTCGACAGGGTCATCATGCAGCCTTCTGCGCAAAGTGCCGTTCAGGGTTGAAGTCGATACCGGTGATGTGGCGGCTGCCAGCATGCGCCTTGACATGAACAATGATGTCTATGGTCATCATCAGCAGGCGCTTGATGGTGGAAAACTCTAGGCCGGCGCCCTCGTTGGACGCCTTGACCATCAGTCCCAGCTGATCCCATGTTTGCTCGGTGCTGCCAGAGTGGCAGCTGGTGATGGAGCCAGGGTGGCCGGATGCGCAGTTACGGATGAAGTAGAACGCTTCGTCGCCACGCAGCTCCGCCAGAATGATGCGATCCGGCTTCATGCGAAGACAGGCTTCCATACAGCTTTTGGCGGTGACATTGCTGGCGCTCTGGCCACCCTTGGAGTAAAGCAAATGCACGACGTTGGGTTGTTCAATGAACAGCTCGCGTGCGTCCTCGATGGTTACCAATCGCTCATTGCCTGGAATGTGCTGTACCAGCGATTTCATGAAGGTGGTCTTGCCGCTGCCGGTAGCGCCGGAGACGACGATATTTTTTTTGTACAAAACCGCTTTTTTGAAAAATTCTGCATAGTTGCGCTGGGCGCGGAGGTCCAGCAACTCGCGGTCGTGGTCGCTGAGGCTATGCGTGTCTTCGAGAATCTGATTGAAAAAGCCGTCTTCCTTGTACTGGGCCAAGGTCTTGGTGTGCTTGGAAGGTATTCGAATAGTGATCGAAACTTTGCCCGCCTCCACTGCCGGAGGCAGAACGAATTGCGCACGCTGACCAGTTGGAAACGTCAGCGATACGACAGGGTCCACGTCGGTGATGCGCTGGCCCGTCTTACTCTCGTTGACAACTGATGTGCAGAACTGCCTGGCGCGCTCGAACGTCAGGCTGGGAACTTCCACCCGCTCCCAGCCGTTGCGATTCTCCAGATACAACTCGCCTGGACGGTTGATGCATATTTCGGTGACATCGGGCGACGCCATGAAGTCACGAACACCCAGCACTTGGTACTGGTAGTCCAGAAACTCGTTCGAGACTTCGGCGATGGGTGCAGCGTCGTCCATAAATAAGTATCGCGTTACCGTTTGTTGAAGAATCAGAATTTCGAAACAACGCCACCGAAATCGACGTCCTTTGAGACATAAACATCGATGATGGTGCCTTGATTGATGGTGATCGTGGCAGGCCGGTTTGCCGATTGCTGCACCGCCTGACTGGCCAGATTTTGCAGCGTTTGTGCCGTGTTGCTCTGGAATGGGGTCTCCACCGCGACGCCGCTACCCGAAAGGCTCGTGGTCTTTGGGCCATGCTCTGCCGCTTCATACGAGAACGCATCGCTCAGCGTACTAATCAGCAGTGCTGCCGCGATGCGGCTTCCCCAGTGCGAATCGAGATACCCGGGATCGCCGGAGCTGCCAAGGTCATCGACACCCGGACTGGACATGTTTACGTCGATTCCGGTCGGCGTAATGATGCGGTCCCAGACGACAAAGAGGCGATTGCCGATAATCGGTTTGGACCGGTAAGTGCCTAGCACTTTTGATCCCTTAGGCAAAAGCAAGTGCTTTCCAGTGAAAGAGTAGACAGGCTCGGTGACTACACAAGAAGCAAAACCTGGAAAGTCACTAATGATCCGCGTCTGAAGTACGCAACGTATGAAGGTACCCCGAACCATGATGGCGTCCGGGTTGCTCAGCGGCTGAGCGCTGGTCTTTGCGTCTTGCATGGCTGCCATTTCGTCCCCTGGGTTTCTAGGGGGGCTAGCCGCCGGCGCCTGCGGCATTTCCGAAGTTGAACTGCCTTGCGTCTCCTCAATCCGGCGTTCGAGCAAGCTGGGACCCTGTTGCTTAGTAGGCTGAGGCTGGACGGTTCGATTCACCACGGGCAAGGGTGGGGTAGGCGTGGTGTTGAGCGGAATTGCCTGCGCGGGCGCAGTGGCAGGCAGCCGGGGAAGCGCAACAGGCGCGACTGGCGCTGCCGGCACGGTAATCGTCTCCACTTGTTTGGGAGCGTCTGCTTTTCTGGAGGGACCTTTGATGAGCCAAAAGGCGACGGCCAGCATCAGTGCGACGATTGCCGCAAGGTAGAAAAGAGCCCGGCGATTCATCCGACGGAAATCGCTGGATTTCAATGTCGGCGCATTTGCATCCAGATCCGGCGCCGTGTCGTGCCGATACTGATTGGAGTATGGGTTACTTGCCAGCGGATCGTGATGGCCGGCTGACGACGCGTTCTCGCGATCGAAGTCATCGCCAGGTTGGTTGGGAGTATTTGAGCTCACTTTTGAGTGTTCCTTCTCAGGCCAACGACATTCTTGCCATGACGAATGACCAGGTAGGCGTAGGTGCCGTGGACGACGATGGTGTTGCCTTCCACGGTTGTGTTGACCAACACGTCTCCACCATGTCTGGTTTCGCGCATATAGACAGTGGGAAAGTTACCGGTGGGAAACTGCTTCAGATCGCTCATCTTGATGTAAGTGAAGCGGCCGTCGTCATACACCGTGACCGGGACGAGCCAAGGGGCGTCCTTGTTGCGGGTTGCATAGCTGTAATCGAAGTTGTAGTCACGATCTTTGACGAGAGAGGTATCCAGCTCCGATGCCGCTTCCTTTTTGCTGGCCGCCGCCGAAAAGCTAGTGTCCCCGGGATAGGTAAAGGCGATCTTGTATTGAACGCCAGCGCGCTTTGCCTGCTCCAAAGTTTTCCAGTCGGTAGCAACGACCTTCAGTTCGAAAATATAGGAGTGGGTTGCCGTACGAATCATCATGTTCGTGTCGACATCAACGTTTTTTGGCTTTAGATAAAAAACGTTTTCACGACGGGTCAGATCCCACCCTCCGCTAAAACCAGTGCTGAAGTCGAGAATTTTTTCGTTCGGGCTCAGCTCGATCTGTGTCGTGATACCCAGCCCGGTACGCACAGGATAGATGCGATCGGGTTGAAATTCGTATTGCTGCATGACCTGCGCTTTGGCGGAAAAACTCATGACGGTTGCCATAAGAAACACCGCACCGGCGAGCCTCAGCTTGCTTGGTTGGTTCATCAGTGACCCACTCCATTGGCGGTATTGTTCGGGGAAGGCGCAACCGGGGCCGGAACTTGGGGAACTTCACGTTGTGGAGTGGACGGCTGCGGGGGCAAACCTGGCTGCATGGCTTGAGGCGTTATTGCTGCGGACGTAGCCGCAGGCATGACGCTATTCGCGTTGGCCGCACCAGGTAACTGAGCATTGTTGGCAATTGGGGCGCCTTGAACCGCGGTCGGTGCGGACGACTCATAATCGTTATCAATACGATAGTCAGTCACCTGGAAGCCGAGGGGGTTCTGAATGCGATATTGGTCGTCCATGCGCAGGTCGGGCATGTATGTAAATTCCAAGGTGGCAATTTTGCTGTCCAATGGCTTGGTCGAGCCGCTTGTCTTTTCGTAGACATTTCTTTGGAAGCGCACGGTGGCGCTTTTCGGCGTTTGGCCTACCCCATCACCATGTAAAGAGATGCTGAGAATGTTGATTTGCAGCGCATTGTCTTTCCCGTATAGCTTGGACGGACTATCGGGATTTGTGGTCGATAAGATTTGATTCTTGTAGGCAACGGCTATTTTCGGGGATGACATGACGATCGACGTGATCCATCCATTTTGATAAGCCGCTGGAGAGCTGTCGTAAGACTCGCGCGCCATGATGTAGTGCGCGACGTTGCTCTTGTTGATCGCCTCGCTGGTGGTGATCTGGTGATTGGTGAAGTCTTCGGTCAGGCGAGCGACTGAACTGGTGCCCGTGTAGGCATCGGCCATGATGACGTAAGGAACTTTTTCTTTGAGCGGCAGCATGTAGAAATAGCCGCCCAAAAGAATCAGTGCCACGACGACGGCGGAAAAGGCGACCCACCAAGCGCGGCGTTCGCTGCGCTTGGCTAGGTCGGCGATGGTCAGCTCGAAACTGACCGATCGTTTGACCGTGTCGTCAATTTTTCGAGTGGTGGTTTTCTTGTCGGCCATTAGCAAAGATCCAGACGGTCGGCGGCAGAGTGAGGGTTTGTTTTCATGACTTGCTGCTCGTGGGAGCTGCCGGTTTCACTGCGCCGGACGCGGCCTTGGTTTCTGACGCATCCGGCTTCGACACGTTTGCGACCGTGACCAGAATCTGCTTGTCATTGATGGTTACGAGGATGCCCTCGGCGGCGTAGATCGAGTTCAGCTCGGCTGCTGCCGATCGAACATCGCGCGTATGGATTTGCGCGACCGGCTTGTAGAGCGTGTAGTCGGACATGAGCTGGTAGGAGAGCGTCATGCCGGTGTCTTTCGACCACCGCGTCAGCATGGTTTTCAGCGTGCCGTCCATCGGCGAGGCGTAGAAGGTGTAGGCCTGTGCCAGCGGTATTTCCGTGGGCTGATCCTGAAAGCGGTTCACCGGCTTCCAGGATCCGCCGAAGTCCTTGGCCGCGGGCGTTCCACAGCCGGCAAGCATAAGAGTCAGGGCCAGCGGAATGCCAATCACGGCGGTGGTTGAAAAGACCTTATTCACATCGCGCTCGCAAATGTTGTGGGGAGGGAATGAGTTGGGCGGCAAGTCTGCTGTGGGGGCGTTGCAAAACGATGGCGCATGGAAGCGCGCGCCACGTCAGTCGATAGCGGCGGGGAAGCATAGGTAAGTGGTCGCTGTGCGACTACAGCCCGTGTCAGCGAAGAGTGACGGGAATAGGCTGAAACAGTTGTAGGGTTTTTCCCTACAACTCGGTATTGTTGCTGCGGAAGAACTGGCTTCCGCCCTGCAAGACTTTCCGACTCCATTCAAACGCTCCCCCCGGCAGGCATCAAGCCTGCCGAAACTAACTTCACAAAAGCTATTGTGTTTTGGAAATCGGCCGCCTGGCCCCGCCGATTTCCGCGTCGGCAGGGGGAATACCCTGAACAACGGTTAACTTAATTCTGCCGCAGTAAATTACATAAAGCTAGTGTTATATAACCGTTATCTTGGTCAGGTCTCAAATGCGCCGCGTAGCCACACGGCATGTGCCGCATCTCGCGGGCCGTCGTAGGTTATGACATCGAAACGGCAACTGGCATTGGACTTTTTCGGATTTGCCGCCAGCCACAGCTGCGCGGCTTTTATCAGCTTCAGGCGTTTGCCGACCGTCACGGACTCGGCGGCGGTGCCGTGTGCCGCGTGTTTTCGGTAGCGCACTTCCACGAAGACGATGGTGTCGCCGTCGCACATGACCAGGTCGAGCTCGCCGAAGCGCGTGCTGTAACTGCGATCCAGCAGTTTCAGGCCGGCGCGTTCCAGTTCGGTGCAGGCGCGCCGCTCGAAAACGTCGCCAAGGGCACGCATCAGTGGCCGGCGGGCGGGTTTGCGTCGGGCGGCGCTGAACTGCTGGCGGCGCCTGCTGGCGGAGTGTCGTCAGCGGGTGGCGTCATGGCATCGCCGCTAGGCGGCGCGCTCGCTGGAACGTCGTCCATTTGCAGGCTGCCGCTGAGCGGGCGAGCCAGCCCGTCCTGAAATTTCGCCCAGATCAGCACGCGGCGCACCCGGCCGAACGGGTCGGCGGTGAGCTGACCACTGGCGCCGGGTAAGTAGCTACCGACATGGGCGCGCAGCCAGTCGAGATACGGCACCAGATTCCACGCGTCCATGCCGAAAGCGAACAAGCGCGCGGCGCTGCCCTGTGCCGCCGGTAGCTGTGTCGCGATGTCATCGTGATTGGGCAGACCCGGCTGGGCGTTGAACAGCCAGGGCGCGTCGGAAAACTCCACGCCCTCCAGGTCGCGATTGCTCGCGGCGTTGTCGCTACCGTCATAAATATGTGAGGTGGCGAATACCGGCAGGTGCACGTTGGCGACGGCAAGCTGCGGAACGAGCAGGCGCGCCTGGTTCGGGCGCATGCTGATGAAAATGGCCGCATCGCTGGGTGCGTTGTTGAAGCTGATGCCGGCCAGCGCGCTGGTGAACGTGGTCAGCGTTGTCATATTGACCAGCTCGCCGCCGCGCGCCGCGAACTCGGCCTTGAACGCACTGGCCGCACGCTGGGCGAAGTCGTCGCCGGAAACCAGCACGTAGGCATGCTTCAGGCCGCGCTCGACGATATGGTCGGCCGCCTGCGCGCCCTCGGTTTCGGGGAGTAGTCCGAATTCGCTGGTGTCATTGCCGGGCAGCTGCTTGTCGTCGGGATGGTTGAGCGCGAGCAGCGGCACCGGCAGGCTTTTCTGGCTGAATACGGCGGCGACTTCGCCGCGGGTGAGTGGTCCGACGACCAGCTGCGCACCGTCGGTCACCGCCTGTTGGTAACTCTTCACGGCGCCATCGGCGGTGCCGTGGCTGTTGTAGACGCGCACGCTGGGGCGTGGGGCGTGATTGTGGCCGGCGTCGATGTAGGCGGCGAAAAATCCTTCGCGTACCGATTCGCTGGCCGCGGCAAAGTTGCCGTCACCGGGTAGCAGCAGGGCGATTTGCTGCGGAACTTTGTAGCCCTCGCGCACGTTGGCGTCGGCACCGGGCAGCAGCGTGCCGACCGGTTGCTGCAGCGTCGGCTGCGGTCTGGCGACGGCCACACCCAGCTGAGCCAGTGCTTCATTGACCCAGGTAAGCATGCGGTCGCTGGGCTTCATGGCGGCAGCGCGCTGTTTCAGCGGCTCCACGCCCACCTTGCCGAGCAGGTCGAGGATTTGCTTGCGGTTTTGCGAGTGGTCGATGCCGCTGAGCTGATCGTCCATCTGCACCCGCGTGCGTGCTGCGCCCCAGTAGTCGCCGCTGTCGGTCATCGCCCGGGCGCGCAGCTCCAGCAGGCGCAGCTGGTATTCCGGTGGAACCGTCACGTTGACCTGGGCGGTGAGCTGCAGAGCCGTAGCGGTGTCGTGCTGGCTCAGGGCGAGTTCGGCGCGCAGAAGATCCAGGCGCAGCGGCTCGTTGCCCGTGAGCCGGTCGCGCTTGATCAAAGCCAGCGTCGGTGCGGCGCGCTGGATCTGGCCTTCCTGCCGCCATGCCTCGGCGGCCAGCAGGCGATAGTGATCGGCGCTGCCGGATGACTGCCCGGCGAGCGTAAGGTAGGCCTGCGCCGCCTCGTCGAACTGGCCCTGGTTGGCCAGTGCCGCCGCGCGCTGTTCGGCGGCGACATCGGTCGGCGAAGGCTGCACATTGTTGGGCACGCAGCCGCTCAGGGCCAATGAAACCAGCAGTCCGATCGCAGCGGCGCGCGGATGGCGCATGAGGCGCATGAGAAATCCCTTGATCGTCATGGTCGGCAATGCGCGATCATAGCCGATCAACTTGCCGGCCCGCGGCGCAGGAGTTCTCCGATGTCATCAGTTCAGCCAGGCAGCCTATGGGTGGTGGCGACGCCTATCGGCCATCGCGACGACTTTTCCGCGCGCGCCATCGCGACGCTGCGCGCCGTGGCGGTGATTGCGGCGGAGGATACGCGGCATAGCCGTCCGCTGCTGGTGCATCACGGCATCGATACGCCGTTGATCGCGCTGCACGAGCACAACGAGCGCGATGCGGTGGACGGCATCGTTCGCCGGCTGCTGGGCGGCGATTCGGTGGCGCTGATTTCCGATGCCGGCACACCGCTGATCAGCGATCCCGGTTTTCGCCTGGTGCGCGCCGCGCGGGCCGCTGGCGTGCGCTGCATTCCGCTGCCCGGTGCTTGTGCCGCGATTGCCGCCCTGTCGGTCGCCGGACTGCCCAGCGATCGTTTTGTATTCGAAGGTTTTCTGCCGGCCAAGGCGGCCGCGCGGCGCGCTCGCTTGCAGGAGCTGGCTGGCGATGCGCGCACGGTCATCTTTTATGAATCCTCTCACCGCGTGGCCGAGAGCCTGGCCGATATGCGCGATATTTTTGGCGGCGAGCGCGAGGCGGTGCTGGCGCGCGAGCTGACCAAGATGTTCGAAACAGTGATCGGCGAACCGCTGAACGATCTGGCGGCGAAGGTCGTTGCCGATCCCGATCAGCAGCGCGGTGAGCATGTGATTCTGGTGGCTGGCCGCGGAGAAGAGGCTGACGCCAAGCTGGCCGAAGGTCGGCGCGTGTTTGCCATTTTGCGCGACGAGCTGCCGCCCGCGAAGGCAGCCAAGCTGGCGGCCGTCATCAGTGGTGCGCCGCGCAAGCTTTTGTATGAAGTGGGCAGCGCGGAATAAAGGAGCGGGCAACCGTGAGCTTTACGTAGGTTTCCCGTTCGCGTGTCGTGCGGCGCTCTTCGAGTGCGCTTCCTCTATACTTCGCCACGGAGTCGGCCGGACAGTCGCGTCGCGCGCAAGCGCATCGAGGAAAGTCCGGGCTCCGCAGGGCAGAGTGCCAGGTAACTCCTGGGCAGCGTGAGCTGACGGCCAGTGCAACAGAGAGCAGACCGCCGAACGGCATCTTCGGATGTGCGTGGTAAGGGTGAAAGGGTGCGGTAAGAGCGCACCGCGTACGGGGCTAACGTCGTACGGCACGGTAAACCCCACTCGGAGCAAGACCAAATAGGGGAACGATAACGCGGCCCGCGTTGTTCCCGGGTAGGTTGCTGGAGCCAGACGGTGACGTCTGGCCGAGAGGAATGACTGTCGCGTCGCAAGACGTACAGAACCCGGCTTACAGGCCGACTCCACCTCTTCGCAAGTTTCCCACCGGTGCGGCTTCGTGCTCGCCGGTGGAGAACTGTGGGCGTTTCGATGGCGGTTTTGACGTGCCTTTCACGGGTTATCAGGGCTTCCGGCGCCGTGTGCATGACGGCTGTGCGTCCGGGAGAGGGGTGCGTTTTTCTAAAAACTCACTGTATTCAAGCACCTTGCAGGGGTTTGTGAGAAATCGCTGGAATTACGAACACAATCTCGCCTTTCTCCTTGATTCACAAGCGAAATTTCCTTGACAGTCTCATGCTGCGAGACTATCGTGGGTTCACGTGTGGAATTGTGGGTTTTAGTGGAGTCAATGCATCGTGTTCCAGGGCGAGACCGCCATCACCGTCGACGACAAGGGCCGCCTGGCCATCCCGACCGCGTATCGGGAGCAGGTTGCCGGCGAGTGCGCGAATCGTCTGGTCATTACCTACAACCCGTTCGAGTCGGGCTGCCTGTGGCTGTTTCCGTATGCGGAATGGGAGCAGGTGCGCGATCAGGTCAATGCGCTGCCCAAGGTCAAGGCGGCCCACCGCGACATGCAGATGAAGCTGGTCGGTGCAGCCAGCGTGGTCGAGCCCGACAGCGCGGCGCGCATCTTGCTGCCGGCCAGCCAGCGCGCCGCGGCCGGCATCGAGAAGAAGGCCGTGCTGCTGGGCATGGGCAACAAGTTCGAGTTGTGGAGCGAACAGGCTCACCTGGCGAAGATCCGTCAAACCATTGGCGAGGACGAGATTACCGATCACATGGCAGACCTGCGCCTGTAAGTCACAGACGCAGCGGCAAACGCAGGACAGGAGCGGGAGTGCACATGGCCGAGCAACAGTTGCGGCACATCCCGGTGATGCTGGGCGAAGCGGTGGAGGGGCTGTCAGTGCAGGCTGAGGGGCGCTATCTCGACGGTACATTTGGACGCGGCGGTCATGCTCGCGCCGTGCTGTCGCGTCTCAATGCCGATGGTCGTCTGCTGCTGATGGATCGCGACCCGCAGGCCATCGCTGCCGCGCAGGCTGAGTTTGCCGCCGATGCGCGCGTGTCGATCCGTCACGCCAACTTTTCCTCGCTGGCCGAATGGGACGAAACCGCCGAGGGCCTCGACGGCGTTCTGCTGGATCTGGGCGTGTCCTCGCCCCAGCTGGACGACGCCGCGCGCGGCTTCAGCTTTATGGCCGACGCGCCGCTCGACATGCGCATGGACACCACCCAGGGCGAAAGCGCGGCGGATTTTCTGGCGCGTGCGACCGATCGTGAGATTGCCGACGTGCTGTGGAATTTCGGCGAAGAGCGTCACAGCCGCCGCATCGCGCGGGCGATCGTCGAAGACCGCGATGCCAAACCGTTCACCCGCACCGGTCAGCTGGCCTCGCTTATCGAGCGCATCGTCGGCCGGCGCGAGCCGGGCAAGCATCCGGCGACGCGCAGCTTTCAGGCGCTGCGCATTCATGTCAACGGCGAGCTGGACTCGCTGCAGCAGGGTTTGAACGCCGCGCTGGAACGGCTGCGTCCCGGCGGTCGTCTGTCGGTGATCAGTTTTCACTCGCTGGAAGACCGCGCCGTGAAAATGTTTATCCGCGATCACTCCGGTCGCGTGCAGAACAGCCGTCGGGGTCCGCCGGTCGCGGCGGTCGCGGCGCGGCTTGCAGCCATCGGCAAGGCGCAGTTTCCCTCCGACGCCGAACTGGCGGCCAATCCGCGTTCGCGCTCCGCCGTGCTGCGCGTGGCGGAAAAGCTTGCCGAGCAGACGCCGCTTATTGAGGGTCATGCATGAAGGCGATCGGCACATTCGTCATGCTGGTTCTACTGGCGGCCGTGCTGGGCAGCGCGCTGGGCGTGGTGTGGACGCGGCACGAGAGTCGCGTGCTGTTCGTCATTCTCACCACGCTGCAGAATCAGCGCGATGAATTGAATATCGAATACGGCAAGCTCGAACTCGAGCAGGCCACCTATGCCGAGCCGCGTCGCATCGACGACGAGGCGCGGCAGAAGCTGGGCATGGTCAATCCGCGTCCGCAAGACATCCGGTTGCTGCACTGATGGCGCCGCGCAAACCGAATCAGCCTACGTCGCGGCAAGGGCGTCGCCACAAAGCCGGCCCGATGGTCGGCAAGCGCATGATCGTGGTGGTCAGCCTGCTCGGACTGGCCTCGATCGGCCTGATGGCGCGTGCGTTCGATCTGCAGGTGATCGGCAAACAGTTCTATCAGCGCCAGGGCGATGCGCGCTTTCTGCGCGAGATGCCGATACCCGTTTCTCGCGGCACGATTTTCGATCGCAACGGCGAGCCGCTGGCGGTGTCGACGCCGGTGATGTCGATCTGGGCCAATCCGTCGGAGTTGCTGGATAACGAAGACCGCATTCCGCAGCTGGCGCAGGCACTGGGCGTGGATGCCGACGATTTGAAGGGGAAGCTCGAGCAGCGTTCCGACCGCGAATTTTTGTATCTGCGTAGGCAGATGTCGCCAGAAGCGGCACAAGCGGTGCTCGATCTGGGTATTCCGGGCGTCAACGGCCAGCGCGAATTTCGCCGCTTTTATCCGTCCGGCGAAGTGACGTCGCATGTGCTCGGTTTCACCAATATCGACGATCACGGTCAGGAAGGTCTGGAGCTGGCCTACGACGACTGGCTGTCCGGCAAGCCGGGCGAGAAGCGCGTCATCCGCGATCGCATGGGCCACATCGTGGAAGACGTCGAACAGGTGCACGCGCCGCAGCCCGGTCGCAACCTCACGTTGAGCATCGATCGACGCGTGCAGTTTCTTGCTTATAGCGAACTGAAGTCGGCGATCGAAAAATCGAACGCCGATTCCGGCTCGATGGTGATCCTCGATATCAAGACCGGCGAAGTGCTGGCGATGGTCAACCTGCCCACCTACAACCCGAATGCGCTGACCAACACGCCGCCCGGCAATCGACGCAATCGCTCGATGACCGACGTGTTCGAGCCCGGCTCCACTATCAAGCCGATCCTTATGGCGGCAGCGCTGTCCAGCGGCAAGGTCACACCGACCCGACCGCTGATCGATACCACCGGCGGACACTGGTTTTTCCTCGGTCACGATATCCACGATACGCACAACTGGGGCGTGCTGACGCCGACCGGCGTGATCACCAAGTCCAGCAATGTGGGCGCGGCGCATATCGCGGCCGATCTCGACACCGGCCTGATGTACGACACCTATCGCGCGTTCGGTTTCGGTTCCAGCACCAACAGCGGTTTTCCTGGCGAAGCTTCAGGCCATCTCAAGCCCGGCGGCAGCTGGGGTCTGCGCGAAAAGGCGATTCTCGGCTACGGCTACGGCCTCAACGTGACCGTGCTGCAGCTGGCCAACGCCTACGCCACGATCGCCGACGGCGGCGTCATGCATCCGCCGACCTTTATCAAGGGCGGCGAGAACGAGGCCAAGACGATCATCGAGCCGCAGATCGCCAAAGAACTGATCGACATGCTGGAAACCACCACGCAGCCCGGCGGCACGGCAGCACCGTACGCGTGGATCGCCAACTACACCGTTGCCGGCAAGACCGGCACGGCGCACAAAGCGACTGCTGGTGGCTACTCGAAAGACAACTACGGCGCCGCTTTCGCCGGCCTGGTGCCGGCCACCAATCCGCGTCTGGTGGCGGCCGTCGTGGTCGACAACCCGAAGAAGGGCAGCTACTACGGCGGTCTGGTTTCCGGCCCGGTATTTGCCAAGGTCATGGATGGCGCGCTGCGCCTGCTCGATATTCCGCCGGACAACATCGGCCGCTGGTACGTCGGTGGTCCGATGCAGGAGCAGAACGGCCTGATCGGCAATAAGGCGCCGGATGCGCCGAATATCGAAGAAGCCCCGGTCGACAGCGGGGACACGCCATGAGCACCGGCCAACTCGACCAGTTGCTGATGGGTATTGCCGACGCGCAGGTGGCGCAGGCGCGAGGCGCGGCGCGCATCGTCGTTTCCGGGCTGGCGTTGGACTCGCGACGCGTGCGCCGTGGGGACGCTTTTTTTGCGCTGCGTGGAACTCAGGGCCACGGCATCGAATTTGCCGCCGGCGCGGTGCAGCGCGGTGCGCAGGTGGTGCTGGCCGAGGCGCCGGCAGTCCACGGCGTGGCGCCGCTGGATGTGCCCCTGCTGTGGATCGACGGCCTGCGCGATCAGGTCGGCGAAATCGCCGCGCGCTTTTACGATCGCCCCACTGAAGCGATGCGCGTGATCGGCATCACCGGTACCAACGGCAAGACCTCCTGCGTGCAGTTGCTGGCACAGGCGCTGACGTTTCTAGGTCATCGCACGGCAACCATCGGCACGCTGGGCGCCGGCATGCACGGCAAGCTGCTCGAAGGCGAGCGCACCACGCCCGACGCCATCACCTTGCAGCAGCAGTTGGCCGAGTTTCGCGATGCCGGCGCCAGCCATGTGGCGATGGAAGTTTCCTCGCACGCGCTGGAGCAGGGCCGCGTAGCGGCCGTCGATTTCGAAGTGGCGGGGTTTACCAACCTCACCCGGGATCATCTCGACTACCACGGCAGCATGCAGGCTTATGGCGCCGCCAAGGCCAAGCTGTTTTCGTGGCCCGGCCTGCGTTCGGCCGCGATCAATGTCGACGACGCTTTCGGCGCCGATCTGATGACGACCTTGCCCGCTGGCGTGCAGGCGCTTCGTGTGAGCAGTGCCGACGCCAGCGATGCCGATGTGGTGGCCAGCGCCGTCGTGACATCGGCCGAAGGTCTGGCGTTCCAGCTGCATACGCCGTGGGGCATTCGCTCGGTAAACAGCCGCCTGCTGGGGCGATTCAATGTGGCCAACCTGTTGACGGTGGTGGCTTGTTTGGGCGCGCTGGGCGAGCCGTTCGCGAACATCGTGGCCGCGCTCGAGCATTTGCAGCCGGTCAGTGGCCGCATGAGCCGGCTTGGCGGTTTGCATGGCATGCCGCTGATTGTGGTGGATTACGCCCACACGCCCGACGCACTGGAACAGGCGCTGACCGCGCTGCGCGCGCATTGTGCGGGGCGGCTGATCTGCGTGTTCGGTTGCGGCGGCGAACGCGATGCCGGCAAGCGGCCGCTGATGGGCGAGATCGCCGCGCGCCTGGCCGACGTCGCCATCGTCACCGACGACAATCCGCGCGGTGAGGATGGCGATGCCATCGTGGCGCAGATCGTTGAAGGTATGCATGCCGCACGATCGATGGCCGTCGAGCGCGATCGCGCCAAGGCCATCGCCCAGGCGCTGCAGCTCGCACGTGCGGGCGACGTCGTGCTTTTGGCCGGCAAGGGTCATGAAAGCTATCAGGAGGGCGCCGCCGGCAAGCGGCCGTTCGACGATCTGGCGATCGCGCATGCGGCACTGGAACGGCTTTCGCGGGAGGCGCGCGCATGATGCGCCTGAGCGCTATCGCCATGTGGACCCACGGCAGCCTGCTGGGCGCCGATGCCGACATCGATGGCGTGGCCATCGATACCCGCAAGATCGCGGCCGGCGACCTGTTCGTCGCGATCAAGGGCGAGCATGTGGACGGCCATGATTTTCTCGCCGAGGCCGCAGCGCGCGGTGCGGTCGCCGCGCTGGTGACGCGCGCGATCGACAGTCCGCTGCCGCAGGTATTGGTGAAGGATGCCACCCTGGCGCTGGGCGATCTGGCCAGCGCCGCTCGCGCGCGGCACGACGCTCGCGTAGTGGGTATCACTGGCTCCAACGGCAAGACCACGGTGAAGACGCTGACTGCGTCGATCCTGTCGCGCCACGGCCGCACGCATGTGAGTTCGGGCAACTACAACAACGAGCTGGGCCTGCCGCTGACGCTGCTGTCGATGCCGCAGGACACGCAATACGCCGTGCTGGAAATGGGCGCAGGCAAGCCGGGCGATATCGATTATCTGGCGGCCATCGCGCGGCCCGATGTCGGCCTCGTTACCCTCATTGCGCCGGCGCATCTTGAGCGCATGGGCAGCGTGGAAGGCGTGGCGGAAACCAAGGGTGCCTTGTATCAGGCGCTGCCGGCCGACGGCGTGGCAATCATCAACGCCGACGACGCGTTTGCCAGCTTTTTCGCCGGGCTGGCCGGTTCGCGTCGGGTGCTGCGCTTCGGGCTGGATCATGCCTCGGACGTCGGTGCCGACATTATCGAGCAGGCGCTCACCGGCTCGCATTTCGTGCTCAGCACGCCGCAGGGCGATGCCGAGGTCCGGTTGCCGCTGCCCGGTCGCCACAACATCGCCAACGCGCTGGCCGCGGCATCGATTGCGCTGGCGCTGGATATTCCGCTGGAGACCATCGTCGCAGGCCTCGAACAGGCCAGCGGCGTTGCGGGTCGGCTGCGGCGGATCACGACACGCGGCGGCTGGACGCTGATCGACGACAGCTACAACGCCAATCCCAGTTCGATGGCCGCGGGCATCGATACCCTGCTGCTGGCCACCGGCGAGCGCTGGCTTGTGCTCGGCGACATGGCCGAACTCGGCACCGACACGCGCGCCCTGCATGCAGGCATTGGTCAGCGTGCGCGCGAGCGTGGTGTGGAACGGCTTTTTGCCGTGGGCCCGCTGAACCAGGCAACGGTCGAGGCGTTCGGTGCCGGCGCTACCCATTTTGCCGACAAGGCCTCATTGATCGCCGGGCTGAAAGAGAAACTGCACGCCGGTGTTACCTGCTTGATCAAGGGCTCGCGCTCGGCTGGCATGGAGCAGGTGGTGGCGGCATTGGCTGACCACGCCGACGTGGGCGCGGGCAAGGCATCCACTGAAGACACGCACAAGGGGAGGGCATCCGATGTTGCTTGAACTATCGGACTGGATGACCCGGCACTTCACCGCCCCGCACCTTTTTCAGTACATCACTTTCCGCACGATTATGGCGGCGCTCACCGCGCTGGCCACATCGCTGCTGTTCGGTCCGGCGCTGATCCGCAAGCTGGCGGCGCTGAAGGCCGGCCAGGTCGTTCGCACCGACGGTCCGCAGACGCATCTGATCAAGGCCGGCACGCCGACGATGGGCGGCGTGATGGTGCTGCTCTCGGTGGCCGTGGCGACGCTGCTTTGGGCCGATCTGCACAACCGCTACGTGTGGACGGTGCTGGCCGTGATGCTGGCGTACGGCGCCATCGGTTTCTACGACGATTACCGCAAGCTGGTGTTGAAGGACAGCCGCGGACTGGCCAGCCGCTGGAAGTATTTCTGGCAGTCGGTGTTCGGCGTCGGCGCGGCGCTGTTTCTCTATTACAGCGCGCCGCATGCGGTCGGCAATCTGCCGGTCGCGGAAACCGCGCTGTACGTGCCGGTGTTCAAGCACGTGGTCATTCCGATGGGTGTGTTTTTCATCGTGCTGACGTATTTCATGATCGTCGGGTTCTCCAATGCGGTGAATCTCACCGATGGCCTCGACGGCCTGGCGATCATGCCGACCGTACTGGTGTCCGGTGCGCTGGGCGTATTCGCGTATCTGGCCGGCAACAAGGTGTTTTCCGAGTATCTCGGCATTCCGTCGATTCCCGGTGCGGGCGAGCTGGCGATTTTCTGCGGCGCGCTGGCCGGTGCGGGCCTGGGTTTTCTCTGGTTCAACACGTATCCGGCTCAGGTTTTCATGGGCGATGTGGGCGCGCTGGCGATGGGTGCGGCGCTCGGCTGCGTGGCCGTGATCGTGCGGCAGGAAATCGTGCTGATCATCATGGGCGGCGTGTTCGTGATGGAAACCGTTTCGGTGATGCTGCAGGTCGCCAGCTTCAAGATGACCGGCAAACGGATATTCCGCATGGCGCCGATCCATCACCACTTCGAATTGAAGGGCTGGCCCGAGCCCCGCGTCATCGTGCGTTTCTGGATCATCAGCGTCGTGCTGGTGCTCGTCGGCCTCGCTACCTTGAAGGTGCGCTGATGTTCGACTTCGACAACACCCAGGCCAAACGCCGCGAAGGTCCGCGCGGTCGCTTCGATATGCTGCTGCTGATCGGCCTGATTGGGCTGGCCAGCGTCGGCGTGGTGATGGTGACATCGAGTTCGATCGCCGTGGCGGACAGCCAGCATCTGGGCGCGTTCTATTTTCTCAAGAAGCATCTGCTCTTTCTGACCGTGGGCATGATTGCCGCCGGCATGGCGATGCGCACCGAGCTGAAGCTGTTCGAGAAGTATGCGTTTCCACTGCTGGCCATTGCCTTCATCCTGCTGCTGGCGGTGTTCGTCCCGCATCTGGGCATGCGCATCAACGGCGCGCGGCGCTGGCTGAATTTGCTGGTGACCAGCTTCCAGCCGGTCGAGGCGGTGAAACTCATTTTGGTCATCTATATCGCCAGCTATCTGGTGCGTCATCGCGAGAGCGTCGAGACGCGCTTCATGGGCTTGATCAAGCCGATCGCCGTGGCAGGCATCATCGTGCTGATGCTGCTGGCGCAGCCGGATTTCGGTTCGGCCACGCTGGTGATTGCGGTGAGTATCGCCATGGTCTGGCTCGGCGGCGCGCGACCGATCTTTCTCTTTCTAATGGGCTTGCCGCTGATGCCGCTGCTGTATGTCGCGGCGACCGGCGAAAGCTACCGCATGAAGCGGCTGACCACGTTCATGCATCCCTGGGATCACCCGTTTGACGACGGCTTCCAGCTGACTCAGTCGCTGATGGCGATCGGCCGCGGCGAGTGGACTGGCGTCGGCCTGGGTTCGAGCGTGCTCAAGCTTTCCTATTTGCCCGAGGCGCACACCGACTTTATTTTCGCCGTGATCGGCGAGGAGCTGGGCATGGCCGGCGTGGTGCTGGTGATGGGCCTGTTCGCGATCGTAGTGGGGCGCGGCCTTTACCTGGGTTTGAAAGGCGTGGAGATCGGCCAACGTTTTGCCGGCTACGTGGCCTTTGGCATTTCGCTGATGATCGCGATGCAGGCGATCGTGTCGGTGGGCGTGAACCTCGGCGCGCTGCCGACCAAGGGTCTGACCCTGCCGCTGATCAGCTACGGCGGTTCGTCGATGGCGCTGACCTGCGCGATGGCCGGTGTGCTGCTGCGCGCGACGTTCGAAATCAACCGCGCGCTCGACGCGCGCGAAGTGCGCAATCGCATGTCGCTGGCCGTATCGGCGCCAGATGCCAACACGGCCGTTCGACCGGCCGAGGCGATGGCTGCATGAGCGCCAACTCGCCCGTGTTGATCATGGCCGGCGGCACCGGCGGACACATTTTTCCCGGACTGGCCGTGGCCGAATGCCTGCGCGCGCAGGGCGTACCTGTGGTCTGGCTGGGTGCCGTGGGCGGCATGGAAACCAAGGTGGTGCCGGCCAATCAGATCGAGCTGCATACCGTGGCCGTGGGTGGTCTGCGCGGTAAGGGCTGGCCTACGCGGCTGCTCGCACCGCTGATGCTGCTGCGGGCGCTGTTCGCTTCGCTCGTCACCTTGCAGAAAATCAAACCGCGCAGCGTGCTGTCAATGGGCGGCTATGTCGCCGGTCCCGGCGGACTGGCGGCGTGGCTGCTGCGCCGGCCGCTGCTGGTGCACGAACAGAATCGTGTGGCCGGCTTCACCAATCGCAAGCTGGCAGGTCTGGCCAAGCGCGTGCTGATAGGTTTCGCCGATGCGCTACCGAACGCCGAGTGGGTCGGCAATCCGGTGCGTGCTGCCATCGCGTCGTTGCCCGAACCCGCGCAGCGTATCGGCCCACGCGCGGGCAAGCCGCGGCTGCTAGTACTTGGCGGCAGCCTGGGCGCGCGCGGACTGAATCTCGCCGTGCCGCAGGCGCTGGCACAGCTCACCCTGGCCGAGCGGCCGGAGGTACTGCATCAGTGCGGCAACCGCGGCCTCGACGAGGCGCGTGATGCTTATACGAAGGCTGGCGTCGATGCACAGGTCGTTCCTTTTATCGACGATATGGCCGGCAGCTACGGCTGGGCCGATCTGGCCGTGTGCCGTGCCGGTGCGCTGACGCTGGCCGAGTTGACCGCGGCCGGTCTGGGCGCTTTGTTGGTGCCATATCCGCACGCGGTGGACGACCATCAGACGCACAACGCCGAAGCGTTGGTCGCCATCGGCGCGGCGGAGCTGATTCAGGAGCGCGATCTCGACGCACAGCAGCTGGCACAGCGGCTTTCGGCGATGCTGCGCGACCGCGATCGCATGACGGCGATGGCGGTGGCGGCTCGCACGCTGGCCAAACCCGACGCCGCGCAGGTCATCGCGCGCGCCTGCATGGAGGTCGCCGCATGACGCTGCGTCGCCTGCATGCACACGAGGATCTGATGAGCACGTTTCGTCGCGTGCACTTCATCGGCATCGGCGGCGTCGGCATGAGCGGCATCGCCGAGGTGCTGCATAATCTCGGCTACGCGGTGTCCGGTTCCGATCGCGCCAACTCGCCGACGGCGCAGCGGCTGCAGCAGCTTGGTATCAGCGTGCATGTCGGACATGCGGCCGAACATATCGGCGACGCCGACGTGGTGGTGACGTCGAGCGCGATCAGCAAAGAAAATCCCGAGCTAGTTGCGGCTCGTGCAGCGCGCGTTCCGGTGATTCCACGCGCGGAAATGCTGGGCGAGCTGATGCGTTTTCGTCGCGGCATCGCCATCGCGGGCACGCACGGCAAGACCACCACGACCAGCCTCACCGCCAGCGTGCTGGCCGAGGCGGGCTACGATCCGACCTTCGTGATCGGTGGCCAGCTCAACGCGGCGGGCGCCAACGCGCGGTTGGGCACCGGACAGTATCTGGTGGCCGAGGCGGACGAGTCCGACGGTTCGTTTCTGCTGCTGTCGCCGGTGATCGCGGCGGTGACCAACGTCGACGCCGACCATCTGGAAAATTACGGCGGCGATTTTGCGCAGGTCAAAAAGGCCTTCGCCGATTTTCTGCACCGGCTGCCGTTCTACGGGCTGGCCGTGCTGTGCGTCGACGACGAGGAAGTCGCCGAGCTGGCCAAGACCACCACGCGCCGCGTGATGACCTACGGTATCGATGCGCCAGATGCCGATGTACGGGCGATCAACGTCAGCCAGCACGGGTTCGAGATGCATTTCGACGTCGTGCTGCCGGGGCGCGATGCCGCGGTGCCGATGAAGCTCAATCTGCCCGGTCGGCACAACGTGCTGAACGCGTTGGCCGCGGTGACCATCGGCTGGCAGCTCGGCGTCGAAGCCGGCGCGATGGCGCATGCGCTGCAGCACTTTCAGGGCGTCGGCCGACGCTTCCATCCGCGCGGCGAGATAGCGCTGGACCGGGGCAGCGTGCTGCTGGTCGACGACTACGGTCATCATCCGCGCGAGCTGGCCGCGGTGTTCGCGGCGGCCCGCGGCGGCTGGCCGAAGCGTCGTCTGGTGGTGGGCTTTCAGCCGCACCGCTACAGCCGCACGCGCGATCTGCTGGACGACTTCGCCAACGTGCTGGCCGAAGCCGACGTGCTGGTGCTGACCGACGTCTATCCGGCCGGCGAAGCCCCGATCGCTGGCGCCGACGGTCGCGCGCTGGCGCGCGCCGTGCGCGCTCGCGGCAAGGTCGATCCGGTGCTGATCGACCATCCGCGCGAATTCAAAGACACGCTGCCCACCCTGCTGCGCGACGGCGATCTGCTGCTGCTGCTGGGCGCGGGCGATATCGGTGCCGCAGCGCTGGAGCTTTCGCAGCTCGGCGAACTGAGGACGCATAAATCATGAGTCAGCCAGCAAGCATGCCTAACAAAATCAAAGATCCCGCTCAGTTCGGCCGCGTCGCCGTGGTGATGGGCGGCAGCTCGGCCGAACGCGACGTGTCGCTGGACTCCGGCCGCGGCGTGCTCGCTGCGCTGAAGGCGCGCGGCGTGGATGCGCACGCGATCGACGGCATTCCGGCGCTGCTGGACGCCGTGCGCGCCGGCCACTTTGCCCGCGTGTTCAATATTCTGCATGGCGCGGGCGGCGAGAACGGTGAGCTGCAGGGCGCGCTGCAGTCGCTCGGTGTGCCGTTCACCGGCTCGGGCGTGCTGGGTTCGGCGCTGTCGTTGGACAAGATCCGCGCGAAGCAGGTGTGGCAGGCGATCGGTTTGCCCACGCCGATCTTCAAGGCGCTGCCGCGCGGCGCCGACATGCACGCCGCGGCGCGCGAAATCGGTTTTCCGCTGGTGGTAAAGCCGGCCTGGGAAGGTTCCAGCGTGGGCGTGACGCGCGTGTTCGACGAGCAGGATCTGGATGCGGCCGTGGCACTGGCCGCCAAATATCCGGGCGACCTGATGATGGAAACCCTGATCGAGGGCGGCGGCGAATTCACCGTCGGCATTCTCGATCGGCAGGTGCTGGCCAGCATCCGCATCGTGCCCAAAGGCGAGTACTACGACTACAACGCCAAATACATCGCCGACGACACGCAGTACATCTGCCCCGGGCTGGAGGGCGACGCCGAGCAGCAGCTGCGCGCGCTGTCGCTGCGCGCCTTCGATGCGCTGGCCTGCAGCGGCTGGGGTCGCGTCGACGTGATGCGCGATGCCGCCGGCCGCAACTGGCTGCTGGAAGTGAACACCGCGCCGGGCATGACGTCGCACTCGCTGGTGCCGAAGGCCGCCGCCGAAGCCGGGATCGATTACCAGGAGCTGTGCTGGCGCGTGCTCGAGACGAGCTTCCGGGGGAATGCATGAGGGGTACCGTCCGCCTTGTCGCCTGGTGCCTGGCCGTTGCGCTGGTCGCGCTGCCGATCGTCGGCGTGCTGCGCGGCTGGTTTGCGGTCAATCGCTGGCCGGTGACGCAGCTCACCGTGCAGGCCGAGTTCAAGCACGTCACGCCGGATCAGCTGCGTGCGGTCGTACTGCCACATCTGGGCAAGGGCTTTTTTGCGCTGGATCTGGATGCGGTGCAAAAGGCGGTCGCGGCGCTGCCGTGGGTGGAGTCGGTGCAGGCGCGCAAGCGCTGGCCCGACACCCTGCTGCTGCGCATCTACGAGCGTCAGCCGTTCGCCAGCTGGAACGACAAGCAGCTGATCAGCCGTCAGGGTCTGGTCTTCGACGCGCCGGACAGCGACGACACCGGCGCCCTGCCGAAACTCAGTGGTCCCGACGCCCGACTGGTCGAGGTGGTGAGCTTCTACGCCGAAACGCACAAGGCGTTTGCCGGTACGCATCTGGATATCACCGGCGTGGCGCTGACCGAGCGCGGCAGCTGGAGCGTCACCACCGCAACGGGTGCGCAGATCGTCATCGGCGATCGCGATCAGGCCGGTCGCCGGCTGCGCCGCTTCCTCGACGTCTATCCGCAGATGACGGCCGGTCATAGCGACGCCTTCGCCTACGCCGACCTTCGCTACACCAATGGATTTGCCGTGCGCTGGCCGCAACCGCCGATCGCCACCCACGCTGCTGGAGGCCCGACCCGCATATGAGCATCTCCCTATGAAGCCGCGTAATGACAAACAGCTGGTCGTCGGCCTCGATATCGGCACATCGAAAGTGGTGGCCATCGTGGGCGAGTACGAGCCCGGCGAGCCGATCACCGTCATCGGCATCGGCACTCATGTGTCGCGCGGCATGAAGCGTGGCTCGGTGGTGGACATCGAATCGACCGTGCACTCGATCCAGCGCGCGGTGGAAGAGGCCGAGCTGATGGCCGGCTGCGACATTCGCTCGGTGGTGGCCTCCATTTCCGGCAGCCATCTGGAAACGCGCAACTCGCACGGCAACGCCGCGATCCGCGACCGCGAAGTGACGGCGGGCGATCTGGAGCAGGTGCTGGAAGCGGCCAGCGCGGTGGCGATCCCCGCCGATCGCAAGGTCCTCTATAAGGAGTCGCAGGAATATCGCATCGATGGCCAGGATGGCATCCGTTCACCGGTCGGCATGAGCGGCGTGCGGCTGGAGGCCAACGTGCATCTGGTCACCGGCGCGGCGGCCGCCGTGCAGAACATCACCAAGTGCATCCAGCGCTGTGGCCTCTCGGTCGACGAGCTGGTGCCCTCGGCGCTGGCCAGTGCCAAGGCGGTGCTGACCGACGACGAGCGCGAGCTGGGCGTCTGTCTGGTCGATATCGGTGCCGGTACGACGGACATCGCCATCTACACGCAGGGCTCGATCCGCTTCACCGCTTCGCTGCCGATCGGCGGCGATCAGGTGACCAGCGACATCGCCTACGGCGTGCATACGCCGACCGCGCACGCCGAGGAAATCAAGATCAAATACGCCTGTGCGCAAACCGGGCTCGCGCACGCCGAGGAAACCATCCAGGTACCCAGCGTCGGCGATCGCCCGCCGCGTCGACTGGCCAGGCAGTCGCTCGCGCAGAGCGTGCAGGCGCGCTACGAGGAAATTTTCGAGATGGTGCAGGACCAGTTGCGCCGC
Source organism: Rhodanobacter sp. ANJX3 (assembly GCF_014200755.1). GTDB lineage: Bacteria > Pseudomonadota > Gammaproteobacteria > Xanthomonadales > Rhodanobacteraceae > Rhodanobacter. Next base: position 643,589 of record NZ_JACHCM010000003.1, on the reverse strand, counting down.
TCCGGTTACGAAAGCCTGGTGGCGGCTGGCGTGGTACTGACCGGCGGCGCGTCCAAGATGGAAGGCGCGCTGGAACTGGCCGAAGAGATCTTCCACAAGATGGTGCGCATCGGCGTGCCGCAGCAGATCACCGGTTTGGGTGAGGTCGTGGCCAGTCCTCTGCACGCCACCGGCGTGGGTCTGCTGCTGCACGGCGCACGCGCGGGCGGCATGCGCGTCAGCGGTCCGGCTGGCGGCAGCGTCGGCGGCCTGGTGGACAGGCTGCGCAGCTGGATCACCAAGAATTTCTGAGTTGAAACACGCTTTATCGGGTGACGCATGGAGTTGTCACCCGGGGCAGAAGGAACCAGCCCACCACCATGGACCGACACGGAGTCGCGTTCCCTGGTTACAACGACAACAACTCTTTAGGAGGACGGGAAATGTTTGAACTCATCGATAAGCTCGCACCAAATGCAGTCATCAAAGTCATCGGCGTAGGCGGTGGCGGCGGCAATGCCGTGGCCCACATGCTCAATGCCAACATCGAAGGCGTCGAATTCATCGTCGCCAACACCGACGCGCAGGCCATGACCAGCTGCGGCTCGCGTACTCACCTGCAGTTGGGTGGCAACGTGACCAAGGGTCTCGGCGCCGGTGCCAACCCGGAAGTCGGCCGTCAGGCCGCGCTGGAAGATCGTGAACGCATCGAAGCGATGCTCGAAGGTGCCGACATGGTGTTCATCACCGCCGGCATGGGCGGCGGCACCGGTACGGGCGCGGCGCCGGTGGTGGCCCAGCTGGCCAAGGAAAAGGGCATTCTCACTGTGGCGGTGGTCACCAAGCCTTTTCCGTTCGAAGGCCGTCGGCGCATGCAGGTCGCGTTGAAGGGCATCGAAGACCTCTCGCAGCATGTGGATTCGCTGATCACCGTGCCGAACGAGAAGCTGCTCAGCGTGCTGGGTCGAGACGTGACGCTGCTGAACGCGTTCAAGGCCGCCAACGACGTGCTGCAGGGCGCCGTGCAGGGTATCGCCGATCTGATCACGGCGCCGGGCCTGATCAACGTCGACTTCGCCGACGTCCGCACCGTGATGTCCGAAATGGGCTTGGCGATGATGGGCTCGGGCACCGCCCGCGGCGACGATCGCGCACAGGCGGCCGCCGAGGCCGCGATCAAGAACCCGCTGCTGGAGGACGTCAACCTCAACGGCGCCTGCGGCATCCTGGTCAACGTGACGGCCGGCACCAACCTGACCATGCGTGAGTTCGACGAGATCGGTCGCATCATCCACGACTTCGCCAGTGAAGACGCCACGGTGGTGATCGGTACCTCGCTCGATCCGGACATGAAGGACGACGTCCGTGTCACTGTCGTCGCTACCGGGCTGAACCGCGCCGCCGCCTCGCGTCAGCAGATGCGCATGGTGGAAACCCAGCAGGTGCAGATGCGCCCGCGCCCGGTGGTGCTGCGTACCGGCACGGGCAACGAAGTGGTCGACTACGCTCAGCCGGAGACCAACACGGTCAGCCACGGCGCACGCGTCGATACCAACAGCGCGCCGGCTAAGAGTGCTGAGCCTGGCTTCGACTACCTCGATATCCCGGCATTTCTGCGCCGCCAGGCCGACTGAAGTGAAAAGATTCGCTAAGGAGGCGTGAAATATTGAACAAACGTCCGTTTAGCCTGTCCATCTGAGATCGCATTCTTTGCGCGTGCCCGCACGCGCCAGGAATGACGGTTCGGCAGCGTTCTCTTGCCGAGTATGCCGACCAGGCGTTCGGACCGGTGGTTTGTTCGTGTGGGGAGCAACGACTATGCGTCCACAGTGGCGCATGGCTGGCAAGTCAGGCGCTGTCTGATTCGCCGGTTCAATGCCCATGCCGGATTCCCGTCCCAGGCACGGGTGTTGTGTCGAGCAGCAGGATTTGTCGGGAGCAGGAGGTTGCCTGAATGTCGCGTTCAGTGATGAAGGAAACATGAAGGCTTAATCAGACTGTACGGTATGGTTTGCTATTGCCGCAGGTTAAAACTGTGTTAGCATCCGCTCCTAATTGGCTGTGCCTACACGGGTACCAACAAAAATGATCAAGCAGCGTACGCTTAAAAATATTATCCGCGCCACGGGCGTTGGCCTGCACACAGGCGACAAGGTCTACATGACCCTGCGGCCCGCAGCGCCAAATACCGGTATCGTTTTTCGCCGCACGGATCTTGAGCCGCCGGTCGACATTCGCGCCCGTCAGGACAACGTCGGCGACACGAGCTGGTCGACCACGCTGGTCAACGGCGAGGCCAAGGTTTCCACGGTTGAGCATCTTCTTTCCGCCATGGCGGGATTAGGCATCGACAATGCTTACGTGGACCTTTCAGCACCTGAAGTTCCGATCATGGATGGCAGTGCAGGCCCCTTCGTGTTTCTGCTGCAGTCAGCTGGCATTGAGGAACAGAACGTCGCCAAGCGCTTCATCCGCATCAAAAAGCCGGTGAAAGTGCAGGAAGGTGATAAGTGGGCGAGCATCTCGCCGTTCGAAGGTTTCAAGGTCGGTTTTTCGATCGACTTCAATCACCCCATCATCAGCAAGCGCACTTCGCGCGCCGAAATCGACTTCTCCACCACTTCCTTTGTCAAAGAAGTCAGCCGCGCCCGCACGTTCGGCTTCATGCGCGACATCGAAATGATGCGTGAGAAGAACCTCGCGCTCGGTGGTTCGATGGACAACGCCGTGGTGCTCGACGATTACCGCGTGCTCAACGAAGACGGTCTGCGTTACGAAGACGAATTCGTGAAGCACAAGATTCTCGACGCGATCGGCGACCTGTACCTGCTCGGTCACAGCCTGATCGGCGCCTACAGCGCGCACAAGTCGGGTCATGAGCTCAACAACAAGCTGCTGCGCACGCTGATGGCCGACGTGACCGCGTGGGAAGAGGTTAGCTACCAGGACGACCCGGCCACCTCGCCGATTTCTTACGCGCATCCCGCTCAGGCGATTTGATCGACGGCTAGAACGGCCGCTCAACAACCGTTTCGAACAAAGGCCACGTCTTGGGACGTGGCCTTTTTGTTTTTGCGACGTCTGCCCGGTTTCGCTGTTTTCCTTCACCTCTTTTAGACATTTGTTGCCAACAGGTGAGGAGCGCGTGCTATAAATCGAGGCTTGCCATGCGCCGAACCACCTTGTTGGAGGTTCGAGCGCAAGCATGAGATAACAGCCAAAAGCGGTTCAATCTCGATTTTTTGCTTTGGAATCAGCACTTTCGGCGAGGGACGCCAGCCCAAGGAACAGATCCCGTAGTTCAGGGTCTGAGAGCGAGGCAGCGGTGGCCTGGAGATGGGCGGCCGCCGCGGGAGAAAGCGGTTTTGACCGTTCCGGCTCGATCACGAGCGGCGGTTGGGGAACCACTTTCACGGTGACGGAACTGGCGCTCGTGCCGATGGCGTGGGCAGCGGCGAGAATCTGCGTCTGCATAAGCCGCAGGCGCGTTGCCCAAGCCGGTGAAGACGCCAGAAAGACGAGGCGGCTGTTGCGCAGGTCGGCGAAACGAACCTGCTCGCGCAATGGCGACGGCAGCGTCTGACGCAGTGCGCGATCCAGCGCTTCGAGCACGCCGGCCCTTTTGGCCAGTGTGGCGAAGGAGCCACAGTCGACGATGGACTTCGGTCCGTTGCCGCTGCGGCGGGCGATGGCAGGTGAGACGCGCTGCATGGTGCCGGCATTCGATTTTGGAAACATATGCAAATCATACTCGTCTCACGTTCGCGTAAATTGCCCAAAACCCTCGATTTGGCCGACTGGCGCTTGCGCTGGAAGCTGCTTTCCCTGCTGGCATTGAGCGTTGTGGGCTGCATCGGCGCGGGAGTGGCGCTTGCGCTGACCGTAGCCAGTCCTCGAAATCGGGCGCTGTCGCAGATCCGCGAGCTGCAGCAGCAGGTGAAGCAGCAGAGCACGCAGCTCAGCGGTTTGCGCGGGGATTCCCAGCGCGATCTGAATGCGCTGGCGGTCAAGCTCGGCCAGCTGCAGGCGCAGTCGACGCGGCTGAACGCGCTGGGCGAGCGGCTGACCGAGGTCGGCAAGCTGGACGCGACCGAATTCAATTTCGACCAGCCGCCGGCCGTCGGCGGCGTGGAAGATGTCAGCGGCAGCGCCTACGCCTTGCCGCAGACGCTGGACAGCAGCATCAGCCAGCTGGCCAGCCAGTTCGACACGCAGCAGGCACAGCTGTCCGCGCTGCAAAGCCTGTTGCTCGACGCCAAGATCGAATCGAATCTCAAACCCACCGGCATGCCGGTCGAGGGCTATATTTCTTCGTACTTCGGTGCGCGGCCCGATCCGTTCGACGGCCGCGCCGCCCGCCATACCGGCATCGATATTTCCACGCCCTATGGAACGCCGGTGCATGCCGTCGCCGAGGGCATGGTGACCTATGCCGGGCTACGCAACGGCTATGGCAATGTGGTCGAGATCGATCACGGCAATGGCTACATGACACGCTATGCGCACAACAGCGCGCTGGATGTGCATGCCGGCGAGCATGTCCAGGTCGGCACGGTGGTGGCGCAGGCCGGGTCCACCGGTCGGTCGACCGGCTCGCACGTGCACTTCGAGGTCTGGTACGACGGCCATGTGGTCAATCCGCTGGCCTTTGCGCGCAACCACCGCTGACCCAAAAAGCTCCGGCGTCGCCGGTGACCTTGAATCCCATCGACCCAGCCGCCATCCGGTATCACTAGTCGGATGCCAGACGATGCTTGTCTGCGTCCGTAACACGTACCGGCCCCGCAAGCCGCAACCACTCCGCTGTAAGGACAGATTCAAGTCCCGAGGCGGCCAGCGTCCGGCATGCAGGACTTGGGCATGTAGTAATATGCCCGACTGGCTTGCGTCCGCTGCAGTCAACTTGTTTCCCAATCCGGAAGATCGATGTTCAACCGTGCCCTGACGAGTCTTTTCGGTAGCCGCAACGATCGCGTGCTGCGCCAGCTCTCCCGCAGCGTTTCCCGCATCAATGCGCTGGAGCCGGAGTTCGAAAAGCTCAGCGACGACGCCCTGCGTGACAAGACGGCGGAATTCAAGCAGCGCGTGGCCGGCGGTGAGACGCTGGACAAGCTGCTGCCGGAAGCCTTCGCGGTGGTCCGCGAAGCGGCCAAACGCACGCTCGGCATGCGCCACTACGACGTGCAGATGATCGGCGGCATGGTGCTGCATTCGGGCAAGATCGCCGAAATGCGCACCGGCGAGGGCAAGACCCTGGTCGGTACGCTGCCGGTATACCTCAATGCGCTGGCCGGCAACGGCGTGCACGTGGTCACGGTCAACGATTATCTGGCGCGCCGCGACTCCGCCCAGATGGGCAAGCTGTACAACTTTCTGGGCCTCGACGTGGGCGTCGTGTACCCGGGCATGGAACACGCCGACAAGCACGCGGCCTATGCGGCGGACATCACCTACGGCACCAACAACGAGTTCGGTTTCGACTACCTGCGCGACAACATGGCGCTGAGCAAGGAGCAGCGCTACCAGCGCGGCCTGCACTACGCCATCGTCGACGAGGTCGACTCGATTCTGATCGACGAGGCGCGCACCCCGCTGATCATTTCCGGCCCGGCCGAGGACTCACCGCAGCTGTATCTGGCGGTGAACAAGATCGTGCCGCGGATGATCCGCCAGGCGGACGAAAACAGCCCAGGCGACTACTGGGTCGATGAAAAACAAAAGCAGGTGCACCTGTCCGAAGAGGGCATGCAGCATGCCGACGAGCTGCTGCGCGAAGCCGGCGTCATCGAGCAGGACAGCGGCCTGTACGATTCGAAGAACCTGGCCGTGGTGCATCACCTCAATGCGGCGCTGCGCGCGAACGGCATTTACCAGCGCGACGTGGATTACATCGTGCGCGACGGCGAGGTCATCATCGTCGACGAGTTCACCGGCCGCACCCTGGCCGGGCGCCGCTGGTCCGACGGCCTGCATCAGGCGGTCGAGGCGAAAGAGGGCGTGCCGATCCAGCGTGAGAACCAGACGCTGGCCACGGTGACGTTCCAGAACCTGTTCCGCATGTACAAGAAGCTGGCCGGCATGACCGGCACGGCGGATACCGAAGCGTTCGAGTTCCAGAGCATCTACGGTCTGGAAGTGGTGGTGATCCCCACCCACCAGCCGATGATCCGCAAGGACAACTCGGACATGATCTTCCTGTCGCAGGAGCCGAAATACCGCGCGGTGATCGAGGACATCAAGGCGTGCCACGAGCGCGGCCAGCCGGTGCTGGTGGGTACCACCTCGATCGAAGTGTCCGAGCTGCTGTCCGGCCTGCTGACCCAGGCCAAGGTGGCGCACGAGGTGCTCAACGCCAAGCAGCACGAGCGCGAGGCGCACATCGTGGCGCAGGCCGGTGCGCCGGGCCAGGTGACCATCGCCACCAATATGGCCGGTCGCGGCACCGATATCGTGCTCGGCGGCAGCCTCGAGGCCGCCATGTCCAAGCTGCCGGAAGACGCCACCGATATCGATCGCCAGCGCGTCAAGGCCGAATGGAAAAAGCTGCACGAGCAGGTGCTGGCGGCGGGCGGCCTGCACATCATCGGTACCGAGCGCCACGAGTCGCGCCGCATCGACAACCAGCTGCGTGGCCGTTCGGGCCGCCAGGGCGATCCGGGTTCGTCGCGCTTCTACCTGTCGCTGGAAGACAACCTGCTGCGCATCTTCGGCGGCGAAGGCCTGATCCGCTGGATGAAGCGCTTCGGCATGAAGGACGACGACGCGCTGGAAGATCGCATGATCAGCCGGCAGATCGAGAAGGCCCAGCGCAAGGTCGAGCAGCACAACTTCGACATCCGTAAGCACCTGCTGGAATTCGACGACGTCGCCAACGACCAGCGTAAGGTGATTTACCGCCAGCGCGATGAGCTGCTTGAGGGTGAGGACGTGTCCGCCACCGTGGCCGATATCCGCGAGGACGTCGTGCAGTCGATGGTGCGCGCGCATGTGCCTGCCGAGAGCATCGACGAGCAGTGGGACATCCCCGCGCTGGATCGTGAGCTGGAAAGCGAGTTCGGCCTGTCGCTCGAACTGCCGAAGTGGATAGAGCAGCAGCACGAGATCGACGCCGAGATGATTCTCAACCACGTGCGCGAGTCGGTGGAGCAGTTCTTCCAGGCCAAGGAGGCGCAGGTCGGCGCCGAAACCATGCGTCAGCTGGAAAAGCACATCATGCTGACCGTGGTCGACAACGCCTGGAAAGATCATCTGGCCAATATGGATTATCTGCGCCAGGGTATCTACCTGGTCGGCTACGCCCAGCAGGATCCGAAGCAGGCGTTCAAGCGCGAATCGTTCAAGCTGTTCTCCGACATGCTCAATCGCATCAAGGCCGAAGTGGTGCAGATGCTGGCGCGCATTCGTATTCGCAGCGAAGAGGAAGTCGCCGCGATGGAAGCCGAGCAGCAGCGCATGGCCGAACGCCTGCAGGCACAGATGCTGGCCACCGGCGGCGGCGCGTCGGAGAGCGCTTTCGGTGCAGCATTGCCGACAGCTGGCGGCGACGCCGGCAGCTACCAGCGCCTGCCGGAGCAGGACAGCCCGAAGGTCGGCCGCAACGATCCTTGCCCCTGCGGATCGGGCAAGAAATACAAGCATTGCCACGGTCAGCTGGCCTGATCGAAAGCCGCTCGAAGGCAATAAAAACCCCGCTTCCGCGGGGTTTTTTTATGAGCTGAAGCTCACTCAGTCTTCGCCGCCGGGCGGTCTATGTCGGTGCGGCTCGGCGTCGACGGTGATGTACTGCGGTTCCTCCTCGTCGATGCGCAGCGCGGTCAGCTTGCCGCCCCAGACGCAACCGGTGTCGATGGCGTGCACGCCCAGGCCGGCAAAACGGCCCAGCGCCGACCAGTGGCCGCAGACGATCCGCGTATCGCGGCGGCGCATGCCTGGCACCTCGAACCAGGGATACAGACCGGGCTTTTGTGTGCCGGGAATGTCCTTGGCATCGAAGTCGATGCGGCCGTTGACGTCGCAATAGCGCATCCGCGTCATCGTGTTGATCGTGGCGCGCTGCCGGTCCAGGCCTTGCAGTCGGCTCGACCAAACTGCCGGACGGTTGCCGAACAGATTGCGCAGCAGCCGCGGATGGCGCGGGCTGGACAACTCGCGCTCGACATCCTGTGCTGCGCGTTGCGCTTGCTTCAGCGTCCACATCGGCGCGAGGCCGGCGTGCACCATGGTCCAGTTGAGCTGTTCGTCGTGATGGAGCAGCTTTTGCGAGCGCATCCATTCGAACAGCACCGGCGCGTCGGTGGCGAACAGCACTTCGCGCAGCTCGGGATTCACCCGCGCCTGCGCGTCCGGTCTGCGCTGCGAAATCGCCAACAGGCTCAGATCATGATTGCCCAGCGTGACTACGCAGGACTCGCGCAACTCGTGAATCAGCCGCAGCGTTTCCAGCGATTGGCCGCCGCGGTTGACCAGATCGCCGCAGAACCAAAGCTGGTCGCGCGCCGGGTCGAAGCGCAGTTTTTCCAGCAGCCGCTGCAGCTCGGGATAGCAGCCCTGCACGTCGCCGATGGCGTACGTTGCCATGTCAGTCCGCGTCCGTTGCGGCGGGGAAGGGCCGAAGCGAGTCCATCACGATTGCCCGGTCAATGCAGTGTGCGCGGAATGGACAGGGTGAAGGTCGGTATCGGCGCGTCGAACCGCGTACCGTCGTCGGCCAGCATCTGGTAACTGCCGCCCATGGTGCCCACCGGCGTTTCCAGCACGGCGCCGGAGGTGTACTCGAAATCGTCGCCGGGGCGCATCCACGGCTGCTCACCGACGACGCCGTCGCCGCGCACTTCTTCGACCTTGCCGTTGGCGTCGGTGATCATCCAGTGGCGGGTCAACAGGCGCGCGGGCATGTCGCCCGCGTTGCGCAGGGTGATCGTGTAGGCGAAAACGTAGCGATTGTCACCGGGCTTCGATTGGTCGGGGACGAAGCGCGTTTCGACCTGCACATCGATCGTGTAGGAAGCTTTTTCATTCATGCGCCGATTGTAAGGCCTGCCACCGTGAATGGGGCGCAGCCTTCACGTCTGTGATGAGCCGGCGCGATGAACTACGTCTGCGACTGCGTGCTGTAGATTTTTGCCAGCCGCACAAAGTCTGCCGGTGCCAGCGTTTCCGCGCGAGCCTTTGGGTCGACATCGGCGCGGCGAATGGCGTCGCCGTCCAGCAGCTGCTTGAGCGCGTTGCTGAGCGTTTTGCGCCGCTGCGCGAAGGCCGCTTTGACCACCGCGTAAACGTGGGCCGGATCGGCGTCGTGCTTTTGTTCGGTCGACAGCGGCAGCAGTCGCACGACCGACGATTCCACTTTCGGCGGCGGGCGAAACGCCTCGGGCGGTACATCGAACAGCGGCTCGACCCGGCACGCCAGCTGCAGCATGACCGACAGCCGGCCGTAGACCTTGCTGCCGGGTTCGGCGGCCATGCGGTCGACGACCTCTTTCTGCAGCATGAAATGCAGATCCTGGATCGCATCGAAATGATCGACGCAGTGAAACAGGATCGGGCTGGAAATGTAGTACGGCAGATTGCCGGCGATGCGCAGCCGCGGCACGCCCAGATTTTTCGCCAGCGCGGTGAAGTCCACTTTCAGCACGTCGGCGTGAATGATCTGCAGCTCGCCGACGCCGGCAGCGCGCGCCTGCAGGCCCGGGATCAGATCGGTGTCCAGTTCGATCGCGGTGAGTTTACCGGCGGCCTTCAGCAGTGGCAGGGTCAGCGCGCCTTCGCCGGGGCCGATCTCGACCACGACGTCCTCGCGTTGCGGTGCCATCATACTGACGATCTGATGGATATAGCGCTGGTCGTGCAGGAAGTGTTGACCGAAGCTTTTCTTGGGGCGGGCGTTCATGGCTTTCCCGGCGAGCTTGGCCGCTCGGCCATTTCCTCTGTGGGTAGAGGAACGGATGGATGAGTGGTGCGGCGCGCTGCCAGATCCAACGCCATATGCGCGGCGGCGATCAGGCTCGCCGGATCGGCCTTGCCGGTGCCGGCGAGATCCAGCGCCGTGCCGTGGTCGACCGAAGTACGGATAAACGGCAGGCCGAGCGTGAGGTTCACCGTGCGATCGAACGCCTCGCTTTTCAGCACCGGCAGCGCCTGATCGTGATACATCGCCAGAACGGCGTCGTACAGCGGCCGCTGCGCCGGCACGAAGGCAGTGTCGGCTGGCAGCGGTCCGAGCAGATGCATGCCTTCGGCGCGCAGCGCGTTCAAGGTGGGGATGATGGTGTCGATCTCCTCGTGGCCCATATGGCCGGCCTCGCCGGCGTGCGGGTTCAGGCCCAGTATGGCGATGCGCGGCCGGGCCAGGCCAAATTTGGCGCGCAGCTCCGCATGTACGATGCGCAGCGTGCGCGTGAGCGCGTCGCGGGTGATCGCGGCCGATACCGCGACCAGGGGCAGATGTGTCGTGACCAGGGCCACCCGCAGCTCGGGGCTGGCCAGCATCATCACCACATCGGCATGCGCGCGCTCGGCAAAGTATTCGGTGTGTCCGCTGAAGCGAATACCGGCGTCGTTGATCGAGGATTTCTGCAGCGGCGCCGTGACCACCGCATCGTAGCGGCCGGCCATGCAGCCGTCCGCCGCCTCCCCCAGGGTGACGAGCACGTGGTGGGCATTGGCTGGATCGGGATGGCCGGGGTCTTCCGGCGCCGCCAGCGGCACATGTTTGACGCGCAGCGCGCCCGGCTGGCGCTGCAACTGCACGCTGCCGTCGTCATCGATCAGGTCAATGGTCGTGCCGCAGCGTGCAGCGGCGCGCTCAAGCAAGTGACGATCGGTAATCGCGATGAGGCTGGCCGCCAGCGGCGTGGCGGCGAGTCGTATCACCAGTTCCGGCCCCACGCCCGCCGGCTCACCGGCGGTGATGGCAAGGCGCGGGAGGGGAGTCCCGTTCAAGTGAACAGGCTCTCCGCTCAGGGCGTGGTGCTGGTCGGGGCAGCCTGATCGTCGGCCGAGCGCAGTTCGGGCACCAGGATGTTGATGTAGGCGGTGGAGCGCATCTGGCGCAGGTAATCGTCGTAAACCTGCTCGGACTTGCGGTTGCCGATGGCCTGCCGTGCTTCGTTGCGTGCCGTCTCGTCGGTGACATCGCTCTGCCGGGTTCCCAGACGCTCGATGATGTGCCAGCCGGCTTCGGTCTGGAACGGCTGGGAGACTTGGTTGTCCTTCAGCGCATCGAGCTGCTGCGCCACGCTCGAACCCCAGTCCTGCTGCTTGAACCAGCCCATGTCGCCGCCGGCATTGGCGGTGGTGGGATCGGCCGAATCCTTTTTCGCGATGGCGGCAAAGTCCTGGTGCTTGTTGACGATGCGGTTATAGATGTCCTGTGCCTTCTGCTGCGCCTGTTCCGGGCTGATCAGTTCGCTCGGCTTGATCAGGATCTGGCGCGCGTGATATTCGGTGACCACCTGACGGCTGGGCTCGCGCTGGCCGATCAGCTTGATGATGTTGAAGCCGGTCGGGCCGCGCAGCGCCGGGCTCACGTCGCCGGGCTTCATGGCCGCAATGGTGTCGACGAAAGCGGGCGGGATGGCGTCCATGCGGCGCCAGCCGAGGTCGCCGCCTTCCAGCGCATCGGAGGCATCGGAAAAACGGATGGCTGCGGCGTTGAAATCCATGCCGCCTTTGAGCGCGGCCACCGCCTGTTCGGCCTTGGCCTGCGTCGCCTGGATCGCGGTCGCATCGGCGCCGCTGGGCGTGCTGATCTGGATGTGCGCCAGATGCACTTCGCCGGCCTTGTAGGTGGGGCTCTCGAGGAGATTGGTGACTTCGCTGTCGGTCACCGATACGGAATCCTGGATCACGCTCTGGTGCAGTCGCTGAATGGTGATCTGGTCGGCCAGTTGCTGGCGGAACGCCGCGAAGCTGCCGCCGTCGTGCTCCACCGCCGCGCGCAGCTGGTCGGGCGTCATCTTGTTCTGCTGGGCCACGCCGTTGACCGCCTGATCGACGTCGGCGTCGGAGACGTGGATACCCTGATCGTCCGCTTTCTGAAGCTGCAGCCGGTTCAGGATCAGGCGATCGAGCACCTGCTTCTGCAGCACGTCCGGCGGCGGCAGCTGGCCGGGCTGGCTGGCGTACTGCTGCTGGACCGAACGCGTGGCCTCGTTCAACTCGCTTTGCAGGATCACGTCGTCATTGACCACAGCCACGATGCGATCGATCGGCTGATTGGCCGATGCCGCGGCGCCCGGCAACAGCTGGGCGTGCACGGGGAGCGCCGTCGCGAGCGCCAGCAGGAAAAGTGCAGAAAATTGCTTCATCGGTGAAAAGCCTGGGTCGTCACGGTTGCTGACAACATGGGTGGATACAAGAGAAGAACAGCCAATTACTGATAGCCGAGAATATCACGGCGCAAGGTGGGATCGATTTGACCGCCGGTCGAACCCAGTCCCTTGAACACCACTTCGAACATGATGGCGTTGTCGCGAAGATTGGTATTGCTGGCGGTCGGCACCGCCACGGTGCCGTAGTAGGTCTGGTTGACGTAGTTGCGATCGACCAGCCTCAGCGTGACGCAGCAGCTGTCGTACTCGATGCCCGCCAGGGCCTCCACCGTTCCCGTCGCCGTATTTTCCAGACCCTTGATCGGCTCCTCATAGCTCCATGACCCGATCAGGCGCCAATAAGCGGATATCGGATAAACCGCCGAGACGCTGTATTGATCCAGCAGCCCGCGTCGATAGTGGTAGGAAAAATTCAATATGCCGTCGTTGCCCAGGCGATGCTGCAACTCGAAGGCGGCCATGTCGGTTTGATGGGTATTCGGGCTCCACTGGTACGCCGTATTGACACGCCAGCGGTCGTTTAGTTGCATGTCGATCTGCGCAACGTAATCGGAGCCGTTGAAATTGGTGGCTGCCGGAACGGTATTGTCTCCGTACGGGATCTGCACGCGTTGCGGGGTGAAATACCGGATTTGTCCGAAGCTGGCCGAAAATTTCTCCGCGCCGTTTTCGTCGAGCAGACGGGTGGTCAGCGCGCCGGTGAGGTTGTTCGCGTTCATCTGGCGATCGTCGCCGGCAAACTGGTTGGGCGTGAAGAGCTGGTAATAGTCGAACGACGTCAGCGACGTATCGAACAGCGGCAGGTTGTCCTGATTGCGGTACGGCACGTAGAGGTAGTAGGCCCGCGGCTCCAGCGTCTGGGTGTAACTGTCGCCGAAGAACGACACGCTGCGATCGAAGACCAGGCCGCTGTCGAGGCTGACGATCGGCAGCGCGCGGCTCGGCGACTTGTCCGTGAACGGTGACGTTGCACCGGTGCTCAACAGGCCCGAATAACCGTAATTCTGATAATCGCCGCTGAGATCGTAACCGGTGTAGCGATAGGCCACTTTCGGCCGCACGAACCAGGCCGAATTACCGAAGTCGGCCTGGATGTAGGGATACAGATCGAGACGCTCGCCTTCGACGAAGTTCGCCTTGTGGAAGTCGTCGAATTCGTTGTTCGCGCCGAATTCCAGCCAGCGCGAGATCGGCACATTCAGGTTGAGTGTCGCGTATGGCAGCTTGTCGTACGGATTCACCGCGTCGGTCGCGAACGGGTTGGTGTTTTGATAAACCAATCCGCCGAACGAGGCATTCCACCAGGTGCCGCCGCCGACGATGGCCGCGTTCGACGCCAGGGTATAGATCACCGTGCTCGACAAGGCGTTGCCGAAGTCATACAGATACGCGCTGTCCGACGCATGATTGTACGAGCCCACGAAGCTCCAGTTGTCCCACAGGTGGGTGGTGTCGCTGTAGTCGATCAGGTAACGCGACTGGCCGTTGGTATTGGTCGTGCCGTCGCTGGTGCCGCTGTCGTTGGGTACGTACTCGACGTTGAGCTGGCCATTGCTGGCATGGCTGCCGGGCAGCAGATAGCGAAACTCGCCCGCCAGCATCGGTCCGCGCGAACTGTAGTAGCGCGGATCCAGCGTGGCGTCATAGTTCGGCGCGAGGTTGAAATAGTACGGCGTGCTGATCTCGAAGCCCGAACGGCTGGTGTTTCCCAGCTTCGGGTCGAGAAAGCCGCTCTTGCGCCGATGATCGATCGGAAAAGTGAAGTAAGGCAGATAAATAAACGGAAAATTGCCGACGCGCATGGTCGCATTGCGCGCGGTGCCGACACCGTTGACCTTGTCCATCGTGATTGACTTGCCGCGGAACTCCCAGATGTGGTGCCCGACGTCGCAGGTCGAGTACGTCGCCATCGAGTAGCGTGTGTGCATGTCGTCGAACATCTGGCCTTGCTTGGCCACGCCGTTGCCGCGCTCGTCGAGCATTTGGTAGTGCACGTTGTCGGCGATGCCGCGGCTGTCGTTGGTGTTACCGCGCATGTGGCTGCCGGCGATCAGCTGGCTGGCCTCCTGATAGCGCACGTTACCGCGCGCGTCGTAGTCGGTGGTGTCGTCGTGGTAATCGATCGTGTCCGCCTGCAGCTTCTGGTCGGCACGCTGCAGCATCACATTGCCTTCCAGGTGGTAGACGGTCTGATTGGAGCTGTCGACCCGATCGGACTTCACGTAGGTTTTGCTGATGTTGCGTAGCGACGGATCCTTGCCCAGCGTCGGATCGTAGAAATCCAGCAGCGCATTGGGCCGGCATATGGCGTAGTTGTAGGGGCGCGGCGCGCAGTGAAAGGTGCCCAATGGGCACACCGTCTCCGACCCGTCCAGCGACGTTTGAGGACGAGGCTGACCCTTGGCCTCGGCTTGGTTACCGATCAGGGCGAGTGCGGCGGCGACGGCCAGGAGGCGGCGCGGAGGTAGCTTATGCGTCACGGGCAAAGTCTGTCGGCTTCGAAGGCTCGTTAAGCTAACAGAAAGACCGCGTGTACGGCAGGCATACCTCGAGCGGCCGCGGTCGGATTCAGCTTGGTGAGGCCCGAGCCGGCCCGGGAGCCGACGGGGCCGCTGGTTTGCTGCGCCGTCCTGGTCGAATGCCCTGCCCGGGCAGCGGGTCAATGTCGACGTGGCGATCAGTCCATCAACGCCCCGACATGCGCCGAGGCGCTGGCCGCCAGCGCAGCCAGGTCGTAGCCGCCTTCCAGCGTGGACACCAGCCGGCCGTCGGCGTGTCGGCGGGCGAGGGCCACCAGCTGCTCGGTAATCCACACATAGTCGTCCTGGCCGAGCCGGATATCGGCCAGGGGATCGCTGCGGTGCGCGTCGAAGCCGGCCGACACCAGTATCAGCTGCGGCTTGAACGCGTTCAGCCGCGGCAGCAGCAGGTCGTTCCAGAGCTCGCGAAATTCGCGCGAGCCGTCGCCGGCCGACAGCGTGCCGTTGACGATGTTGCCGACACCTTGCTCGCTCTCGAAGCCGGTGCCCGGGTAAAGCGGCGACTGGTGACTGGAAACGAACAGCACGCGCTTGTCCGCTTCGAAAATGGCCTGGGTGCCGTTGCCGTGGTGTACGTCGAAATCGGCGACGGCGACACGCTTTAGGCCGTGCGCCGAGATCGCGTGCGCGGCGGCGACGGCAACGCTGTTGAACAGGCAAAAGCCCATTGCCTGATCGCGGGTGGCGTGGTGGCCGGGCGGACGCACGGCGCAGAAGGCGCGCTGCCCGTGATTTCCGCTCATCACGGCATCCACCGCGGCAACGACCGCGCCGGCGGCCCGCAGCGCGGCGTCCAGCGAGCCGGGCGACATCACCGTGTCTTCGTCGAGCCGGTGTGCGCCTTCCCGTGGCGCGTCGGCGAAGATGCGGTCCACGTACTCGGCGCTGTGCGCGCGCAGCAGCTGTTCGCGCGTGGCCAGCGGCGCTTCGATGCGGTCGAGCGCGGCGTAGCGGTCCATATCTAGAGCGTGCAGCACGGCCGACAGTCGCGCCGGACGCTCGGCGTGACCGGCACCCGGATCGTGCATCAGGCAGTCGGCGTGGGTGTAGAGCTGGAGCATGGCGTGGTGCTCGTCGGTCTTTGGGTCGGTCAGTTCGCGGCGGCGGGTTTGCGGCGGCGCTCGTGCTGCCACAGCACCTCGCCATGGCCGCTGGCGCGCGCCAGCACGCGGCAGAGCACAAACAGCAGATCGGACAGCCGGTTGAGATAGCGCGACGCCTGCGGACGAACGTCTTCGACGTGCGACAACGCCACCACATCGCGCTCGGCGCGCCGACACACGGTGCGCGCCAGATGGCAGGTGGCCGCGGCCATGCCGCCGCCGGGCAGGATGAAATCCTTCAGCGCCGGCAAGGGCTCATTGAAAGCGTCCAATACTGTTTCCAGCCGGTCGATATCGGCATCGTCGATCATCGCCATGCCGGGGATGCACAACTCGCCGCCGAGGTCGAACAGCTCGTGCTGCACCTGCGTCAGCGTCTCGCGCACCGCGTCGTCGACGCCTTCGCAGGCCAGCACCACGCCGATCGTGCTGTTGAGTTCGTCCACCGTGCCGTATGCGGTGACGCGCAGGGAATCTTTCGGCACGCGCGAGCCGTCGCCCAGGCCCGTGCTGCCGTCGTCGCCCGTGCGGGTGTATATCTTGGAAAGGCGGTTGCCCACGTCAGTGCAGCTGTGCGCCGCGCTGGCGCATGCGCGACAGCTGAACCGCCAGTACATGCATCACGGCGCCCAGGCCAACCCACACGGCGGTGGTTTCAAGGAACGGCAGATACCAGTCGCCGAGGTTTTCCAGCCAGCCGCTGAAGTTGCGCGCCGCCGCGGGCACGCTGGCGCTCAGCCAGAAGAAGCTGCCGTTGGAAATCAGGTAGCACACCGACACGCTGACCAGCAGCGCGACGGCGGCCGTCCCCAGCGTGGCAAGGCTCAGGCCGCGCTGATATTTGGCTACAACGCTGCCGCCCAGCCACAGGCTGAAATACGACGGGATCAGGAACCAGTAAGCCACCGACACGCAGTAGTGGCTCCAGAAATCCATGCCCTGATTCGTGATGACGACGTAGTCGACCAGCACCGCCTCGATCATCAGCAGAGGAAACGCCCAGCGCGCCGAACCGCGCAGCCAGACGCCGGCCAGGAAAAACACGCCCCACGACGCGTCCGGCAGTGCGTCAAAGTGATGCAGGAAAGAGTGATGAATGCGGGTAACCGCCATCACCAGGGCAAGGGCGAGCAAAATGCCCAGGCGTTGGGTCTGCGTCTTGGCCATGCGTTGCTCCGTGGCATCGTTTTATAGGGTCGAGTTAGGCCGATAGTCTAGCCCACCGGCCGCGATCCGGTCCGGTCGAACGGGTATCATCGGCGAATGAATGCCACCCAGTCTTCTTCTTGCAGCCGGAACAGCGTGCTGATCATCGGCGGCGGACTGGTCGGCGCCAGTCTGGCCATTGCGCTGGATGCGGCGGGCGTTGCCGCCACTCTG
Source organism: Rhodanobacter sp. ANJX3 (assembly GCF_014200755.1). Lineage (GTDB taxonomy): Bacteria > Pseudomonadota > Gammaproteobacteria > Xanthomonadales > Rhodanobacteraceae > Rhodanobacter. The sequence continues at coordinate 626,255 of NZ_JACHCM010000003.1, read as the reverse complement.
GTCGAGGCCGCGGCGCCGCGCATCGATGCGCAGCCCAGCTATGACGAGCGCAATCTCGCGCTGGCCCGCGCCACCGTCAACGGGCTCGACGCCATCGGCGTGTGGCGACACGCCGCGGCGCGCGCCACCCCGATCGAGCACATCCACGTCAGCCGCTCCGGCGAATTCGGCAGTGCGCGCATCGACGCGCATCGGCAGGGTGTCGACGCGCTGGGTTGGACCTTGCCTGCGCGCGAACTCGGCGCTGCGCTGCTGCGCAGGCTGGACGAGTGCACACGGCTCACGCGACTGGCGCCGGCCAGCCTCGTGGCGCTGGAGCCGATAGCCGATGGCTGGCGTGCCGACATCAAAACGGCTGACGGCGTACAGCGCGTCGATACGTCGTTGCTGGTCGGTGCCGACGGTACGGAATCCTTCGTACGCACCCGCTTGGGCATCGACGCCGAGCGGCACGATTATGAGCAGACGCTGTTCGTCTGCACCATCACGCCCGAGCGTGAGCACCGCAACCGCGCGTACGAACGTTTTGCCGACAGCGGCCCGGTGGCTCTGCTGCCGCTGGCCGAGCGCCGTTGCGGGCTGGTGGTGACCGTACCGGCGGCGGAGGCCGATGCCATCTCGGCGCTCGATGACGCTGGCTTTGCCGCCTTCGCGCAGCAGCGCTTCGGCTGGCGGTTAGGCCGGCTCAGCCGGCCGGGCAAGCGCCATCCGTATGCGATTCGCGCGCTGGCGGCACAAGCGCTGACCGCACCACGCGCTGTGCTGGTGGGCAATGCCGCGCAGACCGTGCATCCGATCGGCGCGCAGGGATTCAACCTCGGCTTGCGCGATGCGCTGACCCTCGCCGAGCTGGCGGCCGCTGCGGCTGATCCCGGCGCGGCGGATGTGCTGGCTCGTTACGCCGCACGCCGCGCGCCGGATCGCGAAGGCACGATCGCGATGAGCCATAGCCTGGTGCGTCTGGCCTGCCTGCCGCAGCCGCTGATCGCGCCGCTGCGCTCGCTGGCGCTGCTGGCATTCGACCGCCTGCCGCCGCTGCGCGATGCCATGGCCAGGCGCGGCATGGGCTTTCGCGGCGAGCCGCCGCTCGCGGTGCTGGAGCAGATGCCATGAGTGCATCGGTGCAGGATCTTTCAACCCGTCGCCGTCCGCCGACACTCGATGTGGCCGTGGTGGGTGGCGGCATGGTTGGCGCGGCCGCTGCGCTGACCCTGGCTCGCGCGGGTTTTGCCACAGCGCTGTTGGAGGCGCGTGCGCCAGCGCTTTGGCAGGTGCAGAACGAGGTCGATCTGCGCGTGGTCGGCCTCGCGGCATCGTCGATCAAGCTCCTCGACGATATGGACGTCTGGACTTCTATTCGAAAAGCGCGTGCCTGTGCGTATGCGCACATGCACGTATGGGATGCCGAGAGCGGGGCGTCGATTTCCTTCGACGCGGCCCGCGAAGGTCGCCAGCAGCTCGGTTACATCGTCGAAAACGCTCTGGTGCAGTGGGCGCTGTGGCAGGCCTTGGAATCCGCCGGCGTCCGTCGGCTCTGCCCTGCCCAGGTGCAGGCCTTCGAGGCGCGCGGGGATCGTATCCAGCTCGAACTCGCCGATGGCGAAGCGCTCAGCGCGGGTCTGGTGGTTGCCGCCGACGGCGCATCTTCGCCGCTGCGCCAACTGGCAGGCATCGCCACGCGCGGTCGCGACTATGGACAAAGCGCCGTGGTCGCGCACCTGCAGACCGAACGGCCGCACGAAAATACCGCGTGGCAGCGCTTTCTGCCGACCGGCCCGCTGGCCCTGCTGCCGCTTGCCGACGGCCGCAGCTCGCTGGTGTGGTCGCTGCCGGAAGATGAAGCGCGGCGCGTGCTGGCGCTGGACGACGACGCTTTTCTCGGCGAACTGGGTATCGCCAGCGATTTTCGACTGGGCCGTATCATCAAAACGTCCGCCCGCGCTGCTTTCCCGCTGAAGCTTCAGCTGGCCCGGAGCTATCAGGCCGAACGGTTCGTGCTGCTAGGCGATGCGGCGCACGCCGTGCATCCGCTGGCGGGGCAGGGCGTAAATCTTGGTCTGCGCGACGTCGCCGAGCTGCGCGACACGCTCGTCGCCGCCCGTAAGGCCGGTCGGGATATCGGCGCCCAACACGTGCTGCAGCAATACGCGCGCCGCCGACGCAGCGCCGATACGCTCGATGCACTCGGTCTTGACGCGCTGGCACGTATCTATGCGTGGCGGTCGACGCCGCTGGTGGCTGCTCGGGGGTTAGGCGTTCGGCTGCTGGACACCCTTTCGCCCATCAAACGTCATATTGCCGATCACGCAGCAGGAATCTGATCCGCGCTTGGCGCATCGCTCAAGCGCCGTTTTGAAGCGACATATTTTCCATCAACGCACCGAGGATTTCGTCATGCGACTCGTTCGACTTTGCTGCGCGCTCGTCCTTTGCACCGTCGCCATGGCGACTCAGGCCAAGATGGTCAACAAGCCGGTTGAGTGGACCCAAGACGGCACCCGCTTCCACAGCGTGCTGGTGTATGACGATGCGGTCAAAGCCAAGCGTCCGGGCCTCGTGATGGTGCCGAACTGGTACGGCATCAACGACATGGCGGTGCAAAAGGCCGAGATGATTGCCGGCAAGGATTACGTGATCCTGCTCACCGACATGTACGGCGCGAATGTGCGTCCCACGCAGGGCAACGCTGATCAGGCGATGGCCGCGGTCAAGCCGCTGTACGGCAATCGCGAACTCATGCGCAAGCGCATCAACGAAGCGCTGGCGCAGTTGAAGGCACAGGCCGGCAGTGCGCCGATCGATCTGAATAATCTGGCCGCCATCGGTTTCTGCTTTGGCGGTTCGGCCGTGCTCGACCTGGCGCGCAGCGGCGCCGATGTCAAAGCGGTCGTCTCGTTCCACGGCGGCCTGACGACTGACAATCCCGCGCTGGGCAAAAACATCAAGGCACGCGTGCTGGCGATGAACGGTGCGGATGATAAGAGCACGATGCCCGATGCCGACAAGTTCATGGACGAGATGCGCGGCAGCCCGGCCGACTGGCAGTTTGTGGTGATTGGCCACGCTGTGCATTGCTTCACCGAGAAAGGCGAGAATTCCGCCGGCTGCCGCTACGACGAAAAAGTGGCGCAGCGCAGCTACCGCCTGATGCACGACTGGCTGCGCGAATCGTTCGCCAACCAGCCCTAACGTTTACTCCATCGACCATTCGGTCGACTCTTCGGAAACATTGATGAAAGCCAGCAAGGGTGCAGTAAGGGTCGAAGATCGCGCAGCGGTATTGCACGCGCTGCAGAACGCCAAGATGGCGGCGTCGGCGCACGCGTACGTGCGCGGCGCCACCGTGCGGTTTTATCAGTGGCTGGAGGCGAACCACAGCTGGTCGATTCCGCAGGGGCCCGCGGTCTGGATCTGCGGCGACTGCCATCTCGGCAATCTCGGCCCGCTGGCCGATACCGAAGGCCGTGTGCAGGTACAGATTCGCGACCTCGATCAGACGGTGATCGGCAATCCCGCGCACGATCTGATCCGCCTCGGCCTGTCGCTGGCCACCGCGGCGCGCGGCTCGGACCTGCCGGGCATCACCACGGTGCGCATGATCGAGACCTTGATGGAAGGTTACGAATCGGCGTTCCCCGAGAACGACGAGCCGCATCCGGAAAAACCGCAGGCGGTGAAGCTGGTGATGAAAAAGGCCATGAAGCGCACCTGGAAGCAGCTGGCGCGCGAACGCATCGACGATCCCTCGCCGCAGATTCCGCTGGGCAAGCGCTTCTGGCCGCTCGCAAAAAACGAGCGCAAGGCGATCGAAGAGCTATTCAGTACCCCGGCGCTGGACGAATTGGTCACGCAGATCAACCACCGCGCCGACGGTTCGCGCATCAAGGTGCTCGACGCGGCTTACTGGCGCAAGGGCTGCAGCTCGCTCGGCAAACTCCGCTATGCAGTGCTGCTCGACGTCGATGGTGGCAACGTCAATGGTGACGATCTGTGCCTGATCGATATCAAGCAAGCCAACAAGGCTGCTGCACCGCATGCGGCGCGCGCCGTCATGCCGCGCGACCAGGCACGGCGCGTGGTGGAAGGCGCGCGGCATCTGTCACCGGCGCTCGGCGATCGCATGCGCAGCGCCACGCTGCTGGACATCCCAGTCATCATTCGAGAGCTGCTGCCGCAGGACTTGAAGCTGGAGATCGAGCATCTGGACGAGGAGGAGGCCATCAAGGCCGCACGCTTCCTCGCCAGCGTGGTCGGTCACGCGCACTGCCGTCAGATGGATGCCAAAACCCGCCGCGCCTGGCGCAAGGAGCTGCAGCGCAACCGCTCCAAGACCCTCGATGCGCCCTCGTGGCTATGGTCCAGCGTGGTCGATCTGGTCGCCGAACACGAGCGCGGATACCTGGAGCATTGCCGCAAGTATGTGTTGCTGGATCAGGGGTGATGGAGAGCGGGGAACGGGGACGTGCGAGTTCGCGGCAGACGGATAGGCTGCGCCTGAGTTGCCTACCCGATTTTTTCGCCATTCGTCTGCACTGCATGAGCGAAGAACGTGATCGTGCAACGCTTTACCGTTCCCCGTTCCCCGTTCCCCGTTCCTCGTTCCCCGCAACCTCAGCTCTTGCGTTCTACCGCATAAGCCGCCAATGCCAGCAGCGCATCGCGATGTGCTGAATCCGGTAGCACCTGCAGCGCGGCGCCGGCCGCATCGGAATGAAAGACGGCGCGCTGATGCGTGCGTTCCAGCGCACCGGAGTCGCGGATGGCGGCGATGATGCGGTCCAGCGAATCCAGGCCGCCGTGTTCGATGGCATGGCGCAACGATTGCGCCTGCTCGGGGGTGGATTTTTCCAGCGCGTAGATGACCGGCAGCGTGGGCTTGCCTTCGGCCAGGTCGTCGCCGATGTTTTTGCCCAAGGTGTCGGCATCGGAGACGTAGTCGAGCAGGTCGTCGGCGATCTGGAAGGCGTAGCCGAGCTGCATGCCGTACTCGCGCAGCGCGGCGATCTGTTTTTCCGGCAGGCCGCCGAGAATGCCGCCCAGTTCGGTGGCGGCGGCGAACAGCACCGCGGTCTTGCGTTCGATCACGGCCAGGTAGGCGGCCTCGTCGACGTCGGCATTGCCGATGTTCAGCAGCTGCAGCACCTCGCCTTCGGCGATGGTGTTGGTGGTGTCGGCCAGGATGCGCATGATCCGCATGTCGTCCAGCTCCACCATCAGCTGGAACGAGCGCGAGTACAGAAAATCGCCGACCAGCACGCTGGCGGCATTGCCCCACAGCGCGTTGGCGGTCTTGCGGCCGCGGCGCAGGTCCGATTCGTCGACTACGTCGTCGTGCAGCAGGGTCGAGGTGTGGATGAACTCGATGATCGCCGCCAGCTTGGTGTGCTGATCGCCGCGGTAGCCGGAGGCACCGGCGGCCAGCACGTGCAACATCGGGCGCAAGCGTTTGCCGCCGCTGGCGATGATGTGGTCGGCAATCTGGTTAATCAGCACCACGTCGGACGACAAACGCTGGCGGATCAGCGCGTCGACGCGCTGCATGTCGGCAGCGGCGAGAGCACGCACTTGGGAGAAGTCGGCGGGGCGGCTGGCGTCGGCTGGCATCGAGTTCATGAAGGCTTCAAATCGGCGTGTGCGTCGATTATAGGGTGCGACAGGTAATTACGCCGAGACACGACGCCGCGCGCACCGGCGAGCCCCGCCCAGCAGGCTCTTGCGAAAAACTTTACGGCTTGTTTACGCCCCGGCGCCGAATCGATACCCCTTTCTTATGCGCCAATTCCTACAGTGCGCTCCTTACTTTACCGAGCCTGCGCCGATGGATTTCGTCTACCTGCTGCTGCTGATCGTGCTGTGCGCAGCCACCCTGGGTCTGTTGCTGATCTGCGACCGACTCAGTCCGCGCAAGTAATCGTGAACGGGACAAACCCCGCCGAAACGCCTCCGCCGTTGCCTCGATCGACACGGCTTCTTCAGCAACGTTACTGAGTTCCCTCTCATGAATGTCCTCTATGTCCTCGCCGGGCTGATCGCTGTGGCGCTGACCGGCTACCTCTGCGTAGCTCTTCTCAAGCCGGAGTGGTTCGAATGACCACGAATGACTTCGTCCAGATCGGGTTTTTCCTGGTCATCCTGCTGCTGCTGGTCAAGCCGCTGGGCGGCTACATGGCCAGCGTGTTTTCCGACACCCCCAATCGCCTCACGCGTTTCGGCGGCGGTGCGGAGCGGCTGATCTATCGACTTTGCGGCATTCGCCAGGACGAAGACATGGGCTGGAAGCGCTATGCGCTGGCCGTGCTGGTGTTCAATGTCCTCGGCCTGCTGGTGGTCTATGCGCTGCAGCGCCTGCAGCAGTGGCTGCCGCTCAACCCGCAGCACTTTGCCGCCGTGTCGCCCGACTCGGCGCTCAACACGGCGATCAGTTTTGCCAGCAATACCAACTGGCAGGGCTACGGCGGCGAGTCGACGATGAGCTACTTCACCCAGATGCTCGGACTGGCGGTGCAGAATTTCCTCTCGGCCGCCACGGGTATCGCGGTGCTGATTGCGATCATCCGCGGCTTCAGCCGGCGCAGCGCGTTGGGCCTGGGCAATTTCTGGGTCGACATGACGCGCAGCACGCTTTACATCCTGATGCCGCTGTCGCTGGTCCTGACGCTGCTGCTGGTGTCGCAGGGCGTGGTGCAGAACTTCAAGTCCTACGTCGACGTGCCGGTGGTGCAGACCACGACGGTTAGCGAACCGGTGCTGGATGCTTCCGGCGCGGCGGTGAAAGACAAGGCCGGCAACCCGGTAATGAAGCCGACTGAAGTCTCGACGCAAACCCTGCCGATGGGCCCGGCCGCCTCGCAGATCGCGATCAAGCAGCTCGGTACCAACGGCGGCGGCTTCTTCAACGTCAACTCGGCGCATCCGTATGAGAACCCCACACCTTTCAGCAATTTCCTCGAGCTGCTGTCGATCCTGCTGATTCCCGCCGCGCTCTGCTATACCTTCGGCGAGCTGGTGAAGGACAAGCGCCAGGGCTGGGCACTGCTGGCGGTGATGCTGGTGATCTTTGTGCCGCTGCTGATCGCCTGCACGGTGGCCGAGCAGGCGGGTAATCCCGCGTTCAACGCGCTGCATGTCGACCAGACGGCCTCCGCGCTGCAGGCCGGCGGCAATATGGAAGGCAAGGAGACGCGCTTCGGTATCGTCAATTCCACCCTGTGGGCGACGGCGACCACCGCGGCGTCGAACGGCTCGGTCAATGCGATGCATGACTCGTTCACGCCGTTGGGCGGGTTGATTCCGATGTGGCTGATGCAGTTGGGCGAGGTGATCTTCGGCGGCGTCGGCTGTGGGTTGTACGGCATGCTCGCCTTCGCGGTGGTCGCCGTGTTCATTGCCGGACTGATGGTCGGCCGTACGCCGGAATACCTCGGCAAGAAGATCGAAGCCTACGAGATGAAAATGGCCAGCCTCGCCGTGCTGCTGCCGTGCGCCCTGGTGGTGATCGGCACGGCGATCGCGGTGATGGTGCCGGCCGGCTTTGCCGGTGTGGCCAACCCCGGCGCGCACGGCTTCACCGAAATGCTTTATGCGGTGAGTTCGGCCTCCAACAACAACGGCAGCGCGTTTGGTGGTTTGTCGGCCAACACGCCGTTCTGGAACGTGCTGCTGGGCATCTGCATGTTCCTCGCGCGGTTCCCGCTGATCATCGCGATGCTGGCGATGGCCGGCGCGCTGGCGGCCAAGCGTCATGTGCCCGCCACGGCCGGCACCTTGCCGACGCATACGCCGCTGTTCGTCACGCTGCTGGCTTGCGTGGTGATCGTGATCGGCGCGCTGACCTTTCTGCCGGCGCTGGCCCTGGGGCCGATCGCCGAATACCTGATGTCCGCCCACTGATGCACTCGCCATCGATCTTATCGGGACACTGATTGCATGACTTCGCATACTGAAACGATGGGCAATGCGCCCGTCAGCAACTTCAACCGCGCGCTGGTGATTGCCGCGCTCGGAGATTCATTCCGCAAGCTGTCGCCGCGGCTGCAGTTCCGCAACCCGGTGATGTTCGTGGTGTTCGTTTGCAGCGTGCTGACCACCCTGCTGTGGGTGCAGGCGCTGGCCGGTCACGGCGAGGCGCCGACGGCCTTCATCTTCTGGGTCAGCCTGTGGCTGTGGTTCACCCTGCTGTTTGCCAACTTTGCCGAAGCGCTGGCCGAAGGTCGCGGCAAGGCCCAGGCCGACGCGCTGCGCAGTTCGCGCAAGGACGTGATCGCCAACAAGCTGGCCAGCGCCGATCGCAACGCTGCGATCACGATGACGCCATCGAGCGAACTGCGCACCGGCAACTTTGTGCTGGTGATGGCGGGCGATCAGATTCCCGGCGACGGTGAAGTAGTGGTTGGCGCGGCCAGCGTCGACGAAAGCGCGATCACCGGCGAGTCTGCGCCGGTGATCCGCGAATCCGGCGGCGACCGCAGCGCCGTCACCGGCGGCACCAAGGTGCTGTCCGACTGGGTGGTGGTGCGCATCACCAGTAACCCGGGCGAGAGCTTTCTCGATCGCATGATCGCGATGGTGGAAGGTTCCAAGCGTCGCAAGACGCCGAACGAAATCGCGCTGACGATTCTGCTGGCCAAGTTCACCCTGATCTTTCTGCTTGCGTGCTCCACGCTGCTGCCGTATTCGATCTACAGCGTGAAAGTGGCCGGCGCCGGCAATCCGATCACGCTGACCGTGCTGATCGCGCTGCTGGTGTGCCTGATTCCCACCACCATTGGCGCGCTGCTGTCGGCCATCGGCATCGCCGGCATGGACCGGATGATCCGCGCCAATGTCATCGCCACCTCCGGTCGCGCCGTGGAGGCGGCCGGGGACGTCGACGTGCTGCTGCTGGACAAGACCGGCACCATCACGCTGGGCAACCGTCAGGCCGTGCAGTTTCATCCGGCGCCTGGCATTGCCGATCACGTGGTGGCCGAAGCCGCGCAGCTGGCTTCGCTGGCGGACGAAACGCCGGAAGGCCGCAGCGTGATCGTGCTGGCCAAGGAGAAGCATGGTCTGAGCGAGCCGCAGCTGGCCGAGGGTGAAGCGCAGTTCGTGCCGTTCACCGCGCAGACGCGTATGAGCGGCGTCGATATCGGCTCGCGCCAGATCCGCAAAGGTGCGCTGGACGCGGTCGAGCGTCATCTGGAAGCACAGAGCAGCCACCTGCCGCCGCTGGTCAAGCGCATGGCCGAGGACATCGCCCGTCGCGGTGCCACGCCGCTGATCGTCACCGAAGGCGCGCGCGCGCTCGGCGTGATCGAGCTGAAGGACATCGTCAAGGTCGGCATCAAGGAGCGCTTCGCCGAGATGCGCAAGATGGGCATCAAAACCATCATGATCACCGGCGACAATCCGCTCACGGCCGCGGCCATCGCGGCCGAAGCCGGCGTCGATGATTTCCTCGCCGAAGCCACGCCGGAAGCGAAGCTGAAGCTGATCCGCGACATGCAGGCCGAAAACCGCCTGGTCGCGATGTGCGGCGACGGCACCAACGATGCTCCCGCGCTGGCGCAGGCCGACGTGGCGGTGGCGATGAACACCGGTACGCAGGCGGCGAAAGAAGCCGGCAACATGGTCGACCTGGATTCGAACCCGACCAAGCTGATCGAAGTGGTGGCCATCGGCAAGCAGATGCTGATCACCCGCGGCGCGCTGACCACGTTCTCGATCTCCAACGATATCGCCAAGTATTTCGCGATCATTCCGGCGGCATTTGCCACCACGTATCCCGCGCTCAACGCGCTGAACGTGATGCATCTGGCCACGCCACAGAGCGCGATTCTGTCGGCGGTGATCTTCAACGCGCTGATCATCATTTTTCTGATCCCGCTGGCGCTGAAGGGCGTGAAATATCGCGCGCTGGGCGCAGGCGCGCTGCTGCGGCGCAATCTGCTGGTCTACGGCCTGGGCGGCATCGTGGTGCCTTTCATCGGCATCAAGATCATCGACATGCTGCTCGTCGTTTGCGGATTCGCCTGAGCATAGCTGGCCTGATGCATTTTCACCGTCATGCCTGAGTTGACATGACGACTTACTTCTCTCTGGAGTCTGTCGATGCAAACCCTGAAGCTTTCTGTCTCGCTACCCGACGCAACCCATCCCGATATGGAGCTGCGCCTGTCGGCCAATGATTCGGACTGCGAAGTCGTTATCGCCTTGCCCGCGGGCACACGCGTCGACCTGGCCAAGCCAGCGGTCGTCAGCGTCAACCCGCTGAGCGCGGTCAACGACGAATACGAGCTCGGCGGTTACGCCGGCATCTGATCAAAAGAATTACCGCGACACACTTCACCACTCACTTATTTCACCTATTTCACCACCAGTCTGGTCCGGCACGGACCGCAGTTGCAGGGGCTTTGACTTTTATGCAGTACAAAAAACTTCTTTCCGGCGCGATTCTCGTGGCGATGATGCCGGTCGGTCAGGCGATGGCCACGGTCAACGCCTCGTCCGACGCGGCGCTCAACTCCGATTCGCAGTCGGCCATGTCCGCTCCGGCGACGGCCAAGGTATCGAGCGGCGATTGTTCGGTCGGCTTTTTGAGCCGTTTTGCGGCGGCCTATCGCGAAGACGCGGAGCCGGCCGATCCGAACGCGCCTGCCACGCCGCGTCGTGCCATGCCGGCGCCGCTGGACTCGCCGCCTTTTCCCAACTCCGAATGGCAGCTGGGCGGCGTCGACGCGCCGATCGGTGTGCCGGATACGAACTCGCAGTATCCGCTGGAAAAAGCGCTGTCCTGCACGGCCTTCGGGCAGTGGATGAAAAACAACCGCATCGAGGTGTTCGGCTGGATCAATCCGTCGGCCAACGCCAGTACCTCCAACACGAGCAACTATCCGCTGTCGTACGCCACGCGGCCGAACCGATTGGAGTTCAACCAGTGGGTGCTGAATATCGAGCGCGTGCCCGACACGGTGCAGACCGATCATGTCGACTGGGGCTTCGACATCTCCAACCTGTACGGTTACGACTACCACTTCACCACCATGAAGGGCGTTTTCAGCAATCAGCTGTTGAACAATCCGGCCGGCGCCAACGAACCGCTGACGGGGAAGATCTACGGTGACGACCCGATGCTTTTTTACTACGACCTGTATATCCCTTCGGTCGCGCAGGGCATGGAGATACGTTTCGGCCGCTGGCTGTCGCTGCCGGATATCGAAGCACAGTTTTCGCCGCAGAACTATCTGGTCACGCACTCGATTCTGTACACCGTCGATCCCTACACCCAGATGGGTGTGATGACGACGACCAAGCTCAATAACCAGTGGACGGTGCAGCTTGGCGTCAACGGCAGCAACGATACGGCAATCTGGAATTCGGCTGCGCGGCCGTCGCTGCAGGCCTGCGTACGCTGGGTTTCCAAAAGCAACGACGACATGCTTTACCCCTGCGTCAATAATTTCAACGAGTCGGACTACAACTACAACAACGTGCAGATGTACGTGATGACCTGGGGCCATCGCTTCAGTCAGAGCTTCCATATGCTCACCGAGTCCTACTACATGTACGGCCGCAACGTGCCCGGCTTCGGCCCGGGCGAAACGCCGGGAATCACGGGATCCTCGCCGCTGCCGGGCAAGGCGGGCGAATACGGCATCGTCAATTATCTGAACTTCGAACTGAGCCCGAGCAACATGCTGTCGTTCCGCAACGAGTTCTACAACGACCAGAAGGGTCAGCGCACCGGTTTCGCCACTCGCTACACCAGCCACACGGTAGGCGTCACTCATTGGGTGTCACAGGACCTGGAGATTCGTCCGGAGCTTCGCTACGAGCACTCCTACGATCTTCCGGCCTATGACGAAGGCAAGAAGAGCAGCCAGACCGTGGCGCTGCTCGACGCCATCATTCACTACTGAGAAACATTATGGGCAAATTACTGCGTCAATCCATTGTCATGCTGCTGCTGATGACGGTTATTACCGGCATTGCTTATCCGCTGCTCGCCACCGGCTTGGCGCAGGTGATATTTCCCGGGCAGGCCAACGGCAGCCTGATCGAGAAGAACGGCAAACCGGTCGGCTCCGCGTTGATTGGTCAATCGTTCACCGATGCCAGGTACTTCTGGGGTCGTCCATCGGCCACGTCGCCGAACCCGAATAATTCGGCGTCGTCGAGCGGTTCGAACACCGGCCCGAGCAATCCGGCGCTGATCGACACGATCAAACAGCGCATCGACGCGTTGCACGCGGTCGATCCCGGCAACACGGCGCCGGTGCCGGTGGACTTGATCACCGCCTCGGGCAGCGGCCTCGATCCGGAAATCTCGCCGGCAGCGGCACAGTATCAAGTGTCGCGTGTGGCGCAGGCGCGCAAGCTCAGCGTGTCGCAGGTGCAGGCGCTCGTCGCCGAGTACACCAGCGGTCGCACGCTGGGCATCCTCGGCGAGCCGCGGGTCAACGTGCTCAAGCTCAACCTGGCGCTCGACGCGCCGCACGGCAGCTGACGCATCGAGTCGTTGAATGGGCGGTGGCACGCGTTTGTCGGGCCGCCGTCGCGAGGCGAGACCATCCGGCGTTGTCGCGGTGGCTTGCCGCGTTTTTTTGAGCCTTTCGCCGTCCTCGTTTTATCCGGCGCACGCTGGCATGCTTGATACTGAAGATGTGCGGACACCCCGACGTTCGAGGGGTGTTCTAACCGGAGTGGCACCGCATGAACGAATCCTCCCGTGACGCTCGTGCCGATGCGCTGCTCAATACCGCGCAGCAGGAGCAGGGCAGCCGGCTGAAGATTTTTCTCGGCGCCGCGCCCGGCGTCGGCAAAACCTACGCCATGCTTTCCGCCGCGCGTGAGCTGAAGCGGCAGGGCGTCGACGTGGTGGTCGGCCTGGTGGAAACGCACGGCCGCGCCGAAACGGCGGCTCTGCTCGAAGGCATGGAGGTGTTGCCGCGTCGGGCCGTGCGCTACGAATCGTTCAACGGCGGCGACCGCGAGTTCAGCGAGTTCGATCTGGACGCCGCGCTGGCGCGCAAGCCGGCCGTGCTGCTGGTCGACGAGCTGGCCCATCGCAACCTGCCCGGCGGCCGGCACGAGCGCCGCTGGCAGGATATCGCCGAGCTGATCGACGCCGACATCGAGGTCTACACCGCGCTCAACGTGCAGCACCTGGAAAGCCTCAACGATCAGGTGCAGCGCATCACCGGCATCACCGTGCGCGAAACCGTGCCCGATGCCTTTCTCGATCACGCGCGCGACATCGTGCTGATCGATCTGCCGCCGCGCGAGCTGATCGCGCGGTTGAAGCAGGGCAAGGTCTACGTGCCGGAGACGGCGGCCGCCGCGCTCAATGCGTTCTTCTCACCCACCAACCTCGCCGCGCTGCGCGAGCTGGCCCTGAGCACCATCGCCGATCACGTCGACAGCGATCTGCGCGAGCACATGCTGGCGCGCGGCAGCGCCATGACCGTGCGGCGTCGGGTGCTCGCGGCCATCGATGGCCATGCACAAAGCGATTACCTCGTCCGTGTGGCGCGGCGCATCGCCGAACGTCGCGGCGCGCCGTGGAGCGTGGCCTACGTCGATACGGGTGCTCGGCTTGATCCCGCAAGACGCGAGCAGCGGGACGCGGCGATGCGGCTCGCGCGTCGGCTCGGTGGCGAAACCATCATCCTGCGCGGCCATTCGATCGCGGACGAGTTGCTCGCCCATGCCGATCGCGAGGGCGTGGGCCAGATCATTCTCGGCCGTACACGCGAACGTCCGATCGCGCGCATGCTGGGTCGTTCGCTGACCCAGATGCTATTGCGTCGCGGCGCGCATATGGAGCTGACGATCATCGCCACGCCGGCCGAACGGGCCAAGGCACGCCGACGCCTGAAGCTGCCGCGCGATCGCGGCAGCCGCAGCGAATATGTCTACGCGACGCTGGCCACCTTCGTGGCATTCGGGCTTTCGTTCATTGCCGATCGCTATCTTTCGGTTGCCAATCTGTCGTTGATTTTTCTCACTGCCGTGCTGGTGGTGGCGGTTCGTACCCGCATGACGGTAGCCGTCTATACGGCTATCTTGTGTTTTCTTGGCTACAACTTCTTCTTTGCGCCACCGCGTTATACGCTGGAAATCGCCAATTTCGACGATGTGCTGGCCGTTACGCTGTTCCTGGTGGCCGCGCTGGTCTGCAGCCGTCTGGCCACGCGTCTGGCCAGTCAGGTGGAGTCACTGCGCGCCTCGCATGCGCAGACCCGCGCATTGCTGTCTCTGGGTCAGCAGCTGAGTACCAGTACCGATGCCGGCGGCATCCGCGATGCGGGCAGCAAGGGACTGGCTCAGGCGCTGCATTGCGACGCCTCGATGCTTGCGCGTGACGCCGACCAGGTACTGCGTGTCGTGGCCAGTGCACCGCGGGAGTACGCGCTGACCGCGCAGGATATGGCCGCGTCCGACTGGAGCGATCATCACGGCGAACAGGCCGGCCGTTTTACCGACACCTTGAATGCGGCGCCGTGCTGGATCCTGCCGCTGGGCACCGAGGCACGCCCGCTCGGCGTAGCGGCTCTGCGTTTTGATCCGAAGGAGGGCGAACCCGACGCCGACCGCCGCAGCCTGGCGCTGGCGATGGCGCAGGACATCGGTCAGGCGCTGGAGCGCGCGCGGCTGTCTGACGAGCTGGAGGGTGCGCGCGTGCAGGGCGAAACCGAGCGCCTGCGTAATGCGCTGCTGTCGTCCGTTTCGCACGATCTGCGCTCGCCGCTGGCCTCGATGATCGGCGCCGCCGGCACGCTGATAAGCTATGAGGCCAAGCTGCCGCAGGCCGAACGCACCGAGCTGCTGCAATCGATTCTCGGCGAAGGTCAGCGGCTGGATCGTTACATCCAGAATCTGCTCGACATGACCCGGCTTGGCCATGGCACGCTCAAGCTCAGCCGCGACTGGACCGACAGCAGCGAGATCATCGCGGCCGCTATCACGCGCCTGCGCAAGCTGTTTCCCGATCTGCGCGTGGAAACAGTGACGCCGCACGAGCCCATCCTGCTGTACGTGCACCCGGCGCTCATAGAGCAGGCGCTGTTCAACATTCTGGAGAACGCGGCGCGCTTCTCGCCGGCCGATGAAGCCGTGCGCGTCACCGTGCAGACGAAGGACGAACGCCTGCTGATCGACGTCAGTGACCGCGGCCCCGGTATTCCCGAGGCCGAGCGCGCGCAGATCTTCGATATGTTTTATTCCGTGTCGCGCGGCGATCGCGCACCGCAGGGCACCGGCCTTGGACTGGCGATTTGCCGCGGCATGATCGGCGCGCACGGCGGCAGCGTCGAGGCCTTGCCAGGCGATGGTATCGGCACCACCATCCGTATCAGCCTGCCGCTGCCGGCGCCGCCGGGTTCGGAGCCGTGACGCTGGCTCGCCAGTGGATTCGCGCGAAATGCTTTGCCATGACCTTATGACGATCAATCTGCCATGACCTCGGCTTCTCCACGCATTCTTGTGATCGACGACGAGGCGCAGATCCGGCGCTTCCTCGATATCGGCCTGCGCGCGGAAGGTTACGAGGTGTTTCTCGCGGCCAACGCGGCGGAAGGGCTGGCGCTGGCGGTGACGCAGTCGCCCGATCTGGTGATTCTCGATATTGGCCTGCCCGATCGCGAGGGACACGACGTGCTGGCCGAGCTGCGTCAGTGGACGCAGGTGCCGGTGATGATGCTGACCGTGCGCGATGCGGAAAAGGAAAAAGTGCGCGCGCTCGATGCCGGTGCCAACGATTATGTGACGAAGCCCTTCGGCATTCAGGAGCTGATGGCGCGACTGCGCGTGCTGCTACGCAGTCGCCCCGGAGAGCCTGCGACCCAACAGCGTTACGACGACGGCCATCTCATCATCGACCTGGCGCGGCGCGAAGTGCATCTGAACGGTGCGCTGCTATCGCTGACGCGCAAGGAATACGCCGTGCTCGCGCTGCTGCTGCGCCATGCCGGCCGCGTCGTCACGCAGCAACAGCTGCTGCGCGAACTGTGGGGCGCTACCCACGTGCAGGACACTCACTACCTGCGCATCGTGCTGGGCAAGCTGCGCCAGAAACTCGGCGACGATGCCGCCGCCCCGCGCTGGCTGAAAACCGAACCCGGAGTCGGCTATCGCTTTCTCGGCGTCGGCTGAGCAACGTCGCAGATGGCGTGGGTTGGGCTGAGCGCACGCGACCCCCAACATGTTGGCGCCGCGATGTTGGGATCCGCTAATGCTCATCCCAACCTACCAATGCCTGAGACACTTACTCTTTGGGCGGCGCCACCGACGCGCCGTTGATGCCGTGTCTGGCAAGCGCATCGGCCACGAAGCCTGAGGCTTTCATCTCTTCGACGAATTGCCGCAAAAACAGCGCGGCCTCGTCGCCGCGGCTCTTGGGCGTACCCATCGCTTGCTGGATCACCATGAATCGCTCGGGCAACAAATGCAGTCCAGGTTCTCCGGCGGCCTGCTGCTCCAGCTGCTGCTTGACGCCGGCGGCGACCTCGAGCTGTTGCTCGAGAAATGTCCTGACGACGGCCGGTGAACTCGGGGCGCGGACGATCTGCGCATGCTTGAGTTCACGGCTCAGAAAAAGATCGTAGGCGCTGCCCTGTCCAACGACTACACGATGCTCCGGTCGATCGACGTCGGCGTTGGTTTTTATGGGGGACGTTTCGCGGACCAGATAAAAGCCCTCGATCAGTACATAGGCCGCGGTGAACGCGATGCTCGCACCGCGTGCTGGATCGATGGCGAAGAAACCGACGTCGGCGTTCTCTTCGGCCACTGCCTGTACCGACTTGCCTGCCGTGTCGAACGCAATCAGTTCGACGTCGACACCCAGACGTCGCCCCATTTCCATCGCGAGGTCGATGGAAACGCCGCGTAGTCTTCCCGTGACCGGATCGGTGCCGGCAAGGATGGGATTGCCCAGATTGATCGAGGCGCGTAGGCGGTGATGAGGCGCAAGGCTTGCCCTGGTCGTGCTGTCTGGCTTCATGGCTTTATCCGAATACGCGGTTCGCGGGCTGCGAGCTTATGCTGTCGGCGCTTTATAAGGCCCGCCTCCGATATGCATGGTTGCCATCTGCGGAAAGGTGCTGCAAATTTTTTTCGGTTTCGAAAGAGTCCGGTCATGAATATCCGAAAATACTCGTGCTGATGAGCGGCATCCGAACGCGAACTGGACGACAACGAGTTGGCCGGCAACGCTCGCAAAGGGAACACGATGGCAGCGAGGTCAAATCCGTCAAGCTGGCTTGACGCAGGCCCCCAACAAAATCAGGTCCACGCCGGCGAGGAACTGCTGGCGATCGTCATGGTCGCGCAGTTGCGCCGCCACCTGCCGCAAAAACGGCCGTGAATCCGGGTCGCCCTGCGTCCACCGTGCGGTCATGGCCGTAAGGAAGTCCCCTCGATCCGTCTCGCGAGGAAGCAGGCGGGCGTTGGCCGCATTCTGGCAGGCCACGCCGAGGATATAGCTCGTCAGCGCGGAGGCGCAGTCGAATTGCGCGTCGGCAGGGACACCGATCGCCTGCAGTCGTCCGCCGATGTGTTCGAAGATCTCGCCGATCGCGGGATGCCACGGCTCGCGAGAAAGATGCGCACCGGCCCAGGGATGGGCGTCGATGGTGTCGAATACCCCGAGCGCGATAGCTCGGATAGTGGCTTTTGAATCTGTTTCCTCGCCCACCGCTACCAAGGCGGGAGCGAGAACATCCTCGGTCGCGGCCGAAAGAAGGCCGTTCCGATCAGCGATATGCCAATAGATCGCCCCGCTGCCTGTCGCCAACCGCGCGGCCAATCCCCGAAAAGTCAGTGCAGCTTCCCCCTCGGCATCGAGGATCTCGATCGCTGCCCGGACAATCCGCGCTTTTGAAAGTGCTTCAGCGCGATGCGCGGTTTGTTTGAGTCGTTTGGGCACGCGGTATCGTGGCATGTATGGAACACTGTTCCAACCAGTGCTATAAATGGAACACTGTTCCAGTCGTGCTTTGAGGCGAAGTTATGACCCATTCCATCGCAATCATCGGCGCAGGCCTAGGTGGTTTGGTCCTGGCCCGCGTGCTCCACGTCCACGGTATCCGCGCCACAGTCTATGAAGCGGAGGCTTCGGCCCAAGCCCGCACCCAAGGTGGCCAGCTCGATATTCACGAGCATGACGGCCAGCGCGCGCTCGCTGCAGCCGGTCTGACGGACGCGTTCCGCGCGATTATCCATGAAGGCGGCGACGCCATGCGTGCGCTCGACCGGATGGGCAACGTGCTGCTCGACCAGCCGGAAGATGGCAGGCGTCCCGAGGTGCTCAGAGGGGAGCTACGGCGAATCCTCGTCGACTCCTTGCCAGCGGGCACGATCCGGTGGGGATGCAAGCTCGACAGACTGATATCCACGAGGGCGGGAAGCCACGAACTGACGTTCGCCGACGGCTCAAGCGTGGAGGCCGACTTGCTGGTCGGCGCCGATGGCGCTTGGTCGAAGGTGCGGCCGCAGCTCTCGGACGCCGAGCCCACCTACGTCGGCGTGTCCTTGGTCGAAACTTACCTGCACGATGTCGATCGGCGGTTCCCCGCGTCCGCAGCGGCGGTCGGCGCCGGGGGCATGTTTGCGTTGGAGCCCGGCAAGGGCATCACCGCGCATCGGGAGCCGGGAGGCGTACTCCACACCTACGTTCAGTTGATGCGCCCGGTTTCCTGGTTCGCCGACATCGATTTCAGCGACGCCGCGACTGCTAAGGCGCGGATCGGAGCGGAGTTCGACGGCTGGGCCTCGCCGCTGACCACGTTGATCAGCGGGAGTGACACTTCGCCGGTCCTGCGACCGATCAACACACTGCCGATCGGCCATCGATGGGATCGCACCCCCGGCGTGACGCTGCTTGGCGACGCTGCCCATCTGTCACCGCCAGCCGGCGACGGCGCAAACCTGGCCATGCTCGACGGAGCCGAACTCGGCCTGGCCATCGCTGCCCATTCTGACGATGTCGAGGCCGCATTAGCCGCATACGAAACAGCGATGTTCCCCCGCAGCAAGGTCGCGGCCGTGGACGCGCACCGGATGTTGGACCTCTGCCTGGGCGCGCACGCTCCCTTCAGCCTTACCGACTTCCTCGCGGCGGCACATCGTTGATGCCGCCACCGTCCGTTCTTCGTCACTCAACCTGCTCGGGTACATCGATTCCCATCTTCACAAATTCACCCTGACATCTTAAGAGTTCAGTCGACCGAATCTCGTACGTCCGGCACTTTTGGTCTGGTCAGCAGGGTAAAAACGACGAGCGACGAAATCAGCGTCACGACAACCAGCAGATGGAGAAGTATTCGGAACGCCTCGCCGTATTGCGTAACCAGCATCGCGGCGCCGAGATCGGGTAATCGCAGAACAGCATGAGCAAGGTCGCCGGACGACAGGCGTGCAGCGGCCTCGTGGATCGACGAACGATCGTGCGCGTGCCGATCGGGCAGTAGACGAGCGAGCCGGGACTGCGTCAACACGCTGAGAATCGCCGTAACGATCGCCAGTGCAATGCTCTCTCCCGCGACGCGGGTCGTGCTGAAAATTCCCGTGGCCATGCCTGCACGCTCTTTGGGCACCACGCTTATCGACAAACCATCCATGAGTCCCCAGGGCAATCCGGTGCCGCATCCGATCAGCAGCATCGGCAACACCAGCTCGCCACTGGTTTCGCGAATGGCGACGCGGCTGAGCAGGTAGAGACCCGCCGCTGCGATCAGCAGGCCGGTGCCGGAAAGTAGGCCGGGCGAGAGCCAGCGAGTCAGCCATGAGGCGAACGTCGGCACGACCAGCATCGGCGCCGACAAGGCGAGCATGAGCATGCCGGCATCCGTTTCATGCAAACCGTTGACGCCGATAAATCGAAGCGGAAGCAGCACCAGCAGTACGATATAGCAGTAGCAGGTGCCGATCGGCAGCACCTGCACGCCGACGAAACGTGGATAGCGGAAAAGCGCCAGGTCGAGCATCGGACGAGGCACCCTCCGTTCGATCGCCACGAATAGCGTCGCAAAAATCGTCGATGCGAGCAGCGGGCCAACCACGGCGAGACTCGTCAACGCATGATCGGTGGCTTCGACGATGCCGCTGGTCAACAGCACCAGCGTCAGGGTGAAAGTCAGCGCGCCCGGCATATCCAATCCGGCCGCCTGCGGGTCGCGCGATTCTTGCATTCGCGGCACGCCGAAAACGAATGCGGCGACAGCCACCGCTGCAATGAATAAAAATATCGAACGCCATCCCGCATGAGCGATAAGAAAACCGGCCAATATCGGGCCAAAAGCGAGACCCGTGCCAAAACTTGTTCCCAGCATGCTGAAAGCTCGCGTACGTGCATGGCCGTCGAACACTTGGGCAAGCGCCGCAGATCCGCCCGACAGCGCGGCTGCAGCGGCAAGCCCCTGCAGCGCGCGCAGCATGTCGATCCATAACACGGACGGGGCTGCGGCCAGCAGCAGCGAAAGCACTGCAAAAGCACCGACGCCGATGGCAAAGAGTTTCTTTCTGCCATAGGCGTCGGCGAGAGCGCCGGCGGCCATCAGCGTGCTACCAAAAGCCAGCATGAAAGCATTGGTAATCCAGATCAGGCTAGTACTGCTTCCGCCGAGCTGTCTGCCGATGATCGGCGTGGCTATTGCACCGGCCGAAAAGCTCAACGGCAGAATCAGGGCGGCGAGGCAGACCGCGGCGAGTATTAGCCGTGAGGCTTTCGGTGAAGCGACACTCAATGAGCTGGACATGACGTTATTCCGGTCGATGAAAAGACGGCGCTGGTTGATCGGCGCGTGCCCAATACATGCTATAGAAGCGTCAATCGAGAATAATCAGCCTAAATATCCTCACACTGCGGAATGAATCGCTTGAATAAGTCGATCGAAAGCCTGGGGCGCGTCGCAACGTTTGTGCAGGCCGCCGAAAGCCTCAGTTTTGTGGGCGCTAGCCGCATTCTCGGTGTGTCGGCCTCTGCCGTAGGCAAGACCATCGCCGCGCTCGAGCAGGCGCTCGGTGTACGGCTGTTCCAGCGCAGCACGCGAACCGTCAGACTGACCACCGAGGGCGAGCTTTTCTACGAGCGCTGCCGCAAAGTGCTCGATGAGTTGCACGACGCCGAATCGATGCTTTCGCAGTCGGCCGAATTGCCGCGTGGCCGGTTACGCGTGAGTCTGCCGACCATCGGCTATCGCTTTCTGGTGCCGCATCTGGCCGAGTTTCAGCGGCTGTACCCGCAGATCGAACTCGATCTCGACTTCAGCGATCGGCTGGTCGATATCATCGAGGATGGCTTCGACGCGGTGATCCGCAGTGGCGATCTACCGGATTCGCGACTGATGTCCAAGCACCTCGGCCCATTTCGCTTCGTGCTTTGCGCGGCGCCGAAATACCTTGCGCAACATGGCGCGCCAAAAAAAATCGCGGACCTGGCCGATCACGCATGTCTGCAGTTTCGTTTTCCCACCAGCGGAAAAATTCGCGGCTGGCCGTTTCCGGATAACGCCGCTTCGCCGCAGCGAAGCCAGCTGTCGATGCTCACCTGCAGCAATATGGAAGCGATTCGCGCGCTGGCCATCGAAGGCCTCGGTCTGGGTTACATGCCGGACTTTCTCGCCAGCGACGCCATCGCGGAAGGACTGCTTGAAATGGTATCGCTGCCCCTGCCGAAAGATGAGGGGCAGTTTTCCGTGATCTGGCCATCGAGCCGTCAGCTGTCGCCGAAGATTCGCGTTTTTGTCGATTTCGTCTCTTCGCGGCTTTTCAAGGGGGCGCGGCTCACGTGATCGCCGAGTGCGAATCGTTCAACGCGCTGGCATCGGCCACGCTGAAACGGATGCGCCGCTCGCTGAAGCGCACGCGCAGTTGCCGATACTTGGTGAGATAGCGCACCCCTACCAACGCTGCGGCCAAACCTGCGCTGGCGCCGACGGCCATGGCCCAGCGGGGGCCAAACGTATCCGCGACCCAGCCGACGATGGGGGCGCCGATCGGCGTGCCGCCCAGGGCGATGGCCATGACGATCGCCATCACGCGGCCACGCATCGCCGGCGCTGTACTCAGTTGCACGGTGCTGATCACCGTGGTGGTGAAGGTTTGCGCAGCAATGCCGACAATCACCAGGGCCACACCGAACAGCCACACCGTTGGCATCAGCGCGGCGAACGCCAGGCCGAAGGCGAATACCGCGGCCGCCGAAAAAAGCAGTGCGGCATGGGCTTTGGCGCGCTGGGCCGCCAGGAGCGCGCCGACCACGGAGCCGATCGCCATCGTCGACGTCAGCAATCCGTACTCGCCGGCACCGGCGTGAAATGCCGTCACCGACATGGTGGAAATAAAGATGGGAAAGTTCAGGCCGAAGGTGCCGACGAACAGCAGCATGCACAGCACGGATTTCAGATCGGGGCGTTGCCACACATAGCGAAAGCCTTCGATCAGGCTGCCGCGTTTGCGCACGGCGCGCTCCCCGCGATGCAGCGTGTCCACCCGGATCAGGCAGAGCGAGAGGATCACGGCGGCGTACGAAACGGCATTGATCAAGAAGACCCATCCCGTGCCGACGCCGGCGATAAGCACGCCGGCAACCGCGGGCCCGATCATCCTCGCCGCGTTGAACGAGGTGGAGTTCAAACCCACGGCGTTGGATAGATCGTCCTCGCCCACCAGTTCGGAGACAAAGGTTTGTCGCGCCGGCGCGTCGAAAGCGGCGGCGCAGCCGAGCAGGAAGGCGAATACATATACATGCCACAGCTGTACCAGCCCCGTGACGGTCAACAGGCCCAGGCAAAGCGCCAGCAAACCCATCGATGCCTGGGTGGCCAGCAGCAGTTTGCGTCGGTCCAGATGGTCGGCGGCAAAGCCGCTGAAGGGCAGCATCAGCAGCTGCGGTCCGAACTGCAGGCCCATCACGATACCGACAGCCGTCGCGTTGTGATGAGTCAGCTGGGTCAGCACGATCCAGTCCTGGGCGGTGCGCTGCATCCAGGTGCCGACATTGGACACGATCGCGCCCCCGGCCCAGAGCCGGTAATTGGGATTGTGCAGCGAACGGAACGTACCCTTCATCCAGATTTACTTGGCGACCGTCGCATTGCCGCCGTGAAAGCGCCCGAAGTGCCGCGCCATCATCACGCCCATCAGGATCATGCCCAGGCCGAGTGCCATGGCGTCGTCGGCAGCGCGCAGGTCGAACTCGCCGACGTGACACAGCAATAGATAACTGAAGACCAGATTCAAGAATCCCCACAGCACGTTGACCGTGGACGAAGACAGTCCGCGACCGGGCGGTTTGGCGAACGGGCTCTGGAAGGCGCGGCCCAGCATGCCGCTGACAAAATGCGGGATGGCGTTGGCGAGAAAGGCGCCGCCGAAGAACCAGGCGATATAGTGGGTCCATGGCATGATCAGGCGCTCCTCTCCAGTCGATCGATGACATCTTGGGTGGTGCCGGTTTCCGCGATTCTCGGGAAAATTTGCGTGATGCTGTGGGTGTGATGGTCGAGGCTCATATCCGTCATGGCATCGACCGCCAGCGTGACGTTGAAGCCATTTTCGTAGGCATGCCGAGCCGTCGATTCGACGCCGGAACTGGTCGCGACGCCGACCACCACGACTTGCGTGACGCCCCGCTGCTTGAGGTAGGCATCGAGGTCCGTGCCGGTGAATGCGCTGCGGGTCTGTTTGGTCACCAGGTGATCCTGCGGCTGCGGATTCAGTTGCGGAATGAGATCGGCCCAGCCGGCAGGGAACTCGCCGCGCAGCCGCGACTGCTCGACGCGGCCCGGCGACACGCCTGTTACGTTGACCAGTACCACCGGCAGATCGTGCCGGCGGAAGGCCTCGATCAGGCGGCCAGCGTTGCCGATCACGTCGTCGATGGGATGAGCGGTGGGCAGGCCGACGATGCCTTTTTGCAGATCGATCACGATCAGCGCGGTGTGCTTGTCCAGCGTGGTGAGCGGCATGGGGTTCTCCTTGGAAGTCTTGTATGGCGAATGTGGCGTAAGCTGGGCTGAGCAAAGCGATGCCCAACACCGCCGGGCCAGACACGTTGCGTATACGGCGCGCTCCTGCGCGCCGCCCTTCGGGCCATTCGCTTCGCAAATGTTCGTTACGGCATCCTGCCTCCACAGTCGCTGCGCTCAGCCCGATATATAGGGCGCGCGAAGATGTGCGCCTATTCCTCGCTCAACCTTTTGAGCAACGCGATGCCTTGAGCGAGCTTCACCTGCTCCTTTGCGGTGAGCTTGCTGCTGATGGCGCGGCAGAGCCAGTCCTCCCGTGCCGCGCGACCGGCCTTCATCAATTTTCGGCAGTTCGCGGTCAGCGAAAGAACCGTTTGCCGGCCGTCGGTGGGATGCGGTGCGCTGGCGATCAGGCCCGCGGCCTGCAGCGACGAGACCGTGGCGCCCATCGACTGCGGGCGCACCCCGTCGGCCTTCGCCAGCGCCGTGATCGACGCCGAGCCCTCGCGTTCCAGATGCAGCAGCACCGATTTTTGCGAGGCGGTGAGATCGCTGGAGTGTGCCAGTTCACGCAGGCGCCGATTCAGGCGGCCGATCACGACGCGCATCTCGCTGGCCAACGCCAGTGCGCTGGCGGCCTCGTCCGTGTGCTGCGGATCGCCCATGCGTTTGCCTCGGATTAAAAGAAAAACTACAAAGTTAAACTTGTTATTTGGATCATCGTCCTACATGGGCTCGCTGTCAAGCGGCGGATGCCGCGATGGAATATTCTGCGGGGAAAAGTGGACGCATCGGTCGGCCGGGATGCGCTTATCCATCCCGCGCACCGAGCGGTTTGTCTTACGGCGATGGCCGCGGCCGCAAGCTTTTGGGCTGTCGATTGTGCTAAAACTATATTGTCGTACAAATGGATTCGAGCCAGCGCCATGCCTCCCGATGCTTCGCAACCCAACGTTCACCGGCAGGTCGTCGACCAGTTGGGTCGGTTGATCGTAGGCGGTTCGCTGGCGCCGGGTGACGCGCTGCCGAGCGAGGAGCTGCTGGCCGGCCAGCTCGTTGTCAGCCGTTCCGCGCTGCGTGAGGCGATGAAGGTGATCGGCGCCAAAGGCCTGATCGAAAGCCGCCAGAAAACCGGGGCGCGCGTGCGCGAGCGACGGTTCTGGCATCAGCTCGATGCCGACGTGCTGGGCTGGCGCTTCGCCACCATGCCGACCCAGGCCTTTATTGCCGAGCTGGTCGAGATGCGCGAGATCATCGAGCCCGCCGCTGCCGCTGCCGCCGCCAAAAAGCGCGATCGTGATCAGCTCGCCGCCATCGCCGCGGCCTATCAGGCCATGGCGGCGGCTGGCGATCGGGATGCATGGGCCAAAGCCGACGCAGAATTTCACAGTGCCGTACTGAACGCGGCGAATAATGAGCTGATGAGCTCGCTCTTCAACGTCATTGCCACGGCGCTGCACGGATTCTTTCTGCTCTCCGCGCGCGCGTCGGACGATTTCAAATATTCGCTGCCGCACCATTTCAACGTCTACGACGCGATTCGCAAGCGCAGCGCCCCGCAAGCCCGCATGGCCATGCAGAAAATGGTCGACGATTCACGGCGCCATCTTCAACACACGGGAGGAGTGGCATGAGCGGGTTGATCGCATTGGACTGGGGCACGTCGAGCCTGCGCGCCATACGGATGGATGCCGACGGCACGGTCTTGGAGACGCGCCGACAGCCCTGGGGTATCCGGCAGCTGCCGGACAGCGGCTTTGCCGGGGCGCTCGAGGCCGTAACCCAGGGCTGGCCGGCGCTGACCCGCATTGCGTCCGGCATGATCGGCAGCCGCAGCGGTTGGCGCGAGGTCGCCTATCTTGATCTGCCCGCCGGCGGGGACGACCTGGCCGGCGCGCTGGAGACCGCCGACGGCCTGACGATTGTGCCGGGCCTGCGCAATCCGCGCGGACCGGACGTGATGCGCGGTGAGGAAACCCAGATTGTGGGCCTGATGGCGCTTCATCCGACCGCCGCCGACGCCACGGTGCTGCTGCCCGGCACCCACAGCAAGTGGGTATCGCTGCGCCAGGGCAGGGTGGTCGATTTCTGCACGCTGATGACCGGCGAGCTGTTTGCATTATTGCGTCAGCATTCCATTCTTGCGGCCGGTGTCGATGCCGGAGCCGTGTTCGATGACGGCGACGCTTTTCTCGACGGCGTGCGGCAGGCGCGCGATAGCGGTGCCGCCGGTGTCTTGAGCCGTCTATTTGCCACGCGCGCACGCATGCTCGACGGCGATCTGCAACCGGCCTCCATTCCCGACTATCTCTCCGGCCTGCTGATCGGAGAGGAGTTTCGCTCGATGCGAGCCGACCGGCGCATGCCCACCGACCAGCCGCTGTGGTTGATCGGTGACGCGGCGCTGTGCGCGCGCTACCGCCTGGCCGCGGCCGAATGTTCCATCGCGCTGGCTCCCGCCGTCGACGATACCGCTGCCGCCGGGCTTTGGTGGCTGGCACGCGCGGCGGGTCTGCCGGGAGCCACTACGTCTCATTCTTCTGCAGGAGTTTCCCGATGATCGATCCCTGGTTCGAACCGCTGCCGCTGGTGGCGATACTGCGCGGCCTCACCCCGGACGAGGCTGTCGACGTCGGCAATGCCGTGCTCGATGCGGGCTTTCGCATCCTCGAGGTGCCGCTCAATTCCCCCGACCCGATGCGCAGCATCGGATTGATGGCTGAGGCCTTTGGCCATCGCGCGCTGGTCGGTGCAGGCACCGTCTTGAGCAAGGCGCAGGTGGGCCAGGTGGTGGCCGCCGGCGGCCAGCTCATCGTGATGCCGCATGGCGATGTGGAGGTGATTGCCGAAGCCAAGCGTCACGGCCTGTTCTGCATTCCCGGTATCGCCACGCCGACAGAAGCGTTTGCCGCCATCCATGCCGGTGCCGACGCGCTGAAAATCTTTGCCGCCGAGCACATCAGCCCCGCCGTGGTGAAGGCCTGGCGTGCGGTGCTGCCGAAGGATCTGGCCTTGCTGCCTGTCGGCGGCATCACGCCGGAAAACATGGGGCCATACGTGGCCGCCGGCGTACGCGGCTTCGGCATCGGCTCGGCGCTGTATGCGCCCGGTCGCAGCGCGGCGGAAACCGGTGAGCGCGCGAAGAAGTTCGCCCAGGCATGGGCCGAGGCGAAGACGTACGCGGCATGAAAATCACCGGCCTGAAAACGTATCTCGTGCCGCCGCGCTGGCTGTTTCTGAAAATCGAAACGGACAGTGGCATCGTCGGCTGGGGCGAGCCGGTGGTGGAAGGGCGCGCGCAAACGGTCGCCGCCGCCGTGGAAGAGCTGTCCGATTACCTGATCGGCAAGGACCCCGGCCGCATCGAGGATCTGTGGAGCGTGATGTATCGCGGCGGTTTTTATCGCGGCGGTCCGATTCTGATGAGCGCGATCGCCGGCATCGACCAGGCACTGTGGGACATCAAGGGCAAGCATCTCGGTGTGCCGGTGCATACCTTGCTGGGTGGTCCGGTACGCGATCGCATCCGCGTGTATTCGTGGATCGGCGGTGATCGTCCGGCCGACACCGCGCGCGCGGCCAGTGATGCGGTAGGCCGGGGGTTCACCGCGGTCAAGATGAATGGCACCGAGGAAATGCAGTACATCGACTCGCACGACAAGGTCGACAAGGTGCTGGCCAACGTCCAGGCGGTGCGCGATGCGGTGGGCCCGAACATCGGCCTGGGCGTCGACTTCCACGGCCGCGTGCACAAGCCGATGGCCAAAGTGCTCATGCGCGAGCTGGCGCCGTACAAGCTGATGTTTATCGAGGAGCCGGTGCTGTCGGAATACCTCGAATGCATCCCCGAGCTGGCCGCTATTTCGCCAGCGCCGATCGCGCTCGGCGAACGGCTGTATTCGCGCTGGGATTTCAAGCGCGTGCTGGATCGCGGTGGCGTCGACATCATCCAGCCCGACCCCTCGCATGCCGGCGGCATCACCGAAACGCGCAAGATCGCCGCGATGGCCGAAGCCTACGACGTGGCGCTGGCGTTGCATTGTCCGCTCGGCCCGATCGCGCTGGCGGCGAACCTGCAGCTCGACGCCGTCTGTCACAACGCCTTTATCCAAGAACAGAGCCTCGGCATCCACTACAACGCCGCCAACGATCTGCTCGACTACGTGGCCGATCGCAGCGTGTTCGCCTACGAGAACGGCTACGTCACCATTCCCGGTGGCCCCGGCCTCGGTATCGAGGTCAACGAGGCCTATGTGATCGAGCGCGCGGCGGTCGGCCATCGCTGGCGCAACCCGATCTGGCGGCACGCCGACGGTAGCGTCGCGGAGTGGTAAGCATCGCCTGCGCCTTACGCCCTCTTCGTTTTATGGAAAACCCATCATGACGGCACGTTTTGCCAATTACCCCAGCCTTGTCGATCGCAGCGTGCTCATTACCGGCGGCGCCAGCGGCATCGGCGCCTCGTTGGTAGAACACTTCGCGCGGCAGGGTGCGCGCGTCGGCTTCATCGATATCGACGATGCATCGGCAGCCGCGCTGATCGAGTCGCTCGCAGACGTGGCGCACACGCCGACGTACCAGCATGGCGATATCACCGACCTCGATGCGCTGGCACGGAGCATCGACACCTTGCGTAGCGCGGTGGGTCCGTTCTCGGTGCTCATCAACAATGCGGCGAATGACGGCCGCCATGCCCTGGACGACGTGGATGAGGCGTTCTTCGAGCGCAATATTGCCGTCAATCTGCGCCACCAGGTCTTTGTCACCAAGGCGGTGATGGCGGATATGCAACGGCTGGGCGGTGGCTCGATCATCTGCATGGGTTCCATCAGCTGGATCAGGAAAAATGGCGCCTTCCCGCTGTATGCGATGGCCAAGGCCGCGGTGCGCGGTTTCGTCAACGGCATGGCGCGTGAGCTCGGCGCGCAGCACATCCGCATCAACTGCCTGGTGCCCGGCTGGGTTATCACCGAGAAGCAGCGCACGCTGTGGCTCGATGCCGAGGGCGAAGCCTCGATCAAGCGCGGCCAGTGCCTGTCCGGACATCTGGAGCCTTCCGATGTGGCGCGCGCGGCGCTGTTTCTCGCGGCCGACGACAGCCGTATGTGCACCGGCCAGGATTTCATTGTCGATGGAGGTTGGGTATGAGCGCAGCGCCGACCGTTGCACACGCCGTGCCGCACGAGCTGGGCGAAGGCGTGCTGTGGGACGACCGCCTGCAGACGCTGTGGTGGACCGATATCGGCGGGCGCAAGCTGTGGCGTTTGCATCCTGACGATGGCCGCGTGCTGCACTGGGACATGCCCGAGCGGCTCGCCTCGTTCGCGTTGTGCGAAGCCGATGGCTGGCTGCTGCTGGCGCTGGCCTCGCGGCTGGCTTTCTTCCATCCCGACACGCGTGAACTGATTGAGCTGCACGCGGTGGAAAAAGAACTGCCGACGCGCAGCAACGACGGCGTCTGCGATCGGCAGGGTCGCTTCGTGTTCGGCACGCTGCACGAGCCGGCGCAGGGCGACAAGCAGGCCGTGGGCGGCTTCTATCGGCTCAACCGCGATCTGAGCCTGCAGCGGCTGCCGCTGCCCGACGTGGCGATCAGCAACAGCATCGCCTTCAGCCCGGCCGGCGATCGCATGTATTTCTGCGATTCGCCGACGCGCAAGATCTACTGTTGCGATTACGGCGACACGCTGGGCGAGCCACGCCTGTTCGTCGACCTCACCGGTATGAGCGGCGTGCCCGACGGCTCCACGGTCGATGCCGAGGGCGCGCTGTGGAACGCGCAATGGGGCATGGGCCGGGTGGTGCGTTACCTGGCCGACGGCAGCGAGGATCGCATCATCGCGCTGCCGGCCGCGCAGACGACCAAGCCGGCGTTTGGCGGCGCAAAACTCGACACGCTATTCGTCACCAGCGCCAGCGAAGACCTCACGGCCGAACAACTCGCCACCGATCCTCAGGCCGGCTACCTCTTCACCGTCGACGTCGGCATGACCGGCCTGCGCGAGTCGCGCTTTGCCGGTACACCGAATCGTGACGGATGACGCCGGATGATGCGCTTTGCGGTCATCCGATCCGGCGTCCCCATCCGCTTTCCTCTTCAGGAATAAAACCATGAACACTTCTGAGTCACCGCAAGCCGTCGCCCGAACGACGGTTATTTTTACCTGCATCCTGGCGGCGCTGGCCGGCCTGATGTTCGGTCTGGATATCGGCGTGATTTCCGGCGCCACCCAGTTCATCCAGAAAGATTTCAATATCGACGACCACACCGTGGAGTGGATCGTCAGCGCCATGATGCTCGGTGCGGCCATCGGCGCGCTCGGTGCCGCGTGGATGTCCTCGGCACTTGGCCGAAAAAAATCGCTTATCGCCGGCGCGGTGTTGTTCGTCCTCGGCTCGCTGCTGTGCGCGTTCGCCTGGTCGCCGATCACCTTGATTCTGGCGCGCATCGTGCTCGGCCTGGCGATCGGTATAGCAACCTTTACGGCGCCGCTGTATCTGGCGGAAGTGGCGCCGGAGAAAATTCGCGGTTCGATGATTTCGCTTTATCAGCTGATGATCACCACCGGTATTCTGGTGGCGTTCCTTTCCGATCTGGCTTTCAGCGCCGCAGGCGCTTGGCGCTGGATGCTTGGCATCATTGCCATCCCAGGCGTGCTGTTTCTGTTCGGCGTGTTCTTTCTGCCCGATAGCCCGCGTTGGCTGATGATGCGCGGTCGCAAACCCGACGCGATCAAGGTGCTCAAGCGTCTGCGCGGTGACGACGGTATCGTCGAGCACGAGATCGCCGACATCGAAGAACAGTTGAAGCAGCCACAGCTCGGCTGGCATCTGTTTCAGCAGAACAAGAATTTTCGTCGCTCGGTCGGCTTGGGCGTACTGCTGCAGCTGATGCAGCAGTTCACCGGCATGAACGTGGTGATGTACTACGCGCCGAAGATCTTCCAGACGATGGGCTACGACACCCACGCGCAGCTGTGGTTTACCGCCATCGTCGGTCTCACCAACGTGCTGGCTACTTTCATTGCGATCGGCTTTGTCGATCGTCTCGGGCGCAAGCCGATGCTCTACGCGGGTTTTGTGGTGATGGCGCTTGGCTTGGGCGTGGTTGGCGCGATGATGCATATGGGCATCAACGGCAAAGGCGAGCAGTACTTTACCGTGGGCATGTTGCTGCTCTTTATTGTCGGCTTCGCGATGTCGGCGGGTCCGCTGATCTGGACGCTATGCTCGGAAGTGCAGCCGCTCAAAGGCCGCGACTTTGGCATCGGCGCGTCCACTTTCACCAACTGGGTCGGCAACTACATCGTCGGCCTGACCTTCCTCAGCCTGCTCAACGGCATCGGCAATGCCAACACGTTCTGGCTCTACGCCGCGCTCAACGTGATCTTCATCGGCCTCACCTTTTGGCTCGTGCCTGAGACCAAAGGCGTGACGCTGGAACAGATCGAAACCAGGCTGATGGCCGGCAAGCCGTTGCGTGCGATTGGGCGGTAATCTTCTATCCGCCCTACACCAACGGTTAGAAAACGCCGGCTTCGCGCCGGCGTTTTTTGTCGGCAAACCGCCTGCTCAGCTGGATGAGGTGCAAGCAATTCTTGATCAGGCGTCGTATATTTCGTGCGCCCGCTTCGAGTCCTTTTCGCCCTATGAATCGCTGGAAAGCCGCTGCCGTTCATCTGTCGATAAGCATCGTGTTGACGGTGTTGATGCTGGCCTGGCTCTACTTCATCTGGTTCCCTTCGCCGTATTTTTCCGCGGCGGGGGCGAACCGGCTGATCTTGCTGCTGCTGGGCGTCGACATCTGCATCGGGCCACTCTTGACCTTGCTGGTGGTGAATCGTCATAAGGCGCGCAAACTGTTGCGGCTGGATCTCACCGTCATCGGCATACTGCAGATCGCCGCCTTGAGCTACGGCGTGCACGTGATTACCGATGCACGGCCGGTATTCATCGTCGCCGAAGTGGATAGACTGGTGATGGTCTCGGCCCAGCAGCTCAGCGATGCGGATCTGGCCAAGGGCGACAGGCCCGAGTTCCGCAAGCGTTCGTTGAACGGTCCCGTGCTGGTGGGCGCGCTCACGCCAAAAGACGTATCGCTCGGCGATTTTGCACTCAAGGTCATGCAGACCGGCAAGGATATCGATCGGCTGCCCCAATATTATGTGACTTACGATCAGGCAATCGATGCGGTGATGAAACATGCCAGGCCCTTGGCATCGCTCAAGAACGCCACGGATTCCCAACGGGCTTATCTTCGTCGTTTGCAGGCGTCGGAACCTTCGCAGACGCTGCTGGCGCTGCCGCTCCAGCGCGAGGACACGACCTACACCGCGATCATGTCGCCTGTGACCAAGCGTCCGATCGCCGTGCTGCCTATCGACGCTTAGCCATCGTCACGCAGAGTGCGTGTAGCGGCCTTGCAAGCGGCGAGCACAGAGCTACAGGTTGCCGAGCCTATCGCGGCGTGCGCAGCACGGATTCGCGTAGCGCGGTGTCGTGCTGGACTTCATCCTGATAGGCGGTTTCTTCGCTATCGAATTCGCCATGCAGCGGACGGTGCATGCCCGTGGGCGAGTGGCTGACGTCGGGCGGGGTGTTGACGAAGTCGGGATTGACGGGTCCGGTCGCGCCCATGGCTGGTCCTCGGGATGTTTATGGCTTAGGGCAAGAATGTAAGCCAGCCGGCGGTGCATTGCCAGAGCGCTGTGCCGCCTTGCTGCCGCCCGCCTGGGGCAACTTTTATATGCCGCGATGTCGGCACCCGCCTGGTGGCTGCAGTGCGGGGTACGTCGATATCTTCGTGTCGCAGATAGGTCTCTGCGCCCACTGGCGGTCGATGCTTCGAAGGTTAACGCGAGTGTGAACCGCGGCGCAGGACGTCTCGTTGCCTTAACGGCGAAACCACGGCGCAATGCTAGCCTTGCGCTCCGGCCCAATCGGCCCGATTTATCACCAGTCGACCGCCAGGTCGTGCCATCGGAGAAACGCGTGAAAAAGCTTTTGTTGACGGGACTATGGGTGCTTCTGGTCAGCGGATCGGCCTTCGCCGCCGACGGCCCGAAGGAAGTGCAGGCGGCCATCCAGCAGGGCAATTACACCCTGGCCGAGCAGGAGCTGCGCCAGGCGATCACCGAGCATCCGCAGAGCGCCAAGGCGCACTACTTGCTGGCCCAGGTGCTCGCCCATGAGGGCAATATCGGCGACGCGCAGAAGGAGGCCAGTCAGGCCAAGACGATCGATCCGAAGATCAGCTTTACCGACCCTGCAAAGTTCAACCGTTTCGAGGCCGAGTTGAATCAGGCCCTGGCGCCGTCGACCGGCGTACGCCGTCCGGCAGCGAGCGCACGCGAAGTGCCTTACGCGGCGGTCGAGCAGCCTGTGGCAGCCCAGCCGCGCTCCAGCGGCAGCATCTGGCCGTGGGTGATCGGCGCGGTGATCGTGGTGCTGCTGTTCGGCTGGTTCCGTCGCCGCCAGCAGGGCGCGATGAATAACTCCGGTTACGGCAATCAGGGCTATGGCCAGCAGGGTTATGGCGCGCCCGGCCCGCAGAACCCGTACGGCAACGGGCCGTACCCGCCGCCGGGCTATCAGCCGGGTCCGCAGGGCGGATCGGGGATCGGCGGCAGCATTCTCGGCGGGCTCGCCGGCGGCGTGCTGGGTGCGGCTGCGGTCAACGCGTACGAAAATCATGAGCGTCGCGAAGAAGAGCAGCGTGGCGATTTCCAGTCCGGCAACAACTTCGCGCCGAACGCGCCCGATCCGCAGGATCAGGCCTTTGACCAGCTGCGCAACCAGCCGATCGATATGGGAAATAACGACGACGGCTGGGACGACAACAGCGACGGCGGCTCGTTTGACGACAGCGGCGACGATAGCTGGAGCTGAAGTGGCGAAATGTAGGAGGTAGGTTGGGCTGAGCGCGAGCGAAGCCCAACATGGATTACCAGCTGACGTTGGGCATACGGCTCGCTCCAGCGAGCCGCCCTTTGGTCCATTCGCTACGCGAATGTTCGTTCCGGCATCCATGCCTCCACAGTCGCTTGAGTCGCTTGCGCTCAGCCCAACCTACACTCAACGTTCCTGCGCTTAGCTTACGGAATCTTGCACTGCCCGCCCAGCGGCTCCTTCGTGGCCGCATCCAGATCGGCACGGGCAACGTCCTTGTTTTTCGACGGATCGAACAGGATTTTGGCGCTGACGTTTTTGCCGCTGCTGCTGCGGATATTGGCAATACCGTCGAAGCTCAGCAGTTCATGCGTCTTGGCGTCGTAGGCTACGTCCAGATGGGGCAGGGCGAAGCCGATCATGCTGTCCAGGCTCAAACGGTACTGGCGCGCGGCGCGGCCTTCGATCTGGGCATCGGCCTGGCGCTTGACCCGAAAGCTGAGCGTGCCAAGGCGGCTGGGCACCAGAAACGGCAACGTGTCGCCGTCCTTGCTCAGCGTGTCCCAATGCACGCGGATATAGGCATCGAAGCCGGCGTCGATCACCGGCATGGGCGAGGTATCCAGCGTGGCCGTGCGCTCCCTGGCATTTGTGCTGTCGCGTACGAATACCTCGCGCTTGCCGCCGGCGTTGCGAACGCCCTCCCGGTAGCCGGTTCGGCCGTCGTCCAGCGTGAAATCGGGCGCCTGCGCGCCGCCGTCGTCGTGCAGGGTCTTGCGGGCGAACGGTTTGCCGTCGGGACAGCGATACAGCACCAGCCGCGACGGGTCGTCGCCATCGTCATAGATCCAGTGCGATTCGGTGTACATCACGTGGCCGTCCGAGGCGTAAGCCTTGCCTTCGACGTAGCGGATCGCATCGGATCCGGTAGGGCTGGCGCTTGCGGCAACCGCCGTAGCGCCCAGGCTCAGTGTCAGTCCAAGCGCACAAGCGCGGCGATGGAGAGGCATCGTCAAGAGGTATCTCCCGTCAGTTAGGGGGTTTGCGGCCGAAAGGTATGCGTGCCTGCCGTCGTGAGTCGCAGGACTTAATTACGGGGCGTTGCGGCGGATGGATGCATCGGCCGCGCATGCTGAATGTCGAAAACGGCCGCAGCCGGCTATGATGGGAGGCCGTCGGAGGCGTGAAAATCGTGCGCGACCGGCAATTATCGACAGGGTCGAGGCTACGGCTTCGGCCAAGCACAGCGAGGTTAGTGATATGGCACGTGGCGTCAACAAAGTCATTCTGGTCGGCAACCTCGGCGGCGATCCGGAAATGCGTCACACCGGCAGCGGCACCGCGATCACCACGATCAACATTGCCACTTCCGAGTCGTGGACCGACAAGCAGTCGGGTGAAAAGCAGGAGCGCACCGAGTGGCACCGGGTGAAGCTGTTCGGCCGCTTGGCCGAAATTGCCGGTGACTATCTGAAAAAGGGCCGTCAGGTCTATATCGAAGGTTCGCTGCGCACCGACAAATACACCGACAAGGCTGGCGTCGAGCGCTACAGCACCGACGTGATCGCCAGCGAAATGCAGATGCTCGGCGGCATGGAAGGCGGCGGTGGTAGCAGCGGCGGCGGTCAGCGCGAGCGTCCGCAGAGCTCGGGCGGTCAGCGCAGCAGCGGCGGCGGTTCCTCGCGTGGCGGCGATCGCGGCGGCGACGACTACGGCCAGCGCGCACCGGCCCCGTCGGCTCCGGCCGGCAACAACAGCTTCGACGACGACGATATCCCGTTCTGAAACCTACCAGAACACCATTTGTCATGGATTGAACCAAGCCCGCCGATCGGCGGGCTTTTTTTGAGGGCCTCTCCGCGGCGGGAGATGGCCATCTAAACTACAACGCTATTTCACCAGCGCGCTGTCGTTGGCCCGATTGCGATCCGGCAGTGCATGCGTGGGGTCGATGGTGACCGATTTCACCTTGCGCGCGCCATCGACGTGGACAACGTATGTGCGGTGCTGCTGCCAGGTTTCCCACGGCACGCGAACGTCCTGCTCGCTGCCGTCGTCGTAGATCACTTCGAGCGTGGCCGGCAGCACCAGCTGATCGAGGTTGGCGATGGTGACGTCGAGCCCCTTGCGGAAATCGCCGCCGGTATAGGCGGCTTTTTGCACCGCCAGATCGAGCTGCCAGTTGTGCTGGTACCAGGCGTTCCAGAACCAGCCCAGATCTTCGCCGGTTTCGCTTTCCATGAAACGGAAGAAGTCCGACGGACTGGGATGCTTATAAGCCCAGGTAGCGATATAGCGCCGGAACGCAGGGTCGAAACGCTCCGGCCCGATGATCTGTTCGCGCAACAAGGTGAGGCCGAAGGCGCCTTTGAAATAGGTGATTGGATGGCGGTACTTCTCGGGCACCATATCGGCCCCGATCAACAGCGGCGGCGCGTTCGTATCGGCCAGCACGGCAGCCATCTGGTCGGCCGGCGTACCTTTGCCGGGGGCGTATTCGCCGTCGCGCTTGGGTGCGAATTCGCCGTGGTTGAAATGGTCGGATTCGTAGACGTCGATGAAGGTATTGAAGCCTTCATCCATCCACGCATCGCGGCGCTCGTTGCTGCCCACGATCATCGGGAACCAGCTGTGGCCGATCTCGTGCGCGATCAGCGCGTGCAGGTCGCTGCCCGTGGTGGTTTTGTCGTCGAAGGTGATGCCGGGATATTCCATGCCGCCGGCGGTGCCGGCTTCGTTGACGGCCACCGGCCACGGGTAGGGGAACCACTGTGCCGAAAAATATTCGGTAGCGGCTTTCAGGTATTCGGTGGCGCGGCGCCAGCCTTTATCGCCGGCGCTTTCCACGGGATACAGCGACATCGCCAGCGCGGTCTTTCCGGCCGGCAGGTTGATGCGCGTGGCGTCCCAAACATACGCCTTTGATGCGCCGAACGCCACGTCGCGGCTGTTCTGCATGCGGAAATGCCAGGTCAGCGTGCCGCTGCGCTTTGGACGGCTGGACGGCTGGGTCACTTCCTCGGGCGTGCGTATCATCACCGTGGTATCGCTATGCCGCGCCTGCTCCAGCCGCTGCTGTTCGGTGGCGGTGAGCACGTCGGCGGGATTGAGCAGTTCGCCCGAGCCCGTGACAATCATGTCCCACGGCACGGTGACCGAATAATCGAAGTCGCCGTATTCCAGGTAGAACTCGCTGTTGAGGTAAGGCGCGGTGTCCCATCCGCGCAGGTCATCGTAGACGCAGAGCCGCGGATACCACTGCGCCATTTCGAAGATATCGCCGTTCTTGCTGGCATTAAAATCCGTGCGTCCGCCGAATTCGCCGGGCACGGTGTAGTTCCAGCGAATGTGCAGTCGAAGCCGGCCGTCCTTGGCTTTCAGTGCCGTCGGCAAACGCACCTGCATGCGCGTATCGGAAATCACCCAGGTCGCGTCCTGCAGCTTGCCGGTGCCGTCTTCGACCTGCACCGACTCGATATGTTCGCCATCGGTGAATTGGTTCGGGAACTTGTCGCTGAAGGCGCCGCGCGCGTCCTTGCGATAGCGGTTCTGCTCCACCTGCAGCCACAGCACGTCGAGCGCGTCGGGGCTATGGTTGGTGTAGGTAATGACTTCGCTGCCGCTGAGTTTTCGACTGACGGGATCGAGCGCGGCCTGGATCGTATAGTCTGTGCGGTTCTGCCAGAACAGCGGCCCCGGCATGCCGCTGGCGGAGCGAAAGGCGTTGGCCGGCTGCGGGTAGGCGTAGGGGGCGAACGTTTGCGACGGATCGAACCGTGAGGCGGATGATTTATCGGCTGCCGCCGCAGTTGATGCGCCGATCGTGGTCAGCATCAGCAGAGCGAAGCCAGTAGCGAGTAGCCTTGGGTTTAACGTAACTATGAGGGGTTTGTGCATAGCCTGGTTCACGGAATGCCGCCGGACTCGATGAGCGCTAGCACTTCATAGCACGCGCCCATGGTGTGATAGTCGGTCTTGCCGGCCGGGCTTTTTTCGTCGTCGATCTTTTGGTTGTCGACGGTGAGGATGCGATACCACGCGCCGTATTGGTGGTCGACGAAATGCTCCCACGCGTAGGCCCAGATTTTTCCGTACCAGTCGTCATAGACGGGCAAGCCGGTGCGCGCGTGCAGCAGGGCCGCGGCGGCCAGCGATTCGGCCTGCACCCAGAAGTATTTGTCGCCGTCGCAGACGCTGCCGTCCGGCGCGAAGCCGTAGGCGATGCCGCCGTTGGTTTCATCCCACGCGCGCGCCAGCGCGGTGTCGAACAGATGCATGGCGGTGGGCAGCAGCCAGTTCTCCTCGCGGCCGCGTTCGAGCAGTAGCGGCTCCATGATCATCAGCAGCTTGGCCCATTCGGTCTGATGGCCGGGCTGATAGCCCCAGGGACGGAAAAGGTCCTTCGGATTGTCGCGGTGGTAATCCCAGTCGATGTTCCACTCGCTGTCGTAATGCTCCCACACCAGGCCATCGGCCTTGGCCGCCTGCCGGCGCGTCATGTGATCGGCTAGCGTGAGCGCGCGCTCGAGATAGCGCGGATCGTCGCTGGCCTGGTACGCCGCGAGCATCGCTTCGCACATGTGCATGTTGGCGTTTTGGCCGCGATAGCTGCTGAAGTTCCAATCTACATCGGCCTCGTCGCGATAGAGGCCGGCTTCGGCATCCCAGAAGCGCTGCTCGAGCAGCTGCCAGGTTTCGTCCATCCACGCGGCGGCCTCGCCGATGCCTGCCTTTAGCGCCGTCGAGTAGGCCAGCAGCACGAAGGCCACGCCGTAGGCGTGATTGGTGCGATCCTCCGGCTGACCGTTGCGGATGGTCCAGGTGTAACCGCCGGTTTTCGGGTTGCGATGCACGTCGCGCAGGTAGCGCAGGCCGTGATGGGTGGCATCCATGTACTCCTTCGCCAGCGCAGCGTCTTCGGCGAACTCCATCGCGGCCATCGCGTAGTTGAAGACGAAGCGCGTGCTGCTGACCAGATGGCGGTGGCTGCGATCGTAGATCGTGCCGTCATCTTTGAAGTACTGAAAAAAGCCGCCGGCCGGATCGATCGCGTGCGGATGGTAGAACGCCATGGTGTGGGCGATGTGCTTGCGCAGAAAATCGGCGGAGCGGAAATCGGGCGTGCCGCGGGTGGCGTCGGAACTCATGCGTGGGTCTCCATGAAATGTCGGGTTTCGGCATCGGTCGGCATCGCGGTAAACGAGCCCTGGCGACCAACGGCGATCGCGCCGCAGGCGGCGGCGTAGCGCAATACCGCATGCAGATGCGGCAGCGAGGTGAGCAGCGGTTGCAGGCGTTCGACGCCGCGACCTTCGAGTGTGGCGAGTTGATACAGTAGGCCACCGACAAAGGCGTCGCCCGCCGCCGTGGCATCGACCATCGGCACCGAATAGCACGGCAGCTCGCCGTCCATGTCCGGATGAAACCAGCGCATCGGCTGATTGCCGTCGGTCACGATCAGCAAAGTGGCGCGGCCCTTCCACAGCGCATCGAGCGCCGCGTCTTCGCCGTCGACGGCAATGTAGGCAAATTCTTCCTTGCTGAGTTTGACCACGTCGGCCAGATGCAGGGCCTCCCACAGCGCGGCGTGCGGCTCGCTGCCGTGCGGCCACAGCGCGGGGCGAAGATTCATGTCGAAACTTATCAGCGCACCGGCCTCGCGTGCACGGCGCATGCCGGCGTAGGTGGCCTCGGCCAGCGCGGGATCGGTCAGGCTGTTGGAGCAGACGTGGAAGATCGCTACGTCGGCAAACGTTTCGTTACTGAAATGCTGGGCGCGAAACAGCAGGTCGGCCGACGGCGGACGGTAAAAGCTGAAGCTGCGCTCGCCCTTGGCATCGTGCGTCACGAAGGCGAGCGCGGTATTCGCTTCGCCAGTACGCGCCACGTCCTGGGTGCCGACGCCCTCGTGCTGCAGGCGGTCGAGCAGAAAGTCGCCGAAGCGATCCTTGCCCAGCATGCCGGCGAAGCGCGCGTCGCCGCCGAGCCGCGCCACGGCGACCGCCACGTTGGCCGGGGCGCCGCCGGCAAAGGGTACGAACTGCTGCGCGAATCCGCGTTCGTCGCTGCCCTGCGCATGAAAGTCGATCAGCGCCTCGCCGAAACAGAGAATGGGTTGCATGGTCACGGTCTTGAATTTTTGAGTTTGAAAAAAAACGGGGCGAAAAAAAACGAGGCGCCGGGGCGCCTCGTTGGGATGGGCCATTTACTTGATGGTGCGAACCTTCGAACCGCTGACGCCGTAAAACAGGATATAGGCGTAGCACAGCAGCGGCAGGAAAAACGCGTGCTGCAGGCCGATATGGTCGGCGAACACGCCCTGCACGTAGGGAATCAGCGCGCCGCCGACGATGGCCATGATCAGCAGGCTGGACGCCTTGCTGGTCAGCGTGCCGAGACGCTCGATGCCGAGCGCGAAGATGGTGGGGAACATGATCGAGTTGAACAGGCCGATTGCCACGATGCTGTAAACCGCCATGTCGCCGCTGGTGAGCATGGTGGTGAGCACGAGCAGGGCATTGATCGCCGCGAAGATCGACAGCAGCGTGCGCGGCAGCACTTTCGCCATCAGCGCTGAGCCGATGAAGCGGCCGACCATCGCGCCGCCCCAGTATAGCGACACGTAATGCGTGGCCTGCTGCTCGCTCATGTGACCGATATCCGGCATCGCCAGATAGTTGACCAGGAAGCTGCCGATGGAAACTTCGGCGCCCACGTAGAAAAAGATGCCCAGCACGCCGAACAGCACGTGCGGATGACGCAGCGCTTCCATCAGCGTGTGCTTGGTGGTGGCGCCCGGCTTTTCCGTGGTTTCTTCCAGCGTGGGCAGGCGGAACAGCCAGACGAAGACGGCCAGCAGAAACAGCACGATCGCCAGGCCGACGTACGGCATCTGCACGGCCTGCGCCTGTTGGGTCTGGTAGATCAGCTGCTGCGCCGGCGCGAGCTTGGCCAGCTCATCCGGCGTCTTGACCACGTTGGACAGAATCAGCAGTCCGCCGAACAGCGGCGCCAGCGTGGTGCCCAGCGAGTTCAGCGCCTGCGCCAGGGTCAGGCGGCTGGAGCTGGTTCGCTCCGGGCCGAGCAGGGCCACGTAGGGGTTGGCTGCCACCTGCAGCACGGTGATGCCGGTCGCCAGCACGAACAACGCGCCAAGAAAGGCGTTATAGGAATGCAGCGCTGCCGCGGGCCAGAAGCCCAGCGCGCCGATGCCGGCGATGGCCAGGCCGGCAACGATGCCTTTTTTGTAGCCCAGCGCGGCGACGAGCTTGCCGGAGGGCAGCGCCATCAAGAAGTACGCGCCGAAAAAGGTGAACTGGACCAGGATCGCCTGCGCATAGTTGAGCTGGAAAATGGACTTCAGATGCGGGATCAGAATGTCGTTGAGGCAGGTCAGGAAGCCCCACATGAAAAAGATCGTGGTGAGCACGCCGAGCGCCATCGGGTAATCGGTGTAGCGATTGCCCTTGCTCGGGCCTGACGCGGCGGCCGTGGGCGGGATGTTTGGAGCCATGGGAAGTCCTTGAGTGGGTTTTGCGTGAGTCGATCTGGGAGAGTCAGAAAGCAGGTGGTGGGCAGCTACTGGCGCGGATCACCAGTTTTACCGGCGCAACAGTTTGGCGATTGGGTGTACGCGGTTCGTGCAGGCGCTGCAGCATCAGCTGCGCAGCCTGCATGCCGCGCTCGTGCGGCGCGGTGGACAAGGTGGTGAGTGGCGGCATGCCCAGCGCGGCCTCGGCAATATCGTCGAAACCGGTCAAGGCGAAGTCCCTTCCCGGGCGCAAGCCGCGCTGGTTGAGGCCGAGCATCAGGCCCAGGGCGACCGCATCGTTGTAGCACACGGCGGCCGTAGGCGCGGCGTCACCGGCAAACAGCGCGGCCGTGCGGTGCGCTGCGTCGAGGCGGGTCGGCGCGCATTCGATCTGCCACGCCGGCTCGACCGGTAGGCCCGCCGCCTGCATCGCCTCGACGAAGCCGGCGCGCCGTTGGCTGCACGAGCTGGAGTCGTGGTGACCGCCAAAAAAGGCGATACGCCGATGGCCGCGCTCGATCAGGTGCTCGGTCGCCAGCCGGGCGCCGCGCTGGTTGTCCAGCGCCAGCTGATCCCAGCGCGCGATGTCGGGCGCCGCGCCGCCGAGCTCGCGATTGAACAGCAGCAGCGGCGACAGCGGACCGATGGCCGCGAGCACGTCCTGCGCATTGCTGTGCTCGGCCGGCGACAGGATGATGCCGGCCGGGCCGTGTTCCAGCAGCGAGCTGAGCACGGCCTGCTCGCGGCTGGCCGACTCGCCGGTGCAACCGAGCAGGGTGACGTAACCGGCCGCGGCCAGCGCTTCGTCCACGCCGGCGGCAAATTCCGCGAAGAAGGGGTTGGCCAGGTCGTTCAGTACCAGCGCGATGCTGGTCGAGGTGCGCCGGCGCAGATTGGCGGCAGCGCGGTTGTAGACGTAGCCCTGTCGTCGCAGTTCCTGTTCGACCCGTGTGCGCGTCTCACGATTGACCAGGGGACTGCCGCGCAGCACCAGCGATACCGTGGCGCGCGACAGGGCGCAACCGGCGGCAATATCGTTAAGCGTGACTTTGCGATGGGTCGGCGGGTGGCTGGACACGGTACTCTGCGAATGGCGGCGATGCAGATTTGGAACGATCCAAATGTAACTTATCGGCGCAGTTAAACACGCCGCGACGCAGCATGCGCCGGCCCGGTGCAGGATGCTAGCGTGCGATGCCTGTTGATGTTCCGACTCCCCTGTTCGAGGTTGAAATGGTGCTCTGTTCGCGTCGTGCGTTATCCCGGTTGATCTGTTGCGCGCTCGTTTCGGCGGCAGCCGTGCTTCCGGCCCAAGCCCAGAGCCCGCAGGGCGGGCATGCCGCCGAGGTCGATCCG
The DNA here is from genome assembly GCF_014200755.1 of Rhodanobacter sp. ANJX3. Classification (GTDB taxonomy): domain Bacteria; phylum Pseudomonadota; class Gammaproteobacteria; order Xanthomonadales; family Rhodanobacteraceae; genus Rhodanobacter. Next base: position 583,532 of record NZ_JACHCM010000003.1, on the reverse strand, counting down.
CGCATCGGTACCGGCGGCGACGGCCACACCTTTCCGGGCGCCACGGTGCCGTTCGGCATGATCCAGCTGAGCCCGGATACGGCGATGCCGGACTTCAAGCACGCCTACAAATGGGCGGCCGGTTACCAGTACAACGACCCGACCATCATGGGTTTTTCGCACACGCACTTCTCCGGCTCGGGTCACTCGGATCTGGGCGACGTGCTGGTGATGCCGATCGCCGGCGACGTGAAGCTGGACCCGGGCGACGCGGCCAAACCCGGCAGCGGCTACCGCTCGCGCTTTTCCCACGACACCGAAGTCGAGCAGGCCGGTTACTACGCCGTGACCCTGGCCGATTACGGCGTGCGCGCCGAGCTGACCGCCGGCCAGCGGATCGGCTGGCATCGCTACACCTTCCCGCAGGGCAAGCTGGCGCATGTATTGCTCGACCTGCGCCCGAGCATTTACGACTACCCCGGCAAGGTGCTGTGGGCGCACCTGCGCGTGCAGGCCGACGGCACCGTCACCGGCTGCCGCACCACGCGCGGCTGGGCGCCCGGACGCGAGCTGTGTTTCGCCATGCGTTTTTCGCAGCCGATGACCTCGCGCGAGCTGTACAACCGCGAGACCGACACCGTCTACAAGGGCTTCGCCGGACCCGGCAACCAGCCGCAGGACAAGGACGCGCAGAACGGCCGCGCGTTGGTCGCCTCGTTCGATTTCGGTCAGCTCAAGCAGCCACTGGAAGTGAAAGTGGCGATTTCGACGGTCAGCGAGGTCAACGCGGTGGCCTCGCTGGACCAGGACGGCCAGGGCTGGGATTTCGACGCCCGCCGGGCCGAGGCCACGGCGGCCTGGAACAAGGCGCTGGCGGCGATCGACGTGGAAGGCTCCAAGGCCGAAACGACGAGCTTCTACACCGCGCTCTATCACGTGATGCTGGCGCCGACGCTGAGCACGGACGTCAACGGCGAGTTCCGCGGACCCGACCACGCCGTGCATAGCGCGCACGATGCCAATGGCGACTTCAACTTCTATTCGACTTGGTCGATGTGGGATGTCTACCGCGCCGAGGAACCGCTGATGGTGCTGCTGCGGCCGGACCTCAGCACGCTGTTCATCCGTTCGCTGATCGCCGCACGTGTTGCTAGCCCGTTCGGCATCCTGCCCGTGTGGGCGTATCAGGGGCTGGAAACCTGGTGCATGACCGGCTACCACGCGCTGCCGATCATCGCCGATGCCTACATCAAGGGCGTGCGCGGCTTCGACGCCGAGGCGGCGATGCGCGCCATGGTCGCCAGTGCGACCTATGCGCCGTACGGCGATCTGGGCGACTACATGAAGCTCGGCTACGTGCCCATCGACAAGGAAGCCGAGGGTGCGTCCAAGACCCAGGAATATGCCTACGACGACTGGTCGCTGGCGCAGATGGCCAAGGCGATGGGCAAGACCGACATCGCGGCGACGTTCGAGCAGCGCGCCGGCAACTGGCGCCACGTGTGGGACCCGAAAACCAGCTTTATGCGTGCGCGCTTGAGCAACGGCCAGTTCCGCGAGCCGTTCGATCCCAACTTCGCCGGCTACGGCAGCGACTACACCGAAGCCAATGCCTGGCAGTACTCCTGGTACGTGCCGCAGGATGTGGCCGGGTTGATCCATGCCTTCGGCGGCGACGCAAAGTTCACCGCCAAACTCGACCAGGTATTCGACGCCAAGGTCGATCCGGCGCAGTTCAAGGACGTGGAGGACATCACCGGGCTGATCGGCTGGTACGCGCACGGCAACGAGCCCAGCCATCACATCGCCTATCTCTACGACTACGCCGGCCAGCCCTGGAAAACCCAGCAACGGCTCAAGCAGATCATGGATACCCAGTACGCGCCGCGGCCCGACGGCCTGGCCGGCAACGACGACCTGGGCCAGATGTCGGCCTGGTACATCTTCACCGCGCTGGGCTTTTACCCGGTGACGCCGGCCAGCGACGAGTATGCGATCGGGCGCCCATTCGTGGCGCGGGCGGCCATCCATCTCGGCAACGGGCATACCTTTACAGTGAGCGCCGATCCGCTGGATGACGCGCACCCCTACGTCGGCGCGGTGACCCTCAACGGCAAGCCGCTCAATCGCGTGTACCTGCATCACGCCGAGCTGCTGGCCGGCGGCGAGCTGCATTTCAGCATGCAGGCGCAGCCGAACACGACCTGGGGAACGGCGCGCTCGGTACGACCGTCGTCCACCAGCGCCTACGGCCGCTGATCCCGCCACGGCAGGCGGACGCCCCCGCAGGCATCCAGCCTGCCGTGACGTTCAGCATTCCGTGAAACATGCAAGAATGCCGCGGCTGTTGAACCCGGCAGCCCGACCTTCAAGACCGACGCGAAAAGACCGACGATGGCGACAGAAATGAAAGCCAGAGACATGGTGAGCTGGCGTATTGCCGGCCTGCTGGTGGCCATCTTCATCATCGTCGGGCTGCCGTACCTCGTCACGCTGAACAATCTGCGCCAGACCGAGCAAACCACGGCTTGGGTGGCCCACTCGAACGCCGTCAAGGCGGTGACTTACGAGATCGCCTATCTGGTTCGCGACAGCGAAGCGGCGGCTTATCGCATGCTGGCCGGCGACGGTAGCAACGTCACGCAGATGCGCGTGGATCGCGCCGGTAGCGATGTGAAAGGCCTGCTGGCGCAGCTGCGCGACATGACCCGGGACAATCCCGATCAGCAGATCCTGATCGGCACGCTAGACAGCAGCGTCAACGGCCGCATTACCCTGATGAATCAGGCGACCGCACGGATCGAGCACGCCGATATCGCGGGAGGGCGGCAATCGCTGCGCGACGCCGGCGATCTGTTCAAGATCAACTCGACGGTCGTGTCCATCGTGAAAAACGAGGACGCCCTGCTCGCCTCGCGGCAGGCGGCGGCCAGCCATGAGGCGAGCACGGGCAAGCTGGTGCTCGCGGTAACCGCGCTGGCGCAGCTGCTGCTTCTGGCCATCATCGTGGTGGCGTCGGAGCGTCAGGTCGGTCGGCGGCTTGTCGCCGAGACGCGCGAGAGCAGTGCGGTGAAGCGTTCTCAGCAGATCCTGCATGCCGTTCGCGAACCCATCGCGCTGTTCGACGACAAGCTGAATGCGCTGTTGGTCAACACCGCTTTCAGCGAGCTGTATCAGATGGACGCCGACGAGCAGGCGCAGCCGCTGGCCGAGATCGGTCACGGCGCCTGGAACGACAGCGTGCTGCAGCAGCGGCTGCGCGACGTGCTGCTGCGCGACCGCGAGCTGTGGGATTACGACATGACCCAGCGCACGATCGACGGTGAGGACCGGCACGTCGTGGTCAATGCGCGCCGGCTGCAGCAGCAGGAGAGCGATGCGCCCACGCTGCTGCTGACGGTCAGCGACATCACGGCGCGCGCGATGGTCGAGCAGAAGGTCAGCGAGCTCAACCGCCAGCTCGAGGGCAAGGTCAGCCAGATCTCCGACGTCAACCGCGAGCTGGAGGCCTTCAGCTACTCGGTATCGCACGATCTGCGCGCACCGCTGCGACACATTGCGGGCTTTGCGCGCAAGCTCGAACATCATCTGGGCGAGCATGTCGACGAGAAGGCCGCGCACTATATCGAGGTCATCTCCAGCTCGGCGCAGCGCATGGCGCTGCTGATCGACGACCTGCTGGTTTTTTCGCGGCTGGGGCGAGGTGCGCTACGGCTGCAGGCGGTGGATATGCAGACCGTGGTTGAGGAGTCGCGCGCGATTGTCGAGTCCGGCGCGCAGGATCGGCGCATCGTGTGGGATCTGGAGCCATTGCCGATGGTGATCGGCGATGAGAACATGCTGCGCACGGTCTGGCAGAATCTGCTCGGCAACGCGGTGAAGTACACTGCGCAGCGCGACATCGCCACCATCAAGGTGACGGTGCAGCAAGGCGCCAACGGGGATTACGAATTTACCGTGGCCGACAATGGCGCGGGCTTCGATATGCAATATGCGGACAAGCTGTTCGGCGTGTTCCAGCGCCTGCATCGCGCGTCCGAATTCGCCGGCAACGGCATCGGTTTGGCCAATGTGCGGCGCATCATCAGCCGTCACGGTGGCCGGGTCTGGGCTGATGCCGAGCTGGGCAAGGGCGCCAACTTCCATTTTTCGCTACCGGCCACCGATCTGGCTGGGGCTTCGGCTTCAACGAATGAGACTCGCGTATGAATAAGCGTGACCTGCGTACCATCCTGCTGGTTGAAGACAGTCCCGCCGATGCCGAGATGGCGCTCGATGCGCTCAATGGCGCGCATCTGGCCAACCCTGTGGTACACGTCGAGGACGGCGTGGAATGCCTCGACTACCTGCATTGCCGCGGCGCGTTCGCCGGACGCCAGGACGGCGACCCGGCCGTCGTGCTGCTGGACATCAAGATGCCGCGCATGAACGGGCTGGACGTGCTCACCCAGATGCGCGCCGACGAGCGCATGCGGCGCATCCCGGTGGTGATTCTCTCGTCCTCGCGCGAAGAGAGCGACCTGGCCCGCAGTTGGGATCTCGGCGCCAATGCCTATGTGATCAAGCCGGTCGACGTCGACCAGTTTTTCGACGCGGTGCGTACCCTCGGCCAGTTCTGGGCGGTATTGAATCAGCCCCCGGAAAAAGAGTGATAGTCAGCGATAACCGGGGCGTGAAAGCCCCGCTGCAAACCCGGCAAGATGTGCAAACGAAAGGCTTGTAAAACCGCATCGAGGAGAGCAGGTCGCTGGCAGAGATTTTTCCGAAAGGCCCAGAACATTGTCGCGCCGGTTTTCATGCCGCCCGGCCGCACAGTTTCCGGTCACGCTGAATTCGTTTCCCTGGAACCCATCCATGCCACATCGGCAGACTCAATTACCGCCAAGCATTCGCGTGCTGCAGGTCGAGGACAGTGCACTCGATGCCGAGCTCGTACTGGCGCAGCTCGATGAAGACGGCATCGCCTACGAGGTGCGTCTGGTCGACGACGCGCCGCGCTTCCTGGCGGCTCTGGAGGAGTTCAAGCCGGACATCGTGCTCTCCGATCTGAGCATGCCGGGCTTTTCAGGCCAGCACGCGCTGGAGTTGCTGCGCCAACGCGACGAGGACCTGCCGTTTATCTTCGTCTCCGCCACGCTCGGCGAAGAGGCGGCCATCGAGGCGTTGCGCAACGGCGCCACCGATTACATTCTCAAGCAGAATCCGGCCCGACTGGCCAGCGCCGTGCGCCGCGCGCTGGCCGAGGCCGACGCGCGCCGCGCCAGCCGCCGTGCCGAAGCCGAGCTGATCCGCGCGCAGCGCTTCGAGAGCCTGGCCATGCTGGCCGGCGGCCTCAGCCACGACTTGCGCAACCTGCTGCAGCCGCTGCTGCTGGCCGGCGACAGCCTGCAGGATTACCAGGACGATCCGCGGCTGGCCCGGCTGGGCAAGCTGGTGCGCGACTGCGGCAAGCGCGGGCTGGACATGGTGCAGTCGATGCTATCGTTCGCACGCGGTGCGCGGCGGGCGGAAGAGGTGCGTCTGGGGGCGCTGCTCAACGCGCTCGACCTGCTCCTGCAGGGCAGCATTCCGCGTTCGGTGGCGATGGAGCTGGCGATCGAAGACCCCGAGCTGTCCTTCGAAGGCAATCACACCGAGCTGCAGCAGTGCCTGCTCAATCTCTGCCTCAACGCGATTCAGGCCATGCCCGACGGTGGCAACCTGCGCATCGAAACGGCGCAGATCCATCTGCCGCTGGATTTCTTTCTGCCCGAAGAGCACCCGCGTCAGGGCCGCTACCTGCGCATGAGCGTGATCGACAGCGGCGCGGGCATGAGCCAGGATGTGCTGGAGCGACTGTTCGAACCGTTTTTCACGACCAAGGAAACCGGTACCGGCCTTGGCCTGCTGTCGTGCAAGCGCATCATCAGCACCCACGGTGGCGTGATGCGCGTGAACAGCGAGCCAGGCAAAGGCACGCGGTTCGATCTGTATATCCCGCTGGAGGAGCTGGCGGCCGACAGCGAACACAGTGGCAGCAAGGACAGCCTGGAAGGTTCCGGCGAGCGTGTACTGGTGGTGGTGGAAGAGGCCGGGCAGCTCTCCCTGATGGTCGACACGCTCGACTCCTACGGTTACGAAGCGCATGCCAGCCAGAGCGGTACCGCGGCTTTGCAGTGGATCGAAGCCTGCGGTCTGCCCGATCTGGTCGTGCTCGATGCCGACATGAACCTGTACACCGGCGTGCGCACCTTGGCGGCATTGACCGAACATGGGTACAACGGTGCCGTCATCCTGCTCGGTCGCCCCGAGGCACCGCCGGATCTGCACGAGCTGCCGCCGTTCGATCACCTGTATGTGATGAACAAGCCGATCACCACGCCGCTGCTGCTGAAGACCTTGCGCAAGGCCCTGCTGGCGGCAAGCGGCGAACAGTAGCCACTGATCTGATACGGTTCCCGCACCGACGGGTGCTGGAACCGTATCAGTCGATGCCGAGCTTTTTCAGCTTGTAACGCAGCGCGCGAAAGGTGATGCCGAGTTTTCTGGCCGCGGCGGTCTTGTTGTAGCGCGACTCTTCCAGCGCCTTGATGATGGCGGTGCGCTCGAGGTTGCTGATGTAGTCGTCCAGCCCACCGTTATCGGCGGCTGGCGGCGGCGCATGGCCGCCCATCGTCGGCATGCTTTCCTGAAAGGAGGAGCGCGGCGCGCGCTGCGGCAGCATCAGGTCGTCGGCGTCGATGCTGTTGCCGTCGCACATCGCCATCGCGCGCTCGAGAATGTTTTCCAGCTCGCGCACGTTGCCGGGGAACTCGTAGGCCTCCAGCGCCTGCCTGGCCGCCGGCAGCAGCTGACCGACGGGTTCGCCGCTCTTGCCGGCGAGCGCTTTGAGAATAAAGGCCGACAGCAGCGGTACGTCGCCGCGGCGCTCGCGCAACGGCGGTACGCGCAGTTCGATCACGTTGATGCGATAGAACAGATCCTGGCGAAACTGACCCTGCTCGACCAACTGGCTGAGGTTCTTGTGCGTGGCCGAAAGAATGCGTGCGTCGACCGGAATCTCGTCGCGGCCGCCGATCGGGCGCACGGCTTTCTCCTGGATCGCGCGCAGCAGCTTCACTTGCATGTGTAGCGGCAGTTCGGCCACTTCATCGAGAAACAGCGTGCCGCCCTGCGCGGCCTGGAACAGGCCTTCCTTGTCGCTGCTGGCGCCGGTAAAGCTGCCCTTGCGATGGCCGAAGAATTCGCTTTCCATCAGCTCGGATGGAATCGCGCCGCAGTTGACCGGCACGAACGGACCGCTGGCGCGCGGCCCCTGCTCGTGGATCAACCGCGCGACCAGCTCCTTGCCCACGCCGGATTCGCCGGCGATATAGACCGGCGCCTGATTGCGCGCCAATTTGCCGATGGTGGCGCGCACCTGCTGCATCGCCGGCGAGTCGCCGATCAGGCGTTCGCTGGAGTCGCCGGGTTTGGCCGCGCCGACGCCGTTGCGCTTTTCTTCGGCAAGCTTGAGCGCGGTGCGCACGAGGCCACGCAGCATCTGGATATCGACCGGCTTGGAAACGAAATCGAACGCACCGGCCTTCAGCGCGTTCACCGCGGCGTCCACGTTGCCGTAGGCAGTGATCATCGCCACCGGCGTATCCGGCGCCGTGCTGGAGATCAGTTCGATGATTTCCTGTCCGTCACCGTCAGGCAGGCGCATGTCGGTGAAGCACAGGTCATAGGTTTTTTCGGAAAGGGCGCGACGCGCCTCCGCCACTGTGCCTACAGCATCGACTTGCAAATCCATCCGGCCCAGCGTGATGGTCAACAGTTCGCGGATGTCGCGCTCGTCATCAATGACCAGAACGGTCTGTAAGCTCATGGTGCGCCGTGTTGCGATAGGTTGGTCAGAGAATACCCGTCCAGGCCGAGCGGGGCAAAGATCGCAACCCAGGCGTGCGGTTTCCGTGACGCATGTCGCCATCGGCAAAGGCTCTGGCCAACCATCTAGCGGCCCAGATGGCGATCGAAGAAGCTCACCATCACGGCATAGGCCTCCTTCGACTCGGGCATCTGCGGATCGGAGAAGAACGAGTGCCACATGCCGTCCCACACGTGCAGCTCGGCGTCGACGCCCGCTGCACTGAGCAGACGCTGGCTCTGCATTTCGGTGCTCATGGCGAAGTCGCGGGTGCCGGTGATCAGCAGGGTTGGCGGGAATTTCGCCAATAGCGCCGGCGAGTTGGCCGGAAAGACCAGCGGATCGTCCGCTTTGGCATGGGCGAAGTAGGGCAGGCTGGCAAGCTTGAGCGGTGCGCTCGGTATGGCCTGACCGTTGAGGATCGGCGCCACATAGCTGGAGTCGCCGCTGAACTCGGCCACCGACCCGCAGAACGTGCCGATCGCGCCAGGTACCGGCAGCTTTTTCGAGATGATCCAGGCCACCGCCTCGGCGGTCAGCACGCCGCCGGCGGAACAGCCGTAGATGCCGATGTTCTTCGCCGGATACTGCTTCAGCAGGGCGCGGTAGACCGCGGCGACGTCTTCGCTGGCGGCGGGAAAGACGTGCTCCGGGCCTTCGCGATAGTCGACGGTGACGACCTTGATGCGGCCAAGGCTTGCTAGCGGAATCGACTCGACCAGTCCGCCGCTATGCGCCCCCCACAGAAAGCCGCCGCCGTGCAGATTGATCAGTACGCGCTTTTTTTGCGCCGCGGATACGCCGTTGGCGGGCAGCACGACATCGGTCGGCACCCCGCCGATGGTTTCCGCATGCGTCGTCACCGGATAGATCGTCTGCATGCGCCTGGCGCGATCGCTGTTGATCCGGTCGTAAAATGTGCGACTCGGCTCGATGCCGAGCGCCAGCGATGGCGTTTTCCTGCCGTCTGCCAATACCTTCTGAAACATCGCCGCCGCCTCGGGCGAGGCGTAGCTCGAATAGGGAATGGAGAACGCAGATCCTGTCGCCGTACCGCTCTTGTCGATGGCCGGTGGCGTGTCGGCGAGAACCGGAGCACCGGACAGAAAGGCCAGAATAGCGATGGACAAAGTGCGCAGGCGGGTCATTGGCATGATGCATTTCCTCGACGTCGGGTGGAATGCGAAATCGTCTTGTCAGTGGGCGGTGCGGGTCAGCCGCGTCTTGCCGGCGGCATCGCGATCGATGGTGATGTCGTAGGCGATGCCGCGAAAGCGAACGTGCTTCAGCGTCAGCGATTTCCATGAGGCTGGCAGCACCGGCGGATACGCTTCGACCACGCCCGCTTCTTCGATGCGCAGGCCGGTGAAGCCATACACCATGTTCTGCAGCAGCCCTGCGCTGGCGGTCAGGAAATAGCCGGTGTTGTTGGTCGCGGTTTCGGTGCGCACGTTGAATGGCGGCTTGATCACGTCGGCCGTGATGTTTCGCCGAAACCACTCGCTCGCCCCGACTGCATCGCCCAGTGTGGCGGCGGCGATCGAGGTGGGCGCCAGACCCATGCTGTTGGGGTCGCGATGCGAGCCGGTGATCGGACTCAGCGCAAAGTCGTAATCGCGTTGGCGCAGGGCCTGCGTCATCGGAAAGTCGAGTGAGGGATACGACAGCATCGGCAGTGAGCTGCCGCCCCACGAATCCATGTCGTGCGGCACGCTTTCGTCGAAGTCGAGGTGATGGCCGTCTTTTTCGGAGAACGGAATCAGCATGCGTGCGGCGATATCCGACCAGCGCGGGTCGGGTGTCTCGCCGACGATCGCCGCCGCCGCGGTGGCGATGTTCAGCGCTTTCGCGGCCGAGGCGTTGGTGAAGGTGTCGTTCGGCACGTCGTTGTAGTCCTCGTCGACCGAGGTGACGTGCAGGATTTCGTAGCGCTGTTTCTTGGCATTGAAGGTTGCGCGGCCGGTCCAGAATTTCGCGATCTCGCGGATCACCGGCCAGCCATGCTGTTTGAGCCAAATCTTGTCACCGCTGGCCAGGTAGTACTGCCACTGCGCGATGGCGATATCGGCATTGACGTGGATCTCGCGCTCGCCCAGCACGCGCGCGAAATACGGCGTCTGTTCGGTGCCGTTCTCGGGATCGGCTTCCCATGGGTACATCGCACCCGGCAGCCCGCGTTCGCGCGCGCGCTGCTGCGCAGCGGGCAGTGTGCGGTCGCGGAACATCACCAGCGACTTGGCGCGCGACGGATGCAGCAGCAACAGCGCGGGGAACACCCACGAATCGCTGTCCCAGAACGCATGACCGGCGTAACCGGGCGTCATCGCGCAGGCACCGATCGGCCACGCGGTATCGGCGGTGGAGTTCGACAGCAGGTAGTACAGATCCGAATGCACGATCTGCTGTGCCTTCGAATCGCCGTCGATCTGGACGTCCGTTTGCCAGAGCGCGTGCCACGCCGCCTGATGCGCGCTCAGCAGCGCGTCGAATCCCTGCGTGCGGGCTGTGCGCGCCAGAGCGAGGTCGTCGCGCGCGTCGCCGCCCCAGTTCTCGCGCGAGGCGGCGACGTATTTGGTAAAGGTATAGGTCTGGCCCTTGCGCACCGGGATGCGCAGGTTCAACGCGAGCCGATAGTCGCTCCGGTAGAACTTGCCGTCGATCGGCTTCAGCTGATCCGGCAGGCTGATCGCCGCGGCCTCGGCCATGCGCAGACCTCGTTCGGCGCGGCCATCGAGCGATAGCGTCAGATCCTTCGCGTCGCCGTGGCTGGTCAGTACGTGGGTATCACCGTGATACCAGAATGCGGCGCGATCGGAGGTGGCCGGCGCGATCGGCTCCAGCTTCATATTGTGCGCGGCGACCGCCTCCTGCATCTGCTCGCCGGTCAGCTTTCCCAGCGGCATGCGCGGTTGATACGGCGCCCAGGTATTGAGTGCGAAGGACAGTTCGACGATGCCGTCGAAATCCGGCGTGATCGACAGCTGCGTGGCCGCCAGGTGCGGCGACGCCTGGCTGACGAAGGTCGTCACGGCGACGTCGGTGGCACGGCTGTGATCGATATAGCGATAGCGCGTGCTCAGCGTGGCGTCGTGCAGGTTCAGCACCTGCCGGTAGTTCTGGAATACCGACGGCGCCAGCGCGACCTGATTCATCCAGAAGTGGCCGGCGCTGGAGGTGCCCGTGCTGTAGTCGATCTCGGTCCAGCCGGGTATGGCGGCGGGCCGCGAAAAGTCGTCCCTGGTGTAATCCATCAAGGCGACCATGTAGGCGAGGTTGCCTTCGGTGCCGCGCGGCGCGGTCATGGTCGAGAAATAGCCGTTGGCCAGCTGGCCGGGAAAGTAGGTAGCGAAATCGTTCGAGCTGGCGGTCAGCAGAAAGCTGGGGTCCGTTGCGGCGAACGAGGGCGCGACCGCTGAGAGAAGCAGCGCCAGCACGATCGGCCGGAGCCATGGCCGTGACGAATTCATGCGCTGTTTCCTGCCGCATCGGGCAACACGTCGAAGGCCACCGTCAGACGCGTGCGATCGCCTGTGAACGGTACGGTGCCGTGCCACAGGTAGGAAGGGAACAGCACCAGCATGCCGACCTCGGGTCGCAGTACGTGTTCGGCGGCTAACGCCGGAGTCGTCGCGATGCCCGGTGCACCGAACGCCAGGCAGCCTTCCGGCGTGGATGCCGTGGCGATGCCGTCGGGCATGTCGATATAGCAGGCGGACGAGATCCATCCACGCGGATGCACGTGATTGTTGTGAAAGCCCGACGTGCGTAGCCGCACCGACCAGCCGCCGTTGAATCGGTAGCTGCCGCGGTTGCGGCGGCGCATCGGGTCGTGGCCCTGGCCGATATGTGCGAGGTATTGACGTATCGGTGCGTCGAAGGCTGCGAACAGCGCCTGGATCGTCGGGTCGCTGCTGCGCGCCAGATCGTCGGTCGTTTCGGTGCCGTGGCGCAGCGACTGAAACAGCAGCGGATGTCCGTTCGCCGGATGCAGCCGTTCGAGGCTGCGTTTGACATCGGTCAGAAAACTGGCCATGTCAGCCCATGGTGCCGGCGCCTGCAATGGCTGGGGAACGACCAGCTGCGCGTAGTCGCACAGCTCGTCGTAGCGGGGATCGTCGAGCAGGCGCCACGCCGTCGTTTGCAGCGCGATGAGATACTGGTCGTCCGGCGTGCGCGACAAAAGCTCTTCGGTCTGCGCCAGCGCTTCGCCTGCCTCACCCACGCCGAGCAGCGACGCTACGCGAAGATTTTTTGCGGGCTCGTTGGCTGGCGACGTGCGCAGCGCTCGCTCGGCGAGCGCCAGCGATGCCGCCGGGTCGAATTCCAATGCTGCCAGGCCTGCACGCACCAAGAGCGCGGGCGTCGCCTGCGGTTTGCCGGCCTGCTCGGCCAGGCAGGCGTACGCGCCACGCGCGTCGCCGGCGCCCTGCAGAATCGCCGCTTTCGTGGCGCGCAGCGTGTCGTCGTCGGCAAACGTCTGCAGCGCCCGATCGAGCATCGCGGTGGTCTGGCCGATGTCGCCAGTGCGCATCCACACCAGCCGGGCCAGATGGTTTTGCGCATCGACGAGACGCGGGTTCTGTCGCAGGCAATCGTGCAGCGCCGCCTCGGCGCGATCGAACTTGCCCAGACCGATCAGGCTGCGCGCGTGCGTGAAATAGGCGGCGGCGGTCCGGTGTCCGCTCGCTATTGCCGATTGGGCTACTCGCTCGGCCTCCGCATGCCGGTTCGCGGCATCGAGCGCGATGGCCAGCGCGTGCGCAGCGGCAGGGTCGGCGGGAGATCGTTCGGCGCGTCGACGGTAGATCGCGATCGCTTCCTCGTGGCGACCCAGCGCCGCCAGTGCCGTCACGTGCTGCGTGACCAGTTCGACCTCGGCGTTTTCCACCGCGCAAAGCGGTGCGACTATGGCGAGGGCTTCGCTCGCGCGCTGCGCGTCGTTGTAATAGCGCGCCAGTGCCAGCGCGGCGTGCGGCAAACGCTGTGCTGCACGGCGCAGCAGCGGTTCGGCCTCATCGCCGCGGCCGCGACTGAGCAGCAGTTCGCCCAGCGTCGCCAGCGTCGGCGCCCAGTGCGTATCCTTGGCCAGCGCCTGGCGCAGCAGGGCTTCGGCGGCGTCGATGTCGCCCAGGGCCTGCTTGGTCCCGGCCAGCAGACGCAGCGGCTCGACCGCCTCGGGATGCTGCGCGACCAGCTCGGCGAGTCGATCGTGCGCGTCGCGCAGGTCGCCCGATTGCAACAGGGCGCCGACGCGGCGCATGGATTCGAGCAAGGCGTGCGGCAAGGTATCCATTCAAATGCCGTTGTTTGGATACCCATGCGAACCCGTCGCACCGGCGAAACGCGAACGGCCAGCGTGAGCGATGGTGAAGATATCCATCGCCGTCATAGCGACTTGCGCGTCAGCCGGGCCTTGCCTGCCGCATCGCGATCGACCGTGATGTCGTACAGCTTGCCGCGAAAGCTGATGTGCTTCAGCGTCATCGATCGCCAGGTCGGTGGGAGCGCAGGGGCATAGGCTTCGCTGAGGCCGCTATCGTCGATGCGCAGGCCGCTCAGTCCGTACACCAGACTCTGCACAAAGCCTGCCGAGGTGGCGAGAATATAGCCGGCGTTGTTCGAGGCGGTTTCGCTGCGTACGTTGTAGGGCGCTTTCAGAAAGCCGACCAGGTTGCGCTGCAACCACTCGCCGGCCGTCTTGCCATCGCCCACTTCGGCGGCGGCAGTGGCCAGCATCACCATCATCATTTCGTTGGGGTCGTTGCCGTGCACTTTCAGCTCTTCCAGCTGGAAGGCGAAGTCGTTCCGACGGATTTCCGGCGACATCGGCAGATCGAGATTGGGATACATCAGCCACGCCAGCGACGAGCCCATCCAGGTGATCTTGTCGTGCGGCACCGAGGCATCGAAGTCGAGATGACGCTGCGCCTTGGCATCGAACGGGATATACATCTTCCTGGCGATAGCGGCCCACTGCGGATCGGGCGTGGCACCGACCTTGAGCGCGGCGGCGGTCGCGATGTCCAGCGCCTTGCGCGCGGCGGCGTTAGTGAACGAGTCGTTCGGCACGTCGTCGTAGGCCTCGTCGGGCGACGTGACGTGCAGAATTTCGTAGCGGTCGTCGGTCTTGTCGTAACTGACGCGGCTGACCCAGAAATCGGCGATCTCCTTGATCACCGGCCAGCCGTTCGCCTTCAGCCAGGCGCTATCGCCGCTGGCCAGGTAGTACTGCCATTGCGCGATGGCGATGTCGGCGTTGACGTGCACCTCGCGGAACACACCATAAGCAAAGTGCGGCGTGTAGTCGATGCCGGTTTCCGGATCGGCCTCCCACGGATACATCGTGCCCTTGACGCCGTACTGCGCAGCGCGCTCACGCGCCGGCTGCATGGTGCGATGGCGGAACATCACGATCGGCTTGGCCCGCTCCGGGTGCAGCAGCAGCAGCGCGGGGAATACCCATGAATCGGAATCCCAGAACGCATGTCCGGCGTAGTTCGGGGTCAGCGCGCACGCGCCCATCGGCCATGCCGTGCCGGTGGTGGAGTTGGACAAGAGATAATAGAGATCCGAATGCACGGCCTGCTGCACCTTCGCGTCGCCATCGATCGCGATGTCCGACTGCCACAGCGTATGCCAGGCGGCCTGATGGTCGGCGAGCAGCTTGTCGAAGCCGGTGCCGCGCGCTTTTTTCGCTAACGTGGCGGTGGCTTCTGCATCGCCACCCCAGGTTTCGCGGGACATTGCCACGTATTTGGTGAAGGTATAGGTCTGGCCCTTCTTTACAGGCACCTTCAGATTCAGCGCCAGCTGATAGGTGCTTTTGTCGAGAGTGATGGCGCTAGGCTCGATGCCCTTGGGCAATTCGATCGCAGCCGCCTCGGCCATGCGCAAACCCTGCTCGGCCTTGCCGTCGAGCTGCAGGGTGAGATCCGTCGTGCTGCCGTTCTCGTTCGAGACGCCGGTGTCGCCGTGGTACCAGACCGGTGCGCGGTCGGCGGTGCGATAGTTGACCGGCTCGGTCACCGACATATTGTTGGCGGCGACCGCGGCCAGCATCTCGTCGCCGGTCATCTTGCCGATCGGGAAGCGCGGCTGGTGCGGTGCCCAGATATTCAACGGAAACGACAGCTGCACGGTGCCGTCGAATTCCGGCGTGACGCTGATGCGCGTCGCCGCCAGATGCGTATCCGCCTGGCTGACGAAGGTGGTGACGGCGATGCGCGTGGATTTGCCGCCGTCGTCGGTATAGCGGTAGCGCGTGGTCAAGGTGCCGTCGTGCATGTCCAGCGTCTGCTGGTAGTCGCCGAAGGCTTTCTCGCTGAGCAAGGTGCGGTTGAGCCAGAACTCGCCGGCGGTCGATTTGCCCGTGCTGTAGTCGATGCCGCTCCAGCCGGGGATGGCCGCCGGGCGAGCGATATCGTCCTTGGCGTAATCCATGAACGCGACCATGTACGCAAGATTGCCTTCGGTGCCACGCACCGAGGTCATGGTCGAGAAATAGCCGTTGGCCAGATAGCTGGGAAAGTAGTTGTCGAAATTCTTCGACGTGGCGCTCATGACGAAGCTTGGGTCCGTCGCGGCGTGCGCTGCCGGTGCGGCCAGAGCCAGCGCCACGAAGAGAGGGGATAACAGTCGATGAGCTAGCGTCATGTTATTTCCGTATGGATGGGGCCGGCGTGACTGGCCCGGTGTGGATGCGTGCAGGCAATCGCACGCTTATTTGCCGGCCAGGTTCAATGCGGTCGGTGCGGCGCCGCCGGCGCGGTCGGTCTCGCGTTTGAAAAAGAACAGCGTGACCAGTACCAAGACCATCGGCACCAGCGAAAAATAAAAGGCGTGGATGCCGTCGAAGCTGGCGAATACCCGCGCCGTGATGTACGAGCCCAAGGTGCCGCCGAGCGCCGAGAAAACCACGATCAGCCCGGTCATGGCCGCGTGCATGGGCTTGGGCAGGGAGCTCAGCGCCACCGAATTGATCACCGGATAGATCGGCGCCATCAGTAGACCGAGCAGGGGAATCAGATAGGCCGCGGTCGGTGCGTTGAACCAGCCCACGTCCGCTCGCGCCACCACGCCACGGGCCAGTGGCAGCACGATGATCACGAGCACGCCCATGCCGATCACGCAGACGTTGAGCAGGGTGTACCAGCGCACGCGCTTCAGCACGATGCCGGCGGCGATGCGCCCAAGCGCGGTCATGCCGGCCAGGATGCTGGCGAACTGGATGCTCATGGCATTGGGCAGTTTCAGTATTTCGTTGTTGAACGTCGGCAGCCAGGTGCCGAAGCTCTGCTCGATCAACACGTAGAGAAAGGCGGATGCCAGAAACACGTACACCAGCGGCCGTACGAACAGCCGGAACATTTCCATCAGCGAGTCGCCGAACGAATTGTTGTGCCCGTGCGAGTGCGCTGCGCTCTCGTCCAAGCGGCTGCTGGCCAGCAATACGATCACCAGAGCGCACAGCGTCGCCAGCACCCAGTAGACGTTGAACCATACCGGGTTGCCCGGATGCGCGCGATCGACAAAGCCGCTGAAGATCCAGTTGCCGGCGAGCACGCCGACCATGAACATGCCTTCGACGAAATTGGTCAGTCGCGAATGCGCGGTCTTGTCGGCGGTGAGCAGGCCGATCGATGAATACACGCCGACCTTGGCCAGCGCAAACGAAATGCCCACGCAGGCAAACAGCAACCGCGTAGTCAGGAAAGTAGGGTAGATCGGCATCAGCAGGCAGGCGCCGCCGACGATGGCCAATGCCAGCATCATCGACCGCTTGTAGCCGGCCAGCGGAATGAACGAGGCGACCAGAAACGAGGTGAGCGCGATCGACAAATCTTTGTAGCGCTCCAGCGCGCTGGCTTCGGGCTTGTCGATGCCGAACGTAGCGATCGACTGCAGGATCACCGTGCCTACGCTGTTGAGCAGGATCGCGAAGATCATGTAGATCAGTACCAGCGCGGCGATCATGCGGTATCGGTTCACGGCATTCTCTTGGTTCGTTTTCGGCAGCGTAGTAATGGCGTGGTCCGACCCGTCTTGGGGCGAGAGTCGGACCACGCTTTTCGCACTAACTCAGCTCTGTTATTGCAGCCTTGTCAACGCCGGGCGCATCGATCAGAAACTGTATTTCGCCTGGAAGTTGACCTCGCGACCTTCCAGCGGACGGGCGAGAATCACACCGCCGGAAACGCCGGTGCCGAAGATGCGCGAGTTGCTCTCGGTCAGGCCCAGCTCGTTGGTGATGTTGGTCCCCTGCAGGCGCAGCTGCCAGTTCTGCTCGACGTTGGCGACGATACCGAAGTCCAGCGTGTTGTAGCTGCCCAGCTGCTGCAGGCCGGAAACGTCCTGCGTGTGTGCGCCGACATGCGTGTAGGTGACGAAGGTGGTGATGTCGCCCCAGCCGAACGGAATGCGGTAGCTCGGCGTAAAGGCATAGTGCACCTTCGGCTGACGCTGCAGCTGCACGCCGTCGATAAAGGCGCAACCGGTCTCGCCCGTTACCGTGTTCGTGAACGAAAGGCAGGAATTGTTGTGCGTGTAATGCCCATCGAGATAGTTGGCTACGAGCGACAGCTTCAGGTTCTCGACCGGTGTGACCGAGCCGATAAAGTTCACACCCTTCGAGTCGGAGCCGTACAGCGCCTGTGGACCGATCGGCGTACCCGAGGCGGTCGTCGGCTGATAGGTCAGGCCGTTGAACTGCTTGTGATAGACACTGATGTCGGCGTAGAACAAGGGCGACTGATACTTGAAGCCGCCTTCGAAGTTCTGGATTTTCTGCAGCGGCGCGGTATTGCCGGTGGTGTTGCCGCGCAGCGCATTGTCGAAGTCGCCGAAATGCACGCCCTTGTTGGCTCGCACGTACAGGCTCATGTTGTCGGCCAGCTCGTAGTTCGCACCGACCGTCCATGAGGTATGCGTTTTGTTGTACGCCGTATGCGCATAAGTGCCATTGCAGACGGGAACGGCGTTGTTGTAGAGGGTGTAGGGATTGTTATCCAGATCCTCGTTGGTCATGTTGCAGACGTTGAGCGTGGATTCTTGGTTCTCCAGACGCGCCGACGCGTCGAACAGCCAGCGGTCCAGATGCCAGGAGTCGGACAGGTAGAACGCCTTGTTGTTCGAGACGCCCTGCTCGGTGATGTCGTAGTTGCCGTTGAGGTTGCTGAAGCCCTGCGGATCGGTCACGTAATAGGTCTTACCGTTGAGCTGATAGCTCACCGCGATCGGCCGCGCGTTCGGCGTATTGGTCATCAGCATCTGGTTGCCCAGCGCCCAGGCGTCGTCGTCGGTGTAATGCGCCAGGTAGACGCCGGCAGTGAGGGTATTGCCGTCGAAGATTTCCTTGCTGAGGCGGAAATCGTTGTTCATGTTGCGCAAATGCTTGTGGATGTACCACCAGCCCTGCTGGATCACGCTTTGATTCGCGCTTACCGGACCTCCACCACCGGGGCCGGCGTAGGTCGCCGTATAGGTTGAGCCGGCCGGCAGCAGCAGGCCGTTCTGGCTGGCGGGCACGTTGTAGAGCTCGTCGTTGAGCGATGCCGGGTTCGAGCCGGAGAACAGCGCGTTGGTGTTGACGTCGCCTTCGTCGAACAGAAACTTGTCGCTCAGCGTGATGCCGTTGCCGAGGTCGTAGTCGAAGTTCGCGCCGAAGAAATTCATCTTGGCACCGCGACCGTTGGCGAGGTTCGCGTTCGAGCCGCCGTTGGGATACGCGGCGAGGAACACATGCTGCAGGTACTTGCTGTTGTAGGTGTCGGTTAGCGGATCGAAGCCGGGGTAGGCGCTGAAATGATCGCTGCCGCTCTGCAGCAGCGGGATCGGCGTGATGAACTGGTTCTTGTCGTCCAGTGTGCGCGCGTACAGGGTGAACGAGCCGTTGTCCGAATCGTGGGTCAGTGTGCCGGTGAGCTGGCCGCCCTTGTCGGCGGCGAACTGCGGATCGCGCACGCCGGAGGAGTCGCGATAGAAACCGCCCACGCTGCCGTACCAGTTGTCGGCGATCTTGAAGCCGTAGAAGCCGTCGACGCGCTTGAGGTCTTCCGAGCCGTAGGTCACGCCGATGCTGCCCGACGGTACTTCGGTGCCCTGCTTGAGAATGAAGTTTTCCGTTGCGCCGATCTGGCCGTCGGCGAACACGACGGATGGGCCACCCTGCACGATTTCGACACGCTCGATGGTGTCATCGAGGCGGAAGATCGATGTCTGTTCGAAGAACGACAGCGACGGCATGCCGTACAGCGGTGAGCCCATCAGCTGCACCGTGTTGAACGGCGCATCGCCGCCGCCCGGAAAGCCGGCGATTTCGATATTGGCGCCGGTCTGGCCGCCGGTGGATTCGGGCCAGAGTCCCGGCGAGATCTTCAGCAGATCGGCGGTACTCTTCGGATTGGCCTGCCGGATCTGTTCGGCATTGGCCGTGGTGATCGTGTAGCTGGCGTCGATTTTCTTGACCCCGGTAGCCGAGCCGGTGACCACGACCTGATCGAGGTTCTTGGTCGTCTTCGCATCGGTGCCGGCGGCATTTTTCTTTGCCGCCGCCGGCGGTGGCGTGGCGGTGGCGTTCTGCGCCGGCGCGCTGGTCTGCGCGCTGGCGGCCGCTGACATCAGAATGCCGGAAATGGTCGCCGACAGTACGAGCATGGCCATGGGCCGGTTGCGCTTGGTGCTTGTCATTTCATCTCTCCCCATCACTTTGGTTTTGATCGCGGCCCCTCGACAGTGAGGGGCCGCGCCAGCTTGCTTTTAGATTTCTGCAAAACGGCCGATGTCGAACGCAGCGACGTCGGGCAACACCACATCCGCCTCGGGCAGCGCGTCCGCGCGTCCGATTCCCACCGCCGCCATCCCCGCGGCATGAATGCTGGCGATGCCAGCCGCAGCGTCCTCCACGCCGAGGCATTCGCTCGGTATCACACCGAGAGCGCTTGCCGCAGCGATAAAAATTTCCGGATCGGGTTTCGAACGAGCGATCCGGTTGGCATCGACCACGTAGTCGAACAAGTCGGCGATGCCCAACCGCTCCAGCAGCAGCGGGGCGTTCTTGCTTGCCGAAGCCAGCGCCGTTTTCAGTCCGGCTTTCTTTACCGAGGCGATCGCTGCGCGCGCGCCAGGCAGCAGGTTTTCCGGTCCGAAATGTTGAACCTGCTCGCGGTAGTAATCGTTCTTACGCGCGGCCAGTTCGAGCTTTTCATCGAGGCTGTACTGGCGCGTCGCGCGTTCCAGAACGATGTCGAGTGAGGCGAGCCGGTCGACGCCTTTCAAGCGTTCGCCTACGCTGTCGTCGAAGCCGATGCCGATCTCGTCGGCCAACTGCTTCCAGGCCGCGTGATGCACCACCGCCGTATCGGCGATCACCCCATCGAGATCGAAGATCACGGCTTTCAGCGGTCGTGGAAACGTATAGCTCGTCGCCGACGCGTCTGCGCAGGCAAGATGCAGCGGCCGTCCGGCGTTCAGCTGTTGCCGAACGCCGTTGTGCAGAAAAGTGAGGCTGTCACCATCGGTGAGCGAATAATGCACACCGTTGCGATCCACCTCGACGCGCAGGTGTGCATCGCGCCAGCGCAGGCCGAAGCGATAGCTGCTCCACGGCTGCGGCAGCTGCGGTGCGAGCGACGGCTCGCCGCCGCGTACCCGAAATCCGCCGAAGCCCCAGACCAGCGCCAGCCAGCTGCCGGCCATCGCGGCCATATGGATGCCATGCGCGGCGTTGCCGTGCAGATCGTCGAGGTCGACGCGCAAGGTATCGAGAAAATACTGGTAGGCCTTCTCGCCGAGGCCCACCTCGGTCGCCATCACCGCGAAGGTGGAGGCCGACAGTGTCGAGTCGTGTACGGTGACGCCTTCGTAGTAGTCGAAGTTGCGCCGCTTGGCCGCGGTGTCGATGCCGTCGCCGGCCAGCATCAGCGCCAGCACGGTGTCGGCCTGCTTGCATACCTGGTGGCGGTAGATGCTCATCGGGTGCAGGCGCAGCAGCAGCGGCTGATCGCTCGGCGCATCGGCAATCGCCGTAGGTAGACGCGGCTTGTCGAGAAAGCCGTCGTCCTGTGGAAAGATGTTCAGTCGGGCATCCACCGGCAGATACATCGCGTCGGCAGCGCGCTGCCACAGCGCGGCCTCATCGCTGGTCAGCTCGATGCGGCCGGCCAGCGCGGCGTACTCGGTCGGATGCGATGCCGCCAGCTGCGCCGCGACGGCTGCCGCATCGCGCAGGTGCCGCTGCGCCATGCGGTTGGTGTAGTAGTTGTTGTCGACCAGGGCGGAATACTCGTCCGGGCCGGTGACCTCATGGATGCAGAACGCGCCATCGTGACGCGCGTTGAAATGGCCGATGTCGAGCCAGATGCGCGCGGTTTCGAACAGCATCTCCGCACCCTGCGTGAGCAGAAACGCCTCGTCGCCGCTGGCGTCCAGGTAGAGCCGAATCGCCCAAGCGATGTCGGCATTGATGTGGTACTGCGCCGAACCGCCGGGGAAGTACGATGAACATTCGTCGCCGCTGATGGTGCGCCAGGCGTAGAGCGCGCCGCGCGGATGATCCAGTTCGCGCGCATGCAGACGGGCGCGGTCGAGCGTTTCGTAGCGGTAAGTCAGCAGGCTGCGCGCCAGGCGCGGCGCGGTGGATACCAGTGCGGGCAGCATGAAGGCTTCGGCGTCCCAGAAATAGTGGCCCTCATAGCCTTCGCCTGTGAGGCCCTTGGCTGCCGTGCTGCTGTGGCCGTCGCGCCCGCTGGACTGATACAGGTGGAACAGATTGAAGCGCAGCGCCTGTTCGATCTCGGCATCGCTGACGGCCAGATCGGCGTCGCGCCAGAACTGTTCCAGCGTGCGGGTCTGCCGGGCCAGCAGCGCAACGTAGCCCTGCGCCACGCTGGTCGACAGCGTACGCTCGACTTCACCGGTTAGATCGGTGTTCGGCTTGTCATCGTCCGGCAGCGACCAGGCATAGGCGACGTATTTTTCCAGCGTCACGCTCTGGCCCGGCAGCAGCATGCCGGTGAACGTCTGCGACACGCCGTCGGCAGCCGAGGAAGCGTGCTGAAAGCGCAGGCCGTCGTCGGTCAGTCGATGCTGTTGTCCGCAGGCCAGGCGGATGCGGCTGTTCGCCGTCTGCTGGCGAACCCAGCTGTGCGTATCGCCGGCCTGCGCGTCGATCGTCTGCAGGCCGCCGTGCAGCTGCGCGCCGATGCGCGGGTCGTCGCCCTGTCGGGCGGCGCCGTGTGCGGTGTTTATGGTCGACTCCAGGCTGATCGGCCCGGTGTAGTCGACCGACCTCACCTGGTAGCGCATGGCCAACAGGCCGGGCTCGTCCAGTGCCACGATGCGCTGGGCGGTGATTTCCAGCGTCGCGCCGGTGGGCGAACGCCAGCTCAGTTCGCGCCGGTAGCAGCCGCTGCGCAGATCGAGCGCGCGCTCGAAGCCCAGCCACTCGCCCTCGCCGAGCCGCACTGGCGCATTGCCCAGCTGCAGGCGAATGCCGGTGGCGTCGGCAACGGGCACGCGCGTATCGGTGGTGCGGGCATAGCCGGTAAAGCGCTCGTGATAGTCGATCGGCGAACGCTCCCACACGGCGGCCAGAAAGCTGCCCTGGCTCGCGCTCGGATACTCCTCGATTCCGCCGCGCACGCCGAGCGCGCCGTTGGCCAATGCGAACAGGCTTTCCTCCTGCGCGAAGTCCGCAGGGTTTGTGCCACGGCGCACGAGCTGCCAGGGATCGACGGATGATCCGTTGAAATCGGCCAGTTCGGATGGTTTCCCCTGTGTTGCTACTTGCATGTAGACAAGCTCGTGCTGACTTTCGATGGAGGCGCAACTTATGGCGAAGACGCAGGGCTTTTCGCCGAATGGCGGCGAGCTTGCCAGTAAATGATATCGTTATCAAGATATCGTTATCATTTGCTCAGGCGTTGCGGCACATGGGCTGGCGGCCGGAGGAATAGATGCCGTGGCAGGCAAGGGCTGAGCGCAGGTACCTGCTGTGGCCGCCTGTGATGGACGAATGCGTCGCAAGTAGCCAAACTGCAAGGCATTGTTGCGTCGCGCCATCGGATGGGCGAATGGCGCAGGCAAACCAGCAGTTGAGAAAACGGGCGACGATACGACGATGCCGAGCACAGGTCAGGGGGCGGAAACTTGAGTCGCACGGGCAAGAAGCAGCCGGACCCGCTGGGTTCGATGAGCCTGACCATGGCCGATCTGGCGCAGCTGGCCGGCGTGTCGAAGATCACGGTATCGCGCGCACTCAGCGACAGCCCGCTGGTTACCCTGAAAACCCGAGAGCGGATTCAGGCGCTGGCGCGCGAGCACGGCTACAAGCTCAACGTCAGCGCACGCAATCTGCGCTTGCGCCGCAGTCATACGGTGGCGGTGATCGTTGAAATGAAGCCGTCGATCGATCGCACGATGTTCGACCCGTATCCGCTGGTGCTGCTCGGCGGCATCTCGCAGGAGCTCACGGCGGCCGGATACAGTGTGCTGCTGACCACACGCCAGGGCGCTTCGGCGGCGGCGGTACAGGCCGCCGACGGGCTGATTCTGTTGGGCCAGGGTGTGCACCAGGATGCGGTACGCCGCTTCGACAAGCTCGGCCTGCCGATGGTGGTGTGGGGCTCGCGCGGCAAGGGCGATACGCAGATCGTGGTCGGCGGCGACAACCGGCAGGGCGGGGCCATCGTGGCCGATCATTTTGTGGCGATGGGGCGGCGGCATCCGGTATTTATCGGCAACCCCAGCCATCCGGAAATCTTTGAGCGCTTGAACGGGTTCGTCGATGCGTTGGCCTTGCACGGCATCAAGCCGTTGCTGATGCGCCGCGACGAGTTCACCCCCGACTCGGGCATGGACGCCGTGCATTCGCTCCATGCGCGCGGCGTGACCTTCGACGCGATTTTTGCCTGTAGCGATCTGCTGGCGATGGGCGCGATCCGCGCGACCATGGAGTTGGGTCATTCGGTGCCTGGCGATGTCTCGGTCGTCGGCTATGACGACATGCCGGTGGGTGCGAGCTTCATGCCGCCGCTCAGCTCGGTGCGGCAGGACTGGCAGGAAGGCGGCACACTGTTGGCGCGCAAGGTGCTGGCCCTGATCAACGGCCACTCGACCAGCTCGGAAACCCTGCCGGTCACCTTGATCGTGCGTTCGACCTAGCGCAATCTGCGCCGCACGTGCCGCGCGCGGCTTGAGTCACTTCGAGCCGGTTGCCGGCGTCAGAATCAGTCGGAAGCAGCTGCCGCCGCCGGCGACGCGCACGTATTCCAGTGCGGCCTGGTTCGCCTCGCTCATCTGCCGAGCGAGGTAGAGGCCCAGACCGGTACCGTATTCGTGGGTGGTGTAGAACGGTTCGAAGATCTGCGCCGCGACCTTGGGCACGATGCCCGGGCCGCGATCGATCACTTCCAGAATCGGCACGCCATGCTCGCCCGCGCGCGCCACCACCATCACCCGCGCCGGTTCGCCCGGCAGGCGGCCGTAGCGCAGCGCGTTCTGTACCAGATTCCACACTACCTGCTGCAGCTGCTGCGGGTCGGCCACCGCCGTCACCGGCGCGCCGGTGGTGGCGACCACCCGCAGCGAGTCGGCGCCGAGGTCATTGCCTTCGCTGTATTCGGCCACGAAATGCTGCGCCCAGTTGCCCAGATCCAGCGTCTCCGGTCGGGAGCGCTCGCGGCGCGACAGCTGCAGGATGTTTTCGATGATTTCGTTGAGCCGTATACAGTGGTTGTTGATGATCTCGACCATGCGCTGGTCGGTCTGATCCATGCTCTTGGACTCGGCCAGCAGCTGTGCCGAGTAGCGGATCGCCGCCAGCGGATTGCGGATCTCGTGCGCGATCGAGGCAGACAGTCGGCCCAGCGAGGTCAGCGTGAGCTCTTCGGCGCGGCGCGACAGCAGCGAGGTGTCGTCGAGAAAAATCAGCACGTGCGAATCGTCGTTCGGCGCCAGGCGGCTGAAGCGCGGCACCACTTCGGGCACGCCGTCGGCCAGTTGCGTCGCGGTTTCGTCGAGCTTGCCCGAGGTCATCCAGTGATACAGGCGCCGCGACAGCTCGGGCGCCAGCTGGCCCAGGTCGCGCTGATCGGCGCCGGGGTTGCCCAGCAGCATCCAGGCCGATTCGTTGATTTGATGAATGCGATTGGCGTCGTCGACCAGCAGCACGCCGGTCTTCATGCGCCGGATGATCAGCTCGTTGACCTGGGCCATGTTGGCCAGGTCGGTGCTGCGCTGCTCCGCCAGCGCCTCGGTCGCGCGCAGCTGGCGCCCCAGCACGTGGCACAGGGTGGTGGCGGCGAAATAGGCCAGGCAAAACAATGCCGATTCGAGCAGGTCCCGATCGCCGGGTCCGCCATGGCTGGCCTGCAGAAAGGTGTGGCCGAGAATGCCCACGGTGGCCAGCGCCGCGAAGAAGCTGGATAGCCGCAGTGGCAGAATCAGTGCGCCGGCGCACAAGTTGACCGCCAGCATCATCGAGATGCCGATGCGCGTGTCGTCCATCGCCGAAATGGCCAGCACTGCCGCAGCGATGTCGACCACCAGCGCGGCAGACACGGCCAGCGTCACAGAGCCCATGCTGCGGCGGTTGAGCGCCAGCGACAGCAGCGCGAACAGCAGATAGAGCGTGACCACGTAACCGGCAAAATGGAGACTGCCGAGCTGAAACCAGCCCAGCCCCAAGGGCGTAAAGGCCAGGCCGACGTAGACCAGCGCCTGGATCACACGGAACACGTTGAGAAACGTGAGCTCGTGGCGGATCGTTTGGTTGCCGGCGTAGCTGGTCGTCACGGATGGAACGCTGGACACGTGCGGGCATGCTCTGCGGTGGTTTGCGTGAGTATAGAGGCGAGATCGAGGCCGCGCGCGCCGCCTTGGCAGTGGCGGGCAGGCGCATCAAACCGCCATGCGTGACGGCCGGAACGCGCCGGCTCTTTCCATTGCCGCCGGCTTCCGCGAAAATAGGCGGCCGAATAGCGCGGTTTCCCCCCGCTGACGAGTCTGCAGCCCGCATATCGCCAGCGCGACACTCCGCCGTCCGACTCTCCCGACCCACGCGCCGTTTTGCGTGCGGCCTTTATGTTTCTCCGTTCGCTCGAGGTATCGAATGAATTTCCACGAGTACCAAGCCAAAGAGTTGTTCGCGCAGTACGGCATCGCCGTGCCGCCGGGCAAGGTTGCCAATTCCCCCGACGCCGCCGTCGACGCCGCCAAGCATCTTGGCGGTTCGCAGTGGATGGTCAAGGCGCAGATCCACGCAGGCGGCCGCGGCAAGGCCGGCGGCGTCAAGTTCTGCAAGAGCTTCGACGACGTCCGCGCTGCAGCCAAAGGCATGCTCGGCACCCGCATGGAAACCTACCAGTCGGCCGGCCGTGCGCTGCCGGTGAACCTGGTGCTGGTGACCGATGCGACCAATATCGCCAAAGAGCTGTATCTGTCGATCCTGGTCGACCGCGACAGCAAGTCGGTGTCCTTCATCGCCTCCAAGCACGGCGGCGTAGACATCGAGCAGGTGGCCAAGGAAACGCCGGAAGACATCCATACCATCGTCATCGACTTCGTCGAAGGCCTGCAGCCGTATCAGTGCCGTCAGCTCGGTTTTGCGATGGACCTCAACGGCAAGCAGGTCAATCAGCTGACCAAGATCATGCTGGGCCTGTACAAGCTGTTCAACGAAAAGGATCTGGCCCTGGTCGAGCTGAACCCGCTCGCCGTGCTCGAAGACGGCACGCTGGCCGCGCTCGACGGCAAGGTCGACTCGGACGACAACGCGGAATTCCGTCATCCGGATCTGGGCGCCATGCGCGACCTGACCCAGGAAGACGCGGCCGAAGCGGCCGCGGTGCAGAACAACCTCAACTACGTGACGATGGACGGCAGCATCGGCTGCATGGTCAACGGCGCGGGTCTGGCCATGGCCACGATGGACGTGATCAAGCTGGCGGGCGGCGAGCCGGCCAACTTCCTTGACGTCGGCGGCGGCGCCACCAAGGAGCGCGTGACCGAAGCGTTCAAGCTGATCCTGTCGTCGGACAAGGTCAGGGCCATCCTGGTCAACATCTTCGGCGGCATCGTGCGCTGCGACCTGATTGCCGAAGGCATCATCGCCGCGGTAAAGGAAGTGGGCCTGAAGATCCCCGTCATCGTTCGCCTGCAGGGCACGAATGTCGAGAAGGGCCGCGAACTGCTGGCCAACTCCGGACTGGCGATCACGCCGGCCGACGATCTCAACGACGCGGCGCAAAAGGCCGTGGCTGCGGCCAAGGCTTAAGGGAGACATGCAAGCATGAGCGTTCTCGTCAACAAAAATACCAAGGTCATCGTGCAGGGCTTCACCGGCCAGCAGGGCACCTTCCACGCCGAGCAGGCGATCGATTACGGCACCAAGGTCGTCGGTGGCGTGACACCGGGCAAGGGCGGTTCCGAGCACATCGGTCTGCCGGTCTTCAACTCGGTCGATGAAGCCGTGCTGGAAACCGGTGCCGACGCGTCGGTGATCTTCGTGCCGCCGCCGTTCGCGGCCGACTCGATCCTCGAAGCGATCGATGCCGGTATCAAGGTGATTGTGGCGATCACCGAAGGCATTCCCGTGCTGGACATGCTGCGCGTCAAGAACGTGCTGGCGCAGCACCCGGAAATCGTGCTGATCGGGCCGAACTGCCCCGGCATCATTACCCCGGGCGAGTGCAAGATCGGCATCATGCCGGGCCATATCCACAAGCCGGGCAAGGTCGGCATCGTGTCGCGCTCCGGCACGTTGACCTATGAAGCCGTGTTCCAGACCACCAACGAAGGCCTGGGCCAGTCCACCTGCATCGGCATCGGTGGCGATCCGATCAACGGCCTGAACTTCATCGACTGCCTGAAGCTGTTTCAGGACGACCCGCAGACCGAAGGCATCATCATGGTCGGCGAGATCGGCGGTTCGGCCGAGGAAGACGCCGCCGAGTTCATCGGCGAGTACGTCACCAAGCCGGTGGTGTCGTTTATCGCCGGCGCCTCGGCGCCGGCCGGCAAGCGCATGGGCCACGCCGGCGCGATAATCTCCGGCGGCAAGGGCACGGCCGCGGCGAAGTTCGCCGCGCTCGAAAAGGCCGGCGTCACCACGGTGAAGTCGCCTGCCGATCTGGGCAAGACGCTCGCCAAGCTGATGTCCAAGTAAGTCGACACTTAAGCCAAGTCGCCGCCGTTTGGTGACACGAAAGGCCGCGGTCATGCCGCGGCCTTTTTTATGGGTGCCGGGCATGGCTATACCGATGGCTTTAGCGTCGGTGCCTTGTGCCGTCGGAAATCTGCAGGTCTTGGGCCGCTGCGCGCAGCAGCGCACCGGTCAGTTGCGTCAGGGCCGGCGAGCGGATCGTCCAGTGCTGCCAGTACATCGGTACGTCTAGCCAGCGCTCGGGTGCCAGCGTTTGCACGGCGCCGCTGACTAGCGGCCCGGCGAGCATGGCTGCGGGCGCCATGGCCCAGCCGAGTCCTAGCGCGGTCGCTTCAATGAACGCGGTCGATGACGGTATGTAGTGAATGGGCGGCGCCAGCTTGGCGCGCGTGACAGCGCGCATGAATCGCGTCTGCAGGGCGTCCCTGCGGTTGAAGATCAATACGGGTGCTTGGCCCAGCGCCGCGGCATTGAGACCGTCGCTGAAATACTTTTCGACGAAGGCCGGCGAGGCGATCGGCAGATAACGCATCACGCCGAGCTTTTTCACCGCGCAGCCCTGCACCGGCTTGGCATCGGCCGTGATCGCACCCAGCACCGAGCCGTCGCGCAATAAATCGGCCGAGTGGTCCTGATCTTCCGTTCGGATGTCGAACAGCATGCCGTGCCGCGCGTGCAGCTCCGCCAGCGCCGGCAGCAACCAGCTGGCCAGCGAGTCGGCATTCGCGGCAATCGCCATGGTCGAGGCTGCCCGGTTTGCCGGATCGGTCGCGGCAAACTCGCCCAGCGTTTCGGCTTCCATCAATTGCATCTGCTGCACGCTGCGCAACAGGCGTTGCCCGCTGGGGTGGCTCGGCATGGCAGGCGGCGCAGGATAAGCACCTGGCCCAGCCGATCCTCCAGCGCTTTGATCCGCTGCGAGATGGCGGAGGGCGTCAGCGACAGTCGCCGGGCGGCGGCATCGAAGCTGCCTTCGGCAAGCACGGCGGCGAAGGCGGTGAGCTGGGGATTCAACAGGGTCATCAAGGATGCCTTCGGCGTGCGCCGATGCGCTGTCATTAGCTTAAGTAAATCTAATGTAGCTGAAAAATATTTAGCTTTACTGATGCTTTGCACTGCCCCAGATTGCGGTTTACCTGAAGGAAGTCACCATGTCATCCACGGCTTATCTGGCTGGTCTCGGGACCGGCGCCAGCCTGATCATTGCGATCGGTGCGCAAAATGCCTTCGTGCTACGGCAGGGGCTGCAGCGGCAGCATGTCGGTCTGGTGGTGGCGATCTGCACGCTCTCGGATATGTCGCTGATCCTGCTAGGCGTCGCTGGCATGGGCTTGGTGGTGCAGCAACATGCGGGCCTGCTGCAATGGCTGCGTTATATCGGCGCTATCTTTCTGTTCGGCTACGGCTTGCTTGCCGCGTGGCGGGCCTGTCGTGGCACATCCGGACTGCAGCCTGCAGGCAGCGATATCGATGGCACCCGCTGGCGCGTAGTTGCGGCCAGCCTGGGCTTCACCCTGCTCAATCCGCACGTCTATTTGGATACCGTGGTGTTGCTGGGATCGGTGTCCACGCATTACGTGGGTGCGGCGCGCTGGTGGTTTGCCGCTGGTGCCGCGACGGCAAGCGTGGCTTGGTTCATCAGCTTGGGATTTGGTGCGCGATTCCTGTTGCCTTGGTTTCGCAGCGCACTGGCCTGGCGACTGCTGGATGCCTTCGTCGCCGTACTGATGCTGCTGCTGGCGGCCGTGCTGCTCGGTCTTTTCGGCTGAGCGGCGCCGCCGTGGCGGTGCGGCGCTCGGTTATCATGCGCTTCTGCATTCGACGTCGGATCTTTTGGGCATGACCACCTTACGCTTCGCGCTGGCGCAATTCGATTTTTCGGTCGGTGCCGTGGGCGCCAATGCGAAGCGCATGCGCGGCCTCATCGATGAAGCGCAGGCGCAGGGTGCGGCGCTGATCGCGTTTCCCGAGCTGTCGCTGAGCGGTTATCCGCCGGAGGATCTGCTGTTGCGGCCGAGCTTTCTCGCCGCCTGCGAGAGCGAATTGCAGGCTTTGGCTGCAGCGACGTCGAGCACGGCGGTGATCGTCGGTCATCCGCACAGCGAGGGCGAGGTATTCAACGCGGCCAGCCTGCTGCGCGAAGGCGTCATCGAAGTCACCGCGCACAAGCAGGCGCTGCCCAACTACGGCGTCTTCGACGACAAGCGCTATTTCCGCCCTGGCCATGAAAGCGTGGTGGTTACCATCGACGGCGTCCGCGTGGGCCTGCTGATCTGCGAAGACGTCTGGATGCCCGAGCCGGCGGCCAAGGCGGCGGCCGCGGGCGCGGAGCTGATTATCGTGATCAACGCCTCGCCCTGGGACGATGCCAAGCAGTCGACCCGCGAAGCCGTGCTGACGGCGCGGGCGCTGGAAACCGGCTGCGCGATTGCCTACGTCAACGTGATCGGCGGTCAGGACGAGGTGGTCTACGACGGCGCTTCGCTGCTGGTGAACGGCGACGGTCGCATCGCGGGCCGCGCACCGGCGTTCGCCGAAGCGCTGCTGTGGGCGCAGTTCGATTCGAAGACGCGCACCCTGGTTGCCGAAGACTGGCCGCAAGCCACCGATACCTCGCACGAGGCGATTCTCTATGCGGCACTGGTGCGCGGCATTCGCGACTACATCGACAAGAACGGGTTCGGCGGCGTGCTGCTGGGCCTGTCCGGCGGCATCGATTCGGCACTGACGCTGGCGCTGGCGGTCGATGCGCTGGGCGCCGATCGCGTCACCGCCGTGATGATGCCGATGCGCTACACCTCGCAGCTGTCGCTGGACGGCGCGCGCGCACAGGCGCAGCTGCTCGGTGTCGACTATCACGTGATCTCGATCGAGCCGACCTATGCGTCGTTTATCGATGCGCTGACGCCGGCGTTTGCCGGCAAACCGGCGGATACGACCGAGGAAAACCTGCAATCGCGCACCCGTGGCGTGATGCTGATGGCGCTGTCCAACAAGCACGGACGGCTGCTGCTGGCGACCGGCAACAAAAGCGAGATGGCAGTCGGCTATGCCACGCTGTACGGCGATATGTGCGGTGCCTATGCGCCGCTCAAAGACGTCTACAAGACCGAGGTCTACAAGCTGTCGCGCTGGCGCAACACTCGGCCCGACGGCGCGGAGTTCATCCCGATGGCGGTGATCGAACGGCCGCCCTCGGCCGAACTGCGCGAGGATCAGACCGATCAGGATTCGCTGCCGCCCTACGACGAGCTCGATGCGATCCTCGAACGCTTTATCGAAGACGAGCAGTCGCAGGCGGAAATCGTCGCAGCCGGGTTCGATGCCGAGACGGTGCGCCGAGTCGCGCGGCTGGTGCTGGCCAACGAGTTCAAGCGGCGCCAGTCGGCACCGGGGCCGCGCGTGACCCGGCGCGCCTTCGGTCGCGAGCGGCGTTATCCGATCACCTCCGGCTGGCGCTGAAGGTACATCTGGTACTAAGGACATGAAAAAGCCGGCGATCGCTCGCCGGCTTTTTCATGTCGGACAAATGGCTGACTCAATAATGGCCGGAGAACGGCACCATCTTGCGCAACGTCGACGGCGCGTGCGGCCACTTGGGATCTTTCAGATAGGGATGATTCGGGTAGTTCAAAGCGAGCACCTGGCGGGTCTGGTCGGCCAGCTCCTTGTGATCGAGCGCTAGGTAACTGCGGGTGAGGATGGCCAGCGCGTCGCCGGTCTGCGGCGCCTGCTGGTAATGTTCGATGACATACTGCGAGCGGTCGGCCGCAGCGATGTAGGCTTTGTTGCGCAGATAGAACTCGGCCACATCGATCTCGAACTCGGCCAGGCTGTTGCGCAGATAGATCATGCGCTGGCGCGCGTCCGCGGCATACGCGCTGTCGGGATAGCGACGGGTCAGCTCGGAAAAGTCGTCGAACGACTGCAGGTTGTAACCCTGGTCGCGACGTGCCTGACCGTTTTCGCGGTAAACATAGCGTTCGATGACGCCGCTGGTGCGATCGAAATTGATCAGGCCGCGTAGGTAATAGGCATAATCGATGTGATTATTGGCCGGGTAGGTCTTGATGAAGCGGTTGATCGTCGAGTACGCGTCTTCCATCTGGTTGTTCTTGTACTGCGCGTAGGCCAGGTCGATCTGGGCCTGCTCGTTGTACGGGCCGGACGGGAAACGGGCGATCAGGCGCTGGTAGGCCTTGACGGCAGCCGCGTAGTCGGAGTTTTCCAGCGAATCGTGCGCGGTGTTGTAGAGCGCATCCACCGGCAGGGTATCGAGCGTGTCGCGCTTATGATGGAACAATGAGCACGCGCTCATCGACACCGCAAACGCGAGCACGACCAGCACCTTGAAAACACGCAATTGGGTCATCGGCAGTTTCATTACACGCATGGGAAAAGAATTCAGATGTTTGATCGAAGAGGCATGATAGCCGAAACCGGCCACAGCCCGTGGGGACGGCCATGACCACCATACGGCACGAGGCGGACGTCCCCCTGACCGCCGCGGGACGCAGATTCGACCAGGCATTGGCCGAGATGTTCCCCGATTACTCGCGTTCGCGGCTCAGCGGCTGGATCAAGTCCGGCGCGGTGACCCTGGACGGCGCCCAGGCGCCGCCGCGCCAGCTGCTGCGCGGCGGCGAGCAGGTGCGGCTGCGGGTGGAGCTGGCGGCCGAGGTCACCAGCGAGCCGGAGGCGATCGCGTTGGAGATCGTGCATGAGGACGAGCACCTGCTGGTGCTGAACAAACCGGCCGGGCTGGTGGTACATCCTGGCGCCGGCAACCCCGCCGGTACCCTGCTGAATGCGCTGCTGCATCACGACCCCAAGCTGGCCGAGCTGCCGCGCGGCGGCATCGTGCATCGGCTGGACAAGGACACCTCCGGCCTGATGGTGGTGGCGAAAACCCTGCCGACCTGCACCGCCCTAGTCGATTTGCTGTCCCGGCATGAGGTGGAGCGCCAGTACGAAGCGGTAGTGCTGGGCACGATGGTCTCCGGCGGCACCGTCGACGCACCGATCGGTCGGCACATGGGCGACCGCCTGCGCCAGTCCGTGCGCGACGAGGAGGACGGCAAGCACGCGGTCACGCATTACCGCCTGCGCGAGCGCTTCCGCGCCCACAGCCTGCTGCAGTGCCAGCTGGAAACCGGCCGTACGCATCAGATCCGTGTACACATGGCGCATATCAACCACCCGCTGCTGGGCGATCCGCTCTACGGCGGTGGCCTGAAGCTGCCCAAGGGCGCCTCGCCCGAGCTGATCGCCGTATTGCGCGGTTTTCGCCGGCAGGCGCTGCACGCCGAGCGGCTATCGTTCGTGCATCCGGTAACAGAAGAAACGCTCTCGTTCAGCGCAGAGCGCCCCGCCGACCAGCTGACGCTGATCGAGGCACTGCGGGCCGATCTGGCCGCGCACGGTGCCGACGATTATTGAGCACTATGGCCGAACAGCTTTCCGATGATCGATAGCTGGGTGTTTCCAGACTGGCCTGCGCCGCCTACTGTCCGTGCGGTGGTCACCACGCGGCACGGCCCCGGGGTGTCGGCGGCGCCGTTCGATCGTCTGAACCTCGGTTTGCGCAGCGGCGACGCCGTCGATACGGTGCAGGCCAATCGCGGTGGCTTGCAGCAGGCATTGGCGCTGCCGGCCGCGCCGCGCTGGCTGCGTCAGGTGCACGGCACGACGGTGGCGGAGCTCGGGCCGTTGCCCAGCGCGGATGAGCCGCAGGCGGATGCGGCCGTTTCGCATCTGCCGGGCACGGTGCTGGCGATTCTCACGGCGGATTGTCTGCCGGTGCTTTTCTGCACCACGGACGGTCGCGAAATCGCCGCCGCCCATGCCGGCTGGCGTGGCCTGTCGAACGGCATATTGGAAGAAACCCTCACCGGGCTGCGCGCGGCGCGGGAAAACATTCTCGCGTGGCTGGGGCCGTGCATCGGTGCGCCATCGTACGAAGTGGGCGAAGAGGTGCTTACCGCCTTCGTCGAATTCGACCCGTCCGCTGCGTCGTGCTTCGCCGCGACGCGCCCCGGCCATTGGCTGTGCGATCTGACCGCACTGGCGCGTCTTCGGCTGCAGACCGCCGGCGTATCGCGTGTTTACGGCGGCGGCTTCGACACGTTCACCGACCCACGCTTCTATTCCTACCGGCGCGACGGCGAGCGCAGCGGACGGTTCGGCAGTTTGATCTGGCTGGAGCGCGAGAAAGCTTTGCCTCAGGCCTGAGCCTCGGTCGGTTCGGCGTGGATATCCGTCAGCGCCGCGAGAAAGTTGTTGCGCCACGCGGTGAGATCGTGTTTTTCCAGCACGTCCATCATTGCTCGCCAGCGGCGCTTGCGTTCCTTGAGCGGCATTTTCAGCGCGCGCTCCAGCGCGTCGGCAACCTCGGCAGTATCGGCCGGATTGATCAACAAGGCCTCGGGCAGTTCGAACGCGGCGCCGGCGAAGCGCGAGAGCACAAGTACGCCGGGATCTTTCGGATCCTGGCTGGCGACATATTCCTTCGCCACGAGGTTCATGCCGTCACGCAGCGGCGTGACGAAACCCACGCGCGCATTGCGGTAATAGCCGGTGAGCACGCTGTGCGGAAAGGACTGATTGACGTACCGGATCGGCACCCAGTCCGGCGCAGCGTACATGCCGTTGATGTGGCCGGCGCTGCGCTCCAAGTCGCGGCGTATCTGCTGGTACTGCGGCACTACGCCACGAGAGGTCGGCGCGATCTGCAGAAAGGTGATCTGCCGGTGCAGCTCGGGCGCGCGTTCCAGCAGATGCGCGTAGCCCAGAAAGCGCTCGGGCAGGCCTTTGGAGTAATCGAGCCGGTCTACGCCGATGATCAGCGCGCGATCCGCCAGGCTGCTGTGCAGTTGCTTGATTTCATCGAGCGATTCGGCCTCCCTGGCGGTCTGGGCGACCAGCGTGGTGTCGATGCTGATGGGAAACACCGCTGCGCGAAAGCTGCGCCCGTCGGCGGCGCGCAGCCGGCCGCCGGTGCGCATCGCGCCGCCGATCTCGTGCAGGAAATAATCTTCCAGCGCGCGCAGGTCGCGCGCCGTTTGCAGGCCGACGAGGTCGTAGCTGGCCAGCGTCTCCAGCAGCGCGCGGTGCTTGGGCAGCACGATCAGCAGCGCGGCCGGCGGCAGCGGCGTGTGCAGGAAAAAGCCGATCCGGTTTTTTACGCCGCGCTCGCGCAGCATCGAGGCGACGGGAATTAGATGATAGTCGTGCACCCAGACGATATCGTCCGGCTTGAGCAGCTTCACCAGATGATCGGCGAACAGCGCGTTAGTGCGCATATAGCCGTCCAGATGGCTACGCTGGTAATCGACCATGTCGAGACGATAATGCAGCAGCGGCCACAGCGTGCGGTTGGCGAACCCCGCGTAGAATTCGTCGTGATCCTGACGCGAAAGATCGAAGGTCGCGTAGTCGATGGACTCGTGAGTGATCTGGTTGAGCTTTTCCTCGCTGGACACCTTGCCGCTCCAGCCGAACCACAGCCCGCCGTGCTCCTGCAGGGCGGCCTGCATGGCGGACGCCAGGCCGCCGGTGGAGGTTTCTCCGGGCAGCGCGATGCGGTTGGAAATTACCACCAGGCGACCGGGCTTCTTATCGCTCATAGCGCTTCCTCCCAGCGACGCGACAGACGCATGGCCGCCTGAATGAGACCGACCAGCGAATAGGTTTGCGGGTAATTGCCCCAGTGTTCGCCGCTGCCCGGTGCCAAGTCTTCCGACAGCAGGCCCAGCGCATTGCGCTTGCTCAGCATGTTTTCGAACATGGCGCGCGCCTGCTCTTCGCGACCGGTGGCGGCCAGCGCCTCGATGTACCAGAACGTGCAGATGTTGAAAGCGGTTTCGGGCGTGCCGAAATCGTCCGGCGCGATATAGCGAAACAGGTAATTGCCGCGGCCGAGCGCGGCGCCGATGGCATCCACCGTGGCGACGAAGCGCGGATCGGTCGCCTCGACAAAGCCGATGTTCGCCAGCAGCAGCAGGCTGGCGTCCAGGTTTTCGCCGTCGTACGCATCGACGAAATAGCCGAGCTTTTCATTCCACGCGCGTGCCTCGATACGCGCATGCAGCTCCAGCGCTTCGTGATGCCAGTAGCGCGCGCGGTCGTCCAGGCCCAGCTCGGTGGCGATATGCGCCAGCCGATCGCAGGCCGCCCAGCACATCGCCGCCGAGTAGGTATGTACCGAGGCGCGCCCGCGGAATTCCCACAAACCGGCGTCGGTCTGTTCGGCCATGCGCAGCGCAGCAGTGCCCATGCGTTCGAGCCGTTTGAACATGATGGCGTCGCCGCGGTGCTCGATGCGGCGATCGAAAAACAGCTGGGCCGACGACAGCACAACCGAGCCGTAGGCATCGTTCTGGCGCTGCTGCCACGCGTCGTTGCCCACGCGCACCGGGCCCATGCCGCGATAGCCGGCCAGCCCATCGACCTGGCGCTCGTGCAGCTCAC
Organism: Rhodanobacter sp. ANJX3; assembly: GCF_014200755.1. GTDB lineage: Bacteria > Pseudomonadota > Gammaproteobacteria > Xanthomonadales > Rhodanobacteraceae > Rhodanobacter. The sequence goes on along the minus strand of NZ_JACHCM010000003.1, from coordinate 547,038 downwards.
GCTCGAAGGTGATACCGAAGACCGGGCCGACTTCGTCGTCGCCCTCGACCACGGCCAGGTTGAAGACATAGCGGATGTAGTCCTCCATGGTGCTGGTGACGCCGAGCCGGTTGAGCGTGCGCACGGTGAAAGCCGAGTCGCGCAGCCAGCAGTAGCGGTAATCCCAGTTGCGCGCGGTGCCCGGCGCTTCGGGAATGGAAGTGGTCAGGGCCGCCACGATGGCACCGGTCGCCTCGTACTGGCACAGCTTCAGCGTGATGGCGGCGCGGATCACCGCGTCCTGCCACTCGTAGGGAATCGACAGGCTGCGCACCCAATCGCGCCAATAGGCCTGGGTGCGCTCCAGCGCGCGATGGATGAAATCCGCCGGACTTTCGCTCAAGGTTTCATCGGGACCGAAAACGAAATGCGCCGGACGATCCAGGCTGAAAGGCAGGCTGCGTTCGATCAGCGGGGTGGCCACATCGCTGGTCAGGCGCTGGGTGACCTCGCTGAGGATGTAGCGGATATGGTTGCTGCCGGAGGTGGTTGCCGCCGGTTGCGTGCCGTAATCGCAAAGCGGCTGCAGCTTGACGCGGATGCGCGGCGAGCCGCTGAGTGGGCTGACTTTTCGGGCGAGCATCACCGGGTGATAGACGCGGCCGAGCGAACGGTGGCGCGGGGCGAAGTCGACGATTTCGATGGCGCCGCCGTGCTTGTCGAAAAGCTTGGTCACCAGCACGGCGGTGTTCGGCAGGTATCGCTGTTCCGCTCGCTCGAAGTCTTCCAGCTCGATGGCCCACTCGCCGCCGCCGATCTTCGGCGAGAGCAGCTTGCAGAAGCTGGCATCGGCATCGAAGCGAGGCAGGCAGCACCAGACGATGCTGCCGTGTGGATCGATCAGTGCGGCAATGCTGCCGTTGCCGATGACGCCGAGCTCAAGGCTGGCGGGTAGGTCGTTCGGCGGGTAGGTCGTCATATTTCGGAGGTTCCTCGCGAGAGTGCGTCAAGGACGCGAGCGAGCCAGGCCGCCACCGCAGCAGGGCCGGACAATGAAAAGAACGCGTGCGTGACGCGGGGCGAACCGACCAAAATGCCGACGCCGCCTCTTTTGTGGACGCTGGCAAAGGCGTGCTCGTCGGTCAGATCGTCGCCCAGGTACACCGGCAGCCGGCCGGCAAAAGGCGCGCTGGCCAGCAATTCGCTCACCGCGCGACCTTTGTCCATGCCGGCCGGTTTGAATTCGATCACCAGATTGCCAGGCTGCAGCTCATAGCCGGGCAGCTGGCCGATCATGTCGACAGCGGCATCGTGCAAAGGCTCGAACTGCTGCGGTGCGCGGCGGCAATGCAGGGCAACCGCCATCTGCTTGTCCTCGCGCTCCACGCCTTCGAAGCGGCCGGCAAGCGCCGCCGTGGCCTCATGCATGCGCTGCTGCTGTTCGCCGTCCACCGTTATCCTACGAAAACTGCCGTCGGCACGTCGCAGTTCCAGCCCGTGCAGGCCCGTCGCCGCCCACTGAGGTTTTCCGAAAAGTCGGTCCAGATCGTCCAGTGCGCGCCCGCTGACCAGCGCCAGCGCGCCGCCCAACGCTTCATGCAGCGCGTGCAGCAAGCACAATAAATCGTTGCTGACGCTGACGCTGCGTGGATCGTCCCGGAAATCCAGCAGCGTGCCGTCCACGTCCAGAAAAAGCGCCCATCGTGTGTCGCCGGAAGGCAGCGGCGGCGCGGTCAACGGCGCCTGTTCCATCAGATCGGATCGAGCGTTTGATGTGTCCATTGCTGCACCGTAGCAATTTCTATGTGAAAGATATCTTTGATCTGGATCAAATGGGACGCACAAGCGGGGCTGTCGCGTCTTGATTCACTTCGTGCCGTCCGCATCTTTCAGCCAGTGGCAGAGCGGCCGAGCGATGGCCGTCCGCCAAATCTACCGAGGGCTAATCGATGCGAATGGACAAACTCACGTCGCGTTTCCAGCAGGCGCTGGCGGACGCGCAGTCGCTGGCCGTGGGTCGCGACAACAACATGCTCGAACCTGCGCACGTCATGGCCGCGCTGCTCAATCAGCAGGGCGGTTCGACCGGGCCGCTGCTGACGCAGGCGCAGGTCAACGTGCCGGCGCTGCAGCAGCGCGTCAACGAATTGCTGGAACGGCTGCCGAAGGTTAGTGGTCAGGAAGGCAATATCCACGCGGGCAACGAGCTGACACGCTTGCTCAACCTCACCGACAAGCTGGCCCAGCAGCGTGGCGATCAGTTCATCGCCAGCGAGCTGTTCGTGCTGGCGGCGCTGGAAGACAAGGGCGAGCTCGGCGCGGCGCTGAAGGCGGCAGGTGCGACCAAGTCGAACCTGGAAGCGGCGATCGACAAACTGCGTGGCGGCGAAAAGGTACAGAGCGAAAATGCCGAGGAGCAGCGCCAAGCGCTGGAGAAATACTGCATCGACCTGACCGAGCGGGCCGAAAGCGGCAAGCTCGACCCGGTGATCGGTCGCGACGAAGAGATTCGCCGCACCATTCAGGTGCTGCAGCGGCGCACCAAGAACAACCCCGTGCTGATCGGCGAACCCGGCGTCGGCAAGACTGCCATCGTCGAAGGTCTGGCTCAGCGCATCGTCAAGGGCGAAGTGCCCGAAGGCCTGCGCGATCGCCGCGTGCTGTCGCTCGACATGGGCGCGCTGATTGCCGGCGCCAAATTCCGCGGCGAGTTCGAGGAGCGGCTCAAAGCCGTGCTCAGCGACCTGGCCAAGCAGGAAGGTCGGGTAATCCTGTTTATCGACGAGCTGCACACCGTCGTCGGCGCCGGCAAGGCCGACGGCGCGATGGACGCGGGCAACATGCTCAAGCCCGCTCTGGCGCGCGGCGAGCTGCACTGCATCGGTGCCACCACGCTGGACGAGTATCGCAAGTACATTGAGAAGGACGCCGCGCTGGAGCGCCGCTTTCAGAAGGTCTTTGTGGGCGAACCCAGCGTCGAGGACACCATTGCGATCCTGCGCGGGCTGAAGGAGCGCTATGCCGTGCATCACGGCGTGGAGATCACCGATCCGGCAATCGTCGCCGCAGCCACGCTGTCGCATCGCTATATCGCCGACCGCCAGCTGCCGGACAAGGCGATCGACCTGATGGACGAAGCCGCCTCGCGCATCCGCATGGAGATCGACTCCAAGCCGGAAGAGCTCGACCGGCTGGAGCGCCGGCTGATCCAGCTGAAGATCCAGCGCGAGATGCTGAAGAAGGAAAAGGACAGCGAATCGAAGCAGCGTCTGGCCGATCTGGAAACCGACGTCGACAAGCTCGAGCGCGAGTTTTCCGATCTCAACGAAATCTGGAAGTCCGAGAAGGCGGCCCTGCAGGGCGTCACTCGCGTGAAGGAACAGATCGAGCAGGCGCGGCAGGAGCTCGATGCGGCGCAGCGGCAGCAGGACTACGCCAAGATGAGCGAAATCCAGTACGGCAAGCTGCCCGAGCTGGAAAAGCAGCTCACTGCGGCACAGGCCGCCGAGACGCAGGATTTCAAGCTGCTGCAGGACAAGGTCACCGCCGAGGAAATCGCCGAAGTCGTGGCGCGCTGGACCGGTATCCCCGTCAGCAAGATGCTCGAAGGCGAGCGCGAAAAGCTGCTGCATATGGAAGACGATCTGCATCGTCGCGTGGTCGGTCAGGACGAGGCCGTTCGCGCCGTGTCCGACGCGATCCGGCGCGCGCGCGCCGGGCTGTCCGATCCGAATCGGCCCAGCGGCTCGTTCCTGTTTCTCGGCCCTACCGGCGTGGGCAAGACCGAGCTGTGCAAGGCGCTGGCCGAGTTCATGTTCGACACCACCGATGCGATGGTGCGCATCGACATGAGCGAGTTCATGGAAAAGCACTCGGTGAGCCGGTTGATCGGCGCGCCGCCCGGTTATGTGGGTTACGAGGAAGGCGGCTATCTCACCGAGGCAGTGCGTCGACGTCCGTACAGCGTGATCTTGCTGGACGAGGTGGAGAAGGCGCACTCGGACGTGTTCAACGTGCTGCTGCAGGTACTGGACGACGGCCGTCTCACCGACGGCCAGGGCCGCACAGTGGACTTTCGCAACACCGTCATCGTGATGACCTCGAACCTCGGTTCCAACGTGATCCAGGACATGTCGGACAACGGCGGCAGTCTGGACAGCGAAGAGCAATACACACAGATGAAGGCCTCGGTGCTCGGCGTGGTGCAGGCGCACTTCCGGCCGGAGTTCATCAACCGGCTCGACGAGCTGGTGGTGTTCCGTCCGCTGGACAAAAAGCAGATCGGCGCGATCGCACGCATCCAGCTGGCGTATCTGGAAAAACGACTGGCCGAGCGTCAGCTCAAGCTGGAAGTCAGCGATGACGCGCTGGTCCTGCTCGGCAACGTTGGCTTCGATCCGGTCTACGGCGCGCGGCCGCTGAAGCGGGCGATCCAGCAGCAGCTGGAAAATCCGCTGGCCAAGCAGATTCTGGAGGGACGCTACGCGGCCGGTTCCACGATCGGCGTGGACGTCGAAAGCGGTGAGCTGGCGTTTCACACACGCTGATCGTCGGCCTTCGCCGCGACATACGAACAAAAAAATCCCGGCGTCTGCGCCGGGATTTTTTGTCGAGCGATAGGGTGACTACCAGCTGTAGCGAACCTTGCCGTAGACGTAGGCGCCGTTGTAGCCGAACGGCGAGAAGGTCGAGTAGGGCAGGGTGCCGTTGTTGGTGTTGTTGGCGATATTGCGGTCCGGATAGGTGTCCAGCGCGTCGTCCGCGCCCACTGTGAAGGTCCAGTTGTTCAACCGGTAGTTAACCGCCAGATCCAGCAGCCACTTCGGCGAAAAGGTCTGGTCGACCACGCCGGTGGCGACGTTGTAACTGGCCAGGTTGCTGACATAGCTGGTGTAGCTGCCATAGCGGGTCAGGGTCGCAGTGACGCCCCAGTTGCCGACGTTGTACAGCTCGCTGAGGATCAGCTTGCTGCGGGGGGTGGAGTTGGCCAGATAACCCTCGATGTCCTGGCGGCTCAGGCGTACGAAGTTGACGCCGAGGTTTTGCAGCACCGCCGGATTGGCCTTGACCTGGGTGACCTTGTTCTGGTTGTAGTTGGCGCTGAGTGTGGTGGAGAGCGTTCCCGCGGTACCGAAATCGGCCAGATAGGTGCCGACGAAATCGACGCCGCGCGTGCGCGTGTCGGCCGCGTTGGTGAAGTAGTTGAGGCTGCTGTAATTGAGGTTGGTGATCCCATTGGCGGTCAGATAGCTCACCACGGACGGCGCCGTGGTCGAGATCGCACCGGACAGCGCAATGCGGTTCTGGATATCGATCTGGTAGATGTCCGCGCTGAGCGTCAGCGCATCGGTCGGGTTCCAGACCGCGCCGAAGGTGAAGTTTTCGGACTTCTCCGGTTTCAGCGGCTGCGCACCGAGCAGGCGCGCGATCGGACTGCTGACCGGTACCAGGCCCGAGTTGTAGATGCCGGCGGGCAGGCCGGCCGAATTGCCCGTGGCATAGAACAGCGACGATATCTGCGAGAAGTATTGCTGCCCCAGCGATGGTGCGCGGAAGCCGGTCGAGGCGCTGGCGCGCAGGGCAAAGCGGTCGGTGAAATCGAAGCGGCCGGCCAGCGAGCCCGACGTGGTGTTGCCGAAATCGTTGTAGTGCTCGTGCCGCACGGCGGCCGAAACCGCGAGGCGATCGGTCAGGTTGGTCTCCAGATCGAGGTATTCGGCCACGTCCTGCCGCGACGCGTCCACCGCATTGGCCGGCTGCCAGCCGGCGAACCCCTGCGCGCCGCCGGACACGCCCGATGTGCCGACATACCAGGACGGCAGCGAGCCGGCAGCGATGCTGTAGGTCTGTCGCAGGTATTCGGCGCCGAACGCCACCGTCAACGGGTTGGGCAGCCAGCTCGGCGAAAGGTCCTTGGCGATATCGAGGTCGACCGCTTCCTGGGCGGCGGTGAGAATGCCGTCGTCGAATGTCGTCGGCGTGGTGCCGAAGTCGTGCAGGTAGGCGTAGTTGAGACTGTTCTGGGTTTCGTAGGAAACCCGGTTGCGGCCGAAATTGCCGCTCAGGTCCCAGCGCCAGCCGTCGAGCGTGCCGCGCAGGCCGGTGACCAGCGACTGATCGGTCGAATCGGCGTGCTCCAGCGGCAAAAAGCCGTTGGGGTAGACCTCGCCGATCAGCGCGTTGTTGGACTTGGGCGCGTTGGTGCCGTAACGGAAAAACGCCGGCGAGGTGCTCTGGCGACGACCGAAATGGCCGAACGCGTAGAACTGCACATCGGGGGTGATGTCGTACTGGGTATTGAGCAGCACATTGCTGTCGTGCACGGCCGGATCGCCCTGGCGGTAGTTCACGCCCAGCGCGGTATAGCCCGGCCGCGTGTCCGGCGCGGCGCGGTTGGTGTAGTCCTCGTTGCCGCTCTGTACGGACAGGCGCAGCCAGCCCTTGTCGTCGGCGAGCGGTATGCCGAAGTCGGCCGACCCCTGCCACTGCCGGCCGTCGCCCGCCGAATACTGGCCGCCGGTGACCTCGACGTCGCCACCCTTGGCGCCCTTTTTCAGGATGATGTTGATCACACCGGCAATCGCGTCGGAGCCGTACTGGGCCGAGGCGCCGTCGCGCAGCACTTCGATATGATCGATGGCCGACAGCGGAATGGTGTTGAGATCGACCGACTGCGAACCCCGGCCAATGACGCCGTTGTTCAGCAGAATCGCGCCCGCATGCCAGCGCTTGCCGTTCACCAGCACCAGCACCTGGTCCGGCGAAAGGCCGCGCAGCTGGGCCGGGCGCTGGCTGTCCGCCGTATCCGATGCCGAGGGTCGCGGAAAATTCAGCGACGGGATAATGCGCGCGAGTGCCGTGGGCAAATCGTTGGTGCCGGTCTGCTGCAGCACTTTCGCCGAGACGACATCGATCGGCGTGAGCGAGCTGCTTTTCGTACGGCTATCCGAGCGCGTACCGGTCACGATCACTGCGCTGAGATCCTTGGTCTTGGCTGGCGTGGGTGCTGGTGTGGTGTCTTGCGCTGCCGCTGCATTTGAGAGTGCAAGCGCGATGATGGCGGGCAAATAGGCCGGGATAAAACGGCTTTGGCGCTTGCTGATCATTGCTTTCTCTAAACCTGTGTCTTTGATGGAAGAAATCGCAGGTTAACGACGAATGAATAATCGGTCAATCGATATAGACGTCTATATGTCCAAATGGATATAAGACCAATACATAAGGTTATGGCCGCTGGTTAAGCGTTTGGCTCTTCTTTTTGCCCTTTGTGCAGCGATGCGCTTTTGTACGGTGGTCGCCATCGAATGAAAATCCCGGCGTTGCGGCCGGGATTTTGTCTTGAGTCTATTCGAACTTAGAAACGATACGTGACCTTTCCGTACCAGTAGCGCCCGTTGAAACCGAACGGCGACAGAGCGGAGTACTGCAGGCCCGAGCCGTAGTCGTACTCGTTGTTCGGCGCCACCTTGGTCGGGTACTGATTGGTGACATTGTCCGCACCGACGGTAAAGGTCCAGGCATCCAGGTTGTAGCTGGCCGCCAGATCGAGCAGCCAGCGCGCGGAGAAGAATTGATCTTCGTCACCGTTGGCGTCGTCACCGCGACGTATCACCGAGCCGTAGCGGGTGAGGTTGGCATGCAGGTCGACATTCTGGATGGCCCAGTCGCCGTAAAGCACGTACTTGGTGCGCGGTGTGGACGAGGTCAGTAGGCCCTGGCTGGAACGGCCGAAGTTGGGATTGGTCACGTCCAGCACGACGGTCTTGTTGTAGTTGCCGCTGAGACCGACATTGACTTTGCCCCATTCGCTGAACTCGAAGCGCTGGTTCAGGATCAGGTCCGCGCCGCGTGTGCGGGTCGTGCCGCCGTTGACGAAGAACTGTGCGCCGCTGACTTCACCATTGGCGAGAGTGGGTGTGACATTCAACTGGTCGCTGTAGAGTATCTGGTCGTAAATCCGTACCTGATAGGCATCCAACGTTGCGCTGAAATCGTTGGTCGGTTGCCACACCGCACCCAGGCCATAGTTGGTGGACTTTTCCGGGGTCAACGGCTTGGCGCCCAGGGCAATGGCGGTGGGACTCGAGGTGCGGAACGTACCGACCTGTTGGAGTACGCCATTTTGTTGGAGGGTCACCACGGACTCGTAGTTCTGCTGCGCCAGCGAGGGTGCTCGGAAGCCGTTCGATGCGGTGCCCCGCAGGGCGAAGGTATCGGTCAGCTGATAGCGCAGCGACAGCTTGCCCGAGCGGGTCGAGCCCGAGTCGCTGTAGTCCTCGTAACGCGCGGCTACACCGGCGGACAGCTTGCTGGTGATATCCGTTTCCAGGTCGACGTAGGCTGCCTCACTGTGGCGCTGGAAGTTGCCGGCCACTTCTGGGCTGAGGCCCGGGTAGACCTGCGAGCCACCGGGCGCCACGTCACCGCTGATCGGATCGATGATAGCCGGATTGAAGTAATAGGAATTCGGGTCGCCCGCGCCGATATCGTAGTAATCCTTGCGGTATTCGCCGCCGAACGACACGGTGACGGGGTTGGGCAGGAAGCTCGGCGAGTATTCCTTGCTCAGATCGACGTTGGCCACGTCCTGCTTGGTGGTGAAGTTGCCGGCGTTGAAGTAGGTCGGGCTGAATCCGACGCCGGTGGCATCCAGCGTGCTGTAGTACTGGTTGATATTGAGGCTGTTGTTGATATCGAAAACCATGTGGTTGTAGCCGAAATCGGCCGAGGCATCCCAGTGCCAGCCGTTGTCGGTGGTGCCCTTGATGCCGACGACCGCAGAGGCATCGTTCACATGGTTGATGATCTGGGGGAGAAAGCCGTTCGGATAGATCGCCGTGGCATTTCGATAGTTGTCACCGGATCGGTAGTAGCCGTTCGAGGTGACATCGCGGCGGCTTAGATTGAGGTAGCCGTAGAGTTCGACGTTCGGCGTCAGGTCGTAGCCGAAGTTCAGCAGGGCCTGATAGGTCTTTACCGCCGGATCGCCGTAGCGCTCGTACGGCACGCCTTGCGCGTTCGCGTTGTCAGGGGTCAGTGTCGTGGCGATGTCGGTGTTCTGGGCGCGGTTGGTGTTCATCACGTCGGAGTAGTTCCACGCGAGTCTGGCCCAGCCTGGTGCGCTGCCTTGCGGGCCACTCAAGGGAATGCCGACCGATCCAGACAACCCATTTTGCGCGCCGTCGCCCTTGTCCATGATGCCGCCATTGGCGGTGATTTCATTGTTGCCTGGCGCGCTACCGCGCTTGAGGATGATGTTGACCACGCCGGCGATGGCGTCCGAGCCGTATTGCGCGGCGGCGCCATCGCGCAGCACTTCGATATGGTCGATGGCGGAAATAGGGATCGAGTTGAAATCGACCGGGGCCGAACCGCGACCGATCGAGTTGTTGTAATTGACCAGGCTGGTGGTGTGGTAACGCTTGCCGTCGACCAGCACGAGCACGTCATCCGGCGACAGGCCTCGCAGGGTCAGCGGGCGAACCGCGTCATTGCCGTCGTTGATGGCGGGCCGAGGAAAATTGAGCGACGGCAGCAGCGTGTTCAGGGCACTGGCGATATCGGTGGCGCCACTGGCGTTGATGTCGGCTGGCGTGAGCACATCGATCGGCGAAAGCGACTCGGCAACCGTGCGCGTGGATTGCCGGGTGCCGGTGACCACCACCTGCTGCAGCTGTTTGGTGTCTTTCGACGGTGCCGCAGCGGTATCGCTGGGCGCGGTGGAGCTTGCAGCGTCCTGTGCCCATAGTGCGGTGCTGAACAGGCTCATGCTGAGCAGTGGAATCAGCGCGCTGGCCAATCGATTACGACGAAATGTTGCCATATTGAAAATCTCCCCAGATTCACTTGCTAGTGGCGGCGGTCCCCTCACCGCGGCACGCTCTATCGGCAGTGCTGGTTCGACCCTAAGTGAAATTGATGCGATGCGCAATAAATAATTCACATGTATTTCCATTTGTTGAAACACTTGGCATTTCCAAATAAAACAAATACTTGCATATGAAACTATCTCGAGTGTTTCGATACGCATATGTTGCTTTGCAATAATCGATCCGGGGCCACTCCTGCAATGACGACCCGGGTGGTGTTTTGGCATGGCGCAAGCTGTGCGTCCTGGGCGAACGTGCATCAGGCGTCTGTGCCCGATCTCCGTAAATGGACGTCTGGACGCCTAAATAGGCATCGGGCCACGCGTATCCGCCTGACGCCGCCGATCGGGGCAGGACGAAGCCTCGACGCTTCTACCCCCGAGGGCCGGCGGCGAAGGAATGGCGTTGCCGGCGTTGAAATTCGGCCGATCGGGCCGATAATGGCGCGCTGTCGGTCATATGCCGACTTTGAAGTTGGAGTTTTTCAGATGCCTATCTACGAGTTCGAGTGCGCCAGCTGCGGGCATCGCTTCGATCGCCTGCAGAAACTGTCGGACGACGACCCGACGATCTGCCCCAGCTGCGGCGCTCCACAGCTCAAACGGCGCGTCAGCGCGCCCTCGTTCCGATTGGCCGGCAGCGGCTGGTACGAGACGGACTTCAAGTCCGACAGCGACAAGAAGCGCAATCTTGCCGACAGCAAGAGTGAGGGCGGCAGCGCCACCAGCGCCAAGCCCGAGTCTTCCGAAAAGAGCGCGCCTGCTGCCGCGCCTGCGCCTTCTGCGTCCGCGCCGGCGCCATCGCCCTCGACACCGGCCGGTGGCAGCGCCGATTGAGGCGCTTGCTGGCGGCCGGCGTGCGTGGCCGGCCGCCTCGGTGATACGATTGACGGTCTTTTCCACCTGATTCAGCCGCTTCGCGGTCCGGAGTTTCAAGCGCATGCGCACGCACTATTGCGGCCTCATCGACGAGTCGCTGATTGGCCAGACGGTCACGCTTTGCGGTTGGGTCAACACGTTGCGCCTGCAGAGTCACGTGGCGTTTGTCGACCTCAGGGATCATGAGGGTCTGGCGCAGGTGGTGATCGAGCGCGACAACGCGGCCGCCTTTGCCGTGGCTGGCGATATCGGCAACGAGTACTGCCTGCGCGTGACGGGCACCTTGCGTCGGCGCCTGTCCGTCAACGACAAGCTGAAAACCGGTAAGGTCGAGCTGCTGGCCGATAGCGTGGAAGTGCTCAACGCGGCGAAAGACCTGCCGTTCGCCCTGCACGAAAACCCGAACGAAGAGATGCGTCTGACGTATCGCTATCTGGATCTGCGCCGCCCCGAGATGCAGGCGATGATGCGCAAGCGGATCAAGCTGGTGCAGGCGCTGCGCCGCTATCTGGACGAGCGCGGCTTCCAGGACGTGGAAACGCCGATCCTGACCAAGGCCACGCCGGAAGGCGCGCGCGATTACCTGGTACCCAGCCGCGTGCATCCCGGCCAATTCTATGCATTGCCGCAGTCGCCGCAGCTGTTCAAACAGATTCTGATGATGGCCGGTTTCGATCGCTATTATCAGATTGCCCGCTGCTTCCGCGACGAGGACCTGCGCGCCGATCGCCAGCCGGAATTCACCCAGCTCGACCTGGAGTTCGCCTTCGTCGAAGAGAAGGACGTGCAGGATTTCGTCGAAGAGCTCATTCGTCACGTATTCCGGGAAGTGCAGGGCGTGGAACTCGACGCCGCCTTTCCGCGCATGACCTGGGCCGAGGCGATGCGCCGGTTCGGTTCGGACAAACCCGACCTGCGCATTGCGCTGGAGCTGATCGATATCGCCGACGCGGTGAAACATGTCGAATTCAAGGTGTTTGCCGAGCCGGCCAACGATGCCGGCGGCCGTGTGGCGGCGCTGCGCGTGCCGGGTGGCAGCACGCTGACGCGCAAGGAAATCGACCAGCTCAGCGAATACGTCACGCGTTATGGTGCCAAGGGCCTGGCCTGGCTGCGCATCGACGATCTGACCAAGGGCCGCGAGGGGATCAACTCGCCGGTGGCGAAGTTTCTCGACGACGCTGCGCTGGACAACGTGCTTCGGTCAACCGGTGCGCAGAGCGGCGACATGCTGTTCTTCGGCGCCGGTAGCTGGAAGACCGTCACCGATTTCATGGGCGCGCTGCGCCTGAAGGTCGCTAAGGATCGCGGTCTGGTCGAAGACGGCTGGAAGCCGCTGTGGGTCACCGATTTTCCGATGTTCGAGTACGACGATGAGGCGCAGCGCTACGTCGCCCTGCATCATCCGTTCACCGCACCGAAGGTTGACGACATCGGCGATCTGCGCGTCAACGCGGCTACGGCGGTGAGCCGCGGCTACGACATGGTGCTCAACGGTAACGAGATCGGCGGCGGCTCGATCCGTATCCATCGACCGGACATGCAGAGCGCGGTGTTCGAGCTGCTCGGCATCGGTGCGGAAGAGGCCGAGATGAAGTTCGGGTTTCTGCTGAAGGCGCTGAAATTCGGTGCGCCACCGCACGGTGGCCTGGCCTTCGGTATCGACCGTATCGCTGCGCTGATGGCCGGCACCGAGTCGATCCGCGATGTGATCGCCTTCCCCAAGACCACCAGCGCGCAGGATCTGATGACCGACGCGCCGTCGATGGTCGGCGATGCGCAGCTGAAAGAACTGCACGTACGGGTGGCGGCCGAGCCGATAGGCTGAGCATGGGTCGTCGGCTTTGCTGAGGCGTGTCGAGGGCGTTTGCACAACCCGTTGACATCGGCGACCGGCGTGGCGGGCACAATCGGGTTTCGTACCGCGGGAGTGATAAACGGCTCGCGGCTGTTCTTTCGTAGGTTTGCCGATACCTGTCCCATGACCGAACATGTCATCTTGCTGCACGGCCTGTGGATGCGCGGTTTCGCGCTGGCCATGCTGCATCGTCGGATGATCGAGCAGGGTTTCCGGGTTCACCGTTTCGACTACATGAGCGTGGCCAACTCGCAGGAGCGCATTCTTGGCCGCCTGCTCTCGCGCATGCAGCTGCTGGCCGAGGATTCCGTATCGGTGCATTTGGTGGGGCACAGCCTCGGCGGGTTGCTGGCACTGCAGGTCTGTCATGAAGAAGGCGAACTGCCCGCCGGCCGCATCGTTTGCCTGGGTTCGCCGCTGATGGGCAGCGCGGCGGCGCGCGGCTTTGCACGCTGGGGCCGCGGCAGCGAGGTGCTGCTGGGGCATAACCGCGAATTGCTGGAGCGCGGTTTCGAGCACTGGGATGGCGTGCGCGAGGTCGGCGTGATTGCCGGGCGCACGCCGATCGGCCTTGGCGCGGTGCTGGCCAATATCGAGGGCGAGCACGACGGCACCGTGGCGGTGGAGGAAACCCGGCTGCCCGGTCTGGCCGATCATTGCGTGGTGGACACCAGCCACACCGGCCTGCTTTTCTCCGCCGACGTGGCGCTGCATACGGGTCGGTTTCTGCGCCAGGGCTCGTTTGCGGCGGCAGCGTCGATGCCGGTCGGCGGCGGTTCGATCGCGTCGGTGTGAGCCAATGCATTCGGATCGTTACGCCTTTTGCCGTGTTGCCACCGGAGTGCGGTAAAATCGCCGGCTTGTCCATCCGCGCAGCGCAGGAATCGTCATGGGTAGAGGTCCGTCCATCGAAGGTCGCAAGAGCGTCGAAGACGCCAAGCGAGCCAAGGTGTTTACCAAGCTGATCCGCGAAATCACCGTGGCCACGCGCGCCGGTGTGGCCGATCCGGCCGATAACGCCCGGCTGCGTTCGGCGGTGGACAAAGCGCTGGCGGCGAACATGACGCGCGACACCATCGATCGCGCGATCAAGCGCGGCTCCGGTGCCGACGGCGGCGCGGAAATGCACGAGATGCGCTACGAGGGCTACGGCCCGGCCGGAATCGCCTTCATCATCGACTGCGTCACGGACAACCCGGTGCGCACCGTCGCCGACGTGCGCCACGCGCTGACCAAGCACGGCGGCAATCTGGGCACCAGCGGTTCGGTGGCATTCCAGTTCCGCCGCTGCGGCGAGCTGGTCTTCGTCACCGATGGCGACGAGGCGCTGGAGGAGAAGATTCTCGAGGCGGCGCTGGAAGCGGGCGCGGACGACGTGATCAACGAAGCGGGCGAAAGCAGCGTGCTTTGCACGCCGGACAGTCTCGATGCCGTGCAGCAGGCGCTCGCTGCGGCCGGGCTCACGCCGGCGCGCGCCGAGGTGGTGATGCGGCCGGCTAATCGCAGCGCGGTGCCGGCCGAAGCGCAGGAGCCCCTGCTCGATCTGATCGACTGGCTCGAAGAGCTGGACGATGTGCACGACGTGTATCACAACGCGCTGCTGCCGGCCGAGGCTCATCCGTAAGCGCCCGCCGGCGGGCGCCCCCGCCGCTGCGCCCGGACCTCTGGAACACGATGTCGTGCCCGTTTTCGTGAGCCGCCTTTCATGACCCGCATCATCGGCATCGATCCGGGCAGCCAGCGTACCGGCGTCGGCATCATCGATGTGGATGATGCCGGCAAGCTCAGCCACGTGTTTCATAGCGCGCTCGTGGTGGCGGCAGAGGCGACGTTTCCACTGCGGCTGAAACGCATCTTTGACGAACTGTGTGACATCATCGCCACGCATCGGCCGGCCGAGTGCGGCATCGAGCGCGTGTTCATGGCACGCAACCCGGACTCGGCGCTGAAGCTCGGTCAGGCGCGCGGTGCGGCGATCTGCGCCATCGTCAGTAGGGGCATCGAAGTGCATGAATACGCCGCCACGGAAGTGAAAAAATCCGTCGTTGGCGGCGGTCGCAGCGACAAGACTCAGGTGCAGCACATGATCGGTATCTTGCTGGGAATCAAGGGGCCGCTGCAGGCCGATGCGGCCGACGCACTGGCGATCGCGGTGACGCACGCCCATACGCGGGCGAGCCTGGCTCGCGTCGGTATTCCACGTACAGCCTGGAGACGCCGCCGATGAACATCCTGGGTGCCGCAACCGATAGAGCGATCGGTGACGTGGCAAGCAGCGAGATCCGCGGGCGATGATCGGTCGTCTTCGCGGCACCCTGATTTCCAAGCAGCCGCCGTGGCTGATGATTGAAGTTGGCGGCATCGGTTACGAACTTGAAGCGCCGATGTCGACCATTTACGACCTGCCGCCCAACGGCAAGGAAGTGACCTTGCTCACGCATTACGCGGTCAAGGAAGACAGCGTGGCGCTTTACGGTTTCATGCACGAATCCGAGCGGGCGCTGTTCCGCAGCCTGCAAAAGGTCAGCGGCATCGGCGCCAAGATCGCGCTGGCGGTGCTTTCCGGCGTGTCCACCGACCACTTCGCGCGTCTGGTGCAAACCGGCGACGTGGTGGCGCTGACCAAGATCCCCGGCATCGGCAAGAAAACCGCCGAACGCATCGTGATCGAGCTGCGCGACCGCGTCGACGGACTCACCAGCGTGTCCGGTACGCGGGTCGGCGGCGTCGACGTACCGCTCGATGCGGCGGGCGAAGCCACGGTGGCGCTGCAGCAGCTCGGTTACAAGCCGGCCGAAGTGACGCGGCTGGTACAAAAAGTGGCGGCCGACGGCGACAACGCCGAGGCCATTATTCGCAAGGCGCTGCGCGCCGCGTTGGGAGGTTGATTCCGTGACTCAGGCAATACCGCAGGTCGATGGCACGACCGATATGCGTCGTCGGCTCGCCATCCTGGCGCTGGGCGCGATCGGCGTGGTTTACGGCGATATCGGCACCAGTCCTCTTTACACCTTGCAAGTCACGCTGACCCACGACGGCATGAGGCCGACACCGGAAAGCATCTTCGGCGTGCTGTCGCTGATTTTCTGGGCGCAGATTCTGGTGGTGTCGCTGAAATACGTGGTCTTCATCATGCGCGCCGACAACAAGGGTGAGGGCGGCATCATGGCGCTGATGGCGCTGGCCCAGCGCAGCGTGCGCGACCGGCCTAATCTGCGCTGGGTGTTGGCGATTCTGGGCATTTTCGGCGCGTCGCTTTTCTACGGCGACGGCGTCATTACACCGGCGATTTCGGTGCTGTCGGCGGTGGAGGGCGTCAAAGTCGTTGCGCCGCACATGGCGAGCTGGGTGGTGCCGATAACGCTGGTCATCCTGCTGGTTCTTTTTGCGATCCAGCGCCGCGGCACCGAGCACGTGGGGCGGCTGTTCGGGCCGATCATGGTGGTGTGGTTTGTGGTGATCGCGCTGCTCGGCGTGCACATGATTCTGCGCAACCCGCACGTGCTTCTGGCGCTCAATCCCTGGTATGGCATTCGGTTTTTCGAGCTGCACGGCTTCCAGGGTTTCATCGCGCTGGGTGGCGTGGTGCTGGCGCTGACCGGCGCCGAGGCGCTGTATGCGGACATGGGGCATTTCGGTAAAAAGCCCATTCGGCTGGCCTGGTTCAGCTTCGTACTGCCGGCGCTGGTGCTCAACTATTTCGGTCAGGGTGCGCTGTTGCTGAGCGATCCGTCGGCCATCGACAGCCCGTTTTTCCGTCTGGCGCCGGACGTGCTGAAAATCCCGATGATTGCACTGGCCTGCGCGGCCACGGTGATTGCATCGCAGGCGGTTATTTCCGGCGCCTATTCGATGACGCGCGAGGCGATGTCGCTGGGTTATTCGCCGCGCATGGCCGTGGTGCACACGTCGAACGAAATGTCCGGCCAGGTGTTCGTGCCGTGGGTCAACCATTTTCTGCTGATCATGGTGATGCTGGCGGTGCTGGGTTTCCGCTCGTCGGACAATCTCAGCGCGGCTTACGGCATTGCGGTGACCGGCACCATGGCGATTACCTCGATGCTGGCCCTGGTCGTGGCCCGTTACCAGTGGCGCTGGAATTTGTTCGCCGTCATTGCCGTGGGCGCGCTGTTTTTGTTGATCGACCTGTCGTTCTTCAGCGCCAACCTGATCAAGATCGAATACGGCGGCTGGTTCCCACTGGCGCTGGGTGTGGTGGTTTTCGCCATGATGACCACCTGGCGTCGCGGCCGCGAGCTGGTGCTGCGCGAAATCAAGCAGTCGGGCCTTGCGCTGAAGCCGTTCATCGAAAACATCGGGCAACATCCGCCGCTGCGCGTGCCGGGCACGGCGGTGTTTCTCACCGGCAACCAGAACTCGGTGCCCAGCGCGCTGCTGCACAACCTCAAGCACAACAAGGTGCTGCACGAGCGCAACGTGCTGCTCACGGTGGAGATGCTGGAAACGCCCGTGGCCGAGCGCTCCGAGCGCATCAACCTGATCACTCTCGGCGACGATTTTTATGGGCTCGAGCTGCATTTCGGCTTTGCCGAGTATCCGAACATCCCGCAGGCGCTGATGGACTGCGGCCGCGAGGGCCTGATGTTCGACATGATGGATACCACGTTCTTCCTGTCGCGCGAAAACATCGTGGCCGATCGCCGCCGCCCGGGCATGGCGCTGTGGCGCGACAAGCTGTTCGTGTTCATGGCACGCAACGCGCTGCCGGCCACGGCGTTCTTCCAGATCCCGGGCAATCGGCTGATCGAGCTGGGCGCGCAGGTGGAAATTTAGGGCGGACGGGAACGGGGACTGGGCAATAGGGAACATCGGCTATTCCGCGACTATATGAATCTGTTGGGCGTCAAAATTTTGCGCGCGCCCGCGTTTTGCTCTCTGCGCTCTTTCCCGTTCCCCGTTCCCCGTTCCTGCCTGCCATAATTTCCGTATGACCGAAGCGCGAATCATCACTGCCGCCGCACAGCTGGATGACGCGGCCCTCGAAGCCACCATCCGCCCGCGGCGACTCGCCGAATACCTCGGCCAGCAGGCGGTGCGCGAGCAGCTGTCGATTTATATCGAGGCGGCGCGCAGGCGCGGCGGCGCGCTCGATCACGTACTGATCTTCGGGCCGCCCGGCCTGGGCAAGACCACGCTGAGCCATGTGATCGCCAACGAGCTGGGCGTCAACGTGCGCTCCACCTCCGGCCCGGTGCTGGAGCGCGCCGGCGATCTGGCCGCGCTGCTGACCAATCTCGAAGCGAACGACGTGCTGTTCGTCGACGAGATCCATCGGCTGTCGCCGGTGGTGGAGGAGGTGCTGTACCCGGCGATGGAAGATTTCCAGATCGACATCATGATCGGCGAAGGTCCGGCCGCGCGCTCGATCAAGCTCGACCTGCCGCCGTTCACCCTGATCGGCGCGACCACCCGCGCCGGCATGCTCACGGCGCCGCTGCGCGACCGCTTCGGCATCGTGCAGCGGCTGGAATTCTATTCCACCGACGAACTCACCCAGATCGTGCGCCGCGCCGCGCGCATCCTGGGCATCGTGTGTGCCCCCGAGGGTGCTACCGAAATCGCGCGCCGATCGCGCGGCACGCCGCGCATCGCCAACCGCCTGCTGCGGCGCGTGCGCGACTACGCCGAAGTGCGTGCGGAAGGCGAGATCACTCTCGCAGCGGCGAAGGCCGCGCTGGACATGTTGAAGATCGACCCGGAAGGTTTCGACGAACTCGACCGGCGTCTGCTCAGCCTGATCGTCGAGAACTTCGACGGCGGCCCGGTCGGCGTCGAATCGCTGGCCGCGGCGCTCAGCGAGGACCGCGGCACGCTGGAAGACGTGGTCGAGCCGTATCTGATCCAGCAGGGTTATCTGATCCGCACGGCGCGCGGTCGCATGGTCAGCGCCAAGGGTTGGCGCCATCTGGGCCTTGCACCGCCGCCGCGGGCGACGCAGTCGGCCGATCTTTTTCAGGCGGATGTCGGCGATGTCTGAAACCCTGCTGCCCTTCCACTGGCCGGTGCGCGTGTACTGGGAAGACACCGATGCCGGCGGCGTGGTGTACCACGCCAGCTATCTGCGCTTTCTCGAGCGCGCCCGCAGCGAGTGGCTGCGAGCCATCGGTATCGACCAGTCGATGTTGCGCAAGGCGACCGGGTTGGGCTTTGTGGTGAAGGATATGCAGATCGATTTCGTCCGGCCCGCCCTGCTGGATGATGAACTGTCGGTAACGGTGGACGTCAAAGAGCGCCGTGCAGCCAGTATCCTGTTCGCACAGACCGTGCTGCGCGGCGACGGCACCTGCCTGGTCCGAGCCACGGTTCGGGCCGCTTGCGTCGAGCTCGAGCGCATGCGGCCCACGCAAATCCCGGCGGACCTTTTTCCCGCCGGTTCCATCGCCTGAATTTCGAAACGCGGGTTCGGACCTGACTGTCTGGCCCGTCGACACAAGCTCGCGCGATCGGATTGCCATACGATCGACGCGGGCGCAAACCCGACAACCCAAGTTTTACCTCAATCAAGCCGACCGGCGGAGAACCCTCAAGCAATGAACGGTGGACTGAATATTTTTTCGCTGATCTCCGATTCCAGCATCCCGGTGAAACTGGTGCTGCTGGTGCTGGTGGTGTTTTCCTTCATGTCGTGGGTGATCATCATCCGCAAGCATTCGCAGACCAAGGCCGCGATGGAAAACGCCGAGGCGTTCGAGGAGCGCTTCTGGTCCGGCGGCGATCTGGCGCAGCTGTTTCGCGAGGTGAGCAATCGCGGCGGTGCCGGCGGCATCGAGAACATTTTCGAGTCGGGCTTTCGCGAGTTCGCTCGTCAGCGCCAGCGCAGGACGCAC
Source organism: Rhodanobacter sp. ANJX3 (assembly GCF_014200755.1). GTDB lineage: Bacteria > Pseudomonadota > Gammaproteobacteria > Xanthomonadales > Rhodanobacteraceae > Rhodanobacter. The sequence continues at coordinate 527,606 of NZ_JACHCM010000003.1, read as the reverse complement.
GACGTGCGCACTGTGGTGGAGAGCTCCGAGCGTGCCATGCGCGTCACCGGCACCAAGGAGATCGGCCTGCTCGAGCGCAACCTGGAATTCCTCGCCAACGTCGGTTCGATCAGCCCCTACGTGGGCCTGTTCGGCACGGTGTGGGGCATCATGGGTGCGTTCCAGGGTCTGGGTGAAATGAAGGACGTGACTATCGCCGTGGTCGCGCCGCACATCTCCGAAGCACTGATCGCCACCGCCATGGGCCTGTTCGCCGCGATCCCGGCGCAGTGGGCTTACAACCGCTTCGCCACCAAGGTCGAACGCGTGGCGTCGCATTACGAAGTGTTCCAGGAAGAGTTTTCCTCCGTGCTGCAGCGGCAGATCCAGACCGACGACGTGGTCTGAGCGGAGCAGCATTCATGGCCATTTCCCAGCGTCGCAAACGCTACAAGCTCAAGTCCGAGATCAACGTCGTACCCTACATCGACGTGATGCTGGTGCTGTTGATCATCTTCATGGTCACCACGCCGATGATGAAGAGCCTCGGCGTGCCGGTGCAGTTGCCCGAAAGCAACGCCAAATCGTTGAAGGACATCAAGGACCCGGTGGTCGTGTCGATCGAAGAGAACGGCCAGATCTCGCTCAAGGTCGGCGACGGCAAGGCCGAGCCGGTAAGCATCGAGGAGTTCACGGCCAAGATCACCGCTTTCCAGCAGGCCGATCCGGATCTGCAGGTAATACTTGCCGGTGACAAGAACGCGGTTTACGGCAAGGTCTACGTGATTTTGCCGATTCTCCAGCAGGCGGGGGTGAGCAAGATCGGACTGCTGAGCCAGCCGGGGTCGGGCGGGACGAATGGACGAAAGTAAGGGCACGCCGAAGGCGGTCATACTTTCCGCCATCCTGCACGTCGGTATCGTGGCGTTTCTGTTCCTCGCGACGCTGCCGTGCTCGAGCTTCGAAAACTTCATCAACGCGCTGGGCCTGCCCGCGTGGATGAATCCGATCACCTGTACACCGCCGCTGAATCTGCAGGGGCAGGTGATCCAAGCCGTTTTCATTGGCCCGACCGGCAGCCCGCCGCCGAAAACCGTGAAGAGCAAGGTGACCGACACGGTGCCACCGCCGCCGACCACGCCGCCGCCACCGCCGACGCCGCCCAAGCCGGACGAGCCCAAAATCAAGACCCTCCCGCCGCCGCCGGAGCACCCGGACACGGTGGATCAGGAGAAAGTGGTCGAGAACGCGCTGCAGAAAGCCGACGACGCGAAGAAGCTCCAGGAAGAAAAGGAGCAGCAGCGCCAGTCCGAGCTCGATGCGCAGGCGGTAAAGAAAAAGCAGGAAGAGCAGAAAAAGGTCGACGAACTGTTCAAAAAGATGGATGCGGCTGCCGATCAGACCAAAAAGCTCGACAGCAAGGCCAAGCAGGCCAAGCAGCAGATGGAGGATCTGGCCAGCGACCAGAACCAGCCGGATCTGCCCAAGGCCGACCAGCTGCAGAGCGGCAACAACAGCGATCACACCGATCTCAGCAGCGCGTACGCGGCCGCCATTCAGAATGCGGTCACGCCGAACTGGCTGCGGCCGGATAACATCGCTGCGGCGCCGTGCGACGTGAACATCGTGCAATCGCCGGGCGGCGACGTGATCAGCGCCACCGCCGCCGCCAACTGCCCGTATGACGATGCGGGCAAACGTTCGGTCGAAAATGCTGTTCTTCGTACCAAGACCTTGCCTTATAAAGGCTTCGAAAGCGTGTTCCGTCGCAACCTTACCTTCACCTTCAGGCCGCAATGATCAAGCCCATGCGCAAACTCAGCTCAAGCTTCGCCTTCATCCTGCTGGCCTTCGTGGCGATCTTCGCTACCTCCGCTAACGCGCAGCAGTCTTTGAAGATCGACATCGTCGGTGGCGTCAAGACCGCCACTCCGATCACCGTCGTGCCGTTCGCCCTGCAGGGCGGCTCGCAGCCGCCGACCGACGTGGCCGACGTCATCCATAACGATTTCAACCGCTCCGGCAAGTTTCGCGCGCTGGACAAGGCCAGCATCGTCGAGCTGCCGTCGCAGGGCTCTGACATCAAGTTCGCGACCTGGCGCCTGCTCAAGCAGGACTACATCGTGGTCGGCCGACTCAAGGACGCCGGCAACGGCATGGTCCAGGTCGAGTACGAGCTGTGGGATGTGAACAAGCAGCAGAGCTTGCTCTCGCAGGCGATGCAGCCGGCGCCGGTAGGCGATCTGCGTAACGTCGCGCACCAGATCGCCGACGCGATCTATGAAAAGATCACCGGTGTGCGCGGCGCTTTCTGGACTCGCATCGCCTACATCACGGCCGTCGGCCTTGGCAACAACACGACCTATTCGCTGCTGGTCGCCGATTCCGACGGCTTCAACCCGCAGGTGGTCGCCCGTTCGAAGGAGTCGCTGCTGTCGCCGGCGTGGTCGCCGGACGGCAAGAAGATCGCCTATGTTTCGTTCGAAAGCGGCAACTCCAACATCTACGTGCAGGACATCACTACCGGCTCGCGCCAGCTGGTGGAATCGCACCCCAAGGGCATCAACGGTGCGCCAGCCTGGTCGCCCGACGGCAGCAAGCTGGCCGTGGCGCTGTCGTTCTCGGGCAACTTGAACATCTACGTGCTGAACATGGCCAGCCGCCAGGAAACCCGATTGACCTCGGACAACCTCGCCATCAATACGCAGCCGGTGTGGTCGCCGGATGGCCAGACGATCTACTTCACTTCCGATCGTTCGGGTAAACCGCAGATCTATCAGATACCGGCCAGTGGCGGCACGGCGACGCGCATCAGCTTCCAGGGTCAGAACAACCAGAACGTCTCGGTGGGCTACGACGGCAAGCAGATCGCGATGGTGCAGGGCAACGGCAACGTGTATCGTATTGCGATCATGGACCAGAGTCTGGGCGGTCAGGTGCGCTTTGTGTCGCCCGGTCCCTATGACGAATCCCCGAGTTTTGCGCCGAACGCCAGCATGTTGCTGTATGCCGCGACCGAGGGAACGCGCGGTGTGCTGTATTCGGTATCGGCCGATGGCAATGTTCGCCAGCGGCTCGTGTTGTCCGACGGTGATGTGCGTGAACCCGCATGGGGGCCGTACCGCGAGCGTTGATTCTTGCAAGATGCCGGCCCGCGATTACGCGCTGGCATCGACCCTCCAAGGAAGGGGCAACGACGCTGCGAACGTTTTATTTCGGCCGCGACACTTCACTGTGTCGTGGTCGTCTCGCGTGGTTGCGCAAGATGATGCACAATCGCGCTCACAGTAGTGTCAAAATAACAGCCGGCCCACCGGCGTCGCTGTCCCGGTACCCATCGTCATCGTTGTCGGAAACTCAACCGTTAAGGAATGTCACCATGAATAAGACCGTACGTATTGCCCTGGTCGCTCTGCTGTGCGTCAGCGCGGCTGCCTGCTCCAAGAAAGCCGTCAAGCCCACCGCTCAGCCGGCCCCCGTCGACAACAGCGCGATGAGCCAGGGTGACAACACCGCCGGCAAATACAAGCTGGGCGACCTGGAAACCGACGCCTGCCTGCGCCAGCGCGTGGTGTACTTCGATTTCAACCAGACCGAGATCAAGCCGGAGTTCCAGCAGATCGTGGCTTGCCACGCGAAGTACCTGCAGGACCGTCCGACCTCGCAGATGCGTCTGGAAGGCAACACCGACGAGCGCGGCACGCGTGAGTACAACCTGGGCCTCGGCGAGCGTCGCGGCAAAGCTGTCTCCGATGCGTTGACAGCTGCCGGCGGTTCGGCCAGCCAGATCAACGTGATCAGCAACGGCAAAGAGAAGCCGGTCTGCCGCGAGCACAACGAGGATTGCTGGAGCAAGAATCGTCGCGTCGAGATCGTCTACACCGCCGAGTAATCAGCACGCATGAAGAAGAAACTGGCTATCAGCTTTGCAGCCAGAACAAGCATGGCGGGCGCGTTAGCGTCCGCCATGTTTTTTGCGTCCGCGGCCATCGCGCAGGACTCGCGTCTGAGTCTCGCCGACCGCGTCACGCGACTGGAGCAACAGGCACAGAACAAGGACCAGGGCGGCATCGGCATGGTCAACCAGATGCAGCAACTGCAGGCTCAGGTGCAGCAGCTGCAGGGTCAGATCGAGGAACTGCAGCACAGCCAGCAACAGCTCGACGACAAGAACAAAGCCCAGTACGGCGATATCGATGCCCGTCTGAGTCGACTCGAAAACGGCGCCGGCGCCAATGCCGCCAAGCCGCCGGCCAACAATCCTCCCGCGCCACCCCAGAATCCTGCGCCGGCCGCTGCCGCGCCAGCCGCCGGTGCCGCCGCCAGCCCCCCTGCCGCCGATCCCGGTGCAGCGGCGGCTTACGATGTCGCCTTCAAGGCGATTCGTGCCGGCGACTACGTATCGGCCTCGCGCGATTTTCGCGGCTTCATCCAGAAATACCCGAGCGATGCGCTGACGCCCAACGCTTTCTACTGGCTGGGCGAGTCGTACTACGCCACGATGAATTACCCCGTCGCGGTCGAGGCGTTCCAGCATCTGCTGACGCAGTTTCCGCAAAGTGAAAAGGCGCCGGATGCCTTGCTCAAGCTGGGCTACTGCCAGATCGAGCTGAAGCAGGTGCCGCAGGCAAAGGCCACGTTGACGGCGGTAGGCAGCAAGTATCCCGGTTCCAAGGCGGCGAGCCTGGCCAAGGAACGGCTGCGTCAGATCCAGCAGTCCTCGGCCAACTGAGGCCGTGGGGGTGAGCGCTGAAAACGCCCGCGTGGTCTCCGCCACGCCAGCCTCGCCCGTCGCCGAACGGCTGCGCATCACCGAGATTTTCCACTCGATCCAGGGCGAGGCCGATGCGATCGGCTGGCGCACAGTGTTTGTGCGCCTGACCGGGTGTCCACTGCGCTGTGTGTGGTGCGATACCGAATATTCGTTCTACGGCGGCGACTGGCACGCGATCGACGACATTCTCGCCGAGGTCGCCAGGCATGGCGTCAGGCATGTGTGCGTTACCGGCGGTGAGCCGCTGTCGCAGAAGCGTTGCCTGATCCTGCTGAAGAAACTGTGCGATGCCGGCTATGACGTGTCGCTGGAAACCTCCGGCGCGATCGACGTGGCGCCGGTCGATCCGCGCGTGCGCAAGGTGATGGATTTGAAGGCGCCCGATTCCGGCGAGAGCGGGCGCAATCTCTGGTCGAACCTCGATCACCTGCTGCCGCACGATCAGATCAAGATCGTGATCGCCAGCCGCGCCGATTACGAGTGGTCGCGCGCGATGCTGGAGGAACACGCGCTGGCGCAGCGCTGCATGGTGCTGTTCTCGCCCGTGCATGGTTCGGTGCAGCCGCGCGATCTGGCCGAGTGGATCATCGAAGACAAGCTGCCGGTGCGTTTCCAGCTGCAGCTGCACAAGCTGCTTTGGGACGATGCGGCCGGAAAATGATTTGCGCGTTCTAACGCGAAGATCAGCAAATCCGCGCTGTGGCGATGTTGCCGCAAGCGCCGGTAAAAACCGCGCGCCGGCCTGTGCTGCCGGTGGCGTTCGTGGCCGGTGACCGGTCAGCATCGTATGGAACATCTCATGTCAGAAAAATCTCTACCTCGCGCCGTCGTGCTGGTCTCCGGCGGCATGGACTCGGCTGTCACCATCGCGCTGGCGCGCGAGCAGGGCTACCGGGTGTACGCGCTCAGCGTCGCCTACGGACAGCGTCACAGCTCCGAGCTGGCCGCGTCGGCGCGCGTGTCGAGCATGCTCGGCGCGGTGGAACATAAAACGGTGACGGTGGATTTGCGCAGCATCGGCGGTTCCGCGCTGACCGCCGACATCGACGTGCCGCTGGATGCCGTGGACAACACCGATATCCCGGTGACCTATGTGCCTGCGCGCAACACCATCATGCTGTCGATCGCGCTGGGCTGGGCCGAAGTGCTGGGCTCCAGCGACATCTGGTGCGGCGTCAACGCGGTGGACTATTCCGGCTATCCGGACTGTCGTCCCGCCTTTATCGAAGCCTTCGAAACACTGGCCAATGTGGCGACCAAGGCCGGCGTGGAGGGTGCGGGCATGCGCATCCACGCGCCGCTGATGCGTATGGGCAAGGCCGATATCGCGCGCGAGGGTCGGCGCCTCGGCATCGATTTTTCCGCGACCGTCAGCTGCTACAACGCCGACAGCGAAGGTCGCGCCTGCGGCCACTGCGACGCTTGCCGGCTGCGTGCGCAGGGCTTCCGTGATGCCGGAATGCCCGATCCCACCCGCTACGTGTGAGCGGGGCTGCTTGTGCCGATGCGCCCCAGACCGTAAAATCGCGGGCTGGCTTTCGCTAGTCGGGTCGTTAGCTCAGTTGGTAGAGCAGTAGACTTTTAATCTATTGGTCCCGGGTTCGAATCCCGGACGACCCACCAACTTTCAAGGCGCCTCAGGGCGCCTTTTTCGTGAGCTCTCGACGTCGCCGTCGAGTCGCGCCGGATCACTGCGCAGATCGGCCGGTCTTTCGGTAACGACGCGTCAGCCGCTCGATCAACAGCGGCAGCAGCGCCAGCACGGCAAGTGCGGCCGATGGCAGCAGCACTTCGCGATGCATGAAAAGATCCATGCTGAAGCTCGTGCTCTGGCTGAGCACCGTGCCGATGCCGGCGCCGATCGAGGTTTCGAAAATCAGCGTGATCGTACCGCCCAGCCAGGTCGCGCCGATGAACAACCACAGCGGACAGCGCAGCCAGGCGAGTCCGACGGTGACGCCGCCGAACGGCAGAATAGGCAGGAAGCGCAGAAACAGCGTGTAACTCACCGGATGACACTCGAATCCGTGATGCAGTTTCGCCACGATAGCCGGCGCCTGGCGGTTGCCTGCACCAAACGCATAGCGGCTGGCGAGAAAGAGAACCAGCGAGCCCAGCGTCAGCGCGATCGATGAACACAGCGTGCCTTCGACGACGCCGAAGGCGAAACCCCCGGCGAGGATCACGATGATGGCACCAGGAATGCCGGTGCAGGTGGTCAGCGTGAGCAGGCCGACAAAGACCAGCCGACTTAGCCACGGATGCGCGGCAATGTGCGCATGGATCTGGGCCTGATGTGCGACCAGCCGCTGCGGTGTGAACCGATCGAGCGCGCCCGACGCGAACAGCACGATACCGGCCAGTATCAGCAGGATAAGCGGTAGCGAGGCGCGCAGGCGATTCAATACGGCGTACCGTTGGCGCCGTAATCGGCCAGCACCGCGCGGGCGCGATCGCGCAGAATGTCGCGACGTACGGCGATGCCGCGCCGCGCCAGTTCACCGATCCAGTCGTTCGGCAGCGGGCCTTCGTCGAACTCGGTGAGTTCCTCGACATCGTCGGCGCGGGCGCCGATCAGCAGCTCGTCGATGCCGGCCCACACCGTGGCGCCGTAGCACTGGCAGCACGGCTGTGCGCTGGTGGCTAGCACGTAGCGGCCACCGTCCTGATTCAAGCGGTGCTGTGTCAGGCGTTGTTGCGCCACCATCAGCGCCATGATTTCCGCATGGGCTACCGAGCAGCTTTGGGGCACCACGCGATTGACGCCGATGGAAATCAGACGTCCATTCGCCGCATCGAAAACGGCCGCGCCGAAAGGACCGCCGCTTCGCTCGGCCACGTTGCGCCGCGACAGCTCGATCGCCAGCCCGACGCGCTCTTCATCGCCGAGGTAAGCGCGGCCCATATCGACGACATCGCCCATCCAGGGCGGCAAGGTCAGATGGATCTGCAGTGGAAGCATGACGTTCCCTCCCTTTACTGCCCAGCTTGCCTCGCCCAGCTGTCACGCAAGGTGACAGTGCGGTTAAATACCGGTTTCGCGGGCTGATGGTCGACGCGGTCGGCGACAAAATAGCCCAGACGCTCGAACTGGAAGCGCTGTTCCGGCGCGACGTTTGCCGCGGCCGGTTCCAGCCACGCGTGCACCACGCGCTTGGCCTGCGGGTTGATGTGCTCCAGCCAGGTCTTGCCGTCTTCCTCGCTTTCGGGCGCGGCGACATTGAACTGACGATCGTAGATGCGGACCTCGGTGGCCACCGCATGCTTGGCGCTGACCCAGTGGATCGTGCCCTTGACCTTGCGGTCCGCGCCGGGCATGCCATGGCGCGTTTCCGGATCGAGCGTGCAATGCAGCTCTGTCACACGGCCGTCAGCGTCCTTGATCACCTGCTCGCACTTGATGATGCCGACACCGCGCAGGCGCACTTCGCCGTCGGGCTTCAGGCGATGAAAGCCCTTCGGCGGGATTTCGGCGAAATCCTCGCGCTCGATCCACAGCGCGGGCGAAAAGGGCACGTCGCGCTGCCCGAAACTTTCGTCCTTCGGGTGATTGGCGAAGCGCAGCGTTTCTTCGTGATCCGCGGGCAGGTTGGCGATCACCAGCTTGAGCGGATCGAGCACGGCCATGCGCCGTGCCGCGGTGACGTCGAGATCTTCGCGGATGCAGTTTTCCAGGATCGCGTAGTCGATCACGCTGTTCTGCTTGCTCACGCCCACACGCTCGATCAGCAGGCGCAGCCCGGCCGGCGTGAAGCCCCGGCGACGCAGGCCGCGCAGCGTGTTCATGCGCGGGTCGTCCCAGCCATCGACGAAGTTTTCCGCGACCAGCTGCGCCAGCTTGCGCTTGCTGGTGATGCAATAGCTGAGGTTGAGGCGCGAGAATTCGATCTGCCGCGGCTTGGCCGGCTGCGTGCGTACGCCGGCGTCGAGCAGCGACGTCCACAATTCGGGATGGTTCGGCAGATCGACGCTGTCGACAAACCAGTCGTACAGCGGGCGGTGATCCTCGAATTCCAGCGTGCACAGCGAGTGCGTAATGCCTTCCAGCGCGTCGGACAGGCAGTGCGCGTAGTCGTACATCGGATAGATCGGCCACGCGTTGCCGGTGTTCTGGTGGGCGATCTTGCGGATGCGGTAGATCGCCGGGTCGCGCATGTTCATGTTGCCGGAGGCCATGTCGATCTTCGCGCGCAGCGTCTTGCTGCCGTCGGCGAATTCGCCCGCGCGCATGCGGCGGAACAGGTCGAGGTTTTCCTCGACGCTGCGCTCGCGGTGCGGCGAATTGCGCCCGGCGGCGGTCAGCGTGCCGCGGTACTCGCGCATTTCTTCGGCGTTGAGATCGTCGACATACGCCTTGCCGTCCTCGATCAGCTTCAAGGCGGCGCGGTACATCACCTCGAAATAGTCCGAGGCATGACGCAGGTCGTGCCATTCGAAGCCGAGCCACTGCACGTCGTCCTTGATGCCTTCGACGAATTCGGGGTCTTCCTTGCCGGGGTTGGTATCGTCCAGGCGCAGATTGCACCAGCCCTTGAACTCGCCGGCGATGCCGAAATTCAGGCAGATCGCCTTGGCGTGGCCAATGTGCAGATAGCCGTTGGGCTCCGGCGGAAAGCGCGTGTGGATGGCGCGGTGCTTGCCGGAGGCGAGATCGTCGCGCACGATCTGCCGGATGAAATTCTGCTGCACGGTCGGCGTCCCGTTCGATGTGGCCGGGATGACAGGTTCGACGGTGAGGTTTTCGGTCGACATCGTGCAAAAACTCGCGGGCAGTAGCGGAAACGTGCCAGTTTACCCTGTCGCTGCCACCGGGCGCAGAAAGCGGCCGTGCCGGGGAGTCGCGGTACGGCTTGCCGATCGGTCCTGCGGGGGTTAGCTTTCGAGGCATGCAGATCATTTATCGTGCCGCCAACCTGTTTGACGCCCATCTGGTGAAGGATGCGCTGGAGGCTGAGGACATTCCGGCTTTCATCGCTGGCGAATACCTGACCGGCGCCGTCGGCCAGCTGCCGGCCATGGATTACATCGCCGTGATGGTGCCCGAATCGAGCCTGCCTTCGGCCAGCGATATCGTCAGAGACGTGGAGGCGCAGCTGAGCGAGGCGAGGCTGGCGATGAAGGCGCGGGAGGATGCGCCGGACGATCCACTGGCTGCGTTCTGCTAGCCGCCGGCTAAGCCGTTTTATCCCACCCAGATCAGGCCGCGCAGCCAGCGCGGTAAGCCATCAGCCATGAACGATATTGCCCCTTTGATTCGCGCCGTTCCGGACTTCCCCGTTGCCGGAGTGACCTTTCGCGATATCACGCCGCTGTTGGCCAACAGTCGGGCCTTTGCCCGATGTATCGATGCGCTGGCGGAGCCTTGGGAAGACCAGCGCGTGCATGTGGTTTGCGGCATCGAGGCGCGCGGCTTCATCGTCGGCGTGGCGCTGGCGCAGAAGCTGGGGGTCGGCTTTGTGCCGCTGCGCAAGCCCGGCAAGTTGCCGCCGCCGGTCGTGACGGTGGATTATCGGCTGGAGTACGGCAGCGATCGGCTCGAAGCCAGCACCGGCCTGCTTCTGCCCAGGCAGCGTGCGCTGATCGTCGATGATGTGCTGGCGACTGGCGGCACGCTGGCCGCCGCGCATGCATTGGTCGGGCGGCTGGGCGGCGAGGTGGCGGGCGCCAGCGTCCTGATCGAGCTCGATGCACTCGATGGACGAAGCCGCTGGCCGCACGACTCGCCTCTGCACAGTCTGGTTCACTACTGACGTTGAGCGAATCGAGCCCCGACATCGCCGCCGGATGGACGCTAAGGCTTCACGACAGCGAACTGTTCCACATACACCAGCTCGCACGCGCCAGCACCCACATCGTCTCGCGTCATCGAGGTTTTCCAGCGCCAGCCGTCCGGACGGCTGGCATCGACCAGAAAGCCTTCGAAGTGCACCACTTGGCCGACGCGTACGTGCTCGAGTTCGTATTTGACGCCGGCATCGGCCGGGATCATGTGCATGTTGGCGCTGGAGGTTTCGATCTCGCGGCGGGGAATCGGAAACTGTTCGACGCGCCAGTAATAAAAACGATCGGACTGCGTGATCTTGATATTGGCCAGCACGGCGCTGTCCGACATGCGGCCCCAACCGAGCGCTAGGTCTTCGGGGATCAGCTTGGCATCGGCGCCCCACGAATAGTTTTCGCGGGAAAGCACGCGTGCGGTCACCACGAAGTGCGCGCGCGTGGTGAGGGTGACATCGTCCTTCTGCAGAACCGGCGCATCGGCGCCGAAATCCTCCTGCAGTGGCACATCTGGCGCCAGCACGCCCGCGGGAGGCGTTACCGCGCGATGGCGCCAGTGGGAGAGGGCTCCCCAGCCAACCAGCAAGGCCAAAAGGGCGATCAGTAATCGACGCATGACGCTCTGGCCTTTGCCGGTGGGCTGAATGACGCGCTGGAGCGGTACACGGGTTCGACCGCGGCGAAATCAGTCCTTGGCCCGCTTCGCCTTTCTGGCCGCCTCGATCCCCGGCACAAACAGCTCCGGCGGCAGTTCCTGGAACACCTTGGCCAGACGCGTGAGAAAGCCGGTCATCGAGGCACTCTTGCGCCATACCATGGCGATACGCCGGCTCGGCGGATGGCCGGCGAATTCGATCAGATGCACGTTGTCGGTGCGTGCCATCGGCGGTTTGGTCGCCAGCGTGGGCAGCAGGGTGATGCCCACGTTGGCGGCCACCATCTGCCGCAAGGTTTCCAGGCTGGTCGCGCGGAAACCGGTTTTTTCGCCGGCGCCGGCGAGCTGGCACACTTCCAGCGCTTGATCGCGCAAACAGTGGCCGTCCTCAAGCAGCAGCAGCCGTTCCGCGGCCAGGTCGGACAGCTTGAGCCGGCCCTTCTGTTTCACCAGCGCATGGTTGTTCGGCACGGCGAGCACGAACGGTTCTTCAAACAGAAACTCCGAATGCAGCGAATCCTCGTGCAGCGGCAGCGCCAGAATGCCGGCGTCGAGCGAACCGTCGCGCAGCATGTGGATGATGTTCTCGGTCTTGCCCTCGGTCAGCAGCAGCTCCAGCCGCGGAAAACGGTGGCGCAGCAGAGGTATTACATGGGGCAGAAGGTAGGGCCCGAGGGTAGGGAAGATGCCCAGCCGCAGGGTGCCGGCTTCCGGGTCGCGCGTACGCTGAGCAGTGGCCTTGATCTCGTCGACCTCGGCCAGCACCATGCGTGCGCGGCGCGCAATTTCGCGACCGGTTTCAGTGAGCAACACTTTGCGCGGCATGCGTTCGACCAGCGTCACGCCGAGTTCCTCTTCAAGCTTTTTGATCTGGGTCGACAGGGTCGGCTGGCTGACGAAGCTGGCCTCGGCGGCGCGGCCGAAATGGCGGTGTTCGGCCAGAGCTACGAGGTAGTGCAGGTCGCGCAGATTCATGGGCGGAGTCGATTGCCGTGATAGTCGTCGCCTATGATTGTGATGTAAACCATCAATTTGAACAATCTGCGTCGTCTGCGTAGCATGGTGCATCGCGACACGCTGCAAATGGGATGGCTGCTCAAAAAATAGCCACCTGTTCTGCAGGGCGTCAATTTGCCACACCCCCCCCCATCATTGGAGAAAAACCATGCTGACCATCGGCGACAAGTTTCCGCAGTTCAACCTCCTCGCGACCGTCTCCACCGAGAGCGTCGAGAAGGCTTTCGCTCCGATCGACAATGGCACCTACAAGGGCAAGTGGCTGCTGGTGTTTTTCTATCCGAAGGACTTCACCTTCGTCTGCCCGACCGAAATCAAGGGCTTCGGCGACCTGAACAGCCAGTTCGCCGACCGCGACTGCCAGGTGCTGGCTGCCAGCACCGACAGCGAGTTCGTGCATCTGGCCTGGCGCAAGGATCACAAGGATCTGCGCGACCTGCCGTTCCCGATGCTGGCCGACATCAAGAAAGACCTGACCTCGGCTCTGGGCATCCTGGGCGACGACGGCGTGGCGCAGCGCGCTACCTTCCTGGTCGATCCGGACGGCATCATCCGCTTCGTCTACGTCACCGACGGTTCGGTCGGCCGCAACCCGCAGGAAGTGCTGCGCGTGCTGGATGCCCTGCAGACCGACGAGCTGTGCCCGTGCAACTGGAGCAAGGGTGAAGAGACCCTGCAGGTTGCCTGATAGCCGGCGCATGCCGACGGTCGATTGCTCGCAAGACCCCGCGCGTCAGAGTTTGTCCCTCCCCCGCTGACGCGCGGGCACCGGCGGCGAGGTTCGCTTCGCCGCCGGTTTTTTTTGCCCCGAATTTTTATCTACTCCCGAAATTTTACCGAGGTGTTCCATGAGTCTTGCCGATCTGAAAAGCCAGCTGCCCGACTATGCCAAGGACCTGCGCCTCAATCTCGAGTCGGTGCTGACCGAGGGCGGCGCGCCCGGCCTGAGCCAGAAGCAGATCGTGGTGATCGCGCTGGCTTCGGCGATCGCGTCGCGCTACAAGCCGCTGACCGCGGCCATCAACGAACTGGCCGTGCAGCATGCCAGCGAAGACGAGCTCAAAGGCGCGCGCGTGGCTGCGTCGATCATGGGCATGAACAACATCTACTACCGCTTCATCCATCTGGTTGGCGATGCCGAGTACGGCACGCTGCGCGCCAACCTGCGCATGAATGCGATGGCCAATCCCGGTGGCGACAAGGTCGACTTCGAGCTGGCCTCGCTGGCCGTGTCGGCGGTCAATGGCTGCGGCATGTGCCTGGAGTCGCACGAAAAGACCTTGCGCAAGCATGGCCTGTCGGCGCAACCGATCCAGAGCGCCGCACGCATCGCTGCCGTCATCCACGCGGTGGCCGTGGCGCTCGAGCAGGCCGACGTAGCCGGCTGATTCGCCACAGCGATGCCGCATTGAGCCAGGCAACACAGACGCCCCCGGTCAGCGATGGCCGGGGTTTTTTTGTGCGCGGGCGCTACCCGGGCATGCCTTCTGGCACTGTGTCGAAAGTCATGCGCCGCTTAGCGTGGGTGTTTACTTGTTCGGTACCGGGGTCTTCCATGCGTCGTTTTGTTCGTCCTCTTCTGCTCACGGCTTTGGCCAGCTGCTGTGCTGCCGCGTTTGCCGCCACCACCGATCAGGTGCCGCAGGGCAGGCTGCCGCAGTGGGCGGTGCCGCAGTCGTATGCGCTGTCGTTCAAGGTCGATCCGGCACGGGAGGATTTTTCCGGCACCACCAACATTACCGTCAAGCTCTCCAAAGCTTCCGATCACCTGTGGCTGGACGGTGCCGAATTGAAGGTGTCGAAGGTCGCCGTCACTGACGCGGCAGGCGCCACGCATGTCGGCACCTACACCGTGGCCGATGCGAAGGCCGGCGTGGCCCGCGTGGATTTCGGCAGCACGCTGAAGCCGCAGACGTTGACGCTGACCTTTGATTACACCGCGCCGCTCAACGCGCAGCTGCAGGGCCTGTATAAGGTCTCGGCCAAGGGACAGCCCTACGCGATGACGCAGATGGAGCCGATCAGCGCGCGCTTCGCCTTTCCGAGTTTCGACGAACCGGGCTTCAAGACGCCGTTCACCATCAGCCTGACGATTCCCGACAAGGACACCGCGGTCGCCAACACTCAGCAGGTGAAGGAAACCAAGGCCGAAGCCGGCTGGAAGACGCTCGACTTCGCGCCGACGCTGCCGTTGCCGACTTATCTAGTCGCCTTCGGCGTCGGTCCGTGGAGCATCGCCACGGCGCCGGATATTTCGCCGGATGCCTACCGCACCACGCCGCTGCCGCTGCGCGGCATCGCTTCCGATGGCGAGGCGCATCGCATGCAGCATGTGCTGGGCGAAACGCCCAGCATCATCCATGCGCTGGAAAACTATTACGGCTTCGGTTATCCGTGGGACAAGCTCGACGTGCTGGCCGCGCCAGACTTCTCCGCCGGCGCGATGGAAAACGCGGGGCTGGTCACCTTCCGCGACTGGCTGCTGCTGCTGGATAAGGATTCCCCGGCGCGCAACGTGCGCAACTCGTTCAACGTCACCGCGCACGAGCTGGCGCACCAGTGGACCGGCGATACGGTGACGCTGGAATGGTGGAACGACATCTGGCTCAACGAAGCGTTTGCCACCTGGATGCAGCAGAAGGTGACCGAGCAGGTGCATCCGGAATACCGCGCCGATCTCGACCGCGTCACCGGCGCGCAGGGCGCCATGGCCAACGACAGCCTGGTCAGCGCGCGCAAGATCCGCCAGCCGATCACCGGCAATGGCGACATCGAAACTGCCTTCGACGGCATTACCTATCAGAAAGGCGCCAGCGTTATCGGCATGTTCGAAAACTACGTGGGCGAAAAGACCTTCCAGAAGGGCATGCAGGCGTATATCCAGAAGCATAAGTTCGGGAACGCGGTGGCGGACGATCTGGTGTCCTCGATCGCCGCGGCTGCCGGCAAGGGCAACGATTTCAAGCAGGCCTTCAACAGCTTCCTTGACCAGTCCGGCGTGCCGTATGTACAGACGTCGCTGGAGCAGCAGGGCGGCAAGACCGTGCTGAAACTCAGCCAGAGTCGCTTCCTGCCGGTCGGGAGCACCGGCGACAGCAAGCGCGTGTGGGGCATTCCGGTATGCGTGCGCTACGGTACTGCCGATGGCAGCAAGGTGAGCTGCGACGTGCTCGCCAAGGCCAGCGGCAGCATGGTGCTTCCGGGCGCCAGCCAGCCGACCTGGATCATGCCCAACGCCAATGCCAGCGGCTATTACCGCTTCAGTCTCGGCAAGCAGGAGCTGAGCGATCTGACCGCTCATGTCGGCCAGCTCAGCGACGCCGAGCAGCTGGCCTATGCCGACGCCATCGACGCCAGCTTCCGGCATGGCGATATCGATGCCGGCGACGCGCTGGCTGCGCTGAAGCCGCTGACGTCGTCGACGATTCTGGTGGTGGCGACCGCGCCGCTCGATCAGGTCGAATGGATTTACCGCAACGAAGCCAGCACCGACGCCCAGCGCAGCAAACTTGCCGCATGGGTGAAGGACGCCTACCTGCCGCGCCTGCAGCAGCTCGGCTATCAGCGCAAGGACGGCGAGTCTGGCGATGATGCGCTGCTGCGCAGCGCGCTGGCCGGTGCGCTGGGCCTGCAGTACAAGCTGCCCGAAGTGCGCGCCGAGTTGCTCAAGCAGGGCGAGGCCGCGCTCGAGCGTCAGCCGAATGGACGTCTGAATCTCTCCGCGGCCGATCCCGATCTGCTCGGTGACGCGCTGGGCGTAGCGGTGCAGGAGCAGGGTAAGCCGGTGGTCGACGCGCTGATCGCCGAACTGCCGCAGACCAGCGATGCGGCGCTGCGCAACAGCATGCTGGCCGGGCTGGCCAGCGTCGAAGACCCCGCGCTGACCAACGAAGTGCGCGATTTTGCCCTGACCAAGCCGGTCAAGGTCGGCGAGATGGCGTCGCTGGTGCGTGGTGGTCGCGATACGCAGGTACAGCGTGATGCGCTGTGGTTCTGGTTTACTGCGCACTACCCGCAGATTTTGGCGCGCACGGGCAGCTTCGCCGGTGGTGCTCTGCCACGCTTTGCAGCGGGCGGCGGCTGTTCGACCGCCGAGGTGGATCGTCTACAGGCCTTCTTCAAGCCGCGTCTGAAAGATGCGGCGGGCATCGACCGCGGCCTGGCGCAGACCAGTGAATCGATCCAGCTATGCAGTGCGCTCAAGGCCAAACAGGATCCGGCATCGATCCTGCGCTAATCGTTTGGATGTTCGGCTGAGACCGGCCGCCGCAAACAAGAACGCCGGGCTTCAACGCCCGGCGTTTTTTATGGTGACATTCCGTTTTAGGGTGCCGTCGGTGCTGCCGCCTGACGCCGCTGACTCACCTGCGCTTGGATGAAGTTCACCGTGTCGTTCAGCGCCGGTGCCTTGCCGCGGAACTGCTGCGACAGGGAAAACAGCAACGCGAAGTGGCCGATGTCCGGATACAGTTTCACCTGCACCGGTTCGTGCTCGCGGCGCATCGCCGCCGCCAGCGAAAGCGTATTGCGCGGCCACACGATCTTGTCGGTCGTGCCTTGCAACAGCAGCATCGGCGGTTCGTCGCCGTTGACGAAATGCACCGGCTGCGAGCGCAGCTGCGCTTCGTGCGTGGAGCCGAACATGTCGACGAAATCCGGATCCTTCAGCGGCAGGAAATCGTACGGTCCGGCCAGGCCGATAAAGCCCGCCAGCTGCTTCGCGTGCATGCCGTCGGCAGCCAGCCACTCATCGTCGGTGGCCAGCAAGGCCGCGATGTGCGCGCCGGCGGAGTGACCCATCACGAACAGTTCGTTGCTGTCGCCGCCGTATTCGCCGGCGTGCGCATGCGTCCATGCCACAGCGCGGGCGCCGTCCTGCATAAAGCCGTCCAGTTTCACTGTCGGCCACAGCCGGTAGTCCGGAATCATCACCACCAGGCCACGCCTGGCCAGCGCCTCGCCGACAAAGCGATACCACTGGCGCTTGCCGGATTTCCAGCTGCCGCCGTAGAAATAGACCACCACCGGCGCGTGCTCGGTATGCGGCAGGCGATAGATGTCCATCGCCAGGCCATGTTCCGGATCGAACCTCACGTCGTGGTCGATGACCACGTCGCCGTGCCGGCTGGTCGCGTTGAGCCCGGCGAAAAACGTCGCTTGGCAACCGGCCAACAGGCCGGCACCGAGCGCCAGCGCGATCGCCGCCAGCAGTCCGGGGCGCTTGCGCACAGAGGTGATGTTGTTTTTGGACGGCATGCGGTTCCTTCAATTCCGGTAGCGCGGCGGCGCGGACATGTTCTCGAAGCGGCGGCAGCACCGGCCGCAGCAAGAGCCTCTACATACGTGACGGCGTCGAGGCAGGATGCAGGCGCCGCTGTATAGCAGCCGTGTTCCGCCTACACTGTGCCGCCACAGGTATCGAGCAGGGAGCGCAGGCATGACGGAAGCTGACATGGGGAGAATGGGAATGGATCGTCGGTCGTTGGCGTTGCTGTGCTTTTGCGTGCTGTTCGGCTGGCTGCTGGCACGACCGGCCTCGGCACAGGATATTCCGCCGCCGCTGCGCGATTGGCAGGGCTGGGTGCTGCACGGCGTGCCGCGGCATGACTGTCCGTTTCTCGCCAACCAGATGCCGAATCCCGAGAGCTTCCAGTGCGCATGGCCCGGCCGGCTGAGGCTAGATGCCGGCAGCGACGGCGGCCGCTTCAGTGTCGATGTGCATGTGGATGCGCCCAGCTGGATTGCCTTGCCGGGCGATGTCAGAAACTGGCCGCAGCAGGTCAGCGTCAACAACCAGCCGGCCACCGTCATGGCGCACGACGGCCAGCCGATGCTGTGGCTGGCGGCGAGCGACTACAAAGTGCAGGGCGCGCTGCCGTGGACTGCGCGGCCGCCGCGACTGCGCGTGCCCGCGGCGATCGGTCTGATCACGCTGAGCGTCGACGGCGCCGTGGTGAATCGCGTCGAACGTCAGGGCGATCAGCTCACCCTCGGCGAAGCCGCCTCGGCACAGCGCGCGGCGGACGCGCTGTCGCTGCGCGTCTATCGACGCTTGCAGGATGGTCTGCCGGCGACGCTGGAAACCCAGCTGCAATTCAACGTGACCGGCAGCGCGCGCGAGCAGCTGCTCGGTCCCGCACTGCCAACCGGTTTTGTCGCCACGGCGCTCGCGGGCGATCTGCCGGCGCGGCTGGAAAACGACGGCCGCCTGCGCGTGCAGCTGCGGCCGGGCCA
The DNA here is from genome assembly GCF_014200755.1 of Rhodanobacter sp. ANJX3. Taxonomy (GTDB): domain Bacteria; phylum Pseudomonadota; class Gammaproteobacteria; order Xanthomonadales; family Rhodanobacteraceae; genus Rhodanobacter. The sequence goes on along the minus strand of NZ_JACHCM010000003.1, from coordinate 509,169 downwards.
ATGGACCGTCACCCTGCTGGCGCGCCACACTGATGCGTTGCGCACGATCTCCCTGAAGCTGCCTGGCGCACCGTGGCCTCGGCAGGAAATCTGGAGTTATGCCGACGACAGCGACCTGCGCGGTACGCGTGTCGACGGTCGCGCGGCCGATGCGGTGCAGGCCGGCGTGCCGGACGACTGGCGCACGCTGCCGGCGTTCGCGCTCGACGATACCGATGGGCTCGCGATCGAACAGGGCACGCGCGGCGACGAAGGCGGCCAGGGCGCGCAGCTGCATCTGCAGCGCGAACTGTGGCTCGACTTCGATGGCGGCGGCCTGAGTATTGCCGATCGCCTCAGCGGCGATCTTCGCCATCATCAGCGGCTGGATGTGGCCGCGCCGTGGCAACTGCAGCGCGCCTCGCAGGGCGACGAACCCCTGCTGATCAGCAAAAGTGCGGACGGCCGCAGCGGCGTCGAAGTGCGTCAGCAGAAGATCGACCTCAGCGCCGGCCTGCGTTTGCCAAGCCACAGCGGTGCCGTGCCCAGCGCGGGCTGGCGGCTGCCGCTGGAAGGCATCGACGCTACGCTGCACCTGCCGCAGGGTTATCGGTTACTCGGCGCCATCGGCGCGGATCGCTCGCCCGACTCCTGGATAGCGCAGTGGAGCCTGCTCGATCTGTTCGTGGTCGCGGTGATCGCCTTGCTGGCCGGCCGCCTGCTGGGCTGGCCCTGGGCCGTGCTCGCCGTGGTGTTTCTGGCATTGGCACAGCACGAGGACGGCGCGCCGCGCTGGACGCTTGCCATGGCCATCGCCTTGTCGCTGCTGATGCAGGCGCTGCCGGAGGGACGTCTGCGCGTGGGCGCACGCGTGGCTGCGGTCGTGCTGTTCGCGCTGACCGTGCTGTGGACCTTGCCGTTCGCGTCGACGCAGCTGCAGTATGCGCTGCATCCGCAGTTGGAGAGTTCGACAGTTTCAAACGTCGAAAACGCGGCCATGGCGGTGGAAGAGGTCAGTCAGAACGCCGTGATGCCGCCGCCTCCTGCTCCCAGGATCGTCGGTGGTATGCCTGTCTCGCCGCCGGCCCCTGCGCCGATGGACAGCGAAGCGACGCCATCGTCGGCCATGGCCAGCAAATCCGTTTCGGAAGATGCCGATGGACGCTCACATGGGCAGTACATGTTGGGGTCGGCAGACACCGCTTCTCGAATCTCACCCGCCACACAGGTCGCCCGGGAGCAGAGCAATCCGGACCTGATTCAGGCCGGCGTCGGCATGCCGCGCTGGGATCAGGGCAACGATTATCATCTGGGCTGGTCGGGTCCGGTGACGGCCGAACAGACCACGCGGCTGGTGATCGCACCCTCGTGGCTGGTACGCGTGCTGCGCGTGCTGACAGTCGCCTTGCTGGCCGCCCTGTTGGCCAGACTGGCGCTGTTCTTGCTGCCGCCGCTCCGTGGATCGTTGAGCTTCCTGCGCGGCCGTGGAGCCATGGGTGCTGCGCTGCTGGCGCTGGCCATCGTGCCGCACATGGCGCGCGCGCAAAGCCTGCCGGACCAGCGGCTGCTCGATCAGCTGCGCACGCGCCTTACCGAGGCGCCGCCGTGCGCGCCCACGTGTGCGCAGATCGCCCAGGCGCAGCTGCAGGCAAGTGACGACGGCCTCGACGTTATGCTTGAGGCACATATCGGCGCACCGACCGCGCTGCCGCTGCCGCAAACCGACGATGCGCTGCCGCTGGTCGACGTCAGTGTGGATGGACACCCCGGCGCACCGCTGGCCCGTCGCGCCGATCAGCTGGTGCTGAGGCTCGATCGCGGCGTGCACAAGATCGGCTTGCACTATCGCGCAGGCGACGCGCAAAGCGTGAGCCTGCGCTTTGAGCTGCCGCCGCAGCATATCGCGTTCGACGGCGCCGGCTGGTCGCTCGATGGCGTCGATGCCGGCCGCATGCTGGGCGATAGCCTTGCGCTCAATCGCCTGCCTGCCGCCGGCGCCAGCAAGGATTCCGCGCCCGCGCAAAGCTTTCCACCTTACGTGCGGCTCACCCGTAGCCTGGCGCTGGGCCTGGACTGGACTGTGGAAAACGTGGCCGAACGAATCGCGCCGAAAGAGGGTGGCTCCAGCACCACACTGCCGCTGCTGCCCGGCGAGCATCCGCTGGGCGACGACGCGCTGGTCAACGACGGTCGCATCCATGTCACTTTCAGCGCCGGCACCGATACCGTGCGCTGGACCAGCCGGCTCGATCACAACGCAACACTGTCGCTGAAGGCGCCGGCGCTGGGCGAGCGGGCCGAGGTCTGGCTGATCAATACCGCGCCGATGTGGCACGTGGAGGCTACGGGTGTACCGACCAGCGCGAGCGACGAGGGGCTGCGGTATCAGCCGCTGCCCGGCGAAACGCTGAAACTGGTGCTGAGCCAGCCGACGGCCATCCAGGGCGACAGCCTCGCCTTCGATCACGTGCAACTGGACAGCGCTGTTGGCGAGCGCGTGACAGAAAGCACCCTGACCCTGCTGGCACGCAGCACCCGCGGCGGCGAGCATGCCATCAGCCTACCGAGCGGCGCCGAATTGATCGAGGCGAAGCGCGACGATGCAGCGATCAATCTCGCCATTCGCGATGGCAAACTGAGCCTGCCGCTGCTGCCGGGCGAACACACCTATGCGCTGCGGCTGCGCGTACCGGACGGCATCGCGTTGCAAACACGCGCGCCGGCTTTTGCGCTGCATGCGCCATCCGCAAATATCGATCTCAACCTGCAATTGCCGCAGGATCGCTGGGTGCTGTGGACGTGGGGCCCGACCGCCGGCCCGGCGGTACTGTACTGGTCGCAGCTGGTCGTACTGCTGTTGGCGTCTTGGCTGCTTGCGCGCTATGCGCCCACGCCGCTGCGGTTTCATCACTGGCTGCTGCTGGGGCTGGGGTTTTCCGCTTTTGCCTGGAGCGCGTATGCCCTGGTCGTGCTGTGGCTGATCCTGCTCGGTTTGCGCGCCCGCGGTATCGCGTCAACCCGACTCGGCCGGCCCACGTTCAATCTCATGCAGCTGGGGCTGGCGATTCTCACGTTGCTGTCGCTGCTCGTGCTGGTATCGGCCGTGCCCAAGGGTTTGCTCGGCCTACCTGACATGCATGTGGCCGGCAACGACTCCAGCGCGTGGCGGCTGCACTGGTTTGCCGACCAGACCGCCGATGCACTGCCGACGGGCGGCGTGCTCAGCGTGTCGTTGTGGGTCTACAAGCTGGCGATGCTGGCCTGGGCGCTGTGGCTGGCCAATGCCTTGATCGGCTGGCTGCGCTGGGGCTTCGAGGCATGGTCCAGCGGCGGCTACTGGCGGCAGCCGCCGGTCGCCGTTGCTCCCCCGCTACCGTCCATCCCGCCCGTGAACGAGGAGTCGCCGAATGTCTGATGTGCGCAGCGTGCTGACCGACGCCATGCAGCGTCTCGACGAGAGCATCGATGCCGAGATATTGCTGCTGCATGCGCTGGGGAAATCGCGCAGCTGGTTTATTTCGCATGCCGACGATGAGGTGGATATAGACGTCCAGACGACTTATGCCGCGCTGGTCGAGCGGCGGGTGAAGGGCGAGCCGGTGGCGTATATCACGGGTCGCCGCGGCTTCTGGTCGATGGATCTGGAGGTGACGCCGGATACGCTGATTCCCCGGCCCGAAACCGAACTCCTGGTCGAGCTGGCGCTGGAACGCCTGCCGCGCGGCACGACCGCACAGGTGGCGGATCTGGGCACCGGCAGCGGTGCGATTGCATTGGCGATTGCCAGCGCGCGTCCTCAGGCCGGCGTCACGGCCACGGACGCCAGCGCCGCCGCGCTGGCGGTAGCGATCAATAACGCCAGACGCCTGCGCATCGCCAATATCGACTTTGTCCAGGGTGACTGGCTGACGCCGCTGATCTTTCAGCGGTTCGCGCTGATCGTTTCCAATCCGCCGTACATCGAAGCCAACGATCCGCATCTCGCGCGCGGCGATCTGCGCTTCGAGCCGGCGAGTGCGCTGGTCTCCGGCAAGGACGGCCTGAACGATATTCGCCGCATCATTACCGACGCGCTCGCGCATCTGGAGCCCGGCGGCTGGCTGCTGCTCGAACACGGCTGGCATCAGGGCGAAGCCGTGCGCAAGCTGCTGGAAGCGGCGGGTTACATCAAGGTGTTTACCGCGCAGGATCTGGAGCAGCGTGACCGCGTGAGCGGCGGGCGCGTTTGATAAAGAGCCCCGCGCATCGGCGCGGGAAAGCGATGCCCGATGGCTCAGCCCGCGCTGGCGATCGTCGCCAGCTGTGGAAAGCGGGCCTTGATGGCGTGGCGGATACTGGGCAAGTCGAGTCCGGCCATGGTCAGCACTTCCTCGCGACTGCCGTGTTCCAGATAGACGTCTGGAAGGCCGAGATGCAGGATCGGTTTGACGATGCCGTGCGCAGCCAGACACTCGGCCACGCCCGAGCCGGCGCCGCCGGCGACGGCGTTGTCTTCCAGGGTGACGAAGGCATCGTGGGTCTTGGCCAGCTCCAGCAGCATCGCCTCGTCCAGCGGTTTTACGAAGCGCATGTTGACCAAGGTGGCGTCGAGTTCGGCGGCAATGGCGGCGGCGGGCGCCAGCATGGTGCCGAAGCTCAGCAGGGCGATACCGTGTCCGCGACGGCGCAGTTCGGCTTTGCCGATCGGCAGCGTGTCGAGGTTTTTGTGGATGGCGGCGCCCGGCCCGTTGCCGCGCGGGTAGCGAATCGCCGCCGGTCCAGCGTACTGAAAGCCGGTGCTGAGCATCATACGGCACTCGTTTTCATCGGCCGGCGCCATGATCACCATATTGGGCAGGCAGCGCAGAAAGGACAGATCGAAGGTGCCGGAATGCGTGGCGCCATCCGGCCCCACCACGCCGGCGCGATCGATCGCGAAGGTGACATCCAGGTTCTGCAGCGCCACGTCGTGGATGGCCTGATCGTAGGCGCGCTGCAGGAAGGTGGAGTAGATCGCCACGACTGGCTTGGCGCCTTCGCAGGCCATGCCGGCCGCCAGCGTCACCGCATGCTGCTCGGCAATGGCCACGTCGAAATAGCGCTGCGGGTATGCCTTGGAGAAGCGCACCAGGCCCGAACCTTCGCGCATCGCGGGGGTGATGCCCAGCAGGCGCTCGTCGCTGGCCGCCATATCGCACAGCCAGTCGCCGAAGATGTCGGTATAGGTCGGTTTGGCCGGCGCGGATTTTTTGGCCAGACCGGCCTGCGGGTCGAACGGGCCGACCGCGTGGTATTCGATCTGCGCCTGCTCGGCCGGCGCGTAGCCTTTGCCCTTGGTCGTGATCACATGCAGCAGCTGCGGGCCGGGCAGATTCTTTACCGTGCGCAGCGCGTGCAGCAGCTGTGGAATGTTGTGGCCGTCGATCGGGCCGGTGTAGTGAAAGCCCAGCTCCTCGAACAGCGTACTGGGCACGAACATGCCTTTGGCGTGCTCCTCCCAGCGCTTGAACCAGCGGCCGAAGAACGACTGCTTGGGTATCGCCCGCTTGGCCCGTTCGCGCCAGGTGTTCAAGGTCTGGCTGGCCATCGCGCGCGCCATCATCTTGGTCAGCGCGCCGACGTTCTCGCTGATGGACATGCCGTTGTCGTTGAACACCACCAGCATGTTCGGCTCGACGTCGCCGCCGTGGTTCAGCGCCTCGAAGGCCATGCCGGCGGTCATTGCACCGTCGCCGATCACCGCCACGACCTTGCGGTGGTCGCCCTTGCGCTGCGCCGCGATCGCCATGCCGAGGGCCGCCGAAATCGAGGTGGACGAGTGGCCAACGCCGAAGGTGTCGTACTCGCTTTCCTCACGACGCGGGAACGGCGCCAGGCCGTCCTTCTTCTTAATCGTGGTGATGCGGCTGCGGCGGCCGGTGAGGATCTTGTGCGGATAGCACTGGTGGCCGACGTCCCAGACCAGTCGATCGACCGGCGTGTTGAACACGTAGTGCAACGCCACGGTCAGCTCGACCACGCCCAGTCCGGCGCCGAAGTGGCCACCGGAGCTGGCGACCGCCTCGATCAGATACTGGCGAAGCTCGTCGGCAACCGCCGGCAGCTGATCGTCGGATACGCGGCGCAGATCGACGGGCGTGTCGATTTTGTCGAGGTGGGGGTAGCGGGAAAGCTCGGTCATTTGCGTATTGTTGGTCCAGCGGCGAGGCGGGGCAAGGGCGGCGCGCGGCAAATGGGCGGGCAGGCAGCTATGGTGTGGCCTCGGGCCGGTGTGCCCGATGGCTGCGGACGCCCGGCTGGCGGGCTTCTTCCGCTTTGCTTCTTCCACCTTTTAAGGACTTTTACATGAGTGCCTCGTCAATGTTTCGCCGTTTTGCCGCAGGCACGTCGTCCGCCGCCGGCAAGCCCGCCACGTTCCTGGCGGCCGTGCTGATCGTGCTGGTGTGGGCCGGAACCGGGCCCGTGTTCCATTTTGGCAATACCTGGCAGCTGGTCATCAATACCGGGACCACCATCATTACGTTCCTGATGGTGTTTTTGATCCAGAACACCCAGAACCGCGACGGTGCTGCCGTGCAGATCAAGCTGGACGAGCTGATTCGCAGCAGCCGGGCGCACAACGCGTTGCTCAATCTGGAGGAGCTCGACGACGAAACTCTAGCTCGAATCCGCAAGCACTATTGCCGCTTAGCCGACCAGGGGCGCGGTGAGTTGGATAACGTCGAGGAGGCGCTGGCGGCCGATACGGACTGAAGCGGCGCGTGCCCTAAGCGAAGGCCTCTGCCGCCGCAGGCCGGCGATTGCGTGGCAGGTGATTGACCAGAAACTCCATCTGGTCGGCCAGGATGTTGCGGTTGGACAGAATCAGATGCTCGACCCAGCTGGGCCGGTAGGGTACGGCCAGCAGCGGCATGTTGGCCTGTTGTGGCGTGCGGTTGCTCTTTTTCAGATTGCAGTGCAGGCAGGCGCTGACCACGTTTTCCCAGACGTCGGCGCCGCGCTTGGAAATGGGCAGCACGTGATCGCGGGTCAGTTCGCCGCGCGTGAAGCGATTGCCGCAGTACAGGCATAGATGGCGGTCGCGGGCGAACAGCGCGGTATTGGTCAGTGCGGGTGCGGGGTCGATCGCGTGATCGCGGCAGTGGCCGGTGCTGGCGATGATCGGATGCAGATGCATCAGGCTCTGCTCGCCGTGCAGGCGGTTGATGCCGCCGTGTACGGTCAGGCAGGGCTCGCCGAGCGTCCAGGCCACCGCGTCGCGCACATAGAGGCAGACCGCCTCCTGCCAGCTGATCCAGTCCAGGATGCGCCCGGCGGCATCGAGCGACAGCACGCGTGTCGCGTGGATGTCGGCCCGGGTGGGCACTTCTGTCAGAGGGACTTCCATAAGCATGCAGATCGTCCTTCAGCCAAGGCGTCGGAGAGCGCTACAACAATGCAGGATGCGTCATTCTCTCCAGCATAGAACACTTTGATTGCAATTCGCATGCTAACCGTATCGGCGTCCCGGGGGCCTGCCGGCACCGCGATGAGGCAAGGGAGGTTCGGGCCGTATTCCCTGCGGCGACAAGTCGCCCGCCCGCAGCGGCGCTGATATAGTCACCCATCACAACAACCCGACGCCGGGTTATGGGAGGGGACGCTTCGGTGGCGACCCCGGCACGGCGGGGCAGAGGTAGTCAACGTGGCTGAAGTCCTTTTCTACGAGCGTCCCGTTCCGCTCAATCGTGTCGATCACAAGGATCTGCGCCTAAAGAGCGTGCCGAACTTGAAATATGCCATGAAGGCGCATTCGGTGCCGCTGACCGGTACCGAGTTCTTCATTGCCGGGCGCGATCTGATGATCGTTTTCGCCGGCAACGATGTGAAGGACGCCGGCCCGGTGGCTTTGCTCGGCTTGCGCCAGGACGAGAATCTGTACATCGACGCGGAGGGTCATTGGGCCGCCGATACTTACGTGCCCGCCTTTATCCGCCGTTATCCGTTCGTACTGGCCGAGAAGCCGCAGGGACAGCCCGGCGAAGAGCTGACTGTTTTCCTCGATGAGGACTACGCCGGCTTCAACAAGACCGAAGGCGAGCGCCTGTTCAAGGAAGACGGCACCGATACCGAGATGTTGACCCAAGCCGTCGGCTTTCTGGGCGAGTTCCAGCAGAACATTGCGCGCACGCGCTGGTTCCTCGAGCAGCTCAACAAGCATGACCTGCTGATGCCGCGCAATATCCGCCTGACCCGCGGTGCGCCGGACAGTCCGGACAGCCGGTCGATCAACCTCAACGGTCTGTTTGTGGTCAACGAGGAAAAGCTTCGTACGCTGGACGAAAAGACCACGCACGAGTTTGCGAAGGAAGGCGTATTCGGCTGGATCTATGCACACCTGATGTCGCTCTCGAATATCGACCGCCTTGCGCGTCGACTCGAACAGCGCGAGCTGGCCGAAACCCCGGCCAGCGAAACCCGAAACTAACTGGTCGCGAACGGCTGGCGCGGCGCCTATGGCGTTGCGCCAGCCGTTTTTTCTAGCGCACCGCTTTGGCCAGCCGCAACAGATCCGGCGCATAGCCGCTGGCTTCATACAGCGCCCGTGCGCCCTCGTTACCCGGGAACACCGCCAGGGTCACCAGTTGGCAGTGGTGTTCACGTGCCCACGCTTCGGCGTGCGCCAGCAGGGCCTTGCCCACGCCCAGACGCTCGTGCTGGGGCACTACCGCCAGATCGGAGATATGGCAATTGCTTCGTCCGGTGAAGAAATCTTCAGTGCGCTGAAGATGGATAAAGCCGACCCGCTCGCCATCGGCATTCTCAGCCACGAACAGATAGCTGTTCGCCGGCTGATCTTCCAGATGTTTCAACAGGTCGTCGCGAATGCCTTCAATGCATTCATGCCGACGTCGCCACGGCGGCAATGTGAAATCCACGAATCGCGGCACCAGCGAAAGAATGAAGTCGTCGTCGTCTTCGGCAAGACGGATCAGCAAGTGTGGCTCGGTCATCAGTGTGAGGGGTAGCGGGGAGTCCATATTCTTTTCTACACCCTGCGCCGGCACGGCGGAAGGGCTCGCCCAGCCATCGGCGTCAATATCGCCGCCGGAACGGGCGAGAAGAGCGCCCTGCGCCGTCGCTCCTCGAACGTTGGCAAGCCTATTGCATTGCCTAGGACATGAGCGAATCAGCCTACGACATCTCCTATCTGCTTCAGGCCGAGCTGGTCAAGTTCAGTTCGCCGACGCCGTCAGCCTCTCAAACGGAAATGCTTTCGTCTGCCGCGAAGGCCGCCGAACAGGACGCCGCGGCCATCCATGCCGCCACGGCCCGCGAGCTGCTGGCGCTAGACGACGTGCATGAAGAGCTGATCCGACAATACATGCAGATCAGCAGCTTCAAGGTGCAGGCCTGAGCGAAACGTTTGTGGCGCGGGGGCTCTCGCGGTCATGACTGCATCGATCCCGAATTGACCCACTGCGGCACTTTTCTTCGTCTCCGACTGATCTGCTGACCATTTGTGACGCGTACGTTCGAAAGAGCCGTGCTTTGTCACCATCCCAGGAGCCCGGCCAGGCCGGGCTTTTTACCGGGTCAACCGCTGAGGCAAACGATCGCCTAGCTTCCGACGACCGGCAGCGCGATGTAGCTGGCCTGCTCCGGCGAGTGGTAAATCCGCTGGGTGGCCTTCTGGTAGTCGGCTGGCGTAGCCTCGAAGATGCTTGGTACGAAGGTCTGCGGATTTCGGTCGTAGAGCGGGAACCAGCTCGACTGCACTTGCACCAGGATGCGATGGCCCGGCAGGAAAACGTGGTTGGTCGCGGGCAGGGCAAAGCGATAAGCCAGCGGCTGGTTGGCGACCAGAGCCTTCGGCGTGACAAAGCTCTCGCGATAGCGACCGCGGAAAATATCCATCGCCACCGCCAGCTGATAACCGCCCAGATCGGGCCGGTCGGCCACCTGATCGGGGTATACATCGATCAGCTTGACCACCCAGTCGCTGTCGGTACCGCTGGTGGAGGCAGCCAGATGCACTTCCGGCACGCCGCTGATTTTCACCGGCGCGGTCAGCACGTCGCCGGTGAAGGTCAGCACGTCGGTGCGGCCGGAAGCCTCGCGCTGGTCGTCGACCAGCCACTGCGACCAGGTCTGGCCGGGATCGTAGCCGATCGGTTGGATCGGCCGCGCCCGGAAGGGCACGGGGTGCGTGGGATCGGAAACGTACTCGTCGTAGGCGGCGCCGGTGGCGGGCGCGTTGAAGCCGAGTTTCAGCCCCGGCCCCAGGTAGAGCGAGCGGCTTTTCGTCGGGCAGCCGCTTTCGCAGACCAGCGGCCAGCGGTCGAGGCGGCGCCATTGATTGGTGCCGGTTTCGAACGCGGTGACCGGTGCGAGATCCGCTTTCGGGGCACCATCCTTCAGATACTGCGCGAGGAAAGGACGCAGGATGTGCTCGCGAAAATACTTGCCGGTGTCGCTGTCGAAGCTGATTGCGCCCAGCGAGCTCGCCTCCTCGATCTCCTGGCCGTGGTGCCACGGACCCATCACCAGCTTGACCATGTCGCCTCCGCCGTCCTTGGGCTTGATCGCACGATAGACGGCCAGCGCGCCGTAGCTGTCTTCCTGATCCCACAGGCTGTGCACCAGCATCACCGGCACCTTCAGCGGCAGCGTAACCAGTACCTTGTCGACTGCCTGATCGCTCCAGAACGCATCGTATGACGGGTGCGCCAGCAGCTTGTTCCAGAAACCGAGCTGGGTCATGCCGTACTGGCGGCCCAGCTCGGCTGCCGAGCCGGCCTGCATGAACAGGTCGTATTCGTCGTGGTAGCTGCTCCACCACTTGATGCTGTTGTCGCGGCTGGCGGTCTGCTCGTAGATGTAGCTCATGTTCTGCTGGCGGAAGGCGCCGTTGTGGAACCAGTCGTCGCCCATCCAGCCGTCGACCATCGGGTTCATCGGCACCGACACTTTCAGCGCGGGGTGCGGGTTGACCAGGGCCATCAGAGGCTCGAAGCCGTCGTAGGAAATGCCCAGCGTGCCGACCTTGCCGTTGGACTCGGGCACGTGCTTCACCAGCCAGTCGATGGTGTCGTAGGTGTCGGTGGCATCGTCGACCGACGTCGGGTTCTGCGGACCGTGCACCGGACGGTTCATCACGTAGTCGCCCTCCGAGCCGTACTTGCCGCGCACGTCCTGCACCACGCGGATATAGCCGTCTTCGACAATCACGTCGGTGGCGTTGTCGTAGCCCTGCAGCATCGGGCCGAGGTGGCCGCTGGGAACGTGAGTCGTCAGCGCCTTGGCGTCGTACGGCGTGCGCGTCAGCAGCATGCCGGCATGCGCGGCGCCGGCGGTGGTCAGCACGCGGGGCACCAGAATGATCGTGTGCAGCTTCACGCCGTCGCGCATCGGAATCATCACCTCGCGCCGCACGTAGTCGTAGCTGGCGGTGGCCGGCTTGAAGTCGGCCGGCGTTTCGCTGGGATAGTTCGGGTATTTCGCGGCAGGCGGGTCCGTGGCCAGCAAGGCGCCGCTCATCGTGAGCAGCAGGGTGAACAGCGCAGGCCTCAGCCCGCGCCACGCGACGACGGCACGACTCTACTTCATGATGACTCCCCGTTGGATAGCTCCCCTAGAGTAGCCGCATGTTGCGGCCGCGAGTCATGGTGACGTTGCAATGCCGGTGGGCAAAGCATGGCGCATGAAAAAGCCCGGGCAAGAGAGCCCGGGCTTTTCATTTTCCACTGCCTGTACCGCGAGGACTCAGGCGATTTCAGGCACCGTCGCGATGCCGGCCTCGATCGCTGCCTGATGCATCAGGCAGCGCGGCAGCAGGCGGGCGAAGTAGAAGCTGGCCGTGTCGCGCTTGGCCTGCTTGAACGCTTCGGACTGCGTGCTGGTTTCCGCCGCCGTCACGCCCTTGGCCAGCAGGTAGGCGAGGGCGACATAGCCGGAGTAATACAGGTAGTCGTTCGCCGCGGCGCCCAGTTCTTCCGGGTTGGCCTGGATCTTCTGAGCCAGCTTCATGGTCAGGTCGCCCCACTGCTTGGTCGCCACGGCGAGCGGACCGATGAGCGAGCGCAGCGCTTCGTTGTCCTTCTGCGCGTGGCAGAACGTGCTGATCTCTTCCAGGAAGTGCTTCAGGCCGACGCCCTGCAGCTGGAGAATCTTGCGGCCCAGCAGGTCGGCCGCCTGGATGCCGGTCGTGCCTTCGTACAAGGTGATGATGCGGGCATCGCGGACGAACTGCTCCATGCCGTTTTCGGCGATGAAGCCGTGGCCGCCGTAGACCTGCAGCGCCTCCTTGGTGCACTCCTGCGCCAGCTCGGTGACCACACCCTTGGCAATCGGAATCAGGAACGCGACAAGCTCGCCGGCCTTCTTGCGTGCGGCCTCGTCAGTGGCGCGGGCTTCGATGTCGGTCTGCAGCGCGGTATAGAGCAGCAGTGCGCGCGAACCTTCCACGAAGGCGCGCTGGGTCAGCAGCATGCGCCGCACGTCCGGCTGCACCAGCAGATTGTCGGCGACCTTGTCGGGGAACTTGGCGCCGGAAAGCGCACGCGACTGCAGGCGTTCGCGGGCATAGTTGAGGCTGTTCTGCAACGCGCGCTCGGCCAGCGCCAGGCCCTGCACGCCGACGGACAGGCGCGCGGCATTCATCATGGTGAACATCGCAGCCAGGCCCTTGTGCGGCTTGCCGATCAGAAAGCCCTCGGCATTGTCGAAGTTCATCACGCAGGTGGAGCAGGCGTGGATGCCCATCTTGTGCTCGATCGAACCGGCGGTCACGGTGTTGCGCTCGCCGAGCGAGCCGTCCGCGTTGACCTTCACCTTGGGCACGATAAACATCGAGATGCCGCGGCTGCCGGCCGGCGCGTCGGGCAGGCGGGCCAGCACCAGATGCACGATATTTTCGGTGAGGTCGTGCTCGCCGGCGCTGATGAAGATCTTGGTACCGCTGATCTTGTACAGGTCGTGCTCGCCGGACTTCCCGGCCGGTTCGGCGCGGGTCTTGATCATGCCCAGGTCCGAGCCGGCCTGCGGCTCGGTCAGGCACATGGTGCCGGTCCAGCGGCCTTCGACGATCGGTTTCATGTACAGCTGGCGCTGCCATTCCTCACCGTGCATTTCCATCGCGTGGGTCGAACCCTCGGACAGCAGCGGGTACAGGCTCCAGGCCAGGTTGCCGGACTGGAAAATTTCGGTGGTGGCAGTGCCCAGCACGGCGGGCAGCGCCTGGCCGCCGTAGGCCTCGGGGTTGGTCAGGCCGGTCCAGCCGCCGTCGGCGAACTGCTTGAACGCCTCCTTGAAACCCTTCGGCGTGGTGACCGTGTGAGTGGCCTTGTCGAAGTGGCAGCCCTCGGTATCGGCGGGCCAGTTAGTCGGCGCCAGCAGCTGCTCGCTGAGGCGGCCGGCTTCTTCCAGCACGGCGTCGAACAGGTCGCGGCTGTGCGCTTCGCCGCCGCTCAGGCTGGTCAGCGTTTTCTCGGCGTCCAGCACGTCGAAGAGGGTGAAGCGCAGGTCGTCGAGGGGAGCTTTATAAGCGGTCATGGCAATTCCTTGGTCGAAGGGTCGTCGTGCAGAAAGTTTTCTGAGTTTGTGTCGAAGCGACGCGCTGCCTTGCGTCGTGTGTGGAAGCGATCAGCGGTAGGTGTTGGGTATGCCTGGCGTCGGCGACAGCGAATCGTTGCCGCTGAAATCGAAATCGCGCGCCTGTTTTTCCTGTTCGGGCTTGGCGTTGGCGCTGCCGCTGACGCGGTAGCCCAACGATCCGGCGCTGCCCTTGGCGCTCACCGCCTGCAGCGCCTTGGACATCGGTGCGGTCGGAAGGATGGTCAACGTGGTCACATCGCCGCTGAGCGCGGGGATATCCAGTTCGAACGTGCCGTGCAGCCGGACCGGTACCAAGTCGGCAATCTGCAGCTGTCCATCCAGCGAGGTGAAATCCATCTCGCCATAGCTGTTGTTCTGGATACGCACGCTCAGCTGCCACTCCCCGTCCGGCAGCAACTTCAGCTGTTGCACGCTGACGGTTGGCGGAAAGACGCTCTTCTTCGGCGGCCCGCAGGCAACCAGCCCGGCCGTCAGCAAAAACATTAGAGAATCGCGCAGCAGTCGATGCATGGATATCATCTCAAACGATTGTTTGAATATTAGCAGGAAGTCGCAAAAGTGCGGTGACGGCCTGGCAAACGTTTTGACGCATAGAAAAAGCCCGGGATGGTTCCCATGGCGCGATGCAGCAGGCATCATCGACTTTTCCATTTACACCGGCAGCCTTACATGACCCGTCGCATCGTCGCCCGTCGCTCCCCCATTCACGGCAATGGCGTCTTCGCCGTGGAGCCGTTGGCCAAGGGTGAGGAAGTGATCCAGTACAAGGGCAAGTTGCTGACCAACGACGAGGCCGACGAGCTCTATGGCGACGGCGGTGAAACCGGTCACACGTTCCTGTTCACGCTCAACGACGATTACATCATCGACGCCAACCAGAACGGCAATGGCGCGCGCTGGATCAACCACAGCTGTGAGCCGAACTGCCGCGCGGTGGTCGAGGAAAGTCCCAGCGGCAATCCGCGCCGCGACAAGGTCAAGATCGAGACCATTCGACGCATCAAGCCCGGCGAAGAGCTCACTTACGATTACGGCATCGTGCTCGAAGTACCGCATACGGCGCGGCTGAAAAAGCTGTGGAAGTGCCTGTGTGGCTCGCCCAAGTGCACTGGCACCTTGCTGAAATCGAAGACGCAGCACGCCTGACTCGAATTGCGCCATGCGGTGCTCACGCGCCGCAGACGCGACGGACACGCGGCGCGCATCCGCCTGCGGCGATAGTCGATGCTCGTCCCCACGGAGAGCGTCATGAGCAAACAAAATTTGAACGGCCGTCATATTGCAGTACTCGCTACCGACGGCTTCGAACAGAGTGAATTGCAAGAGCCCAAGCGCCTGCTGGAAGAAGCCGGTGCCACGGTGCATGTCATCGCCCCGGATGGCGCCAAGCAGATCAAGGGTTGGAACAAGAAAGACTGGGGCGACTCGGTCAAGGTCGACAAGCCGCTCGAACAGGCGCAGGCCGACGACTACGACGCGCTGGTGCTGCCGGGTGGGGTGATCAACCCGGACAAGCTTCGGCTCGATACCAAAGCCATTGCCCTGATCAAGGCCTTTGGCGCGGCCGACAAGCCGATCGCCGCCATCTGCCACGGGCCGTGGACGTT
Organism: Rhodanobacter sp. ANJX3; assembly: GCF_014200755.1. GTDB lineage: Bacteria > Pseudomonadota > Gammaproteobacteria > Xanthomonadales > Rhodanobacteraceae > Rhodanobacter. Next base: position 494,008 of record NZ_JACHCM010000003.1, on the reverse strand, counting down.
GATCAACGCCGAACTGGTCGAAGGCCGCAAGGTGACATCGTGGCCTTCGCTGCAAACCGACTTAGAGAACGCGGGCGCCAAGTGGCAGGACAGCGAGGTCGTGCACGACGGCAACCTCATCACCAGCCGCAAGCCGGACGACATCCCGGCCTTCACCAAGACGTTGATTGCGGCGATCGCGGCGTAACTATCGCCCGCGTTTCCCTCTATCAGAACAGGTCCTCACCGCCGCACCCACGGGTGCGGCTCTTTCATTCGGCCGTCCAGACGGCTCAGACCCCGGTCTGCTCATCGATCTAGCAGGGAACGCGGTTACTTGGTTAGCCATGTCAAAGATCGCTGAGCTTCCCGCGACAAGGCGGCTTTTCGTTAAGCCGTCTTCTCCAAATTTCGTTGACGATGGCCGTCTGCCAGGCTGTGGTCGACCGAATCGTGCGCGACAGGCGGAACCGCCGGCGCACTTCGAGGTCTGCAGGGGGCGGAATACTGCGCACATGAGATGTATCGGTCCTGCTTGGTTCAAGCGTCATACGGCATGCTTCACCGTTAACTTCGCCACGAGACACCGTCATTACCCATCCGTCGCAGCGCGATCAGCCCCCTGGGGCACCAAGTATCGACCGGCCCGCTCGCGGGCTGGTGCCGCTGGATGAGTCCACCAGCGCGATGCTCCGTGCGCTGCCGCGGCGCCGTTCGACGCGGGATCCCGGCTGGATATGGCTGTCCATCATTGCCGCACTGCTGCTGCACGGGTTCTTCACCTGGTTTGTATGGCGCCAGATGCGTCCGGACACGTCGCCCCAGGCCATTGCGGCGCCACCCGGCGCGGACGCGATCGAGATCCGCTTTATTCCTCGCCATCCACCGGTGACGGCACCCCTACCGCCGCCGCCCGCGCCGCTACCGCCGCCGCCGAAAGTGGCTGCCTCGCGTCCGCGCCCCGTGGCCAAGCCGGAGTCGCCGTCGAAAGATGCGATGACCGTGCAGTTGCCGGCGACCAAGCCGGACACCACGCCGCCGCCCACGTTGTTCGACAAGAATGGCCAGCCCCTGCTGCCTGCATCGGCCACCAGCACGCTGCCGAAGGCCGAAGCGGATTACGTTCAACGGATGCCGACGGACGACGACAAGGTGATGCAGCACAGTTCGCCGATCAAGTACGCGCCGACGCGCTTTGACAAGTACTGGCACAAGACCAGCACGGTGGACGGCGCCCTGCAGAAAGCGGTCGATGCCACCACGGTCAAAAAAACTTTCAATCTGCCTGGCGGGGTGCATATCCACTGCGCCGTTTCGGTGGCGATGCTGGCCGGCGGTTGCGGCGGCGATCCGCCACCGCCGCCGCCGAAGAAAGACGGCGACGAGCGCCTGAGCATGGCGCCATCGCAGCAGTTCGGCAAAGACCCGCATCCACCCACGCCGCCCACGCTGGAGGCGTGTATCGCCATGTATCGCGCGGACAAGCCACTGGAGCACGGCTGTCCGGTGGATACGCCCAGTCGCGCGGTCGATGCGGAAAAGGCGCAGGCCGCTGGCAAAGCGGCTACGGGCAAGCCATAGGCCATCGTCGATGACATAGCGGGTATCGGCGAAATCCCGGGGGCGCCGCTACACTGCCGGATATGCCTTTGCCGCCCACCGACCCTTCCGCTGCCGATGATCCCGCCAATCGCCCCGCACGAGTCCTGATGGACTCGCCGCTGGCGACGTCTACCCGCGTGATCGCCCGTCGCCGGCTCACGCGCGAAGAGCCACACGAAAGTTGGCGTCGCATCATCGGCATCGTCGGCGCGGTGCTGCTCCACATTGTGTTTTTGCTCGTTTTCATACTCGGGCCGGTCGACGAGGGCAGGTTGATTCCGGAGCCCAAGGTGGTGGCCCTGCACGTGCGTTTGATCGATGCGCCCGAACCGCCGCCACCGCCACCGATCCGCGGCACCCCGCCGAGAGAAAAGGGGCCTCGACACAAAGGCCAGGCCGCGGCGGCATCCAAGCAGCGCGCCAATGCCAGCCCGCGCAGCAGCGAGCCGTCGACCATGGCGGTCGCGCAGGCCAGCCCGGCGACCGCGCCGCCGGTGGTTGCGCAAACGACCGTAACGCGGTCGCCGACGCCTAAACGAGTCGCGGCCCCGAAACCGCCGGTCAGCCTGCCCAAGACCGCACCCACACCGCAGCTGCAGCCGATTCCCGTAGCCGGCCCGCCGCCGCCGGTGGTGCTGGCCGTGCCGACCATGCATGCGCCGGTACCGCCCAGATTTCAGCCTGAACCCGTGCGTGCGCCGCAGGCTGAGGGCAATCAGCCGATGCCGCCGCCTGCTTCGCTGGCCCTGCCGGACGTGCCGCCTCAGGCGATGCCTGCAGTGGACAAGCCGACCATCGCTCTGACCAGCGTTGCGCCGCCGGCGAACGTGCCGCCGAGCGTGGCCCCCGCGCGAGCGGAAATGCCGGCCGCTCCACCGGTGCCCGAATTACAGGCGATTCCTTTACCTGCGCAGACCGCGGCCACGGTCAACCTCAAGGCATCGGTGAGCGTGGCAGCTCCCGCGGCGCCGCGCGAGCTGCCGCAAGTGCAGGCGCCGACGGTGGAGCCGACCGAAGCTCGGCTCGAGGCGGTACCGGTGTCGCCCACCACCCGTCCGAAGGTGGCGTCCGTGGCGCCGACGGTGAAGATCGACGTGGCCGACAAGGCATCGGTGTCGGCTGTCCAGACGTCCATACCCAAGCCTGATCTTAGCCTGCAGCCGCTACCATCCGTACCGGCGCCCGCATCCGATCAGTCGTCCAGCGCCAATCAGGCGGCGCCTGCGGCGAGCAAGGCGGACGCTGCCGATAAATCGGCTGCCCCCGATTCGGCCGACAGCAAATCCGCCAGCACTCGGCCTGATGCCAGCGCCAGCCAGAGCAGCAACGATCGCGACGTCAGCACCGCGCCGAATGCCACGCCCCAGGGCAGCGATACCGCTACGCCCGGCCAAATCAACGGCGTAGCCAACGCGCCGGATACCGAAGGAAAGCAGGGTGCGCAGCCCTCGGCGACACAGGCGCAAGGGGCGGCCGGCGCGGCTCCGGCCAATGGCAAGAATGCCGGCGTCGGCAGGGCCGATACCGGTACTGGTCCTGTAGGCACGATTTCTCAGGCCGGTGCCGAGCAGGGCGCCAAGCAGGGCAACGTGGGCAGTTACGTGCAGGTGATCCCGCATGGCGACACCACGATCATGGATCACCGCGCGCCCAACATCGGCTACAAGCCGACGCGTTTCGACAAGGACTGGACGCCGCCTGGCGAAAGCTCGGTCGATACCGCGCTGCGTCACGCGGTAGAGAAGACCACGACAACGCATACGTTTCATCTGCCGCAGGGCGTACGCATCAAATGTGCGCTCACGCCGCTGCTGCCGATGGCGCTTTTGAGCTGTGGCAATGGCGACCCGCCGCCGACGCCGGTGGCCGACAAGGTCTACGACCGCATGCATCTCGCGCCGGCCAATCCGCCGGTGCCGCCCGCGCCCGCAGCCAGCGCGGCGCAAGTCGCCAAGGTGGCGCCGCTCAAGCTCGACAACAGCGCCGAGTGCGCCACCGCGCGCGTCAGCGGCGGTCCGCCGCCGCCGGGCTGCGAATCGATCATCCTGCCGGTGAAGTTGGCCCATCCCGCGTCGTCATCGTCGTCCAGTTCGTGGGTACCGGCTAGCGATCAGTTTCATTGAGCTTTACCTGACCGAACCAACGGGCCGCTGGCAAATGCGTCACCACGGCGCTCATCTGCCGAGTAGCCGACGTGCGCGACGCTCACTTCCCGATGCTCAGACAATTGGTTGCGCTGCAAGACTGTCGTTTGTCGGCAGGAACTCTCAAACTTCCTCTCCATGCTGGAGGGCTGAAACGATGAAAAACTGGCTGTTTCTTGCTGTTGCAATTATCGGCGAGGTTGTCGCCACGTCTGCTCTTAAATCCGCTGACGGCTTCACCAGACCTGTTCCATCGGTGGTGGTGCTTGTGGGTTACAGCATCGCTTTCTATTTCCTCTCTCGCGCGCTTGCGGTTATCCCGGTCGGTATTGCCTACGCTGTATGGGCTGGACTCGGCATTGTCCTTGTAGCGGCCATTGCGTGGATTTTTCACGGACAAAAGCTCGATCTATGGGCCTTTGTCGGCATGGGACTTATCGTGAGCGGCATATCGGTACTCAATGTGCTCTCGAAGGTCAGCGCTCACTAGCCAGCATCCGCCGGGTCAGGAGTGGCGTCCTGAAATTTTTCGAGGTCGAATCGGTTTCGCGTTTCAACTCAGGCTCAAGGTTTTGACGGTGCAGGCTTACCGATTGAGAAACGCAACTTTCGATGATCTCGAGCTCGCCTACGAGATCACCAAAGATGCCATGCGCGGTTATGTGAAGCATACCTGGGGCCGCTGGAATGAGCGCGAGCAATATCAGAAGCACCGGGATAACTACACATCTGAAACACACAGGCTTATCGAGGTCGGGAACGTGATTGCCGGTTTAGTCGCCACCGAGAACCTGCCTGATCACGTCTGGCTGGTTAAGCTGTATCTGCTGCAGGCCTTCCGTAGCCTGGGCATTGGAGCGGCGGTACTTGAGCAGGTTGTGCAGGAGGCGGCCGAAATGGGCCTGCCGGTGCGTTTGCGGGTGCTGCGTGTCAATGAGCATGCTCGGGCGCTATATGCGAGACACGGCTTCAGCGTGGTTGGAGAGACGTCCGAGCGCATTTTCATGGAGCGACCGTTGCGCACGCTGGATGTCAGGCCGGAAAAAGTGTGAAGAAATGTTCGTACTTACAGAAAATAAATGGCCGTAAAAACGGCCATTTATTCAGGTCCAAAGGAATATAAAATTCACGATAACCGCGACAGCTCCCGGGTCAGTGGAAGCCGCCTGATACGCACGGCGGTGGCGCGGAACACTGCATTGGCGAGCGCCGGCGCGGCCGTCGGCATGGCCAGAAAGCTGGCGCCGGCCGGGTCGCGATCGCCGGGTACGGTGATCACTTCCACCGCATCGGGCAGCTGCGCCATGCTAGCCAGGGGGTAATCCTTAGCGCTGTGCTGCTGGATCTGGCCATCCTTGAAGGTGATCGACAGATTCAGTGCGGTAGACAGTGCGTCCAACGTGGCGCCGGCGACCTGGCCTTCCAGGCCCATCGGATTGATGATACGCCCAACGTCCACGGCGCAGACTACGCGCTGGACGATGAGCTTTTGATCCTTGGTAGCCACCTCGACCGCATGCGCCACGTAAGCACCGTTGAAGTGCCAGCAGGCGATCCCCAGGCCGTTGACGCTGTGCAGCCAGTTTTTCCATTCGATGCGGTCGGCCACCAGCTTCAGCACGTTGATCAACCGGCCGGTATCGAACGTGCCGCCACCGCTCAGTGGCAGTTCGCGCGCGTCGCCAAGCAGGCGCAGGTGCGTGTCGAGCGGATCCTCTTTCATGCTGTGCGCGATTTCGTCGATGAAGCTCTCCACCGCGAAGGCGTTGCTGAGGTGCGGCATGCTGCGTGCCGGGCCTCGCGGTATGGCCGAGGTCTGCGCGTACCAGTCGCTGCGGTAGTTGGGTACCAGCGCGGCGGGCAGCTGGTCGACATCGACTTCGGAGGTCCACAGGCGGCTGTCCGGCACGCCGCGGTTGACCAGGGCCGAGGCGCTGACCATGCGCTGATACCAGCCGGTGATCTGGCGCTTGCGATCGATGATCACGCTGAGCTGGTGCACGCTGCCGGAGCGGTAGTAGTCGTGCGCGAGGTCCTGATCGTGCGTCCAGATCAGGCGTACCGAGGTGTCGATGTCCTTGTTGCTGGCCAGCATCACCGCCTCGGCCAGGTAATCGTGATCGAGCCGCCGACCGTAGCCGCCGCCGACCCGCGGCACGCCGATTTCGATCTGATCCGGCGAAAGGCCGGTAATCCGGTGTACGACGGCCCAGGCTTTCTGCGGCGCCTGCGTCGGTACGACCAGGGTCGCCTTGTTCTTTTCCACGCGAACCAGGCAGTTCATCGGCTCGGCGGTGGCGTGTGCCAGCCACGGCTGGAAATAGGTGGCTTCGAGTCGGCGCGCGGCCTTTTTGCTGGCCGCGTCATAGTCGCCATCGTTGCGCACGCGAGTGGTCGGGTCAGTCTTGCCCGCGAGCAGGGCGTTAGCCTGCTGCTCCAGCGCGTCGCTGCTTTCGCTGTTGCTCGCGCCCGCCTTCCATTTCAGCTTGAGCTTCTGGCGGCCCTTGAGCGCGGACCAGGTGTCTTCGGCGAGCACTACCACGGCGGTGGCGCTGAGCGTGGTACCGGCCTGCTGGCCGACTTCGGGGCTGAGCTGCAGCACCTTGCGCACGCCTTTGACGGCCAGCGTGTCGGTGAAGTCGATGCCGTCCAGCGTGCCGTCCGGCCACGGGCAGTGCACCACGACGGCGGTGAGCGTGTCGCCGTACTGCTGATCGATCGCAAAGCGCGTCTGGCCGGTGACGATTTCGCGCGCATCGACGTCGCCCGCGGGGTTGCCAATCAGCTGATAGCGCTCGGCGGTTTTCAGCGGCGGCACGCTGGTGGGCATGTCGATCTTGCTGGCGTCCTCGACCAGGCTGCCGTAGGTGAAGCGGCGGCCGTCCAGTGCGATCACCGTGCCCGATTCGCAGCGCAGTCGGTCGGCCGGCACGCCAAGACGACGCGCGGCCGCCTGCAATAGGAGCCAGCGCGCCACGGCACCGGCCTGACGCAGGTCGGCCCACGCGGCCGAAATGGAGCCGCCGGTACCGCCGAGCTGACGGCCGTAAATCCAGCTGGGCTGGCCGTTGTTGTCGGTCACGCCCAGGCCCAGCGATACCACGCTGACGCGGTTCCAGTCGGCGTCGAGCTCATCGGCGATGATGCGCGGCAGCGAAGTGGCCACGCCGGTGCCGGTGTCCGGATCGCGCACGCCGATCAGCACGTTGCCGTCGGTATCGATGCGCACATACGCACCGATACCATAGAAGGTGTCGCCGAGCAGCGACGGTGGCAGTGGTGCGTCGGTATCGGCGGCCTCGGCCGCGCGGATACCGATGACCAGCGCGCCGGCTGTGCCGGCCAGCACCTGCAGAAAGCGCCGGCGCGAGAGCCGGATGCCGCGGTTCGCATCGCTCATGGCTGGCCCGCCTTGCCGGCGGCCACGCGCTTGATCGCCCGGCGCACGCGCGTCTGGCAGCCGCAGCGACAGACATTGGGCAGGGTGTCGATATCGTCGTCGCTGGGCTGCTTCTTGCGCTTGAGCAGATCGACCGAGGCGATGATCCAGCCAGGGGTGCAGTAGCCACAGCCGATCGCGTCCTCGTCGATGAAAGCTTGTTGCACGGGATGCAGGGTGCCGTCGTTGGCGGCGAGTCCCTCGATGGTGACGATTTCAGTGTTCGCTGCCTTGGCCACGGTCACCGAAATGGCCGAGGTCGCCTTGCCCTTGAGCAGGATCAGGTCGGCGCCGTTCTCTCCATGTTCGCCGCCGTATTTGGTGCCGGTCAGCCGGAGCACGTCGCGCAGATACCAAAGCAGCGGCATTTGCGGATCGCCGGTGTGTCGGTAGTGCTCGCCGTTGATCTGCAGGTCGATGCCGTCACGGATCTTGTCGGGCACGATGGTCTCGGTGGCCGGCAGAGCCTGGGCTTGCGCAAGCGCCATTCAAAATCTCCTCGAAAGCTGTGAGTGCATTGTCGCATCTCGACAGCGTGCTCCGCTGAACAGGCGCTGCCGCGTATGGCAAACATCCCTGCTTCTAGCCGAAAAATTTTTGCCGCTTGTGGCAATCATTACGGCTTAAGGCCGAACAGGTGACGCCACTTGTGGGAGGCGTTACGGCTTAAGGCCGAAAAAGGTGACGCCAAATGAAATACACCGGCACGCCGGCGGCAATGATTATCAGCCCGATACCGGCGTTGACGGGGTTGTCGCGCATGGTGGCAAACACCACGCAGGCGATGACCGCGACAAACACCAGCGGCAGCAGCGGATAACCCGGCACGCGAAAGCGGATGGTTGCGTCGTCGTGACGGCGATACCAGAAAAGCGTCGCCACGCCCACGGCGCAGGCGAGCCAGTCGCCGAACGTGGCGTAATCGAGCAGTTGGCTATAGCTGCCGGTGACCCCAAGCAGGATCGACCAGCCGATCAGGATCAGCAGCGCGATATTCGGCGTTTTATAGCGCGGGTGAAGCCGCGCCACCGACCGAAAAAACAGGCCGTCCTCGCCCATCACCTGCAGCACGCGGGCACCAGCCACCAGCGTGATGTTGCAGAAACCAAGCGCGGAAATGGCCACGCCCAACGCAATAAGTCTGGCACCGAACGATCCGAAAACCATCTGCATCACGTCAGCAGCGGGCGCCTGGCTGGCCGCGAGCCCGGCATGTCCCAGTGCGGCCAGGTAGGCCACGTTGACCAATACGTAGGCCGCGATCACCAGCAGCATGCCGAGCGTCAGGGCGCGCGGTAGCGTGCGCTGCGGATCGCGTACTTCGCCCGCGAGGTTATTTAGGTAGGTGAAGCCCGAATACGCGAACAATACCGGCAGGGCCGCGCTCATGAAGCCGGTGCCGTGATGTGCGGGATCGACGGCCAGTATCTGCGCATGCCCGGCGCCGGCAAGAAACAGTCCGCACACCACCAGCACGGCCACTGCCAGCAGTTTCAGCAGCGCGAAAAGGTTTTGGATCCGCGCGCCCAGCCTGAGCCCGAACAGGTTCAGTCCCGCCACAAACACCAGCGCGCCGACGGTCAGCGGCATCGCCCACGCCGAGGAAAGGCCGAAAAGCGTGCTGGCGTATCCGGCAAAAATCTTGGCCACGAAAGCGGTGGAGCCGGAATAGATGACCAGCAGCATGGTCCAGCCGAACAGAAAGCCCGCCAGCGGCCCGAACGCTTCTCTTAAATACACATAGCTGCCGCCGGCATGCGGCCGCCGCGCACCGAGCTCGGCATAGCACAGCGCGCCGATCAGCGTGAGCAGGCCGGCTCCGACCCATAGCAGCAAGAGCGTCAGCCCGGAGTTCGTGCGCTGGGCGACGATACCCGGCGTGAGAAAAATACCGCCGCCGATAATGCCGCCCACTACGATCAGGGCAGCATCCCATGGGCGCAAACTTCGGAGATAACCGGAGGGTGTCGGCGAGGAACTCATTTATCGGGCCAGGGCGGAAACGACGCCAGAGCATGGCGTTTCCCCAGAACACCGGCAAGCCCTCAGTTAGAGCCGGTCCAATATCTCTGCGTGGTGCGCCAGGAGCTGTTTGCGCGAGCCGAGGAAAAACGAGGGAATGGACGTCGGTCCATGACCGAGTGGTGACGCAGCAAGGCGGGCAAACAGCCCCGGCCCTTCGCGTTGCCTCGTCGTGGCCGCCAAGGCAACGCGAGCTACGCGGAGATTATTGAGCAGGCTTCTTACCTCTGTCGTATCCGCATCGGAGAATGTCGGCGAGAGGTGCTGATCGCGGCGATATATCCGCCGTCAGCACCTCTCCTCTTCGACTAATCAGAGGCGAAAGCTGAAGAGCCCGCTTTTCAGATACAGATCGAGGTTGGTGACGTCCAGGGTGCCGATGCCTGCGCCCGGCTCATAGCCATGTTTTCCCTGGTAAAACCAGTTGTCGCCCTGGCGGATGTCGTTGAAGGGCGAGTAATTGCCGTAGCCGAAAATGTTCTGCATGGCATACACCTGCGGATTCCACAGGCCGATACGATGATGGTTGCTCTGCGTCAGCAAAGCACTGATGCCGTTGAGCTGGGGCGCAACAAAGCTTGTGCCGCCTTCAGCAATCAGCCCCCCGTCGTAAGTGGATACCACCAAATACCCCGTTTCCGGATCCGCATTGAGTGCGATATCCGGCACATTGCGGCCGCGGAAGTGCGCCGGCAACTTCAGCAGTGTCGTGGGACCTGCAGTCGGATCGTTGTAAGAAAGCGACTGTCCGCTCTCGCTGGTGCGGATGCCGTTGGTGAATAGTTGATAGAACGGCGTGTGCCAGTACACGCTGACGCCGCCGCCGCCGCCGACCGAGAACACATCGACCAAACCCGGACCGAAGTTGGTGTCGAAATAATTCTGGATGTAATCCCAGCCCCAGACGCTTTCCTGAGTAAGCGAAGCATTCGGGCCGCCGTTGAAGCTGTACGTGTAAGGTCGCGTGGTGCCGCCCGCCGCAGTGATATACGGATCGGAAGCCGGAGAGTCCACCGTTAGCGGAGCGGTATAAGTGCCGGGCGCCGTGCCGACGCCGAGGCCACGCACCGTATCGTAGGCGCCAGAGTCGCCGCTGGCAGCGAAGACCGACTGTCCTTGCGCTGCAGCCTCGAGGAAAATTTGATGGAAAGCCTGCAGATCGCCGGCGTCGCTGGTATCCGTAATGCTCGCGCCGTCTACATTCAACGCCGCAAAGTTGAAAATCTCCGGACCGCCCCAGCTGGTGGAAATACTGTCGGCCTTGTTGTCGGAAACGGCTTGTGCGAAGGCATCGACAAAGCCATTGCCTGCATTGGGTGCGTCATACACGATGATGCTGGCATCCGGGGCAATGCCGCCGGACTGCTCCACATCAAGCGCAGTCTCGCCGCTGCCGCTGTCGATCGCGCTACCGCCATCCACATGGACCTGGGTGATGCGATTCGGTTTGGTGGCCAGGCCGATGTCGGTCCAATAGGTCTGTGCATCGGCGGGGTAGAAGTTGGATAGGGTAACGATGGCCAGGGTGCTGCCTTTGCCGGTTACGCCACGCTTATACAAGGGATTGATGTTGTAGAAATTGGCCACGTCGCCGACCGTGTAGCTGCCAGGTTCGCCGGTAGCCGTCGGATTGCCTGCGGCAGCAGTGGCGGTAGCCGAATTCGCGATGGCGGCGGTTGCCAGCTTGGTCTTCTGTGCCGCTGTCGTTGGCGTGCCTGGCAAGTTCAATGCCTTTATCCGATGCGACAGATACTTCTTTTCATTGCTCAGGCCGGATGTGGCGACCACCAGGTCGGCGATCGCCGAAGGCATTAAGACGGTGGTCGAAGGGCGATGAAAATGCTGGCCGCTTGAGAGCGATACGTAGTTGTGGATAGGTGCATTGAAGGCTGCGCCGAGTTGGGCCAGAGTGCCCGTCGCACGAATCGTCATATGGTTGTCCAGCACTTGGCTGCTCAGCCCTTTCTGCTTCAGATAAGCCTGTACCCGGGCTATTTCAGCCGCACTCGCACCGTACTGGCTGGCGAACTCACTGGTGCTCAGAAACTGCTGAAAATGCCTGCTGCCGGGCGTTACGGTGTCCTGGATGTACTGCTCCAGGGCGGCCTGATTGTGCAGTTTGAGCACGACGGTGACCGTGCTGGTCTGATTGCCGGAGGCCATTCCGACATCGGCTTCCATGTGCGAGTTGGCTGCCATAGAGGCGCCGCTGAAGCCTGCCAGGGTGACGGCGAGGGACGTTGCGAGGGCCGTGCGATTGAAATGGCGAATCATCGGATTTTCCTTCTGGAATGAAAAACGTTGATACCAAGCCGCAACGCCGACTACTGCCCGTTAATGCAAGACAGCATGTTCTTGGTCGGTCTAAAAGCGGCGTCGAGAAATACCCTGAGCGGCGGAGCACGTCCCCCTGTCGTCCGTACAATGCCTGTTCATAAACTAGCGCAATGGGATGGCGAATTGAGCGTACAGTGGATCGAAAGTTCTTTCGATACGACTATTTCCTAGATGCTTCTCTAAAGTCCACGCGACGTAGCATTCTGACGATCGAGCGCTGCCGAAGTACGCCGACACCCGTGATATGAGCGGCTTTAACCTTTTAGAGTGCGCGAACTTTTTTAACCGGCCATGCCGGTTCGTCGCATCAATGACGATGTCCGCTGCGCCGGTGTCGCAGGTACAGATTCCCTATTTCACCCAATTTGGTGAAAATGCGCCGCCCGCATGCATGAGGCAGCGGGAGGGAAGTACCAACATAGGGGAAAATATGAAGAAGCAGATTTTATCGATCGCCGTTGTCGGCGCGCTGGCGGCTGCCTCGGGCAGCGCATTGGCTGACGAACCGGGAGCATTTTTCATCAACGGCAATCTCGGTCAATCGACTTATCACGACAGCACCTTCAGCAACAACACCGACACCAGCGGCGCGATTCGCGCCGGCTACAGTTGGCAGAGCGACGTCGTCGATTTCGGCGTGGAAGCCGGTTACGTTGATCTCGGTACGGCCTCTACCCAGTTGACGTCGGATCTGCCTGGCCTGAGCGAAAAAGTTAGCGCCAAGGCCAGTGGGCCGCTGCTTGGTTTGAACCTCAAGTACAAATTCCAGAACCACATGTTTGTCTCCGCGCGCGGAGGCCTTTTCCACTCATCGGTGGATGTCGATGTCGGGAACTTCGGATCGGAGCGTTTCCACGGCAACGGCGGTTATCTCGGTGCGGCGGCGGGTTACGATTTCAACCAGCATTTCAGCCTGGGTCTGGCCTACGACGGGTATCACGCACGCATCGACAGCGGCGAGGCGAAGGGCAACGAAAGCATCGGCGTTTTCTCGGGCTTTGCCGAATACCGCTTCTGAGCGGGCAGCTCGTCAAAAACAACGGCCGCGAAAGCGGCCGTTGTTTTTCCCGGGAGGACTGCTGCTGGGCGAGTTAATGCAGCCGCAGCTCGCCGCGCACGCCGATGGCGCACGCACCGCCGATGGTGATGGCCGATGTGGCGGCATCGACGCTGACTTCGACGATGCCGTTGCGGCCCACTTCGCGGCCCTGGCTTGCAAGATAGCGAGGGCCATAGGTTTTGAGTTCGTCTGTTTCCCGCAGGTAGGCGGCGATCGCTGCGTTGGCGCTGCCGGTGACAGGGTCTTCGGGCATGCCGTCGGCCGGACAAAAGGCGCGCACGGCGATGGAAGCGGTGCCGTCGCGCTCGCGTCCGAATACGCAGACGCCAATCGCAGACGCGGCTTCGCAGATCGACGCGATGGCGAGGAAGTCCGGATGGAGCGCCCTCACGACGCTCGCTTCGTCGAGATCGCAGACGAACCAGACAGGGCCGTTGTCGACCTTGCGCATGCGTGCCGTATTCAGCGGTGTATGCAGGGCCCCGGCTATTTCGCCAGCGAAGGCGTCATCGCAGCGTTCGATCGTCGCCGGTGGTGCCTGTACGTGGATGACGCGCGAATCGCCTTCGCCATCGACCTGCACCGGCAGCAACCCCGCGGCACATTCCTGCACGAGCGAGCGCTTGCCCGCGGTCACCTTGCCGGCCTCGATCGCGACATAGGCGCTGCCGACGCTGGGATGACCGGCGAACGGCAGCTCCTGCCGGGTGGTGAAAATGCGCACGCGGTAATCCGCCTGTGGCTGGGTCGGCCTCAGCAGGAATGCGGTTTCGGAGAGGTTGGTCCAGCGCGCGATGCGCTGCATGGCGTCGGTATCCAGGCCGTCGGCATCGATCACCACGGCCAGCGGATTGCCGTCGAACAGCCGGCTGGCGAAGACGTCGAGCTGGACGTACTTGAAACGACGGGTCATGGCGATCGCTTGCGCTGGGAAGGGCCTGGAACCATCGCACTGGCGCGCCTGCGCTGGCAAGCGCCCCCCGCGCGCCATCGTCCAGTCAGATGCCTGCGGGCCGCTTGCGGCACAATAGGCGGGTGGTGCGCGGCCGATCAAGGCCATGCACGGCACTTTTCCCCTTCACGCCGACCTGCACGGCCCATTTTCAAAAGTCGCCTCATGACCATCATCAAGCAAGCCGATCTGATCCAGTCCGTTGCCGATGCGTTGCAGTACATCAGCTATTACCACCCGGTCGACTACATCAAGGGACTCGCCGCCGCTTATGAGCACGAGGAGAGCCCGGCCGCCAAGGATGCGATGGCGCAGATCCTAATCAACTCGCGCATGGCCGCGGAAGGGCATCGGCCGCTGTGCCAGGACACCGGCATCGTCACGGTATTCGTCAAGGTCGGCATGAACGTGCAGTGGGACGCGACGATGTCGCTGGACGACATGATCAACGAAGGCGTGCGCCGCGCCTATAACGATCCGGACAACACGCTGCGCGCCAGCATTCTGGCCGACCCGGCCGGCAAGCGCACCAACACGAAGGACAACACGCCGGCGGTGATCAACGTCAGTATCGTGCCGGGCGACAAGCTTGATGTCATCGTCGCGGCCAAGGGCGGTGGCTCCGAGGCGAAGTCGAAATTCGCCATGCTCAATCCCTCCGACTCGATCGTCGACTGGGTGCTCAAGACCGTGCCGACCATGGGCGCCGGCTGGTGCCCGCCGGGCATGCTCGGCATCGGCATCGGCGGCACCGCCGAGAAGGCGATGCTGATGGCGAAGGAGTCGCTGATGGACCCGATCGACATCCAGGAGCTGATCGCCCGCGGCCCGAGCAATCGCGCTGAAGAGCTGCGCATCGAGCTGTACGACAAGGTCAACGCGCTGGGTATCGGCGCGCAAGGTCTCGGTGGCCTGACCACCGTGCTCGACATCAAGGTCAAGGATTACCCGACCCATGCGGCCAACCTGCCGGTGGCGCTGATCCCCAACTGCGCAGCCACCCGGCATGCGCATTTCGTGCTCGACGGCTCCGGTCCGGTCGCGCTCGATCCGCCGTCGCTGGAAGACTGGCCCAAGCTCACCTACAACCCGACCAACGCACGCCGGGTCGACCTCGATACGGTGACGCCGGAAGACGTGGCCAGCTTCAAGCCGGGCGAAGTGCTGCTGCTCAACGGCAAGCTGCTCACCGGCCGCGATGCCGCACACAAGCGGATGGTCGAGATGTTGAACAAGGGCGAGCCTCTGCCGGTCGACTTCAAGGGGCGCTTCATCTACTACGTGGGCCCGGTCGATCCGGTGCGCGACGAAGTGGTCGGCCCGGCCGGCCCGACTACAGCTACGCGCATGGACAAATTCACCGAGCAGGTGTTGGCGCAAACCGGTCTGCTCGGCATGGTCGGCAAGGCAGAGCGCGGTCCGGCGGCGATCGAGGCGATCAAAAAGCATCGCTCGGTGTATCTGATGGCCGTGGGCGGTGCCGCGTATCTGGTGGCCAAGGCGATCAAGGCATCGCGCGTGGTCGGCTTCGCCGATCTGGGTATGGAGGCGATCTACGAGTTCACCGTGCAGGACATGCCGGTGACGGTGGCGGTCGATTCGCTCGGCACATCGGTGCATCAGACCGGGCCCAAAGAATGGCAGGCGAAGATCGGCCGCATTCCGGTGGTCGTGGCGTAACTATCTGTCTGCCTTTTCGCGTCAGGTATCTATGGATGTCTAAACGTCTAAACGCGCAATGTCTCGAAGTCATTGCCATTTTTCCTGTGCAGCGCAACACTGGTGAGATGACCTTTCCCATCGCCGACAATCGACGACCGTGACCCAGACCAATTCAGCACCTCTGCCTGCGGGCGCCCCGTGGATCGTGATGAAGTTCGGCGGTACCAGCGTGGCGACGCTGCCGCGCTGGCAGAACATTCTCGAGCTGGTCGCCAGCCGCCGCGCCGAGGGTGCGCGCGTGCTGGTAGTGGTATCCGCATTGACCGGTATCACCGATGCGCTGAAACAGATGTGCGCGCAGACCGCCGCGGACCTTCGCCTGCTGTCCGCGCAGGCGATCGCGCAGCGGCATCATGAGCTGCTGGGGCATATGCAACTCGCTCTGCCCGAGACGCTGGCGGCGCGGCTGCACGACCTGGCAGGGCTGGCGGCGCATGGCGCCGGCG
The DNA here is from genome assembly GCF_014200755.1 of Rhodanobacter sp. ANJX3. Lineage (GTDB taxonomy): Bacteria > Pseudomonadota > Gammaproteobacteria > Xanthomonadales > Rhodanobacteraceae > Rhodanobacter. The sequence goes on along the minus strand of NZ_JACHCM010000003.1, from coordinate 478,305 downwards.
ACCTGGCCTGGCAGGCGCAGGTGCAGGCGCATGGCGAACTGATGTCCAGCGCGCTGGGTGCCGCCTTTCTCAGCGCCAATGGGCTGAGCACCGAATGGTTGGACGCGCGCGAATGCCTGGAGGCGGTCACGCTGCCGAACCAGAACGAGCGCACGCGGCTGCTGTCGGCTATCGTCGATTCGCAGCCCGATCCGGTGCTGTCGGCGCATTTGGAGGCGCGCGGTGATGTGTTCATCACCCAGGGTTTCATCGCGCGCGAAGGCGTCGATCCGGACGACGCGTCGAACAAGGGCGGCCGCACGGTGCTGCTCGGTCGCGGCGGCTCGGATACCTCGGCCTCGTATTTCGGCGCGCTGCTGAAGGCGCTGCGGGTCGAAATATGGACCGATGTGGCCGGCATGTTTACCGCGAATCCACGACAGGTGCCCGGCGCGCGCCTGCTGCGCCGGCTCGACTACGAGGAAGCGCAGGAAATCGCTACCACCGGTGCCAAGGTGCTGCATCCGCGCTGCCTGTCGCCGCTGCGGCTGCCGCGCGTGCCGCTGCTGATCAAGGACACCAACCGGCCGGAGCTGGCCGGTACGCGCATCGGCCCGGAGCTGCGCGAGGAAGCGCCGAGCATCAAGGCGATCAGCACACGCAAGGGCATCACGCTGGTATCGATGGAGTCCGTCGGCATGTGGCAGCAGGTCGGCTTTCTGGCCGACGTGTTCAACCAGTTCAAGCAGCACGGCCTGTCGGTGGATCTGATCGGCTCGGCCGAAACCAACGTCACCGTATCGCTGGACCCCACCGAAAACCTGCTCGACTCCGACGTCCTGGCCGCACTGGCCACCGATCTGGCGAAAGTCTGCCGGGTCAAGGTGATCGCGCCCTGCGCCGCAGTGACCATGGTCGGGCGCGGCATGCGCTCGATGCTGCACCGGCTCAACCCGGTGATGGCCGAATTCGGCCAGCACCGCGTACACATGATTTCGCAGTCGTCGAACAACCTCAACCTGACCTTTGTGGTGGACGAGAACGTCGTCGACGGCATGCTGCCGCAGCTGCACGAGCAACTGGTGCGGGCCGGCGCCATGCGCACCGACGATGCCGATCTGTTCGGGCCGACCTGGGAAGGCATCTACGGTGCCGAAACGGCCCCGCACGATGAAGCCTGGTGGCTCAACGAACGCAAGAAGCTGATGCAGCTCGCCGAGCAACGCAGTCCGCGCTATGTGTACCACCTGGGCACCATCCGCGAGCGCGCCCGCGCGCTGAAGGCCAAGCTGCCGGTGGATCGCTTGTTCTATGCGATCAAGGCTAACTCGCATCCGGCGATCCTGCGCGCGCTGGCCGACGAAGGGCTGGGGTTGGAGTGCGTATCGCCCGGCGAACTGGCGCGCGTCGCCGACACCGTGCCGGCCGCGACGCCGCGATTGTTCACCCCCAACTTCGCCCCGCGCAGCGACTATCGCGACGCGCTCGAGGCCGGTGTGATGGTGACGCTCGACTCGCTGCATCCGATGGAGCACTGGGTCGAGACCTTCGACGGCCACGACATCAGCCTGCGCATCGACTTGGGCCGTGGCTCCGGTCACCACGACAAGGTGCGCACCGGCGGCAGCACCAGCAAGTTCGGCCTGCCGCTGGATCAGCTGGACGCCTTCGTGCATCTGGCCAACGCGCGCCACGCGCGCATCGTCGGGCTGCACGCGCATCTGGGTTCGGGCGTGCTCGAGCCGGGTCATTGGGCCGAGGTTTACGCGCAGCTAGCCAGCTTGGCCGAGCGCATTCCCAGCGTGGAGTTTCTCAATATCGGCGGCGGCCTTGGCGTGCCCTCGCATCCCGGCGAGCAGCCGCTGGATCTGGACGCCGTGGGCGAGGCGCTGGCCGAGGTCAAGCGTCTGTATCCGCGCTATCAGCTGTGGATGGAACCCGGCCGCTTCCTTGTCGCCGAGGCTGGCGTGCTGCTGGCCAAGGTTACCCAGCTCAAGGGCAAGGGCAGCTGGCGCTATCTCGGCGTGGATGCCGGTATGCACAACCTGATCCGGCCGGCGCTGTACGACGCCTGGCACGAGATCGTCAACCTCACGCGCTTCAACGAACCGGCTACAGCGATGTATCAGGTGGTCGGCCCGATCTGCGAATCCGGCGACGTGCTGGGCAGCGATCGCCGCCTGCCGGAGAGCCACGAGGGCGATGTCGTGCTGATCGCCACCACCGGCGCCTACGGCCAGGTGATGTCTTCACCGTACAATCTGCGCGGTCCGGCAGAAGAAATCATTATCGAATAGCGGGAAATTCAGGCAATGACCTCCTCTCCCCGTTGGGGAGAGGACTGAGGCGAGGTGCCAACCTCGCGAGATATATCAACTGGCAAACGGAGCGCTTCAGGGATGAAACGCCGCAATGTAGATCGAGCGCGCTAGCTGCGCGCAGGAATGACGGATGCGGAGCAGAAGTTGTGGCGCTATCTCCGCAATCGACAGCTGCATGGATTCAAATTCCGCCGACAACATGAAATCGGCTGTTACATCGTCGATTTCGTATGCACGGAGGCAAAGCTGATTGTCGAGCTGGACGGCGGGCAGCATCTCGAGCAGATGGCGTATGACGCACATCGAACACGGCAACTGAAGATCATGGGCTACAACCTTCTGCGTTTCTGGAACAATGATGTGCTGACGAATACCGAAAGCGTGCTTGAGGTGATTTTGAATACTTTGGCCAGCCCGGCCCCTCACCCCAGCCCTCTCCCCGACGGGGAGAGGGTGCAGGGTGCTGCGGAGATTGAAGCGTGACAACGACCATCCAACCGCGCCTGACCCAGGTGTTTCGTTTTGTTCGTCACGCCTATACCAATGGCGTGGTCGAGCTGGTCTATGCGTTCGACGATGGCGCCGAGCTGATCGAGAAAATCTATTTTCCCGAGGCGCCTGCGTTGCCGCCCAATCGTGCCGAAGCCTTCGCGCGTGCGCTGCAGCTGCTGCATTTGATCGCCGGCGTCAGCTACTACAAGGCCGGGGTTCCGCCAACGATTGAAGTGGCGGCTGGCCCCTTGGATGACGCGACGGCCGATGTGCTCGATGCGCTGTATCTGCATGGGCTGGCCGAGTTCGCCTATCGCAACGGCCTGGATTTGCGCGGGCGTATCGCCTTTCCGCGAGGTGGTTCCGCCCCATCTGCCGCGACATCGTTGGCTCTGCCGAAGCGCACCCTGGTGCCGATCGGCGGCGGCAAGGATTCGCTGGTGGCGGTCGAGGCGATCAAGGCTGTCGGCGGCGATGCGACTGCTGTGTGGGTCGGCAATTCGCCCTTGATCGCCGCCTGCGCCGAGCGCACCGGTTTACCGATGCTCAACATCCAGCGCGAGCTGGCGCCCGGGCTGTTCGAGTTGAACCGGCTCGGCGCGTGGAACGGCCATATTCCGGTGACGGCGGTGAACTCGGCGATCCTCGCGGTAGCGGCCGTTCTGTACGGCTATGATTCGATTGCCTTCGCCAACGAGCGTTCGGCCTCGGTCGCCACGCTGGAATACGACGGCCTGCAGGTGAACCACCAGTGGAGCAAGGGCTACGCGTTCGAGCAGCTGCTGGGAAACTGGCTGCGTACGCACGTGGCGGCCGATCTGGATTACTGCTCGCTACTACGCCCGTATTCGGAGCTGGCGATTACCCGCGCCTTCGCCAAACTCACGCCTTACTTCGACACGTTTTCCAGCTGCAACCGCAATTTCAAATTGCTCGGCCCGAAGCCGGCCGACCGCTGGTGCGGGCATTGCCCGAAATGCCATTTCGTGTTTTTGGCGCTGGCGCCATTCCTGTCCAAGCCGCGTCTGCTCGGCATCTTCGGGCGCAATCTGCTCGACGACGAAGCGCAGTCCGCCGGTTTCGATGCGCTGATGGAGTACCAGGACCATAAGCCGTTCGAATGCGTCGGTGAGGGTGCCGAAGCGCGTGCCGCCATGTTCGCCCTGAGCCAGCGACCGGAGTGGCAGGAGGATGCGCTGGTCGCGCGCTTCCACAGCGAAATCCTGCCGCAGCTCGATCCGGCGCTGCTGGCGCTGGAGCCGTGGCTGCAGCCGGATGCGGAGCATCGCGTGCCGGCGCGCCTGCAGCCGGCGCTGGCGATCATCGGCTGATGCGCATTGCCGAGCTGGCCGATCGGCGCGTCGCGGTCTGGGGTTTCGGTCGCGAGGGCAGGGCGACGATAGCTGCCGTACGCGAGCAGCTGCCCGAGCTACCGCTGACGCTGTATTGCACCGAGTCAGAAATCGACGCCGCGCGCCGTTTCGACAGCGCGTTGGTCGTGCACGCCAAGGAACCGGACGCGTCCGATTTGGCCGGCTATGACGTGGTCATCAAATCGCCCGGCATCTCGGCCTACAAGCCAGCCATTCTCGCGGCGAAAGCGCAGGGCACGCAGTTCACTTCGGGCACCGCGCTGTGGTTCGCGGAGAATCCTGCGGCGCGGGTGATCGCCGTCACCGGCACCAAGGGCAAGAGCACCACCAGTGCGATGATGGCGCACCTTGCGCGATCGCTCGGCGTGCGCACGGCGCTTGCCGGCAATATCGGTTTGCCGCTGCTCGAATTGCGCGGACAGACGGCCGAACTGTGGGTGATCGAGCTGTCCAGCTTTCAGACCGGCGAAGCCGGTGCGCTGGAGCTCGGCGTCATCACCAGCCTTTACGAAGAGCATCTGGACTGGCACGGCTCGCGCGAGCAGTACGTCACCGACAAACTGCGGCTGGCGACGGCATCACGCCAGCTGCTGGTCAATGCGCTGCAGCCGATCCTGATGGAGCGCACGCAGGACCATCCGCATCGCCTGCTGTTCGGGCAATCATCCGGCTGGCATGTCGCGGAAGGCTTTATTCGTCGCGGTACCGGCGAGGTGTTTCCCATCGACCAACTCGCCGCCCCCGGCCTGCACAACGCGTTGAACGCCTGCGCTGCCTTGGCCGCGCTGGCGGACATCGGCATGGATGCGCTCGCCGCCGCGCCTTCACTGGCGAGCTTTCGCCCGCTGCCGCATCGTCTGCAGCCGCTCGGCGAGCGCGACGGGTTGCAGTGGGTCAACGATTCCATCTGCACCACGCCGCAGGCTACGCTGGCGGCGCTGGAAAGCGTGCGAGGCCGACCGGTGACCGTACTGGTCGGCGGCTACGATCGCGGCCTGGACTGGACCGACTTCGCCGCCGCCGTGGCCCAATCGCCGCCGCATGCCATCGTCTGCATGGGCGGCAACGGCTCACGCATCGAGGCGCTGTTGAACGAAGCGGCGGTGCCTTGCCCTGTGCTGCGAGTCGACGATTTGCGCGCTGCGATTGTTGAGGCGAAGGCACACGCCCGCGCTCGTGGCGTGATCCTGCTTTCTCCCGGCGCGCCTAGCTTCGATCAGTTCAAGGATTACGCCGAGCGCGGCCGCCATTTCACCGAGCTGGCCGGTTTTGACGCCGCGCACATTGCCGGCATCGACGGGCTGGGCATCGCATAAATCTTCATCCCAATGACTCAGCGCAGGGTGTAGCCCGTCACGCGCCAGTGCTGGTCGGGATCGAGATGAAACGACACCAGCTCGTGAACGGTCTTCGGGCTATTGGCGAACTGCGTGGCAAAGACGACGTTGATATAAGTACCGGCGGGGACGATAGGGCCGCCTCCGGACGTGCCCTGGCCGCTGTAAACGGAGCTGGTGACGGTATCGAGCTTGCGCGATGTCACAGCACCCATCGAAGCACGCGCCGCGCTTACCTGGCTGATGAAAATGTCTCGGGTCACGATGGCTTTTGCGATGTCGGAGGCGTGGTCCCAGACATCGCCGGCCTTGTTCTGGTCGACCAGCTCGGCGACTTCCGTGGCCACCTTGATCAGCTGGGGCCCGACCTTGTCGACCACCGCCTGCAGCGATTTCTGCTGCGGGGTGAGCGCGACAGGCGCAGAGGGTTTGGAAGAATTCGGTGACGGTGTTTGCGCACGCGCTGCGGCCATCGAGAGCATCAGCAGGGCGGCGAAAAACAATCTGGCGGACATCGGACGATCTCCCTCGGGAAGCATGTCGATTCGGCGTTTTCGCTAAGACGTTATCACGGCCCGGCTTGCCGGGCGTGCCACGCCGCAGCACGGTCGAAGATCAAAGCGCTATGGCATCGAATTCGGCAAACATCTGCTGTGATTCCTTCAACCGAGCCAGCGGCGTGTAATCGCACGCCGCGCCGAACTCGGCCCATAGCGCGCCGACTGCCGCATTCGTATGCGCCTGCGCGATGGCCGCCGCCGACCGCCATTCGAATACCTCGACGATCGATCCGTCGACCGCGCGCATAACGTAGCCCGGACGATCCGTGATCAGATCTTCCGCCGCCAGTACATCCAGATGCTTTTTCACGGCGGCAAGCAGTTGCTCCTCCTTGCCGGGTTTGGGCGTGTAAGCAACGATGACGAAGCGTCCCATGGCAAGTCCTCGACGGATGGTGTGTTTACGTTGGCGGGCAACCGTACTTCGTGGCGACTAGGCACGGCCGCTCACGACGTCTTACCAGATGCGCACGCGATCGTCCGGCGCAAGGTAAAGCTTCTCGCCCGGCTGTGGCGAAAACGCGTCGTACCAGGCGTCGAGATTGCGCACGGTCTGCGCGCGGAAATTGCCAGGCGCGTGGCCATCGGAAATCACCTGCGCGCGCATCGCCGCGTCGCGGGTCTTTTCGCGCCACGACTGCGCGAAGGCGAGGAAGAAACGCTGGTCGCCGGTGAGTCCGTCGATCACCCGCGCGGGCTTGCCGCTGAGCGACTTGTGATAGGCCAGATAGGCCACGGTAAGGCCGGAGACATCGGCGATGTTCTCGCCCAACGTCTGCTGGCCGTTGATGTGCAGGCCGGGCAGCGCCTCGTAGGCGTTGTACTGTGTCACCAGCTTCTGCGTGGCGGCCTTGAAGTGCGCCTGGTCGGCCGGCGTCCACCAATTGGCCAGCTTGCCGCTGGCGTCGAACTCGGCGCCGGTATTGTCGAAGCTGTGGCTGATCTCGTGACCGATCACCGCGCCGATTGAGCCGTAGTTGGCAGCAGGGTCGGCTTTTGGGTCGAAGAACGGCGCCTCGAGAATTGCCGCCGGGAAGTTCAGCGCGTTCTGCAGCGGCAGGTTTACCGCGTTGACCGTCTGCGGCGTCATCCACCATTCGTTGCAATCGACCAGCGCGCCGAGTTTTGCCTTCTGGTGCTGGTATTCGTGCACCTCGGCGCGCAAACGGTTGCCGACCGGGTCGTCGGCCTTGATGGTGAGATCGGCGTAATTGCGCCAAGTTTCCGGATAGCCCACGCCGACATGGGTGGTGGCGATCTTGGCCTTGGCCTTGGCCTTGGTCGCCGGCGTCATCCAGGTCAGCTGGTCCACGCGGCTGTCGAACGCGGCCAGAATATTGCTGACCATCCGCTGCACTTCGGCCTTGGACGAGGCGGGAAAGTACTGCTTGACGTAGAGCTGGCCGACCGCATCGCCGAGATCCCGATTCACCGCGCCAAGCGCGAGCTTCCAGCGCTCGCTCTGCGTCGGTGTGCCCTGCAGCGTGTGGCCATAGAACTCGAAGCTGGCGTCGGCATAGGCCTTGGGCAGCAGGTTGGCGACATGGTTGATGGTGTGGAAAGTGAGGAAAGCCTTCCAGGTTTCCAGCGGCTCGTTGCCTACCAACGCCGATTCAGCGGTGATGGCTGCCGGCTGCCAAGCAACGATCTGCTTCTGGCTATCCAGCCCCGCAGCCTTGAAATAGGCGGCCCAGTCCAGGCCGGGCGCCTTGCCGGCAAAGTCGGCCAGCGACCAGGGATTGTTGGCCTTGTGCACGTCCTCGCTGTCGACCAGGCTTTCCTGCGCCTTGGCGATCTTGGTTTCCAGATCGAAGACGGCCTTGGCCTTGTCGTCCGCATCGGCGATGCCGGCGTTTTTCAATTGCGTGGCGATATAAGCCTGATACTTGGCGCGAAAGCCCGCCATGTCCTTGTCGGTATCGAGGTAGTAGTCGCGGTTCGGCATGCCCAGCCCACCCTGCAGCAGGTACGGCACGCTGCGCGAGGGGTCTTCCAGCCCCTGCGTCACGAACAGGCCGAACAGATGCTCGGTGCTGAAATGGGTCGCGTTGATCGGGTCCACGTCGGCGCGCAGTTCGCTGCCGAGTTCGGCCGCCAGCGCCTCTTTGCTGTCGATGGCGGCAATCGCCTTGAGCTGCGGCTGCAGCGGCGCGAGGCCACGTTTCTCGATACTGGCCATATCCATGAAGGCGGCGTAGTAGTCGGCGATCTTGCGCTGATTGGTGCCAGCCGGCGCCTTGCTGGCTGCGATGGTCTTGATCAGTTCGGCGTTGCGCTTTTCGGCTTTCTCGAACACCTGCAGAAATACGCCGGTGCTGGAACGATCGGCGGGAATCACCGCGGTCTTGCGCCAGTTTTCGTTGGCGTAGCCGTCGAAGTCATCACCGGGTTTGATGCTGTGATCGATGCCGGCCAGGTCGATGCCCGACGGGCCGCGCGGCGCGTCCGCGGCCTCGGTGGTCGCAACGCCGAGGCTGCAGAGAATGGCCGCGGCAAGAATCCATCGTTGGGTCGACATGGCTGGCTACACCTTCAGGAAAAAAGCGCCCCACGATAAACCGCGCCCGATGCCCTCTGTGTGCATGACCTATCTGTGTGCATGCCCGATGGGCCATGCAGTTTGTGAGCCATGGAGCTTGCCTTGGTTGCTGGCGCAGGGGGTATCGGCCTGCGCCAGCCGCGTCGGCTATCGAGCGAACGGTGGACCGTTCGCTCGATCAGTGCAGTCAACGGTGCTTGTCGTCCTTGTGCCGCTCGGCCGGATGCGGAGCGGGATGGCCGCCGCCATGCTGCTGCTGCGGACGAGGTGCCGCTTGCTGATGCGCGACCTGCCGCGGTTGCTCCATGCTCGGGCGCGGCTGCGCCATCGGATGCTCTGACGGGCGCGGCGCGGCCGCCTGATGCTGCTCCGGCTGATTCACGCGCTGCGTCTGGTTGAAACGCTGCGCTTCGGCGGGACGTGCCGCTGCGTGCTGTTGCATCGCGGTATTCGGGCGCTGCTGCGGCGCGAAGCCGGCGCTGCGTGTCGGCTCGACCGGGCGCTGGGCAGCATTGCCGACCCGATGGTTGATCGCTTCGCGGTTGGCTTGTGCGTTCGGCTCACTGTGCGCGATGTTGGCGGCGTTGGCGTGCGCAAAACCGTTCGGCGTGGCGTGTGCAGCGTTGCGCTCGCTTTGCGCCGTGGTCACACCCGGACGCGGCACACCATTGAAGTGCGGCATGCTCATCGGGCCGTGGGTACCGACGGCACCGCTCGCGTTCAGCCGCGCCACGCCCGGATTGCCCGCGATGCCGCGCTGAGCAGCAGCATTCACGCCGAAGTTTGGCGCGGTCGCGCCATGCTGGGCAAATCCGTTTGGACGTCCATTGGCTAGCGCGCCCACCGGGCCGGCACCGGGACGGTTGTTGACGATCGTATTGCCAACATTGCGGTTGTTATTGATGTTGTTGACCGTGCGATTGTTGTAGTTGTTGGTGATGTTGTGATTGACCACCGTGGTGGAACGCGACACATAGGTATTGTTGTTATAGACCACCGCCGGGCGCCCGCCGCCGCCGTAGCCGCCACCATAACCGCCGCCACCGTGGCCGCCCCAGTTCATGCCCCAGTTGTTCCAGCCATAGCCACCGTCATGGTGGTGGCCGAACAGCGAGCCGACCAGGACGGCGGCACCGAAACCGATGGCGCCGGCCACGATCAGATCGCCGCCGCTGTAGCCGCGCGGCTGCACATAGGTGTAACCGGGGTAGTAGGGTACTTCTTCGCCGTAAACGACCTGCGGGTTGTACTGCGGCACGTAAACCGTATCGGGATCGGTCGGCTGGATTTCGATCACCTGGCTCGGCGCTGGCACTACCGAATACACCGGCTGACCGCCGTTGCTGGCGTAATCGACCGGCGTCACCGTTTGGGTTTGCACGGTCAATTGCGAAGAGGTTTTAAGGCTGCCGTGCGAGGCAGCGCGCTGCCGCATCACCTGAATGGCATTCATTACATCGGTCGGGTCGTTGACATAGGCTTCGCCGAGCGAAGTGGTCCAGTCGATATTCTTGGCCATCTGATCGAGCACGCTGGGGAAAACGGTCAGGCCCTTGACGCTCGGATCCCACGGTTGCTGGGCGATCGCGGTTTGCAGGGGTTCGCCCTTGAGGTTGGGGTTCTGATCGACCACGCTGTCGGCGGCCGTAATTTGATCCGGATAGGTCGAGCCCGCAAGCACCTGAGCCACCAGCTTGTCCGGGAACAGTGCGATGGGTGCCACCATCTGATAGAGCTGGTCAGCGCTCGGCGGCGTATAGGCGGCTTGCTGTGCGCCCGCGCTGGTTTGCGCCGGTGCTGGCGCAGATGCGGAACTTGCCGGCGGCTGCGACGGCGATGCGGGCTGATTGCAGCCTGCTATCGCTACGAAGCCTGCGCAGAGCAGGGTGTACATCGCGTTTCGTGCAAGCGGCATGCGGGTCACGGGACAACCTCTCAGGTAAGGGTTAAGGGCGAAAATCCTGCCATGCGGTTTCTTTCAGGGACGTTCCGTCGAACCTAACGACCCGTGAGAAGTCGAAACATTGCGCGAGCACGCCGCCATTTCAGACGCCCAAGTGTGCGGTGGGGTGGATTATCAGGGCGTGATTTGAACGGTTGCTGTCGCGACCGTTACCGCTCGTAGCGATAGTTCAGGCTGGCGCGATTGAAGTCCGTAGCGTTTTGCGCCTCGAAGTTCCAGCGCTGGGTCAGCCGATAGCGCAGGGTAATCACCTGGCCGGGGTCGAACAGGCCGACGCCGTAACTCAGATAAAGCCGCGGCGACAAATACTTGCCCACGGTGAACGCCGAGTTGCCGTTCAGCGCATCGCTGCTGGTAACGCCGATGTCGTCCACGCCCAGTCGTGTGCCGATGCTCTTGGCGAGCATGTTGCCGCCGGCCGAACCCAGCGCCTGCGCCGCCGAACTCACCGCGCTGCCTTCGCCACCCTTGACGTCCGACAGCGGCTTGCCGGTAATCAGGTAGGACAGCGCGTCGGACTGTTGCATCACCGGATTGGAAAAGACGGTGATGTTCGGCCGCTGCGCCGTACCGGCGATGAGCAGGCCGACGACCTGGCCGTCGTCGATGGTGTTGTTCGGATTGATTTTGCGCACGGCGCGAATGTTGAGGCCCGGGTTGTCGATCGGCGTGGTGGCGAAGAGCAGCTGGCCGTTCTCGATCTGCAGGTTCTGACCGTAGGCCTTGTAGGTGCCGTCGACGGCGATCTGGCCGCGGCCGGTCGTTGCGCGACCGGGCGTGTCGCTGACGGTGAGCTGGCCGCTCAATTTGCCGTCGAGTCCCTTGCCGACCAGATGCGTCTTGTCGCCAAGATCGACCTTCACCTGCGCGCTGATCGGCAGCGCGGTGGCCGCCTGCTCCCGATCCTGCGGCTTCTGATCGACCAGCACGATGTCCGGCGATGCCTTGGTCGCGCCGGCGCCGGGCAGCTTTTCGAGATTGATGTCCGCGCTGTCCAGCGTCACTCCGCCGCCGATGGCGATGCCCTTGCTGTCCTGTTTGATCGTCATGTCGGGCGAGATCACCACTTTGGCGGCCGGGATATCGGCGGCGGTGAACCGGCTGCCTTTCAAGGTCACCAGGGTCTGTGCCGTGGCGCCCAAGCCGACGCTGCCGCCGATCGCCAACGAGCCTTTGCCGGATTGCACCGTGCCGTCCAAGCGGAAGTGCTGGCTGTCGAGCGCGCTGACCACGAGCTTGCCTTGGGTCAGCTTGAGCCCGGCCACAGGCACTTCGGCGGCGAAGTTGCTGAGCGAGGCGTTGCCCAGCAACGAGGGTTGCTTGAGCGTGCCGCCGATACGAAAGCTGCCGACTAAGGCACCCTTGACGTTGGCCACGTCGCTGGTCAGCAGCTCGACAAAGCCCAGTTTGTTGAGGTGCAGGTCCAGCTGTCCCGCCAGCGCCTGCTGCGCGCCGCTGACGGTGATTTGGCCATCCAGACGTCCGCCGCTGTCCAGGCCGCTATGCAGTTCGACGTGCTGGCTATCGGGCGACAGCGTCGCAGCAAGAGTCAACCGGTCGTAGGTGATCAGCGGCGCTTCCGCGTGATCGGTATAGGTGACACTGCCATGCGCCGAGGTGATCGACGCGTTGCCGCTGAACGCACCGGCGGCGTTGCGGCGGATGCTGCCGTTGCCTTCGAGCATGCCGTCCGCACGCATCGGTAGATTGGCTTCGCCCGCGGCGTTCATCAGCAGGGCCAGCGGCAGCTGGCGCAGGCGATAGCTGGCGTCGAGGTTGCCGGCCTTGTCCTGCGTGGCCTGCACGCAAAGCAGCGGATCGCCGGCGCTGAGGCAGGTGTCCGACATGCTCATCGCGCCTGCGACGTAAGCCAGTTGCGAGGGTTGCTGCAGGCGCAGACCGGGCAACCCCTGCGGGAGCACGGTGAGCTCGGACAGCGTGCCTCGCCAGTCCGAGCCCTTCAACGAGCCGCTCAGTGCCAGCGTTGCCGAAAGCTGCGTACCGCGCGCATCGAGATTCAAACGGTGCTGTGCCGCGGTGCCACTGGCCAGCAGGCCTATCTGCGAAAACAGCAGGCCGCCGGCGTTGACGCCATGCAGCTGCAGGTTGAACTTGCCGCCGGGATGGCTGATGTCCGGCACGTTGGCGTCCAGCTGCAGTCCGGCGACGCGCTGCTGCTGATACGCGATGGACTGTCCCTGCAGCTGACCGTCGATGCTGAGCTTCGGCTGCCGGCCGCGCACGTGGAACCCGCCGTTCAAGCGGCCGCCGGCATTGGGCAGCCAGTCGCCCAGCGATGTCACAGCGAGATTCAGCGCGATGTCGTTGGCGGCGGTGGCGCCGTTGTCCGACCTTTTTGCGTCGATGCGCACGGTACTGCCGCCCGAGGCCAGGTTGAGCTGGCCGTCGACGATTTGGTCGGGTGAAAGATGCAGGCTGCCGTCGCCCTTGATCGCGCGCTGGCGCAGCGTGCCACCGAGCTTGCGGATTTCCAGCGTCACGTCGGGGCGGTTCTGCGGAAGCGTACCGTGGCTGGCGATGTCGAAGTTCAGCGCCCCGTTCCAGCCGGCCAGCAGCTGGCCGGGATCGAGCTGATCGGCGGTAGCGTCGACCTGCCAGGCCAGCGCCGGTTGCAGGGTCAGCGTGCCGCTGACCTGCATGCCGCCACGCGCCTGCTTCAGCGCCAGCGTGTGCAGCGCGATCTGCTGCGGCGTGCCGTCGAGATTCAGCGCGAGCGCGGCCAGCTTGCCCGGCGGGCCGATCGCGACATCGCCTTCGGCGTGGTAGCGGTTGGCGCTGCCTTTGGCTTTCAGTGTGCCGTGGCTGACCAGCGGTTGGCCGACCAACTCGGTCGGCAGCTGCAGATCGTTCCATTGAACGGTCAGGTCGGCGCTGATCGGCTGCGCATCGAGCTGTACCGTGCCGCTGGCGGCGACGCTACCCTTGATCTGCGGCGAGCCGACATTGAGCTGACGCAGGGTCAGCGTCTTGAAGTCATGGCTGAACTGCACGCTGAGCGGCTGCAGCAGCAACTTGTAGTCGTTGAGGTCCAGCGTGCCGTCGAGGTTGCCGCTGTAGCGGTCGCCGTGCCCCTGCAGCGAAACGGCCAATGCCGTGAGCGAGCTGGGGCCGATCAACGGCTTCGGATCGAAACCCGGTGCGTCGAGTTTGGCCGTCCAAACGAAATCGCCGCTTTGCCGAAGATCGAGCTGCAGCTGCGCGACCATCGGCTGCGCCAGTTTGACGTCCACGTGCGCGCGATCGCCGTCGCTGTGCGCGGCGAGGCTGCCGGCGTAATCGTTGCCGCCGACCTTCCAGGCGAAGCTCGCGCTGCCGTCACCCCGATAGTTTTTACCGACCGCCAGCTTGCCGCCGAGCGCGGCATGGCCGTCCGGCGATCGTAGGTCGAGCTGGCGCAGCTCGATGCCATTAGCGGTCCAGCTGCCGGCCAGATCGAGGGTGTTCGAGGCGAACAACGGTTGGCCGCCCTGGGTGATGTTCACCGTGCCGACATGCACGCGATCGAGCAGCAGGTCGAGCGGCGGTTTCAGCGAAAAGCTCGAATCGCCTTTTTCCGTGCTCGGCGAGCTCGGTGCAAGAGTCACGTCGACGCCCTCGACGTCGAGATCGATCACCTGCAGCTGTTTGCGCAGCAGCGGCCATGCGCGCAGTTCGAGGTGCGCCTTGGCGACCTGCGCCTCGAGTCCGCTGCCGTCGCGATAGCGCACGCCGGAGAGATCTAGCGGGCCGAGCAGGCGCCCTGCGGCCGACTGCACTTGCAGTGCGCCGTGCGTCAGCGATTGCGCGCGCGCGAGCGCGAAGCGCAAGCCCGATGACGTACCGAGCAGCCACGCGCTGCCGGCAACGGTCAGCAGCAACAGCGTCAGCACGGTGACGCCGATCCAGCGCAGCCGGCGGCGGCGCGGTGCCGCGGTGGGAGCTGCGGGTGGATTCACGCTGCCGAGGTCGCTCATAGATCCGGCCCGATCACCAGATGCAGTTCGAGACCGCTCTGGCGAGAGTTGTGGATGGGGGTGCCGATATCGACGCGTATCATGCCGACCGGCGACAGATACCGCACGCCGAGCCCGGCGCCGATGACGGGGCTGAAAGAAGTGCCGGTGAAAGCGTTGCCTGCGTCGACGAATGCGGCCATACCCCAGGTGCGGTTGAAGTAATGCTCCACTTCGGTGCTCGCGACGAGCAGGTTTTCACCGCCGATCACGCGGCCGTAGCTGTTGAGCGGGCCGACCTGTTGATAGCCGTAACCGCGGATCGACTGGTCGCCGCCGGCGAAAAAGCGCAGCTGCGGCGGTAGGGCAGTGAAGTCGTTCGTCCAGGTGACGCCGGCGGTGCCGCGCAGAATCAGCCGGTTGCGATCGTCGGCACCGAAGGCATCGATCCACTTCGCGTTGGCCATCAGCTGGCTGAAGCGCGCATCGGACAGCAGAGTGCCGGCGGTGCTGCTGGCGGTGAGGCTGAGCGACCAGCCGTGGTGGACGAAGTTGGGGTTGTCGGCCTTCTTGCGCGACAGCGAAGCCTGACCAAACACCTCGGTGCTGCGTCCATGTTCGAGGCCCGGTGTGTTGTCAGGCTCGTCGCCGATCTTGCCGACAGTGAAGGTGCCGGACAGCGCATGCAGGCCGATCGTGCGCGTCCAGCCGCGCCATAGCTCGGTTTCGTTGGCGACCAGCTCCAGCGTGCGCGATTGCGAGGTATCGGTATCGGAATCGCGATAGGTGGCGCCATAGTTCAGGCTGCGCTGGTTCTGCCCAGGCAGGGGAATGGAGTAAAGCGTGGAAACCGTTTTCAGGCGCTGTGCCAGTACGACCTCGTTTTTCCACTTGTGCCCGCGGTCGTTGACCCAGCGCCGCTCGATGCCGCCGCGCACACCCAGGCCGGTATCGGTGCCGATGAACGGACCGCCGGTATAAATCGTGCGCTTGGCCGGCGCCAGCTGCACGGTAATATCGACGACGCCGTTTTTCGCGGTATCCACATCGGGCAGCACGTTGACGACCGAAAAATAGTCGGCGCCGTTCAGCGCCTGCTGCAGCTGCAGCAGCTGGTCCTGCGAGAAATAGTCGCCGGGCTTGAACGGCACGTAGCGATCGAGAAAGTCCTCGCGGAACTGCGAATTGTCGAAATGCACCTGACCGTAGCGATAGCGCTGGCCGGCCTGCCAAGACAGGTTGATCACGGCGCTGTGCTCGGCGCGATTCACCTCGACCCGATGCGTGACCAGCTTCGCATCGAGAAATCCGTTGGCGGTCAACGAACCGCTGATGCGATCGCGCAGATCGTCGTAGGCGCCGTCGTTCAGCGGCTGGCCTTTCTGGCGTTCCAGCGCGCGCATGGATCGGCGGATCGGCGCGATGTCCGATGCCTGTTTGTCCATGCTGAGATTGACGGCCGTGATTTTCACCGGCTCGCCGGGCGTGACGTGTAGGGCCACTTTCCAGTCCTTGCCCTGCTGCTGGATGTCGCCGGTGGTGGTTGCGTCGTAATAGCCGTAGGGCGCCAGCGCCGCTTTCACCTGGGCAGGCGCGTTTTCGTAGAGCCTGCGCACCTGCGCGGCACTGATGTCGCGCGCGGCGTACTGGGAAAGCTCCACGCCGGACGTCACCGCGCCTTTGAGCGTGTCGTCCACGCCGTCCACCGTCAGCTGGACGGCGGCGTGCGCCAGCGGCGTCGACAGCAGCAGAGCAACGATCAGCAGAAGCGGCGAGCGTCGTGAAAATCGGCGCATGCGTGGGGTTTCGTCCTCAATAGCTTCGATACAAACGTCGAACTTACTTACACAAATGTCCGCGTTGTATGAAGGTAACCCAGCGATACAGAACTCATCAGTGCAGGACCGATGAGTTCAGGCCGTTTCCCCGCTGCTGGGCTAGGTACCGCAGCGGGTGCTACCCATCGAGGCAGCCGGCAGTCGAGTCATGGACGCGCGACCTGGCGGCGGGCGTTCAACCGGCCTTGTCGCCGGCCCGATGGGCGATCCATGCACCGGCCACGGCCGAGAAATACGGAATCGACTGCGCGCACAGGATGAAGATCCACAGCTTGCCTTCGATGAGATGCGAGGCGTAGCCCATGGCGATGCCGACCACGCACATGCTGATGGCGAAGGCCATCATCATTTCCTCGCGCACCGGTGCAAACGCCGCGAAGCTCGATTCGCCCAGGCGCCGACTCTTTGCGGTCACCACGAAGGAGGTTTTTTCGCGCGTGAGACCGTGCAGGATGCCGCGCGCGATCGCATGGCTCAGGCCCATGCTGGCCAGCGAGGCCATCAGCGTGTCGTACCAGCTGCAAGGAACGCGAGCGCGATACAACACGATGCCGAAGATCGCCTTGGCGAAGAAGAAGCCGATGATCGGAATCAGGAACAGCTGCATCGGCAGGCTGAACAGTTCGGGGAAAGCGACCATGCCGGCGGTCCAGAAAATCGCCATCAGGCTGAAAAGCAGATGCAGCGCATCGGCGAACCAGCTGAACCAGCCGGTGAGGAAGTGGAAGCGCTGACCGCCAGACAGGGGGCCCGGCTTGGTCATCCAGCGCCAGCGGCCCTTGAGGATCTGCATCGCGCCGAAGGCCCAGCGGTAGCGCTGGCTCTTGTACGCCTTGAAGTCGGCCGGGGTCAGACCCTTGCCCATCAGCTCGTCGACGTAGACCAGGTCGTAGCCGGAGTGCATCAGGCGCAGGCCGAGCTCGGCGTCCTCGCAGATCGTCCATTCCGACCAGCCGCCGGTGCCTTCCAGCGCCGAACGTCGCACCATGGTCATGGTGCCGTGCTGGATGATCGCGTTGCGCTCGTTGCGGTGATGCATGCCGATGCGGAAGAAGCCATCGTATTCCCACGCGGTCATGCGGCGGAACGTATTGTTCTCGAACTCGCGATGCGCCTGCGGGCACTGCACCACGGCGACCTTTGGATCGTGAAAGTGGCCGGTGAGCGTGGCCAGCCAGTCGCTGCGCACCTCGTAGTCGGCGTCGATCACCGCCACCACGTCGGCGGCGGGGTCGGTTTCCTTCAGGCCGAAGTTCAGCGCGCCGGCTTTGAAGCCTGGCCACGGTTCCAGATGGAAGAAGCGGAAGCGCTTGCCGAGCTGCTCGCAGTACGCCTGCACCGGTTTCCACACGTCCGGATTCTTGGTGTTGTTGTCGATCACCAGCACTTCGAAGTTGGCGTAGTCGAGCGCGGCCAGCGAATCGAGCGTGATGATGACCATCTCCGGCGGCTCGTTGTAACAGGCCAGATGGATCGACACGAACGGCTGCTTTTCCGGGCGATCCGGCCGCAGCATGCCGGCACTGCGCACCCACTGGCGGCGCCACAGCACTTCGGTGAATTCGAAGCCGTTGATCAGCAAAATGGCCAGGATCGCGATCTGCGCCGGGAACAGCAGGGCCAGCATGGTCCAGTCGATCCAGCTCAGATAGAAGTTGAACGGCAGCGTCGCCGACCAGGTCAGCAGCCCGCAGGCCAGCTGGATCAAGGCGCAGAAAAACAGCCGGCCCATCGGCTTGAAGCGGCTGAAGCGACGGGCGAACCAGATCATCGGCAGCAGTGCCAAAAGGCTCGCAGCCAGCGCCTTCCACGGCCAGCTGGTGTCCTCGATGATCGGGCCGGTCAGGGGGAACTTCAGTTGGCGATCGGCGTTGAACACGCCCCAGTAGGCGCCGGTGCGGCCTTCACCGAGATTTTCTTTCCACGGCTGGTCGAAGGCTTCGAACAGGTAGTAGTCGATGTTCTCTTTCTTGGCCTCGTTCAGCCACAGGCGGTCGAAGATCGCCTCGTTGGAGATCGACGGATAGGACTGCTTCTGGCGATCGCCGGCGGACGGCCAGCCGATTTCGCCGACCACGATGTGCTTGTTCGGAAAGCGCTGCTGGATCGCGTGATAGGCGCCGAGCGCCTGCCCAACCGCGTCGGACTGGCCGTCTTCACCGCTGGATACGGTCACGCCGTTCCAGAACGGGAACAGATGGATGGTGATGAAGTCGACGTGGTCGGCCAGCTCGGGATACTTCAGCCAGATGTAGTCGGGTTCGGCGATGGATACCGGCTGGTGCAGCGCGGCGCGCACCCGGTCGGCATAGGCCATCATCTGTTCGGGCGTAAGGTCGTTTCGGAACAGAACTTCGTTGCCCACGATGACCCGATCGATCGTACCCGGGTAGCGGCGGGCCTGGGCAATCAGCGCGTCGATCTCTTTCTCGTTACCGTCCAGACCTTTCAGAATCTGTGCGCCGGCCATCACCTTAAGACCCTGCTTTTCGGCCAGTCGAGTGACCTGCGGGTTCTCGACCATCGAGTAGGTCGCGATGCGCGAGGTGTAGTGGCTGAGCAGCTTCAGATCGTTATCGATCTGCTCGTCGCTGGGAAAGTCGTGGTTGAACGGGCTCTGATAGCGCTGGAAGCCGGAGTAAGAGAAACCGCCGATCTGACCATGCCAGTCGCCCGGCCCGTTGGGCAGGTTGCCCCACCACCACAAGCCGATATTCAGGGCGGCCACGACCAGCGCAATCGCCAGGGCGGAGAGAAGCGGGTACTTGCTGTCTTGGTTTGCTGCCGTGGCGCTCAAAAAAATTCCCGAAAAAGCCTGCGTTGAAGCGCATAAGCTCAGGAAGCTTAACCAATACCGGGAGGTAGGCTCAACCAAGCTTGTCTAAGATGGTCAGCGCGAGGTCAGGACGGGTCGGGAAAGAGCCGTAGCAGCCGTGCCCCCCGCGGGCGCCGTCGGCGGCGGACATGAAAAACGGCGCCATCGCATGATGGCGCCGTTCTGTGGCTAAGCGAGAGCTGTGTCGGCTGTTTATTTCAGCAGTGAGCGCAGCATCCAGGCGGTTTTCTCGTGCTCTTTCAGGCGGCCAGTGACCATGTCGGCCGTGCCCTCGTCGCCGGGGCCATCGGCGGCCTTGATGGTCTCGCGAGCGGTGTGCGCGGCGATCTCGTGGCCCTCGACGAGCTGGGCGACCATCTCCTTCCAGTCCGGCACGCCGGCCTCTTCCTTGATCGAGGTGAGCTTGCCGAACTGGCTGTAGGAGCCCGGCGCGGCCACGTCGAGCGTGCGGATGCGCTCGGCGACTTCGTCGGCGGCCAGCCACAGCTCGTTGTATTGCACTTCGAACATGGCGTGCAGCGAGTTGAACTGCGGGCCGGTGACGTTCCAGTGGAAGCTGTGGGTCTTCAGATAGAGCGAGTACGTATCGGCCAGCAGCTTGGACAGGTGCTTGGCGATCGCTTCGCGATCTTTTTTGTCGATACCTATGGAAATGGCCATGTGTTGCTCCTTCCGATGTGAAATCTGTAGCGCTCACATTAGCCGCTGCGAGCGCACGAAGGAAATGAATCGTGCCGATGTCGCCGATAGTCACCGGCTATGATGTGCGGCTTCATGAATAACACCGCCAAGCCACAAGCCAACTCTGCTGCCGATAGCCGCCTGCGCGACCTGCGCCGGGCGCTCGACGGCGCAAGCAGCCGCGATTTCGGCCGGCTGCTGGGACGCTGGCGCGGCCTGTCCCGTCGTCCGGATGATGAAAACAGGCTGGCTTCGCTTGCTGCTGATATCGAAGCGTCTGCGGCAAGGCGTCGCGCCCGTGCGGCGGCCAAGCCGGCGATCACGCTGGACGAGTCGCTGCCGATCACTGCGCGCGCTGACGACATCATCGAACTCATCCGCAAACATCAGGTGGTCGTGATCGCCGGCGAGACCGGCTCGGGCAAAACCACCCAGCTGCCCAAGCTGTGTTTGGCCGCTGGCCGCGGCGAGGCGGGCATGATCGGCTGCACCCAGCCGCGCCGGCTGGCCGCACGATCGGTGGCTCGACGTGTGGCCGAGGAGCTGAACACGCCGCTCGGCGAGATCGTCGGCTTCCAGGTGCGCTTCAACGATCAGGTGTCCGAGCGCAGCCTGATCAAGTTCATGACCGACGGCATTCTGCTGGCCGAAACGCAGGGCGATCCCTGGCTCAGCCACTACGACACCATCATCATCGACGAGGCGCACGAGCGCAGCCTCAACATCGATTTTCTGCTGGGCTATCTGAAGCGGCTGGCAAGAAAGCGTCCCGAGCTGAAGATTATCGTCACCTCGGCGACCATCGACACGGCCCGTTTCGCCGAGCATTTCGAGGGTGCGCCGATCGTCTCGGTGGAAGGCCGCGCATTTCCGGTGGAAGTGCGCTGGCGCTCGCTCGATCAGATTGGCGCGGCGTCCGAATCTTCGCGCGGCAGCCGGGACATGCAGCAGGGCAGCGCCGAACATATCGCGGCGGTGCTGGATGAAATCAGCCACGACGATCCGCGCGGCGACGTGCTGGTGTTTCTGCCCGGCGAGCGCGAGATCCGCGACGCGCACCTGCTGCTCTCACGTCGGCAGTATCGAGAAACCGAGATTCTGCCGCTGTACGCGCGGCTGTCGGCGGGTGATCAGGATCGCGTGTTCAAACCCGGCAACAAGCGCCGCGTGGTCCTGGCCACCAACGTAGCCGAAACCTCGTTGACGGTGCCGCGCATCCGCTACGTGATCGATACAGGCACCGCGCGAGTCAAGCGTTACAGCCAGCGCAGCCAGCTCGAGCGGCTGCACGTCGAGCCGATTGCCCAGGCGGCGGCCGACCAGCGCAAGGGCCGCTGCGGCCGCGTGTCGGCCGGCATTTGCTACCGGCTTTACGACGAGGCCGACTTCGCCAGCCGGGCCGAATTTGCCGATCCCGAGCTGCTGCGCTCGTCGCTGGCCAATGTGATTCTGCGCATGCTCGCCCTGCAGCTGGGCGAAGTGGAAGACTTCCCGTTTCTCGACGCCCCCGATCCGCGCGTGGTTACCGACGGCTATCGCCGGCTGGCCGAAATTTCGGCCATCGACGAGTCGCGCAAGCTCACTGCCATCGGCCGCATGCTGGCGAAAATTCCGATCGACGTGCAGCTGGCGCGCATGCTGGTCGAAGGCGAGAAGCTTGGTTCTCTGCGCGACGTGCTGACCATTGTGAGCTTTCTCAGCGTGCAGGATCCGCGCGAGCGCCCGGCCGATGCGCGCCAGCAGGCCGACGCGGCGCACGCGCTGTTTGCCGACCCGAAGTCCGACTTCGTCGGCGTGCTGAATCTGTGGCGCGCCTATCACGACGTGCACGAAGAGCTGACCCAGTCCAAGCTGCGCGACTGGTGCTCGCGCCACTTTCTTAGCTTTATGCGCATGCGCGAGTGGCGCGAGCTGCATCGGCAGCTGTTGCTGGTGATTCAGGAGTTGGGTTGGCGGCAAGGTGGCGCGGCGACCGCCGATGACGTTGCCGCCCGCGCGCCGCGGCAGGAAGCCGGCCAGTCGCAGGCATCGGGACGCCGTCGACACGGCCGGCGCGCGCCGGCCGTGGCCGAAAAGCCCGCGGCGAAAGTCTTTCAGGCACCGGCGCATCATGGTGCAACCGATTCTGCTGGGCAGGACGCCGCCGTGCCGGGTGCCAAGCCGGTCGACAAGGGCGAGGCGCTATTCGAGTCGGTGCATCGCAGCCTGCTTGCGGGGCTGCCGACGCAGGTCGGCCACAAGGACGACAAGGGCGTGTATCGCAGCACGCGCGAAAGAAAGTTTCACGTTTTTCCGGGTTCCTCTTTGTCGAAAGTGCCGCCCGCCTGGATTTTTTCCGCGCAGATCCTGGATGTGGGCGGTCGCGTGTGGGGCATGATGAATGCGCGTATCGAACCGCTGTGGATCGAGCAGCAGGCGGCGCATCTGCTGCGCGCCAGCTGCCGCGACGCGCACTGGTCGAAGAAGCGTGGCTGCGTGGTGGCGTACGAACAGGTCAGCCTGTTCGGGCTGGTGCTGGTCGAGAAGCGGCCGGTGACGTTTCAGCTGCAGGATCCGCCGCTGGCGCACGCGATCTTCCTGCGCGAAGCGCTGACCCGCGGCGATATCGAAAGTCGGGCGGACTTTGTGCGCGCCAACCAGCGCGTGCTCGAGGAAGCCCTCGGCATCGAGGCGAAGCAGCGACGCGAGGGCCTGATCCGGCACGAAGACGATCTGGTCGCTTTCTTTGAAGGCAAAATTCCCGAGGAGATCGCCAGCAGCCGTGCGCTCGACGCGTGGTATCGCAAGGCGCGCCCAGCCGAGCAGGCCGCGCTGCGCTGGTCGCTGGATGATGTGATGGTGGGTGGGCTTGGGCTCGATGCCAGGGCCTTTCCGGCGATGCTGGAGATTCCACCGAAGCGATACCGCCTCGAATACCGCTTCACGCCCGGCGACGAAGCCGATGGCGTCACGCTTCACCTGCCGCTGGCGATGTTGAACGCGCTGCCGACCGCGCGCTGCGAGTGGTTGGTGCCGGGTCTGCTCGGTGAAAAAGTGGCCGAGCTGATCCGCGGCCTGCCCAAACCGCTGCGGCGCAATTTTGTGCCCGCCCCGGATTTTGCGCACGCGTTTATCGAAGCCGAGTCGCCGCGTGATGAGCCGCTGGCGAAAGCGCTGGCGGCATTTCTCAAGCGCGCGACCGGCGTGCAGATCAGTGCTGCTGACTTTGCTGCGGTCGAACTGCCGGCGCATTTCTCGATGCGCTACCGCCTGCACGAAGGCGACGACTCGAAGGGTCGTACCTTGGCGACCAGCCGTGATCTGGTAGCGCTGCGGCGGCAGTGGGAGGGCCAGGCACGCGAGGCATTTTCGCGCAAGACCGATATCGAGCTCACGCGAGAAGAGGTAGCTACCTGGGATTTCGAGGAGATACCGGCGCGCGTGCAGTCCGACGGCGGCCTGATGGCTTTTCCGGCGCTGGTGGATCTCGGCGAAACCGTGGCGCTGCGGGTGTTCGAGCGCAGCGACGAAGCTGCGCAAGCCCATCGACAGGGCGTCATCCGGCTGCTGCGCAATGCGCTGGCCAGCGATGCGAAGCAGGCGCGGCGTCGATTGCCGGTCGGCAATGCGCTGGCGCTCAAATATGCGCCGCTGGCCATGGATGGCCGAGTGCCGCGAGCGCTCCAAAAAGGGACACCCAAAGATCGGGCGCATGATGCGCAGGAGCGGCCGATGGGCGGTGTCGATGGTCTGCGTGAGGATCTGCTCGAAGGTGGCTTCGACGATCTGTTGGCGCGACACGATCTGGACGTCCGAACGGCCGGCGCCTTCGAAGCGCTGCGCACGCAGTGCGCGCGCGAACTGTTCGCCGCCGGCGTCGAGCGACTGAAGCTGGCCGAGCCGATCATCGAGGCGCAGGCCGAGCTCAGGCCATGGCTGCAGCCGCCGTTGCTGGGCTTCGCCAAGGCCAGCTACGACGACCTGCACGAGCAGCTCGACAGTCTGCTCAGCCCGGGCTTTCTGCGCGAGCTGCCGCTGACGCGGCTGCTGCATTTCCCGCGTTATCTCAAAGCGATGCGTCTGCGCGCCGAACGCTTGCAGCAAGACCCGGCCAAGGACCAGCAGCGCCTGCTGCAGGTCCTGCCGTATTGGCGCGAATACTTGAAACATCGTTCCGCCGGCGTCAGCGACACCGATCTTGCCGAACTGCGCTGGCTTATCGAGGAATGGCGCGTGTCGCTGTTCGCGCAGGAGTTGAAAACCGCCGAGCCGGTATCGGCGAAGCGGTTGGCAAAAGCGCTGGCAGCGCTGGACTGATACCTAACTGATATCGAGGCGTGGTTTGGCTTTACTTGACCCGCTCAACGTGTGCATCGTCGTTGCAGCCATTGACGAACATCAACCAGGTACCCATGAGCGATGGCTTGATCTTGACCGAAGGATTGTCCGAAGTCAGGCAGGACGGGCTGTCGCTGCCGACCTGTTTCCAAACCTGGCCATTGTCCAGCGTCAATTCTCTGCCGACAGACCACCCACCGAAATGTCCGACCAGATGCGCGTAAATTTTGCCGCGCTTGCCCTGCTCGGGATAAAAGACCGGCTTGCCGCTTTCGGTGACAACGCGAGTGGTCACCTTGACCTTGGCATGTGCACTGAGCCAACCGTCCAGATTCTGCAGCTCCTGCGGCGACAGCTTGTCCAGACCGGCGGCCTTGAACTCTTCGGCGCTCATGCGTTGCTGCAGACCGTCGGTCTGCTGGGCGTGTACGGACAGGCAGCACAGGGCGAGAGCTGCCGACAAAAGGGTGAAGCGCAGTCGAATCATCATGGAATGGATCCTTGGATAGCGGACAGGCGTGGGCGAAACAGGCGGGTCTAAAGCATGAGCCGATGTGCGATTCTGCGCGGTAAATCACCCGTAAGCCAAGCGTCGACACAGAATGTCTTCGCGAGATGGGGCGAACGTGCGGCCCATCCTGTCGACCAACGGCTAATATGCTTACCTAGCTCAAGGACTTATCGTTTCGTGCCGTCAGTCGTCAAACCCTCCAGCCTGCAGCACTGGCGCGATCGCGCCGGCCAGCTGTCGCCCGCGATGGCGGCAGCGTTGGATGCCTGCTCGTCGCAGCACTTGCCCGAAGTGGAATGCTGCGACGTGCTGGACCTGCTCGAGCTACTGGGCTGCGATGCGCAGACCCAGGCGGCTGCACTGTGGTTCGAGCTGGCGCGCGCAGCGCCGGCGGCATGGAAGGCGCAGAGCGTTACGTTGCCGGCAGAACTGAAGCGGCTGGTCGACGGCCAGCAGGCGGCAGAACAGGTGTGGGCGTTGCACGCCCAGCATGCGCCGGACAAGGCGACGGAAGGTTTGCGTCGACTGCTGCTGGCGATCGTGCGCGATCTGCGCGTGGTGTTCGTTTTGCTGGCGCGGCAGTTGGCCCGGATGCGCGCCGCGGTGGATCTGCCGGTCGAACAAAGCGCTGCGCTGGCGCGGCTGACCCGCGACATCCATGCGCCGCTGGCCAACCGTCTCGGCATCTGGCAGCTGAAGTGGGAACTGGAGGATCTGGCCTTTCGCTTCCTGCAGCCGGATGTCTACCGGCGCATCGCCAAGCTGCTCGACGAGCGCCGCGGCGATCGCGAAAAGTTCATT
Source organism: Rhodanobacter sp. ANJX3 (assembly GCF_014200755.1). GTDB lineage: Bacteria > Pseudomonadota > Gammaproteobacteria > Xanthomonadales > Rhodanobacteraceae > Rhodanobacter. The sequence goes on along the minus strand of NZ_JACHCM010000003.1, from coordinate 452,804 downwards.
CGCGAGGCGCTGACCGAGCTGGGCCAGACGCTGGAGGCCGCAGGCATCCGCGCCGATCTGGCCGGCCGTCCGAAGCACATCTATTCGATCTGGAAAAAGATGCAGCGCAAGTCGCTGGATTTTTCCGACCTGTACGACATCCGCGCGGTGCGCATCCTGGTCGACAGCGTGGCCGACTGCTATGCGGCGCTCGGCCTGGTGCATGCGCGCTGGCCGCACTTGCCCGGCGAGTTCGACGACTACATCGCGCGGCCCAAGGCCAACGGCTACCGCTCGCTGCACACGGCCGTGCTCGGACCAGCCGGCAAGACGCTGGAGGTGCAGATCCGCACGCACGAAATGCATCACGCCAACGAGCTGGGCGTGGCCGCGCACTGGCGTTATAAAGAGGGCGGCAGCAGCGACGTCGAGTTCGAGGCGAAGATCGCCTGGATGCGCAAGCTGCTCGAACCGCGCGGCGAAGACGACAGCGCGCTGGCCGCCGACCTGCACAGCGAGCTGCTCGAAGACCGCGTCTACCTGCTGACGCCCAAAGGCGAGATTTTCGATCTGGCGCACGGCGCGACGGTGCTGGATTTCGCGTACCTCGTGCATACCGAAGTCGGCCATCGTTGCCGCGGCGCCAAGGTCAACGGCCGCATCGTGCCGCTGACGTTTCAGCCGCAGAGCGGCGATCGGGTCGAAATACTGACCACCAAACTGGGCGAGCCCAGCCGCGACTGGCTGTCGCCGCATCACGGCTATCTCACCACGGCGCGGGCGAAGGACAAGGTGCGGGCGTGGTTCCGGCGCATCGCGCATGACGCCAACGTTGCCGTGGGCCGCACGATGTTCGAGCGCGAAATGAAGCGGCTGGCGCTGCCGAGCATGGATATCGCCAAGCTGCCGGCGCACTTTCATCTGAAGAATCACGAGGAGCTGCTGGTCGCGCTGGCGCTCGGCGAACTGCTGCCCGGGCAGATTTCGCGCGTACTGCAGGAAGCCGCGCAGCCGCCGGCGGCGCCTGTCGCGCCGGCGCCGGCATACGTCGCGCGGCCGTCATCGCTCGATCACAGCGCGCTGAGCATCGAAGGCGTCGGCAACCTGCTCACCACGCTGGCGCGCTGCTGCCAACCGCTGCCTGGCGATGCGGTGCGCGGCTTCGTCACCAAGGGTCGCGGCGTGTCCGTGCATCGCGCCGACTGTGCCAGCCTGGCGCGGCTGATGCGCACCGATCCGGATCGGGTCATCGAGGTGAGCTGGGGCAACGCGGCCAACCAGGCCTACGAGATCGACATCGAAGTGCGCGGTTACGACCGCAAGGGTCTGCAAAAGGACGTGACCGGCATCATCAGCAATACCAATGCGCACATCATCGCCTCGTCCAGCCGTCTGTTCGCCCACACCGGCGAAGTGGAAATGCGCTACACCCTGCGCGTGCGCGACTTCGAACAGCTATCCACCCTGCTGAGCAAACTGACCGTGCTGCCCAATGTGGTCGACGCGCGCCGGCTGGGCACGGCCTAGCGCAGGGCCATTGCTGCGCGCCGTTGCGGCCGTGTCGAAAGCCCTTGCCGCGCAAGCTGAACGTGCGATTTTTCGAGCCGAAGCAGGCCCGCGGCGCGATGCTAAGCTGCCGCCATTCATTGGAAACCCCGGAACCATGAGCGGACGTCGAGACCAGCACGAAGCCGATCCCCATCGCCGCACCGAGCCCACGCTCGGCGACATCGATCACCTGGATTCGCCGCGCGGCCCGGCCAGCGACGGTCTGCCGCAGGTCAAGGTCGAAGCGCGCAGCGCGCGGCCTGGCGGCGGCCCGCCAGCACGCTCGCGTAACCGACCCGGGGGCAGGCGCGGCTGGCTGTTGCCGGTGCTGCTATTGGCACTTATCGCCGTCATTGCCACGGCGTGGCTCAACCAAGGCTGGCTGCGCGGCAAACTGCCCAATACCGAACTCAACGATGTATTGAGCCGTGCGCAGCAGGCGCTGCAGGCCGGCCATCTGGACGGCCAAGACGGCACCAGCGCGCGCGAACTTTTCCAGTCGGCGATCGCGCTGCAGCCGGATAACGATCGCGCCACCGACGGCTTGCGCCAGGTCGGGCAGGCCGAGCTGGCGCAAGCCGATGCCGCGCTGCAGGCCGGCCATCTAGATCAGGCCGCGCAGCAGGCCGCATCGGCTCGCGATCTGCTGGGTGGCGGCAGCGACGTCGACCGGCTCGATGCGCAGATCGTGCAGGCGCGCGCAGCGCAGGATTCATCGCAGGTGAAAACCGTCGACCTGGTCGATCAGGCGCAGCAGGCGCTGGCCGACGGCAAGCTCGAAGGGCCGCACGGCGCCGGTGCGTTGTACAAGCAGATGCTGCAGGCCGACCCGAACAACGCGGTGGCTGCGCACGGGCTCGATCAGGTCGGTGACGCCCTCGCGGTGCAGGCGCACAAGGCGTTCGACGCCAACGACAGCACCACCGCCAATGCGTTGGTCGAAGAACTGGCTGCACTGCAGCCGAACAGCGGCGCGCTGCCGGCGTTGCGCGCGCAGCAGGCGCAGACGCGCAAGCAGGACGACAGCGCACTGGACACCGAACTCAAGCAGGGCGCCGACGCGTTTCGCGCCGGCCGCATCGTGGGCCAGGGCGACGACACCGCGCTGGCGCATTACAAGGCGGCACTAGCGATCGATCTGGACAATGCCGAGGCGCACGCGGGACTGGGCAAGGTGGCGCAGGCGCTGACCGTGCAGGCCAGCGCGGCGATCGACGCCGGCGATAGCGCGCAGGCGACCCAGCTGCTCGATCAGGCCGCCGTGCTGGCGCCAAAATCGGCTGACCTCGCGGCGGCGCGCGCGCGCCTCAACGGCGCGTCCGCGCAGGGCGCGCCGCCCCAGGCGGCCGATCCGAATAACGCCTCGCCGGATGATTCTGTCCAGCCGTCCGCGCCGGTCGTGCTTTCGCCGCAGCAAAGCGCCGCCGTTGCGGGTCTGATTAAGCGCGCGCAGGTGGCCGCCGCGCGCGGTGACATCATGCTGCCGCCGGGCAACAGCGCCTACGATTTGTACCGCAACGCGCTGGTGATCGACGGCAGCAACGCGGCCGCGCTGCAGGGTTTGCAGGCGCTGCCGGTGCAGGTTGAAAAACAGTTCAACCAGGCGCTGGCCAACGGCAATCTCGGACAGGCCAGCAATATGCTGGACAACCTTGCCGAGCTGGCACCGGGCGAAGCATCGCAGGGCGCGCTCAGCGATCGCCTGGCCGGCGCATGGCTGGATCAGGCCGAACAGCAGCTGCGCGATGGCGATCGCGTCGGTGCGACGCAGTCGCTCGATCGGGCCCGCAAGCTGTCTCCCAACCAGCCGCGCGTGCTCGATCTAGCCGCGCGTCTGCAGGGCAGTCCGTGAGCCGCGCATGATGCCGGTTTCGAGCCAAAGGAAGTCGCCTTGACCGTATTGGTTCTCGGGGGAAGCAGCCAGATCGGTCATTTTCTGCTGCCGCGCCTACTCGATCGCGGCGAGTTGGTTATCGCGCTGAGCCGGCATCCGCCAGCCGGTGCACCGTCATCGGCGCAGTGGCGGCTCGGTCAGCTGCCCGATGCCGTGCCGGCACTGCCGCCGTTGTCGGCGATCATCAGCTTCGGCCCGCTGCTGGCGCTGGCGCAATGGCTGGCGGACAACCCGCTGATCGGCGCGCCGCGCGTGATCGCCACCAGCTCGATGAGCGCCGAAACCAAGCGCGATTCGAGCGTGCCAGCGGAGCGGGAAATTTCGCGCCAGCTGCGCGACGGCGAGACCGCGTTGGCGGCGGCGTGCGCGCGTCACGGTTGCAGTTGGACGGTGCTGCGACCCACGCTGATTTACGGCGCCGGCAAGGACAAGAGCCTGACGCCTATGGCGCACCGGGCGATGCGCTATCGGCTGTTTCCACTGCCGTCCGGTCGCGGCCTGCGCCAGCCGGTGCACGCCGACGATATCGCGCAGGCGGTGATCGCCGCGCTGGATTGCCCGGCCTCGGGCGGGCGCATTCTTTCGATCGGCGGCGGCGAGCGGCTGACTGCGGGCGAAATGTTTGCCCGCGTGCATCGCAGTCTGCCGTGCGCCACGTTGCCGTTGCCGCTGCCGGCGTGGCTGTTGCGGCTGGGTCGCCACGGCGTGCCGCGACTTCGCGGTCCCCTGCATCGGCTCGACGCCGATCTGATTGCCGACAACGGCGAACTGCAGCGCCTGCTCGGCATCAATCCGCGACCGTTTCGCCCCGACGCCTCGGTCTGGATGCCAACGCGTCGCTGAGCGCGCAGATTTGAATGTGTAAAGGCCCTTCACGGATTGCCCGCAAATTGCCTGCAAAGCGGCTGCTGCGTTCATGGGCGCGCGAGGATGCAGGCCTTATGATCGGCGCACCTGATTGCCGGATTTCCCCACGTTGGATTTTTTGAATCGTCTTGGCGCGTTCGCGCGCCGCTGCTGGCCCTGGCTGCGGATTCCTGTTTGGGTCGGTATGGGTCTGTTGTTCGGCTTCGTGCTGCCGTACACGCTGATCCTCAACAAGCGCGTGCAGGATCGCTTCAACGATCTGGTGTTCGCCGTGCCCACGCGTGTCTATGCCCGTCCGCTGGCGCTGGCTGTCGGCACGCCGATGACGCCCGCTGCGCTGGAGCTGGAGCTGACCTTTTCCGGCTACAGCCGCGACGGCGGTCAAATCGCCGGCAGCTGGAGTAAGCGGGGGGCCACGTACGTCATTTCCTCGCGCGGCTATGCCGGCCCGGACGGGGGCGAACTGCCCAAGCGCGTGGAGGTGACGCTGGGCAACGGCAGCGTGCAGCAGGTGCGCGACGCCGTTACCAAGGACGCGATTCCGCTGGCGCATCTGGACCCTGCACGTATAGCTACGCTCTACGGAGCCAAGCAGGAAGAACGTCGCTTTGTACAGCTGGCCGACGTGCCGCCGCTACTGCTCAGTGGACTGCAGGCGGTCGAGGATCGCGACTTCAAGCATCACATCGGCATCGATTTCAGCGCGATTGCGCGTGCGATGTTTGCCAATATGCGCGCCGGCCACACGGTGCAGGGTGGCTCGACGCTGACCCAGCAGCTGGTGCGCAACTTGTTTCTCACGCGCGATCAGAACTTCACCCGTAAATTCAACGAAGCGCTGATGTCGCTGCTGCTCGAAGCGCATTACAGCAAGGGCCGCATCCTTGAGGCCTACGTCAACGACGTGTTCCTCGGCCAGCAGGGCGATCAGGCGGTGCATGGTTTTGCCGCGGCGGCGGAGTTCTACTTCGGTCGCCGAATGGAAGATCTGCGCCCGCAGGAAATCGCCCTGCTGGTGGGCATGGTCAAAGGGCCGAGCTACTACGATCCGCGACGTTCGCCCGAACGCGCGTTGGCGCGGCGCAATCTGGTGATCCAGGAATTCGCCAATACCGGCCTGCTGACGGCGGCGCAGACCAATGCCGCACAGGCCTCGCCGCTGGGCGTGATCAGCGACGGCCAGCTGCCGCACAACCGCTTCCCGGCGTTTATGGAGCTGGTGCGCTCGCAGATCACCGCCGACTTCGACGAGCAGTCGTTGCGCGACGGCAACCTGTCGATCTTCACCACGCTCGATCCGACGGCGCAGCTGTATGCCGAGCAGGCGATCACCACTGCGCTGAAAGGTCTGGGCAAGCGCGCGAACGAGGTGCAGGCCGCCGGTGTAGTGACCGATGCACCTACCGGTAGCGTGCTCGCCGTCGTCGGCAGCCGCACGCCTGGCGAGCAGGGCTTCAATCGCGCCATCGATGCGCGGCGTCCGATCGGTTCGCTGGTCAAGCCCTTCGTCTATCTGGTGGCGCTGACCCAGCCCGATCGCTGGAACCTGGCGACGCTGCTCGACGACAGCCCGGTCAGCCTGCGTCAGCCCGACGGCAGCTACTGGGAGCCGCACAACGACGACAACCAGAGCCACGGGCAGCTGCCGATGGTCGATGCGCTGGCGCATTCGTGGAATCTCGCAACGATCCATCTCGGCCTCGCCGTGGGCCTGCCGCGGATCCAGGCGTTCCTGAAATCGTTCGGACTGGAAAACGTCAACCCGAGTCCTTCATTGCTGATCGGTGCACTGGATCTCTCGCCGCTGCAGGTGGCGCAGATGTACCAATACCTCGCCGCCGACGGCCACGCGCTGCCGCTGGTGGCGGTGCGCGGTGTGGTCAATGGCAGCGGTCAGACGATCAAGCGCTATCAGGTGCAGACGGGCCAGGGCGAGTATCAGGATGCGGTGCGCCTGACCACGTGGGCGCTGCAGCAGGTCACACTATTCGGCACCGCGCATTCGATCGGTGACTCCGACCTGGCGCGCCTCGATGCGGCCGGCAAAACCGGCACCAGCAACGACATGCGCGACAGTTGGTTCGCCGGCTACACCGGCCAGCATCTGGCGGTGTTCTGGATGGGCCGCGACGACAACAAGCCGACCGTGCTCTTCGGCGCTACCGGTGCCCTGCGCGCGTGGCGCGAACTGTTCGAGAAACTGCCGACCAAGCCGCTGTCGACGACGCCGGCACCGGGCCTCGAGCTGGCATGGATCAATCCGGCCGACGGCAAGCCGACGCAGTCCTCGTGCCAGGGCGCGCGTCAGTTCGAGGTGGTGGCGGGCTCGCTGCCTGCGGACACCGAGGGCTGTTTCTGGCAAGGTGTGAAAAGCCTGTTCGGCGGAAGCGATCAGCCTGCCGCCGCGGGTAGCGCGCAGTCGCCGCAACCCAACCCCGATACACCGCCCGATAACACGCTCCGGAATTGATCATGCTGCCTGTCACGAAACCCGTTTCATTCCTGTTGCTGGCATTCGCCGTCGTTTCGCTGAGCGCGTGCAGCTTGTTCGAGCCGCAGCCGACCGTGCCGGCCAAGCCGGTTTATACGCCGCCCACTTACGATCTGGTCGCCGCGATTCGCGCGGCGGGCGCGCACGAAAAATCGGTGATCGACGTCAACCCGTTGCGCGACGCCGGTGTGGCCGGCCTGCAGGACGCGGCGAAGAGCGACGAACAGGCCGGCCGCTACGCCGACGCTGCGGCCAAGCTCGATCAGGCTCTCAAGCTCAGCCCGAACTCGCCCGATCTGCTGCAGGACCGCGCCGAGATTGCCGTGCGGATGAAGGACTACCCGTTGGCCGAAAAGCTGGCGCATCAGTCGTGGTCGCTCGGTCCCAAGCTCGGGCCGCTGTGCGCACGCAACTGGCAGACCGTAGTGGAAATGCGCCTGCAGCAGAACGATCAGACTGGCGCCGAGACCGCGCGCAAGTGGGTGCAGCAGTGCCACAAGCCGGGCCAGCCGCGCTATTGATGTCACGCATTCGCTGCCGTGGTTTTGACGCATCGCCGCGGCAAGCGATACTGCATGAATGATTGAACACGACGACATCGGCGCCTTGCTCGGCGCCGACGGGCCGTTTGCCCGCGAGTTGCCGAACTTCGCGCCGCGCGAGGCACAGCAGACGATGGCGGTCGCCGTACAGCGGGCGATCACCGGCCGCGACACGCTGATCGCCGAGGCCGGCACCGGCACCGGCAAAACCTATGCGTACCTCGTGCCGGCGCTGCTGTCGGGCGAGCGCGTGATCATTTCCACAGGCACCAAGGCGCTGCAGGATCAGCTGTATTTTCGCGATTTGCCGAAGGTGCGCTCGGTGCTGGGCTCGCGCCTGAAAACGGCACTGCTGAAAGGCCGCTCCAATTACCTTTGCCTGTACCGGCTCGACCAGACCGTGCGCGAGGGCGCCACCTTCGACCGCACGCAGGCATCGCAACTGGCGACCATTCGCGCATGGTCGGCGCGCACGCGCCGCGGCGATCGCATGGAGCTGGCCGAGGTGCCGGAGGAATCGCCGCTGTGGCCGCGCGTCACCTCCACGCCGGAAAACTGCCTCGGTGTCGAGTGTCCGTTCTTCGACGACTGCCATGTGGTGAAGGCGCGACGCGAAGCGCAGGAGGCCGACGTGGTGGTGGTGAATCACCATCTGCTATTCGCCGATCTCGCCTTGAAACAGGAAGGCTTCGGCGAAATCCTGCCTGGCGCCGCGGCCTTCATTCTCGACGAGGCGCATCAGATTCCCGAACTCGCCGGCCAGTTTTTCTCGCAGAGCATCAGCGCGCGCCAGCTCACCGAACTGGCGCAGGACGCGCTGGCCGAATGCAGCGGCATCACCGGCGCGATCGGCCTGCTGCTGGAGCCGGTCGAAGCGCTGCAGAACGCCGTGCGCCAGCTACGCCTGACGATGGATGCGCTGCCGGCACGTGGCGCGTTTCAGCAGCTGGAAGACCAACCGGGTGTCGACGCGGCCCTCGGCGATCTGCGCGATCTGCTCTCCACCCTGGCCGAATTGCTGGCATCGCAGGCCGAGCGCTCGCGCGGCTTCGACAACCTGCACGAGCGCGCGCTGCTGTTGATCGGTCGACTCGATCGTATCGTCGAAGATCACACTGATCGCGACGTTCGCTGGTATGAGCATTACCCGCGCGGCTTCGTTTTATATGCCACGCCGCTCGATCTGGCCGAACCCATGCGCGGTCTGCGCGAACGCACGCAGGCGGCGTGGATCCATACCTCGGCCACGCTGTCGGTCGCTGGCGACTTCGGTCACTTCGCGAGGCAGATCGGTCTGGACGATCCGCAGACGCTGAGCCTGCAGAGTCCGTTCGATTATGCGCGACAGGCGCTGTGCTATCTGCCGCCGCCGCTGCCCGATCCCAACGCGCGCGACTACACCGACAAAGTCATCGAGGCGGTGCTGCCGGTGCTGCACGCGTCGAACGGCCGCGCGTTTTTGCTGTTCACCTCGCATCGCGCGCTGCGTCGCGCGGCCGAACTGCTGCAGGATCGGTGCCCATGGCCGCTGTTCGTGCAGGGCACGGCACCGCGTCCGCGCTTGCTGGAAGAATTTCGCGCCAGCGGCCACGGCGTGCTGCTCGGTGCCGCCAGCTTCTGGGAAGGTGTCGATGTGGCCGGCGAGGCGCTTTCCGTGGTGGTGATCGACAAGCTGCCGTTCGCCGCACCGGACGATCCGGTACTGATGGCGCGGTTGCAGGCGCTGGAACAATCCGGCATCAATCCCTTCATGGGCTGGCAGGTGCCCAACGCGGTGATCGCACTGAAGCAGGGCGCCGGCCGGCTGATACGCGACGTGCACGATCGCGGCGTACTGGTGCTGTGCGATCCGCGTTTGATCAGCAAAGGATATGGACGTCTGTTTCTGGCCAGCCTGCCGCCGATGCCGCGCACGCGGGAGTTGGCTGATGTGCGGAGTTTCTTTGCCGCAGAGGTGTCTTCGAGGGTCGCTTCTGGTCGTGAGGAAGGCTGATCGACAGTTGTCGTGTTGCTCGGGTGAGGCCGGTTTGTTTGAAATTACTTCCAGAGCAAAAGCTTTCTCTTGCGTGGACAAGAGAAAGTAGCCACTGCGCCGCAGGAGCGGCGCGAACAGCGAAGCTGGCCCGAAGGGCGAAGGGCAGGATGCCCGGAGTAAAGAGAAGGCCACCCCACTTGGCGCTTGCCGTGCTGCGCCCGCCAAGTACGTGAGCCGAGGTCTGGCTTTTCGCCAGTACGTCCATGTACTGGCGAAAAGGAATCGAAACCCATGTCGATTCCCCTTGCGGGCCTGGCGACCTCGCCTCACCGCCGCATAGGGGTTTGGTAGATCAACTGCAAAAGCTATGAAAGCTAAGTATTCAAGGCCAAAGCCCTTAGCTCAGAGCAGTTGCGGCACTTATTTTATTTTTACCGCTCACCCTGAGCGTGGACCCGCGGGCCAAAGTCGAAGGGATGGGGGTGATCAATGGAGTCGCCGTGAATACGCGATGCTTTGTCTTTCGACTTTCGTGCGCCACACAGCCGTCATGCAAAACACCGACGTTGCCTGAAGTACGCCTCCGCCGGCTGTTCTGATCGACGCTCCCCACGTGGAGATCGACACGATGAATGGATGGATGCAAACGGTAACAGCGAAAGTTCTGGGTATCGCCTTGTTGGCACTGCTGATGACGATACCGCTGATGCAGGTGAATGGGCTGGTGAGCGAGCGTCAGCAGCTGCGCGAAAAGGCGATTGCACAAATTGCACAGGGTTGGGGCGGCGAGCAGGTGCTGGGCAGTCCTGTGCTGGTGGTGCCGACGCATGAGGCGTTGCCGGTCGCGAGCGGCAGCCCAGCGCAGTGGCGTGCCGGTACGCAAAGCATGCTGGCCGACAGCACGACGCTGGACGTGGCGATGGCGGTGGAGAAGCGCAGCTACGGCATCTACAGCGCACCGGTGTTCGTTGCCACGGTGCAGATGCATGCGAGCTATCGCGCCGATGATCTGGCGAAACTGCGCCAGGCCGTCGGCACGCCGTGGCAGGGCGGCAAGGCCGAATTGCGTGTACCGATCAGCGATCTGCGCGGCCTGCAACAGGTGACCCATCTGCTGGTCAACGGCAAGCCGGCGCGGTTCGATTCTTCGGCGGAACATCTCGGCGCATGGACCACCATCGTCGTGCCGGTCGATCTGGATTCACTGGCTGGGACAACGGGGCCTCAGGTCACGGATCAGCCGCTGCAGGTCGACATCAGCTTCAAGCTCGCAGGTACGCAATCGCTGCAGCTGCTTCCACTGGCGCGCAGCACCGACGTGACGATGCATGCGCCGTGGCGCGATCCCAGCTTTATCGGTGCGGCGCTGCCGTTGGAGCGTCGGGTAGATGCCCACGGCTTCAGCGCACACTGGCACATGCTCGATCTCAACCGCAATTACGGTCAGCACTGGACCGATGGTGCGGCGGACATGACTGGCGCACTGCAGGCCTCCATTTTCGGCGTGCAGCTTTATCAGCCAGTGGATGTTTATCAGCGCAATGAACGGGCGGGCAAATACGGTCTGCTTTTCATTGCGATGACCTTTGTCGCGTTCTTTCTATTCGAAACGTTGAAAAAGCTGCGAGTGCACCCGGTGCAGTATCTACTGGTCGGCGCTGCTCTGGCGACGTTCTATGTCGTGCTGCTGGCGTTGTCCGAGCAGATAGGTTTTGCAGCGGCCTACGCGTTGGCGGCCAGCGCGGTCGTGCTGATCGTGGGCGGCTACGCTACCGCCGTGCTGCGCGCCGCACGCGCGGGTGCCTTGCTGGCCGCCGTCCTCGGACTGATCTACGTGATGCTGTACGCACTGATCGCCGCAGAGCAGTACGCGCTGCTGATCGGCGCACTGGTGCTGCTGACGATGGTAGCGCTGATGATGTATCTCACCCGCCGCATCGACTGGTACGCACACATTGCCAGCGTATCGGCGCCGACAACACCGCCGCCGGTTATCATGGAGCAGCCATGAACATTCTCGCCATCGAAACCGCTACCGAAGCCTGCTCCGTTGCCTTGATCCATGGGCAGGACATCATCGCGCGCAGCGAAATTGCCCCGCGCAGGCATACCGAACTGGTCTTGCCAATGGCCGATGCCCTGCTGGCCGAGGCTGGCATCGGCCGTCATGCGCTCGATGCCATCGCGGTGGGTCGCGGTCCCGGCGCCTTCACGGGCGTCCGCCTCGGCGTGTCGCTGGCTCAGGGCATGGCGCTGGCGCTCGACCTGCCGGTGATCACCATCTCCTCGCTGGCCGCGCTGGCGCTGGAAGCGCCCGAAGACGAGGGCGCCGCCATCCTCGCCGTCATCGATGCCCGCATGGGCGAAATCTACGCGGCCTGCTATCGCCGCGATGACAACGGCGGCCTGATCGCGCTGGACGACGATCGTGTGTGCACGCCCGAATCCCTGCAGCTGCCCGACGCACCAACCTGGCAAGTCGTCGGCACCGGCTGGGCCACGTATTCCACCCTTCTCAGTGAGCGCTTCACCGGCGTGCTCCGCTCCGCCGATGGCGCCCGCTACCCGCAGGCCGCGCACGTTGCCGAACTGGCGATGCAGGAGTTCAACGCCGGGCGTATCCACGCCCCCGAACTCGCGCTGCCTGTCTATCTGCGCGACAAGGTGGCGCTGACGTTGGTGGAGCAGGGCAGGGCCTGAGTGCTTCTATGAGGTACAAAAAGGTCGGATGGGACAAAATTCCGAGCGCTGAAATGGAGTTGTGGTGACCGCTTTCGACACATTAGCGACATTCGATTCCTCGGATTCGTCGCGGCACGGCGGCCGCTCATGGGGAGCGGTAACAGTAAACACGTGATCCAACTTCGGTACGGTAGGTACAGCAGCACTCGGATAGTCACGCTCCGGCGCTTTCATCAATAGACTGGGAGCGCGAAGTCCTCATCGATCTTGCGGGCCTTAGCTGCGGTGCTCGGCTTCAACAGCGATTGGATCAGCGCGCTGCCGAAGAACCGTTGCACGATACGAGCGACGGAGATTCCGAACCGCGTCTTCACGTGCATGAGTCGAATGAGTCGAGGGCTCAGCTCCTGCTGTGAACGCTCGGCGTACGGGCGAAGGATGCTTTCATATGTCTGGAAGGCTTTGGTGTGGGTCGAGCACTTCTTGATCTCCCCCGCCAGGACGTAGGCTCCCACAAGAGCCAAGGCAGTGCCCTTGCCTGTGAACGGCGTCGGGCAATGCGCCGCATCGCCCAGCAAAACCAGTCTGCCTTTCGACCACGTAGATGCTTGCACCTGGCTCATCGGTCCGAAGTAGAAGTCCTGTACGGCACCTAGTTCACCGACGATCCGATCGGCTACGGTGCCCCGGCCTTCCAGCGCTGCACGAAGCATGTCCCGCCGAGAGACCGTCGACGGTCTCTTCGGGTCGGGCTCATTGGCCAGAAAGGTAATCAGGACGGTAGTCTCCGTCGGGCCGCCAGGCCTAAGATTGATCATCGTTCCGCCAATGCCGTTGACGGAGCAGGCCCAGAAGTCGTCTTCCGGACGTCGGGGAATCTTGAAGAACGCCATGTAGGCGCCGAGGTAGCGCAGTCGCGTTTCCTGGGCAAGCGCCAAGTCCCTCGTCGACGAGCTCAGTCCGTCGGCGCAAATCACCAACTCGAACTCTTCTGTTGAGCCATCGGCGAAGGTCGCGCACACGTCGTCCTCTCTCTCTTCCATGCCAACCACGGAAGTACCAAAACGGTATTCGCAGGTGCTGCGGGTCGCATCGAACAGAACACGTGCGAAATCGCCTCGGAGGATTTCGAAATCGCTGGTCAGAGTGCCGAAGCCACCCTTAGGAAAAACTGCCACCACCTCGCCGGCCGCGTCCAGCCACTTCTGCCCGCATTCCAGCGTGTTGCGAGCCTCGATCTGCTCCGTCAAACCCATGAGGTTGATGACCTGCTGCCCAGCCCCCTTCACGTCGACGTTCTGCCCGCCGTCCCTGAACGCAGTGGCCTTTTCGACGACAACCACCGAGAAGCCGTATTTGGTCAGCCACCAGGCGCATGCTGGGCCCGCGATCCCGCCGCCGCAGATCAAGATTTTCTTCGATCGTTTCATGGTGACAGCTCTCGTGGTTGTGATTTCAGCGCCCATGTTAGGCGCACCACGTGTTGGCTAAAAAGGATCCAATATGCCATCGCATATTGAATTTTTGCCACAATGATCCATCGTCTTTGGAAGTTGCCAATGCCTGTTCTCAGCGACGCTTCGTCCATCGATTGGGAGGATCCTGACTTCGTCCCGAGGCCCGTGATCACTCTTGGTGCCGCAGGCGTGGATATGGCTGTCACAGGCAACGACGACACGCATCAGATCGACAGCCGCAAGGAAGCGGACTTCCACCACCATCGAAAAGGTCAGTTCCTGCTTTGGATGCGCGGAGTGCTCACCTGCGAGGTCGCCGGCGGCTTCTGGCTTGTGCCGCCGGGAAGCGCCATTTGGGTACCCGGCGGGGTGCAGCATCGAATGGAGGCCGCCGGCACGATCGAGTGTTACGTGGTCTATGTCGACCCTGCGGCGGGCAACGCGTTGCCGCGAGATTGCTGCACCTTGTCGACGACGCCACTGCTGCGCGAGTTGATCATCCGTTCAGCGGCATTGCCTATGCGTTACGAAGAAGGGGGCATGGCGTCGAGGGTGATGACGCTTCTTCTCGACGAAATGGCTTTGGCGCAGCCCGGGCGAGTGCATCTTCCCTTGCCGAAAGACAAGCGGCTGCGCAAATTGGTCGAGTGGATCATGGCGAGTCCGTCCGAGCCGGCAAGCATCGACTCGTGGGCACAGCGAATGGGCATGAGTTCGCGCACGCTCTCACGCGTCGTATCCCGGGAAACCGGCATGAGTTTCGGACGCTGGCGCAGGCAACTTCATATCCTGCTAGCCCTGCAATGGATGGCCAAGGGCGCGACCGTCCAAGATGTCGCCGACGGTCTGGGCTACGAGAACGCGAGCAATTTTGTGGTCATGTTTCGCAAAGTTCTTGGCGAAACACCCGGACGTTACTTGAAATCTAACGGTTGACGCTCTGAGATGGCTCATCACCTCCTGGTGTCTCTCAGCCCTAGGGTGATATGTGTCGACAGGTTCCTTGCAAGCCTCGGCGCAGCGTGGGTGCCGAGTGCCGAGCTTGATCGAACACTATGCACGTCTACGCGCGAATAGACGGCCCTAACGCGGTCGCTCACGACCGGCCGCTAGTGGCCGAGAATAGTCGATGCTCACTCGATGGCGCTCGGACGATCGATGCAGGAGTAAGTGAATTCAGCACCGTCCATTCAACGTTTTGGGCGTCGTTAGAGCATGGGCCGCCGGCGGGCTTTCAAAGCTGTCCGATCACACGCTGCACCAGCAAACTGCTGACGGCGACCGCCACCCAGACGCCGAGTCCCAGCAGGATGGGCTTGATGCCGCTGGCGGCCATGCGGCGCAGATTGGCGGACAGGCCGATGGCGGTGAGCGCCACGATGATCAGGAATTCGGCGGCGAAGTGAATGGACGGCTGGATGGCTGTAGGAATCAGGCCGGCGGTGCGGATGCCGGAGGCCACCAGAAACCACAGGATGAACCAGGGAAAGATTTTGGCGAGGCTGAAGTTGCTGGCGCTGCCGGTCTTCGCCGCGTGGCGCTTTTCGCGGGCGGCGACCACGAAGGCCAGCACCAGGCAGATGGGAATAATCAGCGTCGCGCGGGTCAGCTTGACGATGGTGGCGAAGTCGCCGGCGGTCTTGCTGTAGCTGTAGCCGGCGGCGACTACCGAGGAGGTGTCGTTGATCGCGGTGCCGGCCCACAGGCCGAAGCCGAGATCCGACAGGTGCATCAGATGACCGAGTAGCGGAAACAGCAGCACGGCGACCAGATTGAACAGGAAGATGGTCGAGATGGCGAAGGCAGTGTCGTGATCTTCCGGGCGGATGATAGGGGTGACGGCGGCAATCGCCGAGCCGCCGCAGATCGCCGTACCCACGCCGATCAAGATTTTCAGCTTGTCGTGCACGCCCAGCCAGCCGCCGAGCAGCCATGCCGAAAGAAACGCCACGGTCATCGTCACCAGCGTGACAGAGAGCGACTGCAGCCCGGTTTTCGCCACCTGACTCAGGCTCAGGCCGAACCCCAGCGCGATGATCGAGCACTGCAGCACATACTTGCCGGCAAAGGCGATGCCCGGCCGAAAGTGCGCGCCCGGCGAGGTCAGATTGCCGACAACGATGCCCAGCACGATGCCGATAACCGGCCCGCCGACCAACGGCAGCAGGTGCCCTAACCAGAGCGCCACCAGCGCAATGCCGGCCGCCAGGGCAATGCCGGAGACAATCGAGTGCTGCGGCGTGGGCTGGGCGTGGATGACCTGGGCGTTCATGACGTGTGTCCTTGGGATGCGCCATTGTCCTCGCCGTCATCCATCAGGAAAACTTGGAATATCTGATGGAAGCGATAAGATTGACTTATGATCAATATCAGCCCGCGCCAGCTTGAGGTATTTGTGCAGATCGCTCTGCACGGCAGCGTGCGTGCGGCGGCGGAGCGCCTGCACCTGACCCAGCCGGCCGCCAGCATGGCGCTGGCGGAAATGGAGCGTCAGCTCGATGCGCCGGTGTTTGCGCGCGAGCGTGGTCGTCTGCGGCTGAATGCGCGTGGCCGCGAGCTGCTGCCGCTGGCGCAGGAGCTGCTGGAGCGCCACGCCGAGTTCGGCCGTCGCGGCAGCGTAGGGGCGGCGACTCTGGCCGGCGAGCTGCGCATCGGTGCCAGCAATACCGTAGGCAACTACCGCGTCGGCGAACTGCTGGGCGCCTTTGTGCGCAGCCATGCGCAGGTGGCGATACGGCTGCGCGTGGCGAATACCGAAACCATCGCCGCGGGCGTGCTCGATCACAGTCTCGATGTCGGCTGTGTCGAAGGCCCGGTGACGCATCCTCTGCTGGAGGTGCGGCCATGGCGCGATGACGTGCTGGTGGTATGCGCGCCGCCGGATCATCCGCTGGCGCGCAAGCGCGGCCTGAAGCCGGCGAATTTTTCCGGCGCGCGCTGGGTCATGCGCGAGCCGGGCTCGGCCACGCGCACGATCAGCGAACGCGTGATGGCGCAGCTGCCGCCCGGAGAAACGGTGCTGGAACTCGACCAGATCGAGGCGATCAAGCAAAGCGTGGTGGCCGGTCTGGGCATCGCTTTTCTGCCTGCCGTGGCGGTCATCGATGCGTTGGCTGCGGGCCGATTGAAGGCCCTGAAGACGCCGTTCCTCGATCTGCAGCGCAAGCTTTCGATCGTGCTGCACCGGCAGAAATACCGCGGCGTGCTGCTGGATGCCTTTCTGGAAAGTGTCGCGCCCAAACGCTGATGGGCCGGTCGCTTCAGTGAAAATCGCGCGACTTGACGTCGAGCGAGCCGAGCATCGGCGTGATGTCTTCCAGCCGCTGCGCGATCAGGTGCTGCACGCCATGCTGGCTTTCCAGGTAACCGTGCACGGCCAGCAGGTTCGATTGCAGCAGCACGCGGCGCTGGCGTTCGGAGACGCTGGTCCACACCACGACATTGGTGAGGCCGTATTCGTCTTCCAGGGTGAGAAAAATCACGCCGCTGGCTGTCTGCGGCCGCTGCCGCAGGGTCACCATGCCGGCCACGCGGATGTGCCTGCCGTTGGGTATCGTGCCCAGTTCCGATGAATCGCGATAGCGCCGCCGTTGCAATTCGGGCCGCAAAAAGGCCAGCGGGTGCTGGCCTAGCGTGGTGCCGGTGAGCAGGTAGTCGGCGCGCATGTCCTCGCAGGCGGTGGGCACAGGCAGTACGACGGACTCGGGCTCGGCTTGAGCCGGCAGATGGGCGAACAGCGGCAGCGACGACTCCACTGCGGCGATGGCCCAGCGCGCGCGGTGGCGATGGCCGGCCAGTCCGCGCAAGGCGCCGGCATCGGCCAGCAGCGACTGCTGGCGTCGATCGATCTGCGTGCGTGCGCAAAGATCGGCGACATCGACGAAGGGCCGCTGTTCGCGTTGGAGCGCGATTTTTTCGGCCGTCGCCGGATGCAGACCATTGATCAGGCGCAGGCCCATGCGGATCGCCGGTTGCATGTGGCGGTCGACGTGATTCTGCAGCGTGCAGTCCCAGTGGCTGTGGCGTACGTCCACCGGCAGCACGCGGATGCCGTGACGTTTAGCATCCTGCAGCAGCTGGTCCGGCGAATAGAAACCCATCGGCGCGGAGTTGATCAGCGCGCAGGCGAAGGCGGCCGGCTCGTGGCATTTCAGCCAGCTGCTGACATAGACGATCAGTGCAAAGCTGGCGGCGTGCGATTCGGGAAAGCCGTAGCTGCCGAAGCCCTTGATCTGTTCGAACAGGCGCTCGGCGAAGTCGGCGGTGTAGCCATTTTTCAGCATGCCGGCGAGCAGCTTTTCGCGATGCGACTCCAGTCCGCCGTGGCGCTTCCACGCCGCCATCGAGCGTCGCAGCTGATCGGCTTCGCCGGGCGAGTAATCGGCCGCGGCGATGGCGATCTGCATCACCTGCTCTTGAAACAGCGGTACGCCCAGCGTGCGCTTCAGCACCGTCTCCAATTTTTTCGAGGGGTAGACCACCGGCTCCTGTCCGTTACGTCGGCGCAGGTAGGGATGCACCATGTCGCCCTGGATCGGGCCGGGGCGCACAATCGCCACTTCGATCACCAGGTCGTAATAGTTGGCTGGTTTCAGCCGCGGCAGCATAGCCATCTGTGCGCGCGATTCGATCTGGAACACGCCGACCGTATCGGCGCGACTGATCATGGCGTAGGTATCCGAGTCGTCCGGCGGGATGCTTTCCATCGTGTGGTCGCCGCGGCCGTGTTCGCGCAAAAGCGCCAGTGTCTTGCGCACCGCGGTGAGCATGCCGAGCGCGAGGCAGTCGACCTTGAGCATGCGCATCACGTCCAGGTCGTCCTTGTCCCACTGGATGACCGTGCGGTTTTCCATCGCCGCGTTCTCCACCGGCACCAGGGTCGACAGCGGATGCTCGGAAATCACGAAGCCGCCTGGATGCTGCGACAGATAATGCGGAAAACCGATCAGCTCGGTGGTCAGCGCGATCACCTGACGCAGCAGCGGCGAATCCGGATCGAAGCCGCACTCGCGCAGATACGCCGGGATCGGCGCTTCTTCGCTCCAGCGGTCCATGGTGGCGGCCAGTTCGCCGGCCAGATCGGATGACAAACCCAGCGCCCGCGCCACATCGCGCACGGCGCCGCGGCCGCGGTACTGCGTGGCGACCGCCGTGAGCGCAGCACGATCGCGGCCGTAGCGGTTGAACACGTATTGCAGCACTTCCTCGCGCCGCTCATGTTCGAAATCCACGTCGATATCCGGCGGCTCGTCGCGCTCGCTGGAGATGAAGCGCTCGAACAGCATCTCCATCTGCGTGGGATCGATCGCGGTGATGCCGAGCACATAGCAGACGACCGAGTTGGCCGCCGACCCGCGGCCTTGGCAGAGGATTTTTTCCCTGTGTGCAAAGTTCACGATGTCGTGCACGGTCAGAAAGTACGAGGCGTATTTCTTTTCCGTGATCAGCGCCAGCTCGTGCTCGATCTGTTGGCGCGCCTTGTCGGGCGTGCCCTTCGGCCAGCGCCAGCGTTCGCCTGCTGTCGTGAGATGGCGCAGCCAGCTATTCGGGTCGTGGCCCTCGGGCACCAGCTCGCGGGGATAGGCGTATTTCAGATCCTCCAGCCGGAACTGGCAGCGATCGGCAACCGCCACGCTTTGCGCCAGCAGCTGCGGTGGATAGATCGCGGCCAGAGCCTTGCGCGTGCGCAGATGGCGTTCACCGTTGGCGAACAGGCGGTGTCCTGCCTCAGCCACGGTGGTCTTGTAACGGATCGCGGTGAGCGTGTCCTGCAGTGCGCGGCGCGAGCGCACGTGCATGTGCACATCGCCACTGGCGACCAGCGGCAGCTGCAGGCGTTCGCCGAGTGCCTGCAGCCGGGCGAGCCTGGTTGCATCGTCGGCGCCACGATGCAGTTCGATGGCGAGCCAGCCGCGATCGGGGAAGCGCGAGGCGATCCATGCACCGTGAGCGTCGTCGCGCGCGGCATCTCTTTCCTCGGGAGGAAGCCACAAGGCCAGCAGGCCATCGGTATCCGTCACATCCTCGCGGCGCAGCTGATAGTGGCCTTTCGGCGCGCGCCGACGCGCCAAAGTGAGCAGCTGGCAAAGTCGCGTGTAGCCGGCCTGCGATGCCACCAGCAGCACCAGCTTGGGGCCATCGTCCAGCTGCACTTCGCTGCCGACGATCAGTTTCATGTCCGTCTTGCGCGAGGCCTGCAGCGCGCGCACGATGCCGGCCAGCGATCCGTCGTCGGTGATCGCCAGTGCGTGATAGCCCAGTGCCTTGGCACGTTCGAACAGTTCGATCGCCACCGACGCGCCGCGCTGGAAGCTGAAAGCCGACAGGCAGTGCAGCTCGGCATAGTCGGGCAGCGGCAAGCTCACGCAAACCAGCCGTGCAGCATGAATTCGCCCAGCTCGCCGGCCGGCCTGTAGGCCCACGCGCGTTGGCCCATGCTGGTTTCCACCACGTAGTAATCGCGGCGCACGTCGGCCTCCCACCAGCCGCTCTCGATGCGTTCGGGACCGGCCAGAACGCGCAGGCGATGATCGCGTAGCGGTACGGGCTGTTTAAGCAGCCAGCCCGGTCGCGGAAGGGACGTCGGCAGTGATTTGGTTTGGACGTCTATTTGCCACGACCGTTCGGGCCGGTGATCGGCGCGCACGGCCAGCCCATGCACGGCGTCATCGCCGAGCCGCGCGCGCAGCCGTTCGCGCAGCTGTTGCCAGGGCATGGCCTGCTGTGGTCGTGCATCGAACAGATCGCGTGCGGCCGGCACAAAAGGCGGCAGTTCGGTCGCGATCAGTTGCATCGCGCCGACCGATGCGCTCAGCGTCAGCGGTTCCAGCCGTCCGCGTGCGAATTCGAACAGCATCGCCGGATCGCGTTCGGCCGCCAGCAGGCCGATGCGCACGTCGGTGACCGGACCTCGATCGTGCTCCAGTCGCAGCAGGAACTGCTGCACGCCGCCGTCGCGACCGGCCAGATAGACGGCCATATCGTCGATCAGCCGACGCAGCGGAAACAGCAGCGCCTGGCTGGACGTAACGTCGTAGTTGAACTCGATGCGCGCCTCGAACATATCGGCAGGCTGGAAATACGGCAGCGGCGTGGCCAGTGCGCCGGTGAGGCGATCGAGCTGCTGCAGCGCCGGCGCACCGACGCGCTTGCCCAGCGACGCGCGCGGCAGGGCAAATACCTGTTGCAGCCTGCGCAGGCCCATCCGGCCCAGGCTTTCGCAGACATCGAGCGGCAGGCCACTGGCATCGATCGGTAGCTGGCCCAGCGCCTTCTGCAGCGGGGCTTCCTGGCTGATGGCCAGGCCATCGTGCCGGTTCACCAGCGCGCGCGCGGCCCAGGGATTAGGCGCCAGTACGATGCGGTGGCGGAAGCCCAGCTCGGAAAGGTCGTGGCGCAGGCGCGCTTCCAGCCGTGGCCAAGGGCCGAACAGTTTGAAGCTGGCCTCGACTTCCAGCAGCAGCGTCGAGGGCAGGCTGCGGCTGACCAGCGAACCGTAGCGGTACGCCCAGGCAGCGAGGAAATCGTGCGTGCGCTCGATCGCGGCGCTGTCGTAGTCGACCTTGGCAAAGTGATGGCAAAGCGTCTGTGCCGTGGTCAGCGGCTGGCCGGCCTGCAGCCCTTCGGCTTCGGCGGCCTCGTTGACGGCCTGCAGCACGCGCCGCTGCGAGGGGCCGCTGATCAGCGCCAGCGGCAGGTCGGGTGCGGCGTGTCGGCGAAGGACGCCGTCGAGCGCCAGTTGCGGCAGCAAAATGCAGGCCCACAGCATGGCGTCGGCCTCAATGTGCGAGTGCGGAAAGCGGCAGCGGCTGCGTCGGCGGATTGCCGCCGCGGCATTTGATGACGCGCAGCTGCGCCGGTGCGGTATCGATGACGATGCGCAGGGCCGCCGGTGACGGGTTGGCCGCAGCTTTGGCATCGCGCAAGGCAAAGCCAAGACACTGCCCGGTTTCTGCGGCCACCTGCAGCCGACGCAGCGCGCGATCGTCGGCCTGCAGCGGCCAGCACAGCACGGCCGCACACGCCGCCGAGCGCAGGCATTGCTCGGTCGCCCACAGTACGTCGCGCGGCTGGGCCAGCACGATCTGCAGCCTCTCCAGGCGGACGCCGGCATTTGCCCAGGCGCTGGCAAACGGCAGGTAGGGCGGGGCGATCAGCACGATTTTTTCATCGGATGAGGCGTCGCCGGCTTGCGATAGCCGCGCCAGCGTGGGCCACAGCAGGCGCAGCTCGCCGATGCCGTCCATCGGCAGCAGCAATTCACTGAGCGCCGATTCCGGCCAGCCGCCGCTGGGCAGCTGGGCGTCGAGCGCGGCAAAGCCGGTCGGCTGCCTCGATGTCGGGCGCGCCTGTGGCTGGCCGCGCCAGACCCGGCGCGAATCGAGCAGGCTGTCGAGGGCAACGACGCTGGCCATCAGCCAGGCCTGATCAGGCCGGCGAACAGGCCTTCGATGGCGAAGTCGTTGCTGCGCGGATCGACCTCGATCGGGGCGAACGCGGGATTGCGCGGCAGCAGGCGGATGCGCAATCCCTTGCGCTCCAGTCGCTTGACGGTGAACTCGCCATCGAGCCGTGCCACCACGGTCTGGCCGCTGCGCGCTTCTGGCGTGCGGTGCACGCCGATCAGGTCATGCGGCAAAATGCCATCGAGCAGCATCGATTCGCCGAGCACTTCCAGCAGGTAATCGGGCCGAAGTTGAAACAGCGCGGCATCCAGCGAAACCTGGCGACGCACCTCGGCATCCGAGGCGATCGGTTTGCCCGCCGCCACTCGGCCGAGCAGGGGCACCTGCATTATTTTGGCCGGCGTCTGACGGTTGATCAGCCGGATGCCGCGCGCCTGACCGCCCAACCATTCGATATGTCCGGCCTTGGCCAGTGCTTCCAGATGCAGTCGCGCCGAGCGGTTCTGCCGAAAGCCCAGCGCCGCGGCAATTTCCATTTGCGAAGGAGGGTAGCCCTGCGCATTGATGTGTTCGCGCAGGTAATCGAGCAAGGTTTGCTGGGTAGGCGAGAGTGACATGGTACTAATATTAGTACCGTCCGGCGTCGATTATGCAAGTGACGGGCAGACAAGGAAATCGTGATCGGGAAGCCGCACGCGTACGTGCTTTGATCGCTCTGCGGTCGGCGCTCAGCTCAGCGCGCGATCTGCCGGGGCCAGGCATTCACCGAGAATTTCATTCATCAGCGCCTCGGCCTGTTCGTGCGTATGCGCGCGCAGCAGGCGCGAAGCCTGACGGCGCAGATGGGCATGGTCGAGCGTGGCCAGGCGGTCGCGCACGTGCAAAATCTGTGTGGGGTGCATGCTGAATTCGCACAGGCCCAGCACCAGCAGCAGCGCAGTGAAGTTCACGTCGCCCGCGATCTCCCCGCACAGGCTGACCGGTTTTTTGGCGCGGCGACCTGAGCTGATGACGTGCGACAGCAGCCGCAGCAGCGCGGGCTGCAGCGGGTTGTAGATGTTTTCCAGCGCGTCGTTGCCGCGATCGGCGGCGAGCACGTACTGGGCCAGGTCGTTGGTGCCGATGGCCAGAAAATCCGAGTATTCCAGCAGTGCACGCACGTTGATCGCCGCGGCCGGCACTTCGATCATCGCGCCCAGCGGTAGCTTTTCCGGCAGGTCGACGTTTTCGCGTTTCAACTCCTGTCGAGCCAGCCGGAACAGGGTGCGCACGGCGATCAGCTCGTCGGGCTGGGTAACCATCGGCACCAGCACGCGCACCGGGCCGTAGCAGGCGGCGCGCAGGATCGCGCGGATCTGCGTGGTGAACACGGCCGGGTAGCGCAGCGACAGACGCACACCGCGCACGCCGAGCGCGGGGTTTTCCTCGCCGCGCACGACTAGCCCCGCGGCATCGGCCTTGTCGGCGCCGAGGTCGAGCGTGCGGATGGTGACGGGGAGACCGCCCATGCCCATCACCAGATCGCGATAGGCGATGAACTGCTCGTCTTCCGACGGCAAACCCTTGTGGCGCAGGAACAGGAATTCGGTGCGGTAAAGGCCTACGCCGTCGGCGCCGCGCGAGCGGGCGGCGGCCACGTCGCTGACGCTTTCGGCGTTGGCGAGCAGGCAGATCTCGATGCCGTCGCGGGTGCGCGTGGGCGCATTGGCCAGCATGGCCAGGCGTCGGCCCTCGATCGCCGCTTCGCGCTGCCAGGCGCGGTAGCGCGACAAGTCCTGCGCGGTAGGATGAACGATCGCCTCGCCGCGCTCGGCGTCGAGCAGGATCAGGTCGTCGTCGTGAATGGTCGACAGCGCGTCGCGCGTGCCCACCAGCATCGGCAGGCCGAGGCTGCGGGCGAGAATCGCGCTGTGCGAATACGGGCTGCCGGAACTGCCGACCACGCCGAGCAGACCGTTGCCGGCCAGCTGCGCCATGTCGCCCGGCGCGATGCTGTCGGCAATAAGGATTTCGCCGACGCGTGCAGCAAGTTTGCGTTCTTCGGGGCTGGTCTGGCGCTGCAGCGCGGAGATCACCCGGTTGATGACCTGCTCGATGTCTTCCTTGCGGCTGCGCAGGTAGGGATCGTCCATCGCCTCGAACACGGCGGACAAACGATCGCGCTGTTTTTTCAGCGCGGCGCCAGGACGGTAGTGGCCGATGCGCACCATGTCGTCCAGACCGCGCAGCAGTTCGGCATCGTCCAGCAGCAGGCTGTGCGCGTCGATGAACTCGTTGACCTCGCGTGCCAGTGCGCCGTGCAGCTTGCCGCGCAGTTCGCGCAGTTCCTGCCGCGCGGTATCGAGCGCGCGGTGCAGCAGTTCGATCTGTTCCTCGACTTCGTCCTCGGCCAGCGGTCGGGTGTCGACGCTGTAGCGGCTCGGCTGCACCAGACGCGCGCGACCCAGCGCCATGCCGTGCGCCGCGATGGTGCCGCTGAGGACGTGCCTCATGGCGCGGCACTCGCCGCGCGGGGAACAGGGACGCGCGCAGCGCGAACGCCAAAGGCGGCCCGAAGGGCGAGTGGCGAAGCCGCGAGTAACGGGGAATGGGGAACGTTAAGCATAAAGGAGGAGCGGGGCAGCTTCGGATAGGTAAGAAAAAAAGCGCAGGGTCTCAAACACGCCTTATGCGTGCCGTTTCCCATTCCCTGTTCCCTGCTGGGCCACCTCGGGTGGTTTCCCGTTCCCTGCTTCACCTCATGCTCCTTCGTCGAACTTGCGCGCAAACAGATCCGCCACGGCGGTGACGGCGGCCTGCTCGTCCGCGCCGTCGGCGCGAATGATCAGCGGCGTGCCGATGCCGGCGGCCAGCATCATCACGCCCATGATGCTCTGGGCATTGACTTCGCGACCGCGGCTGACCAGCCACACGGTCGCCTTGAACCCCTGAACAAGCTGCACCAGCTTGGCCGATGCGCGCGCATGCAGGCCAAGCTTGTTGGAAACCACGATTTCTTGTTCAAGCATAAATAAAATCAGGCATGGTCGATAAAGATTCCGCCGCGTCCGCCGCTGGCCGCGATCTCGGCCAGTTCGTCCAGCGGTTTGTCGGCGTAATTGAGGACACGCAACAGCATCGGCAGGTTGAGTCCGGACACGCAGCGCAGGTGCACGCCGAGTGCGCCGAGCGAGAGACCGATGTTGCATGGCGTAGCGCCATACAGATCGGCCAGCACTAGGACACCGTCGCCGTGATCGAGTTCGCGCGCGTGGCGTGCGGTGAGTGTTCGCATCACGTCCGGGTCGGCCTGCGGCGGAACCTCCACCGCAGCAACTTGCAGCGGCAGTTTGGGCATGACGTGATGCGCGGCGGCGATCAGCGCATTGCCGACCGCTTCGTGTGTCATCAAAAGCACGCTGACGTTCATGCCGGTGACCCTGTAGTGATATGACGAGGCATGGTGGTCACTCGAGTTCGCGATGGAAGGTGAGTACGCCCTCGCGTTGGGCGCGAAAATGGGCGGCAAGTTTTTCGACCAGATAGACCGAACGATGGCGACCGCCGGTGCAGCCGACAGCGATGGTCATATAGCTGCGATCGTCCTGTTCAAAGCGCGGCACCCACGCGTCCAGCCAGCGTGCGGTGTCGGCAAAGTATTCGCCGACCAGCGGCTCGACGTCGAGAAAGTCGCGTACCGGTGCGTCCTTGCCGGACAGCGGGCGCAGATGCGGCTGCCAGTGCGGATTGGGCAGACAGCGCGCGTCGAACACGAAGTCCGAATCCAGCGGCAGCCCGCGGCGGAACGCGAACGACTGGAACATCAGTGTCAGCCCTTCGGTGGCCCGGGCGTAGCCGGTGGCGATAAGCCGACGCAGCTGATGCACGTTGAGCTCGCTGGAGTCGATCACCTTTTCGGCGATCGCCATCAGCGGCCGCAGCAGGCGACGCTCCTCGGCAATGGCGTCGGCCAGCGACACGCCGCGCATCGCGAGTGGATGGCGCCGACGGCTTTCCGAATAGCGTTTGATCAGCACTTCGTCGCGGCAGTCGAGAAAGACCAACTGCACCTGGACGCCGGCCGCGGCCAGATCGGAAAGCACCTGCGGCATATGCGCGAAGTCGGTGCCGCGGTTGCGGACATCGACGCCCACGGCAATGCGCCGATGCATGCCGCCGCTGCCCGGGTCGTCATGACCGCCGATCACCGCGTTGACCAGCTGCGGCAGCAGTGCCGACGGCAGATTGTCGACGCAATAGAATTCGAGATCTTCCAGCGCGCGCAGCGCCACCGTCTTGCCGCCGCCGGACAGACCGGTCAGCACGATGAGATGAATCTCGCGCGCGTCGACCAGCGGTGTGATCAGTGGTTTGCCGTCGTCAGTCATGCCATCACCACGGCGGTAGCCGGTTCAGTTGATGCGCCTGGCGATCGATAAAGGTCTGCGCCGGGTCGATGCCCTTGCTCTTCAGCGCGTGGCTGCGCACAGCGGCCTCCACCAGCACGGCGAGGTTGCGTCCCGGCGCCACCGGGATGGTGATCATCGGTACGGCCACGTCGAAGATCTCGCGATGGCCGATGTCGCCGGTGAGCCGGGTCAGCGCGTCGGTATCCTCACCGTCGCGCAATGGCTTGAGGTGGATCACCAGGCGCAGGTACTTGGACGGCTTGACCGACATGTGGCCGAACATCTCGCGGATGTTGAGCACGCCCAGGCCGCGCACTTCGAGCAGATCCTGCAATAGTTCGGGGCAGGTGCCGTCGATCACGTCCGGCGCGATAAGGGTGAACTCGGTGGCGTCATCGGCGACCAGGCGATGGCCGCGGCTGATCAGCTCCAGCGCCAGCTCGCTCTTGCCCGAGCCGGCTTCGCCGGTGATCAGCACGCCGATGGAAAACACTTCCAGAAACACACCGTGCAGGGTGGTCTTGGCGGCCAGTAGGCGCGCCAGGTGATATTGCAGATAGGTGAGCAGCTCGTGCCCACGCTTGGGGCTGATCCACAGCGGGGTATTGGTTTCCTCGGCGACTTCGCGCAGGTCCGACGGAATCGCCTGATCCTTGCTCACGATGAGCGCGACCGGCTGGTAGGCGGCAACCTTGTGGATCACTTCCCAGCGCTGGCGCGAATCCAGTCCGTCGAGAAAATTCAGTTCTTCGGTGCCGACGATCTGGATCTTGTTCGGGTAGATGACATTGAGATAGCCGATCAGCGATGGCCGGCGTGACTGCGTAGCACCGGGGTCCAGCGCACGCGCCTCTCCCCGCATGCCGGAAATCCAGCGCAGGCCCATGCGTTCGTGAACGCCATCGTAAAGTTGTCGCGCGCTGATTCGATCCAAGGCCAGTCCTTCGCGCCGCGATAACAGCCCGGTGGGCCGGCGCGGCAGCATGACCATTGTGCCAGTTTGGACGTGGCGGCGCTCAGGCTGCGGCCTTTCAGCCCAAGCCTTGCAGACGAATCGACCCGCCGTGCCACCGATCGCGGATCGATGGCGGGGCGGGCCGTAGCGTGGGGTTTACACCGCCAGGCGGACTTCGCGCGCCTCGCGCTGATGCTTGTCGCAGACTTTTTCGCGATGCTTGCGCAGCTGGCAGAGCAGCTTGTCGAACATCACATCGATGGAAACGTACATGTCGGTTTCAGCGGCTTCGGCGTGCAGGGTCGCGCCGGTGGTGGCCAGGGTACCTTCAACAAACTGCTGCAGCTTGTCGACGGAGATGACGACGGAGAGGCTGATCAGCCGGTTGTCCAGTCGTGTGAGTTTGTCGAGCTTGGCAGTGACGTGGTCCCGTAAGGCCTGAGTGACTTCAATATGCTGACCGCTGAGTTGGAATTGCATGGGCGCCTCCTCTGTTGGTGCATTTGCCGCATTTCGCGGCGGGTGCGACGGGCCTCTGTCATGCGGCAGGCGACGCGTCGTTTATCACTCTCTACAGGTATGTGGACGCTTTGGGCAGGGACAAGTTCCCTCCAGGATTCCGCGATCTGTCAGTTGGCGCGCTGACGTTCGCTGGAGCTGGGGATGCGCAGGCCTTCGCGGTATTTGGCGACGGTGCGGCGGGCAACCTGGATGCCTTTGCGATGAAGTTCCTCGGCGATGGCTTGGTCGGATAGGGGCTTGCGCGCGTCTTCGGCGCCGATCAGCTTGCGCAGCATCGCCTGGATTGCGGTGGCCGATGCGCTGCCGCCGTCTTCGGTGGAGACGCCGCTGGAGAAAAAATACTTCAGTTCGAACGTACCACGCGGCGTGTGCAAATATTTGCGCGTGGTCACACGGGAGATGGTCGACTCGTGCATGCCGACTTCTTCGGCCACTTCGCGCAGCACCAGCGGATGCATCGCTTCCGGACCGTAGTCGAGAAAGGCGCTCTGCCGGCGCACGATGACCTCGGCGACCTTGAGCAGCGTTTCGGCACGCGATTCCAGGCTCTTGATCAGCCAGCGCGCCTCCTGCAGCTGGCCACGCATCCAGCTGGCGTCTTCGCCGCGGGCGCGGGCGATCAGGCCGCAATAATGCTGGTTGAGCCCCAATTTGGGCTGGCAGTCGGCGTTGAGGCTGACCCGCCAGCGAGTGCCGTCGCGCAGGGCATAGACGTCGGGCGCCACGTATTCCACCGGCGTGGCGTCGAAGGCTGCGCCGGGGCGTGGGTCGAGACTGCGGATGAGCAGGGCGGCCGAGACCACGTCGTCTTCGGTGACGTGCAGACGACGTGCCAGGCGCACCCTGTCGTTGCGCGCCAGCAGCTCCAGCTCGGTGTCGACGATACGCAGCGCCAGATCGCGATGCGGCGTGTCGGCGGCGAACTGCTCCAGCTGCACGCGCAGGCAGTCGCGCAGATCCAGGCTGCCCACGCCGGCCGGGTCGAAGCCCTGCAGGCGCCGGCGCACGGCGTCTATTTCCTCAATGCTGGCGCGGATGCCTTCCGGCAGCGCCGTCAGCAGGGTTTCCAGACTCTCGTCGAGGTAGCCATCGGCATTTATCGCGTCGATGAGCACGGCGGCGATGGCGTGCTGGCGTGGATTGAACGAGGCCATGTTGAGCTGCCACAGCAGGTGCTGCTGCAGCGTGTCGGGCGCGGCGTTCTGCGGTTCGAAATCCTCGTCGCCGCGCGATGCCGTGTTGCTGGTCTTGCTGCCCAGGCTGCTGCTGGAAAAATCGATCGGCGATTCGGCCGCACCGCCGCCTTCGGCCCATTCGCCGGTGTCGTCGTTGCTGTTGTCGTTTTCGGTGCCCGCGGCAGCGCTGGGGCGCTCCGGATTGACGTAGTCGGTATCGTCATCCGCGCCGTCGGCCGGCTCGACATCCTCGCTTTCTTCGGCGAACTCGAGCAGCGGGTTGCTCTCGGCGATCTGACGCAGTTCCGCCTCCAGCTCCAGCTGCGAGAGTTGCAACAGACGGATCGCCTGCTGCAGTTGCGGCGTCAGGGTCAGCTGCTGATGAAGACGAAACTGGAGAGCAGGTTTCATGCCAGCCTGTTCGAAGGAACTGACCAACATCCTAACGCTTGGCTGCCGATGCGGCCATAGGCATGTGTGGAGGGCAAAGGTGCCAGCCTTGACCAGCGTCTCAAAGACGGAATTCGCGGCCCAGATAAACCTCGCGCACCTTCTCGTCGGCCAGG
Organism: Rhodanobacter sp. ANJX3; assembly: GCF_014200755.1. Taxonomy (GTDB): domain Bacteria; phylum Pseudomonadota; class Gammaproteobacteria; order Xanthomonadales; family Rhodanobacteraceae; genus Rhodanobacter. The sequence goes on along the minus strand of NZ_JACHCM010000003.1, from coordinate 423,358 downwards.
ATATGCGCCGGCGTACCACGCGACAGCACTTCGCCGTCGTTGAGGATGTAGGCGCGGTCGCAGATGCCCAGCGTCTCGCGCACATTGTGGTCGGTGATCAACACGCCGATGCCGCGTTCCTTCAGGTGCCGCACGATGCGCTGGATTTCGCCGACCGAGATCGGGTCGACGCCGGCGAAGGGTTCGTCCAGCAGCATGTAGCGCGGCTGCGCGGCCAGCGCGCGGGCAATTTCCACCCGTCGGCGCTCGCCGCCGGATAGGCTGATGCCCTTCTGGTCGGCGATGTGCCCGATCTTCAATTCATCGAGCAGGCTTTCCAGCTCGCTGGCACGCTGCTGCTGGCTGAGTCCGTCGCGCAGCTCGAGCACGGCCATGATGTTGTCCGACACGCTCAGGCGGCGGAACACCGATGCCTCCTGCGGCAGGTAGCCGATGCCCAGTTTGGCGCGCGAATGCATCGGCAGGCCGGTGATGTCCTGCTTGTCCAGCTTGATGCTGCCGGCATCGGCCTCGATCAGGCCGACCACCATATAGAAGCAGGTGGTCTTGCCGGCGCCGTTGGGGCCGAGCAGACCGACCACTTCGCCCTCGCGGATCGAGAACGCAAAATCGCGCACGACCTGGCGCGCCTTGAAACTTTTTTGCAGACCTTCGGCAGAAAGCATCGGTTATGGCTGCTTCGATGAGGCGGGCGCGGGCGCAGCGGCAGGCTGCGGTTTGGGCAGGATGACCATATGGACCTGGCCGTCGCTACCGCTGGTGCCGGTCATCTGCTGCGTCTGCGTGTTGTAGGTCAACTTGTCGCCGTGCGACTCGCCGCGGCCCTGCTGGTGCACGACCGCATGGCCGGTCAGTACGGCGATGCCGTTGATATTGTCGTAGTCCAGCGTGTCGGCGTCGCCGGTCATCAGATTGCCGGCATCGTCGATCTGCTCGATGTGCGCGAGCTTGCCCGGCGCAGCCGTGACATGGATGTGGCTGATTTGCGTATTGGCGTCGATACTCACCAGCGCCTTGTCGCCCGTCATCTTCAGCGTACCCTGCGTCGCCGTGACATTGCCGGTCAGCGTGGTGACGGTATTGGGCAGGTTGTAGCCATCGATGGACTTGGCATCCAGGTTCATCGGCTTCTGCCGGTCATCCTGTCGTGCCATCGCTGGCTGCAGCGCGAGCAGGCTTAGCAGCAGCAGGCCGAGCAGAGGACGGTTTGGGTGTGCGCGGCGGGAAAGTGATGTGGGAAGCATCGAGCAGCTCCAGATGGTTGTCGTTGAGACTGGCACGCATGCCGATCCCACGCATTGTACGTTGGCCTTGCACGATATTCGCCGATTCGGCGGTTTCCATGCGCTGTTCTTTCGGCCACGCCGTCACTTCGGACGTGTGCATGATCGTTTCGGCCTGGGCGACGCCCTTGGTATCGATGTAGGCCGGGCGATGCAGGTAGACCGGTCCCTGCAGTTTTAGCAGGGTGCCTTCCTTGTTGACCCAGCCGTACAGCGAGTTGCCGTCCCAGTCGGGCAGGCCGGGAATCTTGGGCGGAAGCTGGAAGGTGGGCGTATTGAGATAGAGCGATTCATCGCCCTCGCGCCGTTCGATATGCGGCGACTGCAGCCGCATGCTCTGCTTGCCCAGCACGTCGTATTCGGTGACGTGGCTGTTGATCAGGGTGTAGCCGGAACGCGGCGGTCCGACAAAATCATTCGGCGCGACCGATGGCCCGATCCACCAAAGCAATAATTGACCCATGCCGGCCAGCAGCGCGATGGCCAGCGTCGCCGCCAGCAGTCCGCGGTCGCGAAGATAACGGCGCAGGCTCACTGGGGCGGCACCGCAGCCGCGTCTTTGCCCTGGGCGTGCAGGATGAGATCGCAGACCTCGCGGGCGGCGCCAAGGCCGCCGCCCTTGCGGGTTTGCCAGTGCGCCTGTTCGGCAACCACCGGATGGGCATTGGCGACAGCCACCGAGAGCCCGGCGAGTTTCATCGGCGGCAGGTCGGGCAGATCGTCGCCGATGAAGGCAGCCTGTTCGGTCGTGAGATGGAGTGCGTCCAACAGTTCGAGCAGGCACGCCGCCTTGTCGTCCTGTGCCTGGTAGATGTGTTCGATACCGAGTTCCTCGGCGCGCAGCGCCACCGGATGGCTGATTCGCGCGCTGATGATGGCCACCACCACGCCGTTCTGCTTCAGCCGCTTCAGGCCCAGGCCGTCGTGCACATGAAACACCTTGGTTTCGCGGCCGTCTTCGCCATACCAGAGCCGACCGTCGGTCAGCGTACCGTCCACGTCGAACACGGCGACGCGGATAGCGGCCGCACGGGCGAGAATGTCGGAAGGGACGTCGGCAAGGTAATTAATGGGCACGGGATGATGTTCTGAGGAGAGCCAAGTCAAGAGCGGCGTGTTTGATTTTTCTGATTTGCCAAGTCAAATCAGACCACGCGAGCCCGGAGCAGATCATGAATATTCAGTGCGCCGACCACGTGCTGTTCATCATCGACGACCAGCAGGGCGTTGATCTTGAGCTTTTCCATCAACTGCGCCGCTTCGGCGGCGAGCTTGCCGGCACCGATGGTTTTAGGCTCACGCGTCATCAGCTCGCCGACCTTGGCGCCGCGCAGGTCCACGCCGACATCGTCCAGCGCGCGACGCAGGTCGCCGTCGGTGAATACACCGAGCAGCCGCTGGTCGGCGTCCACGACGGCGGTCATGCCCAGATGCTTGCGGGTCATCTCGACCAGTGCGGTGGTGATGCTGGCCTCGGGCGATACGCGCGGCACATCGGTACCGCTGTGCATCACGTCGCTGATATGCAGCAACAGCCGCCGGCCCAGGCTGCCGGCCGGATGCGAGCGGGCAAAATCGTCCGAAGTGAAGCCGCGGGCTTCCAGCAGGGCGATCGCCAGCGCGTCGCCCAGCACCAGGGCTACGGTCGTACTGGTGGTCGGCGCCAGGCCCAGTGGGCAGGCTTCGCTGGTAATGCTGCCGTCCAGAACCACGTCGGCCTCGGTCGCCAGCGACGATTGGGACTTGCCGGTGATGACGATCAGCGGAATCCCCTGGCGCTTGATCATCGGCAGGATGAACAGCAGCTCGTCGGTTTCGCCCGAATACGACAGCGCCAGCACCACGTCTTCGGGCAGGATCATGCCCAGATCGCCGTGGCTGGCCTCGCCCGGATGCACAAAGAACGCCGGTGTGCCGGTGGATGCCAGCGTGGCGGCGATCTTGCGCGCGACGTGGCCCGACTTGCCCATGCCGCTGACCACGACGCGGCCCTTGCAGGCCAGGATGATGCGGCAGGCCTCGACAAACGCCGGCCCGATCCGTGGCCGCAGCGCCTCGATCGCCGAGGCCTCCAGCCCGATGACCGAGCGCGCGCTGCGAACGATGAGGTCCGGATCCAGGGCGACGGTAGCAGGCGGAGCGATGCGAGCGTTCATGAAGTCTCTAGCGTGGGAAAGTATCGGCAACCGGCGGTTTCAACCCGGCGCCATGATGACACCGAACAGCGGCAGCCAAGACGCGGGCAATGTGGCTGCCATTTCTGCGCCAGCGTATTTCCATTACCATGGCACATTCGTATTTTAACGTCATAAGCCGACGCGTTGGATTCCAACGTCGCCAAACCGGCCTATCGGCTGACGCCCAGTCAGCTTTCATTCCCGAGGAAATCCCCTTTCATGGATCCAGCCAGCATCCAGGCACTGATCGAAAACGGCCTGGCCGGCGCCCAGGTTGACGTCAGCGGGGCCGATGGCGTGCATTTCGAGGCCACCGTGATCGCCAGCCAGTTCGCCGGCAAGCTGCCGCTGGCCCGTCATCGTCTGGTTTACGCCACGCTGGGCGACCTGATGGGCGGGGCGATCCACGCGTTGGCGCTCAAAACACTGACTCCCGAGGAAGCCGCGGCGCGTCAGTAATGTTTTTGCATTAATTGAAGCGTCCGGCATGGATGCCGGTTTGTTCTTTGCGCTCACGGAGGAGCGTACAAACTTTAGGAACATGATGGCCAAGATTTTGATCAGCGGCGGCGTGCCGCTCAACGGCGAGGTCGGCATTTCCGGCGCCAAGAACGCCGTATTGCCGATACTTGCCGGCTGCCTGCTGGCCGACGAGCCGGTCAGCATCGGCAACGTGCCGCACTTGCACGACGTCACCACGTTTATCGAACTGCTGGGCCAGATGGGCGTGCAGCTGGTGCTGGACGACCGCATGAAGATGCACGTCGATCCGCGTACCACCAGCACCTGCGTGGCGCCGTACGATCTGGTGCGCACGATGCGCGCCTCGATCCTGGTGCTCGGTCCGCTGGTGGCGCGCTTCGGGCAGGCCGAGGTGTCGCTGCCGGGCGGCTGCGCGATCGGCTCGCGTCCGGTTGACCAGCACATCCGCGGCCTGCAGGCGCTGGGTGCCGAGATCACCGTCGAAAACGGCTATATCAAGGCTCGTGCGAAACGGCTCAAAGGCGCGCGCATCCTGATGGACATGGTTACCGTCACCGGTACCGAAAACATCATGATGGCGGCGACGCTGGCGCAGGGCACCACGATCATCGAAAACGCGGCGCAGGAGCCGGAGGTGGTCGATCTGGCCCACTGCCTGATCGCGATGGGCGCGCAGATCGAAGGTGCGGGTACGTCCACCATGATCATCCATGGCGTAGAGCGTTTGCACGGCGCCGAATACGAAGTGCTGCCCGATCGCATCGAAACCGGCACTTTCCTGGTCGGCGCGGCGATGACCGGCGGCAAGGTGCGCGCCCGCCATGCGCGCGCGGACACGCTGGACGCGGTGCTGACGAAGCTGGAACAGGCCGGTGCGCATATTTCCACCGGCCCGGACTGGATCGAGCTGGACATGCAGGGCCGCCGGCCGAAGGCCGTGGATATCAGCACTGCGCCGTATCCGGCCTTCCCGACCGATATGCAGGCTCAGTTCACTGCGCTCAACTGCGTGGCCGAAGGCACCGGCATCGTCACGGAGACCGTGTTCGAGAACCGCTTCATGCACGCGCACGAACTGCAGCGGCTGGGTGCGGACATCCATCTGGAAGGCAATACCGCCGTTGTCAAGGGCGTCAAGGAAATGAGCGGTGCGCCGATCATGGCCACCGACCTGCGGGCGTCGGCCTGTCTGGTGCTCGCCGGCCTGGTAGCCACGGGCGATACCGTAGTCGATCGCGTTTATCACATCGATCGCGGCTACGAGAACATCGAAGAAAAGCTGGGCGTGCTGGGCGCCAAGATCCGTCGACTGCCGAACTGATCAGCTGCCTGCAACTCCCATAGAAAAGGCCGCTGATGCGGCCTTTTCTATGGGGCGATCACTCTCGGTTTTATGGACGGCTGAAGCTGACCAACTGCAAGGTGAGATCGCCGCCGTCCGCCTGCGTGATCTTTACCGGCACAGGATATTTCTGCGGCACATACCAGGCGTCGAAACGCTTGCTGCCGTCGTCGCTGCGCGCGACTTTTTCCGCCTTGAACGTGCCGGCCGGCACCTGCACCGATTCGGTGCCGGTAACCTTGTACTGCTGCTGCTCGACGCCCTGGCGCACGCCGACCGGTACGGTTACCGTCCGCTTGCCGCTGGCCAGCGCCAGCCCGATCGCCAACGGCAGGCTGTTGCGATCGGCCATGCCGGGAACGGCGGCGTAGCTGCCCGCACCCTTGCCCTCGTCGACGGTGACCTTGCCCGATGCCGGGTCCACGCTCATGTGGCGCTGCTTGCTTTTGAACGAGCTTTGCAGCTTGTAGTCGTAGCTGAGCGTGGCAGGTACGTCGTTCTGCCAGCGAAAACGCGTGGTTTCCTCCGAACTGGCGCCGATCATAGCGGCCATGCCGCCGGTGCCCTTGCTGGAGTTGCTGTAGGAATACTCGCCGTTGCCGGCGGTGCTGAGTTTGACGGTGGCGTCGCCGACCGGCTGACCATCGCTGAGCACCTGATAATGCGCGGTAAACGGCTGCGGCGAAGCGGCCAGCGCGTTACCGGTGGCGAGGGCCAGCGCGAGACCGGCAGCAAGAGCGGGGAGGCGGGAGAAAGTTTTCATGCCGCAAGTTTTGCGCAGACATCCTGAACGTGCCGTGCAGATCAGTCGGCGATGACCAGGCCGTCGTCGATCCACTGCAGCGGCTGCGCAAGCGCCCGCCCGTCGAATTGCACGGTGTCGTGCTCGATCGCGAGCTTGCCAGCGGCGATATCGGCAACCACTGCGACAAGCAGCCGATGCTCCAGCGGCAGCAGGCGCTGCGCCAGCCGCTGTTCGTCGTCCTCGGGTTCGATGGCCATGCGCACCTGCGCAATCACCGGGCCGCCGTCCAGCTCGGCGGTGACGTAATGCACGCTGGCGCCGTGTTCGCGGTCGCCGGCTTCGAGCGCGCGACGGTGCGTATGCAGGCCGCGGTATTTGGGCAGCAGCGAGGGATGGATATTGATCATCCGGCCGATCCACGGCGTCAGCGCTTCGCCATCGATGATCCGCATAAAGCCGGCCATCACCAGCAGCTCGGCGCCGCTTTGGGCCAGGCGGCCAAACAGCGCCAGATCGAAGGCGCGGCGGTCGGGATAATCACGTGGATCGAGTACCAGCGTCGGAACGCCGGCCGATTCGGCAACCGCCAGCGCGCCGGCGTTCGCCTTGTCGCTGGCGACCAGCACGAACTCGATCGGCACGTCGCCGCACTCGCGCGCCAGCAGCAGCGCCGCAAAATTGCTGCCGCGGCCGGAGGCGAGCACGGCGACGCGCAAGTGCTGTTTTCGCGTAGACATCGACCGCGCGCTCAGCCGATGCGCACGCGCTCGTCGCCGCGAGCCGGCTCGACTTCGCCGATGATCGAGCTGGCCAGGCCGTGCTTCTGCAGCAGCGCCCTAGCGGCGGTTGCCGCGTCGCGGGGCAGGATCACAGTGAAACCGATGCCGCAGTTGAACGTGCGCCACATCTCCTCGCGCGCCACGTTGCCTTCGTGCATCAGCCAGTCGAATACCGGCGGCAGCACGATGGTGCTGGCGTCCAGTGCAATGCCCAGACCTTCGGGCACCACGCGGATGATGTTCTCCTTCAGCCCGCCGCCGGTGATGTGGGCCATGCCGTGAACCGTGCCTTGCTTGAGCAGATCCAGAATCGGCTTCACATAGATAGTGGTCGGCGCCATCAGCGCATCGGCCAGCGTGGTCTCGCCGACGTCGAGGTCGAGCGGGCTGCCGGCGCGGTCGAGAATCTTGCGGATCAGCGAGTAGCCGTTCGAGTGCGGGCCGCTGGAGGCCACGCCGAGAATCACGTCACCGGCGACGATCGTCTCGCCGCCGAGCATCTGCGATTTCTCGACCGCACCCACGGTGAAGCCGGCCAGATCGTATTCGCCCGGTGGATACATGTCGGGCATTTCGGCGGTTTCGCCGCCGATCAGTGCGCAGCCGGCCAACTCGCAGCCCCTGGCGATACCGCCGACCACGGCCACGGTGGTTTCCACATCGAGCTTGCCGGTGGCGAAATAGTCGAGGAAGAACAGCGGCTCGGCGCCCTGCACCAGCACATCGTTGACGCACATGCCGACCAGGTCGATGCCGATGGTGTCGTGGCGGCCGAGAATCTGCGCCAGCTTCAGCTTGGTACCCACGCCATCGGTGCCGGAGACCAATACCGGTTCTTTATACTTGCCCGAAAGGTCGAAAAGTCCGCCGAAACCGCCAAGCCCGCCCATCACTTCCGGGCGGAAAGTGCGCTTGACCAGGGGCTTGATGCGTTCGACCACGGCATTGCCGGCGTCGATATCCACGCCGGCGGCGCGGTAGGTGAGGGCGTCAGACATGGCAGAAACCGGCGTGGATTGAGCCGCGCAGTTTAGCATTATGTGAGGACGGCACCGGGCGACACAGTGCGACCGGGCAAGCTGCCGATAGACGCTGGCGGCGCGATTGGGCAGACTTCCCCAGGGATTTCCCCGTTCGAAGATATCCAAGCCCATGCGCCTGTCACGCCTGCTCCTCGTCACCCTGCTGTTCGGTCTCGCCGTGCTGTCGCCGCTGCGCTCGCAGGCGCAGGGTTCGCCGTACTCGGTCATTGTGCCGGTCAACGACATCAGCGACGCCCAGCGCGATATCGCCTTCACCACGGCGCTGGGGCAAGTGCTCGCACGGGTCGCCGGTGGCCAGGATCTGCGCAGCAACCCCGGTTATGCCGATGCCACCAAGAACGCGGCGTCGCTGGTGCGCAAGTATCAGTATCAGCGCTCCGCTACCGGCATCAGCCTGCAGGTGGATTTTGAGCCGGGCACGATTCGCCGGCTGATAGCGACGCTTGGCGTGCCCAGCGCGGGCGTCAAGCCGCCGGTGCTGCTGCTGGTCGAGGGCGCGGACGGCAAACTGTTCGATTCATCGTCCCTGGGCAGCCTGGCTTCCTCGGCCAGCGCGCGCGGCACCAACGTGACCTATCCCGACGCCACCACTCCCCCGGACGCCGACAAGGCAGCGGCGGGCGATGCGGCCACGCTGGCGGCGATCAATCAGCAGTACCACACCGGCCTGGTACTGGTGGGCAAGCTGCGCAACGGCGGTGCCTCGTGGACGCTGATTTCCGGCGGCCAGCCGCAGACCTGGAGCAACAAGGGCGCGACCGAGGATGCGGTGCTGAGCGACGCCGGCAATGGCATGGTCGATCGCCTCGGCAAGCAGCTCAACGTGATCGGCTCCGGCATCAGCGAGGGCAAGGTCTGGGTCGATGGCCTGAAATCGGCGATGGATTACGCCAGCTTGCTGTCCACGCTGCGTGCCGATCCGTCGGTCAGCAGCGTCAATACGATCGGCGCACAGAACGATGGCGTGCTGCTCGATGTCAAGGCGTCAGTGCCGCTGAGTGCGCTGGCCGCCAATCTCGCCGCCGGCGGTCGCCTGCTGTTGTCGAAGAGCGCGCACGATGGTGCTGATGCCACGTTGAGCTGGCTGCACTGAACGCGTTGCTCGGTCGCGGCTGAAGGGCTGCCGTCGCGACCCTTTCGACGCGGACGATTTTTGCGGTAGACCGACGTTTCTGTTTCCCAACCCGTCCATACCTACCCATCAGTATCCTTCGATCCGGTTTCAGGGGCTTTCCATGAACTTACCTGCGACGCACGACGCTATTTCCCGCCGCTGGCAGATGCTTGCCATAGCGACCGTCATCGTTTATCTGCTCTGGCTGTTGTCGCCCGTGCTGATGCCTTTTGCCGTGGCCGGCATGCTGGCGTATCTGGGCGATCCGCTCGCCGATCGGCTGGAGCGGCTGGGTCTGAGCCGGGCACTGGCGGCGAGCATCGTTTTCCTCGTGCTGGTCATTGTGTTTGTAGCGGTGCTGTTGCTGCTGATTCCGTTGATATCGCGGCAGATCGAAAACCTCATCTCCAACTGGCCGCACTACGTCGATTGGGCGCAGAACACCGCGTGGCCCTGGGTGCAGACCAAGCTGCATCTTGATCCGAAGATGTTCCAGAGCGATCAGCTGATGGCCGACATCAAGGCGCACATCGGTTCGATCGGCAGCATCGCGACCGAAGTGCTGGGCAAAGTTTCACGCTCGGGCCTGGGTATCGTGCTGTGGCTGACCAACCTGGTGCTGATTCCGGTCGTGGCGTTTTATCTGCTGCGCGACTGGGATCGCTTGGTTGGCGCCATCGACCGCATGCTGCCGCGCTCGATCGAACCGACTGTTGCCTATCTGGCGCGCGAGTCGGACAAGGTGCTGGGTGCCTTTGTCCGTGGTCAGCTGCTGGTGATGCTGGCATTGGGTATTTTCTATGGCGGCGCGCTGTCGCTGGTCGGCATTTCGGTGGGCTTATTGATCGGCATCGTGGCCGGTCTGCTGAGCTTTGTGCCTTACCTCGGTTTCATCGTCGGCTTCGGCGGCGCGGTGATTGCCGTGCTGGTGCAATACGGCGACTTGACGCATCTGCTGATCGTGTGCGGCGTGTTCGTGGTGGGCCAACTGCTGGAAGGCTATGTGCTGGTGCCGAAGCTGGTCGGCGACAAGATCGGCCTGCATCCGGTGGCCGTGATCTTCGCCGTGCTGGCCGGCGGCGAGCTGTTCGGATTCCTCGGCGTGTTGCTGGCCTTGCCCGCTGCGTCGGTGATCATGGTGCTGCTGCGCTATCTGGTGGAGCGCTATCGCCAGAGTGAGCTGTACACCGAGGAAGGCGAAGAAGACCCGGTGATCGCGGAAGTGGAAATCGTCGTGCATAACGCCGATGGCAGCACGGTGGAAAATGAAACGACGGTGCCGCTGAAAGCCGGTCAGGTTCGTCCAGGCCAACCATGACTACGCAGTTGCCGCTCGCGCTGCGCTGGCCGCGTCGCCAGCGTTTCGAGCATTTCCATGCAGGCGCCAATGCCGCCGCCGTCGCTGCCGTGCAGGCGCTGGCAGGCGAGACGGATGCACCGTGGATTTATCTGCACGGTGCCCCGGGCAGCGGACGTAGCCATCTGCTGGTGGCGGCGTGTCAGGCGGCGCACGCGGCAGGGCGGGTAGTGCAGTATCTACCGCTGTCGACGCTCGGCGACAAGGCGACCGCGCTGCGCGGTGTCGTCGGCAGCGAGCTGCTGGCGCTGGACGATCTGGGCGCGATTGCCGGTGACCGCGACGCCGAGCATGCGTTGTTCGATCTCTACAACCGCGCCAAGGCCGATGGCAGCGCGCTGCTGTTCGCTGCCGACGCCACGCCATCGCAGCTGGAGCTGACCCTGCCCGATCTGCGCTCGCGCCTGGGCGCCTGCACACAGTTCGCGCTCAAACCGCTGGATGACGACGAACGGCGCGCGGTGCTGAAGGCGCAGGCCACGTCGCGGGGCATCCAGCTCGATGACAGCGTGCTGGACTGGCTATTTTCCCGTTATGCGCGCGACTTGGGCGCATTGCTTGAGCTGCTGGATCGGCTCGATCAGGCATCGCTGGCGGCGCAGCGGCGAATTACGGTGCCGTTTCTGCGGGACTTTCTGCGTCAGGCCGATGATCCGCCGACCTGAGCGGCTGGTTTCTATGCCCAGCTGAGCACCGCACAAACCCGATTCCCCAGGCGCCTCGATGGCGCCTTTTTTCGGCTGCAACGATGCCTAAAGCGATCGCCGGTCCGATTGGACGTCTATCTCCATCGAGCTGGCGCCAAGCCGGTGGCATCCCTTTCGGGTCGCGGTACGTGCAGAGCGTATCTGGCGGCCGATTATCTGCATGCCGGGCAAACCCCCAAAGTGCGGCCGTGATTTCCCCGCGTCCTGTGCGGCCAGAACTGCCAAAAAAGGGCAGGTAGAAATCGTTTTAAGCCGTGCCGTTTTTGTGCATCGCCATTCAGAAAATGGGCAGAAAGTGAATGTCGAGGGGTCGTGAAGCAGAAAAACCTGAGGAAAATCACAAAATAATCGTCTTTTCCCACAGGTAACTTATTTCAGGCACGGCTAATGCATCAAATTACACGACGCTGGATACATCGAATCAATATTCAATTGGACAAAGTTTTTATTAAAGCATTAATCCGACGACTCGGTTATCAGCTAATAATCGGCTTGAGGATGTAAATACGGGGTGGGTCGTCCTGCAGCAATCGCCGCAGGTCTGTCGAACGGTGAAGAAGCTTTATCCGTTCATTGTCATGGTCGTACGAGGAGCACGTAGCTCCGGAGGTATTGAAATGAATGCATCAATCAGCAAGTTTCTTCGCGAAGAAGACGGCATTACGGCGCTGGAATACGGCATTCTGGCTGCGTTGGTGGCGACGGCATTGGGTGTTACCTTTCTGCCGAAGCTTAAGGATTTATACGCAACGCTATTTACGACCATGTCAAATGCGGTGGCGAATGCTAGCGGCTGAACTGGTGAAGAATATCTTCGCGGTTCCCGTTTCTTCATGACGACTAGTTGCCAAGAAGATACTTCATTGTGATTAGCCTATCTAACTAATAGCAAGTCATAGGGACGTAATGCATGACTTCACCCCCGCAGGCCATGGCTATTTTGCTCTGTCTTTTAACCATTGTCAGCGATGTTATTGAACACCGGGTGCGTAATACATGGTTGCTTGCGGCATTGATTATCGGCGCGGGTTGGATGATCTGGTCATGGCTGAATGAAAACGGCGCTCCGCCATGGACGGCAGGGGTCGGGTTGCTGATTGGTTTGCTGGCGTTACTGCCCTTTTACGTCATGCGCTGGATGGGGGCAGGTGACGTGAAGTTTTTTGCCACGGTGGGGTTTCTGCTGGGTGGCAAGGCATTACTGCCGATATGGATCATCGCCAGCGTGCTGGGGGGCATACATGCGGTCGCGATCTTGCTGTCCCGCCTCGTGATGCGACACGCCGGACCCGGGCTGACTGCCGTGCAGGCGCAGGTGGGGCAGTCGCATCTCTGGCAGCGTGTGCTCGCGGCCAGAGCCGGACGTAAAGGCCTGCCCTATGCCGCGTACATGGCCGTCGGCGCGCTGCTGACAATGAAATTTACGGATTTAACGCACTGGTGAAGCCGATGAATATCGCGACTCGCTCGGGTTTTGCTGTCTCAGGATTGTGCGGCCGCGCCGGCGCGACAGGTCGCGGGCAAGCAATGGCGCTGCGCTCCCGGCAGCGGGGCGTGGTCGCTATCGAATACGCGCTGGTCTTTATTTTCGGGCTGCTGCCGCTGCTGCTGCTGACGATTTCCGGCGTGCTGATTTTCGCGGCCAAGCAGTCTCTGACGCTGGCCGCCGATAACGGCGCGCGCGCTGCGCTGCAGTATGGCGTGAACAATGCGGCTCGGCAGGCCGCGGCTTGCGCGGTCGCCGAGCAGTCCATGCAGTGGTTGCTGAATTTTTCCGGCGACACCCCCGACTGTACCGATGGGCCGATCGTGGTGTCGACCATCGCGTGCCCCTCCAACACCAGCCTGAGCTGTGTGCAGGTCGTGACCACTTTCAACTACCAAGCACATCCTTTTATTCCAGGCACGCAAATCGCTTACAACTGGCTGCTGGATTCCATCAGCAGCTCCGCCATCGTCCAGCTCGACAACACGTGAACCTAAGGATCGCCTGGCGATCCGGAGATTAGTCGATGCCGAAATTCACCCGCATAGCGGCTTTGTTACTGGTGGCGGTAGCGGTCGTTCTGGCTGTTCTGGCCTTCAGCATCGGTCGGCGCGCGGCCACACCGGTCGCCGCCGATGCGTCGGCTACGCACGGGCTCGGCTTTGCGCCCGAGCCAGCGACAGTGCCGGTGGTCGTTGCGGCAACAGCGCTGCCCGCGGGTACGCCGCTTACCGTGTCCTCCTTGAAGCTGATTAACTGGGCGCAGCGCCCTGCCGACGGTTACGGTGACGTGGATGCGGTGGTGGGTGGCGTGCCTTTGATCGATATTCCGGCAGGCACGGCGGTGACCTCCAAGGTGCTGGCTCGCGGGTTGTCGATGGCATTGAAGCCGGGCGAACGCGCCGTGGCGGTGCCGGTCGATGAGCAGGCCGGTGCCGGCAACCGCATCGTGCCGGGCGACTACGTTGACGTTTTCGTCAGCCTGAAGGCGCCGCCGGCGACGAGTTATCAGCCCGCCGCGCACGAGGTTGTACCGGATACATCGCAAACGCGTCTGCTGCTTTCCCGACTGCGTGTGCTGGCCTACGGCAGCGACGATCTGCCGTCGTCACCGGCAAAAACGCAGGCAGCGCCGATAGCCGGTGATGGCAAGCCCAGACCGTCCGGTGATGGCGACGCCCGGCCGGTCGCCACCACGGCACCGAACCAGAGCTCGCCGAAAGACGTGCCGCATACCGCCGTGCTCGCGGTACCGGTGGGCGAGGCGAGCCAGCTGCTGCTGGGCGTGCAGAACGGCAAGCTGTCGCTGGGCGTGCGCCAGCCCACCGATGAAGGCCAGCCGGACGATGCGCTGTTCCCGCAACCGCGCCCGGTGCTGGCCGCGCGCAGCGATCTCACCGCAGAGCAAAGGCAGCAGCTGCGGCAGCCGGAAAATCAGGCCTATGCCGGCATCGACGGCTCGGGTCTGGCTGGCCACGATCCGGCGGCGAGAAGTTTCGTTCGCGCCGTGCGTTCGAGCTCTTCTCCAAGCATCCAGATCATTCGTGGTGCCTCAGACGACAGCGCCCGCCCGGCCCGGAACAACCCATGATGCGATGGATCCTCTCCATGACCTCGATTGTGCACACTGCGCCGGCCCATCGTCAGCGAGCCATCGGCTGCTTCGCCTTGGCGATGATGGCGGTGCCCGCGGTAGTCATGACGGTATCTGCCGAGACGCTCGATCTGCAGGCGCACGAGCAGCGTCCGCTGCGGCTGGCCAAGGATCTCGAGCGGATTGCCATCGCCGATCCGGCGGTGGCCGATGTGGTGATGCTCAAGGGCCGGCCCGAGGCGCTGCTGGTCGGCAAGAAGCCGGGGCAGACGACCCTGCTGCTGTGGCACCGCGGCGCGGCGTCGCCCGAGCGGCTGGTGGTCAACGTGCGCAGCGCGCTGCAGGCGCATACCGAAGACGGCGGCGTGGATTTATCCGTGCAGGACGATAGCGCGCTGGTGCAGGGCAGCTCGCCTACGCTGCTCGATCACGAGCAGACGCGCGAAGCGGCATCGGCGGCCGTGGGCAGCAAGGGCCGTATTGTCGATGCTTCCACCGTCGCTACCGGCGGCGTGGTGCAGGTCGACGTCAAAGTGGTCGAGTTCGACCGCACGGCGCTGAACCAGCTCGGCCTGAGCTTCACCAACACGAACGGCGGTTTCAGCTACGGCGTGACCAGCCCCACTGCGACAGCCAATACGTCCGGTACCGGCGGCAGCGCGCTCACGTCGGCGTTCAATCTGGTGGCCGGTTCCACCACCGGCAAATGGAAGGCAAGCCTCAACCTGCTCAAGAGTGACGGACTGGCGCGCGTGCTGGCCGAGCCGAGTCTGGTGGCGTTGTCCGGCCAGAGCGCCAGCTTTCTGGCCGGCGGCGAGCTGCCGATTCCGGAGCCGCAGGGCCTGGGCACTACCACGATCGTCTACAAGTCGTTCGGCATCGGTTTGACCGTTACGCCGACCGTGCTGTCGGCCGACCGCATCGCGTTGAAGGTGGCGCCGGAGGCGAGTGACCTGGACTATTCCAATGCGGTGATCCTCAACAACATCTCGGTGCCAGCGCTCACTACGCGCCGCGAGGACACCACGGTGGAGCTCGGGGACGGCGAAACCTTCGTCATCGGTGGACTGGTCAGCCAGTCGGTGATGAGCACGGTCAACAAGATTCCGCTGCTCGGCGACCTTCCGGTCATCGGCGTCTTTTTTCGCGATCTCAGCTACAGCCGCCAGGACAAGGAGCTGGTGATCATCGTGACGCCGCATCTGATCAAACCGTTTGCCCGCGGCACCACGCTGCCGTTGCCGGGGCAGCGCGAAGCGAATCCGAATCTGCCGGTGTGGGGATCGTTCCTGCTCAATCCTGCCGGCTCGGACCAGTTGCCCGGGTTTTCGCGCTGAAGGCAGGAGTAACGATCATGCAGACACGCCCGATGCTTTATTCGATCAACAGGCCGGAGCTCGGCGTGGATCTTCCGTTCTACTCCTCCGACGAAAAGCGCGCCAAGCATGTGGCGACGCGGCTGCGACACATGGCGAACGTGCACTGGGTCGACACGCGCGATATCGGCGGCACCGGCGAGCCGGTGCATCTGCCCGGCTCGCCGCTGGTGCTGCTGGATTACTCGCTGATGCAGGCCGAGCACTCGTCCATGCTCGCACGCCGGCTGATCGACGGCACACCGGGCGTTTCGCTGCTGGCGGTCGGTTCGCTGGGCAACGACAAGGCCGGCGTGGTGCTGGCGGCGATGCGCGCCGGCGTGAATGAATTTCTCGACATCGATGCCAAGGACGAAGACATTAGCGAACTGCTGGCGAGAATGAACTGCGAAGTGCGAAGCCCCGCCGCGACGCCCGCGCCGGTGCCGCGTTCGCGCGGACGGCTTGTGCTGCTGCTCGGCGTGCGTGCGGGCATGGGTACCAGCACGCTGGCCGCACACCTGGGTTCGCTGGCGAGTTCGGAAAAATCACCGGCGAAAGGTGCGCCATCCGATGCCGCGGGCGTGCAGGTGCTGTTGCTGGATCTCGGCCGTCCGGCGGGTGACGCGGCGCTCTATCTCAGCCTGCCCAACGAATTCCACTACGAAAATGCGCTGAAGAGCGCCCGTCGTATCGACGCCACGTTGATCAGTACGGCTTTCAGCACGCATGACGGCCGGCTGTCGGTGCTGTCGCAGACGGCCGGTACGCTGGAGAAACCGGCCGACACGGCCGAGCTGCCGGTGCTGCTCGATCGTCTGCGCCTGCATTTCGATCTGCTGTTGACCGATGTTGGCGGCCTGCCCGTTTCGGAAGTGCCGCTGCCCCTGCTGCGCGAAGCCGATGAAATATGGCTGGTCGTCGACCAGAGCATTGGCGCCATGATGTCGTTGGATGCCATCCTGCGGCAGCTCGACGCTCGCGCCATGCGCGATGCACGGCTGTCCCTGGTCGTCAACCGGCACGACCCGAATGACGGCGTCACCGCCGCGCAGATCGCCAGCCGTTTCAACCTGCCGCTGCTGGCGCTGTTGCCGGAGCGTTCGCGCGCGCTGCGCGGCAGCGCCAATCAGGGCCAGCTACTGCATCAGACCTCGCCACGCGACTTGTATGTGCGGGCCTTGAAGGGCCTGCTCGGGCGGCTGCAGGTAGCCGATGCGTCGACGAACGAACGTGCCTGGTGGAAAAAGCTGATCGACAGGAAGGGCCGGTGAGATGGATATCGATCTGATCCCTTTCGAACACACCCAGCAGTTTCACGACACGGTATCGGCCGCGCACGAATTCCTGCTGAACCGCATCGAGGATCAGCGCCTCGACATTGCGACTTGGTCGCAGGCTACGGCGAGCAAATACGTCGGCATCGAAACCAACGCTTTCGTGCAGGAATGGCGCATCCCGATCAACGAAAGCGAAGTGCAGAAGGTGGCCTCGGCGCTGCTCAAGGAGTTGACCGGATACGGCCCGCTTGACGATCTGCTGTCCGATCCCGAGGTCGAGGACATTCTGGTCAACGGCTATCAGGACGTGTACGTCTCGCGCCACGGCGTGCTCAAGCGCGAGCCGGTGCGTTTCAGCGACAACCGCCACGTATTGCGCATCGTTCGCCGCATCCTCGCGCCGCTGGGGCGGCGGCTGGATGAAGCCAACCCCATGGTCGATGCGCGCATGGCCAACGGCGGCCGCCTCAATGCGATCATCGAGCCGCTGGCGGTGAGCGGGCCGAGCGTCTCGATCCGCAAGTTTCGCCAGGATCCGTTCACGCCCGACGACCTGATGGCGCGCGGCGCGTTCGACCACAACCTGCGTGCGCTGCTGCAGGCGGCGGTGGAAAGCCGCTGCAATATTCTGATTTCCGGCGGCACCAGCTCGGGCAAGACCTCGCTGCTCAACGCGCTAGCGAGCTATATCCCGTTGAACGAACGCGTGGTCACCATCGAGGACACCGCCGAGCTGTCGCTCAACCACCCGCACGTGGTGCGGCTGGAAAGCCGGATCGGCGGCTTTGACGGCAGCGGCGCGGTGACCACCCGCGATCTGCTGCGCAACAGTCTGCGCATGCGGCCCGATCGCATCGTGGTCGGCGAGGTACGCGGCGCCGAAGTGCTGGAAATGCTGCAGGCCATGAACACCGGTCACGACGGTTCGATGTCCACCATCCATGCCAATTCGGCGCGCGATGCGCTGAGCCGATTGGAAATGCTATGCGGATTCGCCGGCTTTCAGGGCAGCGAAGACAGCCTGCGTCGGCAGATCGCCAGCGCGATCGACTTTGTCATCCAGATAGCGCGTCTGAGCAACGGCCATCGCGTGATCTCGTCGGTAACGGAGGTGATTGGCCTGACCGACAGGATCATCACCACGCAGGAGATGTTTCACCACGAGATGTTTGTCGACACCAACGGCAGCGAGCGGAACCGCTGGCCCGCTCTGGGCTTTCATCCGCACACGTACAAATTGCACCCGTTTCGGGAGTTTCTCCAGCGCACCGCGATGGAGGTGCATGGATGATCCTCACGCTGGCGCTGCTCAGCATGGTCTCGCTGCTCATGGCTGGCGCCGTCGAACTGTGGTGGGGCAGCACTGCGCGACAGCAGCGGCGTCGAAGCGCGGAGTTCATCGAGCGCAGCCTCGCCAGCCGGGCGCATGTTGCGCCGCCGCTGCCCGCTGTCGCCGCGGGCAAGCCGATGCGGTCGCAGGCGCTGCCGACCGACAGCCTCTTTTTGCGCGCGGGTCTGCCGACCGGTTGGCGTCTGCCGGTTCAACTGGCGATGCTGGGTCTGGGGCTGGCGTGGCTCGGCGCCTGGCGCATCGGTACGCTGTGGGCGATGCCTGTACTGCTGGTGGCGTACTCACTGCTTGTATGGCTGTGGCTGCGTGGGCGTATCGAAAAACAGCGCCGGCAGATGATTCACCAACTGCCCGATTTTCTCGACGGCGTCGTACGCCTGGCCACGATCGGCAACAGTTTGCCGATGGCCTTCCAGACGGCGTCGAGTACGGTGCCCTTGCCGCTTCGCAGCGTGCTCGATCGCACCATGGTTTCCGTGCGCAGCGGCATGGATCTCGATCAGGCGCTGCAGCTGGCATCGCAGCCTTATCGGCTGGAGGCCCTGCAACTGCTGCAAGTCGTGCTGGGTACGGCGGTGCGTATCGGTGGGCGGGCCGATCATATCGTGCAGCGCATGAGCGACTTCATGCGCGATCTGGATCAGGCCCAGCACGAGCTGAGGGCGATTACCGCCGAGACGCGCATGTCGGCCTGGGTGCTGGGTCTTCTGCCGGTGGCGGTCGCGATCATCCTATCGCTGCTGAATCCGGCTTTTTTCCATCCGATGTTTACCGAGTCGCTAGGTCGCAAAATTCTGCTGATCGCCCTGGTCATGGAATTGTTCGGCGGCTTTCTGCTTTACCGGCTGGCGAAGTCGCTGTGATGGTCTTTGCCTTGGCGCATGGGAGTGTGTCTCGCGATGGCTGAATTCCTGCTCGCATCGGCGGTTTTCGTGCTGGCCTTGGCGCTGGCCCTCGTGGCCTGGGGCCTGCTGAACCGCGTGCGGCAAAGCGATCAGCATGAGCAGGTGATCAACGAAGCGCTGGCGCGCGTGCTTCGTCGAGGTGCGCAAGCCGACGAGGAGGCGGGCGCGTTGGTTACGTTCTGGCGCAGGTGCCGGCGTTGGCTGGAGTCGATCGGCACGCACGTCGAGGACGGTCACCTCGGCAAGGCGCTGCTGGCCAAGGAAGATCTGCTGTTACTGGACCAGACCAATCACAACACCACATCGGGCCGCGCGCTTTTTCTGGGTCTGCGCCTGGTGATGGCGCTGCTGTTTCCGGTCATCGTGCTGGTTTTGCTGCACCCTTCCGGCGCGCGCGGGTTTGTCGAGCTGCTGGCCGGCCTGGCGGCGGGTTTGCTGCTGCCGAAGCTCTTTTTGAGTTCCTGGGCGGCGCGTCTGCGCAAGCGTGTCGACAACGAGCTGCCACTGCTGATCGATCTGCTGCGCTTGCTGCAGGGCATCGGTTTCAGCATGGATCAGAGCCTGCAGACGATTGCCGAGCGTTTTCGGGTGGTGATTCCGGTACTCGGTCGGGAGATTCGCGAGGCCAATATGTCCTACGCGCACGGCCGGCCGCGCGAGCAGTCGCTACGCCGTCTGGCCGAATCGTTCGACAACGCGGATCTGAAAAGCCTGGTGCAAATGATTCTGCAGGTGCATCAGCACGGCGGCGCGGTGCAGGAGCCGCTGCGCGAATTTGCGGAGCGGCTGCGCGAGCAGCGCAAGCTGAACATGAAAGAAAAGACCGGAAAGCTCTCGGTAAAAATGACCTTGGTCATGATGCTGGCCCTGCTGCCGGCGCTGATGGCGGTGCTTGCCGGGCCGGCCATCGTTTCGCTGATCGGCACCATGACCAAGCTGAGAGGACATTGACCATGACCTTATCGCCATCGCGACATGCCTGGCCTGCGCGACAGGCCTATTCGATGGCCGTGCTGGCAGCGTCGCTGCTGCTCGGGGCCTGCGCCAGTCACGGGGGCTACCTCAATCACGTTCAGCCCGAACTGGCGTCCGAGCCGGCGGCGCCGAGCGACAGGAACAGCAAGCCGATGTATCTGGATCTGATCCGGCAGATGCAGCAGCAGGGCGCGTATTACGCATCGCTGGCGAATATCGATGCGTATCGTCAGCGCTACGGCGACTCGCCGGAGTTGCGCCGCCTGCAGGCCGACGCCTTGCGCAAAACCGGACAGGCGGACGCGGCGAAAGCGCTCTACCAGGCGTTGGTGCATACCGATCAGGCTGCGGCTGCGTGGCATGGCCTGGGTATCATCGCGGCGGAGCAGCAGCAGAATGCCGCTGCCGAAGAAGCGCTGTCCCAGGCCGTGCAACGGGATCCGGTCAACGTGGATTATCTGGGCGACCTGGGCTACCAGCGCCTGCGCGCCGGCCAGGTGACCAGCGCGCACGAGCCGCTGGCCAAGGCGGCCGAACTGGCACCAAGCAACGTCAAGGCGGTGTCCAATCTGGTGCTGTGGATGCTGCTCGACAACGATGACGCCCAGGCCGACGCGACGATGCAGCAGGCCAATCTGCCGGAGGCCGCGCGCCAGCAGGTGCGCACGCTGGCGGCGCAGCTGCAGCCGAAGCCACCGGCGCATCCGAGGGTCGTTGCGTCGTTGTCGATCCATCGGCCGACGACCGCCGCTGCTTCGAGCACCGACCCTTCGGCAAGCCAGCCGTCCGCCGAACCGAGCGATGGCGTACCGCCGTCGATGCTGGAACGGTTCGGCGCATCGTCCACGAGCAGCGAGGCGCATCCATGAAGACTCCCTCGATACCCGCACGCGCTTTGGTCATGCGGTCACTCATGCTTTTTCTGCCGGCCGCGGCCATGGCCCAGCAAACGCCGGTGACCGGGCAAATGATGGGGCAGGGCAGTACCGTAGCGCCGGCATCGGGCAGTCCTACTTCGGCATCACCATCGACGGTCGCCATGAGCGCTGCGCCCGCGCCAAGGGGGTACGGCTCAGGCGGTATAGCGCCCCGAGCCGTCGAGTCGCCGCCGCCTGTCACGGTCATTGGCGAAACCACGCGCAGTCTGCTGCAGATGCAGGTCGACGGCGCGCAGGCCGGCAAACACCTGCCGATGCTCGGTGCGGAGGCCAGCGCCAGCTACGACCGCTATCTGAAAAGCTTCAGCCACGACATCCCAGAGTTCTATAAAACGGCGGTGAGCAAAGACAGCAACGGCAATGCCGGTGGTCAGTGACGGATCATCATGAGCGCCCTCACGCCGAGCACGAGAGCAATGCAGCGTTCTGCTGACGGCGCGGTCACGACGCTGGTCTTTGCGCGCAGCGGCCGCGCGCGCCAGCGCGGCTCGATGGCGGTCACCATGATGCTGATGCTGGCAGGTCTGGTCGCCATGCTCGGACTGGTCGAAATCGGTTACCTGTACTGGGCCAAGCGCGACACGCAGAAGGTGGTCGATCTGGCCGCACTGGCCGGTGCCCAGCAGCTGGCGACGTGCTCGACCGACAACACCGGCAACACGGCGGCGTTGGGCAATGCGACGGTCGACAACGGTTTTACCGGCACGCTGACGATCGACTGTGGCCATTGGGACAGCACCCAGCCGGGCGATCAGCACTTTGTCGGCGTCACGCCCACGCTGCCGCTGAATGCGGTGCGCGTGCAGGCCAGCCTGCCGCTGATCCCGTTTTTCGGCTTCGCCAACTTCAACAGCATCGGCGCCACCGCTATTGCGATCAGCCGCGGTCCGCCGATCGCATCGTTTTCTGTTGGGTCCAGCTTGCTCACCGTCGATCCGAGCAGCCCGTTGGGCCAACTGCTCAACCAGGCTCTTGGCTCCTCGCTGGGGCTGCAGTTGCTGAGCTACAACGGTATTGCCAACGCCAATATTTCGTTGCTTGATCTGGTCAAGACTCTGCCGGTCGATGTGGGCACCGTCAATGGCGTTCTTACGAGCCAGATCAGCCTCACTGATTTTCTGACGGCTTACGTGAATGCGCTCAACCAGAGCGCCAGTGGTTCGGGCATCGACATCGGCTTCGTCAATCAGCAGGTGGCCCTCATCGAAGCCCGGCTCGGCAATATTCCGATCAACCTGGGCGATATCCTCAACGTCGACGCGACGACCCAGGATCCCAACGTTGCGTTGAATACCAACGTCAACGCGCTGGACATACTCAATGCCGTTCTGCTGGCGGCCGACAGCGCCAACGCCGTTGCGCTTCCTGCGACGAGCGTCAATGTGCCGGGCGTAGCAACGGTCAGTCTGGCCATGAGCGTTATCGAGCCGCCGCAGATCGGCGTAGGTGGCGTTGGCACCGTGGCACACACCGCGCAAATTCGACTGGCCTTGAACATCTCTGCGCTGAGTACGCCGATCACCGGTCAGGCACTGGTGGGTATTCCGCTTTATCTCGAGGTGGCACCCACCGACGGCACGATAACCGCGCTCGAATGCAATGTGCCGGGCAGCGGCGGCCAGAACTCGGACAGCGTGACCATCACCACGGCGCCCGGCGTATTGAACGCGTTTCTCGGTACGTTACCGGCTGGCGCCATCAACAACATCCGCGAGTCCTGGTCATCGCTTATTTCAGCCGGGACCGTGGCGCCCCTGGTCAACGTTTTCGCCTTGGGCATCGAAATTGCCCAGTTGTCCGCATCGGCCAATGTGCAGATCGCCACCAATCCAGCCACGCCTCTGACCTTCAGCGTCGACCCGACGGTTCCCATTGCCCAACAGCCCAACATGACGCAGACGGCGGGCACATCGTCCGCGGTTCTTGGCACTCTGATTGGCAGCCTGCTGGGTTCGACCTCGTTGAAAACCACGCTCACTTTAGCGGGTGCTTCGGTCTCGCTACCCTTGGCTCCGCTGTTGGCTACGCTATCGGCCGCTCTGGTACCGGTGTTTTCAGCGCTGGACAGCGCACTGGTCGGCCCGCTGCTGCAGACTTTGGGCATCAATATCGGCACGGCCCAGGTCAACCTGCGCTCGGTCAACTGCGATACCAGTGCCCAGCTGGTGTATTGAGCGGCATTCGAGGTGGCGCGCTGCGGTGGATCGACAACCACTTGACCCTCGGTGCAGCGCCTTTAGACTCGGCGAATAAGAAAAGGGCCGGCGCATCGTTCGATGCCGTTATTGGCCGACCATCCAACGTACAATCGCCGGGAACGCAGGGGACGAACGCAATGAACAGCAGCGCGGGCACACGACGCGTCCGGAACGGGACGATCGCCCTGGCTTTGGCCAGCTTTTCGGTATTCTCCGTGGCGGCCACCGCACCACCGGCAGTGCCCGTAACGGCCCCGGCCCCATCGGCGAACGCTGACGTTGCCGATACGTCCGGCAGCTCGGTGGCGTACCTGCAGCATCTGGTCGATACGCACCAGCTGACGGAAATCCGTACCACCTACAATGGTAAGTACGGTGCCAGCGAGCTGTTTCAGCCGGAAAAACTCACCTATTTCGTGGCGTTGTTCCACGACAAGGTGTTCTGGCGCGTGATCCGCACCGACTCGATGAAGAACGCCGACGATGTCTATCGCGCCTTCGCCGCGCAGACCGAAAAGCTGGCCGAGGTGGATATCGATGCCTTGCGGCTGCAGGCGGGCAACAAGTACGCCGAGCAGATGGTGACGTTGAACCAGCAGCGCCTGCAGAACCTTCAACAGGATGCCGCGCACCAGCAGCAGCAATCGCAGCAGGTCGCGGCGCAGCAGCAGCAGGCCCAGCAGCAGGCAGTCTCGTTGAGCAATGACTTGCGCAATACCAGCAGCCAGCTCGATGCGGTGAAGCAGCAGATACGCGCTCTGGAGGCCCAGCAGAACAGCACCGAGATCGCGCTACCGCCGCCGCCGGAAACGCCCGCCGTTCCCGCTGCGAATGAAACCGTGCCCGCAGCCGCGCCGGCACCGGCCAATTCCACGCATTGATGCCTGAATTCGCACCACCCGCGCTCGGGCATCGGGTGGCTGCGACAGTGTTCGCCGATTCGCGTTTGCCGCTGAAGATAGCCGGCTAGACGGGAATCCTCAGGCCTTCAGCAGCGCAGGCGTCGCCTGCTGGCCGATGGCGTCGACCATGGCCTTGGCCACGTTGAGGTTGCCCGCCACGATATTGCCGCTGGCAGGAATGCCGTCGCGGCCGGCGAAGTCGCAGTAGCGACCGCCCGCCTCATGCACCAGCAGCACGCCGGCGGCCAGATCCCACGGCTTCAGGCCGATCTCGAAATAGCCGTCGTAGCGGCCTGCAGCCACATAGGCCAGATCGAGCGCGGCCGAGCCGGAGCGGCGGATGTCCTCGGCCTGGCCGAGCATCGCGCGGGTGATGTCCATCTGTGCAGTCAGATGCTCGCGCTGACGGAACGGAAAGCCTGTGCCGATCATCGCGCCGCCCAGGCTCTCGCGCTTGGATACGCGCATGCGGCGGTCGTTGAGGTAGGCGCCGTCGCCCTTGCTGGCGGTGTACAGCTCGTCGCGCAGCGGATCGAATACCACCGCGTGAATCGGCACGCCTCGTTCCAGCAGCGCGATGGAGACGCTGAAGTGCGGGATGCCGCGCAGGTAGTTATGGGTGCCGTCGAGCGGGTCGATCACCCACTGCAGCGGGCCCTTGCCGGTGGCGCCGCTCTCCTCGGCCAGGATCGAATGATCCGGGTAGGCGCGGCGCAGCTCCTTGATGATTTCCGCTTCGGCCAGCTTGTCGACTTCGGAAACGAAATCCAGCTGCTGCTTCTCGACGATATTGAGGCCGTCGATGCGGTTCATATAGCGCAGGATGATATTGCCTGCAGAACGCGCGGCGCGCGCCGCGATCGTGACGTGGGGTCTTGGCATGGCCTTGGACTTTGCAAAAGAGCGGAATCGCGACGCGCAAGTCTAGCAGAGGCGGGCGGTTCGGGCCTTTTTGGGCGATGGCTTCGGCTTCGGCGGGCGTCGCATCCGTTATCCTTGCTCGCTGATCCACATTCGGCACCGCGCCATGTCCGCATCCATCGACCTCGCCGCCCGCATCCGCTATGTGCTGGTGCGCACCTCACACCCGGGCAATATCGGCAGCGCGGCGCGGGCTATCCGCACCATGGGCTTTACCCGGCTGGAGCTGGTGCGGCCGGCGCGCTTTCCCGACGCCGAAGCCAACGCGCTGGCCGCGGGTGCGGACGACGTGCTCGGCAACGCTGGCGTCCACGATGGGCTGGTGGAAAGTCTTGCCGGTAGTCGGCTGGTGCTCGGCTTGTCGGCTCGCCGGCGCGGCATCAACCTGCCGGAAATCTCGCCGCGCGAGGCCGCCGCCCAGGCTCTGGCTGCGGCTGCTCGGGGTGAGGACGTAGCCCTGGTTTTCGGCAACGAGCGCACCGGCCTGGAGAACGACGAGCTGGCGCGCTGCCATGCGATGGTGCGCATCCCCAGCGTCGACGACTTCAGCTCGCTCAACCTGTCGCAGGCGGTGCAGGTGATGGCGTACGAAGTGCGCGTGGCCATGCTGGGCGACGTGCCGACGTTCGAGCCGGTGCAGGACGAACCGCCGGCCGACGCGGCACAGATGGAGCAGTTCTATACCCATCTGCTGCAGACGCTGGAAGATATCGATTTCCACAAAGGCCGTGCGCCCACTACGGTGATGCTGCGTCTGCGCAAGATCTATCAGCGCATCCAGCTGGACGAACGCGAGCTGCGCCTGCTGCATGGCATCCTGGCCGATACCCAGCGCATGGCGCGGCTTGCCGGCATCAAGTCAGCGGATGATGGCGACGCCTAGAGCGCCGTGCAGCAGCGCCTGAAGGTTTCGATTGCAATGGACGTCCAAATCGGTGTCCGGACGGGAATAGATCGACGCTGAGATCGTAAACAGGCTCTGAGGCGTCAGCCGGTTTTTTCATCCGCTTCGTATTCGGATACGCGCGTCACCAGCAGCTTGTCGATACGCGCGCCGTCGAGGTCCACCACTTCGAAGCGGATACCGCGCCACTCGAAGACTTCGCCGGTCTGCGGAATGCGGCCCAGCGCGGTCATCACCATGCCGGCAATGGTACGAAAGTCGTGCTCGTCCTCGCCCGGCAGGTGATCCAGACGCAGCAGCTCGCGCAGGTCGTCGGTCGACAGGCTGCCGTCGATCAGCCAGCTGCCGTCGGCGCGCTGCACGATCGGGCCGGTTTCGGTGCTGTCGCCGTGGGCGATCTGGCTGACGCCGACCACGGCGGCCAGCAGGTCGTTGACCGTCACCACGCCTTCGATATCGCCGTACTCGTCCACCACCAGGGCCAGTGGCGTTTCCGCGTCGCGGAATTCCTCCAGCAGATCCAGCGCGCGCGCCGTGGCCGGCACGAACAGCGGCTTGGACAAATGCTGGAACAGCTCCAGCTGGCCGTCGGCAAAGCTGTGCAGCAGGCGCTTGACCTCGACCACGCCGACCACGTCGCTTTCGTCGCCGCGATAGACCGGGTAGCGCGAGTACGGCGTCTGGCGCAGCACCTCGACGTTCTCTTCGCGTGGCGCGGCGATGTCCAGCCAGGCGATGCGCATGCGCGGCGTCATCACGCTATCGACCGTACGGTCGCCCAGGCGCAACACCCGGTTGACCATATTGTGTTCATCTGGATCGAGCACGCCCTGTTCGGCGCTTTCCGCTACCAGCATGCGGATTTCTTCTTCCGATACCACGCCGCGACCGTGCTGATTGATCCGCATCAGCCGCAGCAGCGCGTTGCTCGACACGTTCAACAGCCACACGAACGGTGCGGTAATGCGCGACAGCACCAGCATGGGAAACGCCATATAGCCGGAGAACTTCTCCGGCGACGACAGCGCCAGACGCTTGGGTACCAGTTCGCCGATCACGATCTGGATAAACGAAATCAGCACAAAGCCCAGCACGATGCCCAGCACGCGCGCATATGGTGCCAGCCATGCGGAGTGGCCCTCGTTGTGCAGAATCTCACCGATCTGGCTGCCCAGGGCATCGCCGGCAACCGAGCCGGTGATCAGCATCACCAGGGTGATGCCGACCTGCACCGTGGAGAGAAAGTGCTCGGGCGCCTCGGCATGGCGCAGTGCCATGGCGGCACGGCGACTGGTTTTGGCCATCTGCTTCAGGCGGCTCTTGCGCGAGGCCACCAGCGCCATTTCCGACAACGCGAAAAATCCGTTGCACAGCGCCAGCACGAGGACGAGCGCAATTTCAATCAGCATCGCGTAGAGGTTACCGGCCGGGAGATGGCCCCAGTGTAAGGGCTGGCGGGCTCCAGTTCACGTGCGCGCGGGTGCGGCGCGCGGCGGACGTCCTGTAACATTGTCGTCATCTCGCTCCCTCAGGCACGGCCCGCATGTTTTCACTGCAGACGATTTTCGGTAAAGGCGACAAGTTTTATGGCCTGCTCGAACAGAGCGCGGCCACCGTCTGCGAAAGCGCCAAGGCCCTGCACGAGCTGCTCAGCAAGCCGGGCCGGGGCTCGGTCATGGCGGCCTTTACCGCCACCCGCGCCCGCGAAAAGGCGCTGGCCGGACAGATCAGCGAGGGTCTGGTCAACACCTTCGTCACCGCGCTCGACCGCGAGGACATCGCCGCGCTCAACTCGGCGCTGTACAAGATTCCCAAGAGCATCGAGAAGTTCGCCGAGCGCTACGAGATCGTGTCCGATCGCCTGGTCGGGGTGAACTTCGCCCAGCGCGCGCTGATCCTCGAGCGCTCCACCGAGGTAGTCGAGGAGATGATCGGCGAGCTGCGTCGCGGCCTGCGCATCGATCCGGTGAAGAAGCTGCAGGACCGCCTGCAGGCCTTGGAGTCCGAGGGCGATCGCATGCTGCTCGATCCCTATCGCACGCTTTACGTCGAAGGCGGTGACGCGATGCGTGCCATGCTGGCCAAGGATTTGTTCGAGCTGATCGAAAAGGCGATCGACAAATGCCGCGACGTCGGCAATATCGTCTACTCGATCGTGCTCAAGAACTCCTGAGGGCGCCGCGGTGATCCTCAGTTTTCTTAGCGCGTGCAGTCCGGGCATGGCCTCGGCATTCGATGACCAGTGCGCGACCGCCGGAGATCGGGCATGAGTCTCGGCCTGGTCGTGGCTGAGGTGCTGATCGCCCTGGCCTTTACCTACATCAACGGTTTTCACGACACCGCCAACTCCATCGCTACTGTCGTCGCCACCAAGGTGCTGTCGCCCGGCCAGGCGGTGCTGCTGGCCGCGGTGACCAACCTGCTCGGCGCGATGCTCGGCACCGCCGTGGCCGCCACCATCGCCTCGGGCCTGATCAACGCCGGCGTGGTCGATGTCGGTCCGCAGCTGGTGATCTGTGCGCTGTTCTCGGCCATCGTGTGGAACCTGATCACCTGGTGGCTCGGCCTGCCTTCCAGTTCCAGCCACGCGCTGGTCGGCGCCCTGGTCGGTGCGGCGCTGGCCGCATCGGACAACGACATCGGCTCGGTGATCTGGGCGCAGGGCAATCTGATTACCGGCCACGGCGTGATCCCCAAGGTGATCATTCCGATGGTGCTGTCGCCGCTGGCCGGCTTTATCGTGGCCTTCGCCCTGATGGGTGC
The DNA here is from genome assembly GCF_014200755.1 of Rhodanobacter sp. ANJX3. Taxonomy (GTDB): domain Bacteria; phylum Pseudomonadota; class Gammaproteobacteria; order Xanthomonadales; family Rhodanobacteraceae; genus Rhodanobacter. The sequence goes on along the minus strand of NZ_JACHCM010000003.1, from coordinate 394,756 downwards.
GCTGTACGCGCTGCTGGCGTGGTTCGCCAATCGGCATAACTGGCTGCAGCGCTTCGGCCGCACGCCCTTCGTCAATAGCTTTTTCGGCAAGGCGCAGATCGTATCGGCCACGGCGATGGGCGTGGCGCACGGCATGAACGATGCGCAGAAAAGCATGGGCATCATCGCGCTAGCACTGGCCGGTGGCACGGCCGCGCATCAGTTCGATCAGCTGCCGCAGTGGCTGGGCTTTTTGCGCATCGCCGAAAACACCGCCGGCGGTTTCGCCATTCCGATCTGGGTGAAGGTCGTCTGCGCGCTGACCATGGCCGCGGGCACGGCCGGCGGCGGCTGGCGCATCATCAAGACGCTGGGTCACAAGATGGTCAAGCTGCATCCGATCAACGGGTTTGCTGCGGAAACCAGCTCGGCGGCGGTGATCCTCACTGCCTCGATGTTCGGCATTCCGGTATCGACTACGCACAACGTCTCGGCATCGATCATGGGCGTAGGCGCGGCCAAGCGCTTCAGCGCCATCCGCTGGTCGGTGGTCGAGCGCATGGTGTGGGCCTGGATACTGACTCTGCCGGTCACGGCGCTGCTCGCCTACGGCTTCGTCAAAGCCGTCAGGATGATCTGGTAGTAAAGGAACTAGAGCGCGTTTTCGGGCGTGCTGATGATTTGCTCCAGCTGGTCGCCCAGGGTGCCGAGTTCGGCAATTAGCCGCTGCAGCTCGTCGCTGTCGAGAAATTCGTACGGCCGGTTTTCGCACAGGTGCAAATACGGCGCGCCGTCAAGATCGGCTACCGCCAGAAAGCCGGTGCGCTGCTGCCAGTTGAAGCGCAGGCACCGGCTGGGATCGGTGCCGGCGAGTGGACCGATCGGCGTCGAGATACGCAGATAGCGCCGCTCGGCTTCATCCTCCAGTTCGGCGAGATAAATGCCCTGGTGGCGATCCTTCGACAGCTCCAGATCAAAGCTGATCAGGTACGGATCGTTGTGGCGCAGCGCGTGCTGGCTGCCGATGTGTGAGCGCACGGCTTCGAAGTGGCGCATGGTGCAGCTACCTTCGCTTACGTCGGGCGCTCTACTGTGCCACGTCCATGCGTTAACGCGGCGTTGGCGACCGCCATCGCATGGCGTACCGTGTCGCGCGACGTCGCTTCGATGAGGGTAAGTCATGCTGAATTCGGCCATCGATGAAAAGCACGCCCGGGTGTACGCGGCGATTGCCGCGATCCCGTACGGTCGTGTGGCGAGCTACGGCGCCATAGCGGCACGCGCCGGCTTGCCCGGTCGCGCACGCCTGGTCGGACGACTGCTGGGCGAAGTCCCCGACGGCATGGTGCTGCCCTGGTATCGCGTACTGCGTGCCAGTGGGCATATCGCGATGCCGGTGGGCAGTCGCGGGTTCCGCGAGCAGAGTCGCCTGCTGCGATCGGAAGGTGTTGCGGTGATCAACGGGCGCGTCGCGCTTGCCGTGTTCGGGTTGGATGGGGATGTGGATCGGGAGTTGTGGGGTATGGGCGGCGAATGAGGCGGGCGGGCAACAGGGTGTTCGCGCGTCTCTACGGCCCAACCGTGGCTCGAACAACCTCGATGATCGCAGGCTTACGCCACGCTGTTCGGCGCCGGAGAGGGTTCATCGACGTGCTTCCACGCGTAGGCTCCTGGAATGATGTGGTCGCTGGTGCCGCTGACGTAGAACGTTTTCGTTCCCACCGTTTTGCGATAGGCCATGAAAACCGTCGGTGGCTCGTCGTTTTCCATCGATACACTGATCAGTACGTCTTCCAGAGGTGCGGGCTCCCGGTCAGTGATAGGTTTCCAGGGCGTTGCGGTCGCTAGCCAGTCGGGCGGATTGGCACCGACATGAATCACTCGCCAGATAACCGAGTTATTTGCTTCTCTGGAAATGGCCGTCACGGCGGTAGTGACGCGTTCGCGCTGGGCGGATTCGAAATAAAGCATGTCCAGCCAGCCACCCGACACGTAAATCTGCAGCTTGCAGGAAGTGGGCTCTCCGGCATTGCGTTCCATCATGCTTGTTCTCCAAAGTCAGGCTCATGTCGAGCTGGGTGCTTCGATGCTGCCGCCTCGTCAGGAAACGCGTCGGTGGGCGCTGGCGCCATGAGATATGCGTGGCATCGCCGCGGGTCTCGTCGTCATGACGCGATGGCGCGAAACCTCATGCGGCCAATGAAGCGCCGCGCGCTGCCGGTGTGTCCGTGGATATCGACGCGGTCAAGCCGGCTGCTCGGCCTTTAACGAGGCGCATGCCAACGAGGCTGGCGAATTTTGTGGATTGCCACGGCGCACGGCAGTGGTAGCCTTTGGCACAATACGGAAACAGTTCGGGTAGGGGTTCTGCGCCGAGCGTGCGGTTGTCGGTGACGTCGTCGTTGTAGCGGTAGCTGCGATCGCCTGAGTTCTGTGGCGTGTCGGCCATGCGTTGCTTTGGCCGGAAAGTCGGCCGGTGTAACGGACGGCAATGGCTGTGGGCAAACGGTAGCTGCGCATGGTCGTCCGATGCTGCGCGACCGGCGAGCTTGGCGTAGAGCAGCCACAACCGCTGCCGTATGCCTGTCGTTCGCGGCAGGTTTTCCCGGGCATCCGTGGTGGTCATGGTGTTCGGTTCCCTGAGGTATGGCTTCCACGGCATGGATATTGGCACAAATGTTCGGTCAATTGCAACAGATATTCGGTCGTCGGTTGTGATGCAGGCCAGCGCCGCTCATGGATACATTTATTTCTTGAAAAACAAATATTTATTTCCGAATAACGTCGCTGCTTCGCTATCGAATTCATCGCCGACGCGAGAATTTCATGAGCGATAAGCCAAAAATTCGGTTGGATACCGGCAAGCGGTTGGCACAAATTCGCGGTTCGACGAACCAGGCCGATTTCGCCGTTTCTCTCGGCGTCCATAAAAATACCTACGGTGGGTACGAGCGGGGCGAAGTAGAGGTCGGCGCCGAAGCGCTGCGCCAGCTGGCGAACAGCGGCTGGAGCCCGCTATGGGTGCTCATGGGCCAGGGAGAACCGCGCCTGCCGGACGGTGTCATGATCGCTACCGACCCATCGGCCGCATCGGCACATGGCGATGCCGATGCGCATTATCGCCGGGACGAGCGCCATACCTCTCCGGAGGGCGCTCGTGTACGCGACAGGGCGGCGAGAACGGCCTGGGACGATTCCGCCCGGCCAGTAAGACACGATGTGATGAAGGCCGCGCTGGAGTTGAGCGCCGAGGCGATCGGCGAAAAAGCATTGTCCGCGGCAAAGCATGCCGAGCTGATCGCCCTCGTTTATGAATTGCTTGAAGAAGGCCTGCCCAAGCCCAAGGTGCTGCGTTTCGCGCGAGCCGCTTCGACCTAAGAGCCTGTTCACGATCTCCCCGTACCTCGCGTTGTCATCGAGCGGCCGTCAGAGGGTGGCGCGTGGCGCCGGCTTGCCTGGCTGGCAAGCCAAGCGCCGAAAAGGTGTAAATCGCGCGCTGCCGCCTGGCGGCCGCTCGATGACAACCCTGCGGGCCGGGGCCGTTTGCGCGCCTCCCGGCGTCATCACTCCGTCGTGGACGGACGTCCACTCCTCGCTCCTCAAAGCCGGCGCCATCCATGGCGCCTCACCGCGTACCCTCGTTCTTCCTTAGCCTGCGCGCAAACGGCTCCCGGCGCGGGGCACACGGAGATCGTGAACAGGCTCTGATGACGCAACGCGTCGGTGCCGTGCCAGTGGGTTGGAGGCCGGCTCTTGTCAGCGGTAATCCGCAGACAACAGCGCCACCTACCCACATGTCTATCAGCCCAGCCGGTATGCCCCATTTGTTAGCATGAGCGAATGCCAAGCAACGCTCTCGACATTCTTCAAACTGTTTTCGGTTACCCGAATTTCCGCGGCCAGCAGCAGGCCATCGTCGACCATGTGGTCGAGGGTGGCGATGCGCTGGTGCTGATGCCGACCGGCGGCGGCAAGTCGCTGTGCTACCAGATCCCGGCGATGGCGCGGCAGGGCACGGGTATCGTGGTATCACCGCTGATTGCGCTGATGCAGGATCAGGTCGACGCGCTGCGCGAGGCCGGCGTGGCGGCGGCGTATCTCAATTCCAGCATCGGCGCGGAGGAACAGCGCGAGGTCGAGCGACAGCTGCTGGCGGGTGAGCTGAATCTGCTTTACGTGGCGCCGGAGCGACTGCTCACCGGGCGCTTTCTCAACCTGCTGGAACGTACCGAGGTGGCGCTGTTCGCGATCGACGAGGCGCACTGCGTGTCGCAGTGGGGGCATGATTTTCGGCCGGAGTATCGCGAGCTGGCGGTGCTGCACGAGCGCTTTGCGCAGGTGCCGCGCATTGCGCTGACGGCCACGGCCGACCCGCGCACGCGCGAGGAAATCGTCGAGCGGTTGTCGCTGCAGCAGGCGCGCCAGTTCGTGGCCAGCTTCGACCGACCGAACATCGGCTATCGGGTAGGCCTGCGGCATAACGCGAAGCGGCAGCTGGCGGAGTTTCTGGAAGGCCATCGCGGCGAGTCGGGCATCGTCTATTGCCTCAGCCGGCGCAAGGTGGACGAAACAGCCGAGTGGCTGGCCGAGTCGGGCGTGGAGGCGCTGCCGTATCACGCCGGTCTCGATGCGGCAAAGCGCAGCGCGAACCAGAAACGTTTTCTGCGCGAGGACGGCGTGGTGATGGTGGCCACGGTCGCCTTTGGCATGGGCATCGACAAGCCGGACGTGCGCTTTGTCGCGCATCTGGATCTGCCGCGCAGCATGGAGGGCTACTACCAGGAGACCGGTCGCGCCGGCCGCGACGGCCTGCCGGCGGAGGCGTGGATGATCTACGGCCTGTCCGACGTGGTAACGATGAGCCAGATGATTGCGCAGTCCGAGTCGGCGGACGATCGCAAGCGGGTGGAGCGGCAGAAACTGGAATCGCTGCTGGCGTATGCCGAAGCCACCGGTTGCCGCCGCCAACTGCTGCTGGGCGCGTTCGGCGAGGTGTATCCCGGCCCGTGCGGGCATTGCGACAACTGTATCGAGCCGCCGAAAACCTGGGACGCCACGGTGCCGGCGCAAAAGGCGCTGTCGGCGGTGTATCGCAGCGGCCAGCGTTTCGGCTCCGGCCACGTCATCGACATTCTGCGCGGCGAGGAAACGCCGAAGGTGCTCAGCTCCAATCATCATCAGCTCAGCACCTTCGGCATCGGTGCGTCGATGGACGAAAAGCAGTGGCGCTCGGTGTTTCGCCAGCTGCTGGCGGCCGGCCTGCTCGAGGCGGACGCCGAGGGCTACGGCACTCTGCGTCTGACGCCCGCCAGCCGCGCCGTGCTCAGCGGCGGCCAGACGGTGAAATTGCGCGAGGACGTACGGCCGCCGCGCGGCGGCAGCCGTCGGCGCGACAGCAAGCTCGTCACTGGTGGCAGCCTCGGGATCGAGGCATACGAGCAGTCGATGTGGGACGCGCTGCGCGCCGTGCGTACGCAGCTGGCCAAGCAGCACGGCGTGCCGCCGTACGTGGTGTTCCACGACGCCACGCTGCTGGCGATGCTGCGCGCGCTGCCGGCGAACGAAGAGGAGCTGGCCACCATAAGCGGCGTCGGCGAAGCCAAGCTCAAGCGCTACGGCCGGGATTTCCTTGCCGTGATCAACGCACAGGAATAGCTGCCGCGATCATCGCGTGGCCGAATTTGTACTTCCGCCGAATATCCCGCTTTTGCCGTTTCGTGCTGCGCTGCGGCGGGCGATCCGATGACCTACACGCAACAATTGGCGGGCATGGCCGCAAGGACTTGGCGTGCCTCGGCACGAGCGTGCCGCACTACAGAGGTTTAGTCGGCAGCACGCATGAAGGGCAAGTCCACCTCATTCGATATTGCGCATCTGGCCGGGGTTTCCCAGTCCACGGTGTCGCGCGCGCTGCGCGGCAGCCCGCTGGTGAACGAGGAGACGCGTCGGCGAATTCAGGCGGCGGTGGAGCAGCTCAATTACAAGGTCGACAAGAACGCCTCCAACCTGCGCCGCATGCACTCGGGCACGCTGGCACTGCTGCTGTTCGAAGACCCGACCACCGACGAGTCGCACATCAACCCGTTTTTCCTGTCGCTGCTTGGCTCGATCACCCGAGCCTGCGCCAAGCAGGGATACGACCTGCTGATCTCGTTTCAGCAGCTGTCGCACGACTGGCACGCCGATTTCGCCGAGAGCAAAAAGGCCGACGGCATCATCCTGCTGGGCTACGGCGATTACATTGCCTATCGCGACAAGCTCGACAAGCTGGTGGCGCACGGCACCTGCTTCGTCCGCTGGGGCGCGGTGCTGCCCGATCAGCCCGGCCTGTCGATCGGCTGCGACAATTTCGAAGGCGGCACCGCGGCCACGCAGCATCTGCTCGACCAGGGCTGCCAGCGCATCGCATTTCTCGGCGAAGCCTCCAGCCACTACCCGGAATTTTTCGAACGCTATCGTGGCTACGCCGAGGTGCTGGCGCAAGCCGGCCTCGCCGCGCGGGCAGAGCTGCAGGTGGATGCGGAAAGCACCGAACACTCCGGCTATGCGGCGATGCAGACGCTGCTCGCGCGCAAGGAGCGGTTCGACGCCATATTTGCCGCCAGCGATCTGATCGCCATCGGCGCGATGCGCGCGCTGTCCGATCAGGGCCTGCGTGTGCCGCAGGATGTGGCCATCGTCGGCTTCGACGACATCGCCATGGCCAGCTACGTCAACCCGCCGTTGACCACCGTGGTGCAGGACACGCGTCACGCCGGCGAGGTGCTGGTCGATAGGCTGCTCAGCCTGATCCGTGGGCAGCCCGCCGAGAGCGTCGTGCTACCGGCCAAGCTAATGGTGCGGCGTTCCAGCCAGAAAAGCGCTGCGCCTCCAAAAACAGGACGCGCGGCGCGCTAAACCGCTGGCGCCCGATGGCAATGCGCGCATCGGCTACGTGGTCACCGTCAGGTGAGCTTCGCCGCGAATGGCTCGCGCACGCGCAGCGTGCACAGGCCGGCGACGATCAGGCTGGCGCCGCCCAGCGCCAGCGCCCAGATCGGCTGGCCGTGAAAGAACAGCTTCAGCAGTACCCCCAGCACGCTGGCCGCGAGCAGCTGTGGAATGACGATAAAGAAATTGAAGATGCCCATATAGACGCCCATTTTCGCGGCGGGCAGGTTGTCCGATAAAAGTGCGTAAGGCAGCGAGAGAATCGAGGCCCAGGCAAAGCCGACGCCGACCATCGAGACCAGCAGCCAGTGCGGATCGCGAATGAATACGAACGAGATCAGCCCCGCACCGCCCAGCCAAAGATTGATCAGGTGGCTCACGCGCATGCCGAGCATCCGCACCAGCAGGGGAATGAGCACGGCTGCCAGCACACCGACGCCGTTATAGGTGCCCATCAGCACGCCGGCCCAGTTAGCGCCTTCGTTGTAGGCCACGGAGGTGGTGTCGCTGCTGCCGTAGAACGTTTGCGATACGGCCGAGGTGGTGTTGATCCACATCGCAAACATCGCAAACCACGAGAAGAACTGCACCCAGTTGAGTCGGCGCATCGGCCGCGGCATACCGTGCAGATCGCCCATGATCTGACGTAGCGGCCCCGTGCTGTGGGTCAGCGTCAGCCAGACAAACAGCAGTCCGAACAGGATTAGCCCGCCGGCCAGAAGATAGAGCTCCTTGGCCAGCGCAAAGTGGCTGATCAGGAACAGCATCAGCGCGCCCAGCGCGAGAAACAGTGCGCCGGGCTTCCAGGCGCCGGAAGCATTCGTCGGTTCGTTGGGCAGCGCCGGTTCGTCGAAGGACTGTAGCTGCTCGGGCGGGTATTCGCGCGTGCGCAGCACCGTCCACAGCATGGCGCCCAGCAGCACGGCGCCGCCGATATAGAAAGCGAACTTCACCGTGTGCGGCAGCTCGCCCGGTGCCGCGGTGTTGGCCACGCCCCAACGCGTCAGCAGGTACGGCAGGAACGAGGCCACCACCGCGCCCACGCCGATGAAGACGCTTTGCATCGAGTAGCCCAGTGCGCGCTGCGAGGGCGGTAGCTGATCACCGACAAAGGCGCGGAACGGCTCCATCGAGATATTGAACGAGGCGTCCATGATCCACAGCAGGCCGGCAGCCACCCACAGTACGGGCGCGTTGGGCATCGCCAGCAAGGCCAGCGTGGCCAGCACGGCGCCGGCAAAAAAATACGGGCGGCGGCGACCGAAGCGGTTCCAGGTGCGGTCGGAGCAGTAGCCGATGATCGGCTGCACGATCAGGCCGGTCAGCGGCGCGGCAATCCATAGCACCGGAATATCGTCGACGTTGGCGCCGAGCGTCTGAAAGATGCGGCTGACGTTGGCGTTCTGCAGCGCAAAGCCGAACTGGATGCCGAGAAAGCCGAAGCACATGTTCCAGATCTGCCAGAACGACAACGTGGGTTTGGCATTCATGGTGGGATGTTTCCGGGTGCGAGCAGAGCGATCTGCAATTCGTGGATATTGGCGTCGTTCAACGGCCCGCTATCACCGCCGGCGCCGCCGGTGTAATGCGCGAAGTGAGCGAGATAGCTCATGTTGAAGCCGTCGTCGAGATTGAAGCTGCAATGATTGCCGGCTTTGGCGGTGAACTCGCCATAGGTGGAGGCCTGCTCGCCGAGGCTGTGCGGCATCACCAGCGGCACGCGCTGGGCGTCTTCGTCGCCGCACTGCACGATCAGCATCTTTACCGCCGCAGTAATGCCTGTGTTTATCGGCCCGTGATCGTTGGCGTAGCTCAGCCACACGCGATAGTGGCCGCTCGTGGTGGCTGTCCACTGGCGCGGCCATGCGCCGCCGATTTTTGCGGTATCGCCAACGCATGTCGCCGGGCTTTGCAGGGATTCGAGGCCGTGTGTATCGACGCGCGTGGCGCTGAAACATTGCAGGCCGGGTTGCTTCGCGACGATCGTTGTTTCATCGATCGATTGCATCCGCCCGCCGTTGAGATAGATCGTCTCCTTGCCATCGACCTGCAAGCGCCAACCATCGGCCACGCTCGTCACGACCGGTGCATCCGGCCCCACCGGCGCGTACAGCGGCGCATCGGTACGCAAGGCCTCGTCCGTGACGCGGATCGCTTTCAACGTGACGAGTGTCGTCGTACCCGACGTGCTGGCGTGATCGGCAACCAGCAGATTGCCGTCGCCCAGCGTGGAAGGCAGCTGCAGCGTGACGGTCTGCTTTGGCAAGATCAGCGTGATGGTGCGTCGTGCGCCGAACAGCATCGGCACCAGCGAAGTCGGCAGCTTCGGTTCGATGCGGCCATCGTCGTTTAGCCCAAACACGCCTTCGGTGACGGCAGCCAGATACGCCGCGACCGACCACAGCTGACGCGGCGAATTAACGACCGGCCCGCTGAGCGGGCCGTCGTCGAGATGCTGGCCCTGGGTCAGCAGCTCGTAGTTTTCCATATTGGAGCCGTACAGCGCCGCGCCGCGCATGATCGACTGCAGTTCGTGCGCGATGCGCGCGGGATCGTCGATGCGACGCGCGGCGCGCAACGCATAGGCGCTGACGAAGGGCCAGATCGCGCGATTGTGATAGATCGGCTGATCGACACGCTCGGGCCAGATCACCGGGCTGCCGGCCGGCCAGGTCGGATAGCTGGCCAGCGCCTGCCGCGCGCGATCGCCCTCGGCCACGCCGCTGGTGATGGCCAGCGCGATGCCGAGCAGATCGTAGCTGTCGTAGGGCGTGCCGTCGCCGCCGATATAGCTCATGTACATACGGCGATCGTCGCGCCAGAAGCGCGCATTGATCGCCGATTTCAGCGCCGCCGCCTGCGCGCGATAATCCGCAGCAGCGCTGGGATCACCATGCGATAACGCCAGCGCGGCCGCCATCTGCAAGGCGCCGTAATGCAGCACGTTGGTCGACAGCGCGAACGACTGAGCGATCGCGACCACGTTGTTCTGCGTCCACGCGGGATAACTCTGCTCGCGCCAGTCCAGGAACGAGGTTTCACCGCGATACAGCCCGAAGCGCGCATCGAATGCATAGGTGCGATTCTGCGCCAGCGTGTTGCGCAGCGCGGGGTACACCTGCGCCGCAAACGCCCGCTCATCCAGCAGATGGCGCGCGCCGAGAAACCACACCACGCGATCGGTGCTGATCGGCCAGCTGCCGCCGGAGCCGGTGTCCTGCATCACCATACTTTGGCTGGCGGCCGCGCCTGCTGGCAACCGCACCTCGGACAGCTTGAACTGCAGGCCGTTGCGCGAGCGCGCGGGATCGAAACGCCACAGGCCCAGATCGACCGCGTACGACAGATCGCGCGTCCACACGTAGGGCCACTTCAGCCCGGTCTCGAAACACTGGCAGGGAATCGGCTGGCCGTGATCGAAGGCGTCGTCGCGGATCGCGCTGACCGAATCCTGGGCGAGATCGTCCTGCGCCATCGCGAAAAGGCCGTTGAACAGCGTGCTGGCCGTGTCGACCCGCATCGCCTGCGCGGCGATCGCGCGCTGGCCGTATGGCCATGCCAGCGTGTAACCGCCCTGCGCGCCGAGTGTCATCGCGACATGCACGCCGTGCCAGTCGAGGCCGTCCTGCCACTGCGGAGTCGGGGTGGCAGCACCGGCTGCCAGCGCCGCCGTGAGCAGCAGGCTCAGCATGCTGCCAAGGTGTGCAGCCGGTGGCTGGTGCGTGATGTCATCGATGGCTCCCCGCCGCGTGATGTGCCGTGCCTCGCCGTGATGGCGGGACGCAGGGCGCCATGGTAATCAGCGTCGCAATGCAGCAACCAGCGGCTGCATACGTATTCATCGACAGCGGCGTCGAAGCGTCTGCTGCAGGGCGGGCTGACTGAATCATCGCCTCAGCGCGCCAGCGACAGCACAACGTCCTGCGCCACGGCCGCCTTCACCCGCACATACGTCACCGCGCCATAGCGATCGTGCCCGCTCGACCATCCTTCGCCGCCTGCTTTGACGAGCGCATCGAGACTGTCGAACGAGGGCAGGGCGGCGCTTTCGCGGTTCACCGCGCTGGCTGAGCCGCGGTGGATCTTCAGCAGATAGAACGCCAGCGCCGGCGTGCAGCTGCCGACCACAGCGCCGATCTCGACGTGCACGGCGTTGTTTTGTCGCTGCAGGGCCAGCGACTGGCGGAACGACACACCGTGTTCGTAGGCGTAGGTGCTGCCGTCGTCGTCGTAATAATCGAACGTGGTGCGCCGGTCGTCGGGAAACATGTCGACATCAAGCTGGGTGAGCGGTCGCTGGCCGACGTAATCCATCACCGGCTGCGTCGGGATGATTGCGCCTTGGCGGATGAACAGCGGGATGTCGTGCCAGCGCACGCTGTCGATCGCGATGCGCACACGCTGGCCGCCGCGGTAGGCCTTGCCGCTAAACCAGTCGGTCCAGGTGCCGGCCGGCAAGTAGATATCCTTGGACGTCTGCCCCTCGATCACCACGGGCGACACCAGCAGGCTGTCGCCGAACAGCCAGGCGTCAACGTCGTTGCGCACCTGCGGGTCGCGCGGCCAGTCGAAGGCCAGCGGACGCACCAGGCCGACGCCGTCGATGTGGCGCGCGTATTCATAGCTGTAGATGTACGGGATCAGCGCGTAGCGCAGGCGGATCGCATCGGTGGCTGCCGCCTCGGCGTCGCTGCCGTACAGCCACGGCTGGCGCTTTTCGTTGAAGTCGCCGTGCACGCGGAAGATCGGCGTGAACGCGCCGAACTCGACCCAGCGTGCATAGTTTTCGTTCGACGGGTGGCCGTGGGTGAAGCCGCCGCCGTCCATGCCCCACTGCATCGCGCCCACGTCGATCGCACTGAGCATGCGCGCGCGCTGGCCGGCCATGCTGGCAAAGCCGGTGGCGATATCGCCCGACCACAGGCCGTAGGCGTAGCGCTGCGAGCCCAGCCAGAAATTGCGGTTGACCGACCACACGCGCTGGTCCGAATACGCGCGCTGGCCGTCGTAGAGGGCGCGCTGCATGTTGAGAAACTGGCTGTCGCCGCCGCTGTCGTCGGCCTCGTCGTTCCACCAGCCGACGATGCCGGTATCGAAGGAATGCTTCAGCGCGTCGTTGAAAAACCAGGCGCGTGCGGCAGCCTTGTCGAAGTCGATGACGCGCACCGGCTTGTGCGAGAAATAGTCGTCGCTGGTCGCTGTATCGGCCAGCCACAGGTCGTGCGCGGTGGCGTAACGCCCTTCGACCGTATCGACATGCACGCGTGGCTTCATGATGCCGGTGAGGTGCATGCCGCGCTGATCGAGCAGCGACTTCAGCTTGCCGCTGGGGCCGTCGGGAAATTTCACCGGGTTCCAGCGGAATTCGCCGTAGTCGTCTTCGCCCCAGGCTTTCCAGTCGAAGTCGAGGGTGAAGTTGTCGATCGGGATGTGTTTGGCGCGATATGTGTCGACGATCGACAGCAGCTCTTTCTGGTCGATATTCCACTGGCTGTTGGTAAAGCCCATCGCCCATTTCGGAAACAGCGGCGTATGGCCGCTGAGCCGTGCGATCGTGCCGAAGATCTCGGTCGGCCGTCCCAGCAGGATGAAATAATCGATATTGCCGACGGGCGTCTGGACGTCCATATGCGCGTCGGCGAGAACGAAGCTGACGCCCTGGCTATTCACTAGCAGCCCGTAACCCGCCGTGCTCCAGACGAAGGGCGCGCCGGCGTGTCCCTGCGCGCCGGCGGTGGCGAGCCGATGTCCCTGCCGCAGGAGTCCTGCCGAAGCACTTTCAGTCGCGTTATAGCCGCCGATGCCGTACATCGCATCGTCCGCATCGTGGGTGAGCTGCAGCTTGCCCTGCGCCAGCGAGGCGAGGTCGTGCTGGCGCAGCAGCAGACGATGCGCGGCATCCTCGATGCGCAGCTCGCGCTGGGCCTTGTCCCAGATCACGTGGACGTCGGACGCGTCGAGTTCCCGCGTGGGGGCCGTTTCCAGCTGTCGTACATTCGGCAGCACGGCAGGTTGCCAGGCAGGATCCAGCATCAGCGAATCGACCCCACCTGCTGGCGCGCTGGTTCCGGCGGTCCGTCCTGCGCGAAACTGCACGCGCACGGTATTTGCTTCGACCAGCGTGATGGTCAGCTGCCCGTGATCGACCGGGATACGCAGGCAGTTACTGCAGGGTGTCGAGAGCGCAGGCGCTGCGTCGGACGATCCAGCGCGCACTTGCGTGGCGGCCAGCAAGGCCATTGCCAGCAGCGATGCCAGCGCGGCGTTGCGGTGGCGGCGCATCGGTGCGGTTGCCTGACGATGCAGCCAAACGCGCCTGTAACTTTTCCGATCGACCATCGCCCGTCCCTTTTGCTGGAAGCGGCCATGGTAGGCCCGCCGTCGAGCCGGAGTGCGGCGCTGCATACGTATTCATGCGTGCGGTGAGATGTGCGGCCTGGGGCTGCATCGGCGTCCGGTGGTCAACCATCGGATGCCGACGTGCGATGTTGCCGCATCAAGTACGTTGCAATGCCGGGCTATTCGGCGTCGATGCCGGCACATTGCCCTGCGTGCGTATCACTTTATGGATAAAGCGCAGCTTGTCGATCACCGGCGGCGCCAGTGCGAATGGGTAGCCGTCGGGCGTACCCATGCTGCGGTTGAGGCTGTTCAGCACGTAGGTCAGCGGGAACCAGCGCTCGATCATTTCGCTGAAGGAGCGCGTCACTATGTCCACCGGCTCGACCTGCAGCGACGGTTCGCTGGGGTTGGACGGTGCCAGCATCAGGCCGCAGGCGCTGGCGGTTTCCAGCGTGTCGACCATGTGCATGTAATGTGCCCAGGTTTCCGCCCAATCCTCGAACGGGTGCATGGTGGCGTAGGCGCTGATGTAGGATGATTCCCAGTTCGCCGGCGGCCCTTCCTGGTAGTGACGCTTGATTTCTTCGCCGTAGTCCACGCGTTCGTCGCCGAAGATCGCACGGCACTCGTCCATCAGCGGGCCTTCTTGCATCAGGCGCATGAAGTAGTAGTGGCCGATCTCGTGGCGAAAGTGACCGAGCAGGGTGCGATAGGGTTCGTGCAGGCGCGTGCGGGTTTTTTCGCGATAGCCGTCGTCCGCCTCGGCGATGTTCAGCGTGATCAATCCGTCGGAGTGGCCGGTATGCACCGGCGGCTCGCCCAGCTGGTTTTCCAGAAACTCGAAGGCGAGCCCGGTTTCCGGATTCTCCTCGCGCGATTCGATCGGCAGGTCGAGGTGCGTGAGCGTATACAGCAGGCGGCGCTTGGCGCGCTCGAGCTTGTACCAATATTCGCGATTTTCGTCGGACGACAGCGTGGGAATGGTGAGCGTGAGCCGGCACGATTTGCACAGCGATTCGGGATCGTCCGTAGGAATCATCCGGTTGCACACGTGCTCGGCGATGTAGTTCTGGCACTGCTTGTAGCTGCGGCCGTTGCTGCGTGCGTCCAGGCTGCGCCAGAAGCCGTTGTCGTCCGGTTCGAACGCGGTCACGTCGTCCAGATCGTAGACGTAGCCCAGCATGTGGCCGCAGCGCTCGCACAATACGTTTTCGAAAAACACCTGCTGGTTGCAGCTATTGCAGTGGAACGTTTTCATGACCTTCGCAAACCCCCTGGCCGCGCCTTTGCGCACCTTCGAACCGTCATTCTGTCGATGCGCGCGCATGCTGGAAGTGAATCGTGGCGCGGGCTGCATCGATCGACCCGTTTAACACTTTTGAGCTTGGTCAGCGCCGTCATGCCGCGCCACCGCGAGAGGTGCGGCATGACGGCGAAGCGCCGGTGAAGCCCATGTAGTCAGGACTGTTTTTGCCACTGCGCCAGCGCATCGCTGGTGGCGTTATTCAGCGGCAGCTCGTCCAGCGGCAGCATGGTGACGCTCACTTTCAATTCCTGCTCCCCGCCGCCGAGAATCACGCCGCGCAGCGGCGACACATCGCCGAAGTCGCGGCCCCAGGCCAGCGTTATGTGCTGGCTGCCGGGCAGCAGGTTGTTGGTGGGGTCGGCGTCGATCCAGCGGTCTTCGTCCTCGCCCGGGCACCACACCGACACCCAGGCATGCGAAGCGTCGGCGCCGATCAGTCGTTCCTGGCCGGGCGGCGGCGTGGTGAGGATGTAGCCGCTGACGTAGCGCGCAGCCAGACCGATCGAGCGCAGGCACGACACCATCACGTGGGCGAAGTCCTGGCACACGCCGCGCCGACGCGTCAGCACATCGGCCACGGGCGTGGCGACGGTGGTGGCTTCGGGGTCGAAGGCGAAGTCGCGATGGATCTTTGCGTTCAACGCGAGCACGCTGTCCAGCATCGATCGACCGGGTGGGAAGCAGTCCGCCGCATAGTTGGCGAAGCGGCGTTTGATGCGTCCGTACGGCGAGCCGAAGCGGTATTGCAGCGCGGCCAGCGTGACCGGCGAGGGCGAGTCGCCGGCGTGGTATTGCAGGCGGTTGCGCACGGTTTCCCACGCCGGCGTATCGGCGAAGCTGGTCGGGTCGGGCGAAAACACCTCGACGACGCTTTCGGTGCGTACCCACAGTTCGTCGTGCGGTGCCTCGAACGCGAGCATCGCCGAGGCATTGCCGAAAGCATCGTCGTGTTCCCGTTGAAAGCTCGGCTCGGGGATGATCTGGCGCCGATGATCCAGGCACTGCTGGCGCGGCAGCTCGCGCGGCGTCAGGTGCAGCAGCTGACGCGACAAAGCCACCGGCGCGTCGTACCGGTAATGCGTGTCGTGGGTAACCCTGTAACGTGCCATGTGCGAACGATAGCAGGCTATCGCCGTGCCACTTCCTCAGGCGGCCAGCGTCTGCCGGCTGCGCTCGCCGACATGGGTGAAGTGGCGGGCGGCAAGCACGTCGGAAAGCTCGCGCGCCGCGCGGGCGGTGTTGCCAAGCAGTGTCGCCAGGGCCAGCAAGACCGACTCATCCGGTTGCTCCAGCGTGGACAGCTCGAACCCGGTGTATTCCTGCAGCACCGCCAGCAGCTCGTCCGCCAGCGCGTAGTGATCGCCGCCGAGATCGGCGGATAGTTCGCCCAGATGGATCAGCAGCTGGCGCAGCTGGAATACCACGCCGTGCGGATTGCTATCGTCGAACACCACCAGGTCGAGCACCGGCAGCAGCTCGGGCTGCGCGCGATAGCGGCTGCGATAGGTGATGGAGCTGTCGGCCACTTCGAGCAGCCAGTCCAGGCTGTGCCAGCCTTGATCGACGCCGTGATGCAGAAAACAGGCGCTGGCCGATGCCATAAAGGCCAGCCGCTCCAGATGACGGCCTATCATCAGAAAGCGCCAGCCGTTGTCGCGCGTCATGCCGTCCATCGCGAAACCCGACAGGCCCACGCCGAGAATCAGGCTGTTGTCCAGATACTCCAGGGCAGCGCTGAGTCCCGCTTTTTTGCGCGCATCCGTCGTCGGCGGAAGCGGCAGCTGGTTGAGCATCAGCCAGTTGTCCAGCGACAGATGCTCGCGGATCTGGGTGCCGGTCCAGGCCAGGTGACGCAGGTTGGCGGTCAGGCTCTCTACGCGCCTGGCATCGCAAATGGCCGTCCATATCGCGTCGTCGGGTTTGGGCTCGGGCTCGTCCTTCTCCACCGGCGCAAACAGATTCAGTCCCTTGCACAGCACCAGCGCCGATTCGCGCGCCGGCATGGCGCTGGTGTCGGCATAGCGCGTGAGCGTGATGCGCAACAGGCGCGCGCTGTCGTCGCAGCGGCTGGTATAGCGGCCGAACCAGAACAGATTTTCCACCAGTCGCGACGAAAGATTGGACGGGCTGCGCACCAGCTCTTTCGCGGTGATGGTGTTGGCCAGCAGGCTGAAGCGGCTCACCGGCACGTCGGAAAGTACCCAGGTGTCCTTGCTGCCGCCGCCGCGCTGCATGCTGATCATCTGCGCCACCGGCGTGCCGGCCACGCGCGCCAGACCGCCGGGCATCACCGTATAGCCACCGTCGGTATTCGCCGTGGCGTAAACGCGCAGGCCGACCGGCCGCGCCGCCAGGTGATGCTCTTGCGAGATCACTGGTACCTGCGACAGCCGCACCATCTCCTGCGCCACCCAGGCGCGCGGCTGTTTGCGCAGGCGCAGAATCAGCGCGGCGCGCGCCTTGCCGCGCATATCGCGACCGAGCATCGGTCGGTGCGTGGTCGACGGGTAGGCCGGCTTGATCACCAGTTCGTCCAGATGCGCGATCACGTACTCCAGCGCGGCCGGTTCGCCGCACCACCAGCTCGCCACCGCCGGCATCGCCAGCGATTCGCCGAGCAGGCGTTCGCACACGCGCGGCAGAAACGCGGCGATCGCGCCCGATTCGACCAGGCCGCTGCCCGGCGCGTTGGCGATCAGCACGCGTCCTGCGCGCGCCACCTGCAGCAGACCGGGAACGCCCAGGGCGGAATCGCCGCGCAGCTCCAGCGGGTCGCAGTAGTCGTCGTCGAGCCGGCGCAGAATCGCGTGCACGCGCTGCAGGCCGGTCAGGGTCTTCAGATACACCGTCTCGCCGCGTACGGTGAGATCCTGGCCTTCCACCAGCGGAAAGCCGAGATAACGCGCGAGGTAGGCGTGCTCGAAATAGGTTTCGTTGTACGGGCCGGGCGTCAGCAGCACGGTCAGCGGCGTTTCGCCGGCGTCGTGCGGCGCGTGCAGGGTCAGGTTCTGGCGCAGCGCGCGGAAAAACTCGGCGAGGTGCTGCACTTTCAAGTCACGAAAGAGTTCGGGAAAGGCGCGCGACACGATCAGCCGATTCTCCAGCGCGTAGCCCGCGCCCGACGGCGCCTGCGCCCGATCGCCGATCACCCACCACTGGCCATCGGCCGACCGCGCCAAGTCCACCGCGTACAGATGCAGAAAGCGCCCGCCCGGCGGCTGGAGCCCGCGGCACGGCCACAGAAAATCCGGATGCCCGTACACCGTCGCCGGCGGAATCAGCCCCTCGGCCAGCAGCGCTTGCGGGCCGTAAAGGTCAGCCAGCACCGCATCCAACAATCGCGCACGCTGCGCCACGGCGGTGGCAAGCTCCGACCATTCGCTGGCTGGCAGCAGCAGCGGCAGCGGATCCAGATCCCACGGCCGCGCCGCGCCCTGAGTCGACGCGTACATGTTGTACGTCACGCCGTTTTCCAGCACCTGGCTGCGCACAAACTCCTGCCGCTGGCGCATCTGCACCGCCGAGGTCTCGCGCAAGTGCGTCAGCATCGGCCGCCAGTGCGGCCGCGCCGCGCCGTTGGCGTCGAGCATCTCGTCATAGCGATCGCGATGCGGCTGGTAAGCGTCGGTGTTCATCGGAGCCGTGAAGGAAACGTATATCCGACAGTCTAAAGAAACACGACCTGATGTGGCAGCGCGGATTCCATCAGCGCCGTGCAATCCTCGCAGGTTGGGATGAGAGTCAGCGAACCCCAACATCGCACTCCCGTCATCGCCGCGGATTTTCGCTCCCTGGGGCCATCGACTCCCACTACTGGGTTATGAACAAGCCAACAGTCAGCACGATGCCGATGATCACAATAAGAATGCGCAGCAGCTTTTCCGGTACTCGTCGAAGCACCCACGCGCCCACCAGGCCGCCCAGAATGGCGCCTGCGCCCAGCAGCAGGGCCGGTATCCATATCAGCGACGGGGAAAACAAAAAGACCAGCAACGAAGTCGTGTTGATCACCGCGGCGAGCGCGTTTTTCGTCGCCGATGCCGGCCGCGCCGAGAGGCCCATCAGCCCGAGCGAGGCTACCGTCATGAAGCCGATGCCGCCGCCGAAATAGCCGCCGTATATCGATATTGCGCTCTGCAGGAAAACGGCCGCGGCCGTGGGTATCGGCTTGCGCTTTTCCGTCCTGCGGCGCCCGAAGGCGGACCACGCAAACAAGCATGTGGCGAACAGGATCAGCCACGGCAGCATGGATTTGAACAGGTCGCTCGGCGTCCACAGCAGGAGCAGTGCGCCGATCAGGCCACCGCTGGCACCGAGCACGCACATCATCTTGAACGAGAGTGTCTCGGCATCCTCGATAAGCCGCCGGCCAGCCAATCCGGTGACTACCTGTCCCGGATACAGCGCGACCGACGAGGTGATATTCGCGGACCGTGCATCGAGCCCCGCAAGCATCAACGCGGGAATCGTGATGAACGACCCACCACCTGCGAGTGCGTTCTGAGCTCCGGCCCAGAGGCCGGCAATAAAAAGCAGTCCGAGCGTGATGGGCGTCATGGCATCAAGCATAAGGGACGCAGGCATAAGCCTTCGAGTCTTGAAGACTGGCAGCTTAAACTCATTCTTAGCTGTCGATGCCTCAATCGACCCAAAGCTATGTTCGAAGAATTTCTAACGTCGAAGGTCTAGCGTAAACGGGAAATTCGGATTGCGCTCCGCGGGCTGTGCGCCAATACGGCCCGGGGTGTGTCCGAGGCGGAAGAAGCGGCTGAGGCGGCGGCTTTCGGCGGCGTAGGCGTTGACCGGGAAATCGTCGTAGCTGCGGCCGCCCGGATGCGCGACATGGTACTGGCAGCCACCCATGCTGCGGTCCATCCAGGTGTCGACCAGGTCGAACACCAGCGGGGCGTCCGCGGGGAGGGTGGGATGCAGGCTGGTCGGCGGCTGCCATGCCTTGTAGCGCACGCCGGCGACGAATTCACCGACGTCGCCGGTGGGCGTCAGCGGCAGGGCGCGGCCGTTGCAGGTAATCACATAGCGATCGCCGGCCATGCCACGCACCTTGACCTGCATGCGTTCGACCGAGGCGTCGACGTAGCGCACGTTGCCGCCGGCCGAACCTTCTTCGCCGAGCACGTGCCACGGTTCCAGCGCGTGACGCAGTTCGACGTCCACGCCGAGGCTGGCGAAATCGCCGACCTTGGGAAAGCGGAATTCGAGATGCGGCGCGAACCAGTCCAACTCGATCGGGTACCCGGCATTGCGGGTTTCCTCGAGCACATCGGCCAGGTCCTGCCTGACGAAATGCGGCAACATGAAACGATCGTGCAGTTCGGTGCCCCAGCGCATCAGTCGCGGCGGCGCGTAAGGCTCCTTCCAGAAGCGCGCGATCAATGCGCGGATCAGCAGCTGCTGCACCAGCGACATGCGCGCGTGCGGCGGCATTTCGAAGGCGCGCATCTCCAGCAGACCGAGGCGGCCGGTGGCGTTGTCGGGCGAGTACAGCTTGTCGATGCAGAACTCGGCGCGGTGCGTATTGCCGGTGACGTCGATCAGCAGATTGCGCAGCAGGCGATCGACCACCCAGGGTTCGATAGAGTCTGGTTCGATATCGCCGCCGGGCGAGGGCATCTGGCGGAAGGCGATTTCCAGCTCGTAGATCGAGTCGTTGCGCGCTTCGTCGATGCGCGGCGCCTGGCTGGTCGGGCCGATGAACAGGCCGGAAAACAGGAACGACAGCGACGGATGATTGTTCCAGTACGAAATCAGGCTGCGCAGCAGATCGGGCCGGCGCAGGAACGGCGAGTCCAGCGTCTGCGCCGCGCCAAGGGTGAAGTGGTTACCGCCGCCGGTGCCGGTGTGGCGGCCGTCGAGCATGAACTTTTCGGTGATCAATCGCGTTTCGCGCGCCGTGTCGTACAGGTGCGTGGTGCGCTCGACCAGCTCGTCCCAGCCGGTGGCTGGATGAATGTTCACCTCGATGACGCCCGGGTCCGGCGTGACGCGGAACTGGTTGATGCGCGGGTCGCGCGGCGGCTCGTAGCCCTCCAGGATCACCGGCGTTTTCAAAGCGGATGCAGTCGCTTCGATCGCGGCCACCAGCGCGATGTAATCGTCCACTTCGTCGGTCGGCGGCATGAACAGATACAGGATGCCGTCGCGCGCCTCGGCGCACAGTGCGCGGCGGGCGATGTTATCGGCCGACTCGCCGGCTGCCGGCGGAACATCCTCGGTGGTGGTGACATGCCCGCTCAATGCGACGCCGCTCTCGATCGGCAGCAGCTGTTTTTTCAGCGCGTCGGCGCTGGGCAGCTTCAGCACCGGGCGCGAAGGGTCGGGCGGTATGACAAACGGGAAATCGATCTTGCGCACCCACGGCTGCGAATCCAGCGGCAGGCGATAGCCCAAGGGGGAGTCGCCCGGCACCAGATAGCAGCGCTCGCTGCGCAGATACCACGAGCCGCTTTTCCAGCTGCCGTCGCTGCTGCGCGTCACCGGCAGCACGTGGCCGACGACTTTATCCAGGCCCTGACCGAAGACTTTGGCCAGCCGCTTGCGCTCCAGCGCATCGTCCAGCTTGGCATCGTGCGGATCGACGTTGACCGGGAGCTGGCGCTCGCGCCAGAGGTAATAGAACGCATCTTCGTACGCGGGGAATACGTGACCGGCCTGCACGCCCAGCGTTTTTGCCACGCCGTGCAGAAAGCGTTCGGCCAGTGCGGCATCGGCGCTGCCCGGCTTGCGCTCGTCGGCGTGCAGCGACGGGTCGCTCCACAGCGGCTCGCCGTCGCGGCGCCAGAAGCAGTTGAGCGACCAGCGCGGCAACTGTTCGCCCGGGTACCACTTGCCCTGGCCGAAATGCACGAGGCCGTGGGGCGCATACTTGGCTCGCAGCTTGTGGAACAGTTCGCCGGCCAGCTTGCGCTTGGTCGGGCCCAGCGCGGCGATGTTCCACTCGGCGCCGTCGGGGTCGTCCATCGCCACGAAGGTCGGCTCGCCGCCCATGGTCAGGCGCACGTCGAGCTTTTGCATATCCTCGTCGATGCGATGGCCGAGCGCCTCGATCGTCTGCCACTGGTCTTCGGTATACGGCTTGGTGACGCGCGGCGCTTCCCACACGCGCTCGATCCGCATGATGTGTTCGAACTCGACCTCGCTTTCGTCCACACCGCCGCTGATCGGCGCGGCCGAGGAGGGCTCCGGGGTCGCGGCCAGCGGGATATGTCCTTCGCCGGCGAACAGGCCCGAAGTCGGGTCCAGACCGATCCAGCCCGCGCCCGGCAGATAGACCTCGCACCAGGCATGCAGGTCGGTGAAGTCGACCGTGGTGCCGGATGGGCCGTCCAATGATTTGACGTCGGGCACCAGTTGGATCAGGTAACCGGAGACGAAGCGCGCGGCCAGCCCGAGATGGCGCAGCAGCTGCACCAGCAGCCACGCCGAATCGCGGCACGAGCCCGAACCGTTGGTCAGCGTTTCTTCCGGCGTCTGCACGCCTGGCTCCATGCGGATCAGGTAGCTGACGTCGCCCTGCACCAGCTGATTGATCATGACCAGGAAGTCCACGCTGCGCAGCGGCTCGCGCGGGATTTTGGCCAGGTAGCGCTCGAACAGCGGCGTCATCGGCAGTTTTTTCAGATACGGCGCCAGCTCCTCGCCCTGTTCCGCGTCGTATGCGAAGGGAATGGTTTCGGCGTACGGCTCGAGAAAAAAGTCGAACGGGTTGATCACCGACAGCTCGGCGACCAGGTCGACCTCGATGCGCAGCTCGCGCGTGGGCTCGGGGAACACCAGCCGCGCCAGCCAGTTGGCCTGTGGGTCCTGCTGCCAGTTCACGAAATGACCGGCCGGCTCGACCTTCAGCGAGTAGCTGAGGATCGGCGTGCGGCTGTGCGGTGCAGGCCGCAGGCGAACCACCTGCGGCCCCAGTTTCACCAGCCTGTCGTAGCGGTAATGCGTGATATGGGTCAGGGCAACATGGATCGACATGGGATCTCGATAGTGTTGTTGGCGGGCTTGTGACACCTGCCATGAGTGAAGATTTTCTACGCGTTGCGATCGGGGCTTAGGCCGTTGACCGGCGCCAGTAAAGTGCTGAAAGCCGACTCTATGTGTCTACCTTAACGGCCCTCGTGTGAGTAGACCATTGTGATGTGTCGTTATGGGCGCCCCCTGATCGCTTGGACGCATGCCAACGGCCGGCGCAGGAAAATCCGCTACGATCGTCGCGATAGTGCACCAGCCGGGGCAAGCGGGTAGAGCCAATGAACAGCACGGATATTTTCCTGATCGCCATGACGATCATCTTCAGCGTGCCGTACCTGATCTGGCGGCTGGGCCGCACGGATTACTATGCGCCGCTGGTGGTGGTGCAGATCGTTACCGGCATCGTGCTGGGGCCGGGCATTCTCGGCGCGGCATTCCCCGACTACTACGCCACCGTCTTCAGCCCGCCGGTGATCCAGGCGCTCAACGGCATCGCGTGGTGGGCGGTGATGGTATTCGTGTGGATTGCCGGCATCGAGCTCGATCTGAAGCAGGTCTGGCTGCAGCGGCGCGAGTGCGGCATTACCGCCGGCCTGGCACTGGGCGTACCGCTCATTTTTGGGAGCCTGGCGGCTGCCGGGCTGCTGGCGTGGCGCACGGGGTTTATCGGCGAGGCCGCCGCGCCCTGGCAGTTTCTGCTGGGCGTCGGCATGGCCTGCGCGGTGACCGCGCTGCCGATCCTGCTGCTGCTGATGGAGAAGCTTCAGATCATGCGCGCGCCGTTGGGTCAGCGCGTGCTGCGCTATGCGAGTCTGGACGATCTGGCGATCTGGGGCGTGCTGGCGCTGATCCTGCTCGACTGGCATCGGGTCGGGCTGCAGCTGCTGTTTCTGCTGCTGTTTGCGCCGACCGCGTGGCTGTTCCGTAGGCTGATGCAGCGGATACCCGAGTCCGATCGCTGGTACGTCGGCCTGATCTGGCTGGCCGCCTGCGGCTTTGCCGCCGATCGCGCGGGCCTGCACTTCATGGTCGGCGCGTTTCTGTCGGGGGCGGTGATCGATCGCGAGTGGTTCAACCAAGGCCATATGGACCTGCTGCGCAAGCACGTGCTGCTGGTGGTGATGCCGGTGTTTTTTCTCTCGACCGGGCTGCGCACCAACTGGACGGTCGGGGGAGGCGCGGTATTTATCGCCGCGGCGGTGCTGTTGGTCGCCGCCGTGGCCGGCAAGTTGGCCGGCATCCATCTGGCCGGCCGCTGGCTAGGCTGGCCGAAGGGCGATGCGTGGATCGTCGGCTGGCTGCTGCAGACCAAGGCGCTGATCATGATCATTTTCGTCAACATCCTGCTGGATCGTCATCTGATTACCGGCGCCACCTTTACCGCGCTGCTGCTGATGGCGGTGGCCAGCACCATGCTCACCGTGCCGATGGTCAGCCCGCGGCTGATACGCGCGAAGCTTTCGCCGAGCGGGTGACGTCGTTCTGTAACGTCAAACCAATCGCAATGACATGCCGATTGCCTAGCATTGCCGCAATAAGTTGCGTCGTGCTTCAACATCGGCGTTTGTGGCGGCCCTGGCGTGTGCCGGCCGCATCATTGGGAGGCTGAAAATGTCGTATTGCCCTTCCGCACGTATCACCGTGCGGCCTTATCGTGTTCGTCTGTTGGTCGCTGCCATCGCGGCGACCTTGGCCAGCCATGGCGCCATGGCCGCTGACGTCACGACGTCGTCGAGCGCCGTCACTGGCAGCGAAGCGAATACCGCGCCAGCGCCAGCGGCGCCACAGGACAGCCCTGCTTCGAGCGCCAGCGCTTCGCCCAAGGATCTCGACTCGGTGGTGGTGAGCGCCAAGAGCACGCGCTCGGCGGTGTCGCTGACCGGTAAGGAGATCCAGAAAATCCAGCCGGGCGCCAGCCCGCTGAAGGCAATTCAGACCCTGCCCGGCGTGCTGTATCTCACCGCCGATCCGTGGGGCAACAACGAGCAGAACACGCAGCTGTTCGTGCACGGTTTCAGCACGCAGCAGCTCGGGTACACGATGGACGGCGTGCCGCTGGGCGACCAGCAGTACGGCAACTACAACGGCCTGTCGCCGCAGCGCGCGGTGATCAGCGAAGACGTGGGCTCGGTGACGCTGGCTTCGGGCGCGGGCGATCTATCCACCGCGTCGACCTCGAATCTCGGCGGCACGGTGACCACGGTCTCCAGTGATCCGTCCAAGACTTCCGGCCTCAAGTTCGCACAGACCTTCGGCAGCTATTCGACCACGCGCAGCTACCTGCGCTACGACACCGGCGAATTCGGCAACGGCAATTCGGCGTATGCCTCGTTCGTCAACCAGGATCAGCGCGCGTGGGATTTTGCCGGCCATCAGCGCGGCGTGCAGGCCGACGGCAAGTTCGTGCACGACGACAGCAACGGCAAGTTCACTTTTTTCGCCGATTACTCGGACAAGGTCGAGCCTAACGAGGACAGCGTTTATCACGGCACCGCGGCGGGTCAGGGCACGGTGCTGCCGTATACGCGCGCCTTTACCTATCCGAATTTTCCGTACGCGCTGGCGTATCTGGGCGCCAATGGCGCACCGCCCGCGTCGGCCGGCAACAATTATCGCAACTATTACAGCGACGCTCAGCGTACCGACTATCTGACGTACGCCAAGTACGACTGGAAGATCAGCGACGGCGTAACCTGGAGCAACCAGGTCTACTTCCACCACAACGACGGCGTCGGCGTGGTGGCCGGCCCGATCCAGGTGGCGGGGCTGCCGGCACTTTTCAGCGTTTACTACCCGGGTCAGAACCTCAAGCAGGTGTTCGGCAATTCGGGCTATGCCACGCGTACCACCGAGTACCAGATCAACCGCACCGGCTTTCTCTCCAGCGTGGATTGGGTGGCCGGCAACAACCAGCTCGACGCCGGCATTTGGTACGAGTTGAACCGCTCGGGCCAATACCGCCGCTGGTATGCGCTGGACGTCAACGACCCCACCTCGCCGTATCAGCGGCCGAATGACGATCTGACGCCGCTGATCACACAGTACAACGTCGAGAACCGCACGCAGGTCGTGCAGCCGTACGTGTCCGATCAGTGGTTCATCACGCCGGAGATCACGCTGTCGGCAGGCTTCAAGTCCAGCTTCCAGTTCGCCACCGGCCGCGTGCCGACCCAGCCGCTGCCGGGTTCGACCGTGGGCGTGACGCAGCTGCCGGCGGGTACCATCGACACGCGGCAGAAATTTTTGCCGCAGATTGGCGCGACCTGGGATATCACCGCTCAGGATCAGCTGTTCGCCAACGTGCAGAAAAACACGCGCCAGTTCATCACCTACGGTGCGGGCGGACTGTCGCCGTGGAGCTTGGGTAGCCAGGCCGCGTTCAATCAGTTCAAGCAGACGGTGTCGCCGGAAACCTCGTGGACGGAAGAACTCGGGCTGCGTACGCAGCATGATTTCAATCTTGGGCCGGTGAGCGGTATCGATGGCCAGGTCAGCGTCTACCACGTCGACTTCTCTAACCGCCTGCTGTCGATCAGCCCGACCCCGGTGATTTCATCCATCGTCGGCGGCGCGCCGATCATCGCCAACGTCGGCAGCGTCACCACCAACGGCGTGGATATTGCCGGTACGCTGCATTTCGGCGATCACCTGAGTTTCTACGACGCCCTGTCGTACAACCAGTCGCAGTACAACGACAACTACCTCAGCGGCACTACCGTGGTGCCGACCTCGGGCAAGAACGTGCCGGGCAGCCCGGAGTGGCTGAACAAGTTCATTTTCAGCGCGAACTACGGCGCGATCAGCGGTCAGCTGGTGGGCGACTACGTCGGCAAGGTCTATGCGACCTATACCAACGATTTGTCGGTGCCGAGCTACTTCCTGCTCAGCGTGCAGGCCAGTTACGCGATACCGGGCACGCTGGGCATCCTGCACGATGCCAAAATCAGCTTGAACGTCAGCAACCTGCTACAGAAGAAGGGCGCGTACGAAGTGGTGGTCGGCGCCGCCTCGGGTACCTACAACACTTACCCGATCGCACCGCGGCAGTTTTTCGTGACGTTCTCGGCGAGTTTGTAAGAAGGTTGGAATAACCTCGCTTTCGAAACGCTTCGCGCAGAAATAAAAGGCCTCTTCCAAACGGAAGAGGCCTTTTTGCATCGACCTGCCGAAGCGCTCAGCGCACGATGGCGCTGCTGTACGGCGGTAGCCGCAGGTTTCCCTGAGCAAGCGTAATGTCTTGACGACTTTTTTCCTGCAGCGTGTCGAAGCGGTGTCCGAGAGCATGCGATACGTCGACCGTCTGCGTCTCGCCCGACAGGTTGTGTACGACGAGCACATGGCTTTGCGCATCGCTGAGCTGCCAGGCGGCGATCTGCGGATTGGATGGCGACCATGCGCTCAGCGTGCCGTCGCGCAGGGCGCTGATCTGGCGGCGCCAGCCGATCAGGGTGGTGTAGTAGTGCAGCAGCGAATGGGCATCGGCCTGTTCGGCGTCGACCGAAACCTCAGGGCCGTCGCCGGCGCTGAAGGCCTTCCAGTGCGTTTCATCGGCGCCATGATCGTCGCGATGCCAGCGCATCGGCTCGCGGATATTTTCGTCAGGCTTCTGTCCGCGCATGCCAAGCTCTTCACCGTAGTAGATGAAGGGATGGCCGGGCAGGGTCAGCAGCATCGCTGCGGCCATACGCATATGCTGCGCGCTGCCGTCGAGCTGGCTCATTACCCGGCTCTGATCGTGATTGGAAAGGAAGGGCGCATCGACGCCTGACTTGCCGGTCACTTGGCGATACGCCGCTTCGGTGCGATCCAGCAGCGCGCCGAGATTACCCGCGCGTTCGCTCTTGGCGCTTTCGATCAACTGCGTGGCCAGCGGAAAATCGAAGGCCGCACTGAGCGGCTTGAAATAGGGCGCGATCTCCTGCGGGTTATCGCGCGTCACTTCGCCGACCACATACGCATCGGGTTTGACGGTATCGAGGCCGTGGCGAAAGTCCGACCACCAGGTGATGTTCTTGGCCAGAATCTTCGGATCGTTCCGTTGTGACTTCAGGTCGAAGTAGATGTGCTGCGCGGCATCGAGCCGGAAGCCGTCGACGCCCTTGCCGAGCCAGTAGCGCCCGAGCTTGATCATTTCCTGGCGCACTGCGGGCGTGTCGTAGTCGAGGTCGGGCATGGCACGGGTGAACGTGCCCAGATAATGCTGGTCGCCCAGCACATGCCACGCCGGCGTATCCGTGGCACTGATGGCCTTGAGGTCGGTGTGCGCGTTCGACCAGCTGTACCAGTCGTGTTTCGGATTCTTCGGGTCCACTGCGGACTGGAACCACGGATGCTGATCGCTGGTGTGGTTGATCACCAAGTCGATGATCACCGCAATACCGCGCTTGTGCGCCTCGTCGAGCAGCTTCTGAAAATCCGCTGCCGTACCGAACTGCCTGTTGATGCCGTAATAGTCGGTGACGTCGTAGCCGTGATAACTCGGCGAGGGATTGATCGGCGTCAGCCAGAGGCCGCTGACGCCGAGCGACTTCAGATAATCGAGCTTGCCTGTGATGCCGTTGAGATCGCCGATGCCGTCGCCGTTGCTGTCGGCGAATGCTCGTACAAAGATTTCGTAGTAAACGCCCGAAGGCGCCATGGCCGTGTCCGACGCATGTGGCGCGGTTGACGGCGCCTGTGCGCCGACGGACAGACTCAGCAGCGAGCCTAGAAATCCGAGTGCGATGGCGCGGCTCAAAAGGGGAAGTGTTCTCGACATACCGTATCCCGAAAGCATCGCGGCTATTTTGCGTCCACGAGAAAGAAAAAGCCGACCCCGAAGCCATGCCTCTGGATCGGCGGAGAAAGCATGGCCGGCCACCGTGAGGGCGATGGCCGGCGCGCCCGACGTTAGAACGTGAGATTGAAGCCAAAATACGACGTGCGACCGAAATACTGGATCGTGCCGGTCTCCTGCGAATTGCCGAAGTAGGTACGCGTCGGCTGATTGGTCAGGTTGAGCAGTTGATAGACCAGGCTGAAGTCCTTGTTGACCTTGTACGAGGCCTGGAAATCGAAAACGGTTTCCGGCGCGAAGTACACGACTTGATTGGTCACCGCGATCTGCGAGTTGGACACGAACGACGAGCGGTAGTTGCCGGAGATGCGTGCCGAGAACGGCCCGAGGTCATAGAACAAGGCGGCGCTGGCGACCTTGCGCGAATAGCCGGGCAGCCCTTGTTGCTGCGGTGCGCCGCCAAGTGTCGATTCCGCCTTGGTCGAGTTTTGCGTGTAGGCGTAATTCAGCTGTATGCCGAGGCCGGACAGGACGCCAGGCAGGATATGCGTCTTCTGGTAATCCAGCTCGACGCCGCGCAGATCGCCGCCTTTGGCATTGTAGGAGGTCTGATAATCGCCATTGAGATACGGCTTGCCGGTGGCCGGATCCGTCGGTACGACAATGCCGATCGTGGAGAAATCGAAGTTGCTGTAGGTAATGGTCTGCACGAACGAGTCGATGTGCTTGAAGAACGCATCGGCCACGAACACGCCGGTGGAATCGTCGAAATAATGCTCGTAGGTCAGATCGTACTGCCGGGCACGCAGCGGATTGAGATACGGGCTGGTACTGCCGTAAATGTTGTAGGTGTTGTTGTTGGTGATGTATGAGCCGGCACCGGCCAGCATCGTCTCGATGGGCGGATGCGACAGCACCTTGCCTGCCGAGAAGCGCATCTGATCGCTGTCGGTGAGGTGGTAGGCGAGATTCAGCGAAGGCAGGTAATCGGTATAGGTCTTGCCGACGTCGACATAGTGGTAATCGCGATTGACCACGCCATAGCCGTCGGTGATCGGATCGCCGGTGCCCGCAGCGACCGGCTGGATGCCGTCGCTGTATTGGGAGAAGCGGGCGACGCGGACGCCGACGTTACCGGTCAGCTGATGATCGAACACTTGGGTGTCGATATCCGCCATCACAAAAAGATCGCGTGATTTTTCGTTGACCGAACCGCTTTGAATTTCCGTCCAGCTATTGTTCCAGTCTTTCACCGGATTGATATTGGTAATGCCATTGGCCGCGAGAATCGCCGGTCCGTTGAGTTGCAGGAAGCACGGGAAAGCGCCGAACTTGCCCTGCCAGCAGGTGGGCGTGGCGTTATTGCTGTTGAGCCTCAGCGGCGGTTCACCGGCCACTGGCGATACGTTCCATTCCGAGCCGTAGGCGTATACGCTGCGATCGGCTTGGTACGTGTGGTTATCCAGATAGACGCCAGCCTCGAGCGCAGAGACGACCGGGTTATTGAGAAAGTCGTATTTCACGCTGGTGCGGAATGCCTTTTCGCGATCGTGATACACGTACGGATACACGCCGTAGCGCGATAGAGCCATATCGTTGAGATTGGTGTACATGCCTGGGTTGGCAAAGCTCGCCGTACCCACCTGGCTGCCGTTCAACCGATACGTGACGGACTGTGCGGCCAGGGTCGGATTGGCCGTGCCGAGGTTGTTGTACGGATCGGCGGTGGCATCGACGTTGATCTGGTTGCTGGAGGCGTGCGACAGCGAGGCGTCCATATCGACGTGCCAGGGGCCATCGTTCCATTTCAGGTTCAACCCACCGGAAAATACATTGGTGATCTTGGTGTAGTTGTCCAGCGTGGTCTCGTTGGAAAACTGATTGCCCTGCGCGCCGTTGGCGTTGCTGCTGACTGTGGCGCCGAGCAGCGAACCGTTCGCGCCGAGTACGGGATTGGTGATCAAGGTGTTGCCATAGTCGAACTGCTGCGAGCGGAAACCGTAGCCGAACGAGCTGTTGTTGAACTTGGAGAAAAAGCTGTCGCCGGTGATCTGCAGGTGATCGGTCGGTTTCCACACAATGGTGCTCAGATAGCCAGTACGCTTCTCTTCGCCGCCGTTCTGCTGCAGCTGGATGCCGTCGGGCACATAGACGTTCTGGCCGGCGGCGCCGACTACGGTTGTCTTTCCGGCCTGATTGGCCAGCGATCCCGCGCTCGCCTGACCGGTGAACGGCGAAGAATCGTACGACTCGCCCACGAACTGCTCCGACACATGCGGCTGATACAGTTGCGCAAAGCCGAGACCCACGCCCAGCGTGTCGTTCAAGAACTTGCCCTGCCATGCGGCACTGAGGCGATATCCCAGCGAGTTGGCGCCGGTCACGTCGTGCGCCTGACCGTCGTAGCTGCCGCGCGCATCGATGTTGAGCGACTGTTCCTTCGTGTTTTCCAGCGGATTGGCGGTGCCCATGTCGATGGTGGCGCCGACGCCGCCTTCGACCAACGAAGCCTGCGACGACTTGTAGACCGTCGCCATGTTGATCAGCTCGGACGGATACTGATCGAAGTCGGTGTAGTTGCTGCCGCTGGTCGACGGCTGAACGCGGCCGTTCAAGGTGGTCAGCACAAAGTTGCCGTCGAGGCCGCGCACGTTGATCTGCGATGCCTGTCCCGAGATGCGCTCGGCGGCGACGCCCGGCAGACGGGTCAACGCATCGGCGATCGACTGGTCGGGCAAGCCGCCGATATCTGCGGCAGTGACCACGTTCTGGATGTTGTCGGCGTAGCGCTGGTAGTCGATCGACTTTTCGATGCTGCTGCTGAAGCCGGTCACGGTGATCGCCGACAGGCTCTTGGCCAGCTTCTTCTTTTCGCTGGGGCTGGCGGCGTCGCTATCGTCCTTGGCTTTCTTGGCGGCGCTGGCCTTGGTGTCGGTGGTGTCGTCCTGCGGTGTGGCCGCGGGCGATGCCGACGTATCGACCGAAGCGGTAGTACCCGGCTTGGTCGCGCTATCGCCCGGCGTCGCGTAGGCAGTGGCCGTGATGAACAGCCCGGCCGATATCAGCGCCACAGCCATTACGTTGCGTTTCAGTAGCATGTTCTCGTCTCCCCACGAAAATGTGTTGGTGCTTGGGCGCTTGCTGCCCCAGGCCTTGTTGGCGGCGGTGGCAGGCGGCGCTGGTCGGTGATCCCAGCGGCGTGCCGGCATGGTAGGGCCGACGTTCCGGCACTCACCAGTTTCTGCATACGTATTCATCACGGCGGCACCCCGTCGCCCATCGCGGTGCAGCATGTGACGCTCGCGCTGTATTCCGCACGCCGCCATGCGCATGCAAATCGTTGTGAGGAAACAATGTTTCGCCAGTTTGAAGCCGGCGGTCGGATGCTTTTTGGCAGCCTCTATCGACCGATGTAACGCAATTGCAGCACGAATGAATACGTATGCAGACCTCTGCGTGATGCCACGAGCCTGCCGCTAAGCTGCTGCCACTCGCCGACGAGCGCCCGCGTGGCACGGACGGCTCATGTCATGGGGTTTCGTTCAATGTCCGACGCAAGCTGGTGGCGCGGTGCCGTCATCTACCAGATCTATCCGCGCAGTTTTCTCGACACCAACGGCGACGGCGTCGGCGATCTGCCGGGCATTGTCGAGCGGCTCGACTATGTCGCCAGCCTTGGCGTGGACGCAATCTGGATTTCGCCGTTTTTCAAATCGCCGATGGCCGACTTTGGCTACGACATTGCCGATTACCGCGACGTCGATCCCTTGTTCGGCACGCTGGCGGATTTCGATCGGCTGCTGACCAAGGCGCACGGGCTTGGCCTGAAGGTGATGATCGATCAGGTGCTTAGCCATACCTCGGTAGAGCACGCATGGTTTCACGAAAGCCGAGAGAGCCGCGACAACGCCAAGGCCGACTGGTACGTGTGGGCCGACGCACGCGACGACGGCAGCCCGCCCAACAACTGGCTGTCGCTGTTCGGTGGCTCGGCCTGGCAGTGGGAGCCGCGGCGAGGTCAGTATTACCTGCACAACTTCCTTGCCGCGCAGCCGGATTTGAATTTTCATAATCCGCAAGTGCGCGGGGCGATACTCGACAGCGTGCGGTTCTGGTTGAACAGGGGCGTGGACGGTGTGCGGCTGGATGCCATCAACTTCTGCTTTCACGATCGTCAGCTGCGGGACAACCCGCCCAAGCCGAAGGACAAGCGCGTGGGCCGCGGTTTCAGTCCGGACAACCCCTACGCTTTTCAGTATCACTACTACAACAATACGCAGCCGGAGAATCTCGCGTTTCTAGGCGAGCTGCGCGCGCTGATGGACGGCTATACGGACGTCGCGGCGCTGGGCGAAATTTCCTCGGAGGATTCGCTCGCCACCATGGCCGAATACACCCAGCCGCATCGCTTGCACATGGGCTACAGCTTCGAACTGCTGACCGAAGATTTCAGCGCTACTTATATCCGCGATACGGTGCAGCGGCTCGAAGCGAAGATGACCCAGGGCTGGCCATGCTGGGCGATCTCCAACCACGACGTGGAACGAGTGCTGTCGCGTTGGGGCAAGGGCAGGCCGGCCGGGGCTCTGGCCAATCTGCTGACCGCGATGGTTTGTTCGTTGCGTGGTTCGGTCTGCGTGTATCAGGGCGAAGAGTTGGGTCTGACCGAAGCCGAGCTGTCGTACGAGTCGCTGCGGGATCCTTACGGCATCGCCTTCTGGCCGCAGTTCAAAGGCCGCGACGGCTGCCGCACGCCGATGCCGTGGGACGAAGGTGAGCACGCCGGCTTCAGCCGAGGCACGCCATGGCTGCCCGTACCAGAACAGCATCGCGCACTGGCCGTGATCCGCCAGGAAAGCGACCCGCATTCGACGCTGCACGGCTTTCGCGCCTTCATGCACTGGCGCCGGTCGCATCCGGCGCTGCGCTGGGGCGATATCCGCTTCATCGAAACCGCCGAACCGGTGCTGGCCTTCACGCGCAGTTTCCAGGGCAAGACCGTGTTGGCGGTATTCAATTTGGCCGATGCGCCGGTGGAGCTCGAACTGCCGCAGGCAGCTGAATCGGTGGAAATGCTTGGCCACGGCCTCGCGCGCGGCGAACTGCAAAACCGGCAGATGCATCTGCCCGCCTACGGCGTGTGGTTTGCGTCGTTGCCATCCAGTCGCGTCCGTCACGGGGCTGAGGACATGGCTCAGATGGCTGTCGAATCACGCTGAAAAAAAGCCACTCCGGTCAGGGAGTGGCTTGGTGGGTTTGGCTACTGCTGAGGATTACTTGCGTTCGGCAGCGGTCTTGTCGCGGGTGGCGCGGAACTCGGAATCCTTGCTCCAGTCCGGCCACTCGTCGGAGTTGGCCAGTTGGCTGCCGAGCACGTAAAGCACCTGCAGATCGCGCGCCATGCCCGTGAACGGCCAGTCGGCCTGCCACTCGTCGCCCTGCTGGTGATAGCGCTTGGCGGTGTAGTCATCCTCAGCGGCCTTGCCCGCCGCCAGTCCGCCGTCGACCCAGTCGTTACCCGAACCGAACGAGATCGCCGGCACCCCGCGCTTGGCAAACGAGAAGTGATCGGAGCGGAAAAAGTGTCCCGCTTCCGGCTTCGGATCGGGGCTATAGACCATGCCGAACGTCTTGGCGTCGGCGATCAGGTCG
Organism: Rhodanobacter sp. ANJX3; assembly: GCF_014200755.1. Classification (GTDB taxonomy): domain Bacteria; phylum Pseudomonadota; class Gammaproteobacteria; order Xanthomonadales; family Rhodanobacteraceae; genus Rhodanobacter. The sequence continues at coordinate 360,785 of NZ_JACHCM010000003.1, read as the reverse complement.
TCCAGCAGGCCCAGTTTGGCGCTGCCCGAGATGGTGAAATTGCGCGACGGTCCGTGCGGGTCGAGCGCGTCCATATTGATCACGCCCACCGTCGTGGCCAGCGGGTACAGCGGCTTGGCAGCATAGTATTCCGAGCCGAGCAGGCCTTTCTCTTCGGCGGTGACGTTGAGGAACACCACCGAGCGTTCCGATCGCGGCGCCTTGGCAAAGGCGCGGCCCAGCTCGATCAACGCCGCCGTGCCTGTGGCATTGTCGACGGCACCGTTGTAGATGCGGTCTCCCTTGGCATCGGGCTGGCCGACGCCCAGATGATCCCAGTGCGCGCTGTAGATCACGGTCTGGTCGGGCTTTTTGCTGCCGTCGATGCGGCCGACGATGTTGTGCGAAGTGATAACTTTGGAATCGACCTTGAAACTGGCCGAGAAGCTTTCGCCCTTCAGTGTCACCGGCTTGAACGCACGCGTCTGCGCTTGTTTTTTCAGCGCCTCGAAATCGAGCCCGGCGCGCTTGAACATGTCGACGGCGAGGTCGTGCTGAATCCACGCTTCCAGCTGCGGGTGCACGGCGGCCGGTTTGTCGCGCACGATGTCAAACATAGTGATGATGTTGGAGTTCTTCACTGTGTTCCAGCCGTAGGAGGCCGGTGCGGTTTCGTGGATCACCAGCATGCCGAGCGCGCCCTGGCGCGCGGCCTCCTCGTACTTGTAGGTCCAGCGGCCGTAATAGGTCATGGCCTTGCCGCCGAAATCGCCGACGCCGGTTTCGAAGTCGGGATCGTTGATCAGCACCACGGCGATCTTGCCGTGCAGGTCGACACCTTTGAAATCGTCCCAGTGACGCTCGGGCGCGCTGACACCGTAGCCCACGAACACCAGCGGTGCATTGGCGATCGCCACGGACGTCGAGCCGTCCATCGGTGCGCGCACGGCGATTTCGTTGCCTTGTGCAAGCGACTGCGATTTGCCGTCGATCGACAGGCTCAACGTCGGCGTACCGACGATTTCGGTGCGCAGCAGCGGCACGGCCTGGGTCCACGCGCGCTTGCCGTTGACGAGGTCGCCACCGGGCTGCAGGCCGGCGGCCTTCATCTGCGCGACGACATAGTCGATGGTCTTGGTTTCGGCCGGTGTGGCCGGGCCGCGGCCTTCGAACGCATCGGAGGAAAGCGTCTTGACCTCGTCGGACAGACGGTGTGGATCGAAGGTGGGCGCATTGACGGCGGCGGCCATCACGGCCGTCGAGATGGCCAGCGCGAGCGTGGAAAGAATCAATCGTTTCAAGAGTGGCTACCTGTCGTGGGAATCCACTCCCGATAGTAGGGACCCGATGCCGACAGGTCTAGCCGTCCGAATGTCAGCGCAATCGTCGCCAGCTCAGATGCCGGCGTACCACTCGTAGCCCTGATCTTCCCAGTAGCCGCCGTTGCCGCTGCCGATCTTGGCGAAGCTATCGACCAGCTCGATGCTGCCGATGTACTTGGCCTGCTTGTAGCCCAGCTGGCGACCCACGCGCAGGCGCAGCGGCGCGCCGTTCGACACCGGCAGCGGCTTGTCGTTGAGGTTGAAGGCGAGCAGCGTCTGCGGATGGCGCGCCTCCTCGATATCGACGCTTTCGTAGTAGGGCGTGTCCACGTCCATATTGTCCAGGCAGTGGAACACCACGAAGCGCGCCTTGGGATCGACGCCGACGTGATCGAGCAGGGCGGACAGCTGCGTGCCCTGCCATTTGCCGATGGCGCTCCAGCCCTCGACGCAGTCGTGGCGGGTGATCTGCGTACGATTGTCGAGTTTTTTCAGATCGTCGATGGAGAACTCGCCTGGGGTCGTCACGAGGCCAGTCACTTTGAGTTTGTAATCGCGGAAGTTGTTCGCCATCAGCGCCTGGTATTCGTCCGTGTCCGGCATGGTGGTGCCGTTCGGATGGAAGGTCGGCGAGATATCGGCCTCGGTGTATTCCTTGGCCATGGCGCTGGAGGGCGACAGCAGCGCCTGCACGCGTCGGTTCAGCCCTTGAGCCTTGCCGAGCACCTTCGGGCCCCAGCTGCTTTGCGAAATCTTGTCGCAGCCGGCGACCAGCAGGCCCGCGGTGCCCATGATGGCCATACGCAGAAACGTCCGACGGTCAGTCATGGGTCGTCTCCTTAATCACCGCCACCGGTTCGTTTTTGACCACGCTCACCGGCTCTACGTCCACCTTGTAATAGCCTGTGATCATGCCGCGCAGCTGGTTGAACACGCCGCTGATCAACACCTCGAACACGTGGATCAGCACGAAGGCGACGAAGGCCCAGGCGATGATGAAGTGGATCGTACGCGCGGCCTGCCGGCCACCGACGAGCTCCACCATCGGCGACAGCACCGCATCCATTCGCGGCGACATCGCCAGGCCCATCAGCACGATGCCGATACCGAAGACGAAGATCACGATCAGATACGCCAGCCGCTGCAGGATGTTGTAGCGCAGCGCTTCCTCACCGTGCGGATGTTTGAAGCGCACGTGGTCGGCGATCGACTGGCCGATGCCGCGCCAGTCTGCCTTGGTCGGCCACAGGTCGCGCTGCACGTGCTTCTTCGTCAGCGAATAGCCGATGTAGCAAAGCCCGTTGAGCACGAAGATCCAAGCAAAGAAGAAATGCCATTGCCGGCCCATCGACAGCCAGCCCGGACCGGGCACGGTGAGCCAGGAGGGAAAGCCGCGCGCCGTCGGCGTGCCGTCCGGCCCTTTGGAAACACCGAGCACGCCGGTGGTGTTGAACTCGTGCTTACCGATGCGGGTAATGCCTATGAGGTTGCCGCTCGCGTCTTCGCGCGCATCCAGCGCCAGCAGCGGTTTGTCCGGGTTGTTGTAGTTGCCCCACGACAGGCTTGGATGCGCATTGAAGATCTGCAGGCCGCTGAAGAACATCAGCGACAGGCTGATCACGTTGATCCAGTGCATCAGCCGGATCGGCAGCGAGTGGCGGTAGACCAGCCGTTTTGATGTGGCCGGAGCGGGCGGCGTCATCGCCGCGGCGCTCTGGGATATCACGTTTTCAGTCACGGTTTCCGTGGTCATGGAAGGGTTCCCCAGCAGCAGATCGACGGCTTGATATCGAGTTTACGCAGTAAGTCTCTGATCCATTCGCTGCAGATACCTACCGGGTTACCTGCTACACACTCGGCGACATGTTCCGTCAGCCGTGGTGCGCGTGATCGTGATCGTCGGCCGGCCCGTGCGAGCAGGCGACCCAGGACGACTCCCCGACCAGATAGTGCTCTTTTTTCCAGATCGGCAGGCGCATCTTGACCTGATCGATGATGTAGCGGCAGGCGCGGAACGCCTCGTCTCGATGCGGCGAGACGACGCCGATCCACACCGCCGTATCGCCCACCGCCAGGCTGCCGACGCGATGCACGCAGCGGGCGTCGGCGATGCCGAAGCGCTGCACGGCCTCGTCGATGATGCGCTCGCCTTCGCTGATCGCCAGCTCGTTATAGGCTTCATAATCCAGGCCGCTGACCTCGCGCCCCTCGTTGGTTTCGCGCACCCAGCCTTCGAATACGCAAAAGCCGCCGCAGCCCGGGCGCTGTAGTTCACGCCGCAGCGTATTGGTGTCGACCGGCTGCGCGGCAATGCTGACGCGGCTCATCCGCCGGCCACCGGCGGAATGAAAACGATCACGTCGCCTTCGGCCAACGGCTGCTGCCAGTCGCGAAACTGCGCGTTCACGGCGACCTTGAGCTGGGCGGTATCCAGCCGGAAACCGTGCCTCTCGCGCAGCTCGGCGTAGAGCGCGGCGAGGGATTCGGCAGCGCTGGAAATGGTTTCGCGACCTTGCCCGGCCTGCTCGCGCAGCTGGGCAAAATATTCCACGGTAACGGAGGTCATCGGAGGGAGGCTCGCAGTGTGGCCAGTTCTTCGGGCGTATTGATGTTGTCCAGCGCGTGCGCGGTATATGGCTGCAGCAGTTGGGTGTTTCCCTGGATCAGCGCCTTGCGCGGGCAGCTGCGGCCGGCCTGGACGCGTTCCAGAAGTTTTTCGTGACTGGCTGGCTCCCACAGCGTGCACAGTGGCTCGGGCAGGCCGTCATGGCTGCTGACGAAGGCCGTCGCGTCGCGGTTCGGGTCGCGCGACTGCAGCAGATGTTGCAGCGTTGCGGCATCCAGCCGCGGTAAGTCGCAGGCCACGACCAACCACGCCACGTCGGGGTAGAGCGCTTGGGCGGACAGGATGCCGGCGGCGGGGCCGGCATCCTCGAACGCATCGACGATCTGCGGCAGGTCGCGACGCACGGGTTCGTCGCGCTGGTCACCTCGTACAGAAATAAACACGCGATCGAGGACCGACGAAAGCAGGCGATAGGTCCACCGCAGCTGCGGTTCGCCGTGGTAGTCGATGAGCGCCTTGTCGTGCTGCATGCGCCGGCTGGCGCCGCCGCTGAGCACCAGGCCATAGACGCCGCGGGCCGATGCTTGCACCGATGTGTTCATGCTGACGTCGCTCCGGTATCGACATCGCGCTTGCCGCCGGATTTGTGCAGCAGGCGCACCTCGCGGATGACGATGTCGTGCGACATCGCCTTGCACATGTCGTACACCGTCAGCGCGGCGATGCTGACACCGGTGAGGGCCTCCATCTCCACGCCGGTCGTGCCGTGGCAGGCGACTTCGCAGACGATGACGATTTCGTCGCCTTCGACCGTGAGATCGACGCGGCAGCGCTGAAGCATCAGCGGATGGCAGAGCGGAATCAGCTGCGGCGTGGCCTTGGCACCCATCACGCCGGCCAGGTTGGCGGTCGTCAGTACCGGGCCCTTGGGCGTCATATGGCCGGCCTCGCGCAGCTGCGATGCTACGTCGACTGGCAGCAGCACACGCGCCTGCGCCCGCGCCACGCGTTGCGTGGCAACCTTGGCGCCGACGCCGACCATGCGCGGCTGATTGTCCGAACCCACGTGCGAGAGCATTCAGCCTCCGATGTAATACATTTCGATTTTTTTGTGATGCTGCGCTTGCGGCGTGGCGCGCTCTTCGCTGTAACGATCCGTACGCTGCAGCCAGGCGCTGCGCATCATGTCGAGCAGCTGTTGGTCCGAGGCGCCGCCGCGCAGCGGCGTCTTCAGATCGATGCCGCGCTCGGCGAACAGGCAGGTATACAGCGAGCCGTCCGATGAAATGCGCGCGCGCGTGCAGGCGCCGCAGAACGGTGCCGTCACCGACGAGATAAAGCCGATCTCGCCTTGGCCGTCGCGGTAGCGATAGCGCTTGGCCACCTCGCCCTTATAGTGGCCGGACAGGGCTTCGAGCGGCCAGCGCTGCTCGATCTGCTGCAGCAGCTCGGCCGACGGCACCACTTCGGCCATCGACCAGTGGTTGAGGTTGCCTACGTCCATGAATTCGATAAAGCGCACCACTATGTCGCTGCCGCGGAAATACTCGAGCATGTCGATCAGCGTGTGATCGTTGACGCCGCGCTGCACCACTGTGTTGACCTTGAGATCGCCCAGCCCTGCGGCGCTCGCGGCGCGGATGCCTTGAAGCACACGCTCCAATTCGCCGCGGCCGCCGTTCATGCGCGAGAACACTGCGGGATCGAGCGAGTCCAGACTCACGGTGACGCGGTTCAGGCCGGCCGCCATCAGCGCAGGCGCCTGCTGGGCCAGCAGCACGCCGTTGGTGGTCAGCGCGATATCTTCGATCGATTCGATCGCGCGCAGCTCGCTGACCAGTTCGGCCAGATTCGGCCGCAGCAGCGGTTCGCCCCCGGTAATACGCACCTTGCGCACGCCCAGCAGGGCGGCAAGCCTGGTCAGTCGCACGATTTCATCGAAATCGAGCCGTTCGGCCGTCGGCAGAAAGGCGAAATCCTTGCCGTACTTGGCTTCCGGCATGCAGTACGGGCAGCGGAAGTTGCAGCGATCCATGACCGAAATGCGCAGGTCGTGCAGCGGGCGAGCGAACATGTCCAGCGGCGGAGCCAGCCTGGCAAGGAGCGCGTCGGGGAGGGCGTCCAGAGAGTTCATCTCACCAAGGATAGTAGGTAGCGATGAAACCGGCGGGAAAGTGCGACCTTTCAGGCGGCAGTTCGACAAAGCCGTGAGTCTGCGTCAGCGCGGAGAAATCGCCCGAGGTCTGCGGCGGCAGCGGCATGGCGATGGGCAGGCCGGCGATATCGGTCTGCATTCGCACGGGGACGAAATAGGTGAGCGTGGCGGCAAAGTCGATCGGCGCTGCCAGGGTCACGCAGGTCGGCGGCGGCGCCGTGCAACCCATGGCGCCGAGCAGCGCCGGCATCACGTATCGCGTGGCGCAGACCAGCACTGAGACCGGATTTCCGGGCAGCGCGAACACCGCCTGACCCTTCGGCCCCATGCCGAACCACATCGGCTTGCCCGGGCGCTGGGCGATCTTGTGGAACACTCGTTGCACGCCGAGCTCGCTGAGCACGCCCGGCACAAAGTCGCGCTGGCCCATCGACACGCCGCCGGAGAGGATCAATACATCGCGCGTATCGAGTTGCTCGGCAATAGCCGCTTTCAGCACGTCGCGTTCGTCGGTAACGTGCTTGAGCTTCACCTCGCTCAGACCGCGGCTGGCAAGCAGCGCGGCAAGTGCCCGATCGTTGGATCGGCGGATCTGCCAGGCGGCTACCGGGGCTTCCACATCCACCAGCTCGTCGCCGGTAGCGAGAATCGTCACGCGCGGCTGGGTGGACACCTCGACCGAGCCGTAGCCGTTGGCGGCGATCACGGCGATTTCCGGCGCGCGCAGCGTGGCACCGGGCTCGATAAGCGTTTCGCCGGCTTGGCAATCGTTGCCACGGCGGTGAATAAACTGTCCGCGCTGCGGCTCGTAGTCGGCCGCGACAGCCAGCTGCGATCCTTCACGCCGGGTTTGTTCGACGGCGATCACCGTGTCGCAGCCGTCCGGCATCACGGCGCCGGTCATCACCTCGACGCAGGCGCCTTCCGGATGCATTGTCATCGGTGCCATGCCGGCTGCCTGCATGCCCGCAATATCGAAGCGGCGCTTGCTGTTCGAGAAATCCTCGAAACGGATCGCCATACCGTCCATCGTGACGCGGTCGAACGGCGGCTGGTCGCGTTCGGCGACGATGGATTGACGCAAAATGCAGCCTGCGGCGTCATCGATGGAGCGGGTTTGCGCGGCGAACCGCCCCATGTGCTCGCGAATCAGCTGTTCCGCCTCGCTGGCAGAAATCATCGTGGTCAAAGGCTGATTGGGCATAGGTTGGTCAGTGTAGGCGGGCTTGCAACGAGCGCATAGAAGCATTCGACGCGTGAAGCCGCTGGGTTACTTCTCTTAAGCTCGACGCGTTATCCCGACAGCCGCTCGGGGGTGCCTCCATCCCGGTGTCATCGCTCCGTCTGAACCGACAGCTATTCCTCGCTCCTCAAAGCCGGCGCCATCCATGGCGCCTCCCCACCTACCCTCGTTCTTCCTTGGCCTGCGCGCCAACCCCTCCCGGCGCGCGGTAGGTAGAGATCATGAACAGGCTCTTAGTCAGACGGATTGGGGACTGACGGCTTGTCGATGGAAGATGGCGGCGGCAGAACCACCTCAGGATTGGCCTGTTGCGCCTCCAGTTCTCGGATTTTCGCTTTCAACGCGTCCAGCTGGCTGCTGGTATGGCGCAAATCATTGGAAAGCGCCACTGCCTGCTGTTGCGCCTGCTGTTGCTGCGCAACCACCTCCCGAGCCTGCTGCTGCTGGCGATCCGCATCCTGCTGCAGGTTTTTCAGCCGCTTTTCATTCATCGCCACCATCTGCTCGGCATACGCGTTGCCCGCCTTCAGCCTCAGTGCGTCGATATCGACTTCGGCCAGCTTTTCGGACTGTCGGGCGAAGGCGTCATAGATCGATTCCGCGCTTCGCTCCGAGTCGGTCTGGATGACGCGCCAGTACTCGTCGCCATGGAAAAGCGCCACGTAGTAGCTGAGCTTGTCCGGTTGAAAAAACAGCGTAGCGCCGTAGTGGCCGTTGAAGGTCGTGCGCAATTGGGTCAGCTGGCGGCTGTCGATCAGCTGGTGCAGATAGGCCACCGTTCCGCTGGAGGCCTGCTGGGGCGCACGCTTGCTCTGTGCGGCAGGTGCGCTGGGATGGTGAACGGGGGCGACACATGCCGAGACGCCGGTGAAAGTCAGTGCGATCAACCACCTGGAGAATCGTCGTCCGTGCCCGCTGTGGATCATCGATGCAACCCCTAACCTAACTTGAGCAGTGTTACCGGCGATGGCATAGCCCGCGGTGGGCGGATGGCCCAGTTTATTCCGCCCAAAACCAAAACTAAGGAGTCTAATAGTGCGGCGCAATGGGTCAAGTGGCGCTTGCCAGGCCCCTAGGCGCCTTGCGCGACTGGAGAGCGCGAGATTTTGCGCAATGACACTCGATTCAACGGGGAACGAAATGTTGCCGAATTTGCGCACTCTTTATCGAGGCGCAAGGCTTCAATCGAAACAGAGCCAGGCAATGAGCAAGATTTCAAGCGATTAAAGACTCGGCCGTCGCCAAGGAAGCGAAATTGGTCGAGCGAGCGGTCCGGGCTCAAATCGAAGTCGGTTCAAGTCGCCAATAGATTGGTCGCCAAATGGAGCAGGGCATCATGATTGCAAAAAACGCAGGCGCGTTACTTCCCCAAGACCTGATATCGCTCAATGGCGTACTCAAGGTCTGCGACATGGAAACGGTAGTGCTCGGCGCCCACCTCAAACGAGCGGCCATCGACTCCGAAGTCGTGGGCGACTCGGTTTTATGTCACATCGAAACGGATTTTTCTTTCCGCGGACGTTTCGCGATTCCCGCCGATTGGTGCCTGCTCGGTTGCCTGCACGACGCGAATAACGCAACCGGGTGCAACGGTACGCCGATATCGTCGGGCACGGCGTTTACGGTATTTCCCGGCAGCGTCAGCGAGTTTGTTTTCGGTGCCGACAGTCGCGCCAGCATCATGCTTGTGCCGTTACAGCGTCTAAGGCATAAATTTGCCAAGCTTGTGCATCCAGACTTGGATATCCCCGTCCGTCTTCTGGCGATGTTTGACCTTACCGGTTCGCAGCTCGGTACCACGCTGTCGGCCAATTTCGAAAAGGTGCATCAGCATCTATTCCAGGAGCCTCGTGCCGACGCGCCGGCTTCTCTCATCGAAAAAGAGCTCGATATCTTGCTGGAAAATCATCTGCTGGCCGGCCTCAGCGCGCAGGCCGATGATCGACCGCAATGTTCGCGAGGGCGGCGTGCTCATTATCAAATCGTGCAGCGGGCCGAATATTACATGCGCGAAAACATGCGTCGGGTGATTTATCTCGACGAACTCTGCAAAGCAGCCGGCGTCAGCGAGCGCGCATTGCGTTATGCATTTGACGATCTGCTGGGGCTTTCACCCAACCGCTATCTCTCCATGTTGCGGTTGTGCACGGCATTCAGGGCTTTGACGGTCGCGGATGCCAGTCGGCGCTCGGTGAAGTCGGTCGCATTGAGTTGCGGGCTATGGGATCTCTCCCGTTTTGCCGATCACTATCGACACACATTCGGCGAATTGCCTCGCGATACCTTGATGCGCGCACCGCCCGCCGAAACAACCGCTCCATCAACGGCGCGTGAAATTGCCTATAGCTGAATCTCAAATGGTGCTTTTTCAAAAAAAATAGCGATGCCGAATCAGCTCGTTTTTTTTGTGGTGCGCAACCGAATAAGCACGCTTTTCTCTGAGCGCGACTCTCGCGTGACTCGATTTAGATTCAACAAACAGCGCATTTTTCCATTTGTCTTGCCGAATCGGTATATATGCAAGCGCCACTTCGCGCTTCGATAGAAACCAAATCGACGCATCGGATCTCGCAGAAGCAGCAGTGCGCAAATGCTGTTCCAGTTGCGTCGAGGCATGGCGACATCTAGCATGAATCACGTATTAGGGGGCAGCTATGAATCGTATCTATCGTCTGGTGTGGTGCCGTTCGCGCAGAGTTTTGGTCGTAGCGTCGGAGCTGGCATCCTCCCACCACGGCGACTGCTCAAGTAGCGCGAGCAAGGTCGATCGACGTACCTTCGGTGCCACGCGCAAGCTGCTGTTTATTTCCCTTGTGGGTGCGAGCGGGCTGTTGTTTGCATCGGGCGCCAGTGCTCAATCCAGTGGCGATGCCAAGTTGGATGACCTGCAGTCGCTCATCGCCAGATACGATACAAGCCATGCCAGCGCTGCGCCGGTGCAGACGGTCGCCAAGAGCGCGGTGGGCGATGCCGGTACGGCGTCGAGCGAAACCTCGGCATCTTCTTCTCTTGCGTCAACGATGAAACGGCGCGCTTCAAATATCTCCATTGGCATGATGCCAGCGCACAAGTCTTCCGCTTCCACGACAGAGGTGGCTTCTTCGGCGACAACGTCGCCTTCAGTGTCCGCCAAGGCGACGGCAGCGTACACCACGCCAGCTGCTTCCTCGCAGCGCGCGCTCCACCCACGAGACGCGATCACTTCGGCCAACGCAGGCGAAGCGGATGGGGCTGCACTCACCACGGCCGATACGGCTGACCGAAAGCTCAATCAGGCGACCGGTGGTCCACTTGCGCAGCAGTCGAGCAGTGCGAAAGTGGGTTCGGGTTCCGCATCGGCAGCTAGTGTGCAGCCAGTGGCGATCAGCGGGCCCGCACAGCCGCCCGCAGCTACGGTAAGCGCACTGGACAAAGTGGGCTTGCTCCAGGCGAGCCTGCCGTCGACGCCGGAAGCAGGCATCGTGGATAAAGCAAGTCTGGTTGAGACGGCTCCGGCAGTTTCATCGACACCGGCAGTATCGGTTGCATCGACGCCAGTACCCAAGGCCCCGCTCGTTGTTTCGGTCGCCGCCGATGCGGTGGATAAAACTAGTCCCATAGCAACGATATCGACCCCATCTCTCCCTTCATCAGAGTTGGCTGTCAATGCGGCTGCCACGCTTCCACCGAAAACTCCCATCGCAGTAACTGCTACGGCGGACGCGGCAGATAAATCGAGTGCCGTTGAAACCTCGGCTGCCCTTTCTGCCGGGTCAGCAGTGCAGGCGGCGCCTGCACCTACCTCCGTCACCAGGGCGTCCCTCTCCGGCAGCCTTGCTGCGAATGCCTCAGCGACCGGCAGCCTGTCCGGCTCGGTGGCTTTCGTCGGCGACGCGGCCGATCGTCGCCTCAAGCATTCCGTGGATACGTCGGCAACGGCATCCGTGGAAACAAGCTCAAGCGATGTTGTCGACGATACCGACGCACAGAACGTCGCTACGACGGCAGCCGCGAGCGTATCTCCTCTGACATTCGCGCCGCTGAATTCGGTTTCGACGGCAGCGACGGGGGCACTGCTGCCGTCGCTGAACACGCCGGTTTCGCTGTCGGGATCGGTCGCCGCGTCCGTGCCTGTGTTCCCCACGCCCAGCAGTTCGCCGACGGGTCTGATTGTCGGCAATGGAGGCGTCGTCGGTACCGCGACGCAGCTGCTGGGCTCAACGACCAACAGTCTTTTTGCTGGCGGCAATGGCTACGTCACCAACGGCTCGCTGCAGGTCAGCAATGCCAACTTCAGCCAGGGCTATTCCGTTGTCAATGTGCTGGGCATTCCGACGCTCACGCTGAATCCGGTGGGCACGCTGCTGACCTCAACGACCGGCACCTTGGTCGGTGGCACGGGCGTGAACTCGCACCTGACCTTGCTTGGCGGGGTAACCTCCAATAGCTATATCTACAACATCAACAACGGTAACCAGAATGGAGTGCTAGGCCTGCTGTTGCCCAGCCAGGCGCCAGCCTTCGCCTCGACCTGCCTCAATGCTCTTGTGGTCAGCGTCGCCTGCTATGGCATCAATGCGGCGCAGGATTACCAGGTGCTCGTTGGCGACGGCGCCACGGCCAACGGTTCGAAGGAAGTGGTGATCGGCACCAATGCCAGCCACACGCTTCCCCCGGTGAATGCCAATGTCGCCTTTCCGGGTAGCGGGCCCAATGATCCCAACAACCCCACCGGCGTGCCCACAGCTGATTACGAGGCGAGGTTGGGTCACTCCGTGGTGATCGGCGATAGTGCGTCGGGTACGGCAAACGCCCAGGTCATCCTGGGTGCGGAGGCGACCGCCAGCGCCGCCAACAGCGTGGCGCTCGGTTATCAGTCCGTGGCTAGTCGAGGTGCATCGGCCAATTACACGGCCTATGGCCTGACCGCGTTGCAACAGTCGGCGGGAGAGGTGTCCATTGGTTCGCCGGGCCAGGAACGTCAGATAACCAATGTCGCGGCAGGAAGTGCTGCTACGGATGCGGTAAACGTGGCGCAATTGCAGGGTGTCGCTGCCGATGCGACTAATTCCGTGCAATACGACGATGCCAGCAAGGCAAGCATTACGCTCGCCGGCACCCCCAGCATCGACGGTGGCGTGACCGGTGGCACCAAGATCACCAACCTGCAGCAGGGGGCACTGAACGCCACCAGCACCGATGCCGTGAACGGTGCACAGCTCTACGCGACCAACAACACCGTCAGCAATATCTACAACACCACCAGCAAATATTTCCAGGCCAACAGCACCGGTATCGGCAGCAGCGCGCTCGGCGTGGATTCCATCGCCGCCGGCCCAGGCGCCATAGCGACAGGCAACACGTCCGTTGCTTTGGGCAGTGGCGCGGCGACGGGCAACGACAACGCTATCGCGATAGGTACGGGGGCCAACGCCAACTTTGCTAATAGCATTGCCTTGGGTAGCGGATCGGTCACGACGGTCGGTGCGCAGACCGGCTATATCGCTTACGGGCTTGTTGCGCCGCAGACGTCCGCCGGCGAGCTCAATATCGGTAATCGCAAGATCACGGGAGTTGCCCCCGGGCAGTTGGGCACAGATGCCGTCAACGTCGAGCAATTGCAGGGCGTGGCAACCACGGCGGCCAATTCAGTGCAGTACGACGATGCCAGCAAGGCGAGCATCACGCTCGCCGGCACTCCCAGCATCGACGGTGGCGTGACCGGTGGCACCAAGATCACCAACCTGCAGCAGGGGGCACTGAACGCCACCAGCACCGACGCGGTCAACGGTGCACAGCTCTACGCGACCAACAACACCGTCAGCAATATCTACAACACCACCAGCAAATACTTCCAGGCCAATAGCACCGGTATCGGCAGCAGCGCGCTTGGCGTGGATTCCATCGCTGCCGGCCCAGGCGCCATAGCGACAGGCAACACGTCCGTTGCTTTGGGCAGCGGCGCGGCGGCGGGCAACGACAACGCTATCGCGATAGGTACGGGGGCCAACGCCAACTTTGCCAACAGTATCGCCTTGGGCAGCGGATCGGTCACGACGGTCGGTGCGCAGACCGGCTATATCGCTTACGGGCTTGTTGCGCCGCAGACGTCCGCCGGCGAGCTCAATATCGGTAATCGCAAGATCACGGGAGTTGCCCCCGGGCAGTTGGGCACAGATGCCGTCAACGTCGAGCAATTGCAGGGCGTGGCAACCACGGCGGCCAATTCGGTGCAGTACGACGGTGCCAGCAAGGCGAGCATCACGCTCGCCGGCACCCCCAGCATCGACGGTGGCGTGACCGGTGGCACCAAGATCACCAACCTGCAGCAGGGGGCACTGAACGCCACCAGCACCGATGCCGTGAACGGTGCACAGCTCTACGCGACCAACAACACCGTCAGCAATATCTACAACACCACCAGCAAATACTTCCAGGCCAACAGCACGGGTATCGGCAGCAGCGCGCTCGGCGTGGATTCCATCGCCGCCGGCCCAGGCGCCATAGCGACAGGCAACACGTCCGTTGCTTTGGGCAGCGGCGCGGCGACGGGCAACGACAACGCTATCGCGATAGGCACGGGTGCCAACGCCAGCTTTGCCAACAGCATTGCCTTGGGCAGCGGATCGGTCACAACGGTCGGTGCACAGACCGGCTATATCGCTTACGGATTGGTCGCGCCGCAAATCTCCAGCGGCGAACTCAACATAGGCAACCGTCAGATCACCGGCGTCGCTCCCGGCAGCGCCCCGACGGACGCTGTCAACGTCGAGCAGTTGCAAGGCGTCTCGGCGGATGCCGCCAATTCAGTGCAGTACGACAGTGCCGCTAGAACCGGCGTGACGCTGGCCGGCGTGGTAAGTACGGATGGAGGGCTTACCAATGGCACTACGCTTACCAACCTGCATCAAGGTGTTTTGAGTGCGACAAGTACGGATGCAGTCAATGGCTCCCAGCTGTGGCACTGGACCCAGGACACAACGAATCAATACAGCAATTACAGTCTCTACAACGATCTCACAAATACCGCTGGCACCAAGTACTACAGCGTGCATTCCTTATTGGCTGGATCGATAGCCACCGGCTTGAATGCAGCGGCGGCAGGCCCGAATGCCCTGGCCTCCGGCACGGATAGTTTCGCGATGGGCAACGGTGCCACGGCGCAGGGCGATTATTCGCTGGCGGTAAGCGACAACACTCTTGCAACCGGCACCAACAGCATTGCCGTGGGAAGCGGGGCGACAGCCAGCTTTGCCAACAGCGTTGCGCTGGGTGCCGGGTCGGCGACCCTTGTCGGCGCCCAAATCAATTACGTTGCTTATGGCTTGGCCGCCCGGCAGACATCGGCGGGCGAAGTCAATATCGGCAATCGCCAGATTACCGGCGTTGCGGCAGGCTCTTCTCCCGATGATGCGGTGAATCTCGCGCAGCTGGAGGCGGTCACATCGCAGGCAGGGGGCGGCACAGCCAACAGCAAACTGGCCGTGGTGTACAACGCCGACTCATCCGGCAACCCAACCAACAGCGTGACGCTGACGGGGGACGGGACGGGCAAGCCGGTAACAGTGACCAACCTTGCCGCTGGTGCCGAGACGGCGGCAAGTACCGACGCCGTCAATGGAGGACAGCTGTATCACTGGACGCAGGACAGCACCAATGTCTACAGCAATTTGAGTCTGTACAACGACATTAGCGCTATCAATCAAAGTGGCGGGTCCAGCAGCAAATACGTGCAGGTCAATTCGACGGCCGGCGGCGCTACGGCTGGTGGCACCAATAGCGTGGCGATCGGTCCGACGGCCAGTTCCGCTGGCGCAAACAGTGTTGCGGTGGGCAGTGGTGCATCCGCCGCTGCCGACAACTCGGTGGCGCTTGGCGCAGGCTCGGTGGCCAGTCGCGACAATACGGTTTCGGTGGGCAGTCCCGGCAGCGAGCGGCAAATCACCAATGTGGCGGCGGGTACGGCCGATACCGATGCGGCGAACGTCGGTCAGGTCAATTCAGGCGTTCAACAGGCCGAGAACTGGGCTGCCAATTATACCGACCAGCGGTTCGGAGCACTCAGCAGCCAGATTCAGCAGATAGGCAATCGCGCCAATGCGGGTGTTGCGGCCGCCATGGCCATGGCGGGGCTGCCCCAGGCTTACGAGCCAGGCAAGAGTATGGCTGCCGTAGCCGCTGCCACGTTCCGCAGCGAATCCAGCATTGCGGTGGGCGTTTCAACGATCTCCGAAGGCGGGCGCTGGGTCTACAAACTGACCGGCTCGGTCGACACTCGCGGCGACGGAGGCTTGTCGGTCGGTGCCGGCATGCAATGGTAGCGCGGGGGATAGAAAGCTGACCGACACGTCGGAGAAGGGCACGCCACCACGCCGAATGGCTATCTGGCCCAACGCCACGACCATTTCCGCGCGCCATTTGGCGCCGATCGGGAATAGTGAGATATTGCGCACGGAACAGCGCAACTATCTTTGTTGGGAACCCGATGACTGTCATTCGAGTGCTGGAAATGCGCCCTTGGAAAGGGGTGCCGTTAAGTCTGGTCGCATTTCTACCCCTACTCTGTTTTGCAGTGCCGCAGCAAACGCATGCGTCTGACGCGGATGCAGCTCAGCCTGCCGCCGCGTCGTCTTCGACAGCGCCTCAAGCAAGGGTCTTCTTGATGCCCTTGGCCAACCCGCAGGCGGCCCATGCCACGGTTGTCGATAGCGTGGCGATTGGCAGCGGATCGGCGGTCACTGGCGACAACGCTGTAGCCGTCGGTGCCGGTGCCTCGGCGACGGCCGATAACTCGGTGGCCTTGGGGGCGGGTTCCGTAGCGAACGCTGCCAATACGGTTTCCGTGGGAAGCACTGCAACCACCCGACAGATAAGCAATGTGGCGGCAGGAACCGCCAGTACCGATGCTGCAAACGTGGCCCAGTTGAATGCGGGGGTGCAGCAGGCACAAAACTGGGCGCAAACCTATACCGATCAGCGAACCGCTGTGCTCGATAGCCAGATCCAGCGGGTAGGGAATCAGGTCAATGCCGGCGTTGCCGGCGCCATGGCGATGGCAGGGCTGCCGCAGGCCTATCTGCCGGGCAAAACCATGGCGGCCGCATCGGCTGGTACGTTCCGCGGTCAATCCGGTGTTGCGGTTGGCGTATCAACCATTTCCGAAAACGGCCGCTGGGTCTACAAGGCAACCGGTTCCTCCGATAGTCGTGGCAACGATGGCCTGACGATTGGCGCGGGAATGCAATGGTGAGATATTCCTCATCGGAAGCATAAAATTTACCGACCGGAATTCAGGGGACGTCATGCAAGGGTTCAAAGCACACCCGTGGTTGGTTCTGCCGGTTGCCTGCGCGTGGTTGTTGCTGACTACTGGGTGCAGCACGTTGCCCCAACATGCGCCTAAGGCGAGCCAAGCGCAGGGTGAAGTGGCGTTCCCGGATCCGGCCAAGTCCACCGTGCCCGAAGGCGCTTACGTCAGCCCGGAAAACCTGCGGCAGGTTATCCCCGGCATGACCAAGGATCAGCTGTACAAATTGCTCGGTACGCCGCATTTCGACGAAGGCGTGTTCGGCGTCAAAGAGTGGAATTACATCTTCAACTTTCGCCGTGAAGACGGCGAGGCGGACTTCTCCCGTTGTCAGTACCAGATCGACTTCGACAGCAAACATCGCGTGCAGACGACGCACTGGAAACCGGAATCATGTCGGCTGATCGTCGACAAACCGAAGGCGATTGAAGTGCCGGCGGCGCAAACGGCGTCAGCCGCGCCGGCACCGATGCCGACGCTACCGAGCGACCCGATTCGGTTGTCGGCCGACGCGCTGTTTGCGTTCAACAGTGCAGACCTGACCGAAGAAGGCCGCGAAAGCCTGGGCCAGTTCATGCAGGAGGTGCTGGTCGCGAGCCAGCTGCAGGATATTCTGGTCGTCGGTTACACCGATCGTATCGGCAGCAAGAAGGCCAACTTACGCCTGTCCAAGCAGCGCGCGGAATCGGTGCAGGGTTATCTGATCCAGGGCGGCGTTCCGGTCAGCGCCATCCACAGTGAGGGTAGGGGCGAGGCGAGCCCGGTCGTGCAGTGCAACGACAAAAAACGTGCTGCATTGATCGCCTGCCTCTCGCCGAATCGACGCGTCGAACTGTCCGGCAGCACGCGTCAGAAATAAGGTGCCGATAGTCTCGCAGCTTGGCTGCGCTAGAGCGCGGGAATGCGTTTGTGAGGCAGCCGGCAGCTTTTAATTGCCGTGTCCTCGGCTCGGCAGGCGCTCGGTCATGCGCGACAGTTCGCATAAAACCTATACAAACCGATACAACGAAAAGGCCACCCGTTGAGGTGGCCTAAGTCATTGTTCTACATGGTGGCCGGGGACGGAATCGAACCGCCGACACGGGGATTTTCAATCCCCTGCTCTACCAACTGAGCTACCCGGCCGAAGATGCACAACCGCGCGGGTTGTTCGTTCCATGTAGAGCCGCGCATTAAACCGAATACTCGGGTTTTCGTCAAGGCTCATGATCGGGAGCGACGTAACCGGTGGGTTTGGCGACGTCGCCGCCGAACAGGAATTTTTCCATTTCCTCGCCGAGATACTTGCGCGCCTTGGGGTCGAGCGGGTTGAGCCGATACTCGTTGATCAGCATGGTCTGGTGGCTGAGCCACTGCTGCCAGGCTGGCTTGGATATCTGCGCGTAAATGCGCTGACCGAGCGGCCCCGGCCACGGAGCGAAGTCCAGGCCTTCGGCATTGATGTCGAGTTTGCTGCAATGGATGGTGCGGCTCATCGGGTTCCTTGGTTGTCGGCGTCACACTCAGGTGCCGCACCGATATGGGTTCAGCGCTCAGATTACTTCATCGATCTTCAGCAGCAGTTCGCGCACGGGGGCGGGCAGACCGAGTGTGGTCAGTTCGTTCGCGCTGCACCAGCGCTGCAGAGGGTTATCGGCCACGCCACGGTGCGCTACGGCATCCTCGAACAGCAGCGGTTCGATATCCAGGCGGTAGTGGCTGAACACGTGTACGAACGAAGCCAATGCCTGCGCGTCGTCGATGCGCGCGAATTTTTGCGCGATGGACCACGCGTTGTCCGAATCGGTGGCTTCGGGCAGGCTCCACAAGCCAGGCCACACGCCAACCGGGCCTCGCCGTTCGAGCAGCACGCGTCGCTGCGCGTCTCTGAGAATCAGCATGACCGTGCTGCGCGTGGGAATGACCTTGGCAGGCTTGCGGCTGGGCAATTGTGCGGTGAGGTTGTCGCGGCAGGCAACGCAGTCGTTCTGCAGCGGACAGGCCTCGCACGCCGGTCGCGAGCGCACGCAGATCGTGGCGCCAAGATCCATGATCGCCTGCGTGTAGTCAGCCACGCGCTCCGCTGGCGTGTGGGCGTCGGCGTGCCGCCACAACTGTTTTTCAACCGCGCTCTGGCCAGGCTGACCGTGGATGCCGCGATAGCGGGTCAGCACGCGTTTGACGTTGCCGTCGAGTATGGGGAAGCGCATGCCGTACGCTTGCGCGAGGATGGCGCCGGCGGTTGAGCGGCCGATGCCGGGCAGGGCAGCCAGCGCTTCGTAGTCGCGCGGCATCTCGCCGTTGTGCCGTTCCACGCAAATCTGCGCCGCCCGATGCAGAAAGCGCGCGCGGCGGTAGTAGCCCAGGCCGGACCACAGGGCGAGCACGGTGTCTTCATCGGCTGAAGCGAGATCGCGCAGCGTGGGCAGCGCGCCGACGAAGCGCTCGAAGTAACCGATGACCGTGCTTACCTGGGTCTGCTGCAGCATTACCTCCGATAGCCACACCCGGTATGCGTCGCGCGGGTGCTGCCACGGCAGGTCCTTGCGGCCGTGCCGGTCGAACCAGCGCAGTAGGCGCTGTGCGAAGGATGAACTCATGGTTTTTTCTTGCCGGCCGGTTTTCCGGGGGCGGACTTGGCGGCCGTTGCCGTAGCAGCGACCGCTGGCGCTGTGTCTCCGGTATCCAGCGTCAGCCCTTCAATGGTGATGCCGGCAGCTTGGAATTTCGACATTTCCAGATGGCCATTTGCAGGGGGTACGGTCAGCGGGAGGGCCTGCGACCCGGCGAGCTGGCTCCACCAGCTGGCAAGCGCCAGCGGCGGCAGGCGCAAATCTGCGTGGTTGTCCGGGCCATCCAGTTTCAGGGCGAGCAGCAGTGGGTTGGTTTGATCCGCGGGTTTGAGTTTTACCGAGATGACGTAGTGCCCGGCGTCCGACTGGTCGAGCGTGCCGCTCAGGTCGGCAGCGGCATCGGCGGCGCCGTGCCAGCGTGCACTGCCTTGTAGGGCCAGCGCCAGCGAACTGCCTTGTGCAATATGCAGCGAGACATCATCGAGCTGCAGCGAGTTTTCCTCGATGCGCGGGGTTGCCAGCAGGCGAAGCTGCAGCGGCAGGCCCGAAGCCGTCGTGGCCGACAAGGAGAGCGGGAATGGTTGGCCCGAGATCAGGCTTCCGGCATCCAGCGAGACGTTGCCCAACAGCAGTTCGTCACCGCGGACGATGCTGCCGCGGATGATGCTCACTCCTGTATCGATCCGCGGGATATTGGTCGGCGCGCCTTGCGGCTGAGCAGGCAGCTTCGTCAGCCATGCCTGCAGCGCTTCAAGGTCGACACGAGGCGCATCGATCTGAAGCTGCGAGATCACGGTCGGACCGCCCAGCAAGGTGCGCCACGGCAGCGCGAGTTGCCCGCGCGCTGCCAGCAGGATCGGCACGTTGGCGTCCTGCGCGTTGATGGTGATGCCGCTGAGATCCAGTGCCGGCCGTGGGAACAGCGTAGGGCTGGCCGGGCTGGCGAGATTCAATTCCAACCCGGCAGCGCGGGCCTGGGCTTGCAGCATGGCGGTGAAGCGCTCGGGCCGCAGCAGCAGATAGACGGCCATGATGGCCGCGAGCGCCACCGTCAGCGCAACGCCGCCCAATACCAGCAAGGTAAGTCGCCAGCGGCGCCGCATCGATCAACCGTACCGTTGCAGGTCAGTCATGGCCGCGATCGCTGCCGAGGTTGGCCGGAAGCAGGCCATCGACGAAGACTTCGGCATCGAACGTGCGCAGATCGGTGGCCGTTTCGCCCAGTCCGACAAAGCGGATCGGCAGGCCGAACTCGCGCGCCAGCGCAAAGATCACGCCGCCCTTGGCCGTGCCGTCGAGCTTGGTGACGACCAGCCCTGTGACGCCGACGATCTGGCGGAACTGGCGCACCTGATTCACGGCGTTCTGACCGGTGGTGCCGTCGATCACCATCAGCACTTCGTGTGGCGCATCGGCATCGATTTTTTTCAGCACGCGGGCGATCTTGCCCAGCTCGTCCATCAGGCCGCCCTGCGTGTGCAGGCGGCCGGCGGTGTCGGCGATCAGTACGTCGGCACCGCGCGAACGAGCGGCCTGCAGTGCATCGAAGATCACGCTGGCCGAATCGGCGTCCTGCCCCTGCGAGATCACCGGTACCTGATTGCGCTCGCCCCAGGTTTTCAGCTGGTTGACGGCCGCGGCGCGAAAGGTGTCGCCCGCCGCCAGAATCACGGCGCGCTTTTCGTCGCTCCAGCGCCGCGCCAGCTTGCCGATTGTGGTGGTCTTGCCTGCGCCGTTGATGCCCACGGTAAGTACGACGAAAGGCTTGCGGCCGGAAATATCCAGCGGCTTCTCGATCGGCCGGAGCATGGCGAGCAAGGATGCGCGCAGCGCTCTCAGCAGCGCGGGCGCATCGGCGAACTCGCGCTTGTGCATGCGCTTGCGCAGGTTTTCCACCAGCTCGGTGCTGGCCTCGATACCGACATCGGCGGTGATCAGCGTGGTTTCGAGTTCATCGAGTAAATCGTCATCGAGTTTGGGATGACGGACGAACAGCGAGGTGAGGCCGCGCGAAAAGGCATTGCCGGACAGGCGGTCGCGCCAGCTGCGTTTGGTCGGCGGCTCTTCCACGGCGGCGTTGTCAGTGTCACGCGCGATGTCCGGCGGGCGGGGTGATTCAATACTTGCCGACGGTTCGACCGGTGGCGCCGCGTCGACCTGTGTCGCGTGCGGGCTGCTCTCGAGTGTCGGACTATCCGCCGGCGTCGCCGGTGGCTCCGACGGGGTTTCGGCGGGCTTTTTCTTCCAGAACTTGAGCATTGCGGCGGCGATTCAAAGACAATGGCCGGCATGCTATCACTCCAACTTGTAACGGCCGGTGATGATTCCATGCCGCGGACGCGCGCATGAGCGCGCCGCGTGGCCCCGGCTCGGGACGAATACGCATCATCGGCGGCAATCTGCGTAATTCGCGGCTCGAGGTGCCCAATCTGCCCGGCCTTCGGCCCACGCCAGAGCGTGTGCGCGAGACTCTGTTCAACTGGCTGGCGCCGACGATCCAAGGCGCGCGTTGCCTCGACCTGTGTGCGGGTACCGGTGCGCTGGGTATCGAGGCGCTTTCGCGTGGCGCGGCGAGCGTGCAGTTCGTCGAGTGCGAAGCGCGGGCCGTGCAGGCCCTACGGAAGAACCTGGACAGACTCAAGCTCGCGACCGCCCAGCTTTCCGCCGGCGACGCGCAAGCGTTTCTCGGCGGGTCGCCGCAGCCGGTGGATATGGTGTTTCTCGATCCGCCATTCGCGCTGGATTTGTGGAGCGTGCTGGCACACCGGTTGGAGCAGGGGGGCTGGCTGACCAAGGCAGCCACCGTCTATGTGGAGAGCCCGCAAGCTTCGCCTCCATCACTGCCGTCGACCTGGCGACTGCACAAGGAAGGTCGCGCCGGCGAGGTGCGCTTTGCGCTTTACCGGCGTTGAGCCGGTTGGACGTCGTTTTATCCGTGTGTTCGCGCATGGCCGGTCGATTGAGCCAACGCCGCGCGGCTTGGGCTAAGCTACGCGGGCTTTTCGCCCTAACCCCGTCCTCAAGAACTTCGACTCGTGAACAAACCTTTGGGAAATCCGCGTTTTGCCGTTTATCCCGGCACGTTCGATCCGATCACGAACGGCCACGCCGATCTGGTGGCGCGTGCCGCGCCGCTGTTCGATCGCGTGCTGGTAGCGGTAGCGGACAGCTCCAGCAAGGGGCCCGCTTTCAGCATCGACGAGCGCATCACCCTGGCGCGACTCGCGCTGGGCGATCTGCCGAACGTGGAGGTGCGCGGCTTCGACTGCCTGCTGGCCACGTTTATCGAGGAAGTGGGTGCCGGCGTGATCATTCGCGGCCTGCGCGCGGTGTCGGATTTCGAATACGAATTTCAGCTGGCGAGCATGAATCGCCATCTGATCCCGCAGGCGGAAACGCTGTTTCTGACGCCGGCGGAGCAATACAGCTTTATTTCCTCGTCGCTGGTGCGCGAGATCGGACGCCTCGGTGGCGACATCTCCGGTTTCGTCCATCCGGCGGTACAACAGGCCATGCGGCAGCGCTGGCAAAAGAGCCGAGCCGGCTCCCACAAGCAACCCGAAACAGAAGGTGATCACTATGCGTAAGTTCGCTCTCATTGCTGCCCTCGCGCTGGCCGCTACCCTGTCCCTGAGCGCCTGCAACAAATCGCAGGACGATCAGCAGGCCGCCCAGCCGACCGAACAGGCGGCCCCGAAGCCCACCAATCCGAACGATACCAAGGGCTGGAATGCCTACCTCGGCGATCTGGTGCAGAAGAATCTGCAGGGCATGACCGCCAGCCAGCCGTTCGCCTATCTGGTGGACGCCGCCGATACCGACGAGGCCAAGGCCAACAACGATCGTCAGCTCTCCAACGTGAAAGACACGGTCGCCCGCGGCGTGCTGCCGGGTAACCTGATGGCCTTCGCCGGTGCCAACTCGGCCAAGACTGCCGATCTGCTGATCGCCGCATTCCAGGACGTCAAGCCCGGTTCGTTCAAGGACGTGATCGTAGTGTTCATCGGCGACAAGGCCGACGAGCAGCGCGTGACCGACGCGATCAAGCCCAGCGGCGCCACGTTCCGCTTCGTGGCGATGTAACTTTCTCGCAGAACACGTCCGTGGCCGCCACTACGCGGCCGCGATTTGCGGGTTTGCCCTGACGAAAGCTGGGCAAAACCGCAAGGTTTTCAGTCGATGCGGCGCCTGTGCGCGGCTGAAACGCGACGTGATTCCCCGGCCGTTGCCTCGGGGATCACGCGCGCAACATGTATTATTCAATGCATGTCTCTCAAAATCCTCGATACCTGCGTCAACTGCGACGTCTGCGAACCGGCCTGTCCGAACAAGGCGATTTCGCTGGGTGAGGAGTTCTATGTCATCGATCCGGATCTGTGCACCGAGTGCGTAGGTCACCACGACGAGCCGCAGTGCGTGGTCGTGTGTCCGGTCGAATGCATCATCACCGACCCCGAAAATATCGAGTCGATCGAGCAACTCGATCTCAAATATCAGCACCTGATGGCCAAGGAGTCCGCTGCATGAAGGTATCGCTGCGCTGGGGCGCACTGTCGTGCGGTCTATTTTTTGCGGGAGTCGTTATGGCGGCGGGCATCGCCTGCGCTGCCGACGTTTCGGCCAAGGATTCCACGCCGTCCGAGACAAAAACCTCGGTTCCATCCGTTGCCAGCCAGCGACCCGGGCACGCGGCGATAGCTAGCGCCAACTTTCTCGCCACCAATGCCGGCCTCGAAATCCTGGCCAAAGGTGGCAATGCGTTCGACGCGGCGATCGCGGTAGCGGCCGCGCTGTCGGTGGTCGAGCCGGAGAGCTCCGGCATCGGCGGCGGTTTCATGGCGGTGCTGCATCGGGCGAAGGACAACCACGACATCTTTATCGACGCCCGCGAAACTGCACCGGCGGCGGTCGACAGCAAGGATTACCTCAACGCCGACGGCAGCCCCAATCGCGATGCCGCGCTGAAAGGCCCGCTTTCGGCCGGCATTCCCGGCGAACCGGCGGGTCTGGTGCTGATCGCCAAGCGCTACGGCAAGCTTTCGCTGCAGCAGTCGCTGGCGCCGGCGATCCGCATTGCACGCGACGGGTTTCAGCCCGATCCGCGCCTGCTGGGTGCCATCGACGAGCAGCAAAAAGACCTGCAGCGCTGGCCTGCCTCGGCGGCCAAATACCTGCCCAACGGCGCGCCGCCAGTGCAGGGTGCGCTGTGGCGTGATCCCGATCAGGCGCGCACGCTCGAATTGATCGCGGCCAAAGGCAACGACGGTTTCTATCATGGCGAAACCGCGGCCAAGCTGATCGCCGCCGTGAAAGCGGCCGGCGGCAATTGGACGCTCGCCGACCTGGCCAGTTATCAGGCCAAGGAACGCACGCCGATCACGGTGAACTACCGTGGCTATCGCATCGTTACCGCGCCGCCGCCGTCGTCCGGCGGCGTGGCGATTGCGGAGATTCTGAATATCCTCTCCGGCGTGGATCTGGGCAAGCTCGATCAGGCGCATCGGGTGCATTACATCGTCGAGGCGATGCGTCGCGCGTTCCGCGATCACAACGATTATCTGGGCGATCCGGATTTCGTCAGCATGCCGCTCGAGATGCTTCTGTCGCCGTTTTATGCCGACGGCCTGCGTCAGAGCATTCTGCCGGACAAGGCCACACCGTCGTCGATGCTGCCGGTCGCCGAGGCGAGCCAGCCCGGCATGCACACCACGCATTTTTCGATCATCGACGCCGACGGCAATATGGTGGGCATTACCTCGACAGTGAACTACGTACTGGGCTCGACGTTTGTTGCCGCCGGCACCGGCGTGCTGCTAAACGACGAAATGGATGACTTTGCGCTGGTGCCGAACAAGCCCAACGTCTACGGTCTGCTGGGTAGCAAAGCGAATGCGCCGAAGGGCGGCAAGCGGCCGCTGTCGTCGATGTCGCCGAGCATCGTCATCGGCGCCGATCGCACGGCGGTGATCGGTTCGCCCGGTGGTTCGACCATCATCACCCAGGTGCTCGAAGGCATCCTGCATTTCATCGACGGCGAAACTGCGAAGCAGATCGTCGCCGACAAGCGCTATCACCATCAGTACCTGCCCGACGAGGTGATGGTGGAAGCGGGTACGTTCGATCAGCCGACCAGCGACGCGCTCACGGCGATGGGTTATGCGCTGAAGCAGCGCGAATCGTGGGGTTACATGAACGTAGTCACCTGGGATCGCAAGGCCAATCGGCTCGACGCGGCCAGCGATCCGAGGCATCCCTCCGGCCTCGGCAAGGTGCAGTAGGTACGTGGTGACAAACGCTCCGGTGGCCATGCCGTGCGTGACAGGCTCGCTCGGATGAGCCGACTCAACGGCGCGTCCATGCGTTGCATCATGCTGCACGTCATCGGCGTGCTGCTGATTCTTGCCGGTGTGGGACTGGCGGCGCTCACTGCGCACAGTCTGATGAACTACCGCGTGGCCGCGGAACGGCACGGTGGCGAGATGATGGATCTGGGCAGCGACGCCAGTCTGCAGCCGGGCCAGTACGGGCGCATGGCGCGTGTTGTTGGCACGCCCAGCGTGATCGAGCCGCCGAGCGATCCGGAGTTCGGCCTGAAGACGGATACGCCGTTACTCGTGCGCCATGTGGAAATGTTCCAGTGGCGCGAGCTGCATTTCGGCAGCGAGATGAGCTACGAACTCGCCTGGGTCGATCACCTGATCGACGCCAGCCGTTTCGTGCACCCTGCCGGTCATGCCAATCCGGCCAGCTTTCCGATCACGAAAAAGAAATTCGAGGCCGGGCTCGTGCAACTCGGCGGGTTCAGGCTTTCGCCGGAACTGATACGTGCGCTGCCGGGCACCGCCGCGGTGCAGCCAGACCTGAAGTCGCTGCCGGCCAATCTGGCGGCGAGCTTCGGCCCTTATCGGAACTACCTGACCACGAGCTCGCAGCCGGACAGCCCGCGCGTCGGCGACCTGCGCGTGAGCTGGGAAAAAATTCCGCTGCAGCCGATGACCGTATTCGCGCGCATCGATGGGGACAAACTGGTTCCCGCCACCGATACCCCCGACGGCAAGGGTTATGACATCGAGATCGGCAACGTATCGCTGCTTAACCTGCTGCCCGATATGCCGGTACCGCCGGAATACGTCATAGCCCGCCGCATCGCCGCAGTGCTATTGGCCGCTCTGGGCGCATTCGTGATGCTGGTCGCGCGCCGTCGACGCCGCGATCCGCTGCTGGCGCTCGGTCTGGGCGCGCTGGTGGTCGGTGCCGTGTCGACCGTGCTGTGGCTCGGCCACGACACGTCGGCGATGGTTGCCTGGCTGCTGACGACCCTGCTGGGCACGGCGCTGACGGTGTGGCGACTGCGCTGGCACAAGCGGCGGTCGACCGATCAACCTTGAGTGCGGTCGAGTACGCGGCGAGGTTTTGATCGGCCGTAGCTTTAAAGGCGCGCTAAAGGCGCACATCGTTTGGATGGCTATTCAGGGCCTGCTTAACTGGTTCTCGTGCTCGAGGAACCACAGGCCCGCGAACAGCTTCGGATCGATCGAATAACCTTCGTCGGCGCGCGCAAACAGCCATGCGCCTGCATCGTTGCGCGGCACCTCGTGCACGATGATGTTTTCCGATTCGTCACCGCCGCCGGCGCCGACTTTTTCCAGATCGTAGGCGCGCACGAAGGCGATCATCTCGGTGCTCATGCCCGATGACGAGGGTCCGCGATGGATGAACTCCACACGTCGGCAGCGATAGCCGGTTTCTTCCTCCAGTTCGCGCCGGGCGGCCAGCAGAGCGCCTTCGTCGGCCTGTCCGGCAATATCGCCGACCAGACCTGCAGGCATCTCGATCGTGCGCTGCTGTATCGGCACACGGTACTGCTCGACGAACAGCAGTTTATCGTCCGGGGTAACCGCGATGATGATCACGGCGCCGGCTGGATTGGTGCGCTCGGCATATTCCCAGCGGCCGCGTTTGCGCAGGCGTAGCCAGCGGCCTTCATACAGTGTTTCGGGTGGCGTATCGGCGTCGGGCGGCAAGCGTTTCGTGATATCGATCATGGGCTTTTCGTTGGGGTGCGTGGCGTCAGCGAAGCAATGAGCGCAGTCGGCTGCGGGTAAACGCGCCGAAGCCGAGCTGATCGCAAAGAAGGTCGAGGCGGTTCTGTGGGTCGGATTTGCGCAACAAGGTATCGACAGTACTGGCGCCGGGGGCGTCAAGTGCGATGCGCGTGAGGCGGCGATACAGCCGCGCTTTTTCGCCGTGTTCGCGCAGCTTCATCGCGCAGGCCGCGGCGCCGCGAAAGCGCAGGTAGCCCACTTCGTCGACGCGCTCGAGCAGAACGTCCAGACTGCCGAAATGCGAGAGCAGCGCGGCGGCGGTTTTTGCACCCACGCCGGGCACGCCGGGAATGTTGTCCACCGCGTCGCCGCACAGGGCCAGATAATCCGCCACCTGATGCGGGTGTACGCCGAGCCGCTCGTGCACGCCTGCGGCTCCCCAGCGCACGCCGCGCGCGTAATCCCACTGCTCGTCGTGTTCGCCCAGCAGCTGGCCGAAGTCCTTGTCGGCCGACACGATCACGCTACGCCAACCGAGCGCGCGAAAGTTCCACACCGTGCTGCCGATCAGATCGTCGGCCTCGAAGCTGTGGTCGATCATCAAGTGGATGCCGAGCGCCTCGGTAATGGCGCGGCACTGTACGAACTGTCGTTCCAGATCCGGCGGCGGCAGTTCGCGGTTGGCCTTGTAGGCTGGGTAAATCGCATTGCGAAACGAACTGGTCAGCGAGGCATCGAAGGCGACCGCAATGTGTTCGGGCTGCGCCCGCTCGAGCAGTTCGCACAGAAAGCGCGTATAGCCGTGTACGGCATTCACCGGGTGCCCGTCGACATCGAAAAATTCGTCCGGCATCGAATGCCAGGCCCGAAACACGTACAGGCTGCCGTCGACCAGATACGCCGCCGGTACCGCGTGGGTCGCCGTGTTCACGGCTTCCATGTGCTGAGCAGATTTTTCAATGCCGGTCGATCGCGGTCGGGCACGTCGATCTGCGGCGTACCCATATGGATAAAGGCGATCACCTGCTCGTTCGCCTTCAGTTGCAGCAGCTTCGCTACGCTTGCATCGTAGGCGGCCCAGCCGGTCAGCCACTGCGCACCGATGCCGAGCTCGAAAGCGCCCAGCAGAATATTCTGCGCGACGCAGCCCGCGGTCAGCTGCTGTTCGATCGCCGGCACCTTGCTGTGCGTGTCGATGCAGGCCACCAGCACCAGCACCAGCGGCGCAAACGTGTAGCGATGGCGCTCCTTGTCCAGCTTCGCTTCGGACATATCCGGATCGTTGCGTGCGGCGATGTCGGCGACCAATTCGCCAAAGCGCAATTTCGATTTGCCTTTCAGCTTGATCAGGCGAAACGGCACGAGCTTGCCATGGTCGGGCACGCGAATGGCCGCCTTCAGCAAGGCTTTGAGCCGATCCTTGTCCGGTGCGGGTTCGCCGAGCTGGCGCGATGGCGTGGAGTGGCGCTGCATCAGCAGCGAAAGTGGTTCGGACATGCGAAGGCTCGATAGCGAAAATGCTGGGAAGTCCATGCTAACCGGCCAAACGTTGTCGTGCCGACTTCGGTACGCGCGGTCGACGCGCTGTTTGCGTTTTTGCTGCGCTGCGATGACGCCACATGTCTTTTTTTCTTAAAGAAACCGCAAAGGAGTTCTTTTATTGTGGGTCGCGCAGGGGACAACACATACAAAGGAACGTATTCATGAAGCTTCGTTACATGTCATTCGCGCTGCTCAGCGCGACACTGATGATCGGTACGGCAGCGCATGCCCAGGACAGCTACAGCACGGGCGTGTTCTCGCCGGCGAAAACGACCAAGACGTATCCGTGCAACAACACCCAGTTTCTGCAGGATCAGCAGGCTTTCGAAAACGGCCAGATCACCGCCGATCAACCCGAAGACGTCTGCGGCATGGTCACGGCCGTGCTGCCGGCCAAGAAAACCAAGAGCGGCAACCACGGCTATTTCTATGTGCAGGTTGCTTCCGGCGTCACTATCGAAATCGTTTCCGATCTCGACCAGATGAACGCGCCGAAGTG
Organism: Rhodanobacter sp. ANJX3; assembly: GCF_014200755.1. GTDB lineage: Bacteria > Pseudomonadota > Gammaproteobacteria > Xanthomonadales > Rhodanobacteraceae > Rhodanobacter. The sequence continues at coordinate 331,596 of NZ_JACHCM010000003.1, read as the reverse complement.
GCCGTGGGTTGCCGTCGGCGATACGACGTACGTGCAGGGCCGCTATTACTACGACAACGACGACAGCCAGGGCATCGACTGGACCCATCACGGAACCAGCAGCTCGTGGCCGCACGCCGGCTACGTCGTGGTCAACGGCACCGAATATCAATAAGCGTTCGTTTCAGCAAAGAAAACGGCGCGTGATGCGCCGTTTTCTTGTATTGGCGTGGCAATCAGTGCGGCAGCGACCGCAGCAGCGTATCCAGTCCGCCCCAGGCGATCTGCACGCCGATGCACAGCAGGATGAATGAGATCAGGCGCTGCACGCCGTTGAACGCATGCTCGGGAATTTTGCGCGCCAACGCGGGCGCGTAGCCGTAGCTCAGAAACACCAGCAGGGCCAGGAGTGTCGAGGCCACGAAAATGGAAACGTGCGCCAACAGAATATCCGACCAGCCATGGCCCGACGCATTCGCGCTCAGCGTCAGTACCACCACGATGGTGCCGGGGCCTACGGTCAACGGAAAGGTCAGCGGATAGAAGACCTTGTCGATCGCCGCATGGCTGTCGCTTTCGATCGCCGCGGCGGCAGGCGTGGCATCCGGTGCATTGAGCATCCGCCAACCCATCGCCGCCAGCGTGACGCCGCCACCCACCTGCAGAATCGGCAGCGAGATGCCGAAGAATTTCAGAATCCACGCGCCGAGCAGTTCGATCACGGCAATGAAGATCAGCATGTTGATCGCAATGCGCAGCGCCAGCTGGCGATACACCGTCGGCGGCTCCGGCCCGACGATACCCAGAAAGATCAGCGCCGATCCCACCGGATTGATGATCGGCAGCAGCGCGGCGAAGGCCAGCGGTATGAAGTGCAGCGCGTAGTCGAACATGGTCTGGCTTTTCTCAAAAATATGGCTTGATTTTCGATGGGCCGCTCGGCCGTTTTTTCGCCGGGGCTCTGATCGTCGTCCGTCCCCGATCGCCGATATGACACGGTGGTCAGGTCGACGTTGGAAACTTGAATGATCCGGGCAACAGCGCCGCAACCGTCGTCCGCTGCACCTCACCGTGCAGATTGGTCAGCAGCACCGGCATGTCGTCGTCGCACAGTTCGGCCATGACCTGTCGGCAGGAGCCGCAGGGGCTGACCGGGCCGGGACAGTCGGCGATCACGGCGATCGCGGCAAAATCTCCCGGCTTGCAGCCGGCGGCCATGGCGCTGAACAGCGCGGTGCGCTCGGCGCAGTTGCACAGGCCGTAGGCTGCGTTCTCCACGTTGCAGCCGCTGAACTGCCGGCCGTCTTTCGCCAGCAAGGCGGCGCCGACCTGGAAACGGGAGTAGGGTGCGTACGCTATCTCGCGCGCGTGGCGAGCGGCGGACAGCAGTGGGTCAAATGCATTCGCTGCAGGCATCGAAATCTCCGGTGACCCCGAATGATCGACGGCGCCGCGCCGCGCTGCTGCGTCGGGCGACCGCTTCCGGCGGGCCAGCTTACTCTGCCCGATGCGCGGCGCAAACCCGGCAAAACCCGGCAAAACCCGAGCTAGCGAGTGCCGCTAAGATAGTCGGACCTTTTGAGGGGGAGCCGTCTCATGCCTATTACCGTTGCCGCCTTGCGTGAAACCGCCGCGGGAGAGCGCCGCGTGGCGATCACGCCGGAGATGGCCAAAAAGCTGCGCGGCAAGGGCGTACGGATTCTGCTTGAGCATGATGCGGGGCGTGCGGCGGGTTTCCCGGATAGCTCGTATGCCGATGTCGAGTTTGCCGACGCCGCCGGCGTGCTGGCTCGGGCGGATTTGCTCGCCTGCGTTCTGCCACCCGACGACTCGGTGCTTTCACGGCTGCGCGAGGGCGCGGTGCTGGTGGGCCAACTGCGACCGTACGGTGCGCCCGAACGCGTGGCTACGCTGGCGGCGCGCAGGCTCACCGCGTTTTCGCTGGAGCTGTTGCCACGCACCACACGAGCGCAGGCGATGGACGTGCTCAGTTCGCAGGCGGCCGTGGCCGGTTATCGCGCCATGCTCATCGCGGCCGAGTCCTCGCCGAAATTCTTTCCGATGCTGACCACGGCCGCTGGCACTATTCGGCCATCCAAAGTGCTGGTTATCGGCGCGGGTGTGGCGGGGTTGCAGGCCATCGCCACCGCCCGCCGTCTCGGTGCGCAAACCGAAGGTTATGACGTAAGGCCGGAAACGCGCGAGCAGGTCGAATCGCTGGGTGCCAAATTTCTCGAGCTCGGCGTCAGCGCGGCAGGCAGCGGCGGCTACGCGCGCGAGCTGTCCGCCGAGGAGCGCAGGGCGCAGCAGGAGGCATTGGGCGAGCATTTGAAGACGATCGATGTGATCGTCACCACCGCGGCGGTGCCGGGCCGGCCGGCGCCCAAGATTCTCACCGCAGCGATGGTGGAAGGCATGAAGCCGGGCGCGCTGATCGTCGACCTAGCCGCCGAAAGCGGCGGCAACTGCGAGCTGACTCGACCCGGCGAACGGATCGAACACGGCGGCGTGGTGATCCTCGGTCCGCTCAATCTTTCCGCAGGCGCACCGCTGCACGCGTCGGAAATGTACGCGCGCAATGTGTACAACTTCGTTGAGCTGCTTGTGCAAGACGGCGTGCTGCAGCCGGATTTTAACGATGAGCTGGTGGCCAAGAGCTGCCTGAGCCACGCCGGCGAAACGCGTTTCACCGGCTGAGTCCTCGCTGCAAGGAAATCGTCGGCAGTTAGCCGGTGGGCAGGTGCTTACTGGCCGCCCGGTGGGGGAGCGGGTTGTCCCTGGAATCGCACGCGCTGTTCCGGCGGCAGCTGACGAAACTGCTGCATCAGCTTTTCTCGCTGCTCTGGCGGCAGCTCCTGAAAATGTTCGAACGTGGCATGCAGCCGGGCGCGCTCCTCCGGCGGCAGCTGACGAAACTGCTGCAGGTTGGCGCGAGCTTCTTTGCGCTGTTCCGGCGTCATGGCCTGCCAATGCGCAATACGTAAACGTACCTCGTCACGCTTTTCCGGCGGCAAGGTCACCCAGTGTTCGGACTTCTGCAGCATGTTCTGCTGTCGCCGCGGCGGCAGGGTGTCCCATTTGTCGCGCAGCGGCGACAGGACGTCGCGCTGCGCGGGAGTCAGGCTGCTCCATGGCCGCGGCGGCGGTGGCGGCATGTTCTGGTTCGGCGGCGCTGGAAAGTTCTGCGCGTGCAGCGATGCGGCAGTCGGTCCGGCCAGCAATGCGGCCAGCAGCAGCGGCAAAATCCATGAAAGAGATCGACGCATGGCTCAGCGATTCGCCGGCTGGCTGTCCGACGCACTGTTGGCCGCCAGCCAGCCATAGAAGTCGAGGTTCTGGTAGAGGTTCGGATCGGTCTTTTCCGCGTCGGGCGGCAGATCGCTGTCGGCTTCGGCGCTTTGCTCCAGGCTGACGGGCTGACTGGTGGGCACGCTGGGTCCGTGCGACAGCGGTTGCCACACCATCAGCATGGCAAAGGCAATGGCGGCAAACGCGCCGGTGGGAACCAGCCAGCGTGCGGTGTGATGTTGCGGTGTCTTGGCGGCGCTCAGCGCCTCTCGGCGCGCAGCGCGCAGGCGCCCGGCAGTGGTCGGGTCGATCCGCTGGCTGGCTTCGCGGTAGAGCGCGCGCGCGCGACGGGCGATTCGCTCATCGCGCAAATCGGTGTGACCCGCGATTGGATGATCGGATGTGTTGTTGCCAGGCGCAGTCATCGCCAGTCCTCCAGTTGGTCGCGCAGATGATGCATCGCGCGCGACAGATGTGTTTTGACGCTGCCTTCGGAGCAGCCCATGGCTCGGGCGGTTTCCGCGACATCCAGACCTTCCAGCATGCGCAGCATGAAAGCCTCGCGCTGGCGCTGCGGCAGCTGTTTCACCGCCGCCGCCATGTCGTTGTAGGACTGCGAATCGTGCAGCCGGTCGAGCGGGCCGGGGCCGCGATCGGCAGGCTCCCACACCGGCATCTCGCCGCCTTCGTCATCCTTGCCGCCGCCGAGCCAGCCGACCACGATCGAGCGCACCTTGCGGCGACGCTGCAGATCGACGATGCGTCGGCGCAGAATGCCCCAGAACAGAGGCGGCCACTCGGCGGCGGGCTTTTCGCGGTAATGCTTGACCAGCCGCAGCATGGCGTCCTGCACGGCGTCCATCGCATCCTCGCGATGGCGAAGATTGAGTTCCGCCATACGGAAAGCGCGCCGCTCGACCTGCGCCAAAAACGCATCCAGCGTGGCCGGCGTTTCTTGCGCGCCGTCCAGCAGTAGATCGGTTTCCAGGGTACCGGCCACCGTGCTCATGGCCAAGGCATCCGCATCGTCGGTTGATGCATGCTCAGGCTCCATCGGTTCGACACCCGTATTCAACGCAGCACGCTCGCACGGGTTGACTGGCAACCGTATAGTGTGCGGACAACTAAGTCCTGACGGGGTGGGGTCATGATCGACGGTTTCCTGGCGCTGTATATCTTCATGCTTGCCGCATTTACCGGCTATGAAATCATCGCGCGGGTACCGGTCATCCTGCACACGCCGCTGATGTCCGGGTCCAACTTTGTGCACGGTATTGTGCTGGTTGGCGCCATGATCGCGCTAGGCCATGCCGAAACGCCGCTGGAAATGGGCATTGGCTTCATCGGCGTGCTGCTGGGTGCGGGCAATGCGGCCGGTGGCTACGTGGTCACCGAGCGGATGCTGGAGATGTTCAAGTCCAGCAAGCCCGACGCCAAAGCGGCCAGCCGGGAGACCAAGTGATGGCCTGGTTGCCGACCCTGATCAAGGCCTGCTATTTCCTTGCGGCGCTGCTTTTCATCCTTGGCCTGAAGCGCATGAGCTCGCCGCGCACGGCCCGCGGCGGCATCGTGTGGGCGGGCTACGGCATGCTGGTGGCGATGCTGGCCACGTTTTTCCTGCCGGACATGCACAACCGCGGGCTGATTGTCGCAGCGGTGATCGTCGGCGTCGGCGCGGCGTGGTGGAGCGGCAAACGCGTGGCGATGACGGCCATGCCGCAGATGGTGGCGCTGTACAACGGCATGGGCGGTGGCGCCGCGGCATCGATCGGCGCGGTCGAGCTGATCGGCTATGTGCGTCATCGGCTGCTGACGCAGGGCATGCCCGATACGTCGCCGCTTCGACCGGAGGCCTGGGCCATCGATGCGCTGCATCCGGTCATGGCCGTGACGGCGCTTTCGCCGATCGAGCTGGCGCTGGGCGTGCTTGGCTCGCTCATCGGCGCGGTGAGTTTTTCCGGCTCGCTGATCGCCTTTTCCAAGCTGCAGGGCTGGTTGGACCGGCGGTTCGTGTTTCCGGGACAGCGCGCGGTGAATCTGCTGCTGCTCGCGGCGGCGGTCGTGATCGGCATTCTTCTGGCCAGCGGTTATGCCAGCTATCCGCTGATCGCAGCGTTCTTCGTGCTGGCACTGCTGTTCGGCCTGATGATGACGCTGCCGATCGGCGGCGCCGACATGCCGGTGGTGATCTCGCTGTACAACGCGTTTACCGGGCTGGCCGTGGCGTTCGAGGGCTTTGTGCTGGGCAACGAGACGATGATTATCGCCGGCACCGTGGTCGGTGCGGCTGGCACGCTGCTGACCCAGCTGATGGCCAAGGCGATGAACCGTTCGATCGGCAATGTGCTGTTCGGCAGCTTTGGCGCCAGCGGCGCCGAGGCTCAGGCGATCGACGGCGCGCAGAAGCCGGTCGACGCGGCCGATGCTGCGGTGATGATGGCCTACGCCGAGCGCGTGGTGATCGTGCCCGGCTACGGCATGGCCGTGGCGCAGGCGCAGCACAAGGTATGGGAGTTCGCCCAGCTGCTCATCAAGCGCGGCGTGAAGGTGAAGTTCGCCATCCATCCCGTCGCCGGCCGTATGCCTGGCCATATGAACGTACTGCTGGCCGAGGCCGGTGTGCCGTACGACCTGATCGCCGACATGGACGAGATCAATCCGGAGTTTCCCGCCACCGACGTGGCGCTGGTGATCGGCGCCAACGACGTGGTCAATCCGCTGGCCAAGACCGATCCGGCCTCGCCGATCTACGGCATGCCGATCCTCGACGTCGGCAACGCCAAGCACGTGATCGTGGTGAAGCGCGGCAAGGGCACCGGTTTTGCCGGCATCGAGAACGCGCTGTTCTATGCCGACAACACCCGTATGCTTTACGGCGATGGGCAGGCAGCGGCCGGCGAACTGGTCAGCGAGCTGAAGTCGATGGACGCCTGACGGCTATTTCGACAGCTTTTTGATCGGCGCGGGGCGGCGACCCAGCCAGGCCGCCAGCAGCACCGCCAGCACGGTCCACATGCCTTCCGATACCGATAGACCGATGCGCGCCAGCTGCCACAGCATGCCGGCACCGGCAGTCTGCAGGGTGTCGATCAGGCCCAGCCCCATGCTGCCGGCGATCCGTGCCGCCGCGATCAGCATGCTGACGTAGATCGATGCCAGCAAGGTGGCCAGCGCAGCTAACAGGGCTGCACCATTGCCCGGTCTGCGCACGCCGTTGCGTATCGCCCAGGCCAGAATGACGGCGATCGGCAGCGCCAGCCAGGGCATCGGCTGGCGTTGGTAAAGCGTGACCACCATCCACAGCGCGCCGGCCGCGAGTCCGAGCATCGCGGCGATGAACACCCCGAAGACCAGCCCGAAAATCGAGCGGGAGCTCATCCGTCGATCCGGTGTGGGCAAAGGGCGGGCGGGTGCTCGTGCAACGGACTGCGTCGGGTCATGCGGTGCGCCATCAGGCATTCGTCCATCGGGCAAAGCGGCCATCATAACGCGGCTGGCCGCTGGCCTTTTATCTCTCCGGATTCTTGAGTTCCGCGATTCCGGCCTGATCTTTCTCAAGCCAGCCCGCTTGGCGGGCGGCATAATAGGCGACTGGATGCGGCGCTCTGCCGCTCCGTCGACGTTTTTTCGCAGACAGCGCATTGGCAGGTGGCATGAGCGGTTTCAGTTTGAGCAGCGAGCCTTTCACCCTGCAGCGCGATTGCAGTGCGGTGATGGTGCCGCAGGGCGATGTGGTGGAGTTGCCGGCCGGTCAGATCGGCTATATCACGCAGGCGCTGGGCGGCAGCTTTACCGTCTACGTGGAGGGCAACCTGTTCCGCATCGCCGGCAAGGAGGCCGACGCGCTGGGCAAGGAACTGCCGCCGCCGATCGAGCTGGCGGCCAACGCCTCCGATGCCGACGTGGAAAAGGTCGCGTGGGATCAACTGCGCACCGTGTTCGACCCGGAGATTCCGGTCAATGTGGTCGAACTCGGCTTGGTCTACGACCTCAGCCTGGAGCAGACCGAGTCCGGCGCGCGCAAGGTCTACGTCAAGCTCACCCTCACCGCGCCTGGCTGCGGCATGGGCGATATTCTGGTGGACGACGCGCGGACCAAGCTGGAAATGATTCCCACCATCGTCGAAGCCGATGTGGATCTGGTGTTCGATCCGCCATGGACGCATTCGATGATGTCCGATGCGGCCAAACTCGAAACCGGCATGCTCTAGGGTTCCGCGGCGGTGCATCGTGGTTAGACCCAGATCGAGCAATGCTCGATTCGCAAAATATAACGAAAATCTCTTGCGGCTCGCCCTTACATCCGGCGGGCCGTTTGCTTGGCGAAGCGCTGATGGCGCTAAAGTTCCACCATGACGAGTATTCTGTGAGCGAATAGACAATCGTAAGAAATATTCGTATTGCCTGGTCATTTCGCAAGTAATAACGTCTAGATGTCTGGCTGATAGCGGGTTGATCGACAGTCAATTCGTCCCGTGCCGCTGCCGGCCAGTGCTGCGTCGTCAATCGAGCCGCGCCACAAGCGCGAGGGGACGCGACAGAACCTGTCCCGGCATCACCGGACAGTCAACGAGTGCGAGGCCGTGCCGCCAGCACGGCGAACTGGAATGGGGTCCATACGGCCGCATCGGGCGGTTTTGTCCCCACATATCGTGGAGTTCTCACCTAATGCTCAATACTTTTCGTTCCAAGCTGATGGTTGCAACGATCGGCATGGTTGCGGCGTCGACCGCGACGGCGGCCACCACGCAAACCCTGCGTGCGCAAAACCTCGCCGCGCAGCCGATCAGCACGCTGGCTGCCCGCTTAAATCTCGGTCAGGACATGACTCTGGTGGCGCGCAACGCCGTTCCATTGGCCAATGGCGCCCAGGTGGTGCGTCAGCAGCAGCTTTATCGCGGCGTGCCGGTGTATGGCCGCAGCATTGCCGTGGTGCAGGACGCCAGCGGCAACGCGCTGCGCGCCACCGGCGAGCTGATGCAGGGCACGGCAGCCGACCTGATTTCGGTCGTTCCCCAACTGACGCCGGCGGCCGCCATCGGCATTCTCAAAGGCCACGCCCACACGGTACTGGTGGCGGGCACCACCATGCAGAACCCGAAGACCGATCTATTCGTGTATCCGCAGGAGAATGGCCCGACGCGTCTGGTTTACCGCGTGTCGTACTTTGTGGATGACCCGCAAAAGCCGAGTCGCCCCACCGCCATCATCAATGCCAATACCGGCGAGGTGATCCAGAGCTGGGACGGCCTCACCGACGCCAGCGCCAACGGCCCGGGCGGCAACACCAAGACCGGCAAATATACCTACGGCACGGATTTCGCCGCGCTCAACGTAACCCAGTCGGGCACGACCTGCACGCTGAAAAATACCGACGTTGCCACCTACAACCTCAAGAACGCCACCTCGGGTGCTGGCACCCTGGTGAGCTTTGTCTGCCCGACCAGCAACACCGACGCGATCAACGGCGCGTACTCGCCGGCCAACGACGCACACCACTTCGGCAGCGTCGTGCATGACATGTATCAGGGCTATACCGGCGGCAATCCGCTGAGCTTTTCGCTGGTGATGAAGGTGCATTACGGCAAGAACTACGAGAACGCGTTCTGGGATGGCTCGGTGATGAGCTTCGGCGACGGCGCCAGCACCTTCTATCCGCTGGTGTCGCTGGATGTGACCGGTCATGAGATCAGCCACGGTTACACCGAGCAGCATTCGGCACTGGAGTACACGGGACAGTCCGGCGGCATGAACGAGGCCTATTCGGATATAGCCGGTGAGGCGGCGGAGTATTTCGACCGTGGCACCAACGACTTTCTAGTCGGTGCCGACATCATCAAGAACGGCACCGCGCTGCGCTACATGTGCAACCCGCCGCAGGATGGCGGATCGATCGACAACGCGGCCAACTACACCTCCAACCTCGACGTGCACTACTCCAGCGGCGTCTACAACAAGTCGTTCTGCCTGCTGGCCAAGACCTCTGGTTGGGATACCAAGAAAGCTTTCCAGGCCTATGCGCTGGCCAACAAGGTGTATTGGACAGCCACCTCAACCTTCAACTCCGGTGCCTGCGGGGTGGAGTCAGCGGCGACCGATCTGGGTTACAACAAGAACGACGTGATCGCTGCCTTCAACGCCGTCGGCGTGACCTGCCCGGGTACCGGTGGCGGTGGCAGCACCGGTGGCCTGCAGAACGGTGTGGCAGTGACCGGATTGAGCGCAGTCAAGGGCGGCTCGTTGAACTATACGGTGACCGTGCCGGCCGGTTCGGGCACGCTGACCATCGCCACCTCCGGTGGCACCGGTGATGCCGATCTCTACGTCAAGCTCGGCTCCGCGCCGACCACCAGCAGCTACAGCTGCCGCCCGTACAAGACCGGCAACGCGGAAAGCTGCAGCTTCAGCGCGCCGTCCGGCACGTACTACATCATGCTCAACGCGTACGCAGCGTTCTCGGGTGTTTCGCTGAAAGCCAGCTGGTAATCCATGGGCGGATCAGGGCAATCCGCCTGTTATGAATCGACTTCAAGAGGGATAAAAAACGGGCCTGACGGTATGTCGTCAGGCCCGTTTCGTATTTTCGGTGTTGATCGCTCTACCGAAAGATCGACAAAAACAAAATGCCTCAGTCCGCCGCTTCCTCGAAGCGATTGGCGTCGCGATTCTTGCGCACCTTGGCCGGATCCCACACGCGGCCGTTCATGGCGATATATACGCCGTCGGGCAGGGTCTGCACGGCGGCGACAGCGCAGCCGATATTGAACACCGCGTCCGAACCCTGAAAGCGCGCGGGATTCAGCGCACCGGTCAGCACGATAACCTTGCCTTCGATAGCGGCAAGCTCGCGTGCCGTTTCCACCATGGTGTCCGTGCCGTGCGTCACCAGCACGTGCCGGTTTGCTTGGCCCTCGATGGTCGAACGCACCAGGCCTCGATCTTCCGCGCCCATGTGCAGACTGTCCTTGCGCAGAATCGGAATCACCTCGAACTGAAACGCCACGCCGAGCTGTGCGAGGATCTCGCCGATCTGCGGTGCACCGATCTTGTAGTCCGACTTGTCGTCGAAATAGATCTTGTCGATGGTGCCGCCGGTGGTGACGATGGTCAGATGCTGCATGAGGATAGCCAGGGTGAGGATTGCCTATTTTAGCTGCTGCGCTCGCGCCGCGCCTCCCTTCCCTGTTTCGAGACTCTTCGCCCCAACGATCGGTGCCTTCCATGGATTTCATGGAGCACTAACCCAGCAACAGCGCCGTATCGTCCGCATCCTGTGTGCTCAGACGCAGCAGGCCGTGCCCGACAAAACGTCGTAACGCAGCGGCAGGCCTTGCATCGCCGCGGGCGCTCGACCACGTGGCCTGCCGCGCGAGCAAGGCGGCAGCGGCGCAGCGTGCCAGAGTGATCGCCAATCCGCGCGCGCCGGCTTCCAGCGCATCGCGGCTGATGTGCTGAGCATCGATAAAGGCCGCGGCTGCATCGAGCGCAGCGCGATTCGCATGAATCGCCGTCGCATCGGTGCAGCCCTCCTGCCAACCGTCAATGGCGGTGCGCAGCGCGCTCAAACTCTCACCGGCCAGCGCGCGCAGGCTGTCCAGCGACAGCACGTTGGTGGTGCCTTCCCAGATCGAATACACCTGCGCGTCGCGCAACAGCTGCGGCAGACCAGTGTCCTCGATATAGCCCGCGCCGCCGAAGCATTCCAGGGCCTCGGAACATATCCTGACGGCCAGCTTGCCGGTCCACAGCTTGGCCAGTGGCGTGAGCAGGCGCAGCAGCAGCGTTTCGTGCGGCGCGGCGACGTGCCGCTCGACGCAGCCGAGCAGATACGCCACCTCGAACGTCAACGCGAAGGCGGCTTCGAACTCTGCCTGCATGTCGGCCAACGTCTGTGCATGCAGCGGTTGCTCAATCAATGGACGTCCAAACGATTGCCTGCGCATGGCGTAATCGCGCGTCAGGCTGATCGCGCGCGCCATGCTGGCGGTCGCGCAAACCGCGTTCCAGGTGCGTGTGACATTGAGCATCGGTGCAATTTGCCGCACGCCGTTGGCCAGCTCGCCGAGCGGCCAGGCGGGCAATCCCTCCAGATGGATTTCTGCCGTGGGCAGTTCATGCGTACCGAGCTTGTCCTTGAGCCGATCGATGACGAGCTCGGGTTTGCGTCGGTTGCCGTCGCTGGCCGCGTCGTCTTCCATCGTTTCGACATAGAAAAGCGCCAGCGCGCCCGTGCCGCTGCCGGCACCTTCCGGCCGCGCCAGCGCCAGCGCAGCTTCGCCTACCACCGCCGAGCTGAACCACTTGCGGCCATGCAAGCGCCATTGGCCTTCCACATCCTGTCGCGCGACGGTTTCGGTATTGCCCACATCGGAGCCGCCGGCGTTCTCGGTCATCCACTGTCCGCTGAGCCAGAAGCTCGACGCATCGCGACTGAGAAAATGCGGCAATGCGCGATCGATCAGCTCTTTGTTGCCGGAAGCCTTGAGTGCGGTGGCCGCACCGTCGGTCATCGCCAGCGGGCAGGTGTAGAACTCGCTGGCCACGTGATAGAGATAGACGCGAGCGAACTGCTCCAATCGCGCGTATTCATTGTCGGCATGACCTGCGGAAAGTACGCCGTGGCGCGTGGTGAGCTGCGGTCCTTCCAGCCACGCGGTAGTCAGCTCGATCCGGTCGACCCGACGACCCCACGCATCCCACTGCGTGAGCACGGGTTTGCGCCGTGTGCTGCTGCTTGCCCGCTGCCACGCCATCTGCGCGTAATCGCCCAGCGCATCCAGGTCGGCATCCAGCGCCGCCATGCGCGCCGTCGGCACGACGCGATCGAGCAACGCGCGCAGCGAGCGATCGGTGCGGTACGGGTGAGCCAGCTGCGGTGCATCCTGCAGGAAGGCCATGGCGCTCTCCATCCACTGTCGAAGTACCAAAGTATAAGCACGCAAGCAGTCGGTCCGCTGTGCTGGCATCATCGGGCGCAGGTTTCCCTTGCAGAGAACGACATGCGATTTTCCGAAGCGATGCAATCTGTTACTCGTCACGGCGACGGCTGGCAGGCGACGATTGGCGAGGACTGGCTGCAGGGGCGCAGCGCATTCGGTGGCATTCAGGCGGCGCTGGCGCTGCGTGCCATGCGCGAGCTGGTGAGTGCGGATATGCCGTTGCGCAGCCTGCAGACGACGTTCGTCGCGCCGGTGCCGGCTGGTCCGGTCGCCATTCACGCGCGAATCTTGCGCGAGGGGCGCAGCGCCACGCAGATCGAAGCCAGCCTCGGCGACGGCGAGCAGACGCTGTGCCGACTGGTCGGCGTGTTCGGCAGCGCGCGGCCTTCGGTGCTCGACTTTCAGCCCGAACAGCCGGCGGTCGAGAGTAACGTACCGCGCGAACTGCGCTATGTGGAAGGCCGGATGCCGGCCTTCATGCAGCACTTTGGCGCGCGTTGGCTGCGCGGCGATCTGCCGTTTACCGGTGGCCACAGTCGGGAAAGCGTACTGCAGGTATCGCTGCGCGATGAAGGCACGCCGGACGAAACCCACGTGCTCGCTTTCGCCGATTTCATTCCACCGATCGCCCTGGGCATGTTCAAGCAGCCTACGCCAGGCAGCTCGCTGACCTGGATGATCGAACTGCTGCGCGATCGCTACGACGACCTCGGCCTGGACGACTGGCGCATCGACGCCCAGCTGATTGCCGCCCGCGATGGCTATACCAACCAGAGCCTGATGCTTTGGGGCCCTCGAGGCGAACCCGTCGCGCTGAGTCGGCAGAGCATGGTGGTGTTTGGTTAGTGATCTGCGCCAGCACCCGTGACGATTTCTTCCCGGTGTAGGCTGGCGTCTGAATGCATCCAGACCCTCGAGCACATCATGTTCCCATCATCGCCTTCTGCCATGGCCCGATTTATCGCAGTCGCCGATCTGAGCCGCTGGCGCATCGCCGGCATCGTCTTCGTGTTTCTGTGGTTTTTCCTGGGCGGCATTGCGCATTTCGCGTTGACGCAAACGGAGATGCGCATCGTGCCGCCGTTTATTTCCTGGCCGCGGGCGGCGGTGTTGGCGAGCGGCGTTTTCGAGCTGATCGGTGCGGCGGGGCTGCTCTGGGGCAGAACGCGACGTGCGGCCGGCATCGGTCTTTTCGTTCTGACGCTGGCGGTGACGCCGGCGCACTTTTATATGCTGCAGCATCCGGAGATGTTCGGCGTTCCGTACTGGGCGCTGATCGTGCGCCTGCCGATACAGGTCGCGCTGCTTGCGCTTATCGGGTGGAGTACGGCCAAGCCACGGGCCCGTCGCAGCGTGTAGTTTCATCGATCCGATAGTGTTTAGTCGGCACAATCGTTCTGCATTGTTGTTCTATGGTTCGTTCGGCCTGTTTGATGTCGGGCCGATGATGTGCCGGACCGTGTCCGCAAGGAGCTTGCCGTGATTTCAGATGTTGATGTGGTGCTTCGACTGCTTGTCGCAGCCGTATTGGGATCGATCATCGGGGTGAATCGCGGACGGCTGGAATGGGCGGCCGGACTGCGCACGCATATGCTGGTCAGCGTGGGTGCTGCCCTGACGGTGATCGTTTCCGCTTACGGATTCAGCCATGCGATCCAACAGGACCACGTGGTGCTGGACCCCTCGCGTATTGCCGCGCAGGTAATCAGCGGCATCGGTTTTCTCGGTGCCGGCACCATTCTGTTTCTGCAGAAAGAGCAGGTCATCAAGGGACTGACCACGGCGGCGAGCCTGTGGGCGGTGGCTGCGGTGGGTCTGGCCGCCGGCACTGGGCTGTATTTTCCGGCCATTTTCGCCACGGCCGTTCTTTGGGTCATTCTTGCCCTGCTGAAACCGATCGAGCGCCGGTTTGTGCGGCCGCGTCGCAAGTACGCCTCGATCCAGGTATCCATCACGCGGGGCCAGGCCCTGGCGGCGGTTGAAGCGGTGGTGGGCGACTTCCGAGCCCCGGTGGATCGCATGCTGCTGCGCCGGGATGCCGATGGCTCGGATATGGTAATTATCCGTTTCGCTGCCGATTTCCCCAGCGACAAACTGGCGGCGATCGCGGATGCGTGCCGCGAGATCGACGGCGCTGTGGCGGTGTCGTTCTCGGCGGCGGGCAGAGTTGCGCCGTAGCGGGCGTGCCAACGCGCTGCCGTCACGCATTCTTGTTCTATCGCCTGACACATTGGCAAGATAAACAGGCATGCACAGTTTGGGTAAACCCATGGAGATATTGATGACCGAGTCGGTGACGCTACCAACCGCCGAAGGGGTGCGGCGCTACCCGCGTACGGAGGGGTATTTTCCCGAATTGCCGTCGACGGAGCTTTCCCCCGATCTGGACAAGCCGTGCACCTGCACGCCGGCGTGCAAGTTCCGCTGCGGCGGCGAGTGCGGCTGTGCGGCGTGTCATATGCAGTTTTCGGTCTGGCGCGAGGAGCGCGGCGTGCAGGCGATTCGTCCTACGGAGCCCGAGCACGAAACCCAGCTGAAACGCTATCGCGGTGAAGTGCGCTGAGCGAAAGCTCGTCGTAAGGTAATCGGTGAGATTTTAGCGACGCCGTTAACCGTCCACGCTGTCTCCATAACCGACGCATTTGAACGAAGAGGACATCGCATGAAAGCACGTTGGATTATTCTGGCTGGCGCCCTGGTTCTGGCCGGCTGCGGCAAGGATCATCAGGGCAGTGAGACTTACGACGCGTCGATCCTGCGCGAGACCCAGTGCGTCGCGGCATCGGAGCGCTTTCAGCTTTACGATGAAGCCAAGAAACACACCGAGCATGCGAAAGACGCCGAAGACGAACGCTTCGACAAAACCAAGCTGCGCAGCGATCTGGGCCAGAGGCTGAAAGAAGCGCGCGTGGCGATGATCGCGCAGGACAAGTCGGACAACGCCACGTTTTTGAAGAACCGCTGCAATACCGAAATGTCGCAAGATCAGTTCAACGACGCCGAATAAGCGGTTTCATCGGCTGCTTGGCCGCCAAAGGATTTCCCGTGAAAGCTCTTCTCTGCAAAGCGTTCGGTCCGATCGAAAATCTGCGGGTCGAGGATATCGAGGCACCGACCGCCGGGCCTGGCCAGGTGTTGGTATCGATTCGGGCGGCGGCGCTTAATTTTCCCGATGCGCTGATCGTGCAGGGCCTGTATCAGGTCAAGCCGGCGCTGCCGTTTTCGCCCGGCGCCGAGTTTGCCGGCGTGGTGAAAACCGTGGGCGAGGGCGTGAGTCATCTGAAGGTCGGTGACCGCGTAATGGCGTTGGTGCCGCACGGTGCGCTGGCCGAAGAGTGCGCGGTCGATGCGCGCGGCGTGATTCCTTTACCCGATGATATGGATTTCGTCACCGGTTCGGCGCTGCTGCTGACCTACTGCACGTCGCTGCACGCGCTGAAAGACGTGGCGAAACTGGCCGCCGGCGAAACGTTGCTGGTGCTCGGTGCGTCCGGCGGGGTGGGTATCGCGGCGATCGAAATCGGCAAGCTGATGGGCGCACGGGTCATCGCCGCCGCCTCGAGCGAGGAAAAGCTGGCGCTGTGCCGCGAGCACGGTGCCGACGAGACGATCGACTATGCGCGTGATGACCTGCGCGAATGCGTCGACGCGCTCACCGAAAAGCGCGGTGTCGACGTGGTGTACGACGCGGTTGGCGGTGCCTACAGCGAAGCGGCACTGCGCGCCACCGGCTGGGGCGGCCGCCTGCTGGTGGTAGGCTTTGCTACGGGCGATATTCCGCGCCTGCCGTTGAATCTGGCGTTGCTGAAGGAGCGCCAGATTCTCGGCGTGTACTGGGGCGACTGGGCCAAACGCCATCCCAAGCTGCAGCAGGAGCATTTGATGCAGTTGCTGGCGTGGTTCCGCGGCGGGAAGATTGCGCCGCCGGTCACCGAGCAGTTGCCGCTGTCGGGCGCTGTCGATGCGCTGCAGCGCATGGCCCGGCGCGAAGTGCGCGGCAAACTGGTCGTGCTCACCGGCAGCTAGGGCCTGCTCACGCTCTCCCCGTACCTCTGCGTTGTCGCAGGGATGGTTTTTCGACCGACTCTTGTGGCGGGAGCGGCGCCTGTCGGCGCGGGGAATCTAGGCAACCGTGGCGTTTCCGGGCATATTGACGCACTGGCGCATCGCGCATTCCTGTGAGAACCGGCTTTCCGTTGGCGTTTGGGGTCCGCTGGTGCAGGGCAACCGACTTGACCACGGCCGCAGTACCTCGTCTATGAGCCCCGGCAAGTGATGGCCAACCAATCCTCCATCGAGCGCGATATTGCGCTGATTTCCCGATCCAATGCCGTGCCCACGATATTGGAAGTGGTGGCGCGTACGACCGGCATGCGTTTCACCGCCGTTGCCAGAGTGACCGATACCCATTGGACGGCGTGCGCCGTCTACGATCGAATCGAATTCGGTCTGAGGCCGGGCGGCGAGCTGGTGCTCAAGTCGACCATCTGCAATGAGATTCGCGAGCACCGTCAGCCGATAATCTTCGGGCATGCCAGCAAGCACACGGTATTCGCCAATCACCCCACGCCTAAGTTGTACGGCTTCGAAAGTTATATTTCGATCCCTATTTTCCTGTCGGACGAAAGCTTTTTCGGCACGCTGTGTGCGATCGATCCGGCGCCGGCAAAAATCGACGATCCGGAACTGCTGAAGACGCTGCAGCTCTTCGCCCAGCTGATCGCCGCCCAGTACGAGGCCGAACGGCGCAGCGACGCGGCGGAGTCGGCCCTGCTCGACGCGCAGTCGACGGCGCGTCTGCGCGACCAGTTCGTCGCCGTGCTGGGGCACGATCTGCGCAATCCCGTGCAGTCGATCAGCATGGGTGCGGACATGCTCGATCGCGACCTCCCCGACGGGCGCGAGCGACGCATCGCCAAGCACATCCAGCGTAGCTGCCAGCGTATGAGCGAGCTGATCAGCAATATCATGGATTTTGCGCTGGGTAAGCTCGGCGAGGGCATCGCGGCATCGATGGAACGACCACACGATCTTGCCAGCGATCTGGAGCACGTCGTATCGGAAATACAGCGCGCGCATCCCGACCGCGAGATTGTCGTCACCACGTCGCTGCAGCAGGCCTTTGCCTGCGATCAACGACGCATCGGGCAGTTGCTCGGCAATCTGCTCTCCAATGCCATCACGCATGGGTCGCACACGTCGCCTGTGCGCGTTTTTATCCTCAGCAACGCATCGCACTTCGAGCTGGCCGTAGAAAACGCGGGCAAGCCGATTGCCGAAGATACGATCGATCGCCTTTTCCAGCCTTTCACCCGGGGCACGTCCACCTCGCCCAAACCGGGGCTCGGACTCGGCCTGTATATCGCTGCCGAGATCGCCAAGGCCCACGGCGGCACGCTGCAGGCGATATCGAATACGGCGTTTACCCGCTTCGTGTTCCGCATGCGGCTGGATGGCGATACCAACAGTCTGCATCAGGGCAAGGTCGAAGGCACAGGCGCCTGAGCTTCTTCGGCCACGCTTGCGAGCGGCGCGACAGCGGCGGTTCGGGTCAGGCCAGAGGCGGTTTTGTCGCTGCCTTCGGACGGCGCCGCACACCGGCACCCAGGGTGCCGATCAGCAGCAGCGTCAGGAGCACTTCCACCAGCGCAAGCCAGCGCTCGTGGGGCGAACTCCATGCTTCGGCGACGCCGTGGCAGAAATAGAACAGACTGAGAATGCCGACCCACAGCAGTGCGCGCCGAATCCTGCGGATCGCCAGGAGTGGCAACACCAAGGGAGCTACCGTGATAGCGAGCACGAGCCACAGCGGCACCGTTTGCGCCGGCACCAGCCACGCGTGCCAGATCAGCTGCAGCAGCACCAGGCCACCCCAGGCGTAGAGTCCCCAACGCTGCTCGGAAGTCACGCGTGTCGTCACGCGCTGGCCGCCAGTTTGCGCGCAGTGTCGGCGAGCCGACGGCCCAGCGCGCGCGCCAGTTCGCGTTCGTGTTCGCTGATCGGATTTTCGCCCTTGCCGCCGGCGACGTGACTGGCGCCGTAGGGCGTGCCGCCGGTTTGCGTCGTGCTCAGCGCAGGCTCCGTATAAGGCAGACCGAGCAGCAACATGCCGTGGTGGAGCAGCGGCAGCGCCATCGTCAGCAACGTGGATTCCTGGCCGCCGTGCATGCTGCTGGTAGAGGTGAACAGCGCGGCCGGCTTGCCGACCAGCGCACCGTTGGCCCATTCCGTGCCGGTACTGTCGAGAAAGTATTTCAGCGGCGCAGCCATATTGCCGAAGCGCGTGGGACTGCCCATTGCCAGGCCGATACATTCGAGCAGATCGTTTTTCTGCACGTAGGGTGCGCCTTCCTCGGGCTCGGGCGGCTGCGCGATTTCTGTCACCGGCGCGACCGGTGGGACCTGGCGCAGGCGCGCGCGCATGCCGGGCACTTCTTCGATGCCGCGGGCGACGAGTCGGGCCAGCTGTGCGGTGCTGCCGGTACGGCTGTAGTACAGAACGAGAATGTCGTGACTCATGTGGTTGGACCTGTGATGGTGTCTTGCGTGCCGGGCGAATGCGTTGAGGCTTTCACAGGCGATACGCTAGTGTACCTACCGATATCCAACGCGTCGGCTGCTGTGACGCGAACTTCCTTTG
The DNA here is from genome assembly GCF_014200755.1 of Rhodanobacter sp. ANJX3. GTDB lineage: Bacteria > Pseudomonadota > Gammaproteobacteria > Xanthomonadales > Rhodanobacteraceae > Rhodanobacter. Next base: position 312,750 of record NZ_JACHCM010000003.1, on the reverse strand, counting down.
AGAAAATCGATGGCCTTGCGCTTCAACCGCAATCGCGTAGTGCAGTTCAGCCGCTTTCTGTGGCAACGCTTTCTCGACGACAAGTGCTTCGAGACGGCTGGTGCGCTGTCGTACACCACGCTGGTCTCGCTGGTGCCGCTGACCGTGGCGGTGTTTGCCATGTTTTCGGCGTTTCCGGTATTTCAGGGCGCGCGTACTACGCTGGTGGATTTCGTGTTCGACAACTTCGTGCCGGCCGCCGGCGAGACAGTGCAGAAAGCGATCCAGAGTTTTGCCGACAACGCGAGCAAGCTGACCGGCATCAGCATTTTGGTCATGCTGTTCAGCGCGCTGTCGATGATGATCAGCATCGAGGATCGGCTCAACCAGATCTGGCGCGTGCACAAGGCGCGCGGCTGGGGTTCGCGACTGCTGCTTTACTGGGCGGCGCTGACCCTGGGTCCGATACTCGTGGTCGGCGGTATCGCGGTCACCTCCTACGTCACGGCGCTACCGCTGTTGCAAGGTGCGGCAAGCCAGATCTACGGCATCGGCCACAGTCTGCTCAGCGTGCTGCCGTTCGTGGTGACCTTTCTCACGTTGTGGCTGCTGTATGCGGTGGTGCCCAACTGCAAAGTATCCCGGCGCGATGCGCTGATCGGCGCCACGCTGGGCGCCGTGCTGTTCGAGATCGTGCGCTGGGGCTTCACCTTGTTCGTGCGGCAGGCGCAGACGTATCAGCAGATCTACGGCGCCGCGCTGGCGGCGATTCCCATTTTTCTGCTGTGGATTTATCTCTCGTGGGTGATCGTGATTCTGTCCGCGTCGATTGCGGCATCGGTATCGGCGTTCGACTTTCACGCGCCGAAAGAGCGCCTGCCGGCCGGTGCCGAGTTTCTCGGCCTGCTGGTGGTGCTGGGGCATTTCATCGACGCGCAGCGCAGCGGAGACACGGTAGATCAGGCCAAGATACGGCAGTACGAGCCGTATCTGCATCGCGGCACGATCGCCGATTATTTCTTCGAGCTGGAGCAGGCCGAACTGATCACCCAAAGCGAGCTGGGCAGCTGGCTGTTGTGCCGCAGCCTGGACAGCACCGATCTGCTGCGCGTTTACGAACATTCCCGCTATCGCCTGCCGCTCAATCCCGTGGAAGAGGCGGCCGAACTCGGCATCGCACTGCCCCAGCCGCTGCTGGGGCTACTGGCGGTGTTGGCTGACGAAGTCGCGGCCACACTGACCACACGGCTCAACACCGTTTATCCCCCGGACGCGAACCGCGCGGCCGATACCAAGGAACTTCCTGCATGATTTCTGCGCTACGCAAACTCGGCTTCACCTCGCTGATATTCGTCGCACTGGCCGTGGCCATTCCGGCGCAAGCCGCGATGCCCGAAAAGCCCACGCTGAAAGTCGTCACGATCGATGGCAAGACCTTCGATCTGGCAGCCGAGCGCGGCAAGTGGGTGATCGTCAATTATTGGGCGACCTGGTGCGTGCCCTGCATCAAGGAGATGCCGGACATCTCCCACTTTGTGGCAACCCACAAAAACGTCGCCGCGATCGGCCTGGCATTCGACGACAGCGAGCCCGCAGACATCAAGGCCTTCGTGGCCAAGCATCCGGTGGTGTATCCCATCGCGCAAGTGACGATGGACAAACCGGTCAAGGATTTCGACGAGCCGCGCGGCCTGCCGACCACTTGGCTGATCGACCCGCAGGGCAAGGTGGCCAAGCCTTTCGTGGGGCCGGTGACCTCGTCGATGCTTGCCGCGGCGATCGGCGCCAAGTAATGCCGGCAGCGAGGTTCATCGTCAGCGGCCACGTGCAGGGCGTGTTCTATCGCGCCAGCACGCGTGAGCAGGCCTCGAATCTCGGTTTGGCAGGTCATGCGAAAAATCTGCCTGGCGGCGAAGTCGAAGTGCTGGCCATCGGCGATATCGCCGCACTGGATGCGCTGGAGCAGTGGCTGCAGCGTGGGCCGCCAGCGGCGACGGTAGCATCGGTTCATCGCGACGAGCTGGCTGGCGAAATCACTGCCGAGAGCTTCGGCAAGGACTTCCATATCCGCTAGCTTTTTGCGTTAGCTATCGCCGAACGTATCGGCGACCCACACGGCCTTGTCGGTAACGTTCTCGTGCGCGGGATCGCCTTTCAGTGCCGACAGTTCCACTTCGGCGATCGGTTCGTCGTCGAACGGTAGTTGCTTCAGCAGATGTCGGATCAGATTTACGCGGCCGCGCTTCTGGTCGTTGAAGTCCACCACGAACCACGGCGCATGCTTGGCGTCGGTGCGTTTGATCATGGTGTCGCGCAGCTTGCCGATTTCGGTGTATTTCTGCCGCGCAGCCATATCCACCGGCGACAGCTTCCAGCGTTTCAGCGGATTCTCGGCGCGCTGGTTGAAGCGCTCTTCCTGCTCCTGCTGATCCACGGCCAGCCAGTACTTCAGCAGGATAATGCCGTCGTCGGTGAGCAGCTTTTCGAAAGTCGGCACCGCGTCGAGAAAGGCCTTGTATTCGTCCTTGCTGCAAAAGCCCATGGCCGGTTCGACCACCGCGCGGTTGTACCAGCTGCGATCGAACAGCACGAACTCGCCGGCGCTGGGCAAGTGCTCGACATAGCGCTGGAAATACCACTGGCTCGACTCGTGTTCGCTGGGTTTGGACAGCGCGGCAATGCGATAGCTGCGCGTATCCAGGCTTTCGGTAATCGCCTTGATCGTGCCGCCTTTGCCGGCCGCGTCGCGCCCCTCGAAGATCACCACCAGCCGCTTGCCGCTGCGCTTGAGCCCGTGCTGCAGGCGTATCAGCTCGAGCTGCAGCTCTTTCATGGCTTTGCGGTAGTGATGTTTGGCTTTCTTGCCCATGAGGATTCCGAGCGGCTAGGTGATATTGATGTCGGCGGCCGGACGGCCGATTCGGCGCCGGGCCACCATGGCCTGCACCGCGCGGCGGAAATCGGTGGCATAACCGGCCATGTCGAACAGCTTGCCGCGCTGGCGCTGCTGTTCCAGATGATGGCGCAGCAGCTGCAAGGCTTCGTGATGGCTGCCCAGGTTCACGGCGAGCGCGACGAAGCTGTCCTCGTCCTCGGTCACCAGTTCGGGCAGGCCGACGTGCTGCAGCAGGCTAGCCGCCACGCGGCCGGCAAAGGTGTTGCCCACCAGCGTCAGCAGCGGGCAGCCGGCCCATAGCGCGTCGGACGCGGTGGTGTGCGCGTTGTAGGGGAGGGTATCGAGAAACAGATCGACGTGCGCATAGCGCGCCAGATATTCCCGATGCGGCAGCTTGGCCATGAAGATCAAGCGATCGGCGGCGATGCCCGCCTGGACCGCGTGCTCGCGCAGACGCCGATCGGCGTTTTCCGGCCCGCTCAGCAGCCACAGCACGCTGCCCGGCGTCTGATCGAGAATGCTGAGAAAGCGGTTGAACGAGGGCGGATTGATCTTGTAGCTGGCGTTGAAGCAGGCAAACACCGTACCTTGCGCCGGCAGTCCACACGCTTCGCGCGGGGGCGCCGGCGGGATGTTCCGGGTCGGGTCGTTGGGCTGAAAGCAGCGCGGCAGCAGCAGCAGTTTTTCGCTGATCGTCGAGCGCAGCGATGTCGGCGCGACGATGGCGTCGGCGAGCAGATAATCGATCCAGGCGGCACCGGAGGTGCCCGGATAGCCGAGCCAGTTGAGCTGCAGCGGCGCTGGGCGCAGCGCAAAAAGTTTGGCGTTGGAGCCGCTGGAATACACCGTGAGATCGACCAGCAGTTCGATCCGATCGGCGTGGATGCGTTCGGCCAGCGGGCCGTGGCCCAGGCCGCTGACGTCATCGACGTGGCACGCGGCTTCGAGCCGCGTACGAATGGCGCCGCCGTCGTTAGGTGCGGTAGCGTAAAGGTGCAGCTCCAGCTCGCTCTCGGCCAGCGCCTCGATCATCGCGACCACCAGCAAGCCGGTGGCATGCTCGCCGAAGCCGTTGGAGACAAAGCCCACCCGTATCGGCGTATTCGCCGCAGGCATAGTATGCGTGAAGGCCAGCTGTCGGCGCAGCGGCGCCATCTCGGCGTCGATGGCGGCGGCAAAGGTTTCGGCGCAGTGACGCTGCTCTTCCGCGCTGGCGTCCTCGGCCAGAAAGCTGAAGGGCGTAATGCCCGGCATGCCGTCGGCTACGGCGACGCGCAGCCGTGCGGCGAGAGTTTCCAGTTCGCTCCATTGGCACAGCTGGCGCAAGGTGAAAATCCGCTGGCTCAGGGCTGCACCGTTGTTTCCATCGAGCTGCAGTGATCGTGCGAAGGCTGCCTGCGCGTCGTCGAGCCGGCCCAGCTCATCGAGCATCATGCCCGCGTGGTAGGGATGCTCGCCGTTGCGTGGCTCCAGCGCTTCGGCGCGCAGGTAGGCCTGAAACGCTTCAGTAAACTGGCCGCGTGCTCGATGCGTGTGTCCGAGCATCGCGTGCGCCGGCCCCATGGTTGGCGCGATCTGCAGCGCCTCGCGTGCATGCACTTCGGCCTGGGCGGCGTGGTCGATCGCCAGTTCGGCGGCGGCCACGTTCAGCCGCAGGCCGGGATGGCCCGGTGCGCCGTAGGTCGCCATGGCGTACGAATCGCGCGCCTGGCCGTAGCGCGCCGCCGCCATCAGCGCGTTGCCCAGTGTCAGCAGGATGACCGGATGACCCGGGGAGACGCGCAGCGCGGCGCGCATGCGCTCGATCGCCTCGTCGGCGCGGCCGTCGGCCACTTCGAGACTGGCCAGATTGCACTGCACTTCGAGACTGTCGGGGCTGAGTTTTTCGGCCTTGTACAAAAGGCGCAGCGCCTCGTCGCGCCGATCGAGCTGATGCAGGGTGATGGCATAGATGCGCAGCAGCTCGGCGGAATCGGGGAAGCGCTTCATCGCGTCTTCGGCGACCGGCACGGCGTCGGCAAAGGCGTGGGCTTCCAGCAGCGTGGTCAGGCGCGCCAGGTAGCCGTCGAGTTCGGATTGGAAGAGGTCGGTCATGGGCTCACGCTAGCGTATGGTCGGATGGGCGCCAAGCGCCCTCGGGCAGAGGCGCATCGTCAACCGCCGCTCAGCGACTTCAGCTCATCGGCCTGATGCTCGCGGGTCAGCGTATCGACCAGCTCGGCCAGATCGCCCTGCATGATTTCGGTGAGCCGATAAAGATTCAGGCCGATTCGGTGATCGGTCACCAGGTTGTCCTTGTAACGGTAGGTGCGGATGCGCTGGCTGCGGTCGCCGGTGCCGACCTGCAGCCGGCGCGACTCGGCCTGCGCTTCGCTCTGCTTGCTGCGTTCGGCGTCGAGCAGGCGCGCCTTCAGCAGGCTCATCGCGCGGGCGCGGTTCTTGTGCTGGCTGCGCTCTTCCTGACACTCGACGATCGTGCCGGTGGGAATGTGCGTAATGCGAATGGCCGAGTCGGTCTTGTTGACGTGCTGACCGCCGGCGCCGGAGGCGCGAAAGGTATCGGTCTTCAGATCGGACGGATTGATGACGACGTCATCGATCTCATCGAGTTCCGGCAGCACGGCGACGGTGGCGGTGGAGGTGTGCACGCGGCCTTGTGACTCGGTGACCGGCACGCGCTTGACGCAGTGCGCGCCGGATTCGAACTTCAGCTTGGAATACGCGCCGGCGCCTTCGACGCGTGCGACCACCTCCTTGAAGCCGCCGTGCTCGCCGGCGTGTTCGCTGAGAATTTCCACGTGCCAACGGCGGCTTTCGGCATAGCGCAGATACATGCGCAGCAGGTCGCCGGCGAAGATCGCCGCTTCGTCGCCGCCGGCGCCCGCGCGCACTTCGAGGTAGAGGTTCGCCTCGTCGCGTGGATCTTTCGGCAACAGCAGCAGCTGCAGTTCGCTGTCCAGTTCGAGCAGTCGCTGCTGCAGTCGGCCGATGTCCTCGCTGGCCATGTCGCGCAGCTCGGGATCGTCGAGCATGGCGCGCGTGTCGGCCAGCTCGCGCTCGGCTTGGTCGTGCTCGCGCAGCGAGGTGGCGACAGGTTCGAGCTGGGCGTATTCCTGCGACAGAGTGCGGAATCGGGTGTTGTCGGCGAGCACGTCGGGCTGGCTCAGCAGCAGGCCGATTTCCTCGTGGCGCTCGGCCAGTGCTTCGAGTTTGCGGCGGATCGATGGGGTCATGGGAGAAGGGGCGAGTAGAGAGGGGCGAGGGATGAGCAAAAGCGCCTAGACCAGTGAGCGATCCGGGCAAGGATGAAAGCGGCAGCCAGCCGCCCTCGCTATTTATCCCTTTTTTGGGACTCGCTTCTCGTCCCTTTCTCTTCGTCGTCGAGCCCGTACAAACGACCGGCGGCATGCAGCAGGTCGAGATCGCCGCTGAGCGCCGCTTCGCGCAGCCGCGCGCTGGGGTGGTGCAGCAGCTTGTTGGTCAGCGTGTTGGCGAGGAACGCCAGCGCCTCGTCGGCCGTCTTGCCGCGAGCGAGCATGGCGCGTGCCTTGTCGAGCACCTCGTCGCGGTAGACCTCGGCGTGCTGGCGCATGTCGAGCGCCGGGTTCTTCAGCGTGAGTGCGTGGCGCCAGGCCATGTAGCGATCGACCTGCAGATCGATGATGTCGCTGGCTTCGTGCGCGGCGGCTTCGCGTGAGCGGCGGTTGTCGTCGATGACCTGGCGCAGGTCGTCGATACCGTAGAGATAGACGTCGGGCAGGTCGCCCACGCCGTCCTCGATATCACGCGGCACCGCGATATCGACCATGAACATCGGTTTGCGCCTTCGCGCGGCCATGGCTTTCTCGACCATGGCACGGGTGAGAATCGGCTGTCGCGCCGCGGTGGAGGAGATCACGATATCGACCTCGGCCAGATGCTGCGGCAGATCGGCCAGCGCGATGGCGTAACCGCCGTAGCGGCCGGCCAGTTCCTGTGCAGTTTCGAGCGTGCGGTTGGCGACGATCAGCCGTCGCGCCTTTTTGTCGGCAAGATGCTTGGCCGCCAGTTCGATCGTGTCGCCGGCGCCGATCAACAGCACGCAGGCGTCGGACAGGTCCGCAAAGACTTGCTCGGCCAGCCGTACCGCGGTGAAGGCGACCGACACGGTAAACGCGCCGATCCGCGTGTCGGTGCGCACGCGCTTGGCGACCGCAAAGGTGTGCTGCAGCAGACGATCCAGCGGCGCGCGTAGCGACTGCGCTTCGCGTGCCTGCTGATAGGCGTCCTTCACCTGGCCGAGAATCTGCGGCTCGCCCAGCACCATCGAATCCAGCCCGGTAGCGACACGGAACATGTGGCGTACGGCCTCACGTTCATCGTGCCGATACAGGAACTCGTCCAGCTTGCCCGGAGTCAGACGGTGGTGACGGCTCAACCACGCCTGCGGAATGCTCTCGGCACCGGCAGTCACGCCAACGTAGAGCTCGGTGCGGTTGCAGGTCGAGAGAATCATCGCCTCTTCAACGCCCGGCTCGCGCGTCAGCTCGTGCAGCGCCTCGCCGGCGGCCTCCGGATCGAACGCCACCTGTTCGCGCAGGCTGACCGGCGCGGTGAGGTGGTTGATTCCGAGGGCTATCAGCGGCATGAGGGTGTAGGAGTTCCGGCATGGATGTCGCTGCGACGTTTTCGGCGCGATGCAGTGACGACGTAGACTAAGCTTGATGCAGTATCCGCGCGGTGACCGATATTGGCTTCGCCGGTCACGCGGCGGCAAACAAACAAAAGGTAGGCAGATGGAGGTGGATGTGCGGAGCGGGTCGGCCAGGTTCAAGCAACTGCGGCATTTTACGGCACTGACGGCCTCGGTGCTGGTTTTGTGCAGCTGTGCCCCGATGCCCGCGCGTTCGCCGCGGCAGGCGGCCGCAAACGCGCAGCCGCTGGCGCATCTGGTGGTTGCCACGCCCGACGCCGAGCACGATCTGCTGGCCCAACTGCTGGCCGGCGAAATGGCGCTGAGCCGCAACGATCTCAAAACCGCTTCGACGGCCTACGGTCACGCCGCCGGCCTGAGCCTGGATCCCGAAGTGGCCGAACGGGCTGCGCGCCTGGCCATCGCCGTGCATGACGACACCGCGGCTCAGCAAGCGCTGGATCGCTGGCAGGTGCTGGGCGCCGCGCCTGTCGGTATGGCCGAGGCCCGCGCCGAGCTGGCGCTCGATCGCGGCGACGCCGACGAAGCGCGTCGCCAGCTCACGCTTCTCATCGGCAGCAGCGACAAGGAAGTCTGGCGCCAGTTCGGCCGGGTGATGCTTGGCGCCCGCGATCAGGCACAAGCGGCCAACTTGCTGGTTGAGCTGGCGACGCCACAGCAGCTGCCGGCCGACCCGCAGGCATGGCTGGCGATGAGCGAACTGGGCGATAAATTCGGCCGGCACGCTTACGCGCTGGCCATCGCCGAAGCGGCCGTGCAGCGGTTCAAGAGCGCCGAAACCTACGCCTGGCTGGCGCAAATGAAATTCAAGGATGGCGATCACGACGGCGCCCGCGCGCTGCTGCAAAAGGCGATCGCCAAGGCACCCGACAATATTCAGTTGCGTCTGGCCTACGCCAGCATGCTCAGCCAGGCCGGTGACTATGCCGGCGCCTCCAAGGTGCTCGATCACGGCCCGCAAAATGCCGACACCTACGCCCTGCGCGTGGCTCTGGCGGCGCAGAACGGCAACGGTACCGGGCTGGCCGCGCTGTATCAGCAGCTGCAGAAAGCGCCGCCGGAGGTGCGCGCGAAAAGTGCCTATCTGCTGGGCCAGCTGGCCGAGGCGCAGCATCTCAACGACGAGGCGCTGGCCTGGTACAGCCAGGTCGACGATGACGACACCCATGCGTTCGACGCCGACCTGCGCAGCGCGGTGATCTTGCAATCGCAGGGCAAGAGCAACGAGGCGCATCAGGCGCTGGAACAGATGCAGGTCGATTACCTCGATCAGCCCACCCAGCTGCGCAAGGCCTATCAGGTCGATGCCGAACTTTACATGCGCGAACGCAAGTACCCGCAGGCGATCGCGGCATTCAGTCACGCCCTGCAGGTGGTGCCGGACGATCCGGACCTGCTCTACGGCCGCGGGCTGGCATACGCCGAGGCGAACGATGTCGATCTGGCGGTCAAGGATTTTCACCGCCTTCTGAAGATCAAGCCGGGTGACGTCGATGCCAGCAATGCGTTGGGTTTCACCCTGGCCGACGCCGATCGTGACCTGCCCGAAGCCGAGCAGCTGATCCAGACGGCCCGCGCGGCCAAGCCGAGCGATCCGGCCATCGCCGATTCCTGGGGTTGGCTGCAGTACCGGCTCGGTCATCTCGATCAGGCGGCGCAGGTGCTCAGCAGCGCGTGGCAAGCGCAGAAGGACGCCGACGTCGGCGTTCATCTGGGCGAGGTGCTGTGGAAGCTGGGTCACCAGCAGGAGGCACAACGCATTTTCGACGACGTGCGCAAGCTCGATCCGACCAACAAGAACCTGCAAGATGCGCTGCGGCGTCTGCACGCATGAAGGCTGCTGCGATGAACCGGGTTTTTCGATGCGTTGCCGTGTCGCTGCCGCTGTTGCTTGCCGCCTGCGTACCGGCGCCGGCGATAAGGACGAAGGGCGGTGCCGGCCAGCTGGCGGCGCAGCAGTCGCGCGAGCAGTCGTTGGCCCATGCTGATCATTGGGTCATGCAGGGGAGGTTGGGTGTGTCCGACGGCAAGGACGGCGGTAGCGGTAGCTTCAGCTGGACGCAGAATGGCGATCGCTACGAGTTCGTGCTGCGCGGGCCGGCCATCAGCGGCGCGGACTTCCGTCTCAGCGGCGGGCCCGACGGCGCGCAGCTGCAGGGCCTCAAGTCCGGACCGATCAGCGGCCCCGATGCCGAGGCGCTGATGCGCAAGGCGCTGGGCTGGGAAGTACCGCTGCGCGATCTGCGTGCCTGGGTGCTTGGCCTGCGCGCGGACAGCGGCGCAGCCGACGTCAGCTTTGGCGACAACGCGCTGCCGTCGCTGCTGGTGCAGGATGGCTGGTCGGTCGAGTACCGCGAATGGGACATCACGCGCCAGCCCGCTCTGCCGACCAAGGTCTACGCCAGCAAGCCGCCGTACAAGGTGAAGCTGTCGATCGAATCATGGCAGTTCCAGTGATGGCGATTCGCTGGCAGCTCGGCGATGCGCGCAGCGCACGAATGCGTTGAGTCGCCAGACCCGTCATGCCCGATCATCCGACCGAACGCGTTTTTTCCATCGAACGTGCGCTGCCTGACCAGGTTGCGGCGCTGTGTGCGATCGAGCGAAAAGCCGTGCAGCTTTTTCGCGGTCACCCGGCCTGGGCGGCCTATGCCGATATGCCGATCCCGCCCGAGCTGTTGCACCGGGCGATCGGTCGCGGTCTGGTCTGGGTCGCGCTGAGTGTGGACCAGGAGGCGGTGGGATTTGTCTGGCTGGATGCAGAGATAGACCGCGGGGCGGCTGATGAGGCGATCGGCGTCGCCGAAATCGACGTGCTGCCAAGTTACGGCCAGCGCGGCATCGGTGCCGCGTTGCTTGAACATGCCTGCCAATGGGCACGCGCCGCCGGCTATCGCCGGATCGCCCTGGGGACGCTGGCCGACGTGCCTTGGAACGCGCCGTTCTATGCCAAGCGCGGCTTTGCCGCGGTCGACAAGAACGATCCGGCGTTTGCCTTTGCGCGCCAGCGCGACCGCGAAAACGGTTTTCCAGACCGGCTGCGGGTATTTATGAGCCGCGCTTTGGCGCGTCCTGCCCGGAACGAATGGACGATATGGCCTGCGCCGGCCAAGTTGAACCTCTTTTTGCGCATCACCGGGCGGCGGCCCGACGGTTACCACGAGCTGCAGACGGTATTTCGGATCCTCGACTGGGGCGATGAGATCCGCCTGCGCCTGCGTGACGATGGCCAAGTTCGGCGGCTACACGAGGTGCCCGGCGTGCCGGAGTCGTCCGACCTGGCGGTGCGCGCGGCGCAGCTTTTGAAGACGCACGCCGGCGCAGCTGCGGGCGCGGACATCGAGGTAAACAAGCGCGTGCCGATGGGCGGCGGCTTGGGCGGTGGCAGTTCCGATGCGGCCACCGTGCTGGTGGCGCTGAACTGGCTGTGGCGGCTGAATCTGGGCGAAGACACCCTGGCCGAACTCGGGCGTCAGCTGGGTGCGGATGTGCCGGTCTTCGTGCGCGGTCGGTCGGCCTGGGCCGAGGGTATCGGCGAGCAGCTCACACCGCTGCCGCTGCCGCGGCGAACGTATGTGGTGCTCGACCCGCATGAGCATGTGCCGACGGCCGCGCTTTTCCAGGCGTCTGAATTGACACGAAATGCGCCGCGGGCGACAATTTCATCCTTTGCTTCTGGCGAAACGACAGAAAATGCCTTTGCGCCGGTAGTACGCGCGCGTCACCCGCGGGTGGCCGCCGCGCTCGACTGGCTGGGCGGCTTCGGTCAAGCGCGACTGTCCGGTAGTGGCGGCTGCGTGTTTCTGGAAACGAAATCATTCGAGCGGGCGGTATCGATCGCCGGGCAATGTCCGGTGGCCTTCACGGCCCACGTGGCCTCGGGGGTCGATGTTTCACCGCTGCAGCAGGCTCTGGCGCGGCATCAATCGCGCACGGAGTGAAACGACACACGGCGTTCGCTGGCGGCATGGCGAACCCCAACGAGTACGAACAAAAGCACAATCGAACAACCTACTACTGGGGCGTCGCCAAGCTGGTTAAGGCACGGGATTTTGATTCCCGCATACGCAGGTTCGAATCCTGCCGCCCCAGCCATTCCTGATGGCTTGAGTTCCGAGGTAACCACTGTGGACACGTCCACCCCGATGATGCTTTTTACCGGCAATGCGCATCGCGCGCTGTCCGAGGACGTCGCCCATCGACTGGGCGTGCCGCTTGGCAAGGCGCTGGTCAGCACGTTCAGCGACGGCGAAGTGCAGATCGAAATCGAGGAAAACGTCCGCCGGCAGGAGGTTTTCGTCATCCAGCCGACGGGTGCGCCGAGTGCGGAAAACCTGTTCGAGCTGCTGGCGCTGGTCGATGCGCTCAAGCGCGCTTCGGCCATGAGTGTGACCGCGGTGATGCCGTATTTCGGCTACGCGCGACAGGATCGCCGGCCGCGCTCGGCCCGCGTACCGATCACCGCCAAGCTGGCTGCCCGCATGATCGGCGCCGCGGGCGTCGACCGGGTGCTGACGGTGGATCTGCACGCCGACCAGATCCAGGGCTTCTTCGATATTCCGGTCGACAACGTGTACGCCTCGCCGGTGCTGCTGGCCGATATCTGGCGCCATCACAGCATGGACGATGTGATCGTGGTCAGCCCGGACGTGGGCGGCGTGGTGCGCGCCCGCGCACTGGCCAAGCGGCTCGACGACGCGGATCTGGCGATCATCGACAAGCGCCGCCCGAAGGCCAACGTGGCCACGGTGATGAACATCATCGGCGACGTGAACGGCAAGACCTGCGTGCTGATCGACGACATCGTCGATACCGCCGGCACGCTGTGTGCGGCCGCCGCTGCGCTGAAAGAGCGTGGCGCCCGCAAGGTGGTTGCCTACTGCGTGCATCCGGTGCTGTCGGGCGCGGCGGTCAGCAATATCGAAGGCTCCCAGCTCGATCAGCTGGTAGTCACCAATACGCTGCCGCTCAGTCCGCAGGTGCAGGCCTGTACCCGGATTCGTCAGCTGTCGGTCGCCGAGCTGCTGGCCGAAACCATTCGCCGCATCGCCTTTGGCGAGTCGGTGAGTTCGCTGTACGTGGACTGATGCGGCGGGATTGATTCAGTCGTATTGCTTCATACTGACTGGCTGATATTGCTGCACCCACAGTTTTTGGCTTCAAACGCGATGGCATTCGCCATCGCACCATCGACTTTTCTGGTCGCGGGAAAGTCACTCGACCGCTGCGAAGCGGTTACTACCCAACCAAGGCAATACCAACATGGCTAAGACACACGAAATCAAGGCGCAGAGCCGCAAAGACGAGGGGAAAGGTGCGAGCCGCCGCCTGCGTCATGCGAGCTTCGTGCCTGCCGTCGTTTACGGCGCCGGCAAGGATCCGCAGAGCATCCAGATCGAACACAACACCATCCTGCTCGCTGCCAAGCACGAGTGGTTCTTCTCCTCGGTGCTCGACCTCAACGTCGACGGCAAGGTGCAGAAGGTGCTGGTGCGCGACTGGCAGAAGCACCCGTTCAAGCAGCTGATGATGCACATGGATTTCCTGCGCATCAACGAGAACGAAGTCGTTCGCGTCAACGTGCCGCTGCACTTCCTCAACCAGGAAACCTCGCCGGCTGCCAAGACTTCCGGCGTGGTCATTTCGCACAACCTCACGGAAGTGGAAGTCTCCTGCCTGCCCAAGGATCTGCCGGAGTTCATCGAGCTCGATCTGGGCAAGCTGAAGGAAGGCGATATCATCCATCTGTCGCAGCTGACGCTGCCGGCGAACGTCGAAATTCCGGCGCTGGCGCTGGGCGAGGATCACGACATTGCCGTGGTCACCGTAATGTTCGTGCAGGAAGAAGTGGACGAAGCGCCGGAAGCTGTCGAGGGTGATGACGCTGCCGCCAAGCCCGCCGGCGACGCCAAGAAGGACGACAAGAAGTAAGCCGCTGCAGCCCGCACTGGAAACGGTGCGGGCTGCGCTGCTTGCCTTCCGTCATGGCAGGTTTGCGACTCATCGTCGGACTGGGCAACCCCGGTGCCGAATACCTCAGAACCCGGCACAACGCCGGGTTCTGGTTTGTGGACGCCCTCGCCAGCGCGCAGGGCCAGCGGTTCGGTTTCGACGGCAAGCTGCACGGCGAAGCCTGCAAGGTCGCCATCGGTGGCGAGTCGGTGTGGCTGCTGAAGCCTTCGACCTTCATGAACAAAAGCGGCATCGCGGTGGCTTCCGCGCTGCGCTACTACAAGATCGAGTCGGAGCAGTGCCTGGTCGCGCACGATGATCTCGATTTGCCGCCTGGCGTGGTGCGCCTCAAGTTCGACGGCGGCCATGGCGGTCAGAACGGCCTGCGCGACATCATGGCCCATCTGGGGCACGGTAAATTCCATCGGTTGCGCGTGGGTATCGGCCATCCCGGGCATCGGGATCAGGTCACGCCCTGGGTGCTGGGTCGGCCCTCGGCGGCTGACGAAGACGCCATGCTGTTCGGTATCGGCAGAGCACTTGATGTGCTGCCGCTGGCGACGAGGGGCGAGTTTGAAAAGGCAATGCATCAGCTGCACAGTGCGGAAGCCAGTGCAGTGAAAAAGTAGGTTTTCATTCGCAGCAGACGCGATGCGCAAGCCGAGCCACCGGATCGATTTGCGCCTCACGTTTCACGGCACGGAATCATCATGGGTATCAAATGCGGCATCGTCGGTCTGCCCAACGTCGGCAAGTCCACCCTGTTCAACGCGCTGACCAAGGCGGGCATTGAGGCGGCGAACTATCCGTTCTGCACCATCGAGCCCAATGTCGGCATCGTGGAAGTGCCGGACGTGCGACTGGCGCAGCTGTCCGAGATCGTCAAGCCGCAGAAAGTAGTGTCGGCCGTGGTCGAGTTCGTCGATATTGCCGGATTGGTGGCGGGCGCGTCGAAGGGCGAGGGCTTGGGCAACCAGTTCCTGGCCAATATTCGCGAGACCGACGCCATCGTCAACGTTGTGCGTTGTTTCAACGACGACAACATTATCCACGTGGCCGGCCGCATCGATCCGCTCGACGACATTATCGTTATCGGTACCGAGCTGGCGCTGGCCGATCTGGCTACGGCCGACAAGGCGCTGCAGCGCGAGCAGAAGAAAGCCCGCGCAGGCGACAAGGACGCCAAGCTGATGGTTGCCGCGCTGGAAAAAGTGGTGCCGCATCTGGATCAGGGCAATCCGGCGCGCTCGGCGCCGCTGTCCGATGAAGAAAAGCTGGCGCTCAAGCCGCTGTCGCTGCTGACCATCAAGCCGGCGATGTACGTGGCCAATGTGGCCGAAGACGGTTTCGAGAACAATCCGCTGCTGGACAAGGTGCGTGAGCATGCGGCCATCGAGGGTGCGCCGGTGGTCGCCGTGTGCGCGGCCATCGAGTCGGATATGGCCGAGATGGACGACGCCGACAAAGCGGAGTTTCTCGCCGAAATGGGCCTGAAGGAGCCGGGGCTTAATCGGCTGGCGCGCGCGGCGTTCGGGTTGCTCGGTCTGCAGACGTACTTCACTGCCGGCGTCAAGGAAGTGCGCGCCTGGACGATCCACATCGGCGACACCGCGCCGCAGGCGGCTGGCGTGATCCACACCGATTTCGAGCGCGGCTTTATTCGTGCGCAGACGATCGGTTTCGACGATTTCATCCGCTATCGCGGCGAGCAGGGCGCCAAGGAGGCGGGCAAGATGCGCGCCGAGGGCAAAGACTACGTCGTCAAGGACGGCGACGTGCTGAATTTCCTGTTCAACGTCTGACGCGCGTCGTCGTGAGTTTGTTCGACCTTTAGCCGGAGTTTCCATGTCAGGCCAGCAGCACGAAGTGACTTTCCGTTTTCTCGCCCAGCCCACCGACGTCAACTTCGGCGGCAAGGTGCACGGCGGCATGGCCATGAAGTGGATCGATCAGGCCGGTTATGCCTGTGCGGTGGGCTGGAGCGGCGCATATTGCGTCACCGCGTCGGTCAGCGGCATTCAGTTCGTGGCGCCGATCCTGATCGGCGACCTGGTCACGGTGCGGGCTCGTCTGATTCACACCGGCACATCGAGCATGCATATGGCCGTGGATGTGCTGGCGCGCGATCTGCGCAAGGGCGAGCAGCGGCTGGCAACCAGCTGCGTGATGGTGTTCGTGGCGCTCGACGGGCAGGACGGTAAACCCACTGCGGTGCCGCGCTGGGAGCCAAGTAACGACAACGAGCGCCGGCTGCAGCTGCAGGCGAAACAGCTTCTGGAACTGTCCAAGGGCATGGAGCAGCTGATCGATATGCACGGCGCGTCCGCGAGCTGACCTGCAGCCGTACGCGCAAAAACTGTGCGAAATACGCGCATTTGCACGCCTCAGGTGTTGACAGCTCAAGGCTCGATCCACACAATACGCGTTCTTTGTTGGAGGGATACCCAAGCGGCCAACGGGGGCAGACTGTAAATCTGCTGGCTTACGCCTTCGGTGGTTCGAATCCACCTCCCTCCACCAGCTTGGTCACTGCTTCGATTTGTGAAACGGTGAAGCGTCAAAAAGTGAGCGACGTTAGTTTTATCGCGGCGTTCAGTAGAACAAGTACACATGGTTGCAAGGAAGCAATTCTGATCGCGACGCGAAAGCGGCGCGGCCCTGATGGATGAGGCAGGTGGCATGATTCGATGTGGATCACGAAGCCCGTCCCGTTTATCGAGCGAGTTCCGCGCAGGGCGGGAGTAGTTCAATGGTAGAACATCAGTTTTCCAAACTGATTATGCGGGTTCGATTCCCGCCTTCCGCTCCATTGCGCTGCATCGGCCAAGCGGTCGACCTTTGCATGCAATGCGGAAGTCGACGCTTTTTTTGAATTGTCCGGCAGGATGCCGGTCTGTTCTTTGCCATCATGGAGGATGGCTGAAGTATCCGCTCATGTAGCTCAGTCGGTAGAGCACTTCCTTGGTAAGGAAGAGGTCACAGGTTCGATTCCTGTTATGAGCACCATTTCACTACGCCCGTAATGGCTCAGGTCGGATACGGTCGGTTTTTTTCCTTCAATTGATTGACTCCATCGGGGTTTAGCGCGCATGGCAAAGGGTAAATTCGAACGCACCAAGCCGCACGTCAACGTCGGCACGATTGGTCACGTGGATCACGGCAAGACGACGCTGACAGCGGCGCTGACGAAAGTCGGTGCAGAACGTTTCGGTGGCGAGTTCAAGGCCTATGACGCGATCGACGCGGCGCCGGAAGAGAAGGCGCGCGGCATCACGATCTCGACCGCGCACGTGGAATACGAGTCGCCGAACCGCCACTACGCGCACGTCGACTGCCCGGGTCACGCGGATTATGTGAAGAACATGATCACCGGTGCGGCGCAGATGGACGGCGCGATTCTGGTGTGCTCGGCCGCGGACGGCCCGATGCCGCAGACGCGCGAGCACATCCTGCTGTCGCGCCAGGTCGGCGTGCCGTACATCGTGGTCTACCTGAACAAGGCGGACATGGTCGACGACGCCGAGCTGCTCGAGCTGGTCGAGATGGAAGTGCGCGAGCTGCTGAGCAAGTACGACTTCCCGGGCGACGACACCCCGATGATCCATGGTTCGGCCAAGCTGGCGCTGGAAGGCGACCAGAGCGAAATCGGCGTGCCGTCGATCATCAAGCTGGTGGACGCGCTGGACGCGTACATCCCTGAGCCGGTGCGCGTGATCGACAAGCCGTTCCTGATGCCGGTCGAAGACGTGTTCTCGATCTCCGGCCGCGGCACGGTGGTGACCGGTCGTATCGAGCGCGGCATCATCAAGGTCGGCGACGAAATCGAAGTGGTGGGTATCCGCAATACGCAGAAGACCACCGTGACGGGCGTGGAAATGTTCCGCAAGCTGCTGGATCAGGGTCAGGCAGGCGACAACGCCGGTCTGCTGCTGCGCGGCCTGAAGCGTGACGACGTCGAGCGCGGCCAGGTGCTGGCCAAGCCGGGCACGATCACCCCGCATACGGACTTCGAGGCCGAGGTGTACGTTCTGTCGAAGGACGAGGGTGGCCGTCATACGCCGTTCTTCAAGGGCTACCGCCCGCAGTTCTACTTCCGCACCACCGACGTGACGGGCGCTTGCGAGCTGCCCGAGGGCGTGGAAATGGTGATGCCGGGTGACAACGTGAAGATGGTGGTGAGCCTGATCCACCCGATCGCGATGGACGAAGGCCTGCGCTTCGCCATCCGTGAAGGCGGTCGCACCGTCGGCGCCGGCGTCGTTGCCAAGGTCATCAAGTAACAAATTCGAACGGCGGGGCTCGAATTAACAAAGCCCCAAAGTGAGTAGCTCCTATGAAGAGTCCGGCATGGATGCCGGGCTTGGCTCCGCCATCAGGGATGATGGCTAAAATTAAATCTCTTCACGGGGCGAGCGGAACCATCCGCTCGCCGTCGTGTTTACAGTTCAAGTCATGTACGCCAGTAGCTCAATTGGCAGAGCAGCGGTCTCCAAAACCGCAGGTTGGGGGTTCAAGTCCCTCCTGGCGTGCCACTTTCCCGAGGATCGATGACGGGTGACGATGGCAAGGCCGCCCGAACAGGCCGGTATGCCGCTGACACTTGATCACTGTGCATGAATACCAAGGCAGAACAGCAGCCCAAAGGCACGAATGCCGCCGATGTTGCCAAGCTGGTATTGGCAGGGCTGATACTGGTTGGCGGCATCTTCGCCTATTCCTGGTTCGGTAACGACGCCAGCATCCCTTCATCCGTGCGCCTGCTCGGCGTACTCGCGGCGCTGGTCATCGCGCTGGCGATAGCGGCCTTCACGGCGCTGGGTCGTCGGGTGCGCAATTTCGTCGGCGAGTCGCAGTTCGAATTGCGCAAGGTGGTCTGGCCGACCAAAGATGAGACGATCAAGACTACCGGCATCATCATCGTGGTCGTGGTGGTGCTGTCGCTGTTGCTTGGCCTGATCGATCTGATCCTGAAGTCGGTCATCCTCGACTGGCTGCTCAAGTTGGGTACCTGAGGTGGAAAACATGAGCAAGCGTTGGTATGTGGTGCACGCCTATTCGGGTTTCGAGAATCAGGTGAAACGTTCCCTCGACGAGCGCATCAAGCGCGCCGAGATGGAAGAGAAATTCGGCGAAGTGCTGGTGCCGACCGAGGAAGTGATCGAGATGCGCGGCGGCCAGAAGCGTCGCAGCGAGCGCAAATTCTTCCCAGGCTACGTGCTGGTGCAGATCGAGACGAATACCGAGGGCAAATCGCCGCGGATCGACGATGAATGCTGGCATCTGATCAAGGAGACGCCGAAGGTCATGGGCTTTATCGGCGGTACCGCCGACCGTCCGCTGCCGATCAAGGACAGCGAGGCCGAAGCCATTCTCAGCCGCGTCCGCGAAGGTGTCGAAAAGCCGCGTCCGAAGGTGTTGTTCGAGCCGGGCGAGATGGTTCGGGTCACCGAAGGTCCATTCAACGACTTCAATGGCGTGGTCGAAGAAGTCAACTACGACAAGAGCCGTCTGCGCGTTGCCGTGCTGATCTTCGGCAGGTCGACCCCGGTGGAGCTGGAATTCGGTCAGGTCGAAAAAGCCTGATAGCTAGGTCTTGTCTCGACCTCGGTTGCTGAATCCGCGCCTTTGGCACGGGGCTTGCTGAAAGCCAGGTCAATCTCTATACTGCGCGGTTCACGTCGAGGTCTAACGATCTCGGCGTGTCCGTGTTTCAGGGTTTGCACGATGCAGACCTTCCTTCCATCCAGGGACCGGTGAACAGCGAGGAGCCGCAAGGCGCCTGAACTCGCGAGGAAAAATGCCATGGCAAAGAAAGTTACTGGTTACATCAAGCTGCAGGTCAAGGCCGGTCAAGCCAACCCGTCGCCGCCGGTGGGTCCAGCCCTCGGTCAGCGCGGCCTGAACATCATGGAATTCTGCAAGGCGTTCAATGCCGCCACGCAGAAGATGGAGCCGGGTGCTCCGATTCCTGTGGTGATCACCGCTTACTCCGATCGCAGCTTCACCTTCGCGATGAAGACGTCGCCCGCCACCTTCTGGCTGAAAAAACTGACCAATACGGCCAAGGGTTCGCCCAAGCCGAATACCGACAAGGTCGGCAAGGTCACTCGTGCACAGCTCGAAGAGATCGCCAAGCAGAAGAGCGCCGACCTCACGGCCGCCGAGCTCGAAGCCGCGGTTCGCACAATCGCCGGCAGCGCTCGTTCCATGGGCCTGGTAGTGGAGGGTTAAGACATGACGACCAAACTCACAAAACGTATGAAGGCCGCGCAGGGCGCGGTGCAGCCGGGCAAGTTCTACGGTCTGGATGAAGCGCTGAAGATCATCAAGGACAACGCCAAGGCTAAGTTCCCCGAGTCGGTGGACGTGGCCGTGCGCCTGGGCATCGACGCGAAAAAGTCGGACCAGGGCGTGCGCGGTTCCTCGCTGCTCCCGCACGGCACCGGCAAGACCGTCAAG
Source organism: Rhodanobacter sp. ANJX3 (assembly GCF_014200755.1). Lineage (GTDB taxonomy): Bacteria > Pseudomonadota > Gammaproteobacteria > Xanthomonadales > Rhodanobacteraceae > Rhodanobacter. The sequence goes on along the minus strand of NZ_JACHCM010000003.1, from coordinate 292,771 downwards.
GTCGCCGTGTTCTGCCCTCCGGGCGAAAAGGCTGAGGCTGCCAAAGCCGCCGGTGCTGACGCTGTCGGCATGGACGATCTGGCCGAGCGCATGCAGGCTGGCGATCTCGACTTCGGTCGCGTGATCGCCACGCCGGACGCGATGCGAGTGGTCGGCAAGCTCGGTCAGCTGCTGGGCCCGCGTGGCCTGATGCCGAACCCGAAGGACGGCTCGGTCACCGCCGACGTCGCCACGGCGGTCAAGAACGCCAAGGCGGGCCAGGTGAAGTTCCGCAACGACAAGGCCGGCATCATTCACGCCACCATCGGCAAGGCCAGCTTTGACGCTTCGCAGCTCGCGGACAATCTCAACACCCTGATTGCCGATCTGCTGAAGGCCAAGCCGTCCACGGCGAAGGGTCAGTTTTTGCAGAAGGTCGCTCTGTCCAGCACGATGGGCGTCGGCGTCGCCGTCGATACCTCGACGCTGGCCACCGCCGCCAAGTAAGAGATCAAGTCCTATACCGGCCTAGCCCGGTATAGGCAGTTTTTGAGGGCAGCTCCGATGCCATTCGCGATCGGGGCGGCTGTCAAAGACCGCAGGCGTGACCAGCGTGCGACGACGACGGGCAGGAGGCTCGCAAATGGCAGGGAATCGCCGTTGTCGCCAGCGGGGTCGCTTAATCGGATGTATCCCCATCCGGCCAGCGTAGATGGTGCTGCCCATTCTGGAATATTTTTCTGGAAAGGCCGACACCCGGGACCTTACGTCCTCGACGTCACGGACGGCGTCGCCCAGGACCGCAAGCGGCAGGAGCCGTGAGCGGAATTCATTTGGAGGAGTGCAATGGCTCTAAATCTGTCCCAGAAACAAGAAGTAGTTGCCGAACTGGCAGAAGTTGCCGCGAAGGCTCACTCCCTGATCGCTGCCGAGTATGCGGGCACCACGGTCGCTCAGATGACCGCGATGCGCAAGCAGGCTCGCGAATCCGGCGTGTACTTGAGAGTTGTCAAGAACACGCTCGCTTCGCGCGCTGTAGCCGGTACCGATTTCGAGGTCGTTCAAGACGCTCTGGTCGGTCCGCTGCTGTACGCGTTCTCGACCGAAGAACCAGGCGCTGCCGGGCGTCTGATCAAGGAGTTCGCCAAGAGCAACGACAAGCTGAAGCCGAAGGTCGTTTCGGTCGAAGGCAAGCTGTTTGCCGCCGAGCATGTCGACGTGCTGGCCTCGTTGCCGACCCGCGAGCAGGCGCTTTCCATGCTGGCACGCGTGCTGGCCGAGCCCGCTGCGATGTTCGCCCGCGCCGTCAAGGCCGTGGCCGACAAGCAGGACGGTGGTGGCGAAGTTGCCGCCGAAGCTCCGGTCGAAGCCGAGCCCGCTTAAGTTCGCTTTCTATTTAACTGAATCCATTTCCAGAGGTAAATAAAATGTCCCTTTCCAACGAACAGATCGTTGAAGCCGTTGCCGCCAAGTCGCTCATGGAAGTGATGGAGCTGGTGAAGGCCATCGAAGAGAAGTTTGGCGTGTCCGCTGCTGCCCCCGTGGCTGCTGCCGGTCCGGCCGCTGCCGCTGCCGCTCCGGCGGAAGCGCAGACCGAGTTTGACCTGATCCTGAAGACCGCCGGCGCCAAGAAGGTCGACGTGATCAAGGCCGTCCGCGCCATCACCGGCCTGGGTCTGAAGGAAGCCAAGGACCTCACCGAGGCCGGCGGCGTCCTGAAGGAAGGCTTGTCGAAGGAAGATGCCGACAAGTTCAAGAAGGATCTCGAAGCTGCCGGCGCCACTGTCGAACTGAAGTAATCGGCGTTTGCGCGCCGATAGTTCGACTTGACGTCAAGCAAGCCTGGGGGCGAAAGCTCCCGGGCTTTGCCTGTTAACGGTGAACTTCAACCGTTCGGTGGCATCGAAACCGTATCGGCGATTCAAAAGTAATCGACAACAAGCACTTGCAATAGCAGTACCTGTAACACGGCTCAGAAGTCAGCACTGAAAGATCGACGATGTTGGCTCCACGATCTTTGATTCATGCCTTTTGACGAAGCGGCGAACAAACCATCGTTTTCCGATTCATAGCGGCATCCACAGTTCTTACCATTTAGCCGGTGTATGCACCACCGGCGTCACTGCGAACCGAGGCGCTCCCGATCATGGCCTACTCGTTTACCGAGAAGAAACGCATCCGCAAGGACTTTGGCAAGCGTCCGCCCGTACTGGGCGTACCCAACCTGCTGACCATCCAGACCGATTCCTACCGCGAATTTCTGCAAGAGGAAATTTCGCCCAAGCAGCGTGCCGAAAAAGGTCTGCACGCGGCGCTGAAATCGGTGTTTCCGATTACCAGCTACTCGGGCAATGCCGCGCTGGAGTACGTCGAGTATCGCCTCGGCGAGCCGGCGTTCGACGAACGCGAATGCCGCAACCGCGGTATGACCTACGGTGCGCCGCTGCGCACCACGGTGCGTCTGGTCATTTATGACAAGGACAGCCCGGCTTCGAAGAAGGTGGTCAAGTACATCAAGGAGCAGGAGGTCTACATGGGCGAAATCCCGCTCATGACCGATACCGGCACCTTCATCATCAATGGCACCGAGCGCGTCATCGTCTCGCAGCTGCATCGTTCGCCGGGCGTGTTCTTCGACCACGATCGCGGCAAGACGCACAGCTCGGGCAAGCTGCTGTTCTCCGCGCGCGTGATTCCTTACCGTGGCTCGTGGCTCGACTTCGAGTTCGATCCGAAGGACGCGCTGTTCACCCGTATCGATCGTCGCCGCAAATTGCCGGTGACGGTGCTGCTGCGCGCGCTGGGCTATAACAACGAAGAAATGCTGGGCATCTTCTTCGAACACAACGTATTCCACCTCGGCAAGAAGGGTGGCACGACGCTGGAGCTGGTGGCCGAGCGTCTGCGCGGCGAGACGCTGAGCTTCGACCTGGCGGTCGGTGGCAACGTGCTGGTGGAAGCCGGCAAGCGCATCACCGCGCGCCACGTGCGTCAGCTGGCAGCCGAGAACATCACCGCGCTGGAAGTGCCGGACGACTATCCGGTCGGCCGCATCGTGGCTACCGACATCGTTGACCCTGCCACCGGCGAGCTGCTGGCGTCGGCGAACGACGAGATCACTGCCGAGCAGCTGGAAGCTTTCCGCAAGGCCGGTATCGAGGTCGTGCCGACGCTGTACGTCAACGATCTGGATCGCGGCGCGTACATCTCGCACACCTTGCGCATCGACAACACCAAGACGCCGCTGGAGGCGCTGGTGGAAATCTATCGCATGATGCGTCCGGGCGAGCCGCCGACCAAGGATGCCGCGCAGAACCTGTTCTTCAACCTGTTCTTCACCTTCGATCGCTACGACCTGTCGAGCGTCGGCCGGATGAAGTTCAACCGCCGCGTGGGCCGCAAGGACATCCTCGGTCCGGGCGTGCTGTATGACCACAAGTTCTTCAGCGAGCGCAAGGAAGAGGCTTCCCAGGCGCTGGTCAAGGAGCAGGGCGAGACGTCCGACATCCTCGACGTGCTCAAGGTCCTGATCGACATCAAGAACGGCCATGGCACCGTGGATGACATCGATCATCTCGGCAATCGTCGCGTGCGTTCGGTTGGCGAAATGGCGGAGAACACCTTCCGCATCGGCCTGGTGCGCGTCGAGCGCGCCGTGCGCGAGCGCCTGTCGCTGGCCGAGGCCGATGGCCTGACCCCGCAGGACCTGATCAACGCCAAGCCGGTGGCGGCGGCAGTGAAGGAGTTCTTCGGCTCTTCGCAGCTGTCCCAGTTCATGGATCAGAACAATCCGCTGTCGGAAGTGACCCACAAGCGTCGCGTGTCCGCGCTTGGACCGGGCGGCCTGACCCGCGAGCGCGCCGGTTTCGAAGTGCGCGACGTGCATCCGACCCATTACGGCCGCGTCTGCACCATCGAAACGCCGGAAGGCCCGAACATCGGCCTGATCAACTCGTTGGCCGTGTACGCTCGCACCAACTCCTACGGCTTCCTCGAGACGCCGTACCGCAAGGTCGCCAACAGCAAGGTCACCGACAAGGTGGATTACCTGTCGGCGATCGAAGAAGGCGATCACGTGATCGCGCAGGCGAACTCCCCGCTGGACAAGAACGGCGGCTTCATCGAGGACTTCGTGTCCTGCCGTTTCCGCGGTGAGTCCGAGCTGCGTCCGGCCGCCGAAGTCGACTACATGGACGTCTCGCCGATGCAGACCGTCTCTGTGGCGGCGGCGCTGGTGCCGTTCCTCGAGCACGACGATGCGAACCGCGCCCTGATGGGCGCGAACATGCAGCGTCAGGCCGTGCCGACGCTGCGTTCGCAGACGCCGCTGGTCGGTACCGGCATCGAGCGCGCCGTGGCGCGCGACTCCGGCGTCATTGCCACCGCCAAGCGCGGCGGCGTGATCGATCAGGTCGATGCAGCCCGTATCGTGGTGCGCGTCAACGAAGACGAAGTGGGTGACAACGACGCCGGCGTGGATATCTACACGCTGACCAAGTACACCCGTTCCAACCAGAACACCAACCTCAATCAGCGTCCGCTGGTGAACGTCGGCGATGTGGTGGAGAAGGGCGACACGCTGGCCGACGGTTCGTCGACCGATCTGGGTGAGCTCGCGCTCGGCCAGAACATGCTGATCGCCTTCATGCCGTGGAACGGCTACAACTTCGAAGACTCGATCCTGCTGTCCGAGCGCGTCGTGCAGGAAGACCGCTACACCTCGATCCACATCGAGGAGCTGTCGTGCCCTGCGCGTGACACCAAGCTGGGCGCCGAGGAAATCACCGCGGACATCCCGAACGTGGGCGAGCAGGCGCTGGCCAAGCTCGACGAGTCCGGCATCGTCTATATCGGTGCGGAAGTGAAGGCCGGCGACATCCTGGTCGGCAAGGTCACGCCGAAGGGCGAGAGCCAGCTCACGCCGGAAGAGAAGCTGCTGCGTGCGATCTTCGGCGAGAAGGCGTCCGACGTGAAGGACAGCTCGCTGCGCGTGCCGCCGGGCATGGACGGCACCGTCATCGACGTGCAGGTCTTCACCCGCGACGGCATCGACAAAGACAAGCGCGCCAAGCAGATCGAAGAGACCGAAATCAAACGCGTCCGCAAGGATCTGGACGATCAGTTCCGCATCCTCGAAGGCGCGATCTACAGCCGCATGCGCACCGCGCTGGTCGGCAAGTCGGCCATGAGCGGTCCGGGTGGCCTCAAGCGCGGCACGGAAATCACCGATGCCTACCTCGACGGCCTGAAGAAGGACGACTGGTTCAAGATCAACGTCAAGGACGAGGACGTCACCGAATTCCTCGAACGTGCGGCCGATCAGGTCAAGCGCCACAAAGAAGAGTTCGACAAGCGCTTCAAGGAGAAGCAGGGCAAGATCACCCAGGGCGACGATCTGGCCCCGGGCATGCTGAAGATGGTCAAGGTGTTCCTGGCCGTGAAGCGTCGCATCCAGCCCGGCGACAAGATGGCCGGTCGTCACGGTAACAAGGGTGTCGTCTCCAACGTGGTGCCGGTCGAAGACATGCCGTACTCCGCCGACGGCGTGCCGGTCGATATCGTGCTGAACCCGCTGGGCGTGCCGTCGCGCATGAACATCGGGCAGATTCTGGAAGTGCATCTGGGCTGGGCCGCCAAGGGCCTGGGCAAGAAGATCCAGAAGATGCTCGAAGCACAGGCGAAGGTGGCGCAGGTTCGTGAGTTCCTCGACCAGATCTACAACCACCATGTGGCCGGTGCCGTACAGCACGTCGACCTGAAGTCGCTCACCGACAAGGAAATCTTCACCCTCGCCACCAATCTGCAGGAAGGCGTGCCGATGGCGACGCCGGTGTTCGACGGTGCGGAAGAGTCCGAGATCAAGGCGATGCTGAAGCTGGCCGATCTGCCCGAGTCCGGTCAGACCATCCTGTTCGACGGGCGTACCGGCGAAGCGTTCGATCGCCCGGTCACCGTTGGCTACATGCATTACCTCAAGCTCAACCATCTGGTCGACGACAAGATGCACGCCCGTTCGACCGGCCCGTACTCGCTCGTTACCCAGCAGCCGCTGGGCGGCAAGGCGCAGTTCGGCGGTCAGCGCTTCGGCGAGATGGAAGTGTGGGCACTGGAAGCTTACGGCGCGGCATACACGCTGCAGGAAATGTTGACGGTGAAATCCGACGACGTGCAGGGCCGCAACCAGATGTACAAGAACATTGTCGACGGCAACCACGAGATGTCGGCCGGCATGCCGGAATCCTTCAACGTGTTGGTGAAGGAAATCCGCTCGCTCGCCATCGATATCGATCTGGAAGAGATCAAGTGACCCGCGCGCCTACAGGAGCCAAGCAATGAAAGACCTGCTCAATCTGTTCAATCAGCAGCGCGCTACGCCGGATTTTGACGCGATCAAGATCGCGCTGGCGTCGCCCGAGCTGATCCGTTCGTGGTCATTCGGCGAAGTCAAAAAGCCGGAAACCATCAATTACCGTACCTTCAAGCCCGAGCGCGACGGCCTGTTCTGCGCCGCCATCTTCGGACCGGTGAAGGACTACGAGTGCCTGTGCGGCAAGTACAAGCGCATGAAGCATCGTGGCGTGGTGTGTGAGAAGTGCGGCACGGAAGTGACGCTGGCCAAGGTGCGTCGCGAGCGCATGGGCCACATCGAGCTGGCCAGCCCGACCGCGCACATCTGGTTCCTCAAGTCGCTGCCGTCGCGCATCGGCCTGATGCTGGACATGACGCTGCGCGACATCGAGCGCATCCTGTACTTCGAGGCCTTCGTGGTGATCGATCCGGGCATGACGGCGCTCGAGCGCGGTCAGCTGCTCAGCGAAGACCAGTATCTGGAAGCGACCGAAGAGCATGGCGACGAGTTCGACGCCCGCATGGGTGCCGAGGCCGTGTTCCATCTGCTGAAGTCGCTCGACCTGCCGGGCGAAGTCATTCGTCTGAAGGAAGAGATCACCTCCACCAACTCCGAGACCAAGCTCAAGCGACTGACCAAGCGCGTGAAGCTTATCGAGGCGTTCCTGGAGTCCGGCAACAAGCCAGAGTGGATGGTGCTGACCGTACTGCCCGTGCTGCCGCCGGACCTGCGTCCGCTGGTGCCGCTGGACGGTGGCCGCTTTGCGACCTCCGATCTGAACGATTTGTACCGTCGCGTGATCAACCGCAACAACCGCCTGAAGCGTCTGCTCGAACTCAATGCGCCGGACATCATCGTGCGCAACGAAAAGCGCATGCTGCAGGAATCGGTCGATGCGCTGCTCGACAACGGTCGCCGCGGCCGTGCCATCACCGGCACCAACAAGCGCGCGCTGAAGTCGCTGGCCGACATGATCAAGGGCAAGCAGGGCCGGTTCCGTCAGAACCTGCTCGGCAAGCGCGTGGACTACTCCGGTCGTTCGGTGATCGTGGTCGGTCCGACCTTGCGTCTGCACCAGTGCGGTCTGCCGAAGAAAATGGCGCTCGAGCTGTTCAAGCCCTTCATCTTCGCCAAGCTGCAGGCGCGTGGCGAAGCCACTACCATCAAGGCGGCCAAGAAGCTGGTCGAGCGCGAAGAAGCACAGGTCTGGGACATCCTCGAAGAGGTGATTCGCGAACATCCGGTGCTGCTGAACCGTGCGCCGACCCTGCATCGTCTGGGCATCCAGGCGTTCGAGCCGAAACTGATCGAAGGCAAGGCGATCCAGCTGCATCCGCTGGTCTGTACTGCATTCAACGCCGACTTCGACGGCGATCAGATGGCCGTGCACGTGCCGCTCTCGATCGAGGCGCAGCTGGAAGCGCGCGCGCTGATGATGTCGTCCAACAACATCCTCAGCCCCGCCAACGGCGAGCCGATCATCGTGCCGACGCAGGACGTCGTGCTGGGCCTGTATTACATGACCCGCGAGCTGATCAACGTCAAGGGTGGCGGCATGGTGTTCTCCGGCATCGCCGAAGTGCGCCGTGCCTACGACAACCGTGCCGTCGAGCTGCACGCCAAGGTCAAGGTTCGCCTGAAGCTGGTGAACATTGCCGAGGACGGCACGCGCACCCACGAAACCAAGATCGTCGACACCACCGTCGGCCGCGCCCTGCTGGCTGAAATTCTGCCCGAGGGCCTGCCGTTCGAGCTGGCCAATACCGAGCTGACCAAGAAGGCGATCTCGCGCCTGATCAACTCCAGCTACCGTTTGCTGGGCTTGAAGGAAACCGTCGTGTTCGCCGACAAGCTGATGTACACGGGCTTCCGTTTCGCGACGCGCGCCGGTATCTCCATCGGCATCGACGACATGCTGATTCCGGACGAGAAGAAGCCGATCCTGGAAGAAGCCGAGAAGGAAGTCGTCGAGATCCAGCAGCAGTATCAGTCGGGCCTGGTCACGGCCGGCGAGCGCTACAACAAGGTGGTCGACATCTGGTCGCGTACCAGCGAACTGGTGGCCAAGGCCATGATCGACGGCATCGGTACCGAAAAGGTCAAGGATGTCGACGGCAAGACGGTCAATCAGAAGTCGATGAACTCGCTGTACATCATGGCCGACTCCGGCGCCCGTGGTTCCGTGGCGCAGATTCGTCAGCTGGCCGGCATGCGCGGCCTGATGGCGCGTCCGGATGGCTCGATCATCGAGACGCCGATCAAGGCGAACTTCCGCGAAGGCCTGAACGTGCTGCAGTACTTCAACTCCACCCACGGCGCTCGTAAGGGCCTGGCGGATACGGCGTTGAAGACGGCGAACTCCGGTTACTTGACCCGTCGACTCGTCGACGTGGCGCAGGACGTCGTGATCACGATGGACGATTGCGGCACCGAGAACGGCGTGATCATGCAGCCGATCGTCGAAGGCGGCGACGTGGTCGAGCCGTTGCGCGAGCGCGTGCTCGGTCGTGTGGTGGTCGAGGACGTTTACGGCCCCGGCGACGACGATCAGCCGATCGTCACCCGCGACACCCTGCTCAACGAAGCGCTGGTCGAAAAGCTGGACAAGGCCGGCGTACAGATCATCAAGGTCCGTTCGCCGATCACCTGCGCCGCCGCCCACGGCGTGTGCAAGTTCTGCTACGGCCGCGATCTGGCTCGTGGTCACCTGGTCAACATGGGTGAGGCCGTCGGCGTGGTTGCCGCACAGTCCATCGGTGAGCCCGGTACCCAGCTGACCATGCGTACGTTCCACATCGGCGGCGCGGCTTCGCGTGCGGCTGCAGTGGACAACGTGACGGTGAAGACCACCGGTTCGCTGAAGTTCAACAACCTGAAGTCGGTGCAGCACAAGCAGGGTCATCTGGTGGCTGTCTCGCGTTCAGGCGAACTGAGCGTGATCGATACCAGCGGCCGTGAGCGCGAGCGTTACAAGGTGCCTTACGGCGCCATCATCGCGGTCAAGGATGGTGCGCCGGTCAAGCCGGGCCAGACCGTAGCCAATTGGGATCCGCATACCCATCCGATCGTCACCGAAGTGGCGGGCGTGGTGCGCTTCATCGACTTCCTCGATGGCGTCACCGTGCAGAGCCAGACCGATGATCTGACCGGCCTCGAGTCTGCGGTGGTCACCGATCCGAAACGCCGCGGTGCGCAGGCGAAGGATCTGCGTCCGATCGTGCGCCTGGAAGACAGCAAGGGCCGCGAGCTCAAGCTGCCGGGTACGGACATCGCCGCGCAGTACTTCCTGCCGGCCGGTGCGATCGTGTCGATCCAGAACGGTGCCGAAGTGGGCGTGGGCGACGTGGTTGCCCGTATCCCGCAGGAGACCTCCAAGACCCGTGACATCACCGGTGGTCTGCCGCGCGTGGCCGACTTGTTCGAGGCACGCAAGCCGAAGGAGCCGGCGATCCTCGCGGAGCGCTCGGGCATCATCAGCTTCGGCAAGGACACCAAGGGCAAGCAGCGCCTGATCATCAAGGACGTGGATGGCAACGAGCACGAGGAGCTGATTCCGAAGTGGCGTCAGGTCATCGTGTTCGAGGGCGAGCATGTCGAGAAGGGCGAAACCGTCGTCGACGGCGAGCCGAGCCCGCATGACATCCTGCGCCTGCTGGGCGTGGAGCCGCTGGCCTCGTACCTGGTCAAGGAAATTCAGGACGTGTACCGCTTGCAGGGCGTGAAGATCAACGACAAGCACATCGAAGCGATCATTCGCCAGATGCTGCGCAAGGTCGAGATCGTCGAGCCGGGCGAGAGCCATTACCTGCGCGGCGAGCAGGTCGAGCGCGTGCGTATCAATGGCGAAAACGATCGTGCGATCGCCAAGGGCGAGCGTCCGGCCGAGTATCAGTCGGTATTGCTGGGTATCACCAAGGCGTCGCTGGCTACCGAGTCGTTCATCTCGGCAGCGTCGTTCCAGGAAACCACCCGCGTTCTGACCGAGGCAGCCGTCCGCGGCACGCGTGACACCTTGCGTGGCTTGAAGGAAAATGTTATTGTCGGCCGCTTGATTCCGGCTGGTACAGGCTTGGCATACCACGCGGCGCGCCGCCGTCAGGGTGGATTGACCGATTCGGAACTGGATGCGCTGTCCGGCTCCACTCCTGTCGTGTCGTTTGCCGAGGCGCCGGCCGGTAGCGATGACGGTTCAGAGTAAGCCTGCTCAAGGTTTGTCTCGCTGACATACGTAGGAGGTGCATGGATGCGCCTCGTGTTCGGCTCAAGGATGGCAGGGTTCTCGGTTGCCTCTGGCGACCTGCCCATGTTAAATTTCCGCTTCTTGGCAGACCGAGTACGTTCGGGCTGCCTTTGATGTTTTCAGAATCAGGTTTTCAGGATTAGCTTCGCATGACGACAGTCAATCAATTGGTGCGCAAGTCCCGCAGCCCCAAGACCTACAAGAGTGGGTCGCCGGCTCTGCAGAGCAGCCCGCAGCGCCGCGGCGTCTGCACGCGCGTTTACACAACCACCCCGAAAAAGCCGAACTCGGCCCTGCGTAAGGTTGCCAAGGTGCGCCTGACCAACGGCTTCGAGATCATCAGCTACATCGGTGGTGAAGGTCATAACCTGCAAGAGCACTCGGTGGTGCTGATCCGCGGCGGTCGCGTCAAGGATCTGCCGGGTGTGCGCTACCACACGGTGCGCGGCAGCCTCGATTGCGCTGGTGTCACCAAGCGTCGTCAATCGCGCTCCAAGTACGGCGCCAAGCGCCCGAAAAAGTAAAGGACAGCAAACATGTCGCGTAAAGGTTCACATCCCGCCCGTCAGATCCTTCCGGATCCGAAGCACGGCAGCCAGCTCATCGCCCGTTTCATCAACATGGTGATGAAGAGCGGTAAGAAATCAGTCGCAGAAAGCATCGTTTACGGCGCGCTGCTGCATATCGGCGAGAAGAACGGCGAGCCGGTAGCGCTGGTCGAGAAGGCGCTGAACAACATCGCGCCGGCCGTCGAGGTCAAGTCGCGCCGCGTCGGTGGTGCTACGTACCAGGTGCCGGTCGAAGTCCGTCCGGGTCGTCGCATGGCGTTGGCCATGCGTTGGGTCATCGATGCGGCGCGTAAGCGCGGCGAGACCTCGATGCCGAAAAAGCTTGCCGCCGAATTGCTGGAAGCTTCGGAAAGCCGCGGCGGCGCTGCCAAGAAGCGCGAAGAAACGCATCGTATGGCCGAGGCCAACAAGGCGTTCTCGCACTACCGCTGGTAATCGTCGGCTGTACCGGCAAGTGCTACATGCTTCTCCGAGGTTCATCCTGTGGCACGCACCACTCCCATCGACCGTTATCGTAACTTCGGCATCATGGCCCACATTGATGCCGGAAAAACCACGACAACGGAACGCATCCTGTTCTACACCGGCGTCAGCCACAGGATCGGGGAAGTGCATGACGGCGCGGCCACGATGGACTGGATGGAGCAAGAGCAGGAGCGCGGTATCACCATAACGTCGGCGGCGACGACGGCGTTCTGGAAGGGCATGGATCAGTCCATGCCCGAACATCGCTTCAATATTATCGATACGCCGGGGCACGTTGACTTCACGATCGAAGTTGAGCGGTCCCTACGCGTTTTGGATGGCGCGGTTTTCGTTCTGTGCGCCGTGGGTGGCGTACAGCCGCAGTCCGAAACAGTGTGGCGTCAGGCGAACAAGTATTCGGTACCACGGTTGGCTTTCGTCAACAAAATGGACCGTACCGGCGCCGACTTCGACGGCGTCGTGGGTCAGCTGAAGTCCCGCTTGGGCGCCAACCCGGTGCCGATGCAGGTGCCTATCGGTGCCGAAGAGGGTTTCGAAGGCGTTGTCGACCTGATCAAGATGAAAGCGGTGATCTGGGATATGGAATCCCAGGGCATGAAGTTCGACTACCGGGATATCCCGGCAGACTTGACGGACGCTGCCATCGAGGCGCGCAACTTCATGGTCGAAGCGGCGGCGGAAACGTCCGAAACGCTGATGAACAAGTACCTGGAAGAGGGTGATCTGGCTGAGGAGGACATTCTCGCCGGCATCCGCGCAGGGACTCTGGCGGCAACCTTGATTCCGGTGTTCTGCGGCTCGGCGTTCAAGAACAAAGGCGTGCAGGCGATGCTCGACGCGGTGGTGCAGTTTCTGCCATCGCCGGCCGATCGTCCTCCCGTCAAAGGTCTTGACGAGAGCGAGCGGGAAATCACCCGGACGGCGGGCGACGATCAGCCGTTCGCGGCGCTGGCCTTCAAGATCATGACGGATCCTTTCGTCGGGTCGCTGACGTTTTTTCGCGTCTATTCGGGCGTGTTGAAATCGGGCGACGCGTTGTACAACCCGACCAAGAGCAAAAAAGAGCGGATCGGCCGCCTGCTGCAAATGCATGCAAACGACCGCCAGGAACTGAAGGAAGTCTGCGCCGGCGATATCGCGGCAGCGGTCGGCCTGAAAGATGTCACCACCGGCGACACCCTGTGCGCTCAGGACCACCTGATCACGCTGGAGCGGATGGTTTTTCCGGAACCCGTCATTGCCATGGCGGTCGAGCCGAGAACCCAGTCGGACCAGGAGAAAATGGGTGTGGCGCTGGGTCGTCTCGCGTCGGAGGATCCGTCCTTTCGCGTGCGCACCGATGAGGAGTCGGGCCAGATCATCATCGCCGGTATGGGCGAGCTACATCTGGATATTCTGGTCGATCGGATGCGGCGCGAATATCATGTGGATGCGAACGTCGGCAAGCCGCAGGTGGCTTATCGCGAGACCATTCGCAAGTCGGTCAGGCAGGAAGGCAAGTTTATTCGCCAGTCCGGTGGCAAGGGTCAGTTCGGCCACGTGGTGCTGGAGATTGTTCCGCAGGAGCGCGGGCAGGGTTATGTGTTCGAGAATGCCATTGTCGGCGGCGCGATTCCGAAGGAATTCATTCCTGCGGTCGACAAGGGCATTCAAGAGGCGATGAGCTCTGGTCCGCTGGCCGGGTTTCCGGTCGTCGACGTTAAGATCCGGCTGATCGACGGCTCGTATCATGAGGTCGACTCCAACGAAATGGCGTTCAAAATCGCCGGTTCCATCGGTTTCAAGGAAGGTTTTCACAAGGCCAGCCCGGCTTTGTTGGAGCCAGTCATGAAGATCGAGGTGGTGACGCCCGAGGATTACATGGGTGATGTCATGGGAGACCTTAGCCGCCGCCGGGGCGTGCTGCAGGGCTCCGAAGACACCAATTCCGGAAAGGTGATCAACGCCACCGTTCCGCTGGGTGAGATGTTCGGTTACGCCACTAGTTTGCGTTCGCAGACGCAGGGTCGCGCCACGTACACCATGGAGTTCGATCACTATGCCGAGGCGCCGAACAACATCGCCGAGCAGGTCATGAAAAGGGCCTGAGGATTCAGCGGCAGAATGACGTTTTTGCATTCGCTGTTTTTGCATTCGTTCGTGAATGCGAAGATCAAGAAGCGGCCATTAGTGGCTGCACTTTTAAAAGTTCGTTTCTAAGTTCCATATTTCATTTAGAGGTTTAGGTCATGGCAAAGGGTAAATTCGAACGCACCAAGCCGCACGTCAACGTCGGCACGATTGGTCACGTGGATCACGGCAAGACGACGCTGACAGCGGCGCTGACGAAAGTCGGTGCAGAACGTTTCGGTGGCGAGTTCAAGGCCTATGACGCGATCGACGCGGCGCCGGAAGAGAAGGCGCGCGGCATCACGATCTCGACCGCGCACGTGGAATACGAGTCGCCGAACCGCCACTACGCGCACGTCGACTGCCCGGGTCACGCGGATTATGTGAAGAACATGATCACCGGTGCGGCGCAGATGGACGGCGCGATTCTGGTGTGCTCGGCCGCGGACGGCCCGATGCCGCAGACGCGCGAGCACATCCTGCTGTCGCGCCAGGTCGGCGTGCCGTACATCGTGGTCTACCTGAACAAGGCGGACATGGTCGACGACGCCGAGCTGCTCGAGCTGGTCGAGATGGAAGTGCGCGAGCTGCTGAGCAAGTACGACTTCCCGGGCGACGACACCCCGATGATCCATGGTTCGGCCAAGCTGGCGCTGGAAGGCGACCAGAGCGAAATCGGCGTGCCGTCGATCATCAAGCTGGTGGACGCGCTGGACGCGTACATCCCTGAGCCGGTGCGCGTGATCGACAAGCCGTTCCTGATGCCGGTCGAAGACGTGTTCTCGATCTCCGGCCGCGGCACGGTGGTGACCGGTCGTATCGAGCGCGGCATCATCAAGGTCGGCGACGAAATCGAAGTGGTGGGTATCCGCAATACGCAGAAGACCACCGTGACGGGCGTGGAAATGTTCCGCAAGCTGCTGGATCAGGGTCAGGCAGGCGACAACGCCGGTCTGCTGCTGCGCGGCCTGAAGCGTGACGACGTCGAGCGCGGCCAGGTGCTGGCCAAGCCGGGCACGATCACCCCGCATACGGACTTCGAGGCCGAGGTGTACGTTCTGTCGAAGGACGAGGGTGGCCGTCATACGCCGTTCTTCAAGGGCTACCGCCCGCAGTTCTACTTCCGCACCACCGACGTGACGGGCGCTTGCGAGCTGCCCGAGGGCGTGGAAATGGTGATGCCGGGTGACAACGTGAAGATGGTGGTGAGCCTGATCCACCCGATCGCGATGGACGAAGGCCTGCGCTTCGCCATCCGTGAAGGCGGTCGCACCGTCGGCGCCGGCGTCGTTGCCAAGGTCATCAAGTAAGCAAGATCCAACCTTGGGGCCGGATTACTCAAGCCCCAGGGTGAGTCGCTCTTATGAAGAGTCCGACATGGATGTCGGGCTTAGCTTTGCCAGCATGGACGATGGCTGAAATAAAGCTCTACTTTTTCATAAAATTGATGTAAGCTGTGCGGCTTGCCATACCTGCAATAGGCGTGGCGGCTGTGTAATACAAGGGTTGTGCAGGGCGGTGAGAAGCCGTTCTGTTTCACATTACGTTCTTTCGACAATAGGACACGGTTATGGCGAACCAGAAGATTCGGATTCGATTGAAGGCGTACGATCATCGTTTGATCGACCGCTCAGCCAGCGAGATCGTCGAGACGGCCAAGCGCACAGGCGCCACGGTCCTCGGCCCGATTCCGCTGCCGACCAAGATCGAGCGTTACACCATTCTGGTGTCTCCGCACGTCGACAAAGACGCACGCGACCAGTACGAAACTCGTACTCACAAGCGCGTGTTGGACATTGTTGACCCGAACGACAAAACCGTGGACGCGCTCATGAAGCTTGATCTCGCCGCTGGCGTCGATGTTCAGATCAAGCTCGGTTGAGCGATAGACAGGATACGAAGATGAGTATCGGATTGGTTGGCCGCAAATGCGGCATGAGCCGACTCTTCACTGAAGATGGCCGTTCGATTCCGGTGACGCTGATTGAAGCGACGCCGAACCGGGTGACCCAGTTGAAGACGGAAGATAACGACGGCTACAGCGCTGTTCAGGTCGCAGTGGGCACCAAGCGTGCAAACCTGCTGACTCAGCCGCTGAAGGGCCATTACGCCTCGGCCAAGGTCGAGCCGGGTCGTGGTTTGTGGGAGTTCCGCGTGTCTGCCGACGATCTCGGCAAGTATGCCGTGGGTAACGAGATCAAGGCTGACGAGGTGTTCACCGTCGGCCAGATCGTTGACGTTGCCGGCGTGTCGAAAGGCAAGGGCTTCCAGGGCACGATCAAGCGCTGGAACTTCAAGATGGGTGATGCCACCCACGGTAACTCGCTGTCGCATCGCGCGCCGGGTTCTATCGGCCAGCGCCAGACGCCGGGACGCGTGTTCCCAGGCAAGAAGATGTCCGGCCACATGGGTGCAGTGAACCGCACGCAGCAGGGTCTGGAAGTGATCAAGGTCGACGCCGAGCGTCATCTGATTGCGGTGAAGGGTGCGGTACCGGGTGCCACCGGTGGCGACGTCATCATCCGTCCGACGACGAAGAGCTGAGGAGTACGCCATGGAACTTAACGTTATTGGCGCAAAGCCGCTCAGCGTGTCGGACGAAGTGTTCGGTGCCGAGTTCAAGCAGGCCCTGATCCATCAGGTCGTGGTTGCCTACCAGGCAGCCGGCCGTGCCGGTACCCAGTCGCAGCTCTCGCGCGGCCAGATGTCCGGTACGACCAAGAAATTCAAGAAGCAGAAGGGCGGCGGTGCACGCCACGGCGATTACCGCGCTCCGATCTTCGTCGGCGGTGGCCGCACGTTCGCTGCCAAGCCGCGCAGCTACGAGCAGAAGGTCAACCGTAAGGCGTATCGCGTGGCGATCCGCTCGATCCTGGCTGAGCTGAACCGTGCCGGTCGTCTGAAAGTGGTCGAGAGCTTCGGCATCGACAACCCCAAGACCACCACCATGGTGGCCAAGCTGGCCGAGCTGGAAGTGACCGGTCGCGTGCTGCTGGTGTCGGAAGACGCCTCCGAGAACGTGTTCCTGGGTGCACGCAATATCCCGTACATCCATGTGCTGGACGTGATGGCGCTGAACCCGGTAAGCCTGGTCGGTTCCGACCATGTGGTGATGACGGTCGACGCCGTGAAGAAGATCGAGGAGTGGCTGGCATGAACAACGAACGCATTCTCGATACGCTGCGCGCGCCGCACATCTCGGAGAAGTCGGCCCGTCTGGCCGAACACAACCAGTACGTCTTCGTGGTTGCTCCTACCGCAACCAAGGCCGATGTCCGTGTTGCCGTGGAAAAGCTGTTCGACGTGACCGTCAAGCAGGTGAACCTGGTCAACACCAAGGGCAAGGTCAAGGCTTTCCGTCAGCGCGCCGGCAGCCGTCAGGGCAAGCGTAAGGCCTATGTGCGTCTTGCCGATGGCCAGACCATCGACGTTTCCGCCAAGGCCTGAGCCAGGAGTATTTTGAGATGACATTAATTACTCACAAGCCGACCTCGCCGGGCCGTCGCGACGCTGTAAGCGTCCGCACCGAAGGTCTGTACAAGGGCGCGCCGTATGCGCCGCTGGTCGAGGCGCAGTCGCGCACCGGTGGCCGCAACCATCATGGCCGCATCACCGTGCGTCATCGTGGCGGTGGCCATAAGCAGCATTACCGCATCATCGATTTCAAGCGTGACAAGGAAGGCGTGTCGGCCAAGGTCGAGCGGATCGAATACGATCCCAATCGCACGGCTCACATCGCTTTGCTTTGCTACACCGACGGCGAGCGTCGCTACATCATTGCGCCGAAGGGCGTGGCGGTAGGCGATGTGCTGTTGTCCGGTCGCGAAGCCCCGATCAAGGCTGGCAACTGCATGCAGCTGCGTAGCATCCCGATGGGTAGCACGATTCACTGCATCGAGCTGCGCCCTGGCAAGGGTGCCCAGATCGCTCGCAGCGCCGGTGCCTCGGTGCAGCTGGTGGCTCGCGAATCCGGTTACGCCACGCTGCGTCTTCGCTCCGGCGAAATGCGCCGGGTGCCGGTCGAGTGCCGCGCCACCATCGGTGAAGTCGGTAACGGCGAGCACAGCCTGAAGAAGCTCGGCAAGGCCGGCGCCAAGCGCTGGCTGGGTATTCGCCCGACCGTTCGCGGTGTGGTGATGAACCCGGTCGACCATCCGCACGGTGGTGGTGAAGGCAAGACTTCAGGTGGTCGTCATCCGGTCAGCCCGTGGGGCACGCCGGCCAAGGGCTACAAGACCCGTAACAACAAGCGCACGCAGCAGTTCATCGTGCGTCGTCGCAAGTAACAGGAAACCGACATGCCACGCTCTCTGAAAAAAGGTCCGTTTGTCGACCTTCACCTCGTCAAGAAGGTGGAAGCTGCGGTTTCCGCCAACAACAAGCGTCCGATCAAGACCTGGTCGCGCCGCTCGATGATTTTGCCGGAAATGGTCGGCTTGACCATCGCTATCCATAACGGCCGTCAGCACGTACCCGTACTGATCAACGAGAACATGGTCGGGCACAAGCTCGGCGAGTTCGCGGTGACCCGTACGTTCAAGGGCCATGTCGGCGACAAGAAGGGCAAGTGATGAGCACTGAAGCCAAAGCAATTCTGCGCGGCGCCCGCATCTCGGCGCAAAAGGCCCGCCTCGTGGCTGATCTGGTCCGCGGGCTCCCCGTCGGCCGTGCCAGCGACGTGCTGACCTTTACCAACAAGAAAGCCGCGCTCCTGGTCAAAAAGGTGCTGCTGTCGGCCGTCGCCAACGCTGAGAACAATCTCGGCGCTGACGTGGACGAGCTGAAAGTGTCCAGCATCTTCGTCGATGAGGGTCCGGCGATGAAACGTATGCACGCCCGCGCCAAAGGCCGCGGTTCGCGCATTCTCAAGCGCACCAGCCACATCACTGTGGTTGTTGGCAACTAACCGAGGATAGAGACGATGGGTCATAAAGTTCATCCCACCGGTATCCGCCTCGGCATTGCCAAGGACTGGAACTCGAAGTGGTTCGCCAACAAGCGCGATTACGCAACCTACCTGGTTGCCGACATCAAAGTGCGCGACATGCTGAAGAAGAAGCTGGCTGCTGCCGGTATCTCCCGCATCCAGATCGAGCGTCCGGCCAAGACCGCACGCGTGACGATCCACACCGCCCGTCCAGGCGTGGTGATCGGCAAGAAGGGTGAGGATATCGAGAAGCTGCGCAAGGAAGTCAGCGACATGATGGGCGTTCCGACGCACATCAACGTCAGCGAAGTCCGCAAGCCGGAAATCGATGCGCAGCTGGTGGCCGAGTCGATCGCGCAGCAGCTCGAGCGTCGCATCATGTTCCGCCGCGCGATGAAGCGCTCGGTCGGTAACGCGATGCGCCTTGGCGCGCTGGGTATCAAGATCAACGTGTCCGGTCGTCTGAACGGTGCCGAGATTGCCCGCTCCGAGTGGAGCCGTGAGGGTCGCGTGCCGCTGCATACGCTGCGCGCCGACATCGACTACGGCACTGCCGAAGCGAAAACCACGTACGGCATCATCGGTATCAAGGTCTGGATCTACAAGGGCGAGATCTTTGATCTGGCCGCTGCCAGCCAAGAGCAGAAAGATGAGCCGGCATCCGCGCAGCCGCGCCGCGAAGGTGGCGAAGGTCGTCGTAATGATTCGCGTCGCGAGGCCGGTGACGGCCGCCGCGAGCGGACGGCCAAGTAAGGAGAGTTGCCATGTTGCAACCGAAGCGAACCAAATATCGTAAGCAGTTCAAGGGCCGTAACGACGGCTTGGCCCAGTGCTCCAACCTCGTCAGCTTTGGCGAGTACGGCCTGAAAGCGACCACGCACGGCGCGCTCACCGCGCGCCAGATCGAGGCGGCTCGTCGTTGCATCACGCGTTTCGTCAAGCGTGGCGGCAAGTTGTGGATCCGCGTGTTCCCCGACAAGCCGATCACCAAGAAGCCGATCGAAGTGCGCATGGGCGCCGGTAAGGGCAGCGTTGAATTCTGGGTTGCCCCCATCCAGCCCGGCCGCATGCTTTATGAAATCGAGGGCGTCGATGAAATGACGGCGCGTGAGGCGTTCCGTCTGGCGGCAGCGAAGCTGTCCGTGCAGACCCAGTTTGTGACCAGGGCGGTGATGTGATGGCCACCAAAGATATCAACAACCAGTCGGCCGACGAGTTGCAGCAGCATTTGCTGGACCTTCGCAAGGAGCAGTTCAATCTGCGCATGCAGAAGGGTTCCGGTCAGCTCACTCAGCCGCACCAGCTTCGCCGCGTTCGGCGTGACATCGCCCGCACGAAGTTTGTGCTCGGCGGCAAGAAGTAAGGACGGCTGACATGAGCGCTAATCAAGAAGTAGTAGAAAACAAGAAGCAGGTGCGCACCCTCGAGGGTCGCGTGACCAGCAACAAGATGAACAAGACGGTGACCGTGCTGGTCGAGCGTCAGGTTCAGCACTGGCTGCTCGGCAAGATCATTCGCCGTTCGACCAAGTTGCATGCGCAGGACGATCTGGGTGCGAACGAGGGCGATGTGGTCCGTATCGCCGAGTGCCGTCCGTTGTCGAAGACCAAACATCACCGCGTGGTTGAAATCATCACGCGCGCCAACGTCTAAGGGAGGGTGCAGCCATGATCCAGATGCAAAGCACGCTTTCCGCAGCGGACAATAGCGGCGCGAAAGAACTGATGTGCATCAAGGTGCTCGGCGGGTCCAAGCGCCGCTACGCCGCCATCGGTGATGTGATCAAAGTGACCGTGAAGGATGCCATTCCCCGCGGTAAGGTAAAGAAAGGCGAGGTTTACAACGCCGTGGTGGTTCGCACCGCCAAGGGTGTGCGTCGTCCCGATGGCTCGCTGATCCGTTTCGACGGCAATGCAGCGGTGCTCCTCAACAACAAGCTCGAGCCGATCGGCACCCGTATCTTTGGGCCGGTCACCCGCGAGCTGCGCAGCGAGAAGTTCATGAAGATCGTCTCGCTTGCTCCCGAAGTGCTCTGAGCGGAGTTTAAGAAATGAACCGTATCCGCAAAGGTGATCAGGTCCTCGTGATCACCGGTAAAAACAAGGGTCAGCGCGGCGATGTGCTGCGTGTTGCAGACGATCGTGTATTCGTCTCCAACGTGAATCTGGTCAAGCGTCACACCAAGCCGAATCCCCAGGCCAACCAGGCTGGCGGCATCGTCGAGCGTGAAGCTTCGATCCATCTCTCCAATGTGCAGCTGTTCAACCCCGCCACGAACAAGGGTGAACGCGTCGGCACCAAAACGCTCGAAGATGGGCGCAAGGTCCGCGTGTTCCGTTCGAATGGCGAGGTCGTGGACGCGTAAGGAACACGATCATGACCCGCCTTGAAAATTTCTATAAAGAGCAGGTAGTCGCCAAGCTCACCGAGCAGTTCGGCTACCAGAACGTGATGCAGGTTCCCCGCATCACCAAGATCACGCTGAACATGGGCGTGGGCGAAGCTGCCGGCAACAAGAAGGTGCTCGAAAACGCCGTGGCCGACATGGCGAAGATCGCCGGTCAGAAGCCGATCACCACGAAGGCTCGCGTCTCGGTCGCTTCGTTCAAGATCCGTGACGGCTGGCCGATCGGCTGCAAGGTGACCTTGCGCCGCGCCCAGATGTGGGAGTTCATGGACCGCCTGATCAACATCTCGCTGCCGCGCGTGCGCGACTTCCGCGGTGTGTCGGCTCGTGCGTTCGATGGTCGCGGCAACTACAACTTCGGTATCAAGGAACAGATCATCTTTCCTGAAATCGACTTCGATCAGGTCGACGCGCTGCGTGGTATGGATATCTCCATCACCACGACCGCCAAGACCGACGAAGAGGCGAAAGCCTTGTTGGCCGCTTTCAGCTTTCCGTTCCGTAACTGATTAGGCGCGATATCCATGGCTAAGACATCAATGGTGAACCGCGATATCAAGCGGACCAAGCTCGTCAAGAAGTACGCTGCCAAGCGCAGCGAGTTCAAGGCGATCGTGCTGAGCACCACGGCCTCCTACGAGGAGAAAATGGAAGCACAGGCGAAATTGCAGAAGCTGCCGCGCGACGCCAGCCCGTCGCGTCAGCGCACGCGCTGCGCCCTCACGGGTCGTCCGCGCGCCGTCTATGCGAAGTTTGGCCTGGGCCGTAACAAGCTGCGTGAAGCGACCATGCGCGGTGACGTGCCGGGTCTTCGCAAGGCCAGCTGGTAACAAAGACTCTTACCGAATCGAAGTGTACCGACGGCACATTTCGACTCGACCGACAGCCCACCGGCTGCCGGCAAATGCGATTACCGCACGTGATACTCGCTAAAACCTGGTAAAGCTGATATAGTCGGCGGTCTGCGCAAAGCAGGCCGGCGCTCTCGGTCGGCTCACAATCTAATTGATTTCCGGTTTTATCGGATATCGGTGCACTCAGGAAGGACTTTTCATGAGCATGACTGATCCCATCGCCGATCTGTTTACGCGCGTCCGCAACGCCCAGTCCATGGGCAAGCCGGCCGTTCGTATGCCGTCGTCGAAACTGAAGGTGGCTATCGCCGACCTTCTCAAGAACGAGGGCTACATCCTCGACGCCAAGACTTCCAGCGAGGAAGGTAAACCGGTGCTCGAGATCAAGCTCAAGTATTTCGACGGCCAACCGGCCATCGAGACCATAGCCCGTGTCAGCCGCTCCGGCCTGCGTGTGTACCGCGGCAAGGACGAGTTGCCCAAGGTGCTTGGTGGCCTCGGTATTTCGATCATTTCGACTTCGGCCGGTCTGCTGACCGACGCCCAGGCCCGTGCCAAGGGTCTCGGTGGCGAAGTCATCGGCCGCGTGGCGTAAGGAGACTATCGATGTCACGTGTAGCCAAACAACCTATTTCCCTGCCCAAGGGCGTCGAGCTGACTGTCGCTAGCGACAACATCTCCGTCAAGGGTCCGAAGGGCACCCTTTCGATGCATCACCTGCCTGGCGTGTCCATCACCCAGGACAACGGTGTGGCCAGCATCAGCCTGGCCGAAGGCACCGACGACAAGTTCGGCGGCACTGCTCGCGCGCTGCTGTCCAACATGGTCAAGGGCGTTTCCGAAGGTTACGAGCGCAAGCTCGAACTGGTCGGCGTCGGCTACCGCGCTGCGATGCAGGGCAAGGCGCTGAATCTGAGCCTCGGCTTTTCGCATCCGGTGCTGTTCGAGGCACCGGAAGGCATAAGCCTCGAGACACCGACGCAGACCGAAGTTCTGATCAAGGGTTCGGACAAGCAGATCGTGGGTCAGGTTGCGGCAAAAATTCGCGGCTTCCGTCCGCCAGAGCCTTACAAGGGCAAGGGCGTGCGCTATGCCGGTGAGAAGATCACGCTGAAGGAAGCCAAGAAGGCATAAGTACGCAGTCCCTGCGTGTGGAAGCGGCCATCCGTGGCCGCACTCTTCACTAAAGCTGCCAGACCAAGCCGATCCGCTTTCGAGGAATTAACGATGAACAAGACGAAGAACGAAAATCGCATCCGCCGCGCCAAGTCGACGCGCAGTCATATCCGCAAGCTGGCCGTGCCTCGCTTGTCGGTGCATCGTACCGGGCAGCATATCTATGCGCAGGTGTTCGATGCTTCCGGTCTGAATGTGGTGGCTGCCGCCTCTACGCTGCAGAAGTCGGTTGCCGAGAGCCTGGAGGGTACGAAGAATTGCGATGCCGCTGCTGCTGTGGGCAAGGCCATTGCTGAGCGTGCGGTGGCTGCCGGTATCGAGTCGGTGGCGTTTGATCGTTCCGGTTTTCGCTACCACGGTCGCATCAAGGCCCTGGCCGATGCGGCTCGCGAAGCGGGCCTGAAGTTCTAAAAGTTTTAGCGGTACCGGGCGGCGTTCATTCCGCACCACAGAGTCAACTACAACTCCAAGCGGCAAAGCCGCAAGCAAAGTCCTGGCGTTTGCCGGGCACATGGAAAAGAACATGTCTTCTAACGATCGCGAAAATTCAGATGGCCTGCTTGAAAAGCTGATTGCCGTCAACCGCGTGGCCAAGACCGTAAAGGGCGGCCGCCAGATGAGCTTCACCGCGCTGACCGTCGTCGGCGACGGCGAGGGCAAGGTCGGCTTCGGTTATGGCAAGGCGCGTGAAGTGCCGGTGGCCATCTCCAAAGCGATGGAGCGTGCCCGTCGCCAGATGGTCGATATCGAGCTGAACAACGGCACCTTGTGGTACGCCATCAAGGCCAACCACGGTGCGGCGCGCGTTTATATGCAGCCGGCTTCCGAAGGTACCGGCGTGATTGCCGGCGGCGCTATGCGCGCTGTGCTGGAAGTGGTTGGCGTCAAGAACGTGCTGGCCAAGGCCGTGGGTTCACGTAACCCGATCAACCTGGTGCGCGCAACCATCAAGGGCCTGCAGGCTGTCGCCTCGCCCAAGAAAATCGCCGCCAAGCGTGGCAAGACTCTGGAAGAGGTGCTGGGCAATGGCTAAGTCAAAAGCAACCGCCGATGCGACCGTGCGCGTGCGCCTGGTCAAGGGCCTGCGCGGCGTGCAGGCGCGTCATCGTCTCAGCGTCAAGGCGCTGGGTCTGGGCAAGATCAACGACGTCCGTGAACTGAAGGACAGCCCGCAGGTGCGTGGCCTGATCAACACGGTCTATTACCTGGTCCGGGTCGAGGAGTAAGTCATGCATCTCAATACACTTAAGCCGAATGCCGGTTCGCACAAGACGCGTCTGCGCGTCGGTCGCGGTATCGGTTCGGGCATGGGCAAGACGGCCGGCCGCGGACACAAGGGTCAGCACGCTCGCGCCGGCGGTACCCACAAGTACGGTTTCGAAGGTGGTCAGATGCCACTGCAGCGCCGGTTGCCGAAGGTCGGCTTCCGTTCGCTGAAGAAGGCAGAGAGCCAGGAAGTGTTCCTGTATCAGCTGGCCAATATCAAGGAAGATGTGATCGATACCGTCGTGCTGCACAAGGCTGGCCTGATCAGCAGCCGTGCGAAAAAGGTCAAGGTGGTTCTGAAGGGTGAAATCGGTCGCGCCGTGAAGCTGACTGGTCTGCTGGCTACTGCCGGCGCCAAGGCAGCGATCGAAGCGGCCGGCGGAAGCGTGGAGTAATCGACGGTGGCTGAAGCCAAGGGCACACAGCTCGGCAAGCTCGGCAAGCTGACGGAGCTTCGTCAGCGCATCTTCTTTGTGATCGCGGCGCTGGTGGTGTTCCGGTTGGGTTCGTTCATACCGGTACCCGGCGTCAATCCGGAGGCGATGAGCAACCTGGTCAACGGCAACGGCCTGATGGACATGTTCAACATGTTCTCCGGCGGTGCGCTGTCACGCTTCTCGGTATTCGCGCTCGGCGTTATTCCGTACATCTCGGCATCGATCGTGTTCCAGATGATGGGCTCGGTGATTCCCAGCCTGCAGGGTCTGCGCAAAGAGGGCGAATCCGGCAAGCGCAAGCTGACGATGTATACGCGCTATGCGACGGTCGGTCTGGCAGCGTTTCAGTCGTTCGGTATTGCGGTGGCGCTGCAGAGTCAGGTAGCGGCAGGTGGTGCACCGGTGGTCTACACGCCAGGCTTCGGTTTCATCATGTCCTCGGTGGTGGGTTTGACCGCAGGTACGATGTTCCTGATGTGGCTGGGCGAGCAGATGACGGAGCGCGGCATCGGCAACGGTATCTCGCTGCTTATCTTTGCCGGCATTGTTGCGGGTTTGCCGGCGGCGGTGGTGCATACGCTCGGTATGGCCAGCAACGGTGAGTTGACGGTGCTGAAGCTGTTGATGGTGGTGGCGCTGGTCCTGGCGGTTACGGCCTTCGTGGTGTTTATGGAGCGCGCTCAACGGCGCATTACCGTGAACTACGCACGTCGCTCCGGTGGGCAGCGCGCGTATATGAATCAGACGTCGCATCTGCCGCTGAAGATCAATATGGCGGGCGTGATTCCGCCGATCTTTGCTTCCAGCTTGCTGATGTTTCCGGCGACTGCAGTGGCCTGGTTCGGTGCCAATCACCAGTCGCGCTGGTTGCAGGATCTGACGCAGCAGTTGAGTCCGGGCAATCCGCTGCACGATATCGTTTTTGCAGTGCTGGTGATCGCCTTTGCGTTCTTCTACACGGCGATTGTGTTCAATGCCGAAGAGACGGCCGATAACCTGAAGCGTTCGGGCGCTTTGATTCCGGGTATCCGCCCGGGTCGTGCGACCGCCAATTACGTCGATTCGGTGATGACGCGGTTGACCGGTGTCGGCGCGCTGTATCTGGTGCTGGTCTGTCTGGTGCCGTCGTTCATGCAGGCTACCTGGAATGTTCCGTTCGTCTTCGGTGGCACCTCGCTGCTGATCGTTGTGGTAGTGGTGATGGATTTTACGGCTCAGGTGCAGGCGCATCTGGTCAGTCACCAGTACGAGAGTTTGCTCAAGAAGGCCAATCTGCGTCGCAACTGAGGTTGCAGGCAGACGGTTAAAGGTGGCAAGCGCGGCGGCAGTGGATGCCGCAGGGCTTTCCAGTCAGGTTAATTCAGGTTAGAATTGCGCGTTTACCGCGCGCGAAAGCATCGGAGATAACACATCATGGCGCGCATTGCGGGTGTCAATTTGCCGGTCCAGAAGCATGTCTGGGTTGGGCTGCAGAGCATTTTCGGTATCGGCCGCAGCCGGGCCAAGAAAGTCTGCGTGGATGCAGGGGTGGTTCCGACCACGCCGATCAAATCACTCAGCGAAGGCGAGGTGGAGAAGATCCGCCACGAAATCGCTAAGTACACCGTCGAAGGCGATCTGCGCCGCGAGGTGGGTATTGCCATCAAGCGTCTGATGGATCTGGGCTGCTATCGCGGCCTGCGCCATCGTCGCGGTCTGCCGGTGCGCGGCCAGCGCACGCGTACCAACGCACGTACCCGCAAGGGTCCCCGTCGCGCGATCAAGAAGTAACGGATTTCGAATATGGCTAAGCCGGTTAAAACCAAGAAGAAGATCAAGCGCGTTGTCACGGATGCCGTGGCACACGTGCAGGCCTCCTTCAACAACACCATTGTCACCATCACCGATCGTCAGGGTAATGCTCTGTCGTGGGCTACTGCCGGCGGCGCCGGTTTCCGTGGCTCGCGCAAGTCCACCCCGTTCGCTGCTCAGGTCGCTGCCGAAAAGGCCGGCCGTGCAGCAGGCGATTACGGTGTAAAGACGGTCGAAGTGCGCATCAAGGGCCCAGGCCCGGGTCGCGAGTCGGCCGTGCGTTCGCTGAACGCGTTGGGCTACAAGGTGCTCAACATCATTGACGTTACGCCGATTCCGCATAACGGCTGCCGTCCCCCCAAGAAGCGTCGAGTCTAAGGAGCATACCCATGGCCCGTTATCGTGGAGCTACCTGCAAACTCGCCCGTCGTGAGGGTGCAGATCTCAGCCTGAAGAGCCCGGCGCGCGCGCTGGATTCCAAGTGCAAGCTGGAAAACAAGCCCGGCCAGCATGGCGCCAACAAGCGCATGCGCATGTCGGACTATGCCGTGCAGCTGCGTGAAAAGCAGAAGGTCAAGCGCATCTACGGTGTGCTCGAGCGTCAGTTCGCCAATTATTACTCGAAGGCGGCAACGTCGAAGGGCAATACGGGCGAGAACCTGCTGCAGTTGCTTGAAAGCCGTCTGGACAACGTCGTCTATCGCATGGGTTTTGCGGTCACCCGCGCCCAGGCTCGTCAGCTGGTCGCCCACAAGGCAGTCCTGGTGAACGGCAAGAAGGTCAATATCCCTTCGTACCAGGTGCGCCCGGGCGATGCGATCGCTCTGACCGAGCGTGCTCGTACTCAGCTGCGCGTGCAGGAAGCGTCGACCATCTTCGACACCATGGATCTGCGTCCGATCTGGGTCGAAGTCGATGCCAAGAAATTTGAAGGTACGTTTAAGTCGGTGCCGGAGCGCAGTGATCTGCCGTCCGACATCAATGAAGCCCTGATCGTCGAGCTTTACTCGAAGTAATTTTACCGGAGCTCTGCATGGCAGTTTCGTCAACTAGTGTGCTGCGGCCTCGGGGCCTCAGCGTCGAACAGCTCGGAGCCAATCGCGCCAAGGTCGTGGTAGAGCCGCTCGAGCGTGGTTTCGGCCACACCCTGGGCAATGCGCTGCGC
This sequence comes from Rhodanobacter sp. ANJX3, assembly GCF_014200755.1. GTDB lineage: Bacteria > Pseudomonadota > Gammaproteobacteria > Xanthomonadales > Rhodanobacteraceae > Rhodanobacter. Next base: position 265,016 of record NZ_JACHCM010000003.1, on the reverse strand, counting down.
CGCGTGCTGCTGTCCTCGATTCCCGGCAGCGCCATCGTCGAAGTCGAAATCGACGGCGTGCTGCACGAGTACACCACGCTCGAAGGTTTGCAGGAGGATGTGATCGAAGTCCTGCTCAACCTGAAAGATGTGGCCATTCGCCAGCATTCGGGCGATGAGGTAACGCTTACGCTGTCCAAGAAGGGCAAGGGTGTGGTCACGGCCGGAGACATCGTGGTCGATCACACGGTTGAGATCATCAACCCGGAGCACGTGCTCTGCCATCTGACCAAGGACATTGCGCTCAACATGCGTTTGAAGGTGCGTCGCGGCGTGGGCTACCAGCCTGCCAGCACGCGTCAGCATCCAGATGACGAGGCACGTCCGATCGGCCGTCTACAGCTCGACGCGTCGTTTGCGCCGATTCTGCGCGTGGCTTACGAAGTGGACGCCGCTCGCGTCGAGCAGCGCACCAACCTCGATAAGCTGGTGCTGGATATCGAGACCAATGGCACCATCGGCGCTGAAGATGCGGTTCGCAAGGCCGCTGAAATCATCAACGATCAGTTGTCCGTGTTCGGTGATTTCTCGCGTCGCGAGAGCGCTACCGACAAGGCTGAAAAGAGCGGCTTCGATCCGCTGCTGCTGCGCCCGATCGACGATCTGGAGCTCACGGTGCGTTCGGCCAACTGCCTCAAGGCCGAGAGCATCTACTACATCGGCGATCTGGTTCAGAAGACCGAAGTCGAGCTGCTGAAGACGCCGAACCTCGGCAAGAAGTCGCTGACGGAGATCAAGGATGTGCTCGGCGGCCGCGGTTTGGCCCTGGGTATGAAGCTTGAGAACTGGCCGCCGCCGGGTCTGTCGCACGGTATGCAGCTGGGCTGAGTTTGCTTATGCGATCGTTCTTGATCGCTGAGTCGTAAGCCTCCGGCTGGAGCGCATATAGCGCTCCAGCCAGATACAAGAAGCGGCCACCCGTGGCCGAGACGTTGTTTTTTGCGATCCTCTTTGATCGCTGAGTCACGCAGTTTGGCGAGTACGCGTTTATCCGCTCAGCCAAAACCGCCAAAGACGGCCATCCGTGGCCGTACTTCCAATAAGAGCCTGTTCTTAGAGGCTCCTCATAGCGGGTAACCGCGGGAAACCGGACATAAGCGCCGGCTTTTCATAACAACAGACATCAGAGACTTTTGCCATGCGCCATCAAAAATCCGGTCGCAAACTCAACCGCACCAGCTCGCATCGCGAAGCCATGTTCAAGAATATGGCGTCCTCGCTGTTCAAGCACGAGTTGATCCGCACCACCCTTCCCAAGGCGAAGGAACTTCGTCGCGTTGCCGAGCCGCTGATCACGCTCGCCAAGGTCGACGGCGTGGCCAATCGCCGCCTGGCTTTCTCGCGCATGCGCGACAAGGAAGCCGTAGGCAAGCTGTTCGTCGAGCTGGGCCCGCGTTACCGCGAGCGCGCCGGCGGCTATCTGCGTATCCTCAAGTGCGGCTTCCGTCCCGGCGACAACGCGCCGATGGCGTATGTCGAACTGGTCGGTCGTCCGCAGGTCGAGGCTGTCGACGCCGAGTAAATCGGTTTGGCGGGTTAGCGTCTCGTGCGTGCCACTCGTCTCGGCAAAGCAAAAACCCGGCAATAACTTGCCGGGTTTTTTGTTGTCTTTGGTTTCCGCATTAAAGCTACCGGCGACGCTGTGCTGCTGACAGCAGCTTGGTGAGCAGGTAATGTCACTATCCCTGCAAGGCATCAACGCGCCATGAACCCATTCCGCTGGTCTTACCGTTTCTGTTTTCTGCTCGGCTTTTTCATCTGCGTCGGGCTGCTCGGTTTTGCGCTGTATGCCGAGCGCGCATGGGGCATGAATCCCTGTCCGCTGTGCATTTTTCAGCGCATCGCCTTTATGGTGATGGGCGCCTTCTTTCTTCTCGGCGCCATCTTCGGGCCTCGATCGGGCGGTCTATGGGTGACCACAGGCGGCGCTTTGCTGGGCGCACTTTTCGGTATCGGTGTGGCCAGCCGACACTTGTGGATCCAGTCGTTGCCGGCCGATCAGATTCCCTCCTGCGGACCGCCGCTGGATTACATGTTCGGCGCGTTTCCGTTTGCCAAGGTGCTGAAGCTGGTATTTACCGGCTCCGGTGAGTGCGCCAAGGTCGAGCCGATACTCGGTTTGCCCATGCCCGCATGGAGTCTTTTGTGGTTTCTCTTGCTGGCGATATTGGCCATTGTCGCCACGCGTCGGCGGAGTACGCTGCGATGAATACTCGACCGCTGAACACAGCATCGGTGGACGCCCCTGGACTTCCGGAGCCGCTGGATTGGTCGCCGGAGTCCTGGCAGGCGCACGAAGCGCTGCAGCAGCCGCAATACAATGACGCCACCGAGCTTGCCGAAGCCAGCGCTCACCTCTCGCGCTTGCCGCCGTTGGTAACCTCCTGGGAAGTGCTGGCGCTGAAGCAGGCCCTGGCCGAGGCGCAGGACGGTCATCGCTTTGTGCTGCAGGGCGGCGATTGTGCGGAAAGCTTCAACGATTGCACTAGCCCGATCATTTCCAACCGCCTCAAAGTGCTGTTGCAGATGAGTCTGGTGCTGGTGCACGGGCTGAAGAAGCCCGTGCTGCGCGTGGGTCGCTTTGCCGGACAGTATGCGAAGCCGCGCTCGACCGACAACGAAACGCGAGACGGCGTGACCTTGCCGAGTTTCCGCGGCGATCTGATCAACGGTCAGGCCTTTACCCCGGAAGCGCGCCGTGCCGATCCGCAGCGGTTGATTCAGGCGCATGCGCACTCGGCGCTCACAATGAACTTCGTGCGCGCGCTGATCGACGGCGGTTTCGCCGATTTGCATCATCCCGAGTATTGGGATCTGGCGTGGGTCGAGAGCTCGCCGCTGGCCGCCGAATATCGCGAGATGGTCACCAACATCGGCGATTCGCTGCGTTTCATGGAGACGCTGGCCGGGCCTATCGCCGGTTTCTCGCGGGTGGATTTTTTTACCTCGCACGAGGCACTGTTGCTGCATTACGAGCAGGCACTGACCCGCCAGGTGCCGCGCCACCGCGGCTGGTTCAACCTGTCCACGCACTTTCCCTGGATCGGCATGCGTACGGCGGCACTGGACGGCGCGCACGTGGAATATTTCCGTGGCATCAGCAATCCGATCGCGGTGAAGATCGGGCCGACGGTCACGCCCGAAAAATTGCTGCCGCTGATCGAGGCGCTGAATCCGCATGACGAGCCGGGCCGGCTGACGCTGATCCATCGCATGGGCAACGCGCAGATCGCCGAAGCGCTGCCGCCGCTGCTGCAGGCGGTGAAGCGGGAAGGGCGGCGCGTGCTGTGGGTGGCCGATCCGATGCACGGCAATACCGAGAGCACCTCGAACGGCCACAAGACCCGCCGTTTCAACAATATTGCGGGCGAGCTCGATCAGGCGTTCGATATTCATGCTGCCGCCGGCACGCGGCTGGGTGGCGTGCATCTGGAGCTTACCGGTGAAGACGTCACCGAATGCATGGGTGGTGCGCGCGACCTGTCGGAAACCGATCTGGATCGTGCGTACAAATCGATGGTCGATCCCCGCCTGAACTACGAACAGTCGCTGGAACTGGCCATGCTCATCGTGCGCAAGTCGGTCGGCTCGACGAGCGCCTGATTCGACCAAGGTGGCGCTGAAATCGCGAGCGCTCAGCGGCCGCGGCGCCCGCCAGTCGCTGGGAGGCGCTGGGAGGGCGGCTCGCCGCCGTCACCCGTGAGTTTTCGGCCGACAACTTGTGCAGCGACGACGCCAGGCCTGTCGTGTCGGGATTGACCTCGAGCAGGGCGCGCAAGATCGGGCCGCCTTGATCGATTCGCCGAATGCGTGCGGCAAACCGGTGGCCAGGGTGGTTGTGCGAAGTTCGCCCGCTGGACTATCGGCACATAGTGCACGGCGGCGGCGCTGGCCACGCAAACGCCATCCGCCCAAAACGCGGGCGACAATCGTACGTACCGTAGCGGACTCCGGGCGTCGGGTTCACAGCTTGCCGCAGGCTGGCGTACTGGATGGCTCCTGTGCGCTTGCGACGCAGGCATGCGCGCACGATATCGATGAGAATGCGTGAATGAATGTTCGCGACATACTGAAAACAGCGGCGGTTTTTTTCGGCTGGCGCTCTGTCTTCGTGATTTTTACGCTGCTCGCGCTGCGCCCCGTCACGGCCGCTGACGCCGCCGCATCAGCGCCGATCCCCGATACGTTGCCGCAACGCATGGCGGCCTGTACCGCCTGCCACGGCGATCATGGCGAAGGCGCGGCGGACAGTCGCTTCTTTCCTCGCCTGGCGGGCAAGCCGGCCAGCTATCTCGCGCGTCAGCTGCACTATTTCCAGAGCGGTCAGCGCCGGTATGCGCCGATGCAGTACATCACCAAGCCACTGAGCCCGGCGTATATGCGCGAGATGGCCGAGTATTTTTCGGTGCAGCAGGTGCCGTACAAAAGCTCGCCCGTGCCGACTCTTCCTACGGCGGTACTTCAGCGCGGCGAGCAGATCGTCATGCAGGGCAATCCATCGGCAAAGCTTCCCGCATGCCAAAGCTGCCATGGCAAACAGCTCACCGGGGTGGAGCCGAACATTCCCGGGCTGGTCGGTTTGCCGTACGACTATGTGAGCTCGCAGCTGGGTTCGTGGCGAACCGGTACACGTGCGTCGGCGGCGCCCGATTGCATGGCGCAAATTGCCAATCGATTGAGCCCCGACGACATCACGGCGGTTTCCGCGTGGCTGGCCAGCCGACAGCCGCCCGCCGACACGCACGCGCAGGTGGCCGGTTCGGTGAATCCGCCTCTCGCGTGCGGCGTGCTGGGCGCCAAGGGAGACGGCGCATGATGAAGTGGCCGCGCCGCCTGTTTTTTCTGCTGGTGCTGTTGGTTCTCGTGGCGGCGCTGGTGCTCTGGCTTTGCCGCGATCTTGCCGAGCCGCTGCCCGCTGCGATGCGCAGCATCGGTGCGTCGACACTGAAAGATCCCGGACTCATTGCTCGCGGCGAATATCTCGCCACGGCCGGCGACTGCCGCGTTTGCCACACGGTACCCGGTGGCCAGCCGTATGCCGGCGGGCGCAGCGTGGTGACGCCGTTTGGCGATATTGCCTCGCCCAACATCACGCCGGACAACGCCACGGGTATCGGGCAATGGCGTTTCGAGGATTTCTGGCGCGCTCTGCACAGCGGTATCGGCCGCGATGGCAAGCTGCTTTATCCGGCCTTTTCCTATACGGCGTTTACCAAGGTGAGCGCAGACGATGCGCTGGCGATCTTCGCTTACCTGCGCTCGCTGCCGCCGGTGAATCAGCCGTCTGGACGGCTAAACCTGCGCTTTCCCTACAGCCTTCGTGACGTGCTGATCGGCTGGCGTCTGCTGTATTTTCGCGAAGGGCAGTACGCGGCGGATCCCGACCAATCCGCGCAATGGAATCGTGGCGCTTACCTGGTGCAGGGCCTGGGTCATTGCAACGAATGCCATGACGCGCGCAATGCCCTGGGGGCCGTGGCCGACCGGTCGATGCTGTCGGGTGGCGAAATGCCCGCGCAGAACTGGTATGCGCCCGATCTCAGCACCCGGCGCAATGGCGGTCTGCAGGGCTGGAGCCGTGCGGATATCGTCGACCTTCTGAAAACCGGTCAGTCGCGCCGAGGCGCGGCCTTCGGCCCGATGGCCGAGGTCGTGACCGAGAGCACGCAGCACCTGACCGACGATGATCTGCAGGCGATCGCGGTGTATCTGCAGTCGCTGCCCGCGCGGGCCGTGGCCGCAGCGCCGGACGAAGCGTTTCACGACAAGGCGTTGTTCGATCAGGGCGAGAAAATTTACGCGCAGCAGTGCGCGAGCTGTCACCGCCAGGACGGCAGCGGCGTCGCCGGCATCTATCCACCGCTCGACCGCAACGCGTCGGTCACCGAGCCCGTCGGTGTCAACGCCACTCGGGTGGTGTTGCTGGGCGGCTTTTCGCCGGGCACGGCGGCTAACCCGCGGCCGTATTCGATGCCGCCTTTCGCGCAGCAGCTCAGCGACGCCGAGGTTTCCGCCGTGGTGAGCTACATTCGACAAGCTTGGTCGAATCACGCGTCGGCCGTGCAGGAGCGCGACGTCGGCAAATACCGCACGACGCCGGTCGACTAGGCGCTTCAGCGGCTTGGCTTCGCACGCACCGTGCGGGTGAGTTCGGCCAGGGCCAGCCACGGCGCGATCGTCCAATGGCCGCGGGCTTGTCCCGATGGGGAGGGCAGCACGAAGATCTGCGTGTCGCCGATCGTGGCCGTTTGCAGGCCGTAGTCGACCGAATGGCCCAGCGCAGCGCGCGCGCCGTTTTTGCTGGTGAAGGCGAGCACGCGCGGCGCGTACTGTTCGATCTTGACGATCAGTGCGGCGGCATCGAAGGCATCGCGCGGCAGCTGGTTGTCGTTGCCGATGTGGTGTTTGGCCAGATCGGTCAGGCCGATGCCGTAGTTCGGCAGCTGGGGGAATTCGGCCGGCGCCAGCAGGCGCGGCGTCAGTTCCGATTGATGCAAGGCCCGCCAGAACAGATTGCCGGGGTGCGCATAGTAGGCGCCCTCCGCGGCGGAACGTTTGCCGGCGGCGGTGCCGCAGAACACCAGCGCGAGGCCGGGTTTCAGCACGTCGGGCAAGATGTGGCCGTTATCGGCGCGCATGGATTTTCGTGTCTTCAATCATCGAGCCGAGCACGCCGTGCTGGCGCGTCGTCGAGCAGAAAATCGGTGAACTGAAAGCGGTCGTCGCGCAGCACGGATTCACCGCGGCGCAGCTTCAGTGGCTGGCGAAACAGCGGGCCGTCGAAAGCCAGTGTATGGAATTCACCACGCTCGCCGCAGGGATCGACGCCGGACGGCAACTGGTCGAGCAGGGCGCTGTTGAACTCGCGGCCGCAGTATTCGGCGTCGAGCTGCTGGGTATCGACGCAGCAAAGCATGGCGCGATGGCCTTCGCTGACAAAGCGTCGCGATAGCGTGGCGGTATCTTCGCCCCACAGCGGAAACACCGCGCGCCAGTTGTCGCGGCCGAGCTGGCGTACGCGATAGTCGCGCACGTCCTGCAAAAACAGATCGCCGAAGGCGCAGTGACGCATGCCCGGCCAGCGCATGCGGGCTTCGACCAGTCCTTTGGCGTGCGCATCCTCGTAGGCCTCGTTGCTGCCCGGCCAGTCGAGCAGCACTTCGACCAGCGGCAGTCCCAGCGCTTCGGTTTGCGCCAGCAAAATATCGCGCTGGATGCCATGCATGGCGACGCGCGAATAGTGCCGGTTGATCGTGGTCAGCAGGCCGACCACCTGCCACTGTGGGTCGGCCAGCAGCCGCTGCAGCGCAAGCAGGCAGTCCTTGCCGCCGCTCCAGGCCAGTAGTGTCGGGGTCGCCGTCATGACGCTACTTTACGCGATGCATGGCAGGGATTTGAACGAGTTCTGTATTCCTCAGCGACACGCCGTGGACGTCGTGCCGGCCACACTGGCGCCATGTCATTGACCGAACTATGGAACCAGGAGCCGTGGGTGCGGCTGGGAGGCGCAGTCTGCGTCGCGCTGCTGCTTGCCGCGGTCATCCGGCGCGCCGGCTGGGCGGTGATGCGACGGCTGGCGCGCGGCCGTCCGCTGGCGGCCGACGTACTGCGCCGGGCCAGCGCACCGATGGAGTGGCTGGTGCCGCTGCTGATGCTGAGCCTTGCGCTGCGCCTCGCGCCCGAAGCAGGTCGGCTGCTGGCACTCGACTTGCTGCAGCATCTATTGCTGGTCGCGCTGATCGCGACAGCGGCGTGGCTGCTGGTGCGCTGCGTGGGCGCGCTGGAAGGACTGGCTATTCATCAATACCCGATGAACAAGGCCGATAACCTGCGCTCGCGTCGCGTGCTCACCCAGGTTCGCGTGCTCAGCCGTACCTTCAACGTGCTGATCGTGCTGCTGGCGTTGTCGATGATCCTGCTGACGTTTCCCAACGTTCGCCAGATCGGCACCAGCCTGCTGGCCTCGGCTGGCGTGGCCGGCCTGGCGCTCGGCTTCGCGGCCAAGCCGGTGCTGGGTAATCTCATCGCCGGTCTGCAGATCGCACTGACCCAGCCGATCCGGCTCGACGACGTGGTGATCATCGAGAACGAATGGGGGCGCATCGAGGAAATCACCGGCACTTACGTGGTGGTGAAAATCTGGGACGAGCGCCGCCTGGTTGTGCCGCTGAACTGGTTTATGGAAAACCCGTTCCAGAACTGGACGCGCACCAGCTCCAAGCTGATCGGTACAGTATTTTTATGGGTCGACTACAGCCTACCTTTGGAGCCACTGCGCGAGGAGCTCAAGCGCATCTGCGCGGCAGCACCCGAATGGGACGGCTGGGTCTGCCTGCTGCAGGTCACGGACGCCAACGAAAAAGCCATGCAGCTACGGGCTCTGGTCAGTTCGGCCGACTCACCATTGAGCTGGGACCTGCGCTGCCGTGTGCGCGAGGGCCTGATCGCGTTCGTGCAGGCCAACTACCCCCAAAGCCTGCCGCGCCTGCGCGCCGAGCTGGAACAACCGCCGCTGTCGCGATCCCTGGCGGACCCGACCATCGATCGCGCGCCGAACTGAGTCAAGCAACCCGTCAGAAGGGTGTCGTAAATCACTGATGTTGCAGACTACCCGCGAAAGGTTTCATCGACAGACAGGATCGTCAACGGCTATAAAGAAGATCAATTGGGGGAGTGTCCGGTGAGCGAAGAAATTCTGATCAACGTGACGCCGCGTGAGACGCGGGTGGGCGTTGTCGAGAACGGCATGCTGCAGGAGGTGCACGTGGAACGTGCCTCCAAGCGCGGCTATGTCGGCAATATTTACAAGGGCCGCGTGCAGCGCGTGATGCCCGGCATGCAGGCGGTGTTTGTCGAGATCGGACTGGATCGCGCCGCGTTTCTGCATGCCTCCGATATCGTGCGGCCGGCGCCGCCGCCATCGGCCGACGGCACTGAGCCAAGCGGCAATGGCAATGGCCACACGCCGTCGATCAGCGAGCTGGTGCATGAGGGTCAGGAGATCGTGGTACAGGTGGTCAAGGACCCGATCAGTACCAAGGGCGCGCGGCTCTCGGCGCATCTGTCCATCCCCTCGCGCTATCTGGTGCTGCTGCCGTATGCGCGCACGCTGGGTATTTCCACCCGCATCGAGGACGAGTCCGAGCGCCAGCGTCTGAAGGACGTGCTGACCCCGCTGATCGGCGAGAACCCGCTGGGCTATATCGTGCGCACCAACGCGGAAGGGCAGAGTGCCGAGTCGCTGGCGTTCGATGTGACCTACCTTGGCAAGGTCTGGCGCGTGGTGCAGGAAAACATCGCCAAGGCCAAGGTCGGCGAGCGTGTCTACGAGGAGCTGTCGCTGCCACTGCGCAGTTTGCGCGACATGCTCAATGACGACATCGAAAAGGTGCGCATCGATTCACACGCTACCTTCGAAAAGGTGGTCAAGTTCGTGCACAAGTTCATGCCGCACCTGGACGACCGCATCGAGCATTACGACGGCGAGCGCCCGATCTTCGACCTGTATGGCGTCGAGGATGAAATGCAGCGCGCGCTGAAAAAAGAGGTGCCGCTGAAATCGGGTGGTTACCTGATTGTCGATCAGACCGAGGCGATGACCACGATCGACGTCAACACCGGTGCCTATCTGGGCACACGCAATCTGGAGGAAACGGTTTACCGCACCAATCTGGAAGCGGCGCAGGCGGCATCGCGCCAGCTGCGGCTGCGCAATTTGGGCGGCATCATCATCATCGACTTCATCGACATGATCGACGAGGAGCACAAGCGCCAGGTACTGCGCATGCTGAGCAAGGGGCTCGCGCGCGACCATGCCAAGACCACGGTGTATCCGATGTCCGCGCTCGGTTTGGTGGAGATGACGCGCAAGCGCACGACGGAGAGTCTGGCGCGCCAGCTGTGCGAACCCTGCGCCACCTGCAGCGGGCGCGGCCAGCTGAAGACGGCCGAAACCGTGACCTACGAAATTTTTCGCGAAATCACCCGCGCCGTGCGCCAGTTCAATGCCGAGAAATTGCTGGTCATGGCCAGCCCGTCGGTGGTGACCCGCATCCTTGAAGAAGAGTCCGGCGCGGTCGCCGAATTGGAAGAGTTCATCTCCAAAAGCATACGATTCCAGGCCGAAGAGCACTATTCGCAGGAACAGTTTGATGTGGTTTTGCTGTAGGTCCGGCCTGAATTCGCTAGCTGCGTCTGGCGCGGACCGCCGCGCGTGAAGGCGCTGTGGCAGCGGCGGCTGCACGGCTGTGCGCGTGCAGCGGGATGGATCGCCGGCAGCGCGGTGATTCTGCTGGCGGTGGTGATGGCGTTGACGCAGCTGCTGCTTCCGCTGCTGGCGCGCCATCCCGAATGGGTCGCGGCACAGCTCAGCGAGCGCCTGCAGCGGCCGGTCAGCTTCGCCTCGATGGAGGGCCGCTGGACGCCCTCCGGTCCATTGTTCGTCATGCACGGCGTCACGGTCGGTGCGCAGAACGGTCAGGCCGGCGCGCCGTTGCAGATTCCCGAGTCCGAACTGAAGCTGGATTTTGGCGGCTGGCTGACGCCGTCGCGGCATCTGGTTAACCTGCGTGTGCGCGGCCTGGAGCTGGATCTGGTGCGCGATGCCGATGGCAGCTGGCACATTAACGGTATCGGCGTGGCCGGCGGTGGCCGTACGCAGCCGTTGTCGCTGGGCCCGCTGTCGATGGATATCTGGCTGGAAAACTTGCGCGTGGTCATCACCGATGCGCAGCTGGATAAAAGTTACACCCTGCTGGCGCCGCAGCTGCGTCTGAGCCGGCAGGGCGATCACGTGCGTTTCGGTGGGCTGCTGCAGCGTGATGGAGTGTCGGCGCTGCTACGCACTGCCGGGCGCTTTCGCGAGGACGGCAGCTCGGGCCATCTGTGGGTCGGCGCGAACGATGTCGATCTCAAGCCGCTGCTGCTCGGTATCGATATGGACGGCTACACGGCCGAACAGGGTCACGGCCAGTTGGCCTCGTGGCTCGACTGGTATCGCGGCAAAGTGGTGAGTGGCACCATTCGGTTCGATCTGGATCGGCTGGCGATATCGCACGCCGACGGAGCGCGTGCCAGCGTATCGGCCCTGCATGGCATCGCCGGCCTACGCCGCACGGCCGATGGCTACGATGTGCGCTGGGCTGGCGATGACGACAGCCGGCTTGCGTTGAGCCTGCATCAACCAGCGGGCCAGCCGATTCGAGTCGGTGTCGCTGCACGCGAATTGCAGCTGGCGCCGCTGCTGCCCTGGCTCGCCCTGAAGCCCGACCTCGGCCTGCCGCTGGCGCAGTGGCTAGGCGGCGGGCACCCGCGCGGCGATCTGAATCGGGTCGCCCTGCAGTGGAATCAAACCGACGGTTTGCAGGCCGTCGATCTGATGTTCACGGGGCTTGCTATCGATGCGGTCGGCAAGCTGCCCGGCGTGAGCGGCCTGCGCGGCGAGCTGCGTGGCGATGCCGACGCGTTCTCGCTGGAGTTGCCGGCGCAGTCCACCACGCTGCAGTTTCCGCAGATCTTTCGTCAGCCGTTCTCGTTGACGAGCTTGAGCGGCACGCTGGCGTTCTGGCCGGACAACGGCGATTGGCATATCGGCGTGGACGCTCTGGATTTCGCCGGCGCCGGTTACGCGGGCGATGCGCGCGGTGAAGTCACCCTGCCGGCGCAGGGCGCCCCCTTCCTGGATATTTATGCCGGCCTGGACCATGTCGACCTGCAGGCGGCCAAGGCCTACCTGCCCACCAATACGCTGCCGCCCGCCACGGTCGCGTGGCTCGATAACGCTCTGGTTGAAGGCCGTATCGATCAGGCCCAGGCACTGGTGCGCGGCAGCCTGGCCGACTGGCCGTTCCGGCACAACGAAGGCCGCTTCGAAGCGCGCGCGCCGGTCATGGGTCTGGTGTTCGACTACGGCAAGGGTTGGCCGCGCGGCGAAGGGCTCGATCTGGTTGCCAGCTTCGTCAACAACGGCTTGTCCGCCGAAGCCACCGCGGGGCAGGTGCTGGGCGTAAAAGTCGATCATGCCGCGGCGCAGATTCCCGATTTTGCCGATCCCGTGCTCGATCTTTCCGTCCAAGGCAGCGGCAGCGGCGCGAGTCTGATGGAGTTCGCGCGCAAAAGCCCGATCGGCAGCGCTCAGGCCGATACGCTGGCCAAGCTCAATCTGGGCGGCAGCGGCGTGGTCGATTTCCATCTGGCGCTGCCGCTGGCCAGACTGAACGAGGGACAGGTGAACGGTACGGCGCAATTGAAGGACGTCGACCTTACCGCGCCCGAGTGGAACCTCAAGCTCGACAAGATCAACGGCCCCCTGCACTTCGACGGGCACGGCATGCAGGGTGGCCCGTTGGACGTCGGCTTCCGCGGACAGCCGTCCAAACTGCAGCTGGCCATTGCCGGCGGCAATGCCGACCCCGGTACCACCTTTTCGGCACAGCTGAGCGGCAGTTATCAGCTGTCGGAGCTGGTGCAGGATTACCCTACGCTCAAATGGCTGGTGCCGCTGGCCGATGGGCGCAGCGATTTCGCCATCGGCTTCACGGTTGCCCATTCGGCGGGCAGCAAAGGACTGACGCAGACGCTCAGCGTGGATTCTCCACTGACCGGCATTGCGCTCAATCTGCCGGTGCCGTTGAAAAAGTCGGCACCGGAGAGTCTGCCGCTGCAGCTGACGTTGGGCCTGCCGGTGGGCGGCAGCGATATGCAGCTGGCCCTGGGTCAGATCGCACGCGGGCATTTTCGCCTGGCCGACGGCGCGCAGAAGCCGCTGGTAGGGACGATAGCGCTGGGCAGCGATATGCCGAACGATCTGCCGGCGCAGGGGCTGCGCATCCGCGGGCATACCGACCAGCTGGACGTCACCGGCTGGGTGCAGCATGTCGCTGCCGGCGGCAGCGGTGACGGCCCGTCGCTGGAAACCATCGACATCGGCGCGGCGCAGGCGACCCTGTTCGGCTATCCGTTCGGCGCCATGCAGATCAAGGCGAAGCCGCGGACCGATGCGATCAGCGTGGATGTGGCCGCCGCCACCATGAGCGGCAATTTCAACGTACCGACGCGCGAGATGGACAAGCGCGGTATCACCGCGCGCCTGCAGAAGCTTTACTGGCCGAAGGATACGGCTGTCGTCGCCAGCACAAATGGACGTCCAAACGGAACTTCTTCGTCCGCTGCCGTCCCCGTCGACGCCGCGTCGATCACGGTGCCGCCAGCGAATCCGGCCAATACCGGCATCAATCCCGCTGCGCTGCCGCCGTTTCACCTGTGGTTGGGCGATCTTCGTCTGGGCGATGCCAAGTTGGGCGAGGCGCGGCTGGAAACCTGGCCGACGGCCAGTGGCCTGCACATCGAGCAGCTGCGCGCGCTGTCCAGCCGCGTGCAAATCAATGCCAGTGGCGACTGGAACGGCAGCGCCACCGACAGCCATACGCGTATGAAGATCGGCTTCGCCGCGGAAGACCTTGGCGGCATGCTCGGCGCTTTCGGTTTCGAGGGTCTGGTCAACGGTGGCAAGACCACGGATGAACTCGACGCTAGCTGGCCCGGCGCGCCCAGCGCGCTCTCGTTGGCCAGCATGGACGGTACGCTCAGCGTGCACGTCAGCGACGGGCGTATTCCCGAGGTGTCGTCGCCGGGTGCGGGTCGGTTGCTGGGCCTGGCTTCGCTGGCCGAGCTGCCGCGGCGCATGACGCTGGATTTCGGCGACGTGTTCGGCAAAGGGTTGGCTTTCGACTCGATGACCGGCGACTTCAGTCTGGCCAACGGCGTGGCGACCACGAACAACTTCAAGATCCACAGCCCGGCCGCCGAAATTAGCATCACCGGTCGCACCGACCTGCGGGCGAAGAAGTTCGATCAGCAGATGGTGGTGGTGCCGCACGCCGGCAACAGCCTGCCGATCGTCGGTGCCGTCGTCGGTGGACCGATCGGTGCGGCCGCGGGTTTCGCCGTGCAGGGCCTGCTCGGGCGCGGCTTGAACAGGGCTGTCGGAGCGCGCTACAAGATCACCGGTAAGTGGGACAAGCCGGTCATGACGCTGATGGAAAAACATACGGCACCGGCCCTGCCGCCAGCCGCTGTGGCGCCCATGCCGATCAACGCATCGAAGAACGTCGAGCCGGCTTCGGCGCAGTCAGCCGGCCACTGACGGCACGCCGGCCAATCAGGCTGTCGGCTCGGCCGGCTTGGTGCTGCCACGAAACGGAAACAGCTGCTGGTTGATGAAGCCATCCGGCATGTAGTCGCCGACCACGCCGTAGTGCGCGGGAAACTTGTCATCGGTTTTGACGGCGGTGCCAAACAGGTAATCGATGAAGGCGTAGTGCGCGGCGTAATTCTTGTCGATGGCAATATCGTCCGAGGCGTGATGCCAGTGGTGGAAATTCGGCGTCACGATCACGTATTTCAGCGGTCCCCACGGCAGGTGCACGTTGGCGTGGTTGAAAACCGCTTGAAACCCCACGATCAGGATGTAGCCGTTCATCACCGCCTCGCTGAAGCCCAGGATATAAAGCGGCGCCAGCACGCAGACGCGGGTGGCGATCAGTTCGAGCATGCTCTGGCGCGAACCGGCCAGCCAGTCCATCGTCTTCACGCTGTGGTGCACGGAGTGGAAGCGCCACAAAAAAGGCACCTCGTGATACGCGCGATGCGTCCAATACTGCGCCATGTCGGCCACCAGCACGCACAGCAGCAACTGCGGTACGAACCCGATGTGTTGCACGAACTGCTGAAAGTCGCTGCGCACCAGCCAGCCGAACAAATGGTGCAGCAGGAAATTCACCGTCAGCAGCGCCAGCCCGACGATGAAGTGATTCACCGCGAAGTGCTTCATGTCGGTCTGCCACTCGGGCCGGAAGATCGGCTGCCCCTTGTACAGCGGGAACAGCTTTTCGATCACCACGAAGATCAGCGTGGAGCCAAGCAGGTCGAGGATGAACCAGTCCAGCCCGATATACGGCGTGTGATCGGGAAAGTTGCCGACCGGTACGCGTGAACCACCCAGCGCGACCGCAGCGATCACCAGGACGAACGCCGCGATATTGATATTGCGCTGCCGGTTGAGGATCAGATTGCCCAGCGACAGTGCGCCAGCCATCAGCAGGGCGCCGAACAGCGCCTGACGCAGCAGGTCCACCGAATACTTCGCGCGCAGCTCCGGCGTGGTCAGGTACTGCGGAAAGTGAAATGCCAGCACGCCGAGCAGACACAGGATCGCCAGCGACATGGCGATCGCAGTGGTCACCATCGCCTTGCCCGGTTCGAGCTCGCCGCTGCCGCGGAACATCTCCCTGGTATCGTCGACCACCACGCCAAGACGTTCGGCCGGTGCCATCACGGCGGCGTCGATCAGCTTGTGCGCGAACTTGCGTCGTGAGGGATGCGTCATCAAGCTTTCCTGCGTCAAAGGGTGCATACGAGGTGGTCTATCCGGCCTTCGGCGCATGGTAGCGCCAAGTTCGATCGGCGCGCGTGTCGGCGGCCGCCGTCTTCCGCTGACGGCCAGGCTTGCGGGAGCGGGCTTTAAGCCGCAGGATTTGGCCATATCTCTTCAGTCCCACCGCACCAGTAACGGCAGAAACCCATGGATTCATTGCTTGCCCAGGCCGAACGCCGGCTGCTCGCTCCGGGCGGCATCGCCGCCACCGACCTCGACCGCGTGTTCAATCAGCTGATGGGCCCGTCGATCGACGCGGCCGACCTGTAT
The DNA here is from genome assembly GCF_014200755.1 of Rhodanobacter sp. ANJX3. GTDB lineage: Bacteria > Pseudomonadota > Gammaproteobacteria > Xanthomonadales > Rhodanobacteraceae > Rhodanobacter. The sequence continues at coordinate 249,274 of NZ_JACHCM010000003.1, read as the reverse complement.
TTTCAGCATTCGCGCAGCGAGTCGTGGCTGCTGGAAGAGGGCATCGTCAAGGACGGCAGCCACTCGATCGAGCAGGGTGTGGGCGTGCGTGCCATCAGCGGCGAGAAAACCGGTTTCGCCTATTCCGACGAAATTGTCATGCCGCAGCTGTTGGACGCCTCGCGTGCCGCCCGCGCCATCGCCCACGACGGCAACGGCGCCGGCAAGCCGTTGGCGCTGAACGGCGCGCGCCAGCTGTATCCGGCCATCGATCCGGTCGACAGCCTGCCCAACCCGGAGAAGATCGCGCTGTTGCGCGAGGTCGATGCGTACGCGCGCTCGCGCGACCCACGCATCAAGCAGGTGATCGTCAGTATCGCCGCTACCATCGATACGATTCTTATCGCCGCTTCCGACGGCACCCTGGCCGCCGATGTGCGGCCGCTGGTGCGCTTGAACGTGCAGGTGATCGCCGAGCAGAACGGGCGTCGCGAGCAAGGGCATTCCGGCGGCGGTGGCCGTTATGGTTATGGCGAGCTGATCGAGAATGGCCGCGCGCTGTCTTTCGCCGACGAAGCCGTGCGCCAGGCGCTGGTGAACCTCGATTCGGTCGATGCGCCGGCCGGCAACATGACCGTGGTGCTCGGTCCGGGCTGGCCCGGGGTGTTGCTGCACGAAGCGATCGGTCATGGGCTGGAGGGAGACTTCAATCGTAAGGGCAGTTCGGCGTTCTCCGGTCGCATCGGCCAGCGCGTTGCCGCCAAGGGGGTGACCATCGTTGACGACGGCACCCTGCAGGGCCGCCGCGGTTCGCTCAGCATCGACGACGAGGGCACGCCGACCGAATGCACCACGCTGATCGAGGACGGCATCCTCAAGGGCTATATGCAGGACAAGCTCAACGCGCGACTGATGGGAATGAAGCCTACCGGCAATGGCCGCCGCGAATCGTTCACCTCGCTGCCGATGCCGCGCATGACCAATACCTACATGCTCGGCGGCCAGCACGATCCCGCCGAGATCATTCGCTCGGTCAAGAAGGGGTTGTATGCACCGAATTTCGGCGGTGGCCAGGTCGACATCACCAGCGGCAAGTTCACCTTCAGCGCCAGCGAGGCCTACCTTATCGAGGACGGCAAGATCACGCGTCCGGTGAAGGGCGCCACGTTGATCGGCTCCGGTCCGGAGGTGCTCAACCGCGTGTCGATGATCGGCAACGATATGAAGCTCGACGAAGGCGTCGGCGTCTGCGGCAAGGATGGCCAGAGCGTGCCGGTCGGCGTGGGCCAGCCGACCCTCAAGATCGACGGCATGACCGTTGGTGGTACCGCCTCGTAACCGTTTGGACGGCTATACGAAATAGTCTTCGAGCACGAACGTAGGTTGGGTCGGGCGCAGCAACTGTGTAGGCAGGATGCCGGAACGAACATTCGCGGAGCGAATGGCCCGGAGGGCGAGCCGCAGGAGCGGCTCGTAAACCCAACTTCAGGGAAGGTTGAAGGGAGCGTGTAAATGCGCTCGAACCAACGTACTCGGGAACAAAAAGGCGCTGTGGCGCCTTTTTTATGCTTTTTAATTGCGCGCAACGTAGTCCTCTCGCCTTGAGCGGCATCGTCGGTCGACACCGATGTTGTCTGAAGCTACTCATTCGGCTGGGGTAAGCCGTCCATCACGATCCGGCATATCGATAAAGCGAAACATCATTTTGCTGGGCCGGCCGTTCCGTCAACACTGGGCAGCAAGTCTGTCGCGCCAGCGTTGGTCTTCCGTTCCGGGCGATGTTTTCAGCCTGGACTTTCGGCAGGCCCGGCAGCGCCTTTATTGAGGGGGAGCGATGAATCAAGTGACGCGTGAATTACCGCAAGGCGGTGAAGTCGCCGCTGGCGGCGCGGTAAACAGCCGGCGTGGTCCGTTCTCCAACGAAGATTGGTGGTCGGTATGGGTGGGGCTGCTGCTGGTGGCCGTGGCGTGGCTGACGTTTGCCTCGGGTAGCAGCATCAGGTGGCTGGCCTCGGCGCCGGCGAAATGGACCAGCCTCGCACAGGCAGGGACCGATCTTGCCGCGCATGTGCCGAACTACGTGGCGCTGTTTGTGGTGTTTGCCGTGATCTTTGGTATCGCACTGGCAGTGTTGAAGCAGCGGCTCGCGCACTTTTTGCCGGCATTTCTGATTCTTTTTGTGGTCTCGCTGTTCATCTTTGAAACCGCGGCGTGGACGCAGGCCTCGCACTACAACCTCGAGGCGCCATTGGTGGCGCTGCTGCTCGGTCTGATCGTATCGAATCTGGTGCGTCTGCCGGCATGGTTTCAGGCCGGTTTGCGGGTGGAGTTTTTCATCAAGGTCGGCATTGTGCTGCTGGGTGCGACACTCCCGTTCACGCTGCTGGTGTGGGCCGGGCCGGTGGCGGTAGGACAGGCGACGGTGGTGTCGCTGCTGACCTTCTTTGTGATCTTTTTCACCGGCCGCGCGCTGGGGCTGGATCGTCGTTTTGCCGCGGTGCTTGGCGTGGGTGGTGCGGTATGCGGCGTGTCGGCAGCCATTGCGATCGCCGGCGCGGTACGCGCCAAACGCGAGCAGGCATCGGTGGCGATTACCCTGGTGGTGCTGTGGGCGATTGTGATGATCTTCGTGCTGCCATTCGCGTCGCACGCGTTGGGTCTGTCGACCGGCGTGGCCGGTGCGTGGATCGGCACATCCGAATTCGCCGATGCGGCCGGTATCGCCGCGGCGCAGGCCTACGGCGATATCGCACGCAACGCCGGTGGCGCGATTGCCGGCGCACCGGAGGCGGCGCTGCAGAACTTCACCTTGATGAAAGTCGTCGGGCGAGATATCTGGATCGGCATCTGGGCGTTCGTGCTGGCGTGGGTGGCGACGACCCGCTGGGACGCCTTCGAGGACGGCGTGCAGGTAAAGAAGGTAGATGCCGGCGAAATCTGGGCGCGCTTTCCGAAATTCGTGATCGGCTTTGTCATCGCTTCGGCGCTGATCACCTGGATCGCCAGTTCGTATTCGCTGGCCGATTACCGCAAGGTGGTCACGCCGGATCTGGTGGCGCCGATCACTGCGCTGCGCACCTGGGCTTTTACCTTCTGCTTTCTAAGCATCGGTTTGACCACGCGGCTGGGTTCGTTGAGCAAGACCGGTTGGAAGCCGTTTCTGGCTTTCACTGTCGGCGTGGCGATCAATATCGTTGTCGGCTACGTGATGTCGGTGCACGTGTTCGCCGGGTATTGGGACAGTGTGGGGCACTGATGCAAGCGCCACCCATGGTTGCCGCGAACACACTGCATCTTGCGCAGGCGGTTGTCTCACGCTGTGCCGACTGCCACCATCGCCTGGCCGACCGTCAGGCGATCGAACAGCGTGTTTCCGGGCTGGCCGTATTTGGCTCGGCTTATGGCGCAAGCATCGGTGAGAGCGGATTGTGCGTTTTGCACGACCGGCTGGTGTCGCCGGATGACCACTGCGCCCGATTCAGCGCAGCGGTACCAATCGATGCGCTAGGAATCAACGAAAGCTAGGGCCGGACGATGCCGTTACGCTTGGACGTCGTCGCCTTCATGGTCGATATCGGCGCTTTCGCCCGTGTCGTCCTGTTTGTTTCCCGCCAGATCCTTCAATAGCTGAAAAATCTCGCGATAAGCGCGCGGCGGCTTGTTCGGCGTTTCCTTCTCGATGCGCGCTTTGCGCACCAGCGAACGCAGATGCTGGCGATCGACCTGCGGGTGCTCGCTGATGAGCTCGGAGAGTGCGGCTTCTTCCTCATTGATTAGGCGGTCGCGCATCGCTTCAAGCCGATGCATGGCGGCGTTTTCCTGACGCTGCTTCTCACGATTTTCGCCGAGCTCGGCGCGTACCGAAGCGAATACTTCGTCTTCGTAGCGGCGCATGACTTTGGCGAGAAAGGCGAGCTGTCGTTTGTGCGCGATATGCGCAGTGATGTTGCGCGTACGGGTGATTTCCTCGCGCACGTCGTCGGGCAGTTCCAGCTTGGCGAGGCGGCTGGGCTGCATCGCGACGAGCTGGCTGGCCAGCGCCAGCACGGCCAGCGCCTCACGGCGCTGCTGGGTGCGGCTGGGACCGTAGTCTTCTTCGTCGAGTTCGGTCTGGTTGCGGCTGCGGCTCGGGCTCACGGTTTCAATTCCAGAATGGGACGTTGGGGATCAAGGTTGCGGCTGGCGATCGCCGGCTGTATCGGACGGGTCGGCCTGTTCGAGCGCAAACCGCGGAATCGGCTCGCCATCCAGTTCGATGGTTTCGACGAACATGGCCGCCGGGCGCACCCACAAGCCGTAATCGCCGTACAGCGCCTGATAGACCACCAGCGGCTCCATCGTTTCGCTGTGTTGCGCCGTACCCAGCACGCGGTAGCGCTGGCCCTTGTAATGGCGGTAGGTGCCGGGGATGGGTGTCATGTTGGTTCTCCGCGGCTCTTTTCATTTCGCCGCGGCGACCCCATTTGAAGGTGTCAACCCGTTTCGGGATCGCGTCGAATGGCAAGCCGGCTTTAGCGAGCCACTATTCTACGCGTCAAACCTTCAGGAAGCCCAACGTGAGCGAAGTCGTTAGCAGCCAGGACCACCGCCATCGCGGCGCCATCAGCCAGGATCGCAGCCTCGAAGAACTGGATCGTCTGTCGGAACTGGCCGAGGATGTGATTCGCCGCGCCCGTGCCGCCGGTGCCAGCCAGGCCGAGGTCGCCGCCAGTATCGACAGCGGGCTGAGCGTCAATGTGCGTCTGGGCGAGGTAGAAACGGTCGAGCACACGCGCGACCGTGGTTTCGGTCTGACCGTGTATTTCGGCCAGCGCAAAGGCTCGGCCAGTACGGCAGACCTGCATCCCGATTCGATCCAGGCGACACTCGATCAGGCCTGCGCGATAGCGCGCTATACCGAAGCCGATCCGTCGTCGGGCCTCGCCGATGCGTCGCGCATGGCGACGCAGTTTCCCGATCTCGATCTGTGGCATCCGTGGGATATCGACACCACGCGGGCGATCGAGCTGGGTATCGAAATCGAGGATATCGGTCGCGCACACGCCGGCATCACCAATTCGGACGGCGCCAGCGTGCAGGCCGGGCAGGGCGTCTCGGTGTACGCCAACTCGCACGGCTTTGTCGGACGCGAGCGCGGCACGCGGCACTCGCTGTCGCTGGCTCTTATCGCCGGCGACGAAGCGGGCATGCAGCGCGACTATTGGTACGACAGCGTGCGCCGCGCGGATCGTTTCATCAGCGCCAAGGCGCTGGCCGATCGCGCCGCCGAACGCACGCTGGCGCGCCTGGGCGCGCGCAGCCTGTCGACGCGGCAGAGTCCGGTGCTGTTTCCGCCGGAGCTGGCGCGTGGGTTGATCGGGCATCTTCTCGGCGCGGTGAGCGGTGGCGCGCTGTATCGCCGGGCCAGTTTTCTGCTCGACCATGTCGGTCAGCAGATCATGCCGTCATGGCTCGATATCAACGAGCGGCCGCACCTGATCGGCGGCCAGGGCTCGGGCAATTTCGACGCCGAAGGCGTGGCCACTCGCGACAGTTCGCTGATCGAGGGCGGCGTGCTCTCGCGCTATATCCTGGGCAGCTATTCGGCGCGCAAGCTCGGACTGGAATCCACCGGCAACGCGGGCGGTATCCACAACCTGATCGTCGAGCCCGGCAGCGTCGACAATTCAAAAGACGACTTTGCCGCGCTGCTCCAGCGCATGGGCACCGGGCTGCTGGTGACCGAGCTGATGGGTCAGGGCGTGTCGACCATCACCGGCGACTACTCGCGCGGCGCGGCGGGTTTCTGGGTCGAGAACGGCCAGATCGCCTATCCGGTGGAAGAAATCACGATTGCCGCCAATCTGCGCCAAATGTTCACCGGTATTCTCGCTGTCGGCGCGGATGTCGATGCACGCTCGGCTGTGCTTACCGGCTCCATTCTTGTCGATCGGATGACTATCGCCGGCGAGTAGTTCAAGGGTCATCTTGCGGTCGCTGGCCGCAAGGTCGAAGATGGCGCCAGCAAGCTTTCGCGGTACCACCACCAGGGAGAGCAGGGGCCATGAGTACACCGTCCGATCAGTTTTCGCCGATACCGCCGGAACCGCCCGTGGGCGTTCGGTCCACCGATGACAAGAACCTGGCGATGCTGACGCATCTGTCGGGTGTGATTCTGAGCATCGTCGTTCCGCTCATCATCTGGTTGATGAACAAGGATCGGCCCGAAAAGGCTTATCTCGTGAGTGAGGCCAAGGAAGCGTTGAACTTCCAGATCACCGTGCTTATCGGTTACGTCATCTGCTGGATTCTCACCATCATTATCATTGGTGCTTTCCTCACCTGGCTGCTGTGGATTGCGAATCTGGTGTTCTGCATCATCGCTGCCGTGAAGGTCAGTGCCGACGGAAGTTACCGCTATCCGTTTGCGCTGCGCCTGGTGAGCTGAGCGACCGAATCTTCAATGTTTGAATGAAAGAAAAAGCCCGCTGATCGGGCTTTTTCTTTGGACGGCTGGATGGCCAAACTCAGCTGTTGCGATGCGCTGCGTACAGCGCAAGCTCCTGCAGCAATGAGCCGGACGTGCCCAGAGGTGCGATAGCGGATAGCGCGAGATCGGTGAGCTCGCGCAAGCGATCACGCGATGCATTCAGACCGATAATCGATGGAAACGTGGGCTTGTCCGCGGCGGCATCTTTGCCGGCGGTCTTGCCGATGATGGTGGCGTCTCCCTCGACGTCCAGAATATCGTCGCGCACTTGGAATGCCAGGCCAACGGCGTCGGCATAGCGGTCGAATAAGGCCAATGTCGCCGCATCGGCCCCCGCTGTCAGCGCGCCGAGCTTTACCGATGCGCGGATGAGCGCGCCGGTCTTGCACGCGTGCATGTGCTCTAGTTCGGCAATGGTAAGCGTGCGGCCGACGGCGGCCAGATCCAGCGCCTGCCCGCCGGCCATGCCCTCCGCGCCGCAGGCGCGGCCAAGCACGCGCTGCTTTTTCATACCGATCGCGTCGTCGTCGGCAGCGTCGCTGAGTATCTCGAACGCCAGCGCCTGTAATGCGTCCCCGGCCAGAATCGCCATCGCTTCGCCAAACACGATGTGGCAGGTCGGGCGGCCGCGGCGCATCGCATCGTCATCCATCGCCGGCAGGTCGTCGTGCACCAGCGAATAGGCGTGAATTAGCTCCACCGCGCAGGCGGCAGCGTCGAGCGAAGGTCCGCTTTCGCCAAGTGCCTGTGCCGCGGCATAGACCAGCAAGGGTCGCAGACGCTTGCCGCCACCGAGCACGGCATAGCGCATCGCGCTGTGCAGGAGGGCGGGGGACTGTTCGGCAGGCGGCAGGCAATGTTCGAGTGCCTGCTCGGCACGGAGGATCAACGCCTTGAGGGCGGGACCTAACTCAGAGTTCGGGTTCAAACGGTTCGGCGCTCTCGGGGGCGTCGGGATCAAGCAGCAGGCGCACGCGCAGTTCGGCTTTTTCCAGCGACTGCTGGCAGTGACGGTACAGGCCGATGCCGCGTTCGAACGAGGCCAGCGACTCGTCCAGACTCATTTCGCCGCCTTCCATCTTCGCGACCAGCTGTTCGAGTTCGTCCAGCGAGTGCTCGAAGTCCACGGCGGGTGGCGTCTTGGTGGAAGCGGAAGCGGTCTTGGCCATGGACAGCAAAGCTAACCGAGTGACCGCGCGGAATCAATCGATTAGGCTATGAAAGGTACCTGCGGGTGATGGCGTCAGCGCGCAGGCGACCAGTGTGCCCGCGTGCCAGCCTGCTCGAAGATCAGCTTGCCTCGTTCGCTCAACCACCGATCGGCCACGCCGACAATTTCAGTGCCGACATACAGCAGCGGCACGCCAAATCGCCGCCACGGGGGGATCATGGCCTGCTGAAACAGGTCGCGCAGCTCGCGCGTATAGATATCGCCGGCCGGCTTGATACGCTCGCCGCCCTGGCGCAGGCGCACCTGGATCGGCTCGGTCAGGCGGACTTTGGTATCGACCAGCGACAACGTGCCGCCGTCGGGCAGCGCCAGCAGTTCGCCGTGCCACGTCGCTTGCCAGCTGCTGTCGACTATCCGTGGCGGCGACTGTGCCCACAGCCGCCCGCGCCAGATATGCAGCTCGGCGCCGCGCCATTGCACGCACGGCTGCTGCCCGGCGCGTGCGCCACACTGATGCTCGATCTGCTGGCGTTGTGCGGTAGTCGGTGCGGGCAGGCCGAGCCCGTGCAGCCAGTGATCGAGCAGCGGCTCGCGCAGCGCAGGGTGCAGGGCGAGCCACGTCGAGGCGTCGATCGTGTGCGTGGCCGCATCGTGCATGGTGTCGTAAGCCGCCAGCCAGTGCTGCTGCAGGGCATCGGCAGCGGCACGGCTGAGCGCGGCGCTGTGCACGATGGAATCCACCGCCTGCGGCCATAAACGTTCCAGCCTCGGCAGGATGTCGTGGCGCAGATGATTGCGCGCAAACCGCGTGTCGCCGTTGGACGGGTCGTCGATCGAAGGCAATTGCCGGGCATCGAGATAGTCGCGCAGCTGCCGTCGCGACAGCGCCAGCAGCGGACGCCACAGCTGTCCGCGCGCGAACGGACGCAGCGTGCGCATGCCGCCGAGGCTGTCCGGTCCCGCGCCGCGCAGCAGTTTCATCAATACGGTCTCGGCCTGATCGTCGCGATGATGCGCGAGCAGCAGGTACTCGCCCGGCTGCAAAGACGACTCAAATGCCTCGTAGCGCGCGTGGCGCGCGGCGGCTTCTAGGCCAAGGCCTTTGTCGAGCGGTACCTGCACACGTATCACTTCGCACGGCACGTCCACCGATTCGCAAAAGCGCTGGCAATGCGCGGACCAGGCCCCGCTTTGCGGGTTCATGGCATGGTCCACGTGCAGCGCGCGCAGGCCGCGTTTTCGCGCTTCCGGCATGCCGGCCAGCGCATGCAGCAGGGCGGTCGAATCCGGGCCGCCGCTGAAGGCCACGCATAACGGCGATGCCTGCGTATCCGCCAGCGCGGAGGCAAGATGCCGTTGCAGCGAATCGCTCATACTTCGCTCGCGCTGTAGAGCTTGTAGATCGTGAACAGGCTCTAAGAGGTCGGTATCGATCGGCACGACGCGCCCGGCGTTATCGTTGGCCATGATGTTTCCTGTCGTGCGGATAACGAGGCTACCTCGCCGCGGCGGCTCAGGGGCGAAAATTGAGCTCGACCGTGATGCCGGCCGGGTCGACGACGAAGATCTGCACCTGGGCACCGTCATCCAGCACGGCGATACGGTGCGGTACCTGCGCCTGATCGAGCCTGGCACGCGTCGTCTCCAGCTCCGTGCATGCAAACGCGACGTGGCTGAAATAGCCGTTGCCCTCGCCGCACGATCCGCCGGCATGGCCGGTGCTCAGATGCACTACGGCGGCGTTGCCGGCGTAAAGCCAGTAGCCGTGCGAGCCTGAGCTCATCGACGGCCGTGGACCGTCGTGCAGGCCCACCATGTCGATATAGAACGCGCGCACGGGTTCGAGCAGATCCGTCGGCACGCGCAGATTGATGTGATCCAGTCCGCGCACGCCGGCCATGGGTTTATTCCTGGAATGCGCCGTAGCTGCGCAGGCGCTTGTAGCGCTGTTCCAGGAGCTCGTTTACCGGCAGCGCTTCGAGCTCGTCGAGCTGTTTGAGCAGCACGGCTTTCAGACGTACCGCCATCGAGCGGGGGTTGCGATGCGCGCCGCCCAGCGGCTCGCGCACGACTTTGTCGATCAGGCCGAGTTCGAACAGGCGGGGAGCGGTCATGCCCATCGCCTCGGCCGCATCGCGGGCTTTGTCGGCGCTTTTCCACAGGATCGAGGCGCAGCCCTCGGGCGTAATGACGGAATAGGTCGAGTACTGCAGCATGAGAGTACGGTCGCCGACGCCGATGGCCAGCGCGCCGCCGGAGCCGCCTTCGCCGATCACGGTGCAGATGATAGGCACTTTCAGACTGGCCATTTCGATCAGATTGCGCGCGATGGCCTCGCTCTGGCCGCGTTCTTCGGCGCCGATGCCCGGGTACGCTCCGGGTGTGTCGATCAGGGTCAGCAGCGGCAGATGGAAGCGTTCGGCCATCTTCATCAGGCGCAGCGCCTTGCGATAGCCCTCGGGACGCGGCATGCCGAAGTTGCGGCGCACCTTGGTCTTGGTATCGCGGCCTTTCTGATGACCGACGATCACCACCGGGCGCCCATTGATGCGGCCCAGGCCGCCGACGATGGCGGCATCCTCGGCGTACATGCGGTCGCCCGCCAGCTCATGAAACTCTTCGCAGATCACGCCGATGTAATCCAGCGTGTACGGCCGCGCCGGATGGCGCGACAGCTGGGTCATCTGCCATGAACTGAGGTTGCGGAAAATCTCGGCCGTCTTGATCTTCAGCTTTTCGCGCAGACGATTGACGTCGTCCTCGATATTGAACGCCTGACCCTGGCTGGCGTGGCGAAGCTCTTCGATCTTCGCTTCCAGGTCGGCAATCGGTTGTTCGAAATCGAGGAAGTTAGGGTTCATTCGCGACATTTCGTGGCACAGAGCAGCGCAGTATACCGTTAGACGCGTGAAGGCGAGAACGCCGCCGTATGGCGGCCCGTGGATGCACTTACCGCGCGGGAGAAGCGACGCGGCGCCGGGTTGCGCTATGGTTCTCTTAAGACGCGCTATTTCCGGACTCGACCATGCCGATTCAACCGACCATCGACAACAACAAGCTCGACCGCATCGTGGCCGAAGCCCGTCGCAACGCCGAGCAGCGGGAGCTGGGCTATCGTGAGCGGGCGCTGAAAATGTACCCGTGGATCTGCGGCCGCTGCGCGCGCGAGTTCACCCGCACCAACCTGAGCGAGCTCACGGTGCACCATCGCAACCACGACCACGACTTCAACCCGGCCGATGGCAGCAACTGGGAGCTGCTGTGCGTGTACTGTCACGACAACGAGCATTCGCGCTATATCGACCACGTACGCGGCGCCGGTTACAGCGTGCAGGAGGAGGTCGCGCCGGCCACCGGCAATCCCTTCGCCGACCTGAAGGCGATGATGGAGCGCGGCAGGAAATAACCGAGTCGCGGCGTCGGTATCAGTCGACCTGCCTTCCGTCGGCCGTTTCAGTCGGCCTGCTTGACGATACGCAGCTTTGCGGCCTGCACACCGGGCAGCGCCCGTACCGTGCGCAGCAAGGCCGGTATCGCATCGACGCGCCAGGCGTCGCTCAGCTCCAGGTCGGCCTGCGCGTTCTGGTTGTGATAACCGTGCAGTATCACCGTGGCGCGACCGCCGCGGTAGCCGGCCAGCGCGTGCTGCAATTTTTCGACGAAGTCGGGCTTTACGCCGTTCAATTTCAGCTGCAGCAGGCGCGCATGCTTGCGGCAGGCATCGGTGAGCGAACTGGCGCTGCGCGCGCGGATCTGAAAGCCGCCGCCGGAGAAGTCGTCGATGCGCAAGCCACCCTCGACCACCAGCATTTCGTCGCGGGTCAACAGCGGTGCGATCTGCTGATACAGCTCGCCGAAGAAGCTCACCTCGATGCTGCCGGTGCCGTCCTCGATGCGCACGAAGGCATCGCTGTCGCCCCGCTTGCGCACCGCGGTCACCATGCCGGCGATCGTCCAGGGCGTGTCCGGGCCGCGGCGGAAACGGTTGCCGTCGTCGTTGTCGTTTTTCCGCGGCTTGGGCGGCTGGTAGCGCAGGGCGATTTCGCCGAGCGGGCAGGTCGACAGCTGCGCCAGCTCCTCTTTCCAGGGGTCGGTCGGGTGGCCGGACAGATAATGGCCGAGCGTGTCGCGCTCGCCCTGCAGCAGCTGCTCCAGCGGCCACTCCGGTGCCGTGGGCAGATCGATATGCACCACCGGCGTCAGCGCACCCGAGGCCGCACCGAACATGTCGTTCTGGCCGGACTGGCGGTCGCGCAGGTGCTGCTCGGCGGCCTTGATCGTATCGGGCAACTGCAGCATCAGGCTGGCGCGCGTCGGCGCCAGAGCGTCGAGCGCGCCGGAATAGATCAGCGCCTCGAGCACGCGCCGGTTGAGTTTGGTCGGATCGACGCGGCGGCAGAAGTCGGCCAGGTCGGTATAACGCCCGTTTTTGCGTTCGGCGACGATGGCTTCGCAGACGCCCTGGCCGACCCCCTTGATCGCGCCGAGGCCGTATTGGATCGTGCGAGCGCCCTGACGCGAGTGAATGGACGATGCGTCGGGTTCGACGGCGACGAACATGTAGTCCGATGCGTTGACGTCGGGCGGCAGCACGGTAAGGCCGATCGCGCGCGACTCGTCGAGAAAGATCACCGCCTTGTCGGTGTTGTCCATGTCCGACGAGATCGTCGCGGCCATGAATTCGGCCGGATAATGCGCCTTCAGCCACGCGGTCTGGTAGCTCACCAGGGCGTAGGCGGCGGCGTGCGACTTGTTGAAGCCGTAGCCGGCGAACTTCTCCATCAAGTCGAAGATTTCGTCGGCCTTGGAGCCGGCCAGACCGTCCTTGGCCGCACCGTCGCGAAACTTGGCGCGCTCCTCGGCCATCTTTTTGGCGTCTTTCTTGCCCATCGCGCGGCGCAGAAGGTCGGCGCCGCCGAGCGAGTAACCGCCGACGATCTGCGCCATCTGCATGACCTGCTCCTGGTAGACCATGATGCCGTAGGTCTCTTCCAGAATCGGCTGCACGCGCGGATCGGGATAGCTCACGTCCTCGCGGCCGTGCTTGCGCGCGACGAAGCTGGGGATCAGATCCATCGGGCCTGGGCGGTACAGCGCCACCAGCGCGATGATGTCCTCGAAGCGGTCGGGCTTGGCATCTTTCAGCATGCGCTGCATGCCGGACGATTCGAGCTGGAACACCGCGATGGTCTGCGCCTTTTTCAGCAGCTCATAGGGCTTGGGGTCGTCCAGCGGCAGCTGCGAAATATCCAGCGGCGCTTCGCCGGCTTTCGCACGGCGCGCGTTGATCGCCTTGACCGCCCAGTCGATGATGGTGAGCGTGCGCAGGCCGAGAAAGTCGAACTTCACCAGGCCGACGGCTTCCACGTCGTCCTTGTCGAACTGGGTGACCACGCCGGCACCGCCCGGCTCGCAGTACAGCGGTGCGAAATCGGTCAGCGCGGTCGGCGCGATCACCACGCCGCCGGCGTGCTTGCCGGCGTTGCGGGTCAGACTTTCTAGCTTCAGCGCCAGATCGATCAGCGCACGGGCGTCTTCGTCCTGCTCGTAGGCTTCGCAGAATTCCTTGACGACGCGATCGGTTTCTTTTTTCGATTTTTCCGAACGGCCCAGCGCGTCCGACAAGGTCAGGTCGAGCGGGCGCGGCGGCACCAATTTCGCCAGCCGATCGACCTGGCCGTACGGCATGCTCAGCACGCGGCCGGAATCGCGCAGCACGGCCTTCGCCGCCATCGAGCCGTAGGTGATGATCTGGCTGACGCGGTCGCGGCCGTATTTGCGCGATACGTAGTCGATCACCTCGTCGCGGCGATCCATGCAGAAGTCGATGTCGAAGTCGGGCATCGAGATGCGTTCGGGATTGAGGAATCGCTCGAACAGCAGGTCGAACTGCAGCGGGTCCAGATCCGTAATCTTCAGCGCCCATGCGACCAGCGAACCGGCGCCCGAACCGCGGCCGGGTCCGACCGGAATGCCGTGTTCCTTGCCCCAGTTGATGAAGTCCGCCACGATCAGAAAGTAGCCGGGGAAACCCATCTTGACGATGACGTCCAGCTCGCGGTCGAGCCGCTTTTCGTAGTCGGCCAGCGTGCAGTTGGCGGCGAGCGGCGCGGCGGACAGGCGCTGCTTCAGCCCTTCGTGCGACAGCTCGCGGATATAGCTGCCCAGGTCATGACCGTCGGGCACCGGAAAGTCGGGCAGGTAATACGTGCCGAACTGCAGTTCGACGTTGCAGCGCCGCGCCAGCTCGACCGTGTTTTCCAGCGCTTCGGGAATGTCGGCGAACAGCGTCGCCATTTCCTCGGGCGATTTCAGATACTGCTGGTTGCTGTAGTCGCGCGGGCGCTTGTTGTCGGCCAGCACGCGGCCCTGGTTGATGCACACGCGTGCCTCGTGCGCTTCGAAATCGTCCTGCAGCAGAAAACGCACGTCGTTGCTGGCGACCACCGGCAGGTCGAGTTCCACGGCCAATGCCAGTGCGAGGGCGTTCCAGTTTTCCTCGCCGTCGCGACCGCAGCGGGTCAGCTCCAGGTACAGCCGATCGGGGAAAAGCCGCGTCAATGGCCGCAGTTTCGCGAGGGCGGCCTCCAGACCCTGATTCAGGGCGATGCGGCCGACTTCGCTCTCGCGTCCGAGCAGCGCGATCAGTCCGTGCGTCGCCTCGGCGTGCAGCCAGCCGGCCTCGATCAGCGCGCGGCCGCTGTGCTGGCCCTCGCGCCAGGCACGCGACACCAGCCGCGACAGATTGAGGTAGCCGGCGCGGTTCTGGCACAGCAGGTTGAGCCGCCACGGCCGTGGGTCGTCCGGCGCGGAAATCCATAGGTCGCAACCGCTGATCGGCTTGATGCCGGCAGCGCTGCAGGCCTTGTAGAACTTCACCAGCGCGAACATGTTGCATTCGTCGGTGAGCGCCACGGCGGGCATACCGGCGCGCACGCAGGCGTCGACCAGCGCCTTGATGCGGATGGTCGAATCGACCAGCGAATACTCGCTGTGCAGATGCAGGTGGACGAAGCGGGTGGTCATGAAACTCACGCGGCGAGTCCATGAAGGCTACCCGCCTGGCTACGCACGGACAAGGTTTGACTTGTGCCGATTTTCCACGATCCGTTGCGCTGGGCGGGGCGGCTGCTCAATTCACCGAGGTGAGCGTTTTTTGCGTCGCCGACGAGCTCGACGCGGTCGGCAGCGCGGAGGGCTCGGCCATCAAGGTGTTTATCTCGGCGATCAGGCCGTCCAGCGCGTCTTCGCTATAGCCCACGTGGATGTCGGCCACGGTGCCGTCACGGTGAAGCATCACCATCACCGGAATGCCCTTGTTCGTGCCGAACGGCTTGCCGATCGAGCCGTCGCGATCCCAGCTCATCAGCAGGCCGGGCAGGCGCGGCCTGAGCACTCGGACGGTTCGTAGATAGACATCGCGACCTTCCTTGTGGTCGATCGAGACCACCTGCAGCGGCAGATGGCGATCGGTAGCCAGCTTCTGCAGGCCCGCCAGTACCGGCAATTCCTTCATGCAGTAAGTGCACCAGGTCGCCCAGAAGCTGATGACGACGACCTTGTCGCGCATCGATGCCAAGCTGACTGAGTCGCCACTGGGTGTTTTCCCCAGTGAGTCGGGCGGCACCGCGCCCGGCTGGATCTGCGCGTTGGCCGATACGCAGATCAAGGCCATGACCCAGGCAAAAATCATTTTGCGCATCGCGAGGACTCCCCTGTCTAAGCGTCTAGCCTACCGCCTTTGCGATGCGCACGATGGTCATGGTTGCCGATCAGCCGAAGGCGGTGATCAGCAGATAGCCATCCAGCACGATGACCAGGGCTGTGCCGGCGGCAGCCAGCGCCATGAAACCACGACCGAAGCCGTACTGGCCCATCAGATCGCGCTTGCCCGCCAGCATCAGCATGGGCAGCAGCGCGAACGGTAGGGCAATGCCGAGCACGCACTGGCTCAGCACCAGCAGCGTATCGGCGCCGATGCCGGGGCGCGCGGCGAGCAGCACGAAACCGATGCAGACGCCGGCCAGCCGTGTGGCGATGCCACGCAGCCAGGTGCGGCTTTCGCGCCCGCGAAAACCGCGGCTCAGAATGCATCCGGCCAGCACGCCGGTGATCGCCGAGCTCTGCCCCGCTGCGTACAGCGCGACCGCGAAAATCGCCGCCGCGCCGGCGCCAAGGGTCAGCGCGATGGCGTGGTAAGCGTCGTCCAGATTGTTCACCGGCATACCGATATGCGAGAGCGACGCGGCTGCCACCATCAGCATGGCGGCGTTGACCAGGGTGGCCAGCAGCAGCGAAACGCGGGTATCGGTTTCCACGACGCGCAGCGCCATCGGTCGTTCGTGCGCCGGCAGGTCCTTGCTGCGCTCGGCGATCAGGCCCGAATGCAGGAACAGATTGTGCGGCATCACCGTGGCGCCCACGATGCCCAGCGCCACCGTCAGCATGCCGTGGTTGCCGAATACCCTGGCGCTCGATGCCAATCCTTGCAGCACGTCGCCCCCGACGGGCCGGGCCTTGATCAGCAGATAGACGAAGGTCAGCGATACGATCGCCAGCAAGGCGCTGACCACGAACTCGTGGGCGCGCTGTCGGCGCTGTGACAGTGCCATGATCGCCAGCGTGCCCAGCGCTGCGACAATCATGCCTACCTGCAGCGGCAGGCCAAACAGCAGGCGCAAGGCGATGGCGCCGCCGACCAGCTCCGCCAGCGCGGTCGCCACGATCGCCAGCTCGCTGGCCAGCCACGCGCTGAGCGCCAGCGGACGTGGCAGCAGTCGACAGGTGAGTTCGGCGAGATCTTCGCCGGTGGCCATGCCCAGTCGTGCTGCCATCGTCTGAAACAGCAGTCCGAGCAGGCTGGCCAGCAGCACCGAGCCCAGCAGCGTGTAGCCATAGCTCGAGCCGGCGGCGATGTCGGTGGCCCAGTTGCCGGGGTCGACATAGCCCACCGCCACCAGCAGCCCGGGCCCGATCAGCCGACGCATGGAGCGTCGGGTCGCAGGGGATACCGACCGGTGGATGGGATGCAGCAAGCTCAAGGTTTCAATCAGCGCGGACATGACCGTAGGCAGGGATTCGGACGTCTCTATTGAGAGGCATCCCGCGCGTCGGTGTCCAACTGATCCTGCGCATGTCATTCATAGCCAAAAGCTATCGATGGAAGACCGCTCGACGCTGGAAACTATGGTCCGATCAGTCGCCTGACCGGCGCAAAGCTGCGCCGATGCTGCGGGCAGGGGCCTAGCAGACTCAGCGCAGCGAGATGGGCCGGCGTGGGATAACCCTTGTGCACGGCAAAGCCGTAGCCCGGATGGTGAGACTCCATCGTCACCATCAGTCGATCGCGCGTGACCTTGGCCAGAATCGAGGCAGCGCTGATCGCCGGTTCCAGCGCGTCGCCGCCGACGATGGCGCGACCGCGGCAGGGTAGATCCTTCGGCAGCTTGTTGCCGTCGATCAGCGCCTCTTCGGCCATCAGCGCAAGACCGGCGACCGCGCGGCTCATGCCGGTCATGGTGGCCTGGAAGATATTCAGCCTATCGATTTCTTCCGGCTCGATCAGCACCACGCACCAGGCCAACGCGCGCTCGACGATCAGCGGGTATAGCGCCTCGCGCTTCGCTTCGCTGAGCTTTTTCGAATCGTTGAGGCCGGCAATCGGCCGGTCGGGATCGAGAATGACCGCCGCGATGGAAAGCGGCCCGGCCAGCGGCCCGCGCCCCGCCTCGTCGACGCCCGCGACAAACCGGCTTTTCGCGTTCGCTGCCGGCGGCCCGCCGCGACCGAACAAGGCCCCCTGTTCGGGGAAGACGAATTGCGCCGAAGGGCGGAGGCTTGCCTCGATCACGTCAGCCGCCATCGGTGGCATCCACCAGTTCGGCAATCGCGGCGGCGGCGCGTTCGCCCGCGTGACCGTCGAGGCTGCTGCGCAGCGCTCGATGCAACTGCTCGAACGCGTTCACGATGTAACCGCGCCGTTCGCTGTCCTGAAACAGCGCCAGTGTGGCCGCGGCGAGATGGCTCGCGGTGCACTCGTCCTGCATGAACTCCGGTACCAGCAGTTCGCCGTCGATGCCGTTGGCGCGTGCGAGAATATTCGGCAGCGCGTAGACGTCGGTCTTCAGCATCTTCAAGGCGCGCGCTATGCGATAGCTCGCAGGCGCCACGCGATAGCCCACCACCATCGGCCGTTTGGCCAGCATCGCTTCCAGCGTGGCGGTGCCTGAAGCGAGCAGTACCACGTCGGCGGCCAGCATCGCTTCGTGCGCGTGGCCGTCCAGCAGCAGCGGCGCCGTTTCGTCGCGGGGAAGCTTGGCCAGCAAATCCTTGAGCTTTGCATGCATATGCGGATTGGCTGCGGGTATCACGATGCGCAAGCCGGGCAGTGCGCCGGCAACGCGCATCGCCGCATCGATAAAAACCGGCCCCATGCGCGACAGTTCCGAGGCGCGGCTGCCGGGAAGCAAGGCCAGAATCGGCGCCCGCTGCGGCAGCTGCAGAAACTCGCGCGCGCCCACGCGATCGGAGATCATCGCAAAGCGATCGGCCAGGGGATGTCCGACGAAGCGCGCGTCGATGCCGTGCCTGGCGTAGATCGGCGGCTCCATCGGAAACAGGCACAGCACGCGGTTGGCGCTGCGGCCGATTTTTTCCGCGCGCTTTTCGCGCCACGCCCATACCGACGGGCTGACGTAGTGCACGGTTTTCAGGCCGGCGTGTTTCAGGCGCTGCTCCAGGCCGAGATTGAAATCCGGTGCATCGATGCCGACGACGACCGCCGGCTGCACTTTCAGCAGCCGTGCGATCAGCTCCCGGCGCAGCCGCAGCAGCCGCGGTAAATGCCGAATGACCTCGCTGAAGCCGAACAGCGACAGCTCGCGAATGTCGTACCACGATTCGAAACCCTGCCCCTGCATGCGCGCGCCGCCAATGCCGACGAAACGCGCGTCGGGATAGCGTTCGCGCAGGGCGAGAATCAGGTCGGCGCCGAGCTGATCGCCGGAATCTTCGCCGGCGATCAGGGCGATCAGCGGGGTGTTGGTGGAGACGTCATTGAGCGTCGTCATGCTGTCTCCCTTTGGCTGACGAATGAGCACGAGCCGGAGCGCGCGTTTGATTCTCGATAAGCGGGACGCTTATCGAGCCAACGTTCGCTTGCTGCGATCGAGAAAGTCGAGCATGGCGCGCACGTCGTCGCTCTCGCCGGCCTGCTTTTCCAGCAGCTCGCGCGCCTCCGGCAACGACAGGCCGGCCATGTACAGCGTGCGGTAGGCCCGCTTGATCGCCGAAATGCGCGGCGCGTCGAAGCCGCGGCGTTTCAGGCCCTCGCTGTTGATGCCGCGCGGGCGACCGTGCTGCTCGTTGGCCATCATCACGAACGGCGGCACGTCCGAACCGACCAGGCAGCCCATGCCGATAAAGGCGTGCGCGCCGACCTTGCAGAACTGGTGTACGCCGGAGTAGCCGGACAGGATCGTCCAGTCGCCAATCTCCACATGTCCGGCCAGTGCCGAATAATTGGAGAAAACGATGTTGTTGCCGACCTGGCAGTCGTGCGCGATGTGTACATAGGCAAGCAGCCAGTTGTCGTTGCCGATACGCGTCACGCCACCGCCATCGCCGGTGCCGCGATTGATGCTGGCAAATTCGCGGATCAGATTGCGGTCGCCGATGATCAGCTCGGTGCGCTCGCCGGCGAACTTCTTGTCCTGCGGATCGCCGCCCAGCGAGGCGAATTGGGCGATGCGATTGTCGCGGCCGATCTTCGTCGGCCCTTCGATCACCACGTGCGGGCCGATGACGGTGCCGTCGCCGATTTCCACATCGGCGCCGATCACGCTGTAGGCGCCGATACGGACGTTTTCGCCGATAATGGCGGAAGGATCGATCAACGCAGTGGCGTGAATCATTTATCGGACCTCGCCGCGCACATCAGTTCGCAGCTGGCCACTTCCTTGCCGTCGACCAGGGTGCGCGCGACGAAGATGCCCATGCCGCGCATCAGGCGCTTCAAGCCCACTTCCATACGCAGCTGGTCGCCCGGGGAAACCACGGCGCTGAAGCGCGCGTTGTCGACTTTCACCAGATAGAACAGCGGGCTGCCCGTATTGCCTTTCATGCGGCTGCTGATCTGTGTCAGCAGGCCGGCGGTCTGCGCCATCGCCTCGACGATCAACACCCCAGGCATCACCGGATGCCCCGGAAAGTGGCCCTGGAAAAACGGCTCGTTGATGCTGACGTTTTTCAGCGCGACCACGCTGACATCCGGCACGATCTCGATCACGCGATCCACCAGCAGAAAGGGATAGCGGTGCGGCAGCAGTTCCTGGATCTGCTCGATGGTCACCGGCATGGTGAGGGCAGCGGGTTTGTCACTCATGATTCCTGTCCTTTTCCAGCGCCGAGAGCCGGCGCGCGTACTCATCAAGATGTTTGAAGCGAGCCGCATTCTTGCGCCACGCCAGATTTGCCTGCAGCGGTACGCCCGACGAGTATTCGCCCGGCTCGCGGATCGAGCTGGTGACCAGACTCTTCGCCGTAATGGTAACGCGGTCGGCGAGTTCGAGATGGCCCAGCACGCCGGCGTTGCCGCCGATCTGGCAGTAGCGGCCGATTTTGGCGCTGCCCGCCACCGCTGCGCAGCCGGCCATGGCGGTGTGTGCGCCGATATATACGTTGTGCGCGATCTGAATCTGGTTATCCAGCCGCACGTCTTCTTCCAGCACGGTATCTTCGAGTGCGCCGCGGTCGATGGTGGTGTTGGCACCGATCTCGCAGTCGTCGCCGATGCGCACGCCGCCGAGCTGCGGCAGCTTGATCCAGCCACCGTGATCGTAGGCGTCGCGGTCGAATGCCAGGCCGAAGCCGTCCGAGCCGATCACCGCGCCGGGATGCACCAGCACGCGTTTGCCTAGCGTCACGCGGGTCACCAGGGTCACACGCGCCACCAGGCGGGACTGCGCGCCGACCGTGCAGCCGGTGCCGATGATGCAGTGTGGGCCAAGTACGGCGCCATCCTCGACGACCGCGTCGTCCTCGATGACGCAACAGGGTCCCACGCTGGCGCTGGCGCTGACCCGCGCGCTGGCGGCGACCACCGCGCTGGGATGTACGCCTGGCGGCGCCAGCGGCTGGCGCTCGAACAGCGCGGCGATTTTCGCGTAGGCCACGTAGGGGTCTTTGGCGATCAGCGCCGCGGTGGGGCAAGCGGCGAGATTTTCTTCGCGCAGCACGACCACGCCGGCATGCGTGGCGGCCAGTTGCGCATCGTATTTGCTGTTGGAGAGAAAGCTCAGCTGATTGGCACCGGCGCCCGCCAGGGTGCCGACGCCATCGACGCGCCTCGCGCCGTCGCCGTGCGACGACAGCCCGAAACGTTCGGCCAGTTCGGCCACTGAATAAGACGCTGCGTTCAAGCGCATGCTCCGTGCATCGGCGCCCGGCGGGATGCCGGTACGCCGGGCTGGGTCATCAGAACGGTTTTGTTAGAGCTGATTTGTCAGCGCGGGATTATCCGAGCGAGATCATCGGTTCGAGATAATCAGCGTTGGATCGTCAGAACTGGCTGCCGAAGGTGAACTGGATTTTCTCTTCGTAATGGCTGTCGTCAGGCTGGGTGCGGAACGGGTGCGCCAGGCTGATGATCAGCGGGCCGATCGGGGCCTGCCAGTGCACCGAGATACCGGCCGATGCGCGCAGCGTGCTGGCGCTGAACGTGCTGAAGCTCTGATACGCGTTACCCACGTCCATGAATACCGACACGCGCGCCGTATTGATGTCTTTCAGGAACGGCAGCGGCAGATAGACCTCGGTCGTACCCAGCACCTTGAACGCGCCGCCGATCGGCTCGGCGTAGTTGCCGTCCGGGCAGAAGCCGTTCTTCGCCGGTGCGGTGTAAGCGATACAGACGCGCGGACCGAGCGTGTTGTCCTGGAAGCCGCGCACGTCGCGCACGCCGCCGGAGTAGAAGTTCTGCACGAACGGGAAATCCTGCCGCATATCGACCAGGGTATGGTCGGTGACGGCGCTCTGCAGCGTGGCGTACTGCGAATCGCTGATGCCGTTGTTGCCGTAGGTCTTGCCGTAGCCGACCTGGCCGTCCAGGTACAGCACGAAACCGCCACCGATCGGCCAGTAGTGGTTGGCTTCCGCCGTGAACTTCCAATACTGGACGGTGGAGCCCGGCAGGGCGATGTCGGTCGAGGCCGAGATCAGGCCGCCGCGGGTGGGCGAGAAGTAGGCGTTGCGCGTGTCGTGGTTCCAGCCCAGCGTGCCGGTCCAGGTATGCAGCGTGTCGTGGCCGATTTCGTTCTGATAGTCGATCAGCACCTGGGGGCTGAAGCCCGGAATCAGGCTGACCTTGTCGCTGCTGATGCCCATGCCGACGCGGATGCCGTCGGTTTCCGTGACCGGAATGCTCAGATAGGTCGAGAACGCCCGATCGCTGGTCGAGTAGTCGGCGAAATCGGTATTGCCGTAGTCGGTCTTCGAATAAGTGGCGTTGTAGCCGATGCCGATGTTGCTGTCGGTCAGATAGGGGTTGAAGTAGCTGACGCCGTACTTGGTGTAGTAGCTGCTGCGCTCGCCGCTGATCGAGGCGCTATCGCCGGTACCGAAGATGTTGTTCTGCGAGACGGAGGCATTGAGGATGATGCCCGAGTACTGCGAATAGCCCACGCCGAACTGCAGGCTGCCGGCGGACTGCTCTTCCACCTTGACCGTTACGTCGACCTGATCGAGCGAGCCGGGCACCAGCTTTTTGTCGATATCGACCGTCTTGAAATAACCCAGGCGCTGCAGGCGGATCTTGGAGCGGTCGAGGGCAGCCTGCGAATAGAACGTGCCCTCGAGCTGGCGCATTTCGCGGCGCAGCACGGCGTCTTCGGTACGGGTGTTGCCCTGGAATACCACGCGGCGCACGTAAACGCGCTGACCGGGCTCGACGAAAAGGGTGAGGTCGACAGTGCGCTTGTCCTTGTCCAGCTTCGGAATCGGCGTGACCTTGGCATAGGCGTACCCGATGTTGGACAGAATCGCCTTGATCGACTTGGTGCTGGCCTCGATCGCGGAGCGGTTGAACAGGTCTCCCGGCTTGACGTAGACCAGCTGGCGTATCGTGGCCTCGGGCAGGATCAGCGTGCCGAGCAGCTTCACGTCGGCGATCTTGTAGGTGTCGCCTTCCTTGACGCTGGCGTCGATGTACATCGAGCGGCGGTCCGGCGCGATGCTGACCTGGGTTGAATCCACGCCGAAGTCGGCGTAACCGCGGTTCATGTAGTACGACTGCAGTTTCTCCAGGTCGCCGGAGAGCTTTTCGCGCGAGTACTGGTCGTCTTTCGAGTACCAGGACAGCAGGCCGGGCGTGTTCGACTCGAAACCTTCGCGTACTTCCTTGTCGGTGAACGCGTGGTTGCCGATGATGTTCAGCTCTTCGATCTTGGCGGCCTTGCCTTCGCGGATTTCGATATCCACCGCAACGCGATTGCGCTCGAGCTGGGTCACGTGCGGGGTAACCGACACGTTGTACTTGCCGCGGTTGTAGTACTGGCGCACCAGCTCCTGCTGCACGTTGTCCAGCGCCAGCCGGTCAAAGGTTTCGCCTTCGGCCAGGCCGATCTGCTTCAGGCCCTTCTTCAGGTCGTCGGTCTTGATGTCCTTGTTGCCGCGCAGGGTCAGCTTGGCGATCGACGGACGCTCGACCACCTTGATCACCATGATGTCGCCTTCGCGATCGATTTCCACGTCGCTGAAGAACTTGGTCTGATACAGCGCACGGATGGCTTTTTGTGCCTGGTCGTTGGTCAGCCGGTCGCCCTTGTTGACGGGCAGGTAGGTGTAGACCGTACCGGGAGCGATGCGGCTGAGGCCGTCGATGCGGATGTCCGAGACCACGAACGGGTCGAACGCAAACGCATTGGCGGAGAGGGAGGCAAGCAGGATCAGCGCGGCGATACGCTTCATCGTCGGTTCCGTTGGGTTATTTCGATGGAGCCGCCAGCGCGGCGGCTCCGATCAACACATGAAGCAAGGCAACGCCCTGCTTCGAAAAAGGGTATGCGCTCGAGAAAAGCACATCGTTAAAGCCACCACATCGACCGGCTGCGTCAGCGGCAGTGAAGCCCGTCGTCGACCGATACCATGCGTCTCTCGCCGCTGTCACGACAACAAGATGCCATGGATATCGTTGTAAAACGCCAGCCCCATCACGGTAAACAGCAGCGCGATGCCGATGTACTGGCCAACAATCATCGTCTGCTCGCTGACCGGACTGCCTTTGATCAACTCGATCAGATAATACAGCAGGTGCCCACCGTCGAGGACGGGAATCGGCATCAGGTTGATAATGGCCAGGCTAAGCGACACCAGCGCAAGGAACTGCAGGAACGAAGCGAAGCCCATGCCGGCCGATGCGTTGGCTACCTGGGCGATACCGATCACGCCGTGCAGATTTTGGGTGGAGGCCTCGCCGGTAATCAACTTGCCGAACATCGCAAACGTCTGCATCGCGTTGTGCCAGGTGGTTTGCAGCGAGGCGTCGAGCGCCTTGATCGGCCCGTAGCGCACCATCGCCTGTTCGGGCATCGGCGCACCGATGCCCATGACCCACTTCTGTGGCTGGCCTTGCAGCGACTCCCACTTGGTAATGACGCTGAGTTTTTTCGGTTGGCCGTTGCGCTCGATCACTACCGACAGCGTCGGTGATTTGACCGCGTCGGCCTGGACCAGTCTGCCGAACGCCTCGAAATCGGCCACTGCTTGACCATTCACGCTGATCAGTCGATCGCCGCCCTGCATGCCCGCCAGCGAGGCCGGCTGGCCCGGTGTCACGGTGGCGGCAATCGCGGGCGGCGGCGCGGGTTTCAGCCCGAGCGCGTCGAAATACTTTTCTACCGGCTGCCCCGGCGGTAGCCGATCCAGCGGCAGCACCAACTGGCGGGGGCGACCATCTGCGCCGCTTACCGTTATCGGCAGCGGCGCGCGGCTCAGCAGACCGTTGGCGATGGCATCCAGGGAATCACCCAGGGTCGTTACGGGCTGGCCATCCACGCTCAGAATGCGATCACCCGGCAGGACGCCGGCCTTGGCGGCGATGCTTTGCGGTGTGGCGGTCACCACCGGTACGTAATCCGGCCGCCCCAGCATAAACATCAGCCAGAACGCAGCGAGGGTAAAGATCACATTGAAACCCGGCCCTGCCGCGACAATGGCGATGCGTTTCCACACCGACTTGCCGGTGAACTCCTGATCGCGCAGCGCCGGATCGATCTCGCCCTCGCGCGCGTCGAGCATCTTGACATAGCCGCCCAACGGGATCGAGGCGATCTGGTATTCCGTACCGTCGCGGCCGGTGCGCTTCCAGATGGCCTTGCCGAAGCCGACGGAGAAGCGCAGCACCTTGACGCCACAGCGGCGCGCGACCCAGTAATGGCCGAACTCATGAAAGGTCACCAGTACGCCGAGCGTGATGGCCAACCAGAAAACCGAGCCGAAAAAGGAATTCATCAATCGCCGTTGTGAGGGGACGTCACGCCAAGGGTATCAGGCCAAGAATATCAGCAAGCATTGCGCAGAATACGGCGGGCGGCTTCCCGGGCCACCCGATCACGTTCCAGCAGGGTCTGAACATCGACCACGGCTTGCGCCGGCAGTTCCGCAAGAACCGCATCCACGACGTCGGCAATCGAGAGAAACGCCAGCGAGCCGGCCAAAAAGGCCTCCACCGCGATCTCGTTGGCTGCGTTCAGCACCGCTGGCGCATCGCCACCGGCACGCAACGCCTGAAACGCCAGCGCCAGACAGCGGAACGTCGTCAGATCCGGCGGTTCAAAGGCGAGCGGGGCACAGGCGGTCAGGTCCAGCGGCGCCACGCCAGCGTTCACGCGCTCCGGCCACGCCAGCGCGTGGGCGATCGCGGTGCGCATATCGGGATTGCCCAGCTGGGCCAGCACGGAGCCGTCGACGTATTCGACAAAGGAGTGCACCAAGCTTTGTGGGTGAACTACGACATTGATCAGATCGGGCGCGGCGCCGAACAAGTGATGGGCTTCGATGACTTCCAGGCCCTTGTTCATCAGCGTGGCCGAATCGACCGAAATCTTGCGGCCCATGACCCAGTTGGGGTGTTTGCAGGCCTGTTCCGGCGTGATGCCGGCCAGTTCGGCGCGGTTGCGGCCGCGGAACGGGCCGCCCGAGGCGGTCAGCGTCAATTGCCGAACGCCCTTGTGCAGCGACGGCTTGCCGCCGGCCAAGCCTTCGGCGGGCAGGCATTGGAACAGCGCGTTGTGTTCGGAATCGACCGGAATCAGCGCGCCGCCGCCCGAGGTTACGGCATCGAGCAGCAGCGGCCCGGCCATCACGATGGCTTCCTTGTTCGCCAGCAGCAGGCGCTTGCCGGCGCGGGCGGCGGCGAGCGTGGACTCCAGCCCGGCCGCACCGACAATCGCCGCGACGACGGTATCGCACAGGTTGCCCGAGGCCGCGATGGCGAGGGCCTCGCGGCCGCTGGCGACGTCGCAGCGAACGCCGGCCGCCGTCAGCTTGCGCGACAGTTCGGCCTCCAGCGCAGGGTCGGCGATCACGGCCAGCTCGGGGCGGTGCTGCATGCACAGCGCGACCAGCGCGTCGACCTGGCGATGCGCGGTCAGCACCGTGGCGCGAAAGCGCTCCGGGTGGCGGGCGATCACGTCCAGCGTGTTGCCGCCGATCGAGCCGGTGGCGCCGAGTACGGCAACGTTCTTCATGTCATCCAGCCGCCATGAACAGGTTCAGCAGCAGCATGCCGGCAGCGAACACCGGCAGCGCGGCAAACACGCTGTCCAGGCGATCCATCATGCCGCCATGTCCAGGAATCATGGTGCCCGAATCTTTCACCTGCGCGTGGCGCTTCATCAGGCTTTCGATCAGGTCGCCGACGATGGATGCACCGACGGTGACAGCGGCCAGCACGGCCAGTCCGATCAGCTGTCCGCCGCGCATATCGAGCAGCCACCAGCCGCCCAGCGCCATGACTACGACGCCAGCCGCCAGCGCGCCATAGGCACCGGCCCAGGTCTTGCCGGGGCTGATCTGCGGGGCGAGTTTGCGCTTGCCGAACGTGCGGCCGCTGAAATAGGCGCCGATATCGGCGGCCCAGACAATCACCAGCGAGAGCAGGGCCAGGCCGTGGCCGTGCGGCCGGCCGGCGTGGATGGTGATCGCCGCGACCCACGCGGGGAAAATCACGAACGCGCCGGCGAGCAGCTTCAGTGCGCGGTTTTCCAGGGTCGGTGCGGCGCCGTAAGCGAAGTGACGCAGCCAGATACAGGCGACCAGCCACCAGAGCACGCCGAGTCCAATCACGGCCGGTGCGACGAGGGTAAAGCGCGCCATCCACAGCAACACGAACACCGCCGCCGACACGATCAACCACGCCGCCTGCAGCGCGACGCTTTTCAGTCCGCTCAAGCGCGCCCACTCCCACAGCGCGGCAAGAAACGCCGCCGCCGCGATCGCGGCAAACACCGCTGTCGACGCAAACAGAATGACGAAAATCACCAGCGGGGCGAGTATCGCGGCGGTGATGGCGCGCTGTAGCAGCATCGGAATCCTTAGTTGACGGCAGCGACCTGCTCACCGGTGCGGCCGTAACGGCGCTCGCGGCGGGCGTAGTCGTCGATGGCGAGACGCAGGCAGTCCCGATCGAAATCGGGCCAGAGCACGTCGGTAAAATACAGTTCGGCGTATGCAGCCTGCCACAGCAGGAAATTGCTGATGCGGGTTTCGCCGCCGGTGCGGATAAAAAGATCCAGCGGCGGCAGTTCGGACAGCGTCATCCACTGGCCCAGCGTCGTCTCGTCAATCTGGTCCGAACGTAGATCCCCGCGCTTGACCGCGTCGGCCGCCTGCCGCGCCGCCTGCACGATATCCCAGCGGCCGCCATAGTTCACCGCGATGCTGACGTGCAGCTTGTCGTTGCCGGCGGTGCGCGCCATCGAGGCGTGCATGCGATCTCGCAGCGGTTCCTCGAACGCGCTCAAGTCACCGACAAAGCGCAGGCGCACACCGTTGCTGTGCAGCTCGTCCACTTCCTTGTCCAGCGCCCGCACGAACAGACTCATCAGCGCCATCACTTCTTCGGGCGGGCGCTGCCAGTTCTCGCTGGAGAAGGCGAATACGGTCAGCGCCTGCACGCCTTCGCGCATGCACGATTCGATCGCTTCACGCACCGCCTTGCGGCCGGCGTTGTGGCCGAAGCTGCGCGGACGATGGCGCGCCTTCGCCCAGCGGCCGTTGCCATCCATCACGATGGCGATATGGCGCGGAACCCGAGCGGCTTCGGCGCCGGACATGCAAAGGGCGATGGCGCTCAGAGCGCCATCAGCTCCTCTTCCTTGGCCTTGACCACGGCGTCCACATCTTTCACGGCGCGGTCGGTGAGCTTTTGAATTTCGTCATCGACGCGGCGCTCGTCGTCCTCGGTGATCAGCTTTTCCTTCAGCAGGTCCTTGATCTGCTGAAGTGCGTCACGGCGCACGTTGCGGATAGCGATCTTCGCGTTCTCGCCCTCGTGGCCCACATGCTTGGCCAGCTCGCGGCGGCGCTCTTCGGTCAGCGGCGGCATGTTGAGGCGGATCACGGTGCCGGCGGTGGTCGGCGTGACGCCGATATCGGAAGCCATCAGCGCTTTTTCGATCGGCGCCACCATCGGCTTTTCCCACGGCGTGATGATGATCGTGCGCGCGTCGGCCAGCGAAACCGAGGCGACCTGGGTCAGCGGCATGTCGGCGCCGTAGTAGGACACCTTGATGTTATCGACCAGCGCGGTGCTGGCGCGGCCGGTGCGGATGCGGGTGAGGTCGTGCTTGAGTGACTCGATGCTTTTGCCCATGCGGGTCTGGGCGTCGGTCTTGATATCGTTGATCATGAAACGTTTCCCGATGAATCTGGCTAGCAGATGATTATAGCAGCCGGGTTACGGCGAGCTGTGAGCGATAAACGCGCTCCGGCGGGCGGTTCAGCCGCCGTCGACCAGGGTACCGATCGGCTCGCCGTGCATGATGCGCATGAGGTTGCCCGGCACGGTCATGTCGTAGATGCGCAGCGGCATGTCGTGGTCGCGGCACAGCGCGATGGCGGCGGTATCCATCACCGCCAGCTTGCGCTCGATCACCTCGTCGTAGTCGAGGCGGTCGTAGCGCACCGCGTCGCTGTGCTTGGCCGGGTCGGCGGTGTAGACGCCGTCGACCTTGGTGGCTTTCAGCAGCAGGTCGGCGCCGATTTCGACCGCGCGCAGTGCCGCGGCGGAGTCGGTGGTGAAGAACGGATTGCCGATGCCGGCAGCGAACAGCACGATGCGGCCCTTTTCGAGATGGCGGATCGCACGGCGGCGCACGAAATCCTCGCTGACGTCGTGGATCTGAATGGCACTCATCACGCGGGCAAAGCCGTTGCGCTTTTCGATCGCGTCCTGCATCGCCAGTGCGTTCATCACCGTGGCCAGCATGCCCATGTGGTCGCCGGTCACGCGGTCCATGCCCGCAGCCGCCAGTCCGGCGCCGCGAAAGATATTGCCGCCGCCGATGACGACGCCGATCTCGGCGCCAGCGCGTTGGACCTCGATGATTTCGTCGGCCAGCCGGCCGATTACCTTGGGGTCGATGCCGTAATCGCCCTGGCCCATCAGGGCTTCACCGGAAAGTTTGAGCAGAATGCGGCCGTAATTCAGCGGGGTGCTCATGGGGTCTCCGGGTTTGTGTGGCAAAACAGCGGCAGTGTAACGGCTGTCGTCAATGACGGGGAGAGGTTTCGCCGCGTCGCGCGGCATGTATGCGGGTTTTTCCGGCGATGCGCAGATACAAAAAAGCCGCGGTTTGCCGCGGCTTTTTTTGCTTGTTTACGGCGCTGACTCAGGCCAGGCCGGCCTGCTTCATCACTTCGGCGTGGAAATCCTCTTCCACTTTCTCGATGCCTTCGCCGACGGCCAGACGCACGACGGTGACCACGTCTGCGCCTTCCTTCTTCAGCGCCTCGGCCACCGTGGTATTGGTGTCCAGCACATACGGCTGGCCCAGCAGGGTGACTTCGGAGACGATCTTGTTGATCTTGCCGGCGATGATCTTCTCGAGGATTTCGGCCGGCTTGGCCTTGTCCTTCTCGGTCATCTGGCTCAGCGCGATCTCTTTTTCCTTGGCGACGAAATCGGCCGGCACGTCCTCGGCGCGGATGTGCGCCGGGTTCATGGCGGCGACGTGCATCGCGATGCCCTTGGCCAGCTCCTCGGAGCCGCCCTTGAGCGAGACCAGCACGCCGATGCGGCCGCCGTGGATGTAGCTGCCGATCACGCCATCGCTCTCGACGCGGGCCATGCGGCGCACGTCGATCTTCTCGCCGATCTTGGCGATCAGGGCCTTGGCGGCTTCTTCGACGTTGCCGGCATCCGGGTAAGCGGCGGCCTTCAGCGCGTCTACGTCAGTCGCGCCCGACTTCAGCGCGATATCGGCGACGGTGTCGGTGAACTTCAGGAAGCTGGCGTCTTTGCCGACGAAATCGGTCTCGCAGTTGACTTCGACCAGCACGGCAGTCTTGCCGGCCTGGGCGGCCACGATGCGGCCTTCGGCGGCCACGCGGCTGGCCTTCTTGTCGGCCTTGGACAGGCCGGACTTGCGCAGCCACTCCATCGCGGTCTCGATATCGCCGTTGTTTTCGACGAGGGCCTTCTTGCATTCCATCATGCCGGCGCCGGAACGCTCGCGCAGTTCCTTGACCAGCTGGGCGGAAATGTTGCTCATGGGTATTTCTCCAAAGCTTTGGATTGGATACGCCGCGGCGGTTGCCCGCAGCGGCGTTGATGTCTCAGGGCGAGACGACGGCCAGAGGCCGTCGCTGCACCGGCTTACTTGGCGGAAGCGCCGTCGCGCGAACCACGGCCACCGTCGCGGCCGCCGTCACGACGCGGAGCGCCGGCACCCTTCTTCGGGGCGGCATCGCGGCGCGGCGCGGCCTGCTTGCGGTCGACCTTGGCCACCGGGTTGCCTTCCTCGTCGAGCTCGACGAAATCGTTGGCATCGCCCTGGGCGGCGGCCGGCGCAGCGGCCTTGCCTTCCAGGATCGAGTCGGCCGCGGCGCGGGCGTACAGCTGGATGGCGCGGATGGCGTCGTCGTTGCCCGGGATGGCGTAGTCGACCAGCTCGGGGTTGTAGTTGGTGTCGACCACGGCGATCACCGGAATGCCGAGCTTCTTGGCTTCCTGCACGGCGATGTCTTCATGACCGATGTCCACGACGAACAGCGCGTCGGGCAGGCGGTTCATGTCCTTGATGCCGCCCAGCGACGCCTGCAGCTTGTCGCGCTCGCGACGACGGGACAGCACTTCGTGCTTGACCAGCTTCTCGAACGAACCGTCGGTCTCGGCCGCTTCCAGCTCTTTCAGGCGCGACACGGACTGCTTGACGGTGCGGAAGTTGGTCAGCATGCCGCCGAGCCAGCGCGAGGTGACATACGGCATGCCGGCGCGTGCGGCCTCTTCGGCCAACGGCTCGCGGGCCGAACGCTTGGTGCCGACGAACAGGATGGTGCCGCGCTTCTGCGCCAGCGCCGACAGGAAATTCATCGCGTCGGTGAACAGCGGCAGGGTCTTTTCGAGATTGATGATGTGGATCTTGCCGCGGGCGCCGAAGATGTACGGAGCCATCTTGGGGTTCCAGTAACGGGTCTGATGACCGAAATGGACGCCGGCCTCGAGCATTTGACGCATGGTGACTTGTGCCATGGTGAAACTCCTTGCATGGACCTTTATAAGGTCTGGGGGTTGGGACCTCCACGTACCCCCGACTTCGACCGCGAACGTCCCATTAAATGATGGGATCGAGCGCAGCACCCCGAAGGCGGTGCCGATACGTGTGTGGCGTTTGGTTGGGTATTGGACCGCTTGACGGTTACAATCCCGGGACGCTTTGCGCTGTACGCACCGGTGAAACCGGCCGCATCAGGTCAGCAAAACTCCCGAATTGTAGCCGGTGCTCCGGCAGCGCGGCAAGTTGCGGCGGATTCTCAGTTGAACCGACCGACCTGCGCCGCCATTTAGGCAGGACTTATGGCTATTACTCTGAAATCCCCCGAAGACCTCGAAGGCATGCGCGTCGCCGGCAAACTGGCCGCCGATGTGCTCGCCATGCTCAAGGACCACGTCAAGCCCGGTGTGACCACCGAAGAGCTGAATCGCCTAGCACACGACTACATCGTCAACGTGCAGCAGGCGATTCCGGCCAACGTCGGCTATCACGGTTTCCCCAAAACCCTGTGCGCCTCGGTCAACCACGTGATCTGTCACGGTATCCCGAACGAGGGCAAGGTGCTGAAGGATGGCGACATCGTCAATCTGGATGTCACCGTGATCAAGGACGGCTGGCACGGCGACACCAGCCGCATGTATTTCGTCGGCACGCCGTCGGTGCTGGCCAAGCGGCTGGTCGACACTACCTTCGAGGCGATGATGAACGGCATCAGGGCCGTGCGTCCGGGCGCCACGCTGGGCGACGTCGGTCACGCGATTCAGCAGCACGCCGAGGCGGCCGGCTTCAGCGTGGTGCGCGAGTACTGCGGCCACGGCATCGGCAAGGTCTACCACGACGAGCCGCAGGTACTGCATTACGGCAAGCCGGGTGCGGGCGTCGAACTGAAAAAGGGCATGACCTTCACCATCGAGCCGATGATCAACGCCGGCAAGCCGCAGACCCGGCAGCTGCCGGACGGCTGGACTGTCGTGACCAAGGACCACTCGCTGTCGGCGCAGTGGGAGCACACTATCGCGGTGACCGATGACGGTTACGAAATCCTCACGGCGTGGCCCGACGCCTGACCCGCATGGCTGAATCGCGGCGTCGAATAAGGCGCCGCGGATGCTGCTCGGCTGAGATGATTCGTCGAGATGATTCTTCGGCCCACCGCCGCGCCCGAGTCGTCACGTTCTCACGGAGCCACGCTTAAGATCATGTCGTCGATCCCCAGTCTTGCCGCACTGCCGCCGCTGCCACGCCTGCCGGTGGCGGTGCCACGCTCGGGCGTGTCGGCCGAGGCGCGGCTGGCGCTGCGGCAGCTGCTGGGTGACGTCAACCGCAGCCTTGCCACGGCCTTTCGCAACGGTGGCGATGCCGCCGTACTGGCACGCCGCCGCAGCGAGTCGGTCGAGCGGGTGGTGGCGCACGTATGGATGGCCTGTCTGGGCGACGTCAGTGGTGCAGCGCTTTTCGCCGTCGGCGGCTATGGCCGCGGCCTGCTTTTCCCCTATTCGGACGTCGACCTGCTGGCCCTCGTCGAGGCGCCGGCGCCGGCGCGACTGCGCGCGCTGGAGCAGTTTTTCGCCACCCTGTGGGACGTGGGTCTGAAAGTCGGTCACGCCGTGCGCGATGTGCCCCAGTGCCGCCAGCTGGCGTCGCAAGATGTCAGCGTGTTCACCAGCCTGCTGGATGCGCGCCGGCTGGCCGGCGATCCGGCACTGGCCGAGCAGCTGCGCGGCATCATCGACGACCCTGCGCGGTGGCCGCCGGCGAAATATCTGGCGGCGCGGCTGGCCGAACGCGATGCGCGCCACGCCCGCTACGACGACACCGCGCATAACCTCGAACCGAACATCAAGGACGGGCCGGGCGGTCTGCGCACGCTGGACGCGCTGCGCTGGCTGGGCCGCCGGCTGGCGCACGCCAACGGTTTTGCCGATCTGGTGACCGAGGGCTTGCTCGACTCGGCCGAGCAGCTGGCGCTTGAGGAATCCGAAGCCACGCTGCAGCGCTACCGGTACGCGTTGCATCTGGAAGCCGGCCGCGCCGAGGAGCGATTGCTGTTCGACTATCAGCGCGGTCTGGCGACGCGGCTGGGCTTCGAGGACGAGCACGAAAAGAATCTCGGCGTCGAACAGTTCATGCAGGGCTATTACCGCGCCGCCACGCAGATCGAGCGGCTCGGGGTGCAGGTGGCCGAGCGCTTCGAGGAAATGCTCGAGACGCCTTCGGCGGCACAGCCGGCGGGCGCGGATTTCGTGCGGTTCGGCAAGCGGCTGGCCGCGCGCGATCCCGAACTTTTCCTGCAGCGACCGGCGGCGCTGGTCGATGTGTTCATTGCGCGGCTCGATCAGCCGGGCGTAATCGGTTTTACCGCCGACACCATGCGCCGCATCCATCAGGCCACCGCCGCGCACGGCGAAACGCTGTCGACCGATCGCGGCGTGCTGGACGCGTTTCTGCATCTGCTTCGCCGCGGTGCGCCCGCGGTCAACGCGCTATGGAGCATGAATCGGCACGGTCTGCTGGCGGCGATTCTGCCGGCATTCGGCAAGGTCTTCGGCCGCATGCAGTACGACCTGTTTCACGTGTACACGGTCGACGAACACACCCTGCGCGTGCTGCACAATGTGGCGCGTTTTGCCGAGCCGTCGGCGCTCGCCGAATTTCCCGTCGCATGCCAGATCTGGGGCACGCTGCCGAAGCCGGAAATACTGCTGCTGGCGGCGCTGTTCCACGACATCGCCAAGGGGCGGGGGGGCGATCATTCCGTGCTGGGCGAGGACGATGCGCGCACGTTCTGCGCACAGCTGGGCTTGCCTCGCGCCGATATCGACCGTGTCGCGTGGCTGGTGCGCTGGCATCTGCTGATGAGCACCACCGCGCAGCGTCAGGACATTACCGACCCCGATGTCGTGCAGCGCTTTGCCGATCTCGTCGGCGATCGCGAGCGCCTCGGCCAGCTTTATCTGCTGACCATCGCCGACATCATCGGCACCAGCCCGCGCCTGTGGAACGCATGGAAAGATCGGCTGCTGTCCGATCTGTACACCGCGACGCGCTACGCGCTGCGCAGCGACGTCAACCTGCCGCGCGATGCGACCGAGCGCGTGCGCGAATGTTCCGAACACGCGCTGGCGCTGCTGATGAATGATGGTTTCGCCGAAGCCGACGTGGTTCGAGTGTGGGCCGATTTTCCGCCGCTGAGTTTCATGCGCCATCGCCCGGAACAGATCGCCTGGCAGACGCGGGCGATCCTGGCCGCGAAGGGCAAGGTGCCGCTGGTCGCGGTACAGCCTTTCTCGGTCCGCGGCAGCACCGAGCTTTTTGTCTACACACCCGATCGCGACGGCCTTTTTGCCACGGTGACCGCGGTGCTCGATCGGCTGCGCTTTTCAGTGATGGAGTCGCGCATTCTCAGTTCGCCGACCGGCATGGCGCTGGATACCTTTCTGCTGCTTGAGGCCGATACCCAACAGCCGGCGAGCGCCACGCGGGCGCAGGAGCTGCAGCAGCGGCTGCAGGGTGAGCTGGAGCGCCCCACCGGCATGCAGCCTTGCAGACGCAACATGACGCGTCATCAGAAGCATTTCCAGACGCCGCCGCGGATCACCTTTCACGCGGCCGGCGACCGCACTCAGCTCGCTCTGGTCGGCACCGATCGCCCGGGCATTCTGGCCGCGGTCGCGCAGGTGATGCTCGCCACCGGAGTGCGTGTGCACGACGCGCGCATCGCCACGTTCGGCGAGCGGGTCGAGGATTTCTTTCAGATTACCGACCGGCACAACGCACCACTCTCCGTGTTGCAGCAGGAGCAGCTGATGCAGGCGCTGATGTCGAGCATCGGGCCGGTTCGGAATTAGTCTGCCGATCCTGCTGCGGCGATGGCGCCGCGGCCCGCGCGATGGAAAGGGGCGATGTCCGCGCTATCATCGCCGCTGCTGCGCTTCGCAGCGATCAGGGTCGACTTCGCCATGACTTACCCGCTTGTCGAGACGCTGCACGTGCTCTTTGTGGTCGCGTGGATGGCGGCGGTTTTCTACCTGCCGCGGATTCTGGTGAACATGGCCGAGACGGCGGGTCAGCCGCCGGTGCAGGCGCGCCTGCAGCTGATGGGACGTCGGCTGTATCGCTTCGGCCACATTATGTTCGGGTTGGCGTTT
The DNA here is from genome assembly GCF_014200755.1 of Rhodanobacter sp. ANJX3. Classification (GTDB taxonomy): domain Bacteria; phylum Pseudomonadota; class Gammaproteobacteria; order Xanthomonadales; family Rhodanobacteraceae; genus Rhodanobacter. The sequence continues at coordinate 213,736 of NZ_JACHCM010000003.1, read as the reverse complement.
GTACTCGGCCTGGCACTGTGGCAGGGCTGGAGGGTGTTTCCGGCGGCGTTGCCGAACGTGGTCGGTCCGATGCACTGGATCGATGCCAAGGTCACCTTGGTGATTCTGCTGCTGATCTATTTCATTTTCTGCGGGCGCATGCTCAAGCGTGCCGCGGCTGGCGGTTCGCTGCCGTCTCCAAAGGCCCTGCGCTGGACCAACGAGCTGCCGGTGCTATTGCTGCTCGGCGTGCTTTACCTGGCCATCGCCAAGCCGTTTTGAGGGCGGCGGCGCAGTCGGTTCGGCGACGAACTGCGCTAAACTGAGGCTTAGACAACTGACCGACAAGGTGGCCCGCGCATCGCGCCGGCCGAGCGTGCGACATGGCAACTACCCGCTACCACTGCTGATTCTGCTCGCCTTGTTTCGAAAGCAGGGGCGCAGCGCCCTTAGCTTTTATGTCCGATACCCGCAGGCGTGGCCAAAGACCTGCAGCCCAACACTTCATCAACGTGCGCCACCGGCGCGAACGTCCAGGGTTTCTCCATGATTGAAATTACGCTACCCGACGGCAGCAAGAAGCCGTTCGGTCATCCCGTTACCGTGCAGGACGTGGCCGCCTCGATCGGCGCCGGTCTGGCCAAGGCGACGTTGGCCGGCAAAGTCGACGGTCAACTGGTCGACGCCAGTTTCCCGATCGAGCACGACACTAGCCTGCAGATCATCACCGACAAGAGCCCGGAGGCGCTGGATATCCTGCGCCACTCCACCGCGCATCTGATGGGGCAGGCCGTGCAGCGGCTTTATCCCGGCGCGCAGGTCACGATCGGTCCGGTGATCGACAACGGCTTTTTCTACGACTTCGCCTACGAGCGGCCGTTCACTCCGGACGATCTGCCGAAGATCGAGGCCGAAATGGCCAAGATCGTGGCCGAACAGCTGCCGGTGACGCGCGATGTGAAAACGCGCGACGAGGCCGTGGCGTTTTTCCGCGGCCTTGGCGAGGAATACAAGGCCGAAATCATCGAAGGCATACCGGCCGATCAGCCGCTGTCGCTCTATACCCAGGGCGAGTTCACCGATCTTTGCCGTGGCCCGCATGTGCCCAATACCGGCAAGCTGCGCGCGTTCAAGCTGATGAAGGTAGCTGGCGCATATTGGCGCGGCGACTCCAACAACGCGATGCTGACCCGCATCTACGGCACCGCATGGCTCAACGACAAGGACCTGAAGGCCTATCTGTTCCAGCTGGAAGAAGCGGAAAAGCGCGACCATCGCAAGATCGGCAAGCAGCTCGACCTGTTTCATCAGCAGGAAGAGAGCCCGGGCATGGTGTTCTGGCATCCCAACGGCTGGGCGATCTGGCAGCAGGTCGAGCAGCACATGCGCAACGTCTACAAGCGCAGCGGTTACCAGGAAGTGCGCTGTCCGCAGGTGCTGGACGTGTCGCTATGGAAAAAGTCCGGCCACTGGGACAACTACGCCGAGAACATGTTTTTCACCGAGTCGGAAAAGCACACCTATGCGCTGAAGCCGATGAACTGCCCCGGTCACGTGCAGGTGTTCAACACCGGCCTGCACAGCTACCGCGAGCTGCCGATCCGTTACGGTGAGTTCGGCGGCTGCCATCGCAACGAACCCTCGGGCGCACTGCACGGCATCATGCGCGTGCGCGCGTTCACCCAGGACGACGGCCATATTTTCTGCACGCCCGAGCAGATCGAGTCCGAGGTCACGGCGTTCCATCGGCAGGCCATGCAGGTCTACGGCGACTTCGGCTTTCAGAACATCGGTCTGAAGATTGCGCTGCGCCCGGACAAGCGCATCGGTACCGACGAAGTGTGGGATCGTGCCGAAGCGGCGCTTCGCGCGGCGCTGTCGGTGGCCGGCGTGCAGTGGGAAGAGCTGCCGGGCGAGGGCGCTTTCTATGGTCCGAAGATCGAATACCACATGAAGGATTCGATCGGCCGCGCCTGGCAGGTCGGTACCATGCAGGTCGATTTCATGATGCCCGAGCGCCTTGGCGCCGAGTATGTCGACGAGCATTCGCAGAAAAAGCATCCGGTGATGCTGCACCGGGCCATCGTCGGTTCGATGGAGCGATTTATCGGCATCTTGATCGAGCACTATGCCGGTCAGCTGCCGTCCTGGCTGGCTCCGGTACAGGCCGTAGTGCTCAATATCACCGATGCGCAGGCCGATTATGTCCGCGAAGTGACGCAAACCCTTGTCGATAAAGGCTTCCGGGTGCAATCCGATTTGCGCAATGAGAAGGTCGGCTATAAAATCCGCGAACATACGATGCAGAAAGTGCCTTATTTGCTCGTGGTCGGTGACCGCGAGAAAGAAACGGGTACCCTAGCCGTGCGTACCCGTTCGGGTGAGGATCTGGGCAGCCTGTCGCTGACCGATTTCGCCGAACGGCTGGTGACCGAAACCAAGCGCTGAGCGCTTGGCGGTCAGTTCAATTCATTCTTCTGGAGGATCGTGGTATCGCAACCACCGACAACAAAGGCAATCGTCGCAACCTGGAAATCCGTGTGCCACGGGTACGTGTTATTGGTGCCGAAGCCGAACAGCTCGGCATTCTGACCCGCGACGAGGCGCTGGCGCTGGCGCAGGAAGCTGGCATGGATCTGGTCGAGATCCAGCCGAACGGCGATCCGCCGGTCTGCCGCATCATGGACTACGGCAAGTTCAAGTTCGAAGCGCAGAAGAAGGCACAGGCCGCCAAGAAGAAGCAGAAGCAGGTCGAGATCAAGGAAGTGAAGTTCCGTCCGGTCACGGACGTGGGCGACTACCAGATCAAGCTGCGCAACATGCTTCGCTTCCTCGAGGAAGGCGACAAGGTCAAGGTCACCATCCGCTTCCGCGGCCGCGAGATGTCGCATCAGGATCTGGGCCAGAATCTGGCCAAGAAGATCCAGGAAGACGTCGGCGAGAATGGCCAGATCGAGTCCTTTCCGCGTCTGGAAGGCCGTCAGATGGTCATGATGATCGGTCCGAAGAAAAAGTCCTGAGGCTTTCGGCGGCCGCCGGCCGCCGTTTTCATCATCGGATGATTTGGCAAGCGGCGACTGGCATGTCGCCGCGTTTGCCCGTACAATTCGCGGTTCGACCCGCCGGATGGGTCGTGCACCGATCGTGGCAGGACGGAAAGTGTGGCCGGATTCCCAAGGACTCCGAGGCACCGCCAGATCAGTCAGAAACCGGGACGCCCACTCCAACAGGCGTTCTCACACAAGGAAATAGTTATGCCCAAGATCAAGACCAACCGGGCGGCGGCGAAGCGTTTTCGCAAGACCGCGTCGGGCAAGATCAAGTGCGGCCACGCCTTCAAGTCACACATCCTGACCAAGAAGTCGACCAAGCGTAAGCGCGGTCTGCGTGCACCGAATCATCTCAAGGCGTGTGACACCAAAGGTGTAGCGCGCATGTTGCCGTACTTGTAAGACGAGGAGATAAACCATGGCTCGTGTAAAGCGTGGCGTTACCGCCCGTCGTCGTCACAAAAAAGTTATCGGTCGTGCCAAGGGCTATTACAACGCCCGCCGCAAGGTCTTCCGCGTTGCCAATCAGGCCGTCATCAAGGCCGGTCAGTACGCCTATATCGGCCGCAAGCAGCGCAAGCGTCAGTTCCGCGCGCTGTGGATTGTCCGTATCAATGCGGCAGCACGCATGTTCGGTCTTTCCTATAGCCGCTTGATCAATGGCCTGCTGCTTGCCGGTATCGAAGTCGACCGCAAGGTGCTGGCCGATATCGCGGTGCATGACATCAAGGCATTCGAAGTGATCGCTGAGAAGGCCAAGGCCAGCATCGCCGAGAAAGCGAAGGCCACTAAGGCCGCTTGATCGTCGGGCGCTTCGGCGCCAGTGCGATGTGATTGAAAGCAAGCGGGGAAGAGGCGAAAACCTCTTCCCCCTTTCGTTTCTGGAATACGGTTTTTACGGAACGCGGCGTTTGTTGAAGATGCGTTTTTAAGGAACCTGGTTGGGGAATTCGCGGATCCGCTCAGTGGATCTATTTACTAGGCAACACCGGAGTCGCATTGATGGACGACCTGGAAAGCCGCGCCACGCAGGCGCTGGCAGAAATCGACAAGTCCGACACGCTGGAGTCGCTTGATGCGTTGCGCGTTAGCCTGCTCGGCAAGAGCGGCATTGTCACTGCCGCATTGAAAGCACTGGGCGCGCTGGCGCCCGACGCACGCAAGGCGCGTGGCGCCGAAGTGAACACAGTCAAGGATCGTCTCGCTGAGGCATTGGCCGCACGTAAGCAGGCGCTGGAACAGGCCGAGCTCGATCGCCGCCTGGCGTCGGAGAAGCTTGACATCAGCCTGCCGGGTCGCGACGGCGAGCGCGGTGGCATTCATCCGATCACGCGCGCGCTGGAGCGCATCGCGTCGATCTTTTCGCGGTTGGGCTACCAGCGCGCCGACGGTCCGGAGATCGAGGACGACTGGCACAATTTCGAGGCGCTGAATTTTCCGCCGCATCATCCCGCGCGCGCCATGCACGACACCTTTTACTTCGGTGACGGCCGGCTGCTGCGCACGCATACCTCGCCGGTGCAGATCCGGTCCATGAAGGATAAACAGCCACCGATCCGCATCATTGCGCCGGGCAAGGTCTATCGCAGCGACTCGGATCAGACCCACTCGCCGATGTTTCATCAGATCGAAGGTCTGCTGATCGACGAAACCTCCAGCTTCGCCGATCTGAAAGGTACCCTGGCCGAATTCATTCGCGCGTTTTTCGAGCGCGACTTCGAGATGCGTTTTCGTCCGAGCTACTTCCCGTTTACCGAGCCGTCGGCCGAAGTCGACATCCGTTGGGACGCCCAAGACGGCAGCACGCGCTGGCTCGAAGTGCTGGGCTGCGGCATGGTGCATCCGAACGTGCTGAAAAACTGCGGCATCGATCCGGAGCGCTATACCGGCTTTGCTTTCGGTCTGGGCGTGGAGCGCTTCGCCATGCTGCGCTACGGCGTTTCCGATCTGCGCGCGTTCTTCGAGAACGATCTGCGCTTTCTCAAGCAGTTTGCTTAAGACGCAAGGGACGAGCGCAGAGGGGCGAGTAGCGAGAGCGTGGTTCATGCTGTTGCCAAAAGGCTGGAAGTGCCGCCCTCGCTACTCGTCCCTCGTCCCGCTTTTCGAACACAGTGAGCATCTATGAAATTCTCCGAAAACTGGCTGCGTGAACTCGTCGAGATAAAGGCCGATCGCGCCGAGTTGGCGCACGCGCTGACCATGGCCGGGCTCGAGGTGGAGGAGCTGACCACGCTTGGCGAACATCTCGATGGCGTGGTGGTGGCGGAAATTATTTCGGCCGAAAAGCATCCCGAAGCGGATCGGCTGCAGGTATGCAAGGTCGACGCGGGCTTGGCCGAACCGCTGCAGATTGTCTGCGGCGCGCCCAACGCACGCGTCGGCATCAAGGTGCCGCTGGCCAAGGTCGGGGCCAATCTTCCCAACGGTATCGCGATCAAGGCGGCCAAGCTGCGTGGCGTGGAATCGTTCGGCATGCTTTGTTCGGCCAAGGAACTGGCAATTGATACCGATGCCTCCGGCTTGCTCGAGCTTCCGCTTGACGCGCCGGTGGGCCAGCCACTGGCGGCTTATCTCGGCCTGCCTGACGCCAGCTTCGAACTGAAGCTCACCCCGAATCGTCCCGACTGCCTCGGCCTGGTTGGCCTGGCGCACGATGTGGCCGCCTTGTTTGGCAGCCGAGTGAAAGTCGCCGAGCAGGTGCCCGCCGCGGTAACGACCGACACGCATCGGGGCATTCGTCTCGACGCCGGCAAGGACGCGCCGCGCTACCTGGGCCGTATCGTTGAAGGCATCGACCCGACGGCGCGCAGTCCGCTCTGGTTGGCCGAGCGCTTGCGCCGTTCCGGTCTGCGCTCCATCAGCGCAGTGGTCGACATCACCGCGTACGTGATGCTGGAACTGGGTCAGCCGATGCACGCCTTCGACAACGACAAGCTGCACGGCGATATCGTGGTACGTCACGCGCACGCGGGCGAAACGCTGAAGCTGCTCGACGGCAGTGAAGCCAAGCTCGATGACACGTTTGTGCTGATCGCCGACGAGAAAAACGCGCTCGCGGTGGCCGGCGTGATGGGCGGCTTCGATTCGCGGGTTACCGATGCCACGCACAACGTCTTTCTCGAGTCGGCGCACTTTGTCCCCGCCGCCATCATGGGCCGCGCGCGCAAGCTGGGTTTGCATACCGATGCGTCGCATCGCTTCGAGCGCGGCGTCGATCCCGAGCTGCCGCGGCGTGCGCTGGAGCGCGCCACCGAGCTGCTGCTGTCGATCGCTGGCGGCAAGGCCGGTCCAGTCCTGGTGGCCGAGAATCTCGCCGATCTACCGGCACCGGTGCCGGTCACGCTGCGCCGCGCACGTCTCCAGCGTGTGCTCGGCGTCGAAGTGGCCGACGCCGAGGTCGCGCGCATCTTCACCGCGCTGGGCATGCAGGTGGAATCGAGCGGGGAAGGTTGGCGCATCACCGCGCCCAGCAGCCGTTTCGATATCGAGCGCGAGGAAGATCTGATCGAAGAGGTCGCGCGCATCTTCGGCTACGACAATATCCCCACGCATACGCCCGCCGGTGCGCTGGTGCTGGCGATCGAGCCGGAGGCGCGCATCAACGAACTGGCCCTGCGCGAGCAGTTGGCCGCGCGCGGCTACTACGAGGCGGTGAACCTTTCCTTTGTCGCGGCGGACCTGCTGACGCGCTGGGGTTTCACCGAGCGCCTCGTGCCGCTGGCCAATCCGCTCTCGGCGGATCTGGCGATCATGCGGCCCTCGCTGTTGCCGGGCTTGATCGAAGCGCTGCGGCACAATCGTGCACGCCAGCAGGATCGCGTTCGTCTGTTCGAAGTGGCCAGCGTGTTTGCGGCGGGCAATCCACCGGTCGAAACGCCGAGCGTGGCCATCGTCGCGTGCGGCAGCGCGCGCGAAGAGCAGTGGGGTGAGCCATCGCGCATGCTCGACTTCCATGACATCAAGGGCGATCTCGATGCGCTGATCGCCTGGGGCGGCGAGCCGTCGCGCTGGTCGGTGCATGCAGATAGCTTGCCGCCCTGGCTGCATCCGGGCCGCGCTGCGCGGGTCGCGCGCGACGGGCAGACAGTGGGTTATCTCGGAGCATTGCACCCCCAGTTGGCCAAGGTGCTCGATCTGGGCGCCGACGTTCACGTGCTGGAACTGGCCTTGGAGCCGGTGCTCGCCCGACGCCTGCCGAGTGCCCAGCCGGTATCGCGATTTCCTACGGTGCGTCGGGATATCGCCATGGACCTGCCGGAGGAGATCAGCTGGTCGCAAATCGAGCAAACTGTGCGTGCAACCCTCGTTACACGGCTGAAGCAGCTGCTGCTGTTCGACCGTTACAGCGGTAAAGGCGTCGAAGCGGGCCGAAAAAGCCTCGCTATGGGCTTGATTTTACAGGACGCTTCACGCACCCTTACTGACGACGACGCGGACCGTTGCGTACGGGAAGCAATTGCTGCGTTGGAGCAAACATGCAAGGCAAAGTTACGAGGATGACATGGCGCTGACCAAGGCGGAAATGGCCGAGCGGCTATTCCTCGAAGTGGGCCTCAACAAGCGTGAGGCGAAAGAATTCGTGGATGCGTACTTCGAAGAAGTGCGTGGGGCATTGGAAAACGGGGAGCAGGTCAAACTGTCCGGTTTCGGCAATTTCGATCTGCGGTTGAAAAACCAGCGGCCTGGACGTAATCCTAAAACCGGTGAGGAGATTCCCATCTCTGCCCGGCGCGTGGTGACGTTCCGTCCAGGGCAAAAACTCAAGGTAAGAGTGGAAGGGTATGCTGGATCAAGGGAATAACACCGAACTACCTGCCATACCGGCCAAGCGCTACTTCACCATCGGTGAGGTCGGCGAATTGTGCGGTGTGAAGCCTCATGTGCTGCGCTACTGGGAGCAGGAATTTCCTGCGCTCAATCCGGTCAAGCGCCGCGGCAACCGTCGTTACTATCAGCGTCACGATGTGCTGATGATCCGGCAAATCCGGTCGCTGTTGTACGACGAGGGTTTCACCATCACCGGCGCGCGCGCGCGTCTGGAAGGCCCGCAGGCGCGTATGGAGGCCAGCATCTCGCATCAGATCGTGCGTCAGGTGCGCATGGAATTGGAAGAAGTGCTGACGCTGCTGCGTCGCTGAGCCAGCGCGCGCTGCGTTTTTGCTTCCGGGATGTACCTGTGTGCTGTTAGAATGGCCGACTTGAATGCAGTCGGGGCGTAGCGCAGCCTGGTAGCGCATCTGCCTGGGGGGCAGAGGGTCGTGGGTTCGAATCCCGCCGCCCCGACCAATTCAGTGAAATAAGAAAAGCGCCCTTCCGGGCGCTTTTTTGTTGGTCCGAAAAGGCGCAGGGAGCCGGTCAACGTCTGTCATTTGGAATGCCTCCGGGCGTGCCGTAGGACGTAAGGTCGTCCACACGATTCTTTATCGGCGCCATCACGCTGTCAAGGCTACGTTGCATAGAACGAGGCGCAACGTTTGTAGTGTGCCTCCGCTTAAAGGAGTAACTGATGCACAAGATTCCTACGGGTACCTGGGTCGTGGTCGCCGATGGCACTCACGCCCGCTTATTTCACAATATCGGTAAAGGCGATGCGCTGCGGCTGAAGCAGGAAGACATCGTGAAGTTTGAAGTGGTCGATGAACAAGGGCAGGGTCCATCGGGACATCGTCCGCCGGAGGAGAGTCCCGAGCAGAACGACGAGGCAACCTTTGCCAAGCAGCTTGTGCATCGCCTGAACGCCGCGGCGTTGAAGCAGGAATTCGAGCACCTTTTCCTGATCGCCGATCCCAAGACGCTGGGCGAAATCCGGCCGCAGTTGCACATGGAAACAACTAAGCGCATCACGGGCGAGCTGGCCAAGACACTGACCAATTCCACCCTCGAAGACATCGAGAAAATCCTGCAGGCCCACGATTGATCGAGATGCGATCAGTCGATGATTTCGGGTCAAAACGATGGCGATGCACTCTATCGATATAGACCCAGCCAATGTGGCAAGCAATAAAAAAGCGCATAAGGGCGCTTTTTTATTGCACTTGCGAGCAAACAGGACAGTCGATGAAGAGGTGATGGATATTCAAGCGATCGAGCCAGGCTGACGCCAATGGCTGATGCTTTAGAGTTTCCAATGCGTCGTTGACGACTGCCGGATAGCGAATATCTACCGCGTCAATAAAGAACCCGACTGCGCAAAGTCCCCGGTATCGCCGCCAGCTGGCTTTTCAGGGCGGTGGCCTGGGCCTCGTCGGCAGTCACGTCGATCACGACGTAGCCGACTTCGCTGTCGGTCTGCAGGAACTGGGCGTCCACATTCATGTTGCCGTTGGAGAACAGCTCGTTGATGCGCGCGAGCATGCCCGGCACGTTGCGGTGGATATGCAGCAGGCGGTAGCTGTTGGGGTGCTCAGGCAGAGTGACTTCGGGGAAATTCACCGCCGACAGCGTCGAGCCGTTGTCGCTGTAGCGGATCAGCTTGCTGGCCACTTCGATGCCGATATTGTCCTGCGCTTCCAGCGTGCTGCCGCCGATATGCGGAGTGAGGATGACGTTGTCCATGCCGACCAACGGCGAGACGAAGGCGTCGTCGTTGCCCTTGGGCTCGACTGGGAATACGTCGACCGCCGCACCGGCCAGATGACCGGCACGCAGTGCTTCGGCCAGGGCGTCGATATCCACCACGGTGCCGCGCGAGGCGTTGATCAGCATCGCGCCCTCGTGCATTTTCGCCAGCTGCTCGGCGCCGATCATCATCTGCGTGGCCGGCGTTTCCGGCACGTGCAGGGTCACCACGTCGGCGCGTTCCAGCAGCTCGTCCAGGCTGTGTACGGCGCGCGCGTTGCCCAGCGAGAGCTTCGCTTCGATGTCGTAGAAGATCACCCGCATGCCCAGCCCTTCGGCCAGCACGCCGACCTGGGTGCCGATGTGGCCGTAGCCGACGATGCCCAGCACCTTGTCGCGCGTTTCGAAGCTGCCGGCGGCCGACTTGGTCCAGCCGCCTCGATGGCACAGCGCGTTCTTCTGCGGGATGCCACGCAGCAGCATGATCGCCTCGGCGATCACCAGTTCGGCCACGCTGCGCGTGTTGGAGTAGGGCGCATTGAACACCGGAATACCGAGCTTGCGCGCCGCGCCCAGATCCACCTGGTTGGTGCCGATGCAGAAGCAGCCGACCGCGATCAGTCGCTTGGCGTGCGCCAGCACGTCGTCGGTGAGCTGGGTGCGCGAACGGATGCCCACGATATGCGCATCGGCGATGCGCTGCTTGAGCTCGGCATCGGGCAGCGATTTGCTGTGCAACTCGACCTGGCTGTAGCCGGCTCGGTGGAAAACCTCGACACCGCTGGCGCTGACGCCTTCCAGCAGCAGCACCTTGATGTCTTGGCGGGGATACGAGGTTTCCATGACGAGCTTCCACACAAATGATGGCCCTTACTATGCCAGAGCGAGACAGGCTGTGTGGCAATGCAGCACTGGACGCGATGGCGCACGGCTGGCAGGCTTCGTTGGCCCCCCTGGAGCCCTGTATGTCGACCCACCCGCTCGCCGAACTGCGTCAACGACTGCCCGAATTGCGCGTGCTCACCGAGCCGGGCGATCTAGAGCATTACGGTCGCGACTGGACCCGCCGCTGGACGCCCGCGCCGCTGGCGATCGCACTGCCGGCGAGTATCGACGAGGTGCAGGCCATCGTGCGCTGGGCGAACGATTCGAATATCGCGCTGGTGCCGTCTGGTGGACGTACCGGCCTGTCCGGCGGCGCGGTGGCGGCCAACGGCGAACTGGTGTTGAGCCTGGAGCGGATGAATCGCGTGCTCGACTTCAACGCCGTCGATCGCACGCTGACCGTGCAGCCAGGCATTACGCTGCAGGCGGTGCACGACGCGTCGGCCGAACACGGCCTGCTCTATCCGGTCGATTTCGCGGCGCGCGGTTCGTGTTCGATCGGCGGGAACATCGCCACCAACGCCGGCGGCATTCGGGTGATCCGCTACGGCAACACGCGCGAGTGGATCGCCTCGCTGAAGGTGGTTGCCGGCAACGGCGAGCTGATCGAGTTCAACCGTGGCCTGATCAAGAACTCCAGCGGCTACGATTTTCGCCAGCTGATGATCGGCTCGGAGGGCACGCTGGGCATCGTGGTCGAGGCCACGCTGAAGCTCACCGATCGGCCGCTGCCGTCGCAGGTCATGCTGCTGGCGCTGCCTGACATGGATGCGCTGATGCAGGTGTTTGCGCTGTTCCGCGCGCAGCTGTCGCTGCAGGCGTTCGAGTTTTTTACCGATCGTGCATTGCATCACGTGCTGGCGCACGGGGCGCAGCGCGCGATCGAAGGCGAGCACCCGTATTACGTGGTTACCCAGTTCGACGCGGTCGACGAAAACACGCAGGAGCTCGCGCTGGCGACCTTCGAGCAGGCGGTGGAAAAAGGCTGGGTCAGCGACGGCGTGCTGGCGCAGAGCGACGCGCAGGCCGCGGCGTTGTGGCGATTGCGCGAAGGCATTACCGAAAGCTTGGCGCCGCATCGGCCTTACAAGAACGACGTGTCGGTAAAGGTCAGCACCGTGCCGGCGTTTCTGCACGAGATGCAGGCGCTGCTGGCGCACGAGTATCCGCATATCGAGGTGGTCTGGTTCGGTCACATCGGCGACGGCAATCTGCACATCAACGTGCTGCGGCCGGACGATCTGGATGAGGACGCGTTTATCGCGCAGTGCGAGCACGTCACCAAGCTGCTGGCCGCCACGCTGAAGAATCACGGCGGCAGCATCTCGGCCGAGCACGGCATCGGCCTGGTCAAGCGCGCGTATCTGGAAAGCACGCGCGACGCGGCTGAGATTCTGCTGATGAAAGGGGTGCGCAAGGTGTTCGATCCGCGCGGCATACTCAACCCCGGCAAGCTGTTTACCGACGGGTGAAATCGGCTCGACAGCGCTTGCGTGGTAGCCTTGGACGCTGAGTTTGCACGCCTCCTGGAGTCATCATGCCGTCGACCCTGCGTTCGCTTTATCCCGAGATCGAGCCCTTCAACAGTGGCACGCTGGCAGTCTCGCCGCTGCACACGCTGTACTACGAAGAGAACGGCAATCCGAACGGCAAGCCGGTGGTGTTTCTTCATGGCGGTCCCGGCGGCGGCACCAATCCGAAGTGCCGGCGCTTCTTCGACCCGGCGATCTATCGCATTGTGCTGTTCGATCAGCGCGGCTGCGGCAAATCCACGCCGCACGCGGAGCTCACTGACAACACCACCTGGGATCTGGTCGCCGACATTGAGCGCATACGCACGCACCTGTCGATCGATCGCTGGCAGGTGTTCGGCGGCTCATGGGGTTCGACCCTGGCGCTGGCCTATGCACAAACGCATCCGGACAAGGTGACCGAGCTCGTGCTGCGCGGCATTTTTCTGCTGCGTCGATCCGAGCTGGAGTGGTTTTATCAGCAAGGCTGCAATTCGCTGTATGCCGACGCCTGGGAAACCTATCGCGACGCGATTCCCGAAGTGGAACGCGCCGACATGATGAGCGCGTATTACCGCCGCCTCACCAGTCCGGATGCGGCAACCCGCGTGGCTGCCGCGCGCGCCTGGTCGGTATGGGAAGGTGCGACCAGTTTTCTGTGGCAGGACCGCACGCACATCGCGTCCAGCGGGGAGGACGAGTTTGCGCTGGCGTTCGCCCGCATCGAGTGCCATTACTTCGTCAACGGCGGCTTCCTCGAGCATGACGATCAGCTGCTGCGCAACGTCGAGCGCATTCGCCATATTCCCGCCGTTATCGTGCAGGGTCGCTACGACGTGGTCTGCCCGATGCGCAGCGCATGGGATCTGCATCGCGCCTGGCCCGAAGCGGATCTGAAGATCGTGCAGGATGCGGGTCATTCGGCGTTCGAGCCGGGCATCATGCATGAGTTGCTGGAGGCGACGGATCGCTTTGGTCGCTAAGGTTTTGTTGTGTTTTGCCTTCCTTCATCGGCGTTTCGAATAAAAAACAGAGCTTTCGTCCTCCTGCGGAAGGCGAGTAACTTTTCTCTGATGGCTAGAGAAAAGTCACCACTGCGCCGCAGGAGCGGCGCGAGCAGCGAAGCTGGCCAGAAGGGCGAAGGGCGAAGGGCAGGATGCCCGGAGTAAAAGAGAGGCCACCCCACTTGGCGCTTGCCGGGCTTCGCTCGGCAAGTCCGTGAATTGAAGCCGGGCTTTTCGACAGCACGTCCGTGTGCTGGCGAAAAGGAATCGGCATCGTGCCGATTCCCCTAGCGGGCCTATCGTCTCCAATTCACCGCCACATTGGGGGGTGAACAGCGGCGCGCTTCCGGCGTAACCGCAAGAGACGCACCTACCGTTTACCCTGAGAGCAGGTCCGTTGTGCCGAAGTCGAAGCGCACCTCTCGAAATCGATAAACGCGTAATGCGTGATGGACGTCTATTCGATGTCAGGCCAATTTCAATCGTTCGACGGCAGTTGTTTCGTTCCGAAAATCTTGTCGCCGGCGTCGCCCAGGCCCGGCAAGATATAGCCGTTTTCGTTGAGGTGATCGTCGATGGCGGCGGTGTAGATCTCGATGTCGGGGTGTGCGGCTTCGATGTTTCTTAGGCCTTCGGGCGCGGCGACCAGGAAGATGCCTTTGATCCGTTTGCAGCCGGCCGCCTTGAGCATGTCGACGGTGGCGATCAGGGTGCCGGCGGTAGCTAGCATCGGGTCGACGATCAGGGCGATGCGTTCGTCCATGCGGCCACTGAGCTTTTCATAGTAGGTGACCGGTTGCAGGGTGTGTTCATCCCGCTGCAGTCCGACCACGCTGACCTTGGCCGACGGAATCATGTCGAGCACGCCGGGCAGCATGCCCAGGCCTGCGCGCAGGATCGGCACGATGGTGATCTTCTTGCCCTTGATGCGCTGCACCGGCACGGGATCGCCCGCCCAGCCGGCGATGGATTCCTCGACGGTTTCCAGGTCGGCGGTAGCTTCATAAGTGAGCAAGGCGGCGACTTCACCGGCCAGTTCGCGAAACTCCTTAGTGCTGATCCCGGCGCGGCGCATAAGGCCGAGCTTGTGTCGGATCAGCGGATGACGGACTTCAACAATTTTCATGCGCGATGCTCTTCGTTGGCGAGGCACGGGTTCGAATGTTGCCCTGTGCCGATAACGCCTGAGCTTAACGAAGCAACCCCGCATGCGCATCTCGATAATCGAGAGCCGCACGCGGGGTTGCGGGTCGATACACCGGTTATGGAGTAGCCGGAGCGTTCTTCAGACACGAACTCATGAAAGTCTTGCGGTCGGCTCCCTTGAGCGCCTTGGTCTTGGCATCCGCATTGCAGCTGGTCATTTTCTGCTGCTGGGTCATCTTTGTCGGCGCGGCCATGGCGGTCGTCTGACCTTTCAGGCAACTGCTCATGAAGGTTTTGCGGTCGTCGCCCTTCTTGCCGGTCGCCTGCTTGTTGCAGTCGCTCATGCGCTGCTGCTGCGGCGTCGGTGTCTTGGCTGCAGGACCGGTCATGCTGGATTGCGGGGACGCAAAAACGGCTCCAGCGAAAGCAAACGCCGCGCTTATCGCCAATGTACGAAGAAGTGTCGTCGACATCGTGAAGTCCTCCCTAGGTGACCGGCGAGCGCCGGCCGCGCCAGTTTATGCTTCTGGTCGGCAGACCGGCAGTGAGGGAAGTCCTATTTCTTCTGCCGTATCCGCTGAACTGCACTGGTCGCAGATGACACAGAGCAGCGGCGATGTGTCGCTGAAACAGCATCGCCGCACCGCGATAACGTCAGGCGGCTTCGGCTCTGGCCTTGCACGGGCCTTCGAGCAACGCCTTGCGCAGGTTTGCCACGATCAAATCCACTTCCGCGCTGGTCACGTTGAAGTGCGGGGTGAAGCGCAGCGAATTGACGCCGCCGTGGATCACGCCGACGCCGCGCTCGCGCATGTATTCCTCGGTGGAGCCGGCGCCGTAGCATTTGTAGTCGCTCGACAGCTCGCACGAAAACAGCAGGCCGGTGCCCTGTACCTTTGTGATCATGCCGCCCAGCTCGCTCTTGAGCGCGTTTAGCTTGTCGAGAAACTCGTGACCACGGTCGCGGATGTTGTTGCGCAGTTCATCGGTCAGCAGATCCAGCGCGGCGCAGGCCACGTCGAGCGCGCGGGGGTTGGCCGTCATCGTGTTGCCGTAGATGCCCTTACGGTACAGCGCGGCGGTGCGTTCGGTCACGGCGAGTACCGACATCGGGTACTGGCCGCCGTTGAGCGCCTTGGAATAGGTTTCCATATCCGGCGCTTCGAAGTCCTGGAAGCCGGGATAGTCGATGATCGACAGCACGCCGTGCGCGCGCAGGCCGGCCTGGATCGAGTCGACCAGCAGCAAGGTGCCGTGGGCTTTCGTGAGCGCGCGGGCGGCGGCGTAGAACTGCGGCGTCACGGCGCGGCCCGGGTCGCCTTCGCCCATCACCGGCTCAAGGAACATCGCTTCGATATGCCAGCCGTTCTGTTCGGCGTCGGCAAAGGTCTGCTTCAACTGCTCGACGTTGTACGGCTCCACGATCAGCAGCTGGTCGTTGTGAAACTTGAAGCTGCCCAGGTGCTGCAGATAGGTCTTGCGGGTGGAGTCCGAATAAAGTGCGGGCAGCTCGGTGCGACCGTGGAACGCGCCGCGCACGGCAATGCGCTTGATTTTGCGGCCGGCGTGCGGGCCGCCTTCGTCGGTCATCAGCTTGGTATTGACGTCGGCCAGACGGCCGGCAAGGCTGACGCTTTCCGAGCCCGAGTTCAGGCACATGATGTGCGTATACGGGCTGCCGCCGCGGGTGTGGCCCAGCTCGCGCTGCAGGGCTTTGCTGAGGCGCATTTGCGCCACGCTCGGCGTCATGACGTTCGCCATGACCTGCGGCTTGGCCATCACCGCGGTAATATCGTGGTGGTTGTGGCCGAAGCCGAGCATGCCGTAGCCGCCGTTGTCGTGCAGCACCGCGCCTTTCAGCGTCACCACCCACGGGCCGCTGGCCGCCGCGGGCAGGTAGGGATTGATCGCGTCGTCGGGGTAGAAATTGATAAAGCCGGCCTGCGCCTGCGCCAACTGCTCGACCTCGTCCAGCTTCAGAAAATCGGCCATGTCAGCACGCAGTTCGCGGTGACGCGCCACCGCATCGGCAATCGCTTCGACCAGTTTGGGATCGATCGCGGCCATCCGCTCGATGCTGGCGTCATCCAGGCCGGCGGTACGCGGCTTGCCGCCGAATTCGCGCAGTTCACGCAGCTGTTCAATCATTCGCATGACGCTTCTCCTCACCCCGTCGGCGCCTCGCTCCGAACGCAAAGCAGGCCGCCAGGTTTTTCAATGCTCGATACGGACGCTGGGTTGGGTGTGCTGCACCGAAACGGTTGCGCATTCCCCGCCCCTTTTGCGGGCTCTAAGCCCTCTGATGCACCGCCGCACAAGGGCTGGCGGGCTCAAGCAGGCCTTGAGCATAGCGCGAGCAGGGGGTGGTCCGGTACCCCCTGTATGACTCCTGTCACCCGCGATCGCTGACGCTGGCGACTGCCTATGGCGCGTCGACAAGCCCAGCATCGGCAGTACAGGAGGAACACCCATGCCCGACATCACTGCCCCGATCGCCCGCCTCGATGGCGTCATCAAAACCTATGCACGACTCACCGCGCTGGACGGCGCCGATCTGCAGATTCGCCGTGGCGAGCTGCTGGCGCTGCTCGGCCCCAACGGTGCCGGCAAGACCACAGCGATAGCGCTGCTGCTGGGCCTGATTCGTGCCGATAGTGGCAAGGTCGAACTGTTCGGCCAGGATCCGCAGCACATCGATGCGCGCCGCCGCATCGGCGTGATGCTGCAGAACGCCGCGCTGCCGCCGACCCTGCGCGTGGGCGAACTCTTGCGGTTGACTGCCAGCTATTACCCGTCGCCGCGACCGCTGGCCGAAACCGCCGCGCTGGCCGGCATCGGCGAGCTGCTGCCGAGGCCTTACGCCAAGCTCTCCGGCGGCCAGCAGCGCAGCGTGCAGTTTGCGTTGGCCTTGTGTGGACGTCCCGAGCTGCTGTTTCTGGACGAGCCGACGGTCGGCATGGATATCGAGATACGTCAGAAGCTGTGGACGGCCATCCGCCAACTGATCGCCGAAGGCTGTTCGGTGCTGCTTACTACGCATTACCTGGAGGAAGCCGAAGCGTTGGCCGACCGCGTCTGCGTGATGGCGCATGGCCGCATGATTCACGAAGGTACGGTCGAAGCGCTGCGTTCGCGCGTGTCGCTCAAACGCATTCGCTGCATCAGCGCGCTGGATGTCGAACTGGTGCGCAGCTGGCAGCACGTTACCGACGTGCGCCGCGACAACAAGCGTCTGCACGTCACCACGGCCGAAGCCGAAACCATAGTGCGCCGATTGCTCGATGCCGACGCGCACCTGAGCGAGCTGGAGGTGCAGCGTGCCGGTCTGGCTGAAGCGTTTACCGAACTCACCCGCGATGCGGATCAGTCGTCCGCCGATCCGTCCTCCACTACCGACCAGCGCGAGGCTGCCTGATATGGAAAACGTTCTGTCGATCAATGATTCCACAGCTGCGAGCGCAATGCCGTGGCAGCGCGTGTTCGGCGCCTATGTGGCGGAGGCACGCAGCGAATGCCTGCGCTATCTGCGTGCGCCGGGATTCATTCTGCCGATGCTGCTGTTTTCGACCGTGTTCTATCTGATGTTCGGCGTGCTGCTGAATCACGGTGAAGCCTCACGCTACCTTCTGGCGAGCTATAGCGCGTTCGGCATCATCGGACCCGGACTGTTCGGTTTCGGCGTGTCGCTGGCGATCGAACGCGACGGCGGTCTGCTCACATTGAAGCGGGCACTGCCGATGCCGCCGGGTGCGTATCTGCTGGGCAAGATGGCGATGGCGATGATCGCGGCCACCATCGTTACCGTATTGCTGGTTTTGATCGGCGTGTTTCTGGCGCACGTGAGTCTCAGTGTGACGCAGATAGCCAAGCTGATGCTGACCGGTGCGTTCGGCGTGCTGCCGTTCTGCGCGCTGGGCATGTTGGTCGGGACGCTAATCAAGGGGCAGGGTGCGCCGGGTTTGCTCAACCTGGTCTACCTGCCGATGGCCTTTCTCTCCGGCCTGTGGCTGCCGCTGTCGATGCTGCCGCATGCTCTACAAACGATCGCGCCGATCTGGCCGAGCTACCACCTCAACCAGCTCACCCTCGCTGCCGTGGGCCTGAACAACGGTGCGCTGCTGCCGCACGTGCTGGCGCTGGCGGGATACACCATTGTCTTTCTGCTGCTGGCCGTACGTCAGCTGCGACGTTACGGTTGAAGTAGCATGTCAGATAACGACGCACCGATGGAGGCGCGGGGAATGTCCGAGTGGCTGCGTGAATGGTTTAGGCCGGCGCCCGATTCGCTGGTAGCGGGCAGCGTGCGCAAGGGCAAGTCGCCTTGGGTGGATTCCGTTCACTTGCTTTGGTCGGCGTGGATTTTCATCACGCCGGTCTTCGATCACTTCACTTGGCTTTGGGCTGCTCTTACGCTTCTCAGCTACCCCGTCTTTCTTTTGCTGTACGCGAAGTCTCATCTGGTATCACGTCGGGAAGCCCCCGCCTATGCGGTGTCGCTGCTCGCCATGTGCATGCTGTTGTTGCCATGGTATCCAAGCGGTCTGGTTTACTTCGTTTACAGCTGCGTGATGATGATCAGCTGCCGCATGAGTATGCGGCGTTATCTAGTGGTGCTCGCGGGTCTCAATGCGGTGATCCTGCTTGAAGCGTGGTTTCTTCATTATCCGTGGCAAGCGATTGTGTGGATGCCGCTGACCACTTTCATCATCGGCATGATTATCAGCGTTGAACGCACCAACGAAGCGAAGGACGCCGAACTGCAGCTCTCTCACGAGGAGGTTCGCCGCCTCGCCGGCCTGGCTGAGCGCGAGCGCATCGGCCGAGATCTGCACGATCTGCTGGGTCACACACTGTCGCTGATCACTTTGAAACTGGAGCTCTCGCGCAAGCTGTTCGATCGCGATAGCGAAGCGGCGCGGCGCGAGATGGAAGAGGCCGAAAAAGTGGCGCGCCACGCGCTGGCCGAGGTGCGCAGCGCGGTCAGCGGCATTCGCGCCACGGATCTGGCCGCTGAACTGGCATCGGCGCGACTGCTGCTGGAATCCTCGCGCGTGCATTTCGATTACGGCGATCTGCCGACCGATCTGCCGGCGGACATCGAGCGCGGCTTTTCGCTGATCGTGCGCGAGGCCGCCACCAATATCGCGCGCCATGCCGAAGCCAGCGCCGCGAAAATCGAAATCATCCGCGAGCATGCCAGCGTGCGCATGCTGATCAGCGACAATGGCCGCGGCGGCATCAGCAGCGATGGCAATGGCCTGTGCGGTATGCGCGAACGCGTTCGCGCGCTGGGCGCCACGCTCACCATCGAGTCGCCCCGCGGCCACGGCACCAAGCTTCGCATCGTGGCTCCCGTGCCGATTCTTCGGCTGGTCGAAACCTCGCGCGCGCCATCGGATCTCTCGCTGGGGCCGACATTGAACACCAACGCATCCGGAAATCCTGCCGTATGAATCGATCGCCTGTTGCTGTGCTTTTATCCCTCGACGAGGTGGTCGCATGATCCGCGTTCTGCTTGCCGAAGATCAGGCGATGGTGCGCGGCGCGCTGTTTGCACTGCTAAACCTGGAATCCGATATCGAGGTGCTGGGTTCGGCCGCCGACGGCGAAATCGCCTGGCGCGAACTGCAGCGGCTGAAGCCCGACGTGCTGGTGACCGACATCGAAATGCCCGGCCTTACGGGGCTGGAGCTGGCGCAGCGCATCCAGCGGCACGCGCTGCCGATCAAAGTGATCATCGTCACTACCTTCGCGCGCCCGGGCTTTCTGCGCCGCGCGCTGGATGCCGGCGTGGGCGGTTATCTATTGAAGGACGCGCCTGCCGAAAACTTGGCCGAAGCGCTGCGCAGCGTGCATCGCGGCGGCCGCGCCATCGATCCCCAGCTGGCGCTGGAAGCCTGGTCCGAGGCCGACCCGCTCAACGACCGCGAGCGCCAGGTGCTGCGTCTCGCCGGCGAGGGCCAGTCGGCCTGCGATATCGCCACCCAGTTGAACCTGTCGCACGGCACCGTGCGCAACTACCTCTCCGAAGCCATCGGCAAACTCGGCGTGGCCAATCGCATCGAGGCGTATCGCATGGCGCGGCAGAAAGGCTGGCTATAAATAATCCGGACTAAATAAATCGAATTTATTTATAAAAACGCTTGCGATTGAAAATAAACGCGCGTATTCTCCGTCACCTCGCCACTCCCGACGATAACCGAGTCATCTATTCATGTCATTCCATCTCGCCATTGTTGTCCAGCCAAATACGTCGCCGCTAATGCGTGACGGTGGCCGGCGCGTGCGCCCGGAACATGTGGCAGGAAAAGATTTCGTTCACTCACCAGACTGATTCCACTCGTGGAGATCGGTCACCCCGATCTCCCGAGGCAACGCGAAACGCCCTCGGGTCGCTACCCGGGGGCGTTTTGTTTTTGGCGTTCGCAAGGAAAGTCGTGAATCGACCAACGTTTATGGAATACGTTTCGCCCTGAAGCATCCGGCTGTTCCCAGCTGAGGCAGGGGCGCAGCTGCGACGGGCGCCTGTGCGCTGCGTCCCGATGCTTCGGCGCGGGCTGTGCGGGAATCGGATTCACCGAATAGGACGAGTGCAGCCGGATTAGCGGCGTGTTTGTCCACATGTATTGCCGGTTGGCGACGGCCGGCAATACGGAGCGCCGAAACAGCAGGTTCCCGCGGTATGGGTTCAACCCCCATCCGGTGCGCTCGGCCATGCCGATAGCGTATGCCAGACCCTGTCAGGCGGTGTTCCGAAAGCTGACGTTAGCTCAGAGGTAGAGCGGCAGCCTCGCGGTTGCTGGTCGCCGGTTCGACTCCGGCACGTCAACCACTGGATAGCTCAGATGGGTAGAGCATCGGTCCTAAGAAACCGACTGTCGCGGGTTCGACTCCCGCTCCAACACCATGACATGTCACGTCATGACACCAGGAACGAAAGTTCCGACCAGGAAACGCCTCGTGCGTTGCAGGGCATACACGCCATGGAGGGCGATATGCGTTGCAGGGCAGCGGAGGTGGAGCCGGACCCACGTCCTGAAACCGGGCGATCGGGTATCGCGACGGATGCCTCTGAGGAATATCGCAGGCTTCCGGCGAGATAACCGATTCCCCGTGAATGCACGCAGGTTTCGCTCCGTTGACGTTGGGAGGCGTTTCCACTTTATTTTTTATCAATTCGTTATTAATAGCGAATCGATTATCCCGAAAGGGAGATCCCTGCGTGGATCTAACTATTATCAAATCGACGTATGCGCCGTAACGATCCGGCGGCGCTTACGGATTATCTATCGGATCGAAACTAGAATCACCAAAAGGAGAATCATCATGTTCTGGCTCAAGCAAATCGTGATCGGCGACGGCGAGCGCGGTTTGCTGTATCGCAACCGTCGTTTCGAGCGCGTACTGCCTGCGGGCGTGTACCGGATCTTCGATCCGCGCAACCGCGTGGCCGTGACCGTCCACAACTTTGCCAAGCCCGAGTACGTCGGTGCGGATGCCGATGTGCTGATGGCGCAAATGGACGGCCCGCTGGCCGAATGCTTCGTGGTGGCCGACATCGGTACCTTGCAAGTCGGCCTGGTGCTGAAGAACGGCAAGCTGGAGGATGTGCTCGCACCCGGTACCCGCAAGCTGTATTGGAAGGGTCTGGTGCCGGTCGAGATACAGGCGGTATCGCTAGTCGATTCGCTGGAGGTCGATGCGCGCGTCGCCAGTCGTTTGCGTCAGCTCAGCCTGCTGGCCAAGGTGGCGGTGACGGTGGATGTGCCGGTGGAGTCGGCGGGCCTGCTGTTCGTCGACAGCAAGCTGCTGCGTACGCTGGCGCCCGGTGCCTACGCCTTCTGGAATTTCCAGAAGAACGTGGCGGCCGAGGTGATCGAGCTGCGCGTGCAGTCGCTGGAGGTGTCGGGTCAGGAGCTGTTGACGCGCGACAAGGTCAGCCTGCGGGTGAACCTGGCCGCCAGCCTGCGCGTGATCGACCCGGTCGCGGCGCGGACCAAGGTGGCCAAGTACGGCGACTACCTGTATCGCGAGCTGCAGTACGGTTTGCGCAAGGCCGTCTCGGACAAAACGCTGGACGAACTGCTCGGCGACAAGGCTTCGCTGGATGCGGACATCTTTGCCTACGTGCGTGGCCGCGTCAGCGAGCTGGGCCTGGAGGTGCTCGGTGTCGGCGTAAAGGACGTGATCCTGCCAGGCGAGATGAAGACCATCCTCAACAGCGTCGTGCAGGCGGAGAAGGCGGCCCAGGCCAACGTCATCCGTCGTCGCGAGGAGTCGAATGCCACCCGTTCGCTGCTCAACACCGCGCGTCTGATCGAGGAGAGCCCGACCCTCATGCGGCTCAAGGAGCTGGAGGCGCTGGAAAAGGTCACCGAGAAGATCGACAAGCTGACCGTGTTCGGCGGCCTGGATGGCGTGCTGAACCAGCTGGTCAGTCTGAAGTAAACACCGCGTGGCGATCGCACGGACGCGATCCCCACGATTTCATTCAAGGAAAGAATCATGCAAGGAAAGAGTCATGCGAGGAAGAATCATGGTGAAGCAAAACTATGAACTGCTGCACGCCGAAGGCAGCACCACGCCGATCAAGGGCTGGGTGCACGGCGTGCCGCTGGAGGATTCCGCCAGGCAGCAGCTGCGCAACATCGCCGCGCTGCCGTTCGTCGGCCCGTGGGTTGCGGTGATGCCGGACGTGCACTTGGGCAAGGGCGCGACGGTAGGTTCCGTTGTGCCGACCGAAGGCGCCATCATTCCCGCCGCTGTCGGTGTCGATATCGGCTGCGGTATGGCCGCGGTGCGGACCACGCTGACGGCGAAGGACCTGCCCGACAGTCTGGCGCAACTGCGTTCGAGCATCGAGCGTGGTGTGCCGGTCGGCAACGGCCGCGGCGGCGATCACGGGCGCATGCCCGACAGCATCGAAACGCGGCTGGCGCAGTCCGGGCTGGTTGCCAGGCTGGAGCTGATCAAGGCCAAGCACCGCAAGATCCGCACCGATAAGGTCGACAAGCAGATCGGCACGCTCGGCGGCGGCAATCACTTCATCGAGGTGTGTCTGGATGAGTCCGACGCCGTGTGGGTGATGCTGCACTCGGGTTCGCGCGGCACCGGCAACCTCATCGGCAGCTACTTCATCGAGAGGGCGCGCGAGCAGCTGGCGCATCGCGTGCTGGGTTTCCATCTGCCGGACAAGGATCTGGCGTTCTTCATGGAAGGCGAGGCGCTGTTCGATGACTACGTCGAAGCGGTGTCCTGGGCGCAGGATTACGCCCGCGCCAATCGTGAGGCGATGATGTCGCGGGTGCTGGCGGAAATGCGTCACCGCCTGCCCGCATTCCAGCTCGCCAAGATGGCGGTGAACTGCCATCACAACTACGTGCAGAAGGAGACGCACGGCGGCGACGCACTGCTGGTGACCCGCAAGGGAGCGGTCAGTGCGCGCGAGGGCGAGCTGGGCATCATTCCGGGCAGCATGGGGACGTGCAGCTACATCGTGCGCGGCAAGGGCAATGCCGACAGCTTCCACAGCTGCAGCCACGGTGCGGGTCGTGTGATGAGTCGTACCGCGGCGCGTCAGCAGATCACGCTGGCTCAGCATCGTGAAGCGACGGCGCATGTCGAATGCCGCAAGGACGCGGCGGTGATCGACGAGTCGCCGGCGGCGTACAAGTCGATCGACGCCGTGATGGCGGCACAGACCGATCTGGTCGAGGTGGTTCACACCTTGCGTCAGGTGCTCTGCGTGAAGGGATGAGGCCCGGGTGCTCGCCGGGTTTGCAGCAAGCGGCGCCGCCCCTCGTGAGCGGCGTTTTTTTGGGCATGAAAATCCGCTGCGCGGACTCTCATGCCAGTGGATGAGTGACTAGCCAAGGATGGCTAGAATGGGCTTCACATCGCACGGCGGTGCAGGGGCATGGGGTTGATGATCGTTATCCGGTTTCGCCTCGCAGCGTTTTTTCGCACGGCGCTCTTGGTCGCCTCGATGGGGCTGGTGGCTTGCAGCCACCCGTCCAGCGCGCTGACCAACGACGCCTACATCTGGCAGCGCGTATGGACGCCGGCCGTGGCGCAGGCGATGCATGACAGTGCCGCCGATATCCGCCAGTGGCGCGTACTGGCGGCGCAGACCGATCGCGCCGGGCGGCTGCAGGTGTTTCATCCGGATATTTCCGCGCTGTCGAGCAGCGGCAAGCCGGTCGTTATGGTCGTGCGTATAGACGGCCAATTGGTACAGTGGAACGAGGCGTTGCTGCTGGCCGATACCATGGCGCTCTGGAACGGTTGGCAGGGGCGCGGTATCCGCCTCGCTGGGCTGGAGATCGACCACGACTGCGGCACGGCGAGGCTGCCGGCCTATGCGCACTACCTCGCTGCACTGCGGTCGTCGCTGCCAGGCCTGACGCTGTCGATCACCGCATTGCCGGCGTGGCTGCATTCGCCTGACCTCGCGACCGTGCTGGCGCAAGTGGATGAGTCCGTGCTGCAGGTGCATGCCGTGCGCAATCCGCGCGCGGGGCTGTTCGACGGTGCGCTCGCGATGCGTTGGGTGGACGACTACGCGCAACGCGGCGACAAACCGTTTCGCGTAGCGTTGCCGACGTATGGCTCCCGCGTGAGCTGGGATACCCAGGGCCATTTGGTCAGCGTGCAGAGCGAAGCCGGCGTGCTGGATGCCGGCGACGATAGCCGGGAGCTGCTCGCCACACCGCAGGAGGTAGCCGCGTTTCTCGCGCGGCTGCAGCACGATCCGCCGGCTCACCTGGCGGGTATCGTCTGGTTCCGGCTGCCCATCGCTAGTGACGACCGTGCATGGAGCCTGCCGACGTGGCTGGCTGTCATGCAGCAGCAGCCCTTGCATGGCGAGGTGACGGCCAACGCGCGGCCCGGCAGTACGGCGGGTACGCTCGACCTAGCTCTGAAAAATCCTGGCGAGCTGGACCAGCCGCTGCCTGGGGCGGTGGTGCTGCCCAAGAGTTGCACGCTGACCGACGGCATCAACGGCTATGCACTGAGCGCTGGCCGCGACACACTACGCATCGAACGCCTGCAGCCGGGGTTGCTGCGGGCGCACAGCCAAAGAGTCATAGGGTGGGCGCGCTGCGCCACAGAGGGAGTACAGCCGCATGTGGAGCCGTAACGGGATTTGGGTGGTGTGCGCTGTCGCCGCGATTACCGCTGGCGCCGTGTGGGCGTGCGGCCCGGATTTCCCTACCCAGCTGCTTGATCATCGCGATGCCACGTTGAAGGCCACGCCGCAAAACAGCTTTGCCTGGGAGGCGGCGCATCTGCTGCCCGCCACCGACAAGCTGCAGGCGCACGAATCGGACGTGTCGCCCTACGACGCGCCCAAGCCCGCCGACGACGCTGCCTCGCAAGGTCTGACGGCGGCGCAGTGGCAGCGCTTGCTGGCGCTGCGGCAGTCGGCGGACGGCAGCAAGGCATATGACGATGGCAAGGATCTGCCCGAGGATCTGCGCCTGTATGTGGCCGGCGCAGTGGATTACGCCGCCGCCAATCAAGCGTGTGCCGCGGCGTCGAAACCCGCCGAGTCCACCACGGCGGCGACCGCCGCGACCACCGCCGCGACCACCGCGTGCGACAAACCCGATCAGGCAAAAATGGATCTGGCCATCGCCAGCTTCGAGAAAGTGCTGGCGCTGCCGCCAGATCAGGCGACGCTGCGCTCGGTGTGGGCGGCTTATTCGCTGGGCCGTATCCATGCGCAGCGCGCCAATGCCGCGGTCAACGACGCGGCGGCGTTCAAGCGCGAGCGCGATGCCGCCGCCAAGGCGTTTCAGCTGGCGCGCACTCGCGCCGTTGCCGGCGCTACGGATACGCAAGGCCTGGCCGTCTCCAGCTTCGGCGAGGAGGCGCGGCTGTATCTGTATAACGGCAAACAGCAGTGCAGCTGGGCCAGTCTCTACGTCGACGATAACGACTGCGGCACAGGCATCGCCGTGGCCGACCTCAAGCACGCGATCGCGCTTTACGCGGCGCAGGCCGGGCACGGTTCGGACAGCGCCGTGCAGTCGCTGGCCACCCTCGCCAATAACGTGCTGCGCGACGATGACCGCGCTGCCGCGCTCGTGGACGGCCCGCTTTCGCAGCGCCTGCTGGTGGCCTATGCGCTCGCCCGCGTAGGCGACGGCGCGGATAGCGACGCGACAACGAGCGCCTCGGCCAAGCCCAATCCGGTATTGCCGGCGTTGGTGCAGGCCATCGAAAAGCAGGGTCTCGATCATGTCGCTGGCGCCGACCGTCTGGCTGCGCTGGCCTATGGCAGTGGGCGCTATGACCTGGCGGCAACGTTGGCGGCCAAGGCGCCGGGCCCGTTGGCCAGCTGGGTCGACGCCAAACTCGCTTTGCACAAGGGCGATCTTGCCGCCGCCGCGGCTGCCTATGCGCAGGCCGCCAAAGCCTTTCCCACCGCGAACGATCCGAAGGCAGCCATCGAGCCGAGTAACGTGCTGCAGATAGGCGGGGAGCAGGGCGTGCTGGCGCTAGCGCGCGGTGAATACGTCGAGGCGATGGATCATCTCTATGCTGCGGCCAGTCGCGCCGGCGGCGACGGTAATACGTATACCGACGAGGATGGCGGCATCGGCTACGGCAACGACACGTTTTATGTCGCCGAGCGCGTGCTCACCATCGACGAACTGAAGGCTTTTGTCGACGCGCATGCTGCCGAGACGCCCGTGCCCGCCCCGAGCAAGGACAAGGATCACCAATACGGCTCGGGCACGTTGGCCGACAACCTGCGCTGGCTGCTGGCGCGCCGGCTGATGCGGGCGAAGCGTTACGACGAGGCGCAGGCATATTTTCCGGCCAGCGGCGACCCGCGTTTCGGCACCGTCGATTTGCGCGCCAAGGCGAGCGAGTATGCCAGCGACCTTCATCATGCCGACACCGCCTGGACCGATATCGGCAAGGCGCAGGCGCGCTATGCTGCCGCCGTGATCGCCCGCGAAAACGGCATGGAGCTGCTCGGCTTCGAGCAGGGCCCCGATTACGCAGACAACGGCGGTGGCCTTCAGGGTGGCAGCGGACACTCGGCCGCCGACCTGAAACAGGCCTTTGTCACCGACGGCGAACGCCAGCGCTTTGCCGACAGCGCGGCCAAGCTCAACTGGCGTTTTCATTATCGCTATATCGCCGCCGACGAGGCGGTTGCCGCGGCCGACCTGCTGCCGCCGCGCTCGCAAGCTTTCGCGGCCGTGCTGTGCAAAGCGGCCAGCTGGATGCGCGAAGGTCCGCCCGATTACGACGACCACTATCAGGGATATAGCGACACCAAGCCGACCGGACCGTCGGAAGCGCAGCGTCGCGTGGAAACCTATTACCAGCGTTACATCAAGCAGGGCGCCTACGTGAAGTGGAACGACAATTTCGGCGCCGACTGCGAAGCGCCGGATTTCGACCGCGCGCGGCAGCTGTTGCGGCATCAACGCTTCGTCAAGGCCAGGCACTTCATTCGGCATTGGCTGCCGGTCGAAATTGTCGCCTCCGTGTTAGTGCTGGGCGGCTTGGTCGGCTGGTGGTTGCGCCGTCGCCGCCGTCGCGCGACGGCCTGAGCGGGCGGGCAAAAGACGAGAGGCTTCGGCTGCGCGATAATGGCGCGCTGCAAACGCTTCGTCATCGACGTAGCGTCGCCTTTTTGCCAGCGGCAGCGGCCCCGAGAATGTCCATACCGTGAAGAAGTCCGATTTCGATTTTGAGTTACCGCCCGAGCTGATCGCGCAAGCGCCGCTGGCCGAGCGCTCGGCCAGCCGCTTGCTGCTGCTCGATGCGCAGAACGGCACGCGCGAGGATCGCCTGTTTCGCGAGCTGCCCGACTTTTTACAGCCGGGCGATCTGCTGGTGTTCAACGACACCCGCGTGCTGCCGGCGCGTCTATACGGGCGCAAAGGCACGGGCGGCGCGGTGGAGATTTTGATCGAGCGCGTCACCGGCGCGCACGAGGCCACGGTGCAGCTAGGCGTCAGCAAAAAGCCGAAAGAGGGCGCACGGATCGAGCTGGCCGACGGCAGCTTTGCCACCGTGCTGGGGCGGGACGATGCGTTCTTTAGGCTGCGCTTCGAATCGCCCGAGCCGCTGGAAAAGCTGCTGCTGAAGCTGGGCGAGATGCCGCTGCCGCCATACATCGAGCGGCATGCTGACGCCAGCGACATGGAGCGCTATCAGACGGTGTACGCGCGCGAGCCCGGTGCAGTGGCGGCGCCCACCGCCGGCCTGCATTTCGACGAGGCGATGCTGGCGACGCTGCGCGACAAGGGCGTCGACTTTGGCTACGTAACCCTGCACGTGGGCGCCGGCACGTTTCAGCCGATGCGCGCTGACGACGTGCGCGATCATGTGATGCATCGCGAGTGGCTCAACGTCGGCGCGGCGCTGGTGGAAAAGATCCGCCGCACGCGCGCCGCGGGCGGTCGCGTCGTGGCCGTGGGCACCACGGTGGTGCGCGCGCTGGAGAGTGCGACCCGCGATGGCGAACTTCAGCCATTTGCGGGCGAAACCCAGATCTTCATCTTCCCCGGCTACCGCATCACCAGCGTCGATGCGCTGGTGACCAATTTCCATCTGCCGCAGTCGACCCTGCTGATGCTGGTATCAGCGCTGGCAGGACGCGAGTTCATCCTGGAGTCCTACCGCCATGCGGTGGCGCAGCGTTATCGCTTTTTCTCCTACGGCGACGCGATGCTGATTCTGCCGAAGGGCAGGTAAGTCGACGCGTCAGTTGTTGCCTCTGGCGTTGTCCTTGGCTTTTTCAAACGTCACCTGACCAGTTTTGGCGTCGGCGTGGAACTTGACCAACTGGCCGTTCTGGAACGCCTCGCCCTCCCAGTGGCCGTGCACGGCCTGAAGGGCCTGCACATGCTTGAAACCCTGCGCGTCGAGCTTTTGCGTGACTTCCGCCGCGCTGAGCCAGCCGTTGTCGGGTGGGTCGGCCAGCGAGGTGCCGAACCAAAACAGCGCTGCGGTGAACGCCATGCACATAGCTGTCAGTTTTTTCATGGGGTGCTCCCGGAAGAATTGGCGTCACTATCGGCGCTCGCCAACGCGCTGTCGACGTGCCGTATGCACAATGGCGCGACAGTCCTTCATCAGAGCGCGCGGCTCTGATCTTCGAACCGAATGAGCAGGAAACACCATGCAGCTTGATTTCAGCCAGCTCGACGCCGCCGAATCCTACCGCTGGCTGTCGTCGACGGTGACGCCGCGGCCGATCGCTTGGGTGTCCACGGTGTCCGCCAACGGCATCACCAACCTGGCGCCCTTCAGTTTTTTCCAGGTGATCTGCGACGATCCGGCGACGCTGATGGTCAACGTCGGTCTGCGCGCCAACGGTGAGTTGAAAGACACCCTGCGCAACGCGCAAGACATCGGCGAGCTGGTGATCCATCTGGTCAGCAAGGCCGAGTCGGAGCATATGAACGCCACCGCGGCGACGCTGCCGCACGACGACAGCGAGTTCGACGCGGTCGGCATCGCCACGTTGCCCAGCGTGCGGGTGAAGCCGCCGCGCATCGCTGCCGCGTCGGTGGCGTTCGAGTGCACGCTGGCCGAAGTGATTCCGTACCCGGCGGAACATCCGCGCCAGTTTCTGATCTTTTCCCGCGTGCTGCTGGCGCATATCGACGACGCGGTGATGGCCGATGAGCGGTACGTCGATCCGGCCAAGCTCGATCTGGTCGGGCGCCTCAGCGGCAGCTGGTATTCGACCACGCGCGACCGCTTTGCGATGAAGCGCCCGGCCTGACGCTGAGTGCTGGTCGGTCGCCCGGCTACGGCGGCCCCGTATAATGGGTCGGATGACCTCCATGACTTTTGCGCTTTTCGCCACCGACGGCGCGGCCCGCCGCGGCCGCCTCACGTTCGACCGCGGCACGGTGGAAACGCCGGCCTTCATGCCCGTCGGCACTTATGGCTCGGTGAAGGCGATGACGCCGCGCGACGTCAATGACATCGGCGCGGAAATCATTCTCGGCAATACTTTTCACCTGTTTCTGCGGCCGGGGCTGGAGATCGTCGAGCAGTTCGGCGGCCTGCACAAATTCATCGGCTGGGATAAACCCATCCTCACCGACTCGGGCGGCTTTCAGGTTTTTTCGTTGGCACACAAGCGCAAGATCACCGAGGAGGGCGTGACTTTCGCCTCGCCGGTGGACGGCTCGAAAGTGTTCCTGTCGCCCGAAGTGTCGATGCAGATCCAGACCACGCTGGATTCGGACATCGCGATGATTTTCGACGAGTGCACGCCGTATCCGGCGACGGAAAAGGTCGCCAGCGACTCGATGGAGCTGAGCCTGCGCTGGGCCGAGCGGTCGCGCCGCGGCTTCGATGATCTGCAACGTGCCGGCTCAAAGCCGCGTAATGCGCTGTTCGGCATCGTGCAGGGCAGCGTCTACGAAAACCTGCGCACCCGCTCCGCCGAAGGTCTGATCGACATCGGCTTCGACGGCTATGCCGTCGGCGGCCTGGCCGTCGGCGAGCCGGAGGCCGAGCGCAACCACGCGCTGGATTTCACAGTGCCGCTGTTGCCGCAGGACAAGCCGCGCTATTTGATGGGCGTGGGTAGGCCGGAGGATATCGTCGAGGCGGTGCGTCGCGGTATCGACATGTTCGACTGCGTCATGCCCACCCGCAACGCCCGCAACGGCTTTCTGTTCACCGCCGAGGGCACGCTGCGCATCCGCAACGCCAAATATTCGCTGGACACCCGGGTGATCGAGGAGGGCTGCGACTGCTACGCCTGCGCCGGCGGCTTCAGCCGCGCCTATCTGCGCCACCTGGATCGCTGCAATGAGATTCTGGGCAGCCAGCTCGCCACCATGCACAACCTGCGCTACTACCAGCGACTGATGGCCGGCCTGCGCGAGGCCATTGCCGGCGGTACGCTGGACGCGTTCACGGCCGAGTTCTACGCCAGACGCCGCCCGACCGTCGCGTAGACGAACCGCTGGGCGCTCATGCCTGGCGAACTTTTGCGGTTGGTACGAGTCGCAGGGAAAGGCTCCGTCCGGCGAGCGCCCGCTGGGCTGGAAGGTTCCGCCGTTACCCGGTCCGTGCCCGGTACCGAGGCGCCCCAGCCGTGCACGGCTGGGGGGTGCATGGCATAATCGTTGATCTTTGACCGGCGGCAGCTGACTTCTCGGGCTGCGCCACCACTTGCGAGACAGACCCAATGACGTTTTCGATCCCGTTCGTGCTTGCCCAGGCTGCGCCCGCTGTCGCGCCTGCCGCAGGCAATCCGATCCTGACCTTTCTGCCGATCATCGTGCTGTTTGGCGTGTTCTATTTTCTGATGATCCGCCCGCAGATGAAGCGTCAGAAAGAGCTGCGCACCATGCTGTCGGCGCTGGCCAAGGGCGACGAAGTGGTGACCAATGGCGGCATTGCCGGCCGTATCGACGAGGTCGGTGAAACTTTTATCAGCGTCGAAATCGCCACCAATGTGGTGGTCAAGGTGCAGAAGGGTTCGGTGTCGCAGGTGCTGCCCAAGGGTTCGCTGAAGTCCGTCTGATCGACGGATGCCGGGCTTCGGTCCGGCCGCTTTGGGGGCTGCTTTTCACGGGATGTTTTCCGATGTTCGCTAACACCGCCGGCTGGTTGCTGCGGCTTCGATGGACGCTATCTGATGGATGCAAGGCATGAGTGATTTTCCCCGCTGGAAATACGCGCTGGTCGCGATAGTGATGTTGTTCGGCGTCCTCTACGCCTTGCCGAACGCCTTTTTCCCGGTGGCCGCCGTGCAGGTCAGCGCCAACCGCGGCAGCGCGCCGATCGATCAGTCGATTCAGCAGAAGGTGACCGCGGCGCTCGCGGCGCAGCACATCGCTGCCACCAGCGTGAGTGTGCAGGGCGACAACCTGATCGCCACCTTCGGCAATGGCGATACGCAGAAAAGCGCCGCCGATGCGATCAAGACGGCCCTGGGCGACGGTTACTCCACCGCATTCAAGCTGCAGTCGACCGTGCCGGGCTGGCTGCGCGCGATCGGCGCGCGCTCGATGCCGCTGGGCCTGGATCTGCAGGGCGGCGTGCACTTTCTGATGCAGGTGGATCAGAGCGGCATCGTCGACAAGCAGGAAACCAGCTATGCCGACGATATCCGCGCGCTGCTGCAGCAGAAGAACATTCGCTACGAGTCGGTGGCACGCAACCCGGTCGCCGGTCAGGGCATCGCCGTGATTCTGCGTTCGGCCGACGATCGCAGCAAGGCGTCCGACGCGATCGCCAACGAATTCACCGACATCATCGTGTCCAACGGCAGCAGTACGGGCGATCGCTTTCTGCTCAACGCGGTGATCAAGCCAGACAAGCTGCGCGACCTCTCGCGCAGCGCGATCCAGCAGAACCTCAGCACGCTGCGCAACCGCATCAATGCGCTCGGCGTGTCCGAGCCTCTGATCCAGCAGCAGGGCGACAGCCGCATCGTGGTGGAACTGGCCGGCGTGCAAGATGCGACCGAAGCCAAGAAGCTGATCGGCGCCACCGCCACGCTGGAATACCGCGCGGGCATCGGCTTTCCCGGCGACCCGCAGGCGCAGGAAGCGATGCGCACGGGCAGCATTCCACCAGACGCCAACCTCTATTACATGCGTGACACCCGCACCCCGGTCCTGGTCAGCAAACGCGTGATCGTCACCGGCAGCCAGCTGGTCGATGCGGCGTCGGGCACCGATACGCGCAACGGCACGCCGAACGTCAGCGTGACGTTGAACGCCGCGGGCGCCAAGAAGATGGGCGACTTCACCAACGCCAACGTCGGCAAGCCGATGGCGGTGGTCTACGTCGAGCGCGTCACCGAAACCAAGATCGTCGACGGCAAGGAAGTGCGCACGTCCAAAGACACCGAGTCGGTGATCAACGACGCGACCATCTCCAGCCCTTTCAGCCGGCAGTTCGAGACCAACGGTTTGGCCAGCTTGAAAGATGCTTCCGATCTTGCGCTGCTGCTCAAGGGCGGTGCGCTTGCCGCGCCGGTCGATATCGTCGAAGAGGGTGTGATCGGTGCCAGCCTGGGCGCGGACAATATCAACAAGGGCTTTATGGCGGTGATGCTGGGCCTGGGCCTGGTGCTGCTGGCCGCCGCGATTTACTACAAGCTGTTCGGCCTGGTGGCCGATATTGCGCTGTTCTTCAACCTGGTAATCCTGGTGGCGGTGATGTCGCTGATCGGCGTCACGCTGACCATGCCCGGCATCGCCGGTATCGTGCTGACGCTGGGCATGGCCATCGATGCGAACGTGCTGATCTGCGAACGCATCCGCGAGGAGCTGCGTAACGGTTCGAGTCCGCACGCGTCGATCCGCGCAGGTTATGAAAAAGCCTGGGCCACGATTCTCGATGCCAACGTCACCCATCTGATCGCCGCGCTGGCGCTGACCACCATGGGTACCGGCGCGATCAGGGGCTTCGGCGTGACGTTGATGATCGGCATCCTGACCTCGCTGTTCACCTCGGTAACGTTGACCCACGCGTTTACTGCGCTGATCCACGGCCACCGCAAGCTCAAGACGCTGTCGGTCTGAGGAATCGCAATGGAAATTTTCAATCACAACAGCAACGTCAACTTCCTCGGCATGCGCAAGTTCAGCATCGCGATTGCCGCGTTTCTGATGATTGCCTCGATAGTGCTGATCGCGACCAAGGGCCTCAACTACGGCCTGGATTTCAACGGCGGCGTGTCGCTGGTCGTGGACTACGATCAGCCGGTGCAGATCAACGACGTGCGCGCTGCGCTGGCCAAGGGCGGCGTCGAGAATCCGATCGTGCAGAGCCTGGG
Source organism: Rhodanobacter sp. ANJX3 (assembly GCF_014200755.1). Classification (GTDB taxonomy): domain Bacteria; phylum Pseudomonadota; class Gammaproteobacteria; order Xanthomonadales; family Rhodanobacteraceae; genus Rhodanobacter. Next base: position 179,814 of record NZ_JACHCM010000003.1, on the reverse strand, counting down.
CGGTACGCGCGAAGTGTCGATCCGCATGCAACCCAAGGACGATCCGGCCTCGGTCCAGGCCGATGGCAAGGTCAACCTCGATCGCATATCCGCCGACGTTATCAAGATGCTGCAGGCGGCGCGTTCGGATGCGAAGGTGAAGAGCAAGGACTTCGTCAGTGCCGAAGTCGGTGCGGAGCTGCGCAGCGATGGCCTGTGGGCGGCGCTTTTCGTGGTGCTGGGCATCGGCTTCTACCTGGGCATTCGCTTCGAGCGCCGCTTCGCCTTCGCTGCCATCGTGACCGAGTTTCACGACGTGCTGGTGACGTTGGGCATCCTGGCCCTGGTGCAGCGCGAGTTCGACATGACCGTGCTGGCCTCCGTGCTGGCGGTGATCGGTTATTCGATCAACGACAAGGTAGTGGTGTTCGATCGTATCCGCGAGCTGTTCCGCCTGGCGCGCAAGGCCGAACCGGAAGAAATTCTCAACCGCTCGATCAACAATACGTTGTCGCGAACCATCATCACCTCGCTGTTTACCAGCATCACCATGGCCGCGCTGTTCTTTTTCGGCGGCACCGCGGTGCACGGTTTTGCCGTGACCATGCTGATCGGCATTCTGGTCGGTACGCTGTCGTCGATCTTCGTGGCCAGCCCGATCCTGCTGTGGCTGGGCGTGTCGAAAAAGGATCTGATGCCGGTGACCCGCGAGAACCCGGAGCTGGCGCGTCGGCCCTGATAGGCAACGCGTTGCGGGACATCACGAAGGCCCGGCGCAAGCCGGGCCTTCGTCGTTTCAGCGCCCGGATCGCGGCCTGGAAAGTGGTTGCTGCAAACGCAGCATTCTCCTCAACTTGTGGTCGCGCTAGCCGATAAGTCCTTGGTAAGAAAAAACGGACTTTTCCGTTTTCGGGGCAGTGCATCATGCTGGTTATTGTCGGGACGCTGGTCGTCTTGGGTTGTGTCATTGGCGGCTATCTGGCTTCCCACGGTCACTTGCTCGCCTTATGGCAGCCGTACGAGATGCTGATCATCTGCGGCGGGGCATTGGGCGCTTTTCTGATCGCGAACCCATTGAAGATCGTCAAGACGGCAGGCTCCGAGTTGCTGGGTCTCTTCAAGGGGCCGCGCTACAAGCGCGAGGACTACATAGACCTGCTGTCGCTGCTCTACGATATTTTCAACGCGATGCGTAAAGGCGGCCTGCTCAGCCTTGAAGAACATATCGAAGATCCGCATGCGAGTCCGATATTTTCCGCCTACCCGCGATTGATCCGGGAACATCATCTGATCGACTTCATCACCGATTGCCTGCGCCTGATGGTCAGCGGCAGCATGAATGCGCAGGAGCTCGAGCCGCTGCTGGACTACGAGCTGGAAACCCATCATCACGATGCACTGGCGCCGTCGAAGGCCATCAATCGATTGGGCGACGCGTTGCCGGGTTTCGGCATCGTCGCTGCCGTACTCGGCATCGTCACCACCATGTCGTCGCTCAATGGCGACACCTCGGCCATTGGCGAGCACATCGCCGGCGCACTGGTGGGCACCTTCGTCGGCATTCTGCTTTGCTATGGTTTCGTCGGGCCGCTGGCCTCGGCCATGGAGAACCGCACGAACGAGGACGGCAAGGCGTTCGAGTGCGTCAAGGTCGCACTGATCGCCAACCTGCGTGCCTACAACCCCAAGGTATCGGTGGAGTTTGCGCGCAAGGCGCTGTCGTCGCAGAGCCGTCCGACTTTTCAGGATTTCGATGAGCACCTCAAGGGCGACCGGGCGGGCACACGCGCATGAGCGAGCACGATAGCCAGCCCTCCATCATCGTGCGCAAAATCAAACGCGTGCACGGCGTGCACCATGGCGGTGAATGGAAGGTGGCCTATGCGGATTTCATGACCGCGATGATGGCTTTCTTTTTGGTGATGTGGATCCTGGGACAGGGTACGCGCGAACAGAAAGCGGCCATCTCCGAGTATTTCAAGAACCCGAGCATGACACCGGGAACTGCGACCATCGCGCCACCCGGGCGGGCCGGCCCTGGTGGCGCCAGCGACAGCCCGATCAAGCTTGGCGGCGGGATGGATATGTCGCACGGTCATGGCAAGGATCGGCACAGTGGACCGGCACCGGCGGCCAGCAGCAACGACAAATCGCCGCAGGAGATTTCGAAGCGCGTCAGGGCTCAGGACATGGCGCGGCTGGAAGAGCTGATGGCGCAGATGAACGCGGCTATCCAGAAAAGCCAGGCACTGGCGCCGTTCAAGGACCAGCTGTTGCTCGATATCACGTCGGAAGGATTGCGCATCCAGATCGTCGATAAATTGAACCGGCCGATGTTCGATACCGCCAGCGATCACATGAAGCCCTACAGCGAGATGATTCTGCGCGAGCTGGCCGGCTTCGTGAACAAGGTGCCGAACAAGATCAGCATTTCGGGCCATACCGACAATACGCCGTACAGCCGGGACGGTGAGTACGGCAACTGGGAGCTCTCAGCCGATCGCGCCAATGCGGCGCGCCGCGCCCTGTTATCCGGCGGCATGGCGGTGGACAAGGTCGCGCGCGTCGTGGGACTGGCCGACTCCGTGCCATTCGACCAGCAGCATCCGGATGCGCCGTTCAATCGCCGCATCAGCCTGATCGTGATGAACAAGGAGGCATCCGACGCGGCCTCCTCGCCGGAGACGGCGGGACTGAATGCCGCGCCCACTGCCGCCCCGGCCGCGCCAAACGCCGCGCCGCCGCAGCGTATGGGGAACCGGACTCCGGCGATCGAGCCGGTGTCGGTGATTATTCCTCTGACCCACCCACCAGCTGACGCCGTAGCGCCGGGTGCATCGTTGCCGTCGCTGCCGACGATTTCACCGATTGTCCAAGCGATAGGACCGAAGTCGTCCCGTTAGCGGGATACTGATGCGCGCGACCTCCGTCGACGTGTGTCGGAACGTGGTCGCGGTGGAGGCCGGTGCCGGGTCAGCCGCGCAAATGGGCATCCAGTTCGGCGAGCTGCTGCGGATTGCCGACATTCCACCAGTCACCGTCGTAGCGTTCGCCGGCGAGCTGCTGCTCGCGCATGGCCTGCTGGTAGAGCGGTAGAAGCTTGAAGCGTCCTTGGGCATGGCCGCGAACCAGTGCCGGGCGGTAGACACCGATGTTGCCGAAAGTCAGGCGTTCACCGTCGCCATCGGCGTGCAGCTTGTTCTGCTGCAACACGAAATCGCCCCGCGGATACCAGGATGGGTTGGGTACCATCACCAGATGCGCGTGGCCTGCCGGCTCGACCGGCAGCGTGGCGTAGTCGTACGCGCTCCAGATGTCCGCACTGATCGCGATAAACGGTTCGCTTCCCAGCAAGGGCAACGCGTTGAGCATGCCGCCGCCGGTTTCCAGCGGCGTTGGCCCTTCGTAGGCGTAGCGGATGCGCAAGCCCCAGCGCGAACCGTCGCCCAGCGCGTCGGGAAATTGATCGGCCAGATGCGAGGTGTTGATCACCACGTAGTGCACGCCAGCAGCGGCGAGCTTTTCCAGATGCCACTCGATCAGCGGTTTGCCGCCGACCGGCAACAGCGGCTTCGGCGTGCGGTCGGTGAGTGGACGCATGCGTTCGCCGAGGCCGGCGGCAAAGATCAGCGCATGTCTCATCAGTCGTTCGCCGTGCGCAGGTCGCGCTGGCCGACACGTCGCTGCAGCAACGCCGCGAGGTCGGCGAGTTCGGGATAACGATTCGCCACGCCGATCACGTAGTCGTAGACGCGCGGCACGTCGGCCAGGTAGCCCGCTTTGCCGTCGCGATACCACAGCCGATAGAACTGGCCGAGCACGCGCAGATGGCGCTGCAGCCCGGTCAGGTCGAACCAGCGCAGAAAGCGTGCCCGATCCACGCTGCTGTCGATGCGTCCAGCGGCCACTAGGCGCTGACGGTAGGACTCGACCCAGGCATCGACGCGCGCGTGTGGCCACACGATATAGGCGTCGCGCAGCAGCGAGGCGAGGTCGTAGGTCAGCGGGCCGTGGAGGGCGCCCTGGAAGTCGATAATCCCAGGGCTTAGGAGCTCAGACGCAATAATCCCAGGATGATCGAGTCGGTCGCCGATATTTTCTGGCGCGTCGTCGGATTCGATCACCAGCAGATTGCGGCTGTGAAAATCCCGGTGCACGAAACCGTGCGGCTGCTCTTCGTGATTGCGTGCGATAAGCTCGAACGCGGCGTCCAGCGTTGTCCGTTCGGCGGCGTCGGGCGCGCTTCCGAGATGCCGTTCGAGAAACCAGACGGGCATGATCTCCAGGCCCTGCAGCACGAGCGCACGATCGAAGCGCGGCAAGTCGGCGGTGTCGACGCGCTCCTGCATGCGCTGCAGTGCATCCATGGCGGCGCCATACAGCGCGTCCGCGTTGTCGTCGCGCAATTCGGATAGATACAACCGATGGCCCAGGTCCTCGATCAGCAGAAAACCCTGCTGCAAATCGTGCGCGTGAACCGCCGGTACGTGCACGCCGGCGGCAGCGAGTTTCGCGCCGAGCGCCAGCCATGGGCGCGGATCTTCAAGCGCGGGCGGCGAGTCCATCACGATCCAGCTGCGGCCCTGGTGATGCGTGCGCCAGTAGCTGCGGAAGCTGGCGTCGGCCGAGGCGGATTCGAGCGTCAGCGAATCATCGTGCAAGGTGGCCCGGGTCCAGGCCAGGCGGGCGGCGGCGCGATCGTGCGGTTCCATGAAACTCATACTGGCGGACGGCACGTCAGCTTAATGGTTTGTGCCGACCAGCGTGAGCGGCATGGCGATGACGCTCGCATTGGTGCGGCGCAGCAGCCTGTGGTAGTTATAACGACATAGCGATCGGTTTGGAGCACGAAGCGAGGGGAGCGCGCAGCGCGCATTCGACGACATGAGGCCATGCAGGCACGGCCTCCGGGGCAATCAACGAGGGGAGTTGAATGGGCGAAAGCGATCGTGGTTTCTCGATGACCCGGCGCCAGCTGCTGCGCATGATCGGCATGACCGCCGGCAGCGCAACGATGTATCAGGCGATGAGTGGACTGGGTTTTGCGGCGCAATCGCCGTACAAGGCGCCGATCAAACTCGGTCAAGCGCCGAAGGGTTCTTCGGTGCTGGTGCTTGGCGCCGGCATCGCCGGCTTGGTTGCCGCGTACGAATTGCGCGAAGCCGGCTACAAGGTGCAGGTGCTCGAATACAACGCGCGCGCCGGTGGCCGCAACTGGACGCTGCGCGGCGGCGATACCTACACCGAGCTCGGCGGCGCGACCCAGCACTGCGGTTTCGACAAGGGTCTGTATATCAACCCCGGCCCCTGGCGATTGCCCTACCATCATCACGGCATCCTGCACTACTGCAAGCAGCTCGGCGTGCCGCTGGAAGCGTTTGTGCAGGTCAACTACAACGCCTATCTGCACAGCACGAAAGGATTCGACGGCAAGCCGCAGCGCTTTCGTGCGGTCAAAGCCGACTATCAGGGCCACGTCGCCGAGCTGCTGGCCAAGACCACGCAGGCGAATCAGCTCGATGCGCTGGTCAGCAAGGAGGATCAGGAAAAACTGCTGCACTCCCTGCGCAGCTGGGGCGCGCTCGACAAGAACTACGCTTATGCCAAAGGCGAGCTGAGCAGCAACCGGCGCGGCTACGAAAAAGATCCTGGCGGCGGTTTGAGCGGTCACCCGATTGCTTCCGAACCGTTTGCGCTGAAGGACGTCCTCGATTCACGGCTTTGGCAAGGCTTGCCGGTGGGCGACAACTACGAGATGCAGACCACGCTGTTCCAACCGGTCGGCGGCATGGGGGTGATCGGTCAGGCCTTCGCGCGCGAGCTGGGGCCGCTGATCCGCTACAACGCCAAGGTCACGGCGATCCAGCAGGACGAGCGCGGCGTCACCGCGATGTATGAAGACACCACGGCACCGGGCGTCAAGCACACGGCGAGCGCCGACTGGTGCGTGTGCACGCTGCCGCTGTCGATCCTCGGTCAGATTCCGATGAACGTAGGGCAGGCGATGGCCGAAGCCATTGCCGCCGTGCCGTACGCGGCGGCGGTGAAGGTCGGCCTGCAGTTCAAGCGGCGCTTCTGGGAAGAGGACGATCAGATCTACGGCGGCATCACTTATACCGACCAGGCGATCACCAATATCAGCTACCCGAGCACGGGCTATTTCAGTGGTGGCAAGGGCGTGTTGCTGGGTGCGTATATCTGGGGCCTGGATGCGATGGAGTTCACCGCGATGTCGCCGGCCGAACGCATCCAACGCGCGCTTGAACAGGGCAGCAAGATTCACCCGCAGTATCCGAAAGAGTTTGACAACGGCATGGCGGTGGCCTGGCATCGCTCGCCCTTTACCCTCGGTTGTTTCGCCCAGTGGTCGGAGCAGGCGCGCGCCGACCATTACGACAACCTGTGCCAGTTCGATGGGCGCATCGTGCTGGCCGGTGAGCACGCGTCGTGCCTGCCGGCGTGGCAGGAGGGCGCGGTCACCTCGGCGCTGGACGCGATCGGTCGGCTGCATCGACGCGCCGCGGCGGGAGCGACGGCATGAAAAACATCGACGCCATAACGGCAAAATTCATCGCATTCGCTGCCCTGCTTTTGCTGACCAGCACGCAGGCCTTCGCCGACAGCGCAGGTATTCGCAACGACGCCTCGCTGAAGACCGACAGCGGCGCACAGATCTACGCGCATCTCTGCCAGGGCTGCCACATGCCGAACGGGCAGGGGGCGATCGGTGCGGGGCACTATCCGGCATTTGCGCACAATCCCACGATGTCATCCGCGTCGTACATGGCGCTGACCATCTTGCACGGCCGCCGCAACATGCCCGCGTTCGCGCCCAAAGATCCAGGCGACAGCGAGCGGGAGTCGTTTATCGATCCGGTCTGGCTGACCGACGAGCAGATCGCCAGCGTGATCAACTACATCCGCACGCACTTCGGCAACGACTACAAGGACACCATCACGGCGGCCGAGGTCAAGGCGCTGCATCCGTAGATCTTTCGATTTCATCAGCGGCATTCACTTACAAGGACATCCCATGCATCGCTTTTCCCGCACCGTTCTGCCCCTGCTGCTGTGCACGCTGCCGATCGTCGCCAGCGCCTCCGACGTGATCCGTTACAAGCTGCCCGACAGCACGTTCCCCATCTCGGCAGCGGTCGAAGTGCCGGCCGGCAAGACCATGGTCTATCTCAGCGGCCAGATGGGGCAGATGCCGAAGGATGCCAGCGCTTCGAACGGTGCGCCCGCGTCGATGGGTGATACCAAGACGCAGACGATCTCGGCCTTGGCCCATATCAAGAAGCAGCTGGAAAGCATGCATCTGAGCATGGGCGACGTGGTGAAGATGCAGGTGTTCCTGGTAGCCGACAAGAATAAAGGCGACAAGCTCGACTTCGCCGGCTTTATGGACGGCTATACGCAGTTCTTCGGTACCAAGGCGCAGCCGAACCTGCCGTCGCGTTCGGCGGTGCAGGTGGCCGCGCTGGTGGTTCCGGCGGCGCTGGTCGAGATCGAGGTCACCGCAGTGAGGCCGTAGTCGGCAAGGCGGCTAGAGCCGTTGCCGTTCTCGCGGATTTCTACAGCGCATCCCCATCGACTTCTTGCGTGCGGATGCGCACCGCCTGTTCGAGTTCGGCGACAAAAATCTTGCCGTCGCCGATCTTGCCGGTGCGTGCGGCCCCGGTGATCGCCTCGATGGCGTGATCGAGCCGGTCGTCCGCCACCGCCACTTCGATTTTCAGCTTGGGCAGGAAATCGACCACGTATTCGGCGCCGCGATACAGCTCGGTGTGACCGTGCTGGCGGCCGAAGCCTTTCACCTCGGTTACCGTCATGCCCTGCACGCCGGCTTCGCTGAGCGCCTCGCGCACATCGTCCAGCGTGAACGGTTTGATGATCGCCGTGATCCATTTCATAGTGGGTTCTCGCGCTGTGATGGTTGCAGTCAGCACGATGCATGCCATGCCGCTTCAGCTGCTGTGTCGCTGCATGGCGAGGATGGGGGCAATGCCTCAAGGATGGGCTGCACTAAAATCGTGCAATGCAGTCGGTCATTGCCTGTCATTGGTGCGTTTGAAAAGGGCCGGGCGCCGGCTTGGATTGACGCCAGTGGGTCGAATCAGTACCATTTTAGTCCCGATTACAGTTACTCAGGCCAGAGCGCTCCGATGTTACGCGTCAGCCGACTCACCGATTACGCCACCGTCGTGATGACCTGCATCGCAGCGCATCCGCATGATGTGCTCACCACGGGGCAGATCGCCGACGAAACCCGGCTGGAGCTGCCGACGGTGAGCAAGCTGCTGAAAGCGCTCGGGCACGCCTCGCTGGTCGAGTCGTTTCGTGGCGTCAACGGCGGTTATCGGCTGGCGCGGTCGGCCGCGGATATTTCGCTGGCCGAGATCGTGGAGGCACTGGAAGGCCCGATCGGCATGACCGAGTGCAGTCTGGCCGAAGGCCATTGCGATCGCGAATCGCAGTGCGGCGTGCGCGGCAGCTGGCAGCAGGTCAACAGCGTGCTGGACAGCGCGCTGCGCGCGGTTAGCCTGGCCGACATGCTCAAAACGCGCCTGCCGGTTGTCGATCTGAGCAACCCGCCGTCGCCCAAAAAAACAGCACCCCGGCGGATTGCCGCAACGGTCGCCGATACCGCGGCTGTCCGGTCAAACTCCGGCGGCGTCACTACCGAATGAACCAGACCATGACCAACGACAGCACCAGCACAGCGCTGCGCGACAACGCCGATGTGGCCGAGGCGCTAGGCCGCAGCTACTCGGCCGGTTTCGTCACCGATATCGAGATGACCAGCCTGCCGCCCGGCCTGAGCGAGGACATCATCCGCCAGCTCTCCGCGATCAAGCGCGAGCCGGAGTGGATGACCGACTGGCGCCTCGACGCCTATCGCCACTGGCTGACCATGCCGACGCCGGACTGGGCCAAGCTGAAGATCGAGCCGGTCGACTACCAGGCGCTGAGCTATTACGCCGCGCCCAAGGCCGGCCTGAAATCGCTCGATGAAGTCGATCCGAAACTGCTGGAAATGTACGAGAAGCTCGGCGTGCCGCTGCACGAGCGCGCCAAGCTGGCCGGGGTGGCGGTGGACGCGGTGTTCGACTCGGTGTCGGTCGGTACCACGTTCCGCAAGGAGCTGGCGGCGGCCGGCGTGATCTTCTGTTCGATGAGCGAAGCGATTCGCGAACATCCCGAACTGGTGCGGCAGTATCTGGGCAGCGTGGTGCCGACCGGCGACAACTTTTTCGCCGCGCTCAACTCCGCCGTGTTCTCCGACGGCAGCTTTGTCTTTATCCCCAAGGGCGTGCGCTGCCCGATGGAGCTGAGCACGTATTTTCGCATCAATGCGCAGAACACGGGCCAGTTCGAACGCACCCTGATCGTGGCCGAAGAAGGCAGCCACGTGTCGTATCTGGAAGGCTGCACCGCGCCCAAGCGCGATGAGAATCAGCTGCATGCGGCGGTGGTCGAACTGGTCGCGCTGGAGAAGGCGCAGATCAAATACTCGACCGTGCAGAACTGGTATCCCGGCGACGAAAACGGCGTCGGCGGTATCTACAACTTCGTGACCAAGCGCGGCGATTGTCGCGGCGACGACTCGAAAATTTCCTGGACCCAGGTGGAAACCGGTTCGGCGGTGACGTGGAAATATCCGAGCTGTGTGCTGCGCGGCGATCGTTCGGTGGGCGAGTTCTACTCGGTGGCGCTGACGCATCATCATCAGCAGGCCGACACCGGCACCAAGATGATCCATATCGGCAAGCACACCAAGTCGAAGATCGTCGCCAAGGGCATCAGCGCCGGACGCAGCTCCAACAGCTATCGCGGCCTGGTCAAGATGGAGAAGGGTGCCGACGGCGCACGCAACTACACCCAGTGCGACAGCCTGCTGATCGGCAAGCAGTGCGGCGCGCACACCTTCCCGTATATGGAAGTGAAAAATCCCACCGCTATCGTCGAGCACGAGGCGACCACGTCGAAAATTTCCGACGACCAGATGTTCTACTGCCGCGCCCGCGGTATCAGCGAGGAAGACGCCGTATCGATGATCGTCGACGGCTTCTGCAAGCAGGTTTTCCGCGAGCTGCCGATGGAGTTTGCCGTCGAGGCGAAAAAGCTTCTGGAAGTGTCGCTCGAAGGCGCGGTAGGCTGATGAGCGTCGTGGCGGATAAAACGGAATCGTTGCTGCAGCTGCGACCGGCAAACGTGCAGGATGTGGGCGAGATTCTGGCGCTGATCCGCGAGCTGGCCGATTACGAAAAGCTGCTCCACGAGGTCGACGCGACACAAGCCGATCTCGCGCGTGACCTGTTCGGCCCCGCGCCGCGTGCGCACTGCGATATCGCCATGTGGAATGGTGAAGTCGCCGGTATGGCTTTCTGGTTTTACAATTATTCGGCCTTTCTCGGCCGCGCCGGCATCTATCTGGAAGATCTGTTCGTGCGGCCCGCGTTTCGCGGCAACGGCATCGGCAAGAGACTGATTGCGCATCTGGCGCAGCGCTGCGTCGATGAAAACCTGCCGCGGCTGCAGTGGTCGGTGCTGGACTGGAATACGCCGTCCATCGCGTTCTACGAATCGCTGGGCGCCGACGTGCTGCGCGAGTGGTTCGCCTGCCTGATGAGCCGCAAGGCGATCGATGTGTTGGCAACGAGTTATGCCCGTGTCGAGGCATCTCCATGAGTTTCAAAACCATCGTGCATTTCCTCTTCAGAAGGATCGCGGCATGACGTCGTCTTCAAGGATTTTGCTCTGTGTACTGGCCGCTGCCGGCGTCGTCGGCTGCAGTGTGCCGATCAAGCACCGATATCTCACTGCGCCGCAGATCAGCGGCACCGTGACGCGTGCGGGCCAACCGGTGCAAGGTATGCACATGCAGCTGGTCGACGTGTTGAACGCATCGGGCGAGCCGCAGCCCGGAGCCCATACGCAGGAAGCGGTCACCGATGCGCAGGGTCATTTCACGCTGGGGCCGATCAAGCAGCAGGCGCGCAGGATCGACAACCCGCTGTTCAAGGTGGATCAGCACACCGTGCCGTGGGGGCTGCGCATGTCGCAAGACGGCCAGACCTGGAACGTCGGCTGGGTATCCGATCCGGACATGTTGGGCGAGGTGCCCAACATGGTCGTCACCGCACAGTGCGATCTGGCGGCTGACAGCAAGTCCAGCGTGATCGAGGGCGATATCGCCGTCGTCGGCATGGGTCCCTGCAAGCTGAAAGTTGCGGTAGCGTCGAAGAAATGAGTGCGAAATGGAGCCTTATCCAACTCAGCCTGCTGTGTGCCGCGCCGCTGTCGCTGAGCGCCTGCGTGCCGTGGCCGCATCACGAGCTGAGCGCGCCCGAGATCATCGGCAGCATCGAGAACTCCGGTGGGCCGGTGCCCCATGCGCATATCCAACTGATCGACCGGCTCGACGCGTCCGGCCACGCTGTCGCCAAGGCGAAGACCCTGGAGGTTGTCGCTGATGCCCGCGGACATTTTCAGATCGGGCCGATTCGCCGATTTGTATGGATATCCCATGTCGGTGATCGGCCCGTGCCGTGGGGATTGAGCTTTTCCGTCAACGATGAGCCGCAGCGCGCGGGCTGGCTGTCGGATCCTTCCGAAAACGGATTTGTGCTGGACGAGCCCATCATCGCCATCTGTGACTTGAAGTCATCGGCGGTGAGAAGTGGCATCGGTGGTTACCAACAATTGCAAGGCCATGGCGTGTGTTCCATGGCCGTCGTGGGATCAAAGTAATGAGTATGCTGAAAATCGAAAACCTGCACGCCCGCGTCGAGGGCAAGGAAATTCTCAAGGGGCTCAGCCTCACCGTGAACGCGGGCGAAGTGCACGCCATCATGGGACCGAACGGTGCGGGCAAATCCACCCTGGGCAACGTGTTGTCCGGTCGCGAGGGTTACGAAGTCACCGCCGGTTCGGTGATCTACAACGGCATCGATCTGCTGGCGCTTGACCCGGAAGCGCGCGCCGCGGCCGGCGTGTTTCTGGCGTTTCAGTACCCGGTGGAAATTCCCGGCGTCAACAACACCTACTTTCTGCGCGCGGCGTTCAACGCGCAGCGCAAGGTACGCGGCGAAAAGGAACTTGACTCCATGCAGTTTCTCAAGCTGGTGCGAGAGAAGCTGAAGGTGATGCAGATCTCCGACGAGCTGCTGCATCGCGCGGTCAACGAAGGTTTTTCCGGCGGTGAAAAAAAGCGCAACGAGATCTTCCAGATGGCCGTACTCGAACCGCAGCTGGCGATTCTCGACGAAACCGATTCGGGTCTCGATATCGACGCCTTGAAGCAGGTGGCGCAGGGCGTGAACACGCTGCGTTCGCCCGAGCGCGCGTTCCTGATGATCACCCACTATCAGCGTCTGCTCGATTACGTGGTGCCGGACTTCGTACACGTGCTGGCCGATGGCCGCATCGTCGAAAGCGGCGACAAGTCGCTGGCGCTGAAGCTCGAAGCGCAGGGCTACGCCGGTGTCGCCGAGCGCCACCCGGCGGGAGCGTCGGTATGAACCAGCCGGCGCCGCTGCCGCTGGTGACCGCGCTACTGGATGCGCCGCTGCCGCCCAGCGGCATCGGCTGGCTGGACGCGATGCGGCATGAAAACCGTGAAGCGTTTGTTGCTGGCGGCTTGCCCGATACGCGCGTCGAAGCGTGGAAGTACACCGCCCTGCGCGCGCTGTCGCAGCGCCGTTTTGTGTCCGGCGATGCCGACGCACAGACGCGTACGGTCGACGCATCGACGCTGGTCTTGCCGGGCGTCGAGGGTCCGCGGCTGGTGTTCGTCAACGGTGCGTTTCGCGCTGATCTTTCGGCGATCGATACGCTGCCGCCCGGTCTCACCCTGCAGCCGCTGTCGCACGCCTTGAAGGGCGACGCCGAACCGCTGCGCTTCGCGCTGTCGCGTTCCGCTTCGATGGGGCACGCGCGTGGCGCCAGCGATGCGTTCACGCATATCAATGCGGCCAGCGCGGCCGATGGCGTGGTGCTGCGCGTGGCGGCACATCAGAAGATCGGCGCGCCGGTGCAGCTGGTGTTCGTCGGCGCCGCTGCGGACGCCTCCGTAGCTTGGCACGTGCGCCACATCATCGAACTGGCTGAGGGCGCCGAGCTGAGTTTGGTGGAGCAGCACATCGGCAGCGGTGAGTCGTCGCATCTGGCGACGCTAGTGAGCGATATCGAACTGCGCGAAGGCGCGTTGCTGCATCACTTGCTGCTGCAGAATGCTAGTTCCACTGACACCTTGATTCGCCAGAGCCGCCTTCGTCTGCATACGAAAGCTTGTGCGACTTTGCATGTGCTGGAGCTCGGTGGCGCGCTGGTGCGTCACGATCTGCAGGCCGAGCTGATCGGTGACGGCGCGCAGCTCGATACGCGTGGCGTGTTCATGCCACACGGGCGTCAGCATATCGATACGCAGCTCGCTATCCGCCATCAGGCGTTGAACACGCGATCGAGCTCGAACTGGCGCGGCGTGGCCAGCGATCGTGCGCGCGGCGTGTTTCGCGGCGCAATGGTGGTGGCGCCCGGCGCGGATGGCAGCGATGCCAGCCTCAGCAACAAGAATTTGCTGCTGTCGCCGAACGCCGAAATCGACACCAAGCCCGAACTGGAAATTTACGCCGACGAGGTGAAGGCGGCACATGGCGCAACGGTCGGCCAGCTCGACGAACGTGCGCTGTTCTATCTGCGCTCGCGCGGCATTCCGCTGCACGAGGCGCGCGCGCTGCTCACCACCGCATTCTGTCGCGCCGTGCTCGACGATCTGCCGAACGACGCGCTGCGTGAACATCTGGCGGAGCTGCTGATCGCGCAGCTGCCACAGCATTGAAGGAAGCGACATCCTGCCCATGAACGCACAGCCCAAAACCCAGCCCGTGTTCGATATCCAGCACATTCGTGCGGATTTCCCCGTGCTCTCGCGTACTGTCCACGATGGCAAGCCGCTGGTGTACTTCGACAACGCCAACACCAGCCAGAAGCCGCAGGCGGTGATCGAGGCGATGAACCGGCACTACCGCGAAACCAACGCCAACGTGGCGCGCGCCGTGCATCAGCTGGGTGAGGAATCGACGGCAGCGTATGAGGGAGCACGCGACAAGCTGGCGCGCTTCATCAACGCCACGTCGCGCAACGAGCTGATCCTCACTTCGGGTACGACGCAGTCGATCAATCTGGTCGCTTACAGCTATGTGCTGCCGCAGTTGAAAGCGGGCGACGCGATTCTCACCACGGTGATGGAACACCACGCCAACATCGTGCCGTGGCAGCTGATGGCGGCGCGCACGGGTGCGACGGTCAAGGCGGCGCCGATCAATCAGCGCGGTGAGCTGATCGTGGAACAGTTTGTCGCCATGCTGTCGCCCGAGGTAAAGCTCGCCTGCGTGGCGCACGTGTCGAACGTGCTGGGTACGGTCAATCCGGTGCGCGAGATCGCGCGCGAGTGCAAAAAGCGCGGCATCCCGCTGCTGGTCGATGGTTCGCAGGCGGTCCCGCATAGGCCGGTCGACGTGCAGGCGCTGGGCTGCGATTTCTACGCGCTCACCGGCCACAAGATGCTGGGGCCGACCGGCACGGGCGCGCTGTGGGCGAAGCGTGAACATCTCGAAGCCATGCCGCCGTTCTTCGGCGGCGGCGAGATGATCCGCGAAGTCAGCTTCAGCGGCACCAGCTTCGCACCGCCGCCGCACAAGTTCGAGGCTGGCACGCCCAATATCGCCGGCTTTATCGGCCTGGGCGCGGCTATCGATTACTACGAGAGCGTCGGCTTCGACGCCATCCATGCGCAGGAGCAGGATCTGCTGCGCTACGCCACCGAGCGGCTGCGCGAGATTCCCGGCCTGCGCCTGTTCGGCGAGGCAAGCGAAAAAGAGGCGGTGATCTCGTTTTTGATCGAAGGGGCGCAAGCCACCGATCTGGCCACTTTGCTCGATCTGCAAGGCGTGGCCGTGCGCTCCGGCCATCACTGCGCGCATCCGCTGATGCAGTTTTTCGACGTACCGGCCACAGTGCGCGTGTCGTTTGCGTTCTATAACACGCGCGAGGAAATCGACACCTTTATTGCGGCCTTGATCAAGGTGCGCAAGCTGCTGATGTAGAGGCTCGGCCGCACAAAGGTTTCCCGGCGTCGCGCCGGGGCGCTACTCTGCAGCAACTTGTCCTCCCCCGCGATTGGTCTTTCATGCTCGCAAAGCTTCCTGGTTTCATTCGCGTACCGCTGGTGATGCTGCTCCTTGCACTGAACATCGTGGTGCACGTGACGCCGCTGTTCCTGCTGACGCTGTTCAAGGTGATCCTGCCGATTCGCGGCATCCGGCTGGCGTTGTCGCGCGGCCTGGTGCTGATCGCGGAGAGTTGGATCGCGGTCAATAGCGGCATGTTCGACTGGTTCACCCGCACGCGCTGGCAGGTCGATGGCCTGAACGAGCTGCGTTACGACGGCAATTATCTGGTGCTGTGCAACCACCAGAGCTGGGTCGATATTCCGGTGCTGCAGAAGATCTTCAATCGGCGCATCCCGTTCCTGCGTTTTTTCCTGAAGAGCCAGCTGATCTGGGTGCCGCTGCTGGGGCCGGCTTGGTGGGCGCTGGATTTCCCTTTCATGAAGCGCTACTCGAAGGAAACGCTTGCCGCGCATCCGGAGCTGCAGGGCAAGGACATGGAGGCGACGCGCCGCGCCTGCGAAAAATTCCGGCACATGCCGGTGTCGGTGATGAACTTCGTCGAGGGCACGCGCTTTACCCCGGCCAAGCACGACAAGCAGAAATCCGCCTATCGGTATTTGCTGCGGCCCAAGGCCGGCGGCGTGGCGTTCGTGCTCGATGCGATGGGCGATGCGCTGGATGCGATGCTCGACGTCACCATCGTCTATCCCGATGGCCCATACACGATGATGGATCTGATCGCCGGCCGGGTCAGCGAGATTCGCGTACACGTGCGCGAGCTCCCAATCACCGCCGCTTTGCGGGGCGACTACGAAGCCGATCCCGCGTTCCGCGACAGTTTCCAGGCCTGGGTCAATACCTTGTGGGCCGACAAGGATGCGCAGATCGGCGGCATGCGCATGCGCTAGGTGCGATTCGCTGCTGTAGGCAGATAAGAAATCGCCCCGACGTGTGAGCGTCGGGGCGATGCTTTAAGGCGATATCTTCAAGGCTATGTGCGAAGCGCTGCGCCGAGGCGTCAGTGCCATCGTTGTCCTGAAGCCTCAGTCGACTTCGTAAGGACGCTTCACCACCACCGCGGTCACCGGGCGACGGGCAAAGCCAAACAGGCCGGCGAAGAAGGCGATCAAGCCACCGAGGACCAGCAGCACCAGCGCACCCCAGGCCGCCTTCGACACGCCACGTGCGGTAGCGTCGGCCGCTTCACGCGCCTTCTGCTCGGCTTCCTGCTTCAGCTGCTGGAATTTCGCCATCGCCTGCTGATAGGTCTGCGCATAGTTGTCGACGATCTGCTGCGCCTCGTCGTGCGACTTGCCGGTGCGGGCGGCCACGATGTTGACCAGCGCATCCTTGTCGGCGGCATTCAGCGCCGGCTGGCCTTCCTGCTTCACGCGGGCAAACCAGTCGCTGAGCTGCTGATCGGTCTGCTGCGGCGTGGTGGCCGTCTGCTGGGCCGTGTCCTTGCCGTCATTGGCAGCCTGCTGCGCGGTGGCCTTCAGGTTGGACGGGTCCAGTTCCGGCTTGCCGGTCTGGCGCAGCAAGGTGTCCAGCTGAGTCTGCAGATCGGTGAAGTCGAAGTTGATGCCATTTTTCTGCAGCTCGTCCTTGACGCCGGAGGCGATGTGCGGCGCCGCAGCGGCGACGCCGTCACCCGCCAGCGACAGGCCCTTGCCGACCGCGCCGGTAGCGGCACCGGCAATGCCGGAAGCCAACGAGGCCACCAGATACGTCGTGATCAACGTGGTCAGCGACCAGCTCAGCACGCCGTGCAGGCCGCCCTGGCCCGGTGCGGAGCGGCCGGCGACGAAGGCGCCCACAAGGATCGCGATCAGGGTAGTAACGCCCAGCCAGATGCCGGTGCCCTTGCCGAAGCCGCTCAGCGGATTGGCATCGCCCAGCGGGTCGATGGTGCTGGCACCGATGGCCGTGCCCAGCACGCTCAGCACCAGGTAGGCGATCAGCGAAATAAAGCAGCCGGCAAAAATCGCGCCCCATGAAATACGTGGCTGTTGCTCGGGGTTTACGTAGGTGGTCATGCGTGTTCCTCAGGTGATGATGAATGGTGTGAGTCGATGAAAGCGGTTAGATCTGTCGCCGCCATCCGCGTCGAGCCAGCGAGGCGGGCGGCAGTCTAGGTGTCCAAATGCAGCTTCTGTGTGATGAGTCGGGGCGAATTCTGCGCCGGCGAACGAGGGGCGTCGCCTTGCAAATGCACCAGCGCGACTAGTGCATTCGTCTCAAGCCCTGACGGCGGTGGGCTATATTCTTGGTGCACCTGCACTGATGCACCAACCGGCGCTGCCCCAGCCCACGTTCGAGCGCAGGCTGGGGCAGCGCCAAAAACATGTATCCCTTTCCGCCGTGCGGCGGCGGCCATCCACGAGTTACTTCCATGACCGATCACGTTCTGCGCACCCAAACCGACCGCCGCCAGCTTCAGCAAATCATCACCGGACTGAGCGACGGCGTGATCCTGATCGAGCCGGACCAGACGATCATGTGGGCCAACCAGGCCGCGCTGGACATGCACGGCATTAGCGAAGTCGCCGAGCTCGGCGCCACGGTGACCGAGTACCGCGAACGCTTTCAGCTGCGCTACCGCAACAACCATCGCCTCGCTGCCGGCAATTACCCGATCGACCGGGTCATCGCGGGCGAGTCGTTTACCGACGTGGTGGTCGAGGTGGTGGCAACCGGCGATGAAGAAAAGCGCTGGGTGCACCGCGTGCGCAGCATGGTGCTGACAGACGCGGACGGTGCGCCGGACTGCCTGGTGCTGATCATTGCCGACGCCACCGACTGGGCCAGCGCGGAGCAACGCTTCGAGAAGACCTTCAACGCGAATCCCGCGCCGGCAGTGATCTGTCGCCTCAGCGATCTGCGCTACATCAAGGTCAACCAGGGCTTCATGGAAATGACGGGCTACACGCGCGAGCAGGTGATCGGTCATTCGGTGTACGAGCTCGACGTGCTGGAGCGTGCCGAAAACAAGGAGCTGGCGATCGAGCGGCTCGGCGAAGGCGCCACCATTCCGCAGATGCAGGCCGAGCTGAAGCTGCCCGAGGGTGGTACCAAGTTTGTCGTGGTCGCCGGTCAGCCGATCGAAGTTGGCGACGAGGCGTGCATGCTGTTTTCCTTCATGGATCTGGAGCCGCGGCGCAAGGCCGAAGATGCGCTGCGTCAGAGCGAGGAGCGCTTCGCCAAGGCGTTCCGCATGTCGCCGGTGGCGACCATGGTATGCAGTTCGGATCGCTTCCACGTGGTCGAGGTCAACGAGGCGTTCGTCGGCACCACCGGCTTTGCGCCGGAAGAAGTGCTGGGCAAATCCATCGCGGAAATCGGCCTGCTCGACGATCGCCATGCCAATACCCAGCTGGGCAAGCTGCTGGAAACCGTGGGCAGCCTGCAAAACACGGAGTACGCGATCCGCAAGAAAACCGGCGAGCTGCTGGATTGCCTGCTCTCTGCCGAGACCGTCAGCATCCACGGCACCACGTGCTACCTGCTGGTGCTGCTGGACATCACCGAGCGCAAGCGCAGCGAAATGGAGCTGGTCAGCGCGATCGAGGCGGTGATGAAGGATGCTTCGTGGTTCAGCCAGACGCTGATCGAGAAAATGGCCAACGTGCGTCGTGCCAACGCGCCCAGCGAACTGACCAGCGCCGAGCTGGCCGACCTCACCGCGCGCGAGCGCGATACGCTTGGGCTGATGTGCGAAGGCCTGGCCGACAAGGAGATCGCCGCGCGTCTGGGCCTCGCACCGAACACCGTGCGCAACCACGTGGCGGCGCTGTATTCCAAGCTCGATGTACACAGCCGCAGCGAGGCCATCGTGTGGGCACGCGAACGTGGCGTGTTCGGCCATTCCCCCGATCGCCCCACGGTGCGAAAAAAGCCGCGCCGTGCGCGCTGAGTGCCTCTGCCCAGGACTTAATCGCCGCTGTCTGTCCACGCAAATGCACTAATCGAACTGGTTCAATTGGTGCTTCTTCCTTCACATGCGATCACGCATTCTGCTCACCGGCCCGACAAACCCCATGTGCGTCGGGCATCGACTGACCATGATGATGAGGAGATAGCGATGGACAAGAATCGTATCGACGGCACCGCCAAGCAGGTCAAGGGCTCGGTCAAGGAAGCCATCGGCAAATTGACCGGTGACAAGAAGACTCAGCTCGAAGGCGCTGCGGAAAAGCAGGTTGGCAAGGCGCAGGTCAAAGCTGACGAGGCCGCCGACAAGGTCCGCGACGCGCTGAAGAAATAGACATCACAAGCAACTGGAGCACGCTAAGCGGAAAGCTTTGCAGCGCGTGCTCCGTTTCAGATTTTCCTACAACATTCCCCCCTACCACGCAGGAATACCGCAATGGACAAGAACGAAGTCGAAGGCACCATCCGCAACGTCGCCGGCAAGATCGAGGATGCCGCCGGTGCGCTGACCGGGGACGCCGAGCATCAGCTCAAGGGCAAGGTCCGTCAGGTTGCCGGCACCGCCCAGGCCAAGGCTGGCGAAGTGCTGGACGATGTGCGCGAGCTGGCCGCCGACAAGCCGGTCGGCACCGTGCTGATCGCCGCCGGTGTGGCCTTTGTGCTTGGCATGCTGTTCGCGCGCCGCGACTGATCCATCGTCGCTTTTTGCCAGTCGTCCATGAGGCGAGCCGGTAAAGCGAGGACGGATATTCGCAAAGGCCGAAGGTGCGAACCTTCGGCCCTTTGCTTTCAACAAACAGCGGGCAGGGGAAATACCTACCGTTCTTCGCGTCAAACTCAGCTTCTGAGCTTGTATCCCGTACGAAAAATCCAGCCGATTACCAACAGACACAACGCCATGAAGCCCAGTGTCGCGCCCAGGCTTAGCGCGACATTGACATCGGCCACGCCGTAAAAACTCCAGCGGAAGCCGCTGATCAGATACACCACCGGATTGAACAGGGTGATGTTCTGCCATAGCGGTGGCAGCATGCTGATCGAGTAGAACGCGCCGCCGAGAAAAGTCAGCGGCGTCACGACCATCAGCGGGATCACCTGCAGCTTCTGAAAATCGTCCGCCCACAGACCGATGATAAAACCGAACAGGCTGAAGGTGATCGCGGTCAGCACGAGAAAGCCGACCATCCAGATCGGATGTGCGATCTCGTACGGCACGAACAGCCGCGCGGTCGCCAAGATCAGAATGCCGAGCAGCACCGACTTGGTCGTCGCCGCACCCACATAGCCGAGCACCACTTCGATATACGACACCGGTGCGGACAGCAGCTCGTAAATCGTGCCCGACCACTTCGGCAGGTAGATGCCGAACGAGGCGTTGGAGATACTTTCATTCAGCAGCGACAGCATGACCAGGCCGGGGATGATGAAGGCGCCGTAGCTCACACCGCCGATATGTCCCATGCGTGAGCCGATAGCGGTGCCGAACACCACGAAGTACAGCGAGGTGGAGATCACCGGCGAGGCGATGCTCTGCATCAGTGTGCGAAACGTGCGCGCCATTTCGAAGCGGTAGATCGCGCGTATGGCGTGAATATTCATGCGCGTGCCTCCGGCTGGCCGTTTCGCCCGCTTTTTTCCAACGGCTTGGCGGTATGCACCAGGCTGACGAAAATCTCTTCCAGCGAACTCTCGCTGGAGTGCAGATCCTTGAAGTCGATGCCCAGCTCGCCGAGCCTGCGCAGCAGCGGCGCGATGCCGGTCTGCTCGCCTTGCGCGTCGAAGGTGTAGACCAGCGCGCCGCCGTTCTCGCTCAGCTCCAGCGGCAGGCCGGCCAGCGCGTCGGGTATGCGCTCCAGCGGACTCTGCAGCTGCAGCGTGAGCTGCTTCTTGCCGAGCTTGCGCATCAGCACGTCCTTGTCCTCGATCAGCACCAGTTCGCCCTTGTTGATCACGCCGATGCGGTCGGCCATTTCCTCGGCTTCCTCGATGTAGTGTGTGGTGAGGATGATGGTGACGCCGCTTTCGCGCAGCGCGCGTACCATTTCCCACATGTCGTGGCGCAGCTCCACGTCGACGCCGGCGGTGGGTTCGTCGAGAAACAGGATCTGCGGCTCATGCGACAGCGCCTTGGCGATCAGCACGCGACGCTTCATGCCACCGGAGAGCGACATGATCTTGCTGTCCTTCTTCTCCCACAGTGACAGGTCGCGCAGCACCTTTTCGATATGCGCCGGATTGGGCGCTTTGCCGAAAAGGCCGCGGCTGAAGGTGACCGTGGACCATACCGATTCGAACGCATCGGTGGACAGCTCCTGCGGCACCAGGCCGATCTGCGCACGCGCGGCGCGGTAGTCGCGCACGATGTCATAGCCGTTTGCCAGCACCGTGCCGCTGGTCGGTTGGACGATGCCGCAGATGATGCTGATCAGCGTGGTCTTGCCCGCGCCGTTGGGGCCGAGCAGGGCGAGAATCTCGCCGCGGCGTATCTCCAGGTCGATATGCTTCAGAGCCACGTGGCCGGAGGCGTAGACCTTGCCCAGTCCGCGAATGCTCACGATCGAGTTTGCTGCGTTTTGCATGATGTCTCCAGAGGCTTGCCGGGCATTGTCCTCCCTGTACAAAAAAACCGCAGCCCGAAGGCCGCGGTTTTCGGTTTCTGAGCGAAAAGCGCTCGCTTCGTAGGATTACCAGATCTTTACCTGGGTCTCGGGCGAACGGACCATCGCATCGCCAGCCTTGCATTTGAACGCCTGCGCAAACTCCGGCATGTTCGACGGCGCACCGATCGCACGGAACTGCGCCGGTGCATGCGGATCGGTATTGAGAAGGGTGATCTGCGCTTGCGGACGGATATTGCCGCGCCATACGCGGGCCCAGTTGAGGAAGAAGCGCTGGTCCTCGGTATAGCCGTCTATTTTGCGCTTGGCTTCGGCGGGGTTCTTCGACAGCGCCATCTGCAAAGCGGTGTAGGCAGCGTTCAAGCCGCCCAGGTCGCCGATGTTCTCGCCCATGGTCAGATGGCCGTTGACGTGCTTGCCCGGCAGCGGCTCGTACGCGTCGAACTGCGCGGCCAGTTTGTCGGTGCGTGCCTCGAACGCCTTGCGGTCGGCGTCGCTCCACCAGTTGACGTTGTTGCCCTTGGCGTCGAACTTGCTGCCCTGGTCGTCGTAGCCGTGGCCCATTTCGTGACCGATCACGGCGCCGATGCCGCCGTAGTTGATCGCATCGTCCGCCTTGGCGTCGAAGAACGGCGGCTGCAGGATCGCCGCAGGAAACACGATCTCGTTTTGCTGCGCGTTGTAATAAGCGTTCACCGTTTGCGGCGTCATGCCCCATTCGCTGCGGTCGACCGGCTTGCCGATCTTGGCGATCCGGTAGTCGTAGTTAAATTTCTGGGCGGCCTGCACGTTGGCGTAGTAGTTGTCCGGCACCAGGGTGAGGCCGGACCAGTCGCGCCATTTGTCCGGGTAGCCGATCTTCGGCACAAAGGTGGCCCACTTTTCCAGCGCCTTCTGCTTGGTCGCGTCGCTCATCCAGGCCAGATTCTCGATGCGCGTCTTGTACGCCGCACGCAGATTGGCAACGAGTTCTTCAGCGCGCTGTTTGGCTGCCGGCGAAAAGTTGTCGGCGACGTAGAGCTGGCCCAGCGCCATGCCCATGCCGTCGTTGGTGGCGGCGAGCACGCGTTTCCAGCGCGGCTCCATTTCCTTCTGGCCGTTGAGCGTCTGGTTTTCGAACGCGAAATCCTCCTGCTGAAACGGTGCGGACAGATACGGCGCCGCGTTGGAGATCAGGTGGTAGCGAAAGTACGCCTGCCACTGCGCAGCCGGCACGTCGGCGAACATCTTCTGCACTTCGCTAAAGAAGGCCGGTTGCGAGAAAGAGAAGCCCGCGCTGACGTCGGCATTCTGCGATTTGAAGAACGTCGCCCAGTCGAAGCTCGGCGTGAGCTTGTCGGCATCGGCGATGCTGACGTAGTGGTAGCGGTTCTCCGGCTTGCGCATCTGCACCGGCGGCAGCGAAGCGGCGGCAAGGCGTGTTTCGAACGCCAGCACATTCGTGGCCTGCTGCTGTGCGTCGGTAGCGCTGACGCCGGCGAGCGTCAGCAGCTTGGCGATATGCGCGACGTACGCGCTGCGGATCTTTTCGAATTCCGGCTTGCTGTAGTAATCGACCGTGGGCAGGCCGAGGCCGCCCTGGCCGACGTAGGCGATCTCCTGGCTGGAATCCTTGAAGTCGCCGTTGCCGCCGAAGCGGAACAGCACCGGTTCGCCGCGGGTGTAGCTGTCGCGGATATAGCCGGCGATATCGCCCGCATTCTTCAGCCCGTCGATCTGTGCCAGCTGCGGTTTGATCGGGGCGAAACCGGCGCGGTCGACCTTGGCTTCGTCCATGCCGGATGCATAGAGGTAGCCGATCTTCTGCTGAATCGAGCCGGGTGCGGCCTTTGCCGCGTTGGCGGCGGCCGCGTCGACGATCTTGTGCTGCACGTTGAGGCTGTCCTCGCGCAGCGCGTCGAACGAACCCCAGCGCGTGCGATCGGCAGGGATCGGGTGGCTTGCCACCCATTTCGCGTTGACGAAGCCGTTGAAGTCGGCGCAGGGCTTGATGCTGGGGTCGAGTTCTTTCACGTCAAAAACGGGGGTTGCGGCCACCGCATTGATGGAAAGGGCCACGCCCACGGCAAAGGCCAACGGTTTCACGAATCGGTACGTCATGGAGTTTCCCTCTGCGCCGTGGCGCGTTTCGATCGCCCGAGCCCGGGCAGTTAATCCTCGACCGTAGTCAACCGGGGCCGGGGGTAGACAGTGTCGAAGGTCATGGTCCACGGCTTTTGGGCGGCTCGCCACGTGCCTGACGGGACATATGGCATTACATGGAAGAAGAGCCCGCGGCCGCACTATCATCGGCGGATGAATACCTCTGTCGACCTTTCTTTCCGTACCGCCGAAGCGGCCGATATTCCTGCCATCGTCGCCCTGGTCGAGTCCGCCTACCGCGGCGAGTCCGGCCTGCGCGGCTGGACCACCGAATCGCACCTGCTCGACGGCCGGCGCACCAACAACGAAGACGTCGGCGCCGTCATCAAGCGTCCGCACAGCTGCGTGCTGCTGGCCGAGCGCGACGGTCGGCTGATCGCCAGCTGCCATGTCGAACGCCAGGGCAAGTTCGGTTACTTCGGCATGTTCGCCGTCGATCCCGCCCAACAGGGCGGCGGTCTGGGCAAGGCGGTGCTGGCCGAAGCCGAGCGACTGGCGCGCGAACGCTGGCAGTGCCGTGCCATGCGCATGACCGTGATCGAGCAGCGCAACGAACTCATCGCCTGGTACGAACGCCGCGGCTATCTGCGCACCGCGGAGTACGAGCCGTTCCCGTATGGCGACGAGCGTTTCGGCATTCCGCGTCGCCCCGACCTACGCTTCGAAGTGCTGGTGAAAACCTTCGCGAAGCAGCCCGCATGAACGGCTGGATCAAGGTCGGTACCCGCAGCGAGATCCTGCCCGGCGAGTTCAAGGTCGTATGGGACGGCGACACCGCCATCGCCGTCTACAACATCGACGGCGCCCTCTACGCCATCGAAGACATCTGCTCGCACGACGGCGGCGAACTCGCCGGCGGCGACGTCCACGGCTTCGAAGTCGAATGCCCGCGGCACGGCGCCCGCTTCGATCTGCGCAGCGGCAACGTCACCAAGCCGCCGGCATATGAGCCGATCGCGAGTTTTCCGGTACAGGAAGAGGGTGGGGCAGTTTGGACGCGGGATGATCGGTGAGTTGCCGGCACTCCTCTGGCTGTCCGTGAAATCGATAGTCTCGTGATTCCGCCTCCATTACGGATTTGGGCGAGAATAGTGAAAAGATGGATTTCGGTATTGCTGCATTGATGAGAGGTCGGCTGAAGTTTCTTGTTTGGTTTGTCTCATCAAGTCGCTTAACAGACCATTATTCGTAGAACAGTTGCCGCTAGCGATATCGTCTTCGTGGCTCGATACGCCACGATAAAGTGAGCTCTATTAGTCAACTTGCCTGAACGCTTCAAGTCTCGCTGACGCCAGCCCCGGCACGGCACGGCTTGTCACTTAGCGATGAGTGACAAAATACACCAGCGATCCTGCGAATAGCAGGCAGGCGATTGCGTTCAAGATCGAGCATGCTGTAGACGAAGAGTGCCTCGGACGATGCATCGAGAATTTTTTTGCCAGATATCCGCTCAAGCAGGCAAGTGCAAAAAAAACAGCCATTCCCGCGATATCGTCTGATTCAAAATTTGAGTTGCTGTGAGCGGCGTTAGTCATTGAATTGAACGACACCACCGCTATTAACAGCAGTACACCCGATGCTGTAATGTTCAGGAAACCGCGAAATGTATTTGCAATTGCGTTCAAAGTGGTTCCCTCGGAAGCGTCTAATGCGTCGTCAAAATTTTTAAAGCCCCTCGGCCGTAGTATAGTTTGTTAATGAAGACTCCGCTCAATCGCCTCTTTCGTTAGGCTGAGTTTTGCGAGGGTTTTGGGTGACCCCCGATCATTGTGGATGCGATGCTTTTTGCTGGCAGGAGACCTTCATCATTCAAGTGAATATCTTAAATTTGCAAAATAAAGTGCGGAGTGCGTCGATTATTGGTGCAGGCGTTATTGCCGAGCGCAGGAAAGCGTTGGCTGGTCAGTGGTAGCGGATTTTGACATAAGGGAAATATGTTCGGGCTGCATCGGAGCATAGGTCGCAGTCCCTGATTATTTTAACCTCGCACCTCGCCTTCACGTGGCGCGGCAAGTAATACTCGGGAGATGGAGTCGTTTTGCGCCTGAGCGCGCGTACCAATCTCATTGAAGGGGACATCATGAAGACGCGTCGCGATTTTCTTGCCCAGGCGCCGCTAGGCCTGCTCGGGCTGGCCGTGGCATCGCGCATCGAGGCGAAGGGTGCCGACGAGGCGAAGCCGCCACCGGGTGCGCCGGGTGCTTTCAATACCGCGCCGGCGGTCGGCCCCGAGGTTACGGCGGCGACATTCGCCGAGGCCGAGAAGCTGGAGCAGGTGACGTTGACGCCGGTGCAGCGCGCGATGGCGGCGGCGAACTGGCGCACGTCGATGGCGAGCATGCTCGAACGGCGCACGGGGCCGCGCAAAGTGGCGTTGCAGGACACCCTGCCGCCGGCCACGGTGTGGAATCCGATGCTGCCCGGTCATACCTCCGGCCCCGCGACAGATCGTTTCTCGCCGACTCAGCGCAGCCCCGGCCCATTGCCGGCGAACGACGCGGACATCGCCTTTGCGCCGGTGACGCACCTGTCGTACTGGGTGCGCACGCGCCAGCTCAGTTCGACCCGGCTCACGACGATTTATCTTGCACGGATCAAGCGCTTCGATCCTCAGTTGCGCTGCATCATCGCCCTGTTGGAGACGCAGGCGCTGGCCCAGGCTGCACAGGCCGATCGTGAGATTGCCGCAGGCAAGTACCGCGGGCCGCTGCACGGCATTCCGTTTGGCGTGAAAGATCTGCTCGACACCGCGGGCATTCGCACGACCTATGGCGCCGAACCGTTCCGCGATCGGGTGCCGACCGGCGATGCCACCGTGGTCAAGCGTCTCTACGATGCCGGCGCCGTATTGCTGGCCAAGCTCAGCATGGGCGCGCTGGCGCTCAACGACATCTGGTTCGGCGGCCAGACCATGAACCCGTGGCTGCTGCAGGAAGGATCGTCGGGTTCCAGCGCCGGACCCGGTGCTGCCACGGCGGCCGGACTGGTCGGATTTTCCATCGGCAGCGAAACCGGTGGCAGCATCGTCAGCCCGTCGATGCGCTGCGGCGTCACCGGACTGCGCCCGACCTACGGCCGTGTACCGCGCACCGGCGCGATGACGCTGTGCTGGAGCCTGGACAAACTCGGCGCGATGACGCGCTCTGTCGAGGACACCATGCTGGTGCTGCACTCCATCAGCGGGCCGGACGGCATCGACGTGGCCAGCGTGCCCAGCCATCTGGCCTACGATGCGGGCGCTTCGGTCAAAGGCCTCAAGGTCGGCTACTTTCCCGGATGGATGAAGGAGGATCCGGCCACCGAGGTCGACCGCGCCTCGCTCGAAGCGATGCGCAAGCTCGGCATGGTGCCCACCGAGGTCAGCTTGCCGGACTGGCCGTACGATTCGCTCAATCTCATTCTGTTTGCCGAGTCGGCCGCTGCCTTCGAAGAGCTGACGCTCAGCGGCAAGGCCGACGAGCTCAGCATGCAGGTGCCGGACGCATGGCCCAACCTGTTTCGCGAATCGCGCTTTCTGTCGGCGGTGGATTTCGTCCAGGCCGATCGGCTGCGTCGCAAGGTCGCTCTCGAGATGGCTCGCGTGATGGCGAGCGTGGACCTGCTGCTGGTGCCGTCTCTGCGCGACGAGATGCTGGTGATCAGCAACAACACCGGCCATCCGTCGCTGACCCTGCGCACCGGTTTCGTCGAGGTTTCTCAGGCGCGCAGCGATTGGGCGCCTGATCCCCAGCATCCGCTCCCCACTTTTTCGCCACCGCGTCGCGTGCCCTATGGCGTGACCCTGATTGGACGTCTATTCGAGGAAGGCACCATCGCTCAGGTCGGCCTGGCGCTGGAGCAGGCGATGGACGTGGTGGGCGAGCGGCCGCCGGGGTTTTGAGATGATGCTGCCGGGACGATCGCTGTACCGGCAGCGTCGCGGCCTGGGATCGTGAACAAGCTATTAGACGCGCCGTGATCTTATGCTGTTCGGTGTCTTTGTCCTCGCGGAAATTTGATCCGATGCCCCAGCTCCAATGCCGACTGCTTCTGGGCCTCATGATGCTCGCCCCGTTTTGCAGTGGCTGTGCATCTTTGCCCCATGCCCAATCGCCGGTGCACGTTTTATTTGTCGGCAACAGCCTGACGTATGTGGGCAACCTTCCTGCGGTGCTGGATGGGCTTGCCTCAGCCAACGGCCATCGCGTGCAAAGCGACATGATTGTCGAAGGCGGCGCGCCCCTGGCTCAGCGTGTGGCGGACGGTTCGGTGGCGCGCGCGCTGCAGGAAAAACGCTATGACTACGTCGTACTTCAGGAGCGGGGCGGCGACGCTATCTGTTCGTCATCCAAGCCCGATTACTGCCCGGCTGCCGAGATGGCGTTGCGCTCGCTGACGCAGCTTGCACGCCAGCGGGGCGCCACGCCGATCCTGATGGGTACCTACCAAACGGCCCCGCCGATATCGAAGGTGCTGGTTGAAACCGAGGCTGTCGCGGCAAAGCGGCTTTGCATGGCCTATGTCCCGCTGTCCGAGCGAGTGCGTGCCGCGACCGCGTTTGCGCCGAGCGCTAATTGGTTCTATTCCGACGGTTTGCATCCCGGACACGATCTGATCCTGCTCGAGTCCATGCTGCTGTACCGCCAGCTGTTCGGTAGCCTTCCTGCGGCCGCCTCCTTTTCGGTCGATGCTCCGATGTTTACGCCGCACTCGAAATTCTCTGCGCCGTTGCCGACGAGTCGCGCCATTTTTTCCAAAGATATCCAGCAGTCTTACGTCTATTCCATGGGCCGGGTAGCTATCGCCCTGGCTATGGCGAAGGGATCGGCGCAGTGAGACGGTTTCGCCACTGGATGCAGCCGAGCCGGCAGCACTATGCGTCGAGCATCGGCATTGGGGTGTCGCAAGGATGAGGACAAAGGGAATGCGCCGCTGGGAGAAAGCCAGGGCCGGCGGCATGACACGTTTCGTGCTGCTCAGAGGCGTGCTGTCCTATGGCCTGACCATGTTTGTCTTGATGACATTTATCGTCCAACGCGATGATCTGAGTGCGCGGTTTATCGCGATATCCGCGCTGTTGTGGTCTGTCGGCGGTGCCGTGTTCGGCGCGTTGACCTGGTTTTTGATGGAACGGATCTACCGCAAGTTCGTGCCGAAGATCATGGCTTGATCGGTTGCCGGGTTCCGCACGGCGCCGTTTCGGCTTCAGATGAGGTCGAGCCGGCGATTACCAGTGATAGACGAACGCCAGCGATTCGGAAATCTGCGTCGCTGAGCCGAACCGCGTCACCAGGGGACTGTCGGCGGCGTTGCCGAGCAGGCGACCGTAGGTCAGAGCCAGCGCTATGCCGGTGTGCTGGCTGGTGGGCACGAAGACGTCGTACTCCAGATCGGCCAGCTGACTTCCTGTATCGGGACGCCAGCTCGGCACGTTCAGCAGACTGGACTGGGTTGGCGTGATGCCGAAAAAGCGGCTCATCGCCGGGCCATTCATTGCCTGCCAGCGAACCTGCAGCGAATGCTCGATCAGCCACACCTTCGGCAGATCCCACTCGGCATAGACGTTGAGATAGGCGCCCGCGCCGTTGATGTCATGAGTGAGGTTGGTGCCGACGTCGATCTGCTTGGTCAGCTGCCACTCCAGATAGCCGCCGGCGGTCAGGCGCGGCGACAGCGGGTTGAGCTTTTCGCGCAGCCGCGGGCTCAGATCATCGGTATCGCGACCCCACTGATAATCGCCGAATACACCGCCGTGCAGCACGCTGCCGCCGATCAAATCGACCTGCAGGCCGTCGAGCGTGGACAGGCTGACGTGGTCCGGCCACTCGAAATCGACGTAGGGAATCGGCTCATTCCGATGCGATTTCGCGCCGGGAAAGCTCGGCAGGCGCTCCACCCCGGCGCCCAGGGCCAGGGTGACGGCGTTCGGGTCCGGCGTGACATCGCCCGTATCGGCAGCGCCGGCGAACGACCAGGTCGGCCCTGCCAGCAAGCAACTGGACAGGAACCACGCGGAAAGCTGAATGCGACGAAAGGATGAATGTTGCAGGAGCGGTTCGGGCAAAGCGAATAGAGACACGTCGGGAATGCATACAGGGCAAGGGATAGCCAAGCATAGGCGATTTGACCGTGAACGCAGATGCATGCCGCCAGGCAGCCTAGACACTGTTCGTTAAGTTTTTGAGAAAGGAGGCCGAAAGGGAGGGTTTCTATCCTTCACACATGATTTACAACAGTGAACAGCCGATGCCCTTGTCCAACTGGACCATCCTATGCGACTTTGACGGCACGATTTCCGTCGAGGACGTCATCGACTCCCTGCTGGACCGTTTCGGCAAGCCGGGCTGGGAAGTGCTTGAGCAGGACTGGCGCGCCGGTCGCATCGGTTCGCGCGAGTGCATGTCCGGCCAGGTCGATCTGCTGAAGATGACCCGCGACGAGCTGGACACGCACCTGGCCGGCCTGTGGATCGACCATGCGTTTCCGGGCTTTGTGGCCAAGGCGCGCGCGCTCAACGTGCCGATCCGCGTGGTCAGCGACGGCCTGGATTACGCCATTCACAAGATTCTCGGCCGCTATGGCCTGGACGATCTGCCGCTGGCCGCCAATCATCTGGCGCCGGCGCCGCCGCCGAAGCAGTGGCAGCTGACCTCGCCGTTTCAGGCGGACGGCTGCCGCAGCGGCACCTGCAAGTGCGCCTGTGTGGCCCAGGCCCGCGCGTCAGGTCCGGGCACCAAGACCTTGCTGATCGGTGACGGCGCGTCGGATTTCTGCGCGGCGGATCGGGTGGATTTCGTGTTCGCCAAACATCGCCTGATCGAGCATTGCCGCGCCGCGGGCATCCCGTACGCGCCGATCACCGGTTTCGAGGATGCGCTGGATCTGCTGCCGCGCCTGCTCGACGGCAGCCTGCTGGAAGATCACGCGCCGCAGCCCGCGCTCAGCGTGCCTTACTGATCCAGCCAGCGCAGGATTCGGCTGAACTTCGGCATCGATACACCTTCTAAATATTTCCCTTGAATTATCACGGACTCCCCGCCCATGAACGCTTTCGACAAGAACGCCCAGGTCGTGATCGACGACGCGCAGCTGCTGGCCGACGAGGCCAAGTACAGCTCGTTCGGCGATACCGTGCACTATGTTGATCCGCCCAAGATCTTCCGCGGCTGCGAAGGCAGCTACATGTTCGATACCGAGGGCACGCCGTTCCTCGACCTGCAGATGTGGTACTCGGCGGTCAACTTCGGCTACGCCAACAAGCGCCTCAACGATGTGCTGAAGAACCAGATCGACCTGCTGCCGCAGGTGGCCAGCCAGTACCTGCATCAGACCCGCATCGAGCTGGCCAAGACCATCGCGATCGACGCCAAGAAAAAATTCGGCCTGGACGGTCGCGTGCATTTCAATGTGGGCGGCGCGCAGGCGATCGAGGATTCGCTGAAGATCGTGCGCAACGCCTGCAACGGCAAGAGCCTGATGTTCGCGTTCGAAGGCGGCTACCACGGCCGTACGCTGGGCGCTTCGTCGATCACCTCGAGCTACCGCTACCGCCGTCGCTTCGGCCATTTCGGCGAGCGCGCGATGTTCCTGCCGTTTCCGTATCCGTTCCGTCGTCCGAAGGGCATGACGCCGGAAGAGTATTCCGACAGCTGCGTGCGCCAGTTCGAGCGCCTGTTCGAGACCGAATACAACGGCGTGTGGGATCCGAAGACGAACCAGTGCGAATACGCCGCGTTCTACGTCGAGCCGATCCAGGGCACCGGCGGTTACGTGATCCCGCCGCCGGGCTTCTTCCAGGGCTTGAAAAAAGTGCTCGACAAGTACGGCATCCTGATGGTGTCCGATGAAATCCAGATGGGTTTCTGGCGTACCGGCAAGCTGTGGTCGATCG
Organism: Rhodanobacter sp. ANJX3; assembly: GCF_014200755.1. GTDB lineage: Bacteria > Pseudomonadota > Gammaproteobacteria > Xanthomonadales > Rhodanobacteraceae > Rhodanobacter. Next base: position 148,099 of record NZ_JACHCM010000003.1, on the reverse strand, counting down.
AGAACTTCGGCGTGACGCCGGATATCGTGGTGTTCGGCAAGGCGCTGACCAACGGCCTCAATCCGCTGTCGGGTCTGTGGGCGCGCGAAGAGCTGATCAACCCGACCGTGTTTCCGCCGGGCTCGACCCACTCGACCTTCAACTCCAACCCGCTGGGTACCTCGCTGGGTCTGGAAGTGATCAAGATGGGCTACGAGCTGGACTACGAAACCACCGTGCCGGCCAAGGGCAAGCATTTCCTCGACGGCCTGCGCGACCTGCAGAAGCGTCACAAGGAAATCGGCGACGTCGACGGCCTGGGTCTCGCCCTGCGTGCGGAAATCTGCACGGACGACGGCTTCACGCCGAACAAGGCGCTGCTCGACAAGATGGTCGATATCGGCCTGGCCGGCGATCTGGAGCACAACGGCAAGAAGATCGGCCTCGTGCTGGACGTGGGCGGCTGGTACAAGAACGTGATCACGTTCGCGCCGTCGCTCAACATTACCCACGAAGAGATCGATCTGGCGATTTCCTTGCTGGATCAGCTGCTGACGAAAGCCAAGAAGGGCTGATGTCCGAGGCGCGTGGTTTCCACGCAAAAAGAACCCGGCGATCGCTCGCCGGGTTCTTTTGTTTGTCGGATCGGAAAATCGCTTCAGGGCGCGCGTTTGATCGCCAGCACCGCGTTGAGTCCGCCGAACGCGAAGGAGTTGCTCAGCGCGGCCCACACCGGCATCTCACGGGCCACGTTGGGCACGATATCCAGGTCGCAGGCCGGATCGGCCTGGTCGAAATTGGCGGTCGGCGGCACGATGCCATAGCGCAGCGCGTTGACCACGGCGACCAGTTCCAGCGCGCCCGAGGCACCGAGCGCATGGCCGTGCATCGACTTGGTGGACGATACCGCGAGGCGGTCGGCGTGCGCGCCGAAGGTGAGGCGAATGGCTCTGGTCTCGGTCGCGTCGTTGGCCTGAGTGCCGGTGCCGTGGGCGTTGATGTAGTCGATATCGTCGGGTGCCAGGCCGGCTTCGTTGAGCGCCTGTGCCATCGCGGCGGCAGCGCCGTCGGCGCTGGGCATCACGATGTCGGTGGCGTCGGCCGTCATGCCGCCGCCCGCCAGCTCGGCGAGAATCGTCGCGCCGCGCGCCTGCGCGTGCTCCAGCGATTCGAGCACGAAGATGCCTGCGCCCTCGCCGATCACCAGGCCGCGTCGGTTGATGCTGAAGGGGCGGCAGGTGTCGTCGGCCAGTACGCGCATGGCCTCCCATCCGCGCAGCACGACGTAGCTGATGCATGCTTCCGTGCCGCCGGTGATGGCGGTATCGGCCATGCCGTAGCGAATCATCTGCGCCGCCTGGATGATCGCGTGGTTGGCCGACGCGCAGGCGCTGGCCACGGCAAAGGTCGGTCCGCGCAGGCCATATTTGATGCTGATCTGGCTGGCCGACGCGTTGGTCATCACGCGCACGATGCTCAACGGGTGAACGCGGGTGGCATTTTCGGCGTAGAGGCGCCGGCTCTGTTCGTCCTGGGTGGTTTCGCCGCCGACGCCGGTGCCGACGACTACCGCGGTACGCGCCCCGACTTCCCTGTTGCTGAAATCCAGGCCGGATTGCTGGATGGCCTCGTCGGCCGCGTGCAGCGCGAATTCCGAGGTGCGATCGAGTTGTGTCAGGGTGCGCTCGTCGATACCGACCGCCGGATCGAAACTTTCGGGCACCTGTGCGGCCACCTTGACGCGTACGCGTGCCGCGTCCTGATGGCGCAGCGGGGCGATGCCGCTGCGGCCTTCGCGCAAGCCTTGCCACAAGGCCTCGGCGCCGACGCCCAGCGCGCTGATGGCGCCCATGCCGGTAATCACGACACGACGCGTGGACACATTGGGCATTACTTGCTTCCTTCGCCGGCCGCTTTGCTGTCGAGCGCGGTCTGTACAGCATCGACCAGGCTCTGCGCCGTGTCCTTGTCGAAGTTGGCGCCCTGCTGGTCGGGGAAGGTGATGTCGAAGTGCTCTTCGATATCGAAGATCAGCTCGATGGCATCCAGCGATTCGATACCCAGATCCTTCAGGGTCGATTCGGGCGTGATGACGGCCACGTCGATCTTGGCCTGCTTGGCAATGATCTCGAACACCTGCTGCTGGATCGACTCGTTCATGGCGCGTGGCTTCCTGGTGGCAAACGGCAACAATGCTGATTCAACATTTTGGTCTCTTTAGTTTAGGCATTATCGCTTGCATATGTCTTTCATCGCCCAACTCGAACCCGACGCGCTGCTGAAGCACTTCATGAACCACCCGCCGATCGGGTTTGTCGTGGAGACCTCGCCGCAGGGCATGCCGTGCTTCGTGGCGCCGTTCGATCTGCTGACCACGGCGGACGAGGAACTGCGCAGGCGCGTGGCCGCTTTGCCGCTCTATCGCTGGTGGGGCAGGGCACTGCGCTGGCGCACCCGTTTTGCCGGTACCACCGTGTCGGAATACGCGCCGCTGCCGCGCACGGTGTCGCCGATCGCGCTGGCGCGGGGTCTCAAGGCTGCTTACGCGCGCGATTGCAAGCTGCTTATCGTGAAGGACATCGCGCAGGATTCGCCGCTGCTCAGCGAGGCGGACAACGCCCAGGCCAGCGCCTTCGCCAGCGCCTGCGAAGCGGAAGGCTACGTGTTGCTGGAAGGCCAGGCGCTCGCCTGGGTGCCGATCGATTTCGCCAGCGGGGACGAGTACCTGTCGCGTTTGTCGTCCGGGCGCCGCAAAAACATCCGCCGCAAGCTGCGCTCGCGCGCCGACCTGGATATCGAGATCGTACGCACGGGCGATGCGCGCTTCGACGACGAGACCACGCTGCGCGAGTTCTACACCCTGTTCGACAATGTCTACGCGCAAAGTGAGATCCATTTCGATCGCCTCAGCGAGGATTTTTTTCGTGCCCTGTTGCGCGATGCACGCAGCGACGGTGTAGTGTTCGTCTATCGCCACGCGGGTCGGATGATCGGCTGGAACCTCTGCTACGAAGAGGGCGGCAAGTTGATCGACAAGTACATCGGCTTTGCCTATCCGCAGGCGCGCGAGCACAACCTGTATTTCGTGAGCTGGATGCACAATCTCGACTACGCGCGGCAACGCGGTCTCACCCATTACGTGGCCGGTTGGACCGACCCTCAGGTGAAATCCTTTCTCGGTGCGCGCATGACATTCACGCGCCACGCGGTGTACGCGCGCAATCCGCTACTGCGCGCGCTGCTGCGCCGGCTCGGCAGCCATTTCGAAAGCGATCGTCAATGGCAGGCTACCGCGGAGGCCGCCGATGCACAGTCTTGACCAACGTCCCGTGGTGCTCGATATCGACCGTTCGGTCGGGCCGCTGCCGCTGCGGCTGGTGCTGCCGCTGGAGCACTGGCAGGAGTCGATTCGCTTCGGCTGTTCGCTGGCCACCATGCGGCGTTTTCGCAGCATGCTCGACGAGCTGCTGCCGCAGCAGTACGGCACGGTGTTCATGGGCAGCGGCGATTTCCATCACCTGAGCTGGCCGCTGATCGAACGACTGCAGACGGAGCGGCCCATGCAGGTCGTGGTGCTGGACAACCATCCGGACAACATGCGCTTTCCGTTCGGCGTGCACTGCGGTTCGTGGGTGCGCCGCGTGGCGATGCTGCCATCCGTGAGCCATGTGCATGTGCTCGGCATCACCTCGGCGGACATCGGCGCCGGGCACGCGTGGGAGAATTACCTCACGCCGCTGAAGAAGGGCAAACTCACCTATTGGAACATCGGCGTGGACACCGGCTGGGCGCGCAGGCTGGGTATCGCCGATGCGTTCCGCGGCTTCGATACGCCCGAAGCGATGGTCGACGCCTTCGTCGAATCACAGCGCACGCAGACGCTGCCCAGCTATCTGTCGATCGACAAGGACGCCTTCGCGCCCAACGTGGCGCATACCAACTGGGACCAGGGCAAGCTGCAGGTCGATCACGCGCTGGCTATCATCGATAGCTTGCGCAACGGCCTGGTCGGCAGCGACATCAACGGCGAGGTATCGCACTATCGCTACGAAACCTGGTGGAAACGCCGCCTTTCCGCGATGGACGATCAGCCGGAAATCGATCCGGCCATGCTCGCCGAATGGCAGGCGCAGCAGCATGCGTTGAACCTGCGTTTGCTCGACGGGATCGGTGCGCATTCGAACTGAGAATCATGCTCAGCCGACGATGCCTTCCAGCGTGCGGCAGATCGTTTCGAAGTCGTCGTCGGTCACCCACAGGCTGTTGCTGATGCTTAAGCTGCGTGCGGCAAAGTCTCGCGCATTCGGCACATCCTGGCGCGGCACAATATCGGCGAGATAGGCGTAATCCGGCAGGGCGTCGATATACAGGCGGCTGACGCCAAGCCCGGCCTGCCACAGCTGGAACATCGCCGCGTCGCGTCGGGTCTGGTCCGGCAGCAGCAGCAGCAGGAACGGCCAGGTGCCACTATCGCCAGGCGCATCATCGAGCACGTCGATACCGCCGATCTGGCGCAGCCGCGGCAGGCGTCGTTTGGCCTGTGCCGTGAGCTGATCGATAAATGCCGGCAGCCTCCCGGCCGCGTGCGCACCGATGGCTTGGCGCCAGCGGCCGACCTTGTGCAGCGGAACCGTCAGCGGGAAATCATCGCCGACTGCACCCACGGGATCGCCACGTCGCAGCGCGCGGCGCAGCGGCTCGCCGTAAGCCATGCGCAGGCCGCTGGGACGATACAGCGCGGCATAACCCAGCAGCTCGACGGTGCGGCGCAGCTCCCAGCCGAGACGACGGGGCACGACGCGTTTGGACGTCTGTTTGAGCTGCTCGCGCAGCGATGGATCGCGCGTCAGCAGCAGGCCGCCCTCATAGATCGACAAGCCCTTGCCGGCGGCGAGACTGAAGAAACCGACGTCGCCGGTGAGACCGATGCTCGTGCCATCGACTCGGCCGCCGAGCGTCTGCGCGGCATCCTCGATCACATAGGCGCCGACGTGGCGCGCGACGGCGACGGCATCGTCGACATCGGCGATACGGCCGCCCAGATGCGTGGGCACGATCGCCAGCGTCTGTTCGTCGCACACGGCGCGCAGCGCGGTCGGATCCAGATCGAAATGGCTGGCGCGTACGTCGCACAGCTGCAGTTCCAGCCCGGCCTGATGCACCGCGATGGCGACGAGCGGGCAGGTGAACGCCGGCACCACCACCCGCCGCCGCTGCGGCTGCAGCTCGCGCAGTGCGATCAGCGTCAGCAGCAGGCAGGCCGTGCCGGAACATTCCACCTGCAGCGCCGGCACGCCGATCTGGACGGCTATATCGGCGGCGAGCGTTGCGCGTCCCGGTCGCAGATCGGCCAGCGTCAACGGTAGCCCGGCGGTGGGCGGCAATTCCTGGGGGCGAGTCGGCAGCATGCGTGCAGGGTAGCGCGGGACGTCAGCGTCGCGTGGCCGAGTCGACTTCTTCGGGCTCGGGGACATGTTCATTGCTTTCAGCGAAGCCAAGGCAGACGATGCCGGCAAGGATCGCCAGCGCACCCAGCACGCGTCCCAGCGTGAGGTGTTCGTCGAACAGCCACACCGACAGCAGCATCACCGACACCACTTCCAGGTGCGAGGCGGCGAATGCCGGGCCGATGGGCGCGTGCTTGAGCAGGGTCATCCAGGTGAAAAACGCGCCGATGTAGCCGATCACGGCGCCGTACACCCACGGGTGAGTGAAGATGCGCAGCAGCCAGGCGATGCTGGCCTCGACCGGCAGCGCATGATCGCCCGCGTACTTGAAGCTGATCGCGCCGATGCTGTCGAACAGCATCAGCAGCAGAAAACCGAGCAGATAAAACGTGCCGCGCCTCATCCCACCGCTCCGACGATGGCGACGCCCAGCGTCACCAGCAAAATGCCGCTCAGGCGCAAGCGCGTGAGCTTTTCGCCGAACAGAAAGTGGCCGGCGACCATGATCGCGACGATATTGATCGAGCCGAGCAGGATCGCTTCGGACAGCGGCAGCAGCGACAGAAAGGCGATCCAGATCAGAAACTCGATCACGTAGCTGCCGATGCCGATCCAGATCCACGGCCGCCGGGCCATGTAGATCCAGCGCGCCAACCCGTCGCCGGCTGCCTGATCGCCGGCGGCGGCCTTGAAAGCCAGCTGGCCGACGGTGTCGATGATGACGTTGAGTAGCCACAGCGTGGCGATCAGCGGGGTAATGGGCGTGGCAGGCATGCGGGCGAAAGGATCAGGCAGCGACGCAGGGCGCGGTTTCGCCGGCAGCGATGGCTTCGAAGAAGGCGGCCGAGCGCTCGATCAGCGTGCGGCGCTCTTTGTCGATAGTGATCATGTGGTAGCTGTCCTTGAGCAGCAGCAGCTCGACCGGCGCGCTGACCTCGCGCATCACCAGCTCGGCGTTTTTCACGCTGGCCACGTCGTCTTCGCTGGCATGTGCGACCAGGCAGGGGGCGGTGACCTGCGAGAGGCGCTGGCGTACGTCCGCGGCGAGTTCGTACATCTCGGCCAGCGAATACCAGGGGTTGCCGGGCAGGCCGGCCGCGGCGCTGTCGCCGCCGAGCATGGCGGTGCTGACCTGCGCGCGCAGGCGCTCGTCGCGGATACCGTAGGGCGGCGCTTCCATAAAGCTGCGGTTGCGGCCGATGCCGAGTTTCTTGAACAGCGGCAGCAGAAAGGACAGGCGCGCCACCGCCGGAATGCTCCAGCCGTCGTAGCGGAACGTAGCGCCATAGACGCCTACGCCGCAGACCTGTTCGGGCCGTTCGGCGGCCAGTTTCAGTGCCAGCAGAGCGCCCATCGAGAGGCCACCGACGAAGAGGTGATCGACCTTGCTGCGCAGCTCGTCGGCGGCTTTCTCCACGCTGGCGTACCAATCGTGCCAGCCTGTCGCGAGCAGGTCGTCGACGTTGCCGCAGTGGCCGGCCAGCTGCATGCCGTGCACGGTGAAGCCGGCGCGGTTGAGGCCCTTGCCCAGCAGCTTCATTTCCATCGGCGTGCCGGTCAGCCCATGGATCAGCAGTACGCCGCTGCGCCCACCTTCGAAGAAAAAATCGGTTTGCTGGATCACGCGATGGCCCCGTACCTGATGAACTGCGGCGGTTCAGTGCCGTGATTCGTGATCGTACAGTGTGGCAAGCGGCAGTTTCCTCAGTCTTTCGCCGCGGGTTGCTTGGGGTTGGCTGACGCAAATCGCACGAGCACGCGCTGGCCGATGCGCAGATTCCGGGTCTGCTCCGAGTCCGGCTGGTCGAATGCAAGCACGCATTCCACGGTGCGCGAATTGGCGCGTACCTGCGGATCGTTTTCCAGCGTGGCCGGTCCATACACGCCGCCGATACGCAGCACGTGCGCGCTCCAGTGATTGTCGGACGGATCGTTGTTGGCGGAAACCTCGGCACGCATGCCGGGCTGGATCACGCCGACAAAGCTTTCGTTGAGTTCCGCGCGTACGATGCGCGGCTTTTGCGGCAGCAGCGTAAATAGCGGGCCGGAGGACGGCGAGACGGTGGCGCCCGGCTGCGCGGATACTTCGATGACGTCGGCATCGAACGGCGCGACAAGGCTGTGTTGTTTCAGTTCGTAGCGCGCTTCGGCCAGCTTCTGGTTGGCCATGCTCACCGAGGCGCGGTCGGTTTCCTGCTCGGCGTCGATCTGCGCTGCCGCTTCGCGCGCGTCGTCGGCGCTCTGACCGTCCCCGGCGCCCGCCGCAACGGCAGCGGTCAAACGTTGCGCGCGCTGTTTGGCCGCCGCCTGTTTGACGGCCAGCAGCTTCAGTTGCGCCTGCGCCTGTTCGAGCTGGGCTTGGGCCGCGTCGATCGCCAGCAGGGAAGGCTCGGTATCGAGCGAAGCCAGCAGCTGGCCTTGCCTGACCTGATCGCCTTCGTGCACGGCGACCTTGGCCAGCGTGCCTTCGCGCGGCATCGACAAGCTCAGCAGGCCGCCTTCGATATCCACCTTGCCGCGTGCCACGGCGGCATACGCCGAGGTGGGTGCGGCTGCCGTCGGCGCTGGCGCGTCGGCGGATTTCGAGCAGCCACCGAGCAGCACCGACGCACATATCGCCAGACCGCCCGCTCGGGCGAGTTGTGCGAATCGGGCCGAACGCGCCGGCGTCGCAACGCGTACGAACGACGGCGAGTGGAGAGCGAGCGGTTTCATCAGGGGGTTCCCTTGCTGGCGCTGACCGGCGCTTGGTTGCGCTGATCGCTGAGAATGCGGCCATCTTCCATCGCCAGCACGCGATCGGCGTGGACGACGAGACGGGGATCGTGGCTGACGCACAGCACGGTGGTGCCGTGCGTGCGGGCGATGCGATGCAGTATGTCGATGATCATCTGCCCGTTGGCGGCATCCAGCGCGCTGGTCGGCTCATCGGCGAACAGCAGCTCGGGCTCTTTCGCCAGCGCACGCGCGATGGCCACGCGCTGCTTTTCGCCGCCGGACAGTTCGGAGGGGCGTAGCTTCATCCGGTGCGAGAGGCCGACTTCTTCCAGCGACGCGCGCGCGCGCTGCCGGGCTTCGTCGCGCGACATGCCCATGTGATTGAGCGGCAGCTCGACCTGCTCGAACGCGTTCAGCGCCGGGAACAGATTGAAGCCCTGAAACACGAAGCCGGTGTGCTGCAGGCGAAAGTGCTCCAGCGCGCGCATATCGAGCTGACCCAGCTCGCTGCCAAGGGCCAGCACGCGGCCGCCGTCGAGTTTTTGCAGGCCGCTGAGCACCGCCAGCAGGGTGCTCTTGCCGCAGCCGGACGGCCCGGAAATCAGCGTGAGTTCGGCGGCATTGATATGCAGCGACAGGCCGTCGAGCACCTGCGTGCGCTGCTTGCCGGAAACGAACGCCTTGCTGACGTTCTCGGCCTGCAGTGCAACCGTCGGTAGTTTATGGGGCGCGGCAGCGGGAGCTTGGATCGCGGGATTCATCGCCTTATCTCAACAGCGTCGCAGGATCGGCCGCGCGCAGGCTGCGCATGGCGGCCAGACCGGACACCGCGGCCAGCCCCATCACCAGCACAATGCAGCCCAGCGCCGCCGGCAGGTTCAATACCACCGGCACATTCTGGCCGCGCGCGAGCAGCAGCAGCGCGACGCCCAGCACACTCGCTCCAAGCAAACCCAGCGCACCGACCCAAAAGGCCTGTTCGAGCACCACCCGTCGCAGAGCGCCCACGCCAACACCCAGCGCATTCAGCGTCGCATATTCACGTACCGAGCCATTGACCGCGGCGATCAGCGTCTGGCTGGTGATCACCGCGCCGACCAGAAACACGATGCCGGCCAGAAACAGCACGCCGGCACCGGCGCCGGTATCGAACATCCAGTAGCGCACGGAAATATGAGCGAAATGGTCGGCGCTCCACGTGGTGTAGGGGCCGAACGCACTGTCTCCGCGCAGCCGCATGGCGACGGCTTTCGCTTGCGTCGGGTCGTACAGTTTGGCGACGAGATAGGTCGGGCCGATGTCTTCGGCGTCGCTATCGAGATGGCGCGCGGTCTCCAGAGAGCACAGCACATTGACGCCGCCGAGCGCGCGCAGCCCGCTGCCGATGCCGACCACGCGCACTTGGCGGCCGTTGATGGTAGCGGTTCCACCGATATCGACGCCGAGCTGATCGAGATCGGAGCGGTCCACCACGACCGAGTCGGGCTCGTTCAATCGCTCGCGCAGATCGAGCGGCAGCGCCCTGGAAAACATCAGGCCTTCGGCGCTGGTATCGATGCCGGAGACGAACACCGACACGCCGCCGGTTTCCTTGGTGCCGCGCCAGTCGCCGTCGACCCAGATATAGGGCTCGACACGCTTGACGGCCGGGTCCATCAGGATGCGCGACTCCACGTCGCCATCGATGGAGCGGCCCTGGCCCACGCTTTGCGTACCGGGGTAGCCGATCCATACATCGGCGGATGAGCCGGTGATGTACAGGCTGGTGCTGCCGAAGATGCCCAGCACCAGCGCCAGCTGCAGCAGCTGCAGCAGCCCGGCGAAGCCCACGGCCAGCATGGCGGGCAAAAAGCGGCGCCATTCGTAGATCAGCGTTTTGCGCGCCAGCGCGACCATCAGCGTAGCGTCTCTTTATCAGTGGTCGCAGCGCCGGCCGAGCTCGTGGTTTTCGGCGCGGCCGATCCCAGCTGCGCCGCGGTTGGCAGCGGGGCGCCGCCCAGCGCCTTGAACAAGGCGACGTAGGCCAGGCTGTGCTGCGCGCGGGCGTCGATGAGTTCGGCATTGGCCTGATCCACGGCGATCTGGCTTTGGATGCGGTCCAGCGGGCTGGTCAGCTTCAGCCGGACGCGGCTTTGCACGGCGCGATCGACGCGCTGCAGGGACTGCCACGCAATCGCGCTCTGGACCTCGCGCTGCTGCTGCTGTTGCAATGAGCCGAGTGCGGTTTCCACCTCGGCGATGCCTTGCAGCACCGATTGCCGATACGCCTGCACGCTGGCCTGCAGCTGGTGGTTCTTGGCGTGCGTTGCAGCAACGCGAACGCCCCAGTCGAACAGCGGGATATTCAGAATGGGACCGAGCGAAAAAATGCCGCCCGGGGTTTTCGTATGGTTGTCGTCGTCGGCGATATTCACGGCCCAGACCAGCGACGCGCCGAGGCTTACCTGCGGATACTCGTCGGCGTGCGTCAGCGCGAGTTCGCCGGCGCTGCGCAGCACGTCGGCTTCGGCTCGGGCAATCTCCGGACGCGTGCGAAGCAGATCGACCGGCGCAGCGCTCAGCTCGAACGAACCGATATCCGGCTGTCTGCCGGGCGTCAGCCACGCGGAATCGGGGTGATTCTGTCCGACCAGTACGGCCAGCTGCTGCGCGCTCTCGTTGATCGCCTGCCGCGGAGCGGCCAGCGCCGCGTCGGCCTGCGCCGCCAGCGCCTGCGCCTGATCCACTTCGCTCGGCGCGACCAGCTGCAGTCGCTCGCGTATCTTCAGAAGGTCCCAATGCTGCTGGTGCGCCTGGCTGATCTGCGTAAGCAGCTGTTCCTGCTGCTGGGCGGTGCGCAGCGCGATCCAGTCGCGCACCACCTCGGCCACCAGCGACACCTGGGCGCTGCGCAGATCGGCCACGCTGGCGTCCATCGCGCCCTGCACCTCGCGCCGGGTGCCTTCGCGCCGACCGAATAACCCGAATTCCCAGTTGGCGTCGAACCCGGCGACGAAGTAGGAAGCATGGGCGTTTGGGTCGATCGCGTCGTCGGTGCGCCCGCTCAGGGTGGGCAGGTATTTGTAGTTCGCGCGGGTATGAATGGCGCGGGTGGCGAGCATGCGCTCGACCGCCTGGGCGACGTCGAGATTGTTGGCCAACGCGCGATCGACCAGAGCGTCGAGCTGCGGATCGTTGAACGCATGCCACCAGCCCTGCAGATCGCTGGGTTTGGCCGGATCGGCCGCCAGCGCATGTTGCCACTGCGCGGGCAGCGGCGCGGCCAGCTTGGGCACGGGCGAGGCACAGCCTGCCACCGCGCCGACCATGGCGCTGCAGAGCAGACGAACGAGGGTTGCGCGATTCAGCATGCGCGGCGGTTTTCGATACGTGAGCTGACGGCACGAGCCCGACGTTGGTGCATTGAGATATCCGGGATAGTCATGGCCGAAGTCGCCGCGATGGTATCGACATATTGTGAGGGCTGGACGACTCGCGCGATACCTCAAGCGGGCGTAGCGGTCAGATCGCGTGCAGCTGCATGCGCGCCGTGAACGTCGTTCAAACTATTACGGTTTGCTTTAATCCCGCTTAGCAGCCGGCGGAAACCGTACGTCGACGATCAGGCCGCGCTTGTCGCCCAGCCGGTAGACCACTTCGGCGTGATGCCGTTCCGCAATACGCTGAACGATGGCCAGCCCCAGACCGCTGCCTTCCTCGCTGCTGCCCGGTGCGCGGAAGAAGCGCTCGCTCAGGCGCGGCAGCAACTCCGGCGGTACGCCGGGGCCATCGTCCTCTACGCTGAGGCGGGAGCCGCCGTCGGGCTGCCCTCGCAGGCTGACGGTGACCGTACTGCCGCGCCCGGCGTAGCGGATGGCGTTGTCGATCAGATTGTCCAGCAGATCCTGCAGGCTGGCGACATCGCCATCGATGTAAAGCTGTTGCTGTCGTGCGGGCGCCTGGTAACCCAGGTCGATGCCGGCGCCGAGCGCTTCGTGCACGCGCAGCGCCACCGCTTCGGGAATCAGCCGGGTCAGGTCGAGCAGGGCGTTGTCCATCGTATCCACTGGCGATGCCTGCGCGCGGGTCAGCGCCAGCAGCTGCGACGAGGTGCGCGCGGCGCGCTGGGTCAGCCGATGGATGTGCGACAGCGCGTCGGCCATCGTCTCGGGGCGTGAATCGGCCAGCGCGCGGTCGACGTGCAGGCTGAGTCCGGCCAGCGGCGTACGCAGCTGGTGCGCGGCATCCGCGATGAAGCGATCGTGCAGCGCGAGCATGCTGCGCAAGCGCGCGAACAGTGCATCGATGGTGCGCGTGAGCGGCAGGATTTCCTGCGGCACGTCGGCGCCGCCGATCGGCGTCAGTTCGTGCGAACGCCGTGCCAGTCGCTCGGTCAGGGGATTGAGCACGCGCAGACCGTGGTTGACGCCGAACCAGACCAGCGACAGCACGCTGAGTATCAGCAGCGTCTGCATGACGGTTGCCAACAGCAAAATTTCGCGCGCCTGCTGATGGCGGTCGCGGAAGGTCTCGGCCACGGTGATGGTCAGCGTGTCGCTGGGATCTTTCAGCGACACTCGCTGGATGGTGGCTGCGCGCAGTTCGTGATTGTCCAGGCGGGTGTTGTAAAGCACGGGTTTGGCATTGAATGCCAGGGTCAGCGCCGGTGCCTGCAGCCGTCCGCTGCCGGCGAGTACGCCGCGCTTTTCGCTGCGCACGTTGAAATAGCCGCGGCTGTCCGGATCGTATTCGAGCAAAAATTTCGCCTGCGGAGTCAGCTCGCCGCCCAGCGCATCGTTGCTGAGCATGGTCGCCAACGTCAACGCGTCGTCGCTGAGGTCGTGATCGTGCACGCGATTGGCATAGGACAGCGCCACGCCGTATGTCAGCAGGGCATCGAGCAGCAGCAGCGCCGCCATCGGAATCAGCAGAAATATCAGTAGCCGGCGCCGGAGGCTCGGGCGCAGGCGCACGACGCGCGGTGCACTCATTCGAGGTCGCCGTCGGCTGCTTCGGCTTCTTCCAGCAGGTAACCCAGCCCACGGATGGTACGAACGCCCGTGCCGCTGCCGTGCAGCTTGCGGCGCAGGCGGTGGATGGCGATATCGAGGCCGTTGTCGGTCAGCTCCTGATCCCAGTCGCACAGTGCTTCGATCAGCTGCGCACGGCTGGTCACGCGATCGGGTCGCAGCGCCAGCGCTTCGAGCAAGCCGAACTCGCGCGCGGTGAGTTCGAGCGCGGTTTCGTCGATCCAGGCGCGGTGGCCGGGCAGGTCCAGACGCAGTCGTCCGAGCTGCAGTTCGGGTACGCCGCGGCTGCTGGCCCGGCGCAGCAGCGCACGCACGCGTGCCTCGAACTCGGACAACGCGAACGGTTTCACCAGGTAATCGTCGGCGCCCAGGTCGAGCACGCGGATGCGTTCGGGCAAACCGTCACGCGCCGTGACTACCAGCACCGGCATGCCGGCACCGCGGCTGCGCAGGCGCTTCAGCACCTCGGTGCCATCGAGCTGGGGCAGGCCGAGATCCAGCACCAGCAGGTCGTACTCGTGATCGCGCAGCGCGGTGTCGGCCAGGCTGCCACTGGCGACGTGGTCCACCGCATGGCCGCCTTGGCGCAGCGAACTGCAGATGCCTTCGGCGATGGATGGATCGTCCTCGGCAAGCAGAATGCGCATGATGAACCCTTGTGGTTGGCCGGACGGGAGATGCGGCTGGCTGCAGTGAGACACTCGGCGCCTGGTCGCCTTATCGTCCCGACTTTCCATGAATAGGAGAGATCGAATTCCCATTTTATCCCCCATCAGACAAGACGTATACGCGGCGGTTTCAGCGCGCGGCAGCATCGGTCGGTGATCGGCACGGTTATGAGCCTTTCTTCAGCATGACCTCTGGTCTATGCGACAGCATCGTGTTGTGTGCACACTGCGTCAGGGGTCAAGGGGAGCACGAAAGCGATGCGATCAGCCGCAGTGGGTTCGATGATGGTGTGCGCGTGGGTCATTGCCGGCGCAGGCGTCCCGGGCAGTAAGGCCCATGCTGAATCCATCGCCGCCGTGGCGTCCGTCGCCAACCCGGCGTCGGCTGCGCCCAACGCGGCCACACTCAAGCAGGCTGAATCTGAATCGGCCGATATTCCGTTTGCATCGGCCCATGCCGCGGGACCCAGCACGCCCAGCGCCGCAAACGCCTGGGGCGGCGAGCGCACCGGCAAGGAAACCACGCTGTCGGACCGTGTGGTGAGCTATCGGATCAACGCCGATCTGGACGCGGCGAAGCACGCGGTGACCGCCAGCGAGCACATGACCTGGCGCAATCGCAGCGATCGCGCGGTGAGTCGGGTCTACTTTCATCTGTATCTCAACGGTTTCAAGAACAACGGCAGCACCTGGTTTACCGAGCGCAAGGTGTTGACGGCGCACGGCCAGTCGCGCGGCGCGGCGTCGCTGGAAAAAGGCCAGTGGGGCTGGATCGACCTCAAGCAGGTGAAGCAGGGTTCCGCCGCGCTGGCCTGGCACTACGTGCAGCCGGACGGCGGCCCGGCGACCGATCAGAGCGTGGCGTGCATTGACCTGGCCCAGCCGGTTCCAGCGGGCGGCACGCTGACGCTGGACATCGATTTTCTCAGCCAGCTGCCTCGCGTAGTCGAGCGCACCGGCTGGTGGGGCGATTTCAACCTGGTCGGCCAGTGGTTTCCGAAGATCGGCGTGCTCGAGCTGGCCGGCGAGCGCGGCGCCGCGGCACCGCGCTGGAACGTGCACGAATTCCACTTCAACAGCGAGTTCTACGCCGACTTCGGCAGCTTCGACGTTCATCTGACAGCGCCGAGCGACTACACCGTCGGCGCCGTCGGCAAGCTCCAGGGCCAGCCGACGCAGGCGCAAGGCAAGACGACGTATCACTTCATGCAGGGCGACGTGCACGATTTCGCCTGGGTGGCCGCAAAGGATTACAAGACGCTGGACGGCTCGTGGCAAGGGCCGGGCAGTCCCAAGGTGGCGGTGCGCGTGATCTATCCGGCACAGTACGCGGCCACCGCGGCCCCGACGCTGAAAGCGACGATCGATTCGCTCGGCTATTTTTCGACGACGCTGGGCGCGTATCCGTACGAGACGATCACCGCCGTGGTGCCGTCGTACAACGCCAGCGAAGCGGGCGGCATGGAATATCCGACTTTTTTCACCTCGGACGGCTATCAGGAAATCGTGCCCGGCACGCTCAACGAATACATGAGCGACTTCGTCAACATCCACGAATTCGGCCACGGTTATTTCTACGGTCTGCTCGCCTCCAACGAATTCGAAGAGCCGATGCTCGACGAAGGCATGAACGAATACTGGGACGACCGCATGATGCGCGAGCGCAATGAAGACGTGGTGCTGGCGACGCCGTTGATGAAGCGTCTGGGCGTGGCGCCGACCATGAGCGGTTTCATGCTCGACCGCACGGCCGCAGACCTGAAGCAGCCGGCCGATCCCTTGTCCCAGAACAGCTGGGATCGTCTTTCCAGCAACAGCTACGGCACGGTGTATTCGCGGACCGCTACGGTGATGCACGATCTGGAAGAGCGCCTGGGCAAGAGCGTCATGGAGCGCGCCATGCGCCTGTATTACCAGCGCTGGCGCTTTCGCCATCCGTCGGCAGCCGATCTGCGCGCGGCGCTGATCGATGGATCCGGCGACGCGAAAGACGTCAATGCCATCTTCGATCAGTACGTTTATGGCACGGCGCATATCGACGACAGCATCACCGATATCGACGTGGCCGAGGTGCTGCCCAATGCCGGCGTCGTCACGACCAACGGCAAGCCGGTCGAGAGCGATCAGAATGCGCTGGACAAGCAGATCAAGACACGGCGTGAGGCGTGGGATAAAGCGCATCCCAAGCCGACATTCGACGACGAGGGGCCGTTTCCCTGGCGCAGCACGGTAACGGTGTTTCGCGATGGCGCGTCTGTGCCGCAGCTACTTCGCGTCACGTTTGCCGACGGTACGCATCAGGACGTGCGCTGGGACGACGGTCGCCGCTGGGCGCGCTTCGATTTCGTGAAAACGGCCAAGGCCGTGTCGGCCGAACTCGATCCGCCGCAGCTGGCGTATCTGGACGCGAATAAACTCAACGACAGCCTGACGACCAAGCCCAACGGCGCCGCTTCGCGCCGCTGGACGGCTGATTTTGCGGCAGCGCTCGAAGCGTTCTACGCCGCGCTGGTGACGCTGTGATGGCGGTCACCTCGGCTCGCCGGCCGGGATTCGGCGCACTGATTTCCGCCATGCTCACCGCGCTGCAGTGGCGGCTGCTTCTGCTGTGGCTGCTGATCATGCTGATCCCTGCCACGGTGGTGGCGCTGCCGTTCTGGCGCGTGCTTGCCGGCCTGCTGGATCACTCGGTTCACGCCGCCGCCTGGGCGCAGCATGTCGACGCGATGATGTTTGGAGATGTCGGTTTCGCCCTGAGTGAGAACGTGGACTGGCTTGGCGGTACGGCGATACTCGGGCTGGCGATCACGTTGGCCATGTCGCCCTTTCTCGACGGCATGATCATCGGCAGCGGTCGAGCCGGCCGGACCTTGGGTTTTGCCGGACTGCTGCAGTGTGGACTGGTCGAGTACGGCCGCATGTTCCGCCTGATGCTGTGGTCGCTGCTGCCGTATCTGGCCGTGGTCGGCGTGGCGACGCTGGGAGCGCATTTGGCCGACGATCATGCCGATAAGGCCGTGCTGCAATCGCAGGCCGATCTCTGGGCGCATATGGCGCACGGCTCCCTGCTGGCGGCCTTTGTGCTGGCCCAATGCATCGTGGAGTCCGCTCGTGCCGCGTTCATTGCGGATACCACGTTGCGCTCCGCGACTCGAGCCCTCGGCCGCGGCATCAATCAGCTGCTGCGCCGATTTTTTCGCACCGTATTGTTTTATCTGCTGGTGAGCGCCGTCGGCTTTGTGATTGCAGCAGCCGCCGGCGTGGGACGCATTCACGTCACGGCGGCGGGCGCCGCGGGATTTCTCACGGCGCTGCTGCTCAGTCAGCTGATAGTGGTGGCTCTGGGTTGGATGCGCATTGCGCGGCTGCTTGCGCTGGCCAGCCTGGCGCGGTCGTTGCGGCGAGTTAGGTTGAGCTAAAGGGAACTTGGCGGGTTTTGAACTAGCCCGCTCGGTGCGTCCAACCCCGGCGCCACAGCTGCTCGAGCGGTGGCCGACCGCCTGCAGCGAGAAACAGCGTACGAGTAAAACTCAGGCCGAGGCTCGGCTCAGCGCGGCGCGCGGCGGGTAGTACGCAAACACGTGGTTGTGGCTGCCGTAGAAATCCATGTCTTCGATATGCTCGCCGCCCAGGCGCTCGGCTACGCGATCGGAAGCCTCGTTGCCGATGCGTACCAGGCTGATGACGCGCGGCGCGTGCAGGTGATGCCAGGCGAAATCGAGCACGGCATTGCCCGCTTCGGTGGCGTAGCCGTGATGGCGATGTCCGGGCTTGAGCATCCACCCCAATTCCAGATCGGGCCAGCCATCGGGATACATCAGGCCGGCGCGACCGATGAATTCGCCGGTGGTTTTCAGTTCCAGCGCCCACATGCCGCAGTCGCGCAGCTGCCAGTGGCCGAGCAGCATCGCCAGCGAGCGCCAGGCGTTGGTGCGGTCCAGCGGTTGCCCATCGCCGATCCAGCGGGTGCTTTCGGCGTCGGCGAGCATCTTGGCGTAATCATTGAAGTGCTGTTCCGTCAGCGCAGTCAGGCGCAGTCGCGCCGTTTCGAGAGTAGGGATATCAGACATCACGATCGGCGTGGGAAGAATCCAGTAATTCGGCGAGCGCCCGCGTACTGCCGGCGAGGCTCTCGGACCAGGAAAATCCCGTTATTGTCTCACCTGTGGCCGAATCTGCAAAATCCTCGCTTTCACCGGGCGGCAGCAGGTGCCGGTAATCGACCGTGATCTCCGTGCCCGGCGGCAGCTCGGTCAGCGCAAAGACGAAGCCCAGATGCCACAGTCCGTTGGGCTGGAAACTGTGGTTGATATAGCACTCGTCCGGCCAGTCCGGCGACAGCGTGTAGCGATCCTCGAACCAGCGGGCGCTGGCGTGGAACTGCGCCATCAGCTCAGCCGAGGCGTGGATATCGGCGTGCCGGTAGGTGCGGTCGATACCGTCGGGTGCCGTGATGATACGGCCGGCTGCCACGGTTTCATCGAGAAACAGACCCTTGCCGGCGCCTGGAATGGCGGAATCGGCAATGTGGTAGCGCGGAAGAATCATGGCGACGCCGCAGCACGAACAGGAAAGGCGCTGGAGTGTAGCTCAGGCGGATAGGCGCCGATGTCGAGCGGCTCATCGCCATTGCTTGTCGCCCTCCCGAGCCGTTGCCGGAGCGGGAGGGCGACCTGACGTTACTCCCCAGCCGCGGCGGTAGCCGGCTTTTTGCTGGTGCGCTTGGCTTTCTTGGCCGGCGCATCGGTTTTGGCGACCGCCGCCGCATCGGCCGTGGCGGCCGTGTCCGCTAGCAGGATCGACGCGCGATTGCGCTCTAGCGTGGCTTTGCCGATGCCCTTGACCTGGCTCAGGTCGTCGGCACTCTTGAACGGCGCATCTTTTCTATATGTTTTGTGTTATGTCACATCCGAGCACTGAGGATTTGAGCGTGAAATCACACAGAACTTTGTTATTCGACATGGCTATGCGGCAGTGGCGTAACTAAAAATAAAACTTGGCTACGAACTTACAGTTCGATCAGCCAACGTATTTGCTTCGCGATCCAGCCCTTCGCGACATAGCCATCGTGCCGATTATTGGGGAGTTGCCAAAGCGAGACTTTTGCAGATAGCAGTAGTGCCCTGGGCGCTGTCAGTATAAATCTGGTTTCGACTACGGCGGGTATCGCAAGCCATTGTGATAAGCGATGTTCATTCGCTTCCGCGGGTAAGATGGGTTCCTTCGGACGAGCATCTGCGCATCTCGTGATGCGTTTCCAGCGCTGCAGATGCTGTGTAGTGGAAAGCCAAAATGGATGAAAGGGTGCCGTCCTTTAGTTCATCGTTCATGCGTAAAGTCTTTCGATCGAGCTAGTAAGAATTGTCTTTCTCAAGTCCCGCCGCATAGTAGTTGCTCGATATCGCGAGCCAGGGTTCTTACATCCGCGCCAACGTCTTCCAAGTAAATTTCCGACCCCTTTCTTCGATTTTCGGAGGGCTGAATGAAGGGGCGAAGCCGTGTTTATTCAGAACCTGCAGCCTTGAGAAGTCGATCTTTGTCGGCTACAGATAGTTTGCTAAATGCCAGAATCATGCGCGCCAATCGCTCGTCGTCTGCAAAAAGGTAGGCGGTTGGTACCGAAAGCGTTTCAGCTAGCCGCTGTACAGTGGCCATGTCGGGCTCATGAACGCCGAGCTCATACCGATTGATACGTGTGCTTGCCACGGATGGGTCCAGCCCTGCTTGTATACCGAGTTGCTTTTGCGAAAGCTGGCATTCGGTGCGCGCTTGTTCTAGGCGGCGCTGAAAAACTAGCCGAATATCGATTCGTCGGGGCATGTTACAACCTTGTTGGATAGGTACCCTACGAGATTCGTAACTTTGCCTTGCTTAGGATACTACGAGTTTCGTAGTATCCTAAGCAAGCGACGCGTATTGATCGCATAAAGAGGGCCTTTTGCATGCTCGTGCAGCTTGTGCTCGACAACGAAGGGGGAATTTCTATTCCCCTAGATGACTGTACTCGTGAGGCTTGGGCCTTACAGTGCGATCGCGCCATGCACGCCGGTAAACTGGAAGGGCTGCAAGAGCGCGTGGCTCTATGTTTCGCAGTAAGCCTTTCAGAGTGTTTGGATTCGGATTTAAAACCTCCTACGGCTGCACAGTTGAAGTTTGCAACTGATATATCTCGTGTACTCGGCATTGCCTTGCCATCCGAAGCGCTGAGATACCGAGGGGCTATGACCGATTTCATTCAGCGATTTGCGGAAGTACTGCGCTCGAAGCGACGCAATTACCCGGCTGTCGGCTCGTGATAGCGCTGTAATGCCGGCATATCGCAGATGTCATAGGTGGTGAACGTGACGGAACCCGAGCTTGATTCGTTGTTAAAAGCTGCGAGGACTCCGGCGTCTCCAGCAATATTGAAACACGCTGAAGAGGCGTTTTTTAAGGCGCTTTTGGAAAGTACGGTTTATGTATGTACGCCGATCGAAGCCATGCCTCTTAATCGCATGCGGTTCGTGCAGATCATTCGGCCCGACAATGGTCAAACCGTGCTGCCATTCTTTAGCGACCGCGATCAAGCAGAAACGTCAGCAGGAAAAAGGTTCACCATAGCGTCGATGACAGGCCGAAGGCTCCTTGAACTGAGTCGAGGCGCAACCTTGATGCTCAATCCCTACGTCGATCAAGTAGCTCTATATCCAGCAGAGATCGATGCTCTCTTGGCCGGCCATGCTCTTGGCTACTTTACACACGAAACGCTGAGAGAAAATGTTGAGGTTGGCGTATCTTTGCCATCCGTGCCGATTGACGCCTTGATCTTGATGCTGCGTGATCTGTACGCACGTGAGCCGGCGGTCCGAGCTGGCTATCTCATCGAAGTGCACCGTCCTGTCGATGATACGGATGTGTTTCTCTTGCTAGCTCTGGTTGTGACAAAAGGGAGCAATGAACGCATGGTGCAACTTACTTCATTGGAAGTAAGCTCGCTGTCACCACCGTTAGAGCTCCCTCTGAACATGACCTGCGTTGCCCCGGACGCTGACCTGCCGGCGCTGTGCCACGAAGGCGTTCAGTTCTACGGTACGTGAGGCCTGGTTAAGCGTAACCGATTTGCTATTTTACGGCTTATAAATAGGCTTTCTTTAGTCGCATAGTAATTAGTCGCTATGTGAGCTGCAGGAATATTGAGTTAACTAGCATTCATTTTAATTCAACGGTCTGTCGTAAATCAGCAAGTGAGCTCAGTGAAGCGCTGACTTCTACGGCAAGCGGCCGCATCGAAATGCCCCGCGTGAATACTTATGGCCAAGTTGGAACCGTTTGCTCACTTTGAGTTGGTGTCAAAGAGATTTTCGTCAGCACGTCGTCACTACAGTCTCCGAGCTTGAGATCTATATACGGCATCCTGAGCAGCACAGAGCGATTACGTTGCGTGAAGCGACCAACCTTCAGACATTTCCAACCAACTACAAATTTGCGGGCTCGCTTACCTCGAAAGCAAAACAGGTGGGAAATGCTGTTCCACCATTAATGGCTGAGAAGTTTGGGCGTACAGTAGTAGCTCACGCTTCACACTTGTTTAGACGCTGACCTAACTCCGCCGGTTCTTGCCTTTGACGTGGGCACTTACAGAAAGGCAGTGCCCTTGCCCGGCTCTAGTACACGCTTCGACTCTATGGTTTGGAGTGTTTGGACGTGAGTGCAAGTTACGTTTTACCTATCAGCCTGCGTACGCATTCGATCGAGCACAGCATCACCGTCAACGCTGTCTATCCAGGCATCACCGAGGGAACGTCCGGCATGCCGAATGAGCAGAAAACCTTCGACTACAACATGCGGGCTGTTGCGTATTCCGGCCAGGTTGAACATAGATTCCGGCAAGCGCTGAACATCCCGCTGGTACTGACGAGCGGTGGGCAACGTCGGGAGGGCAATCCAGCTGACACTGACTACAATTTTGGATCAGGTCTGTCGCGTTCTAAGGACAGCTCGCCCGCATTGAGCCGAAAATTCTGATGATTTTTCGCACCGGGTAAATGAACAAAGATGAAGTCACCAGCGTCTAAGAGCAAATCGACCACCTTAGACGTACATGTCTTGTGTGGCGAGTCGCAGCTAGCGATAAGCGGGGGAGGCAACGCCCCTTTGCCCTCAATGGGAGCGTAGACAACTTGACGAGATCCTCCGCCGATACCCAAAACGACTAGTGTCGCGGAAGCGACTTGGAGGGCGACGGGAGGTAAAAGGCTAATTCCCAGCAAAAACATCACGACAAATTTTCCAGTCGATTGGTAAACACCATCTGGAATGTTGACGGTAGCGCCCTTAATCAGGGGCGTCGAATTCGTCAGAGTGGTGCGCAATCGGTTGGTGAGCGCGAGTGTATTTACGGTTATGACAAACAGACAAGCACCTATCCAGACATTGGGAGACGAGAGAAGGCCGCGAAGATTCAATATGTAGAGAAAAAAGAAGCCCGATAGCGCAGCGACGAAATTTGCAATATAAATATAGAAGCCTATTCCACAGGATCTCGCAAAAACGCGCCACTTTCCGTTCGATTCATCTCGCATTCTCGAACTTCTATGGATGGATAAAATGCCGAACGCTAAAGGCATCGCTGCGAATATCACCACCATGCCGGCAGGGTTCCAATGCTTCCAGTTTTGGAAGTCGGCGAGGAGCGAGAAAAGTACGACTTGCGGTAGTACAAAGATAATTAGGAGCTTACGTATTTGCCTAGCAGCGCTTGGCACAATCAGTCCCTGCCAATTGGTGTTCAACACGTCAGCGAAGCTCTCACCAAATAAGTTCAATGTCGTAACCGATCCCATGAGCACATAGAAAGCGACGATAGCAACAACGATTGCAGCCGTCAGACCGAAAACCATGATCAGTGTTACCAAGGAGGCTATGTTTACCGGGAACGAGAGATTGTTGGCGACGACATAACAGGCGAGATAGTAACCGCCCAACAATGCTCCAACCGTAAGCAATAACTTAAACGTCCGGGAGAGTCCTTCGCTCGTCGTGCCGATAGATTCAATTAGCTTTATAGCTTTCTGCATGTGAGATTCCATTTCTATGCGTGAATACTAATTATTTTTTCAGGGCGGTCTGCTTTATTGCCACTCGACTCAGAAGTTCAATATTCGCTTTTGGACTGCAGACGTTATCTGACTATCAACTTGACGGTCGGATGGTGCGGAACCTTTTTGTCCAAGTGATCAACTTCGTCATTTCAAGCGCGTTTTGATCAAAGTGTGTCTGCGACGTCCCCCCGCTTCGAGTAGCAGGCCGGTTTAGAGTCCAGTGTCACTTGACCCCATCCCCAAATTCGTAGCACCTTAAAGTAGAGTTGTCGGCGGTTGGTGAGTCTTGCAAAAGGTCTTCGCGAACTGCGCTGGCGGGATATCTGCTAGAGATGAGTGCGGGCGAAAATCATTATAGTCAGCCCTCCAAGATTCAATCTTTTCCGTGGCATCTGCAAGTGTCAGAAACCAGTGCGTGTTCAAACATTCGTCGCGAAACGAACCATTGAAAGATTCGATGAAAGGGTTGTCCGTTGGCTTGCCAGGGCGAGAGTAGTCGAGCGTGATGCTGTGCTCGTATGCGTAGCGGTCCAATGCCATCGAGATAAATTCAGGACCGTTGTCGACCTGTATACGGCATGGCTGGTCGCGACATTGCCGTAGGCCTTCCAGCGCGCTCACCGCGTTCTCGCCGCGCAGACTGGAAGCGACATCGATAGCCAGGCATTCGCGGGTGAAGTTGTCGACGATCGTCAGTGCACGAAAGCGGCGACCATCGAACAGTGCATCAGAAACAAAGTCCATGCTCCATAACTGGTTCGGTCCTGTCAGCACGGGCCGATCAAGACGTGTCGCTGCCGCCTTACGCCGGCGCGGTCTCTTGGAACGCAGGTTGAGCCCCGCCTGCACGTATATGCGATGTACCCGTTTGTGATTCACAGCCCATCCTTCGCGACGAAGCAAGATGTGTATGCGGCGCGCTCCATAGCGAACGCGAACCTCAGCAATCTCGCGCATCCGCGTGAGCAGCGGGGCGTCGAGAAGCGGAAGAGTTTGCCGGTAGTACCAACCCGTCAACGACAGCCGCATGAGCGAACATGAACGACCAATGCTTACACCGTAAGTGTGCTGAAGCTTGCCGGCCAGCGCCTTGCGCTGGGCCGGCCTTAGAGCTTTTTTTGAAGCACATCCTGCAACATCGCCTTGTCCAGGCTCAGGTCCGCAACGAGCTGCTTGAGCTTGCGATTCTCCTCGTCCAACTGGCGCAGACGGCGGAGCTCCGACACGCCCAGTCCGCCGTATTTCTTTTTCCAGTTGAAAAACGTGGCTTCGCAGATGCCCATCTTTCGACAAACTTCCGCGACGGTCGTGCCGCTTTCTGACTGGCGCAGCGCAAACGCGATCTGCTCTTCGGTGTACTTGGTCTTTTTCATGGCAAAACAGCCTTCTGGTGAGGGTTGGTTTTGCCGAAAACTCTACTTCCAAACGCTACAAATGGCAGGGATAAGGTCAGAGTCGCTGCGATCTATTATCTGGCTTGTTTTATTTTAGAAGCAGCGCTCCAGTATAGTCTTGGACTGTTGCTGCCTGAAAATATCCTACAACATTCTCAATTGTTCGATGGCGCATATTCCAGTCGAAACCGGCCACCCCTGATGATCGAAATCAGCCACCTGTAATGCTCCTAAACCGGCTACCCGTGACAATGTAAATCGGGCCACCCCGAGACGGTCTGAAAAGCGCCGCTAACATGAGGATGGGTTTGCCGATCACGACGTTGCCTGCGAAAGCTGCGTGCACCGCAACGCATGCAACGCGCGACCGAACGGCGCTGTCCAGGCTTCTGACTAGTATGGTCAGGCGAACGCCGACGTCGACAGGCAGAAACCGACCCATTCCAGTCGTTGGCGAGCGTCCGCTTTTAGGTGGATCCGTCTTCGACGTTTGAGATGAGCAGCGCTGACCATCAACTCAGCAGCAGTGATCTTCTCTCACAATCATCCAAGCGGCGTCACCGAACCCAGTGCAGCTGACCGAGCCATCACCCGTGAGCCCAAATATGCTTTACAGCTGATCGGCGTGAGATTCCTCGACCACATGGCGGTGGGCGCCGGTTCGCCGGTCAGCATGGCGGCAAGGGGGCTAAGCTTCATGATCTTGGCCCATCCAGAGGATGGCTCAGACTCTCTATTGTGCCGCCATACCGCGCGCGATAGTCATCGTAATGGGTTGCCGTCATGGCTGTTGTGCCACCACACCTCAACGCCATTCCATACGTCAAATGCATTGCCACGATGGTTCCGACTGAGCAATTGCGTAAACTTTCCATGGTCATAAGGTTTTGAGTCATTTAAGATTAAAAGCCCGATCAACCCTCTTTGTAAGGAGGTCCTTTTGTCTGTCGCGCGCCGCAATAACGTTCAGATCGTCGGGAACGGACCTCAAACGGTGGTATTTGCCCACGGCTTTGGCTGCGATCAGGCCATGTGGCGCCTTCTGGC
This sequence comes from Rhodanobacter sp. ANJX3, assembly GCF_014200755.1. Taxonomy (GTDB): domain Bacteria; phylum Pseudomonadota; class Gammaproteobacteria; order Xanthomonadales; family Rhodanobacteraceae; genus Rhodanobacter. Next base: position 122,757 of record NZ_JACHCM010000003.1, on the reverse strand, counting down.
CCCCGTCTTCGCGCAAAACTATCGCGTGATCTTGTTCGATCTCGTCGGCAGCGGCGGCTCGGATTTGACCGCCTATGACCGAGAAAAATATGCTTCTCTGGATGGTTACGCGTCTGACCTCTTAGAGGTGATCAACGAGTTTTCACCCGGCATCCCGGTTAATTTTGTCGGGCATTCTGTGAGCGCTATGATCGGTGTTTTGGCCGACATACGTTCGCCCGAATTGTTCCGCGCCCACCTGATGATTGCACCGTCGCCGTGCTACATCGACGATGGCGTCTATCGAGGCGGGTTCAGCCGCGCCGACATCGAAGAATTGTTGAATACCTTGGACAGCAATTACCTCGGTTGGTCCAGCACCATGGCGCCGGCCATCATGGGCGTGCCTGAACGACCCGAGCTCGGGGTTGAGCTGACGAACAGCTTTTGTCGCACAGATCCAGAGATCGCCAAACAGTTTGCGCGGGCCACGTTTTTGTCAGACCACAGGAAAAACTTGCCCTCGGTCCGGTCTCCCGCCTTGATCGTGCAATGCGACGACGATTTGATTGCGCCCGTTGAGGTTGGCGCATACATGGCGCGCGTCATGCAATCCGCCACGCTGCGCGTGATCGAAAATGTGGGTCATTGCCCGCACCTGAGCGCAACTGATGCCTGTTCGCAAGCGATGATCGAGTTTTTGACTTCGCTGGATGACGGCGTTCATGCCTACGGATGATTCGGGCCTGAAGGCTGCGCTCTACGAAAGCGCCGCTTGTGGCCTCATGCTCACGTCACCCACGGGGCTGATAGAACGTGTCAACACGACTTTCTGCCGATGGACCGGTTTCGCGAAAGCTGAGCTTGAAGGAAAGCGGCGCATTCAGGACCTGCTGACCGTCGGGGGGCGCATCTTCCATCAGACCCACTGGGCGCCTTTGATCCGGCTTCAGGGTTCGGTGGCAGAAGTGAAAATTGACCTGATCAATGCGTCGGGGCGCGCCGTGCCCATGATGCTCAATGCATTGAGCCGGGAACATGAGGGGTCGCCGGCTCACGAACTGGCGTTCTTTTTGGCCGAAGACCGGCACAAATATGAAACCGAGCTGTTGCACGCTCGCCAGCGCGCCGAAGAAAGTCTTAAAGCGCAAGTGATGCTTCAGTCGGAACTTGGCCGTGCCGATGTCCGTTTGAAAATTGCCATGGAGGCAGCCAATCTCCATGTTTGGCACATAGATGTTTCAACGGGCGAATTATCATTTGATAACCGATGTGCCCTTTTGCTTGGGCATGTCTCACCTCAGCGGGTGTCCAATGATGAGTTTCTCCGTTGTGTCGAGCTCGCCGATCGCAATGAGCTGCTGAAGGCAGCCGAAGAAGCCACGGATCCATCAAATGGCGTTTACCGTTGCACGTTTCGAGTTAACGGGGTTGATGGCGTTCAACGCACCGTTCTCTCCTCGGGCCGTGTGCAGTTTTCCGATGATGGGCGACCTGAATATTTCACCGGTGTGTTACAGGACATCACCGAGCTACACGAGCAACGGGCACAAGCAGAGAGCAGGGCCATATTTGCCGAACAAATGGTTGGCATTGTCAGTCATGATCTTCGTAATCCGCTGCAAGGCATCTCTCTGGCAACGGACATTCTCTCAAAAGCAGTGACACTAGAGAAACTTGCTCGGGTCGTTGGGGGCATGCGCAACGCGGCCAATCGTGCCACCCGACTGGTGAGCGACCTGCTCGATTTCACGCAGGCGCGGATCGGGCGAGGTCTAACGGTCTCAAGAAAGCCTATCCAACTCCATGGCGTTTTGAGCGAGTGTGTTGCCGAATTGACTCTGGCATTTCCTGGCCGTGAGCTGCTTTATCAATCTAAAATTGATCCCGCCACCACGTGCTTCGCGGATGCCGACCGAGTGCATCAGATGGCGGGCAACTTAATCAGCAACGCGATGACTTACGGCGCCAAAGATGCACCGGTCATCGTCTCGTTGGCGCTCGCGCCTCGTGGCGTGGCGTTGACGGTCCACAACCAGGGCCGTCCGATACCGCCAGAGCTTATTCCGACATTATTTGAGCCGCTCACCCGCGGTGCCGACACGCATTCAGAAAATCGAAGCATCGGATTGGGACTGTTCATCGTCAAGGAAATTGTCAAAGCTCATCGCGCCGAAGTGATGGTCCGTTCGACTGTCGAGCACGGCACATCATTCACCATCCTTTTCCCAGACGAGGTCGCATAGCGGTAGTCCAGTCCTCAGTCGGCTACTCTTAAAGTCGTGACCGCGATCAGCGATTTGCGAACGCAATTGGCTCACCCATGCGTCACTGCTCATTCATTGCCTAAACACAGTGGCGATCACTTCCTCAGGTGAATTTTTCCATGTCGCCGCCCGCTCCCCTGAACCTCGTGGCTGAGGATGACGCAACGATTAGGGAGCCGGCCGCCATGGTGTCGGAAACGGCCGGTATCGTGTTTTCGCAGGGTCGAGCGCCGATCAAGCCGTGGATTTGCTGTCGTCTGCCAATGACATCGTTTTGGTATTCAGCGACATTCAAATGCCTGGAACGATGATCGGCGTGTAACGTGCTCACTCGCTGCACAAACGCATTGACAGCTTGCCATTCACTCTGACCTCTGGGCTGCGCTTGAACCAACATGTGTACTATCCAGCGTGGGCGCTGTTCCCTGAAAGCCTTACAATACAGGGCTGCGCTGGACTCCTGCCGCTAACCATACGATTTATTACTTCGTTTCGTTTTCGGACGGCTGGCGACAAGGAACTTATCGGTACGTGGCGTTCGATCCACTGCGTTGTTTCGATCTATAAGAATTCACTTAGAAAATGACAAAAAATGAGGTAAGAGAGGACCTAGCTTAACGGCAGGGAGCTGGTTAGCGCACACGTATAGTGATCCACTGAGTTGCTGCTATCCTCACGTCGGTTTTTTTACGCTAATGGATGAGTCCCTACCGAGCGCGTAGCCGGAGTCATCAGCCGACTTGACGAAACGAGAACGCCGTGAATTCTGACAGTAGCCGTGAAAATGCTGCCGAGCTGTTTGCAGGGCCGGGTGAGGTTCGTTCACATGCCAGGCAGCTGGACTGGTCGAAGACGCCCCTTGGCGCTACTGCTCAATGGTCTCCGGCCCTTCGCACCATGGTGAGATGCATATTCGAATCTCCGTTTCCTATCTGCCTGTGGTCTGGTCCCCAATACGCCCTGATTTACAACGACGCTTATCGTCGCATTCTTTCTGCAAAACACCCGGCGGCGCTTGGGCAGCCTGGGTCGATCGTGTGGGCCGAGATATGGGAAGAACTTCAACCCCAGTTCGACAGCGTGCGGGCAGGAGGCAATCCCGTTCACTTTGAAGATGCCCCCTTCGTCATGGCCCGGCTAGAAGGCGGTGGCACCGAGACCGCCTGGTTTAACTACTCGCTGTCCCCGCTGCGGGATGAGGACGCACGCGTTGTCGCTGTGCTCAACATTACGCCTGAAACGACTGACCGCGTATTGCTTCAACGCCGTCTTGCAGAAGAACAAGCTGCACTTGCAGCGAGCGAGGCCGCCGCGAAAGTTGACGCGCAGCGTGTGCAGCTTGCCCTCGCCGCCGGCGCCATTATCGGGACCTGGTTCTGGGACATACCCGCCGATCGCTTCACCGCAGACGAACCGTTTGCACGCGCTTTCGGACTGGATCCCATGCTCGCCAAAGAAGGAATACCACTCGCCGACATCTTGGCGACTGTGCATCCGGATGACCAAGATGGACTGGCGCAGGCAATCGATGCGGCGACAATTAGGGGTGGTGCCTATTCTCACCATTACCGAGTTCGCCGAGCCGATGGGCGATACCACTGGATCGAAGCGAACGGACGGGTCGACCACGAACCGGATGGAACGCCGCTCAGTTTTCCCGGTGTGTTGATCGACATTGAAGGACGACGTGCGGTGGAAGAAGAGCGTGACCGAGCGATAGCGGCGCTGGTCGCTCTCAACGAAACGCTAGAGCAGCGCGTCGAAGAGCGCAGCAACGAGTTGATGCGAACCGAGGAAGCCCTGCGTCAATCACAAAAAATGGAAGCCGTTGGTCAGCTGACTGGCGGGCTCGCACACGATTTCAACAATTTGCTTACCGGCATGATGGGCAATCTGGAACTGCTTCAAATGCGCATTGCGCGCGGCCGGCTCGATGACATCGACCGTTTCGTCAATGCCGCGCAGGGAGCGGGTAGGCGAGCCGCTTCGCTGACCCAGCGGTTGCTGGCGTTTTCTCGTCGCCAGACTCTTGATCCCAAACCTACGGATGTCAATCGGTTGATTGCCGGCATCGAGGATATGCTGCGTCGGACTGTCGGCGCAACGGCGCAGATCGAAGTGGTGGGGACAGCAGGGCTGTGGGCTGCGAATATCGACGCTGGGCAGCTGGAAAGCGCGCTGCTAAACCTTTGCATCAACGCTCGTGACGCCATGCCGCATGGCGGACGCATCACGATTGAGACCGCGAACAAGTGGCTTGATGAAAGAACCGGCAAGCAGCGCGACGTGACACCTGGACAATATATTTCGATCTGCGTTACCGACAACGGTTGCGGCATGTCGGCTGAGACGATCGCCAGAGCGTTCGAACCTTTTTTTACAACCAAGCCAACCGGGCAGGGGACCGGTCTGGGGTTGTCGATGATTTATGGGTTCGCCAAGCAATCGGGCGGTCAGGTCCGCATTTATTCGGAGCTCGGACATGGCACGACGGTTTGCGTGTATCTGCCTCGACACTTTGGCGAATCGGAAGAAATAGTGACGGCGGAACCCCTGCGCATCATCGACGGAGCGGGGGGACAGCCTATTCTTGTCGTCGAAGACGAGCCAACGATACGGCATCTAATCGACGAGGTGCTGGGAGAGGCGGGATACACCGTCACGAACGCCGTGGACGGCGCCTCCGGACTCCGGGTTGTCGAATCTGGAACGCCGATCGAGTTGCTCATTACCGATGTGGGTCTCCCAAACGGGATGAACGGCAGACAGCTGGCTGATGCAGCGCGAACGTTGCGCCCCGGTCTGAAAGTCTTGTTCATCACCGGATATGCGGAAAACGCGGCTGTCGGAAACGGCCACCTCGAACCGGGGATGGAACTGTTGACGAAGCCATTCTCGATGGAGGACCTCGCGGCAAAGGTCGCCGACATGATGATAAAAGGGGGGCGACAGGCGTGATGTTTCAAAGTTCTCAACCGCGCGCAATGTGGCGACCGGCCTTGGCACGGCGCCTTCGCTTCGCGACGCCGTGCCGCTTGGGCAAGCAACAAGTCGACAAGAGAGCTAATGCCAAATTTTATCGCGTTGCTGGTGGATGATTGCAGCGTCTTACTTGCCACCCTACGTTCGTTCATCGAACGAATGCCCGATGTCAGAGTCTTATGCAACCGTGATTTCGGGTGGGCGACGATCTGGATCGAAGCGGAGAAGAGAATAGATTTCTTGCTGCCTAACGTCTGGCTGCGAGGCGATCTCAGGGATTGCATGGCGCCGAACTTGCCAAGGTCGCTCACCCCCGCGTGCCGTCGTGATAATGTTTTTGAAAGCGCGCATGGACGTCAAAGGCCTGCCCCCCTGTGCGAGCGTTTACCCAGAGACCTTTTGGGGTTTATGAGCTGATGCAGCCGTCTGGCGTTTGTGCAACTGCACAATAAGGGGCCGCACGTCCCGAAGTAACTCTTCATCGAGCCTTGATCCCTTGGGTGACTATGCTGCGCGCCCCTGCCCATGGAGCACGCGTGTCATGGCTGCAACACACGAAAAATTGCGAAAATTGTTGACGGGCCTGGAAGCCGACACGCCTTGGCTACAAAAGGCTTATCCAGACCGGAGCGACTTCATCGACGCCTTTGCGGAGCAAGCCGGACTCATCACCGACATTGTGGACGCTGAGAACGACGCGTGGGTGTCCGCAGAGATAAACCGTATCCTGGGTCGGGCACATTGATGGCGTTGCGCTCTGACCTCGATGCTGCGTCAATTGGAAATCGACATTCCGTCGATCGTCCAGACCGAAGGCGTGAACGGTTTTTTACGTGCATTCGAGGACCGGTCGGAACTGATCTTGGGTTTGGCCGAAGGTTCAGAACAGGAGTATGTGCTCGATTGCTTATTCATCATGCTGCGCAAGTCGGGTGTCCGTGATGGTTTCAACGGATTCACGCTGCACTGATTTCTTTTGAGGCATCGACCATTGGTCTGAAGACGATAAATACCTCACGCGCGCCACGCCTTAAGGCGCCGCAGAAGCGCATCTAAACCGCCCAACTGGTTAAACTGAGCCGCTTATTTGGAGCTCATGCCTATGCGCTTGGCACAGTTTATTCTTACCCATCGAATCACCATTCTCGACGCTTGGGACACCTTTGCTAGCAGCTTGATGCCTGGGAATAGGGAGATGGGGCCCAAGGAATTAAGGGATCACGCCGAAGAGATGTTGCTTGAAATCGCCGTCGACATGGGCACCTCACAGTCGGCGCAGGAGAGCGCTGATAAATCGCGAGGTTATGGACCAAAGTGTGGGAGCGATACGGCGTCGGAAGTCCACGCCGGTGCGCGCCTGCGCTCAGGTCTGAGCGTTGTGCAATTGGTGGCAGAGTATCGTGCGCTGCGAGCCAGCGTGCTCTTGTTGTGGTCGCAGTCACGCGGCAACGACGACGAGTTTCTCGCCGAGGACACTTTGCGCTTCAACGAAGCGATCGACCAGGGGCTGGCAGAATCAGTGGCTCGTTATTCGCAAGCAGTCAACGAATCGCAGGACGTTTTTCTCGGCGTGCTTGGACACGACTTGCGCACGCCGCTGGGCGCAATTCTTCTTTCTGCCGAATTCTTTCTAAATGCCAGTGAGCAAGGCAGTCGGCAAGCAAGAGTGGCCGAAGGGATTTCCACAAGCGTGCGTCGGGCCGAAAGGATCGTTGAAGATCTCCTGGACTTCGTGCGTGCACGCGTGGGGAACGGTATCCCAGTTGATCGCGTCGATGGCGACCTCAACGCTCTTTGCGAGAGTATCGTTCACGAGGCGAGTCTGGCGCATCCCGATCGCGCGGTTGTGTTCGAGCCTGATGGCTCCATCGTCGGGAAATTCGATAATGCGCGCCTCGGTCAGGTGTTTTCCAACCTCATCGAAAATGCGATTAAACACGGTTCACCGGGCTCGCCCGTCGTCGTCACGCAGCGGCGGGAAGGAGAGCTGGCCGTTTTTTCGATACATAATCAAGGCGATCCCATCGCAGCAGAGGATCTAGCCAGGATTTTCAATCCGATGGTCCGGCACTCTCAGTTCGCCAAGGCCGAGCGAGGACCGCGCGCCGGTTTAGGACTCGGTCTGTTTGTTGCGCAGGAAATCGTCACCGCCCATGGCGGCACAATTGATGTTGCCTCTTCAGAGGAGAGCGGGACCATGTTTAGCGTGTCACTCCCTTTGCAGTAGCGACGATGGCTGACTGACCCGTTGCCGTTTCGTAAGGCGATGATTTTACTTTTGCAAAAAAAACACGGACGGACCTGACATCTCAAGCGTGTGATGAAGCAATTATTAACACCCGATGGTCGCTACGTGGTGGTTCGTGGACGCCTTTGGCGAGTAGCTAATCCCGATCTCTTGCCATCAGTTCGGCAAGCACTTGTTCGTGCCCTGATGGACGGCCGGCGAGCCGTCAAAGCTGCATTGGCGATGGATGATGAAGATGCTTTAAAAGCTGCCCGCAGCTCGGTTAACGCGGTGAAGGTATCGCTCGGTGAACGCGGCCCGGTCTGGTGGACGGATGGCGCCAAGGATTTCAATCGCTACCTCGTTAAAAACACTCCTTACTATCACTGGCACGAACGCGCTAATAAGCCGTCCGGTTAAAAGCTCACCCGCTTTGCCTGCGAGAGTCAGTTTGGCAACCGGGTCGCAGCGATGGCTCGGATGCCAAGGGATGACATAGGCTGAACACGAAGTTCTCCAATCGAGGTGGGTGGCTCCAGGCTATTTAGCATGCGTTTCAGAGGGTCGCGATCAATAGTTATCGCTTTCCTGCTTGGCCAGCTGATGTCCGCAGAACGGCCGCACGCGTCGATCCAGAATGGCGTATTGGCCCGGGAGGTCGTTCGTATTCCCGTTCCGCTTGACGCGGACATGACGATTTCTTTGGGAAGCTTCAAATACACCGTCCACAGGCGTGCCGTCATGAGAACCCGTTATCGAGTCGTCCTTTGGGTGCTGGCCGCGTTGATCGTTGTGCTGGTTGCCCTGCGGCTGGCGCTTCCGCACTTCGTCCTCAACTATGTGAACGGGCGTCTTGCAAATATGGGGTCCTATAAAGGGCATGTCGCGGACATCGAGATCCACCTTTGGCGCGGTGCCTACTCCATGGACGGAGTTGTCATTCAAAACGTGGAGGGCAAAGTGCCCGTTCCCTTTCTCAAAGCGCCCCGGATCGACATCGCTGTCAGCTGGAGGGCACTGACCCATGGAGTTGTTCGTTCTAAAATTGATTTCTTTGATGCCTCCCTTAACTTCGTCGACGGGGGTGGAAAAGGGACTTCTCAAAGTGGCAAGGGCACCGATTGGCGCGCGCAGCTAGAAAAGCTCACGCCCATCCGGATCGACGAGTTGAATGTCCACAACAGCGCGGTAACGTTCCAGAACTTCGTGTCGAGCCCTCGCGTCGATCTGAAAGCGACGAACGTTAATGGCACGCTGACCAATCTATCCAATGCCTCCCGCAATCAGGGTGACGTTGTAGCGACGGCGGATGTGCGTGCCGATGTTCTGGGCCAAGCGCCGCTGACCTTCAAAGGCAGCTTCGACCCGCTGTCTACTAAGGGTAATTTCTCGTTCGAACTTCGAGTGCTATCCATTGACCTCACCAAGGCAAACGACTTGGCGCGAGCGTATGGCGGCTTCGACTTCGCCAGCGGAAAGGGAGACTTTGTCATGCAGCTGGCGGCGAAAAACCAGGAATTGTCCGGTTACGCCAAACCCTTGTTCCAAAACTTGAAGATATTCAGCTGGAAAAAGGATGTCGAACAAGAACACAAAAATCCCATCCAGGTGGCTTGGTCCGCAACGTTGCAGGGAGTGACATCCATATTCAAAAACCACGACAAAGATCAGTTTGCCACCCGAGTGCCCATCAGTGGGCGTACGGACCAAAAAAACCTAAGCGTTTCAGAGGCCATCATTGCTGTGCTTCACAACGCTTTCGTGAAAGCCTATGAGCCCAATTTCGAACACCTCGGCCCTGACCCCAATCAAAAATGACTGCCGCCGCGACCGGCCACCTTTTCCAGCGGGCGGCTGAACGCTGCGCCAAACTTGACGCGTCTTGAACATCGTTGGGGGCACGCTTCGCCTGCCAACAAGGCAGATCAGGAAGCCGTTATGTCTACTTTTCGCTTTTCCGTTTCTCTTCCCGACGAAACGCACTCGAATATTGAGGTGAGCGTGGAACAGGTGGGCCAGCCGTCGGTCGATTTTTCCGTTTCCGTCCCCGATGCAACTGGGCATATCGTTGACGCGATCAAGGCGAAGCCTAAAGCAACCGGCGAGGGTGCGCCAACAGTCAACGACGACTACGCGCTGGGTGGCTACGCCGGTATTTGAGGCTCTGTTTGCAGGTTGCCTCGTGACGCGCTCGGTAGGTGTTTTAGTCCACCGGCTGCGCATCTCGATTAGTCGCTACGAACTTCGTTTCCAGAGAGCAATAAGAAGAGAAGGGAGGTTGTTCGCGCCGTGTCATATAACAAAACGAACGGGTAACAGTGTGACCAAAGATTTGTCGTCAGAAGAGCGCTATATCCTCAGTCACCTCAGCCGGAACGCCTTAGCCAAGTTGACAGCTGAAGACCAGAGCGCGTGCCGGCGGCTCGAAGCAGGGGGGCTTCTCACGAAAGTCGTCCACGGTTCCTGGGCGCTGACGGCTTCGGAAAAGTTTCTGGCATCGGGCGGACGTTGAATGCCAGGATCGACTCTACAGATGTGCACAATCGGAGGACCGGTCGAACTAAGTCCGGGTTAGACCCCAAGGAAACGCCACAATGGGCGAAATCCAAGTCGGCACCGCCAGCTGGACAGACAAAAGCCTGATCACTTCCAAGCGTTTCTATCCGCGTGGGTGCAGCAGTGCGGAGGCGCGACTGCGTTACTACGCAGAACATTATCCCATGGTCGAAGTCGACAGCAGCTACTACGCCATGCCGTCGCTTACCAATTCTGAAAAGTGGGTCGAGCGCACGCCGCCGGCTTCACTTTCAACATCAAGGCGTTTCGGCTTTTCACGGGACATCAGACACCGCCAAAATCTCTACCGGCGGACATCCAGCACGAACTGACGTGGTTTTTCGCAGGGCGCAACAACGTTTACTACAAGGACATGCCAGGCGAAATTTTGGATGCGATGTGGGAGCGTTTTAAGATCGCCATTGATCCGCTGCGCAGCGCCGGTAAATTGGGCGCCGTCCACTTTCAGTTCCCGCCATGGGTGGTGCCATCAAGAGAGTGGCATGCGCATATTGAAGACCGCGCGGAGCGTATGAAGGGGTTCCAACTTGCTACGGAATTTCGCCAGAAAAAGTGGTTTGACGACGAGCATAGTGAAGCGACGTTGGAGTTCGAACGCCAACATAACTTCGCACACGTCGTCCTGGACATGCCCCAGGGGTTTTCCAATAGCCTGCCGCAAATCTGGGAGGCGACGAGCCCGAACTTGGCGATCCTTCGCCTACACGGTCGTAACGCCGAGACGTGGTACGCTAAAGGTCAGACCGCAGCGTCCGACCGTTTCAATTACGACTACTCAAACGAAGAGCTTGAACAGTTCGTTGAGAAGATGCGACGGCTCGCGACGCACGCCGCCCTGGTCCAGGCAATCTTCAACAACAACTTTGAAGATCAGGGGCAGCGCAACGCCGCCACCCTCAAGCGCGAATTCAAAGGCGAAGCCTCTGGTTCGAACTCATTCGCGCTGACTTGATGGGTTCAGTGAGGGAACGAGCGGGTTCTGCAATTAACGCTCGGCCCAAGGCGCAAACCGCCAGAGACTTTCACTAGCGGCGGCCCGGTGGCAGCTCGGGACGGTCGGCCATATAACCGGAAACTCAGTCAGAGCGAAGCCGAAGAAATGCGTTGTCGATGACGTCGGTAAGTTCGGCGATGCCAAACGGCTTTTGCATGAAAATAAATCGGTCTGTGAGACCTGCGATTTCCTCTTGCGGGTCCGCAGACATGATGACTATGGCAGCCGCCGGATGTGTTTGAGCGACAGCCTCTGCGATGTCAATGCCGCTCAGGCTTCCCGGTAGCATCACGTCGCAGAGCAGCAGGTCGATTCGAGCAACCGTGGCAATCATTGCGGACGCCTGCTGGAAGCCAGCGGCGGTCAATATGTCGACGTCGGGAAAAGACTCAACAAAAAGCACCAACGTACCGCGCACGCCTGGGTCATCTTCAACGATAAGAGCCACAAGTCTGTCATTCACTCTTATTCGCCACTTCTTGATCGCGTGGCGAAAGAATATCCCTAAACACCCAAGCATAGGCGCAGTGGGCTATCCCCAACGTCGTCCCATGTGGACGAAAGGCCACGGGGATGAGTTAAATGTTTGATTCTGTGCGTACCGTCAACTCGGCTCGAATTCCACGGCGCGGGGACGCATTGGGACACGTTCATTAGGTGGGACGGCTGCCGGCGCCAGGGGCAACGTCGGATTGGTGCGACCGAGCGTGATGTTCTTGCTTGCACGGACGTACCGGTTGGCGTAGGTCCATATTTCACCCGTTTCTGTAATAAGAACGACCCAATAGAGATCTGACTCTGGGCCATAATCCAACATCAAATGCGCAAAACCTTCGCCCTTGGGCGTGTTTAATGGCAGCGGCGGATTAAGCTGAATCATTGGCGTTCTCCCGATTTTTTGCGCACCATGTCGCGTAATACGTGAATGTGTGGAGAAGCATTTGCATAGGGTCGATTGACGTCGTGGTGGGACGATCGCTCCCTTTGCCCCTTGTGCAAGAGGCCGTGATACGAGAAGAGACACATGCATCACAGCGGTTGATCGGCCGGCGGCCATCGTGACGCCGCAACTCGAAAAATGAATGAAAACTTGCAGGAAGTTTGAGGTGAACTTCTTCCGACGCCCATCATCGCCAGAAACCAAAGCCGTCAAATGTGAGAAAACGCCATGGCCATTTCGCGTTCAGCTCTAGGGCACCGCATCGCTCAACTTGAAGGGAAACTGGCATATTTACTGGTGAACAACCAATCGCCGGATCATTTCCGCGAGGCACTTCATCGAAGTGTCACGATTTTATTGTTCGACGCTGACACCACTGATCGAAGCTGGGCTATTGAGCAAATCAATGCGGCGCTCTGTTCGTATCGGCTGCTGCCTCTCGACGAGGAGGTTTTGAAGCGTCCGATCACCTCACCTGATCCTCACTGACTCCACAGCATCGTTGCGCATCACGGGGAGCAACCAGATGGCTGAAGAGCACACCGACCGGACTAAATCCGGCTCATTTCGTTGGCTGAGAGCTTTAAGCAGTGGCTTGATTACAGGCGCGGCCGACGATGACCCGAGTGGCGTGGCCACTTATTCGCAGGTCGGCGCAAAGTTTGGCTACGCCACACTTTGGACCATGTTTCTTGCGCTGCCGCTGATGATTGCCATTCAAATTGTCAGCGCGCGTATCGGGCGAGTGACCGGCAAATCATTGGCCGACAACATGCGCACCCAGTTTCCGGGCTGGATTGTCACGTCATTGGTGGGTGCGCTGGTCGTCGCAAACGTGATCAATCTTGGTGCCGACGTGGGTGCGATGGGGTCCGCTCTGCAACTTCTCATTGGTGGACCGGCCGTGGCCTATGCCCTGGGTTTCGGGTTGCTGTCCACGCTGCTTCAAGTCTTCATCCCTTTTTCAAAATACTCACCAATTCTAAAAATTCTGACGATCAGTCTTTTTGCATATGTAGCAACGATCTTTGTTGTCAAAGTGCCTTGGAGCCAAGCGATTCATGGAACATTCGTTCCCTCGTTCCAATGGACGGCCGATTATGCCACCGCCATCGTCGCCATCTTGGGCACGACGATCAGTCCCTTTCTGTTTTTTTGGCAAGCCGCCAGCGAAGTGGAAGAGCTTAAAAGCGATGGGCCGAGAAGGGCGCTGGCGGAAAAACCTTCTCAGGGAAAAGACGCAATCGAACGCATCAACGTCGATACCGTGATTGGGATGGTTTTTTCAAATGTGGTGGCGTTCTTTATCATTCTCACGGCTGCGGCGGTCTTGCATGCGCACGGTAACACCGACATACATTCATCGGCCGAAGCCGCCTCCGCCCTCAAACCGATTGCCGGACCATTTGCTTTTTGGCTTTTTGCAGGCGGCATCATCGGCACGGGCATGCTGGCCGTTCCGGTGCTCGCCGGTGCGACCGCCTACGCCTGGGCGGGAGCAACGGGGAACGTTTACGGACTGGAACACAAGCCCCAAAAGGCTAAATTCTTTTACATCATCCTGATCGGCGCCATGGCCATGGGTGCCGGTCTTAACCTCACGCCCATCGACCCGTTCAAAGCGTTGTATTGGAGCGCAGTGATCAACGGGGTGGCGGCGGTGCCGATCATGGTGGCGGTCATGCTGTTGGCACAGAAAACGGCATTGATGAAAAAGTTCGCCATCAACGGGTGGGTCAAATGGATTGCCTGGTTGGCCACGGCCGTCATGGCTGCCGCAGCTGTAGTCATGTTCTGCACCTTGGGGAGCAGCTGATCAACCTTTCCAGCCCGTATTTGTCTCTGCGGTCGTGGACGGGCATGGCCATCATGTCGAATGAGCTCACGCGGCAAGGACGCGTTCGGCGAAATACTTGGGCTACCGTCCACGTGGAGCGCGCCATGAGCAAGAAAATCCTGCCCGGTGAAAACGGAAAAGATCACCCGCCGAAGGGCGATGGCATTCCGGATGGAGTGGTGAAACCCATTAAGCCAGCCGGTGCGAACAGGCCAGGTACGAAACCAAAAAGCAAAGATGGGAATGTCGAGAAAGTCGGGCGTTGTGGACTCAGTCGCGACGAACGATGACCGGCATCAACGACCTGAAAGTAGTTTGATCACCGAAGCGAGGTTTTGCTTCACGTCGTCGATGCCATCCCATGGATCCTTTTTCTGGCGCTTCAAGCGAGCAACTGCTGTCTTGATGTTGAATTGGCTCCCGCTTTTCAATTTAGCTAGTTCTTCCCAGCGAATGGGCATCGCCACAGGAGCGCCGGGCCGTCCCCGCAGAGAATAGGAGGCAACCGCCGTGGCCCCCCGACCGTTGCGCAAATAGTCCACGTAGATTTTTTCGTTCCGAACCGCCTTGCTCGAAGTCGCGACGAAATCCATCGGATGTGCGCCAGCCATGGCGGCAGCGAACCCTTGGGCAAACTGCTTGACGCTTTCCCATTTGGATGGCGGGTTCAAAGGCACCACGATGTGCAGGCCCTTGCCGCCCGTGGTGCGAAGAAACGACTGCAGCTTCATGTCCGCGAGCAATTTCCGCACAAGCTTGGCTGCAGCTTGCACGCGTGCCCAAGACACGCCCGGCCCAGGGTCGAGATCGAACACGACGCGATCAGCCAGGTTCGGCTCGTCGACGTGCGATCCCCACGGATGAAACTCTATGGCGTTGTATTGGACGAGCTCGATGATAGATGCAGGGGAGGTGGGGTAGATATAAACGGCCGATGCGCCCGTCTCTTCTTTCAGTCGTGCATCGCCCACATGCTTTAGGCCCCCCGTGGGGATGTGCTTTTGGAAGAAGCTCGCCTTTTCGATGCCCGCTGGAAAACGTATGACGCTCGTCGGGCGCTTGATGACACCCGGCAAAAACCATTGCATGACAGCGTGATAGTAATTCGCCACGTCTTGTTTGGTGTAGCGATCGTCTGGGAAAACCACTCTGTCAGGATGCGTGATTTTGATCTCGCTGTCGTCGTCAACTGGAGCAAGCGTGCGGCCTGACTTTTTCTTAGTTGCTTTGGTTGCTTTCAACGCTTTGCTTGGCGCTTTACCTTCGGGCGCTTTTGCTCGGTCGCTGTAGAGCAAATCACCTGGCGACTTATCGAGGCGCATGGTTTTCAATGACGGTTGGCGCAACAAACCTTGGTTTCCGATGCCGCGAAAATACACTTCGGCGACCACCGTGGGTTTAATCCACCGCCCCCCCTTTGGCGCCTCGCTCGCGTGCTTGATCGAAGGCTTCGATGTGCCGCCCTTGGCGAGGCTCTTGGTCAGCTCGTGCAGCATTTCATCGGAGAACCCGGAACCCACACGGCCGACGTATTCCCATTCACCGTTCGGCGCCGGCTTCGCCAGAAGCAACGACCCGAATCCACTGCGCGAACCTTTGGCCGCGGTGTAGCCCACCACTGCAAACTCGTCCGCGTCCAGACGTTTTACTTTCAACCAGTCATCACCTCGACCACCGTGGTAGACGGAGTTGGCGCGCTTGCACATAATGCCTTCGAGTTTGTGCTCAGAAGCCATCGCAAACATCTGGTCGCCGTTGCCCACCGTGTGGCTGCTGTAAGCGAGGTGTCGGGAAGGTTGTTTCAGCAAAGCTTCGACAATGCCTTTGCGCTCGACAAGCGGCGTGCGAGTGAGGTCATACCCTTCGAGATACGGCACATCAAAAAGCATATAGATCAGGGGCGCCGATTTCTCACCGGAGAGCGTCTGCTGCAGTGCGTTGAAATCAGGCCTACCATCGGTGACCGCAATGAGCTCGCCGTCGAGGTGGGCCGAGTGCAATCCCAGCGCCTCGATCGCCTGACGGATGTCGGGGATCTTGTCTGTCCATAGTAGGGCGTTGCGCGACCAGAGGTTGACCTCTGCATCAACGATCGTGGTGAGGATGCGGTAGCCATCCCACTTCACTTCGTGTAGCCAGCTGTCGCCCTTCGGCGGGCTCTCATGAAGGCGCGCCAACTCCGGCTTGAAGGGGGCGGCGCTCGGCGGCGCTTTTTTGGCGCCCGTGGCGGCCTTGGCCAACTTCTCCGCGGCGACCTTCGAGCGCTTGCTTACAGGCACTTTTTTCGGCTTGGTCTTCTTCAGCTTGGCAGCGACTTCTTCAGCGCCGCCGCTTTTCCCGGCCGCCTTTTTCGTGCTCGACCTCATGGTTGCATCGAGCAAATCGTCCGCCTCAACGGCGCTCACAAACCCGTCTTTTTCTTTCATCAGAAACCAAACGGGCTTTTTCTCTTTGCTCCCACTGCGGATGAGATGCCAGCCGCCCTTCAAGCGCTTGCCAAAAAGCTCAAATCGAAGATGCCCTTTTTGTAGTTGCGCCTCTGCGTCCCCGTCGGTTGACCAGACTCCAGTGTCGAAGGTGTCCACATGGCCACCGCCATAGTGCCCTTGTGGGATGTCGCCGGTGAACGTTGCATAGGAAATCGGGTGGTCTTCGACTTCAACGGCCAACCGCTTCACCGCAGGGTCGAAACTCGGACCTTTCGGGCACGCCCAGCTTTTAAGCGTGTCTCCCACCTGCAAACGGAAATCGTAGTGCCGGCGGCTCGCATGATGGAGCTGTACCACAAAGATGGGGCGCCGGCCCTTTTTGGCAGAATCCTCCGCCTTCGGCTCGGGCGTCTTATCGAACTGCCGCTTGCGTTTGTAGACGGCGAGCGACACGACTTACTTTTTCAGCTCGCGTTTGACGTCGTCAGACATCACGCCGACTTTCGCGACAGCATCGCGAACCTGCTGCTCGGACACGCCCCACTTTTAGCCCAATCCCGTAATTCATAAGCTTCGTGGACATTGACACGCTTGCGATCTGCAGTGCCGGTTTTGGATTTGTCATCGCTCATGGGGGGCTTCTGGTGGCTGGGTGCGCCACACGTATCAGCGCCACGGTGAAGCACCCGTCAAGTCACTTTGGTTCGAGCACGCAGCTTCGACCTGAGCGTGCACATAGTCCGCCCTACCGACGGGAGCGTGCCAAGGCAGAAAGACGCTGACGCGCGAGCAAGTCCAGGAACAACTGGATGCGTTGGACCGAAAATAAGAGGCCAGGAAGTCCGAGAACCCGAACGGAAGGGATTTCTGGCCTGCTTTCGCGGACTAAGCCAATGACATTACCGATGGTGCGTCAGCGAAAGATTATTTGTGCGCGCTCGAACAGATCGACGCCATCTTGCTAGCGAACGCCGCCCGCGGATAAGGGAGCGAAGGACCGCACGACTGTCCTGCCAGCGACGCCGACGCAGGCGCTTCAACGGCACCTGTTTCAGGTCATCGCTTATACAAGCGCGATGTCGATCGAGGCCGCGGATATGTTCCGTTGCCCGGAGCGCTGCTCCGGAAGTATGCCAATACCGCTCGCAGCCCTGCCTGGCATTAGTATTTCCGTCCAAAGTAGTTCGTCCCTGCCTTGATACGGGGGCTACTTCGCTGGCACGCATCAGAAGCCACGATCCAGAGACGATTCAAGCTGGCGCTGGAGCAAGCTGGCGTCCACGAGCATGCCAGCGGCCATACGTTGCGACATTCGTTCGCCACGGACCTGTTTGCCCAACGGACACTCAAACCATCCAAATGTTCTTTGGGCAACGCAGCCTACAGACAAAGATGATCTACACGCACGTTCACCAAGACGTCAGCGTACGATGAGTCCGCTTGATCGTCTGTAGTGGGTATACATGCGCCGGTCATTACCGGGGCCGGCGCTTGCTCGCGTGCTATTGCTTGGCGTTGAACATTCCGAGCGCCGAACGACCGCTATCGGGCGACGCGACTGATTCACCGACCGGCTGTTATTGGCCGTTTTTGGATCTTGGGGAGGGCGATTAGCCGCTGTTATCGCAGGTATGGAGAAGCTTTAGTCTCAGAGAGCCCGCTCCAGAGCGGAATTTGCACTCAGCTTTACGCGCAGCTAAATCCTTTCCGATCATCGTTGAAGGATTGACGATCTTCTCAAACTGCTCCTGAGTCGCCTTCCCAGACTTGATCGCCGCTTCTTTCAGCGTCGCGCCGCCGGCGGCCGCGTCCTCGGCAATGTGCGCGGCATTTTGTTAGCCAATCACCGGGAAGAGTTCGGTAACGAGCATTGGCGACTGGCTTATATAACTATCGATCTTGTCCCTGTTCAGCTCTGTGCTCTCGACAGAAAAGGTGCGGAACAGAATGCGCTGTGGTGCGGGCCGCGTGCGAGATCGATAAGTTGTTCACGTGACAAGACGTGTTGAGGATGTTCCGCGAACGCCATCAGAAGGTCGAATTCGCCGCCCGAAAGAGGAATCAAGGTTTTATCTAGTGATCGAAGTTTGCGTCTTTCGACGGTCGAGCTGCCATCCTCCAAAACGTAAAGACCTTCCACTGCCTGCATTGTCACTGTGTCTGTTCTGTGGTTCTACCACGCAAGGACGGTTTGGCTGTGCTGGATCATTTACGCCATCGCGCGAATCGTCCGCGGATCCTTGTGCTGTCAGCCCGCAACCAGGTGTCGGACAGAATAAGCGTACTGAACATGGGAGCGGACGATTACTTGGCGAAACCGTTTAGTTTCGACGAACTGCTGGCACGGCTTCGTGCTTTGTCCAGACGACCTAAAGCAGCCAAACTGCTCTTTCTTTCAATGGGGGCAATGAGTATCTACCCGCTAACGCGCTTAGTTGATGTTGCGGGGGCGACGCCCCCCCGGTTTTGAGTAGCACGATGATTTGGAGTCCAATCCCACCATCGAAGGAGATTGGACGTGAAGAAGCGATTTACCGACGAACAGATCATCGGCTTCCTGCGTGAAACGGACGCGGGCCTGCCGATCAAGGAACTGTGCCGCCAGCACGGCTTCAGCGAAGCCTCCTACTACCTTTGGCGCAGCAAGTTCAGCGGCATGAGCGTGCCGGAGGCCAAGCGTCTGAAGGAGTTGGAGACCGAGAACATCCGACTGAAGAAATTGCTCGCCGAGCAGATGCTTGAGAACGAGGTGATCAAGGACGTCCTGCGAAAAAAACCGTAGGCGCACCGGCCCGACGCGTGTTGGTGCGCCAGATGATCGACAAGGGATTGAGCGAGCGACGCGCGTTGCGCGTCGTGGGCATGAGCGCGAGTGCCTACCGCTACGCACCGCGCCCGGATCACAACGTGGACATTCGCCAGCGCATCGTGGCGCTGGCGCAGCGGCACAAGCGTTACGGCGTGGGCATGATCCATCTGAAGCTTCGACAGGAAGGCGCGCTGGTGAACTACAAGCGTGTGGAGCGGCTGTATCAGCAAGAACGGCTTCAGGTGCGTCGGCGCAAGCGCAAAAAGGTGCCGATCGGCGAGCGGCAACCGCTGCTGCGCCCGTCGGCGGCCAACGAGGTGTGGTCGATGGATTTCGTCTTCGATCGCACGGCCGATGCCCGCGTGTTGAAGTGCCTGACCATCGTTGATGACGCTACGCATGAATCGGTCGGCATCGAAGTGGAGCGGGCGATCTCCGGTATGGGCGTAACGCGCGTGCTGCATCGCCTGGCCCACAGTCGCGGCCTTCCCAGGACGATTCGCACGGATAACGGCAAAGAGTTCTGCGGCAAGGCGATGGTCGCCTGGGCGCACGCGCGTGGCGTGCAGTTACGCCTGATCGAACCGGGCAAGCCGAACCAGAACGCTTACATCGAATCGTTCAACGGACGCCTGCGCGATGAGTGCCTCAACGAACACTGGTTTCCCAGCCTGCTGCACGCCCGCACCGAGATCGAACGTTGGCGACGCGAATACAACGAGGAGCGACCGAAGAAGGCGCTGGGCGGACTGACACCCGCCGCCTACGCCAAGCAGTTAAAGTAACACCGGACTCCAAACGGACCCGCTACTCAAGGCGGGGGGACGTCGGGGGTATCGTTGAAGCTCTCGCCGCGTCAGTTTTCTCTATTGGAATTGCTCATGCGCTACCGCGGACAAGTATTCACGCGTCTCGAAATTCTGGATCGGTTACCGGGTACGGAGTGCGACCAGTCCGACAAGAGCGTCGAGATCATCGTGTTCGGTCTACGGCAAAAGCTAGCCAAATCTGGTCTGACGAATGTGATCGAAACGCGTCTTGGCGCGGGCTATCTTATTCCGTATATCCAAACCAGTCTGCCGCAACGGGGCCCTCTCAATCGGCGTGGCTTCGACGATACGCGCGGTTTTTTTTCGTCGATTTAGATAGGCTCGTGGTTTACGTGATCAACATGCCGGGATTTAACGCAATCGCGTCGTTCCAAGTCACCAGCTTTTTGCCATGGGGGAGGCGGCCGCTGTATCACTGACGAAAAAGCGCTCACATTGCTTAGCCCATGCCCCTTCGTGCTGGCAGACAAGGCCTTACGATACGGATCGCATCCGGGAGCTGATCCAAGGCCAGGGGACCTCCCCCAACATCCCGCCAGAGAGAAACCAGCCTTACCGTCATAGACGGCTACACCTTTAGCGACTCCTTGCTCGGGCGCATGTCTGCAGCAAGTTCGCAATGATCAGAATCAGCATGCTGACCCGCACTACCAAAATCACTGAATAGCCGTCGCCTTGATCGACGAACAATATAGTGGTTTGTCGTTTTTTTTGGTGTTGCCGCCCGCAACCCGAATGTTGCGTTTGCCCTTATTTAGGAGACATGGGCAACAAGACAATGGCACGTAACCCATGGGGCTGCCGGTTTTCCAGGGTGAGTTCTCCACCATGGTTGCGAATGATGGAGCGAGCTGACGGCAGGCCTAACCCGAAACCGCCGGTAGCGCGATTGCGCGAAACTTCGATGCGGAAAAAGGGCAGGAAAAGCTTGGCTAACAGGGTAGGAGGAACGCCGGGTCCGTCATCGTCGATGGTGATAATGACTTGGCTGTTCTGCGCCTTAAGCGCAACGCGCGCTCTGCTGCCGTATTTCACCGCGTTCTCGATCAAGTTGGTTAGCACTCGCTTTAACGCGAGCGGGCGGCCCTGATAGACCATTGGCATAAGGTCAGGGGACTCTACCAATTGACCGATATCGCGGAAATCGTCCACCACTGTGAGAATCAGCTCGCTCAGTTCAAAGCGGGTCATCTCTTCTTGCTGACCATCCAAACGAAAAAATGCCAGACTCGCCTCGACCATTGCCTGCATTTCGTCGACATCACGGAAAAGTTTGCGCTGTTGTTCCCCGTCGTCGATGAACTCCCCGCGCATGCGCATGCGAGTCAGCGGCGCGCGTAAATCATGCGAAATCGCCGTGACCATTTCCGTGCGGGCATCCATCAGATGCTGGATACGCTCCTGCATGGCGTTGAAAGCTGCTGCGGCCTCGCGGATTTCTAGCGGGCCGCTTAGCTGCAAAGGCACGGCAGGCGCGCCGGCGCCAAAGGTTTCCGCGGCATCGGCGAAGCGCTGCACCGGACGAGCCAGATACCTACTGGCCACGCTAGCGATTAAGCCGCTGGAGAGCAAAACAAACAGAACGGTTATTAGCAACCGTGAGCTGTGATCTAAACCCCAGCTACGCTGCGCGGTATCGAATTGCACCCAACTGTGATCGGATAGTTCAATGGCGATGGTGTATCTATCCGAGACGGGCTCGCCATTGCGAAAGTCATCATGAGGTTCTGAGGCCAGAACAGCGGCATCAGGACGATCCAGCATACTGGTGATTTTCGCCCAGCGGGCATCGTGCTCTTTCTTGTCACTGTCGTGCGATATCGGCAGCAGATCACGTTGCCCGCGGCTGTGCTCATAATTTTATCGGCTAACCGATGGTGAAGGGCTTAATGCTGACGTCAGGCTGCTGTCATATCGCAGGCTCGAGAGCTCCCAATATCTAGGGTCGCGCTAAGTATTCACCAAAGCCTCGCTTAGCTGCCACAGGCGGGTCGTCGCTGCTTCATCCCTTGCAGAGGCGGAGGTCGTCGCCATTTGCTGTTTCACAAAATAGGCGCCTGAAATCTGTTCCACGTCCGGCGCCGTCGCAAGATAGATTGACGTCGCCGAGCCCTCATCGACGCTTATGCCGCGCAAACTCATGTAGCGTCGCATGAGCCAGCCGTAGACGCCATTTCCCTTTGAAAACTGGGTTGCGACCAAGCCTGGGTGCAGGGCATTGGCCGTCACGCCGGAACCGGCCAGTCTCCTAGATAGTTCATGCGTGAACATAAGAATGGCGAGTTTCGTGTGCGCATATTGGCGAAACGCGGGATGCGCCCAAGGCATCGCTAGCGCGTAAAAAATATTGCCAATTTCGTGGCTTGGATAACCCCCAAATCCACGTTTTGCACATTGCGGGTCATCGAAATTGAATTGCGATACATCTTCGTATGCCTCTGAGGCGACATTGACGATGCGAGCGGGAGCGGCTGCTTTGAGCGCATCAAGCAACTGTTGAGTAAGCAAGAACACGCCAAGATAATTGAGTGCAAGCGTCATCTCGATGCCGTCCTCGCTTTCCTGGCGCAGGGTGAATAAAGCACCCACGTTGTTGACGAGTACGTTCAGCGCCTTGTGTCGCTCAAGAAACTGCTGCGCTAGAAGGCGAATTTGCGCTTGCGACGACAAGTCCGCGCAGAGAAATTCTACTGACGCGTTGGGAGTCGCTCGCCGAATGGATTCCACCGTTTGCTGACACCGCTGGATGTCGCGGCCAACGACGACCACCGTGGCGCCTTGCCTAGCTAACTCGCGCGCTGTGACTTCACCGATACCACCTGTTGCACCGGTCACCATGCAGACCTTTCCAGCCATCGGGCGATGGGCTTCGATCATGATCAGCATCCCTTGACGAGTTAAACGAGCGGTCGCGAAAAACCATCAACCCAGAAGCATCAGCTGGACGATTTGATCAGACCGTTTCACCGACCAACCATTTCCGCCGTCGAAAGCGGACCTGTTGGCAATATAGCCCTAAAGCTTTATACCAGCAGGCCGCCGCCGCTGATCAGGACAAGCATTTTTCAGCGCTCGCTGCAAAAAATGTTCAGTCACGCCAGAATGGTAAGAAGTGGCTGTATGCAAGTAGGCAAGGAGATCGCAAAGAATGCGAAGGGAACGGCATCAGGCCCTAGACGCAGCGGCCTCCACCTGCGAGGCAAACGTCTGCAAAAAATCTTCGCGAGATATCTGCCCCATGTCGACTGACTTTGCGTTTCCGCCGGCGACCACGGTGACATCCTCGATGCCGATCACCTTGAGAATCAGCCGCAAATAACTGGTTGCAATATCGCGGTCGCGGATGGGAGAACCCTTCGTATAGACGCCGCCCGATGCCATAAGGAGGGTGCACGCCTTGCCGTGGACCAAGCCCTCACCGGAGAACCCGAGGGTCATGCCCTTGCGAACGATGTGGTCGATATAGGCTTTCAGCACGGCTGGGATGTTGTAGTTGTAGACCGGCGTGCCGATGGCAATATGGTCGGCAGCCAAAATCTCTTCGACGAGTTCATTGGACAGGTGAAGGATATCCTTCATTTCATCCGTATGCTGGTCGGGTGGGGCGAAATATGCCCCGAGCCACGGCATGGTGACGAATGGAAGATTGCTCTTCATGAGGTCGCGCTCGACCACGCGGCCATCCGGATGATTTTTCATCCACTGGTCGACGAACAGCTGGGTGAGTCCGCGTGACATGGAGTATTCGCCGCGAGGGCTGGATTCAACCACGAGCAGGGTGGGCATGAAGACGTTCCTTATTTACGTGAGTTTTCGAACCGCCCGGCCAGCGGTCGGTTCGCCAAGGGTTTGAAGCGGCTTAGCCGAAGCGAAAGCCCGAAATGGGTTTACCTAGTGCATAACCATGAAAGTCCACGATGGCCGTCTCTCCTGAGGCGGCACCGGCGGCAACCATCAGGGGCAATAGGTGATCCTCATGAGGCTGCGCGTCGCGTGCACCGGGGGCTCGTTCCCAGTCGATGAGCGATTGATCGCGCGAGTCCGTGGCAGTGATGGCCTCCCGTAGCCAGGCGTCAAATGCTTCAGCTTTCAGATCTGGACCCGCGCCTCCGAAGCCGCGCATGTTGTGGTACGTCTGGCCGCTTCCGATGATCAGCACGCCTTGTTCGCGCAATGGCTTGAGAGCACGACCGATTTCCAGGTGAGTCGCTGGATCAAGCCCGCGTTGCAGCGAGAGCTGTACGACAGGAATTTCAGCATCGGGGAAGGCGACCTTGAGCGGAATAAAGACCCCATGGTCGTAGCCTCGACGATCATTCGCGGCGCTCTTAAGTCCTAAGTCATGGAGCACACGGCGCACGCGCGTGGCGATGTCCGGTGACCCGGGCGCCGGCCAAGTGATCTGGTAGGTTTCGTCGGGAAAGCCGTAGTAATCGAACAGCAGTGGCGGTGCCGCAGCGACGTTGACGGTTGGCACCGCCTCTTGCCAGTGCGCCGAGATCACGAGGAGGGCGAGCGGCGGTTCGCTGAGTGCCGACGCAAAACCATCGAGATGGTCCTCAAGCGGTTTCCACGTCGCCCGCGTAGGGCCGCGTGGCAAGAAAAAACATGGGCCACCGCCGTGATTGATAAAGAATGTTGGTTGCATCCTCGCAATATAAGAGGTGACTTATATCAGCGGAAGCGACTAAATTGTGATGTCTTCTATCACTTTTGGAGATGAATTTGATAGGCAATCTCACGCTGGATCAGTTGCGCGTCTTGGTGACCATCAGTGACGCCGGAAGCTTTTCGGCGGCAGGACGCTCGCTCGGCCGAGTTCAGTCCGCCATCAGCTTGGCCATAAAGACACTGGAGGAGACGCAAGGGATTGAGTTGTTCGATCGCACTCGCCAAAAACCCACGTTGACGCCGGTCGGGCGCGTACTCGTCGACCAGGCCCGCGTGATCCTTGCAAGCGCGGATCGGTTCCGCGCCATCGCTGCCGGAACGCGGATGGGGCTGGAGCCGGCCCTGACGCTAGCAATTGATCCCCTTGTTCCGACGGAACCGCTAATAGACAGCCTTCGCGCCCTTCGCGATACGTTTCCCGATCTGTCCGTCTCCTTCTCCACGGAAGGGGTGGGCGGAGCCGAAAGACGTCTGCGAGATCACTCCGCGTCACTGGCATTCTGTCTGTTGCTGCCGTCCGTACCGGACGACTTGATGGCTTACCCTTTGATGAATCTCGACCTTATGCCCGTCGTCGCAGCAGACCATCCGCTCGTGCGCCTCGGCCGTCAGTTGGACCGTGCCGATCTCGAAGCCCACGTGCAACTGGTGCTGTCTGATGCCCACGGCACCGAGGGTCCGAGCTACGGCGTCATTGGCAGTCGAATTTGGCGCTTTGTCGATCTAGGGCGCAGACTCGATTTCCTGCTTGCGGGTTTTGGCTGGTGCAAGATGCCGCCCTTTGTCGTTGAACCGTATCTGGCGGACG
The DNA here is from genome assembly GCF_014200755.1 of Rhodanobacter sp. ANJX3. Classification (GTDB taxonomy): domain Bacteria; phylum Pseudomonadota; class Gammaproteobacteria; order Xanthomonadales; family Rhodanobacteraceae; genus Rhodanobacter. The sequence goes on along the minus strand of NZ_JACHCM010000003.1, from coordinate 97,407 downwards.
GCCGATTGGTGAAGCTCGACATCTCTGACGAGGGCATATCGCCCACGGGAACGCTGCCGGTCTACGCAGCGCATGTCCGCGGGCGGCCTTTGGGTCGTGGAGGGAGCTGGCTCTTGGACGATCTCCGACAACGCCTTATGAAATAAAGCTCATGGGAACAGACCGTCCTTAAGACAAAAGCGCGGGGCCCGTTGTGCAATCGGAACCGCACGTGTATTTCCGCGCATCAAGCGCGGCGCGTAAAGCTCAGCTTCTACGGTGTAAATGCGCAATATCGCGTAAAACCAGTCTTGCGGGCGTATTGCACGAAATTTTGCAACGATGATTGGCACGACAAGCTCTGGCTCGAGATCAGCCCGTAAAAGTCTGGCTTGCTTGTCCTGTTTCAATCGTTCGGGCAGCCTATCGTTGAGCAACCGTCCCTGCCGCTGAACATACTTGCGCAAATCGGGATCGATCATCGCCTCATGCGTCACCGTGCTCGCCATCAGACACTCCGGAGATGGTGGCTTCGCCGCCGCTTAACTCGAGCGTTGTGCGGGCGAGGCGGTCTTGCGGAATACTGTGGTGTCGTATTCCTGTCGTTGCTTTTCCGTTTTCGCAAGTCTTTGGAGCAGATAAGTTCAGACAGTCTGTCGACTATTCAGGAGCAGAGGTAGGGACCGTGCGTCGTGTCGCTACCGCCACTTAACGCATGCGTTAAACGTCTGCTTTTGGCCGATTCTGTTGAAAAAATCCGACTTAACAAATAGACGTCCAAATTTTTAATCGAGACGGCAACGACAATTCGATTCTGTATAAATTTACACATTCAAGCCGACAGAAAGCGATTGTCGCGGCCGAATTTTCTCGCTTTGAACCATCTCAAGTTTTTGAAGCGAGTTTTTCAACACTATCGGCCGGTTAGTGACCTTTAGTTGGACGGCTGTTCGGTTGGCGGCTCTTGCCCAATCGTCGCTTTCCGGCCCTTAGCAGTCCATCAAGCTATCAGGCCGTACAAACAAAATACCGTACAGGGCGGCAATTAATCGACCTCGCTTTGGATGGGCTCGCCGCCTTCTTCTGCATCGTCGAAGTAGACGCGCGGCGAGCCAATAAAACGCATTATTTCGTGTCGTTCCTTCCGCTCCTTGGGATCCATTTCTTCGTAATGAAACTCTAACTCGCCCATTACTTCTGCCTTCGACGCATCCGACTTAAAGCAATCGAGGTAGTCGTCGACCAGACCCATTTATACAATTCAGATGACTTCTTGAGTGTCTGTCTTGCCAAGCGTGGGTCTCAAGCCAAGTGACTAGGCCAAGCGTTCATTGCAACCGTGACAATTGCCCGCAAGTCTTCGCGTCGTCCACCGTCTCGCGCCAGTACCGACATACCCTGAACCAACGCGATCGCCAGACTCGCTAGAGACTTTGCTTTCGTATCTTCAGGGAGCAAACCCGCGGCGATATCTTGCTCAATACGCAAACGCACTCGGCTGATCATCTGGCGTCGAACTTGAGCAACGGCTTTCTGGACATCCTTCGCCTCCACTGAGCCGCTTGCCGCCGCACTTGCCAGCAAGCATCCTCGCGGCGTGCTGCTATTCGTGAAAAGGTCAGCCGCGGACATTAGCATTTGATGCACGGCCTGGTAGCCGAAATGCCGCAAAGGGATCATTATCAATATGTCGCGCAACGCGAAGGCCGCATAGATCGAGGCTGTTTGATGCATGAAAAGGTAATCTATCTTGACTTCGACGGTGTCTTACACCCGGACGAGGCATATCAAAACGCTAAGGGGAGGGTTTTCCTGCGTGATACTGGAAAACTTTTTGAGCATGCTTCCGTACTTGTCGAGCAGCTTGCTCCCTATCCAGATCTTGGGATCGTACTGTCGACAAGCTGGATACGGATTAAAAGTTATTCGTGGGTGTGCCGCCACCTACCTAACGGCTTGCGTGAACGGGTAGTTGGTGCGACCTGGCATAGTCGGTTCAAACGCGATTACGATGAAACGCTTTGGTGGCGGGACGCGTCGCGTCACCGCCAGATCAAGCGGGACGTGCAGCGCCGCATGCCGACATCTTGGCTTGCAATCGATGACGATTTAGATGGTTGGCCCGAGAACGAGATGGATCATGTGGTGTTTTGCGATCCAGAAAGTGCGCTCGGAAATGAGCGAACACAGCAGGCATTGTTCAAATGTCTCAAGAGTCGCTTTGGGCAGCATCAAGATGCGTCGTGACAGGTAGCTAAGTTCAATTCTATTTGCGGTATTGATCTCTCAGAATTTAAAACATCTATGCGCGAGGGTCAGGCCGGGCGATCCAGAACAAAACATTTCCCGATATGTCTAGGCGTGATTAAGTTTAACGTTCAGGACGCGAATATATACATACGTCCGCTTTGGTACCGAACAGATCGACTGAAAAATGCAACGCATCATTCGTCAATCCCGGCCCGAGATCTGTGCCTAGCCAGCGCTTCTCTCTATCATCTTTTACCTGCTGCTGAAAGCAAAGGTATTGGTCGGTACTGTCAAATGGAACTTCTTTAAAAATTTCAACGCTCAGCGCTTTTTAATGCTGACAACCGTTCCGTTGCTTAGAGCCTTCTGAAGTTTGGCGACTTCAAATTGAAGATCCGTGTTCTGCTTCTCAAGTTGGGCAATAGTCGTCAAATAGCTCGCCTGTTCTAAATGGTAATGATCAACCCATTGAGCAATCTGCAAGTAGCGATGTTTCCAATAATCTACGCGCTGTGTGACGGAATGGCGAACCACTTTTTGGCCAGAAAGTAGTGATCGCTTTATTTGGGCTAGCCACTTTTCAACCTCAGCCCTAGTTGAGTTCTTATGTGATTTTCCCTGCAGCGTTACCTTATGGACGCCCGCTCGACGGCACACCTCGGATTGACTCAGTCGCCCACCGTTGTATGGGTAGATACCGTCGTTATTTTCGACATCGATTTCAATAGCTCGTAGAGCCGTTGTTATGCGGCTCTGTATCGTCTCGCTGCGGAGCTTGGCATGTTTGATAATTCCCGCAGAGGCTGGCTTGTTCTGGGTCACGAGAAAATACCGTCGGCTTCTAAATCGGGGTTGCCATACCGCTGTACCAAAGGATGGTCAGACCATTTTAGATAGACGTCGTGCCATCTATACAGCCAATTCCTAAGTTGCCCTGCCCACATGTTTAGGCTGACTGAATGTAGATCTTCAGACTTCTGGATCTGCTCCAGAATATAGCTAACTGTGTCATCGCACTCGGATTTATTGTATGCCGTAAGCAGCTGATGGGCGCAGCCCGACTGACAATTACCTGGATTGCGTCGGCCTTGTCTGGTCCCACATGGCCCGGTTGCAAGATTGGGCAAAGCACATATTACCCCGGGCATTACGATGGCCCACTCGCGCCCCTCTAACGTCAATACCTCAGCAAGCTCGTAGACGTCTTCGGGGTCGAGTTTGCTTTTGCGATGTAGCCTCTGAAACTGAGCTTTGGCCTCGCGAATTTTCGTACTAACTCTCCCACCAAGCGTCTCGCTCTGATTAATTGCGTCGACGGCCATTAGGATGACGAGCTCTCGTTGCACCTGTTGGACGTCAGCGATGATTGCCCTATCGCTCATTATGTAATGCTTGAGTGTTACATCTGGATCGTCGTGACCAAAGCAGTCCATTGCGACCATCTGCGCGTTTGTGAGGGTTAGCGCGATGACTCTAGCCAAGGTCTTACGGAACCGATGGACATGAGCGCTTTGGTGCTCCTCCGCTAATAGGTGTTTAAGCCCTAGATTCTTGACGAGCTTATTGAGTAGAGCGTTCATGTCATGTAGGCGCCCACCAACAGGCGACTTTAACGTGGTAACCCAAAGGTGATCGCCGGTGTTCTCGCTCGCGCTGAGAGGTTCCATCCGCTTGAGCAAGCGCGCCAGTCGGATCTGCTGTCTGGCGGTGAACTCAATGATGGGTGGCGCGGGCCAGTCGCGGGAATATCCAGCAACGCTGCGATCGTTCTTTGTAACTATGCCTTTCAGGCGGTAGCCATCACCTACCGCTTCTAGACAATCTTCTTTTTGGCTCAAGGCGGTCGAAGCGCGTGGGCCTGATGCTAGTAATAGCAGCCAAGCATGAGCGGCTTCGAGCAACGTCAAAAAGCTGCGCATTGCTTGCCACGTTTCCGGGAGTGAGTTGGGGTCTTCGTTGTCTCTCAATTTTAAGTTCAGCTGACGTCTTGAATAGATTGATCTAGCGGAAAAAACACCAAAAGGTATACGCTCGATACGTCGGCCGGTCGGATCTCTCCACTCCCATTCTTTGACTATTGTGCGTCTAACTCGATTTGTTTCCATCGCTTCGTTTTGCGCCGTTCTGCTTCCCTTTACGAGTGCTGCGTAGTGATTTCTAGAAGGAGGTGGAGGGCGCGCATCGAGGCATGCCTCTAGACAATCGAGAAGGGTGGGTCCGAGCGTCTTGATTAGCCAAAGCACCCTTTGGCCACACTGACCCGTAAATTCGTCAGGGAAAGGCTGGTACCCCATCCGGGTCGATATATGCGATTGTTTGAGCTGCTCGCCTTTTCTTACACGTTCGATTGCGCCATCGTCACGAAGTGCTTGTCGGGGCTCCTCAGCGATAAGTTTGCGACGGTAAAGAAAGCCGAGAAAAGCGCACAGCACCTGTGCCGCGCCCCTGTTACCCATGTGTTCTAACATTTCGTCAACGGTTAGGGAGCTCCACCAGCGGTTGGTGCCATGAGAAGCTATTGTCAGCGCTGGAGCTAGTCGTCTAAGCAACCGCACCTCGCTCATGACAGTTATAGGTTTTGCGATTGCGCGCCCCTTTTTGACCAACGACCGTAAAAGTGCATAGCGGAGTACTTCAGTCCACGCACGATCGGCGAATGCCGTGTCCAACTCCCATTCGATCAAATACGCACCAGCAGATAGGGATTTGGGAAGCCATTCCTCTGGCGTTCTCCATTTCCCCCAAGTAGATCCATGCCCAAGTCTGGATTGAAGTGCCAGAAGGTCTACTCTCTTAAAATTTTGAATTTCGCTGACGGAGAATGCCGACCGAGCATCCGCTCTCAAACGTTCTAAGTCTTGGACGAGGAAAGAATCAATTTTGCTCATAGCCTCGCCCCGAAGCGCAAGACTTTGTGACTGCCCGACGCAATCAGCGTTTCCCAATGAGACGTCTGGCTAGCGACCTCTTCGATAGGCCATTGCTTCAGATCCGCCTCAAGACTGGTTAGGTCGCTCGCGTATTGCGCTTCGGCCCAAATTGTTGCGCTGACATTGGATCGAAGCCACCGCAGTTCAGCCAGTCGCTTTGCCATGTGCCAACTATCAACAGCCTGTGCAATTGGACATCCTGGACAGCGATCTCCGCGAACACATTGGACAGACCCATCGCCGGGATTGGAGGGGTCAATTTCTAAAGGGGGATTGTTGGGGTCGCCGCACCTGTAGCCGCTGTAAGTAAGCTCTTCCTCCCTTATGGTTTCTCTATAGGCGTTCAGCCGATCAAGATCTTTGCTGCTCGGCTCGAAGTCGTACTCTAGCTTGGCACGTATGATTGTCGCGTCGATACGAGCATGCGCTTCGATGCCGTCAATCATTACGACTTGCAGGTCTGAGAGTTTCTTCTCGGAGTAACGTCGCCACAAAATTTTTCTTAGGTACAGCCGAGTCGTTGCGACATGCTTATGCCCCAGAGCCCACTGCACCATGACCCAGCTGTATCGAGAGTCGACAAATACTCGGCTGGCAAAAATGTCGCGCCAGTCACTCGGCGTAAGAGTGGTGGGAACTTGTTGCTCTGGGGTAGATGCACTGTTGTTGTTTGAGACAAGTCGTTTCCAATAAGTGCTGGCGAAGCCGGTTTCATCACTATGGCGAACGACAATTCGTCCCGCTCTCATACCATCCCCTCGCGCTATCCAAGGCGAGCGGAGGGCAACCCTTGGAAGAGATGAAGCTTTCGGATTTTCAGCGATCCAATCCCTGAGTGCCCGCGTGCGCTCTAACAACGCACACACTATTGCGTAAGGTCCAGACGTAACCCGGCCTGAGGCAATTGTCCACTGCCAATCAGCACTTCTAACTTTGAATGACTCAATGATCCAGAGGTTTGATTTTTCATCTCCATGTGGGCGTGCCCACTCTGGGTTTCCAATATCAAGGTTGTACACGGTGGATGGATTCCATCCGGTTCGCGCCATGAAGAGCTGACTTAGACAGTCGATATCGTCAAGCGTCGGATATAAACCTGCCTCTAGTGACGATGGGGTCACGTGTTTTCCTGCTCTCGGATGATCCGAGTCATGGCGCGGCCACCATTTCGGAACATGACCTTTTTCGCTCAAGCCTAGAGCCCGATTGAGAGCGACTTTCCCAGGCAAGGGGCTACCTGTTCGTTCGATTAAAACGCGATAAGAAGTGTGGGCATCAGCTTCTGTTGTTGCGTAATCTAAGCTATGGCCTTTGCCGTGCTGGAAGTCCAATATGTTGCGCCCTTCGAGCGCCAGTCTGTCGGCACGTTTCCAGCGGTCAAATATTTTGTATGCCGTATGTTTAAGAAGAGTCAGCGCTTTACGTACTTCTTTTTCATTAGGTAAATCGCCTGGATATGGGCGAATTCTTTGGAAAGAGTGCCACTCAAAAATGTCGCCAAGACCAAAATACTCTAATCTTGCAGATCGGATAATCTTTCCGATATAAGAGTAAGTTGATTGATGGATGTCACACGACCATTCTTTCGCGATTGGCCTTTGCCAAATGATAGAAAGCTCGGAACTGATGTCAGAAAGGTTATCGACTCGTGTGAAACCTGCATTTTCGTATTGATCCAAAAATCGATAGAAACTTCGTAGGTAACGTGCGACGAAACGTAATGATTTCGGCGCTCTACCCTCGACCGAATCTACGATAGATCCCCAAAGTGCTTTCGCAAGTTCTGGACGTCCGCGGAAGCCGCCTTTCCAAGTTTTGGAGCCCGTACCAAATTTAGTTGGGGGCGCGCCTCGCCATAGCTCAGAGAGATCTATGGAATAGTCCAAATGGTTTTGATGCTTACAGCGGAGCAGACCTTCGAACGCCGAGAATTCCACTGTCACGACTCGTCTCCTTGGTCACAGAACTTTTGCCAGCGCAGAGCCGGATGTTCGAATTCCTCTAAGATTCGAATGTGCGCTGCTTTTAGATACAACATGGTGGTCTCGTCGCTACAGTGTCCAAGAAGTGGGCTGAGTATTAGCTTCACCGCATCTCGCATCGTGCCTTGGAGCCAAGTGAGTTCGGGGACTGATTTGTTATGCCGAGCTGCTAGGTCGTTTCGTATCCACTCGACAATCTGATTAACGGCAAAATAGTGACGTCCCTTATGAGGATGCCAATCTTTTGGGCAATAAGGCGTCGAGACCCATGCTTGGTAGAGTTGCTGGTCAGCGAAAGGCTGGTTGCTCGCCTCTGAGAGCCAAAGTCTGTCGGTTTTGGGAGCAAAAGCCCTTCGTTGTCGTTCCTCTGGGCTGTGCCCCGCGAGTATCCAGCGTCTTAACTGATTGCGTCTAGTGACATTTCGATAATGATCGATTTCGTCGGCGAGATTGAGTGGAACGAGAATATTTCTAGGCTTGGTTGATCGAGTGCTATTGGGAAATATTTTAGGACCCTTTATTCCATGTTCAATCCAGACCGGTATTTTTCCTGCGCGGACTTTCCATTTTTCTCTCGGAGGCAAGGTGTCTAATCGCCATTCGTTGCACTCATGAATGCGAATTCCCGTCTCTAAAATTAGTTCGCACATGAGACTTTTTACGGTGAACCTAGCGCGTAGATATTTCATCCAGTGGCCTATTTCTTTTTCACTAGGCAAGTGAAATTGGCTCCGCCTAACTGGTAGTTCTCCGACCCGTTGTTGCACCAATGCCTCGTCTCCTCCACCGCGACCGAGAGCGATTTTTTTCCTCTTAATGTTCGTTGGAACGCGGAGCGATTCGCGAATAGCTGGACCAAGGAGGGTCGGGGTCTCAGAAGCCCAAGTGAGAAAGAAGCAAGCCTCGTTGACAAGGTTGTTAACTCGAGACGAGCCTAGTCCACAGCCGCTTTCCGAGGCGGTGCCGTCTAGCAAGCCCCTTTGCCAAGAGAGTAGATCTTCTCGATAGGTGACGGTTCGCCAGTCTCTGCCAGTGCGTTCGCACCAACGGAAGAAGGTTGCCAATCGGTTGGCAAGTGCCCTGGAAGATTCGCGTGTCAGGAGCCTTATTCTGCCATGTGTATCAAGCGCGCCGTGCCCTAAGTGCGGTCGCCATTCGGCCAAAGATCGCGTTCTTAAATATCGATTTAGTTCGGCTGGGTAGTAGCCATCGCCTCGAAGAACAAACGGGATGTGTACGACTGACTCGTGTCCGTCGTATAGCAAAGATTGAGCATCGCGTTGCAGGACGTAATAGTGCATTTCCACCTCAGCAATTTGAGGGAAAGACTTTTAGCAAACGGCGCGACTATGTCACATTACGAAATGTATGGCATATGAAAACCATTGGTGTCGCGCCAGGCCACGATGGCGTCCGCCTTGGACTGACCGATGCCGTCGAGCGACTTGGCGATGGTGGCGGCATCCGCCTTGTTGATGTTGACCGGCGTGCCGGCAAGGGCCAGGGCCGGCAGCGCTACGGCCAGAGCGAGAGCGATTCGTGCAAGGAGTTTGTGCATGATGGGTTTCCTCCGTGAGATGGGATGGCGGCGTCCGCGCGCCGCCATAAAACTCTGGCATGCGGCAATCGGCCACGCAGTCGGCTCGGCCGCAGTGGCCGCGTGGGCAAGGCTCTCCAACGCGCGTGGGCAGTGCCTGATCGCCTGTCGGCGCCTGCAGCGGCGTCCCGGGTCGGCGCGGTAGAATGGTCCATCGTTTTTTTGCCGGAAGTTGACCATGGACATTGTCCGCAAGATGGATCCCGACCGCCTTTCCGATTTCATCAGCGGCCTGTGGGACGCCGAGATCGTGCCGCAGCTGGTCGATTACATCCGCATTCCCAACAAATCCCCTATGTTCGATGCCCAGTGGGCCGAGCACGGCTATATGGATGCAGCCGTCAAACTGATGGAAGACTGGGCGCGCTCCAAGCTGAGCCAGCTGCCCGGCGCCACGATCGAGGTGGTCCGGCTCGAAGGCCGCACGCCACTGATCTATATCGAAGTACCCGGCGCCAGCGACGACACCGTCATGCTCTACGGCCATCTGGACAAACAGCCGGAAATGACCGGCTGGGCCGACGACCTCGGTCCGTGGACGCCGGTGATCAAGGGCGACAGGCTCTACGGTCGCGGCGGTGCGGACGACGGCTACGCGATCTTCGGCTCGCTGGCGGCGCTGCTGGCGCTGCACGAACAGGGCGTGCCGCACGCGCGCTGCGTCATCATGATCGAGGCCTGCGAGGAATCCGGCAGCTACGACCTGCCGCACTATGTCGATCATCTGGCGCCGCGCATCGGCAGCCCGTCGCTGGTGGTCTGCCTCGATTCGGGCTGCGCCAACTACGACCAGCTGTGGCTGACCACCTCGCTGCGCGGCATGACCGGCGGCAACCTCACCGTGCAGGTGCTGGAAGAGGGCGTGCACTCGGGCGATGCGTCCGGCGTCGTACCCTCCAGCTTCCGCATTCTGCGCGAGCTGCTGTCGCGGCTGGAGGATCCGGTCACCGGCCAGATCAAGCCAAAGGAACTGCACGTCGACATTCCGCCGCAGCGCATCGAGCAGGCCAAGGTCTGCGCCGATGTGCTGGGCGCGGATATCTACGACAAGTTTCCGTGGGTCGAAGGCATGCGGCCGGTGACTTCCGATCTGGCCGAACTGGTGCTCAACCGCACCTGGCGCCCGCAGCTGGCCGTCACCGGTGTCGGCGGCATGCCGCCGCTGGACAGCGCCGGCAACGTGCTGCGGCCGCAGACGTCGGTCAAGCTCAGCCTGCGCGTGCCGCCAACGCTCAACGGCGCCAAGGCCGGCGAGTTCGTCAAGCAACTGCTGGAGGCCGATCCGCCGTACGGCGCCAAGGTCAGCTTCAAGCTGGAGAAGGACGGCAGCGGCTGGAACGCGCCGCAGCTGTCGCCGTGGCTGGAGCAGGCGGTAGCCGATGCCTCGCAGCATTATTTCGGTGCGCCGGCCGCCTACATGGGCGAGGGCGGCAGCATCCCGTTCATGGGCATGCTCGGCGAGAAATTTCCCAAGGCACAGTTCCTCATCACCGGCGTGCTGGGCCCGCATTCCAACGCGCACGGCCCGAACGAGTTTCTGCACATCCCGACCGGCAAGAAGGTGACGATGGTGGTGGCCGAGGTCGTCGCCCAGCACTTTCAGGCAGGCGGTAAGGCGTGAGCTTTTCAGCGCACGCATGAGTACCGATACCGATTATCTGGCTGCCAACTGGGCGCAGGTACGTGGACGCGTCGCGCAGGCCTGTCTCGACGCGGGGCGCGATCCGGCCGAGGTCACCATTCTGCCGGTCAGCAAGACCTTCGGACCCGAGCCGATACGTGCGGCAGTGGCACTGGGTCTGCACCGCTTCGGTGAGAACAAGGCGCAGGAGGTGCGTGAAAAATCTCCCGCGCTGGCCGACTGCGGCATCGATTGGGTGATGATCGGTCACCTGCAGACCAACAAGGCCAAGGATGTGGCCCGGCTGGCCAGCGAAGTACAGTCGTTGGACCGGCTTGAGCTGGCCGAGGCGCTGCATCGGCGTCTTCAGCATGAAGGCAGGGCCATCGATGTGCTGGTGCAGGTCAAGACGTCGCCCGAACCCAGCAAATACGGCCTGCCGCCCGATCAGCTGGGGGCGTTTCTCGATGCCTTGCACGATTTCGATACCTTGACCGTACGCGGTTTGATGACCCTGGCGGTGCAATCCGATCAGACCGACGAGGTGCGCCGCTGCTTCCGCACGCTGCGTCAGCTGCGCGATCAGGCCTTCAGTTGGGGCCACGACCTGCCGAGGCTGTCGATGGGCATGAGCGGCGATTTCGCGCAGGCCATCGCCGAGGGCGCCACCGAGGTGAGAATCGGCTCGGCCATCTTCGGCGCCCGGTCGCCGCACTCGGCCGTTTAACGTAATCAATCCGTAAATACTTTGACTGGATACCTTCGTCGAGGATCGTATTGCCGAACGAATTCTGATCAAGATCAGTGGCTTGGCGATATTTTTGCCGTTATTGCCCATTTCTGGAACGACAGAGTTTAGTTAACTTCAATCGAACATATTCAGGGTCGGTTCTTGTTAACTTCACTTATCGATCACGTCGCCGACCACGAAAGCGACGGATTTCTGCAATACAAAGGGGGATATCCCGCATGCCGACAAAACGACTGACCCTTGCTGCTGCGCTCGTTTCCGTACTTTTCGCGTCCGGTCCCGTACTAGCCAGCCCCAGCGTCACCAACGTTGCCCCGGCCACTGCATCTGTCGGTCCCCAGCTCCTCACTCAAGCGTCGGCGTTCAGCCCCGCCGCCATGCTCGCCCAGTCCGCTGCTCCTGCCTACGCCGAGATTGCCGGCGTGAAAGAAAAATCCACCGTCGCAAAGAACAGCGCCAAAAGCAGCAGTGCCGCGGACCAGGACGGCTCGGACGACCAGAACTCGGCAACCGCCAACCTCCAGAATATTTCCGACGTGCGCAAGGCGCTGATCGGTCTGGCGATGAATCTTCGTGACATCCGCTACGTTCGCGGCGGCCGTGACCCGTCCACCGGGTTCGACTGCAGCGGTTTCGTGCGTTACGTGTTCGCCCATGCCATCGGCATGCAGCTGCCGACCAATTCCGCCTCGCAGTTCCTGTCGGGCCTGAAAGTCGCGCGCGCCGACATGAAGCCGGGCGATCTGGTATTTTTCCGCACGCACGGCAAGCGCAACATTTCGCACGTCGGTATCTACATCTCCAACGGTCAGTTCATCCACTCGCCGACCACCGGTCAGAGCGTGCAGGTTTCCAGCCTGGACGAGGCTTACTGGGCCAAGCACTTTGCCGGCGCCAAGCGTCCGGAAGCGATTGCGATGGTGGATCATCACGGTTGAGGCATTGCCCTCATGCCGTCGCACCCAAGGCCGCCGCAAGGCGGCTTTTGCTTGAATGTTCTGCGTCGATCCAGGCGGCATATGAATGAAGCGTCATCGTAATGGCATCGGCCTGAGTGGGCACCTTGCATTGGCCGATCGGGCTCACCACTACTGAGGCCAGCGCGCGGCGATCCGCCCGTGCCGCCACTTGGAATACCATCCATGCCCACTGATTTACCCGTCGCCACCCGCAACCTGCTGATCGCCAACGTAGTGGTGTTTGCGCTGCAGTATCTGTTGCACGACTCGAGCACGTTTGCGCTCACCCAACACTTTGCCCTTTGGCCGTGGGGGTCGGACGTCAGCGGTGCGTTGGACGACGGTCAGGTGGTGACGGTCGGTTTCCAGCCGTGGCAGCTGGTGACGTACGCCTTCATGCATGGGAGTTTTACCCACATCCTGTTCAACATGATTGCGCTGTACATGTTCGGCGGCACGATCGAGCGAACGTTCGGCACGCGCAACTTCGTTATCTACTACTTCGTTTGTGCGATCGTCGCGGCGGTGGCGCAGCTTATTGTTGTGCAGTGGTTCACCCACGGTTTCTATCCCACGATCGGCGCCTCCGGGGCGATTTTCGGGCTGCTGCTGGCGTTCGGCATGCTGTATCCGCACGAAAAAATGATGCTGATGTTTTTCCCCGTGCCGATGCCGGCGTGGTTGTTCGTCACCGGCTATGCGGTGATCGAGCTATTTCTCGGCGTGACCGGTACGCAGGCCGGTGTGGCCCATTTTGCGCACCTGGGCGGCATGGTCGGCGGCTACGCGATGATCCAGTACTGGCGGGGCAAGCTGCCGATCAAGCCGAAGCGGCTTTTGCTGCGCTGAGATCAGCGCAGCACGAGAAAGTCGGCGCTGACCACGAAGCGCACCGCATCCAACCGCAGCCGCGACTGCGGCAGTGCCGCCAGCAGAGCCGTGCGTTCGTCGGCGACGGCGGTGATCTCGGTTTCGCTGATCGAGGGGTTTACCGCGTGCAGGGCGACCAGACGCGATAGCTCCGCGTCCAGCGTGCTCGTCGCCAGCGCCAGCGCATCGTCGATGCTGGTTTGTCCGTAGGCCTCGGCCAGCTTTTCAGCGCGCCCCAGCATCGGCGGCACCAGCTTGTTGAGAAACTTGCGGTAGCGGACCACTTCGATCGTGCGCTGCGCAGCGCGGCGCAGGGCCGTTTCGCTGGGCTGGAAATCGACCCGCTCGGCCAGCTTGGTGTCCACGGTGACCACGATCGGCAGCGTCGGCAAAAAGCGCTCCGCGTCGAGCTTGCGATCGGCCACGCACTCGAGCACGTAGACGGCCTGCAGCAGGGCGGAGCGCGCCGGCAATTCGTCGTCGACCATAAAGGCCGCGTTGCCCTGTTCGCCGGACAGCGCCAGATCCATCGCGCCGGCGATCAGCGGGTGATCGAGCCGCAGCAGCGGCAAGTCCTCGCGCGCCAGCGCCACCTCGCGTGAAAAGGTGACCGACTGCGGGCCTTCGGCGAAGCCGGGCAGGGCGTCGGTGGAGAGGTATTGCGGATCGAGCAGCAGTACCTGGCTGCTCAGCTCCTCGGCGTGGATGCCGAAGGCCTCCAGCAGGCGCTGGATAAAGCCGTCGCGGCCCGGGTCGCGGTCCTCGCGTGCGAACGCCTGCTGCAGCTCGTCGGCGTGCAGGTCGCGGCTGGCGGCCAGCTCCAGCAGGTGGTCGCGGCCGGCGCTGATCAATTCGGCCATCTGCTCATGGCTGCTGCGCGTTTCGGCCAGGAGCACGTCGAGCTCCTGGTCGCGGTTGTCGTCGCCGCGGGCGTGCTCGTCGGCCAGCTTGGCCAGCGGTTCGCCGTAGCGGCGCAGCAGCTCGCGCCCGTCGGCGGGGCTGACCCGGAACGCGTCCACGCCCTCGTCGTACCAGCGCGCCAGCACGTGCTGGGCACTGTCGGCAACCACGAGAATATGGATCTGGATGTCGTGCTGCTGGCCGATGCGGTCGAGTCGGCCGATGCGCTGTTCGAGCAGGTCGGGGTCGAGCGGCAGATCCCACAGGATCAAATGATGGGCGAACTGGAAATTGCGGCCTTCCGAGCCGATCTCCGAACACAGCAGCAGCCGCGCGCCGTCGGGCTGGGCGAAATATGCCGCGTTGCGGTCGCGCTGGATGATGCCCAGGCCTTCGTGGAAACGGGCCACGCCGACGCCGCTGCGCGTGCGCAGCGCCTCTTCGAGTGCCAGCACCTTGGCCTGGCTGCGGCAGATCAGCAGAAACTTGTCCTGCGGAAATTTTTCCAGCAGCGAGATAAGTGCATCGATACGCGGATCATTGGCGTAATTCACCTCCATCAACACCGGCGGCTGCTGGATATCCGCATGGAACTCGGCCAGCAGCGCCTGGCGCGTGCTGTCCTCGACCGTGTCGGCATCCAGCACATGCCACTCGGGCACGCGATTGGGGAAGCCGCCGATGCCCGCGCGGCGATTGCGGAACATCGCGCGGCCGGTGCCGTGGCGGTCGATCAGCGCCGCCAGCAGCTCGCGCGCGTGGGCGGGCTTGGTAGCGTCGTCCAGATAGGCGGTCAGCGTCTCGTCGCCATTAAAAGCATCGGCCAGGGTACGGCGCTGAGCATCGTCCAGCGCCACACCGTCGAGCAGTCGATCGGCGATGGCCGACAGCGCCTGATAGTCGTCGGCCTCCGCCAGATAGCCGTCCAGATCGTGATACCGCTGCGGATCGAGCAGGCGCAGTCGGGCAAAGTGGCCGCTGCGGCCAAGCTGCTCGGGTGTCGCGGTGAGCAGGATCACGCCGGGAATCGCGGCGGCGAGTTTCTCGACCATCGCATAGCGCGGGCTGGTCGCCTCCGGCGACCACGCCAGATGATGCGCCTCGTCCACCACCAGCAGATCCCACGGCGCGGCCAGCAGCTGCGCGGCGTATTTCGGCGAGTTTTCCAGAAAGCCGAAGTCGGCGATGACCAGTTGTTCGTCTTCGAACGGATTGCCGGCATCTTCGGCGTCGTCCTCGCCGGACGACTGCAGCGCCTCGCAGCGCTCCTCGTCGTAGATCGCAAAGCTGAGATTGAAGCGGCGCAGCAGCTCGACGAACCACTGGTAGACCAGCGTATCGGGCAACAGCAGCAGCACGCGCGAGGCGCGGCCGGTGGCGAGCTGGCGCGCGATGATCATGCCCGCTTCGATCGTTTTGCCCAGGCCCACCTCGTCGGCCAGCAGCACGCGCGGCGGTCGGCGCGCGGAAGCGATGCCCGCCACGCGCAGCTGATGCGGCACCAGGCCGATGCGCGCCGCGCCGAGGCCCCACGCGGGCGAGCGGCGCGCTTCGGCACGACGGCGCAGGCCTTCCAGCCGCAGCTCGAACTGTGCGACCGAATCGGTGCGTCCGCCGATCAGGCGGTCGTCGGCCTGGCTCACGCTCTGTTCGTCGTCGAGCTGGCCTTCTTCCAGCTCGCGACCTTCGCCGCGGTAGATCAGCAACTCGTCGCGAATCTCGACGCGTTCCACCAGAAACGCGATGCCCTTGCCGGAGACGCGTTGGCCCGCGCGAAATTCAGCGCGCAGCAGCGGCGCCGAGTCGATCGCATAAGGCCGGAGAATGCCGGCCTTGGCAAACAGCACCTGCACACCGCGTCCTTCGACGCGAAGAACGGTGCCGAGACCCAACTCAGGTTCGGCGGAAGAGATCCAGCGTTGACCAGGAACAAACATTGAACTGCCGTATTGCATCGTGGGCCGGGAATTATCCGCCCACGCGCGCTCGCTGGGAACCGTCGATGTCGTATGGACCGCTTTGTGTGTGCTGTCGATGCCGGTAATGGCGAGCGCTGAGTTCAGGTCTCGGCCCATTGCCGTAGAAGATTGTGATAAACGCCGGTGAGCGTGAGCAGCACGCTGGCATCGGCGCCGGAGCGGGTGAGCGTTTGTACCGAGGTATCCAGTTCGAACAGCATGCGTCGCCGTGCGTCGTCGCGGATCATGCTTTGTACCCAGAAAAACGCGGCAAGCCGGGTGCCGCGGGTTACCGGCTGCACGCGGTGCAGGCTGCTTGAGGGATAGACGATGAGATCGCCGGCCGGCAGTTTGACGTCGTGCTCGCCGTAAGTGTCGCTGACGATCAGCTCGCCGCCGTCGTAATCGTCGGGTTCGCTGAGAAAAAGCGTACAGGAGATATCGCTGCGCAGATGGCCGCCGGCGGGCAGTTCCATCATCGCGCCATCGACGTGGAAACCGTACTGGCCGCCGCCCTCGTAGCGATTGAAGCGCGGCTGCAGGGTGCGCAGCGGCAAGGTGGCGGCGTGATACAGCGGCTGATGGGCGAGCGCCGACAGAACGATTTCGCCCAGCTCGGCGCGCAGCGGCGATGCATTCGGCAGCTGCTGATTCTGCTTCACTTGCGCGCCTTGGTGGCCGACGGTTTCGCGGCCGTCGGTCCAGTCCGCACCGTTCAGCGCCTCGCGCATCTGCGTGACCTGAGCGCGGCTTAGAACAGCGGGAATGTGCAGCAGCATAAAGAACTCCGGCGCGTGCCTATCGTTTTCGGCCCGCCAAGCGATGCGCCAGCGGGCCGAGACGGCTTTTCAACACTTGTCGATCAAGAGGCCCGGCTGCCGCACGTCCGGATCAGAACTGCAGGTTGGCCGTGATCATGGCCGAGCGCGGGGTTCCCGGAATGTAACGATAGCCGCTCTTGTTGATCGAGGCGACGTAGCTCTTGTCGAACAGGTTGTAGACGTTGAGCTGCAGGCTGAGATGCTTGTTCACCGGGTAGCTCGCCATGGCGTCGAACACCCAGTAGGCGTCGGTGTAAGCCGGCGTACCGATGGCGCTGTCCGTGCCGCGCTTGAGCTCTCCCGAGTAACGCGCGCCGCCGCCGATGGTGAGGTCGAACGGCAGGTGGTAGGTGGTCCACGCCGTGAAGGCTTTCTTCGGCGTGTAGGCCAGATCGCTGGAGCCGTCGGCGGATACATTGGGTCCGCTGTCGACCGTGGCGTTCATCGTGGTGAAGCCGGTGCTGACCGCCCAGTTCTCGGTGATCTTGCCCACCGCGGTGAGTTCGATGCCTTGCACACGCTTTTTGCCGATTTGGTAATACTGCAGATCGACCGGATCCTGCACCACGTCGTTGCTCACCGTAGTGCGATAGAGCGCTGCCGTCACAAAGAGCTTCTGGTCGAGCAGATCCCACTTGGTGCCGAACTCGATGGTGCGCGCTTTTTCCGGATCGAAGATCGGATTGTCGGCGCTGTTGGCGGATGAACTCAGCGACAGACTGCTGCCGCCCGGTGGTTCCTCTGAAACGGCAAAGTTGGCGTAGATGCTGCCGTTGGCCGCCGGTTTGTACAGTACGCCGAGTTTGTAGTTCGGCAGGTTGCCCGATTTGCTGGCGTTGACGCCCGGCAGCACGGTGCCGGCGGGCGAGGTTCCGCAGGCAGGTCCATTTTTCGCACCGCACACCACGGCGCTGCTGAAGTCGGTGGAATAGTGGTCCAGCCGCACGCCGGCGTTCACCTGCCACTGTTCGCCGAACTTCAGCGTGTCGAAAACGTAGGCTGCTTCCGTATCGGTCTTGCCGTTGGAGTGCGCCCCGGTATTGCCGTAGACCAGGCCCTGCACGTCCGCATACGGGTCGTACAGATTCGCTGCGGGCCACTTGCTGCCGTTGAGCACGCCCAGGCCGCCGGTGGCGAGTTTTTCCTGGGTCAGCTCGATGCCGGCGCTGAGGTTGTGAACAATGCCGCCGGTTTCGAAATTCGCCGTGACGTTGGCCTGGTCGGTGAGGATCTTGTTGACCTGCTGTTTGAACGTCGGGTTGCTGCGCGCGATCGTCCAGGTCGACGGATTGTTGATATTCGGCGTCAGCAGGTTGGCCGCGCTGCCGAGAAACGAGGTGAGCAGATAGTCTTCGCTGGTGCGGCCCCAGCGCAGCGTGTTGTGCAATGTCACGTCGGGCGAAAAATCGTGCTCGATTTTCGCGGTGAACATGTCGGCCTTGACGTGATCGAAGTCGTTGTCGGTGCCGTAGAAATTGCTCGAATCGACCATTGCCGCATGGGTCAGCTGCGGGCGGGTCGGATCCGGGCTGCTGTAGCCGGGCAGGCCTATGGTCGGTACGCCGCCGTCGGGCACGTTGTTCTGCTTGATATGCAGGTAATCCAGATACACCCGCGTCGGCGTGCCGAGGCCGAAGGCCAGCGTCGGCGCTATGCCCCAGCGATTGTTTTCGACCTTGTCGCGACCGGGAACGCCCGCGTCCTGGCCCATGACGTTGAGGCGGAAGGCCGAGGTGTCGCTCAGCGTCTGATTCCAGTCGGCGGTCGTACGGCGTCGGTTGCCGCCACCGCCGTACGAGACACCGGCGGAAACGGCGTTGCCGATCATCGGCTGCTTGCTTACCAGATCGATCGCGCCGGTCGGCGCGGTGCGGCCGTTGTCGGTGCCGGCTGGACCCTTGAACACCTCGATTTGCTCGATATTGAACGTGTCGCGCGAGATCGAACCGAGATCGCGCACGCCGTCGACGAAGATGCTGTTGGAGGTGTCGAACCCGCGCATGTAGATGGCGTCGCCGGTCGAGGTGGTACCGTTTTCGCCAGCGTAGAACGTGCCGACGCCCGGGCTGTTTTTCAGCGCCTCGGTCAGCGTGGTAGCGCCCTGCTGCTGGATCAGGTCCTTGCCGATGATGCTGACGGTCTGGGTGGTGTCGAGCAGCGGCTGGGTAAATTTCGGAGAGGCCACCTTGTCGACACGATAATCGCTGACGCCGTTGGCGGTGACCTTGACGCCCTGGAGGTTCTTCGCGTTGGTCGCCTGAGCGTCGGTCGAAACATCCGTGGCGGCGGCCGGCAGTGCCAGTACGAAACCGGTCAGCAGAGCGGCAGCGGTGACCATGCCGCAGGACGGTCTGGACGGGTTTGAGGCGTCATCGCTCGCGACGATCGGGTGCTTGCGGCTCTTGATGAAGGCCATAGAAATTCCGTTTGTTGAAGCGTTGCGTGTCGAAAAAAACCTGACGCGTCTTGCGAATGCAGAGAGTGCGCAGTAGCCGGATACAGGGCGTCGGCCAACGGAAATCGTCACGGCAAGGCCTGGCGCGACGTGTTCGCTGACGCAAGTATTTGCATACGATATTTTTAATGAGAATGATTTGCAATACTTATCGCATTTGTAGGCTGGGTAAATCGCTAGCATTTGAGGGTCGAGCGCCTCCATACAAACAAAAGCCCCGCAAGGGTATGCGGGGCTTTTGTTTGTCAGTACCGCTGGAACCGGCGGTACTCGAGGGCTGGTGTTACCAGATTTTCACCTGCGTATCGGCCGGACGCACCATCGCGTCGCCCGCCTTGCACTCGAACGCGGCGGCGAATGCTGGCATGTTCGACGGCGCACCGATCGCACGCAGACCCATCGGGGCATGCGGGTCGGTATTGATGCGCAGGATCGAGGTCTTCTCGCGCATGCTGCCGCGCCAGACGCGCGCCCAGTTGAGGAAGAAGCGCTGATCTTCGGTGTAGCCGTCGATCTTCTGGCTTGCCTCGGTCGGATTGGCCTTCAGCGCGGTCTGCAGCGCGTCATAGGCGACGTTGAGGCCGCCCAGGTCGGCGATGTTTTCGCCCAGGGTCAGCTTGCCGTTGACGTGCAGGTCCGGCTTGTCCTTCAGCGGTGCGTACTCGTCAAACTGCTTGACCAGCTTGTCGGTGCGCGCGTCGAACTTGGCCTTGTCGTCCTTGCTCCACCAGTCCTTCTGATTGCCGTCGCCATCGAACTGGCTGCCTTGATCGTCGAAACCGTGGCTGGATTCGTGACCGATCACGGCACCGATGCCGCCGTAGTTGATCGCGTCGTCGGCCTTGGCGTCGAAGAAGGGCGGCTGCAGGATTGCGGCCGGGAAGTTGATCGTGTTGTCGCTCGGGTTGTAGTACGCGTTGACCGTCTGCGGAGTCATGCCCCATTCCTTGCGGTCGGTCGGCTTGCCGATCTTGGCGATGTCGTAGTCGTAGTTGAACTTGCCGGCGGCCAGAATATTGGCGTAGTAGTTGTCCGGCTTGATGTCGAGGCCGGACCAGTCGCGCCATTTGTCGGGGTAGCCGATCTTCGGCAGGAACTTGTTCCACTTGTCGATCGCCTTGGCCTTGGTGTCGGCGCTCATCCAGTCGAGGTTCTCGATGCGCGCTTTCAGCGCGTTGCGGATGTTGGTCACCAGCTCTTCGGCGCGCTGCTTGGCTTCGGGAGTGAACTCCTTGGCGACATACAGCTGACCCAGCGCTTCGCCCATGCTGGCGTTGACGGCGCCTAGCACGCGCTTCCACTGCGGCTTCTGCTGCGGCTGGCCGGCCAGGGTGGTGCCATAGAAGGCGAACTTGTTGTCCTGGAAATTCTTGCTCAGATATGGCGACGCATCATCAATCGCGTGGAAGCGCAGGTAAGCCTGCCACTGCTCGACCGGCGTGCTGGCCAGCATCTTGTCGAACTGGGCGAAGAACTTCGGCTGCGACAGCGAGAAGCCCTTGTCGATCTTCAGGCCCTGGGCGTCGAAGAACTTCTCCCAGCTGAAATGCGGTGTGACCTTGTCGGCTTCCTTCACTGTGACGAAGTGGTACTCGTTCTTGATGTCGCGCTCTTCGACCGGCGACAGCGAGGCGGCGGCCAGCGCGGTCTCGAACTTCAGCACCTCGTCGGCCTGCTTCTTGGCATCGTCTTCGGACACGCCGGTCAGCTCCAGGGACTTGGCGATATAGGCCACGTAGGCGTCGCGGATATCCTTGTATTCCGGCTTGGTGTAGTAGTCCTTGGTCGGCAGACCCAGGCCGGCCTCGTTGGCGAAACCGATCTGCGTATCGGCATGCTTGAAGTCGCCGCTGGCGCCGAACTGGAACACCTGCATATCGCCGTCGGCGTAGCTCTTGGTGATGAAATTCGCCACGTCGGTGCCGTTCTTCAGGCCGGCGATCGCGTCGAGCTTGGGCTTGATCGGGTCGAAGCCGTTCTTTTCGATGGTCGCCTCGTCCATGCCCGAGTGATAGAGCCAGCCGATCTTCTGCTCGATCGAACCGGCCTTGGCGCTGTCGGCGTTCTTGGCTGCGTCGTCGACGATGTCGTGCTGGGTCTTGAGGCTCTTCTCAGCGAGGATATTGAACGCGCCCCAGCTGCTCTGATCGGCCGGAATCGGGTTGGCGGCGATCCACTTGGCGTTGACGAAGCCGTTGAAGTCCGCGCAGGCCTTGAGGCTCGGATCGATTTCGCTGACGTCGAAACTGCTGGTCGCAGCCGTCGTCGCTGCCGCCGCTGGTGCGGTGCTGGCGCTCGGCGCCGGTGCGGTGGCTGCCGGGGCAGGGGCCGGCGCGGCAGCTTGCTCGTCGCTCTTGCCGCAGGCGGTCAGTGACAGGGCCAGGCTCACGGCCAGTGCCAGGGGCTTCAAATACTGCTTCGTCATGGATTTCCCTCTGTAGATGGATGTCGCCCGTCCGGGCGAATAGCGTGGTAATGCCTTGGCGGCGGGTTGCCGGATGCCCCGCAAAACGCAGCCGCACCTGGCGACGCTAGGTCATACGTCATGGGTGAGACAGTGTCAAAGGTCAGGGGTGGCTGTACCCACCCCTGAAACGGCAAGACGTACAGGATTCGGGCGTGCGCGACGGAGGGTGCCTTGAGACCATGAACAGGCTCTGAGAACTCAACCGTCGACAGGCGTTTTTCCTCAGCGAGCGGCGCATCAATGCGCAGAAGCCTCCAGTGCCGCTGCCTGCTCTGTATCGAGCCGGAGTACCGGGTACGCACCGATATGCTGCACGGTGTACCAGGGCGAACGCTCGTAGAAAAACGCCAGACGGGCGTTGGTATCTGCGGCGAAGGCAGGATCGCTCTGCAGCTTCTTATCGAACGCCGTTTTCAGGGCGGGATCCTTGGCCATCATGTCGCGCGCCAGCTTTTCCAGCACGCGCGGCTCGCCGTATTCCTTCTGCTCGAATATCGCGTTGAGAAAACCCCACTGCAGCA
The DNA here is from genome assembly GCF_014200755.1 of Rhodanobacter sp. ANJX3. Taxonomy (GTDB): domain Bacteria; phylum Pseudomonadota; class Gammaproteobacteria; order Xanthomonadales; family Rhodanobacteraceae; genus Rhodanobacter. The sequence continues at coordinate 75,346 of NZ_JACHCM010000003.1, read as the reverse complement.
GCGAATCGGGCGCCTGCGGTTCGAGTAGATTGATCGCAACATTGGCGGCGCGCTGATCCATCGGCACGATCACCGAGCCGGCCGGCAATCCGACGGCGCGTGCGACGGCGTGAAGCGTGAAATCGCGCAGCATCAGATGGCCTTCGAACGGTTGATTCGCCCACTTCGGCTGATCGAGCTGATAGCCCTCGGCGTGGATCGTCACCGCATGATCGAGTCGCCGATAGCGAATGCCGTGGGCATCGAGCTTGTCGATGATCGCCGTCCACTGCGCAGGTATCGCATAGGCGGCCGGCGGGGTGATGGATAGATCGGGCAGCAGTCCGTTCCAGTTCTCGATGGCATAGGTTTTTGGCTTGCTCGGGTCGTATTGGATCCAGTTGCTGTTGGAGATATCGCTGTGCGTGAGGGTGAAAGCGTAGCCTTTCAGCGTGAACGGCGTGGACTGCGAATCGGCCTTGAAAGTCAGCGGGACCCTAGCCTGCGCATCATGCGCACGCGCGATGACGTTGGCATCCGCCTTGGCCGTGGCGGCGAGCAGCCCCTTCGGGTGCTGGTTGACCTGTTGCAGCATCAGCTCGACCAGATCGACGGTGGCCTGCACACGCTTCTGATAACTCTTCAGCATGTGGGTTTCGATCAGCAGGGCGGGACGGTTTTGCAGTGCCGCGTAGCCGGTGGAAAAGCGCGGGCCGGAGCCGAAATTCTCGATGCCCTTGCGCGGATCGCGGCCATCTTTGAATTCCAGATAGATCGACGCGAGATGGCCACGCTTTTCGTACGCCGGTATCGCGTGATCGACAATGGCATCGTGCTGCCAGGCGCTGACGGCCGGATCGAGCTTGTGCGGATCTTCGGTATACCAAGTCAGGTCGTACTGGTAATCGGCACCATCGGTGGTGTGTACGTCGATCAGGAAATCCGGCAGCCAGGTCTGCCACAGCTTCAGCCATGCCAGCATTTCCGGCGCGTCGGCCTTGATGTAATCGCGGTTGAGATTGAGGTACTGCGACTGTGCACGAAAGCCCATGCTGGCTGGGCCGTTCTGGTTGATACGGTTGTACGGCGTCGAGTTTTCGTGGCCGTCGACGCTGAACACCGGAATGTAGACCAGCACCAGGCGATCGAGCAGATGCGGGTATTTATGCGTGATGGCGATATCGCGCAGCAGTATCAGGCCCGCATCCTTGCCTTCGATCTCGCCGGGATGTATGCCCGCCTGCACCAGCACCACCGGCTTGCCGGCCTTGCGCGCCGTCGCGGGATCGAAACTGCCGTCGCCGCTGGCGATCACCGCCACCATCGGCCGGCCTTCGGGCGTGGTGCCGAAGGTTTGTAGATGAATCATGCCAGGCGCTGCCTGCTGCAGCCGCCGCAGGTAGGCGAGCGTATCCGCGTAGCTGGGCGTGGTGCGGAACTGGGAGGCTTCGGCGGGCGTGATCCAGTCGTTGGCGCTGGAAGCGTTCGCCTGTGCGGTCAGGCCAATGCCCGCCAGCAGAATGGAGAGTATCAGCGGGCGTGCGCGTCGCCTCATGGGCGATCTCCGTCAAGGCGATCGGCGAGCGCTGTCGGCGAAGCGGGCAGCGTGTCGGGCGCCACCGCGCCGCCGGAAATGATGAACGCCATCGCCTGATCCATCGTCCAGTCGGTCGGCGTCAGCTCGTCCAACGGCACCACCACCAGATAGCCACCGGTCGGGTTGGGCGTGGTCGGGATGAAGACCGAGGCCATTTCGCGGCGGCCGCCGTCCTCGTGCATGACCCGGGTGACGAACCCCACGACCTTCATGCCGCGCCGGGGAAATTCCACCAGTACCACGCGCTGCACGCCGGAGGGCTTGTTCTGCAGCACCGCCATCAATTTTTTAGTGCCGCCATAAATGGTCTGCACTACTGGAATGCGCGCCAGCAGGCCGTCGAAGGCGTTGATGAAGCGCTGGCCGATCACCCGGTTGGCGACAAAACCCAGCAGATAAAGCGCGGCCAGGGTGATCAGCAGTGCAATGATGAAAACCAGCCAATCCGCATTCAGCGCCGCGGCGGCATTGGGCGCGACCAGTGCCAGCGCGCCGAGCAGGGCGGTAACCATCGGTGCACCGATGCCGGCCAGCAGACTCAGTACGAATTTGAATACCAGCCAGGTCACCCAGAGCGGAATAAAGGTCAGCAGACCGGTGATCAGGTAGCGTTTGACGCGCAGAGGGGGCATCGAAGGATTCTGTTGGGCGGGGACGCCATCATTGTAGGCGAGCTGCGCGCGCGGTAACCGCTGTTGGTTCGCTGTGCGATCAATCGCTCGAACTGTGCGGCAAGCCTGTGCCCGGTCGATAGGCCTGTCGTGTGCTGTGATTTTTTCTGCGCGCGTGCGAATCATGGATGGAACCTTGGGGAAACCACTGCGTCTATGACCGCCAGACAGCATCAGCAACGCTTCGAACATCTGCTGCAGCAACATCGTGGCATCGTGTTCAAGGTGGCGGCCCTTTACAGCCGCAGCGTGGTCGATCGCGACGACCTGATGCAGGAAATCAGCGCGCAGCTGTGGCGCTCGTTCGGCAGCTACGACGAGGCGCGGGCGAAATTTTCCACCTGGACGTATCGGATCGCGCTCAACGTGGCGATTTCGCAGGCGCGGCGCGCGCGCTGGTCCGACGGCGAGCGTTTCGAACCGCTGGAGGCGCGCCATCTGGAAACGGTCGGCGGTGGCGAAACCATCGCGGAACCCGACGAGCGGCTGACCGCGTTGTATGCCTTTATCGGCCAGCTCGATGAGCTCAATCGCGCGCTGATTCTGCTGTATCTCGAAGATCGCAGTTACACCGAAATGGCGGACGTACTCGGCATCAGCGAAACCAATGTGGCGACCAAGATCAGTCGCATCAAACAAAAGCTGCGCGCGCAGATGACCGGCGTAGCAGTCACTGGAGCATGACCATGGAACTCGATGAGATGAAGCAGGCCTGGCAGAACCTCGACCGACGGATCGAGCAGCACTATGCGTTGCATGTGCAGACATTCCGTGATTCACGGGCGGACAAGGCACGTCGCGGATTGCGACCGCTGGTGTGGGGTCAGGGTTTGCAAATGGCGATCGGCGTCGTCGGGTTGCTGTTGTTCGTTCCCATGTGGGTCGCGCATCGCGATCAATCGGCCGTAGCGATTGCCGGGCTTCTATTGCACGCCTATTTTCTGGGCATGATCATCGTCGGGGCGATGGTGCAGGCGCAGATTGCGCGCATCGACTTCGGCGCGCCCGTCATCACCATTCAGAGGCAGCTGCTGACGCTGCGAAAAATCTATGTGGTTGGCGGCGCCTGCGTAGTTGGCCTTCCGTGGTGGTTTTTGACGGCGCCTCTGCTGGTGGTGGCGTCGCACGGCGCGATCCTGCAGACCGCACCGCAGGTGATCTGGATCCAGTTGGCCGTCGGCGCGCTCGGATTGCTCGGCACAGGATGGTTTTACCGTTGGGCGCACCGTCCGCAGCGCACCGCGCTGGGTTTGCGCCTGGACAACAGCGCCACCGGCGCCGGCATTCGCAGAGCGCAGGCTGCGGCAGAAGACATTGCGCGCTTCGAGCGCGAGTGAGTGCGCCCCGCAAGATCAAGATAATGACGTAACGGTTTGGCGGTTGACTCAACGCGCCTTGGGCTTCAGCCGCACATAAACCTGCCTGCGCACCCAGGCGATCGCTTCGCCCGACGCCGTGACCGCCTCGGTGTCGAGCCGAATAGGTTGCCGTCAAACGGAGTGCGACGTGGAAATCAACCTTCTTTTGCCGACAGGTAAACAGCGGCGGTCGCCAAGCCCCCAGGCCATGCCCACGTCGCAGTCCAGCATGGTGCTTCGTGGTTGTCCGAGTTAAGGAAATCCCATTCGTGCCGATATCGCTTTTGCCGAGCCCCATACCTGGCTTTCTTTAGAAGAGCGATAGACATGCATTTCGCAAAATCGATAAAAGCTCGCTACTCGCTTTTCGTTACGGCCTTTTTTGTTGTGATGGTGGTGATGACCGTAGCGGTCATACAGATTTATGTGACGCCGGAACTACGCAAGGAAGAAGCTCAGGTAGTGGCCGGCCATGTCGAAACCATCAGCAACACGATCAAGGGCAAAATGACCCAGATCGAGGCGCAGTCGCGCGCCATCACCGAGGCCGTCCCGCTGATGGACAGCGGCAGCATCGATCATCTGCTGCCCGGTTTGCTCAATCAATACGGCGACACGAACGTGTTCGGCGGCGGCATATGGCCGCTGCCCTACCAGCGCGATCCGAAACTGGAGCGGGACAGCACGTTCTACGCACGCGGCACGGACCAGGCGCTGGCGATCAATACCCACTGGAATACGCCGGCAGCGCTCAAATACTACGAGCAGCCCTGGTACCTTGCCGGCCTGCATGCGCCCAGAGGTCACTGCCCCTGGGCCAAGGCCTACAAGGACGATGCCAGCGACCAGCCGCGGACCAACTGCGCGATGGTCATCTACAAGGATGACAAGATCTACGGTGTTTCCACCATCGATCTGACCCTCGGCTTTTTCAATACCCTGGTTGCCGATATGGAGAAGCGCATCCATGGCCAGGTGCTGATCGTCGAGGCGGACGGCAAAATCGTCAGCAACAGCAGTCTGGTCAAGGATCCCATCGTGCTGAAGAATGTGGCCGACGTGGCAGGACAGGCGCCGATGTTCGCGGCCATCCAGTCCGTGCTACCCCGGCTCGCGCAGAACCAGCCGCTGGAGCAGGCCTATCAGGTCGATGGTCAAAACTATACGCTGACGATGCGTCCGATCGAGGGCAGTCCATGGTGGCTGGTGACTGGCATGGACGACCGGCTGCTGACCGTCAACAGCGACCGGATCCTGTACAAACTTGGCCTGGTACAACTGCCGATGGCCGCGCTGCTGCTGGCGCTGCTGGTGTTCGGAATCAATCTGTTGACACGCCGCTTTAGCTTGCTCAAGGCAAATATCGACGAGCTGTCCAGTGGCGACGCCGACCTTACCCGACGCCTGCCGTTGGGGCAGGGCAGCGAATTCAACGCCGTGGTCGAAAGCTTCAATCATTTTATCGCGCGCCTGCAGGCCATGCTGCTGCAAGTGCAAAGTGGCGCGTTGGCGATCGCTGCGACCACGCGGCAGCTAGCCGATGGCAATCTGGAGCTTTCGGCGCGGACCGAGACGCAGGCCAGTTCGCTCGAAGAGACGGCTGCCTCCATGGAGGAACTGGCGGCCACGGTCAAGCACAATGCGGAAAACGCCAGCCAGGCCAACATCATGGCCGGCGAGGTATCGAAGATGTCGGTCAGCAGCGCCGAGAGCGGCGCGAGGATGCTGGAGACCATGACCGCCATCAACGAATCGTCGCGAAAGGTTGCCGATATCACGGGCGTGATCGACGGCATCGCCTTCCAGACCAATCTGCTGGCGCTCAACGCCGCGGTCGAGGCGGCAAGGGCTGGCGAGCAGGGCAGGGGCTTCGCCGTCGTGGCGGAGGAAGTTCGGCGACTGGCGCAAAGTTCGGCGTTGGCGGCCAAGGACATCAAGCGGCTGACCACCGAGTCGGTCGAAAACGTGGACGTCGGCACCCGGCTGGTCAACGAGACGCGTACCGCCAATGACGCCCTTCATGGCGGCGTCAGCGGCATGGCGACGCTCATATCCGAGATCATGCAGGCCAGTCGCGAGCAGAGCCAGGGAATCGATCAGATCAACAGCGCAGTGACCCAGATCGACAACACGACGCAGCAAAATGCCGCCCTGGTCGAGGAGGCCGCCGCGGCAGCCAAGCTGATGAACGAACAGGCGGCGCAGCTGCGGGAGGTGATTTCCGGCTTTAAATTGGCCTGAGTGGCGCCAGCCCTCTGAACAGGAGGGGGCTGACGACCTGCGCTGTCGTGCGGCGCAGTGAGGCGATTCAGCGCGCCTTGGGTTTTAACCGAACATAGATCTGCTTGCGTACGACGGCAACGACTTCGCCGGCAGCGGTTTTGATCTGGGTTTCGAACCAGTGCAGCACTTTGTCACCGCCAGCGGCACGGGTGCGCAACTGGTCGACTATGGTCGGCTCGAGCTTGAAGTGCGCGTAGACGTCCTCGCGACCGGGTGCCACAAAGTCGATGGCGCCAGCCTTGTCCCAGACGATGTAATCGTTGCCCAGCTGATGCATCACCAGCAGCATCCAGAACGGGTCGGTCATGGCAAACAGGTTGCCGCCGAACTGAGTGCGCACGTAGTTGCGGTTCCACGGGCGCAGGCGCAGCACGACCTTCGCTTCGGTGTAATCGTCGCTGATGCCCAGCACTCGGATGCTGTTGAACAGAAACGGCGGCCGGAGGTTCATGGCGCGGCGGAAGGTGGACGATTTCATCAGGCTGTTTCCGTATGCCTTCGTGCGCGCCGCATCAAAACAGCAGCGAGGCCATCTTGCGGCGGTAGCGGCCGACCAGTTCGGCATCGTCGAGCGTGGCGAATGCGGCGAGCAGGCGCTTCTTGGCCTGATTGTCGTTCCATTCGCGATCGCCCTTGAGGATGAGCAGAAATTCATCGAGCCCGGCGGCGGGGTCATCCTCCAGCAGCAGGCGCACGCCGAGCAGATCATGGGCCGCCCAGTCGCTGGCATTGGCCGCGACGCGCTGGCGCAGTTCGGTCAGCGAAGGGGCGCCTTCGAGCGCGTGGGCCAGATCGAGCTGGCTGCGCAGGCGCAGCGCGCGTACGTCGATGGCGAGGTTGGCCGGCAGTGCGGTGAGTTCGGCTTCGGCAGCGTCGGCCTGGCCGCCGCGCATCAGCGCCAGCGCCAGCTCGAGTTTCAGTTCGGCTTTGTCCGGCTCGGCGGCGATCGCCTGCTGCAGCCGGGCAATCGCCTGCTCGGGCGTTTCCAGCGCAGCTTCGTCGATGGCGTCCGCTTCCGGCGGCGCTTCGAGCGGCTGCACGTGACGCGACAGGAATTCACGCAGCTGGCTTTCCGGCAGCGCGCCGGCGAAGCCGTCGAGCACCTGGCCGTCCTTCACCAGCATCACGGTGGGAATGCTGCGGATGCCGAACATGCCGGCCAGCTCCTGCTGCGCTTCCACGTCGACCTTGCCGAGGCGGAACGCGCCGTTGTATTCGGCGGCGAGCTTTTCCAGCATCGGTCCCAGCGTCTTGCACGGCTCGCACCATTCGGCCCAGAAATCCACCAGTACGGGTGTGGTCATCGAGGCCTGCAGGACCTCGGCCTCGAAGCCTTGCTGGGTTACATCGAAGACGTGGGAGGCGGCTTTTTCAGTCACGGAATTTTCCATCGGGATAGATACAGTGCGATCCGGTGCTTGCCAGATCGGGGCAGGTGCCAGCATATCAAGCCTGCACAAGCTCCCTGACGTTCAGCGCCGGGGCCGCAGATTTGCGAGAATCCAACCATTGGCCCTGTCCGAGCAAGCCCGTAACCGCATGAGCACCACCTCACTGGAAGCGCTGCAGATCTGCGAAGAGTGCGATACGGTTCACCGTCGTCGCGCGATGACGCGCGGCGAAGTGGGCAAGTGCGCCTGTTGCGGGGCGACGCTGGAGCACTACCACAGCCTCAATCCCAATACGATGCTGGCGCTGGTGCTCACGGCATTTATCGTATTCGTTCAGGCCAACCTCTGGCCTATCGTCACGCTGGGCCTCAACGGTCGGCACAGCAGCACCACATTGTGGGGCGCCATTATCACGATGTGGCAGTCCAATGCGCAGGTCATCTCCGTACTGGCCGCTGCCACGCTGTTCTTTTTTCCGCTGGTCAAGATGCTGTCGATCGGCTGGTTGCTCTGGTTTGCGCGGCAGCGGCGCTGTGCGCCGGGCTTCGTGCCGATCATGGTGACGCTGCACTACATCGGGCCGTGGACGATGAGCGAGGTGTTCGTGCTCGGTGCGTTGGTGGCGATCGTCAAGGCCAAGGTGTATTTCGACGTGGTGGCCGATCCGGGCATTTATGCGTACGCCGTGTTGACCGTGCTCATCACCATTTTCGCCCGCGTCGACATGCGCGAGCTGTGGAACATGCGCATGAAGGACGAGGGATGAGCGCGCTGCCACGCGCGGCCGACCTTGGGCTGATCGGTTGCCACGTGTGCCGGCTGGTTTGCCGCCAGCCACCGGAGGGCGCCGACGATATGGCGTGCCCGCGCTGCGGCTCGGCCCTGCATCGGCGCAAGCCGGCGACTTACGCGCGCACCTGGGCGCTGCTGCTGGCGGCTTTCATGATGTATCTGCCGGCCAACTTTCTGCCGATCATGCGTACGGCCAGCCTCAACGACGTGGACGACAACACCATCCTCAGCGGCGTCAAGGAGCTGTGGATCAACGGCTCGGCGGATTTGGCGATCATCGTTTTTGTCGCCAGCATCTTGGTGCCGATGTTGAAGTTTCTGGTCTTGGGCACCTTGCTGATCAGCAGTCACATGCGCACCGACTGGGCTCAGGTGCAGCGCGCCAGGCTGTATCGGCTGGTGGAGTTCATCGGCTACTGGTCGATGCTGGACGTGTTCGTGGTGGCGCTGCTGTCGGCGCTGGTGCGCTTCAACGTGCTGAGTCGGGTAGAGCCGCTGCCCGGCGTCATTTTTTTCGGCCTGACCGTGGTATTGACCATGCTGGCGTCGATGAGTTTCGACCCACGGCTTATTTGGGATAGCAGAGATAGCGATGACTGACGAAAGCAGCAACGAACTGGACAAGCCCGAGCGCGACGAGCTGCCGCGTCCGGTGGTCAAGCGCCGCCGACGTTTCAGCGCGTCGCTGATCTGGCTGGTGCCGGCGCTGGCGGCGGTGATCGGCATATCGCTGATCGTCAACAGCGTGCTGCAGGCCGGCCCGGAAATTGTTATCACCTTCCAGACTGCCGAAGGTCTGGACGCCGGCAAGACGCCGGTGAAATACAAGAACGTGGTGATCGGCAAGGTCGACAAGATCGAGCTCAGCGAAGATCGCTCCCACGTCAAGGTGAGCGTGGCGCTGGAGAAGAGTGCCAAGAGCTTCGCGACGCAGGGCACGCGGTTCTGGGTGGTGCGTCCGCGCATCGGCATCGGCGGCGTGTCTGGCATCGACACGTTGCTGTCCGGCGCCTTCATCGGTGCCGACGTGGGCGACTCGCAGACCTCGCAGGAGGACTTCAAGGGTTTGGAGACACCGCCAGCCGTCAATCACTCGGCACCCGGCCGAAGCTTCGTGCTGCACAGTGATGACCTGGGCTCGCTCGATATCGGCTCGCCGGTGTATTACCGGCGTATCCAGGTCGGTCGCGTGGTGTCGTACCGGCTGGACGAAAACGGCAAGGGCGTGTCGATGCAGATCTTTATCGATGGTCCCAACGACAAGTTCGTGACTACCTCGACGCGATTCTGGAACGCCAGCGGCGTGGATGTCTCGCTCGGCGCAGATGGGCTGAAACTCAATACCGAATCGCTGGCGACCGTGGTCGCCGGCGGTCTCGCATTTCAGGATCCACCCGGGCCGCATGACAGCACGCCGGCAACACAGGACGCGCAGTTCCAGCTGTTTGCCGATCAGGGCACGGCGATGGCGCCGCCGGACGGCACGCCGCATTACATCCGCATGCGCTTCGAGAAATCGATGCGTGGCCTCGACGTCAATGCACCGGTGGAGTTTCTCGGTGTGAAGATCGGCAACGTGGTATCGGTCCGCCTGGACTATGACGACAAGACGCAGACGTTCCCGCTGATCGTCGGTGCGGTGGTCTATCCGCAGCGGCTCGGCACGGCCTACGACAAGCTGCAGGCGCTGGTGAAGGCGCGCGGCGAAAATCCGGACATGACGCAGATGATGGGGCGGCTGGTCGACCACGGCCTGCGTGCGCAGGCGCGCACCGGCAATCTGCTCACCGGCCAGCTGTATATCTCGATGGACTTCGTCAAGAACGCGCCGAAGGTGGCGTTCGACATGAACGCCCGGCCGCTGGTGATTCCGACCGCGGCCGGCAGCTTCGACAAGCTGCAGGAGCAGGCGGCGGAGATCGTCGACAAGATCGACAAGATTCCGTTCGAGGCGATCGGCAACAACCTCAACCAGACTCTGGCCGGCCTCAGTGCGACGCTGAAGCAGGTTAACGGCAAGACCCTGCCCGAACTCGACAACACGATGAAGGGTGTGCAGAAAACCGTCAGCACGGCGGGCGACGCGCTGTCCGGCGATTCGCCGCTGCAGCAGAACCTGGGCACGACCTTGCAGGAAGTGCAGCGCGCGGCGCGCTCGGTCCGCGTGTTGATCGATTACCTGGGCGATCACCCCGAAGCGCTTATCCGCGGCCGCGGCGCCGATGCCAAGCCGGAGCGTGCGGCGGCACCGCCCGCGCCAACCCATTCACCGCAGCAAGGGAGCAAGCCATGATTCGTGCAGGCCTTTTTCATCACAGCAAGCGCCTGCTTGGCTGGGGCATCGCACTGACGCTGGCCGGCTGCGCCTCGGCGCCGCTGCACTACTACACGCTGGTTCCACCGGCGACCGACCCGACTTCCGACACCGCGTCGTCGAGCCCGGCCATGGCGTCGCTGCCGTTCGAACTGCTGCCAGTCACCGTGCCGGCGCAGGTCGACCAGCCGCAGCTGGTGGTGCGCGATGGCAGTCAGGGCGTGGCGCTGCTCAACGGCGAGCGCTGGATCGCGCCGCTGGGCGACGAGTTGCGCAGTGCGCTGTCGACCGATCTGGCGCGCCAGCTGCACAGTCAGGACGTCAGCGCCTTGCCCGGCAACGACAAGCCGCGGCTGCGGATCAAGCTGGACGTGCGCCGCTTCGACTCGCTACCCGGCAGCTATGCGCTGATCGATGCCAGTTGGAGCGTGCGAGTGATGCACGGAGCCAACGAGGGTCAGGGCGGCACGCTGTCCTGTAACAGCCGGGTGAGCGAGACGGTGGGTGCGGGCTACGATGCGCTGGTGCAGGGCCATCAGCGCGCGATCGGCCGGCTTGCCGCGCAGATCGCGGCGGTTGCGCAATCGCTTGTCAACGGCCAGATGCCGGCCTGTCCCAGTACTTGAAAGTACAGGTCCCCTGGCGCGTCAAGGCTTGGCGCCGGGGCCGCGCTGGGCTAGTCTGATCCGTTAACCGCCGCCGGCTGTCGCTGGCGCGGGCCCACCGCATCACGGCGTCGCAATCATGCAGGATATTCAAGACCCCAATTCCCTGTCACAGGGGGCTGCCGAGCCAGGACAATCGCCGGAGCAGGGCTATGCCGCCACGGCCGTCGAAAGCGCCGCACAGCAGTTTTGGGGCGAGCAGCACGCGTACGAGGTAAAGGAGGATCCCTCCAAGCCCAAGTTCTACTGCCTGTCGATGCTGCCGTATCCATCTGGCGCGCTGCATATGGGCCACGTGCGCAACTACACTATCGGCGACGTGATCAGCCGCTATCAGCGCATGCAGGGCAAGAACGTGCTGCAGCCGATGGGCTGGGACGCGTTCGGCCTGCCGGCCGAGAATGCCGCGATCAAGAACAAGACTGCGCCGGCCAAATGGACTTACGCCAATATCGAGCATATGCGCGCGCAGCTGCAGTCGATGGGGTATGCGATCGACTGGACGCGCGAGTTCGCCACCTGCCGGCCCGACTACTACGTGCACGAACAGCGGATGTTCGTGCGGTTGATGAAAAAGGGCCTGGCCTACCGTAAGAACTCGGTGGTGAACTGGGACCCGGTCGACCAGACCGTTCTGGCCAACGAGCAGGTGATCGACGGCCGCGGCTGGCGCACCGGCGCGCTGGTGGAAAAGCGCGAGATTCCGCAGTGGTTTCTCAAGATCACAGATTACGCGCAGCAGTTGCTGGAAGGTCTGGATACGCTGCCGGGCTGGCCCGATGCGGTCAAGACCATGCAGCGCAACTGGATCGGCCGCAGCGAAGGTCTGGAGATCCGCTTTGCGGTCAACGATCTGGACGGCCAAACGCTGGCGCCACTCGATGTGTTCACCACGCGCCCTGACACCTTGATGGGCGTGACCTTCGTCTCCATCGCGGCCGAGCACCCGCTCGCCGTGCATGCGGCGCAGAACAATCCGCAGCTGGCTGCCTTCATTGCCGAGCTGCGTCGGGGCGGCGTTTCCGAGGCTGAGCTGGAGACGCAGGAAAAGCGCGGTATGGACACCGGCCTGCGCGCGATCCACCCGATCAGCGGCGAAGAAATTCCCGTCTACGTGGCTAACTTCGTGCTGATGGGCTACGGCACCGGCGCGGTAATGGCGGTGCCGGCGCACGATCAGCGCGACTGGGAATTCGCGCAGAAGTACAGTCTGCCGATTCGCATGGTCGTCGTCGATCAGTCTGTTATCGATGCGCTGAACGAGATTCAGCACGACATCGCGCTGGGCGTCGGCGTCGATCCGATGCAGGCCGCGCTGAGCGGCCGCGATGCCAACGCGCAGGATATTTCCGCACCGCTGCGCATCGTGGAAGAATTCGAACGACGCATCCACGAGGAGGCCGCCTGGGGCTCGAAAGGCATCCTGGTCAATTCCGGCGAATACGACGGCATGGATTTCAGCCAGGCGCTGAATGCGCTCGCGACGCGCTTCGAGCGCGACGGCACAGGCTCGCGCCGCGTGAACTATCGCCTGCGCGACTGGGGCGTCAGCCGCCAGCGCTACTGGGGCTGTCCGATTCCGGTGATCCGCTGCGCGACCTGCGGCGACGTGCCGGTGCCGGAAGATCAGCTGCCGGTGATCCTGCCCGAGGACGTGGCCGACGCGTATTCGAAGGTCGGCACCGTGCAGTCGCCGATCAAGGCCGACCCCGAATGGCGCAAGACGTTCTGCCCCACCTGCGGCGGTGCGGCCGAGCGCGAAACGGACACCTTCGACACCTTCATGGAGTCGAGCTGGTATTACGCCCGCTACACCAGCCCGGGCGCCAGTACCCAGGTCGACGATCGCGCCAACTACTGGCTGCCGGTCGACCAATACATCGGCGGCATCGAGCACGCGATTCTGCATTTGCTGTATTTCCGCTTCTATCACAAGCTGCTGCGCGACGAGGGTCTGGTGCACAGCGACGAGCCGGCGACCAACCTGCTGTGCCAGGGCATGGTGATTGCCGAGACGTATTACCGCGACAACATCGATGGTTCGAAGGACTGGATCAATCCGGCCGACGTCGAAATCGAGCGCGATGAAAGGGCGCGCGTGATCGGCGCGCGTCTGAAATCCGATGGTCAGCCGGTGCAGATCGGCGGCATCGAAAAGATGTCCAAGTCGAAGAACAACGGCATCGATCCGCAGTCGATGGTCGGCAAGTACGGCGCCGACACGGTGCGGCTGTTCTCGATGTTTGCCGCGCCGCCGGAGCAGTCGCTGGAATGGAGCGAGGCCGGTGTCGAAGGCATGTCCCGTTTCCTCAAGCGCGTCTGGCGCGAGGTGACGGCGCACGCGGCCAAGCCGGATCATCCGGTGGTCGAGCCGGGCGTGCTGGACGCCGGACAGAAAGCCATGCGCCGGCAGGTGCACGAAACCATCCAGAAGGTCAGCGACGATTTCGGTCGCCGCCATGCCTTCAACACCGCCATCGCTGCATTGATGGAGCTGCTCAATGCCTTGAACAAGTTCACCGATCAGAGCGAGCAGGGTCGGGCGGTGCGGCACGAGGCGCTGGAAAGCATGGTGCTGCTGCTTAACCCGGTCGTGCCGCACATCAGCCATGCGTTGTGGCAGGTGCTGGGCCATCCGCAAACCGTGCTGGAAGATCAGCCCTGGCCGAAAGCCGACCCGGCGGCGCTGGTTCGCGATACGCTCACACTGGCGGTTCAGATCAACGGCAAATTGCGCGCTACCATCGAGCTGCCGACCGGTGCCTCGAAGGAAGAGGCCGAGGCGCTGGCCCGCGCGCAGCCGCAGGTGGTGCATTTTCTGGAAGGCCTCAGCGTACGCAAGGTCATCGTGGTACCGGGCAAGATCGTCAACATCGTCGCAGGATGAAATCCATGAGTTCCATGAAAGTCGGTCGTATGCTCCAGCTGGCGCTGTTGCTGTTATCCGCTATCTCGCTGGCCGCCTGCGGCTTTCATCTGCGTGAAAACGTGAAACTGCCGGCGTCGATCCAGAAAATCCACATCGTCACCGGCGTCGGCGATTTCCAGCGCATGCTGGCGCGCGCGCTGGTGGTGGCCGGCGTCGACGTGAAGGATGAAGGCGGCCCGGGCATCGCGGAGCTGCGTGTGCCGGTGGCGAACTTCAGTACCGACACACTGACCGCCGGCGGCTATGCGCGCATCACCGAATACGCCGTGCGCTACAACGTGCAGTTCAGTGTGATCGATGGGGCTGGCAATGTGGTCTTGCCACTTCAGACCATCAGCATGCAGCGCGAATACAGCTATGACGCGACCAACACGATCGGTAACGCGTCGGAGGTGAACGAGATCCAGCAAAGCCTCAACCAGGACATGGTGCAGGCCATCCTGTTCCGCCTGCAGGCAGCCAGCAAGCATCCTATCGCTGCGCCCTCTGCGGCCCCCAGCGCTTCGGCGGCAACACCGGCGCCTGCCCAAAGCACGCACTGATGCCGCTCAGCGCTGGACAGTGGCAGAAGGCCCTGACGGCGGACCAGCTGGCCCCTGTCTATCTGCTCGCGGGCGAGGAGCTGCTGGTGCTGGAAGCCGCCGATGCGCTGCGCGCGCAGGCGAAAAAGCTCGGCTATCCCGAACGGGAAGTGCTCGAGGTAGGCCAGCATTTCGACTGGGACGATCTGGCCCGCGCCGCCGCCGGCATGTCGTTGTTTTCCACGCGGCTATTTATCGATCTGCGTTTGCCTACCGGGCGGCCGGGTATCGAGGGCGCGAAAGCGATCAATGCGTTCTGTGCCGATCTGCGGCCCGACGTGACCCTGCTGATTACCGCCATGGAGTGGAGTAGCAAGCACGATGGCGCGTGGAGCAAGAAGCTGGACGCCACCGGCACGATGGTGGTGTTCAACGCGCCGCGTGCGAACGAGTGGGGTGCCTGGATCAGCGCCAGGCTGGCCAGGCATGGCCTGGCCGCGTCGCCCGATGCGGTGGCGCTTCTGGCCGAGCGCGTCGAAGGCAACCTGCTGGCCGCCGCGCAGGAAATCGACAAGCTGGCCGTGCTGCACGGGCAGGGACGCATCGATGCCAAGGAGATGGAAAATCTGGTCGCCGACAGCGCCCGCTACGATGCGTTCAAGCTCACCGATGCGGCCTTTGCCGGTGACGGCGCGCGCGCGCTGCGCATCCTCGCCGGCCTGCGCGCCGAGGGCGATGAGCTGATCGCTCTGATGGGCTGGCTGGTGAATCAGCTGCAGCTGGCGCTGCGCTTGGCCAACGCGACCGATTTTGCCGCTCAGGCCAAGACCGAGCGGCTGTGGCAGGCGCGCGAGCAGCTGTTTCGCCAGGCCCTGCGCCGCGCCCCGCGCGATCACTGGCTGCAGTGTCTCGCCCGCGCCTCGCGTATCGACCGCATGGCGAAAGGCCGCGAGGCCGGCAACCCCTGGCAGGAAGCCGAACGGTTGATCGCCGCCATCGCCGAGCCGCGCGCGGCGCCGGCGCTGGCGCAGAGTCTGGTTTGATGGCGATGCGGCCGCTGGCGATTTTCGGCGGAACCTTCGATCCCGTGCATATCGGCCACCTCAGTGTGGCCTGGGAAGCCTCCGAGCTGCTCGATGCCGACGTGCACCTGATGCCGGCCGCCGTGCCGCCGCATCGACCGCCGCCGACGGCGAGCGCCGAACAGCGTATGACCATGCTGCACGCCGCATTGCAGGGGCAGTCGCGGCTGACGCTCGATGGCCGCGAGCTGCAGCGCACAGGGCCTTCTTACACGATCGACACGCTTGCCGAGCTGCACGTGGAGCAGGGCGATCGCCCTCTTATACTGCTGATCGGTGCCGACGCGTTCGCGGGCCTGCCGAGCTGGCATCGCTGGCGGGAAATCCTCGACATGGCGCATATCGGCGTGCTGAGCCGCCCGGGTATCGAGGCCGCGTTGCCCGCTGCGCTGGTGCAGGCGGTCCAGGGCCGGCGCGTGAATTCGGCGCACGACCTACGCGGCTGGCCGGCCGGCAAAGTAATCGAACTGGCCGTGACCCCGCTGGAAATTTCCGCCACGCATATCCGCGAGCTACTGGCGGCGGGGCGCGATCCGCGCTATCTGTTGCCGGCTGGGCTGTTCGACGACGCTCAGCTGCTGGCGCCGTATCGAGCCTGAGACCGCTGCGAACGTACGTTGGCGGTGAGCGTTAGCGAACCCCAACGTGGCATCCCACAGATGTCGGGCATCGCTGCGCTCACCGCCAGCCTACGTAGCGTTTGATCAAGCTTCGGCGGCTGCCGGTTCGCCTTCAGGTGCTCCGCGGCCCAGCACATCCGGCAGCGCTTCACCGTTCTCGGTAAAGCTCAGCGAGACGGAGTTGAGGCAGTGGCGGTCGCCGGTGGGTTGGGGGCCGTCGGGGAAAACGTGGCCTAGATGGCTGCCGCAGCGGGCGCACACTTCTTCGGTACGGATCATGCCGTAGCTGGTGTCGCGGATCAGCTTGATATGCGCATCGTCGTACGGCTTGAAAAAGCTGGGCCAGCCGGTGCCGGAATCGAACTTGGCGCTGGAGCGGAACAGCGGCAGCCCGCAAAAGCGGCAGGTGTAAACGCCGTCTTTCTTGTTGTCGAGAAACACGCCGCAGAACGCCGCTTCCGTGCCGTGCTCCAGCAGCACGCGCTTTTCGTCGCGGTCGAGCCCTGCGGTGATGTCCTTGCGCTGCGCGTCGCTGGGTGGGGTGAGGTCGAAGATAGTCATGCGGGTTCCTGACGTGGATGACGAGGCAATGCTTCGGCTAATGATGTTGGGATGCACGGCCCCCGATCCAACCCGCGTGTTCACCAGAGCGGCGGCTCCGGGAGGCGCTGCGGCAACTGGTCGACAATGTAGGTGCTCACCGACCAGCGAAAAGTGAAGAAAGAGATCGGCACGCTGACTAAAAAGCCGAGGATCTTGCATATCAGGGCGATTCGATCCAGCGGAACCCCCGCGGCGCCCATCACGCCGCCGGTGATGACACCGAAGAGGCCGCCGACAAGTCCGCCGCCGATGCTGGCGACCAGAAAAAACAGAAACCAGCTCTTGAGATAATGGGGCTTAAACGATGCCATACGAAGTGACCCTCATGGTCGAACGACTAAAGGCGGCCATCGCAGTGTTCGACGTTCTGCGATGCGTTTCTCCTGTTACCTGTCCCCCATCGCGCGGCGCAGCTAGAGTGCGCTCAACTGCCCGCTTACATCGTTGATCGACGCGCGAATGCGCGCGCTGAAGATAGAGTCCTCATGGTGAATCAATACGAGCCTTTCGGTGGCGCGGGTCATGGCTACGTAAAGCAGCCGTGCCTCATGCGTCTCGTCCTCGCCGACGGCAGGCATCTGGCCGAGGCCGGGGATGACCACCAGCGGAAACTCCAGGCCCTTGCTCGACTTCATGCTGATGATGCGCACGGCGTCCTTGACCAGGAAAAGTGATGCCTTGCCCTTATCGTCCGCCAGCCGGCAGCTGATGCCGGCGCGATCCAGCGCATCGCGCCACTGCTCGCCCTGCTTGTTGTGGCGGAACAGCACGGCGATATCGTCCAGGCGCCGGCCGTGCGCCTGTTCGTCGCGGATCTGACTGATCAGCGCGGCGATTTCCTCGCTGGCGCTGTTGGCGCGTATCAGCTCGGGCACGGCGCCGCGCCGGCCGGCACTCTCCGGTGCAATCAGCGGCACGCCGTCGTCCTCGCCGGCCTGCGCGTCGAGCAGCTCGCTGGCGAAACCGCGCGCCACCGCGAGAATTTCCAGCGTGTTGCGGTAGTTGAGCTTGAGAATAGTCGTACGACCCTGCGCCTGCACGCCCAGGCTTTTCCAGGTGAACTTGCGCCGGTCGGCCCGGCCATTGATGTTCTGCGCGTCGTCGTAGAGCACCAGCAGCGAGTTGGTGTTCGGGTCGATCATCTGCACGATCAGCTTGTACCAGTCCGGCTCGAAATCGTGGCCTTCGTCGATCAGCACCGCGCCGTACTGGAAACGTGGAATCTGGCCTTTCTCGACGCCGTCGATCACCTTCTGCACCATCTGCGCGAAGAAATCCTTGCTGCCTTGCGCGGGCAGGTCCACATGGTAGGCCGTGAGCATCTTGTGGCACCACTTGTGGAAGTTGTAGACCTGTACCTTTTCGCCGAGGCCGCGCTCGCCGATCAGCTGGTCCAGTCTCGCCGCCAGCGTCTTGTTGTAGCAGAGCACCAGGATCGGCTTGCCCAGCTCGCGCGCCAGCTGCATTGCGCGAAAGCCCAGAATCATGGTTTTGCCCGATCCGGCAACGCCGTGGATGATCCGGTGCTCGTCGCCGAGCGAGCGCGCCAGCTGCTCTTGCTGCGCGTCCATCACCTTGACGATGTCCGGAATTTCCAGCGGTCGGGTGATCGGGCCGGTCTCGTCGAACAGGCCGAACTGGCCTTCGCCGGGCGCCAGGCGAATTTCCGGAAACAGATGCCAGCGCACGCGATCGATCTGCGGCAGCGTCATCGCCGTGGGAAACACCTGCGGAAACATCGCCCACAGCTGTTCCTGGAATGCTTCGGGGTCGACCGTCTCGTAGATTTCCTCGCGGCAGAGAGTCAGGTGGGCCGGAATCACCGCATCCAGTCCGCCATCGACAAACTGCTTGCGACTGATATTGGCCAGCACCACGCCGTAAGCCCAAGGCATCACCAGCTTTCCCGCATGGCGGCTGCCCGGCGGATGGCGCAGCGCCGGGTCGCGCTCCAGTACCACGCCGATTTCCAGCGCATAGGCACGCGCCTGCAGCAGCGGGTTGGCCTCCTTCACCAGGCCGCGATCGGTGATCAGGGTGAATCGGGTGCTGTCGGCGTGCTGGATGGTTTCAGCCTTCCAGTCCTTTACCTCCAGCACCAGCATGCCGCGGCGGGGATGGAACACGACAAAGTCCGGGCGTCGCTGCTTCAGGCCGATCGGCACGTCGTACCAAAGCAGATAATCGTCTTCGAGCTTGGCTTCCAGTCGTTCTGAAAGACGCTTTTCGCCTCCGGTCATGCGGGGCAGGCAGCCATTACGGGTCGGGGTAAGCGTGGCCATCCTGCGTCCAGAAGGTTACTGCGTCGAAGGTAGCGAAAAGTGCTGGCGTGTCAACGCTCACATTTGTGAATCGCCGATACCGTATTTTAGTCTCACCCAGTTGCATGGCCGGCAACAGTGGTACAAGGGGCGGCACTCGAGCGCCGTGCCGTGACTTCGCTAGGGGAATACGTGATGCCGTTCCATATCGAAACCCTCTCACTGATCAGTGCGCTGCAGACGGCGCTGATGGCGCTGATGCTGTGGGCCGGTACGTATGGCGATGCAGGCAGGGTGCGCCAGAGCTTGCGCCTGCGCTCGGCGGCGTTGTTGGTCGAGGCGGCGGGCTGGGGCTCGTTGGCCGCACACGCCTATCTGTCGCCTGCCGCACTGCTGCTCGGCGGCAATGCCTTCAATCTGGTGGCCCAGGGCATGAGTGTGGTTGCCCTGCGTATGCTGCTTGGCGAGGCGCTGCGTGGACGGCTGGTGATCGCGGTCAATGTATTCGGCTGGCTCGGGGTGGCCTGGTTTGGCCTGGTCGAGCCGAATTACCAGGCCCGCGTGCTGTGGGGTTCGCTGGCGATCGGCATCAATATTCTGCTCAGCGTCGAGGCTCTGGTCGGCGTTACCGTGCGCCGCAGTTCGCGCGCACGCGCGGTGCTGCTTGCGGTATTTGCCATGGCCGCCGCGCTGCTGATCTGGCGCAATCTGCAGCTGTGGATCGGCGATTCTCAGCTGCAAGGCATCACCATCGCCAGCAACATCAATTTTTTCTACGTGATGTTCTCGGGCCTGCAGCCGCTGTTTGCCGGTATCGGTTTTCTGCTGCTCTACAACGAGATACTGCAGCAGGAGCTGCGCTTGCTGGCGCGCATCGATCCGCTGACCGGCGTGAGCAACCGGCTGGCGATCAACGAGGCGACCACGCTGATGCTGGCCCATTCGGCCAGATACCGGCAGCCGTTGGGCGTACTGATGCTCGACGCCGACCACTTCAAGAGCGTCAACGATCGCTTCGGCCACAACGGCGGCGACAAGGTTCTGCGCTCGCTGGTTTTCAGTATCCGCGCCACGTTGCGCGACAGCGATCTGATCGGTCGGGTCGGCGGCGAGGAGTTCGTGGTGCTGTCGCCGGGTGCGGACCTCGCCGGCGCGATGCTGCTGGCCGAGCGAGTGCGTTCGACGGTGGAAAAGACGCCGCTGGTCATCGACGGACAGTCGCTGGCGCTGACGGTATCGGTTGGCGTCGCCGTCGCGGCAATGAACGACCGCGACGGCGCGGCGCTGCTGCAGCGCGCCGATGCCGCCCTCTACGAGGCCAAGCGCGCGGGCCGCAATCGGGTGAAAGCGGCCGTCGCAAAGAGCAAGGAACAGGCTCTCACCGAGCCCTTGGCGGTCAAGCCGTTGAGCTGAACGTCGACGCGGGGGTGACAGGCCAGCGGTCGAGTTCGCTGGCCGGCACGCCAACTCGCCGGCACGATCGGCTGGCGATGCCGTCGCTCAACGCGGCCCGAAATACCGGCGCAATCGACCACAGCGCATGCGATGCCAAGCTGGCCTGGCGCTGCTGCCAGTGAGTTTGCCCCAGCATCTGTGTGGCCCAATCGGGCAGCAGCGCCGTGCCGGCAAGCAGGAACAGGTTTCGCGATAGTCCAGCAACGGGTACGGGCAGCTTCACGTTGGCCAACACCGCCAGTACTTCGCGCGACCGTTCGGTGAAAGCCAGTTCTGGCTGGATGCCGGTGAAGTAGTCGGTGACGGCCTGCTCGGACGCCGGCACGCGGCGCGCACCCAGCGCTTCGGCAATGCGGCGCACTTCGTCGTAATAGCGGTCGGCCGCACCCGCAGGCAATTCGATGTGGCTATAACGGCGGTAACCCTGCAGAAAACTGTACGCCTCGGTCACATGCACCCAGGTCAGCAGATCGGGATCGTCGGCGGCGTATGGACGTCCATCTTCCGCATGGCCTTTGACAAAGCTGTGGATATGCCGGACGCGGGCGATCAGCACCTCGCTGTCCGCCAGCGAGGCATACGTCGTGGCGCCAACGAACATCGTGGTGCGGCGAAGCCGGCCGATCAGGTCGTCGCGAAAGTTGGAGTGATCCCACACGCCGGCGAGCGCCAGCGGATGCAGCGTCTGCAGGGTCAGCGCCGCCAGCCCGCCGGCCAGCATGCCGGGGAAATCCGAATGCACGCGCCACGTGGCGCTGTGCGGTCCGAACAGGCCGGGATCCCCGCGCGGCCGGTCGTAGTCGACGCCGCTTTCGCTGCGCGGAAAGGCGCTGAGCACCCAGTGCCGAATTGCCGCGCGAACGGGGCTGAGCGACCCGCTGGCGGCGCGATTGAACAGTTGAAGAGGGGAAGGCATGCGCCGATGTTAGTGCCTGACCCACGCCGATGCGGCCTTCGCGTCACGGGCTTCCAAGCGTCAGGGTTTGATTTGGCCGCACGATGTGGTATCCATAGATCCATGAAGCTCCTCTGCGCCCGCCTTTATTTCTGGTTTTACGGCTATCCGATGCCGCAGGCGGAGCCAAGGGTGCGATCGTAAGTTTCCGATTCAGCACATCCCGAAAGCCGCCAGCTCACCACCGGCGGCTTTTTTCATGGCTGCCGGCAGATCCGATTACCAAGGACTCTCCGCATGAACGCCGCTCTTACCGACGCCCGTAACGACGACCTACGCATCCGCGAGCTCAAGCGCCTCAGCACGCCCGCCGAGGTCATCGGCGACTGCGGCAGCAGCGAGTCGGCCAGCGCCACCGTGGCCGCAACGCGCAGCAAACTGCACGCTATTCTTGCGGGAAAGGACGATCGCCTTGCGGTGGTGATCGGCCCCTGTTCGATCCACGATACCCGCGCAGCGCTCGAATACGCCGAGCTTTTGCGCCAGCAGCGCGAGCTGCATGCCGACACGTTGGAAATCGTGATGCGCGTGTATTTCGAAAAGCCGCGCACCACGGTGGGCTGGAAGGGTCTGATCAACGATCCCGCCTTGGATGGTAGCTTCCGCATCGATCGCGGTCTGAGGCTGGCGCGCGGTCTGCTGATCGGCATCAACGCGATCGGCGTGCCGGCCGGCTGCGAATTTCTCGACATGATCACGCCGCAGTACATCGCCGACATGGTGAGCTGGGGCGCGATCGGCGCGCGCACCACCGAAAGCCAGGTGCATCGCGAGCTGGCGTCGGGGTTGTCCTGCCCGGTGGGCTTCAAGAACGGCACCGACGGCAACGTGAGAATTGCGGCGGACGCGGTGCAGGCGGCGTCGCAACCGCATCATTTCCTGGCCGTGACCAAGGACGGCCGCACCGCGATCGCGGCCACCGCGGGCAACGAGGATTGTCACGTGATCCTGCGCGGCGGCAGCGCGCCGAATTACGACGCCGCCAGCGTCGACGCGGCCTGCGCCGTGTTGGTCAAGGCGGGCCTGACGCCGCGGCTGATGATCGACGCGAGCCACGCCAACAGCAGCAAAAAGCCGGAGAATCAGCCGGCCGTGATCGACGATATCGCCGGCCAGGTCGGCGCAGGCGACACGCGCATACTCGGCGTGATGGTCGAGAGCCATCTCGTGGCCGGCAGGCAGGATATCGAATCAGGCAAGCCGCTGGTCTACGGCCAGAGCATTACCGACGGCTGCATCGACTGGGACAGCTCGGTCGCCGTGCTGCAGCGCCTCGCCGATGCGGTGACCGAGCGCCGTCGTCAGCGCGCCAGACAGGCGGCTTGAGGCCATTGCCGTTTCAGGCAAAAGTGACGCTCGCGCGTAGCGCCACCCTTTGTCACTGCGCGATCAGCCCGGCCGCATCGGATGATGGCGCAAATCGTCATGCCAGCGAAGCGTCCAACGTGATCGTGGCCTTCAACACCTTCGATACCGGGCAGCCTTCCTTGGTGGCCTGCGCGATCTTTGCGAACGCATCGGCGTCGGCGCCTGGGACCTTGGCCTTGCAGGTCAGGTGCACGGCGGTAATCGAAAAGCCATCGCCGTCCTTGTCGAGCGTCACCACGGCCTTGGTGTCGATGCTGTCGGCGGTGAGGTTGGCCTTGCCCAGTTCCAGCGACAGCGCCATCGAATAACAGCCGGCGTGCGCGGCCCCGATCAGCTCTTCCGGATTGGTGCCCGGACCGTCTTCGAAACGCGACTTGAAACCGTACGGTGCGTCGCGCAGCACGCCGGTTTCGGTCGAAATGCTGCCCTGGCCGGTCTTGATGTCCCCGGACCAGTGCGCGGATGCGGATTTCTTCATGCTGTTCTCCTTCGGTTTTGGCAGCGTTGAAAGCCAAGGTTGTCAGACCAATCATGCAGATGGCGCGAAAGAGTGGGCGGTGGAACTTAACGCGATGTTTCGACCGGCCGGACGTATGCTCGAATGCCCACACGCAGCGCAGAGATTTTCATGTCGTACGATATTCAGCATGACCAGAGCGCGCGACGCTTCGAAACAACGGTCGACGGCGAGCACTGCCTGCTCGACTACACCCTGGCCGACGGCGTGGCCAATTGCGTCATGACGATTACGCATACCGAGGTACCCGCTGAAGTTGGCGGCCGTGGCGTGGCGTCGGCGCTGGTGCAGGCGGCGTTGGACGCGGCGCGAAAGCATGGCTGGAAGGTGATACCCGCGTGCTCGTACGCGGATGCGTGGATGAAGCGTCACGCCGGTTACGACGATTTACGCCTCTGACGCGCGCACTGCCGCAGGACCCCGCTATCATCTGGCCGATGCCAGCCATCGGGCTGCAAATGCGGAGGCTTCCCTTGCCTGTATCTTCAGAGGACGTATTTTTTCATCCGGCGAGCCGCTGGTCGATCAGTCTCTCGGCGCGGACTGCGGCATGAGCGCGTCGTCGTCAAAAAACGCAAAGCAGTCGCCGGCGAAGACTGAGTCCGCGGGTGCGAATGGGGCCTCGCCGTCATCGCCAAAAACCGGTGGAGATAGCGGTCACCGGGGAAAGCACCGCTGGCGACCTATCCACTTCTTGCGAGCGCGGCCGCGGATGGTCGTTGCACTGGTCATTTTTCTGCTGACCAGCGGCACGCTGATAGCGACCGGTACACGCTTTTCAAACGCCGTACTGCTGGGCTTCGATCTTGCTGCCATTGTGTTTCTCGGCATCATCGCGCGGATGTTCGCCAAGTCACCGCCGACTCGCATGCGACGACAGGCGCGTGCTCAGGATACCGGTCGCTGGGGCATTCTCTGGAGCGGCATCGCGCTGTCCTCTGTGGTACTGGTCGCGTTGAGCAACGAGCTGCACGCAGCGAAAGGCGGCGGCTTGCCAGCGCTGGTGATCGGTGTGGTCAGCGTGGTGCTGACTTGGCTGTTCTTGAACACGATGTTTGCCATGCACTATGCGCACGGCTTTTACGGCGATTTTGGCGAGAAGCATACCGGCCTGGATTTTCCTGAGACGCCGGAGCCGGACTATTGGGACTTTGCCTATTTTTCACTGGTGATCGGCATGTGTTTTCAGGTGTCGGACGTGCAGATCACCAGCCGATACCTGCGCCGCGTGGTGTTGTTGCACAGCGTCATCGCGTTTTTCTTCAACGTGTTCATTATCGCGATCACGGTGAATATCGTAGCGGGACAAAATTAAGGGAGTAGGGCAGAGGCCTCGAAACACTTTCGCGGGCGAGGTAACCGCCAATGAGCGATCGGCGAATAAGGTTATGGAGACATGACAAATGTCTTCATCCCTCTTACTTAAGGACACTCCCATGAACGTACGTCTTGCAAGCCTCCTTGTCGCCGCCATGACCTGCGGTTTCGCGACCACTTCTGCGTTTGCGCAGGACGCTATGGCGCACAGCTCGAGCTCGGCCATGTCGCACGATGCGATGAAGGGTGACGCCATGAAAGGCGACTCCATGAAACATGATTCGATGAAGCACGACTCGATGAAACACGACTCCATGAAAAAGGGCGATTCGATGAAGCATGACTCCATGTCGCATGACGCGATGAAGTCCGACTCCATGAAGGCTCCCACCAGCGGCAGCAGCGCGGGCCACTGAGCGACCGGCGGATTTGTCGAGGAGGCGCGCGATCACGACGCGCCCTATCGATGACGTACGATATGCACAGTGACGCACTCAACAACCGGGTGTTTTGCGCATAATTGGCCGGTGTTCAATCACCGGCCATCCGCTTTGCATGACTCGTTTGTCCGTAAGCTTGGTATTCAACATTCCCTGATCCAGGCGCCCATGGCCGGTTGTACCACACCGGATCTGGTCGCTGCCGTATCGGGTGCCGGCGCATTGGGGTCGCTTGGGGCGGGTTATCTGGAGCCGCAGTCCATGTTGGATCAGGCGGCGCAGGTTCGGCGCCTTACCGATCGCCCGTATGCCATCGGTTTGTTCGTTCTGCCGGATGAATTCGCTGTCGATATGGCGGCGGTAAGCAAGGCCCGCGAGCAGCTTGATGCGCTGATGGAGCGAGAAGGTTTGGCGGTGCGCACGCGTCTGCCGGCGCGCTGGGCGCCGCGATTTTCAGATCAGTTCGCCGCGCTGTGTGAGGCGCGACCCGCGGCTGCGATTTTCGCGTTTGGTCTGATCGATACCGCGCAGGTACGAGAGCTGAAACAGCGTCACATCACCGTGATCGGCACGGCGACCACGGTGGCCGAAGCGCGCGCCTGGGCCGAGCGCGGCGCCGATGCCGTAAGCCTTCAGGGTGCCGAGGCCGGCGGCCATCGCGGCACGTTTCTGCATGATGCCGATGACGCGATGATCGGCCTTTTCGCGCTGCTGCCCCTGGCGGTGCGCGCGATAAACATTCCCGTCGTTGCCGCGGGCGGGATTATGGACGGTCGCGGCATGCTGGCCGCGGAAATTCTCGGGGCATCTGCCAGCCAGTTGGGAACGGCGTTTCTGGGCTGCCCTGAAAGCTCGGCCGCCGAAGCATGGAAGCAGGATCTTTCGCAGGCCGTAGAGCATCGCGTCACCACCATCCGCAGCTTCTCCGGCCGTGCCGCGCGCGGTTTGCGCAATCGCTATGTAGAGGCGATGGAGCCTGGGGCGTCGAATTTGCCGGCATACCCTGCCCTGAACGCACTCACCGCGCCCCTGCGCCGCGTCGCCGCCGAGGCGGGTCGGGGCGATTTGCTGTCGGAATGGTGCGGGCAGGCGGCAATGCTGGTGCGGCCAATGCCGGCCGCGCAGCTGGTTGGCGTGCTGATGGACGAATACCGGGCCGCCAGGCGCTCCCTGACGGTTTGACCTGCCGCCGGGGCAGGCCGGTTATACTGCGGCCGCGCCATTCCGCGCGGTTATCTGTATCGAGGCTCCCCCTCTTGAGTACTGCCCGTACCAACAAGGCCGTCACCACGGCCACTTTGCGCAAGTCGGTCATCGACGCGCTGGAAGAATTGAAGGCCAAGGACGTCCGCGAAATCGACGTTCGCGGCAAGACCTCCATCGCCGATCTGCTGGTCATCGCTTCCGGTACTTCGGCCCGCCACGTCAAGTCCATCGCCAACGAAGTGACCAAGTTCGCCAAGCAGGCGGGCGTCGCCCCGCTGGGCGTGGAAGGCGAGGTCGAAGGCGAGTGGGTGCTGGTGGATCTGGGCGATGTCATCGTCCACGTGATGCTGCCGCGCATCCGCGAGTTCTACGGCCTCGAGCGCCTGTGGACCGTCGGCGATCACGGTCACGACTTCGACGCCGCGCAAGCCGGCTGAGCAAGCGCTGGCATGCGCGCGCGCCTGATCGCCGTGGGCGAACGCATGCCCGGCTGGGTGGCGGAGGGTTTTGCCGAATACCGCAAGCGCCTCTCGCACGACCTGCCGCTGGAACTGATCGAACTCAAGCCCGGCACGCGCGGCAAGGGTCGAGACGATGCCCGCGCCATGCAGGACGAAGGCGCTGCCATCCTGGCCGCGCTGCCGCGCGACACGCACGTGATCGCTCTCGACGGCCGCGGCAAGACCTGGTCCAGCGAAGAACTCGCCGAACAGCTCGCGCGCTGGCGTATGAGCGGGCGCGACCTGGCTTTTCTTATCGGCGGCCCTGACGGGCACGCGCCCGAGGTGCTGGCGCGCGCCGAGCAGAGCTGGTCGCTCGGGCCGCTGACCCTGCCGCATATGCTGGTGCGTCTGGTCGTGGCCGAGCAGCTGTATCGCGCTACCACGCTGCTTGCCGGGCATCCCTACCATCGGGCCTAAGAGTCTGTTGAATATCTCCTTGTGGCCCGCGCCGGAAGCTATTGGCACTCAGGCCAAGGAAGTGGGCATCGCTGCACTGTCTCGCGCCATCGGCGCCGCTATGCTTGCGGCTCTACCTTTCGCCGGACCCATCAATGCTCTATCTCGCCTCGCAATCACCGCGCCGTCGCCAGTTGCTGGAGCAATTAGGCGCCGATTTCGTCGTGATCGATGTCGAGGTGCCCGAACAGCGAGAGCCCGGCGAATCACCGCAGGATTACGTCAATCGGGTAGCGCTTGAAAAGGCCCGCGCTGGCTTGAAGGCCCTCGGCGGCGCCACCGACGCGTGGGTGCTCGGCGCGGATACCGAAGTCGTGCTCGACGATGAAGTTTTCGGCAAGCCGCGCGATGCCGAGGATGCCGTCGTCATGCTGCGTCGTCTTTCGGGCAAAACCCACGCGGTGATTTCCGCGGTCTGGCTGGTCGAGGCAAATCGCGAACGGTCGGAGACCAGCGTGTCGCAGGTGCGTTTCGCGACGCTGGACGACGCGACCATCGCGGCCTATGTCGCCACCGGCGAGCCGTTCGGCAAGGCCGGCGCGTATGCCATCCAGGGCCGCGGCGCGAGCTTGATCGAGCATCTGGACGGCAGCTATTCCGGCGTGATGGGCCTGCCGGTCTTTGAAACCGCGCGACTGCTGCGCGGCTTTGACGCGTGGCCCTAGTCATCGAGTTCGGGTCGTCCGACTCAGACGGAGCCCGACGCCGCGAACCAGGCCGCGACCGCCAGCAGGTTGTTGACGCCGTGGGCGAGCACCGCCGGCCACAGCGATCCCGCACGCAGGCGTAGCCATGCCAGGGCGCATGCCAGCAGGGCGAGGTCGGGCAGCGCGTACCATTGCCACTGCATGCTGGGCAGGTGAGACACGGCAAACAGCAACGCGCTGATGAGCACGCTCCAGCCGACGCGCCATCGTTTCATCAGTGCCGACAACAGCACGCCGCGAAACAGGATTTCCTCGACCAGCGGACCGAGACTTGTCACCACCACGACCAGCGCCAGCCGCAGCTGCGTCGGCGTGTGCGACCCCAGGCTCTGGATGTCCTGCGTTACCGTGTTGCCGTGCGCCAGCAGCGAGGTCAGCAGGCCGCCCAGCAGCGGTGCGGCCAAGCCGACAGCGATGGCCAGCATGAAGAACACCGGATTCACCGGCAGCACCATGCCCAAACCCGGAGGCCGCGCCATCGGCCACAGCGCATGCCACTTCCGGCGAACCAGCGGTACAACCACCGCGGCCGCCAGGCCCAGCGTCAGCATCACCAGAATCGCCGGCATGCCCGGCTGTTCGAGCATGGCGCGAATTTCCGCGCCGATCGGTTGGCTGCGCCGATCGATTTGCACAAACCCGGTGGCGACGGCCATGAGCAGCGCGATGAGGCCGCCGGCAACGGCCTGCAGCAGAAAATACAGCGCGATCAGGCCGATTGCGGCGGACAGGCCGGGAGGCTCGGCCGGACTAGGCCGTGCCTCAGGCCGCGGGCGCAGCGAATCCGGGGGAAGGGCGGTCATCGAAGAGCGCCGTCGAGCACGGTCGCCTGCCTCAGCCGATCATCATCGCCCGCACGACGCCGATGCCCGCCATCACTACCAGTGCGGCCCAGCCCAGCATGCTCACGACGAAGCCGCCGCCGCGGCTGGTCGGGTCGTTGAGATAGGCCAGCGCGTACCAACTGCGGCCAACCAGCCAGACCAAGCCGGCCACGCCGGCCCACAGCCCGCCGAACCCGTGCGTCGCCGCCAGCCAAAGCACTGGCAGAAACATCACCGTGTTCTCGATAGTGTTCATCTGCACCCGGTAGGCGCGCTCGAAACCGGGGTGCCCGCTGATCGCCGGCGCCTTGATGTCGTATCTGCCGCGCGCCTTGCCGGTAACGAACATGGTGCCGAACAGCAGCAGTACGGTCAGCAGGGTTACCAGGGCGGGCAGCTCGATCATGGTTTCGGCTCGTGGGTTAAAACGCTGACTGTAACCGCAGCGCCTGCGTGGCGCTAACCGTCGCAAGAAGTTATTGTCAGCGCCCTGGATAGCGCGGCGACGCATCGGTCACGGGGTGGCGTATGGATTGGCAGAAGGGCGAGAGCAGCAACAACGTCGAGGTCGACAGCGGAAACGGCGGCGGCCCACGTTTCGGCGGCGGCCGCATGGGCATCGGCGGGATCGTGGTGCTGGCGATCCTGGGCTGGATCTTCTTCAAGAATCCGCTGGCTCTGCTGGATCAGGGCGGTGGCCAGACCGGAGCGCCGACGCAGAGCTCGCAGCCGGCACAGGTCGATCCGCAGCAAGAGGATTTCGTCAGGCGTATTCTCGGCTCGACCGAAAAAACCTGGGGCGATATTTTTGCCGCGCAGGGCAACGCCTATGTCGACCCAAAGCTCAAGCTGTTCAGCGGCGGCGTCGACACCGCTTGCGGCGCGGCATCGACCGCGGTGGGCCCGTTCTACTGCCCGGGCGATCAGAAGGTGTATCTGGATCTCGCGTTTTTCCAGGAGCTGCAGAATCGCTTTCACGCGTCCGGCGATTTCGCCCGCGCCTATGTCATCGCGCACGAAGTCGGCCATCACGTGCAGAAGCTCACCGGCGTGTTCGATCAGGTAGACGCCGCGCGTCGTCGCGGCGCACCGATGGACGGCGCCGATGGACTCTCGGTGCGTCAGGAGCTGCAGGCGGACTGCTATGCCGGCGTGTGGGCCAATCGCACCCAGGCCCGCCTGCAATGGTTGCATCCGGGTGACGTGGAGTCGGCACTCAATGCGGCCAGCCAGATCGGCGACGACACACTGCAGCAACAGGCGCAGGGCCGGGTGGTGCCCGATTCGTTCACGCACGGCACCTCGGCGCAGCGGGTGAAGTGGTTCAAGACTGGCCTCAACAGCGGCGATATGGCTCAGTGCAATACCTTCGCCGGCGAGCCTTAAGGTTGATCTATGCGGCCTAGGCGTATATTCCAGGTCGCTGCTTTGCGCGTTGCCGAGTTTGACTGACCCGATGGACCATCCCTGCCTGTGCTGCGGCGCCTGCTGCGCATTTTTCCGCGTGGCCTTCCACTGGTCCGAAGCGGAGGGCGTGACCGGCGGCAGCGTGCCGCTGGAGTTGACCGAGAAACTCGATCCGCATCGGCTGGCGATGCGCGGCACCAATGCGGCCAAACCGCGCTGCGTCGCCCTGCTTGGCGTGGTGGGCCACGCGGCGCATTGCGGCATCTACGAGCAGCGCCCGTCGGTATGCCGCGAAGTGGAGCCGTCGTGGGAATTTGGCAGGGTGAGCGCACAGTGCGACAAGGCGCGTCTGGGACATGGCTTGCCGCTGCTGACGCCAGCGGACTGGCCAGCCACATCGCACGTGTCGTCGTCGAACGATTGATTTGCTGCGTTTACTCGTCGCGTTGAATCAGTTGAAGCGATAGATATCCATCGCCAGAAAGCCGAGGTCGATGCCTGCATCGATGCGCTGCGCGTGAGCGTTCGGGCCGGCTGCGCCCAGCGCGACGAACAACGGCAGCAGATGCTCGTCGGTGGGATGGGCGCGTTCGGCGCCGGGTGCCTGGCGACGGTAGTCGAGCAGGGCGTCGATATCGCCGACGGCCAGCCGCTGTTCGATCCATTCGATGAAAGGCTGCACGTAAGGCGCCAGCCGCTGCTCGCTATAACCGGCGCCAAAATCATGCAGGTTGTGCGTGATGCTGCCTGAGCCGATGACCAGGATGCCCTCGTCGCGCAGCGACGCCAGGGCGCGGCCGACGGCGTATTGATGGGCCGGCCCTAGCTCAGGCTGAATGGTGATCGGTACCACCGGAATATCGGCGTCCGGATAAAGCAGGCGCAGGGGCACCCAGGCACCGTGATCGAGGCCTCGCGAGGGATCAATCGTGGCGGATAGATCTGCCCGCGCCAGCAGTTCAGCCACCTTTACGGCCAAATCGGGTGCGCCCGGTGCGGGATACCGCAGCGCATAAAGCTCGGCCGGGAAGCCGCGAAAATCGTGGATGGTTTCCGGCATTGCCGCGCCGCCGACCTGCGGCTTGCGCGACAGCCAGTGGGCGCTGGCCATGACGATGGCGCGCGGCTTCGGCAGCAGTGCAGCCAGCTCGACCAACCGCTGGCCGGTAAGCCCCGGCTGTAGAGCAGTCATCGGCGAGCCGTGGGAGATGTAGAGACTGGGCAAGGAGGTCATAACGACAGTATTTCGGTGGGATATACCAAAGATAGGGTCAATCCTGTCATTTGCATGACCAGCGGAGCGCGCTGCGCGGAAACGATGTGTCGCAAGATCGGAACAATCTCAATGCGAGTGCCGCTGACGAAATAAAAAAAGCCGCAGCGTGGGCTGCGGCTTTCGGTCGAGCTTCAGGTTACGGCTTGCGGTGCGGGGGCTTGCCGCCGCCCGGCTTGAAGCTGCCGGGCTTCGGTCCACCGGGTTTGAAACCTGGCTTGCCCGAACCGCCCGGCTTGCGCGCTGGCGGCGCGCTGCTGGATGCCGTGTCGTTGCCGTCCCACTCGTGGATGCGCAGCTGCTGCTGCACCACCCAGACCTTTTTCAGATGCTCGAACACTTCCTTCGGCATGCCGTCCGGCAGATCGATCAGGCTGTAGTGGTCGCGGATACTGAGGCGGCCGATGAACTGGCTTTCCAGCCCGGCTTCGTTGGCGATGGCGCCGATGATGTTACCCGGCTTCACGCCGTGCTCGTGACCGACTTCGACGCGATACGTGCGCTTGCCCTCTTCGGTGGCATGCGCGCGAACCGGCCGGTTGCCGAACTCGCCGCGCGGCGGCGCGCCGTCGTGCGACGCGGACTCGCGCGGCTTGAAGTCGCGCGCGGGACGACTGCTGGCACTGTCGCGATCCGCCGGCGGACGACGCTCGCCGGTCGGCCGGTCGCGCGACGGACGATCCGACGAGGCACGGTCATGTCTGCCGTTATCGTGCGTGGGCCTCTCGCGCGACGAATGCTCGCGCGGCGACGACTCGTACTTTTCGCGCTTCGGCGGCGGCGCCAGCAGCAGTGGCTGATCGCCCTGGGCGATGCGCGCCAGCGCGGCGGCGATTTCGATCGCCGGCACGTTGTGCTCCTGCTCGTACTGCTCTATCAGTTTCTGGAATTCGCCCAGGTCGCCCTGCGCCAGCATGTCGCTGATGCGCTGCTTGAATTTGCCGATACGCACATCGTTGACCACGTCGACCGACGGCAGCTGCATTTGCTCGATCGGCTGGCGCGTGGCGCGCTCGATGGCGCCGAGCATGCCGCGCTCGCGCGGGCTGACGAACAGGATCGCCTCGCCGCTGCGGCCGGCGCGTCCTGTGCGGCCGATGCGATGCACGTAGCTTTCGGTGTCGTAAGGGATGTCGTAATTGAACACATGACTGATGCGGTCCACATCGAGTCCGCGCGCGGCGACGTCGGTAGCGACCAGGATGTCGAGCTTGCCGTCTTTCAGCTGCTGCACGACCCGCTCGCGCTGCGCCTGCGCAATGTCGCCGTTGATCGCGGCGGCCGCCAGGCCACGCGCCTGCAGCTTGCCGGCAAGCTCTTCGGTGGCCTGCTTGGTGCGCGCGAAGATGATCATCGCGTCGAACGGCTCGGCCTCGAGGATGCGCGTCAACGCATCGAGCTTGTGCATGCCGCTGACAAACCAGTAACGCTGGCGAATATTCGGCGCCGTGGTGGTCGAGGACTTGATCGTGACCTCGACCGGATCCTTCAGGTGCTTCTGCGCGATCTTGCGGATCACCGAGGGCATGGTCGCCGAGAACAGCGCGACCTGGCGCTCCGGCGGTGTGGCCTGCAGCACTTTCTCGACGTCGTCGATAAAGCCCATGCGCAGCATTTCATCGGCTTCGTCCAGCACCAGAAAGCGCAGCTCGGACAGATCCAGCGTGCCCTTGTCCAGATGATCGATCACGCGACCCGGCGTACCGACGACGACGTGTACGCCGCGCTTGAGCGAATGCAGCTGCGGGCCGTAGCTCTGGCCGCCGTAAATCGGCAGTACCTGGAAACCGGGAATGTGCGCGGCGTAGCGCTGAAATGCTTCGGCCACCTGGATGGCCAATTCGCGCGTAGGTGCGAGCACCAGCGCCTGCGGCTTGCCGGCGCGCGCATGGATGCGCGACAGGATCGGCAGGGCGAACGCGGCGGTCTTGCCGGTGCCGGTCTGGGCCTGGCCGAGCACGTCGCGGCCTTCCATCAGCGGTGGAATGGTGGCGGCCTGAATCGGCGAGGGCGACTCGTAGCCGACGTCGCTGAGAACTCGGATCACCTCGGGGGGAAGACCGAGAGTGCTGAAACCGGCAGCGGTAGCCGGGGTGGAATCGGGGGACGCGGGGGACATGGGAGCCTTCGATGTCATGCAGAGGGCATGCAAGGGTGTAAGAAGAGCACTATTGTAACAGCCCCGTGCGTCAAGGCCCGCCGCAACATGCGTCCTGACACGGCTTTGTGCTAATCCAGTCGCTCATGATCTGGCCGTTACCCGGGAGAAAGCGTGTCTCATCGACTTAAAGACCGCGTGGCCCTCAGTGCCGGTGTCTTCTCCGATATCGGCGAAACCACCGCCCTTGCGCCCGGACTGCGCGATCACATCGGCCACGCCGAGGTGAAAAAGACGATCAATGCCTGTGCCGACAGCCTGCGCCAGCTGCAGCCGGAAGATGTCGCGCATGCCATCGTGTTCTGCGTCAGTCAGCCAGCGCACGTCAATATCAACGAAATACTGATGCGACCCACCGACCAGGAGCGATAGCCGCCATGAGCACCCTCGAGAAAATCTCCGAACAGCGCAGCTTCGATGGCGTGCAGGGCAGTTACCGGCATACCTCGACAACGTGCGCGGGGCCGATGCGTTTCGCGGTGTACCAGCCGCCGCAGGCCGAAAAAGGGCGTTGCCCGGTGCTGTATTACCTGGCGGGGCTCACCTGTACCGAAGAAACGGCCACGATCAAGGCCGGCGCGCAGCGGCTCGCCTCGGAGCTGGGGCTGATCCTGGTGATGCCCGACACCAGCCCGCGCGGCACAAATATCGACGGCGCAACCGGCGACTGGGAGTTCGGTGAAGGCGCCGGTTTTTATCTGGACGCGACGCAGGCGCCCTGGTCGAAGAATTTTCGGATGTACAGCTACATCGTCGACGAGCTGCCGGCCCTTATCGCGGAAAACTTTCCGATCGATGCTGCACGCAGCAGCATCTTCGGCCATTCGATGGGCGGACATGGTGCCTTGACCATCGCACTGAAAAACCCGCATCGATATCGCTCGGTGTCCGCGTTTGCCCCTATCGTTGCGCCCAGCCAGGTGCCGTGGGGGCTCAAGGCACTGCCGCGCTATCTCGGCGAGGACACGCCGACCTGGGCCGATTACGACGCCTGCGAGTTGGTCCGCAAGCAAACCTTCCCAGGCACCATCCTGATCGATCAGGGCGAGGCCGATCAGTTTCTTGAGGGTCAGCTCAAGCCGGAGCTGTTCGACCAGGCCTGTGCCGAGGCCGGGCAGGAGCTGTTGCTGCGCCGGCAGGCGGGCTACGACCACAGCTACTGGTTTATCTCTACGTTTATGGAAGACCACCTTCGTCATCACGCGGCGGCACTAGCGTTGGCATGACGGCGCTGCCGATTTTGCGGACGCCGCGCTGCTTGATCCGTTTAGCCGTGCCGGCCGATGCACCGCAGCTGCTTGCTTATCGCTTGGAGAACCGCGAGCACTTGAGCCCGTGGGAGCCCATGCGCGAAGCCAGCTACTACACGCTGTCGGAGTGCAGCAGGATTATCGCCGAAGCCGAGGCGGCCGCTCGCGCAGATCGCGGTTATTCATTGCTCTTATTCAACACCGACGCAGTCGAGATAATCGGCAGCATTACTTTGTCCAACGTGGCGCGCGGGCCTTTTCAGGCTTGCATCCTGGGCTATGGTGTCGGCGCTCGATGGCAAGGTTTTGGTTTGATGAAAGAAGCGCTGGAGGCAACGCTGGCCTGGGCGTTCGGTGCTCTGGGCCTGCATCGGGTGATGGCCAATCATCTACCCGACAACGAGCGCAGCGCGCGGTTGCTCGAGCGCCTAGGGTTCGAGCGCGAAGGGTATGCGCGCGCGTACCTGAAGATCGCCGGGTCCTGGCGAGACCATGTGCTCACCGCGAAGATTCGTTCAGAGGACTGAGTCTATCGAGGGATCCCACAAACGAGGATGGCGGCCCGAAGGCCGCCATCTTTGGCATTGCTCAAATCAAATCGGCTCAGGCCTTGGCGGCCGGCCGCTGGTTCGAGCGACGGCGCTGGTTACCGGCGGCATGGTCGCCACGGCCCTGCGGCGCGTAGCCGGTGGGTCGTGCGGAACCGGCCGGCTTGCCCTGCCGCGGCGCGCGTGACTGGCGCTGACCACCGCCACCACCCTGCTTCGGCCGCGGTGCGCCCGCATCCAGTCGCAGCGGTGCGGAAGGCTCGTAGCCGGGCACCGGGTTGATCGCGATGTCCTGCTTCAGCAGCTTGCGGATGTCGTGCAGCAATCCGCTCTCGTCGTGGCTGACCAGCGAAATCGCCAGGCCTTCCATGCCGGCGCGACCGGTGCGGCCGATGCGATGCACATAGTCCTCGGCCACCGACGGCAGATCGAAGTTGATCACGATCGGCAGCTGGTCGATATCGATGCCGCGCGCGGCGATATCGGTCGCCACGAGTACGGTGATGCGGCCGCTCTTGAAATCGCTCAGGGCGCGGGTGCGTGCGTTCTGGCTCTTGTTGCCGTGGATCGCGGCTGAGCGCAGGCCCGAGGCATTGAGAAAGGTGACCAGCTTGTCGGCGCCATGCTTGGTGCGGCTGAACACCAGCGACTGGCGACGGCTGTCGACCGACAGCAGATGCAGCAGCAGGTCACGCTTTTTCGCGGCGTCGACCGGATGCACCTGGTGGCTGACCAGGGTGGTGACGGTGTTAGGTGCGGAGACCGAAATCTCTTTCGGGTTGTGCATGAACTCCATCGCCAGCGCCTTGATCGCCGGAGCGAACGTGGCCGAGAACAGCATCGTGTGACGCTTTTTCGGCAGCGCCACGAGAATGCGCTTCAGCGCAGGCAGGAAGCCCATGTCGAGCATGCGGTCGGCTTCGTCCAGGATCAGCGTCTCGACGCCGGACAGATCCAGCGTGCGCTGCTGCATGTGATCCATCAAACGACCCGGCGTGGCGATGACCACGTCGACGCCGCGGCGCAGCGCGTTGATCTGCGGGCCCATGCTGACACCGCCGAAGATCGTGGTGGCGCTGACCTGGATGTGCTTGCCGTAGTCGCGCAGGTTCTCGTGAACCTGGGCCGCCAGCTCGCGCGTCGGGGTGAGAATGAGCGCACGCGGACGGCGCGTCATGGTCTGGCCGCTGGTCGACAGACGCTGCAGCAGGGGAAGTACAAAGGCGGCAGTCTTGCCGGTACCGGTTTGCGCGGCAGCGAGCAGGTCGTGGCCTTCCAGCGCGGCGGGGATCGCGGCGGCCTGGATCGGGGTGGGTTTGGTGTAGCCGTAATCGGCAAGCGCACGCAACAACGCGGGCGCAAGGCCCAGCGAATCGAAAGACATGAGTAACACTCCTGAGCAACCCGGAGTGTTCATACCGTGTTGCAGACTTGGGGATAGATGCGGCGGCTGCCGCTGAAGTCAGAACGACTTCGCCGCCAAGTATAGCGCGATAACCATCGTTGCGCTTGTTTTTGTTGCAGCGAAGCAAAAGAGTTGCCGGCCAACGTCTGCGCATATCGCCGGCTTGCGCTCGCAGGCTTGCAATGACTTGTGCGAAATCTTCATCTTCGGCGTTGCCAACGAGACGTCCGTCCGACATACGATAAAGGTTATTCGTCGATGCAATTCAAGGAAAGCCAGATGTCGCTGCTTGCGCCCTTGCGGGAACTCAACCACACCCAGCGGCATACCGTGCTCGCCAGTTTTCTCGGATGGACGCTCGATGCGTTCGACTATTTTCTGCTGACCTTTGTCATCGTTGGCGTCGCCAAAGAGTTCGGTGTCGACAACAAGGCGGTGACCTACGGCTTGTTCCTGACTCTGGCGGCGCGCCCGATCGGCGCGCTGCTGTTCGGACGGCTGGCCGACCGTTTCGGCCGCCGGCCGATTCTGATGCTCGACATCATCCTGTTCTCGGTGTTCGAACTGGCGACCGCGTTTTCGCCCTCGCTAACCGTGCTGCTGGTGCTGCGTTTTCTGTTCGGCGTGGCGATGGGTGGCGAATGGGGTATCGGCGCCTCGCTGGCGATGGAGTCGATTCCGGCCAAGTCGCGGGGCCTGATCTCGGGGCTGCTGCAAAGCGGCTATCCCTGCGGCTTTTTTCTCGCGGCGCTGGCGAACTGGTTGCTGGTCGATCACATCGGCTGGCGCGGGTTGTTCATCGTCGGCGCGGTGCCGGCGCTGCTCGTGCTGTATATCCGCCGCAGCGTGCCGGAGTCGCCGGTGTGGGAAAAGGGCAAGGCCACGCGGCAAAAGCAGACGCTGCGCGAATCCATGCGCGGGCACTGGAAGCTCGGCATTTATCTGATGCTGCTGATGGCTGCGTTCAACATGTTCAGCCATGGCTCGCAGGACATGTACCACACCTTCGAAGAGGTCAATCTTCATCTGGACACCAGTTCGGGCACAGCCTTCATGCTGGTGGCGCTGCTCAATCTCGGCGCCCTGGTCGGTGGGCTGTTCTTCGGCGTGCTGTCCGAACGCATCGGTCGGCGCAAGGCGATGATCATCGCTGCGCTGCTGGCGATTCCGGTGGTTCCACTGTGGGCGTATGGCGGCTCGCTGCTCTTGCTGGGCCTGGGTGCGTTCCTGATTCAGGTGATGGTGCAGGGTGCATGGGGCGTGGTGCCCACCCATCTCAACGAACTGTCGCCCGGGCCGATGCGCGCCACTTTGCCGGGCTTTGCCTACCAGATGGGCAACCTGCTGGCGGCGGGCACGGCAACGGCGCAGACCTGGATTGCCGAGTGGCACGGCCACGACTTTGCCTTTGCCATGTCGCTATGGATCGGCGTGGTGGCGATGATTCTGGCGCTGCTGGTCTGGCTGGGGCCCGAAGCGCGCGGGCTGGATTTCGAGAAAGAGCCCACCTGATAGAATCGCCGTCTTTCATCATTCGAGAGACAGGCAATGAAGGCTGGCAAGGACAAGGTCATCGCACTCCACTACACGCTGACGGTCGACGGTGAGAAGGTCGAGAGTTCGCACGATCGCGAACAGCAGCTGTGGGTGCTGCTGGGCCATGGTCAGCTGATTCCGGGCCTGGAAAACGCGCTGGAAGGCCACGAGGCCGGCGACACGCTGGAAGTCGACGTCGCGGCCGCCGACGGCTACGGTGCGCGTCAGGAAGACCAGATCCAGCGCATGTCGAAAAAATATTTTCCGCAGGCCAACCGTCTGAAGCCCGGCATGGTCACGATCCTGCAGCTGAAGGAAGGCGGCCAGCGTGCGGTAACCGTGCACAAGGTCGGCATGAGCACGATCGACGTCGATCTCAACCATCCGATGGCTGGCAAGGACCTGCATTTCGACGTCAGCGTGACCGACGTGCGCGATGCGACCGAAGAAGAGCTGCAGCATGGCCACGCGCATGCGCCGGACGCCGCCGCACACTGATCGTTTGTATTCGAGCATCATAAAAAACGGCGCCGTTGAGCGCCGTTTTTTATGGGCCCCAATGCGGGTTCAATCCAGCAGCCGCTTGCCGTAAATGAAGTGATCGCGCCAGTACGGGCCGTCGATGTCATCCAGCCGCACCGTGCCGCCGCTGTTCGGCGCGTGCACGAAACGCCCCTTGCCGACGTACACGCCAACGTGGCTGACGCCGCCGCTCCCGCCGAAAAACACCAGGTCGCCGCTGGCCAGATCGGTCATTTGCCGAACCTTTTCGCCGTTCATCGCGGCCATCTCGCGCGAGCTGTGCGGCAGCAGCAGGTCGGCGGCGTTGCGGTAGATGTAGTCCACCAGACCGCTGCAATCGAAGCCGCCGGCCGGCGTATTGCCACCCCAGCGATACGGCGTACCGACCAGGGCGATGGCGCGAAACAGCACGTCGTTGGCCGTACCGACATTGGCCGTCGACGGGGCGCGGGCCGGCAGATCCGCGAGCGACGAGTGCGAGTCCTTGAACGTCGCTTCGCGCCGATGCGGCGTACTAGAGCAGGCGGCCAGCAGCAGAATCACACCCGCGAGAACCAGGCGGCGGGCGGTCCGCCATGACGGCAGCGCATGCGCAAAACGGATGGCAGGATCCTGGCGCATAAAAAAACCTCGGCGAGCGACGGCGCCGAGGTTATCAAATCAATAGCTTATAAGGAAGTTCTCAGATACTGGACGAGGCATGTGACGGGGCCGGCGGCGGTGGAGGTGGCAGTGTTGCGGGTTTGGCGGGTTTTAACGCCGGCTCGGACATAGCAAAGTTGACCGGAACCCTGGCGTAAGCTTCGACCGGCTTGCCGTTTTTTATGGCCGGATTGAAGTGCCACTTACTCACTGCGTCCGTCGTCGCCTTGACCAAGGCGGGCGAAGCCTGTGTCGCTGGATCGACTTTGATGGAATGCACCTTGCCGTCAATACCAACCAGCACATTGACAAGCACGGTTCCCTGCTCGTGATTCTTCACCGAATCAGCAGGATATGACGGTTGAACAGTCGCGTTGTAGCTGAGGTTGGCGTCGGCGTTCTTGTCGACGCTAGTACTCCCTGCGGCCTGGGCCACGATGGCACTGGCCAGCATCAGCGAAGCCAGCCCGATAAAGCCCACACGCCGACGCAGCGCGCCGGGACGAAGTCGTTGAATCATGGTCAGTCGCTCCTTCAGTTGGGGCTCGGCGAGCCAGGGAATAAGCACAGGCGTGGAGTCCATGCCGATGCTGTGCAGCAGCGTGTTGGCATAGGCGGTTTCGTCCTGCGGCGACTGGCGCAATACCTGTTCGTCGCAGGCCAGCTCCTGATCCAGTCGAAAGCGCGGCATGGCCAGCCATGCCAGCGGATGAAACCAGAGCAGGGCAAACGCCAATTCCGCGATCAGGTTCCACCAGGTATCGCCGCGGCGTAGATGAGCCGCTTCATGCCGCAGCACCAGGCGACGCTCGGCGCTGTCGAAGCGATCGAGAAAATCCGGCGGCAGCAACAGCAGGCTGCGCGGCGCCCAGAGAACCGCAGGGCCATTCGGATGCAGACGCAGCCGTCGGGTGTCGATACCGACCCGATCGGGTTGCAGCGCTTGTGCCATGGCCGGCGGCAGCGGCCGCGTTTGACGCATCAGTTGCCGGCAATGAACGATCAGGCGGATGACGCAGAGCGATGCGCCTGCTGCCCAAGCTATGAAGGCCCAGCGCGCAGCCGATAACGAAGGCGCGGCCTGCGCTATTAGAGTTCGCGCAGCAGGCAGTACCAGGATCGTCGGCGTTGTCGCCCAGGTTGATGGCACGGCAGGCCAATACGGCAGCGTCGCCAGCAGTAGCGGCAACAGCCATAGGGTGAATGCCGGACCTGCCCCAAACAACCGTCGGGCGGGCTTGCGGCAGACCAGCGCAAGCAGCAAACCCATGTTGACGTATAGCAGCGTATCGATCATGTCCTGCGTCCTTTCTTGTCGATGGCATCGATCAGCTTGCGCAGCTCGGCGACGTCCTTCGCCGTCAGCTTTTCGTGCTGGCTGAAATGCGCCAGCAGCGGCGCCACCTTGCCGCCGAACACACGGTCGAGCAGGCTACGGCTTTCGCGCTGCTGCCAGTCCTCGCGTCGCAGCAGCGCCGAATACAAATAACGCCGTCCGTCCTTTTCGGCGCTGATGGCGCCCTTGCCCAGCAGACGATTGATCAGGGTCTTGATGGTCTTTTCGTGCCAACCGGTGGGTTCAAGCAACGCCGCGACCATTTCTTCAGAGGTCTGTGGCGATTGCTGCCACAGTAACTCCATGACCCGACTTTCGGCCTCGCTGATGACAATCGTCTTATCCGACATGTTGGGGCTCATGTTGGTAGTTCTGTGAGATTACTAGCGTAATCAATTTAACTATTACATGTGTAATTCATGAATGCAAGGGTTCCCTTGGCGCAAATGGTCAGCTGCTGGCCATGCGCTGGCGAGCTCCTACTTCGATGCCTGAATGGTCTGTTCGGATAGAACTTCGCTGTCACTGTCCATCGTGCGTAACCGGTAACGGCCTGGGCGCAAATACAGTCTGCTATCGGTAAGCGGCTCAAAAAAGACATACCTGTCAGCGGCTATGGCGTCGTCCGATTCATCGACGTAGCGCGCCTCGATGATGCAAGGAAAATGTTTCCTACAAAGATCGGCGCTGATGGGCATGGCGGAGCGATCGCCGGAAAGCGTCAGCCAATTCGGCCGATGCATGTCGCGCGAATTCATCAAATCGTGCGAGAGACGAGACGAGTCGCCCTCGTGTTTGTCTTCACTGGCGACACCGAAGGACTTCAGGCTCACGGAAAGAGGCAGGATGACGTTGACGTCGTACAGTGTCGGCGCTGCGCTCCATGGGCTGCCACTTGTTCGGTTGACTAAAATTATCGGGCTCTTCGGATGAAAGCTGGCTATCAGCTGATGATAGGCGTCGGTTCTATCCGCCAAGACTTCGAGAAATTGAGTCTGGTCGATCGACAGCGGATCGAAGCCGGTCAATTTTTTCAGACCCATAGCCATGGGCTTGATATCACCCAGTCGTCCCTCGGCTTTATCGATATGGGCATAACCGCAGTGCACGAATAGCCGAGCACCGGAATCTTTGGCAAACACTCTCTGGTAGAGATTGTTTTCTTGTTCGGCTTCGCGTGCCTTGCCGCTCGCACTGGAGTCGTAAGGTACGATGATGAAACCGAGTCGGATCGCCTCGCGCACCATATCGCCGTAAAGCGGCTCGTGCAGATATTCCGTGCCGCTTTGTTGCACGGGATAACCGCGCCGCATCAGCTCGGGATCCTTGTCGCTCAAAGCCTCGGTAGCGAAATAGTTGAACCCGAGCGCCCGCAAGCGAGGCAGCAATGCCAGCGTCAGTACGCGAGTATTGGCGTCGTGATGCGCCTCGTTGATAAGAACGATGCGGCGGCGGCTGCTCAGCGCCGTGATGGCGTCGGTGGCATCTGCCGCCTGCCAGTCCGCAGTTGTCGGAAGAGGAAGGTTTGGGATGGCCTCACTTCGGAGGGGGAATCCAAGAATGGCCTGGTCGTAGAGGCCGAGTTCGCTTTCCGATGAGGAGAGCAGTTGCTCTCCCAGAATTTGCTCAGAGATGGATAGATGCGGTACTGCGTGCGACAAGTAAATGAAGCGCGCCCAGTCGCTGGGCTGCCGCGCGATGTTTTGGAAAAGCACCAGTTCGTCGTGGTCGTATGACTGAGCGGTTGCCATCATCGGCGTCAGTAACGCAGCAAGATAAATCCCGGTGAGGAGAATTTTAGCCGTCATACTAAAGCCCGAGTGGACGATTGCGGCCAGCGTGCGCGCGAAATGTTGGGTGTGCAAGATAGGAAGGGCCGGACGTCGTAACGGAGGGGGAGGCGAGTGGACACTCATCGCAGCGATGTGCTGATTCTCGGCGGTGGCGTCATCGGGCTGGCGTGCGCGCTGTATCTGCTGAAAGCGGGCGCGAGCGTGCGTGTGCTGGAGCAGGGCATGCCGGGATGCGGCAGCTCGCACGGCAACTGCGGCACCATTACGCCGAGCCATGCGCCGCCGCTGGCGATGCCGGGAATGATCGGCGTGGCGCTGCGCTCCATGCTGAAAGCCGATGCGCCGCTGTATCTCAATCCGCGTTTGGATGGACCGCGATTGCGCTGGCTGCTGGGCTTTGCGAGGCGCTGCAACTGGCGCGATTTCCATCATGCCGCGTCCGCGCGCCTGGCCATCTTGCAGCGCTCGCGCCAACTGCTGGCCGAGCTGGTGCGCGATGAAAAACTCGAGTGCGAATTCGCCGAATCCGGCGTGCTCTACGCTTATCGCACGGCCGCGAAGCAGGTGGCCGATGAGCGTCATCATGCGACGGTGCTCGATCGTCTCGGCATCGAGGTGCAGCGTCTGCGCGGCGGCGATGTCGAGGCGATCGAGCCGGCACTGAAACCGGGTATCGTTGGCGGCCTTTTTCATCCAGGCGACGCGCGACTGCGGCCGGATCGTTACGCGGCGGAGTTGGCCCGGCGCGTGATCGAGCTAGGCGGCGTCATCGAAACGGGCGCGCGCATCGACGACTTCACGACCGGAGAAGGCCGCATCCGCCGGGTCATGACGAGCCGGGGAGCATTCACAGGCGACAGCGTGCTGCTCGCACTCGGTGCCTGGTCACCGTTGCTGTCGAAAAAGTTGGATATGTGTCTGCCGATGCAGCCGGGCAAAGGTTATTCCCTCACGTATTCCAGGCCTGTGCTCGCCCCGCGTCATGCGCTGGTGCTGCGCGAGGCTTCGGTTTGCGTCACCACGTGGAACAGCGGTTACCGGCTGGGCAGCACGATGGAATTTTCCGGTTACGCCGAAGGCATCAACCGCACGCGCATCGACGCACTGCGACGCGGTGCGGCAGAAGGACTGCGCGAGCCGGAAGGTCCGGCATTGCTGGAAGAGTGGTGGGGCTGGCGACCGATGAGCGTGGACGAGCTGCCGATCATCGGCCGCAGCGCACGCTGGTCCAACCTGCTGCTGGCAACGGGGCACGGCATGCTCGGCGTCAGCATGTCGACGGGTACGGCCGAGCTGGCGGCATCCATGCTTGGCGGTCCGGTTTCGCCGGTCGATGCGTCGCCTTACGCGCCGGCGCGATTTGGACTCTAGCGAGTCGGCGATGTCTGGGGCAGGAAGATGTCGATCTGACATCGGTTTCGCGTACCGCGCGCTAGCGTGCGGAAATCAAACGGAGAGCGCGCCAATGAATGCAACTTATGACGTGATCGTATTGGGCGCAGGCTCGGGCGGACTGTCCGTCGCCTTTCGCGCGGCGCGTCACGGAGCCCGCGTTGTGTTGGTCGACCCTGCGCTGGCGTTGGGCGGTACCTGCGTCAATCGCGGCTGCGTGCCTAAAAAGAGCCTGTGGCTTTCCGCGCAGCTGGCGCACCAGCAAACGCTGGCGGTCGAATTCGGTTTTGACTCGACCCCGGGGTCACTGGACTTGGCGCATTTTCGTGGCCTGCGCGATCGCTATATCGCTGGTATCAACGAGCGTTACGCCAAGCGATTGAAGGAAAAGCATATCGATGTGGCTTATCAGACGGGCCGCTTCGTGGCGACCGATACCATCGAACTGGCGGACGGCAGCCGGCTGCAGGCGGCGCATATCGTTATCGCCACCGGCGCACGTCCCCGAACGCTCGATCTGCCGGGTTTCGAGCTCGGGCTGGTATCGGACGACATGTTCGCGCTGGAGGCCATGCC
This sequence comes from Rhodanobacter sp. ANJX3, assembly GCF_014200755.1. GTDB lineage: Bacteria > Pseudomonadota > Gammaproteobacteria > Xanthomonadales > Rhodanobacteraceae > Rhodanobacter. The sequence goes on along the minus strand of NZ_JACHCM010000003.1, from coordinate 30,694 downwards.
GCGTCGCGTGGCGATTGTCGGCGGCGGCTACATCGCGGTGGAATTTGCCGGCTTGCTGAGGGCGCTCGGCGCGGATGTCGACATGTTGGCGGTCGAGCGGCTGCTGAAAAATTTCGATGCCGAGATGGTCGAGTCGCTGAGAGAAAAGATGGAAGCGCAAGGTATTTCCATCGATACCAAGAGCGAGATAAAAAGTGCCCGACGCACGGCCGAAGGCATCATTCTGGAAGACGCCAAGGCCGGATCGCGCGGCCCGTATGACGCCGTGCTGTGGGCCGTGGGCCGCGTGCCCAACAGTGAAAGGCTGGGGCTGGACGTGATCGGCGTGGAAACCGACAAACTCGGTCACGTGCAGGTCGATGCGCAGCAGAACACCAGCGTGACCGGTGTTTATGCGGTGGGCGATATCACCACGAACAAGGCGCTGACGCCGGTCGCCGTAGCCAACGGACGGCGGTTGGCCGATCGTCTGTTCGGTGATCGAATCGATAGCGGTATCGATGGCGACGCCATCCCCAGCGTGGTGTTTTCCGATCCTCCGTTGGGCAGCGTCGGGCTGAGCGAAGAGCAGGCGCGCCAACAGTACGGCGACGCCGTCAAAACATACCGCAGCCGTTTCACCCCGATGCAGTTCATGCTGGTGGAGCGCAAGGAGGCGAGCCTGATGAAGCTGGTGTGCGTCGGTGAGGATGCGCGCGTGGTCGGTATCCATCTGCTCGGTCCCGGGACCGACGAAATACTGCAGGGCTTTGCCGTCGCCTTGAGGCTGGGCTTGCGCAAACGCGATCTGGAGACCGCCGTGGCGATTCATCCGACGGTCGCCGAAGAGCTGCTGGCGATGGCCTGACAGTTGCGGGATAAGTCGCAGCGTCCATCGACAGTCGGCACTAGAATGCCGGGATGGAAAACTTCACTCTTCAGCGCGGCAGCGTACCTTTGTTGATCAGCCTGCCGCACGACGGCAGCTTTATCCCCGACGACATGGCTGCACGCATGCAGCCGGCCGCGCGCCGTTCGCCGGATACCGATTGGCATGTCGGTCGTCTGTACGAGCCGCTGGCGCGACAGCTTGGCGCCAGCGTGCTGAAGCCAAAGGCCTCGCGCTATGTGATCGATTTGAATCGGCCGGCGGACGGCCACGCGCTTTATCCCGGGCAGCGCGAAACCGGCCTGGTCTCGACCATCGGTTTCGACGGTGAAGCGATTTATCTCGACGGCTGCGAGCCTGATGGTGCCGAAGTGCAACAGCGCGTAAACGAGTTCTGGCAGCCTTATCATCAGGCGTTGTCGCAGGAAGTTGCGAGGTTGCACGATCGGCATGGACGCGTGGTGCTGTGGGAAGGGCATTCGATCCGCAGCCGCGTGCCGATGCTGTTCGATGGTCGGCTGCCCGATTTCAATCTGGGAACGGCGGCCGGTGCCAGCTGCACCGCGTCGCTGCAGAGCGAGCTCCAGCAGCGGCTAGACGCGCAGTCCCGCTTCAGTTTTGCCGTGAATGGGCGCTTCAAGGGTGGCTACATCACGCGGCACTACGGAAATCCTGTTGCCGGCGTGCAAGCGGTGCAGTTGGAGCTGGCCCAAGTCAACTACATGGACGAGCAAAGCTTTGCCTACGACACGGAAAAAGCTGCTCGGGTGCAGGAGCTTATTGCCCGGCTGCTCGAAGCGACGCTCGCTTAAACGCAAGTTGTTTCGCTTCAGATTAAGCCTTTGTAAAGTCAAGATTTCACGATCGGCACGCCGTGAATTTCCCGTGTTTTGTTCAGCATCGGTATCCCCCCGGTGCTGCTAAGGTCGTCTCGTCGCGCCACCCGAGACGCCGGGTTCCGGCCGGGCTCGCGACACTAATTTCGAGGCCCAACATCATGATGCGTAAACTTGCGATCGCTTCCCTGCTCGTGGCTGGCGTGGCTCTTTCCGGCTCTGTGTTCGCTCAGGCCGCGGCAAGCTCCGCCCCGGCCGCTGCTTCCAGCACCAAGGCTGCTCATACCACCAAGCACAAGGCCCACAAGAAGGCCGCCAAGAAGACGGCCGCTCCGGCGTCCGCTTCCACGGCCGGCTGATAGTTAGATTCGTCTAGCCTTCGCATCCTTACGAAAACGGAAAAGCCCGCCGGCATCCCGGCGGGCTTTTTTTTGAAATCGACGAGGCCCGATCAGCTCATGTTGTGCGAGGGCTCCCTGCGAGCGGCGCAGTGCGCCTGTCGACGTGTTCGTCTAGAGAGACATCGGCTCGACCTGCAGGCCCAGCCGACCCAGTGCATGCGTATACTTTTGAAATAATGCATCGCGCCCTTCAACGTGCAGGTCCAGGTCGTTCATATGACCGTTGTCGAGGCTGTAGCACCACGCGTGCACCGACAGGTTCTGGCCGCGCTCCCAGGCGTCCATCACCGTGGTGGTGTGGCAGACGTTGACCACCTGCTCGATCGCATTGAGTTCGCACAGGCGTACGTTGCGAAGCTTCATCGTGTCCAGCGCGGACAGCAGTCGGTCATGCTTCTGCGCGACATCGCCGACATGGCGCAGCCAGTTGTCCACCAGACCCAGCCGGCGCTTGTCGAGCACGGCCTGGATACCGCCGCAGCCGTAGTGGCCGACCACGATGATGTGCTCGACCTTCAGCACGTCGACGGCGAACTGGATCGCGCTGAGGCAGTTGAGATCGGTGTGCGCCACCACGTTGGCGACGTTGCGCTGCACGAAGATTTCGCCGGGGGGTAGATCGACAATCTGCGTGGCCGGCACGCGCGAGTCGGAGCAGCCGATCCACAGGTATTTCGGCGACTGCTGCTCGGCGAGGTTTTTGAAGAAATTCGGGTCGGTGTCGCGCACCGCGGCGGACCAGCGTCGGTTGCCGTCGATCAGGTCTTGCAGAGGAGTGGTCAACGCGAGAGTCTCCGGTGAGGCGTTCGGAAGGAATCCATCGCGCAGCATACGCGAGCTCAGCGCTGGCAGTCGGGGCAGAAGTAAAACGGGCGACTGGCCACCGTGCTTTTCTGCAGCACGGTTTTGCAACGCGGGCACGGTCGGCCTTCGCGCTCGTACGCGCGGAATTTGAACGGCGTGTCCTGCAGGTGGCCGGGGCCGCGGCGGCCGCGGGTCTGGTAAGAGCGTCGCGGCAGATCGAGCAGGGCATGGGTCAGCGCATGCCGTTCGGTATCGCTCAGATCCGCCGGCCGACGCGTCGGCAGCAGCTGCGCCTGCCAGAGAATTTCCACCCGCAGATAATTTCCCAATCCGGCGAGGAACGTCTGGTCGAGCAGCAGCGCGCCCAGCTGGCGTCGCGCAAATTGGCGGTCGACCAGTCGCGCTGCCACGCCGACTTCGTCGAGCGTCTCGTCGAGCACATCCGGCCCGATTCGCTGCAGAAACGGATGTTCGTGCACACGCTCGGTCGGCCAGATCGAGATATCGGAGGCGCTGTACAGAAGAATCGATTGTTCGGCGGTTTCAAGTGCGACGCGCAGCACGCGACTGGTTGTCGGGCGCTGGCCCGCCTTGGCGACGCGCCAGACGCCATAAAGCTGGTTGTGGCTGTACAGGGTCAGGCCGTTGTCGAAGCGGGTGAGCAGGGCTTTGCCCTGGGGCGTGATCGCTTCGATGCGACGACCCTGCAATGCCTTTTCGTACGACTTGAGCTCGGCATAGGCAAACCAGATCATGCGCAGCGGCTGTCCGACCACGGCGGCGGCCAGCGCATCGGCCGCTCGGCGGATTTCAGGACCTTCGGGCATCGTCGGTCAGCTCAGCGAACGGGTACGGCCGCCGTCGACGGCGATGCTGACGCCGTTGACGTAGGCCGCGGCCGGCGTACACAGAAAGGCGATAACGGCAGCCACTTCGCCGGCTTCGCCGAAGCGGCGCGCCGGTACGCCGGCAAGCAGGCTTTCCGCTATGTCGTGTTCGCTGCGCCCGCTGGATTTCGCCTGCGCCGCCAGCAGGCTGTCCAGCCGCTGCGTTCGGGTGTATCCCGGCAGCACGCTGTTGACGGTGATGCCGTCGGCCGCCAGCTCCCCGGCCAGCGTTTTGGCCCACGCCGCCACGGCGGCGCGCACGGTATTGGATACGCCAAGGCCGGCGATCGGCTCCTTGACCGAGGTGGAGATCACGTTGACCAGGCGCCCGTAACCGCTTGCGCGCATGCCCGGAAGCACCGCCTGCAGCAGCACCTGGCCGGCCAGCAGCTGCTGCCGGAAAGCGTGTTCGAATTCGGCCAGTGGCGCGTTCTGGATCGGTCCGCCGGCTGGCCCGCCGGTGTTATTGACGAGGATGTGCACGGGCGCTTGCGCCACAATTCCGTTCGTCGTTGTTTGCAGCGCGGCGGTGTCCTGCATGTCGACGGCGTGCCAGCGGTGCCGCTGCGTATCGTGAATACGCGGTAGGCTCTCAGCCACGGATTTCAGCGCATCGCTTGAACGCGCAAGCAAGGTGACGTCGGCACCGAGTTCGGCCAGTTCGACGGCGCTGGCGCGGCCGATGCCTTGCGACGCGCCGCAGACCAGCGCATGTCGTCCTTTCAGATCTAGTTGCATGGTGCGCTCCGTTCCAGGGTCAATGCAGCAGACGCATGGCGAGCGCGGCCAGCCAGCAGGTCCAGCCCAACCATGGGCTTGTCCGCCACACGCGCAGCCAGCGATTGATGGCCGCGTCTTCCAGCACGGCGATGGCGGGCGAGCGCATCGCGTGCTGCATGCGGACCCAGGTACGCAAACCCGAGGGCCTGCCCGACTCCGGCTCGGCGATGATTTTCCACTGCTGCGGATGGCGCTGCCGCATGAGCCCGGCAAGCCTGAACTGGGCGACGTACGAGAGCACGAATGCGATGACGCCAATGAGCAGCAGCGCCAGATAGAGAGCGATCATTGCGTGCTCTTGTTGTCGTCGGACTTGTTGCTGCTGTCGGTGGTGTCCTTACTGCCGTTGATCCATGGAATCGGCAGATCGGCGCGCAGCGTATTGAGCACGCCGCTGCCTGGCGGCGGCTTTTTGCAGATCGCCTTGTCCACGGCCTTGGCATAGGTCTTGTCCATCATGCCGATCCAAAGCGTACCGTCGGGGCCGTGCGGCACGCTGAAGGTACCGCTGGCATTCATGGCCAGCGAAGGCGTGGAGCCGCTGGTGCTCGTGGTCGCGGCTGCGGGAGACTGCTCCCAATAGGTTTTGCCCGACTGCTGCGCCGCCGAGCTGTACACCAACAGATAGCGCGCCTTTTCGTCCTTGATCGACATCGCACCGAAGGCCCCGGTGGTTTCGCTGCTCCAGCCTACGTGCTCGCACAAGGTGATATCGCTGGTGCCGATCGGCTGAAAGCCGTCATCCAGCGTGACGACGGTGGGCGCAAAGAGATAGCTCGAACTCAACCAGCGACCGTTCAATTCCGACTTTATCGCCACGCGATAAGGCAGCTTGATGCCGGTAGGCAGGCGAAAGGCCAGAAAGTAGCTATGCGCGCCGTTCAAGTTGGCCACCATGGCATCGCTGCCAAGCACAAACTTTTGAGGCTGCCACGGCAGAATGGTCTGGTAGGAAAAATCGGCGAAGCTGCTGCAGCATGGCGATGCGTCCTGCAGCTTTTTCTGCGCCAGCTTCAACGCGTCGCCGTCTTTCTCGGATGGTGGTCGGAGGTTCGGTGGAATCAGCGTGTCCGGTATCAGGCTCTTGGCGGTATGGCAGCCACCCAGCAGGACAATGGATATCAGCGCGACGGACAGTGCGGGTAATCGATACGTCATTGCCTTGGCGTTACTCAGAATTCGGCCGTGCCGGCGGCGCGAGGGAAGGGGATGGCATCGCGGATGTTCGACAGCCCGCATACGTACACCAGCAGACGTTCGAAGCCCAGACCGAAACCAGCATGCGGCACCGTGCCGTAGCGGCGCAGATCACGGTACCAACCGTAAGTGGCCATATCGAGACCGAACTGGGTCATCCGGCGGTCCAGATAGTCCAGCCGTTCCTCGCGCTGTGCACCGCCGATGATTTCGCCGATGCCGGGCGCCAGCACGTCCATCGCGGCCACCGTTTTTTCGTCGTCGTTCAAGCGCATGTAGAAAGCCTTGATCGCTTCGGGGTAGTTCATTACGACCACAGGCCGGCCGATATGTTTCTCGGCCAGATAACGCTCGTGCTCGGTCTGCAGGTCGATACCCCAGGCTACGGGGTAGTCGAACTTTTGACCGGACTTCTGCAGGATGGTAATCGCATCGGTGTAATCAATGCGTTCGAATGGTTTGGCGATAAAAGCTTCTAGACGGCTGATTGCGTCGCTCTGCACGCGCTCGGCAAAAAATGCCATGTCATCGGCACGTTCGTCGAGAATGGTTTTGAAGATGGCTTTGAGCAACGCTTCGGCTTCGTCCGCGTTGACGCTGAGGTCGGCGAAGGCTATTTCCGGCTCCACCATCCAGAACTCGGCCAGATGTCGCGGCGTGTTGGAGTTTTCCGCGCGGAAGGTCGGTCCAAATGTGTAGACCTTGCTCATCGCCATGCAGTACGACTCGACGTTGAGTTGGCCCGACACCGTCAGAAACGCTTCGCGGCCGAAGAAATCCTTGCGGAAGTCGATCTTGCCCTTGTCGTCGCGCGGCAGGTTGGCCAGGTCCAGCGTGGACAGGCGGAACATGTCGCCGGCGCCCTCGGCGTCGGAGGTGGTGATGATCGGCGTGTTGATCCAGAAGTAGCCGCGCTCGGTGAGATGGCGATGAATCGCCATCATCATCGTATGGCGCACGCGGGTCACCGCGCCGAACAGGTTGGTGCGCGGGCGCAGGTGGGCGACCTCGCGCAGGAATTCCATCGAGTGCTGCTTGGGTTGGATCGGATAGGTTTCCGGATCATCGACCAGGCCGGTCACTTCGACCGATGTGGCCTGCAGCTCGAAGCTCTGGCCCTTGCCCTGCGAGGGCACCAGAGTGCCGCTGACGATCACGCCGGCACCGGCCGTGAGGTGCTTCACTTCGGTGTCGTAATTGGCCAGCGTGGCCGGTACCACGGCCTGGATCGGATCGAAACAGGAGCCGTCGGTGACGTTGACGAAGGACAGGCCTGCCTTGGAATCGCGCCGCGTCCGCACCCAGCCACGCACGGTGACGCTGCTGCCGGCCTCGATGGCACCGGATAGGGCCTGTTTCACGCTGCAAACCGTCGGGCTGACCACTGCCATGAATTGAAACTCCTGCTTGGACGCCTTATCTAGACAGGGCGACCGAAAATGGAAGCGCACGCCGCGCGTCGGGCATGCAAGTTGAGCCGCCATGATAATGTAGCTTTCACGGATGCCGCGACTTTGCAGCGGCCTTGCTTGTCCGATCGGCGCATCGGGCCCGTTTCGCCCTCCTGTTTCACGTTGCCGTTAGAGGTTGTACCTGCCGCCATGACCATCACGATCACTCCTGCCGCCAGCGACCGCATGCGCCATTTTCTGGCCCGCACGCCGACCGCTGCCGGTGTGCGTTTTGGCGTCAAGCGCACCGGCTGCTCGGGCTTCGCCTATGTGGTCGATCTGGCCGAGACCCTGGATGAGGGCGACAAAACGGTCGACGTGGATGGGCTGCCGCTGATCGTCAACGACAAGAGCCTGGCTCTGGTGGAAGGCACGGTGATCGATTTTCAGCGTCAGGGACTCAACGCGAGCTTCGTCTTCCACAACCCCAATGCCACCGGCGAATGCGGCTGCGGCGAGAGTTTTACGGTGGGGTAGGCAGAACAGGGGCGAGAGACGAGGGGTGAGCATTGTCGTCCCACCTGCAGTTTTCGCGCCGTTCGGTCTTTGCGCCCTCGCGGCTCCTCCCTCGCCCCTAAGCCCTTGCGCACCAACAACTTGCGCGATCTACCGCCGACACCGTACAATTCCGCTTCTGTCTGGACCTTACACGTCCGCGCGGGCACTTGCCTCACCGCAACGGCGGGAGGCTGCAAGGCCGTCAGGCCGCATCCATAAGGAGTCAAACCACAATGACCCTGCGTCATTACGAAATCGTGTTTCTGGTCCACCCTGATCAGAGCGAGCAGGTTCCGGCGATGATCGAGCGCTACAAGGCGCTGGTCGAGACCGACGGTGGCAAGCTGCATCGCCTGGAAGACTGGGGCCGTCGTCAGCTGGCCTATCCGATCGCGAATCTGGCCAAGGCCCATTACGTGATGCTCAACATCGAAGTGAGCCAGAACGCGCTGAACGAGCTGGAGTCGGGTTTCCGCTTCAACGACGCCGTGCTGCGCCATCTGGTGGTGCGTCGTGACGAGGCCGATACCGAGCCGTCCTTCATCATCAAGAGCAAAGAGAAAGATGATGCCAAGTCCTCGCGTCGCCGCGATGACGACGATGGCGGTCTCGACCGCGACAACGATCGCGACAGCGACGACTGATAGGAGCTCAAGACCATGTCCAAGTTTTTCCGCCGCCGCAAGTTCTGCCGCTTCACTGCCGAAGACGTCAAAGAGATCGACTACAAGGATCTCAATACGCTGCGTCAGTACGTAACCGAGAATGGCAAGATCGTGCCCAGCCGCATCACCGGAACCAAGGCGCGCTATCAGCGTCAGCTGGCCACGGCGATCAAGCGCGCGCGCTTCCTCTCGCTGCTGCCGTACACCGACAACCACGACGTCTGATCGTGTCGGCGGGCGACCTTCGGGCCGCCTGCCATCGGTTTCGCCCGGCTATGTCCGGGCGGGACCTTCAGATATTTCGGACAGCCGTCCACGGCTGCGTCGGGCCACACCGGCGCTAACGAATAGGGATACACCATGGAACTCATTCTTCTGCAGAAAGTCCGCAATCTCGGCACGCTCGGCGACAAGGTCGTCGTAAAGCCGGGTTACGGCCGCAACTTCCTCCTGCCGCAGGGCAAGGCGGTTCGCGTCAATGCCGCCAATCTGGCCGCGTTCGAGCAGCGCCGTGCCGAGTACGAAGCCAAGGCGGACAGCCTGCTGGCCGATGCCCAGAGCCGTCAGACCAAGCTGGCCGATGCGTCCGTTACCATCTCGGCACACGCCAGTGCCGAAGGCAAGCTGTTCGGTTCGGTCGGTCCTCGCGATATCGCCGAGGCGTTGTCAGCTGCCGGCTTCGCGGTGAACAAGAACGAAGTGATTCTCGGCGAAGGCCCGCTGCGCAACACCGGCGAGTACGACGTCGCCGTGCATCTGCACGCGGACATCCACACCACCGTCAAGGTGATCGTGGTCGGCGACAAGTAAGCTTCAGAGCTGGCTTCGATGCCATGAAAAGGGCGCCTTCGGGCGCCCTTTTCTTTGGGTAGATATGTACGATGGATCGAGGTTCTCGGGCCATCCGGCCTACTTCTATCCACAGCAACACACAGCTTATCCACAGAGTTATTGTCTCGGTGGTTGAGATGACGCCGCGTATGATGATGGCCAGAGCTGCCATGCCTTCGGCGTCGGCGCAGGCTCGTTTCTCCGTGAGGTAAATCCATGTCCTTCGTGCCCGACCGCAAGTCTTCTTCCTCGGCGATCGAGGCGTTGCGCGTGCCGCCGCATTCGATCGACGCGGAGCAGGCCGTGCTGGGCGGCCTCATGCTGGCGCCAGACGCGCTGGACAAGGTGGCCGACAAACTTTCCGAGCTGGATTTCTATCGCAAGGATCACCGGTTGATCTGGCGCGCCATCAACGAGCTGGCCAACAAGGGTATGCCGTGCGACGCGGTGACCCTGGGCGATTGGTTCGAGAGCAACGGCCTTGCTGAGATGGTTGGCGGCGCGGGCTATTTGATCGAGTTGGCCAACAGCACGCCCAGTGCAGCCAACATCACCGCGTATGCCGGCATCGTGCGCGAGAAGTCGGTGATGCGTCAGCTGATCGACGCGGGTACGTCGATCACCGAAGACGGCTATCGACCGGAAGGCAAGAGCATGCAGGAGGTGCTGGAAAGCGCCGAGCAGCGCGTGTTCCACATCGCCGAATCCGGCGCGCGCGGCAAGAAGGATTCCGTCTCCATGCGCGAGGCGGTGAAGGACGCCTTCCGCCTGCTGACCGAGCGCTACGAAAACCGCGGCCAGCTCACCGGCATCACTACCGGCTTCACCGATCTGGACAACCTCACCTCGGGTTTGCAGCCGTCGGATTTGATCATCGTGGCGGCGCGTCCCTCGATGGGCAAGACCGCGTTCGCACTGAATATCGCCGAGACCGCAGCCATCCGCAGCAAGAAGGCGGTGGTGGTGTTCTCGATGGAAATGTCCGCCTCGCAGCTGGCATTCCGCCTGATCTCCTCGGTCGGGCGCATCCATCAGCAGCATCTGCGCAACGGCGACCTGCAGGAGGAAGACTGGCCGCGCGTCTCCAACGCCATTCAGATCCTGTCCGAGGCGAAAATCTTCATCGACGACACGCCCAGCCTGTCGCCGGTCGAGATGCGCTCGCGCGCGCGCCGACTGCATCGCGAGCACGGCGGTCTGGGCCTGATCGTGATCGATTATCTGCAGCTGATGCAGGTGCCCGGCAACAAGGAGAATCGCGCCACCGAAATTTCAGAAATTTCGCGTTCACTCAAGGGCCTAGCCAAGGAGTTGAACGTACCCGTGATCGCACTCTCTCAGTTGAACCGCTCGCTCGAGCAGCGCGCCGACAAGCGGCCGATGATGTCCGATCTGCGCGAATCCGGCGCTATCGAGCAGGACGCGGACGTGATCATGTTCATCTACCGCGACGATTACTACAACAAGGAATCGCCGGACAAGGGCATGGCCGAAATCATCATCGGCAAGCAGCGTAACGGCCCCACCGACACCTGCAAGCTGACCTTCCTCGGCCACTACACCAAGTTCGAGAACTACGCCTCCGATTCGTTCGGCGGGACGTTCGATTGAGAGCGGGGATAAGGGAACAGGGAACAGGGAACACGCAGCGCGTGTGTGGCATTTGTTCGCTGCGCCACGGTGAAAATTCGGTAGGGCAGAGAACGACACGCGGGCAAGAACTTCGCGTTTCCCATTACTCGCGGCTTCGCCACTCGCCCTTCGGGCCGCCTTTGGCGTTCGCGCTGCGCGCGTCCCCATTCCCCATTCCCCGCTCCAAACAGTCATGAGCCGCACCACCGTCGCCACCATCCATCTCGGTGCGCTGCGCCACAACCTGGCGCGGCTGAAGGCGATCGCTGCGCCGGCGAAAGTGATGGCCGTGGTCAAAGCCGACGCTTACGGCCACGGGCTGGAGCGCGTGGCGCGCGCGCTGGCCGCCGATGCCGACATGTTTGCCGTGGCGGCGATCGGCGATGGGCTGCGCCTGCGCGCGGCGGGGCACCAGCAGCGCATCGTGGTGCTGTCCGGACCCGACAACGCCAGTGACATCACTGAGATGCAGCGGCTGATGCTGGAGGCGGCGATTCATCACGAATCGCAGCTGCAGTGGTTGGCACACACCACGCCCGAGCGCGGCAAGCTGCGCGTGTGGCTGAAGATCGACAGCGGCATGCATCGGCTGGGCTTCGCGCCCGAGCGCGTGGCCGAGGTGCATGCACGGTTGCTGGCGATGCCGGGCGTTGATCCCGAGATCGGGCTGATGACGCACTTTTCCGAGTCGGAAGTCACCGATGGCGAGCAGACGCCGCTGCAGATGGCGCGTTTTAGTGAGGCGACCCAGGGCCTGCCCGGTCCGCGATCGTTGTCCAATTCCGCCGCCGCGATCGGCTGGCCCGACGCGCGCGCCGACTGGGTGCGCACCGGCGGTTTGCTCTACGGCCTGTCCGTGGTGGACGGCAAGACTGGCGCGGATTTCGGCTTTCGTCCAGCGATGAGCTTGAGCACGCGGCTGATCGCGATCAATCCGATCAAGCGCGGCGAACGGATCGGCTACAACGGCACCTGGACTTGCCCCGAAGACATGAATGTCGGCGTGGCCGCCGTCGGATACGGTGATGGATACCCACGCAGCGCGCCGGCGGGCACGCCGGTCTTGATTGGCGAGCAGCCGGTTCCGCTGATAGGACGTGTGTCGATGGACCTGATCACGCTGGATCTGCGTAGTGCGCCGCAGGCCAGGGTAGGTGATCGCGTCACGCTGTGGGGACCGTCGCTTCCGGTCGAGCGCATTGCAGCCCAGGCGGGCACGATCTCCTACGATCTCACCTGCGGCATGACGCGCCGTGTCCTGGTTGTCGAAGACGACAATTAGCGATGTAGGCTGTCGATGAAAGCCGACAGCCGCATCGTCCCTTCGTCTCGCGATTTGCGACCGCGGCAGGCTAAGCTCACGCATTGATTGCATCGCGTAACGAGAGTCCGATGGCCAAAGCCAAAACCGCCTATGTCTGCACCGAGTGCGGTGGCGAGCACAGCAAGTGGCAGGGCCAGTGCATCGAGTGCGGCGTGTGGAACACGCTGAGCGAGATCGTGCTGACGCCGTCGTCGGTAGCCAAGGCGTCGGTCGGCGCGCAGCGTTCCAGCTATGCCGGCAATGCGGAAGGCAGCGCTCGCATCACGCCGCTGACCGAAGTGGCATTGACGACAGAGGCGCGCACGCATACCGGCATCGGCGAGCTTGATCGCGTGCTCGGCGGCGGCCTGGTGCAGGGTTCGGTAGTTCTGATCGGCGGTGATCCCGGTATCGGCAAATCTACCTTGCTGCTGCAGGTATTGGGCACGCTGGGCGCGCAGCTTTCCAGCGTCTATGTCACCGGCGAGGAATCGCTGTCGCAGGTCGCTTCGCGCGCGCAACGGCTGGGTCTGCCCCTGGAGCCGCTGCAGGCGCTGGCGGAAACCTGCATCGAGCGGATTCTGGAGCAGGCCCTCGCCACCCGACCGCGCGTGCTGGTGATCGACTCGATCCAGACCATCTGGACCGAACTCTTGACCGCCGCGCCCGGCTCGGTGAGTCAGGTGCGCGAGTCCGCGGCCAAGCTGACCCGTTTTGCCAAGGAGACCGGTACCTCGGTCTTCCTGGTCGGCCACGTGACGAAAGAGGGCGGCATCGCCGGGCCGCGCGTGCTCGAACACATGGTCGATGCGGTGCTGTATTTCGAGGGCGAATCGGGCAGCCGGTTTCGCATCCTGCGCGCGTTCAAGAACCGCTTCGGCGCGGTCAACGAGCTGGGCGTGTTCGCGATGTCGGACAAGGGCCTGCGCGAGGTGCCCAATCCGTCGGCCATCTTCCTTTCCGCACATACCGGGCCGACCTCCGGCAGTGCGGTGATGGTCACGCGTGAAGGTTCGCGGCCGCTGCTGGTCGAGGTGCAGGCCTTGGTCGATCAGTCGTCGCTGGGCAATCCGCGCCGCGTAGCGCTGGGTCTGGATCAGAATCGACTGGCCATGCTGCTGGCCGTGCTGCATCGCCACGGCGGCGTCGCGGCGTACGATCAGGATGTGTTCGTCAACGTGGTTGGCGGTATCCGCGTGCAGGAAACGGCCGCCGATCTGCCGGTGCTGCTGGCGGTGCTGTCATCACTGCGCGATCGGCCTTTGCCTGATCAGACCGTCACCTTCGGCGAAGTGGGACTTTCCGGCGAAATTCGTCCGATACCCAACGGCGAGGAACGCCTCAAGGAAGCGGCAACGCATGGTTTCAAGCGCGCCATCGTGCCGAAGGCGAACGCGCCGAAGAAAGGCCGCGTTGGGGAGATGGAAGTGATCGGGGTAGAGCGCCTGTCGGACGCAATCGACGCCTGCCGCTGATTAGCTATCGATGCCGCGATGCAGGATGAGTTCCAGCACGAACTTCGAGCCGAAGAAAGCCAGCAGCAGCACGGCCATGCCGATCAAGGTGAGATTAACAGCGCGCTGGCCACGCCAGCCGTGACGCCAGCGGCCGTAAAGCAGCACGCCGAACACCAGCCACGCGATGATCGATAGCACGGTCTTGTGGGCCAGGTGCTGGCTGAAGAGGTTGTCGACAAACAGCGCACCGGTGATCAAGGTCAGCGTCAGCAGCAGGAAACCCGCGGCAATCAGCCGGAACAGCAACGTTTCGGTCAAGGTCAGCGGCGGCAGCGCGCGCATCCACGGACTGAACTGGCGATGGCGCAGCGCCCGTTCCTGCACCGCCAGTAGAATCGCCAGCACGGCCGCCATCGAGAGCACGCTGAAGGCGATGAGGGCCACCGTCACGTGCAGCTTGATCTGCCAATCCATCGGGTGGGGCAGGGTCGGCGGCGCGATAAAGCTGTCGACAAAAACCAGCAGCGCCGTCAGCGGAAACACGATCACGCCCAGCGCGGCGACCGGGCGCGAAATGTTCACCAGCAGGGTCAGCGTCGCCACGACAAACGCCACCAGCGAAAGCGCGGCAAAAAAGTGCAGATCCAGCGCACCGCGGTGGGCGCCGAGAAGAATGGCCGCATGCAGCACTACGGCGCTACCGGCGAGCCCCAGCGCCAGCTTGTTCAGCGGCTGGCCGCCGGTAAACAACGGCCGCGCTAGCGCGGCTGAGGCGGCGAGATAAAGCACGATGGCGAACGCTGCAAGGGTGTGAATGAGCATAGACCGGAAGTGTCGCACAGGCTTCGCGGGGCGTGCAGGCGGCGGCCATCGATCCGTCCGCTATAATCGGATACTTTCCTGTTCGCCGGTCCCGTCATGTTCGAGTCGCTCAGCCAACGCCTTTCCACCACTGTCAATCGCCTGCGCGGCCGCGGCCGTCTGACCGAGGAAAACATCCGCGAGTCGCTGCGCGAAGTGCGCATTGCCCTGCTCGAAGCGGACGTGGCGCTGCCCGTGGTGCAGGCGCTGATCCAGCGGATCAAGGTGCGCGCGGTGGGTCAGGACGTCATCAAGAGCCTGAGCCCAGGCCAGGCCCTGGTAAAAGTCGTCAGTGACGAGCTGACCACGGTGATGGGTACCGCCAATACCGAACTGAATCTCGCCCAGCAGCCGCCGGCCGTCGTTTTGCTGGCGGGCCTTCAGGGCGCCGGTAAAACCACCACGGTGGCCAAGCTGGCGCGCCTGCTGACCGAGCGCAAGAAGAAAAAGGTCATGGTGGTGAGCTGCGACGTCTACCGTCCGGCCGCGATTGAGCAGCTGCGCACGCTGGCCGAGCAGGTCGGCGTGAAGTTCTTCCCGTCGGACGCGTCGCAGAGCCCGGTCGACATCGCCAAGGCCGCGATCGCTGCGGCCAAGCGCGAAGTGATCGACGTGCTGCTGGTCGATACCGCCGGCCGCCTGGCCGTCGACGAAGCGATGATGGCCGAGATCAAGGCGCTGCACGCCGCGATCAATCCGATCGAAACTTTGTTCGTGGTCGATTCGATGACCGGCCAGGATGCTGCCACCACGGCCAAGGCGTTCAGCGAGGCCCTGCCGTTGACCGGCGTGATCCTGACCAAGACCGACGGCGACGCCCGCGGCGGCGCGGCGCTGTCGGTGCGTTACATCACCGGCCGGCCGATCAAGTTCCTCGGTGCGGGCGAAAAGACCGATGCGCTCGAGCCGTTCCATCCCGATCGTCTGGCCCAGCGCATCCTCGGCATGGGCGACGTGCTGTCGCTGGTCGAGGAAGTCGAGCGCAAGGTCGATCAGGAAAAAGCGCAGAAGCTCGCCCAGAAGGTGATGAAGGGCAAGCGCTTCGACCTGAACGACATGAAGGATCAGCTCGAGCAGATGGGCAATATGGGTGGGTTGGCCGGATTGATGGACAAGCTGCCCGGCGTTTCCAGCCTGCCGGACAGCGTGAAGTCCAAGGTCAACGACGGCGAGATGAAGCGCATGATCGCCATCATCAGCTCGATGACCAAGAAAGAGCGCAGGCATCCCGACCTGCTGAACGGCTCGCGCCGCGCCCGCGTGGCGCGCGGCTCCGGCACCCAGCCGGCCGACGTCAACCGCCTGCTCAAGCAGTACATGCAGATGGAAAAAATGATGTCCAAGCTGTCCAAGGGCGGCACCAAGGGCCTGATGCGCCAGATGCGCGGTGCGATGAAGGGCATGGGCGGAATGGGGGGCATGGGCGGTGGCGGCTTGCCGCCGATGCGCTGATCAATCTTGGGGTTGAGGGACGAGAGGCGAGGGTCGAGCGCGCCAAAAATCAATTTCCAGCACGAACGGAAGAAAAAAGACCTCCGGATCGCCATAGCATTCAGTATTTCGCCCTCGCTACTCGCTGCTCGTCCCTCGTCCCTCGTAGCAACTCTTCCCTTTTCCCCAAAAACCGCTAAAATGCCCCGTTTACCGCGCACGTCTCTCGTGCGCCTGCCGATATCCGGCAATTCTGGAGCTTTACTATGGTCAAGATTCGTCTTTCGCGCGGCGGCGCCAAGGGCCGTCCGTTCTACCACGTTGTTGTCACCGATCAGCGCAACAAGCGCGACGGCCGCAACATCGAGAACATCGGCTATTACAACCCGGTGGCGTCAGGCAAGGACAAGCGCCTTGAGCTGAACGTCGATCGCGTCAAGGAATGGGTCGGCAAGGGCGCCCAGCTGAGCGACAAAGTTGCTGCGCTGGTGAAGGAAGCCGGTAAGCAGCAGGCTGCCTGAGCGTGAGTGAATCCGGTCGGCGCGTCCTTATCGGGCGCATCGTCGGACTGTACGGCGTGCAAGGCTGGCTCAAGATCGAATCCTGGGCCGAGCCACGCATGAAGATCTTCGATTACCAGCCGTGGCTGCTCAGCACGGAGTCCGGCGCGGAAACGCAGATCGCGGGTGCAAAAGGTCGTCAGCAGGGCAAGGGCATGGTGGCCCAACTGCCCGGCATCGACGATCGCGAACAGGCCGCAGCGCTGATCGGCATGGATATCCACGTCGCTCGCGAGCAGCTGCCGCCGCCCGGCAAGGATGAGTATTACTGGGTCGATCTCGAGGGTCTTGAGGTCGTCACCACGGAAGATGTGCCGCTGGGTCGGGTCAGTCACCTGTTTGCGACCGGTGCCAATGATGTCGTGGTAGTTCGGGATGGCGCGCGCGAGCGGCTCATTCCTTTTATCCAGGGTTCGTACGTGCGTTCGGTGGACGTGTCCGCAAAACGCATGGTGGTGGATTGGGATCCTGAATTCTGAGGTCGCCGGACAGCGACAATAGAGTCGGGAACGCAAGAAGCCGATACCGAGGTCAAGCATCGTGCGCATCGACGTCGTTACTCTGTTTCCCGACTTCGTGCGCGAGTGTGCTGCGGTAGGTGTGGTGGGACGCGCGCAGCAACGCAAGCTGCTGCAGGTGGAAACCTGGAACCCGCGCGACTACACGACCGACAGGCACCGTACGGTGGACAGCAGCTCCTACGGCGGCGGTCCGGGTATGGTGATGTTGATCGAACCATTGCGTAAAACCCTTGAGGTCGTACGCAATGCGGCGCCGGAGCCGGCGCACGT
The DNA here is from genome assembly GCF_014200755.1 of Rhodanobacter sp. ANJX3. Classification (GTDB taxonomy): domain Bacteria; phylum Pseudomonadota; class Gammaproteobacteria; order Xanthomonadales; family Rhodanobacteraceae; genus Rhodanobacter. The sequence goes on along the minus strand of NZ_JACHCM010000003.1, from coordinate 13,441 downwards.
GATTTATCTCAGTCCGCAAGGAGCGCGGCTGACGCAGGGTAGGGTAGAAGCGCTGGCGAAGCTGCCGCGCATCGCTCTGCTTTGCGGACGTTATGAAGGTGTGGACGAACGTCTGCTGGCGCACGAGGTCGACGAAGAGCTGTCGATCGGCGATTATGTGTTGTCGGGTGGCGAGCTGGCAGCGGCGGTGATCATCGACGCCGTGGGCCGCTTGCAGGACGGCGCATTGAACGATGCGCAGTCGGCCGAACAGGACTCATTTTCCGATGGCCTGCTCGATTGTCCGCACTATGCGAAACCGGTGCACGATGCGCTGGGTTCCGTGCCGGAGGTACTGCTTTCCGGTGACCACGCGGCGATTGCCCGCTGGCGCCACAAGCAGTCGCTGGGACGAACCTGGTTGCGCCGTCCGGAGCTGTTGGCGCAACGCGCGCTGGATGCTGAATCCCGTGCGCTGCTAGATGAATTCCGCCGCGAATACGTGACGGCTCGAAATTAAATAGTGCGGCCACGGATGGTCGCTGATTGATTCTTGCGGTCAGGGATGAACGCAAAAACCCAGAGGTTGCCATGAACAAGATCATTGAACAGTTCGAAGCCGAGCAGATCACCCGCCAGCTGCCGGAGTTCGGCCCCGGCGATACCGTGGTCGTCAACGTCAAGGTGAAGGAAGGCAACCGCGAGCGCGTGCAGGCGTTCGAGGGTATCGTCATCGCCCGTCGCAGCCGCGGCCTGCATTCGGCCTTCACCGTGCGCAAGATTTCGCACGGCACTGGCGTGGAGCGCGTGTTCCAGTCGCATAGCCAGGCGATCGATTCGGTCACCGTGAAGCGCAAGGGCAAGGTCCGCGGCGCCAAGCTGTATTACCTGCGTGGTCTGGAAGGCAAGGCCGCCCGCATCAAGGAAGACGTCGCCGCCGCGGCGGCTGCCAAGGCCGCCAACAAGGCCAAGGCTGCATCTGCTGCTTCCAGCGCCGAGTAAAACGGTCGGACTATCTCGCAGGGGATGGTCTGGCACGACAAAAAGCCCGCGGATCGCTCCGCGGGCTTTTTGTGTTTCGAAAAGAGCGCGGCTTAGATACTAGTTGCCGACCGCCTGCATGACGACGCTGCCGGAGGATGTCAGCAGCTGCGGTATCTGCAGGAAATTGCCCTGCACGAAGTCCACGCCGTAGGCGAACAATAGCGAGGTGCTGGTGGCATCCTCGACCCACTCGGCGATGGTCTGTCGATTGAGCGCCTTGGCCTGTTCGCAAATCTCGGCGATCTTTTTCTGGCTTTCCGCGTGCTGCGGCAGATCGGCCATGTAGCTGCGGTCGATCTTCAGGTAATCCGCATCGATATGATTGAGCAATTGGAACGAGTTCAGGCCGGAGCCGAACTGCTCCAGCGCAAATTTGCCACCCAGTTTTTTCCAGCCATTGACGAATTCCTGCGCTGGCCGAAGCATTGTCATGATCTTGCTTTCAGTCATTTCCAGCACGATGCGCCCATGTTTGAGCGCCGCCCGCTTGAGCCGCTCGGCCAGCCACGGCAGCAAGGTCTCGTCGCTGATCGAGTCGGCGGTGAGCTTGACGAAAAACGTGGTTTGCATGCCGTGGCTTTCTCGGATCTGCAGCGCGCTGATGATACGGTGCAGTACCCAGCGGTCGATGGCGCTGTTGAGCTTGTTCTTTTCGGCGATCGGCATGAAGAAGGCCGGCATCACTTCGCCCTTCGGCCCGTTCATGCGCAGCAGGATTTCGGAATATTCGCCTTCGGCGTCCTGCAGGCTGACGATCTGCTGGTGATACAGCACCAGACCGTTTTTCTGCAGCGATTCCTTGAGCAGGTCCAGCCAGTAGAGATCGCGCTCTCGATCGGCTTTTTCGCCGGCCGCGGGGTCGTTCAATTCGATCTTGTTGCCGCCCAGGCTCTGCGCCATGCGCAGGGCCTGGGCAGCTTCGTTGAGCAGCTGATCGGCATTGGCGTTCTTTTCGCCCAGCAGGCTGCCGCCGATGCTGGCGGTGAGGCTCATCGAACGCTCGCCCACGTCGAAAATATCGGCGCTGATGCTCTGCTGCAGTTTGGCGATCCATTCCCTGGTGGTGGCGTCCTCGCGCGAATCCAGCATGATACCGAAGGTGTGCTCCGCCAGCATGCCGGCGACATCGTCGGTATCGAGCAGCATGCGCACGCGGCCGGCGAAGGCGGCGAGCAGTTCGTCGGCCCTGCTCAGACCGATGCCCGCAACCAGGGTTTTCCAGTTGTCCGGCTCCACCAGCAGCAGGGCCTGACCTTTCTTGCCATTGGTGGCGCCGGCTACCGCGTTGCCGACGCACTCGAGCATGCGTGAGCGGTTGAACAGGCCGGTCACGGGATCACGCTGCAGCTGCTCGAGAACGGCCGGATCGACCTGCTGCCGGCGGAACACGATCTGCAGGCAGGGCTCGCCTTCGAACGTGGCGGGGGCAAATTCCACGGTGGCGTCGAACAGGCTGCCGTCGGCGCGGCGTGCGTGCAGTGCAATCCGCGATGCCACTTTTTCGTGGCGCGCGTGACCCTTCAGCAGCAGCTTGAATTCATCCGCGTTGGCCGCGTCCACCATGTCCATCACGGGCAGGCCGAGCAGGTCGTCGAAGCTCTGATAGCCGAAGTTGTCCAGATAGGCCTGATTGGCCCGCACATGCATACCTTCGTGCACGTAGGCAATGGCATCGTTGGACGAGTCCAGCAGTGCATCGCAGCGACGCTCGGACTCGCGCAGCGAGGTTTCCAGGCGGCGTACCTGCCGGCGCGTCTGCAAGGCCTCGAATTCGCGCTGCAACACGATGATCAGCTGCTTGGGCTGGTTGCGCGGCGCGACTCCGCGGGCGCCGTCCACGAACAGGTCGGCTACCTGCTGCCCGTCCACTTTGTCCAGCAGTCCGATCACCGAATAGTCGCGACCGTTCGCGTCCAGCGCCTGCACGACATCGCGCAGCGTCAGGACTTTGATCGACGGATCGAACATCACGATGTCCGGCTCCAGTTCGTCGATCGCTTTCTGCAGCTGCTCGGCGTTGGTGGCGCGGGCCGGACGCACGGCGATGCCGCTGTTGCGCATTAGACTGATGATCTGTTCAGCCTCTTCGAGCGAGTTCTCGATGAAGAGGATCTTGATGACGTAATCTTTTTTCATGAGGCGTCGAACTGTCCGTTGGGCACCGCTGACTTTACCTGGCTGGTTTCCGGCGTGTCGGGCCGACCACATTCGTGCCTATGTTTGTAGCGGATTCTTGCGGCAGCCGCCAGCAAAAGCGTCGCCGTAGAAAGTGGCAGAGAAACTACAGCGGCAGCTTGGAGGCCGCGCCGCCCACTTCGCGAACCAGCGTGGGAACCAGGTAACCGGGCAACCTGGCGCGCAGGTCCTTCACCAGGTCGAGCGCGCGGACGTCATCCACCTCGAAATGCGCCGCTCCCTGCACCCGATCGAGCTGGTGCAGGTAATACGGCAGCACGCCTGCGGCAAACAGCCGCTCGGAGAGTTCCGCCAGTGCATCGGTGCCGTCGTTGATCCCGCGCAGGAGTACCGACTGATTGAGCAATGTGACGCCCGCCTCGCGCAGTTGTGCGCAGGCGCGGTCGACGTCGGCGTCGAATTCGTTGGCGTGGTTGGCGTGCAGCACGATGACTTTCTGCAACGGCAACGCGGCCAGCCACGCCAGCAGGGTCGCGTCGACTCGCTCGGGCAGTACCACCGGCAGCCGCGTGTGGATACGCAGTCGGGTGACGTGAGGAATGTCGGCCAGTCCGGCGCTCAACGCTTCCAGCTTGGAGGTCGCCAGCGCCAGCGGATCGCCCCCGGAGAGAATCAGTTCGGTAATCGAGCTGTCGCCGTGCAGATGGGCCAGCGCCTGCCGCCACTGGCTGGCGGCGGCCATTTCCTCGGCGTAGGGAAAATGCCGGCGGAAGCAGTAGCGGCAGTTGATCGCACAGCTGCCGCTGGCGATCAGCAGCGCGCGGCCGTGGTATTTGTGCAGCACGCCGTGGGCGGCGCGGGCGTCCATGTCGCCGACGGCGTCCGTGACGAAGCCGGGGACGCGATCGAGTTCGGCCAGCTGCGGCAGTACCTGCAGCAGCAGCGGATCGCGTGCGTCGCCGTGGCGCATGCGCCGCACGAAGCCGCGCGGCACACGCAGCGCAAAGCCGGCATCCTCCGCAGGCAGCTGGGTCGACAGATGCTGCAGACCGAGCAGGGCGAGCAGTTCGGCGGGATCCGTGAGCGCATCGCGCCAGTGGAGGCGCCAGTCGCCGCCCTCGGGGCCGGTGGCTGAGGTTAGGCGGGCGGCGGTGCTTGCAGGTATCATGTGCGGCCTCGGTACGGGCGTGCTGCCCGACTGACCTCTTATTTTAGCCGCTGACGGCAGCGGTTTGATGTCACTTCTTATATTTCGGAGCGAAATGCATGGCGACCCTTGGCCTCAATGATGTCAAAACGGGCAAGAAGATTCTTCACAACGGTGATCCGTGGATCATCACCGAAGCTGACTTCGTCAAGCCGGGCAAGGGTCAGGCCTTCACCCGCATCCGCATCCGTAACCTGAAGGACGGTCGCACCACCGAGCAGACGCTGAAGTCCAGCGACTCCTTCGAGGAAGCCGACGTCGCCGATACCGATATGCAGCTGTCCTTTATCGACGGCATCGGCAAGGACCGCGTGTGGAACTTCATGCAGATGGAGACCTTCGAAATGGCACAGGCTCCGCTGACCGCGATGGGCGATGCGTGGAAGTGGCTCAAGGGTGAGGAAGAGTGCGTGGTCACCCTGTTCAACGGCCAGATCGTTGCCGTGCAGCCGCCGAAGTTCGTCGAGCTGAAGATCGTGCAGACCGATCCGGGCGTGCGCGGCGACACCTCCGGCGGTGGCGGCAAGCCGGCTACGCTGGAGACCGGCGCCGTGGTGCGCGTGCCGTTGTTCGTCAATCAGGACGAAATCATCAAGGTCGATACCCGCACCGGCGAGTACGACAGCCGCGTCAAGTAAGCGCGTCAAGCTCCGGTCATGCCGGAGCGTCAGCATCCATGGGGCGGACGTCGCAAGGCGTGCCGCCTCTCGTTTAATCAGTCACGTCATCACCTACGGCCAATCAAAGCGAGCCCCCGATGAGCGAAACGTCATTGCAGCCGATCGACCTTCTGATCGAGGCCCGCTGGGTGGTGCCGGTGGAGCCGCACAACGTGGTCCTGGAAGATCACGCCGTCGCGGTGAACGGTGACCGGATCGTCGCACTGCTGCCGATTGCGCAGGCCCGCGCGCGCTATGCGCCGCGCGAACGCGTCGAACTTACCGAGCACGCGCTGATTCCCGGTCTGGTCAACAGCCACACGCACAATCCGATGACCCTGCTGCGCGGCCTGGCCGACGATCTGCCGCTGATGGTCTGGCTGCAGCAGCACATCTGGCCGGCCGAGGCCAAGGTGATAGGGCCGGAGTTCGTGCGCGACGGCGTGGAACTGGCCGTCGCCGAGATGCTGCGTGGCGGCACCACCTGCGTCAACGAGAACTATTTTTTCCCCGACGTGATCGGCGCGACCTACCGCCAGCTCGGCTTTCGGGCGGTGGTCGGGTTGCCGGTGATCGATTTTCCGACCGCCTGGGCAAAGAGCGACGACGAATATTTCGAGCGCGCAGGCGAAGTGCACGACAGTTTCCGCGGCGATCCGCTGATCGGCACTGCGTTTGCGCCGCACGCGCCGTATACGGTGTCCGACGAGAGCTTCGAGCGTATTCGCGTGCTTTCCGATCAGCTGGATATCCCGGTGCATCTGCATACGCATGAAACAGCGCACGAGGTCGAGGAAGAGAAAAAGAAAAGCGGCCTGCGCCCGTTCCAGCGGCTGCAGAAGCTGGGCCTGATCAACGACCGGCTGATTGCCGTGCATATGACCCAGCTGACCGACGGGGAGATCGCCGTGTGTGCCGAGTCGGGCGTCTCCGTTGTGCATTGCGCGGAGTCGAACATGAAGCTGGCCTCGGGTTTTTGTCCCGCGGAAAAGCTCCGGCGCGCCGGCGTCAACGTGGCGATCGGCACCGACGGCTGCGCCTCGAACAACGATCTGGACATGTTCGGCGAGATGCGCAGCGCAGCGCTTTTGGCCAAGGCCGTCGCCGAAGATGCCGCGGCTTTCGATGCGAGCTTCACCCTGCGCGCGGCCACGCTCAACGGTGCCAAGGCGATCGGCCTGGAGGCGAAGATCGGCTCGATCGAAGTCGGCAAGCAGGCCGATCTTGCGGCGGTACGGTTGAGCGATCTGGAAACGCAGCCGATGTTTCATGTGGTATCGCAGCTGGTCTACGCGGCTGGACGTCATCAGGTCACCGACGTGTGGATCGCCGGCCGGCGCAAGCTGGCCAATCGCGTCTTGCCGGATATCGATACCGACGCGGTGATGGCCAGGACGCGCGCATGGCGCGAGCGTATCGCTGCGCATTGAGCCAAGTAGACGTCGGAGCCCGCATGAATCGTTATCTCGTCCTCGCGATGCGCCGCGCCAGTTTCGATACTGCCGTGGTGCCGCTGCACCAGCAGTTTCTCGAGGATCTGCGCGCGCGGGGCCGGCTCGAATTGTCCGGTCCGTTCGGCGACAAGTCGGGTGGCGCGTACCTTTTGCTTGCCGATGATCTGGCGCAGGCGCAGACGATTGCCCATCGCGATCCGGCGCATACCAGCGGTGGCTGGGATATCACGCTGTACGAATGGGCCGCCCGCTAAACTCGCGCACCGTTCCGGAGAATTCGATGATGCAGACCGACCCGCACGCCGGCGCCAATGTAAGCGCCGAGGAAATTGCTCATTTCGACAAGCTCGCCGCGCGCTGGTGGGATCCGGACGGCGAATCGCGCCCGCTGCACGATCTGAATCCTGTGCGTGCGGCCTATGTGGCCAGGCACGTCGACCTGCGCGACGCGCGCGTGGCCGACGTGGGCTGCGGCGGCGGCCTGCTCAGCGAGGCGTTGGCGCGTGCCGGTGCCCAGGTGACCGGCATCGATCTCAGCCACAAGGTGATCGATATCGCCAAGCTGCATTTGTACGAGTCGAATCTCCGCGTCGATTACCGCGTGCAATCGTCATCCGAGCTGGCGGCCGCCGAGCCGGCCCGTTTCGACGCGGTGTGCTGCATGGAGCTGATCGAGCACGTGCCCGACCCGGCCGCCCTCGTGCACGATCTGTCCACACTGCTCAAACCCGGCGGCTGGCTGTTCATGTCCACCCTCAATCGCACGCCCGCCTCTTTCGGCGCTGCGATTCTCGGCGCCGAGTACGTGATGCGCATGCTGCCCAAAGGCACGCATCACTACGCGCAGTTTCTCAAGCCATCCGAGTTGGGGCGTTTGCTTCGGCATGCCGATCTGGCGCTGGAAGAAGTCTCCGGCCTCGCTTACAACCCGCTGAGCCGCAAGGCATGGCTGAGCCGGTTCACCGCGGTCAATTACATTCTCTGCGCGCAAAAGTCGTCATGAAAGCAAACGTGCCGACGTCGTTGCCCCACGCCATCGAGGGAGTGCTGTTCGATCTGGACGGCACCTTGCTGGACAGCGCGCCCGATCTCTACGCCGCGCTGGTCGTTCAATGCGGCGAAGAAAGCACGCCGGCGCCGCTCTATGCACCCGTACGCTCCGTGGTATCACGCGGCGCGCGGGCGGTACTGCGCTGCGCGTTTGAAGATCGCGGCGAGCCGGCGATCGAAGCGTTAGTGCCGCGCTATCTGGACATTTACCAGCGTGTGATGGGCGAGCAGACGACGACCTTCGACGGCATCGACGGTCTGCTGGAACGTATCGAGGCGCGCGGCATGCGCTGGGGCATCGTCACGAACAAGGCCGGTTTCCTGACCGACGAACTGCTGGTGCGCATCGGCTGGAGCGGCCGCGCGCATGCAGTGGTTTCCGGCGACACGCTGCCGTTGAAAAAACCCGATCCCGCCCCGGTGCTGCTGGCTTGCGAACGCGCGGGGTTGAAGCCAGCACACGGAGTGTTCGTCGGCGACGATCTGCGCGATATCCAGGCCGGCGCTGCCGCTGGCCTCTATACTGTAGCAGTGAGGTGGGGCTATCTGGACGGCGGCGATCCGCAGGCCTGGGGCGCCGATGCGGTGGTCGATCATCCGGACCAACTGGTCGACCTGCTGCGGCTGCAGGCGTGACATGGTCGAGCTGGTCGAACAAAGCGCCAAGCTGCAGAGCTTCATCGACAAGTGGCTGGCGGTGCAGCCGCAGCAGCGCGTCGCGCTCGCCTTCGTCGACGGGCGGCAATACCCGGGACATATCGCGCTGGCCGCGCTCGAGCAGGAACTGCTCGGCGCGGCTTACGGTATCCGCGAGCCGCAGGTCGCGGTGGCCAAACTCAACTGGTGGGCCGAGGAGTTGTCCGGCGCGGCCACCAGCGGCGGACGCCATCCGCTGACCCAGGTGATTTTCGACGACGAGCGGGCGCACGCGATCGCCGGCGAGCGCTGGCTGGCGCCCGTGCTGGCGGCGATGACGCAGCTGGAACAGGGCACCGCCGCCGACTTCGCCGCACAGCTGAGCGCCGCAGAGCCGCTGCACGGCGCGCTGGCCGCACTGGAAACGGCCTGGTGGTTCGGGCGCGACGCCTCTGCGGAGCGCGCTACGCGCGTCGCCGTGCTCAATCATCTGCTCTATGCGCTGCTGCGGATGGAGGCCGATGCCGAACGCGACCGGTTGCCGCTGCCGATGTCTCGGCTGGCACGGCACGGCCTGAGCCGCGCCCAGTTACGCGCGCCCAGCGACGCGCGCCAGCAGGCGGTGAAGGCGCAACTGGATGATTTGCTGGTCGGCTGGCGTGAGTCGGCCCGATTGCCCGGGCCGCTCAGCGTGTTTCGCGCGCTGGAGTTACGCCACGGCAGCCGGTTGACGCAAAATGCCACGCGCGTGCCGGATTCGCTCGCTGCGTTGCAGTCGGGGCAGCCGCGCAGCGGGCTTGCCACCACGCTGCAAGCCTGGTCCGCGGCGCGCGCCTGGCGGCGCTACGCCGGCTGAGTCCACCGATCATCCACGTCATCGAACGGGCAGACGTTGTCGTTATGATGGCCGGTGTGCGAAAGGCGGCGCGTCCCAATGCCGGACTCCGCGGGACGCACCGTTTCCGGCACGCCACTATTGCGCGACGCAGGGCATGCCCCAAGATTCATCGGTCTCGCGGCCATCTGCAGGCCGCTGTCAGGATTGATCCATGTCAAATCAGGAAAACACCGCCCGCCTGCTGCCCGACGTTGCCGTGCATGCGCAGCCCCATCTTGCCGGTGCGCTCGACTGGGTCGGTATGGCCGATATCCAGGTGCCCGTGCATTTCGACGCCGGCGACGGCGAGGTGCATCGCGCCAGCGCCAGAGTCGGGGCCTTCGTCAATCTGAAGCGACCGGACAAGCGCGGCATCCACATGTCGCGGCTGTATCTGCAGGTCGAGCAGGTGCTGAGCGCGCAGCCGCTCACTGTCGATACGCTGCAACAGCTGCTGCGCGGCTTTCTCGAGTCGCACAGGGATCTCTCCGACCGCGCCTGTCTCAGCATCAAGTTCGAGCAACTGGTGCGTCGCCCCGCGTTACGCAGCGACAACAGCGGCTGGCGCTCTTATCCGGTGACGATCGAGGCGAGCCTCACCGGCGACAGCTTTCTGCTGGAACTCGGCACCGAGGTGGTTTACTCCTCGACCTGTCCGGCCTCGGCGGCGCTCTCGCGTCAGCTGATTCAGGATCAGTTTTCGAAAGACTTCGACGCCGGCAAGCCGATCGATGCGGCCGCCGTGCTGGCGTGGCTTGGCAGCGAGCAGGGCATCGTCGCCACGCCGCATGCGCAGCGCAGCGTCGCCTGCCTGCGCGTGCGCCCCAGCGTTGGCGCAGGGCTGCACTTGATCGATCTGATCGACCGCGTCGAGCATGCGTTGGGCACGCCAGTGCAGACCGCGGTCAAGCGCGAGGATGAGCAGGCCTTCGCCCTGGCCAACGGCGGCAACCTGATGTTCTGCGAAGACGCCGCGCGGCGCATCCAGAAAGCGCTCGATGCCGATCCGCGGCTCAGCGATTTCCACGTTCGCGTCGAGCATCAGGAAAGCCTGCATCCGCACGACGCGGTGGCCTATGCCAGCAAGGGCGTGGAGGGCGGGTTCGGTTCGACGCCGTGATTCGCTTCGGGCCGCGCGTTACCGCCTCACGGCGATGCGATCCCGGGCAAGAGCAGCGGATCCAGCCTCACACCGAACCAGTTGAAGCCCCAGTGCAGGTGTGGGCCGGTTACGCGGCCGGTCATACCTGATAGGGCGATGATCTGACCCCGGCTGATGCGTTGGCCGACCGTAACCTCCAGTTTGGACAGGTGCAGGAAGTTGGAGCTGAGGCCGAAGCCGTGGTCGACCACGATGGTGCCACCGGTGAGGTAGAGGTCGGGTTGAGCGAAGGTGACGATGCCGGCGGCGGGCGCTCGTACCGGCGTGCCCTGCGGCACGGCGATGTCCATGCCCGAGTGGGGCGCTTTGGGGTCGCCGTTGTAGACGCGCTGGTTGCCGAACCGACCGCTGATGCGGCCCTGTACGGGCCAGATGAATCCGCTGAGGAAATCCTCTCGGTCATCGTCGCGGTTGCGAACCGCCGTCACCGCGGCCTGTTCGCGCTCGATGCGCGCGGCAAGCGCCGGCGGCGGATTCACAGTGGCCGGCGGCACGCCGTTGACGTATTCGATCGGCCAGTCGCGCGGTGCGATGGCGATGAGCGTGTCCCGACGCTGGCCGTCAGGCTCGACAATGGCGACCGCCAGCGGCCCGTGCTCATCGCGACCGGCGCCGAATACGGCCACGCCGTCGTCGCCCACATGCACGCTCTTGCCGGCGACGTCGAGCCGGCTGCCGGGTTTGAGTCTTACAACCACCAGACCACCCTGCGACAGCGTGCCTGGAAGGTCGGTGGAGACGGCGCCGGCGAGCGCAGGCCCGCACAGCAAAAGAAAAATCAATAGCGCGAGTCCGCCGGATGACGCCGGGCTCAACCAGTTACGGGGCATCGGGTGTGTCCTTCGGGTTGCTGCAGCGCGGATAGTGAAAGTGAGCGGGCACCGGGTCGTGCCCGCCGTGGCAAAACGGCTGGCAGCGCAGCAGTCGCCAGCCGGAGAGCAGGCTGCCACGCCATGGACCGAAGCGCAGAACCGCAATCCGTGCATAATCCGAACAGCTGGGATAGAAGCGGCAGCGTTTGCCAAGCAGTGGACTGATCCAGCGCTTGTACAGACGGAGCAACCACAGTATCAATCGGGTAGGGGAATTCACGTTGCCGGCACGAAGTACAGCGTCTAGTGGCGCGATTATTCCAGATGCGAGCTTGCTGGTGGTAAACACTTTGGGCTATAACACCCGGTCGTCACGGCCGAAACGGTGAAGGGATATGGCGAATACGACGCGTAGTTCAAACGCCGCCAAGGCGCAGAAAGGAACGATTTCGGCCAAGGCGCGTGCTGGCAAAGGCGGAGCGTCGAAGGCAGCTCAAAAAAAAGGAATAGCCGTGAAGAGCGCTAGCAAGGTACCTGCGAAGAAAACGCCGGCCGCGAAGCCGGTCAAGAAAGCGGCCGCGAAAAAAGTGGTGGCCAAACCGGTTGCTGCCAAGAAACCGGTTGCCAAGCCCGCCATGAAGAAAACCGTCGCCAAACCGCAACCGAAAAAAGCCATCCTTTCCAAAAAGCCCGTCGCCCAGAAAGCCGCACCGAAAAAGGTAACAGTGAAGACCCCAGCTCCCAAAGCCGCACCTGCCAAGAAAGCGCCGGCGACAAAGCCGGTTGCCAAGGCAGCACCGGCAAAAACCCATGCCGCGCCTCCCGCCAAAAAAGCGGCGGCGCCGGTCAAGCCGGCCCCCAAGCCGGCGGCTCAACCTGCCGTTGTCAGCAAAGCTGCCGCGGTGAAAGCGACGCCGGCGAAACCGGCAGAAAAGGCGGCCCCCGCTGCTACCTCCAAAAACACATCCACGGCCTCGGCGACCAACCTTTTCAAAGGCAAGGTCGCCAGCGCTACCGCCATGGTGAAACCTCGCGCCGACGAGGCCGATCAGCACCATGCTTCCCCCAACAAAAGTCAGAAAAACTCGTCATCATCAATGAATAAATTGGCTACGAAAAAACTCGACAACGGCGTCACCCGCGAAGACGGGCGTTACGCATTACCCGCGACCAGCGTGATCAATTTGCCGAAGGGCTACAAACCCTCCAGCAAAGAGGAGTACATGAATCCGGAGCACCTGGCCTACTTCCGCAACAAGCTTCGCGACTGGCGCGACCAGCTCGTGGAAGAGTCGCGCCAGACCATGGACAACCTGCGTGACGAAGTGCGCGACGTCGGCGACGAGGCCGAGCGCGCCACGCGCGAAACGGAAAATTCGCTTGAGCTGCGCACTCGCGATCGCTATCGCAAGCTGATCTCCAAAATCGACAAGGCGCTGCGCCGAATCGAAGACGGCAGCTACGGCTTCTGCGAAGAAACCGACGAGGAGATCGGCGTCGAGCGCCTCGACGCGCGTCCCATCGCTACCCTGTCGCTCGATGCGCAGGAGCGTCGCGAGCATTTGCAGAAGCAGATGGGCGACTGAGTTTCCTGCGATAGCCGTTCGTACGAAAAAGCCCGACAAATGCCTAATGCTGTTCACTTAAGCGGAGCGGCTTTTCGATTCACGGGGTAGCGAGTCTTGGATATTTTGACGGACCTCGGCCTGGAAGGCCGAGGTCGTCTATCCAGAAACAGGTTGCCGATTCCGGCCCTGAGTTCAGCCAGTCGCGCTCCGGTGCGTGATAGAGGTTGCGCCGCCGCCATGACAATGAGCTGGGCGGCGATGTATTGATAGGCGAACTTGAATCGCACTCGGGCTGGCTCTTGGCCGTGCGCCACGGCGGCCTGACTGGCCTCGCGACGGATCACGTTGTAGCCCAGGAGCAAACCCCAGACTTCCTGATAGATCAACGCGACGGTCTTGCTGCGCAGCGTGACGGCATTGTGTTGCAGGGAGCTCTTGATGTCCCGGAAGCCCAACTCGATTTCCCAGCGCTCCCGATACAACTGTGCAACGGCTTCGCTGGAGTAGTGCTCGGCTGGCAGCGAGGTGTAGACCGTTCTTCGCTGTCCTTTGTGCATGTAGCTCACGGCTCGCACTTCCCAGACCGCAGGAAGTTTGGGGTTACGTTTGCGTGCCTGCGGCGAGACCTTCATCTGCACCCACTGATCATCGGCGTGGTAAGTCTCCCGTGTCTCGCACACCAGATCTTTGCGAGCGGGAATCAGCCAATGCCGTTGTTGGCCGCCACCGGCCAGACGCAGCAGCAGATCAGCGCTCCAGAAGCCTTGTCCAACAGGGTGATTGAGCGGTCCGGTATGCGGTCGATGAACTCATCGGCCAAGCGAATTTCGCTGCGCCGATAAGGACTAAGCTGGGCA
>NZ_JACHCM010000002.1 GCF_014200755.1 Rhodanobacter sp. ANJX3 | reverse complement strand
AAAACTATTTTCTTTTTGTTTTACCACAACTGCAAGGATTTTTATCCCGCCACCACCCACCAAGGCGCCATCTTTGCCATTTTGCGCAATATAACCCCCCCCCCCCCCCCCCCCCCCCCTTCTCTGATTAACTGCACGTCGTTGTTATCAACACAAAGCTAAGCGGCGATCGTTTCAATGATCAGGGGTTCGAGCGTGACGACTAGACGTGCAGGATTGCTGGGAATTTCAGCGGGGACATTCAGATTCGCAGTAGAGACGATGATCTTCGCGCTTGTCGCGCATGCCATGGGTTATCTCATCCATGAATACGCCCACAGCGTTTTTGCCTGGGCTCTGGGCTGGATGAAAGAGCCCTTTGGTATCGATTACGGACATGCTTCGGTCAACAATTTCATCTTCCTCGACGATGTCGACGACAACGTCGACTACGCGCCCATCATTGCCAGCGGTCATGGCGTCAGTGCAGCCGTTATTGCCTTGGCGGGTGTGTTTGTTGGCAACGCTGCAATGTACTTTTTGTTGTACGCGCTACTTTGCACGAGTGCCGTAAAGTCTCGCCGAAGACTGACGTCGTTCGTTTACTGGTTTTCGCTGATGAGCGCGGCAAACGTCTGGGGCTATGTGCCTATCCGGGCGCTCACTACTCATGCTGATATGGCCATCGCTGCCAAGGGCCTGGGCATTTCCAGCTGGGCGCTCTTTCCGTTCCTGATCGTGCCGGCGCTCTACATCGTCTATCACTTTTTCTGCAGAAACTTCGCTGGCGTGTACTCAACCATCTCATCGGGAGAACGCTGCTGCCTGGCCATGCTTATTGCGCTTACCGCGTTCTGGTACTTCTCGTTCTTTGCCGGAAACAGCGCCGTCTCAGGTAGCTACGGACTCATCGCACAGATCTTCGCCATCCTGTCGCGCTACCTGATGTTTCCGCTGGCAGTGATCTGGTTGACGTCGCGGTATGCGAACGGTCACGGCGTTCAAAACGTCGAGTAGGATCGAGCGGCTCGATGGCCGATGAGCTTTATGGCCTCTGCCGCGTTTTCCCTGTTGGGTTTCATGCGTGTCTGCGGGCATGATGGGCGAACTGTTTCCCGCGACGGCTGCGCCCATGTCATCACGCTCCACCGTTGCGCCAATTGCGCTGGCAATCGGCGCTCTATTGATCAGCATGGTCTCGTATCAATGCGGCGCGTCGCTGGCGAAGCATCTGTTTCCGCAAGTGGGTGCACAGGGCGCTACCGCCTATCGCCTCGGGCTCAGCGCCTTGATGCTTTTGTTGTGGAAGCGGCCGTGGCGGCGGTCGACAGGGCAGCGTAACTGGCGTGCGCTATGGGGTTACGGTCTTGCGATGGGCGCCATGAATCTGGTGTTCTACCTGTCGCTGCGCACGATTCCGCTGGGCATCGCCGTGGCGCTGGAATTTACCGGGCCGCTGGCGCTGGCGGTGTTCGGCTCGCGTCGCTTGATCGACTTCGTGTGGATTCTGCTGGTGGTGGCTGGGCTGGCGCTGCTGTTGCCGCTGCGCTCGCCGATGCAGCCCCTTGACCCCGTGGGAGTGATGTACGCCTTGGCCGCCGGCGTGGGCTGGGCGCTTTACATCGTGTTGGGGAAAAAAGCCGGCGCCGCCTACGGCGCGGATGCGGTGACGTGGGGTACGTCGATCGGTGCGTTGCTCGCTATACCGTTTGGCTTGGCGCATGCGGGCAGCGCGCTACTGTCGCCGTCGTTGCTGCCGTATGCGCTCGGTGTGGCTGTGCTCAGTTCGGCACTGCCGTATTCGCTGGAGATGATCGCGTTGACTGTTCTGCCGGCGCGAACCTTCAGCACCTTGCTGAGCCTGGAGCCGGCCGTCGCGGCGGTGGCCGGCGTGTCCTTGCTCGATGAGCGACTCAGCGTGCTGCAGTGGCTCGCGATCGCCGCCATCATCGTGGCGGCGGCCGGTACGGCGTTGAGCGTGCCGCGTCCGGAATTGACCGAACCGCCGCTGGCGAATTGAGGAGATAGGATGAGGCGGCGCGTCATTAAATGCCGCACCTTTCAAACCGTTTCTGCCCTAAACGCAAGGACCTCAAGCTTTCGTCGGATAAAATCTTCGACTGCTTTGTCGTTCGTCCAATGCGATCCTTAACGTGCTGAGGCAGCGCACCTGGATTCTAGGTGCCCTCAAACACTCCGATAGAAATCGCCATCGCTTCTTTCTGCTTCAGTCCAAGAAGCTGCAAGCACATGGCAGATGTTCGCTGATCGATCGGCCCAAGATGTTCGCCTGCAGCAAACAAGGCCTTTGCCTGAGCATCGGCATGACCAAGAAGTGCCAGCTGCGCCGCGATGGCGGTGAGGACCATTCCGCCTACCGCAAGAAAGCACATGGTTATGTCTGCGGCGCCAAAACGCCCGCTTGCAACACCGTTCTGGATATCGCGTAGAAGTCGGCGCCCCAATCCGCGATCAAGCGCGTGCTCCGACAGTCCCTCGCGGAGTAAGAAACGGCCCCAGACAGGATCGTCGGAAGCTCGACGCATGGTGTGTCTGATCGAGACCGCAATGATTTCCGCTGGGTCTTCGAGGTTTGCAGTGGACTCTTCCAGCGTATCGGCAAATTCTTCAAAAAACGTGTCGATCAGGACGGCATAGATGGCTTCCTTCGACTCGAAGTGGTTGTAGAAAGAGCCGAAACCTACGTCCGCCTTGTCGGTGATTTCGTTGATCGCCACGCCTTCCATGCCCCTGCTGGACATCAGCGATAGCGCGGCATCGAGCAGGCGCTGGCGCGTCTGAAGTTTGCGCCGCGCACCTCTGGCCGGTGCTGCGGTTGAGGCGATGTTCTGTGCCGAAGTCGTTTTTCCGTTTGGCGCGGAAGGCTTTTTTTTCGCCGTCGCCGAGGGCTTTTTGTGGGTAGTGGCAGGCGATTTAGTCATGTTGGCAGCATAGAACAATAATCATAATTGACATATTTATCAGTTATGACAATAATATATAAAATTACAGGAGAAAACGTTGCAGCCAGACGCTCGACAGGCCACCGGCAGTGCGATGGACAAAGCCGGCTTCCAGGTTTTGCCGATCTCCCGCCATCCTGAAGCGGCGATCGACGTGCTGATCGTCGGCTGCGGACCGGTGGGAGCCACACTGGGCGTTTTGCTGGGCGACTTGGGCGTCTCGGTGCGAGTGATCGATTCGGCGCAGACGATCCACGAAGCGCCGAGGGCTATTGCACTCGACAACGAAGCGCTTCGCATCTTGCAACAGGCAGGTATCGGCGAAACCGATTTCGAGTGCATCGCCATTCCCCAAGTGCGCATGCGTTCACCGATGTTCGGCGTATTTGCGCGTATCGACACGACCGGCACGCTCGATGGTCACCCAAAGTTGGTGACGTTCTATCAGCCCGACCTGGAGCGTGCCTTGCGCCGACGGTTGGTGCTGCAAAAAACCGTCCAGATGACGCTGGGTCTTTCGCTGACGGATCTGCAGCAGGATTCCGACGGCGTCAACGTTTCGTTGCTCGATGCCAACGGCCTTCCGAGCTGGCTGCGAGCGCGCTATGTGATCGGTGCCGATGGCGCCGGTTCGATGGTACGCAAACTCATCGGTCAGGATTTTCACGGCCGCAGTTTTGGCGAAGACTGGTTGATCATCGATGCGCTAGATGTACCCCATCCAATAGATCACGTCGAGTTTGTCTGCGATCCGAAGCGTCCCACTCCCCATATGGTGGCTCCCGGCGGTCGTGAGCGCTGGGAGTTCATGCTCAGGCCCGGCGAGTCAGCCGATATGATGACCGACGATGCGCGCATCCACGCGCTGCTTGCGGAATGGGGTTGCCCACCTGAGGTAAAAATCGAGCGCAAGGCGGTCTACCGGTTTCACGCGAGAGTCGTGGAACGTTTCCGGATGGGCCGCGTTTTTCTGGTTGGCGATGCGGCGCATATTACGCCGCCTTTTGCGGGGCAAGGGCTGGTTGCGGGGTTGCGTGACTGCGCCAATCTCGCATGGAAATTGGCCTGGGTGCTTCGAGGCCATGCCGACGAAGCGGTGCTGGACAGCTACGACACCGAACGTCGCCCACACGCCCGCGCGATGATTGCGCTGGCACGCCTGATGGGTAGGTTGGTGATGCCGATGAACGCCATGACGGCGTTTTTCTCTCACGGCAGCATACGCATCGCACGTTTATTTCCGGTCCTCCGACGGCAGCTGGAAGACCAGAGCGCAAAGCCGAAAAATGTCTTTGCCAAAGGCCTGTTTGTTCGTGGCGCGAAGCGCAGTGGCTTGCTGCGTGGCGGATTGCTGCCGCAGGGTTGGATACGCGCCGTCGATGGTCGCATCGAGCTGAGTGATGAAGCGCTCGGCAACGCGCTGACCCTGATCGGGTTTGGCACCGACATCGTGCTTGAAGCGGAAGTCTCCGCCGTATTTGCGGCAGCTGGCGGCCAAGTGGTTCAGATATGTCATCGCGGTCAGGCGCTGCACCTCTCGGCACACGACGCGGTGTGGGAAGACATCGACGGCAGCTTTCTGTCGAAGGTGGTGCCAGTCGGGTGGGCCGCTGTCGTAAGGCCCGATCGTATCGTTCTCAATGACGGGCCAGTCGACGAGGCCAGCCGGTTGGTGCGCGAATCGTTGCGAATACTCGGTAGCCCGGATCCATTGGCGGCACCATCGCGCGCGGCCTCAACTCCGAACTGCAGACCGAGCCGGAAATCAGCATGACCACACTTACCCTGACCACGCCGCATCCGGCACGTCATCCACAGCCGACGGTCAAGGCGACAGCACTCGCCTACCTGATGTTCGAGCGAAACGATCTGAATGTGGTCGATCGTTTTCTCGACGACTTCGGCCTGCATGTCTTCGCTCTTGATCAGACAAAGCTTTTCGCACGCGGTACAGCGCAGACACCGTTCTGTTATGTCGCGTTGAAGTCCAGGCGCAATGGGTTTCTCGGTCTGGGTTTGCAGGTGGACAGTCGCGACGACCTGTCGAAGCTCGCTGCGCTGCCGGGCGCAGCGCCGATCGAAGCCGTTGATTGGCCTGGGGGCGGTGAGCGCGTCCGACTGGTCGACCCATCAGGATTTCGGGTGGATGCCGTGTTCGGTTGCGGGAAAGTCGACGGCTTTGAGCACAGAGAGCCGTTGCCGCTTAATTACGCCGAAGCGCGCCCCCGCATTAACAAGACGCAGCGGCCTCCGGTGGCGCCACCGGAGGTAATCAGACTCGGTCACGCGGTGCTCGAAGTCGGGGAGTTTCAGGCGACGTGCGCTTGGTATACGCAGCATTTCGGATTTATCCCGAGCGATGTCCAGGTACTACCGGATGGCTCGCCGGCGGTTACCTTCATGCGGCTGGATTTGGGCGATACGCCGGCCGATCATCACACCCTGGCATTCGCACAAGGGGTGCTCCCACTTTACAGTCACAGCGCCTATGAAGTGGTTGACGCGGATGCTGTCGCCATGGGACAGCGTGTATTGCGCGAGCGGGGCTGGAGGCACGCCTGGGGTATGGGGCGACACATTCTCGGCAGCCAGATCTTCGACTACTGGCATGATCCGTTCGGTGACAAACACGAGCACTACACTGACGGCGATGTGATGACTTCCTCCGTGCCGATGGGCGTTCACTCGGCCTCTCGCGAGGCCATGTCGCAGTGGGGGCCACCGATGCCCGTGAGCTTTACACGGCCGAAGCTGACGCCCGCAGGACTGTTTCGGATGCTGGCCGCTATCCGTCGCACACCAGACCTGAGCTTTGCCAAGGTAGCTATGCTGGCCCGGTTGTTTGCCTAGATCGCTCGTGGCATGGACACCGATTCCCTACCGATCATCTGCAGAGAATTCCAATGGCCGTTCACGTCATCCATTTCAAGTACCAGGGTCGCGCACAGTGGGGTGTGTTGGCCAATCACGGCATCATGCCGATCCCGGGCGACTACCCGACCACTGGCGATTTCATTCGGGCTCACAGTACCGAGACGTTATCCGAACTGACCGGTGATTTGATTGCTGAAGACGCTGTGGAATTGTTGTCGCCGCTTACCCGTAACCAACAATTTCTTTGTCAGGGCGCCAACTACCGTCAACACATGATCGAGTCCGGCATGAATCCGGATTCGAAGACCTACAACATGATCTTCACCAAGGCGGTTAGCTGCATCGTCGCTGCCAACGCCGATATCGTGCGGCCAAGACAGGTCAAGTTTCTGGATTACGAAATCGAGTTGGGCTTGATTCTGCGGCGCGACATCACCGAACCGGTGCATGTCACAGACGCGAACCTGCATGAGTTTGTGGCCGGCGCGGTCATTGTCAACGACTACTCGGCGCGTGACATACAGATTCCGCAGACGCAGTTCTACAAAGGCAAGAGTTTTCGCAGCTTTGGTCCCGTAGGCCCGTATCTCTGCTTGTTGAGCGCAGCGGAAATTCCGCTGCTGAAAGCGCTGAATCTGAAGCTGACCGTCAATGGGGAAGTTCGCCAGCAGGACAATACCAGCAATCTCGTCTATGGCCCGGCGGAAACGCTTACCGAGTTGTCCGGCGTGCAGGACTTATGCATCGGCGATCTGCTGTCCACAGGCACACCGGCCGGTTGCGCCCTCAGTGTCCCATCATCTGCAAAGCAGAAGCTTGGTGCCCTGCTGCCGGAAAAAAAGAAGTGGGAAATTTTTCTCAAGGTGCAGTCGGGTCGCAGGCAGTATCTGAAGCCCGGCGATGTGGTTGAGGCGCATATCGGCACGACCGATGGCTTGATCAATCTGGGTGTGCAGCGCAATCGTGTAGTGATGGCCGCATGATGCGCACGGCTCTGGTTACCGGCTGTTCCACCGGCATTGGTCGCGCAGTTGCGCGCGAACTGCATGCGCAAGGCTTGGTGGTTTACGCCACGGCACGAAAACTGGTCGGCATTGCCGAGCTGCACAGCGAAGGATTGCGAACCGCCGCTCTGGATGTGGATTGCAAAACAAGTATCCAGGCGTTGCTGCAACGGCTCGAACAGGATGGCGCTACGGTCGATTTGCTGGTCAACAACGCGGGCTTTGGCGTGATGGGACCGTTGGCAGAACTGCCGGTGGCGGAATTGCAGCGACAGTTCCAGACCAATGTTTTTTCGCTGATGGCTATGACGCAGGCGCTGCTGCCGCCGATGTTCAGCAGCGGTCGCGGCTGTATCGTCAATATCGGCAGCGTATCGGGTGTGACCGCGACGCCGTTCTCTGGCGCTTACTGCGCTTCTAAAGCGGCGGTGCATTCTTTGTCTGAAACCTTGCGCATGGAGCTTGCGCCTTTTGGCATTCATGTGGTTACCGTGCAACCCGGCGGTATCCAGTCCGAATTCGGTGCCACAGCAACGGCGACGCTCGATGCGACGTCCGACGGCAGGCCCTCTCGCTACGCCGCCTTGGGCCATGCGATTGCCGAGCGTGCCAGAGCTTCGCAAGACGGTGCGATGCCGGCGGAAACATTCGCGCGGCAGCTGGTAAATGCGGTGTTGTCGGATAAGCCACCGTCGATTTTGCGTATCGGTAAGCATAGCCGCACCTTGCCGGCACTGGCGCAGCTGCCATCGCGTGCGCGCGACGCTCTGCTGTCGCGACGCTTCGGGCTTGCGCGTCTGCGTCCGCGTCCACGTCCACGTCCACAATAGATGACGCGCGTGGCGCTGCAATCCGACGGATGCACTGTCGAAGTAGGCTTCTCCTTCTCACAAGGATCATCGCACCATGCAGCCAACTCCAAAACCAAGCGGCAAAGTTGCCGTCATTAGCGGCGGCTCCTCGGGTATCGGCCGTGCCTTTGTCGAAAAACTGCACGCGCGGGGATACATCGTTATCACCTGTGGTCGGGATCCAGCGAAGCTGGAAAAACTTGCACAGGATTTTCCTGGCGTAGAGACGGGTATTTGCGACGTAAGCGACACCGCCGCCATACGCGCCTTTGCCGATGACGTCGTTAGGCGTCACCCCGAGATCGACATGCTGATCAGTAACGCTGGTGGAATGCGCGAACTGGACTTTACTCGCGACGACATCACCGATCAGGACCCGACAGAAGAAATACGCAGCAATCTTGCCGGTGCTATTGAATGGATGGCGGCGTTCTTGCCTGCGGTAAGGCGGGCATCACCGTCCGCCATCGTGGTGGTCACGTCCGGCTACGCGATGGCAGCGTCGACCCGCGGACCGGTCTATTCCGCTGCCAAGTTTGGTCTTCGTGGATTTGCCAAGGCTCTGCGCCGGCAGCTGGCAGGCCACGGCGTGACGGTGACCGAAGTGCTTCCGCCGCTGGTGGATACGCCAGCGGTTGCTCATCGGTCCGGAACAAAGGTGTCGGCAACCAGCGTTGCCGAGTTGGCGCTGACTGCTGTCGCGAATGGGAAATCCGAGGTGCATCCCGGCGCCGTCCGCTGGCTACCGTTCGGTTTGCGAATGGCGCCCTCGTTTATCGAAAACGTGGTCGCAAAGAGTTGACGAGACTTTCGGTCTTGCAAGACAAGAGCACTAAAAGCTTGTTGCGCAGAAAAGCCTCCATCTGCTGGTCTGTTTGATCTGACGCCGGATTCTTTTTCGGGGACGGCTCGATTTCAACAACCGGAACGTTACTTTCGCTACACCGCATAACTTCGGGGCTTATGGCCGCGCCACCGTCAATCCATATTTGTTGGCGCGTGCCTCGACTTCCGGATCGAGCGCGCGCGCGGCGGCGAGGTCGGCATTGCCGGCCTCGGTTTGGCCGCTGCGGATTTTTGCCAGGCCGAGGCCGTAGCGCGACCACGCGCTTTTGGGCATTTGCACGGCGGCTTGCTCGTAGGCTTTGATGGCGTCTGGATAGTGTCCCAGCCGCAGCTGTATGAGGCCGAGGCTGTCGAGATAAGCCGGGTTTTCGCCGTCGCGTTTGATCGCCTTGCGGCAATCGTCCAAGGCATCGTCGAGCATCTGGTTGCTCAGGCCGCGCGCCCAGCATCGCTCGTTGAGCGCGGAGCCGAGCATGGCATCGCGATTGTGCAGGCGTATCCAGTCGTCGAGCAGCGGCAGCGCCGATGTGGGTTGCCCCAGTGTGACGTAGAGGCGCGCGATGGTCCGCGATTGCGGGGACCCGGCCGGCGCAAGCGCGCTTGCTGCCGTGACGTCGGCCAGTGCGCCGGTGCGGTCCTTGTGCACGAGGCGGAGCTCGGCTCGCAGCAGAAGCGCGTCAGCATTTTTTGGGTCGAGGCTCAGCGTCTTGTCCAGATCGGCGAGCGCTGCATCGGGCTGCTTGTTGGCCATATGGGCGCGCGAACGTGCTAGATAGTAGGCGGGCTGATCGGGCGCCATGGTGATTGCGGCATCCAGATCGGCGACGGCAGCGCCGGATTCGCCGCGAGAAAGGTTCGCTTCGCCGCGCAGGGCAAAATCGGACGCGGTTTTCGGCGTGGCGTCTTTGTCGCCGGCCGTTTGGCCGGCATCGGCTTTGTCGCCGTCGCTCGGTGCCTCGGCAAAGGAGAACACGCGCCCGCCGTTATAGGTGAAGTAGGCTTTTGCCTGGCTGTTGGCGATAAACATGTGGTGGGCGAGGATAAAATCCACGCCGAGCAGCATATCGGTACCGTCTCCGAGCCGCCCGTCGATAACCTGCATCTGGCTGTGCTGAATGGTTTCGGTACCGACCGAGAATTTGTCGATGCGCACCGTCCATGTCTTGACCTGGTGCGCGCCAATGCCGTAGCTCGTGCCGCTCGCCTTGACGTCGGTCGCATTGAGGTCGATGCCGATTCGCTCGGCGGCCGGGCGACTGAGCACGGTGGCGGCCGCGCCGGAGTCCAGCAGCGCCCGCACCTCGCGGCCGTTTATCGTCACCTTGAGAAACGTGCGTCGATCGCCCCGGCTGCCAACGGAATCGATGTCGGCGACCTCGTACTGACCATTCTTGACCCAGTACGCCAGCGGCTGCTTGTAGCAGTGTTCCGCGCTGAACAGGGTCAGCTTGCCGTGCGCCAGGTCGAGTTCCAGATCGGCCGCATCGAGCAGGTTAGCACCCAGCAGTCCGTGGCCAATATCGGTGCCGCCGACGATGAAATCGATATTCTTGAGCGTGGCGTTGAGGATGCCAAAATCTTTGACATGCGTTACCTGTGCATCCGCCGATCCGCCAACGCCACCGATGCGTAGGCCAAAAGGCGCAGGGAACATCCTTAGCCCCAGCGACGATGCGTTGGCACTGGACATGATGTTGAAGAAGGCGCCGGTGTCGAGAATGAATCGCGTATCGGTTCCGTTGATCTTCACCATGGTGGTGGCTTTTTCGCCGGCCATTTCCACGGAGAGCGTGCCATAGTCCTTCAGCTGGCAGCCGTCGGCCCAGGCGTGGTTGGCGAGTAAAACGCCGATGCCGAGACAGCAAATACGCAAAATCCTCATCACTCGTGTCCTCCCTGTATGCCATCGACGTCAAATGCTGCCGCAGTCGAACGTAAATATATGCCAATGTGGCATGCACGATGCGCGTATGGCGCGGTGGGCGTTTGTATGAATCTGTTTCGTTTAAGCCTTTCGCACGCTGCCGCCGGCGCAACGGACGCGGCGGCAAACGCGTCTACCAAACATAGCGATGCGATAAGCATGGTTTTCTCCCCCGAGAAGTTTGCTGTTGCCGTCTGTCTATTTCATGTCGGCGATCGGCCAAAAGACGACGGATGCTGTCACTCCATCATCCGTTACCGGCCGGTTCGAGCACCAGGTTGTGCTGCGTCGGGCCAGGAAGCAGCGGCGTCGGTTTGCCGTTGACCCAGTCTTCGTGGCCGGCGCCGTAAAAAGGCGATAGCGGGTTGTCGCTCTGGCCGCCGGGCATGTCGAGAATGCCCTGGGCTTCGTGGCCCGGCGCCACGTCGAAAAGTTCGGAGGCGCCGAAGCCGGGGGCGGCCACCCGCGGCATGTTGTTGTCGCCGGGCAGCGGCTGGTCGGGCATGTCGAGCCGCCGCGCCAGCCATTGGGGCAGCGCGACGGACAGCGGGTGCCGGATGTCGCTGCGATTCCGTTCGCCCCAGGTGCGGGCGGCGAGACCGCCGGGCTGTTGGCCGAGTTCATTGGCGACGTGCGCTGCCGCTGCGATAAGCAGCGCGTGCCAGTCGCGGTACTGCGGATCGAGCAGATTGTCCGGCTGCGTAGTGATCAGATTCCAGACCGCGCCCTCGGCCGCGTTTTCGGCTGGCCAGGCGAAGTCGGGATAGTGCGTCTTTATCCGCGCGACGAAGGGCGCCAGCACCGCTTCGGTGACCTGCGTACGGAAGGCGCGCACGAGGCGATAGTCGACGCTGTCGACGTCGGCACGGTCGCGCCAGCTGGCGGTGAGCTGGCGCAGCATTTGCAGCGAAGGGTCCTGCGTATCGACCAGGGTCTTCTGCAGCAACTGCTGCCAGCGCGTGAGCAGCACGGCGCGGTCGTCCAGCTGCACGTCGAGCAGGTTGTTCGGCGCGAATCGATTCTGCGCGCGCAGGTCGTCGCGGATCTGCTGCGCGCGTGCGCCCAGATCGTGGCCGCCGTTGCCGAGCAGCGCCAGGGCATCGCTGCCGACGGCGCGATTGTTGGCCGTCCACAGCCGCGCGTCGGCAGGATCTTCGATGCGCGGATATTGCGACGGTGCGGCCCAGCCCTGCCAGCCGCTGCCGGGCCTGGACCAGTCCGACGGCAGCAGGGGATCGATATTGGCGCGTAGCGGAATGCTGTTGCCGGCCAGCGTCCAGCCGATATGCCCGGTGCTGTCGGCCACCACGAAATTCTGCGGCGGCATGCCGAACTGCGGCGCGAGATCCAACGCGGTGTGTGCGTTGTTGGTCTGTTCCAGCTGCATCAGCCTGACGTTGTAGCCGCGGGGTTGGTCGGCGATCCACGCCAGGGCCAGCGGCGTGCCGTCGACGTCGCTGGCCATGATCGGCCCCCAGCGGGTGTCCTCGACCTTCAGCACGGTGTCGGGCTGGCCTTTGACGTGAATGGGTTCGTCGTGCGCGTCGATGTTGGCCCAGCCTTCGGGCACCTTGTAGCGGGTCGGGTCGGCGTGATCGCGCTGCACGCGGACCCAGTCCAGCCAGTCGCCGTAGCTGTTGGTGAAACCCCAGGCGATCTGGCCGTTGGAGCCGACGATCATGGCCGGCGTGCCGGGCAGGGTGACGCCGTTGATATCGCGTTCGCCGTTGGGCGCGCCGGCATCCGGATAGCGCAGGCGTGCGCGAAACCAGATATTCGGTACGCGCAGGCCCAGATGCATGTCGTTGGCGACCATCGCGGCGCCGGTATCGGTGAGCGAGCCGGCCACGGCGAAGCTGTTGCTGCCCGGGCGCGGTGCGTCGAGCGCCGGCAGCACGGCGGCTGTGAGATGGGCAGGCGTCGCGACGGTGGCAAGATGATTGAGATCGAACACATCGGCGGCTGGAATGGCGGCGCGCGGCGACAGCTGATTGTCGAGCGGTGCTTCCCAGTCGGGATCGGGCGCGAGCAGAAAATCCACCAGTGGACCGGGCAGTGCCGCGCGCATCTGCGCCAGCCGCAGTTCGCGCTCGTTGCGGCCGTCGCCGTTCAAATCCAGGTACATCGCGGCGATCACCAGCGCGCTGTCTTCCGAGCGCCACGGCTGCGGCTGGCTGTTCAGCAGCAGGTATTCCCACGGCCGCACGCGCAGGTCGGCGAGGCCGGCGTTGACGCCGTCGCGGTAGCGGTCGAGCTGATGCTTCTGTTCCGGCGGCAGCTGGGCGTAGGCGGTCTCGACCACCGCGCGCAGTCGATGGCGGCGATGATTGAGATCGGTCGGCAGCGCGGCCGGTCCGACCAGTTCGGCCAGTTCGCCGGCGGGCAGGCGGCGCATCAGATCCATCTCGAAGAAGCGCTCCTGCGCATGCACATAACCCAGCGCAAAGCTGACGTCGTCGCGGTCGATGCCGTCGATGGTGACGGTGCCCAGTGCATCGCGGCCGATGCTTACCTTGGCGCCAAGGCCGGCAAAGGATCGGTCGCCATCCAGCCGCGCGCGGCTGCCGGCCAGCAGCCACCAGCCGCCGACACCGGCGAGCAGCAGCAGGACGACGATCGCGACCAGCAGGCTGCGCACGATGTGTCTGGGCAGCGACCTCATTGCGCGACAAACACGGCGAAGATGCCTGCGTATGGCTTGACCATGATGTTCGGCGCGCCGGCGTAACCGTCGCCGTCGACGTAGATCTGCGAAATGCTGCCATCCAGGTACAGCGCGTCGCGGCAGCCCAATTCGTCGCGAAATAGACGTCCAAACGTGTGGAAGTTCACCGGTGTCTCGCTCACCGCAAAAATGACTTCGCTGGGCGTTTTGACGCAGACGCCGCTGCGCCACTTCATGCTGTCGGAGGCGTCGATGAACTGCTCGTTGAGCTTGCCGTCGATCAGCAGCATGGGCCCGGACTGGCTGGCCCACTGCACTGGCTGCGCATCGGCCTTGAAGTCGCTGCTGGTGCGCACGGCAGCGTGGCCGTCGGGGTAGATCGCGAACACGCCGTTGGGCAGCAGCGAAAAATTGCCCGACGCGGGGTTGCCGTGATTTAGGTTCAGCGGCACCACCGTCTTGCCGTTTTCGACGTATAGCCCGAGCGGGGCCGACTGCCTGTCGTAAATGCCGGCGTTGGTGGCGAACAGCAGCCGCTGCCCGTGCGCCTCGCCCCACTGGCGCAGCGCTTCGATGCTGCCGAAGGGCTGCGCGGTTTGCGGGTCGCGCCAGTGCAGGCTCAGCTTTTCGCGTTTCAGGTCGATGTGCACGACGCGATAGGTCTGCCCGTCGAACGCCAGTTCGCCGCTGTCGACGGCCTGTGCCGGCGAGGTGCAGCCGAGCAGGTTTGCCAGCAGCAGGGATGACAGTGCCCAGCGCAGCACGGGACGGCAGGCTGGCATTTTGGCAAAAAAAGTCGAGGAAAGAGCATGCATCCTCCGATGGTCGCCGGCCGGCCGGGTCTGCGCAAGTCTGCCGGCGCGGGTCATTCAGCGCAGGCTGCAGCGTGGCGCCCAGCGAGCCGCTAAACTCGGCGTTTTACCGATGACGCTGCCTATGCCTTACACCCCGATCGTGGCCACGCTGGGCTACGTGCTCTCGCCGGATCGCCGCGAGGTGCTGATGATCCACCGCAACGCGCGGCCGGACGATCAGCATCTGGGCAAATACAACGGCCTCGGCGGGAAAATGGAGGCGGGCGAGGACATCGCCGCCTGCATGCGTCGCGAGATTTTCGAGGAGGCCGGTATCACCTGCGAATCGATGCAGTTACGCGGCACGCTCAACTGGCCGGGCTTCGGCAAGAACGGCGAGGACTGGCTGGGTTTTATTTTTCTGATCGACGGCTATGCCGGTACCGCGTTCGAAAGCAATGCCGAAGGCACGCTGGAATGGGTGGCGCGCGATCGACTGATGTCGCTACCGATGTGGGAGGGCGACCGGCATTTTCTGCCGCTGGTATTCGACGAAGATCCACGGCCGTTCCACGGCGTGATGCCGTATCGCGACGGTCGCATGCAGTCGTGGTCGTTCACCCGGCTGTAAACGTGCCGTCTTGAGGATCCAGCCTGATCAGTAGCCGCGGTAGTTCCCGTAGCGCCCGCCGCTGAAGTGGCTCTGATCCACGCTGATCGAGAAGCTGACGCCGCCGGACGGGTGGTCGCAGTCGCCAAAGGCCTTGGTCACGTTGATTGTGCCGCCTTCGTAGGTACTGGTGCCCATATGGCTGCCGCTGGCAATACCGGTGCTTACAGAGCCGTGAACCTGCGCCTTGTCGTACTTGGAGTCGTCGCAACGCTGGCTGTCGGCCGTGTCGTTGTCGCCCAGACGACCGCTGGTGTCGCCGTAGTAGACGCCGGGTGTGGTGCTGATGGGCGGGTTGTTCGCGGCGGAAACGCTGTTTGCGCTGCCGTTGCGGCCGGCAGTGGCCGCAGCCGACACGTTGGACGGCGCGGGCCTGGATGCCGAGGAGGCGCTGGAGACGGGCGCTGCAGCGGTGCTGCTGGAGGCGGGCAGATTGGCGGGTAGCTTCAGGTTGAGCGGCTGGGTGGACGATTGTGCCCAGGCGGAGCTGGCCAGCAGGCCGATGGCCGAGGCTAGGAATAATGGCTTGACGTTCATACGAGCTCCGGGGGCATGACGGGTACAACGCGCCGGCTGGCTAAACGTGTACACATCTATGTTGGAAAGCGCGGCGCGGCAGGAAGTTCCTGCCGCTGTTCCGTCCGCTGTCGCTTAACCCGTGGTCTCGATCCGCTCGACCCGACGCAGCCCGCGCGGCAATAGGCCGCCACGCGTGGCGCGATTGCCGCCGTACTCGACCAGATCCGACCACTTGAGCGTGAGTTTACGCTGACCGGCGTAAAGGGTGATCTCACCCTTGCCCTCGCCGACCACGGCCACACCGGCCACACGCTCGTCGCCGGAGGTCAGCTTGGCCTTGGGGATTTCGATCAGCTTGTTGCCCTTGCCCTTGTCCAGCTCGGGCAGCTCGGCGACCGAGAACATCAGCAGATGCCCTTCGGTGGTCACCACGACGACGCGATCGCGCGCGGGGTCGGCGCTGATTTGCGGTGCTAGTACCTTGGCCTTGTCGGTCAGGCTGATGATCTGCTTGCCGGCCTTGTTGCGGCCGGTGAGCGATTCGAAGCGGGTGACGAAACCGTAGCCGAAATCGCTGGCGATGATCAGGCGGGTGTCGTTGTCGCCGGCAATCACCGCGTCGAAGCTGGCGCCGCCGGCCGGGCTGAAGCGCCCGGTCAGCGGTTCGCCGTTGCCGCGTGCCGACGGCAGCGTGTGCGCCGGCGTGGAATAGCTGCGGCCGGTGGAGTCGATAAACGCCACCTGCTGCGTGGTGCGTGCCTTGACGAAGGCCAGCAGGCCGTCACCGTCGCGATAGTTCAAGCCCTCGGCATCGATGTCGTGGCCCTTGGCGGCACGCGCCCAGCCTTTCTGGCTCAGCACCACCGTGACCGGTTCGCTGACCACCAGCGCGCTTTCGTCCAGCGCCTGGGCGGCGCCGCGCTGTACCAGCGGCGAGCGGCGGTCGTCGCCGAACTTGGCGGCGTCGGCGCGCAGCTCGTCCTTGATCAGGCTCTTGAGTTTGGCTGGGGACTTCAGCAGCACGTTGATTTTGGCGCGCTCCTCTTCGAGCTGGTCGCGCTCGGCGGTGATCTTCATCTCCTCGAGCCGGGCCAGCTGGCGCAGGCGGGTTTCGAGAATGTAGTCGGTCTGCTCCTCGCTGAGCTTGAAGCGCGCCATCAGCACGTCTTTGGGCTCGTCCTCGGTGCGCACGATGCGTATCACTTCATCGAGGTTGAGGTAGGCGATGCGCAGGCCTTCCAGCAGGTGCAGGCGGCGCTCGACCTTGGCCAGCCGATGCTCGAGCCGGCGCGTGACCGTACTGGTGCGGAACACCAGCCACTCGCTGAGGATGCGCTTGAGGTCCTTGACCTGCGGACGACCGTCCAGGCCGATCATGTTGAGATTGACGCGGAAGCTCTTTTCCAGATCGGTGGTGGCGAACAGGTGCTGCATCATCTCGTCGGCATCGACGCGATTGGAGCGTGGCACGATCACCAAGCGTGTCGGGTTTTCATGATCGGACTCGTCGCGCAGATCCTCGATCATCGGCAGCTTTTTGGCGCGCATCTGTGCGGCGATCTGCTCGAGGATCTTCGACGGGCTGACCTGGTGCGGCAGCGCGGTGATGACGACGTTGCCCTCCTCGCGCTGGTACACCGCGCGGGCGCGCACCGAGCCGCCGCCGGTCTGGTACATCGTCAGCAGGTCGGCGCGCGGGGTGATGATCTCCGCCTCGGTCGGGTAGTCCGGGCCGCGCACGTGCTCGAACAGGTCGGCCACGGTGGCGTCCGGGTCGTCCAGCAGGCGGATGCAGGCGCTGGCCAGCTCGCGCAGATTGTGCGGCGGGATGTCGGTGGCCATGCCCACGGCAATGCCCATCGAGCCGTTGAGCAGCACGTGCGGCACGCGCGAGGGGAGCCAGCTGGGTTCCTCCATGGTGCCGTCGAAGTTCGGGACCCAGTCGACCGTACCCTGGCCCAGTTCGCCCAGCAGCGCCTCGGCAATCGGGCTCAGGCGCGATTCGGTATAGCGCATCGCGGCGAAGCTTTTCGGATCGTCCGGCGAGCCGAAGTTGCCCTGGCCGTCGACCAGCGGATAGCGATACGAGAACGGCTGGGCCATCAACACCATCGCTTCGTAGCAGGAGCTGTCGCCGTGCGGATGGAATTTACCGATCACGTCGCCGATGGTGCGCGCGGATTTCTTCGGCTTGGCGGTGGCCGCCAGGCCGAGCTCGCTCATCGCGTAGATGATGCGCCGCTGTACCGGTTTCAGGCCGTCGCCGACGAAGGGCAGGGCGCGGTCCAGCACCACGTACATGGAATAGTCGAGGTAGGCCCGCTCGGCGTATTCCTTGAGGGGGATCTGTTCGTAATTGGCTTGCAGGTTCATGTGATGCCATCAATCAGTGGCGCGCGAATGGCGCGATCAGCCGGACGATGGTGCCAGAAAGTGGGGGTGGGCGGGTAACGGATCACTCGTCGATGCCGTTCCTTTCGAGAGGAAATTTCAGTTTCAGGCCTAGCTCATGGCGGAGGGCGACGTCGGCATCGCAATAGGTCTGCTTGCTCTGGAACTGATCCACCTGCGAGAAATACAGGGCCGGGAACCCCGGCGACTCGTCTCGATTGCTTACCAGTCGATAGACCGAAAAAGTGACGAGTCTCTTGTCGACGTACGTTTTGCCGAAATCCCGGTCCGCGACGATCACGGTGAGCGGTGCCCGCTTCTCCCCGCGCTTTCGTAGCACAACCCAGTCGCGGAGCCTGCAATCGGCTCCTTGCACGGTCTCCAGCGAGTCTTTCTCCTTGAGCTCTCCCGAGAAGAATGGAATGACGCTCCATACGGGCTTGTCGGAGTTTATCGAGGGGTTTTCGGCGCTGGTTTCCCGATGATAGAAGGTGACGTGTTCAAAACTGTGTGCGTTGTAATTTTCACGATGCGCCTGAAACACCAGCCCACTACTGTCGTCGCCCTCGATATCGATCGCGTTGAGGCCGTTGTTGATCTCTATCAACTGCATTTTTTCGACGTCGCGCGCAGGGTGGGGCGGCTCCGAAGCGGAAATCGATGCGGCGAGCAGGCTGCTGAAGGCCACGCAGCGGCATAGGAGCAGCCGGCCCGTCGACATTTCTCTACTCACGCTCGGTGGTAATGCCCAGCGACTTCAGCTGCACCTGCACGCTGTCCGGGCCGGCCAGATGGGCGGCGCCGACGGCAACGAATACGGTGCCGGGGTGCTGCAGCAGCGCCGCGATTTTCGTGGCCCAGGCTTTGTTGCGATCGACGATCAGCGTCTTGTAAAGATCGGGCGATTCCTTGCGCACGTCGTCGTCTTCGAAGTGGGCGATGGCATCGGTGTCGCCGTTTTTCCAAGCGGTTACCAGGCCGGTCAGTTCGCTGCTGTCCTTGTCGACGTCGTGCAGCGTGTCGCGCAGAAAATCCAGCTGCAGCGGCTGCGGCAGGTTGGCCAGAAAGCCGATCTGCTGCTCGGAAGTTTCCAGTCCGTTGACCGGCTTGCCGGCCTTGATCATCTCGGCCTGCAGCAGCTTGTCCACGCCGTGCGCCGGATCGAGGCCGGCCTTGATCAGCGGCGCGACGGTGAGCGTGAGCGCGGCCAGCCACGGCCGCATGATGTTCAGGGTCTGTTCCCCGCCGGGTATATCGGCGGTCTGCGCGGCTTTCGCCAGGGTGGCGTTTTCGGCTGCGGTCAGCTGATCCGACAGAGGGTGCGACGGGTCGATGCCGTACTGCATCACCAGCGCCTGCATATGCGCCTGATCGTCGTCGGTCAGCTCGATGGTGAGCGAGTCGCTGGCGGCCAGCGCCTTGTCCAGCGCGGGGTAGTGCCAGTCGGTATCGGTCGGCAGCAGGTGCACGGTGCCGAAAAGATAGACTGTGGCCTGCGCGCTTTTCACTTCCCACAGCACCGGCCGCGCAAAAGCCGGAATGCTGAAAAGCGTCGTGACAAGGGCGGTGAGCAGGCGGGCTGAAAGGGTAATCTTCATGCCTGCAGTGTCGTTGCAAGCAGTGGGCGAACTCAATCCCCTGATGGCGAGAACTTCGGGACCTGTCGAGGCCAGCGCCACGCGTGCCAGACGACCAGCGTGGTGAGCATCACCTCGACGACGCCGAAGAAAATATAAAACGTCCAGGCGCCGGGCATCGTAGCGAGCATGATGAGCGTATAGAGCGTACCCATGGCGAGATTGGCCCAGCGACTCACGGCGGGCTTCAACGCCAGCGACAGGAACACCATCACGCCAGGTATGGCCAGCATGATGCTGGTTCCAAGCAGCACGCCCTGCGTCGTTGGACCGAGCGGCCCCATCTTTCCCGCCAGCATGCCTTGCAGCTGTCCCGGTACGTAAAGGCCGAAATAGTCGCCGTATACGTAGCAGAACATCACGGCCGTCCACAGTGCGGAGAGCTTCACTTTTACCGGCACCTGAAAATCTTCCAGTGTGCCGCTGCCTGCGCGACGATTCATGCGCTTCTCCGTTGTTGGCTCGTGACCGGATAGATCTGCTGGCGTGCTCGCTGCTTGGTGCCGATGATGATCAGCCACAGGCAGATACCGATTTCTCCGACGCTCGCCGGGATCAGGATGAAATCGGCGAGCGTGGTTTTGCCGTAGCCGGGCAGCAGAAGGCTTGCGCAGAAGTCGATGAGGTAGCCGACGCCGCCCAGTATCAGCAATGCACCGAGAGTCCGTGGAAGAAAGGTCGAGCGGAAGACCAGATAACCGAATGGCAGCAGCCATAGCCCCGAGAAAATTTCAGAGACGAGCATGCCGTTGCGGTAGGCCAGGAGATGCATCATCACGGCCGCATTCAACTGCTCGCCGGAGAGTATCTGCGACATCGCACCGCCGCCGAGCAGCGACAGGACATCCAGCTTGTGCATCACATTGATGATCGAGATCGGCACGCTCACGGCAACCAGTACCACCATCATTACCGCGGCGTTTCTGTTCACCGAATGCAGCAGTCGGTAAAGGGCAAAGGGCAGCAGCAGGAACGCCAGCACCATGAGCAACTCGCTCAGCGCGCCCCAGCGAAACAGCGATGCCGAGGCAGTGATGTGGGCGGCCGTAGTCTGCGCATCGGTATGCGTGTCGATATGCGAGGGCACATAGACCAGGCTGAACATGCCGGCTATCACAACAATCAGGTACAGCAGGCCCGCGGCCCGCGCGATGCGCTTGTCTGATGCCACGTCCGCCTCCTCCCTGTCCCGATGACGACACGAGGTTAGGTGATTGAGTGCACGCCCGGATGTGCCTCAAGTCACGCGCACATTCGTTCAGCGCGGTACCCGATAGCCACCGACCACCCCGTGCGGGCTCAGCGTGAGTTGCCACAGCTGATCGCGGCGGCTGCGGAATACCGCGGCGGATACGGCCAGGTAATAGCGCCACATGCGGCGGAAGCGTTCGTCGTAGCTGGTCGGCAGGGTGGGCCACGCGACTTCGATATTGTCGCGCCAGGCCGTCAGTGTGCGGTCGTAATCGGTGCCGAAGTTGTGCCAGTCCTCGACGACGAAAAGATCCTCCAGCGCGGCGCTGACTTCGCTGGCGGCCGGAATCATCGAATTGGGAAAAATGTATTTTTCGATCCACGGATCGGTTTGTGCCGGCGCGCCGTTGCTGCCGATGGTGTGCAGCAACGACAGGCCATCGTCTTTCAGGCAGCGGCGCACGGTCTCGAAGTAGGTGCGGTAGTTTCGGCGGCCGACGTGTTCGAACATGCCGATCGAGTACACCGCGTCGTAGCGTTCGTCGACCTCGCGGTAGTCCTGCAGGCGAATCTCCACCGGCAGGCCAGCACACAGCTGGCGCGCGTACTCGGCCTGTTCCTGCGAAATGGTGACGCCGACGCCGGCGACGCCGTAATGCTCCGCGGCGTACTTCAGTGCCTCACCCCAGCCGCAGCCGATGTCGAGTACGCGTTGGCCTGGCTTGAGCTGCAGCTTGCGGCAGATCAGGTCGAGCTTGGCGGCCTGCGCGTCATCGAGATTGTCGCTGGCCGCCCAGTAGCCGCAGGAGTAGACCATCCGCTTGCCCAGCATGGCGTGGAACAGATCGTTGCCGAGGTCGTAGTGCACCTTGCCGACCTCGAACGCGCGCTCGCCGCGCTGCAGATTGAGGAAGCGTGCCTTCAGATGTGCCAGCAGGGTGTCGAGTGTCTTGAGTTCCTGATCCAGCCCGGCCGTCAGCAGGCGGGTGCAGAGCGCCGGCAGATCATCGGCATCCCACCAGCCGTCCATGTACGACTCGCCCAGTCCCAGCGATCCGTGCGCGAACACGCGGGCGTAGAGACGTTCGTCGTGCACGCGCAGATCGGTGGGGCGATTGCCGTTGAGCCGGATATCGGCCAGTTCGAGCAGGGCGCTGGCGCGTTCTTTGAGGGTGTCCTGACTCATGCGTTCCTCAATGGAGTCTGGGTGTGGTAGTGGAGGTTACGGCAAGACAATGGGCGTGCTGTCGAGCCGCTTATGTGTTGCCGAGCATGGCAAAGCTTGCCGGTGATCGCGCATAGACCGCGTCGACACCGGCCTCGCTGACCAACTGCACCAGGGCGTCGGCCTGTGCCTCGCCGAGCAGAAATTCGACTTTCACCGGCAGGTCGTCGGCCAGTTCGAAAAACTGCTCCTCGTGCAGTACGCCGTTGCGGCCGAAGCCGGCGATGGCGCGGAAGACCGAGCCGCCGCCCAGGTTGTTTTGCCTGGCCTGTTCCAGCAGCCATTCGGTCAGCAGCATGCCGCGGTGTCTGGTGTGCGCGTGGCAGTAGAAGTAAAGGTGTACGCATTGCTGCAACGGCTTCGGGTTCATGGTGGCGATCTCCGGGGTCAATGACGCAGCAGGCTGCGGGTGAGCGCGAGGCCCAGCACGGTCATGCTCAGCGAACCGATCAGGTGCACTGCGATGTGGGTGCCGAACCAGAAATACTGCTGGCGCAGCAACAGCGTCGTGGCTTCGGCCGAAAAGGTGGAAAAGGTGGTCAGGCCGCCCAGAAATCCGGTCATCACGAACAGCCGCACGGCGACTGGCAGCGCCTGGAATTGATCGAGTACACCCAGCATGCAGCCCATGATCAGGGCGCCGATAAGATTCGCCGCCAGCGTGCCGGGCGGCAAGGTGGGGAATAGCTGATTGAGAAAGCTGCCCAGAACCCAGCGCAGCCAGCAGCCGAGGGCGCCGCCCACGCCGACTGCAACAAATCCGGTGAACCCCATGACGCGTCTCCTGACAAAAAAAGCCAAAGTGTCCGGTTGCCGCGATCACAGGCACGCCTGCGCCGCCGGAAACCGGTGGTGCAGGCATCATCAACCTCGTCGCTGCCCTTGTTCGCCAAGGATCGGGCGTGAGGTGGTTCGTTCTGCCGCTGCCCGAGGCGGACCAGAACGGGAGGTATGCCATCTCCCGGGATCGATGCCTTGATCCGTTCCTTATCCTAGTCGATTTGGGCAGCGCCTCGTCAAGCGAGTTGGCCGCCAGGGCTCGATATACTGGGCGCTGTTTTCCCTGCGCGCGGCCCCTTTCGCCATGAACTCTACCCATCGCACCGTGCGACGTAGCCTGCCGTGGCTGCTTGCCGCGCTGTCGATGATCGGCCCATTCTCGATCGACGCGGTGTTTCCGGCCTTTCCGCTGATCGGCGCGCATTTCCGGGTGAATGATGCAGCGCTGCAGCAGCTGATCAGCGTGTATCTGGTCATGTACGCGTCGATGAGCCTGTTTCACGGCGCCATTTCCGACGCGATCGGCCGCAAGCCGGTGATCGCTACCGGCATGCTGGTGTATGCGTTCGCCTCGGCCGGCGCGGCGATGTCCACATCGTTTCCCATGCTGCTGGCCTGTCGCGGCCTGCAGGGCATGTGCGCCGGCGCGGGACTGGTGGTGGGACGCGCGCTCATCCGTGACAGCCTCGAAGGCGCCGACGCGCAGCGGCTGATGTCGCGGGTGATGATGATTTTCGGCGTGGCGCCGGTGATCGCGCCGATGATCGGCGCCCTGCTGCTGACCTTCGACGGCTGGCATGGCATCTTCTGGGTGCTGACCGTGTTTACGGCGCTGCTGTCGCTGGCGCTGTTGCTGCTGCTGGAAGAGACCCATCCGCCCTCGCGGCGCACGTCGTTTTCGCCCAAGACGTTGCTAGCCGGCTACGCCTCCTTCAGCCGCGATCGCGCGTTCTGGCCGCTGCTGATTTCCAGTTCGGTCAATTTCGCCGCGCTGTTTCTGTACATTTCGTCGGCGCCGCGGATCGTGCGCGAGCTGCTGCATCTTTCGGCGGCGGGATTCCCCTGGCTGTTCATGCCGGTGGTCTTCGGGCTGGTCGGTGGCGCCTGGCTGTCGGGGCGCATGGCCGAACGGCGCAGCGCGCGTTTTACGGTCAACCTGGGCTATGCCGCGATGCTGTCGGCGTGCGCATTGCATCTCGCGTTTGCGCTGGTGTTCCCTGCGCCAAAACTGCCGTGGTCGATGCTGCCACTGACCCTGGAAGGCATCGGCGTGCAGCTGGCGTTTCCGACCCTGACCCTGCTGTTGCTGGACCGCTTTTCGAGCCAGCGCGGCGGCATTTCGTCGGTGCAGGCCTTTGCCAGCCTGATACTTTGCAGCGTTGTAGCCGGCGTGCTCTCGCCGATGCTCTCCGGCAGCATGCTGCCGCTGGCCTTGGGGGCATCGGCGCTGAGCGTCGCCGGCATGCTGTCGTGGTGGTGGTATGGAAGCATCAGCAGACGTTTGGCCGGACCTCCGCTGGCAACCGCGGACGCGAGCGTCACCCTGCAGGCGGAAATCGCCGAGCCGATGTAAGCGGCCGGCGCGCGGGGCGGAAGTCCGGCCCTACCTCCGGCACAATGGCGAACGTCAGAGCGTCGGCGACGTGTCGTGCAGCATCGCCTCGCGCACGATGGCGATCGGCGCGAAACCCTGCTGCATGAAGCGGTCGTGGAACTGCTGCAGGTTGAAGTTCTTGCCTTCTTTGGCGGCAACATCCTGGCGCAGCTTCAGGATCTGCAGCTTGCCCAGGGTGTAGTAGAGATACGTCGGGTCGGAGGTGCCGCGCTTGGTTTCCACTTCGCCGACGGCGCGCGACTGGTAGCCCTGCTTGACGAAGAAATCGACCGCCTGATCCATCGTCATCTGGCCGGTATGCAGCTTGATGCCGACGACGAAGCGGGCGTTGCGCAGCAGCGCATCCTGCAACTGGCCCAGGCGCAACAGCAGCTGCTGACGCTTGTGGTTCGGATAGACATACGCGGCCAGGCCTTCATCGAGCATCATCTGTTCGCAGTAATGTGCCCAGCCTTCCACGTTGGTGGTGGCGCCCAGCAGCTTGCGCGTGCGGTCGTCCAACTTGTGCATCCACAGAAACTGGATGTAGTGGCCCGGATAGGCCTCGTGCGTGGCGACGGCAGAGATTACCGGATAGCTGAACTGCGCCATGAACTCCTTCGTACGCTGCGCGCTCCAGTCGGGCTCGGGCAGGGTGACGTTGAAATAGGCTTCCTTGGCCACGGTTTCGTAAGGTCCGGGCGTGTCCATCGAGGCGAAGGTCGTCGCGCGCATGAAGGGCGGGGTTTCCTCCACGATCGGGCGCACGTCGGAGGGAATGGTGATGATCTGCTTGAGCTCGATAAAGCCGATCAGCTTGTCGAACGTGC
This sequence comes from Rhodanobacter sp. ANJX3, assembly GCF_014200755.1. Classification (GTDB taxonomy): domain Bacteria; phylum Pseudomonadota; class Gammaproteobacteria; order Xanthomonadales; family Rhodanobacteraceae; genus Rhodanobacter. Next base: position 794,200 of record NZ_JACHCM010000002.1, on the reverse strand, counting down.
CGCGGAAAGTATCGAGGATCTTGTCCGCGGCCGGATAGTCCGAGCCCAGCTCGGCCAGCACCTGCTGCGGCGTCTTGCTGGGGTCGAGCTGCTTGGCGACGTCGGCGAACGCCTGCTGGTTCTGTTTCATATTGGCCATGTCGATGGCGAGTAGCTGATCCAACGGGATGTCGACCATCTCGTCGTACTTGAGCTTGTCGCGGAACGCCGCAGCGCCAATGCGGAAGTCGCCGTGCGAGCGCGGCAGCAAGTCGGTCTTCAGCCAGCTTTGATAATCCTGCAGCGACTGGATCACTGCGGCATTGCTGTCGGCGAACTGTTTTTTCAGCGCCGAGTCGCTGACGTCGGTGAAGGCCGATGGCACGTCTTTCTGGAAGAACTGCACCAGGCCGGGCAACTGCTGCAGCGCGATCTGTGTGTAGATCAGCGGCGGGTTGTCCAGATTTTTTCGCGCTTCGGCGAGCACGGCGGGCATCAGCTTTTCGCGGGCGACCAGATCGCGCAGGCGCGTTTCCGGCGGCGCAAACTTGCGCTCCATCAGGGTGAAGGCGCTGTTGGTGATGCCACTGGAATAGACGTCCGGATTTTTCTGCCACGGTTTTATCGTTCGCAGCGTCAGCAGGGTGCTGCGGATATTGTTCAACACCAGCTCGCGGTCGCCGCGCACGCGCTCGCCGAGTTTCGAGGCGTCCACCGCAGCCACTTTCGCCTGCCACTGCTGCAGCGTTTTGATATTGGCGTCGACGCCAGCGCGCGAATAATCCTCCAGCTTGGTGTCGAAGTCGTGCAGGCCGTCTGCGGTGGCCATGGTCGGGTTGGTGGGAAAGTAGTAACTATCGAAATAGCTGTCGGACAGACGAGTGAACGCCTGGTCGGCGGCCGCCGAGGACAATGCCGCGGCGGGCGTGGTCTGCGCTGCCGCGACGCTATTTCCAAAGGCCGCGACGGCAAGCGCGCCGACGAGCGCGTACGAAAGTCTGTTCATCATTTCTTTCCCCGGACAAATGCGCTAATCAGCGCAGTGACAAAATCAGCGTCCAACATTAGCAGCTCGCGGGTCGCCTTTTGTATTCCGACGGTTGCCGAGGCTGCTGCTCAGCAGGGTAGGCCGCGTTCGGCGAGAAAATCGCGCGCGTTGCCCGCATCGTGTTCGAACCACGCGCGCGTCGAGCCCAGCCGGAATGAGTAGCCCCAAGCATCCATATCGGCCATCAGTCGTTCACGCCCGACGCCGGGCAGGCGGTCGGCCAGCACGATCTGCAGATAGCAGGTGGCGTCTTCTTCCTCGATCGAATCGGTGGCGTCGGTATGGACGTCTGGACGTCTTTCGGGAGATAAGACGATCAGATGTCCCGCTTCGTGCAGCAGCGAGTGCACTGGCGTGTCGTCGCGGGCATAGACCGTGGTGCCGATGATGCCGGCTTCCTCGTCGCCCCAGAAGCTGCCGGGGATCGGCGTGCCGTCGGCCACGCGTTCAAGCGTCAGGCCAAAGCTGGCGAGCAGGGCCGCGGGCGCGTCGAAGCCAAGCTGACCCAGCCGCAGTACAGTATTGGCCGGATCGCCTTCGATCAGCTGGCCCGTCGACGGGCTGGCATGAATTTGAGGATGCATGAGGTTTTTCAGATCAGACCGCTGGCCAGATATCCGCGCTCCGGCAACGCGTGGGTTCAGCCGGCCGCCGTGTCGCTCTTCGCCGGCGCCTTGCCGTCCGGCAACGCCACGGAAAGCTCGAGAATTTCGTGGCCGCTGTCCTGCTCCAGCTTGATGCTGATCGCCTCGATATCGACGTGGACGTATTTCTTGATCACCTCGAGCAGCTCGCTACGCATCATCGGCAGATAGTCGGGCGCACCGCGGTTGGAGCGTTCCTGCGCCACGATGATGCGCAGACGTTCGCGGGCCACGTTGGCGGTGGGTTCGCCCTTGCGCTTCAGGAAATCCAGAATGCCCATCGTGATCAACCTCCGAATACGCGCTGGAGAAAGCCTTTCTTCGGCACGTCGATAAAGCGCAGCGGCCGCTCTTCGCCAAGGATGCGCGCTACCGTGTCGCTATAGGCCTGGCCGGCCAGCGAGTTGGAGTCCACGATCACCGGAATGCCGTTGTTCGACGCGGTCAGCACGTTTTCCGATTCCGGAATCACGCCGACCACGCTGATGCCGAGAATCTCCTCCACGTCCTTGACGCTGAGCATCTCGCCGATGGCGACGCGGGCCGGGTTGTAGCGGGTCAGCAGCAGGTGCTGGGTCACCGGCTTTTCGCCGCGCTCGGCACGACGCGTCTTGCTGGCGAGTAGGCCGAGGATACGGTCGGAGTCGCGCACCGAGGATACTTCCGGGTTGACCACCACCACCGCGTGATCGGCGAAATACATCGCCAGATGCGCGCCCTTTTCGATGCCGGCCGGGGAGTCGCACACGACGTAGTCGAAGCCGTCTTCGGACAGGCCTTCGAGCACTTTCTCGACGCCTTCCTGGGTCAGCGCGTCCTTGTCGCGGGTCTGGCTGGCGGCCAGCACGAACAGGTTTTCGTGGCGCTTGTCCTTGATCAGCGACTGCTTGAGCGTGGCTTCGCCGTGCACGACGTTGACGAAGTCGTACACCACGCGCCGCTCGCAGCCCATGATCAGGTCGAGGTTGCGCAGGCCGACGTCGAAGTCGATGACGGCGACTTTCTTGCCCGCCATGGCTAGGCCGGTGGCGAGGGAGGCGCTGGTGGTCGTCTTGCCGACGCCGCCTTTGCCGGAAGTGACGACGATAATCTCAGCAGTCAATGGCTCATCTCCGGAATATTTTTATAGTTTGTTGTTGGCGTTAGTTTGCGGTCGGGGCATCGCACCCGGTTTGTCACAGTTTGGCGATCAGCAGCTTTTCACCGTCGAGCCAGCATTGCACGGACTGGCCCTTGAGGTCGTCAGGAATTTGTTCAAAGACCCGATATTGCCCGGCAATCGCCACCAGCTCGGCACGAAAGTCCGAGATGTAGATGCGTGCTTTCTCGTCGCCCTGCGCGCCGGCCATGGCGCGGCCGCGCAGACTGCCGTAGATGTGGATATGGCCGTCGGCGATGACCTCGGCGCCGTTGGCGACCGCGCCGGTGACGATCAGGTCGCGGTCGCGCGCGTAAATCTGCTGGCCGGAGCGTACCGCGCCCAGGTGATGCTGGGCGCCGATCGACGTGCCGGCGGCCGACGCCGACAGAATCGGCTCGCGCAGATCCGGTTCGGCCGGGGCGGACTCTCGCGATTTCGCCTTGCCGCTGGGTGCCGGCTCGTCAGCCGGCGCCGGGCCGCCTGCGGCCGGTTCGTAGGCTGCGCGAAATTTGGCGATCAGTGGCAGGCCCATGCGTTTGGCCAGCGCTTCGGTCTCGCTGGTGCCGTAAGCCAGGCCGACCGGCAGCATGCCGGCAGTACGCACCGCTTCGAGCAGGGCGTCGACAGCGCCGTCGTCGGGCAGATTGAGCAGGTGGCTGAGGTCCAGCACCACGGCGGCGCGTGCGAACATCGCCGGCGCGGCCCGAACTCGGCGCTCCAGCTCCTCGCACAGGGCAGCCGCATCGACGCGGCGCACGCGCACGCAGGCTATGCCGACCTGACCGAAACGCAGGTCGCAGGCGTCGGACGTTTCCGCTTTGGCGTTCATCAGCGGGGCTCTCCGGACGATGATTTGGCAAGGTGTGAAAGATCGATGGGGGACATCAGGCGCGGGCTTTCGGCCAGCCACGGCACGTCGGGCAGGCCGCCGTGGTCGAGCCAGGTTTCGCGCACATAGGTGTAACTGGGCAGGTCCTTGGCCAGCAAGCTGACCTGCGGACCGTCCTCGCCCATGCGCTGCTGGCCGACTTCCTGAAAACCGTAGGTGCCGTGGAACAGCACGACCACGTCGTCGCGCGGCTCCAGAAACACTTCGCAGGTCATCAGTGGCACGCGCACTTCGGCGTAGCTGTTGACGTCGGAATAGAAGATGCGGCCCAGGCCGTGGCGACGGTAGGCGTTGGCGATGACGATGCGGTCGATATAGACGAACTGCGGGTAATGCGCGGCAAACCAGCGGTAGTTGGTGCTTTCGTAATCGCCACCCTCGCGCAGGGCGATGACGAAGCCGGCCAGATTGCCGTCGATCTCCGCCACGCGGAAATATTCGGCGTGATCGTGGAAGTAGCGCAGGCGGCTGGCGTCCAGGGCGAGGATGGAGCGACCGGCGGTGTTGTTGAGTGCCAGTACGGCGTCCAGGTCGTGCTCGTGCACGTCGCGGATGGCAAGAGCCATGCGTTGCTCCGCAATGATGGGGTCGATAACGAGGTCGGTTCCGCGCCTCGTGCAAGCCGCCATTATGGCATGCGGATGCGGGCCTTACATCCCGCGCCGCGGCAGCGATCCGCCAAGGTGGACGCTTCTCGCGTCGTGATGCGGTGATATTTTACGTGCTAGGGCATGACTTTTTGCGCATTGCGCAAAACCGCATCACGTCCAATGATGCCGGCATGCGCTGGCCTTTTTTCAACCACACCCGACTGCTTCGCTACGCGGGTTTTTTTACCTATCTGTCGGTGGGTACGCCGCTGATCACGAACTGGGCGACCGAGCGGCTGAATCAGCTGCAGCGGCCGAATTTTGCGCTGCTGCTGTGGACACTGTGCTATCTCGTCTTCGGGCTGATGTACTGGCTGCTCACCAGCAACCTCGGCTCGCGTCGGCATCCCGTGCTGAAACTGCTCGGCCTGACCCTGATGACGGCGGTGGCGGTGGCGGTGGGCTGGTACAGCCACAGCGGCCTGTCGGCGATGCTGATGGTGGTGGCCTCGCTGGTGCTGCCCTGGCTGCTGCCGTTCTGGCTGGGCGTGTCCTGGCTGGTGCTGCAGCAGCTGAGCCTGGTGGCGATCTTCGTCACCTTTCCCGAATACGACCACAGCATCGCGCTGAGCCTGCTGCAGGCGAGCATCTATTTAGGTATTTCGGTCCTGGTGTTCGTCACTTCCACCGTGGCCAGCCAGCAGGCGGAGCAGCGCGACGTGCAGCGGCGGCTCAATTCCGAGCTGCGCGCCACCCGCGCGCTGCTGGCCGAATCCAGCCGCATCGCCGAGCGCATGCGCATCGCCCGCGACCTGCACGATCTTATCGGGCACCACCTCACCGCGCTGAGCCTGAATCTGGAAGTGGCCAGCCACCTCAGCAACGAGGCGGCCGGTGCGCATGTGCGCAAGGCGCAGAGCACGGCCAAGCATCTGCTGGCCGACGTGCGCGAGGCGGTCAGCGAGCTGCGCCAGGACGATGCCATCGATCTGACCCAGGCGCTGCGCAGCCTCACCGACGGCGTGCCGGGCCTGAGTATCCATGTCGCCATGCCGCCGCGTTTCAGCATGGAAGACCCCCGGCGCGCGCAGGTGCTGCTGCGCTGTGCCCAGGAAATCATCACCAATGCCGCCAAGCACGCCGCCGCGCGCAACCTGTGGCTCAATTTTGCCTACGCCGATGCCAGCCTGCTCGGGCTGCACGCGCGCGACGACGGTCGTGGCGCCGAGCAGATCGAGCCGGGCAACGGCCTTTCGGGCATGCGCGAGAGGCTGGCCGAATTCGGCGGCAGTCTGACTCTGGAAACCGGCATGAGCCAGGGTTTCGCGCTGACCATACGGCTGCCGCTGGGCGAGCACAGCGCGCTGGCGCACGCGCCGACCCGCTTCGAGCCGCCGGCGTTGAGCGTGTCGTGACCGCCGGCCTCGGTGGTCGTGCAAGAATGGGCACTGTCGGCTGGGGCAGGGTCGCCGCACGCGTTGCGTCTATCGAGCATCGGTCCACTCGTTGTATGGCGGGCTGCTTTCGCCGAGCTCATGACTGTCTGAAACGTTTGTCCGAGGATTCGCGATGATTTCCGTTTGTCTCGTCGACGACCAGAATCTGGTGCGCCAAGGCGTGCGTTCGCTGCTCGATCTTTCCGAAGATATTCGGGTGATCGCCGAGTGCGCCGACGGCGCCCAGGCGGTAGTGGATATTCCGCGTATCAAGCCCGACGTGGTACTGCTGGATCTGCGTATGCCCAATATGAGCGGGCTCGAGGTGCTGCAGGCGCTGTCGGCGCGTAACGAGCTGCCGCCCACGATCATCCTGACCACCTTCGACGACGATCAGCTGGTGCTGCAGGGGCTCAAGGCCGGCGCGCGCGGTTATCTGCTGAAGGATGTGTCGCTGGAACAGCTGGTCGAGGCGGTGCGCACGGTGGCCGGCGGCGGCTCGCTGGTGGCGCCGATGGTGACGCAGCGGCTGATGGCCGGCGTGTCGCGCATGCATAACCAGTTCACCAGCCTGGAGCAGCCCGATCCGCTGACCGAGCGCGAGACCGAGATTCTGCGCCTGCTGTCCGGTGGCTACAGCAACAAGGAAATCGCCAACTCGCTGAAAGTGGCCGAAGGCACGGTCAAGAACCACGTCTCCAACATCCTTTCCAAGCTGGGCGTGCGCGACCGCACCCGCGCGGTGCTGAAGGCGCTGGAACTGGGCATCGTCTAAGAGCCTGTTCAAAGTCTCCACGTAGCTCGCGCCGGGAGCTGTTTGCCCGCCATCCGGCGTCATCACTCGGTCGTGGACGGACGTCCACTCCCTCGTTCTTCCTTGGCCTGCGTGCAAACAGCTCCCGGTGCGGGCCACGCGGAGACTTTGAACAGGCTCTAAGTTTTTGCGTCGGTGAACAGCTCCGCTTTTGACCGGGATTTTGTTGCGACGCGACGAAATTTGCGCTGGGTCGACGAGGTGGGCACGGGCGCTGCAGCTGGGTTTGCGCGTTTTGTCGAGCCCGGGAAAACGTCGTGGCGTTCAAGCGCGCGAGCAAGTAACATCCGTAAGCTCGGCATGTGCCGGACCTCGTCGTCACTGTGGCCCAACGGGTGCTACAGCCGGCAACCCCTCTTTAGTTAGGTATGGCGTAGAGACGCTCGGAGAACTCTGGAATGATGCGCGCCCTTGAATTTCTTGTAGCCCTGGTCATCGTCGCCGTACTCGGTGTGCTGGCTGCGGTGGTCATGCCAGGTAGTGGTCATATCGACCGCTCGCTGGTTATCGGCAAGGACATGCGTCAGGTCTACGACGTGCTCGACAACTTCCACCGCTTCCCGGATTACTCGGTACTGCACACCTACGATCCGCAGATGGAGTTCAAGTTCTCCGGCAAGGCCTACGGCCCCGGTTCGGAAGTCAGCTGGGAGAGCGCCGATCCGAAAGTCGGCAACGGCGGCCTGACCATTGCCAGCGCCACCCCGAACTTCGACAAGATCGACAGCAACACCAAGGACGCGTCCATTGTCTGGAACGTCGACAACAGCTGGCGCGGTCTGGACAAGCACTTCACCCTCGATCTGCACCGCCAGGGCAACCGTGGCCAGCTGACCGACGTGAAGTGGTCGTACGACGTGAAGTACGGTTGGAACCTGATCAACCGCATGGCCAACCTCTACATCCACGGCGATCCCGACTCGTTCATCCAGTTCAGTCTGAACAACCTGCAGAACGTGCTGGCGGCGGTGCCGAACATCGACTACAGCAAGCTGATTCCGTTCATTGCGCAGACCCAACAGGCGCCTGTGCTGCTCGTTTCCACCCAGATTGCCCGCAAGGACGGTCTGGACGGCCTGGATGACGCCACCAAGAAGGCCATCGGCCAGATTCAGGCCGCGGCCAAGAAGCTCGGCGTCAACGTCACCGGCCCGCGCGTGCTGATCACCACCAACTACGGCGATGAGACATTTACCTTCGACATTGCGATGGCGATCGACTCCAGTACGCTGACCGTCGCCGGCCAGAGCCAGCAGCTCACCGCCGCCACGACACCTTCGCTGGACGCGCCGGCCGCATCGAGCACGGCCGCGGCGCCGGCTACGGACAACGCCGCTCCCGGCAGCCGCGACCGCTTCGGTCGCCTCGTGATCGACGGCAACGTGCGCGCCGAACTGGCGTTCGGCGGCTCCGCGCTCAAGGGCGTCTGGAACGGCACCTTCGCCGGCGTGCCGCAGGTGCGCGACATGCTGAAGGCGTACGCTCAGACGCACGGTTACAAGTTCGACGACGTCGTCAATCGTTCGTACGACATCCTGGTCACGCCTGAAGTGAAGGACGCCGGCGGTAACGTCACCACCTATGCCAAGTACGAGGTCTACCTGCCGGTGACCAACGCGCCGCAGCAGACGCCGGAGCAGGAAGCCGGCATGCAGCCGCCGTCGCCGGATAGCGATTCCCCGGCTGCCGCCGCTCCGGCTGCTGCCGGCACCGCCGCCGCTCCCGCGCAGGCAGCCAGCGTCGGCAAGTAAGGCCGCCGCGGTCGATCATCGAAAGGCTCTTCCGCTCAGGGAGAGCCTTTTGTTTTTATCGACGGGCCTATCGGGGATTGGCGGCCGCCGGCAACGCGGTCCGATGCTGAGGCCTCTTACGCCACATGGCCGTGGCCATGATTGAAACCGGCGGCGTTGAAGCGGCTCATGGCGCGCCGCTGATCGTTATCACGGGCATGCGATGATTCGCTTAGCACCTCTTTTTTCGCGGATATGATCGAAACCGACCAGCTCACCCGATGCTATGGCCACTTGACCGCCGTCGATGCGCTGAGCATTCGCGTCGAGCCCGGCCAGGTGCTGGGCCTGCTCGGTCCCAATGGCGCCGGCAAGTCCACCGCCATGCGCATGATTGCCGGCTTCCTGATTCCCACCTCGGGCACCGCCCGCGTGTGTGGCTACGACGTGGCTCGCGAGCCGCTGAAGGCCAAGCGCGCGCTCGGCTATCTGCCCGAAGGTGCGCCAAGCTATGGCGAAATGACGGTGCGCGAGTTCCTGCAGTTCATCGTGCGCATGCGCGGACTGAAGGCGGATGCCGCGTACCGCCGGTTTGACGAGGTAGTGCAGCGGCTGCAGTTGGAGGACGTACTCGGGCTGTGCATCGATACGTTGTCCAAAGGCCTGCGGCGGCGCGTGGGTCTGGCCCAGGCGATCCTGCACGATCCGCCGGTGCTGATGCTGGACGAGCCCACCGACGGCCTCGACCCGAATCAGAAGCATGCGGTGCGTCAGCTGATCGACACGATGGCGCGCGAGCGCACGATTCTGATTTCCACGCATCTGCTGGAAGAAGTGCATGCGCTGTGCAATCGCGTGGTGATCATCGCCCGCGGCAAGCTGCTGGCTGACGCCACGCCGGCCGAGCTGGAGCAGCGCTCGCGCTATCACGGCGCGGTGTCGTTCAGTGCACCGGGCAGCGGCATGTCGCAGGAAATGCTTGGCCGCCTGCCGCAGGTGGCCTCGATCGAGGTCGATCCGCTGGATGGGCGCATCACGGTGTTTCCTAAAGTCGGCGAACGCATTCTGGAGCCGGTGGAAAGGCTGCTGCGCGAGCAGGGTCTGGAGGTGTCGGAGATCCAGCTGGAGCGTGGCCGCCTGGATGAAGTGTTCCGTCAGATCACCACGCAGGAAACCGACGGCGCACGCGACGCGGTAGCCGGAGTGAACGCATGAGTCCGATCGCCGCCGTGATGCGGCGCGAGCTGCGCAGCTATTTCGTCACGCCCGTAGCGTACGTGTTTCTGGTGATTTTTCTGGTGCTGGCGGGCACGCTCACCTTCTACGCCGGCGACTTCTACGAGCGCGAACAGGCCGACCTGCAGCCGTTCTTTGTGATGCATCCGTGGCTATACCTGATCCTGGTACCGGCGATCACCATGCGCATGTGGGCGGAGGAAGCCAAGGGCGGCACGCTGGAGCTGTTGCTGACCCTGCCGTTGACATTGTGGCAGGCCATGCTGGGCAAGTTTCTGGCGGCGTGGCTATTTATCGGGCTGGCGCTGGGGCTGACTTTTCCGATCTGGATCACCGTCGATTATCTGGGCGCCCCCGACAACGGCGTGATCGCCGCCGGCTATCTGGGCAGCTGGCTGATGGCTGGTACCTTCATTGCCATCGGCGCCTGCCTGTCGGCGCTGACGCGCAGCCAGGTGGTGGCGTTCATCCTCACCGCGCTGGTCTGCGTACTGTTGATACTGGCCGGGCAGCCGCAGGTGCTGGACTTTTTTCAGGGCGCGCTGCCGCGCAAGCTGGTGCACGCCATCGCGCATCTGAGCATGCTGCAGCATTTCGATGCGATCTCGCGCGGCGTGCTCGATGTGCGTGACCTGCTGTATTTCCTGATCAGCATGATCGGCTGGCTGATCGCCGGCGTGCTGCTGCTCGACCTGAAGCGGACGCGCTGAGCCATGGTCGAATCGCCCTCCATTCGCCAGCGTTTGCGCCATGCGTTTTCGACACTGCTGCGGCCAAGTCGGCGCACCGTGTTGTACGGCCTGCTGATCGTGCTGATGCTGATTTTTGCGTCGCTGATCGTCACGACCAGCCGTTGGCTGCGTGCCTCGCGCATCGATCTCACCACCGACCAGCTGTACACCCTCACCCCTGGCGCGCTGCACATCATCGATACGCTGCAGCGTCCGCTGAAAATCACCCTGTATTTTTCCGACCACGCGGCACGCGATCTGCCGCAGCTGCGCAGCTACGAGCAGCGCGTCAGCGAAATGCTGCAGGAAATGGTGGCGCGTTCGCACGGGCGTATACAGCTGCAGATCGTCGACCCGGTGCCTTACTCCGACGACGAGGCCAGCGCGGAAGGCAGTGGCCTCACCGCGGCCAGCGGCGGCACCAACGGCGAGCGGATGTTTTTCGGCCTCGCCGGCACCGCGGTGGCCGCCACCAACGACGGCGCGCCTGCAGATGCCGCGGCAGCGGATGGCGATGCAACCGAAGATCGGCCGGTGGAGCGGGCGTTGTCGATCCCGTTTTTCGATCCGGCCCGCGAGGCGTTTCTCGAATACGACGTGGCCAAGCTGCTGTATGAGCTGAACCAGACCAGCAAGCCGGAGATCGGCGTGATCAGCTTGCTGCCGATCGACGGTAACCCCGTACTGGGCGAGCAGCCGTGGGCGGTGCTGCAGCAGCTCGGGCAGCTGTTCGATGTCAAAAGACTGGATGCGGACAAGCTCAAGCAGGTCGATGAAAAGATCAAGGTATTGCTGCTGATCCAGCCGCGCCACCTGTCGGCCGACGCGCAGTATGCGATCGACCAGTACGTGCTCCGCGGCGGGCATCTGGCGGTTTTTGTGGATCCTGACGCCGAACTTGACACCGGCACCGATGCATCCAGCTTGGTTGGCGGCGGCCAGCCCGATCAGAGCTCGGATCTGCCGCGCCTGTTCGCGGCGTGGGGTGTGCTTTTCGATCCGACAAAGGTCGTGCTGGACCGCGCGCGCATGCTGTCGATCGAGCAGGGCGGCAATAGCTTCAATCATCCGGCCATGCTCGGGCTGGGCTCGCAGGAGCTCAACCGCAACGATGTCATCACCGCCAGCCTGCAGCGCATCGACGTATCCAATGCCGGTCATTTCGATCTGGCGCCGAATGCGCGCACGCGCCTGATTCCGCTGTTCCAGAGCAGCGCCGAAGCCGAACTGGTGTCGACCCAGCGGGTGATGGCGGCAAGCAACGATCCGACCCAGCTGCTGCAGGGCTACAAGCCGGACAATGCGCACTACGTACTGGCGGCGCGGCTGCGCGGCCCGTTCGATTCGGCGTTTCCCGAACGCGCCGGTAAGGCGGGGCATCTTTCGGTGTCCGTGCCGAATGCCGAGGTGGTGTTGGTGGCCGATACCGACATGCTGAGCGACCGGCTGTGGGTCGAGCCGCAGAATATTCTGGGTCAAACGATGCTGAGGGTGTTCGCCAACAACGGCGATTTCGTCACCAACCTGGTCGACAATCTCAGCGGATCGTCGGCGCTGCTTTCGATACGCGGGCGTTCGACCTCGCAGCGGCCGTTTACCCGCGTGCAGGCGCTGCGCAACGTGGCCGATCAGAAGTTTCTGCAGAAAGAGCACGAGCTGGAACAGCAGCTGGCCGAGACGCGTCGCCGCCTGGAAGAGCTGCAGCCGGCCAAGAGCAGCCAGCCCAGCACCGCCAGTACCGAGCAGCGGCGCGAGATCGAGCAGTTCCGGCAGCGTCAGCTGGCCATCAACAAGGAGCTGCGCGACGTGCAGCACCAGCTCAACGCGGAGATCGACCGGCTGGGCTTCCGCCTGAAGTTCATCAATATCGTGCTGGTGCCGATACTGGTGATTGCGTTTGGACTGCTATACGGCTGGCGTCGATCCCGGCGCAGTCGCGAGCGCCGCTGATGGCGCCGACCTTGGGCCAGGTGCTTGAGTGATCGCCACGCTGCTGAAATGGGTGGTGCCGTGGGAGTTTTCGTGGGTTTTTCTCGCGGTTTTTCTCGCCACCTGCGTGCTGTACGTGCGCGGCAGCCGTCGGCTGACGGTGAGCTTCAGCCGGCAGCTGGTGTTCTGGATCGGCATGGCGATCATCTACCTGTCGCTGCAGACGTATCTGGACTATTACGCCGAGCACGAGTTCTTCATGCACCGCATCCAGCAGGTGCTGCTGCATCATCTGGCGCCGCTGCTGATCGTCACGGCGTATCCGGCCAGCGTGCTGCGCGCCGGTCTGCCGCTGGCGTTTCGCGTACGTGTGCTGCGGCCGCTGCAGCGATCGTGGCCGTGGCGCTTGGTGATGGGCGTGCTGCTGAATCCGGCGGTGGCGACGGTGATGTTCATCGGCTTCATCCTGATCTGGCTGATCCCGTCGCTGCAGACCACGGCCATGCTGGACTGGCGCGTGTACCGTTTCATGAACTGGACGATGCTGATCAGCGGCTTCGCCTACTGGTCGCTGGTGCTCGACCACCGGCCGCATCCGCCCGGCCGCATGATCGCCGGGCTGCGCGTGCTGTCGCCGGCGATCACCATGACGCCGCAGATTCTGGCCGGCGCCATCGTCACGTTTTCGAAAACCGACCTTTATCCCATCTTCGAAATCTGCGGGCGCGCGTTTACCTTCAACGTGCTGACCGGTCAGCTGATCGGCGGCGTGATCACCTGGGTGCCGGCAGCGCTGATCGAATCCATCGGCGGACTGATGGCCCTGCGACAGTGGCTGTGGCTGTCGCGCCACGGCCGCCTGCCGCGCCGCGTACCTCGGCAGGCGATCGTTCGCTCATCCAGCGGCACCGTATTGAACAAGTAATCCGGAAGGCTTTAGCTACCGGCATCCACCGCATTGGCGGGGCGGGCCACGAAATCGGTAACCAGCGTGCTGCCATCGGCGAATTTCAAGTTCATGCGAACCGTGTCGCCGGGCTTCACCGGATGCGTCGACTTCATCAGCATGAGGTGGTAGCCGGCCGGCGCCAGTGTGGCTGTGCCGTGCGCCGGTACGGTCACCGAGTCGACCATGGCCATGCGGCTCATGCCGCCCTCGCTGGAACTTTGGTGCAACATCACGTCGGCGTAAGCGTCGCTACTGGCGCCTTTCAGGGCGACCGGCTGATCGCCGCTATTTTCCAGCGTGACATACGCGCCGGCGGGCAGCTCGCCCGGCAGCACGCGCAGCCATGCGTGGCTGGCTCGAACGTGTTCGGCCTCAGTGGCCTGGGCAGCGCCGGTCAGCAGCAATCCGGTCACGAGAAACAGCAGTGCCTGTGGCTTCATGATGGGTTTCCGTTGTCGAGCAGCAGGTGCAGATCGTGCACCAGATCATCCTGGGAGTCGGCCGGTGTGGCCAGCACGCGCGCCGCGCCCTTGCTGTCGAAGACGTACATGGCCGAGCTGTGGCTGACTTCGTAATTGCCGTCCTTGCCGTCCGGCTCGCGCGTATACGCCGAGCGATAGCGCTTGCTCAGCGCTTCGATGTCGCGCGGATCACCGGTCAGGCCGACGGCGCGTGGGTCGAACGCATTCACGTAGGCATGCATCACGGGCGGCGTGTCGCGCGTCGGATCGACGCTGACGAACAAGATCCGTGCCTTGTCCGCCAGCGGCCCCAGCCGCTGCATCACCACGTGCAACTGCGCCATGGTCAGCGGGCAGACGTCGGGGCAGTGGGTGTAGCCGAAATACAGCACCACGACCTTGCCGCGATAATCCGTGCCGGTGACCGGCTTGCCGTGATCGTCGGTGAGCTTGAAATCGAGGTCGGGCATGTGGCCGCTGACGTCGGTCAGCCGGAACGGCAGCTTCTCGTCGCGATGACATCCCACCAGCGTCCCCAGCGCGAGCAGAAGGAAGAGCAGGGCGAGGTGCTTGGGATGAAGGAGCTTCATGCGAGAATCCAGACGGTTCATCCCATCAAGCATACGACACCGGCCCCGAGTCGGCGTTGATCCATTCGAAAGGCCGCTCATCATGCGTCAGCTCGTCAGTACCCGAACCGCCCTGCTGGCTGGAACGGCGGGCGCCAGCGCGGTATTGCTCGGTGCCTTCGGTGCGCATGCGCTGCAGAAGGTGCTCGACGCACACAGCCTCGAGCTGTGGCATACGGCGGTGAACTATCACGTCTGGCACGCGCTGGCGCTGGCTCTTGCGGTAGGCCTGGGCGCGGGCCGCAGTCGACGGGTGGCGATCATGGCCTTCGCTCTCGGCATCGTGTTGTTCAGCGGCAGCATCTACGCACTCGCCTTGGGCGCGCCGCGCTGGACCGGGATCATCACGCCGTTCGGCGGCCTGGCTTTCATCATCGGCTGGATGGCGCTCGGACTGTCGTTGCGCTGGCGTCGCGACTGACGCCGAAGCCGGTGTCAACCGGCTGCGTCATCCCCGTGTCATGCAGCGGCGTCAGCATGCCGCTATGGACATGCTCACCCGCTCGCGCATTTTAGCCTGGATTCTGGCTCCGGCCTCGCTGGCAGCGCTCGTCGTCGTGGTGATGAGCGGCTTCGGTCTGAATCACGCGGCGCCGCTGGCCGGCGTGACACCGGCCACGCCGACGACGCTGGTTCATTGGCACGATGCCAGCCGCGACTGGCTGCTTGTCGGCGACGGCGCGAGCGACCGGTTGAGCATCTACAACGCCATCGACGGTAGTCTGGTACGGCGCGTTGCCGTGCGGCACGGCCTCAACGACGCCAACGCACTCGCCCAGCGCGACGGTCGCCTGTTCGTTGTCGGCGATGATGGAAAGCTCGGTGAATTGAGCTTGCCGCAGCTGCAGATGGTCGCCGCCAACCGGCCCTGAATCGTCCCTACAGGCTGCCGGCCAGGGGCCACGCCACGTGCAGTACAAGGTCGGCACCGAAGTGCGCAAGCATCGCGTGTTCTAGTCCCCATTTCCAGAACAGCCCACCGGTGACGGCGCCTACCAGCGCGTTCAGCAGAATGATCCGCGAGATGGGCAAAAACGCGGGCTTCATGCCCGCGACAAACGCCGCCGGCAGATGGCCTGCGCCGAACAGCAGCGCCGCCAGCGCGATCGCAGCGACGAACGTCCACGGTCGGGCTCTTCGCCGATTGAGTCGTGCCAGCAGCCATACGAATAGGCTGGCGAGGAATAGCCGGCATTCCACCTCTTCCACGAAGCCGCCATAAAACGATGCCAGCGCACCGCGCCATGCCCAGCCCAGCGACGGTGCTGCCGCTGTGGCCGCAGGGTGAGGCAGCAGCCGGCTGATGGCGATGACGAGCCATCCCGCCAGCATGCCCAGCGCGAGGCCGATGAACCAGTGCGGTCGCGCTGCGGGATCGCGCGGTTGGCGATAAACCCAGGCACGCAGCCATGGTGCATCCAGTCCGTACCGCGTTCCCAGAACCAGGCCGATCCAGCCCAGCAGCAGGCACAGCACGCCGGACTGCGCCGATTGCAGCAGCATCACGATCCACCAGGGTTGCCGCAGCATGGCGAATTTCAGCGGCATCATCGCGAGCAGGTAGGGAAACAGCAGCAGGGTTGCGATAACGCCGGCGACGCCGAAACACAGGGCAAGTTTCAGGTGCGGCCCGCGTCCTGGCATTGGCTGCGATAGTTCAGACATGGTCGTAGCGATTACGGCTGCAGAAACACGTGGAAGCCCGAAATCTGGCCAGCGGGCGTACAGACCACCACGGCGTTGGCGACCTTGTCGCCGAAATGCAGCGGTGTCACCACGATGTCGTTGCCGTCTTTTTGCACGAGCCGGGCGTTATCGCGGGCGCCGAGGGCGCCCCACCGTTCCGGAAGTTTTTCCCAAAAACTTTGCAGCCTTTCCGGGGTGAGTACCTTCATTTTTGTGTCGAAGTCGGCGCCAGCGGCGGCGTATTGGCCGTGATCGAGATCGTCCAGCAGCTTGCTGGACATGGCTTTGCAATCAGCCGCCTGGGCGGAGAGTGCGCTTGCGGCTGAAAGAAAAAAGAGTGTCGCGACAAGCCATGGGCGATGTTTCATCGAAAGCTCCTTTTGAATGCATCAGATTCAGGCGAATGCTCAGTTTTTTGGCGTCGCGGGTAGATCAGCCGGCCTCTTCGTCGGTATCGGACGGCTTGCCGCCCTTCATTCGCCCCGCCTTGCGCAGCGCTTCCCGCAGCACGTATTCGATCTGCGCATTGACGCTGCGCAACTCGTCGTCAGACCACTGCTGCATGGCCTTCAGCACATCGGCGCCGATGCGCAGCGGATAGGCTTTTTTCTCAGCGGCCATGCGTTCGCTTGGTTTCCCGCAGGTGCAGCAGCATGAAGAGCATTAGCAGCACTAGAGCGCAGAGTCCGCCGATAAAGATTACGTGGGCCAGATTGTTGCTGGCTTGGTCGTAGCCGCCCTGATAGCGGAACACGGCGAATCCGAACATCCATGTCGCCATCGCAAAAAAGACATTGCCTATATCCCGGCCGGCGCGCCGGCGTTTTGCCTCATCGACTTTGTTCCAGTCGACGACGCCATGCACCAGCCCCTGCGGGCCGCGAGTGCGAATCGTCCAGCCCACGACCGCCACTACGGCGGCGGTGAACAGATGGATCAGCAGTTCGGAAAGTGGTGTGGACATGGCGGAACTCCTCAGCCGCTGTAGAGCGAGCCGGTATTCACCACTGGCTGGGTGCCGCGCTCACCGCACAGCACCACGAGAAGATTGCTGACCATCGACGCCTTGCGCTCCTCGTCGAGTTGCACCACGCCGCGTTTGGAGAGCTGATCGAGCGCCATCTCGACCATGCTCACCGCGCCCTCGACGATCTGCGTGCGTGCCGCGATGATGGCGCCGGCTTGCTGCCGCTGCAGCATGGCCTGGGCAATTTCCTGCGCGTAGGCGAGGTGGCTGATGCGCGCCTCGACCACTTGCACGCCGGCCTTGCCTAACCGGGTCTGGATTTCGTCGCGCAGGTGCGAGTTGATCACCTCACCGTGGCTGCGCAGCGAGGCCTTGCTGTCGTCATGCGCATCGTAGGGATAACTCTGCGCCATCTGCCGCAGCGCTGATTCGCTCTGAATATGCACATAGTTTTCGTAATCGTCGACGCAGAACACCGCTTCGGCGGTATCGACCACCTGCCAGACAACGATCGCGCCGATCTCGATCGGATTGCCGTCGCTGTCGTTGACCTTCAGCTTGCCGCTTTCGAAGTTGCGCACGCGCAGCGACACGCGCTGCTTGCTGTAGAACGGATTGGTCCAGCGCAAGCCCTCCAGGCGTACCGTGCCGGCGTACTTGCCGAATAGTTGCAGTACCTGCCCCTCGTTCGGCGCCACCTGGAAAAAGCCCTTCGCCAGAAACACGGCGGTGGCGACCATCGGCGCGGCAATGGCAGGAAGCCATAGCGGCAGGCCGTTATTGGCATGGGTGACGATGCCAAATCCCATAGCCAGAAGCGCCACGCAGACGACGATAAGTGGAATGCCGGCGATCGAAAAACCCTTGCGTTCGTTCATGAGTACAAGCCCTCCCTTGGTGAGAAAATTAGATATCAAAGTGATATCTATCTGCAAGTGCCTCTAGCGATGGTCATCGGGCAAGGCTCGACCGCAAGGGGCCGCTACGGCCACACCATCGGCCGATCGCCGTGGCCTCGCTTTACAATGCCGGTTTGCCCCCGGAGCACCCGATGAAACCGTTCGGCACCCCTCATTCCCCTCATGCGTTTCGCGTGCTTTTGCTGGGTTCCGGCGAGCTGGGTAAGGAAGTCGCCATCGAGTTGCAGCGTTTTGCGGTCGAGGTAATCGCGGTCGATCGCTACGCCAACGCCCCGGCGATGCAGATCGCCCACCGCAGCCACGTCATCGACATGCTCGACGGCGACGCGCTGCGCGCGCTGATCGAGCGGGAGCGGCCCGATCTGGTGGTGCCGGAGATCGAGGCGATCCATACGCCGACCCTGATCGCGATGGAAAAGGACGGCTTGCACGTGATTCCCACCGCGCGTGCTGCGTGGCTGACGATGGATCGCGAAGGTATCCGCCGGCTCGCTGCCGAAGAGCTGAAGCTGCCGACCTCGCCGTATCGTTTTTGCGACGACGAACGACAATATCGCGACGCCGTGGCGTCCATCGGTCTGCCGTTCGTGATCAAGCCGGTGATGAGTTCCTCGGGCAAGGGCCAGAGCGTGGTCAAGCGCGAGGACCAGCTGCAGGCGGCGTGGGATTACGCGCAGTCCGGTGGCCGCGCCGGCAAGGGGCGCGCCATCGTCGAGGGCTTTGTGGCCTTCGATTACGAGATCACCTTGCTCACCGTCCGCCACAAGGCGGGCGTGAGTTTCTGTGCACCGATCGGCCATCGCCAGGAAGACGGCGATTACCGCGAATCGTGGCAACCGCAGGCGATGAGCGATATTGCGCTGGCCGAGGCGCAGCGTCAGGCCGAAGCGATCACCGGCGCGCTGGGCGGCTGGGGCGTGTTCGGCGTGGAGTTTTTCGTCAAGGGCGATGCGGTGATTTTTTCCGAAGTCAGCCCGCGGCCGCACGATACGGGACTGGTGACGCTGATCTCGCAGGATCTGTCCGAATTTGCGCTGCACGCGCGCGCCATTCTCGGTTTGCCGATTCCGTTGATTCACCAGGCAGGGCCATCGGCGTCGTGCGCGGTGCTGGTGGAAGGCGATGGCGAAGCGCCGCGTTATCACGGGGTGGCCGAAGCGTTGGCCGAGCCAGACACGCAGCTGCGCATCTTCGGCAAGCCGACCGTCAAGGGTCGCCGCCGTATGGGCGTGACGCTGGCACGCGCCGAAACGGTGGAGGCGGCGATAGCGAAGGCCAAGCGCGCGGCCGGCTGCCTGCGCATCGAGCTGTAATCTAGACGTTGCATCGATCGGGTTCCACACGAAACGACAAATCTCCGCGTCGTTCGCACGACGCCAACTTGATAAGGGACGGCTATGCAATCGACGGGCTTCGCACACTGGCTGATCGTGGTGGTGGAGATCGGCGCGGCCATCGCGCTGATCGTTCTGGCGCTGGGCGTGCTGGTCATCGCGTCGATGTGGTTTATCGACAGGAACCAGAAGGCCAACTCGGTGTTGCGCAATTTTCCGGTAGTCGGCCACTTCCGCTACTGGTTTCTGCATCTGGGCGAGTTCTTTCGCCAATACCTGTATTCCAGCGACCGCGAGGAAATGCCGTTCAATCGGGCTGAACGCACCTGGGTTTATCGCGCGGCCAAGAATGTGGAGAACACGGCGGCGTTCGGCTCCAGCCGCGACCTTCGCGCCGAAGGCGTGCCGTTTTTCGTCAACGCGCCGTTTCCCGATCTCGGCCAGGAGCATATCGAACCGGTGCCGGTGACGATCGGTCCGTACGCGCGTGAGCCTTACAGCCATTCGGCGTTTTTCAATATCTCAGCGATGAGCTTCGGTGCGCTGTCGGCGCCGGCCGTGCGGGCGCTGTCGCGCGGCGCGGCCAAGGCCGGCATCTGGATGGATACCGGCGAGGGTGGCCTGGCGCCTTACCACCTCGAAGGCGGCTGCGATATCGTGTTCGAGATCGGCACCGCGAAATATGGCGTGCGCACGCCCGACGGCGAACTCGACGACGCCAAGCTGCTGGCGATCTGCGCGCACAAGCAGGTGAAGATGGTCAGCATCAAGCTCGGGCAGGGCGCCAAGCCGGGCATGGGTGGGTTGCTGCCCGGGGCCAAGGTCACCCCGGAGATCGCCGAGATTCGCGGCATTCCGGTCGGCAAGGATTCGCAGAGCCCGAATCGCCATCTGGACATCGGCAACATCTATCAGCTGCTGGACAAGATCACGCACATCCGCGAGCTGACCGGCAAGCCGGTCGGGTTCAAGGCGGTGTTCGGTGGCGTGGAGTGGATCGTGGATCTTTGCGACGAAGTGAAAAAGCGCGGCATTCAGAGCGCGCCGGATTTCATCATCGTCGACGGCTCCGAAGGCGGCACCGGCGCGGCGCCGCAGACGCTGATGGAAGGCGTGGGCCTGCCGCTGCACGAGGCGCTGCCGGCCGTACTCGATGTGCTGATCAGCAAGGGCCTGCGTGAGCGCGTCAAGGTGATCTGCTCGGGCAAATGCATTACCGCCTATGACGTGGCGTGGGCGCTATCGCTCGGCGCGGATTTCGTCAACTCGGCGCGCGGCTTCATGCTGGCGCTGGGCTGCATCCAGTCGCTGCAGTGCAACCGCAATAGCTGCCCTACCGGCATCACGACACAGAATCCGAAACTGCAGCGCGGTCTGGTGGTCGCCGACAAGAGCGAGCGCGTCTATCACTATGCCGACAACGTGATGCACGAGGTCGGCATCATTGCGCACAGCTGTGGCGTCAGCGAGCCGCGCCAGCTCAACCGCAGCCACTGCCGCGTGGTTGGTAATGACGGTTTGTCCGTGCCGCTGGAAAAGCTCTACCCCTATCCGAAAGTGGACAGACTGCCGGAAAACGCGTGATTTGTAGGTTGGGATGAGCGTATGCAAATCCCAACATGACGAGCGACGAAATTGGGATTCGCTGCGCTCATCCCAACCCACGAAAGCGCCTACGAAGGCGTCATTGCCACCCAGCTGCCGCTCTTGCGAATCTCCAGCGGCTGAAAGCGACGCTTGTAGTCCATCTTCGGATGGCCGTCTATCCAGAAGCCCAGGTAGAGCCACGGTATGCCGCGGCGGCGAGCCAGTTCGATCTGCTGCAGGATGGCGAAGGTGCCGAGGCTGCGTGCCGATTCGGTGGGATCGAAAAACGTATAGACAGCCGACATCCCGTTGAGGCAGACGTCGGTCACGGCGATACCGAGCAGGCGTTCGGCCTGGCGAATTTCCAGAAACAGCGTGGGGCTCCACGGCGCGGTGAGGAAGCGGCGGAAGTCGCTGGCTTCGGCGTCGTCCATGCCGCCACCGGAGTGGCGGCTACGCAGGTAGGTTTCGTACAGCGCATGCCGCTCGCGGTTGTAGCCGGGTATGCATTCGATAATGCTGAGGTCGGCATTGCGCTTGAGGCAGCGTCGCTGCGAGCGATCGGGCTGGAAATCTTCCACGTTCACGCGGCACGGCGTGCAGGACTGGCACTGCGGGCACTGCGGGAAATACAGGTGGCCACCGGCGCGGCGAAAGCCTTGTTCCAGCGCCGGGCCGTAAAGCTTGTCCAGCTGCGGCGCGGCCGGATCGACCACCAGATTCTGCGCCGTGCGATCGGCGTAGTAGCCGCACGCGTGGGGCAACGTCTGGAACAGTCGGATGGTGGGCTCGGCGCGCATGTGTCGATTCTATGCCTGCGCGACCGCGCGAAACCATGTGGCATAACCACATGCGGCATAAAGCCAGGCTGCCGCTAGATGATATGCATATACCGCAGTACCACCATGGCGCAGGCCGCGACCACGGCAATCATCACGATGCGGCGCACGCGCACCACGGTACCGCGGCGCCGATAGGTAGGCGACGGGTTGCGAACGGCAGCCAGCTCGTCGGCATGGCGAATCACCGGTTCGATCCCGATGCTGCGCAGCAGCTCGCGTGCGCGGGTGTAGTCGTCGGCGCGGACGATCCACACCTGCGGCCAGGTTTCGCGGTCATCCGTGCGCTCGGAGTAGCTGAAACGCTGATAGCTCGGCCGGTTCCAGTTGGAACGGTTGGTGACCCTGGCTTCGATGGCGTGCTCGTTCATCAGAGCGACCACGCGGTCGATGTTCTCTTGTCGCTGGGAGGTATAGATCTGGCGCATGCTTGCAGTGTATCAACCGCCGCGCAGACGAATCAGGCCTTCCTGCGCGGTGGAAGCTACCAGCCGGCCGTCGCGGCTGAAGATCTGGCCGCGGGCAAAGCCGCGTGCGCCCTGCGCGGTGGGGCTGTCGAAGGAATACAGCAGCCACTCGTCCGCCCGAAACGGGCGATGAAACCACAGCGCATGGTCGAGGCTGGCCATCTGCACGTTGTGCGTGTAGTACGAAATCCCGTGCGGCAGCGTGGCGGTACCGATCAGATTGAAGTCCGACGCGTACGCCAGCAGCGCCCGATGCAGCGCCGGCGTGTCGTCGACCGGTGCGGCGACGCGGAACCAGATGTGCTGGATCGGCGGCCGTTTTACCGGATTCAATCGGTCCTGTGGCCACACGTGCCGAAATTCGATCGGCGAGTCCACGCCCAGCCAACGCTGCAGCTTGACGGGCAGCTTGGCCAGCTGATCGGCGCTCAGCGGCTGCATCGGCTCGATATCCTCCGGTGCAGGCACGTCGGGCATGGAGGACTGGTGCTCGAAGCTTTTCTCCGGAATCTGAAACGAGATCGAGCCGTTGAGAATCGGCTGGCCGTGCTGGATCGCCACCACGCGGCGCGACGAGAAGCTGCCGCCGTCGCGGGTGCGTTCCACGCTGTAGACGATCGGCGCGTCGATATCGCCAGCGCGCAGGAAATACGCGTGCAGCGAGTGCGCCTCGCGGCTCGGATCGACCGTGTTCTGCGCGGCGGCCAGCGCCTGTCCCAATACCTGGCCGCCGAACACGAATTGCGTGCCGATGTCGCGACTCTGGCCGCGAAACAGGTTGTCTTCAAGCCGCTCGAGATGCAGCAGGTCGACCAGTTCGGCGACGTGATTTTCCAGCATGGGGGCAACTCGTGGCGGGTGAAGTGCGGCAATTATAGCGGCAGCCGCCGGTTCGCCTTCGACGAGCGCGCGAATCTGGCAGCTAAAGTGACCGGGTCAGCCCGCTTTCGCGTGCCACGTCGGGCCAGGGAAACAGCGGGCCGGGATCGAGCTTGCGCGACACCTCCTTGGAAGCGTCGTCGCTGGCGGGCAGGCGGGCGGTATCGAGATCCTCGTGCCCGGCGATGTTGCGCAGATTCGGATGCTCGAGACGCAGCTGCCGGAGCAGGGCGATCAGCGCGGTGATCTGCGCGTCGGTGTAAGGTTCGGTCATGATTTGGTGGCGCGAATCCCACCAATGCGGATAACGCCCCAGATTCACCAGTTCGATGCCGATCGAGTTCGGATTGTGCCCGCGCACATGGTTGGCCACGCGGGTGGTGGGCACGTAGCGGTAAATGCCGCCGTCGCGATCGATGTAGTAGTGGCCGCAGTTGCCGGTGCCGTTGTCATGCAGCGGCCGTTCGCCATATTCGCGGGCGGTGGCCAGATCGGGCAGTTCGGTGCAGTGGATGACCACGGTGTCCACCGCGCCGGCATCGCGTTCGGGCAGGCGGTCGATGTACGGCAGCGGCTGATCGTGAATGGTCGGCGTCATGCGTCAAGTCTCGCTGGAAACGCCGCCTGTTACCATGTGCAACTCGCTTATCGCAGTTTCCATGGAGTCGCCATGCGCGGCCAGATCATTCTTTCGCACGGACTCAACGCCGATCCGAGCGCTACCAAGGTCAGCCTGCTGGCGGCGCAGGCCGAGGCTCAGGGCTGGCAGACGCAGCGGCCGGATTATCGCGACGACGACGCGCGCGGGGTTGTTGGCTGCGTGTCCCCACGTATCGCCCGCCTGCGCGCCACGATCGAAGCGCTGCCTACGCCACCGTTGCTGGTCGGCTCCAGCATGGGTGCGTTCGTGTCCGGGCTGGCTTCGCTCGACGTGCCGGTGCTCGGGCTTCTGCTGTTGGCCACGCCTAGCGCGATTCCCGGCTATGCGCGGGCGTTCGACCTGCGCAGCGGTGTGCCGACGATGCTGATCCACGGCTGGCGCGACGATGTTTGCCAGCCGGCCGGTGTGCAATTATTTGCTGCGCAGCGCCGTCTGCCGCTGCTGATGCTGGACGACGATCACCGCCTGGGCGCCAGCATGGACGCCATCGGGCTGCAGTTTCAGCGCTTGCTCGATCAGCTGGCGACCGCCGCATGAGCCACTATTTCGCGACATGTCCGAAGGGGCTGGAATATCTGCTGCGCGACGAACTGATTGCGATGGGCGCGCTCGACGTGCGCGAGGCGCTGGCCGGCGCGCATTTTTCAGGCACGCTGGAAACCGCCTATCGCGCCTGCCTGTGGTCGCGACTGGCCAGCCGGATACTTTTGCCGCTGGCGGATTTTGATGCCGCCGATGACGATGCGCTTTATCGCGGCGTGCAGTCGATCGACTGGAGCACGCATCTGGCCGCGCACGGCACGCTGTCGGTCGATGCCGGCACCGCGCTGAGCAAGCTCACCCACAGCCAGTTCATCGCGCAGCGGGTCAAGGATGCCGTGGTCGATCAGTTCCGCCAGCGCGACGGCAATCGGCCGGGTGTGGATACCGATGAGCCGGATATCCGCATCAATCTTCGCCTGCGCCGCGACCGCGCCACCGTGTCGCTCGATCTCGCCGGCACACCGCTGCATCGCCGCGGCTGGCGCGAAGTGCAGGGCGAAGCGCCGCTGAAGGAAAACCTCGCCGCCGCGATGCTGATGCGTGCGCGCTGGCCGGAGGTCTACGCTGCTGGCGGCGCGCTGCTCGATCCGATGTGCGGCTCGGGCACGCTGCTGATTGAAGCCGCGCTGATGGCGGCCGACGTGGCCCCGGGTTTGCGTCGCGAATATTTCGGCTTTCTTGGCTGGCAGCAGCACGATATCGCGCTGTGGCGCGGACTGTTGACCGAAGCGAACGAACGCGCCGAAAAGGGCCTGCGCGAATTGCGCAGCGCGTTCTTCGGCAGCGATGCCGACCCGCGCATGGTGCAGACATCCAAACGCAACGCGCAGGAAGCCGGCGTGGCCGGGTTCTTTACCCTGGATCGGCAGGAGGTGTCGCACACCGCGCCGCCGCCGGGCGTCGACTACGGCCTGGTCATCACCAATCCGCCGTACGGCGGGCGCCTGGGCGAACGTGCCGAAATGCCGCTGCTGTACCGCGCGCTCGGCGACGCGCTGCGCGCGCGCTTCACCGGCTGGCGTGCTGCCGTGCTGGCGGGCGATGTGGAGCTGGGTCGAGCCATGCAGCTGCACGCCGACAAGCGCTACACGCTGTACAACGGCGCACTGGAGACGGTGCTGCTGACGTTCGATCTGGGCAAACGCGATGAAGCGCCGCGCGAGCCCAAGCCGCTGTCGGCTGGCGCGCAGATGCTGAAGAATCGCCTGGAAAAGAACGTCAAGCATCTGCGCAAGCGACTGACGCGCGAGGGCGTGCACTGCTGGCGCGCCTACGATCAGGATCTGCCTGAATACGCTGCGGCCATCGATGTCTACGGCGACACGCACGGCGACGACCATCTGCATATTCAGGAATACCGCGCGCCGGCCGACGTGCCGCCGGATGTCGCACGACTGCGCATGCGCGAGATCGCCCGCGTGGCCGGCGAGGTGCTCAGCGTGCCGCGCGAGCGCATCGCCCTGAAAACCCGCGAACGCGGCAAGGGCGGCTCGAAGTATGGCCAGCTCGATCAGCGCAACGAGTTCATCGAGGTGGAAGAAAATGGCCTGAAATTTCTGGTCAATCTCACCGATTACCTCGATACGGGCTTGTTTCTCGACCACCGGCTGGTGCGTGGCAAGGTGCGCGAGCTGGCCGAGGGTAAATGTTTCCTCAACCTGTTTGCGTATACCGCCACGGCAAGCGTGCATGCGGCGGCAGGCGGTGCGCTGGAAACCACCAGCGTGGATTTGTCGGCGACCTATCTGGAGTGGGCGTCGCGCAATCTCGCACTCAACGGATTCAGCGGTTCCAGCCATCGGTTGATGCAGTTCGATGCGCTGGAATTCCTGCAGCGCGATCGCGGGCATTACGGGCTGATCTTTGTCGATCCGCCGACGTTCTCCAACTCCAAGCGGGCGGAAGACTTCGACGTACAGCGCGATCACGTCAAGCTGCTCGATGCCTGCAACGAGCGGCTCACGCGGGACGGCGTGATCGTGTTTTCCAACAACTTTCGCCGCTTCAAACTCGACCGGGAAGGGCTGGAGCAGCGCTTCGTGATCGAGGACTGGACGGTGCCCAGCATCCCGTTCGATTTCGCCCGCCGCGCCGATATTCACGGCTGCTGGCTGCTGCGTCGTCGCGCCGCTGACCCTGGGGTAAATCCATGGGATTCGGCCCGGATTAAAAAGTAAACGCTTCAGTTCACATTAAGCCCCGGAAGCCGAGCATAAGCATCGTACAGAGGGCCGAAAAAGGCCCGTACATACGGAGAACTGCCATGAGCATCAAACGTTTCAGTAATGCGAGCAAGATGTTGGCCCTCGGCCTTGCTGTAACCGCGGCGGTCGCCATGCCGCTTAGCGCATCGGCACGCGGCTGGGGCGGATACGGTGGCGGTTACGGCGGATACCACGGCGGTTACGGTGGATACCACCGGGGCGGTTACTGGAGCGGCGGCCGCTGGATCGGTGGTGCCATCGTCGCTGGTGTCGTTGGCGGTCTCGTTTACAGTGCGACGCGTCCTGCCCCTGTTTACTACAACTACGGCCCGCCGGTCGTGTACACGCAGCCCACCGTTGTGTACCAGAGCGCTCCCGTCGTAACACGTACGGTAACGACTTACAGCGCGCCTACTCAGTATGTCCGTGACGACGGCTACTACGGCAACTGATCCGATCAAAAGCCTTTAGACCAAGCGATACGGAAGCCCGGCTCGATGCCGGGCTTCTTGCTTTTGTGCAGCGTGCCAATGTGGTGCACGACCTATCGGCGACTTTTGAAGGCTAGTCCGCCATAGGCAGATCACAAGATTTCAACGTCGCCCCCGGCATGCTTGCGTCCATGTTTTTCAGCCATCCTCCGCGCCGCGTCGTTGTCATAGCCACCGCGCCGAGGGTCAGAGCGAAGGATGGTTGCCATGGCTAGCGAAAGTTTTCTGTTTTCTGCGTCGACCGCGTCCCGCTTCGACCGGGTTCGTCGCACGACGGTCGAACTGGTCGCGGGCCTGACCGCCGAAGACCTGTTGGTGCAATCCATGCCGGATGCCAGTCCCGGCAAATGGCATCTTGCTCACACCACGTGGTTTTTCGAGCATTTCGTGCTCGGCAGCAATCCATCTTATAAGCCGCGCGACCCTGCCTGGCATTTCCTGTTCAATTCTTACTACCAGTCGATCGGGCCGATGCACGCGCGGCCGCACCGCGGGCTGATATCGCGCCCTTCGCTGCAGGAAGTGTTCGCCTTTCGCGAGCGGGTGGATGCGGACGTGATGGCGCTGCTGTCCAACGATCCGAATGCGGAACTTGTGGAGTTGGTCGAGCTGGGTCTGCATCATGAACAACAGCATCAGGAGCTGCTGCTCACCGATATCAAGCATGCGCTTTGGTGCAATCCTTTGATGCCTGCGTATCACGAGCGCAAGCGTGGCGCGGTGGCCTCTGCATTCGTTCCGCTGCGCTTTGTAGCAGGACGCGAGGGCATCGTCGAAACCGGCCACCGCGGCGAGGGCTTCGCCTTCGACAATGAAACGCCTCGTCACCGTACGCTGCTGCAGCCGCATGCGCTGGCCAACCGGCTGGTAACCAACGCCGAATACCTCGCCTTTGTCAGAGAAGGTGGCTACCGAGAGCCCGGTCTGTGGTTGTCCGATGGCTGGTCCACCTTGCAACGCGAGGGTTGGCAGCGACCGATGTACTGGCAGGACGATCTGGCCAGTGAATTCACGCTGGCGGGTGTGCAGGCCATTGAGCCGAACGACCCGGTGTCGCATCTGAGTTATTTCGAAGCCGAGGCGTTTGCGCGCTGGGCCGGTTCGCGACTGCCGACCGAGGCCGAATGGGAGTCTGGCGCGCGCGGTCTGCCGGTTGCGGGCAACTTGCAGGACGAAAAACTTTTTCATCCTGCCGCCGCCACGGCCGGCGACGGCCTGCTGCAGATGTACGGCGACGTTTGGGAATGGACGGCGTCGCCCTACATCAGCTATCCGGGTTTTCAGCCCTTGCCCGGCTCGCTGGGCGAGTACAACGGCAAATTCATGAGTGGACAATGGATTCTGCGCGGAGGCTCCTGTGCCACACCGCGTGATCATGTTCGCGCTACCTATCGCAACTTTTTTCCACCCCACGCCCGCTGGCAGTTTGCCGGGCTACGATTGGGACAAGATCAATGAACGCGCAAGTCTCGGGTATCCATGACGACGACCGTCGTCCACCGTCCAGCGAATTGCTGGAAATCGCTCAGCGCGGATTGTCGCTGAAGCCGAAGCGTCTGCCGTCGTGGCTGTTTTACGATGAGCGCGGCTCGGCGCTGTTCGACGAAATCTGCGAGCAGCCGGAGTATTACCTCACGCGCAGCGAGATTGCGCTGATGGACGAACACGCCGGCAGCATCGCCGATACGCTGGGCAGCGACGTTCGCCTGGTGGAGTACGGCAGCGGCAATGCGCGCAAGACGCGCATGCTGTTGCAGCATCTACACGAACCGGTGGCCTATGTGCCGGTGGAAATTTCGGCCGAGCCGCTGCGCGAGAGCGTGGATCGACTTGCCGCCGAATTTCCCGCGCTGCCGGTGCAGCCGCTCGGCGCCGATTTCACCAAGCCGCTGCGTCTGCCGATTCCGCCGCGCGCGCCGCGTCGTACGGTGCTGTACTTTCCGGGTTCGACAATCGGCAATTTCGATAACCGCGCCGCTGCGGTTCTGCTGCGCAAGATGCGCAACGAGATGGGCGATGCCGGCGGTATCCTGATCGGTGTCGATCTGAAAAAAGACCCCATGGTCATCGAGGCAGCCTACAACGACGCCGCGGGCGTGACTGCGGCCTTTACGCTCAACATGCTCACGCGGCTGAATCGCGACGTCGGCAGCGACTTCGACCTATCGGCTTTTCGCCACCGCGCGCACTACAACCCCATGGCCGGCCGTATCGAAACGCATATCGTCAGCAGTAAGGCGCAGCAGGTGAAGCTGGGCAAGAGCAGTGTGGCCTTCCGCGAGGATGAGGCGATCCACGTCGAGTACAGCTGCAAGTATTCGCTGGCGGATTTCGAGGCGCTGGCGGCGAAGGCCGGCCTGGCGGTGCTGCGTGTGTGGACCGACGCGCAGAAAATGTTCAGCGTGCAGTATCTCGTACGTGCCAGTACGGTCGCGCGCTGAACTACGTTTGCTTGCTGAAAGCGGCACAGGCTGTCGGCATTATCGATCCGCTTGAAGTCATCCAAAAAAATCCGCCCCAAGGGCGGATTTTTTTATGTCAGTTGCCGTTGTCGGCTGGCCGCTGTTGTCCGGGGGCGGGGCGGTTATTGCCCGGGCCGGAACCCGGACGTCGATTGCCACCGGGATTGCCCTGACCGGGTCGCGAGGGCCGGTTGCCGTTGTTCGGGTTGCCTTGACCGGGACGGCCCGCACCGCCGCCCGGTTGTGGACGTACGGGAGGGCGATTGCCTGCGGGTGGACGCGTTGGGCGCGAGGGCGGGCGGTGCTGCACCGGCGGCCGCGGCGGCGGGCGTTGAATCGGCCGAGGTGGTGGACGGTGCGGAACCGGTCGGGCGTACCAGCGGCTGCGGTCGCGGTAGAACGGCCGGTTCCGATAGTAGCTGTCCCAGTAGCTGCCTATCACGAAGCTGACGATCGGTATGCCGATCTGTGCGCCGTAGGCCGGCACCAGCACGCGCTGATTCTGATAGTTGTATTGCAGATAGTTGCCGGCGATCCAGCCGCGGTTGCCGAAGGCGACGACATCGCACCATTCCCAGCCATCCGTGCATCCTTGGATGGCCAGTTGAGTGCCCACGGGAATCGTGGCGATCAGCGGATAACTGGTATCCGGCCCTGCACGAAGATTGACATTGGCGGTGGCGAACCCATCGGCAGCGTGGGCGAACACCGGCGCGGCGAGAAGTAACGCGGTCAGCCAAGCGAGAACCGGATGCTTCATGACATCAATCTCCGTCGGTGAGGTCGAGCGAATATGCCAGCAGGCGATCCAGCCAGTGGGTTTATCGCCGGTCGCAAGACAGTGTTCCTGTTCCAGCTGTAGCGCAAGAGGCGAGCAAACCTCTTGGTGTGATACTCCCCTGAGCGAGCGCGGAGGACACAGCTGCCCCCGCGCTTGGTGCGCCTATTTACTGCCGTACAGCGCTTTCACGTCTTGGCTCAGTGCCGACTGGCTGTCTTCGCGCGCGTAGAACATGTGGCCGCCGGCGTATTCCTTCACCTGCACGCGGGTCGGATCACCCATGGCCGGCATCTGATCGACCGCGAGTATCGACACCATGAACGGGCAGGAGAGATCGTCCCAGCCGTGGGCGATCAGCACGCGCAGGCCGGGATCGTTCGCCACCGCCTCGCGCAGCTGCGACACCGAGCCCTGATTTGCATCGTCGTCCTCATGCCACAGCTTGTTCACGTCATAGCTCAGCGCGTTGTAGCGACCGTCGTATTTCCAGCCGACCGTCTGCGTGACGAAGTTGACCATCGCCGTGGTGGTCGGCGCGATGATGCCGTTGAGGATCGGATCGCCGGTTTCCTGATGCGGCGCATACGGGAACGGGTCCCACGCGGTGACGTTGGAGTCGTAGCGGCTGCCGAGTTTGCCCTGGGCGCGGTAGACCTCGCGCAGATAGGCCTGCGTTTCGAGGCGCCCGCCGGAGCGCTTCACGAACAGCGGATCGAGTCCGGTCAGTTCGGTGACTTTCTGGATCATCCGTTCGGTGGCCTGCGGATCGGAGCGGCCTTTCATCAAGGTAGTGGCGTAATCGCCGCGGGTGTATTCGATGATCGGCGCCATGGTTTCGGGCGTCAGCCGGTGCTCGCGTTCGAGATAAGCGGCGGCGATCGATGGCAGCGTCTGCATCCACGGCAGAGGCGACACGTTCTCGTCGTTGGACGCTGCGGCGTCGAGATACGGCGACAGCAGCACCAGACCGTTCATCGCCACGCCGAGCTGGGTCTGCAGATAGTCGGTGATGCGCGGGCCGCGGAAGCCGCCGTAACTTTCGCCCACCAAATATTTGCGCGAGGTCATGCGGCCGTTCTTGACCAGCCAGTCGTAGACGATGCGCGACAGGTATTTGATGTCGTTGCCGGTGCTGTAGAACTGCTTGGTGGCTTCCTTGTCATCCACCAGCGCGCGGCTGTAGCCGGTGCCGATCGGATCGATGAAGACCAGATCGGTAAAGCCCAGCCAGGTGCCGGGATTGTCGTGCAAGGTGGTGGGTGCCGAAGGGGTGTCGCCCTCCACGCCGAAGTTGACCTTCTTCGGTCCGATCGCGCCGAAATTGAGGTAGACCGACGATGCGCCTGGGCCACCGTTGACCGCGAACGTCACGGGCCGATCCTTGCCGCCCATGGTGTAGGCGGTGAACACCACCTCGCCGGTGATGGTTCCCTTTTCGTCGCGCACGGGCAGCGAGCCCACGGTCACCGTGTACTTGAGCGAGCGGCCATTCACGCTTGTGCTCTGCGAGACGTGTGCGTCGGCGGGCAGCGGCGGCAGGTGGAAACCATTGCCGGCACTGCCTTCATCGGTTGGCGATTTGTCCGACGTGTGACCATCGGCAGCGATAGCCGACCCGTTGAAGCCGGCCAGCACGAGTGCCGCGAGCACGGCAGATTGCAAAAGCTTGCGCACGAGTTCGTTTCCCATCGATCAAAGGCACAAGACTAGCTGCCCGATGCTCGGCGGGAGTGTGCATAAAGGCATGGTCGGGACGTTTGCCCGACGTGCCATCGAGCTGCGCTCGACCGCTGACCGCACACGGCAGAACGGGACGATTCGCATCGTCCCGTTCCTGGTCATTGCTGATGTGAATCGGGGGGTGACGCTCGATCAATGACCGTTGTCGTCATGATGGTTGTCGTCACGATGATCGTTGTCACGGTGCCCATCGCCGTGAGCGACGGCGTGCGCCTGTGACGGTGACGGCTGCGGTCGGCCCTGACCGCCTTGCATGGGTTGGCCGGGCGCCGGTTGCCCGACCGGCGCCTGACCCTGACCTTGTCCCTGATACTGATGCCGATACTGGTCTGGACGTTGTTGCTGGCCCTGCTGCGGCTGGCCTGGACGTTGATCCTGACCCTGCTGCGGTGGGCGCTGCCCCGGATATCCGGGGCTTAGCGGCCTCAGATGGTCCGGTCGCTGATCGCCTGAATAGCCGGGCCTCGGCTGACCATCGTAGTTGCCATGGTTCGGCCCATGCCATGGGCCGACACCGCCGGGGCCGCCCGGCCGGCCGGGATAGGGGCCGCGCGGCGGTGGCGGTGGCGGGCGCCGCACGTAAGGCCGGTTGTACCAGTTGCCACGGTCGCCGTAGAACGGACGGCTGCGGTAATAGCGATCCCAGTATGTGCCGATGCTGAAGGCCACGATGGGAATGCCGATTTGCGCGCCGTAATCCGATAGCAGAACTGGCTGATCGCGGTACTCGTACTGGATATAGTTGCCGGCGATCCAGCCGCGGCTGCCATCATTTTCGTTGATCACATCGCACCACTCCCAGCCGTCGGTGCAACCCTGCACATCGACTTCGGTGCCGCTCGGTAGCTGATCGACCAGCGGATAGCTCGGGTCGGGCCCTGCGCGCAGGTTCACGTTGTCGACCACATAGCCTTCGGCGGCAAAGGCGCAGACGGGAGCCGCCAGGCACAGCGCAGCGAGAGAAGACCAAAGCTTGCGTTTCATCACGTCGATCTCCGGCGAAAAAAGAGCGCGCTCTTTATGTATCGAGCGCGCTCACTTTATAAGCGCTTTTTCGCAGCATCGCGTGGATTTCACGCCGTGGCTTTGGCTCGCCGTTCAGGCAGCTTTTCTCGGAACAAACCGCAGCGCCACGGCATTCATGCAGTAGCGCAGGCCGGTCGGCTTCGGGCCGTCGTCGAAAACATGGCCCAGATGGCTGTCGCAGTTGGCACAGCGAATTTCCACCCTGTCCATGCCGAACGTGCTGTCGTGTTTTTCGATCACGTTGATCTTGGCGATCGGTTGCCAGAAGCTCGGCCAGCCGGTGCCCGAGTCGAATTCGGTGGCGGCGTCGTACAGCGCCGTTGCGCAGCCGACACAGCGAAAAAGACCGGGTGTGGCGGGCTTTTCGTGATCGCCACTGAAGGCACGCTCGGTGCCGTCGCGACGCAGCACATCGAAGCTCGCTGGCGACAATCGCTGCTTCCACTGCGCATCGCTGAGGATCAGTCGGGGCACCGGGTGTGCCCCCAGATCTTTACCGTCGTCGGAAAAAACCTCGAGCAATACCTTGCCCGGTTTGCCGATCGGCATATTTTCAGCCACGGAGTCCGCCGCGAACAATCGTGGAAGGAAAAGACCGCCGCCGATGGCCAGCACGGCACCGCCGGTGACGGCAGCACGAATGAAGTGACGACGATCCGCCGCAAGTGTTTCATTGATACGTGACATGGAAACCTCCGTTGAATCAGATGCAGCAGAAACGATGCCGGTGGCGTGTTGTCATTTCACAGCGAACGCCGCAATACGAGCAGATCCACTGGCGATCACTCAGGGTCAGCCGAACGTGAAGGCATAGGCCTGCACGCCAGGGTCAAGAAATTCGATGTCGAACAGGCGCTCGCCGCTGCCGCCGGCCTGGCGCACCAGCTGGTAAAGCCGCTGCGCGTCGATCACGCCGTTGCCGTCGGCGTCGGTATCCATGCCGTGATCCGCACCCGGCGCCTTGCCGTCGATGTGTACGCGAAAGCGGATCGGTTTGCCGTCGGCCGCGGGGCCGAGCACCAGGTGCAGGTCGCGTCCGCGGAAGCGATAGACGACGTGCCCGCCAGCCTTGTCCAACTGCGCGTTTTCCGCGTGCACGGTCCAGCGCCCGTCGAGTGACCACTGGTTGCTGGTCAGCGTGTCGGGCGCGCGGTAATCCCAAGCGTCGTCGTGCGCGACCTTGCCGCCGGCGAAGTTCAGTGCCCGGGCGTAGCCGACGTAGGTTTCCGGCGATACCGTGGCGCTGCGCGATGCGGCCGCTTCGACACCTTGCTGCGTTCCGCTGACGTAGCCGCCAGGCAGGTTCTTCTGACCGGCTTCGGTCAGCAGACGGCGCAGCAGATCCTCGCTTTCCGCATAGCCGCCTTCGCCGAAGTGATGATGGCGAATCTGTCCTTCGGCATCGACGAAGTAATGCGCTGGCCAGTACTGGTTGTGGAAGCCTTGCCATATTGCATAGTTGTTATCCAGCGCGACCGGGTAGTCCACGCCCAGATCCTTTACTGCCTTTGCGACATTGGCTGGATCTTTCTCGAAGGCAAACTCGGGTGCGTGCACGCCGATCACCACCAGGCCGTGATCCTTGTACTTGTCGGCCCAGCCGCGCACATACGGCAGCGAGCGGATGCAGTTGATGCAGGAGTAAGTCCAGAAGTCGACCAGCACTACTTTGCCGCGCAGCGATTCGGTAGTCAGCGGTGGGCTGTTGATCCACTGCGTAGCACCGGCGAGCGACGGCATCTGGCCTTCCACCGGCAGCGCGGCGCCGGCCTGCGGCACGGACTCGGGCGCCTGCGGCGGACTCACCGCATTGATCAGCTTCTGCTCGATGCCGCCGGTACTGGTCAGCGAAACGCGGGTCAGCCACCCCGTATCGACGCCCAGCGCAATGGCGGCGACACCGGCCAGCACCAGCACGCCGAGCCCGCGGCGTACCCATTCGCCGGTACCGAGCGAGCGCTTCATCAGCGCAAACACCTTGCCGCCGATCAGCAGCGCCACACCAAGCGATGTGGCGGCACCTAGGGCGTAGATCAGCAACAAGAGGGTGGTCTGCACGCTGGCGCCGTTCAGTGCCGCCGCGGTCAGCAGCAGGCCCAGAATCGGCCCGGCACACGGCGCCCACAGCAGGCCTGTCGCTACGCCTAGGCCAGCCGCCGACCAGATCGAATCCTCGTTACCCGACGAGCCTTGGGACAGCTTATTGCCCAGCGCCACAAACGGGCGAGTGATCCACTCCGCCAGGTGCGTCGACAGCAGGGTCAGGCCGAGAAACGCCAGTACCACCAGCGCAACGATACGGCCGTACTGGTTCGCGTGTACTGCCCAGCCGCCGCCCAGAGCCGCCAGCGTGGCGACCGCCGCAAAGGTAATGGCCATGCCCAGCAGCATGGGCAGGCCGTTGCGCGCGAATGGTCGATCCGAGCGGGCAAACACAAATGGCAGCACCGGCAGGATGCAGGGGCTGAGGATGGTCAGCACGCCGCCAAGAAACGCGAGGATCAGAATAATCATGTACGCATCATTGGATTCAGGAGGTTCCACAGACTATTCGTCGACAGCGGCGTCGCGGTTACCAGGAAGCGGCAAAGCGTTTCACGGAATTCGTGAGTTATCTGCTGACGAGTTCTACTTACGGGGTAACCCCAGCCACAGATGCGGCGAAAGCACTCCAGAAGATGCATCTATTCGGAGTGATCGTGCCGCACAGCTTGACCGCCAACGCCTTCATGGGTCTAGATAGCGCTCTTTTCCCGTGGGCGAGCGTTACCCGAACCGTGCAGGCTGAAGCCGTATCCGCTAGCGCCAATGAAACGCCCGACCAGCGTCGGGCGCGACTCATGTCGGCTGCCCAGTCGGGCGACCGGCGTGCGTACGAGCGGGTACTGGCCGACTCGATCCTGCTGATTCGCATGGCGGCGCGGCGACAGGGCGTCGCTACGGATCGTCTGGATGACGTGGTGCAGGAGACGTTGATCACGGTCAATCGCGTGCGCCACACCTACGACCCCTCGCGGTCGTATGACGCCTGGCTGACCGCGATCGCCAATCGCCGCGCTATCGATGCGCTGCGCAGCCGCGGCCGGCGCGACAGTCGCGAGCTTCATGACGACATGGCTTTCGACAACCATGCCGATATCGACGATGCCAGTGCGGCGACTGAGCAGATGCAGCGGGCGCAGCGCCTGCGCGAGGCTATCGCCGAGCTGCCGCCGGGTCAGCGCGAAGCCGTCGAGCAGATGGGTCTGCACGAACGTTCACTGAGCGAAGCGGCCGAATTGACTGGCCGCAATACCGGCGCATTGAAGGTCAATCTGCATCGCGCGCTGAAGGCGTTGCGCGAACGTTTCAACGGAGAGCCGTGATCGCCATGTCCGACCCGCGACCTCAACCCGCATCGGCGTCCAGTGAGCGATCCTACGAATCGCTGATCGGACGCCTCAGCACGGAACTGGTGCCGGTGCGCCGGCTGCCGCCGCCGTCGCTGCGCACCCTGGGTTGGCTGCTTGTGGTCGCGGCCATCGCCGCGGTGTTGCTGATGCATTACGGCGTTGCCGGCATGGCGCAGCGCTTTGCCGGTACACCGGATCTTGCCTGGGCCGGCGTCGGCGCCGTGCTCACCGCGATCAGCGCAGCCTGGGCTGCCTTTGCGTTGAGCGTGCCCGGCCGACGCGCGGCCTGGGCATGGTTGCCGCTGCCCGGCGCGCTGCTGTGGATCGGTGCCAGCGGGCTGGGTTGTCTGCGTCAGGTCATAGCCCCGGGTACGCAGATATCGACGATGCATCAATCGGCGGACTGCCTGGTTTTCATCGTCGGATTCTCGATACCGCTGTCCGCGCTGATGGTCGTGTTGCTGCGCCGTGCCTATCCGCTGCGCCCGGTGCTCACCGCCGTGCTGGTGGGGCTGGCCAGTGCCGCCGCGTCGGCGAGCCTGCTGGAAATCTGCCATGCCTACGACGCGGCAGCGACCGATCTGCTGACGCATGCCGCAGCGGTCGCGTTGGTCGTTGCAGTCAATATGGCGATGGGTGGGCGGCTGCTGTCGAAAGCCTGATTTTCGCGTCTCTCGCAGGGCACGCAAGGCGCGGGCTCGGAGAGCGCAGACTCAGTCGCGGAAGTTGTCGAACTGCAGCGGCAGATCGACTTCCGCCTTGCGCAAGAGGGCCATCGCGGTCTGCAGATCGTCGCGCTTCTTGCCGCTGACGCGCAGCTTGTCGCCGTTGATCTGCGCCTCGACCTTGAGCTTGGCTTCCTTCATCGAGGCGATCAGCTTTTTCGCGATCGGCTGTTCGATGCCCTGTTTGACGGTGATTTTCTGTCGGGCGCCGGCCAGGTTGGTTTCGGCATCGGCCACATCCAATGCACGCACGTCGATCTTTCGCGCTGCCAGCCGGCCGCGCAGGATATCCATCATCTGATTGAGCTGGAACTTGCTCGCGCCGATTTGCGTGATCACGAAATCGTCCAGCTCGAATCGGGCATCGGTACCCTTGAAGTCGAAGCGCGTGGTGAGTTCGCGGTTGGCCTGATCGACGGCATTGGTGAGTTCGTGCTTGTCGACTTCGGAAATGACGTCAAAGGAGGGCATGGCAATAACTCTCGTGGATCGGTGAACCAGTGTAAGCGATGCCGGACTGGCCGGCTGATGGATAATGCCGCATGACTAAGCGATTGAAACCGGCCCAGGCATCGTCGAAACGGGTCTATGCCATCACAGCCCAGGGCCTTTGACGTGGCCGCCATCGAAACTGACGTGCTGATTGTCGGCGCGGGCGCCGCCGGGCTGATGTGCGCCATCGCCGCGGGCCAGCGCGGGCGTAGGGTGCTGGTTGTCGATCACGCCAACCGCGTCGGCAAGAAGATCCTGATGTCGGGCGGCGGGCGCTGCAACTTCACCAACCTCGGCGTAACGCCGACGCAGTACCTGTCGGCCAATCCGCATTTCGCCAAGTCGGCGCTGGCGCGCTATACGCCGTGGGACTTCATCGCACTCGTGCAGAAGCACGGCATCGCCTATCACGAGAAGGAGCTGGGCCAGCTGTTCTGCGACGACTCCTCCAAGCAGATCGTGCGCATGCTGCTGGACGAATGCGAAGCGGCCGGCGTGACGATCGAAACCAGCTGCGATGTAAAACGCGTGCGCAAGAACGACGGCGGTTTCAGCGTGACCACCGCGCGTGGCGAGGTGCAGGCCGAATCGCTGGTGGTGGCCTGCGGCGGCCTGTCGATTCCCAGCATGGGTGCCAGCGGTTTCGGTTACGAACTGGCGCGCCAGTTCGGTCACGAGGTGTTGGCCACGCGCGCAGGCCTAGTGCCGTTGACGCTGAGCGGAAAGCACCAGGAGCACTACCAGGATTTGGCCGGCGTTGCGTTGCCGGCCGTGGAAACAAAGGTCGGCAGGCAGTCGTTTCGTGCCGGGCTGCTGTTTACCCATCGCGGTATCAGCGGTCCGTCGATTCTGCAAATTTCCTCGTACTGGCAGCCGGGCGACGATCTACGCCTCGATCTGCTGCCGGATATCGAGGCCGGTGCTTGGCTGGTTGAGCAACGCGCGGTGCGGCCGTTGGCTGAACTGAAAACCGTGCTGGGCGACTTGATGCCCAAGCGGCTGGCGCAGCGACTATGCGAGCGGTGGTTCGAGAGTCGGCCGATGCGTCAGTACCGCGAGGCCGAGCTGAGCCAGATCGGCGATCAGCTCAAGGCCTGGCCGATCACGGCCAGCGGCACCGAAGGCTATCGCACTGCCGAGGTCACCCTGGGCGGCGTCGACACCCGCGGCCTTTCGTCCAGCACGATGCAGTCCAAGCATGTGCCAGGCCTGTATTTCATCGGCGAGGTGGTCGACGTTACCGGCTGGCTGGGCGGCTACAACTTCCAGTGGGCGTGGGCCTCGGGGCAGGCGGCGGGCGAGGTGGCCTGAGAGCCTGCGTACCGCCGCTTTCGCATGATCTGAACATCGCACCTGCTCCACTTTGCCGTTGCAATGACAATGAGGAAGCATGCATGAAGGTTGGATTCATAGGTCTCGGCGCCATGGGCGCGGCGATGGCCAGCAATCTGTTGGCCGCCGGTCATACGGTAACCGTGTGGAACCGCTCCGAATCGGCCGCCGCGCCGCTGGTGTCGCTGGGTGCCAAGCTGGCGCGCACGGCCGACCGCGCCGCGCAGGGCGAAGTGCTTTGCAGCATGCTGGCCAACGACAAGGCGGTGCGTGAAACGATTCTGGACAGCGGCCTGCTCGACGCGATGGACCCCGGCACCGTGCACGTGAACCACTCG
Organism: Rhodanobacter sp. ANJX3; assembly: GCF_014200755.1. Classification (GTDB taxonomy): domain Bacteria; phylum Pseudomonadota; class Gammaproteobacteria; order Xanthomonadales; family Rhodanobacteraceae; genus Rhodanobacter. The sequence continues at coordinate 755,128 of NZ_JACHCM010000002.1, read as the reverse complement.
ACTATTTCCGTGGCGCTCGCCAAGGAGTTGGCCGAGGAACATGCCAAGCGCGGGCTTGAATATATCGCGGCTCCGGTATTCGGTCGCCCCGACGTCGCTGCCGCCGGCAAACTCAATATCCTGGTCGCCGGCAAAGCATCGGCGGTGGAGAAGGCACGGCCGCTACTCGAAGCCATGTCGGCCAAACTGTGGCCGATGGGCGATGCGCCCGAGCGCGCCAACGTGGTGAAGATTGCCGGCAACTTCATGCTGGCGACAGCGATCGAAAGCATGGCCGAGGCGTCCGCGCTCACTCGCGCCTATGACATCAGCGCCGCCGACTTCCTCGACGTGATGACCAACACGCTGTTTGCCTCGCCGGCCTATCAGGGCTACGGCAAGCTGATTGCCGAGGAGCGTTTCAAACCGGCGGGCATGAAGCTACCGCTGGGATTGAAGGATGTCGAGCTGGCCTTGACCGCTGGCGGCAGTGCGCACGTGCCGTTGCCGCTGGCCGGCGTGGTTCGCGACAGCCTGCTCGAAGCACTGGCTGCCGGCGACGAAGACGTCGACTGGTCGGCGCTGGCGCTGGTGTCGGCGCGCCGCGCCCATCTGGAAGATCGCAAGTAGAGCGCGATAACCGAAGCCTGCGATGGAGTCAGGCGCCAGTCGAGTTCTGCTTCAATCGCCCAGTGTCCAATTCACGGTTCCCTCGATGATGGTGGCCGTGCGGCCGCCGATCCACACCGCATCGCCCTCGATCGAGGCGACAAGCCGGGCATCGTGGCCCATCTCGCGACCCTGGCTGATCACGTAGCCGCGCGCCAGCTTGCCGTTCGGTTCGACTTCCGCGAGATAGGCCGCGATGCAGCCATTGGCCGCGCCTGAGGCGGGATCTTCGACGATACCGGCACCGGCGGCGAGTGCGCGGACAACGAGTTGATACTCGCTGCTCGTGCTGCGCGCAAACGCACACACGCCCATGCTGTTGGTGGCTCTGGCCAATTCGCCAATGGCCGCATGATCGGGCTTCCATGCGCGAATGCCGGCTTCGTCCGAAATTTCGACCAGCCACCAACGACGGCCCCCTTCCACCAGGGCGGGCGGCAGCCTGCCCGGCCGGATACCAGCGAGCGCGCGAGCCAACAACGGATGCGCGTCATGACTGCTTGGCACCACCAGCTGGGGTGGCGACAGCAGCGACAGCTCGCGCTCGGCGCCGTTGCCGTGCACGCGAATCGGCAGCGTGCCGGCGCCGCACTCCTGCCACAGCTGGCCATCGCGCGGTTCGACCAGGCCGCACTCCAGCGCTGCGTGTGCGCTACCGATGCTGGGGTGGCCGGCAAACGGGATTTCCTTGTGCGGTGTAAATATGCGCACACGGTAGCTGGCCTTGGGATCCTCCGGCGGCAGCAGGAACGTTGTTTCGACAAGATTGGTCCAGCGCGCAAAGCGCTGCATGTCCTGCGCACTCCAGTCCTTGGCGTCGAGCACGACGCCAAGGTGATTGCCGCCGCCGAGGCTGGCGGTAAATACGTCGAGATGCATGTAGCGGAACGAAGTCATGGTGATCCTTGCTGATCAATCGCGCGGCGATATTTTCGACTGTGGTTGTTTTCGATAGGAGACCGTGTCGAGTCAGCGGGCTTGCGCGCGAAAGCTGCCCGCCATGTCGACAAGATGCGGCGGTAGCGCGAAGATGTCACGCTTTGCCATCTCTTGCGGAATCGTCCATGCCGGTCACTTTTATTATTATCGCCATCACCGGCATCGTGTCGTTCATGGCTTTCAAGAACAGCCGGCTGATGAACGATCTGATCCTGTGGCCGCCGGCGATCACCAGGCAGCGCGAGTACCACCGGCTGGTGACCTACGGCCTGGTGCATGCGGACTTCGGCCATCTGTTCTTCAATATGCTGACGCTGTATTTCTTCGGTCAGGTGATGGAAGGGTTCTTTGCGGGACACCTGGGCGGCTTCGGTTTTGCGCTGTTCTATATCGGCGGTCTGGTGTTCTCGATTCTTCCGACCTACGTGAAGAATCGCAACAACGCCAGCTACCGCAGCCTCGGTGCGTCGGGCGCCGTCTCGGCCGTGTTGTTCTCTTTCATTCTTCTGGCGCCATGGCAGAAAATCATCGTCTTCGTCATACCGTTGCCGGCGATCATATACGCCGTGCTTTATACGGGCTACTCGATCTTCATGGATCGACGCGGGCAGGGCAACGTCAACCATAGTGCGCACCTGTGGGGTGCGGCCTACGGTGTGATCTTCACACTGCTTATGGACTCACGTGTGCTTCCTTACTTTCTCAATCAGTTGTCACACCCGTCGTTTTGATGACTGGTGCGCCCGATTTGTCGCGAAGGTGCTGGACGATGTCGTAGGGTCAGCCGTTAATATCCGAGCGATTCAAGGCGCGCATACTCGCTCTGCATAGAGCACCGTTTCATTGATCACTGCAGGAGAATCACCGCATGGCTATGAAAGGCAAGTCGGCAACGAAAAAATCCGCGACAGAAAAGGCACCGGCAAAAAAGACGGCCGCCAAGAAAACCTCGGCGAAAAAAACGGTAGCCAAGGCTGCGTCGCCCGCCAAGAAAACGGTCGCCAAGAAGGCGCCGGCTAAAAAGGCAGTGGCCAAAAAAGTCGCCGCGAAGAAAAAAGTCGCTGCAAAAAAGATCGTCGCCAAGAAAGCGCCGGCCAAAAAGGTCGCCGTCAAAAAAACCGCCGCAAAGAAGGTTGCGGCGAAGAAATCGGTTGCCAAAAAAGTCGTCGCCCAGAAGTCGGCGGCTCCGAAAGTCGGCAAAGTCGTTGCAAAAAAAGCGTCATCCAAGAAGACCGTCGCCAAGCCGGCCGTAAAAAAGTCTGCTGGCAAGACGGCGGCGGTCGTGCCGAAAAAGCCGCTAGCGACCAAGCCGGCCGTCAAGAAGGCGGCATCCTCGCCGAAGAAAATCAAAGCGGTGCCGCACAAGCTGCCGACCTTGCCCGAGCCGGAGATTCACCACATCAGCCCGGCCGAAGCGGTGGAGCATATTCAGGCGCTGCTGGAAGCCAAGCAGGAGCGCGTACGCCAGGGGCCAACTTGGCCTGGCGCGGTAACCACGCAGCCGTCGCCCGACACGCCCGATCCGCATGCGCCCATGCCGGCGGCGGGTGGCGGCTTGTCGAGCGAAGCGGCGTTCGGCCACGCCTTGGCGCATGAGCGAGGCGACCAGTCCAAGCGCAAAGGCTGAGGCGCCGCCCGAGCGCTTCAAACGTGAGCTTCTAGCATCGCGGCCGCATGGCTGGTGGGTAAATGCCCATCAGCCGTGTGTTTTTACCTCACGAGGCGTTCAAGCCCACAGGACTAACATCTGTCCATAGCTCCATCTGGAGTCGGAGACAGACGATGAAACGTATTCTTGCCCGCCTTGTTCTGCTCGCTGGAATCGTGGCTCTTTCAGGCTGCTACTACGATCCTGGCTACGGCTACGTTCGCAGCTCTAGTTACAACGGCGACGTGTACTACGGTCAGGCCGCACCGGTTTATCAGGGCGGCTACTACCCATACGATTACGGGTATTACAACAACGGCTATTACGGCTGTTGCGGTGTCGGCATCATCGGTGGCTGGTACGGCGGTTATGGCGGTCCGCGTTATTACGGCGGCGGTCGCGGTTATTATCCGGGCCGCTACGGTTACCGCGGCGGCCGCTGGTCGGGCCGGGGCCGGCCGGGCTACGGCGTTCATCCCGGCTACGGCGGCAGTCACGGTGGGGGGCATTATTCTTCGCACGGCGGAGGCAGTGGCAACCACGGCGGTCACTGAGACAGAACGCCTGGCCTGCGGCACAATCGCCGCATGGCTTGGCAAAAAGCATTTCCACGGTCGACCGGTATTCCAAGGCTCATCGTTCTCGCGACGATGGGCCTTTTGCTTGCGGCCTGTGCAAGCGTTCGATACTACGCGCAGGCCGTGCGCGGCCAGAGCGAGCTGGTGTTTCATCGTCGCAATATCGGTGCGATCCTCGCCGATCCGGCGACCGACCCCCGCCTCGCTGCGCGGCTGGTTCTGGCCGAGCAGGCGCGTCGCTTCGCTTCGCAGCACCTCGCGCTGCCCGACAATCGCAGCTACACGCGCTATGTGGATCTGCACCGCACATTCGCAGTGTGGAACGTTTTCGCCGCGCCGCGCTATTCGGTCGACCCCGTGTTGCACTGTTTCCCCATAGCCGGCTGCGTAGGCTATCGCGGCTATTTTTCCGAAGCCGACGCCAAGGCTGACGCCGATCGGTTGCGCCGGCAGGGCAACGACGTGGAGGTCGGTGGCGTCTCGGCCTACTCCACGTTGGGCTGGTTTGCCGATCCCATTCTCAGCAGCATGCTGCGCTGGGACGACGATGAGCTCGATAGCACGATCTTTCACGAGTTGGCGCATCAGCTGATCTACGTGAAGGACGACACCGCGTTCAACGAATCCTTCGCTACATTCGTGCAGGATCAGGGCCTGCGCGAGTGGCGCCAGTCGCGCGGGCTGCCTGCGAAAAATGGCCGCGACGAGGCCATGGAAAACGGTTTCACCACGCTGGTACTGGACTTGCGCGAACGCTTGAAAAGGCTTTACGCCAGCGACTTGGATCAACCGACGATGGAGGCGGGCAAGCAGCGCGAGATCGCTGCGTTCCGCGCACGTTACGCGCAATGGCGAGATCGCGACTGGCCAGGTAAGCATGGCTACGATGCCTGGGTGGCGGCGCCGATCAACAACGCACGGCTGGTGCCTTTCGGTTTGTACGATCAGTGGACACCGGCATTCGCGGCGCTGTTCAAACAGTCGCAGGGGCAGTGGTCGGCGTTTTATCGACGCGTGCGTGAGCTGTCGCGGCAGCCAAAGCGGCAGCGCGACGACCTGTTGGCTGCGTTGAATGGGCGCGCCTGAGTCGTTCCTGTCCGGTCGACCGCTTGGCTTTTCGGTACGCAGACCCATCTCGCTCCTTGATAGAGAAAGGTTGCCGAATGCCCATGTCCGATACCGCCGTGCCCGAGTTTTTTCATCGCTTTCCCATGAAAAAGGTGAGCGACGCTTCGCTGGATGACGTATTGCGCGAAGAGGGGGCACCGGTCGGCATTCTGTTTCTATGGGGGCGCGACTGCCCCAACTGCGATATCGCCAAGCGCGCCATGCTGCTGGCGCTGGATCGGTTCCAGTGGCCGCAGGTCCGATGGATGCACGACAACGTTTATGAAGACCCGACCATGGCTACGCGCTTTGGATTGCACGGCATCCCGGCTTTTATCGTCTTCCGTGGAGCCCGCAAGATCGGCCGGATTACCGAGTGGCCCGGCGCGCAACTCTTTGTTTCGGCGATCGAAAATCAGATAGCCATGGCCGAAACCGTTTGAAAGCCTGTCGCCTGGCTGAACGACGGACGGATGTATACGTTGAACTCACGCGAGCGTGGACACACTAAGCCTGTGAATCGCCGTGACGGCGACCAGAAGTGAGACAAAACATCGCTCACTGAGGGGCTGCTTTTCCTCCCCTGGACGCAGCCCGACAAGCCCCACCGGTCCTCCCCTGGCCAGTGGGGTTTTTTTTGCCCTGAATGTCTAAGAGTTTGTTCAAGTCTCCGCGTGGCCCGCGCCGGCAGCTGTTTGCACGCAGGAATGGGGCAAACAGACCCGGCCCTGCGGGTTGCCTCGCCGTGGCCGCCAGGCGGCAGCGCGCGGTTTACACCTTTTCGGTGCTTGACTTGCCAGCCAGGCAAGCGCTGCGCCACGCGCTGCCGCCTGGCGGCCACGGCGAGACAACGCGAGCTACGTGGCGACTTTGAACAGGCTCTAAGGAGACATGGTCGAAAGGCCGGGGCGCATTCGATGGACGACCGAAGCGCTGCGAGATGGATAATGAGCCACTGCTCCCACGCGCGCCTCCGGCCAAGTCACCGATGATCATCGAATCGCTGCTCGATACCGACCTCTACAAGTTTTCGATGATGCAGGTGGTGTTGCATCAATACCCGGCCGCACAGGTCGAGTATCGCTTCAAGTGCCGCAATCCGGGCATCGATCTGGTGCCGTATATCGACGACATCCGCACCGAGCTGACAGCGCTGTGCCAGCTGCGCTTCACGCCGGACGAGCTTTTGTATTTGCGCAGCTGGCGCTTTCTGAAAAGCGACTTCGTCGATTTTCTCGATCTGTTCCATCTGAACGAAAAGTACGTCGAGATCACGCCTTCGGCATCCGGCAACGGTGAAATCGAGATCCGCATTCGTGGACCGTGGCTGCACACGATTTTGTTCGAAGTGCCGCTGCTGGCCATCGTCAACGAAGTGTACTTTCGCCATGTCAGCGCTGGGCTGGAGCTGTCCGAAGGTCGTCGGCGGCTGCAGAAAAAGATCGCGCTGCTGCGCGATACGCCGGACTACGGCGGCTGCCGCATCGCCGATTACGGCACGCGGCGGCGTTACTCGCGCGCATGGCAGCGCGAGGTGGTGACCACGCTGCGCGACGGGCTGGGCACGCAGCTCACCGGCACGAGCAACGTGTTGCTGGCGCGCGACCTCGGGCTGACTCCGCTGGGCACGCTGGCCCATGAGTACCTGCAGGCGCATCAGGCGCTGGGACCGCGTCTGCGCGACTCGCAGGTCGCCGCGCTGGAAGCGTGGGCGAAGGAGTACCGCGGCGATCTGGGCATCGCGCTCTCGGACGTCTACGGCTTCAGCGCCTTTCTGCGCGATTTCGATATGTATTTCTGCAAGCTTTTTGACGGTACCCGACACGATTCCGGCGAACCCTTCGACTGGGGTGAGCGGATGCTGGCGCACTATCAGGCGAACCGGGTCGATCCGCGCAGCAAGGTGCTGGTATTCAGCGACGGACTGGATATTCCCAAGGTGATGCAGCTTTATGCCCACTTCCGTGGGCGCTGCCTGCTGGCATTCGGTGTCGGCACCAACCTCACCAACGACGTGGGGCCGACGCCGCTCAATATCGTCATCAAGATGACCCGCTGCAACGGTCAGCCGGTGGCCAAGCTCAGCGATTCGCCGGGCAAGGACATGTGCGACGACGAGGCTTACGTGACCTACCTGCGCCAGGTGTTCGAGATTCCGGCCAAGCCGGCGGTATAGGTCGGTCCTCCGGCGCGAGCGCGTTCAGAACGCTGGCAGTACGGCGCCGTGGTAGTGCTGCTCGATGAAGGTTTTGATCTCGGGGCTGGTCAATGCCTTGGCCAGCTTCTGCACACGCGGATCGTCCTTGTTGTCTTCGCGGCCAACGAGATAGTTCACATACGGTGAGTTTTTGTCTTCGATCAGCAGCGCGTCCTTGGTCGGATTCATGCCGGCAGCGAGCGCGTAGTTGGTATTGATCAGGGCCAGATCCACTTCGTCCAGCGTGCGCGGCAGCATCGCGGCTTCGAGCTCGCGAAACTTCAGATGCTTCGGATTGGCCGTGATGTCTTTCTCGGTAGCCATCTCGTCGTTCGGGTCTTTCAGCGTGATCAACCCGTGCTTGGCAAGCAGCAGCAGCGCGCGGCTGTTGTTGCTCGGGTCGTTGGGTAGGGTCACGCTGGCGCCGTCGGGCAGTTGATCGATGCTCTTGTACTTGCGCGAGTAGGCGCCGAACGGTTCGATGTGCACGCCGGTGACGATCACCAAGTGCGTGCCACGCTCGTGGTTGAACGCATCCAGATAGGGCTTGGTCTGAAAATAGTTCAGGTCGATGTTTTTCTCGGCCACCTGGGAGTTGGGCTGCACGTAGTCGGCAAACACCTTGATCTGCAGATCGACGCCTTCTTTCGCGAGTATCGGCTTGACCTGCTTGAGGATCTCCGCGTGCGGAATCGCCGTGGCGGCAACTGTCAGGGTGTTCGAATCACCCTCGACGCCACTGCCGCTATGGGCGGAGCAGCCTGCCAACGCAAGCAGTACGACGACAGCGGCGATGAGTTTTTTCATGACGGTTGGCTTTGTGCGGCGCACAAGAATAGCCGTCCATACCGCCAAATGCAAAACGGAAGAGTAGCGTTCAGCGCCGCCCGTAGTACGCCACGACGCGGTCGCCCAGCATTTGCAGCAGCTGTACCAGCACGATCAGCAGGGCCACGGTGACCAGCATGTAGTCGGACTTGTAGCTGAGATAGCCGTAGCGGTAGGCCAGATCGCCGAGTCCGCCCGAGCCGATCGCACCGCCCATCGCGGTGTAACCGACCAGCGCGATGGCCGTGACGGTCACGCCGGCCAGCAGGCCGCCGCGCGCTTCCGGCAGCAGCACATGTCGGACGATCTGCCACAGGCTGGCCCCCATCGCCTGACTGGCTTCGATCACGCCATGCTCGACCTCGCGCAGGGCCGTCTCGACCAGGCGTGCGAAGAACGGGGCGGCACCGATCACCAGCGGCGGAATGGCCCCACGAATGCCCAGCTTGGTGCCGACCAGAAAATAGGTCACCGGCATCAGCACGATCATCAGGATGATGAAGGGCACCGAGCGCAGGATATTCACCAGCAGCGACGCGATGGCATAGAGCTTTGGCATCGGGCGCAGCTGGCCGCGGCCGGTGAGATACAGCAGCACGCCCAGCGGCAGGCCGAGGATGATGGTGAGCAGCAGAGAACCGCCGAGCATCAGCAGCGTATCGATGCAGGCATGGCCGATTTCGCCCCAGTCGTCGATATTCGGGAACAGCGCCTGCAGAATCGGCGTGGCGTGGATCGCATGCGTTGTCATGGGCGCAACTCCTCTATCTCGATACCTGCTTTGCGCAGCGCGGACATCGCTGCGTCGATGCGCTCGCCCTGCATCGCCAGCGTGAGCTGGCCGTAAGGCATGTCTTTGATGCGGTCGATGCGTCCGGCGAGCAGGTTGAAATCGATACCGGTATCGCGCGCCACCTGGCCCAACACCGGCGTCCACGTGGCGTCGCCTCGAAAGCTCAGCCGCAGGATGCGCCCCGGCACGCGCGCAAAGGCGGCTTCGTCGCCGATGGTTTCCTCGGGCAGCGCCTCGTTGACGAAGCGTTTGGTGGTGGCGTGCTGCGGATGCAGAAAGACGTCGATCACGCTGCCGCGCTCCACAATCTCGCCCGCGTCCAGCACGGCAACGCGATCGCAGACCCGACGCACCACGTCCATCTCGTGCGTGATCAGCACGATGGTGAGCTTGAGTTCGCGATTGATCTCGGCCAGCAGATCCAGCACCGACGCCGTGGTCTGCGGATCGAGCGCGCTGGTGGCTTCGTCGCACAACAAAATCGACGGTCTATTGGCCAGCGCACGAGCAATGCCGACACGCTGCTTCTGGCCGCCGGAGAGCTGCGAGGGATATTTGTCGGCGTGATCGGTCAGACCGACCCGCGCCAGCAGCTCGTCCACGCGCTGGCGCAGAACGGCGGCGTCGCGTTCGCCGGCCAGGCGCATCGGAAAGGCCACATTGTCGGCCACGGTCTGTGAGGCGAGCAGATTGAAGTGCTGGAAAATCATGCCGATACGGCGGCGCTGTGCGCGCAGCGCCGGCTCGGCCAATGCGGTCATTTCGGTATCGCCGACGAAGATGGTGCCGCCACTGGGGCGTTCCAGCAGATTGATCAGCCGTATAAGCGTCGATTTGCCCGCGCCGGAGAGGCCGATGATGCCGAATACCTCGCCATCGGCCACTTCGAGGCTGAAAGGCTGCAGCGCCGGGATGTCGCGACCGTCGACGCGGTAGGACTTGTGCACATCAACGAAGCGGATCACGGCGTAACCTGGCTTTTGCGCTAAACCCGCATTCTATGCCACGGACGTCATCGGCGATGGCGTAGACTTCAGGCAGTTGACCCAACAGCAGGAGCGAGCCGTATGTCCAGCGTCTACGATTTCACCGTCCGCGATATCGATGGCCATGAGCGCTCGCTCGGCGAGTTTCGCGGGAAAACCCTGCTGATCGTCAACGTAGCTTCCAAGTGCGGGTTCACTCCGCAGTACAAGGGCTTGGAAAACCTCTGGCAGGATCAGCGCGACAAAGGGCTTGTTGTACTGGGCTTTCCCTGCGACCAGTTCGGTCATCAGGAGCCGGGCGACGCGGAAGAAATCAAGACGTTTTGCAGCACCCGCTACGACGTCACTTTCCCGATGTTCGCCAAGATCGAAGTCAATGGCGACCATGCCGACCCGCTTTATCAGTGGCTGAAAAGCGAAGGGAAGGGCATTCTCGGCAGCGAATCGGTCAAGTGGAACTTCACCAAGTTCCTCGTCGATGAAAACGGCCAGGTCGTGAAGCGCTATGCGCCGACCGATACGCCGGAAAAGATCGGTAAGGACACGCTGGCACGCCTGGGCGGTTAAAGGCGGTTCCCATATCGACGCAGCGCACGCCGAGGTCAGCTGCGCCCGTGGAAATTGGCCAGCAGCAGGGCGATAGCGTCGACATCGGCGCCGGCACTGGGCCCGTCGGCCGGCGGCTCGTAATTGTTGAGCATGATCGCGAAAGCCAGCCGCTCGCCGGCGGCGCTGGTCACGTACCCGACCAGGCAATGCACGTAGGTCATGCTGCCGGTCTTGGCATGGACGTTGTTTTCCGCCGCGGTGTAGCGCAGCTGGCCGGCGAGTGTGCCGTCGATGCCGGCAATCGGTAGCGCATCGCGCAGTTGCGCCGCATACGGTTGCGCCGCCAGGTAGGTCAGCAGCCGCACCATCGCCATGGGCGTGACCAAGTCACGCCGCGAGAGTCCGGTGCCTTCGTCGATCAGGCTGGTTGCCGGCGGCATGCCGATAGTGGCCAACAGCTGCTGCATCGCCTTCACCGACCATTGCTCGGTGCTGGCGAAGGGCACGATGCCGGTGGTCGCTTCCGTAGCCTGCTGATGGGCACCGACGCTGAGAAATAGATTTTGCAGGTAGAGGTTCTGCGAGCGCTTCAGCCCTCGCTGCAGTATGTCCATCAGCGGCGGCGAGCGAATTTCGGCCAGAACTTCCGCCCGTGAGACCAGAGCGGCATCGTCCTGTGGCCAGTGCAGCGCGCGCACCTGGCCGGCGATGGGAATGCCGCGGTCGGCCAGCGCCTTTCGCAGCTGTGCGCCGGCCACTAGCGCCGGGTCGGGCAGGGACAGCTTGAAGTGCTGCGGCGGCGTTTTCGCCGGGACGGTGCCAAAGGCGTAAAGCGCGTCGTCGCCCGGCGCGCGATACAGGTTGATATCGCCAGGCGTGCGCGACAGCGTGGTCGTCACCTGGCCGAGCAGCGACATTTTCGCGTCGACAGGATCAAAGCTGAGGCTCGCCGGAAGACCCGCGGCGGATGCCGGCGTGAGCGTGATATCGACGATATTCTCGCCCACGCTGAGGGCCGATGACGGCACCGCGAACCAGCTTTGCAGATCGCCCGCTTCCCAGCCCGAGCCGAAGGTCGGCCCGGTGAAGTAGCTGTCGTCGGCGATCAGATCACCGTGAACCTGCCGCACGCCGCGCCGATACAGCTGCTCGGCCAGCTGTGTCGCCCAGTCGGCGCTGCTGGCCGTACCCAGCGTCGGGTCGCCCATGCCGTACAGCACCAACGGACCGTTTAGGCGTCCATCATGGATCGTCTCGGTGGAGAGCAGGCGGGTCGGTATCTGATATGCAGTCCCCAGGGTCGACAGCGCCAGCGCGGCGGTAAAAAGCTTGGCGGTCGAAGCTGGCTGCATCAGCTGATCGGCGCGGTGAGCGTAAAGCGTCCGGCCGCTGTCCAGCGAAACGACCGAGATTCCCCAGCTAGCCGAGGCAAATCGGGGCAGGCTGATCTGGCTGTCGATCTGTGTCGCCAATGCAGCTTCGCTGGTCGTGCGTACCTGGGGCGTCGCAGCGGCTGCGGCCGCCGCGAGCCAGCAAGCGCAGGCCAGCAGGCCCGTGGCAAAAAGGCGTCGGCGCGGTTCTGGTGCAGGACTCATGATTCAGTATCGCCAATCCTGCGGCATCTTGCTCACGGCTATTTCGCCATGTTCTGGTAGCCTTCGGTCTTCGTGTCGGCACCTGGCCGGCGGACTCACACCTATTCGCGAGACTTTCATGCAAATTGCTCCCAACGCCGTCGCCGCCTTCCACTACACGCTTACCGACGATCAGGGCAAGGTCGTCGACAGCTCCGAGGGTCGCGAGCCGCTGACCTATCTGCACGGCACGGGGCAGATCGTGCCCGGCCTGGAGAAGCAGATGGAAGGTCGCAAAGTGGGCGACAAGTTCAATGCCGACGTGTCGCCTGAAGAGGGCTACGGGGTGCATCACGACGAGCTGGTCCAGGAAGTGCCCAAAGAGGCCTTCCAGGGCGTCGAAGACATCCAGCCCGGGATGCAGTTTCAGGGCCGCGGCCCGCAGGGCGAAATCAACGTCACGGTGACCAAGGTCGAAGGCAATACGGTATTCATCGACGGCAACCACCCACTGGCGGGCCAGACGCTGCATTTCGCCATCGAAGTGACCGGCGTGCGTGCGGCTACAGCCGAAGAGCTCGAACATGGTCACGTTCACGGTGAGGGTGGCCATCACCACTAAGAGCATTGTGAACAGGCGCGCACTGCGGCCGTCATGCAGCGACGCCTGAACATTGCCATTATTGGTTACGGCGCGGCTGGACAGGCTGCGTCGTTGTTTTTGTCGGATCAAGGTCATGCGCTGAGCGTCTTCGAGCAGGCGTCGTCGCCCGGACCTGTGGGCGCCGGCTTCCTGCTGCAGCCGACCGGATTGCGGGTGCTGTCACGGCTCGGGCTGAGTTCACGGGCACTGGCTGTGGGCCAGCGGATTGATCGCCTGTACGGCTGCAACGCCAGCGGTCGTTGCGTCATGGATATGCGCTATGCCGATCATTCGCCTGGATGCTTCGGCCTCGGCATGAGCCGCGGAAGCCTCTTCACGGTATTGCGTGATGCATGGCCGGACGCCGGGCGCCTGCATGCCGGGGTGCGGGTGGAAAGCATCGGCACAGACGGCCGCCATCTGATCGATGGCGAGGGCCATCGCCACGGCCCGTTCGATTTGATCGTGGTTGGCGACGGAGCGCATTCGCGATTGCGCGAGGCCACGCCCGCACGGGTAAAGCGTCAACGTATCTATCCCTGGGGAGCCATGTGGTGCCTGCTGCCGGCAGACGGCTGGCAACATCCCTCCACGCTGCAGCAGCGCTATCACGGCGCCAGGGAGATGATCGGCCTTTTGCCGGTGGGACAGCGTGCGGACTGCGGCGGCCGCTGGCTGACCTTTTTCTTTAGTCTGCCCGGCGAGCATGTTGATGGTTTTGATGCGGATGCGCTGACTCGAATGCGCGAAAGGATCCGGGTGCTGTGGCCAGAAGTGATGCCACTACTCCATGGCATGGATGAGCCGGCGCGTTTTCATCGGGCCCGATATCGGGATGTTGTTCTCGGCAAGCCCATCGGCGGCAACGTGATCTTTATCGGCGACGCCGCTCATGCGATGAGCCCCCAGCTGGGGCAGGGCGTCAACATGGCACTGCTGGATGCGGAGGCTCTAGCCGATGCGCTGGCGGTGTCCGCGCACGTTGACGAAGCATTGCTGCGCTATCAGCAAACGCGCCGCTCGCACCTGGCGGTCTACCAACAGTTGAGTCGCTGGCTGACGCCGCTGTTTCAATCCGACCACGGGAGCCTCGCGCTTCTGCGGGATACGTGTTTCGGCCCACTGGGCCGTCTCCCGCTGACGCGTGGACAGATGTTGAAAATCCTCACCGGCACCAAACAGGCCTGGTGGCGCTGATCGACTGGGGCCGGTCATCTGCCCCTATCAGTACCAGTCGAGCAGGGAAATACCGGCGCCGATGTAGCTGGCATTGTGGTTGTAGTCGATCAGGCTTTCGCCGTAGCCCTTGAAGGCTTCCACATAGCCGCGCAGATTGCCCACCAGCGGAAAGCTCCAGGTGAACTGGGCCGCACCGTGGGCATCGCTGCCGCCGCGCAGCGAGCTTCGCAGCATCAGGCCGAATTCCTGGCCGTTCCATTCGTGGATGATCTGCATGTCGCCGCGGCCGACGTAGTTGCTGATGTCCGGGTTGTTGTCGCTGGTGCGCGATTCGGGGATGCGCCACCAAGGGCGAAACATCACCGTCCAGCCGTCGCGTTCGAAACCGATATCGGCCATCACGCGGTTCCAACTGCGCGACAGGGGGTCGGAGCGACCGTTCGACTGGTGGTCGATGCCGATGCCGAGCAGTCGGCCGTCCCAACCGAGCACGGAGTAATGGGTGTTGAACACCAGCATGGCTTCGGGCTCGTAGTTGGTTTCGCGAAACGGGCGCGAGGCCTGCGAGTTGTAGACCTGCCAGTGCGAGTCCTGCGTATAGCCGACCCACACGTCGCCGTAATCGCCAAATACGCCCTGCCATACCTTGGTTTTCAGGCTGAGCTGAAACTTCGCCTCGCTGTTCTGCAGCGGCTGCGGTGTGGTGACCGTATTCACCGGATTGGGGCTCTTCGGCTCAGTGTTCTGGTTGCTGGTGACAAAGATGGGCATCAGATAAACCGGCTTGTAGCCGCGCAGGTTGAACGTGCCGAGCTTGCTTTCCGGCGACAGTTCCCAGCGGCTGTCCAGTAACGACAACGGCTTGCCCGCCTCCGCATCGCTGGGCACCGCTGCGGTCGATTTTTCGTGGCCGAAAATGCTGGTCGACGCGCTGCCGCTGGTCTGATCCACACGCTTCTGTGCGGCGGGCAGATTGGTGCGGCCGGTGGCGTGGTCGTAGCAGGTCAGTCGCTGTGCATCGCTTTCGATACCGGTACAGGCGCGGATATCCGTCGGGCTGGGATTCTGCGCGTGTGCCGCCGTGGTGACCGCGCCGGCCAGCAACGCGAGCGGCGCGGCAAGGAGTAGAGGCTTCATGAAATCTCCAGAACATCGGATGGGCGAGGATCGAGCCAGATTTCCGAGCCACGCGTCCCCGGTTGCGCGTCGGAAAGTTTCTCACAAAGAACGCAAAAAAAAACGGCCGCAGATAAATGCTGCGGCCGGCCTTTTTGCCGCAATAGCGTCAGAGCTGCTTCAGCCAGTGTTGATACTCGGCTTTGCTGATCTTGCCGTCGCGATTGGTGTCGGCATGGATGAAATCGTTGGCCAGGGGCGGATAAGCCACGGCCTGGCTTTCGCTGATGCTCTTGCCGCCGCCGGACAACTGCTCGAACGAAGGCGCTGATCTGATGGTGGGCGCGGGGGACGGCGCACTGTTGATGGTCACCTCGCCCTTAGGCGTCTGCATGTCGGCCGTGTTCGGCGACGGCATGGCTGCTGTCGTTGCCGGGGCGGGCGGCGGTGTCGACATGTCTTGCGCGAACAGCTCGCCGCCAGACAGCAGCGCGGCGATGGTGAAGGCGCCGATCAATGGTTTGTAGAATTTCATGATGGATACTCCGTGCCAGAATCAAAAAGAGAGATGACGGATGCTCCGAACTGTGCCCCGTTGCGTGAAGCGTCGAAACAAAGCGACCGACGCGAGTGCGGTGAACCTACGCGATGAGTCTGAAATGCCGTTGCCATTGAGGTTTCTACCCATGAAACCTGACGTAATGAAGCTATTCCTGTGAGGCTTCTTCATCGTGTTCGCGAATCCGTGAAGCTTTCGTGTCGTTGAACGCCGTAAATGGGTCTGCCGGCGCCATAACGGCCATCCAGGCGCGCCTGCTGCATCTGCACGCCCAAGGCCTGCTGCAGCCGCTACGGCGGCGCGCGACGCGCGCCGATGTTGTCGCCGCCATCGAACAGATGCGGTTGCTGCAGATTGATACGATCAGCGTAGTCGCGCGCAGCCCTTATCTGGTGTTGCATGCGCGGCTGGGCCACTACCCGACGGTCTGGTTGGACGAGGCGCTTGCCCGCGGCCAGCTGGCGGAGTGCTGGGCACACGAAGCGTGTTTTGTTCCGGCTGGCGATATTGCTCTTCATCGCGGCTGGCGCACGCAACGCGCGCATCACTGGGCTCATCGCAACGCGCAGGCGCTGCATAGGGATCAGCGCGCTGGCATGGATTCACTGCTGGAAGGTATTCGCCGCTCTGGCCCCGTCAAGGCGTCCGATTATGCAGGGCCAGAACGTACCGAAGGGGCTGCCAAATCCGGCTGGTGGTCGTGGAAGCCCGAAAAGCGCTGGCTTGAGGCGTGGTTCGCGCTGGGTGAGCTGATGATTGCGCGCCGGGAGGGATTTCAGCGCATCTACGACATCGCGGACAACGTGCTGTCGCGACTCGATCCGCCATTGGACGTCGCTGCGAAGGCACTGCCGGAAGCCGAGCTTCGGCGGCGTTTCGTGCTCGATAGCGTGCGGGCCCTGGGCGTAACGCAGGCTGCGTGGATTGCGGACTACTACCGATTGAAACCGGCGGTGACCGACAAGGAGCTGGCTCCGCTGCTCGCCAGCGGCGATCTGCTTGGCGTTGCCGTGCGAGGCTGGGACAGGCCGGCGTACGTGCATCGGGATCATGCCGACACCCTGCATAGAGCCATGCTCGGCCGCCTGCGCGGAACGCATACCACGCTGCTGTCACCTTTCGATCCCGTGATCTGGGATCGAGCACGCGCGCGGGTCATGTTCGATTTCGACTACGCGCTGGAGTGCTACACGCCGGCGGCCAAGCGACGCTACGGCTATTTCGTCTTGCCGATCCTGCATCGGGGCAGGTTGATCGGCCGGCTGGATGCCAAGGCGCATCGCGCCGAGGGCCGGTTCGAGATCAAGGCGTTTTATCTGGAATCGGGCGTAGCGACACGTTCGGTGCGTTGGGCCGATGTCGCGTCCGCCATCGCGGAAACGGCAAACTGGCACGGTGCGCCGGAGGTTTTCGTCAGCAGCGAGCAGGCCGACGCAGAGGTCGGAGCACTGCGAGCGGTCCTGCCGCTCGCAGCAAATTAACTCCGGCCCGCTCGTAAGTCAGGGTGAAGTGCTCGCGGGCGCCGCGTTGGTGTCGCAGGACTTGCCACGCAGTGCATCGCGCAACTGGCTGGCGAGCGAGTTGCATCGGGCGGCGAGCTGCGGGCGAATGTCGGGATCCTGCGAGTCGCGCAGCAGGCTGGTGCGCATCGCGTTGTAGCGAGACTGCAGCTGCCCCGGCGCAAAAATATTCGCGGCGCGATGGCAGGCCATGTAGCTCGACAGGTAATCATCGCAGGCTGGAATGCCGGTACTGTCGGGGAGATTGGCGGGGGAGGATGTCGTGGACGCGTTGACGGCAGGTGCTCGATGCGGCGCGCGCTGCACTGTTGTGGTGCTCGTGGAAACCGGTGCCGCCGTGGTTCGGGTCGTAGTGACCGTGGTGGTTTTGCTGGGAGGCTGATGCGCGCAGCCGGCCACGACCAGGGCAGCAGCTATGGCGAGTATGGTCAAACGGGGCGTGACGGACATTGGGTGCTCTCCTCAAAAGCGCTTCGGATGGGGACTTGCCGATATCTGGCCGGCCACGGATTCTTCAGTATCTACACAATAGACAGGTTGCACGTAAAAAGAATCTGAAATTCGTATCGAGATCGACGCGGGCTTACAAACGGTGTGGAACGGAGGCATCTGCGCCCGGCTGGCTCGTTGGCGGAAACGGTTTCGAGACCGCGGACCCTGAAGGAGCCTGGTAACCCGCCCCCGGATCGGGGTGCAATAAATACCTTGACAAATTGCTCGCAAGCTTGAAACGGGTTAGGTATGCTCTATCCACTGTGTTTGCTCGGCAACGTGCGTGCCCGGTGGGGATCTCAATTAAATCCGCATCGCTACACCCGATCCAGGCACGCCAGTAAACCGTCGGCCCAGGGGCCGGTTTGTCTAAGTGCCAAGCAATAGATCGGAGTGAGTCATGTCGGATCGTGAAACAGGTACAGTCAAGTGGTTCAATGATGCCAAGGGGTTTGGCTTCATCAGTCGGGAAAGTGGTCCTGACGTGTTCGTGCATTTTCGCGCCATCAGCGGCTCGGGCTTCAAGAGCCTGCAGGAAGGCCAGAAAGTCACGTTCCAGGTTGTAACAGGCCAAAAGGGCCTGCAGGCCGAGGACGTAACGCCGGTTTGAACCGACGTGACACCATCGAAAGAGCCGGCGCAAGCCGGCTTTTTTGTGCCCGACGACCGGCCAGGGGTTTTGTGGTCGGCGCATCACACGTTAGCCTGTCCGCATGCCCGATCATTTTTCCGACAGCGCCTCGCCCCTATCCATTGCGCAACTCTCTCATGAGCCCATCGTCATCCCGATTACCGCGCTTGACGGTGCGCGCTTTGAGCTGCTTTGCGTGCAGCCGGCCGGCGAATGGCGGCAGCTGCTGTACTGGCTGCCTGCGATGGGTGTGCCGGCGAAGCATTACCTGCCGATGGCCGAGGCGCTGGCGGCGCGCGGTATCGCGATGGTTGTTCACGAATGGCGCGGCATCGGTTCCAGCGATCGCCGGGCCAGCCGCCGCAGCAACTGGGGCTACCGCGAGCTGTTGCTGGATGACCTTCCGCCAGCCATCGCGGCCGTGCAGTCACGCTGGCCCGACAAGATCCGCCTGATCGGTGGGCACAGCCTGGGCGGTCAGGTCGCTTCGCTGTATGCCGCGCTCCATTCGGCCGACTACGCCGGCATCGTGCTGGTGGCCAGCGGCGCGCCGTATTGGCGGGCCTATCCACGCAGCCTGCTGATCAAGATAGGTTGCATGCTTGCACCGCTGGCGGCGAATCTTCGCGGTTACCTCCCGGGGCGGCGCATCGGCTTTGCCGGCAACGAGGCGCGCGGGCTCACCGCCGACTGGGCGCGCAGCGCCCGCAGCGGCCGCTATTCGGCGACCGGCATGTCGCAGAATCTGGACGAGCTCCTGGCGGCCGTTCGATTGCCGATCTTCGCGCTGCGCCTGCGCGACGACTGGCTGGTGCCGAAAGCCTCGCTCGAGTGGCTGCTCGGCAAGATGCCGCAGTCGTCCCATCGCGCTGGCGTGCTGACGCCCGACGATCTGCGCGGCCAACCGGCCGACCATTTCAGCTGGATGAAGGCCCCTGCGCCGATCGTCGAACGCCTGGCGGACTGGATGGATTCTCTCGGCGCATAGGCAAGGCGCCGGGTGGGAAAGGCCCGGGTTTGTCCGCTGCGCGAACCTGCCGGTTGATACCGTGCAGAACTGCCAGCATGTTGATCGACTGAACTCGCGCATTCTTCCTCCGATCACTCTCAGATCACTCCCTTGGAGCAACGCATGAATCTGTTCGACCCCTTCGCTCAGCGCAGCCTTACCTTGCCCAACCGTCTGGTGGTCTCGCCGATGTGTCAGTACTCGGCGACGGACGGCCTGCCTGACCATTGGCATCTGGTGCACCTGGGCAGCCGGGCGGTGGGCGGCGCGGCGCTGGTGATCACCGAGGCGTCCGCCGTGTCGGCACAGGGCCGCATCACCCACGGTGACGCCGGCCTGTGGAACGACGCCCAGGTCAAGGCGTGGAAGCCGATCGTGCAGTTCGTCCGCGCCAGCGGTGCGATCGCCGGCATGCAGCTGGCGCACGCCGGGCGCAAGGCCAGCGCGCAGCGGCCGTGGGAGGGCGGCGGTTCGCTGGCGGCCGATCAGCAGCCATGGACCACGGTCGCGCCCTCGGCCATTCCCTTCGACGCCGGCTGGCACACGCCGCAGGCGCTGGACGAGGCCGGTATAGAGCAGGTGGTCGCCGATTTTCGCGCCACGGCGCAGCGCGCGCTGGCGGCCGGTTTTCAGCTGATCGAGCTGCACGCGGCGCATGGCTATCTGCTGCATCAGTTCTTGTCGCCGTTGAGCAACCAGCGCACCGATCGATACGGCGGCAGCTTCGAAAACCGCAGCCGCATCGTGCGCGAAGTGATCACTGCGGTGCGCGACGTGTGGCCGGCCGAACTGCCGCTGTGGCTGCGCATCTCGGCGACCGACTGGGCCGAGCACGGCACCGGCTGGGATATCGACGAGAGCGTGCAGCTGGTCAAGCAGGTCAAGCCGTTGGGCGTGGACCTGATTGACGTCTCCAGCGGCGGCACGCTCGCGCATCCCAAGATCCCGCTCGGCCCGGGCTATCAGGTGCCCTTTGCGGCGCGTATCCGGCGCGAGGCGGAGATCGCCACCGGCGCGGTCGGCCTGATCACCGAAGCGCAGCAGGCCCAGGCGATCATCGCCAATGGCGAGGCCGATGTGGTGCTCACGGCGCGCGAAAGCTTGCGCGATCCCTACTTCCCCCGCCGCGCAGCCAAGGAGCTGGGCGTGAAGCTGACGCCGCCGGTGCAATACGGCCGGGCCTGGTAACTGTCATCGAACCGGAGAGGATGGACATGCATATCGAGCCGACGCTGATCGAAGGCCGCGTACACGATCTCGGCGACGGATTCGCCGTGCGCCGCCTGCTGCCCGCGCAGCAGGCGCGCCACGTCGGACCGCTGGTGTTTTTCGACCATATCGGGCCGGCCAGCTTCGCGGCGGGCAAGGGCATGGACGTGCGCCCGCACCCGCATATCGGTCTGGCCACCGTGACCTGGCTGTTCGAGGGTGCCATCCGCCATCGTGACAGCCTGGGCAGCCTGATCGACATCCGCTCGGGCGAAGTGAACTGGATGACGGCCGGCAAGGGCATCGTTCACTCCGAGCGCACTCCGCCGAACGAGCGGCGCGATGGCCATACCCTGCACGGCATCCAGATCTGGGTGGCGCTGCCGCAGGCCGATGCCGAGGTCGATCCCGAATTTCATCACCACGAGCGCGACCAGCTGCCGCGCATCACTCGCCCGGGCGTCGAGGCCATCCTGATCGCTGGCGGCGCCTATGGCGAACGCTCGCCGGTCAAGGTATTCGCACCGATGTTTCTGCTCGAGGTGACGCTGGCCGCGGGTACCGAACTGGCGCTGCCGCCGGAGCATGCCGAGCGCGGCATCTACGTGGTCGAAGGCGGTATGCGCTGGGGTGACCTCGATCTGGCAGCCACGCAGATGGCGGTGCAGGCCGGTGCGTCCGCGCCATCGCTGCTGGCGCATGAAGACAGCCGCCTGATGCTGTTCGGCGGCGCGCCGCTGGATGGCGAGCGCCACCTCTGGTGGAACTTCGTCGCCAGTAGCCGCGAGCGCATCGAGCAGGCCAAGGCGGAATGGGCAGCCGGACGATACGCGCGCGTTCCGGGTGATGAGGAAGAGTTCATTCCGTTACCGGGCGGATGATGGCGGTTCGTCGTCAACCTTGGCGTACGAATGCTGCGGCGCTCATTGCCCGGTTTTCGTTACGCATTCATGCTTGCCCGGCCGATCGATCGTGGAGTTTCGACATGACCCGCTTTGCCAGCTTCAGCGAGTTCTATCCGTTCTATCTCAGCGAGCACAGCAACCGGATGTGCCGGCGCATGCATTTCATCGGCAGCAGTCTGGTCGTGACCATTGCGGTGTTCGCGGTGGTGACCGGACAGCTGCGCTGGCTCTGGCTGATGCCAGTGGCTGGTTACGGTTTTGCCTGGATCGGCCACTACGTCTATCAGAAGAACCAGCCCGCCACGTTCAAGCACCCGCTGTACAGCCTGCAGGGCGACTGGGTGATGTATGGCCACATGTTGCGCGGCAAGCTGCAGTTTTAAGCGCCAGCGGCCCGGTACGCGAGGCCAGGGACTAAGCTCAGCGGTATTTGTCGTGACAGCTCTTGCACGCCTCGCCGACGGATTTCACCGCCGCGGCCAAGGCGGGGCAATCGGCCGGCGATGACTGCAGCGCCTGCGTGACGCGCGTCTGCAGCAGAGTCGCCGCGTCGGTAAACGGCTGATCGGGGATGCCGAACGTCGGCGCGATGTCAGTCGCCGTCGACTGCACGCGTTCCAGATGGTGCTGGATGCCAATCGCGGCGCATTGTTTGCTTTTCAGCGCCTGGCTCAGGGCGTCCATGTGATAGTTCATCGTCGCCATCACGGCCTTGGGCATCGGATTGCGCGCCGCCAGTGTGCTCATCACGTTGGCGGTTCCGATGATGCCGATCACCAGTCCCAGCAGGATCATCAAAGCTACGCGCATCGGTTCGCTTCCACGTCGGTCGGGCAAGACCGTGAGAATAACGCGCTGCGGCACGTTCCATCCACGCCGCACGCTAAAATGGCTATTCCACGCCGCACGATTCAACACATCAGGCCACGCCAGTGAGATTTTTGCCGCCCATGTCGTTTCCATGCCGCCGTCAGTCAGCATGACCGTCGAAACGTTTCCGATCGAGCGCTTTGCCGGCGTCGAACGTCTGTATGGCGCAGGCACGGTTGCCGAGCTTTCCACAGCGCACGTCTGTGTGATCGGTATCGGCGGCGTGGGTTCGTGGGCGGCCGAGGCGCTGGCGCGCAGCGGGGTGGGCAAGTTGACCCTGATCGATGCCGACGAAGTCTGTGTCTCCAACACTAACCGCCAGTTGCATGCGCTGGATGGCGAGTACGGCAAGAGCAAGGTGGGCGTGATTGCCACGCGCGCGCAGGCGATCAATCCGGCCATCAAATTGGACGGCATCGAGCGCTTCCTCACGCCGTCCACGCTGGACGAGCTGCTCGATCGTGGCTACGACGTGGTGCTGGATGCCTGCGACGCGTTCCGGGTCAAGCTCGAAACGATCGCCTGGTGCCGTCGTCGAAAGCTCCCGATCGTGAGCGTTGGCTCGGCCGGCGGGCGCACCGATTCGACCCAGATTCGCGTGCGCGACCTCTCGCGCACCGAGCACGACGCGATGTTCAGCCTGATCCGGAAAAAGCTCCGTGCGGACTTCAACTTTCCGCGCAACCCCGATCGTTACTTCGGTGTTTCGGCCGTCTATTCGCTGCAGAACGTGCAGTACCCGCAGCCCGACGGCACGGTCTCCGGCAATCGGCCGCCGGGCGGGGATCCGCTGAATCTGGCCTGCGGCGGCGGCCTGGGCGCGGCTACGCATGTCACCGGCGCATTCGCTTTTGCCGCGGTCGGCAAGGTGCTGGAAAAGCTGCTCGAAAAGAAGTGATTGGGTTGGTATGAAGTGGCGGGGCGCTACTCCATCCCGCCAGGCCTCAGCCCATGTGATGACCACCGTTGATGGCCAGATTGGCACCGGTAATCCAGCTGGACTGTTCGCCGGTGAAAAACGCCACGGCATGGGCGATTTCATCCGGCCGTCCCAGCCGTCCCATCGGGATCTGCGCGATGATTTTTTCGCGCACGTCTTCCGGCACGGCCATCACCATATCGGTGCCCACATAGCCGGGCGACACCGTATTTACCGTGATGCCGAAACGGGCGTTTTCCTGCGCCAGCGAGATGGTGAAACCGTGCATGCCGGCCTTGGCTGCCGCGTAGTTGGCCTGGCCGTATTGGCCTTTTTTGCCGTTGATCGAGCTGATCTGCACGATGCGCCCCCACTTGCGCTGGCGCATGCCCTCGATGACGGGGCGGGTGACGTTGAAGCAGGCGTTGAGGTTGGTGTTGATCACCGCCGTCCACTGCTCGTAGTCCATCTTGTGGAAGGTCGTATCGCGGGTGATGCCGGCGTTGTTGATCAGAATCTCGACCGGGCCGCACTTTTCCTCGACGGCGCGGATCATCGCTTCGCACGCCACGGCGTCGCAGACGTCACCCGGCACCATGCAGACGTCGATGCCTTCGTTCTTCATCGATGCGTGCCAGGCTTCGGCCTTTTCGGCATTGCGGTAATTGGTCGATACGCGGTGCCCCTGGCCGGCCAGATACCGGACAATCGCGCTGCCAATACCACCGGTACCGCCGGTAATGAAGGCCGTACGTTGCGTCATGAATAATCCTGAGAGCCGATGCCGGCCGAAAGTAGATACTGGAGTTGCCTGAAATAATTGGATGGCTAAATGCGTCGATGTTTCCACGCGATTTGCCCACCCGGATTTATACACCAACCGCCGCCGATACGAACGCGACACTGCCCTTGGAGGTTTATACCGATTCAGCCGGCGCAGCGGGAGCTGCAGTGCGGCAACGCCGCGGGATCGAATGCGGAGAGTGCTTCGGCCAGCAGTTCGGCCGGGCGGTTCGCCGCGTGCGTGACGGGAATATCCAGAAATGCCAGCGCGTGCCACAGCGCCGGCATGGGATTCGACGGATCGACCGGATGCGCATGCTCCGACTTAGAGAGCTTGCGGCCATCGGCATCCAGCGCCAGCGGCAAATGCCAATACGCGGGAGTGGGTAAACCCAAGCAGTGCTGCAGCCAGATCTGCCGCGGCGTGGAATCGAGCAGATCGCTGCCGCGCACCACGTCGGTAATGCCCTGAAAGGCGTCGTCGACCGCGCAAGCCAGCTGGTAGGCGTAGATGCCCTCGACCCGACGAATCACGAAGTCGCCGGCTTCGTCGCGCAGGTTGTAACGCTGCGGTCCTCGCAGTGCGTCGTCGAACAGCATATCGCTGTCGGGCGCGCGCAGCCGCCACGCGGGCGGCCGCGTGTCATCGGGTTCGGCGATGCAGAGGCCATCGCGGTGCACGCCGCCGGCGGCTGCCAGATCGCTGCGGCTGCACCAGCAGGGAAAGACGCGGTCGGCGGCGCGAAGTTTTTCAAACGCTTCGTCATAAGCCGCCGTACGCTGCGACTGGAACAGCACGGGCTCATCGGCGATCAGTCCGAACGCGGGCAGTGTGGCGAGTATGGACTGCGCCGAGCCGATGACCTCGCGCGGCGGATCGATATCCTCCATCCGCACCAGCCACTGGCCACCGGCATGCCGCGCGCACAGCCAGCTTCCCACGGCCGCCACCAGCGAGCCGAAATGTAGCGATCCAGTGGGTGAGGGAGCGAAGCGGCCGCGGTAATTCATCGGCGTAGTTTAGGTGCAGCGCCCGCGCCGACCGCAACGTGGACACGTGGAAAGTCTCGATTCATCGCATACTGCAACACGCGCCGACGGATAAAATCGAGGAGTGGCCGCATGAAAGTTCTCTTGTTTGGCGCCACCGGTATGGTCGGGCAGGGTGTGCTGATCGAATGCCTGCAGGCGGCGGATGTGTCACTGGTTCAGAGCGTGGGCCGCACCGCGCTCGATCGGCAGCACCCCAAGCTGCGTGATCTGGTGCACACGGATCTGCTGGACTACAGCGCTATCGAATCGGAGCTCATCGGTTTCGACGCCTGTTTCTTCTGCCTTGGCGTGACCTCAGCCGGCAAGACCGAAGCAGATTATTCAAAGCTCACCTATGACATCACGCTAGCCGTGGCGACCACGCTGGCGCGATTCAATCCGCAGATGACCTTCGTTTACGTGTCGGGTGCGGGCACCGACAGCTCGGAAAAAGGCCGCAGCATGTGGGCGCGGGTCAAGGGGCGCACGGAGAACGCGTTGCTCAGGTTACCGTTCAAGGCGGCCTATATGCTTCGCCCCGGCATCATCCAGCCCATGCGTGGCGTGCGTTCCAAAACCTCGACGTATCAGATCTTCTATTCGTTGACGCGGCCGCTGCTGCCGCTGCTGCGGACAATGATGCCGTCCACGATCCTCACCACCGAAGTGGTCGGGCAGGCGATGCTCGCCGTCGCGCGCCGCGGCGCATCCAAGCCGGTACTCGAGACCGCCGATATCAACGCCCTGGTCGCGGCGGCAGGTTGAGGCCAGCGGATTTGCCACGCGTCTGAGGCGAGCCCTTCGATGCTCATGTTGAGCGGCCGGTGGTCACCGACGCATTGATCTTCTCTGCCGGTGTCGCCTCGATTTCCACCGCGTGGGCGCTGGGCCGAATCGGCTTGCCGCGCGCATCGGCCAAGCCGCGGGTGAGTTCGGCGCCCATCAGCACGATGATCGACGAGTAGTACACCCAGGTGAGAAGCACCACAAAGGCGCCGGCCGGCCCGTAGGCACCGCCGACGTTGCTGTGGCTGATGTACAGGCCGATGCCGAATTTGCCGACGATAAACAGGATGGCCGTGAGCAGGCCGCCGCCCAGCGCGTCGCTCCATTCGATCAATGCATCGGGCAGCACCTTGTACATCGCGCCGAACACCAGCACGAAAATCACGGTAGAAATCGTATCCTCGATGATCAGCCACGCCAGCGTGTCGCCCGGCACCACGGCCTCGATGATGCCGCTGATCACAAAGGATATGACCAGCAGAAAACCGATGCCGACCAGCAAGGCCAGCGCGTGTGCCCGCGTGCGCACCCATTGCCCTACGGCGGCGCCGGGCTTGGGCTTGACCCGCCACACGCGATTGAGCGTGCCCTGCAGTTGCGCGAACACCGCCGACGCGCCGAACAGTGTCACCAGCAGACCGATGATGCCGGCGATATTGCCGGTCTGAGGTCGCGCTTTGGCGCTGTCCATGATGCCCTTTACGGCATCGGCCGCGCGCGGCCCCACCATGCCATTCAGCGCATCGATAAGGCGCACGTCCCAGCCGCTGTGCAGCATGGACACCAGCCAGATCAGCAGCACCAGCAGCGGTGCGAACGATAGTGCCGAATAGAACGCCAGCGCGGCAGCGCGGGTCAGCAGTTCGTCATCGCTGAAGCCCATGGCGGCTGACTGGACCGTGAGCTTGGCTGTTTTAAAATAGCGCATGGGAAAACCCCGAACTGGATGACGCCTGATGAGTCCGTGTCAAAGACTGCTTGCGCCACGGTGAAGAGCTGGCGAAAAGTGGGGTATGCGCATTCGCCGTACGCGAGCGAAATGCGGATGGCGGCGCTTCGGCGGGCCTGAACCGGCATGGCTTCCGCGCGGTCTCATCCTTGAAACAGTGGCAATGTGCCCCGAATCATAAGCAAACCTTGAAGTCGTTTTAACAGGCTTTTTCCTTTTGACCTAGCTGATCGAGTCCGAGAGAAAATCATGCGCCGCATCGCCCTCTTCCTGCTCACCAATATTGCCGTACTGATATTGCTGAGCATCGTCTGCCACCTGTTCGGCATCGACCAAATGGCTGCCAGCCGCGGCTACGGCGGCATGGGTGGATTGCTCGCGTTTGCGGCGGTGTTCGGCATGGGCGGCGCCTTTATCTCGCTGGCGATTTCCAAGTGGATGGCCAAGTGGTCGACCGGTGCGCGCGTAGTCGCTCAGCCTCAGAACGAGACCGAGCGCTGGCTGCTCGACACCGTGCGCCGGCACGCGCAGAACGCCGGCATCGGCATGCCCGAGGTGGCGATCTACGACGCACCGGAAATGAACGCGTTCGCCACCGGCATGAGCAAGAACAACGCGCTGGTCGCCGTGAGCTCCGGCCTTCTGCAGCAGATGGATCGCGAGCAGATCAAGGCCGTGCTCGGTCACGAGATCGGCCATATCGCCAACGGCGACATGGTCACGCTGACCCTGATCCAGGGCGTGCTCAACACGCTGGTGATTCTGGCGGCGCGCATCGTCGGTCGTGCGGTCGACAGCTGGCTGTCCGGCGGTCGCGACAACCGTGGTGGCGGCATCGGCTATTTCGTGGTGGTGATGGTGCTGCAGATCGTGTTCGGTCTGTTCGCCTCGATGATCGTGGCGGCCTTCTCGCGCTGGCGCGAGTTCCGCGCCGATCAGGCCGGCGCGCAGTTCGCCGGCCGAAGTGCGATGATCTCTGCCTTGCAGCGGCTGAAGGTCAATCACGGCGAAAGCACGCTGCCCAACACCATCGCCGCGTTCGGTATCTCCGGCCCACTGGCCGGAGGCTTCAGGCGCCTTTTCATGAGCCACCCGCCGCTGGACGAGCGCATCGCCGCTTTGCAGAAGAGCTGATCCAGGGACGAGGGGCGAGCGCGTAGCCTCGTTGCATCGAGCTTGCGCCTTCGCTACTCGTCCCTCGCCCCTTTTTAACTACTCGTAAAACGTCACTTATAGGCAACCCATGAACGCAACAGCCACCACCGAAACCCGCAAATTCGAAGCCGAAGTCGCCCAGGTGCTGCATCTGGTCACGCACTCGCTTTACTCGCACAAGGAAATCTTCTTGCGCGAGCTGATCTCCAACGCCTCCGACGCCTGCGACAAGCTGCGCTTCGAGTCGATCGCGCACCCTGAGCTGGCGACGCTTGGCAGCGAGCTGCATATCGACGTGAGCTGGGACTCCCAGGCGCGTACCGTCACCATCAGCGACAACGGCATCGGCATGACGCGCGACGAGGTCATTGCCAATATCGGCACCATCGCCAGCTCCGGTACCAAGCGCTTTCTCGAAGCGATGTCCGGCGAGCAGAAAGCCGACGCGCGCCTGATCGGCCAGTTCGGCGTGGGCTTTTATTCCGCCTTCGTGGTCGCCGACAAGGTCACCGTGCGCAGCCGCCACGCGGGCGCCGCCGCGAGCGAAGGCGTGCAGTGGGAGAGCGACGGCAAGGGCGAGTATTCGCTGGTGCAGGTCTCGCTGCCGGAGAGCGGCACCTCCGTTGTGTTGCATCTGAAAGCCGACGAGGACGAGTTTCTCAAGCGCTGGCAGCTGCGTTCGCTGATCACCAAGTATTCCGACCATGTCGCGTTTCCGATCCGCATGCCGATCGAGAAAGATGACAAGCCGACCGACGAATGGGAAATCATCAACGCCGCCTCCGCACTCTGGACCAAACCCAAATCGGAGATCAGCGACGACGACTACAAGAGCTTCTACAAGTCGCTTGGCCACGACTTCAACGAGCCGCTGGCCTGGACGCACAACCGCGTCGAAGGCAGCCAGAGCTTCACCACGCTGCTGTATCTGCCTGCGCAGCCGCCGTTCGACCTGATGATGGGCGGCCGCGACGAGCGCAAAGGCCTGAAGCTGTACATCAAGCGCGTCTTCATCATGGACGCGGCCGAAGAGCTGCTGCCGAACTACCTGCGCTTCGTGCGTGGCGTGGTCGATGCCGACGATCTGCCGCTCAACGTCAGCCGCGAAATTCTGCAGCACAACCGTCAGCTCGAGCGGATCAAGGCCGCCTGCGTCAAACGCGTGCTCGACCTGATCGAAAAGCTGGCGCGCGACGAGCCCGAGAAATTCGCCACCTTCTACAAGGCCTTCGGTAACACGCTGAAGGAGGGCATCAGTGAAGATGCCAACAACCGCGAGCGCATCGCCAAGCTGCTGCGCTTCGCCTCGACCAAGGGCGAAGGCACGCAGCAGACCGTGTCGCTGGACGATTACATCGGCCGCATGGCGATCGGCCAGGAAGCGATCTGGTACATCACCGCCGACAGCTACGCCGCGGCGTTCGGCAGCCCGCAGCTCGAAGCGTTCAAGGCCAAGGGCATCGAAGTGCTGCTGATGTTCGACCGCATCGATGAATGGATGATCGGCAGCTTGAGCGAGTACGAAGGCAAAAAGCTCAAGAGCGCCGCCAAGGGCGACGTGCCGCTGGACGACGCCGACAAGGCCAAGCAGGAAGAAGCCACCAAGGAAGCCGAGCCGCTGCTCAAGAAGCTCAAGGACCTGCTCGGCGATCGCGTTGGCGACGTCAAGGTCTCGGCGCGCCTTACCGACTCACCGTCGTGCCTGGCCTTGAGCGATTACGAAATGGCCCCGCATCTCGCGCGCCTGCTGCGCGAAGCCGGCCAGGACATGCCCGAGTCCAAGCCCACGCTGGAGATCAATCCCCAGCACGCGCTGGTCAAGCGCGTGGAGTCGGAAACCGATGACGCCAAAGCGAAGGATCTGGCGCTGCTGCTGCTGGATCAGGCGGAGATCGCGGCCGGTGCGCAGTTGCCCGATCCGTCGGCGTTTGTGCAGCGGATGAATCGGGTTTTGCTGGGGACATAAGCCGCACCGAACCTGTGAAAAAAAGCCCGTCGAAGTTTCGTCGGGCTTTTTTTATGGCATATGCCGGAACTCCGCTGTGAGTGCCTCCGTAGGGGAATCTATCCCGTAAAAATCAGTCGCGAAAAGCGGTTGCTTCGGCGTTTGATTTGGAAAGATTGCCGGTGGCGCCATTACTCCTGTCGCTGGCGTACCCTACTTGCTATAGATGCGCAATCCCCGCGGCATTTCCAACTACACAAACGCGGGTGACGATCTGGCACAGCGCTGGTCGCTGCTGTTGACGGTGAAGCACACCTTTTAAAGCGTGCGCGCTTAGGGACATTGCCGGCATCTGCGAGGGCGCCGTTTTTTTGCGACAAAGGTTATCGCTGCAGGCGATTTCTTTTATCCATGCTGAAGCCATCGAGTGCGGGTATCAAATGGCCGGTGGCTGCATTGTTGTCCACGCACTGAGTTCGGTGACCGTGGTTTGGTCGCGTTGCGACCGGAGCAGCGACGAATGAAAGGCTTGCCTAGTTGGCGCCGATAGCTTCGGTTTTGCTCGGCTGGGGTGGCGGCGTAAAGCCATCGTCGAGCGTGTGCACGAAAGCGATGATGTCCTGAATGTCGAGGTTCGACATGGCCGGTTTGTCGCCGACTTTGCGGTCGAAGGGGGCGTCTTTGGTGTCGACGTTGCCGCGCAGTGTCTCGGGGATGTCGTTATAGATTGCGAGCTTGCCGTTGGCTTTGCGGGGGTAGATTTTTTCGGGCTGGACGCTGCGCAGGTTGTAGAAGTCCATCACTTGTTTCAGCGTGGTGTATGCGCCGTTGTGGAAGAACACGGCGCGCCGGTCGACGTTGCGCAGGGTCGGTGTGAGGAACATGCCGCAGTACTGTTTCTGGCTGGTCAGATCTTTGCGGATGGGGCCGCACAGGCCGAGGTCGAAGTGCTCGGCATCTTTATTGGCGGGCAGGTGCGGGTTGCGCGGTACGCCCAGCGCTTCGTACTGGGTGTCGGTAAAAAGCGGCGGCAGGCCATCGGCGGTGACCTGGCTCAGATGGCAGGCGGCGCAATTGCCTTTTTGCGGGTCGTTGAAGGCCTTGAGGCCGCGCATTTCGGCAGGGCTGAGCGTGGCCTTGCCCTGCAGCCAGGCGTCGTATTTGCTGGTGAAGGCGTGGAAGGACGGATCTTCTATCTGGTAGCGCGCGAGGGCGAACATCGCCTCGGAGACCAGTCGATCCGGATCGTTGACGATGGTCGGGCCGAAAAGCTGGGTGAACTGCCGGCGGTAGGCGGGTCGGATCAGCGCGCTGGCCAAGGTCGCCGTGCTGCTGTTCGCCATTTCGGCCGGATCCAGTGCAGGGAAAAAGGCCTGGCGCTGCAGTGAATCGGCGCGGCCGTCCCAAAACAAGCCGCCCTGCGGCACCATGGCGGGCGGCGGCGCGGCGCCGGCGGATTTTTGCGCCCTGGCATGAGTGCTCGCCGAGGCCGCAACGACGTTGAGATTGACGGTGACATCGTCCGGTGAGCTATCGGGGCCGATGCTGAAAGGCTGCTGCCGGTAAAGATAGGCCAGCGAGGGCGCTGGCCGCTGGCCAAGGCGATTCATCTCGACGCCGCCGGGTTGCACGGTGAGATCGTTCGGCGGGTTGTAGCCGTGTTGGGGGCTATGGCAGGAGGCGCAAGCCTCGCGTCCCGAGCCCGATAGCGAGGGATCGAAAAACAGCTGCTTGCCCAGCTGCGCGACGGCGCTCAGCGGCTGCACGGGCGGCAGATTCAATGTGACTGGATGCGGATTCACGCCGCTGGGATAGGCTATGCCAGTATCCGACTGCGCGTTGGCCCCACTGACAAGCCCGCCGATGAGCAGGCCGCTGCAAGCTACCGTCAGGCACAAGGCGGCTTTCAATGATGGTGCGCGGCGACGGCGCGCGCATGCTTGAGGTGATCGGGTGTCGAACGGCAAGAGCGTGTATCCGATAGCGTCCATGGCGTCTGGTAGGCCGAGCCGGCATCCAGCCAGGCATCTGCGCAGCACGTGATATCTGGCTGAAGGCAAGCTAATAGCGAAAATATCCCTGTCCGGTGAAGTTCAGATCCGGGCAGGGATGTCGTCTTGGCGAGACTTATAGCGCCTTGTTCGAACGTCCGACCACTTGAGCGGTTTGCTGCAGGCGCTGATCGATCGGTGCAGGAACCCTGGTGCCCTGGACGGGATCGAGGAAGATCGGTCGAGCCAGTTCGAACGGGCCGCGATGGAAATCGAACATGCTCATGATGCTGCCGGTGGTCGCATCGTTCGAGCCCTGGCCGATACGCTGGCCATCGAGCCAGTTGTCCTCGATAAAGCGCACGACGGACGCCTGGGTGATGCGGGTATCGTCCACGTAATTCACGCGGGCATACGGCGAGATCACAAGGAACGGCACGCGCGTGCCCGGACCGCAGCGGCCATTGACCACGCCGCCGTTCACGCCGATGCCGGGCTTGGCATGCGGGCCGGTGCACTTGCCCGAGCCGTTGAGCTGATCGGCGCCGGTGACGGAACCTTCTTTTGTCGTCGAATCGAACGACGAGGTGGTGGGCGAGGCGTAGCGATGGTCGTACCAGCCGTCGGAATCGTCATAGGTGATGATGACGGCGGTGTTCTTCCAGTCGGGCTGTTGTTCGAGGAAGTTGATCACCTTGACGACGAACTGCTGCTCGTCCAGCGGATCCGAATTGCCCGGGTGCGCATCGCCCACGGCGGGGGCTTTCAGATAGCTCACCGAGGGAAAATTGCCTGCCGACACGGCGCTGAAAAAATCGTTGACGTCGTATTCGTGGTGCACCGGCGTGGCGCTGCGGTCCTTCGGATCGGTATAGCCGATGGTGGCGATCGAGCTAGGGCGAGCGTGCGACGCGTTGGCCGTTGAGGCGTAATACTGAAACCAGTTGTGATGGGGGACGTAGTCGGTCTTGGTCGACGCCAGTACGCTCGAATAGGTGCTGCGGGTGCAGCCCGTGGATCCGTTGCTGTTGGTCGCCGTCAGATCGAAGCCACCCATGAACCCGCCCCAGGTCAGATTGCGGGCATTCAACAGATCGCCGATATTTTTCGAGGTCATGCGCACCGTGCTGGTGGTCGACGAGCAGCTGTCGTACGCGGGGTCGGTGTCGCCGATCAGGGTCAGGCCGCCCTGGCCATCGGGCACGGTCGAAGCGGAGCCGACGATGGCCTGTGCGCCGTTGTTGGTGCCGGAGACGACAGCCAGCGCGCCTGGCGTCGAGGGCCCGAAAGTGTCGCTGTAGGCGTTGTCGTTCAGCGCGAAATGCTGGGCGTAGTTCCACATCGCAGTGACGGTATTGCCGTCGTAATAAGCCATGACCAGGCCGTTGGTGCCGAAGGCCCCGGTGCTGCTGACCGTATTGTTACCGGTATACGCGGGGAAACGATCGGCCAGGCCGTTATCGTAGGCCAGTTGCTCCGGCGTATAGGAGTGGTTCTGGCCTTCGGTATTGGCCTGCGTGCGATCGAGTCGGAACGGATTGACCGCATTGACACCGTTCACCGGGTTGAGCGCGTTCGGGTTTTGCGTCAGCAGGGCCGGCGTCAGTCCCTGCACCGACGGGGTATGGGGTGCTGCCTTGAACTCCGGTTCACCCGCCGGATTCTGCGCCACCGGATAGGTGCCGAAGTAATGATCGAAGGACCGGTTTTCACTGAAAATGACGACCAGATGCTTGATCGGCGTGGCCGTTCGCACGGCATCCTGGGGAGTCGGGTGTCCCGGCCACACGGGCCAGTTAATGCCGCCGCGGTCGGGGGAAGCCGCCTGAGGCGCCACCTGCGCCGAAACGGCGAGGGCCAGGCCTACGGAGGCGATGGAAACGCACAGCAGGGTCTTGCGGAATAGTCGATGGCGGAACATGTGAGGACTCCTGTTGAGGGATGCAACGGGAAGCACCGATCGGGCGGTGGCGGCGAAATGCGATGACACGCAGCCTAGATGAGAGCTGGCCACGGCAGGACCGAGCGGGACTCAAACGCCATTCAAGCACCCCGACATGAACATTCCGAGACAGGGCGGCAGATGCGATTCGCTGGCAGGGCGGCTGCCGAATGATTCGGATTTGCATCATTGAGCTACTGCGCAGAAGAGCGATGCGTGGCACGGGGATATGTTGAACGGGCTCTTATCCCTTATGGTTCTACATCTGGTCAGTTGCGTGCTGTGATGCAACACTTCAGGCATACGGCGATAAGCCGTATCTCCTCACCGTTCTGATCGAACACAGGCGTCCGCCCGACATGTCCGCAACAGCGCACCCTGCTTCCGCGACCGGCTCTGTGCCGGGGGCGGCGGCTGCGGACTCGGCCGGCGTGTATCCGGCGACCGAGCAGAGCGCATTCGGCGTTTTGGGTCATGACCCGCCGCGTGACCGTTCTGGCCGCTTCGGTCGACGCGGCGTTTCTGGTGTTTTTTCTGGTCGAGGGTTCGCCGCTGCTCGCGTGGCTCAACGTGGTCAGCATCGTCATGTACGCAGCGGCCTATGCGTTGCTGCGGCGGCGGCGGAATTTTCCCGCGCTGGCGTTGATCTGGACCGAGGTGGTGGGGCATGCGGCCATCGGCACCTTGCTGGTGGGCTGGGACAGCGGCTTTCACTATTACCTGCTGATGTTCATTCCCGCCATCGTGGTCAGCGGCAGCATGCGGCAGGTGGCGCTGCCGCTGATCGTGCTGTTTCTGGCTTATATGGGTCTGCACCAGGCAGCGCATG
The DNA here is from genome assembly GCF_014200755.1 of Rhodanobacter sp. ANJX3. Classification (GTDB taxonomy): domain Bacteria; phylum Pseudomonadota; class Gammaproteobacteria; order Xanthomonadales; family Rhodanobacteraceae; genus Rhodanobacter. The sequence continues at coordinate 720,817 of NZ_JACHCM010000002.1, read as the reverse complement.
TCATCGGCACGCTGGCGCCGATAGGCGATGTGGCGCTGCAGATTCTCAACCTGTTCAATGTGTCGGTTTTTTTCGCCATGGCCAGTTACACGGCGCGTTTTTATTACGAACTGGTGCGCAAGAGCGAACGCAAGCTGCGCGAGCTGGCCACGCGCGACGCGCTGACCGGATTGTCCAACCGTCGTCATCTGATCGAGCTGGCGCTGCCGGAAATCGCGCGCGCGCGGTACGCCGGTCAGCCGGTGTCGCTGGTGCTTGCCGATATCGACGATTTCAAGCACATCAACGACGAGCACGGGCATGAGGCCGGTGATCTGGTCCTGACCCAGGCCAGCGCGATGTTCCGTGACGCGTGCCGCGGCCAGGACGTCGTCGCGCGTTGGGGTGGCGAGGAGTTTCTCTTTCTGCTGCCAAATACCGACACCGACCATGCCCTGTATTTCGCCGAGCGCGTGCGTGCGTGCATCGCCGGGATGGCCGTCGATCACGACGGCTGCAAGATGGCCTTCACGCTATCGCTGGGCGTTGCGTCGCTGGCGCCCGATGAAAATCTGGAGGAGGCGATCGGTCGCGCCGACAGCGCCCTGTATCAAAGCAAGTCCGAGGGACGCAATCGGGTCACGCTGGCGTCGCCGCCGCACGCCGATACGCTGCGTCCGCTCGGTGTGGCGCAAGCCTGCTCGCTCTGAGTCCTGGGCATCCGGCCGACCTGTGGGATTATGGGTCTATCCCGTTTTGAAGTACGTCGATGCTTTGTACCGAGTGCCAGTCCGGCTATCACGCTCCCTATGACCGCTTTGAGCGTGTGGCGGCCAATCCGAAAATGCCTGCCTACCTCATGCGCTGCAAAGTATGCGGCGCGCTGTGGAACGAAACCTCTGGCCCGCCGGTTCTCATCACCCGCACCGAGGCCCGCTGGCTGTATCCGCAGGCACGGATTTAATCGGGCGCCGAGCTAGCCAGGTTTGGCATGGCGTTTGAGTCCCTTCGCGCCGTTTTCTTGTGCCGCCGCTCAGGCCACTAGATGCTGCCGAATGGCACCTGCATGACCTTCGGCATATCCGGCATGGCGCTGCACGGTCTACGCTCGGCTATCTACCGGGGAGATCTATTTATGTTGAAACCATTGATTGCGGGTATCGCGTTGGCCATCAGCGGCGTGGTTGCGGCGCAGGCAGCGCCTGCCAGCGCATCGACTTCGGCGACGCCGGCCACGCCGGGCTGGGTCGCCAAAAGCAATGCCGATGCGCAGCCGCTGCTGAAGGCACTGGCCGATTTCAATCCGGAGTTTGCCTCGCAGTTCGGTTTTCCGGGCTTCGATGACAAGGCCATCGATCTGAAGCCGAACGTGGGCGAACGTTCGCGTGCGGCGCTCACGGCGGCGCGCGATCAGCTGCAGAAAAAGCTGGCGGCGGAAACCGACCCGGACGTGCGCCAGGATCTGGAAATCATGATCAAGGCCGCCGATCGCAGCATCGAGGGCAGCAAGCTCAACGAGCAATACTTGCTGTCCTACAACGACATCGGCCAGACGATTTTCCAGGGCGAGTTCACCCTGCTGCAGGATCAGGTCGCGCCTGCGCGCCGGCCGGCGGCGCTGAAGCGGCTGCAGTGCTATGTCGGCATGACCCCGGGCTGTGTGCCGGTGACCAAGGAGGCGCAGGCGCTGTTTCAGGCGAAACTCGGCGATGCGAAGCTGATCGGCCCGTACAAGGTCGAAGTCGAGCAGAATCTGGCGAATACCGGGCGCTACGTCGACGGCATCCGCAAGCTGTACGCCAAGTACAAGATCGACGGCGCGGATCCCGCGCTGGATACGCTGCAGAAGCAGTTGAACGAGTACGACGCCTGGGTCAAGTCCACCGTGTTGCCGCATGCACGCACGGATTTCCGTCTGCCGCCAGCGGTGTACGCCAATAACCTCAAGCAGGTCGGACTCGACATCAGTCCGCAGGAGCTGATCAAGCGGGCCGAGCTGGAGTTCATGGAAACCCAGGCGCAGATGCAGATGATGGCACCGGATGTGGCAAAGGCTGAGGGAATAAAAAGCGCTACCGACTATCGCGACGTGATCAAGGGGCTGAAGAAAGATCAGCTCGATCGCGATTCGATCGAGCCTTACTACCATCAGGTGATCGGCAAGATTCAGGACATCATTCGCGAGCAGGGCATTGTCTCGCTGCCCAATCGCGAAATGATCATGCGCGTGGCCTCCGAAGCCGAGAGCGCTGCCGAGCCGGCGCCGCACATGGATCCGCCTCCGCTGATCGACAACCACGGCGAACGCGGCGCCTTTGTGCTGCCGCTGGGCAATCCGCCGAACGGCAAGGGCGACAACCAGGCCTACGACGACTTCACCTGCAAATCCTGCGCGTGGACGCTTGTCGCGCATGAGGGCAGGCCCGGGCACGAGCTGCAGTTTTCGGCGATGGTCGAACATGGCGTCTCGCTGGCGCGTTCGCTGTTCGCGTTCAACAGCGTCAACGTCGAAGGCTGGGCGCTGTATTCCGAATATATGATGATGCCGTACGAGCCGAAGGGCGGGCAGATGATCGTGCTGCAGCTGCGTTTGCTGCGCGCGGCGCGTGCGTTCCTCGACCCGATGCTCAATCTGGGCCTGATTACACACGATCGTGCGCACGACATCCTGGTCAACGATGTAGGTCTGTCCGAGGCGTTCGCACGCGAGGAACTGGACCGCTTCACCTTCCGCTCGCCGGGTCAGGCCACCGCGTACTTCTACGGCTATACCCGCCTGCTCGAGCTGCGCGCGCATACGCAGATCGAACTGGGCGATCGCTTCAACCTGAAGCAGTTCAACGACTTCCTGATCGCGCAGGGCCTGCTGCCGCCGGACCAATTGGCCGAAGCAGTGGACACGCAGTTCATCCCCGCCCACGGCGGCAAGCGGCCGCAGTAGCGATGTCGGCGATAACCGTGGTCGGATCTGCCTGCGCTTAGTTCAGAGGTCGAGCTTGCCCAGTTCCGCGTAAGCGTTGTTCAACCATACCTTGACCCGCTGACGCTCCAGCAGGCCGAGGCCTGTGTTCGCACGATCGGGATGGTTGAGGGCGGCCCAGAAGCTGGCGTTCTGCTGGTCGATTTTCAGCATGGCGGTGTCGGGCAGGCGGCGCAGGGAAATGATCTTGGCGCCCAGCGCTTCGGCGCGCTGACGCTGGCCGGAGGCGTCCAGAATATCGAAGCGATCGCCGCGCAGCTCGTTCAGTACGATCACGAGATCGAGCTTGCCGCCGAACTGATCCAGCCACTGGCTCAGCAGATCGACCGAATCGCGGCCGCTGTCCATCACGTGCCACCAGGTCAGCGTCAGGCCGCTTTCCGCGGCCAGCCCTGGCACGTCGGAATCGGTGAGCCAGCGGGTCAACGCCTGATGTGTTTGCGCCGCAAGGTCGACCAGCACGTGCTGCTCGGGATTTTCCAGCGCGCACTCGATGACCGGGTCGAGGCTGTCGTGCCGATCGAGCACGGCCGGCTGGGCGAAGTCGGCGTAGAAGCGCAGCAGCGCGCCGTGTGATCGGTCGGTATCGAAGCCGCGGAACGGCATGCCGCGATCGATAAAATATTGGGCCAGCACGCGGCACACCACCGACTTGCCAACGCCGCCTTTTTCACCACCGATAAAGTGGATGTGGCTCATGTCCGGTTTTTCCTGGTTGCTTGAACGGGTGAAATGAAGCGGGGAAGGTCAAGCGTAGAAAATACCGGGTGAAGATGTCGATCGGATTCTTGTGATTAGCCTTCATCCCGCTGCGCCAAGGCGCCAGCGAGATGGATGCCGATGACGGACGCAAGCCAGCCTCGATCTGTAGAGCGGCGATATGGCGTCGTTGGGGTCACGCCTACGATCTGACGCTCAGCACTTCACTGTGCCACCGGCAACCGGTACGCACGGATGAAAAACGGGCGGAGTCGGCGGCCTGGGTGGCTTGTTGTCGCCAGGGTGGTGGTGTCCGTCGTACGGAGGGATGCCGCCCCAGTAGCCGGGGGCGGCGTTGTAGTACGGGCCGGCATAGTCGTAAACCGGCTGCGCCAGCTGCTGCTGATACATGGCGTTTTGCTGGCGCAGCGCGTCGTTCTCGCCCTGCAGCCGGCCGCGCGCGGCTGCCGCATCGATCTGGGCCTGCCGCAGATCGGCTTCCTGCTGCTGTCGGTCGGCTTCGGCTTCGTCGGCCTGCTGCTGCGCCTTCGCCTCGATCCGCTGCTTGCGCGCGTCGAGGCGCTGTTTGTAGAGTGAGGCGATGTTGTGCGAGACGGCATAGCGCTTCGCCGCGTCGTCCTGGCCGAGGTCGAGATACTGATCGATGATTTCCGTGTCGTCGGCCTGATGCAGCAATTCGCCCTTGCCGCCGATGCACGGTCGGTCGGTGTAGACAGCCTGTCCAGCCTTCGTGCATTTGTAGATGTCCTGCGCACCGGCAGCACCGGACGTCGCCAGCAGAATCGCGGCGAGACAGAAAAGTCGTTTGGCGTGGGGCTGGCTGTTCATCTTGGGCACTATTTTGCACCTATCGAGCGTAATAAAAGCGTTGAAGTAAAAAACGCAGAAATAATGCCTCGCGTTGTCTGCTCGTTGCCCGGTGCGATCGATCGGAAAAGTGGCGCCTGCTTGCCGCGTTCGTTAGGAAGTTCGCGCCGGCATGCATAGCGCAGACACGTGAGCCGAGGTGTCGGACGACACCGGCTCAGTGAAAGGCCTAACTGAATCGGACGGCTATTTCTCTTTTGAAGAAAACCTCGATATGACGCGATGTACGGACGTCCAGGCTCCGCGAAGCTGAAGATGGAAAATTATCTTGCAGTGCACCACTTGTCAGGTTGCATCGATTTGCGTAGGTTGAATGCATGCTTTCTGCCTTCGTCCATCGCCGTCCTCTGCTCCGTGCGCTGCTTGCACTGGTGCTGTTCGCCGGGTTGCTGAGTACGGCGGCAGCGACGCATGCGGGTTTCACCTCGAGTCATTCGTTGGCGGCTGCCGTCGATAGCGCTGCCGGTGATCCGGATACCTCCGAGTTGGACGACACCGCTTCTCCGCAGGACAACGCCGAGCACGACACGCTGGATGTTCCCGAGGCGTTGACATTGCCATGCGCGCTCCTCGCAGGGTCTCGTCCCATGACCTCGCACGCCGTGCCGCTGCAGTGGCACGTCAGCTCCGAGCTGCGCCCGCCCATCGCCTGAGGCGCCGTGCCTGCCGTCGATCCGTTCGGATCGCGGCCTTTCTCTCCCTTGTTTCTCAAGCCTCACGAAGCGCCGCACGGCGCCGACGGGCAACTGTTTTCGCTTCGCCGCCTCGGCGGCGTGAGCCACTATTTCTGGAGATATCCCATGGAACGCATGATCGATGGTTTTGCTCGTTTTCGTCGCGAGGTTTTCCCCGAGCAGCGCGAGGTGTTCGAACAACTCGCGAAGGGCCAGAGCCCGCACACGATGTTCATCACTTGCGCCGATTCGCGAGTGATGCCCGAGATGATGTTTTCGGCACAGCCGGGCGAGCTGTTCGTCTATCGCAATATCGGCAACATCGTGCCGCCGTACGCGCAGCACGTCAGCGGCGTGGTGGCCGCGGTGGAGTACGCGGTCAAGGTGTTGGAGGTGCAGCACATCGTGATCTGCGGGCACTCGGACTGTGGCGCGATGAAGGCCTTGCAACATCCCGGCAAGCTCGACGGCATGCCGTCGGTGCAATCCTGGTTGAAGCATGCCGATGTGGCGCAGCACGTCACGGCGGAAAAGTGCGCGCATCTGCACGGCGAGGATTACCTGCGTTGCCTCACCGAAGAGAACGTGGTCGCCCAGCTGGAGCATCTGCGCACCTTGCCGGCGGTCGCGGTGGGCATGGCCAGGGGCAACCTGAATATCCACGGCTGGATATTCGATATCCCCGATGCCGAGTTGCGCGCGTTCGACGGTGCCGAGGGCCGGTTTGTCGATGTGCCGGTCTCCGGTCGCCCAGTGCCCAAGGCTTCGCCGATGGCGCGCTTCACGTCGCTTGCCGCTACGGCGGCCTGAGGTGCTCCGATGAAAAACTATTTCTCCCAATGCCTGTTCAGCCGCGACCTGCTGGGATCGGTCGTAGTGTTTCTGGTGGCGCTGCCGCTGTGCATGGGGATCGCCATTGCGTCGGGCATGCCGCCGGCCGCCGGCCTGATCACCGGCATCGTCGGCGGCCTGATGGTCGGCTTCATCTCCGGTTCGCCGCTGCAGGTCAGCGGTCCTGCGGCGGGCCTCGCCGTGCTGGTGTTCGAGCTGGTGCGCACGCACGGCGCGGCGGCGTTGGGCCCGGTGATTTTGCTGGCGGGATTGATCCAGGTGGCGGCAGGACTATGCCGCGTCGGCATCTGGTTTCGCATGACCTCGCCCGCGGTGGTGGCCGGCATGCTGTCGGGCATCGGCATACTCATCGTCGCGTCGCAGGCGCACGTGATGCTCGATGCCAGCCCGGCGGCGAAGGGCCTGCAAAACTTCGCCGCGTTGCCGGGTGCGCTGATGACGGCGTTCGACGGCGGTACCGGCAAGGCCGCGCTGGCGGTAGGTTTGGCGACCATCGCCATCATGCTGGCGTGGGAAAAGCTGCGGCCGGCCAGGCTGAAGTTTGTGCCTGGCGCGCTGCTGGCGGTCGTCGCCGTCACTGGCGTGGTGCAGCTCGCGAGCATCGGCGTGAAGAAGGTTGATGTGCCGTCGAACCTGTTTTCGGCGATCACTATGCCGACCTGGAGCGGACTGGCCGAAGTGTTCGATCCAACCCTGCTGATCGCGGCGGTGACGTTCGCGTTTATCGCCAGTGCGGAAACGCTGCTATCGGCCGCCGCGGTGGATCGCATGCATGACGGTCCACGCACGCAGTACGACCGCGAGCTTACCGCGCAGGGCGTCGGCAATATGCTGTGCGGCTTTCTCGGCGCGCTGCCGATGACCGGCGTGATCGTGCGCAGTTCGGCCAACGTGCAGTCCGGCTCGGCGACGCGCGGGGCGACGATCATGCACGGTGCGTGGCTCATGGTGTTCGCGCTCCTGCTGCCGTGGCTGCTTCGCATGACGCCGGTCTCGTGCCTGGCCGGCATCTTGGTCTACACCGGCGTGAAGATGGTCAACCTGGGGCAGATCAGAGATCTTGCGGTTTACGGCAAGGGAACGGCGGCGATCTATTTGGCGACCACGATTGCGATTGTCGCGACCGATCTGCTGGCCGGCGTCATCATCGGCTTCGGCCTGTCACTGTTTCGTCTCGCGCTGCTGTCGTCACGGCTGAAGATCGGCCTGCACAACGACGCCACGCCCGGTGAGGCGTCGCTGCACCTGGAAGGTTCGGCCACGTTCCTCAAGGTGCCGAGCATGGCGCGCACGCTGGAGCGGGTGCCGAACAACACGCGGTTGACCTTGGTGCTCGATCGTTTGTCGCACGTCGACCAGGCCTGCCTGGAGGTACTACGTGAGTGGTCGCGCAATGCGTCTGCGCGCGGCTGCGAGCTGGTGGTCGATTGGAAGGCGCTGCACTCACGCGTGGAAGGTCAGCGCGCGGCGGCGTAATCGAGGGGATGGCTGCAATGACAAGCATCGACCGATGCTTGTCATCGTCGTTCGTCTGTAGTTGAAGATGATCGGGTCATTGGAGATGAATGACCAGCGATTAACGGCCCAGATCGGGTCGTCGTGCAAGCCTCTCGCCGATATGCCCGCGCCATTCCGGCGACAGTTCCGGTATTTCGATCGCACGTGCCAGAAGACGCAGCGCTTCGCGATCGTTGGGCTTCAGGTAGGCATCGAACAGCGATCGGATCGACAAGCCTCCCACACCTTTGGCAACGACATCCACCGTGTCGCCGGCTTTTAGGGTGCCTTCCTTCAACACGCGCAGATAAAAGCCGGTGCGCAGGGATAGCGCAAACATCTTCGGTACGCGTTTGTCGGCAAAGCGAATGCCGAGCTTGAAGCACGGTACTCGCGGCTGGCTGATGGTGAACAGCGCATCGCCGATTTGCAGCTGATCGCCTATGCAGAGCCGCGCTTCGTCGAGTCCGGCCACGGTGAGGTTTTCACTGAATTGTCCGTAAGGCATGTCATCGCGACCCAGTGCCTCGCGCCAGTAGTCGTAGTGATCCAGCGAGTACGCGTAGACCGCCTTGCTCTCCCCGCCGTGATTGACGAGATCCGCCTGGCCGTCGCCATCGAGATTGAGTCGGCGCACCGCGACCGCACCGACTACAGCCCGCTTGAAAATGCCGGTCATCACCGAGGTGTCGCCGTGCGGTACTTCCATTGGTCGCGAGACATTGACGGAACTCAGGCTCATCGACATTGCTGCTTACTCCACCTGCTTGCTGTGCCGGCTAAGTGTATGCGCGGACGTCATCCTAGCGTGACTTCAGCTTACTCGTACACGAGCGGCGTGGAGGATAGGCGGCCGCGGTGAATGGGCGACGAGCGATACACCGTCGTCGTTGGATGGGCGCCTCGACCTCAGGCGACGGCAGGTTTTTTGTCCGCCCCGTTGCCTTGACCGGCCTTTTTCCAGCTGCGCACGCCAATGAATGCCAGTACGATGAAGCCGGCATACAGGACCGACGTGATCACCAGATGCTTGTAGACGTATTCGCCCACGTAGATCGCGTCCACCACGATCCACAGCCACCAGGCGGCGATATGACGACGCGCCTGCCACCACTGCGCGACCAGGCTGAAAGCGGTCAGCGCCGCATCGAGCCAGGGTAGCGCCGCGTCGGTCCAGCGATGCATCACGAACCCGAGTGTCAGCGAACCTACGATGCCAATCGCGATATGTGCCAGCGCGTCTTTCGTCGCCAGTGGGGCCACCTGCACGCGCCCGTCGTCGTCGAGATGGCGCAGCCAGCGCAGCCAGCCGTAGACGATGAGCACGGCGAAGGCGATCTGCAGCAGGGCGTCGGAATAGAGCTTCGCCTCGGCGAAGATACCCACGTAGACCGCTACCGAAAGCAGACCGATCGGCCAGCACCACGGCCGGCGTTGGGCGGTAAGCCAGACCGCCCACGCGCTGAGCAGGGCACCGATCAGTTCGATCCAGGTCATTTCCATTGCATCGGCCTCAAAACGCCAGCGTTGCAGAAAGTCGCGCCAGCCGCGGCGCGCCCGGAAAAAGGAAGCTGTCGCCGCCGGAGGTGCCGGTATCGCGCCAGTAGAAATGGTTGAACAGGTTGTCGATATTCAATCGCCAGATCAGCGCGTGGCCTCCCAGGGTGGTGGTGTAGCGCATGCCGGCGTCGAAGACGTTGTACGCCGGTACGCTGACCAGGCCGTTGGGTGTGGCCGGATTGGCGCTGGCATAGCGCCAGCCGCCGAGCAGGCTGAGGTTGTCGGCAAACGGCAGGCGATAGTCCAGATAGACGGCCGAACGAACGCGCGGCACGTTGACGACCTGATGGCCTTCGTACGCGGGCGTGCCGGTGTCGTACGCTTGCGCCTGAATGAAATTGAGGCTGGCAGTGAGGCGCAGATTGTCGGTAAGGCGGCCGTCGGCGTTGAGCTCCAGGCCGGTGTGTTTCTCGATGCCTTCCTGTACGAAGGTGAAGCCGGCTGCAGTATTACTAGGCTGCGCGAATTGATACGGCTGGCTGATGCGATACAGCGCGGCAGTGAGGTCCAGCGCATCGCTCCACGCATACTTCGCGCCGGCTTCGACCTGCCGTGACATCAGTGGCGGCAGCACGTCGTTGCCGTTGGAGGTCCAGTACGGCGCCTGCGCACCGAGCGAAAGGTTTTCGCTATAGCTCACGTAGAGCGTCAGCGGCGCCGTCGGCTGCCACATCACGGCGGCCTGCGGCAGCACCTTGCTCAGGCGCGTGTCGCGCTGAAGCACGCCGTACGGATCATAGGCACGCTCTTCCAGATGCACGAAACGGCCGCCTAAGAGCACCTGCCAATGCTCGCCAAAGTGAATACGATCCAGTCCGAACACGGCATGCTGCCAGCTGGTCAGCGTGCGCGCTGAGAGGCCTGGCTCATTCGGCGACGGCGCGTAGTAGGGCGGATTGAACTCGCTGATATTCGCCGTGCCGACGTAGTCGTAAACATACGGGCGCTGATCAAGCGTGCGACGGAAGGCGCTGGTGCCCAGGCTGACCTCGTTGCTGACGCTGCCGATATCGAAACTGCCCTTGAGCACGGCGCGCGCTTCGTCGTTTTCGCGCGTGTCGTCGGGGCTGCGGTAATCGTAGATGTCGTAGTCGCCGTTGGGCGCGAAGAAATAGCCGGGCGTGGCGCCGCTGGCGCACGCGGCGGCATAGAAACAGCCGTACGCATACGCCACGTTGTCGTCGATCACGCTGTGGCTGTGGCTGCCGGAAAGCTGAAGGCTCCAGCTGTCGCTGAGGCGGTAGTTGAAGCGCAGCGTGGTATTGCTGGCGTGTATGCCGACCGGCTGCTGCCACGGCTCGTAACCCAGCAACTGCGTGCTGCTGGGATGCGGCGGCAGCGTGGTGCCGCCGAGCAACTGGTAGCCGGAAACCGAGCGTTGGCCGCTGGTCTGGTAGTCGGTATCCAGCTGTACGGTGGCGTTGTCGCTGATCTTCCAGTCCGCCGCGAGCGAGATAAAGCTGCGCCGGCCGTTCGTATGGTCGACGTAGGAGTGGATGTCCTCGTGCGCCGCGTTGACACGCACGCCGAAATTCGGTGTCAGCCACTTGCCCACGTCGAGCGCGGTGTACTGCGAGCCGTGTGAGTCGGTGCCGACAGTGATTGTCTGGACGTCTGCCGGGCGCTTGCTGACGTAATTGACCAGGCCGCCGGGTGCGACCACGCCGGCTTCCAGACCGGCCAAACCCTTGAGAATTTCTACCTGCTGCTTGTCTTCCAGCGGGGTCAGCTGCTCGGCGGTGATGGTCATGTCGTTGAGGCGAAAGCCGGTCGCCAGGTCGAGCGGAAAGCCGCGGATGGAGATGTCCTGGTAATAGCCCACCGGCGCATAGTTGTCGCCCAGGGCGGCATCGGAGTGGGCGATTTCACTCAGTGTGCGCGGCTGGCGGTCGTCCAGCTGGTCGCGCGTGATGACCGTGACGGCGGCCGGCGTGTCGTGCAGCGGTGCGTTGCCGAAGCTGCCGAACGTGTCGACCTGCGAACTCTCGGCGCGATAGCCCTTGTCGGTTTTGCCTTTGACCTTGACCGTAGCCAGCGCAGTAGCCTGCGCTGCGTTGGGTGTGGTGGCGTCGTCGGCCCGTACGGCGAACGCAGCGGTGAACGCCCAGGCAGACAGCAGGGCGAGCGGAAGCGGATGGCGGATAAGCGGCATGGGTCATCGTCTCGTGGTGGGACACACGAAGCGACGGCAAGCCGCGCGCCCGATTGGACGCGAACGACTCAGCAAGCTCCCTACGCCGGTACTAACCGGGTCAGGTTCCAAGGGACTCTCTCAGCCCGGCAAACGCCGGGCACCCCCGCTTCAAGACCGCTATTGAATCACGAAACGCGGGCTATGCGTCAGGCCTGTGCGCGAATCGCCTGCAACAGGGTCCGCCCGGGCGGCGTGGCAAACCACGCGGCATGGCCGAGCAGAAAGGTGTCGTAGGCGACGTCGGCATTGGCGCGCGAGCCGGTGACGGCGTGGAAATATTCCACCTCCGATAGCGCAAAATCGACGTGCACCAGCGGCAGCAGGTCGGCCAGCAGATGGATGTCGTCGGCGCTCAGTGCGCGTGCTTCGCGATAGCCGTCGATCAGCGCGCTGGCGATATCGGCGTGTACGGCGCCATGTCCTTGTTCCAGCGCCAGCCAGGCGATCGCATTGCGTTCGATCGCGGTAGCCAGATCGAACAGCGCAAACGTGCGCGAGGACAGTCCGAAATCCAGTACCGAGGCGACGCGAGCGTTAGGGCCATCGTCGCTCCAACAGAGATTCGATACGTGCCAGTCGTTATGCGTCCACAGCACAGGCTGCTGGGCCACACGCGGCGACAGTGTGGTGTGCCAGGGCGCCAGCATGCGCTGAAGATCGGTCGGCCAATCGCGCTGTCGCAGGTAGTCGGCCAGACCCGGCCTATCGGCTAGCTGCAGAGCAAGTGCGGCGGCCGGATCGTCCGCCGCGAGCAGCTCGCTGCGCGCCACCAGTATATGCGTGCTGCGCTGATCGGCGAGGTACCCGGCGGCTGCCTCGTGCAGCGTTGCCAGCATGCGGCCGGCCGCCCGCGCATGTCCGCTTTCCACGATGGGCGACCAGGATATGGCGTCGCGGTAAAGGTCGATACCATCGGCGACGGCGTGGATTTCATAGACCCAGTCGCCGATCGCGATGGCCGTCTGGCCGTCCATATCCTCGATCACTTCGGGTATGGGCATGCTTGCGGCGCGCAGATGTGCGATAAAGCGGTGCTCTTCGCCGAGCGTTGCCACGGAACGCACCAGGCGATGATGCCGTTTGACGAAGGCGGCGCCGGCATCGGTGTCGATCAGCACGGCAGCCGACAGCGGTCGCGGGCTATGCCAGCGGATGCTCAGCGGTTTGCCGAGTGCGGGATAGCGGTGCAACAACAGCGCCACTTCGTCGGCATGCAGCGCCGGCCAGTCGGGTGAAACGACGTCATCGGCCAGGCCGTGCACGCGATGGGTGATGTCCGACATGGGTGGGCGCGCGAGTCGAAGGAGGCGGCGATTATCTCCGAATGCCGCCATCGGCGCTTTCAGGCCGGCGCAGCATCGCGTCTAATAGCGGCTGCTGTCATCGCTACGCGAGATTCGATGAGTGCCTTGCTGCTGTTGTTTGCCTGTCTTGTGCTCGGCGCGCTGGTAGCGCGCCTTGCCCGGCCGCCGGCCGGCATCGTGCCGGGCATCAACTGGTGGGTGATCAATGTGGCGCTGCCGGCGCTGGTGCTGGAGCTGATCCCCAAGGTCAGCTTCGACCCGCCGCTGTGGTTTCCGGTGGCGGCGATGTGGATCACCTTCTTCGGTGCGTGGCTGATATTCGGCCTGCTGGGTCCGCGGCTGGGCTGGTCGCGCGGCCGCATCGGCGCGCTGATCCTGGTATGCGGCCTGGGCAATACCTCGTTCATGGGCTATCCGCTGATCCAGGCGTTGCATGGCAAGGACGGTTTGACCCTGGCCGTGGTGGCCGATCAGTTGGGTTGCTTTCCGCTGTTGGCGTCGGCGGGCGTGGTGGTGGCGTCGATCTACGCCGGGCGCACGCCGCAGCCGGCGATGATCTTGCGGCGCATTTTGACGTTTCCCGCCTTCGTGTCCCTGGTCATCGGCATCGTGGTCGGCCGACTGGGCGGCTGGCCGTCCGTGATCGACGGCGTTTTGATTCCGCTGGGCGCCACGCTGACGCCGCTGGCGTTGTTCTCGGTCGGCCTGCAGTTTAGGTTTCGCCCCGGCGAACGCGAGATGGCTGCGGTGACTGCAGGCCTGGGCTGGAAACTGCTGCTGGCGCCACTGGTTTGTCTTGCCGTGGGCAAACTGGCCGGCGTGCATGGTCTGGTGCTGACGGTCGGCGTGCTGCAGGCGGCGATGGCGCCGATGATCTCGGCAGCGATGCTGGCCGACGAATACGATCTGGATCCGGCGCTGGCCAACACCGTTCTCAGTAGCGGCATCGTGCTGTCTCTGGCCAGCATACCGCTGGGTAACTGGCTGCTGGGCTAGCCAGCGACGCTTGCGTGCGGGTGCCGGTGCGCCGAGACTGAGACCATACTCAGGGGAGTGTCGTTGCATGGCCACGTTCGAGCGGATCAAGCGGATCTTTGGTAGCGGTCAGTCGGAGCGCAGGGCTGCGCCGCGCAGCGGTGTGCCCAAAGGTTTGCATGTGCTGGTAGTCGACGATTCGCCGACAATCTGTGCCGTGCTCGGCAAGCTGCTCAGCCAGGACGGGCATGTGGTGATCAAGGCCGGCACCGGCGAAGAAGCGATCGCGCTGGCCGGGAGCGAACTGCCGGACCTGATTTTTCTCGATATCGTGATGCCGGGTATGAACGGCTTTGCCGTGTTGCGCGCACTGCGCCGTGAGCCGCTGACTCATGACATTCCGATCGTGATGATCAGCGGCAACCTGCAGGCGACCGAGCAGTTCTACGTGCAGCGCTTCGGCGCCGATGATTTCATGAAAAAACCGTTCGGCCGCGGCGAAGTGTTTGCGCGCATCCAGGCGTTGACCTCCAGCGGACGCCTGACCGTGCGTGAGCGCGAACAGGCGGCAGTGACCGACGAGCCGGTCGATCAGACGGTGCAGGATGCGATCCCGGATATCGCCATGCCCGATCCGCAGGATCGTTGAGTCGTCGTGCCGGCGCTCGTCGCTTACACGTGGCGAATGCACGTACGCTTCAAAGACGCACGTTGATGCGCTGCGCGATCGCCTCGACGGCCTGCTTGGCTTCCTTCAGGCCGGCGCCGGTGCGCTGTCGGTAAAGCTTGATGGCTTCGATCTTGGTTTTTGCGCGAATCGCCGCTTCGATATCGGCGTCGTCGATGTTGGGGTTCGGCGTCCATCGGGCGCGCGTCTCGCGTGCGATGTCGAGCGTCTTGCTGACGCGACCGAGCGTGTAGCCGCCGACAAAGAGCAGCGCACCGACAATGCTGTTCGACATATGCCATTCCATGCTTTTCTCCCATCTGTGACGTCGATCGAGCGAGACTATCCCGCATGAGCGAACGAGAGAGCAAATCCGTAGACGAAGTGCGTGTCGATATCTGGCTGTGGGCCGCCCGTTTCTTCAAGACGCGCAGCCTGGCCAAGCAGGCGATCGAGGGAGGCAAGATCGACGTCGACGACCTCGGTTGCAAGCCGGCCAAGGCGCTGCACGTGGGCGATCGCCTGAAGGTGGTCCGCGGCGACGAGCGAATGGAGGTCGTCGTGCTGGCGCTTTCCGACAAGCGCGGCCCGGCGAGTGCGGCGCAGGCGCTGTACCGCGAAACCGACGCCAGCCGACTGGCGCGCGAGAAGCTGAAGGAGCAGCGACGGCTCAGCGGCGCAGCCTTCGATCACCCGCCGTCGCGTCCGGACAAGCATGCGCGCCGCGATCTGCGCCGGATGAAGGACTCGCGCTGAGCCGTGCATCGCATTCTTCCGGTGGAATTTGCGGAACTATCTCCAACAGCGCCATCGACACGGCGCGGCGCCGTTTCGACCATGGGTCCGCCTCAGGGGATTGCATCATGAGTAACGTCAGCTTCGCCAAGCCCAGTTTTGTCCAGCGCCTGCTCAACAGCATCGGTTCGGGCGCGCGTCCGCAGGCCGCTGCAGGTGCGCGAGTGCTGGTGGTCGACGATTCGCCGACGATCTGCGCGGTGCTCGGCAAGATGCTGCTGCAGGATCAGTACGCGGTGCTGAAGGCGAGCGACGGCCATAGCGCCATCATCATGGCGATTCGGGAACAGCCGGCGCTGATCTTTCTCGACGTGGTGATGCCAGGACTCAACGGCTTCGACGTGCTGCGCGCCCTGCGCCACGATCCGCGTACCCAGCACATCCCGATCGTGATGATCAGCGGCAACGCGCAGGCGACCGAGCAGTTTTATCTGCAGCGTTTTGGCGCCGACGATTTCATGAAGAAGCCCTTCGGTCGCGACGAGGTGTATCACCGCATCGGGCAGCTGGTGCTGTCGGGCCGGCTGGCGCCGCGCTCCGCGGCAAACGCCGTCAGCACGCCGGCGATTACGCCGGCCGCTGCGGTGCAAGACTCGATTCCCGATATCGCCATGCCGGACTCCGAAATCGCGCCCGGATTCAGCGACTGGCACGCTTGAGTTCGTGTAGCTCGCGTAGGTCGAAGTTCGCTGCGCTCATCCCAGCCTACGTTGCTCTGTTGCTATCGTCGATAGGTATCGTGGTGTTCAAATCAAATGAAAACGGCGGCTCGCAAGAGCCGCCGTTTTCATTTGGCCGTCCATACAATGTAGGGACGGCTTTCTACATTTTCGTCTTGATCACGCGAGATCGAAACGATCCAGGTTCATCACCTTGGTCCACGCGGCGACGAAGTCCTTGACGAATTTCTCCTTCGCGTCCGAGCTTCCGTAAACCTCCGACAGCGCGCGCAGCTGCGCGTGCGAGCCGAAGACCAGATCCACGCGGGTGCCGGTCCATTTGACTTCGCCGGTCTTGCGATCGCGACCTTCGAACTCGTCGGTGCCACCGCCGACGGCCTTCCATTCCGTGCCCATGTCGAGCAGGTTCACGAAAAAGTCGTTGGTCAGCGCTTCCGGCTGCCTGGTGAAGACGCCGTGCTTGCTCTTGCCATGGTTGATGTTCAGCACGCGCAGGCCGCCGAGCAGCACGGTCATTTCGGGCGCGGTCAGCTCCAGCAGCTCGGATTTGTCGACCAGCAGCGCCTCGGCCGACACCCGGTACTTGCCCTTGAGGTAGTTGCGGAAGCCGTCGGCGATCGGCTCGAGATAGCCGAACGACTCGACGTCGGTCTGCTCCTGCGAGGCGTCCGCGCGGCCCGCGGTGAATGGAACGGTGACGGTCTGGCCGGCATTCTTGGCCGCCTTTTCCACGCCCACGCCGCCGGCCAGCACGACGAGGTCAGCCAGCGAGACTTTCTTGCCGCCAGACTGCGCCGCGTTGAACTCGCTCTGGATACCCTCGAGCGCTTTCAGCACCTTGGCCAGCTGTTCGGGCTGGTTGACCTTCCAGTCCTTCTGCGGGGCCAGACGAATACGTCCGCCGTTGGCGCCGCCACGCTTGTCCGAGCCGCGGAAGGTGGACGCCGAGGCCCAAGCGGTGGACACCAGCTCCGAAACCGACAGGCCCGAGGCCAGAATCTTCTCCTTCAGCGATGCGATGTCCTTGTCATCGACCAGGGCATGGTCGACGGCCGGAATCGGATCCTGCCAGAGCAGTTCTTCGGAAGGCACTTCTGGGCCGAGGTAGCGGGCCAGCGGGCCCATGTCGCGGTGGGTCAGCTTGAACCAGGCGCGCGCGAACGCATCGGCGAGCTGATCCGGATTTTCCAGGAAGCGGCGCGAAATCTTCTCGTAGACGGGATCGAAGCGCAGCGCCAGATCCGAGGTCAGCATGGTCGGCGCGTGACGCTTGGACGGATCGAATGCATCGGGAATGGTACCCGCACCGCCGCCGTTCTTCGGCGTCCACTGATGCGCACCGGCCGGGCTCTTGGTCAGCTCCCAGTCGTAGCGGAACATGTTTTCGAAATACTCGTTGCTCCATTTCGTCGGCGTGCTGGTCCAGGTCACCTCCAGGCCGCTGGTGATCGCGTCCTTGCCCACGCCCGTGCCGAAGCTGTTCTTCCAGCCGAAGCCCTGCTGCTCGAGCGGCGCGGCTTCGGGCTCAGGGCCGACATTGTCGGCGGGACCGGCACCGTGGGTCTTGCCGAAGGCGTGGCCGCCGGCGATCAGCGCCACGGTCTCTTCGTCGTTCATGGCCATGCGGCCGAAGGTTTCGCGGATGTCGTGTGCCGATGCCAGCGGATCGGGGTTGCCATCCGGACCTTCCGGGTTCACATAGATCAGGCCCATCTGCACCGCGGCGAGCGGATTCTCGAGCTTGCGGTCGCCTTCGTTGCGGCTCTGTTCGCTGCCGTGCAGTTCGGCTTCGGCCACCAGCACGCCGTCACCAGGCTTTTCCATATCCTTCTTTTCGTTGCCGTAGCGCACGTCGCCGCCGAGCCACTTGGTTTCCGAACCCCAGTAGACGTCCTCTTCCGGTTCCCACACGTCGGCGCGACCGCCGGCAAAGCCGAAGGTCTTGAAGCCCATCGATTCCAGCGCGACGTTGCCGGTGAGCACGATCAGGTCGGCCCAGGAAATCTTGCGGCCATACTTCTGCTTGACCGGCCAGATCAGGCGGCGCGCCTTGTCCAGGCTCACGTTGTCCGGCCAGCTGTTCAGGGGGGCGAAACGCTGCTGACCGGCGCCCGCGCCTCCACGCCCGTCACCCGTGCGGTACGTACCGGCGCTGTGCCAGGCCATGCGGATGAAGAACGGGCCATAGTGACCGAAGTCGGCCGGCCACCAGTCCTGCGAGTCGGTCATTACCGCCAGCAGATCCTTCTTCACCGCCGCCAGATCGAGGCTGTTGAATTCCTTGGCGTAGTCGAAATTCTCGCCCATCGGGTCGGACAGGGACGAGTGCTGATGCAGGATCTTCAAATTCAGCTGGTTCGGCCACCAGTCGCGGTTGGTCGTACCGCCGCCGGCAGCGTGATTGAACGGGCATTTGGCTTCGTTGGTCATGGGTTCTCCACCTTGGTTCGTTGGAATCTGGCTATGCGCACCGGTTCGGCGCGCAGGTAGCTACATCAGTGATTTTTTTGATTGCTTTGTGGTTCTAGAAGTGGCGCCAGCGCCTCGATGGCAGGGGGCTGCCTCACGGGCAAACGTCTGTAAAAAGCCGGCGGCGAAGTGGCATCAGTGGTCGGGCTTGGCCGTACCGATGCGAGTAGTCAGAGTGTGGCGATCGTTGCTCATGGTGCTGGCTCCTTGCGAGTGGCGGACAAGAGTGGCTGGCGGGTGACGTACCGTCCTTCGGAATCTACGCGCTCTGCATCATCAATAGAACTAGATTATTTTTATGTAAACGATAGCGCTGGCCTATGACAATTTTGCTGTTCCGCAGCATCCGGCAGCACTGGCGTATGCGCTTCGTGATGAGGTCGGCAGTGGGTCGGGCGTCGTGCTGCGCACACTCGCTGCGTATGCAAGCAAAAGCGTTCGGCAAGAGCGGAGCCGGCAAGTTTGTCTCAATGCGTCAGCGTGGATGACGCCGGTCAGGGCAGCAGCAGGCCCTGCGTTTCGATGAAGCGAATGACCTGATCCAGGCCGTTCTGCCGACGCAGGTCGGTCATCGCGAACGGCTTGTCGCCGCGCATGCGCAAGGTGTCCTCGCGCATCACCTCGAGCGAGGCGCCGACGTGCGGGGCCAGGTCGGTCTTGTTGATGACCAGCAGATCGGAGCGCGTGATGCCGGGGCCGCCCTTGCGTGGAATCTTTTCGCCGCCGGCCACGTCGATCACGTAGAGGGTGAGGTCCGACAGCTCGGGCGAAAACGTCGCGGCTAGATTGTCGCCGCCGGATTCGATAAACACGATGTCGGCATCGGGGTAGATGTCGAGCATGCGTTCGATCGCTTCGAGATTGATCGAGGCATCTTCGCGAATCGCCGTATGCGGGCAGCCGCCGGTTTCCACGCCCATGATGCGCTCGGGTTCCAGCGCACCGGCGACAGTGAGCAGGCGCTGGTCTTCCTTGGTGTAGATGTCGTTGGTGATCACCACGAGGTCGTAGCGGTCGCGCATCGCCTTGCACAGCATTTCCAGCAAGGTGGTTTTGCCCGAGCCGACCGGGCCACCGATGCCCACGCGCAGCGGCGGCAGCGCGCGCGTGCGGGGCGATCGGGTGATATGGGTGCGTGATGCGGTGGCGATACTCATGAGCGGAACAGCCTCGTGTATTGGGTTTCGTGATGTGCGGACAGAATGCCCAGCATCGGCGTGAAATTGCGGGCCTGGGTTGGTGCACGGGCCATCGCTGTCTCGACCCAGGCCGGCAGTTGGCTGGCGAGGCGGCGCAGCATCGCCTGTCCGGCAATCTGGCCCAGTGGTACCAGCTTCACCGCTGCGGTGGTGAGGTTTTCCGCCAGGCTCCAGCCCATCGCCTGCAGCGCATCGCGCTCGTTCAGGCCGAGCACGGTCGCCGCGCACGCGTGCACGCTGGCGTAGGCCGGCGGATACAGTCGGCCCAGCACCGTGCGATGGGCGTCGGTGAGCGTGGGCAACTGCGGCAGCGCCAGTAGCCATAGCGCCAGCGAGCGGCCGGTCTGTTCGCTCTCCAAGCGCAGTTCGGCGGTTTCGCGCATGGCGACCAGCTGGTCGTTGATCGACAGCAGGGTGCTTTCATCCAACGCCAGCCAGGCGGCGTACTGCGCGCGCCACAGCGGCGCCTCGCCTTCGGCCCAGGCCAGTGCGAGGTAATCGGCAATCCACTGTTCGGCGCTGGCGGCATCGCGCACGACGCCCGCTTCCAGCGCGGCTTCCAGCCCCAGCGAATGGCTGAAGGCGCCGACCGGCAGCGCCGCCGACGCCAGCTGCAGCAGAGCAGGCAGGCTCGAGCGATCAGCGCTCATGCGGGTCGCGCAGCGGCGAAAGGTTGGGCTCGTGTCGGCGGAAGACGGCCTGCGCCAGCGCGTAATCCTCCGCAAACGTGGCGTCGTGGCCGTGCTTGTGGCCGCCGCCGTAGGCGCCGGTTTCCGGCTGGAACGGCGCTTCGATCGCGTCGACCTGCACGCCGAGCTGATCGAGCATGTCGCGCAGCACCGGGTCGGGCGTAATCGCCAGATAGCCGTCGCCGACCTCGACCGCGATATGCCGGTTGCCCAGGTGATAGGCCGCGCGCGTCAACGCGATCGCCGTGTCGGCGGTCACGCGCAGCACTGGCTCGGGCGCGGCCACCACCACAAACACCGAGGCGTCGTCGGTCTGCAGCCGGTCGCCGGGGCGCAGCGTCAGCCCGGGCATCAGCGCCCATGCCAGCTCGCGACCGTCGGGCAGCATGAGCCGGTGCCGGCTGCGCTTGCGCGTGTCGAATGCGAGTTCGAGCGGCACGTCGTCGGCTTGTCGCTTCGTCGATGCATCGAGATGACGATGAATCATCAGCATGCGCTGATCTCAAAATAAGTTGCTTTCAAACCAAGTACTCAAAACAGGAAGTAACGCTGCGCCATCGGCAGCACCTCGGCCGGCTCGCACCAAAGCCGCTCGCCATCGGCGGTCACCACGTAGGTTTGCGGATCGACCTGGATATCGGGCATCGCCGCGTTGTGGATCATGTCGGCCTTGCCGATGCTTCGGCAGTGGCGCACCGCGACCAGTTTCTTCTGCAGGCCGAGTCGTTCGCCCAGTCCCGCATCCAGCGCCGCTTGCGATACGAAGGTCAGCGAACTCTGCGTCAGGCTGCGGCCGAAGGCGCCGAACATCGGCCGGTAGTGCACCGGCTGCGGCGTGGGGATCGAGGCATTCGGGTCGCCCATCGGCGCTGCCGCAATGCTGCCGCCCTTGAGAATCAGCGCAGGCTTCACGCCGAAGAACGCCGGTTTCCACAGCACCAGGTCGGCCCACTTGCCGACTTCGATCGAACCCACTTCGTGGCTGATGCCGTGCGTGATTGCGGGGTTGATCGTGACCTTGGCCAAGTAGCGTTTGACCCGGCCGTTGTCGTGACGCGCCGGGTCGCCGGCCAGCGAACCGCGCTGCACCTTCATCTTGTGCGCGGTCTGGAAAGTACGCAGGATCACCTCGCCGACGCGGCCCATCGCCTGTGAGTCGGAGCTGATCATCGAGAACGCGCCCAGGTCGTGCAGGATGTCCTCGGCGGCAATCGTCTCGCGGCGGATGCGGCTTTCGGCGAACGCCACGTCCTCGGCGATGCCCGGGTCGAGGTGATGGCAGACCATCAGCATGTCCAGGTGTTCGTCCAGCGTGTTGACGGTGAAGGGGCGGGTCGGATTGGTCGAGCTGGGCAGCACGTTCGGCAGTGAGGCCGCCTTGATGATGTCCGGCGCGTGCCCACCGCCCGCGCCCTCGGTGTGGTACGTGTGGATGGTGCGACCCTTGAACGCGGCCAGCGTCACTTCGACGAAACCCGATTCATTGAGCGTGTCGGTATGGATGGCTATTTGCGTATCCGTTTCGTCGGCCACACGCAGCGCGCAGTCGATCGCGGCGGGCGTGGTGCCCCAGTCCTCGTGCAGCTTCAGGCCGATGGCGCCGGCGAGGATTTGTTCGTGCAGTGCTTCAGGCAGGCTGGCATTGCCCTTGCCGAGAAAACCCAGGTTCATCGGAAACGCTTCGGCCGCCTCCAGCATGCGCTGCATATGCCAGGGTCCGGGCGTGCAGGTGGTCGCATTGGTGCCCGTAGCCGGCCCGGTGCCGCCGCCGAGCATGGTGGTGACGCCGGACATCAGCGCTTCCTCGATCTGCTGCGGGGCGATGAAATGGATATGGCTGTCGATGACGCCGGCAGTAAGAATCAATCCTTCGCCAGCGATGATCTCGGTGCCGGGGCCGATGACGATGGTCACACCTGGCTGGATGTCCGGGTTGCCGGCCTTGCCGATGCCGCTGATGCGCCCGTGCTTGAGGCCGACGTCGGCCTTGACGATGCCCCAGTGGTCGACGATCAGCGCATTGGTGATCACCGTATCGGCGCAGTCGGCGGTCTGCCGCTGGCTCTGGCCCATGCCGTCGCGGATCACCTTGCCGCCGCCGAACTTCACCTCCTCGCCGTAGGTGGTGAAATCCTTTTCCACTTCGATGATCAGATCGGTGTCGGCCAGCCGCACGCGGTCGCCGGTGGTGGGGCCGAACATTTCGGCGTAGGCGCGGCGGTTGAGTGTGGTCATGCGTAGATATCCATCAGAGCCGCCCCATCACGTCGCCATTGAAACCGTAGACGATCCGATCGCCGTCTAACGCCACCAGGCTGACCTCGCGTGACTGCCCGGGTTCGAAGCGCACCGCGGTGCCGGCGGCGATATCCAAGCGAAAGCCGCGCGCCGCGGCGCGGTCGAAATGCAGCGCCGTATTGGTTTCGGCGAAGTGATAATGCGAGCCGATCTGGATCGGGCGATCGCCGGTATTCGCCACCGCAATGGTGAGTTTTTCGCGGCCCACGTTGAGCGCGATCTCGCCATCGTCGATCAGGTATTCGCCGGGAATGCGGCCACCGCCGTTCATCGGGCTGGGCTTCATGCGCTGATCACTCCGGTCAACAGCGCGACACCGGTCAGTGCGGTGATGCCGCCGGCCAGTCGCGTGGCCCAATCGGCGTGCTTGGCGGCCAACCGTCCGGCCAGCGCGCCGCCCAGGTGCAGCAGCGCCGTGGCGGTCACCATGCCGGCCAGCCACGGCTCGCCCATGCCGCAGGCGGGCATCTCCACGCCGTGCGCATAACCGTGAAACAGTGCGAAAGCCCCCGCGATGCCGCAGGCGGCCGCCGTCGGCAGGCGCAGCTTGCTCATCAGCAGCGCGCCCAAGACCACCAGCGAGAGCGCGATCATGGTTTCGCTGGCGGGTAGCCGCAATACACCGTTCAGGCCAATCAGCGCGCCCAGCAGCGTGCAGCTGGCAAAGGCCAGCGGCACCATCCACCAGCGTCGCTCCTGCGTGGTTGCACTCCACCAGCCGACCGCGGCCATGGCCAGCAGATGGTCAATGCCGGTGAACGGATGGGCGAGGCCGGAGCCAAAGCCGTGGCCGCACTGGCCCGGATGCGCCATCGCGATGGCGGGCAGCAGGGCGGCGGCAGTGACGATGAGGCGGCGTGGCAGGGTGCGGTGCATGGCAATCCTCAAGATTTCAGGGCTTCAGTGGTGCGGGTTCAGCCGATGGGATCGTGCACGGTGACCAGCTTGGTCCCGTCGGGAAAGGTGGCTTCGACCTGGATATCCGCAATCAGCTCGGCGATGCCGTCCATCACGTCGTCGCGGCCGAGCAGGGTGGTGCCGTAGTGCATCAGCTCGGCGACGCTGCGGCCGTCGCGCGCGCCTTCCATGATCGCCGCGCTGATAAACGCGATCGCTTCGGGGTAGTTGAGCTTGAGCCCGCGCGCCTTGCGCCGCTCGGCCAGCAGGCCCGCGGTGAAGATCAGCAGCTTGTCCTTTTCGCGCGGCGTCAGTTCCATGGTTCATCTCGACGGGTTTGGCTTGTCGCGGCTCAGGTAGACCAGATGCGCGGCCGCTGCGGCGGCATGGCCGAGCTCCATGGCCTCAAGGTATGCCACAACGCTTCGAACAATTCACGCACTGTGTGACCGCTGGCGCCGAGTGCGCGTATCACCAGCAACTCCGCAGGAGCCCCCAGCCAGCTGATGCCGCAGGGAAGATCGAAGCGCGATGCCGTGGCGCGCGCAGCGGCCAGCGCGTCGGCATGCTGGGCCGAGAGTCGCGGCGAGCACGCCCAGGCCGCGGCAAATACCGGGTGGCCGGCCAGCCGCAGCGGCGAATCGCGCAGCGGGTCGTGGGCATCCAGATGCGCCTGTTCCAGCCACACCGGCCGATCGCCGCGGGATAGCGCGAGCCGCTGCTGCCAGAAGCCCCGGTTCCATCGCTCGCTCGCCGCCAGCCGGCCCAGCTGCACAATGTCCCAACCGAACATCGCTGCCCGCGGCGCCAGGGTGATCTGGCACGCCTGGATCACTTCGGCACCGTCGAACAGGATCGATTCCTGCGGGAGCCATTCCAAGCAGGCGTCGTCATCCACCGTGAGATGCAGCGCCTGTTGTGCCGGTGCGGCATCGCCGGCTCGGTACCACTTGGCGGCACCTGGCGTGGTGAGCAGGGCGTGCGCGCCGGTTTCCATGTGGACGTCTATTTCAAGCCGGTCGCCGCCGGCGATGCCGCCGGGCGGATGCAGCAGCAGGGCATGGCAGCAGCCGGTACCCTCGGGATACAGCATGCGTTGCACGCGCAAAGGGCCGCGATGGTTTCGATGCACCGCTTCCGTGGTGTCGCCGCGGCGGGCAAAGCGCAGTTCGAGCCGCGCCGACCATGCGTCGAGCTGCGATGCCCGGGGATGGGCGTCGACAGCGGGGGCAGCATCTGGCGTCGAGCGATAAGACAACGACGAAATCCCTGCGCGAAATTTTTGGGCGGCTCAACCCGACGTTAGCAGACCTTTCAGCCGGTACAGCGCATCGAGCGCTTCGCGCGGGGTCAGCGCATCCGGATCGATCTCGGTCATAGCGCGGTCGAGCGCCGACGGTTCGGGCGCGGCTGGTGCCGGCATGCCGAAGAGGCCGAGCTGCGGCGACTGCGTGGAGCCCCGTTTACGCGACGCATGATGCTCGGCACCGCCGCGCTCCAGTTCGGCCAGCGTGCGCCGCGCGTCGGCGATCACCGATTTCGGCAGGCCGGCCAGCGCCGCCACCTGCAGGCCGAAGCTGCGGTTGGCCGGGCCGTCCTTCACCGCGTGCATGAACACCAGCTGCTCGCCCAGCTTCTTGTCGTGAAATTCTACGGCATCCAAATGCACGTTGGCGATCGACGGATATTCGCCGGC
This sequence comes from Rhodanobacter sp. ANJX3, assembly GCF_014200755.1. GTDB lineage: Bacteria > Pseudomonadota > Gammaproteobacteria > Xanthomonadales > Rhodanobacteraceae > Rhodanobacter. The sequence continues at coordinate 695,825 of NZ_JACHCM010000002.1, read as the reverse complement.
CAGCTCGGTCAGCTCAAAATAGTGCGTGGCGAACAAGGTGTAGGAGCGGCTGCTCGCCGCCAGGTGCACGGCCGCCGCGCGCGCCAGCGACAGTCCGTCGTACGTGCTGGTGCCGCGGCCGACTTCGTCCATCAGCACCAGGCTGTGCTCGGTCGCGTTGTGCAGGATGTTGGCCGTTTCGCTCATCTCCACCATGAAGGTGGACTGGCCGCGCGACAGGTCGTCGCCGGCGCCGATACGGGTAAAAATGCGATCGATCGGGCCGATCGTCGCGCGCGTCGCCGGCACGTAGCTGCCGATATGGGCCAGCAGCACGATCAACGCGTTCTGCCGCATATAGGTCGATTTGCCGCCCATGTTCGGGCCGGTGATCACCAGCATGCGGCGAGCGCTGCGCTCGGCGGCATCGTCGCGGGTCGGATCGCCTAGGATCAGGTCATTCGGTTCGAACGGCTCGTCGCGAACTTTTTCCACCACCGGATGACGCCCGCGCTCGATCGCGATGCCGGGTATGTCGGTGAGTTCAGGGGCGCTCCAGTCCAGCGCGTCGGCGCGTTCGGCCAGCGTGGCCAGCACGTCGAGTTCGGCCATCGCGATGGCCGCGGATTTCAGCGGCTCCAGTTGTTCGATCAGCGTGTCGAGCAGCGCTTCGTAAATCGCCCTTTCGCGCATCAGCGAACGCTCTTTCGCGGAGAGCACCTTGTCTTCGAAGTTTTTCAGCTCTTCGGTGATGTAGCGTTCGGCGTTTTTGGTGGTCTGGCGGCGCGTGTAGTGCGTCGGCGCCTTGTCCGCCTGCGCCTTGGTGATTTCGATGTAGTAGCCGTGCACGCGGTTGTAGCCGACCTTCAGCGTGGTGATGCCGCTGGCGGCTTTCTCGCGCTCCTCCAGTTCGACCAGGTACTGATCGGCGTGGGTGGACAGCCGGCGCAGTTCGTCCAGCTCCTCGTCGTAGCCGTCGGCGATCACGCCGCCGTCGCGCTGCAGTACCGGCGGCTGCGCGACCACAGCGCGCGTAAGCAGCTCGGCGATGTTGGCGTGGTCGCCGATGCGTTCGACGAGAGAAGCCAGCAAGGGCGACGCTTCTCGAGGAGTGCGGCCAGGGATGGCCGCTTCTTGATCTTCGCGCTCATGGATGAGCGCACTGATACCAGACGCTGCGGCAAGGCCGTCTCGCAATGTGGAAAGATCGCGCGGCCGCGCCGAGCGCAGCGCCACGCGGGCGAGGATGCGTTCCAGATCGCCGATGCCGCGCAGCGGTTCGCGCAGGGCCTCGTAACGGCGGGCGTCGATCAATGTGCCGATCGCCTGATGCCGCAGACGCAACACCTCGCGCGAGCGCAGCGGCCGGTTGAGCCAGCGGCGCAGCAAGCGCGCGCCCATCGGCGTGACGGTCTCATCGAGCACGCCGAGCAGCGTGTGTTCGGTGCGGCCGCTGGGGTGGGTATCGATTTCCAGATTGCGCCGCGTGGCGGCATCCAGTGCGATCGTCTCGCTGGCGTTTTCCACCGCCATGCCGGACAGATGCGGCAGCGCGCTTTTCTGCGTTTCCTCGACGTAGCCGAGCAGGCAGCCCGCAGCGGCGATGGCCAGCGGCAAATCGTGCGCGCCGAAGCCGCCGAGGTCGCGCGTGCCGAAGAAACGGTTGAGCTCACGCTTGGCCGTGTCGATATCGAAATGCCACGGCGGCCGTTTGCGCAGGCCGGGCAGGTTGCCGACGAATTTCGGCCACGCGATGTTTTCGTCGACCAGCGTTTCGGCCGGCTGCAGCCGCGCCAGTTCGGCGGCCAGCGCTTCGGCATGGGGCACTTCGCTGAGCAGAAAGCGGCCGCTGCTCAGATCGACCCAGGCCAGCCCGTAGCTGTCGCGCGGGCCGCCGGCGATCGCCAGCAAAAGATTGTCGCGGCGCTCTTCCAGCAGAGCGGCGTCGGTCACCGTGCCCGGCGTGACGATGCGTACCACCTTGCGCTCGACGATGCCCTTGGCCAGCGCCGGATCGCCGATCTGCTCGCAGATCGCCACCGATTCGCCCAGCCGCACCAGCCGCGCCAGATAATTCTCCGCCGCGTGATACGGCACGCCCGCCATCGGAATCGGCGCACCGCCCGATTGTCCGCGCTGGGTCAGAGTGATATCCAGTAGCCGCGCGGCCTTGCGCGCATCGTCGAAAAACAGCTCGTAAAAATCGCCCATCCGGAAAAACAGCAGCACATCGGGATGCGCCGCCTTGGCGCCCAGGTACTGGCGCATGAACGGGGTGTGCTGGGAAAGATCGTCTTGGGTCATGCGATGCGGGTCTTGGCGTGGTCGCTTGGAACAGGGACGGAACACGTCCGGCGGCTTTACCCGCCAGACGAAGGAATGTCAGTCCATCAGTTTCGCATGCGGTGTGTTCCTAGGGATGCTGGCCGGGCGCACAAGGCAGGGCCGGTCGTCTCATGGGCTGAACACCAGCACCAGAAAGACCGCGAACAGCGAGAGGTGCACTGCCCCTTCCAGCATGGTGGTGCGCGAGCCGGAAAACGTCAGTCCGCTGAGGATCAGTGTGGCCGCCAGCAGCACGATGCTGGCCGGCGGCAGGCCGAGCACGACTTTCTGGCCGGTGATCAGTCCGATGATCAGGACGGCGGGAACCGTCAGTCCCACGGTGGAGGTGGCGCCGCCGAGGCAGAGATTGATCGCACGCGTCAGCTGGTTGCGGCGGATGGCGATCAGCGCGGAAATACCTTCCGGCGTGAACACCAGCATTGCAATCACCACACCGCCCAGGGCCGGCGGCGCGCCCATGGCGGCGATGCCGTGATCGAGCACTTTGGCCAGGCTCTTGGAGAGAATGACGATCGGTAGAATGTGGACCAGCAGCATCGCCACATGGCCGAAAAGCTTTCGTTTGGACGCTGCTGGCGCAGTGACGGTGGCTTCGGCAACCACCGCCTGATCGCCATTGGCCGGCTCGACGAAGAAACCGCTATGCCGTCCCGTCTGCAGCCACAGAAAGATGCCGTAAAGCGCAATCGTCAGCAAGGAAAAGCAGGCCGCTTGCAGTGAGGTCAGCGTGCTGTCCGAGGTGGATGCGGTGAACTTCGGTAGCACCAATGCAATGGTCGACAGCGGAATGACCACCGCGAGGTAGGCCGACGCGCCCTGCAGGTTGTAGGACTGCTCGTGATGATGCGCGCCGCCGATCAGCAGGCCCAGGCCGACCACCCCGTTCAGCACGATCATCAGCACCGCGAACATGGTGTCGCGTGCCAGTGTCGAGGCGTCCTGCGCGCTGATCATCACGGCGGAGATCAGCGCGACTTCGATCAGCACGATCGACAGGGTAAGAATCAGCGTGCCGAAGGGTTCTCCCAGTATGTGGGCGAGCTCTTCCGCCTCGTGCACCACGCCGAATGCGACCCAGATGATCACCAGAAACAGCCAGGCGAAGAGGCCGACACCCACGATCGGGCTGGCCAGTGCGCTCATCCAATGGGCGCCGAACACCAGAAACAGAGCGACCGATAGCCACGCAAGAACAGGACGAACAAATACTTTCATGACGTGGCTCCGAACAGCGGCGGAAGGTGGTCTGCGAGTGTAATGCGGCTGGTGTTCGTCGACGGTTTCGACGGTTTTGTTGCGAAAAGCACGCGAACGCGCCGTGACATAATCAGGCCTTATCAGTCATCGAGTTCCACGATGGATTTTTCCGATACGCATCTGCACGAGCTGGCCAAGGACGTGGCGGGCATCGTGATCGAGCAGAAGCTGATGCTGGTGACCGCCGAATCCTGCACCGGCGGCTGGATTGCCAAGACGCTGACCGATCTGCCGGGCAGTTCGACCTGGTTCGACGCCGGCGTGGTGACCTACAGTTATCAGGCCAAGGAGGCACTGCTCGGGGTGAATCCGCGCACGCTGGAGCGTACCGGCGCCGTCAGCGAGGAAACCGCCCTGGAAATGGTCTCCGGCGCACTGGCGCGCTTTGGTGCGGGCGTGGCGGTAGCTGTCACCGGTATTGCCGGGCCTTCCGGCGGCACCGTGGAAAAGCCGGTCGGCACGGTCTGGATCAGCTGGAAACGGCGCGGCGGCTACGGTTGTGCGCAGCTATTCCATTTTCCGGGCGATCGCGAGGCGGTCAGGCGGCAGACCGTGGCGGCGGCGCTCGCCGGTTTGCGCAAAATTCTGACGGAATGAAGCGCCGCGCGCCGCCAGATCGGCTTGACGGGTGTGGGATACTGCGACGGTAGCGAAACGATCCGCCGTGATCGCAGCCCGTGAGACCCGCGCCGGGCATGATCCTCTCCAGTGACCCACCCGTCTTTCAGCGACACCTCTTTCAGACCAACCGGAATTCAAGACCATGACGATCGATGACAACAAGCGCAAGGCACTCACTTCCGCGCTCGGCCAGATCGAAAAGCAGTTCGGCAAGGGCGCGATCATGCGCATGGGCGACCGTGTCAACGAAGCCATCGAAACCGTGTCTACCGGCTCGCTCGGGCTGGACATCGCGCTCGGCGTCGGCGGCCTGCCGCGCGGCCGCGTGGTGGAAATCTACGGGCCGGAGTCGTCGGGCAAAACCACGATGACCCTGCAGGCCATCGCCAGCTGCCAGCGCGCCGGCGGCACCGCGGCCTTCATCGACGCCGAGCACGCGCTCGATCCCACCTACGCCGAAAAGCTCGGCGTGAAAGTGGACGACCTCCTGGTGTCGCAGCCCGATACGGGTGAGCAGGCGCTGGAAATCGCCGACATGCTGGTGCGCTCGGGCGCGGTCGACATGGTCGTGGTCGACTCGGTTGCCGCATTGACGCCGAAGGCTGAAATCGAGGGCGAGATGGGTGACTCCCACGTCGGCCTGCACGCTCGCCTGATGAGCCAGGCGCTGCGCAAGCTCACCGCCAACATCAAGAAATCCGGCACGCTGGTGATCTTCATCAACCAGATCCGCATGAAGATCGGCGTGATGTTCGGCAGCCCGGAAACCACCACTGGCGGCAACGCACTTAAGTTCTATGCCTCGGTGCGCCTGGATATTCGCCGCATCGGCGCGGTGAAGCGCGGCGACGAGATCATCGGTTCGGAAACCCGCGTGAAGGTGGTCAAGAACAAGGTGGCGCCGCCGTTCCGCCAGTGCGAGTTCGAAATCCTCTACGGCGAAGGTACGTCGCGCGAAGGCGAGATCATCGAGCTGGGCGTGGCCCAGAACCTGATCGACAAGTCCGGTGCCTGGTACAGCTACAAGGGCGACCGCATCGGCCAGGGCAAGGAAAACGTGCGCCAGTTCCTGCGCGACAATCCGGCCATCGCCAACGAAGTCGACGCCCAGCTGCGCGAGCGCCTGCTGGTGCCGGTCGGTAAGCCGGCCGCCGCCGCGGCCGAAGAGGCGCTCGAGGAAGCGTGAGTCTTGCCTCCTGACGCTTCAAGGCAGGCAACATGGCCCGGCTCGTCCGGGCCATGTGCGTTTGTGGCGGAGGTAACCCCATGAAACGCTCCCCAGGCTCCGATGACCCGGCCAAGCCCAAGCGTAGCGCCTACGACAAGGCGCTGGGCCTGCTGGCGCGGCGCGAGCATTCCAAGCGCGAGCTGAAAACCAAGCTACGCCAGGGCGGCTACGAGGGCGAGGAAACCACCGAGGCGATCGAGCGCCTGGGCGAGCAGCAGTATCAGGACGACGACCGCTTTGGCGAAGTGCTGCTGCGCAGCCGGATCGCCCAGGGTTACGGCCCGATGCGACTGCGCATGGAGCTGAAAACCCATGGCCTCAGCGATGCCAGAATCCGCGCATTGTTGAATGACGCAGAAGTCGACTGGATCGCGTCGGCCTCGTCCCAGCTGCGCCGCCGCTATGGCAGTGTGGGCGTCGCCGACCCTGCCGAACGCGCCAAGCGGGCGCAGTTCCTCTTGCGCCGGGGCTTTGACGGCTCCACAGTACGGAGTGTTACCCACGCCGACGTGGACGAAGCCGCCGACGACAGCCCCTGAAATCCATCATCCTGCGATGATGCCAGGGTCCATCGCGTGGGCTCGCGCGCGGCGTGGCCTCCCGACCGATGGCCACGACGATTCGCATGAAAACCTCCGAAATCCGCTCTACCTTTCTCGATTATTTCCGCTCCAAGGGTCATACCATCGTGCCGTCCAGCTCGCTGGTACCGTCCAGCGATCCGACGCTGCTGTTCACCAACTCGGGCATGGTGCAGTTCAAGAACGTGTTTCTCGGCAGCGAGAAGCCGGGCTACGTCCGTGCGGCGGACGTGCAGCGCTGCCTGCGCGCCGGCGGCAAGCACAACGATCTGGATGCCGTGGGCTATACCGCGCGCCACCACACGTTTTTCGAGATGCTGGGCAACTGGTCGTTCGGCGACTATTTCAAGCGCGACGCGATCCATTTCGCCTGGGAGCTGCTGACCGGCGTGTTCAAGCTGCCGGCCGAGAAGCTCTGGGTCACGGTCTATCACACCGACGACGAGGCCTTCGATATCTGGCACACGCAGATCGGCGTGCCAGCCGAGCGCATCGTGCGCATCGGCGACAACAAGGGCGCACCGTTTGCCTCGGACAACTTCTGGCAAATGGCCGATACCGGCCCGTGCGGTCCGTGTACGGAAATCTTTTTCGACCATGGCGCGGATATTGCCGGCGGGCCGCCGGGTTCGCCGGACGAGGACGGCGACCGCTATATCGAAATCTGGAACTTGGTGTTTATGCAGTTCGACCGCGCGCCCGACGGCACGCTGAGCCCGCTGCCGGCACCCTGCGTCGATACCGGCATGGGCCTGGAGCGGCTGGCCGCGGTGCTGCAGCACGTGCATTCCAATTACGAAATCGATCTGTTCGCGCACCTGATTGCCGAGGCCGGCAAGTTCACTGGTACGACTGATCTGGGCAATAAGTCGCTGCGCGTAATCGCCGATCATATCCGCGCCTGCGCGTTCCTGATTGTCGACGGCGTGCTGCCGTCCAACGAAGGCCGTGGCTACGTGCTGCGCCGTATCATCCGGCGCGCCTTGCGCCACGGTTGGATGCTTGGCGTGCGCGGCGACTTCTTCTGGAAGATGGTGCAGCCGCTGGTCGAGGAGATGGGCCAGGCCTATCCCGAACTGGCCGCTAAGCAGTCGTTCGTCGAAGAGGCGCTGCGCACCGAGGAGCAGCGATTCGGCGAGACGCTGGAACACGGCATGCGAGTGTTCGATGACGTGGCCGGAAAATCTGGCAAGACGATACCCGGCGCCGACGCCTTCCGCCTTTACGACACCTACGGTTTTCCTGTCGACCTCACGGCCGACATCGCGCGCGAGCGCGGGCTCGAGGTGGATATGGACGGCTTCGACAAGGCCATGAACGAGCAGCGCGAGCGCGCCCGTGCGGCGGGCCGCTTCGAGGCGAAGGGACTGATGCCCGCCGACCTGGCCAGCCAGCTCAAGCCCACCGTATTTCTCGGTTACGACGCGATGTACAGCGATGCCAGCAAGGTCGTCGGCATCGTGCGCGACGGCAAGCAGGTGAGCGAGCTGGCCGATGGCGAAGAGGGCTTGTTGATACTCGACCGCACGCCGTTCTACGCCGAGTCGGGCGGGCAGGTGGGCGATACCGGTGAGCTGATCACTACCGCCGGCCGGCTCGAAGTGCGCGATACGCTGAAGATGGGCGGCGTGTTCTTCGGCCACGCGGGTCGCTGGCATGGCGCCCAGCCGCTGCGCACCGGCGACGTGGTCGAGGCCAGCGTTAACGCATTGCGCAGGCAGTCCATCGTACTCAACCACTCGGCCACGCATCTGCTGCATGCGGCCCTACGCAAGGTGCTGGGCGATCACGTCACCCAGAAAGGTTCGCTGGTGGCGGCCGAGCGGCTGCGTTTCGACTTCTCGCATTTCAAGCCGATGAGTCGCGAGGAGCTGGCCGCGGTCGAAGCGATGGTGAATGCCGAAGTGCGTCGCAACGCCGAGGCTGAAATCCACAACATGGCGTATGACGAGGCGATCGAGTTCGGCGCCATGGCCTTGTTCGGCGAAAAATACGGCGCCGAAGTGCGGGTGCTGAAGATGGGCGATTTTTCCACCGAGTTGTGCGGCGGCACGCACGTCAGCCGTACCGGCGACATCGGCCTGTTCAAGATCGTCAGCGAGGCGGGCGTGGCCTCCGGCGTGCGCCGGATCGAGGCGGTCACCGGCGACGGTGCGCTGGCTTACGTGGCTGACGAGGAGCGTCGCCTGGGCGAACTCTCGCATCTTTTGTCCAGCAGCGGCGATGACGCTGTCGAAAAACTGCGGCAGATCTTCGATCGGCAGAAAAAGCTCGAGCGCGAGCTGGAGTCGCTGCGCAGCAAGTCGGCCGGTTCGGCCATCGCCGATCTTGCGGTGACGGCGCAGGACGTCGATGGGATCAAGGTCGTCGCCGCGAGGCTGGAAGGGCTCGATGCCAAGTCGCTGCGCGATGGCGTTGATCAACTCAAGCAGCAGCTCGGCGATTGCGTGGTGCTGCTGGCGGGCGCGGCGGATGGTCGCGTCTCGCTGATTGCCGGCGTGCACGGCAAGGCGCTTGGGCGCATCAAGGCTGGCGATATCGTCGCCCATATCGCGTCACAGATCGGCGGCAAAGGCGGCGGCAGGCCGGACATGGCTCAGGGCGGCGGTGCGGATGCCCCTGGACTGCCCAAGCTGCTGGCTGAACTACCGCAGTGGATTTCCAGCCACTGACCGGGGGCTGAAAACGTTGCGTTATGCCCCTTGTCATCGTTCAGACGCATTGCGCGGGATACCGGCGCTCGGCTAGTATCAGTCGAATGTCGACGTTACCAAAGCAACGGTAGCGTCGCCGGTCATGACAGCTAATCATTAGGGTCAGGGCTGTGAACCGGGAAGGCGGTAGGGCCTTCGATGGATCAATCGTCGAATTGTGGACAGATGGAGGCTCAGGGGTGAGGCGCCCATCGGTCGACAGGCCCATGACACAAAAAATTATGGAGTAACAATCATGTTGATTCTGACCCGCAGGGTCGGCGAAACCCTGATGATCGGCGACGAGGTGACCGTCACCGTTCTGGGCGTCAAGGGCAATCAGGTGCGCATAGGCATCAATGCTCCCAAGACCGTCGCGGTGCATCGTGAGGAAATTTACCAGCGCATCAAGGGCGAAGGTGGTACGGACGGTCCTGCCGATGAGGCCGTCGAGCACTGATTGAGCATCAAGTCTTTACCTTGATGACGTCGATCGGTATCCTTGCCGGCTCCACAGCGATGTGGAGAATTATGGAGAGATGCCCGAGTGGCCGAAGGGGCTCCCCTGCTAAGGGAGTATAGGGTCAAAAGCCTTATCGAGGGTTCGAATCCCTCTCTCTCCGCCAGTTTACATAAAGCCTTGATTATTCAAGGCTTTTTTGTGGTCTGGGAGCGAGTCGTCGAGATGCGAATCGGAACCCATGGGTTCCGTTGCTCATGCATCATTTGAAAGCTTTGCAAAACTTTACAGTATGCTAAAACCTTTGGCCTAGGCCAGTCGTATTGATGTCGGTCAGTAGTCGTAAGCGTTTGAGCAAGCGTTTTAGAATGAGTAGCGCCGCCCCGTCATCCGCCGAATTTGCTGCGCTACGGACAGATAGAGATGGCCTCCGACAAGCCAATGGCATAGCTCTCTTATTGCCGATCGGACTCCGCTTCGCGCGGTAAGCCGATGATCTGTCCTTCGGAAACGCTTCTTCACGCCCAATCTCTTCATGGGATCGAGCTGTAACGATTCTTGCTAGTCGATTCAGGCCAGACGAGGGCGGAAAGTACCGGATAAGCGCGATGCGGACCATTGGCAGCAGGTTCACTGATTAACAGAGAGCGAACCTCTCCAGTGCTGGTACTGCGCTTGTGCTAACGCCTTTTGAAGACAAGCTTTGGCGTTCTGGTGCGGCCTACACTTTAAGCCGGTTGGCTCTGTAAGTCGTCCTACCGCAGTGCAGAGCACATTTGATACCTGTCATTTCTTGCAGTAGCCCCGGTTTGGCATTGAGTTTTTAATTCAGACGTCGGCGGTCCTAAGGAATGGACCAAGGATTCGGCGGGATTTGACCGACATTGAACGACTAAAAATACCCAGTCGAGGTGACCTCGACTGGGTATTTTTTTACTGTTCGCTAGCAGTTACCGGTATAGCGGGTAAGCCCAAAGCCTTTCGGGTCCTATCATCCAGTTCAATCCAGAGTGCGAGCACGGGCTTGTCATCAATCATCTGGGGTGGTCCAACTCGGTGCGCATGTATGCCAATGCTTCTGAGAATTCGCTCGACTCCAAGGGCGGTGAAGGTAATGAGGCGGGTTGCACCTTGTGCGCAGGCGACCTCAACCACCGACGCGAACAAGGAGCAAAAGCGTCGCCTGGCCTCTTCCCGGGAAGGCGCAGTCGATTCGCCGGGGGCCATCGTTGAAAAGCGCGACAGCTCCCAGGTGTCGGGGGAGTGGGGCGCTGGTGAGCCATTCATCAGTTCCGGGAACACCTCATCGAGCAAGTAGGGCTTGGTCGTTGGCAGCAGGCGCGCACAACCACACACAATGCCATTGGCATCTCCGACGACGACGTATAGTGTGTCCGGTCGGTCGAACTGATCGCGCTCCAAACCATTTTCGACGGGCAGCTGCCATTGCAGTGCCTTGATGAAGACTTCATACCGATACGCGGCGAGCGCTATTTCGAGGCCGATGGGAAGCTCGCTTTCCGTTCCAGTTGCCACTGTAAACATGTGCCGTTACTCCACAAAGGGGGATTGACGGCATTGGAGGAGATTCCCCAGGTACGAATAACTGGAAGCTCATACAGTTGACTTTGGCTCAAATGTCGACGCTTTAACCCAGGCGTAGCGGTTCTGGTTGGGTAAGGTGGTCGCGTTTTTATGACGACAAACGGTTCATAGCCAAGGGCGGTGCGCATTCCTTGGGTTGCCAGGGTTCACCACTAAGCCATGCTTGCAGTAGCTCTTCCGTTTTCGCCTGCCCCAAGTCGTAGCCGGTTTTTGGTGTGATGAGCATCACGTTCGTACTGATGCCGCCTGGCGCAATGGCATGCGTTCCATTGGGACACTCAAACCAGGCCCATCCGATGCTGACGGCTCGTGTGGCATCGGTTTCCCATTCGCAGTAGCCTGCGTGGTGGGTTTCGATACCTTCATGGCGAAGGTCGTCATTGAGAGTGCTGTCTTCCCAGGACTTTCGAAGAGTAAACTCGAGTCCGGTAAAGACTTCGAAGGTCATACGAATATAGCCGTCCAAACAGATTTGGGCGACTTTCGATGTTGATGGGGCTGGCAGCCTCATGGCGCCTCCGGGTCGATGCGGCGCTACACCGTAGCTGCAGTTGGGAAGGTAACAAACTGCTAGAAAGAACAGTATTAGGGGAATCGTTCAGTGTGAAGACTTGGCGTGAAGATTGCCTGGACCTATTGTCTTCGAAGGCGTCGTCGTCTGACGGCATTTTGAAGGAACTTGCCGCCATCGTTGATAAAATGGGGTTCGAGTACTGTTCCTATGTGCTTCGTGTGCCGTTTCCTATCGGCAGTCCCACGGTGACCTGGTCGAGCACTTATCCGGATAAGTGGTTGGATCACTATTTTTCACATCATTACTTAGAGACGGATCCACTCATTCAGCAAGCTTCTCGCGACCTTGCCCCCGTGGTCTGGGCGAGCGGGGAGTCCCGGGACCAGCCGGAGTTTTGGGAGGAGGCGAGGGCGCATGGTGTTCAGCATGGATGGGCGCTCGCCACGCATGGCAAATTCATGACCACCGGAATGCTTTCTCTCGCACGAAGTCACGACAAAGTCAGCGCGCGAGAACTGTCGGATATCGAACCGCAGCTTGTTTGGCTCTCCCACGTAACCCATGGTCTCATCAGTGCGATTGAAACCAAGGAATGGGGGGCGGATATCGATCACCGACTTACCGAGCGCGAGCTTGAAGTTTTGCGTTGGAGCGCGGGTGGGAAAACAGCGGATGAAATTGGGACCATTCTCGGAATCTCCGCGCGTACCGTGACGTTTCATATCACGAGCACCCTTGCCAAACTCAATGCGACGAATAAAGTCCAAGCCGTAACCAAGGCTTTCTTGTTCAATATTCTCTGATGGCGAAGATCGGCAAGGTTTGTATGGTGGTTTAGCCTTCGATTCCAGTGGCGGGTGCATGCCATTGCCTCTGCCGAAGCAGCCCGATCGGAGCGAACATCGATAGAGCCAAGCCGATTCTATTGCTCGGTCAGCATGCTGAGTCGTTTTCGAGATTGTGTGCCCCGTCGTTAGGCATATATGAGTTGATTCAAACGTACCAGGCCGGTGACACATCGGCCTGGTATTTTTGTATGCGGGTTTCGCGGCTTGCAGCGAAACCCGAAGCGGTTCGTGCGGTACACCACGATGGATGCCCCTCAAACTCGCGGACATTGTGCGGGGCTATGAATAGGGCCTCGGATCCACTGGCCAGTCGGCTCGATGCTTGGTTGCGTATGGCGATGGTGGGGTGCCAATGCACAGGTCATCCATGCACGGCTTCACTGAGCTGATGTGGCGGCTTTACTTGAAAAAGTCAGCAAACAGGCGTCGGCCGAGATGCAATGCAGGGTGATTTCGACTGGCGCCATCGTGCCGTCGCCGCCGTCGTTTTCATCGATGCCGAAGTTGCGCGCAAATCGAGGGAAGGCACCGCCGGATACCAGCAGCCGCAGATGGTGACCGGGAGGCACTCGCCACGCGACAGGGGACGTCTTGAGCACGGTTGTGCGAGGGCTTGCGTCAGGCGATGACGATGGTCGAAGCCTGGTGTAGCCGTCGGTGATGTTGACGGTGCGCCCCCAAGCGTCGACATCGCACAGGCAGACAAAAAGATCGTGATGCGGTCTGCTGGATGACGTGGTCAACGTCACGCGAATATCGCCGATAAGGTCGAGGGCTTGCTCGAGGGCTGGGCCGTCGAAGCTCAACACATCGCTGCGCGCACAGAGCGTGCGAACGTCGCCGCGACCTTTGCGGTTCGCCAGCATGGGGCCGGCCACGCTGGGCGTCGGGTCGGATGGATCGTAGGTGAATGAACGAACGCCAGGGGTCACGTGGTTATCGGAAAGGCGGCCGTCGGCGCTCAGGGCAAGTTGCGTTGTCCGGATATCGGTCGGCGGCCATGTGGTTGTCGAGCGCCATTCATTCGGCCCGTTGAACCAGAATTTCACCCGATCGAGGTCTTGCGCCCGCGCCGGCCTCGCACCTTTGAGATGGATGTCGAACCACTCCAGTGCGTCACGCAGGCTTTCGCCGATCATACCGATGCTCGAGTGCGTCCACTGGCCGACGGTCATTCGTGCCGTGCAGCCGCACGCCCTCAGCGCCTGAAAGTCGCGCATCTGGTAGGCGAATAAAAAATCCGACCAGCCGGTGACCATGCTGACCGGCGTTTTGATGCGGTCGATCGTGTCGGTGAAACGAATCGGCGCCCAGCGCTCGTCCTGCGGGTTGCCTGTGGCCCACTCGCGCCAGAAATCGACCCGCCTGCCCAGCGCGTCGACGTCGATGGTGTGGACCGGCAACCGAGCGTAGTAGCGTTTAAGCGGATCGCCGAATAGACGTTCGCGGATGGCGTTACGCAAGCGATGGCTGCGCTCCTGATGCTCCAGCAGGTGCGCCCAGACCAGCAGATCCTGCAGCCGAAAGCCGCCGCCGTCGTGGATGGCTTCTTGAAAATCGCTGGTGGTGACGCTCATGGCCATGGCGGAAAGGCGATCGCCCAATTCGGCCGCCATCGCCCACTGCACTTGTCCCATATAGCTGCCGCCATAAAGGCCTAAACGGCCGGCAAACCAAGGCTGGTTTTCGATCCAGCTCACCGTATCGATGCCGTCGGCAGACTCCTGGAAAAAGGGATGAAAGCGACCCTCGGAGCCGAATGTGCCGCGGCAGCTTTGGATGACAGTTGCATATCCGCGGTTGGCAAAGGCCTGCGCCATCAGGCCGAAAACGCTGCCGCGGCCGTACGGCGAGCGCAACAATACGGTTGGCTGACCCGATGGCTCTGCCGGGAGATAGACGTCACCGAGAAGGCTCACGCCATCGCGCATTGTCATGCGCACATCGCGATGCCGAACGGTGCGCGACGTGCGTGGCGGCAGTTTCAAAAGGCGATCGAGCAGCATGCGGGTCTCGCGACGTTGGGTTACGCCTAGCGTCGCACTCGCGAGGTGTTTTTTACGGCAGCATGGTTCAGCGCGGCGCGGTTCGATCGGCTGTTACGGGCCTGCTTGATGGCGTAGGCGTAAGTTCCCAGCAATACCTGGCTGCAGTTGCGCACCATCTTTTCTTCGGAGTCGCGATAACCCGAGAGCAGCCAGGCCGTGCCTGCGTTGGTCATTGCGCCGACCAGCGCCATGCCGACAATGCGCTGATCGGCGTGATCGCCCAGCGCGTTCTGCGTGGTCGGGTCGGCCGAGGCAATGATCTGCTTGGCGAATTCGGACAAATTGCGCTGATAGGTGGCGTCGGTTTCCGCGTTGATGCCCATCACTTCGAGCATCAGCACGCGCGCCGCGCAGGTATCGCGTAAAAAAGCGAAAAATGCGCGCAGACCGGCATCGATGCGTTCTTCAAGGCGTTCGCCCTGGCTCTCTATCGCCTGCTGCAGCGCTGCGTGCAGCCGCTGGGCGTGGTGTTCATAGGTCGCGCGCAGCAGGTGGTCGGTGCTGTCGAACGCCGCGTAGAAATAACGATCGTTCAATCGGGCTTGCTGGCAGATGGCGCGCACGGTCGCCTTGCGAAATCCGAACGTGCCGAACACCTGGGTCGCCGCCTGGATCAACGCCTGGCGCCGCTCGGCGGCACGGTCCTCGTGGGCGACGCCGCCGTAGGGCCGGCCGGCAGCTTGGGGTTCAGCAGTTTTTTTCATGCGTTCATTTGACAGCAGAAAGAGCAAAATTTAAAGTGGTGACACGTAACACCACACTTGCGTGGTGGTTGAGGAATGTCCAGTGCAGATCTTCAAGGGCAAGGTCGCTGCTATCACCGGCGCGGCATCGGGGATGGGCCGCAGTCTCGCCGTCGAGCTGGCCCGGCGCGGCTGCGCTCTGGCGCTCAGCGATCGCAACGAGGCGGGCCTGCAGGAAACCGCAGCGCTGTGCGCAACACACGCGGTGAAGGTAACGACCCAAATGTTGGACGTATCCGACCGGGCGGCGGTATTCGAGTGGGCACGCCTGTCGAACGCCGCGCACGGCAAGATCAATCTGATCTTCAACAACGCCGGTGTGGCGCATACCGCCTCGGCGGCCACGGCGACCATCGAAGATTTCGAATGGATCATAGGCATCAACTTCTGGGGCGTGGTGCACGGTACGCAGGCGTTTCTGCCCTATCTGCGCGCCTCCGGCGAAGGCCATGTGATCAATCTATCGAGCCTGTTCGGTCTCATGGCCATGCCGACCCAGAGCACCTATAACGCCAGCAAGTTCGCCGTGCGCGGCTACACCGAAGCGCTGCGTATGGAATTGGATCTGGAGGGTGCACCGGTCAGCGCAACCAGTATCCACCCCGGCGGCGTGGCCACGAATATCGTGAACTCGTCGCGCATCGACAAGCAGATTGTCGACGCCACCGGACTAGATGAGGAAACCCACCGCCGTCGCGCCAATCGGCTGATCAACGTCACCACGCCAGACGCCGCAGCGCTGCAGATTCTTGCCGGGGTGGAGAAAAACGCGCGTCGCGTGCTGGTGGGCAAGGATGCATGGGTGATGGACAAGTTGATTCGCTTGCTGGGTTCGGCGTATCAGGTGCTGGTGCTTCGACGCGCGCGCAGCATGCTGGGTAGTCCAGCGAAAAGCAGCAGTGCGCCGCCTGCGGGCGATTGAATCCACCGTTTTGTATGGCCGTCCAAATCACGGCGGCAAGCAAACCTCGCCAGGAGAGATCGCATGATATCGATGAGCGAATTCAAATCATCCGGTGCGCCGGCTAGTACCGAGGTCGACTACGACATGCTAATCGTGGGCGCCGGGCTATCGGGCATCGCTGCGGCCTTCCATTTGCAGGATCGGCTGCCGTCGACGCGCTTCGCCATTCTGGAAAGCCGCACGACACTGGGCGGCACGTGGGATCTGTTTCGCTACCCCGGCGTGCGCTCCGACTCGGACATGTATACGCTGGGCTTCAGCTTCCGCCCGTGGCAGGGCGACAAGGCGATTGCCGAGGGTCAGAACATCCTCGACTACGTGAAGGACACCGCGCACGAGTTCGGTATCGACAAGAAGATCCAGTTTGAGCACAAGATGCTCGGCGCCGACTGGAACTCGGCGACCGCGAGCTGGAGCGTGCTGGTGGAGCGCACGGTCGACGGCTGTCGCGAGCAGCTGCGTTACAGCTGCAGCTTTCTCTACATGTGCAGCGGCTATTACGACTACGAAACCGGGCATGAGCCGAAGTGGCCGGGGATGGATCAATTCGGCGGGCAGATCGTCCATCCGCAGCACTGGCCGGCCGATCTCGCTTATGCGAACAAGCGCGTGGTGGTGATCGGCAGCGGCGCCACCGCGGTTACGCTGGTGCCGACCATGGCTGCAACGGCCGAGCACGTCACCATGCTGCAGCGCTCGCCTACGTATATTTTCGCGCTGCCGTCGCGCGACGCGATCGCCGACAAGCTGCGCAGCTGGTTTCCCTCGAAGATCGCGCACCGGCTGATCCGCACCAAGAATGTGCTGCTCAGCATGTATCTGTACAACTACGCACGGCGCAAGCCCGACGCGGCCAAGAAGGCCATTTTGAAAATGGCGGCCAAGCAGCTTGGCCCGGATTTCGATGTGGGCAAGCATCTGACGCCGCGCTACAAGCCGTGGGACCAGCGCCTGTGCGTGATCCCCAATGGCGATCTGTTCAAGGCGATTCGCGCGGGCAAGGCATCCATCGTGACCGACGAAATCGAATCCTTCAACAGCACCGGGCTGCGCCTGCGCAGCGGTGAGCAGCTCGATGCCGACATCATCGTGACCGCAACAGGCCTGAAATTGAAATTGCTCGGCGGCGCGACCATCACGGTCGATGGTAAAACGATCAATCTCGGTGACACGGTGTCTTACAAGGGCATGATGACCAGCGGCGTGCCGAATCTTGCATCGACGTTCGGTTATACCAACGCGTCGTGGACGCTTAAAGCCGAGCTGGTGGCGAAGTACGTGTGCCGTTTGATCGAGCACATGAAGGTCGGCGGCTACGACACTTGCGTGCCGGTGCTCGACAGCGCCGACGCCGGCACGCAGCCGGCGGTCGACCTTACCTCAGGCTATATCCAGCGGGCCGCCGCGCAGCTGCCGAAGCAGGGCGTGCACAAGCCCTGGATCTACCACCAGAACTATGCGCGTGACCTCGCCGCTTTTCGCTACGGCAAACTCGAAGATGGTGCGATGCAGTTCGAGCGACGCCGGGTGTCGAAGAGTTCCGCCAACCGTGAGCCCCGCCAGCCAGCCAAAGCGAGTGCCAGCCTGTGACCGTTATTCTTTCCATCGTCATTTTGCTCGTTGTGGTGATCGCGGCACTGGTCGCGTTCTCCGCGTATATCGCCGCCAAGGTCGAGAGGGCGCTGCCGCCGTGCGGCCGTTTTATCGATATCGGCGGCGATCGCATTCACTACGTCGAGCAAGGCAGCGGTTCGCCGATCGTGCTGGTGCACGGACTGAGCGGCCAGCTGCTCAACTTTGCCTATCTCGATCTGCAGAAGCTGGCGCGATCGCATCGGGTGATTTTGATTGACCGTCCGGGTGCGGGTTATTCCACGCGCGGGGAGGGCTCGTCAGCCACCATCGTCAATCAGGCCGCGACCGTTGCCGCTTTCATCGAGGCGTTGAAGCTCGACAAGCCGCTGCTGGTCGGTCATTCGCTGGGTGGCGCGATTGCGCTGGCGGTAGGGCTGAATCATCCGCAGTCCATTTCACGATTGGCTCTTGTCGCACCGTTGACGCACACGCAGAGCGAACCACCGGAATCCTTTCGCGGCCTGATGATTCCCTCGCCGCTGATGCGCCGTGCGATCGCCCACACGCTCGCCACGCCGCTGTCCATTCGCAAAGGCCCCGAAGTGTTGGCCTTTGTCTTTGGGCCGGAGCCGGTGCCGAAGGATTTTCGAACCAAGGGCGGTGGCCTGCTCGGGCTTCGCCCGAACAGTTTTTACGCGGCTTCGTCCGACATGCTGGCCACAGCCGAGGATCTGCCGACCATGGAAAGCCGGTACGGCACGCTACGAATGCCGATCGACGTGCTCTACGGCCGACAGGATCAGGTCCTCGATTATCGGCAGCACGGTGAGGCGCTGACGCAGAAAATTCCGCACGCCACGCTGAAACTGGTGGACGGCGGTGGCCATATGCTGCCGGTGACCGTGCCGGCCTTGACGACGGAATGGCTGCTGGCCATTGCCGGCGGTTGAACGATTTCGCTTCATCCGTTCCTGGATGAAGCGAAGTGTTTACATCCCGCAGTGGGCGCCGGCGTGTTCAGCTCCATGCATCAAGGATGGCGAGGCCTCCGCTTAGCGCCGCTGTCATCAGTAATCGTAAGTCGCGCTCAGCCGCACGTAACGAGGCTGCTGCCGCACCACGGCGGAGCCGTAGAGTGGATCGGGCGTACCGGGCGAGATTTGAAAGAACGGGTAGGCGTTGAGGATGGTCTGGCTATTGAAGAGATTGAAGACATTCACCGAGAACGCCAGCTTGCCCTCGCCGAAACTCGGTCGGTAGGTTGCACCCACGTCCACCTGCTTGTTCCACGGCAGACGATACGTGCCAGGCGGCGACGGCTGGCCGCCGCACCAGTGGTAGTAGCTGCCGTAGCCATCCGGATCGGTCTGGTTGGGGCCGTAGTAGCCCAGGCAGTTGCGTGGGTTGCCCGATTCAATCTGGATGTTGCCTGAGATCTGCCACTCGGGCGTGAGCTGGTAGTAGCCGAAGATCTTGATCTGATGCGTGTGATCGTTGCTCTGCGCGCCGTTGCTGTACGACATCAGCGCCGGGAAATCCCAGTCGATGCTGGTGGATGCAGCGGTCTGTTGAATATCGGAGCGCAGCTGGCCTTCGGTATCGCCGTAGCTGCGTGAAAACACGTAGTCGATCTTGCCGTACCACGTGCCGTCGAACGGATGCTCCAGAAAGGTTTCCAGGCCGTAGTACTGGCGCTTCAATGGCGGAAAGCCGGCGTCGGCATTGGTGAGGGTCACACTGCGGTAGGTGCCGCCGGTATCGGCCACGGTAAACGTATTGGCGCGGCCGGGATTGATCAGATAGCAGCTGTTGGTCGCATTGACGTCGTAACCCAATGTGGCGGCCTTGTTCTCGATCGCCGTGACGTCGCAATAGTCGTCGATGGCGTTGCGCAGAATGCGCTGCGTCAGTTTGGCGCCATACACCCATTGGTCGCTGATCGTCTTGGTGAAGCCCAGGATGAATTCGTCCTGATACTCCGACTTCAGGTTCTGCGCCGTCACCGTTTTTGGGTCGGGCAGCACGCCGTAGGTGTTGTTGGACGACACGGCGTTGGAGAAGGGCGTGAGGCCTGTAGGCGTGCCATCGGCGGCGATACCGCTATAAGTGAAGTATTGCTGGGTAGAAACGTAAGCGCCTGCGGCGTTCAGGGAGGGGTTGAGCGGTAGGCCGAGGTAGTAGCGTCCTGCGTTGCCGTAGAGTTTGAAGCTGGCGTCGCCGTTCACGTCCCAGCTGAAGCCCAGGCGCGGCGCCCACTGTGGTGTGGTCTGGCGGATGTACGACTGTGCGTCCGCGTTGTAGTCGGTGAACTGGTCGTTGCGCAGGCCCAGCGAGAGCAGCCAGCGATCGCTGACCTGCCATTTGTCCTCGACATACTGCGCGCGTTGGGCCGAGCGCACGCTGGCGATTGAGCTGTTGATGTACTGGATCGCGTAATAGCCGGAGGCGCCGTTCGGATAATTCGCGGGCGCGCCCACGCCCAGATTGGGGATCAGCGGCACTGTCGGCGTGGTGGTGTAGGCGTAACCCCAATAGTAGCCCGGTCCCGAGGTCTGGCTGCCCTGGTCGATGGCGCGCGAGTTCTGATTGTCGATGCCGAACGAAATGGCGTGCTGGCCGAGCTGGTAGGTCAGGTCGAGGCGCAGATTGTTGCTGACATCATGGCGGTTGGCGTTGTACAGCGACTGCGTGATCTGACTGTTGCTGATCGGCGTGCCGTTGTTGAAAGCGGGGTTCTGATACTGAACGTTGCTCAGATAGGTCAGGCTGCCGTCGTAACCGCCCGGCGCATCGTAGTTGACGGTTTTCATCTTGCCGTAGGTGGTGGTCAGCGTGAGGCTGTCGGTGATGTAGCTGGTGAACTTGGCCGTATAGACGTCGCCGCCGGTCTTGATGCTGTCGGCATAGTTGATGAAGCTGCCGGGCTTCAGCGCGTTGTAGTCGTAGTTGTACACGCTGCCGTTGGTCTGATTCTTGTTCGAGGCACCCGTGACTTCAAGGATATTGCTGTCGGTGATGTTCCAGTCCAGCTTGCCGTACCATTTGGGCTGCTGATACTGGTAGCGCACGTAGGGTTGCGCATAGGACACATTGTTGACCGTGTCGCCATTCTGAGTCGACGTTTCGGCCGCAAGGAAAAGAAACAGTTTGTCCTTGATCAGCGGGCCACCGACATAGGCATCGTATGTCTTGGTCCACTGACGATTCTTGCTGTTGGGGTCGTACAGATTGCCGGCGACCGGCGAGGCGGGAAGCCCGTTGGTGTAGTAGGTATTGGTGCCGTCGGCATGCGCAAACTCGGGCTCCCACAGCACCTGCCCGCCGAAATGCCACTGGTCGGCGCCGCTCTTGCCGACCATGTTGATCACGCCGCCGTCGGAGCGGCCATATCGCGCGCTGTAGCCACCGGTATAGATTTCCTGCTGCTCAATGGCACCGTATGGCAGCGTGATTCCACCGAAGCCGCGCTGCGGATCGGTCGTGTTGAAACCGTTGACGTAATACGCGTTCTCGCTGGCGGCGGAACCGCCAAAGCTCACCAGCGATTGTCCCGTCGGCCCCACGTAGCCGCCGCTATTGTTCACCACGCCAGGTGCCAGCTGCGCGATGGCTTCGGCCGAGCGGCCCAGTGGCAGCTGCGCGAGTTGGGCGGAGGTGATTACCGTGCGTGAATCGACGCTGGTGACATCGATCGGCGGCAGGCGATTGGCGCTGACTGTCACCGCATTGAGATTCTTGACCGCCGCTGGCTGAAACGATACCTCCGTGCCGCCGCCGACGCGCAAGCTAATGTCGCTGCGCGTATCGATCGTCTTGCCGTCGCGCAGTAGCACGACGGTGTACGTACCCAGAGGCAGTTCGCCTGCGCTATAGCGGCCGTGGTTGTCTACATTCACCACGCGCGAAATGCCGGTGCTGCTTTTTACCTGGACAGTTTCATTGGCGCCGACCGGTGCCTGGCCGAAAATGCTGCCCGTGGTCGATTGCGCGAACACCGGTGCCGCGGCGACGAAAATCGCAAAGCCTAGTGCTGCTGCCAGGGCGTTTGGCCTGGGCGTTATTCTATTGTTCAATGTGGGACTCTCGAAAGCCTGGAAAGGTGTGCTGAGCTCGGAGCGTTTTGCTCAAACATGGATGTCGAGTCGATGGCGAACGACGACTTGCGCGGCACGGATGCCGACTGATCAAACAAGAAAGCCGCAGTCTTTCGCCCCTATGGCGATCGTCGATACGATGCTGGCTGCGTGATAAATACTACACAAGATTTGGACATTTAGACGTCCAAATGCAATGAGTATTCATCATACGCACATAACAAAACGTTCTTTATGGCGAGCCGGTCGTCTCACGGCGAGGGCGCTGGCTGTCGCAGCCTTGACTTGCAAAGGTCTATTGGCTGGCGCCTCGCACGACGTCGCGCGTGGCGATGGCGGAACTCAGCTGACGGAAAGTCCGTGCAGTTCAGCGCCGGAGGGCGTGACTTTGAGCACAGAGCCGTGCTCGTACCAGTCGCCGAGCACGATGCGCTCGGCGCGATGATCGTCCAATTGCAGCGCGTGCACCGCAGGTCGATGGGTGTGACCGTGAATCAGTCGAGTCACCCCGGCATGGCGTAGCGCCTGCTGCACGGCGTCGGCGTTGACGTCCATGATGCTTTCCTGGGTTGCGCCGGTATGCGCGCGGCTATCCTCACGCGCCTTGGTCGCAAAAGCGCGACGCGCCTCCAGCGGCATGGCCAAAATCTGCGCCTTCCACTGCGGCGTGCGCACTTGCTGGCGTACGGTCTGGTACGCCACATCATCGGTGCACAGCAGGTCGCCGTGCATCAGCAGCGTGGGGCGACCGTAGAGGTCGTGCACGGCGCCGTCTTCCAGCAGCGTGAGGCCGGCGCGCTGTGCAAAGGTTTCACCGAGCAGAAAGTCGCGATTGCCAGGCATAAAGTACACCGGCACCCCAGCATCTCGTACGGAACGTATCGCCGTGGCGATGCGTTCGGGCAGCTCGGCATCGTCGTCATCACCCACCCATGCCTCGACCAGATCGCCGAGGATATACAGCGCATCGGCGCGGCGCACTTCGTCGCTGGCCAGATAGTGTTCGAACAGCTCGGTGATCTGCGGACGCGATGGATCCAGGTGCAGGTCGGCAATAAACAGCGTGACCATCGGGCAGCCTTAATGCTTTGTGGCTTTCTTGGCCGGCGCCGCGGCAGCGTCGTCGACGGTGGACTCTTCGCCCACGACGCGGGCGCTGTTGATCACCACCAGCGGATTGGGTACATCGGCGGCGAATGGACCCAGCCCGCGCGTGGGCAGCGCCGCGATCTTGTCGACCACGTCCATGCCCTTGATGACCTTGCCGAAGACCGTATAGCCCCAGGTCAGGCTGCTCTGGTTGCCGGTGAAATCCAGCCGACGGTTGTCGACCAGGTTGAAAAAGAACTGCGACGTGCCCGAGTTCGGATCGGCGCCGCGTGCCACGACCAGCGTGCCGCGCAGATTGGACAGGCCGTTGTCCGCTTCGCTGGCTACTGCCGAGCGCGTGCGCTTGGGCTGCAGATCGCGCGTGTAGAGGCCGCCCTGGACGAGATAGCCGGGAATCGCCCGATGGAATACCGTGCCGTCGTAGAATCCGTCGCGCACATATTGCAGAAAATTGGCCACGCTCTTGGGGGCCTTGTCTGGATACAGTGCGACGGTGATGTCGCCCTGTGAGGTATGCAGAACCACGTCCGGCGCCGCTGCGACAGCGGCGGGCGCAGGCTGGGCGGCTTGTGCGGGCAGCGCCAGTGGCGCGAGAAGCATCAGGGTGGCGAGCAGAGATTTGAGCATGAGTGTCGGGCGTTTTTTGGCGTGCCAACATGATACGCGCACGCAGCCGGCATGGTTCATGAAAGCCGCTTGCTCAGCTGCTTGACAGATCCAGCTTCAGTCCTAGCTCAGCCATCGGCGACTGCTCCTGCTGCAGGTCGGATTCGCTGAGTGGATGTTGCTCGAACCAGGCCAGTGGCAGGGTGACGCGCAGTTTCTGGCTGGTAGCGGCCAGGCGCATCGGCGGCAGCGACTCGGCCCGCCGCGCGCGGCGAAAAAGTACGGCCAGGCGCAGCAGCGCCGTGGTGTAGCGGGCCAGCGCGCGGTAGCGCACCGGTAGCGTGATGATCAGCGCCTTGTCCGGCTTGCGCCGATGCATTTCGACCACCGCAGCGAGCAGCTGCTGCTCCTGCCGCGAAAAGCCCGCCAGGTCGGCGTGGCGCAGGATGTAGGCGCCATGATGATGATGCTGGCTGTGTGCGATGGCGAGGCCGATCTCGTGCACGCGCGCGGCCCACGACAGCCATTCGCGCGCGTCGGCGTCGAGTTTCCAGGCCTTGGCCACCTGATCGAACAGCATCAGCGCGGTGGACTCGACTCGTCGGGCCTGCGCGCGATCCACGCCGTAGCGGGTCGCCAGCGCATCGATACTGGCCGTGCGTGGGTCACTGCCGCCGGCGCGGCCGATCAGATCCCACATCAGCCCTTCGCGCATCGAGCTTTCGCACACGCGCAGGCGTTCGATGCCCAGTGCCGCAAACGCGGCCTCGAAGATCACCACGCCGCCGGCGAAGACGGCGGCACGGTCCTCGACCAAGCCAGGCAGTTTCAGCAGGCCGATCTGGCCCTGTTCCAGAATGGCTTCGCGCAGCGACGCCAGCGACGCCGGTGTGATGCCGTCATCGGAAAATTTCATCGCCTGCACGACCGCGCCGATGGATTTTGCCGTGCCGGACGAACCGTAGGCGTCCTGCCAGCCGGCTTCGCGATAGTCCTCGTCGAACTGCTGCAGCAGTACCCCTATCTCGCTGCGCGCGCGCTGCCAGCGCTTACGCGTGAGCTTGCCGCCGGGGAAAAAGCGCAGCGTCGAGGCGATGCAGCCAGCCTGCACGCTTTCGGTATGCAGCGGCGCCAGGCCGCGGCCGATGATGAACTCGGTGCTGCCGCCGCCGACGTCGATGATCAGCCGCGGCTCGCGCGAGGCGGGCAGATCGTGCGCGGCGCCGAGAAAAATCAGCCGGCCTTCCTCGCGGCCGGAAACCACCTCGATGGGATGGCCGAGCGCCGCTTCGGCGGCGGTCAGAAACGTCTGCGGCGATGCGAGCCGGCGCACGGTGTTTGTGGCCACCGCGCGCACGCGCAGCGAGGGCAGGCCGGCGATGCGCTGGCCAAAGCGCGCCAGGCAGTTCATTGCACGGGCGCGGCGCTCGGCGTCCAGCGTGCCGTCGGCGCGCAGGCCGGCGGCCATCCGTACGCTTTCACGCAGCCGATCGATCACGCGAGGTTCGCCGTGTTCCATACGGGCAACCACCATGTGGAAGCTGTTGGAACCCATGTCCACGGCGGCAATCAGTTCGCCGTCGCGGATCGGTGTGGCATCGGCTGGGCTCACGTCAAGCCTCCCTGATCGAATGAAGGCGGATTCTCGCATGCCTGCGTGAGTCTGATGTCATCCATGGCCACTGAGATGTTTCTACGCGTGGAAAAGCTCAAGGGCAGTATCGATCGAGCAGGCTCTGCTGCGCGCTGTAGGGCGGATCGTTGCCGGGCTCGGCGCGCGCATAGCGGCCGTCGCTGTCGAGCAGCCATGCCTGCGTGTTGTCGGCCAGACTACCGGCCAGGGTTTCTTCGAACACACGGGCCGACAGTTCGGCGTCGAGAATGGGAAACGCGATCTCGATACGGCGCATCAGATTGCGCGCCATCCAGTCGGCGCTTGCGCAGTAGAGCTCAGGCTCGTCGTTATTGGCGAACCAGTACACGCGGCTGTGCTCGAGAAAGCGGCCGATGATCGAGCGCACGCGAATGCGCTCGGAGATGCCGGGCAGGCCCGGTCGCAGCGTGCAGGCGCCGCGTACGATCAGGTCGATCTCCACGCCGGCCTGCGAGGCGCGGTACAGCGCCTCGATCACGTGCGACTCGTTCATCGCATTGAGCTTGGCCACGATGCGCGCCGCACGACCGGCTTTCGCGTGCGCGGTTTCGCGCTCGATCTTGGCGACCAGGCCGGTATACAGCGTAAAGGGCGAATGCAGCAGGCAGTTGAGCTTGATCATCGGGCCGAGGCCCGACAGCTGCTGGAAGATCTTGTGCAGGTCTTCGCCGATGGCCGGGTTGGCCGTCATCAGGCCAATGTCGGTGTAGGTGCGGCTGTTGATCTGGTGATAGTTGCCGGTCGACAGGTGCGCGTAGCGGCGTAGCCCGTCGCCCTCGCGCCGCACGATCAGCATCATCTTGGCGTGGGTCTTGTAGCCGACCACGCCATACACCACTTGCACGCCCGCCTCCTGCAGGCGCACGGCGAGCTGGATGTTCGCCGCTTCGTCGAAGCGCGCGCGCAGCTCGATCACTACGGTCACGTCCTTGCCGTTGCGCGCCGCGTCCACCAGCAGGCCGACCAAAGGTGTGTCCTCACCCGCGCGGTAAAGCGTCTGTTTGATCGCCAGTACCTGCGGATCGACGCTGGCCTGGCGTAACAGATCGACCACGGCGGCAAAGTTCTGATACGGGTGATGCAGCAGCACGTCGCGCTGGCTGATCAGGTCGAACTTGTTCTTCGCCCCGTCGAGCGCCGCCGGCAGCTGTGGATTGAAGCGTGGAAACTTCAGTTCGGGCCGATCGAGCAGATCGTAGATCAGCTGCGCGCGAATGATGTTGACCGGGCCGTCGCAGCGGTAGACGTCCGTGTCTTCCAGCTCGAAGTTGCGCGTCAGCATCGCGGTGATCGCCTTCGGGCAATCGTTGGCGATTTCCAGCCGCACCGGACGCGCGTAGCCGCGGCCGATCAGCTCCTCGCTCAGCGCGTGAGCCAGGTTTTCCACTTCGGCCTCCTCGACGATCAACTCGCTGTTGCGCGTGACGCGGAACTGGTACGAGCCAACCACCTTGAAGCCGGGAAACATCAGGTCGGTGAACGCCTGCAGCAGCTCGGCCAGAAACACGAAGTGATCGCCGTCGCCGCTGACCTCGTCGGGCACACGGATGATCCGCGGCAGCGAGCGTGGCGCGCGCACCAGGGCCATATGGCCTTCGTGGCCGAAGGCGTCGCGGCCCTTCAGCACCACCGCGATATTCAGCGTCTTGTTGAGAATGCGCGGAAACGGGTGCGAGGGATCAAGCCCCAGCGGCGACAGCACCGGTAGCACCTCGTGTTCGAAATAGCCCTGCAACCAGCGGCGCTGTTTTGACGTCCACTGCGTGCGCGTCAGTACGCGCACGTTGTGCGCGTCGAGCTGTGGAATGAGGTGTTCCTGCCAGGTCGTGAACTGCTCGGTGACCAGTTCAAGCGCGCGCTTGCGAATTCTCGAGAGCAATTCGCCCGACGTGATGCCATCCGGTCCCGGCGCCGACGTGCCGTAGGCGTGGTGATGCTTGAGCATTGCCACGCGCACTTCGAAAAATTCGTCGAGGTTGTTGGCTACGATACTCAGATAACGCAACCGTTCGAGTATCGGCACCGACATGTCGCGCGCCATTGCCAGGACGCGGAAATTGAATTCCAGCGTCGCCAGTTCGCTGCTGAGATATAGGTGGGGTGCACTCAAATCGATCGGCGATGGCTCGATCGGTGGTGAGGGGGCAGGTGAGCGACGTGGCATATCGTCATTCTGGCCCATGCTGCTGGCCAAATACACACGGTGCGATCAGGGAGTTCAGCTCTCGTCATTGCCGCCCGCGGTAAGCAGGCGTGCGTTGCCGAAATGGCAGGCAAAGGTTGAGCCCACGCCCGGCGTGCTTTCGATCTGCAGCTGCGCCTGATGCAGGTTCAGCACGTGCTTGACGATCGACAGGCCCAGGCCCGTGCCGCCGCTGTCGCGCGAACGGCTGGAGGAGATCCGGTAGAAGCGCTCGGTCAGTCGTGCGATATGCGAGGCCGGAATGCCGAAGCCGGTATCCGTGACCGAATACGCTGCGCCCAGCGGCGTGCGCCGCCAGCGGATGGTGATGCTGCCGCCGATCGGCGTATAGCGCACGGCGTTGCTGACCAAGTTGGATAGCGCGCTGTGTAGATCTTTCGGCGAGCCGAGCAGGTCGGCCTCTGCGGTGGACTCCAGCGCGATCTGGTGCCGGCCCTGACTGAGCGCTTCGGCCTCCTTGCGCACGGTCGCCAGCAGGGAGGCCATCGGCACGCGCTCGTCGGCGATCTGGTGCTGGGTTTCCAGCCGCGAAAGAGTCAGCAGGTCTTCCACGATCTGGCCCATGCGCTTGGACTGCGCGCGCATCTCGCCGAGCACCGGCGCCAGTTCGGGTACGTCTTCCGGGTCGATCAGTTCGAGATAGCCGTGGATGACCGTCAGCGGCGTGCGCAGCTCGTGCGAGACGTTGGCGACGAAGTCGCGGCGAATCTGTTCCAGCCGATTGAGATGGCTGATGTCGCGCGCCAGCAGCAGATGCTGGCGGCGACCGAACGGCAGCATGCTGACGTTGAGCTGGCTTTCCGGATGGCCCGGGGCGATCACGTCGTTGATCGGTTCCAGCGCGCCGTCCTGCAACCAGCCGGACAGGTCGGAGGAGGCCAGGCGCTGATGCAGCAGCACGCCGCGGTCGCGCGGCCGGCGCAGGCCGAGCAGGTTCTCGGCGGCGTGATTGAACCAGCGCACCTGCTGCTGTTGATCGAGCAGTACCACCGCATCGGGAAGATGGCTGGCGGCGTTGCGCAGATCGCGCAAGCTGGAGGCAATACGTCGGGAACGTGTCATGAAACGGTCATGCTGTAGAGGGCTGACGCCAGCGGATATAGGCATGATGTGCTGCGTTTGATGACGAATTCGAGTCAGCAGCAAGACGACTTCGAAAAGCGCGACAACCGCCACGCCGGTAGCGATATGGCCGCCGGCCAACCAGCCCAGCAGTGCGCCAACGGCTAATGCCGCCGTTAGAGCCATTGACAATTTTGCGAGCGATGAAGCGGCAGGTTGTGCCATGAGGCGTTTGGCTGGACGGCCTTGCAGGCCGGGCGGCCAGCATCGGCAAAAGCTTGCGTCGCCGCAACCCCGGCGAGCCGAGCCATGGCTATCGGGCAGGGCATGCGTGACTCAGCCATGCACGACTTCAGGCGTTGACGGAGAACCGGTAGCCGGTGCCACGCACGGTTTGCACCATTTCGTCCAGCTTCCACGGCTCCAGCGTCTTGCGCAGGCGGCGGATGTGCACGTCGACCGTGCGCTCCTCCACGTAGACACTGCCGCCCCAGACATGGTCGAGCAGTTGCGTGCGCGAATACACGCGCTCGGGATGGGTCATGAAAAAATACAGCAGGCGATACTCGGTCGGTCCGATCGGCACCGCGTCTTCGCCGGCAAACACGCGGTGCGCGGGACCGTCGATGCGCAGGCCGCCGAGTTCGACCATGCCCGAACCGTCGTCACCCTGGCTGCGGCGCAGCACCGCCTTGATGCGGGCAATCAGCTCGCGCGTGGAGAAGGGTTTGACCACGTAGTCGTCGACGCCGGCTTCCAAACCATTGACCCGGTCCATCTCCTCCCCACGCGCGGTAAGCATGATGATGGGGATCTCGCGGCTCAGTTCTTCCTTGCGCATGCGCCGCGCCAGCTCCAGGCCGCTGGTGCCGGGGAGCATCCAGTCGAGCAGGATCAGGTCGGGCACCTGTTCGGCAATAGCCAGCTGGGCCGCCCGCGCATCGGCCGCCTGCATCGCGTCCATGCCGGCCTTGCGCAGGGCAAAGGCGATCATCTCGCGGATCGAGACTTCATCTTCAACGATCAAAATGCGCTTGTGCACGCGGTGGTCTGCCGGTGGCTTATGACGGGAGTATTGCAACCCATCAATGTTACGTGTCGATGACATGGGTCACTTCGTTCTAGCCCAATCGTGCCGGATTGTCACGAAGCCTGGTCGCCCGCGGCAGGCCGGTGGCTGGCAGGGACGGCGTCGGTCAGCGGGCGCCGAAGCACAATCGGTCGCTGCACAACTGATTCTGGCGCGGCTGCTGCCGGCCGTCGGGGTTGTCGTCGGTGCTGATCCGGCGCTTGTGCAGCTCCATCACCAGCGGGGTCAGCTGGCTGATGCGCGACTGGATGCGTACCCTGGCGTAGTAGTCCAGATCGCTGCGCTCGAGCATCCGCTTCAGTTGCTCCATCGCATCGAACGGCCGGCCGGCGTAATAGCTGGCGTCGGCGAAGGCTTCCCCGGCACGCACGCTGTCGCCGGCCTTTTCGCTGGCACGGGCGTAGGCGCTGTAGATTTCGGGCTCGTCGGCATTGTCCAGCAGCGGGCGCAGCAGGTTCGCCGCCTGCGTGGCCTGCGCCTTGTCGCCGCGGGCCACGAGCGCATCGGCGTAGGCCAGCGCCACCGCCCGATTGCGCGGCGACTGCGTGGTCAGCTCCTCGTACATGGCCAGCGCCGCGCCGCGCTGGCCGGCCTGCAGGCGGGCATCGGCCATGGCGAGCTTCAGGATCAGGTTGCCGCCGTGCGACTGCAGCAGCGGCTGCAACTGCTCGATCGCCTGTGCGCCGCGACCGCTGCGGGTGAGCGCCAGCCCATAGCCGTAGTGCGTCGCCGGCGTGTCGAAGCCGTACTGATCTTTCAGATTGGACGCGTAGTAGAGCGCCACTTTGGACGCGTCGTCGGCCAGCACCCGCGTGCGCTCACGCATCAGCGAGTAGGTGTCCAGCTGATCGGGTGTTTTCGTGCTGGCAGTCAGCACCGAGGGGTCGCGGACGAACGGCACCGGTGCGGTGATTTTCTCCCACTGGCTCTGGTCCATGCTGGACACGGTGGGGCGAAGTTTCTGCGCAGCTATTAGCGAGCCGGCGCGGGATTTCGCGTCGCTGATGCGCTCGGTGGTCACCGGGTGCGACTGCAGCAGCGACGGCGTCTGGATGCCGCCGGCGTCGGCGCTGGTGACGTCTTCCAGATGCTCGAAGAAGGTCGCCATGGCATTCGGATCGAAGCCGGCACGGCCTAGGGTCTGAATACCCACCCGATCGGCCTCGATCTCGTCGTGGCGGGTGAAGTTGATCGACTTCTGCGCGATCAGACTCTGCCCGCCGGCCAGAACCGCGACCGGCGCGTCACCGGCGTGGCCGCCGGCGCCGGCGAGAATGGCGCCGAGCAGCACCAGCGCCATCAGCGGCGCATCCTTTTTGGAATCCTCGAACGCCCGCTCCAGATGGTTTTGCGTGATGTGGCCAATTTCATGGGCGATCACGCCGGCCAGCTCGCTTTCGTTGCGGGTGATAGTGATCAGGCCGGAGTTTACGGCGATATAGCCGCCCGGCGCCGCGAACGCGTTGATCTCGGGATCTTTCACCACGAAAAACGCGAAGTGATCTTTCGGCTTGTCGCTGCTGGCGACCAGTCGAAAGCCCAGGTCGTTGATGTAGTCGTCCAGCAGCGGATCGTCGACGACCAGATCAAGCGCGCGCATCTGATGCAGCATGGCGGCGCCGTAATCCTGCGCCTCCTGTGGCGAGATCAGCGCATTGGCCGAGCTGCCCAGATCGGGCAGGCGCACGTCCTGCTGGGCACTGGCGGCACAGGTCAGGCCGGCCGCCAGCACGGCGGTCAGCAGACGTCGCGCCAGCAGGCGTTGAACCAGTCGTCGTGGTGCCATGGTCATAGGTAAGCGACAATACCACCGAGACCGCGCCGGATTGCAGCGGTTCCCGCCGACGAAGGCTTGAGCCGCGGCGCGTCTGCCCCCAAATAATTGCCATCGTTCCTACCGTTCCGGAGTGTCGTCATGTCCAAGATCGAGGTCTATTCCACCGCCGTTTGCCCGTACTGCGTGTCGGCCAAGAATCTGCTCAAGGCCAAGGGGCTGGAGTGGACGGAAGTGCGCATCGATACGGACCCGGTGCAGCGCGATGCCATGCTGACCCGCAGCGGCGGCCGGCGCACCGTGCCGCAGATTTTCATCAACGATCAGCACGTCGGCGGCTTCGATGATCTGGTCGCCGCCGATCGCAGCGGCAAGCTGACCCAGCTGCTGGAGCTGTCCGCATGAGCGACAGCCTCGCCGAGTTCAGCGAATTTCGCCAGCGTATGAACGACCGCATTCTTGCCGAGGACAATCAGGTCGTCCGCCGGTTCTTCGCGCTTGACACGCAGACCTACAAGGCCGGCGCGCTGGACGTCAAAACCAAGGAGATGCTGGGCCTGGTGGCGTCGATGGTGCTGCGTTGCGATGACTGCATCAGTTACCACATCGCCCAGTGCAAGGAAGCCGGCGTGCAGCGCAACGAGTTCTTCGAGGTATTCAGCGTGGCTCTCGTCGTCGGCGGCTCCATCGTGATTCCGCATCTGCGCCGCGGCGTCGATCTGCTAGACAAGCTCGAAGCCGGCGCGGCCAGCGATGCTGCCGGTTGTGCGGATCACTCGACCAATTAATCGTTCGAGGGCCGCGCTTCGCGCGGCCTCTTTCGGCAGGCGCGGTAAGGCGTATTTATCGGGAAGGCCTTGTGTCGTCTGGCTTTCACCGGGTGGTCGTTCCGCGCCCATGCGCCTTTTTGCAACGCTGCGTGCGAGTATTTTCAGCACCGAAGCGAACCCCCGCACTGGCCGCATCGCGCCACATCGGCGATAATCGACAGGTTATCAGCGCCGCCTTTGTTTCTTCCTCCCCCTGCGTGCGCTGCTCGATTCCCCGTTTCAAGGAGTTTCCCCATGAGCAAGACGATTGCTGTGATCGCCGGTGATGGCATTGGCCCGGAGATCATGACAGCTACGCTGCGCGTGCTCGATGCGCTCGATTGTAATCTGACGTATGACTTTGTCGATGCCGGCATGGTTGCGCTGGAAAAGCACGGCGACCTGCTACCGGCCTCGACCCTGGAAGTCATCGGTAAGCACAAGGTGGCGCTGAAAGGCCCGCTGACCACGCCGATCGGCGGTGGCTTCACCTCCGTCAACGTGACCCTGCGCCGGCATTTCGACCTGTACGCCAATGTGCGTCCGGCGATCAGTTTTCCCGGTACCAAGTCGCGCTACGAGAATATCGACATCATTACGGTGCGCGAAAACACCGAGGGCGCGTATCTCGCCGAAGGCCAGACGCTCTCCGAAGATGGCGAGATCGCTCAGTCGATCATCCGCAATACGCGCAAGGGCAGCACCCGCATCGTGCGTTACGCGTTCGAGATGGCGGTGAAGAAAGGCCGCAAGAAGATCACCGCCGTGCACAAGGCGAACATCCTCAAGACCAGCACCGGCCTGTTTCTCAACGTGGCGCGTGAAATCGCCAAGGAATATCCGCAGATCGAGTTCAACGAGATGATCGTGGACAACACCTGCATGCAGCTGGTGATGAATCCGCATCAGTTCGACGTGATCGTGACCACGAATCTGTTCGGCGACATCCTCTCCGACCTGTGCGCGGGTCTGGTCGGTGGCCTGGGTCTGGCGCCGGGCGACAACATCGGCATCAACGCGGCGATCTTCGAAGCCGTGCACGGTTCGGCGCCGGATATCGCCGGTCGCGGTATTGCCAACCCCTGCGCTCTGCTGCTCGCCGCCGCCGACATGCTGGATTATCTGGACATGGTCGCCAAGGGCAATCAGCTGCGCGCGGCGATTCGTGCCGCGGTGGAAAACGACCGCGATCAGATTACGCCGGATCTGGGTGGTAAGGGCAGCACCGACAGCTTTGCGGACGCCATCGTCAAGCGTCTCAAGGGCTGAGTTGACGTCTGCGGTTTAGCCGTCCAAAAAGAAAAAGCCGCGGAGCCATCCGCGGCTTTTTTCTTGGTGAATATGCAGTCGCCTCAGAACTTCATTCAGCGAAAGATTGGCCAGGGCGCAAGAAAGATCAGCCAGATCATCATAACGATGCCGAAGTATTTGAGGCCTTTGTAGACTTTCTTGTGGCGGCTCTTGAAGCGCGCCTTGAACGAGTTCGACGAATCGCCTTTGCGCTTGCTCAGCGCGAACATGCGGTTGATGAAGCCGGTTTTCTCCGTGTCCGTATCCGAGTTTGGCGATGCGGTGATGCTGCCCATGAAGGCGCCTACGCGATGGTTGATCGCGTTCATCCAGCGCGTGCGCAAGGGGCGCTCGACGTCGGCGAACAGGATCACCCGAGTCTGGTCGGTGCCGTTTTCGGCCCAGTGCACGTAGGTTTCGTCGAATACCACGTCCTTGCCGTCGCCCCACGCGTGCTCGTGGCCATCGACGAAAATGCGGCAGGCCGGCGAATTGGGCGTGATCAGCCCCAGGTGGTAGCGCAGGGAACCGGCGAAGGGGTCGCGATGGGGGTTGAGCTTGGCACCCGGTGGCAACAACGCGAACATGGCCGCCTTGACGCTGGGGATCGACTTCAGCAGCGCCACTGTATTGGGGCAGAGCGTTTCGGCCGAGGCCAGCGGCTCGCCGTACCACTTCAGATAAAAGCGCTTCCAGCCCTGCTTGAAAAAGCTGTTGAAGCTGGCGTCGTCATTTTTCGCCGCCGCTCGGATATAGCCTTCGTCGAACAGATGCATGGCTTCGTCGCGTATCACGCGCCAGTTGGCCTGCAGCAAGTCGAGCTGGGGGAAACCGCGGCGATCGAGAATCGGCCGCGCCGGCACTGCCGAGAAGGCGTACATCAAGAGGTTGTAAGGGGCGAAAACCGCCGAATGATCCACCAACTGCCGATCGAACCGCAGCCGCACGCGCCCTCGCAGGTGCACGAGCAGCACGCACAGCGCAAAGAAGGCGAATAGCGCCAACAAGACAAGTCGCGGGGTAAAGATCATGTAGGCAGTTAGAACCGTCAGAGCCGATAAACATCATTGTACTCGCTTGCCCCCAGCAACCATGACTGCCTCTTCAGCCTTGAGCGGATCCAGATGGGCGCGCTAAAAATTACGGCAGAGATTTCATCTTTTTCTTAAGGTAGCTACCTCCGATCCAAAATAGCCTTATCCCGGAGATAACCAAGGCAAGACCGAAAACCAGGCACAGAAAATCGATTAGTAGAGGTAAATACATGGCCACATTGAAAGTCCATTTTAAATTTTTAGATCAATAACTTGCGGTAAAGCTGCGCGATCCTTGGAAGTGCGCGCAGTGCTCATTTTATTAGTTACGAGGAACTAAGGAGCGGAATCACGGACTAGCCGTAGTCCGCTTTCCCCCGTTCTCCGCCTTTAAAGCGCCTCCGCCGCAAAGTCCGCCAGCCGCGAGCGTTCGCCGCGCCGCAGGGTGATATGTGCAGAGTGCTCCCACTGCTTGAAACGGTCCACAGCGTAAGTGAGGCCGGAGGTGGTTTCGGTGAGATAGGGCGTGTCGATCTGCTCGACGTTGCCCAGGCAGACGATCTTGGTACCGGGGCCGGCACGGGTGATCAGGGTTTTCATCTGCTTCGGCGTGAGGTTCTGCGCTTCGTCGATGATCAGATAGCGACTGAGGAAGGTGCGTCCGCGCATAAAGTTGAGCGAGCGGATCTTGATGCGCGAGGCAAGCAGGTCGTTGGTCGCCTGGCGCCCCCAACTGCCGCCGTCTTCGGGGTTGGCGAGCACTTCGAGGTTGTCGGTGAGCGCGCCCATCCACGGCGTCATCTTTTCTTCTTCGGTGCCCGGCAGGAACCCGATGTCCTCGCCGACGGACACCGTCGCGCGGGTCATGATGATTTCGCGATAGCGCTGCTGGTCCATCACCTGCGCCAGACCGGCGGCCAGCGCCAGCAGGGTCTTGCCGGTGCCGGCGTTGCCGAGCAGGGTGACGAAATCGATGTCGGGGTCCATCAGCGCGTTGAGGGCGAAGTTCTGCTCGCGGTTGCGTGCGCCGATGCCCCACACGTGATGGTTGGCGTGCGAGTGATCGTCCAGCAACACCAGCGTGGCATTGACGTCGTCCAGATGCAGTACGCGCAGTTCGACCTCGTTTTCGCCCGGCAAAAACAGGCACTGGTTGGGGTGCCATTCTTCGTCATCGTGGCGATCGACCTTGTAGAAGGTGCGGCCGCGCTCGGTCCAGGATTTGACTTCGGGGTGCAGGTTCCAGAAGTTTTCCGGCAGTTCCGCGGCACCGGTATACAGCAGCGAAAAATCGTCCAGCGCGCGATCGTTTTCGTAATCTTCGGCGACCACCCCTTCGATGCTGGCCTTGATGCGAAGGTTGATGTCCTTGGTGACGAGGATGACGTCACGATCGGCGTGCTGATCGCGCAGCTCCATCACCGAGGCGAGAATCTGGTTGTCGGCCTTGCCGCGATTGGCGCTGAGGCGCTGCTCGAAATAAAGCCTGCCCACCGCGTTGTCGCGCTTGAGATTGATGCCTTGCGGGTTGGAAAGCTCCAGGCCCTCGTTGAGGTTGTGGCCCTTGCCGCGCTCGATCAGTTCGTTGAGAAACCGGCTGACCTGTCGGCCGTTGCGGGAAACCTCCGAGGCGCCTTTCTTTTTTTCGTCCAGTTCCTCCAGCACGGTCATCGGGATAAAGACGTCGTGCTCCGCGAAGCGGAACAGCGAGGTCGGGTCATGCAGCAGGACGTTGGTGTCGAGAGCGTAGATTCGCGTGCTTCCGGTCATGCGGAAGAGTCCTCGCTGGTGGGTGGTTGGCGCAGTAACGGCGGCTGGTTTGCCGCCGTCGGATAGTCGCGGCGACCGGCGCGGCGACGCCGGGCTGCCGTGACTTTGAAAACGTAAGCTCGGGCGAAGTTCACTTGGACGCAATGGCGTCGAGCACGGCTTGCGCGTGTCCGGTTACTTTGACGCCGCGCCACTCCTTGCTGAGCTTGCCATCGGGATCGATCAGGAACGTGCTGCGCACGATGCCCATGTGGCGCTTGCCGTACAGCACTTTTTCGTGGATGACGTCGAAGGCCCGGCACCAGGCTTCGTCGGTGTCGGAAATCAGCGGAAACGGCAATTCCTGTTTTGCGCTGAAGTTGGCGTGCGATTTCAGCGAGTCGCGCGATACGCCGATGACCTCGGCATGGCGTTTGCGAAATTCGGGGTACAAGTCGCGAAAATCCTTCGCTTCAGTGGTGCAGCCGGGGGTGCTGTCCTTGGGATAGAAATACACGACCACCCACTGGCCTTTGAGGCTGGCCAGCTGCAACTCGCTGCCGTCGCTGACCTGGCCTTTCAGTGGGGGAAGTTTCTTGCCGAGCTCGGGCATGGTTACTCCGGCACGGTGAGACGTCACCGTGATCGATGTTTTTGAGGAAAATGGAATCGGAACAGAGGATGGAGGGCTTGCGAACAGCGAAGGGTTGCGGGCGAACGGCAGCGGCCTGGAGTGACGGTGTCGCCGATGCAGCGACTGGTGCGCCGTTGGCTGACCGCGTGAATCGATGGGCTGGCTGCAATGCAACGTCCCTCTGAAGTCCCGGGGCTAGACTAGCGCGTGCGTGACTGCAGATAACAGTCCTTGTCAGCCGGCCGTTATCGCGCGATGCTCAACGGCCGGGTGAGTTTCAGAATTTCACCGGATCCATGATCGCGTCGAGGTTCAGCCCGTCGCACAGTTCGAGGAAATCGTCGCGCAGCGCGGCAATGTGGATTTCCGACGGCACGCCAATGGTGAACTGGGCCTGGAACATCTCGGCCCCGGTTTGCATGGCCTGATAGCGAGTGGAGTTCAGCTGTTCGACGCTGATGCCATGCTGGGTAAAAAATTCCACGATACGCACCACGATGCCGGGCCGGTCGGCAGCCACCACTTCCACCAGATACGGCAGCAGATGCGAGCTGTTTTCGCGCGGTCCGGTACGGTACTGCACCAGCCGCAGGCTTTCGTCGCGGGCCAGCTTGGTCAGCGCGGTTTCGAGTTTGGCCAGCGCATCCCACGCGCCGCTGGCCAGCAGCATCAGCGATACCTCGGTGCCAACGCTGGAAACTCGCGACTCGGTAAGGTTGCAGCCGGCGTCGGCGATGCGCTTGGCCAGCGCCAGCAGCGGGGATTTGGTCGAGGGGGTAAGCGCGTGGATCAGCAGCTGGTTGTCGTTGCTGGCATGGGCGGAAGCGGAAGAGTGTTTCAAAAAAAATCCACCTGGTGACGGTATGGGCAGCAAGCCGCGCGGTGCGGAATCGGGAGATTACTCTATCGGGTTTACTTGCCGGCCTTGTGAAGCCGCCAGTAACATGTGCGTTCTGCCCAGGAGCGGAATCGATTCTTGAACATTCGCGGAAGTATTTGCGCGCTGGTTACCCCTTTCACGGCAGACGGCGCGCTCGATCTGCCGGCTTTCGGCCGGCTGATCGACTTTCAGCTGGCTGGCGGCACGCAGGCGCTGGTGGTGGCCGGGTCGACCGGCGAAGCGCATATGCTGGAGCACGACGAATTCGATCGGCTGCTGGCGTACGCGGTGGAGCGCGTCGCCGGACGGGTGCCGGTGATTGCCGGCACCGGCGAGGCGGGTACGGCCAAAACCATCGCGTTGACCCGTCGTGCCAAGGCCTCGGGCGTCGATGCCGCGCTGGTCGTGGTGCCGTATTACGTCCGCCCGACCCAGGAGGGTATGCGTCGGCATTTTCTCGACGTGGCTGATCACGGCGAGCTGCCGGTGCTGATGTACAACGTGCCAAGCCGCACCGGCAGCGATCTGCTGCCGGAGACCGTGGCTAGCCTGCGCGATCATCCGGCCATCATCGGCATCAAGGAGGCGCGCGGCGATCGCGAGCGTATTGACGCCCTCGCGGAACTTGTGAGCCCGGATTTCGTCTATCTCTCCGGCGACGACGCATCGGCCGGTGCCGCCATGCTGGCGGGTGCGGGCGGTACAATATCGGTGGTGGTCAATCTTGTGCCCCAGGCTTTCAGGGCACTTTGCGATGCGGCGCTTGCCGGCGACACGGCGCAAACGGCGCGCTGCGATGCCGCGCTGAGTCCGCTGGTGCAGGCACTGGACTGTGCGCCGAACCCGATTGCGGTAAAGGCCGGATTGCCGGTTTTGGGGCTGGGCTTGGCTGTGCCAAGGTTGCCTCTGGTTGAATTGAACGACGGTCCGGATCGCGCCCGATTGCACCAAGCGCTGTCCAGTCTGGCATCCTTGGCGACTGCCGCTGCTTGACGGCTGTCTGAACTTTCTCACGGAATCCGATTACATGAAGAAAACACCACTCCTCGTGGCCCTGCCGCTTCTGGCCCTCAGTGGTCTGCTGCTCTCCGGCTGCGGCATGTTCCGCTCGCACAAGGCGTGGGACACCGCCCAGCAGGAGTCGCCGCTGGAGATTCCGCCGCAGCTCGATCGCCCCACGACCACGGCGGCACTGGTGATTCCGCCGCCGGGTGGCAACCAGCCCACGTCCAACGGGGCGACGGCCAGCGTCAACGGTGGTTCGGCCGGTGCGATCACCGATGGCTTCGTCATGACCGGTAACGTCGACGACGCCTACAAGCAGGTCGGTGCCCAGCTGGCTGACGGCAGCCTTGGCCAGGTGACGGCGCACGACGATGCCACCCGCACCTATACGGTTAGCGTGCCCAACGCCGTGATTCAGCAGAAAAAGAAGGGCTTCTTCGGCATGTTCAAGAAGAGCGCGCCGGTGCCCACGGATGCGGCCGGTTCGACCACGCATCCGGTGCAGATCATGATCGACAGCAGCGGTACGGAAGCCAGTGAAGTGCGGGCTCAGGGCGATGCGCCTGCGGTGATCAAAGTGGTCGATGCGCTCAGGACGAAACTGGGCAAGAAGAAAGACAAATAAACCGGTGCTTGCCCTGCATCGTGATGGTGCGGGGGAGCGACAAAAAAGCCGCCATCGAGAGGGCGGCTTTTTTCGTTTTGCAATGCGGGGAGAACGTCAGCGCTGAAGCAGGTCGAGCTTGCCGGGTTTGTTTTCCCAGTCCTTCGCGTCAGCAGGAGCATCCTTGCGCTCGGTGATCACCGGCCAGCCCTTGGCGAGCTCCGCGTTGAGGGCGACGAACGACTCCTGACCGGCCGGCACGTCGTCTTCCGGATAGATCGCATTGATCGGGCATTCCGGCTCGCACAATGTGCAGTCGATGCACTCGTCCGGGTCGATCACAAGAAAATTGGGGCCTTCGTGGAAAGCGTCGACCGGGCAGACTTCGACGCAGTCGGTGTATTTGCACTTGATGCAGTTGTCGATGACAACAAAGGTCATGAGTTACCCGCCAGATGAAGCTGCTTTTGTGAAGAGTGCGGCCATGGATGGCCGCTTCTGATCCCCACGTTCCGGCGAGAGCTGCAAGCTGCCGGTCAAGGCATAGACGGCGATCATGGACGATCGCAAAAACAAATGGTGCTCCCTACGAGACTCGAACTCGTGTTCCCGCCTTGAGAGGGCAGTGTCCTAGGCCACTAGACGAAGGGAGCGTTATGCTGTGAGGCGCGCTAGTATAACGGAATTGTTTCGCCCGGCAATGCTGGATATACAACAGTTTATGACGTACTCCGGCCTAACCCACCGCATCGATTCGCACGTTACCTGAGACGAAAGTGTATCCAGTCATTGAACTCACGGCCAATCGTCCTGCAAGGATTTTTACCGCTTGAACCTAGAACCAAGGACCGACACCGACATCACGCCGACGTTGCGGATCATTCCGCGCGACCAGCACATCATCTCCCGCAAGAACATCAGCAAGGCCGCCCTGCGCGTGCTTTACCGTTTGAACGAGGCGGGCTACACCGCGTATCTGGTCGGTGGTGCCGTCCGTGACCTGCTGCTGGGCCTGCACCCGAAGGACTTCGATGTCGCCACCAGCGCCACGCCGGACGAGGTCAAGCGGCTTTTCCGCAACTGCCGTCTGATTGGTCGACGTTTTCGTCTGGCGCACGTGGTATTCGGGCCGGAGATCATCGAGGTGGCGACGTTTCGTGGCCTCGGGGAAGAGGGTGCCGAGGGCGATCGCCACATCGTCGATGGGCGCATCGTGCGCGACAACATCTGGGGCACGATCGAAGAGGACGCCATTCGCCGCGACTTCCGCGTCAACGCGATGTACTACGACATCAGCGATTTTTCGGTGCGCGACTATGTCGACGGCAGCAGGGATCTCGATGACCGCGTGCTGCGACTGATCGGCGACCCGGTCACGCGTTATCGCGAAGATCCGGTGCGCATGCTGCGCGCCGCGCGTCTGGCAGCCAAGCTCGACATGCGGATCGATGCTGCCGCGATGGCGCCGTTCGAGACGCTCGGGCCACTGCTGGCCGAGGCCGCACCGGCGCGACTGTTCGACGAATCGCTGAAGATGTTCCTCGGCGGCCAGGGGCTGAAAAGCTTCCGCATGCTCGAAAAATGCGGCCTGCTGAAGTTTCTGTTTCCGGCCACCGCCCGCGCGCTGAAGCGTGGCGATCAGGCGCTGCGTTCGCTGGTCGAGCAGGGTCTGGCCAATACCGATACGCGCATCGCCGAAGGCAAATCGGTCACGCCGGCCTTCCTGTTTGCGGTACTGTTGTGGGGCGAAGTACGGGATCTTGCGCACCAGTGGATAGGTCAGGGCATGGATGGCAACGAAGCCTGGGCGCGCGCCGCGGCGCAGGTGGTAGCCGAGCAGTGCCAACGGGTGGCGATCCCGCGTCGTTTCACCTTTACGATGGAAGAGATCTGGTCGCTGCAGCCGCGCTTCGAGCAGATCCAGCGCAAGCGCGTGTTCCGTCTGATGACCCAGCCGCGCTTTCGCGCCGCGTTCGACTTTCTGCTGC
The DNA here is from genome assembly GCF_014200755.1 of Rhodanobacter sp. ANJX3. Taxonomy (GTDB): domain Bacteria; phylum Pseudomonadota; class Gammaproteobacteria; order Xanthomonadales; family Rhodanobacteraceae; genus Rhodanobacter. The sequence continues at coordinate 654,777 of NZ_JACHCM010000002.1, read as the reverse complement.
TGCGCGCTGACGAGTCGCCGGCGATGCGCGAGCTGGGCCAGTGGTGGGCGCATGCGCAGCTGCTGCCGCAGGACGTGCTGGCGGCGGCGCTGCCTGCCGGCGGCGGCAATTATCCCAGCGACAACGTGGTGGCGACCTCGGCCAAGCCGCCACGGCCCCGGCGCCGCCGGCGCAAGCCGGGCGACAAATCGGGCCCGGCGTGACGCTGGCTTACGTCGCGCTGGGCAGCAATCTGGGTGACTCGCAGCGGCAGGTACTCGCTGCGATGGACGCACTCGACGCCTTGCCAGCCACGCGCGTGCTACGGCGTTCGCCGCTGTATCTGACGCCGCCCTGGGGTGTGATCGAGCAGCCGCCATTTATCAACGCCGTTGTCGCACTGGATACTGCATTGCTGCCGGAAGCGTTACTCGATGCGTTGCTGCAAATCGAGAGCGACGCTGGCCGCGTGAGGGCCGAGCGCAATGGTCCGCGCACGCTGGATCTGGATCTGCTTCATATGGATGGCGTGACTCGCCACGATGAGCAGTTGACCCTGCCGCACCCGCGCATGGCCGAGCGCGCCTTTGTGCTGCTGCCGCTGTCCGCTATTGCGCCGACACTGGAGATACCGGGTCAGGGAACGGTGCACGCCTTGCTGGGAAACCTCGATACCTCCGGCTGCGAGCGCCTGCCTTGAACGTTTCGACCTTGAGCCGCCAGTGCGGGCCGCCGATAATCGGCGCCCGTTGTTCTCGTTAATGTAAGGAATTGCCGTGTACGTGCAGAACGCCAGCACCCCCGAACGCAAGCAGGTCACCGTACCGGGCCTGCACGCGATGAAAGCGCAGGGGCGGCGCATCGTCATGTTGACCGCGTACGACGCCAGCTTTGCCTGGCAGCTGGAAAACGCCGGCGTCGACATCGCGCTGGTCGGCGATTCGCTGGGCATGGTGGTGCAGGGGCATCGCAGCACGCTCCCCGTGACGCTCGATCACATGGTCTATCACACCGCGGCCGTCGCCCGTGGGTTGTCCGCCACGATGCTGGTAGCGGATCTGCCGTTCATGGCCGATCGCGACACGGCGCATGTGCTGGAAGCCGGTGCGCGACTGGTCGGCGAAGCCGGTGCGGCGATGGTCAAAATCGAAGGCGCCGCGCCGCATATCCTCGAAGGCATTGCGGCACTGGTCGCCCGGGCGATTCCCGTGTGCGCGCATCTGGGATTGACGCCGCAATCGGTGCACAAGTTCGGCGGCTTTCGCATTCAGGGCCGTGAGCAGGCGGCAGCGGACCATATTCTGGCCGAGGCGCTGGCGGTGCAGTCCGCCGGCGCGGATCTGCTGGTGTTGGAAGGCGTGCCGACGGCGTTGGGCGAGCGGGTGACGGGCGCCGTGAATATCCCTGTCATCGGCATCGGTGCCGGCCCGCACTGCGACGGACAGGTGCTGGTGATTCATGACATGCTCGGCATCACCCCGGGCAAGCGACCGAAGTTCAGCAAGGATTTCCTCGCTGGGCGCGATTCTGTGGCAGCGGCCATTGCGGCCTACGCCGAGGATGTGCGCAGTGGCGTTTTCCCTGCGCCCGAACATTGTTTCAACTGACCGGCCAAAGCCAACCATGCAGACCGTACAAGACGTCTCCGCGCTGCGCGCGGCTATCCGCGGCTGGCGCAGCAAGGGCGAAACCGTCGGCTTTGTGCCGACCATGGGCAACCTGCACGCAGGCCATCAGTCGCTGATCAAGCTGGCGCGTGCGCGTACCGAGCGGGTGGTCGCGAGCGTCTTCGTCAATCCGACCCAATTCGGTCCGAACGAGGATTTCGAGCGCTATCCGCGCACCCTGGTGCAGGATCAGGCCGCACTGGCCGACCAGGGCTGCGACCTGCTGTTTGCCCCCGATGTCGGCACGATCTATCCCTTCGGGCCGGAACACAGTGTCAGCCTGCGCGTGCCGCAGATTACCGAAACACTGGAGGGTGCCCATCGCCCGGGGCACTTCGACGGCGTCGCCACGGTGGTGTGCAAGCTGTTCAATCTGGTGCAGCCGGATATCGCGGTCTTCGGTCAGAAGGATTTTCAGCAGCTGAAGGTGATCGAGCGGATGGTGCGCGACCTGTCGCTGCCGGTGAAAGTGATGTCCGCCCCGACCCTGCGCGCCGACGACGGCCTGGCGCTGAGTTCGCGCAATCAGTACCTGTCACCCGACGAGCGGGCTCGCTCTGCGCTGATTTACGACACTCTGAGCAAGATGCGCGAGCTGTTCCTGCAGGGGCACGCGTGGCGGGCGCTGGAGCAGGTGGCCTCGTCGCGGCTGACGCGTGCCGGTTTTGCGCCGGATTATGCGGTGATTCGCCGCGCCGACGATCTGGCCGAACCGGCCGAAGATCAGCGCGAGGGCCTGATAGCGCTCATTGCCGCTCGATTGGGCACGACCCGCCTGATCGACAACTTGATGTTCGACCAGGACGCCCCTAGATAGGGCCAAGCCGGCGCCCGGTTGCGGCCAAGCCTCCAGACTTCGATAATTACCCGTTACGCAGGCTGTTCCTGCGGGAAGTACGTCATGCACCTGAACATGCTCAAGGCCAAGATCCACCGGGTCACGGTTACTCACGCCGAGCTTCATTATGAAGGCTCGATCGCGATCGACGGCCTGCTGCTCGACGCGTCGGGTATCCGTGAGTACGAGCAGATCCATGCCTGGAACATTAACAACGGCAAGCGCTTTGTCACCTACGCGCTGCGTGCCGAAGAAGGCTCGGGCATCATTTCGGTCAACGGCAGCGCAGCGCATCGTGCCCAGCCGGGCGATCTGATCATCATCGCCGCCTTCGCCCAGCTCAGCGAGGCGGAGCTGGAGAAATTCCAGCCTACGCTGGTGTATGCCGATGCGCACAATCGCATCTCGCACACCAATCGTTCGATCCCCAAGCAGATGGCCGCCGCCTGATTCGTCAGCGGTGATGCCGGGCCAGTGCCCACTGCACGTGTTCGCGTACCACTGGCGAAACATGCTCCGCTTGCGCCTCTAGCGCGGCGGTGACGGCGGCCGATGTCGGCGCATTGCCCAGCGCCACGGCGATATTGCGCAGCCAGCCTTCGTAGCCGGTACGGCGGATCGCCATACCTTCAGTGCGCTTGAGGAACTCCTCTTCGCTCCAGCCGAAAAGGTCGATCAGTTTTGCGCCGTCCAGGCTATGGCGTGGTGCGAAATCCGGCTCGGTGGTTTCCTGGGCGAACTTGTTCCACGGGCAGATCAGCTGGCAGTCGTCGCAACCGAAGATGCGGTTGCCCATCGGCGCGCGCAGCGCTTCGGGAATGCTGCCTTTGAGCTCGATCGTGAGATAGGAAATGCAGCGTCGCGCATCGAGTCGATACGGCCCAACGATGGCCTGCGTCGGGCAGATGTCGATGCAGCGATTGCAGCTGCCGCAGTGCGCGCTGGCCGGCGGGTCCACCGGCAACGGCAGGTCGGTATACAGCTCGCCGAGAAAGAAATACGAGCCGGCGCGCTTATTGATCAGCACCGTGTGCTTGCCGATCCAGCCCAGCCCGGCGTTGCGCGCCAGCGCCTTTTCCAGCACCGGCGCCGAATCGACGTAGGCGCGATAGCCGAAGTCGCCGACGACGCTGTGGATGCGATCGGCCAACTTCTGCAGCCGGCTGCGCATCAGCTTGTGATAGTCGCGGCCCAGCGCATAGCGCGCCACGTAGCCGGCTTCAGCATCCTCGATGACGCCCCAGGCGTTTGCCGTCCCGGGCGGGATGTAGTCCATCCGCACTGAGATCACGCGCTGCGTGCCCGGCTCCAGTTCGGCGGGGCGGCTGCGCTTGGCGCCGTGGCGCGCCATGTATTCCATTTCACCGTGATGGCCGTCGTCGAGCCAGCGTTCGAGGTGCTGCTCGTCGGCGCCGAGATCGGTGCCGCTGATGCCTGCGTCGGCGAAGCCCAGCTCGATCGCCCAGCGCTTGATATCGCCGGCCAGTGCGGCGTAGTCGATGTGAGGGCGTGTATCGGGGTCGGACATCGATCCATTGTAGACGGTGGCCGTGCCTATAATTCCGGATGGCCAACGCACACCACACCCGCGAGCTCTACACCGTCGAACAGCTGCGCACGCTTGAAAGCGATGCGTTTGCCACTCTGGATGTTTCCGGCACGGATCTGATGCGGCGTGCGGCCAGCGCGGCATTGAACAGCCTGCGTCGCCACTGGCCCGAAGCGCAGAGCGTCACCGTCTACTGCGGACCAGGCAACAACGGCGGGGACGGGTTTCTGTTCGGGCTGCTGGCGCGGGAAGCGGGCCTGCACGTAGAGATCGTTGCGCTTAGCGATTCGTCGCATGGCGACGCGGCGCTGGCGCGAGCGGCCTGGGCATCCGACGGCGGCACGGTGCACGTGTGGAGCGCCGATAGCGAATTGCCGAAGGCAGATGTCCAGGTCGACGCGCTGTACGGCATCGGCCTCAATCGTGCGCCGGAGCCGGCGGCTGCCAACCTGATCGAACGCATCAACGCCATGGACGCACCGGTGCTGGCGCTCGACGTTCCCTCGGGAATCAATGCAGACTCCGGGCGGCACGTTGGTGTGGCTGTGGCGGCTGACGTCACAGTGACCTTCATCGCCAACAAGCGCGGCCTGCACACGGGGCAGGCGGCTGACTTCGTGGGGATCGTGGAACTGGCCACGCTGGGCGTTCCCGACAGCGTGTACGCGTCCATCCATTCAGATGCGCAACTGTTGGCGGTGGATTCGCTGCCGCGGCGTCCGAGATATGCCAACAAGGGCAACAACGGCCACGTGCTGGTCATCGGCGGCGACCATGGCACGGCGGGTGCGGTGCGGATGACGGGAGAAGCGGCCCTGCGCACGGGAGCGGGATTGGTCAGCGTGGCGACGCGCGCGGGCAATATCACCGCATTGAACGCCGCGCGTCCGGAGCTGATGGCGCATGAGGTCGACGGGCCGCAGACGCTGCAGCCACTGCTCGATCGCGCCAGCGTACTGGCGGTTGGGCCGGGTCTGGGCAAAACAGGCTGGGGTCACGCGCTTTGGCTGACTGCGCTGGACGCCGGCAAGCCGCTGGTGCTCGATGCCGACGGCCTGAATCTGCTGTCGGTCGAGCCGCGGCAGTTCACCAGCGCTACCGTCCTTACGCCGCATCCCGGTGAAGCCGGGCGGCTGCTGGGTATCGAGACGAAAGACGTCGAACGCGATCGCTTCGCCGCCGCGCGCGAGCTGGCCCGGCGCTATCACGCCGTGGTGGTGCTCAAAGGCTCGGGCACGCTGATTGCCGATCCGTCCGGACGTTTGAGCGTCTGTCCCTGGGGCAATCCGGGCATGGCCTCGGGAGGCATGGGCGATCTGCTGACGGGCGTTATCGCGGCGCTGCTGGCACAGGGATGCGACGCGTGGCGAGCGGCCTGTCTTGGCGTCGGCCTGCACGCCCGTGCGGGAGACGCGGCGGCACGCCACGGCGAGCGCGGCCTGTTGGCCACCGATCTGCTGCGGCCGCTGCAGGCCCTGGTGAACGGCTTGCCCGCCAATGAGCGTGACCATGACTGACATATCGCCAAACAGTTGGCAGTGGGAGCTGCCCGACGAGGACGCCACGCGTGCTTTGGCCGTTCGGGTCGCCGACGCGCTCGACGATGGGCTGGTCTTTTATCTGCACGGTCCCTTGGGTGCCGGCAAAACCAGCTTCGCGCGGGCGCTGCTGACCGCGCTGGGCGTCGGCGAGCGGGTCAAAAGCCCGACGTACAGTTTGATCGAAGGCTACGTCGCTCAAGGGCGACCGGCCTGGCATCTGGATCTCTATCGGATTGCTGATCCGGCCGAGCTGGAGTGGCTCGGTCTGGATGCGCTCAGTGACCCTGCGGCTATCGTATTGGTGGAATGGCCCGAGCGCGGCACTGGTGCCTTGCCGGCGGCCGATCTGGAATGGCAGTTGGCTTACGCCGGCGAAGGCCGCCACGCCACGGTGCGCGCGTTGACCAACCGTGGCCAGCGGCTGCTGTCGCGGCTGGATTGATGGCGCGAGCTCCGGTTCGTCGGTGAAGAAGCTGCGATAGAAAAAGCTAAGTATCGATTTTTGCTTGAAAATTCATTAGTCGACTTGCAGCCATGATCCTTATCTTAAAGCGCCACTTGCAGTCGATAACTGGACGTAGCCTGACAAACAGCCCGCAGGTTACGGAAATACAAAGAAAAATGCTGTTGCATTCGCGTTGAGACTGCGCTTCAATGCGGTTTATGAGGGGATACCTGAACAGCCTTGGTGGAATCGTCGTCGCAATCGCGGCGACCAGCTCGCTGTGTGCGGTTCATGCGGCCGATCTGAAGGGCGCTCGCGTCTGGGCCGGTCCCGAGTACACGCGAGTGGTCATCGATGCCGCCGGTCCACTGGACTATAAGGTGACCCAGTCGGGCGACCAACTGCTGGTCGATCTCAGCGGCAGCAGGTTGGCGGGCAGCTTTACCGACCCTGTAGCGCACGGCCTTTTCCACGGCATGACGCACGGACAGCAGGGCGATCATCTACAGCTGACGGCCAAGGTTGAACCCAACAGCCGCCTAAAAAGTTTTGTGCTGAAGCCGGCATCCGGCTCGGATTACCGGCTGGTGCTGGACCTGTATCCGGGTACGGCGCCGACCGGTCCGGTGATGCCGCACAGCACTGTGGTGGCGGAACATCGCCCCAATGATGACGACGTCGATACGGCAAAGACAGTTGCAGCTGACGCCGATGCGGATAGTGCGCCGGTCATCCTTGCACCTGTTCCGGTCAGACCTACACGCGGCGCTCGAAGCAACGGCACTTCGGCGCGCGATGCGGCCGCGATGCTCGGCGGCCAGCGCAAGGTGGTGGTGGCGATCGACGCCGGCCACGGCGGCAAGGATCAGGGCGCGCATGGCCCCGGCGGCACGCTGGAGAAAAACGTCACGCTGGCCGTGGCCCGCGATCTGGCCGCGCTGATCAACCGCCAGCCGGGCATGAAGGCCGTGCTGACCCGCGACAACGACTACTTCATCGAGCTGACCCAGCGCTTCAAGATCGCTCGCGACAACAAGGCCGACCTGTTCGTGTCGATCCACGCCGACTCTTACACCAGCGACGATGCCAAGGGTTCGTCCGTGTGGGTGCTGTCGCCGCGCGGCAAGACCAGCGAAGCGGCGCGCTTTCTGGCCGATCGTGAAAACGCCGAGCTGATCGGCGGCACCACGCTCGACGACAAGGACGACGGCCTGGCCAAGGTGCTGATGGATCTGCAGCAAAGCTGGGCCATTCAGGCCAGCGACACGGTAGCGAACAATGTACTGCGGGCGCTTGGCATGCTCGGCCCGACTCACCGTGGCTACGTCGAGCGCGCCAACTTCGTCGTACTGCGTTCGCCGGACGTGCCCTCGATCCTGGTTGAAACGGCGTTCATCAGCAATCCGTCCGAAGAGCGCAAGTTGCGCGACCCGGAGCATCAGGATCAGCTCGCCGCAGCCGTCATGGGCGGCGTGAAAAGCTATTTCGAGTCGACCCCTCCACCAGGCACCTGGTTTGCCGCGCAGGCTGCACGCCGCAACGGTGGCGATCTGGCATCGGCCGGTACGCGTGACAAATCGTCCGTGGCGTTGGCCGATGCCGATGACGACAGCGGCGCCTCCCAGGCCGACAGCCCGTCGTCCACGGTGCACGTCAAGGCACGCGACATGCATCGCGTCGGCCCGGGCGAGAGCCTGCGCAGCATCGCCAATCAGTACGGCATCAGCGTCAGCTCGCTGAAATCCGCCAACCAGATCAGCAGCAACAGCGTGCGCGCCGGCACCATGCTGGCGATACCGACCAGCTGAGCCAGTAAACGCGCGATCGCGGCGCGCGCGCTTTCATGCCGCTCCTCGCTCGCTTAAGCTTGCCGGATGTCGATCATCCGCCTGCTGCCCCCCGAACTCATCAATCAGATTGCCGCCGGCGAGGTCATCGAACGGCCGTCCTCGGTGGTCAAGGAGCTGGTGGAAAACAGCCTCGACGCCGGCGCCAGCCGCATCGAGGTGGACATCGAGGCCGGCGGTTCGCGCCTGATCCGCGTGCGCGACGACGGCGATGGTATCCAGGTCGACGAACTGCCGCTGGCGGTCGCGTCGCACGCCACCAGCAAGATCGGCAGCTTCGACGATCTGGAGCACGTCGCCAGCATGGGTTTCCGCGGCGAGGCGCTGGCGTCGGTGTCGTCGGTCTCGCGTTTCGCCATCACCTCGCGCGTGCGCGGGCAGGATGCGGCCTTCCGCATCGAGGTCGACAGCGGTCAGTTGTTGGCGGCGCGGCCGGCGCAGCATCCGTCCGGTACCAGCGTCGAAGTGCGCGACCTCTTTCACAACGTACCCGCGCGCCGGAAATTCATGCGTGCCGAACGCACGGAGTTTGCGCACATCGACGATTTGCTGAAGTCGCTGGCGCTGGCACGCAGCGGCGTGGAGTTCCGGCTCAGCCATAACGGCAAGCCGGTTCGCATCTGGAAAGCCGCCAACAGCGAGCAGGCGGCGCTGCAGCGCGTTGCCGAAGTGCTGGGCGAGGATTTCCCCGCGCAGAGCCTGCGTGTCGATCATGAGGCCGCCGGCCTGCGTCTGTCCGGTTGGGTTGGCCTGCCGACGGCGTCGCGTGGGCAGGCGGATTCGCAGTATTTCTACGTCAACGGTCGGCTGGTGCGCGACCGCATCGTCGCCCACGCGGTGCGTCAGGCGTACGCCGATGTGCTGTTCCATGGACGCCATGCGGCGTTCGTGCTGTATTTGGAACTCGATCCGGCCGGCGTCGACGTCAACGTGCATCCGGCCAAGCATGAGGTGCGCTTTCGCGAACAGCGGCTGGTGCACGATTTTCTGTATCGCACGCTGCATGAGGCGCTGGCGCAGACGCGCGCCGGGCAGGTGGCCTCGAGCGCGCACTCGGATAATGGCGCACTGACCATGTCGACATCGGCGCCGACCTCCACAGCGTACGCTGCGGCGCCAGCGTGGTCGGGCAGCTTCAGCCAGAGTCGTCTGAGCCTGGGTGTGCGCGATGCGCCCCTGGCCGAATACGCTGCGCTGACCGGCGAACAGCCGGCGCGCCATGCCGGATATCCCCATGCATCGGCAGCCCTGCCTGCCAACGACGACAGCGAAGCGCCGCCGCTGGGGTTTGCCATCGCGCAGTTGAAAAACATCTACGTGCTGGCCGAGAACGCGCAGGGCCTGGTGCTGATCGACATGCACGCGGCGCACGAGCGCATCACCTACGAAAAGTTGAAGGCCGGTCGCGAGGGCCGCAATCTGCGCTCGCAGCTACTGCTGGTGCCGCTGAATATCGCAGTGAGTGCCAAAGAAGCCGTCGCCGCCGAGGAGCATGCCGAAGCGCTCGCCGACTGGGGGCTGGAGCTGTCGCGCAGTGGCCCGTCGGGCGTGGTGGTGCGGCGTATTCCATCGCTGCTGGAAGGCGCCGATGTCGGCCAGCTCACCCGCGACGTGCTGGCCGAGCTGGCCCAGCACGGCAGTTCGCGTCGGCTGCAGGAGCTGGAGAACGAGCTGCTCTCGACCATGGCCTGCCACGGCTCGGTGCGCGCGGGTCGACGGCTGACGATTCCCGAGATGAATGCCCTGCTGCGCGAGATGGAGGCGACCGAGCGCTCCGGCCAATGCAATCACGGCCGACCGACCTGGACCCAACTCAGCGTGGCCGAGCTGGATCGTCTGTTCATGCGCGGACGCTGATCGCACGACTTGCCCTGCGCGCAAATCGCCGGTGATACTCGGCGTTCTGCCTGCTACGGATTGCCGCCATGTTTCGTCACGCCTTTCTCGCCCTCGCGCTGTTTTCCGGAGCCGCTCTCGTGCACGCCGATTCGCCTACCGCTTCGTCTTCCTCGCCCACCGACCCTGCCGCCTACACGCAGCAGATCAAGCAGCTGCGCGACGCGCGTGTCGCTCGTCTGACGTCGCCCAACGGCTGGCTGAGCCTGATTGGGCTGGAGTGGCTCAAGGTCGGCGCCAACCGCGTCGGCGCCGCCGCAGACAACGACATCGTGCTGAAGGCCGGCCCGGCGCACCTGGGCACCGTGACGCTGGACAAGGACGGCAGTCTGCATATCGCGCTGGCCAAGGACAGCGGCGCCACCATCGACGGCAAGACCGTCGCGGACGCGGTGCTGATCGATGACGCGCATGCTACCGGCACGACCAACCCGACGATGGTCACTTTCGGACACGCCAATTTCTACGTGATCGATCGCGACGGTCGCAAGGCGCTGCGCGTCAAAGACAGCGATGCCCAGACGCGCACGCATTTTCTCGGCCTGGATTATTTTCCGATCGATCCGTCGTGGCGCATTACCGCCGACTGGGTGCCGTTCAATCCTGCGCACAAAATGGAAATCGGTTCGGTTATCGGCACGATCGACAAGGTCGACGTGCCGGGCAAGGCGGTGTTCAAACGCGACGGCCACACCTACGAGCTGATGCCGTATCAGGAAGAGCCGGACGGCGACCTGTTCTTCGTGATCGCCGACCGCACCTCGGGCAAGGAAACCTACGGCGCGGCGCGCTTCATGGACGTGCCGCTGCCGAAAGACGGCAAGGTGATTCTCGATTTCAACCTGGCCTACAACCCGCCGTGCGCGTTCACGCCGTATGCCACGTGTCCGCTGGCGCCGCCGGAAAACCGGCTCGATCTGCGCGTGACGGCCGGCGAAGAAAAATACCGCGGCGGTCATCCGCACTGATGGCGTTCTGGCGGGCGCAGGATCGATAGCGAAATGATCGATGCTGCGCCGGCCATCGACTCCTGAAGGCTCAGCGGCCGACGAAGCTGGCTTTGCGCTTTTCCAGAAACGCGGATGTGCCTTCGCGCATATCCTCGGTGGAGAACGCCAGCGCAAAGCCCTGGGTTTCGAATGCCAGGCCCTGATCGATCGCGGTTTCGCCGCCGCTGAGCACGGCATCAAGAATGCCGGCGGCCGCCAGCGGCGCCGCGGCGGCGAGTTGATCGGCCAGTGCAGCAACCGCCTCATCCAGCGCTTCGGGCGCGACCACGCGCGTGACGATGCCGAGCTCGTACGCCCGCTGCGCGTTGATCGTGGCGCCGGTCAGGCACAGCTCCAGCGCGGCCCCGCGGCCGGCCAGCCGCAGCAGCCGCTGCGTGCCACCGAAGCCCGGGATCAGCCCGAGGTTGATTTCCGGCTGGCCGAACTTGGCTTTTTCGCTGGCCACGCGCAGATGGCAGGCCATGGCCAACTCCATGCCGCCGCCCAGGGCAAAGCCCTGAATACGCGCGATCACCGGCTTGCCGAGGCGTTCGATCGCGCTCATCAGGCGCTGGCCTGTGCGCGAAAACGCTAGCGCCTGGGTCGGGGTGTAACCGTTCATCTCGGCGATGTCGGCGCCGGCGACAAAGGCCTTTTCGCCGGCGCCGGTCAGCACCACGGCGCGCACGCCGTCGTCCTGCGCTGCCTGTGCAAACGCGATGGTCAGCTCGTTGAGCGTCTCGCGGTTGAGCGCATTGAGTTTGTCCGGCCGGTTGACCATGATCGTGTGCACGGAGCCGCGGCGGGTGATTTCCAGGTTGCGAAAGGCCATGAGCAATCCCAATGAAGGCAAAACCGGCATGTTAGCAGCGGGAACCTTTGTCACCGGGGAGGTTCTCACTTTCCGAACAAGCCGCTGCACGCGCGCCCTCTAACCGCTTAGGATGTCGCATCCGGCGGCGATGATCAGTCGGCCGTAGCGACAGAGAAGGACTCGATGAAAAACCGTTCGACACATTGGCCGACGTACTGGCACTCGATTCTGCTGGGCGGTTTTCTGCTCGGCGGACAGGTGTGCGCGCAAGGTCGTCCGCCCGATGCGCCGTCGGCCAAGCTCGACAAGGCCAAGCTCTCATATGCCATCGGCTATCAGATCGGCGACCAGTTTGCCGACGGCAAACCGGATGTGGATATTCCGACCCTGCAGCGCGCGATCCAGGACGCGTACGCCAAGCGTCATCCAGCGGTGCCGATGCAGCAGATGCACGAGCAGCTGCAGCTGCTTGCGCACCAGATGCATGCCGACGCATTGACCGAGTACAAGCGCATCGCGGTGGACAACGCGCGCAAAAGCAGCGGTTTCATGGCGACCAACGCTCAGCAGAAGGGCGTGGTGCAGCTGCCTTCCGGTATCCAGTATTCCGTCATCACCAAAGGCACCGGCACGACCAGCCCCGGCGTTACCAGCACGGTGGTCTTGAATTATCGCGGCATGCTGATCGACGGCACCGAGTTCGACAGCACCTGGGCGCACGGCGCGCCGGCGATCATGACCGTCGACAAGATGATCCGCGGCTGGCAGGATGTAATTCCACGCATGCGTGTCGGCGATCGCTGGAAGGTAGTGATTCCACCGCAGCTGGCCTACGGCGAAACCGGCGCGTTACCGCGCATCGGCCCGAACGAGGCATTGGTGTTCGAAATCCAGTTGCTCGACATCAAGCCGCAGTCGGACAAGCCCTGAATCAGCCAGGCCCTGAATCCGCTTCGGCCTGACGGCCGTCAAGCCGCTGATCGCGGCAAGCGCGGTGGTAGCATGAGAGAAATGTCCAATGCCTACCGTCTCGCACCAGCCACGGCGCTCACTCCCTGTGTCGGCGTTTGCCGGCTGGACAGCCGTGGACTGTGTGTGGGATGCCAGCGCACTGGTGAGGAAATCGGTCGCTGGGCGCAGATGAACGACGACGAGCGGTTGTCGATCATGCGCGACGAGCTTCCCACACGGAAAAATCCAGCGCTGAAAGACGATGCGCTGGCGCCACTGCTGTCGGCGCTGCATCCGCTTTCGGCACCGCCGAGCGGGCCGGGCTGGAATCATGACGATATGACCACGCTGCTCGGTACGGCCGATCGTCAGCCCGCGGCGGTGCTGGTCGGATTCCGCGAGGGCGTGCAGCCGCGGCTGGTGCTGACCGTGCGCACCGCGCATCTGCAGTCGCACGCCGGTCAGGTCGCCTTTCCGGGCGGCCGCAGCGATCCGGAGGATCGCAATGCCATCGGCACGGCCTTGCGCGAGAGCCAGGAGGAAATCGGGCTCGATCCTGCGCTGGTGACGCCGCTGGGTTATCTGGACTGCTTCGAGACGATCAGCGGTTACGTCATCACGCCGGTGGTCGCGCGCATCGCCGCCGATGCGCAACTGCATCCGGCGCCGGATGAAGTCGCCGAGGTGTTCGAGGTGCCGCTGGATTTTCTGCTGGAGCCCGCGAATCTGCGTCGCTACACGATGGATTTTCGCGGCCACCGGCGCCCTATGGTCGAGTTTATCCACGGTGGCCATCGCATCTGGGGCGCCACGGCGTCGATGGTGTTGAATCTGCTGCAGCGCATGGGCCGGGAGCACATATGAGCGTGGAGCACGCATGAGTCTGACGACGCCCCTGATCGATGCCGACAGTCTTTCTCGGCTCACGCCACACGATGTATTGATCGTCGATTGCCGTTTCGATCTGGCCGATCCGGCGAAAGGTGAGCGCGAATATCTGGATGGCCATATCCCCGGCGCCGTTTACGCCAGCCTGGATCGCGACCTGTCCGATCTGTCGCGTCAGGCCGAGGGCTTGGGGCGACACCCGCTGCCGCTGGAGTCGGCGCTCGCGCAATCGCTGTCGCGCTGGGGCTGGCAGCCGGGCATGCGGGTCGTCAGTTACGACGCGGCCGGCGGCGCGCTGGCGGCTGCGCGACTGTGGTGGTTGCTGCGTCTGATCGGCGAGAAACATGTCGCTGTGCTCGACGGTGGCTACGCCGCCTGGCAAGCCGCCGGTCTGCCGATCGAAAAAGGCGCGGCGAAAGCACGACCGGCCAGCAAGGTATCGCTGCGCTTCGACGATCGCCTGATGTTGCTGGATCACGCCGCTTTGCCAGAGGTGGCGCAGGGTGCCTTGCTCGATGCTCGCGCCGCGCCGCGTTACCGCGGTGAGGTCGAGCCGCTGGATCGCGTCGGCGGCCACGTGCCTGGCGCGTTGAACCGGCCGTTCGGCGAGAACCTGGGCAGCGACGGCTGTTTCAAGCCGGCGGCCCAGTTACGCGATGAGTTTCTGGCCGTGCTGGGTTCGACAGCCCCGTCGAGCGTGGTGCACATGTGCGGCTCGGGCGTCACCGCCTGCCACAACCTGCTGGCGATGGAACACGCTGGCCTGCACGGCTCGCGACTCTATCCACCATCGTGGAGCGGTTGGGTCAGCGATCCCGCGCGCCCCGTAGCGAAGGGTTGAACAGGCCGCCGCCCGCTCAGCCTTTGTTCTTCAAGCGCGCGACCAGCTGCTGCAGCACGGCCTGTGTCTGCGGATGAAAGAATCCGTCGACAAAACCGTCCAGCGGCAGCGCCTCCGGGTTCGCGTAGGCGGTGGTGAGATCGGCGCGGGCAATGGCGCGGGTGGCGAGCATCGCTTCGGACGGGAGCGCCAGCAGCTCGTTCAACCAGACCAGCGAGCGCACGGTGACCTGATCCACGCCGGTCGTTTCGTCGACAAAGCCGCAGGCAAGCGCGTCGGCGGCGTCGATCATGGCGCCGGAAACCAGCAGCCGCTCGGCGCGGTACGCACCGACCACGCGGCGCAGTGCCATCTGGATATTTTCCGGAACGGGGAGGCCGACCCGCACTTCGTTGAGGCCGATCTTGTAGGGGCCGTCGGCCATCACCCGGTAATCGCAGAACAACGAAATGACCGCGCCGCCGGCAGGGCTGTGTCCGGTGATCGACGCGACGACGGGCACCGGCGAGCGTGCCAGCGCCGCGCAGACCGCGAAGAATTCGCTCCAGAAGGCGTGCACGCCAGAGCGGTCGATGCCGAGCAACGAAGGTACGTCGGCACCGGCGGAAAACATGCCCGGCGCGCCGGAAAGCACGATGCCGCGGACGCCCTGGGCGATGCTGTCGTCGATAGCGGCGCGCAGTGCGCGCAGCATGTCCAGATTCAGCGCGTTGACCGGCGGCCGGGCCATCTGGATTTCGCTGATGGTGCCGCCCGTCGTGGCGTCGTGTGCGATCAGGTTGAGCATGGCCGACTCCTCGAGTAGTTGCCTATTGTGGCTGATCGCTGGCCGTCCAGGCGTAATGCACGGCGTAGTCCAGCGTGGCCTTGCCGTTGGCCGGCACGTCGATCCTGAACTCCAGCGTGTCCGTGGTCTGCTGACTGGGCTTGCTGCTCGACGACGCCAGCGTCCACTGGCGCCAGCGGTTGGGATGCTCGCGCACAGTGATCACGCGCGCGCTGTCGCTGGCGTTGCTGAGTACGATGCGGAAGGCTTCGTCCAGCGTATGGCCGGCCTTGTCGACGCTGAAATGCGTGCGCGTGCGTTCGGCGTGCAGATCGAACGCGGTGCCCAGGGTGATGCTCGCATCGCTGCCTTTGGCGGTGTCGTTGATGCGACCTTCGCCGATAAATTGCGGCGTGCCGTTCTTGTCGGCGGTCAGCACGCGCAGATAGCCGGCCGGCAGGCTGTCGAACGCCTGCAGCTTCAAGGTGCTGACGATCGCGCCGCCGCCGTCCTGATTGAAGTTTTCGTCCACCATCGGCTGACCCGGCAGGTAGCTGTTGCCGCTTTCGAATAGCGCGGTGCGTTCACAGCTCATCGTGCGCGTGGCGTACAGCGGCACCTGACTCACGCTGCCGTCGGGCAGGTCGATGGCGCCGGGCAAGGTGTAGCTGCGGTAATCGGCGAGCGTCGACTGCTCAGGCATCGCATCGGCGCTGGTCATCGCGCGAGCGGCTTTCATCATCATCGGCCGAGGCGCCGAGGCCTTGGCGAAATTCGGTTCGCCGGCGATCAGGGTGAGCTGGCTGTCCTTCCAGTCGCGGCCGCTGCGGTTGGCGATACTGGCATGCGACTCGAACTGCATGCGGCACGCGCTGCCCGGCTGCAGCGTCGCGACATAGGCCGCACGCCAGCCGAGGCCGGCGGTGGGATAGCTGAGCACGGCCTTGCTGGATCCGGAGCGAGTGGCATCGATGCGCAGACTGAGGCTGGCACCCGTGGGAAAGTCCGCGCCGGTGGTTCGCACGCCGGCGTATTGGGTAATCAGCGTGGTGCTGCCGTCGCCGCTACGGACCAGCAGTGCGTCACCCGCGCGCAGCAACGTGCCGCTGGCCAGCGTCTGGCCCGTGCTGCCCAGTACGTCGACGGCCTGGCCGGTCAGTCCGGTGAGCGCAGCGCCCTGACCCTGCGCGAGAAGCAGCCGCTGCGAGATAACTTTCGCCCCGCCGTCCGGAAAGCCCAGCGCCAGTGCCTCGGTGTCCAGCGATGCAGGCAGGTTGCCGATCACCACGTCATGCAGGCCGGCGCTGAGGCTTAACTCGCGCTGTTCACGCACCACCGCGTAACCGCCGCCGATGCTGCCATCGGTGCTGCCGGCGTAGAGCGCGGCGTCGTCGCTGCGATAGAGAGTCAGCTGCGTGCCGTCGGCAGCATGGGCAGGTGTCCGACTAGCGGCGATGAGGCCGCCAACAATGGTCAGGGCAAGCATGGCGCGGCGGGCTAAAAACATCGGCAGGACTCCCTTGAAAGTACCAGCGCCCATCATAGCGGCGGCCGATGAACGCCGTTCTCCCGAATCATTCGGGTGACCTCCAGGGCGTTGGCTATCGATCGCGATCATCGACATGCCGGGGTCTGCTTGGCGACTGGCCGCTACTTGGCTTCGGAACCGTAGAGCAGGGCGTGCGAGATATCCGTTGTGGCCTGGCGCAGGTGCATGAGGGTGAAATCGATCGTCTTCAGGGCTGTGCGGCGCTCGATGAAAGGTATGGTCAGTGCGCAAACTGCGCGATCATGTTCCATGACGGGTGCGGACAGATCGGTGACGCCGTCCACTTCGCGGCTGGGATGGCTGGCGTAGCCCTGGGAACGTATTTGCATGATGGATTTCAGAAGCTTTTTGCGATCGAACTTCGGCTCGTTCTCGGCAATGATGCGCAGCCACTGCTCGCGAACGTGCTCACTCTGCCAGCACAGCAGCACTTGGCCAGAGGCCGATTGCGCCATCGGCCGGCGGTGTCCGATGCGAACCACCAGGCCGATATCGCCGGGCGGATCGACGCGGGCGATCACGACAATCTGATCGCCCGAAGGCACGACCAAATGGCATGACTGGTCGATCTGTCCGGCCAGTCGATGCATGATCGGCAGGGCGGTCTCCACCGCGCTCTTGACCGGTGGCTGTTCCATGCCGAGTCGGAACAGCCGCGGCGTGATCGAATAGCCCGCATCGCCATCGCCGCGGCTGATGTAGTCGCGTTCTTCGAGCACCTGCAGCATGCGGAATATTTCGCCACGGGATCGCCCTACGCCGTCGGAGATGTCGGCAATACTCAACGGCGCGTGCGCCTTGGCCAACAGTTCGATGATGTCCAGCCCCTTGTCCAGGGCAGGGGCGCGATATTTGGGGGGAACCTTGGGCATGGTGGTCGCTGGCAAGGAGAAAGAAGCCGACATTCCGCGTCGGGACGCTTACAAATAACGACATCGAGTGTACGCAGATGCGCACGGCGCAGGGAACGTTGTTGCGCTGCAGCTTGTTATGCTAATGAACATTATATTCATATGCGCACAAGGAATCCCTCGCTGCATGCTTTCGGCATGACAGTGGCGCCGAATGGTGGAGCAGACCTATGTTGCATTCGAACAGTGAAACGATAGCGGTGACATCGGCGTCGGGGAAGTCCGCTTCCGGCCGCCTGGCGCTGTTTTTGGTCATCACCTTGTTTTTCATGTGGGGAGTGGCGAATAACTTGAACGATGTCCTCGTGGCTCATTTCAAGAAAGCTTTCACGCTGTCCGATCTGCAGGCTGGCTTGGTGCAGAGCGCATTCTATTTTGGCTACTTTCTCGTGGCGGTGCCCGCGGGATTGTTCATGCGGCGATTCGGTTACAAGGGTGCCATTGTGTTCGGCCTGCTGCTTTACGGTGCAGGTGCGCTGTTGTTCTGGCCTGCCGCGGCGTCGGCCAATTACAACAATTTCCTGCTGGCATTGTTCGTGATTGCAGCAGGACTGGCGTTTCTGGAGACATCGGCCAATCCGCTGGTGACTCTGTTGGGGCCTGCCGAGTCGGCTACGGCACGGCTCAACCTCGCGCAAGCGTTCAATCCGCTGGGCTCGATCACCGGCATATTGATCGGTCAGTTTTTCATCTTTTCCGGCAACGAGAAGGCGCCGGAAAATCTGGCTGCGATGCCGCCTGCCCAACATCACGCTTATGTGCTTTCCGAGGTAGCTGCCGTGCAGTGGCCTTATCTGGTCATCGGCCTGGTGGTTATCGGCTGGGCGATACTCATCGCGATGACGCGATTTACCCTTTATACGAGGCCGGGGGAGACGTCTGCTGCCGCGCCAACGAGGGTGCCGCTGCACTTATTGCGCGACGCGCGCTTCATGGGGGCCGTTGCCGCGCAATTCTTTTACGTGGGCGCGCAGGTGAGCGTGTGGAGCTACCTGATTCGGTATGTTCAGGCGACCATGCCTGGAAGCACCGCGCGCTATGCGGCCAATTTTCTTACCGCGTCGCTGGTGTGTTTCATGCTCGGCCGTTTTGCCGGTGCCGCGCTGATGAAATATATTCGGCCCGCCCAACTGCTGAAGGCGTTTGCGCTGACTAACGTCGTACTGACTCTCGTGGCGGTGCTGCTGCCCGGTTTGATCGGGGTATACGCGCTGGTGGCCTGCAGTTTTTTCATGTCGGTGATGTACCCCACGATTTTTGCATTGGGCGTGGAGGGGCGCGACGATAGCCAGCGCAAGTTCGGCGCTTCGGTATTGGTGATGGCCATCATCGGCGGTGCCGTGCTCACGGCGGCGATGGGCGCGGCCTCCGATATGGCGGGTATCGCTCATGCCATGCTGGTACCCGCCGCGTGTTTTGTGCTGATTCTGCTGTTTGCCGCGCGTCATGGTCGGCAGGTCGGGCGCGTATGACGAGGCTGTATTTTGCGCTGGATCTGCACGACGACGAGGCCGCGATTCGCCAGTACGAACAATGGCACCAGCCCGATCGCATATGGCCCGAAATCGTCGCCTCGATCCGCGAGGCGGACATTCGCGAGATGGAAATCTTCCGCACCGGTCCACGGCTGGTGATGGCGATGGAGGTGGGGCACGCGTTCGATCCGCAGGCTAAGGCAGTCGCCGATGCCGCCAACCCTCGCGTGCGTGCGTGGGAAGCGTTGATGGAAGATTTTCAGCAAGCGTTGCCATGGGCGCAGCCCGGCGAAAAGTGGGTGCCCATGACGCGCATTTTCAGTCTGCAACAGTGCGCTGACTGAATCGCCGAAGCGTCTGCATCGACCTGGTTGAATCTTCAGCGGCGCAGGATCACCGCAGGATCGATATGGCGTGCGTCGCGCTGGCCGGTAAGCGCCATGCTGACACTGAGCTCGCGGCGGATGATGTCGATGGCTTGTGTCACGCCGGCTTCGCCACCGGCACCCAGGCCATACAGGAACGCCTTGCCGATCAGTCCGGCCCGCGCGCCCAGCGCCAGCGCCTTGAGCAGATCCTGTCCGCTGGTGATGCCGCTGTCGACAAGCACTTCGGTGGAGCCCGCCACAGCGTCGACGATACCGGCCAGCATGTCGATGCTGGCCGGTGCACCGTCGAGCTGGCGACCGCCGTGGTTCGACACCACGATGGCATCCACGCCGTATTCGGCGGCGAGGCGTGCGTCGGCGGCGTCCATGATGCCTTTGAGAATTAGCTTGCCGGGCCACAGCTCGCGAATCCAGCCCAGGTCTTGCCAGTTCAAGGTGGGATCGAACTGGCTGGCGATCCACTGCGCCAGCGTGGTCAGGCTGTCGGCGCCCCCAATGCGGTCTTCGAGGTTGCCGAATGAGCGACTGGGTGCCTGCAGCACGTGCCACGCCCAGCGCGGTTTGCTGGCGATGTCCAACACGTTGCGCAGGGTGATCTTCGGCGGCACGGAAAGCCCGTTCTTGATCTCCCGGTGCCGCTGGCCCTGCACGGTGAGGTCGGCGGTGAGCATCAGTGCGGAACACTTCGCGGTTACCGCACGCTGAATCAGCTCGCGGGTAAAGCCGCGGTCGCGCATCACGTAGATCTGAAACCAGAACGGCGTATCGGTGGCGGCACGCACCTGTTCGATCGAGCAGATCGACATCGTGCTGAGACAGAAAGGAATGCCGGCCTTGGCCGCGGCGCGCGCGCCGTGGATTTCCCCGCTGCCGTGTTGCAGCCCGGTCAGGCCGGTCGGTGCGATCGCCA
Organism: Rhodanobacter sp. ANJX3; assembly: GCF_014200755.1. Classification (GTDB taxonomy): domain Bacteria; phylum Pseudomonadota; class Gammaproteobacteria; order Xanthomonadales; family Rhodanobacteraceae; genus Rhodanobacter. Next base: position 634,532 of record NZ_JACHCM010000002.1, on the reverse strand, counting down.
ACGGCATGCTGACGTTCTGGCCAATGATTTGCGTGGCGAGCGAGCGCTCGTCGACGTTGCACATCACCCGCTGGCGCAGTTGCAGTCGGTCCAAGGCGGCGCGATTTTCGCGCAGCGTGGTTTCCTCGTAGGAGCCGCGGTCGGCGTATTCGAAAAACGCGCGAGGTACGCGCCGGCGCGCGGCCTCGCGCAGGTCCATGATATTGGTGATGGGCTCGCGCGTCGGCATCAGGCGCTGGCAGCCAGGGAGAGGTCGCGCCATACGCGTCCTTCGGGAAACTCGTGAGAGGCCATCGATGCGGCCCGCATCTGTGCCGAGAAGCCTGGCGCCACCGGTGCCATGTAGCGACCGTGGCGGATCGTCACCGGGTCGACGAAGTGCTCGTGCAGATGATCGACGAACTCGATCGCGCGATCCTCTTTTTTGCCGGTGATGGCGATGAAGTCGGCCATCGCCAGATGCTGTACTAACTCACATAGGCCCACACCGCCGGCATGCGGAAACACGCGCACGCCGAACCTGGCGGCCAGCAGCAGAATGGCCAGGTTTTCGTTGACGCCGCCCACGCGCGCCGCGTCGATCTGCACAAGATCCACGGCTTGCGCCTGGAATAGCTGTTTGAACATCACCCGGTTGTGCGTGTGCTCGCCGGTCGACACCGGCATCGGCGCGATGCCTTGACGGATCGTGGCGTGTCCAAGGATATCGTCGGGGCTGGTCGGCTCCTCGATCCACGCAATGTCGAATTCCTTCAGCCGGCCTAGCCACTCGATGGCCGCCGTCGTATCCCAGCGCTGGTTGGCGTCGATGGCCATGGCCACGTCCGGACCGATGGTCGCGCGCGTCAGCCGGCAGCGGCGCACATCGTCATCGACGTTGAGCCCCACCTTGAGCTTGACCGTGCGAAAGCCTTCGGCGACCGCCTCGCGCGCCAGCTGCTGCATTTTTTCGTCAGAGTATCCAAGCCAGCCCGGCGAGGTGGTGTAGGCCGGATACCCTTCGGCCAGCAGCTGGCGGATGCGTTCGTGCTTGTGCGGTTCGGCGGCCTTGAGCATGGTCAGTGCGTCGGCCGGCGACAGGGCATCGCTGATGTAGCGAAAGTCGATCTGCGATACAAGTTGTTCGGGCGTCATGTCGGCAATGAAACGCCACAGCGGCTTGCCGGCCCTGCGCGCAGCCAAATCCCACGCCGCGTTGATCACGGCGCCGATGGCCATGTGCATGACGCCTTTTTCCGGCCCCAGCCAGCGCAGCTGCGAGTCGCTGGTGAGGTGCCGCGCGAAAGCCCCAAGATCACCGATCACTTCGTCCACCGAGCGACCCACGACCAGATGGCGCAGCGCTGCCAGCGCCGCCGTCTGCACGTCGTTGCCGCGCCCGATGGTGAATACCAGGCTGTGTCCGCTCATCTCGCTGCCGAGATCCGTACGCAGCACGACGTAGGCCGCGGAATAGTCCGGATCGGGATTCATCGCATCCGATCCGTCGAGCGTGCGCGACGTGGGGAAACGAATATCGTGCGTCTCCAGCTCCGTGATTTTCGCCATAGCGATGGGGTCTCCGTCGTGCCGCGTCAGTGAATCGATAAGAGGAAAAGGCTCAGCTTGCATCGGCGGGATGCGCCACGACGCGTTGCCGCTGTTGTCCCAGTCCTTCGATGCCCAGTTCCATCACGTCGCCAGGGCGCAGGTAAACTGGCGGATGCTGGCCCAGGCCGACGCCGGCCGGTGTGCCGGAACTGATGATGTCGCCCGGCAGCAGGGTCATGTAGCGACTGATGTAGCTCACCAGGTGGGCAACGCCGAATACCATCGTGCGGGTATTGCCCTGCTGATAACGGTGGCCGTTGACCTCGAGCCAGAGACCGATGTTCTGCGGGTCGGGTATCTCGTCCGCGGTCACCAGCCAGGGACCGAGCGGACCGAAGGTGTCGCAACCCTTGCCTTTCACCCATTGACCGCCGTGCTCGAGCTGGAACGCGCGTTCGGATACGTCGTTCACCACCAGGTAGCCCGCGACGTGGTGGAGCGCGTCGGCATCGGACACATCGCGCGCCATGGTGCCGATGACGATGCCGAGCTCGACCTCCCAGTCGGTTTTCAGCGAACCGCGCGGGATCATCACCTCGTCGTAGGCGCCCACGATCGAGCTGGTCGCCTTCATGAAGAGCACCGGCTGCTCTGGCACGGACGCGCCGGTCTCGGCGGCGTGATCGGCGTAGTTCATGCCGACGCAGATGATCTTGCCGACCCGTGCCACCGGCGGGCCAAGGCGCACGCCATCGTCGACGATCGGAAGCGTGCTCGTATCGATGGTGGCAAGGCGGCTTAGGCCTTGGTGCCCGATAACCGTATCGTCGATATCGCCGACCTGGGCCGCCAGGTCGCGCAGGCGGCCTTGCGCGTCGAGTATGCCGGGGCGTTCCTGGCCTGGGTTGCCGTAGCGTAGTAGTTTCATGAAAAGGTTCCGTCAGTTCGACCAGCCGCCGTCCACGATGTGGATGGTGCCGGTGGTGAAAGAAGATTCGTCGGAGGCCAGATACACGGCGAGCGCCGCGATCTCACGCGGTTCGCCGAGTCGACCCATCGGCTGGCGCTCGGTGAAGCTGCGCCATACCGCGGCCTCGTCGCCGCCCATCGCGCGCACGCGCTGTTCCAGCGACGGGCTTTTGACCGTGCCCGGGCAGATCGCATTGCAGCGCACGCCGCGTGTAACGAAATCGGCGGCGATGGACCGCGTCAGTCCGATGACCGCCGCCTTGCTCGTGCTGTAGGCGAAGCGGTTAGGCACGCCCTTGACGCTCGATGCCACCGACGACATGTTGACGATGCTGCCGCCGCCGCGCTCGAGCATGCCGGGCAGCACCGCCTTGCACAGCTGAAACATGCTGTCGACGTTGATGGCGAACGAGCGCTGCCAGCTGGCTTCGTCGGTGTCCAGGATGGTGCCGGCGTGGACGTAGCCGGCGCAGTTGAAAAGCACATCGAGCGCTCCGGCGCGCTCGACCAGCGCGGCGATGGCGGCGCTGTCGGTCACGTCCAGCGGTGCGGTGGCGATGGCCGGATGTTCGCCAGCCAGGCTGGCCAGCGCCGAAGCATCGATATCCGTCGCCAGCACTTGTGCACCGGCTTCGGCAAAGGCCACGGCGGTGGCGCGGCCGATGCCGGCACCGGCCGCGGTGACCAGGGCGGATTTTTCGCGCAGCCGGCCGCTCATGCCAGCCGCCGATACGCTGATGAAACGGCGCGATAACGATGCTGGATCATGCGGGGTTCTCCGAAGAAGGGGAAAGGGCGGGGGCTGTGTTCAGCCCGTAAAAATCGATGGCGTTGGACGCGAACAACTGCGCCTGCGTGCCCGGCGCAAAGTGCGCGGTCAGACGCATGGCCAAGCGCAGCCAGTGGCTGTAGTCGCTGCGGGTGGTGAGCACTGGCCAGTCGCTGCCCCACATAAGGCGTGCGGCGCCAAAACTGGCGAAAAGCCGTTCGACCCACGGTTCGATGGCCGTTTCCGCTTGGCCTTCCCCTAATTGGGTGAGCAGGCCCGAGAGCTTGCAGTGCAATCCCGGCAATTGCGCCAGCGCGTCGATCCAGTGAATCCAGCGGACATTTTCGCTGTCGACGATCGGCGGCTTGGCCGCGTGATCGAGCACGGCGCGCAGCTCGTGCTGGCGCTGCAGGCGCCGATGCAGCGCTGGCAGCTGATCGATAGTGACCAACGCATCGAACGTCAGGCCGTGTGCCTGCAGACAATCGAAGGCGCGATCGAGAAGCGGGTTGTTCAGCCAGTTCGGGTCGACGATGTCCTGCGCCATCGGGCGGATGCCGCGCAACAGGCCGTCGCCGTCGCGGGCCAGCTTTTCTATACGCACGGTGGCATCGTCGGCCGCCATGTCGATCCAGCCGACCACGCCCAGCACGCCAGGGTCGGTGCGGGCCAGATCGAACAGATAGCGCGTTTCGTCCTCGCTCGGCGCGGCCTGGATCAGCACGCTGAAATGCACGCCGGCAGCGTGGCGCTGGCCGAGTAGATCATGCGGAAGAAAGCTGCGTTGCAGCAGTGCCGGTGCGTGCGCCAGCCAGTCGTAGTCGCCGCGATCCGGTTGCCAGTAATGCTGGTGTGCGTCGACGATTTTCATGGCACGGGGACATCGGCACAGAGCAGGCCCAACTCGCGCAGTGCCGGCCAGATCGCCGACGCTATGGGCATCTGCAGACGCTCGGCGGCGATGTCCACCTCCGCTGGCGAACGCAAGCCGCAGACCACGCTGGCAACTGCGGGGTGCGCCAGCGGAAATTGCAGCGCCGCCGCACCCACGTCGGCATCGGCAGCGGCGCAGATGTCGTACAGGTACTGTGCCTTTTGCCTTACTTCCCGTGTAGCTGCCTGATAGTTGTAGAACTCTCCCGGGCCGGCGGAGTCGCCCAACAGGCCGGAGTTGTAGGGTCCGGCAGCCAGGATCGCCACGCCCCGTGCCTGAGCCTCGGCCATGACGGCACGACTGTGCTGTTGTTCAAATAAGGTGTAGCGCCCGGCGAGCATGATGGCGTCGAGCGGGAACTGCCGCATCACTTCGAGACACACCGCTTCCTCGTTGACGCCTAGCCCGATGGCACGGCAAACCCCGCGGTCGCGCAGCTCTGCCATGGCAGGTAGCGCTTCGTTCAATGCTTGTCGAAGGACATGCTCGTGCCGCGCACCGTGCGTCAGCGCGCCGATGTCGTGTAGCAGAAGCAACTCGACGTGATCGGTCTGCAAATGGGCGAGGCTGGCCTCGATCGAGCGCATAACGCCATCGCGGCTGTAGTCGAAATGCGCGCTGCCTTGGTCGACGGCGAAACCGTCCGCGTGATCCACGTTGCTACGGCGGCTTTCGATGACACGGCCCACCTTGGTCGACAGGGTGAAGCTTTTTCGATCGAAGGCGGACAGCGCCGTGCCCAAACGACGCTCGCTCAGTCCGTAGCCGTAGTAGGGCGCGGTGTCGAAGTGACGAATGCCTCGTTGCCATGCACGCGATACGGTGTCGATCGCCGTGGCGGTGTCTACGGCAGCATACAGATTGCCGATCGGCGCACCGCCGAAGGCGAGCGGCGAGAGCACGATGCCAGACTTGCCGACGGCGCGTTCGGCGCGGGTTGTTACCTCGGATGTCGTCATGAGTCGTTCTCCAGACCCTCGCCCCGTCCATTGCACCGGACTTTTTCAATCATTGCCGGTCATGATGGCGCAATTGATTCGTGTGTGTACAGATAAACTTTGAGTTCATATGTGGCAATGCAGCACGTAAGATGCTGATTTTTTTGTTGCGGCGAGCAGGGAAAAGGTCTAAGTTGCGTTCGGGTTACAGATAAACATAACGTTCGCCGATGAACAACATGGCCGTACATATAGACGGCCAGTCGGCGAAGGGACGAATGGCATTCGCGGGGTGGCGGGTGGATATGCACGGGTCGACAAAGCATCGGCATGACGCAGCTTCGGGCAAATCACCGCCTGCGCAGCTCGTGGCGGACGGCGCCTCGGTGAAAGCGGCGGCAGTTTCCGATTCGCTTCAGCGCACTGCCGTGCAGCCTGATCGGAAGCGCGGTGCGTTCCTTGCTGCCGACATTGGCGGCACGCATGCACGCTTGGCCCTCGTAGCTTGCGGCGCCAGCGGCAGTGCTCCTGTTTTGCTGGATTACCTTCTGTACCGATGCGCGGATCATCCGCACCTGCAAGATCTCATTCGCTGCTTTTGCGAACGCTCAGATGTGCGGCCTCGGCATATGGTGCTGGCCTGTGCCGGTTACGAGCATGCAGGCATGGTGGTCAATAAAAATCTGGCGTGGCCGGTCATACCCGCCCAGATTGCGACCGCGCTGCAGATGGATGAGGTTTGCCTGCTCAATGATTTCGAGGCGCTTGCCCATGCCACGGCGCACCTCGATGAAAGCAACACCACGCTGCTGAAATCGGCGCAGTCGAACATGCCGGTGCAGGGACCTGTGGCGATCATTGGGCCGGGCACCGGGCTGGGCGCCGCCGTACGCTTCCCGGGCAATCCGTCGCGTGTGTTGGCTACCGAAGCCGGTCAGATACAGCTGGCTGCACGCACTGCGCTGGAGCAGCAGCTGTTGTCGCATTTGGCAATGGCCAACAGCCACGTGCCCTATGAAACCGTGCTTTGCGGCCCGGGCCTGCACCGCCTCTATCTTGCCCTTTGCGCGCTGCGCGATCGCTACCCCACATTGAACACGCCGGCAGAGGTTTCCGCCGAGGCGCTTGCCGACGAAAAGTCCCTGGCACACGAAACGCTGTCGCTCTTCTGCGGCTGGCTGGGATCGTTTGCCGGCGATCTAGCGCTGCTGTACGGGGCGACCGGTGGGGTGTACCTGGCCGGTGGTTTTCTGTCGAAGATCACCGAGTTCATGCGCGCCAGCGAACTGGTCGACCGTTTCACGGACAAGGGCGTGATGCGTCCGCTTCTCAACCGGATTCCGATCCACGTGGTCGATCACGGTCAGCTCGGCGTTATCGGTGCCGCCAGCTGGTTTTTGCAGAATCGCGCCGAAGCGGGAAAGGTTTCGCAATCCGTGGGCAACGAACAGTGAGTCGCTATACCCACGGCCAGTGCGACTGATTTTCTGCAGGTCTCGTCAGGGGACGTGACCTTACCTCCAAGAACGCAAGAACGCTTCAATTGAGGGGAATACTTTTATGAAAAACAATAAGGCATTTTTGTGTGCGAGCATCCTCGCCGGCCTGGGCATGGCCGTTGCCGCGCACGCGCAGGATGTAACCGCAACAGCCCCGGCGCAGGCCGCGCCGGCTCAGAACGGAACTCCCGCAAAAGCCATGACGCCCGAGGAGCGGGCGAAGCAGAAGCAGGCGCAGTCACTGCAGGCGGTGACGGTCACCGGTTATCGACAGAGCCTTGCAAAGTCGCTCAACATCAAGCGCAACGCCAACGCGGTGGTCGACGCGATCAGTGCCGAGGACATCGGCAAGTTTCCCGATACCAACGCCGCCGAATCGCTGTCGCACTTGCCAGGCATCACCGTGGACCGGCAGTTTGGCGAGGGCGAAAAGGTCAGTATCAACGGCACCGATCCGGCGCTCAATCGCGTGCTGGTCAACGGGCAGACCATTGCATCGGGCGACTGGGGCGGCAATCCCACCGACACCAGCGGCCGCACGTTCAACTACACGCTGCTGTCGCCGCAGATCATCGGCAATATGGAAGTCTACAAGTCGCCCGAGGCGCGCCTGGACGAAGGCAGCATCGGCGGCACTGTGATCGTGAATACCCGCAAGCCGCTGGACCTGCCGGCCAATACACTGCGCGGTTCGCTCGGTTACGATTACAACGACCGCTCGCGTGATGGGAATCCGCGTGGTTCGGTGCTGTGGAGCTGGAAAAACAGCGACGGCGATTTTGGATTTTTGACAGCGCTGACGCATGACAAGGAAAGTTTGTCGCGAGCGGGTATCGAATTCTTCGGCTACTCCACGCCGGGCGTCGGCGGCATTCCACCGACAGCCACCGTGCACGGCAGCGGCGACGTCGCTACGGCGAAATACCCGGTCGGCATCAATAGCGATTACTTCCAGCAGACACGCCAGCGCGATGGCATTCAGTCGGCACTGGAGTGGCGGCCCAACGACAAGAACGATTTCAATCTGACCGGCATCTACATTCGCGGCACTTACAACAACTACAGCGAAGCGCGCTACGTCTGCCCCGGCTGCGGCGACCTCAACAAGATCACCGACCTGACGCTCAACAATGGCTACATCACCAATGCCACGGTGTCCGGCAATACCGCCAATGGCCAGCCCTACGCCGAGCTGGATGCCAACTACCGCAAGTCGACGGTCACCACCAAGAGCTTGAACCTGCGCCACGACTACAACGGCGACGAGTGGGTGTTCACCAGTCAGGTGGGCTACACGGCGGCGGCGGGCGGCAAGGATCCGGAATACCTGATGAAGTACCTGCTGCAGTCCGGCGGTTATAACTTCGGATACAACGGTCGCGATACCTCCGTCAATTACGACAACGGTTCGGCCGCCAACTGGGGTCTGCCCGCCGCACCGGCGGGTTCGGCGCCGGGTGCCAACATCGATGGAAAATATCAGGCAGGCGGCATCGATTACCAGCAGACCGAGGATCGCGAGCGCTATGCGCAGTTCGACGCCAGCCGCGATCTTGAGTGGGGCCCGATCAACCAGCTGCAGATGGGTTTCAAGTACATCAACCACGACAACCTGCAGAACGCTTGCGGCAACCGCATCAACACCACTGATGCCATTTCGCTCAGCCAGTTCAATCCGGGCACGGCGCCGAGTGGTTTGTTCGACGGTCTCAATGCCGGCGGGGATTTGAACAACTGGCCGACGGCGAATCTGGCCGATGTGGAGGCCTATCTCAAGAGCCAGCCGCAGGGAGCCTACACCCTCAATTATCCGTCGATCTTCAACGTCCGTGAAATCACTCGCGATATCTATGCGCAGTTGAACTTTGAGGACAACGGCTTGCGCGGCAACTTCGGTGTGCGCTATGTGGACACCACCGACAAGTCCAATTACTACCAATCCAGCAACGGCGGCGCGTATTACCTGGTGCAAGGCAAGACCCGCTACTACAAGCCCTTGCCGAGCTTCAACATCGCCTACGACCTCGATGAGAACAAGGTCGTGCGCTTCGGCGTTTCCAAGGTCATCGCGCGACCACGTTACGAGGACTTGGCCGGTGCGGTGTCGTTGAATGGCACGGGCGGAAACTACACCGGCAGCGCGGGCAATCCGAACCTGAAACCGTATTCATCGACCAATTTCGATCTGGCCGGCGAGTGGTATTTTGCCCCGGCCAGCCTGCTGGCTACCGAGCTGTTCTATCGCAAGATCGGCAACTACATCGTCGATACGACCACCAATCGTTCTTATCTCGACCCGACCACCGGCCAGACCAACGTCTATTCGATCACCTCGCCGATCAACGTGTCTGGCGCCAAGGTTCGCGGTATTTCCTTGATGTATCAGCAGGATCTTGGCTACGGCTTTGGCCTGCAGACCAACTACACCTACGCGCATGCCGACACCAGTCCGGGGTTGAACCTGCCGTATCTGTCCAGAGACACCATCAACATCATTCCCTACTACGAGAACGGGCCCTGGACCGCGCGTGTCAACTATAGCTGGCGCACGCCCTATTTCACCGAGATCGGTCGGCTCGATGCGCAGCAGTTCTCCGACCAGTACAAGGAGCTGGACCTCAGTGTCAGCTACCAGATCAACGACTGGATGGGCGTGACATTGAGCGCGACCAATCTGCTCGATTCGACTTACTACTCGTACAACGAGGTGAAATACGCGCCGATCGGCGAGTATAAGAACGGACGCACCTACTCGATCGGTTTCAACTTCAAGCTTTGATGCAACGTGTGCGTTAACACTGGCGGCGGGATATTTCTCTCCCAAGTTTCTCCTGTCGCCAGTGTCTTTTTTTTGGCGGAGCTATCGTTTGCGGCCCGTGCGACACGATGGATGATGCTGATGCAAAGAGCGTGCGATCTGACCTGGACGAGTTGCCCTGGCGCCGTGGAAATGTTTTCCGGACCCGTGCAACGCGTGCACGATTCCCGCAGCAAAGGTGGTTATCGGGAGGTACTTCGTTGTCCCTGCTCCCAGTGCATCCCATGCAGGATATTCTGCCAACGCCGAGGCCTAGGGTCTTCATCGTTGGCCATGCTGTTTAAACGAACGGTGGAACGCGCCACAGGCGAAGGTGGAATGCTTTGGCGTTGCTACAGCCATGCGTCGCATCTAACCCGCACTTTCGATCCCCCCGTTACGGAGACACGGTTCGCATGAAGTTATCGACGATCGCCAGTGCAGTCCTGATCGGCCTGTTTTGTCAGCTTCCGTCTCAGGCGGATGCGGTGTCGCCGTCGCCCACGTCGCCTACGGCCGGCACGCTCACGCCACGGCAGGCCGATCAGGCATGGCAAGACGCGGCCGCAAAATTCGCGCCTGAACGCAGCGCCATTCTTAGTCGTGTTGCCGGGCACATGGACGACGGTCCGTTCCACGCGGACTGGGCATCGCTGGAAACGTACCGATCCCCCGGCTGGTACGACAATGCCAAGTTCGGCATCTTCATCCACTGGGGCGTTTACTCGGTGCCGGCATTCGGCAGCGAGTGGTATCCGCGCCTGATGTACCAAAAGGGCAGCACGGAATATCTCCACCAAATCGCTACGTACGGCGCGCTGTCGGCATTCGGTTACAAGGATTTCATTCCGCTGTTCAAGGCCCAGCGCTTCGATGCCTCGACCTGGGCCGCCTTGTTCAAGGCCGCCGGCGCGCGTTACGTGGTGCCGGTTGCCGAACACCACGACGGTTTTGCGATGTACGACTCCAAACTGTCGCAGTGGACTGCCGCCCAGATGGGGCCGCACAAAGACATCATCGGATTGCTGGAAAAAGCCGTGCGTGCGCAGGGCCTGCGCTTCGGCGTGTCCTCGCATCGCGCCGAGCACGATTGGTTCTTCGATGGCGGCCGGCATGTCGATTCGGACGTCAACGATCCGCGCTACGCAGGACTGTACGGCCCGGCGGAAGATCATTTGTCCAAGGACGACCAGAAACTTGCCGAGGACTGGACCTACGTCTCGCAGGCGTGGCTGGACGACTGGCTGGCGCGCACGGCCGAGCTGATCGACGACTACCATCCGGACATGATCTATTTCGACTGGTGGATCGGTCATCCGACTTTCCGCAACACGCTGCCGAAGATGCTGGCCTACTACTACAACCAGGGCGCGAAGCGCGATGGGGTGGTGGTCAACTACAAGTTGGGCGATTTTCCCGAAGGTGCCGGCGTGCTCGATATCGAACGCGGGCAATTGGCCGGCATCCAGGCGCGTCACTGGCAAACCGATACCTCGGTGAGCGACAAGTCGTGGGGCTACGTGGACGGCGATACCTACAAGTCGCCCACCGTGCTGATCCACCTGCTGGCCGATGTCGTGAGCAAGAACGGCAACCTGATGCTCAATATCGGTCCGCGCGCCGACGGCACCATTCCCGACGCCGAGCGCGACATTCTGCTGGCTATCGGCGGCTGGCTGAAGGTCAACGGCCAGGCCATCTACGACACCCGACCCTGGCGCGTGTTCGGCGAAGGTCCTACCGAGGTGGCCAGCGGAAGTTTTCAGGACACCAAGACCAAACCTTATACCGCCGATGATTTTCGCTTCACCACCCGGCCGGGTGCGCTGTATGCCATCGAGCTGGGCTGGCCGGACAACGCCGAATCGGTGATCCATTCGATCAAACCGTCCGACCATGCCGGTGCGGTCACGCTGCTGGCCGACGGGCGCACGCTCAAGACAACCCAGTGTGCCGATGGTCTGCACATCCACTTGCCGGGCAAGCCGTCGGGCGAGGGCGCCTATGTTTTTCGCATCGCGATGCCTGGTATCGATTCAAGTAACGGGAACCCATGATGAAAAGATTCTTCCAGTGGCTGTGTGCCGCCATGATGCTCGGCGGTGCTGCACATACCGCACATGCCGCGGAGCCGGCCGCCTTGTTCTACATGATGAACACGCAAAAGTCGGTCGACTCGATGATTGCCCACGTCGACAAGATCGGCCTGCTGGTGCCCACCTGGTACGGGGTGGACAGCCAGGGCCTGGTCAACGGCGGCCCTAATCCTTATGTGCTGAAAGTGGCCAAGGAACATCGCCTGCCGGTGATGCCGATCATTTCGATGACGGCAGGCCGCAAGGGCTTTCACGATCTGCTGCATGACGAAACCGCCAAGCAGCAGATGATCGACTCGATGCTGCAGCAGGCCAAGGAATACGGCTACACCGGTTTCCAGTTCGACTTCGAGAGCATCTCGTGGACCGATCGCGATGCCTATACGCTGATGGCCAGGCAAACGGCCGAGGCGCTGCACAAGCACGGACTGCAGTTGTCGATCGCCGTGGTGCCCAATGCGCCGGGCCACGCCGGCGAAGGCGAGTTTTCCAAGTGGATGTGGGAATACTGGCGTGGCGCTTACGATCTGGCTGCGCTGGGCAAGTACGCCGACCTGATCTGCCTGATGACCTACGACCAGCACACCCGCTGGACCACGCCGGGCCCGGTCGATGCGTTGCCGTGGATGCTCAAGCATCTGGATTACGCGCTCAAATACGTACCCAAAGAGAAGCTTTCGCTGGGTATCGCCCTGTACGGCTATCACTGGTTCACCGGCAATCCGGTGAAGGCCGATGGCACCGAGGCCTCCAACATCAGTGCCGACTACATCGACGCCGATGCGTCGTTCCCACTGGCCAAGGAGCAGGGTGCGCAGATCCAGTGGGACCCGGTGGAACACGAGTCCTGGTATTACTTCTATCGCGACGACATGCGCGAGTGGGTCTTCATGCCCGACGCGCACAGTTTCAACGACCGCCTGCAGCTGGTGCATCAGTACAACCTGGAAGGTTTCTGTTCCTGGGTGCTGGGTGCGGAAGATCCGAAGATCTGGGATGCCCTGCCCATCGTGAAGCGTTGAAACGGAGCGCGTGATGAAATCAGTGTCGACCGGCCGGTCGTCAGCGCAGGGCGGTCCTGTGCGGCGCAGCACAGCAGGGCGCTTGGGGCTCGTTATCGGATGGGCGATGGCCATGCTGGCAACCCCGGCCCTGACTCGGGCCGGTCAGGCGCCGCCGCTGCCGTTGATTCCCATGCCGGCGCAGGTCGAGCGGCACGACGGCCGCTTTGAAATAACCGGCGATACCGTGCTTTCCGTGCCGACGGGCGACACGGCGGCACTCGCTGCCGTGCAGGATCTGGCCGCCCGGCTGCAGCACACGCGTTCGCTGAAGCTGGGCGTTCGGCAGGAATCGACGGCATCGCCGCATGCGATCCGCGTGGCGCTCACCAGCGACGCACCGGTCACCCAGCCCGAAGGCTATGCGCTGACGGTGGATGGCGATGGCATAAGCCTCACCGCGCGCGATAGCGCCGGCCTGTTTTACGGCGCCATGACCTTGTGGCAGCTGCTGACTCCGGACGATCGCCACGGTGCGGTCGCCGTGCCCGCGATGAGCGTGCGTGACTGGCCGCGATTCCGCTGGCGCGGCCTGATGCTCGACTCGGCCCGACATTTCCAGAGCGTCGACACGGTCAAGCATCTGCTCGACGCCATGGCCGAGCACAAGCTCAATGTTTTTCACTGGCATCTCACCGACGACCAGGGCTGGCGGCTACAGATCACGCGTTATCCCGAACTCACCACCACCGGTGCGTGGCGCACGCCGCCGGGTGCGGGCACGCATGGCGAGCCTGCACGCTACGGCGGCTTTTATACCCAGGCGCAGGTGCGCGACATCGTGGCCTATGCGTCGGCGCGGCATATCACTGTAGTGCCCGAGTTGGACATGCCCGGGCATGCACAGGCGGCCGTCGCCGCGTACCCCGACCGCGTCGGCGTGACTGGCGCGCGTCCGCCGGTGTCGGTCGACTGGGGCGTCAATCCTTATCTTTACGCTACCCATGCCGGCAGTTTGGCTTTCATCGACAACGTCCTCGACGAGGTGATGACGTTGTTCCCCTCGACCTACATCCACGTCGGTGGCGACGAGGCGATCAAGGATCAGTGGAAGGCTTCACCTGCCGTGCAGGCGCAGATGAAGCAACTCGGCATCAAAACCGAAGATGCGATGCAGAGCTGGTTCATCGATCAGGTCGGCAAGTATCTGGAAAAGCACGGCCGCCGGCTGATCGGCTGGGACGAGATACTCGAAGGCGGTCTGCCGGCCAGCGCCTCGGTCATGTCCTGGCGCGGCACGCAGGGCGCCATCGACGCGGCGCGCTTGGGTCACGACGTGGTGCTTGCGCCCGGCGGCTCGCTGTATTTCGATCATCTGCAAAGCCTGCGCGCGGACGAACCCAACGGACGCTACGACGTATTGCCGCTGAAAACAGTGTATGCCTTCGATCCCATCGACCGCTCGCTGACGGCGGCGCAGGCCGGCCACGTGCTGGGCATTGAAGCCACGCTGTGGTCGGAGTTTTTGCCCTCGGCCTGGCATATCGACCACGCGCTTTTTCCACGCATCGACGCGTTTTCGGAAGTGGCGTGGTCGATGCCGGCGCAGCGCGACTGGCCCGGTTTTCTGACCCGCCTTGCGCCACAACTGCAGCGATACCGCGCGTTGGGCATCCCGTACGCCGACAGTGCCTTTGCGGTGGACATCACGCTCGACGGCAGCGTCGATGCAACGCTGTCCAGCGGCAAGGCACGCATCGCGCTCGGCAACCAGGTCGATGACGGTTCTGCGGGCTACGGCCAGATTCATTACAGCACCGATGGCAGCGAGCCCACGCCGGCATCGGCGCGCTATGCGGGCCCGTTCGACCTCGGCCTGCCGGCCACGGTACGCGCGCGCGCCTTCGCGGCCGACGGTACGGCGTTGGCGGCTACGCGCAGCCGCCGCTTCGACGACGAAAGCCTGCGGACGCTGTCCAGCATTGAGCTTCGACCCTGCCCGGATGGCGACAGCGGCCTGCGCCTGCCGCTGCTGCCGGACCTCGCCGAGCCGGATACTCCCGTGTACAACGCCGACATCTTCCGCGCGTGCAAGATCTACCCGGCCGCGCGGCTGGACGGCATCGGCGCGATACGCGTCGACGCGGCGCGCCTGCCGCGCAACTTCGGTCTGGCCCACGACCAGGTCAAGGTGATCGGCTATCCGCGAGCCACGCCCTTCGGCGAACTCGAAGTGCGGCTGGATAGCTGCGACGGCGCGGTGCTGACACGCCTGCCGCTGCCGGCGGGTGATGCATTGGGTACGCGCCTGAATCTGCGCGGCGACCTGCCTGCGCAAAGCGGCCAGCACGACCTGTGCATGCGCTTCACGGCGCCGTCGAACGGCCCGCTCTACGCCATCGGCACGGTGCAACTGATTCCGACGGCGAAGCCCGCCGTCTCTCACCTTTCTTCGGGGAAAACCGAACCATGATGTCCCGGCACATGCCTGCGCGCGCGTTAGCCATCGGCCGCTGCCGATGGCTGGCGGCGATCCTGCTTTCAGCGGCTTTTTCCAGTGTCGCCGCGCAGGTACCGCTCGACCGGCAGTCGCTGGATCGTCAGTCATTGAATCAGGGCTGGCAATACCGTCTCGCTCCCGGCGATAGCGCCGCCGCCGTGCATCCGAGTACCACGAGCTGGCAATCGGCGACGGTGCCGGGCACGGTGCAGACCGATCTGCTCGGCGATAAACGGGTCAACGATCCGTTCGTGCGCGATAACGAGGCGGCCATCCAGTGGGTCGGTTTGTCCGACTGGCAGTACCGCACGACGTTCAGGGTCGATTCCGCCACGTTGTCGCACGAGCACGTGGAGCTGGTGTTCGACGGCCTGGACACGTTTGCGGACGTCTATCTCAACGGCCACAAGCTGACCAGCACAGACAACATGTTCCGACAGTGGCGCATCCCGGCCAAGGCAGTACTGCATGCCGGCAGCAATACGCTGGAGGTACGTCTGTATTCGCCAATCAAGCGGCTCAAGCCGTGGCTGCTCAAGCAGCCTTATGCGTTGCCGGGCGAGTTCGACTCCGCTTTCGGCGACGAGCCCAAGGGCAAGCAGACCGCCAACTACATCCGCAAGGCGCAGTACCAGTACGGCTGGGACTGGGGCCCGCGCATCGTCACCGAAGGCATCTGGCAGAGCGTCCATCTGGACAGCTGGAACATGCTGCGCGTGGCCGATTTCCACGTCGCGCAAACCGACATCTCCAAAGAGGTTGCGCAAGTCGACGTGGAACTCGATGTCGATGCCGATACCAGCGTGCCGCTGCAGGCCACGGTGGAGGCGATCGGCCCGGATGGCCAGCGCTTGACCAGCGCCACGCGCACGGTAACGATGGGGGCAGGTCGTCACACGTTGAACGTGCCGCTGCAGATCGATCGACCGCGCCTGTGGTACCCGACCGGTTACGGCGCTCAGGACATGTATACCTTCGTCGCCACGCTGAGCGACGGTAAGGGCGAGGTGTATCGCGCCCAGCACGCCACCGGCCTGCGCACGGTAACGCTGCGCCGCGATAAGGATGCCTGGGGCAAGCGTTTCGCGTTCGTGGTCAACGGCATCCCTGTGTTCGCCAAGGGCGCCAACCTGATCCCGTTCGACAGTTTCCCCACACGGGCCACCGATGCGCAGATGCGCCAGGTGCTCGCTGCCGCGCACGACGTCAACATGAACATGCTGCGCGTGTGGGGCGGCGGTTATTACCTGCCCGACGCGTTCTACAGCGAGGCCGACCGGCTCGGCCTGATGGTCTGGCAGGACTTCATGTTCGGCGGTGCGATACCGCCTTACGATGTGGCCTACCGCGAAAACACCCGGCAGGAGGCGATCGAGCAGGTCACGCGATTGCGCGATCATCCCAGCATCGTGCTGTGGGCGGGCAACAACGAGGTGCAGACGGGTTGGGAATCCTGGGCCGACCGCCAGGCCTTCATGCTGTCGATCAGCCCCGACGAGCGCGAGCGCATCGTCACCGGCATGGTCAATCTGTTCGGCAATGTGCTGCGCGACGTGGTCGCGCGCTATTCGCCGGACGTGCCCTACTGGGCCAGTACGCCCAGCACCGATTACGATGGCGCGGCCAACGTGCTGGACGACGGCGACTATCACTACTGGGACGTGTGGTCGGGCAAGGCCAAGCCGGTGGAGGAATATCTCGACGTCACGCCGCGCTTCCAGTCCGAATACGGCCTGCAGTCGTTCCCGGTGATGCGCACCGTGGAGGCCTTCACCGATCCGGCCGACCGCCAGAGCGAATCGACGGTGATGCGCGCGCACCAGAAATACGACAGCGGCAATGGTAACCAGCGCCTGCTGCTGTACATACGGCGCGCGTATGGCGAGCCGAAAGACTTCGCCACCTTCGTCTATCTCAGCCAGGTGATGCAGGCGCACGGCATCGAACTGGCCGCCGAACATTTGCGCGCGTCGCGTCCGCACGCGATGGGCTCGCTGTACTGGCAGCTCAACGACGTGTGGCCGGGAGCGTCGTGGTCGAGCATTGACTATTTCGGACGCTGGAAAGCGCTGCAGTTCCACGCCCGCCGTTTTTATGCGCCGCAGATGCTTGCCGCACTGCGCAACCATGGCACCACCGCGGTGTCGATGGTGTCCGACAGTACCACTGCCATGCCCGCGCACTGGCGCATGCGGGTCATGTCGTTCGATGGCAAGGTTCTGGCGCATGCCGAGGGCCGGCTGACGCTGGCACCGCTGTCCAGTACGCCGGCGGGCAGCTATCCCGACGCCAAGCTCTTGCACGGCGGCGATCCGAAAAAGACCTTCGCGGTATTCGACTGGATGGACGGCGATCGCTCGCTGTCTCGTAGTCTGGTGTTTTTCGACGAGCCGAAAAACCTGACATGGCCGGTTGGCGGCATCCACGCGTCGCTGGCGCAGACCGGTGATGGTTATCAGCTCACGCTGAGCGCCGATGCACTGGCGCGCGACGTATGGATTTCCTTCGGCGATCTGGACGCCGAGCTGTCCGACAACGCGTTCGATCTGCTGCCCGGCGAAACGAAAACGCTGCACGTGAAAAGCGCCGCGTCGCTGGACGCGTTGCAGCATGCGCTGCACTGGCAAACCCTGGCTGACGCTATCGCCACCAGCACGCTGGCAGGCACACCGACAGCGAAGGCTGGCAACGTTCAGCCGTCGCTGGAACAGGCCAGCGCGGTACGGGATATGGAGGCACGGTGATGACGACGCCCCGTGTTGCTGTCGCCGGCATCATCGCCATCCTCGCGCTGGCGGGTGGATCGGCCAATGCCGCGAATGACACTGTCGATACGCGCGCCGCAGCGCTGGTGGCGAAGATGACGCTGCCCGAAAAGGTTGACCAGACGCAGAGCGGGGCGCCGGCGATATCGCGCCTTGGCGTGCCCGCTTACGAGTGGTGGGGCGAGGGTCTGCACGGCCTGGCCCGTGGCGGTTACGCCACGGTATTCCCCCAGGCCATCGCGCTGGCCGCCAGCTGGAACCCGTCGCTGCTGCACGGCGTGGGCACGGTGGTGTCGACCGAGGCGCGCGCGCGTTTCAACGCCATCGGTGCCGGACACGATCACGGCCGTTACCAGGGGCTGACGATCTGGTCGCCGAACGTGAATATTTTTCGCGATCCGCGCTGGGGCCGCGGCCAGGAAACTTACGGCGAAGACCCGTTTCTCACCGGCAAGCTGGCGGTGGGTTTCATCGGCGGCATCCAGGGCGACGACCTGGCGCATCCGCGCGCCATCGCCACGCCCAAGCACCTGGCCGTGCACAGCGGGCCGGAGGCGGGTCGGCACGGCTTCGATATCGACGTGTCGCCGCACGATCTGGAGGCGACCTATCTGCCGGCGTTTCGGACGGCCATCGTCGAGGGCCAGGCCGAATCGGTGATGTGCGCCTACAACGCGCTGCACGGTACGCCGGTGTGCGCCGACCCCTGGCTGCTGGATCAGCGTCTGCGCAAGGACTGGGGCTTTCGCGGCTTTGTCGTGTCCGATTGCGATGCGGTCGACGACATGACCAAGTTCCATTATTTCAAACCGGATAATGCGCAGTCCTCGGCGGCGTCTATTCGTGCCGGCACCGACCTGGACTGCGGCCATGCCTATGCCGATCTCACGCAAGCCGTGCAGCACGGGCAGCTCGACAGCGCCGTGATCGATCGCGCCCTGGTGCGCCTGTTCAGTGCGCGCTACCGGCTGGGCGAGCTGGCGCCGGCATCCGCTGATCCCTACCGGACGATCGGCGCCGATCAGGTCGATACGCCGGCCGACCGGCAGCTCGCGCTCCACGCCGCGCTGGAGTCGATGGTGCTGCTGAAAAACGCGCACGGCATTTTGCCGCTGCGCCCCGATACACGGCTGGCGGTCGTCGGGCCCAATGCCGATACGCTGGAAACGCTGGAAGCGAACTATCACGGTACCCCTCGCGCACCGGTCACGCCGTTGCAAGGTTTGCGTGATCGCTTCGGTGCCGACCGCGTGGCCTATGCGCAGGGCTCGCCGATCGCCGCTGCCGTGCCGATTCCGGTTCCCGAAACCGCCTTGCGCGATCCTCAGGGCCGGGTAGGGCTGGCCGGCAGCTATTTCGACAACACCGACTTCGGCGGCTCGCCGACCGTGCGGCGCACCGACAGACGGATCGATTTCGACTGGGACCACATCGCGCCGGCCGAAGGGTTGCGCGCCGACCGCTACGCGGTGCGCTGGGATGGCCAGCTGCTGCCGCCCGGCGCGGGCGACTACGTACTGGCGGTGCACGTGGATCGCTGTTTCGACTGCGCCGGCCACGATCCGGTACGTCTTTTTGTCGATGGCAAGCCGGTACTGGGCGATCGCACCGGCGCCGGTGCGTTGCAGGTGCCGCTCCATTTTGCCGACACGCAACCGCATGCGATCCGGCTGGAACTGGTGCACAGCGGGCAGGATCAGGGCATCCGACTGCAATGGCTGGCGCCGGCGACGGCGCAGCTCGCCGAAGCGGCAGCCGCCGTGGCCAAGGCCGATGCGGTGGTGGCTTTCGTCGGCTTGTCGCCGGATGTGGAAGGCGAAGAACTGCAAATCGATGTGCCGGGTTTCGACGGCGGCGATCGCACCGACATCGAGCTGCCATCCGTGCAGGACGCCTTGCTCCAGCGCGTCGCCGCCAGCGGCAAGCCGCTGGTCGTGGTGCTGATGTCCGGCAGTGCGGTGGCGCTGAACTGGGCGCAGCAGCACGCCGATGCGATCGTCGCGGCGTGGTATCCGGGGGCACAGGGCGGTGTCGCCATTGCGCAGACACTGGCTGGCGACTACAACCCCGGCGGACGATTGCCGGTGACTTTCTACCGCTCCGGTCGCGACCTGCCGCCGTTCGTCAGCTATGCCATGCAAGGCCGCACTTACCGTTATTTCCGCGACACGCCGCTGTATGCGTTCGGCTATGGCCTCAGCTATACGCATTTTGCATATGCCGCGCCGACGCTGTCGTCCACGCAGCTGACCGCCGGCCAGCCGCTGGACGTCGGTGTAGACGTGCGCAACGATGGTGGACGGGAGGGTGACGAGGTCGTCCAGGTCTACCTGGTGCCGCCGCAGACGCCGCTGGCCAGTCGCCATGCGCTGGTGGGTTTCCAGCGCGTGCATCTGGCGGCCGGCGAGCAGCGTCATGTGCACTTCATGCTGTCCGCGCGCGATCTCAGCACGGTGGATGAGGGCGGCACGCGTGCGGTCAGTGCCGGCCAGTATCAGGTATTCGTCGGTGGCGGCCAGCCCGACTCAGTTCCTGGTGTGAGTGCCGATTTCGCGATTACCGGTCAGCAAGTGCTGCCGCACTGATGAGGCGGGGAGTAAAAGCATGCCGACGCGTCGCGAGCTGTTGAAATGGATGGGGCTGGCTGGCGCGGCATCGGCCCTGGGTGCCGGTACTGGTGTTGCTCTGGCTGCCGCCGCGCCGCGGTTGACGAGCAAGCGTCCGCCGCCGTCCGGGCGCAAATTCGTCAGCCAGGCGGTGGAGCGTCAGCTGGCCGCGGTGCGCGCGAGCATCGCCGATCCCAAGCTGGCGTGGATGTTTGAAAACTGCTACCCCAACACGCTCGATACCACGGTGCAGATCGGCACCCTCGACGGCAAGCCGGATACGTTTGTCATTACCGGCGACATCGACGCGATGTGGCTGCGCGATTCTTCCGCGCAGGTGCATCCCTATCTGCCGCTGGCGTCGCGCGATGCCGCGCTGCGGCAGCTCTATCGCGGTCTGATCCGGCGCCAGGCGCGCTGCATCCGTATCGATCCTTACGCCAATGCCTTCATGCCCGGCCCGCACGATTCGCCGCTGAGCTGGTCCGTGCACGATGTGACGGACAAGTATCCGGGCGTGGGCGAGCGCAAGTGGGAGGTCGACTCGCTGTGCTATCCCGTTCGGCTGGCGCACGGTTACTGGCAGGCCACTGGCGATACCGAGCCGTTCGATGACGACTGGCGCCAGGCCATGCACCTCGTGCTGTCCACTTTCGTCGAGCAGCAGCGCAAGCACGACCGCGGCCCGTATCATTTTCAGCGCGTGTCGGAGGTGCCGACCGAGACCCAGTTTTTGGCGGGTTACGGCAATCCGACGCGGCCCAACGGCATGATTCACTCGATGTTCCGTCCGTCCGACGACGCCTGCCTCTATCCGTTGCTGGTGCCGTCCAATCTTTTCGCGACGGTGTCGCTGCGCCAGCTGGCGCAGATGAGCCGCGCGATCCATCACGACAACGATTTCGCCGCGCGCTGCGAGGCGCTGGCTACGGAAGTGGAACAGGCTACGCAGCGCGACGGACTGATGCGCGAAGCCGGCAGCGAAGCGCACTGGGCCTACGAGATCGACGGTTATGGCAACCAGCTGTTCATGGACGACGCCAACGTGCCGAGCCTGCTGGGCCTGCCTTATCTTGGCTGCTGCCAGCGCAGCGACCCGCTGTACCAGCGCACCCGTGCACGGGTGTGGAGCACGCGCAATCCGTATTTCTTTCAAGGCCGCGCCGCCGAGGGTGTCGGCGGCCCGCACGAAGGGCTGCGGATGATCTGGCCGATGTCGATCATGATGCGCGCGCTCACCAGCGAGGAGCCGGCCGAGATCGCCCAGTGCCTGGCGTGGCTGCGCGATACCGATGCAGGCACCGGTTTCATGCACGAAGCCTTCGACCAGGACGACCCGACCCATTTCACCCGTCCCTGGTTCGCCTGGGCCAACACACTGTTCGGCGAGCTGATCGTCGATATCCACCAACGCCATCCCGCGCTGCTGAAGGCTTGAATCGCCGTGCGGTGGCCCGACCCGAGATGATGCATGCTTACACGTCGAGGTTTTTTGCAGGGCGCCATCGCCTTTGCGCTGGCCGCTGCCAGCGACGGATTCGCCGCCGCGCTGCCGTTGCCGCCGAAGGCGATGGAGTCTTCCGCCGGCGCCGCCGCCGCGCTCGCCGACCTGACCCGGCACGTCGATGTCTTCATCGGCACCGGCGGACACGGCCATACCTTTCCCGGCGCCAGCCTGCCGTTCGGCATGGTGCAGCTCAGTCCGGACACGTACAACGCCGTGTGGGATTCGTGCTCGGGTTATTACCGTGACGATGGTTCGATCATGGGGTTTTCGCATACCCATCTGTCAGGCACCGGCATTGGCGACATGCTCGACGTATTGGTGATGCCGGCCACCGGCGAGGTAAAGATCATGCCGGGCAGCCTGGAAAATCCACAGGCCGGTTACCGCTCGCGCTACGACCATGCCGACGAGTCCGCGACGCCGGGCTACTACAGCGTGCTGCTGAAAGATTACGGCATCCGCGCCGAGCTGACCGCCACCGAGCGCGCCGGCCTGCATCGATATACCTTTCCGGCCGGGCAGAGCGGCCATCTGGTGGTTGACCTGTTCCACGGCATGCAGGACAACCCGACCACGCCCACGCGCGTGTCCGACGCCGAGCTGACCGTGGTCGACGACCGCACGCTGACCGGTGGACGTCGCGTGCACGAGTGGGCCGATGGCCGCCATATCTATTTCGCGATGAAGCTGTCGCGGCCGTTCGCCCGCGCCCAGGTGTACGCCAACGACACGGCGCTCGCGGCCACCGCGCGGCATGCCAGCGGCACCAATCTCAAGACGGTTCTGTATTACCCCAATGCGCACGACGCGCCGTTGCTGGTGAAAGTGGGCATCTCGGCGGTCAGCGTCGAGAACGCCCTGCGCAATCTCGACACCGAACTGCCCGGCTGGGATTTCGCCGGCGTGCACGCGGCGGCTGTGGCCGCATGGGAGCGCGAACTGGGGCGTGTGCGCATCAGCACGCCGTCGGCGCGCGATCAGCGGATTTTCTACACCGCGATGTACCACACCATGCTGGCCCCCTCGCTGTTCAGCGATGTCGATGGCCGTTACCGCGGCATGGATATGACTATCCATCAATTGCCGAACGGTGCCCACAACTACAGCACGTATTCGCTGTGGGATACCTATCGCGCCCTGCATCCGATGTTCACTCTGATCCAGCCCGAACGGGTTCCGGATCTGGTCAACGGCCTGGTGCGCATGGCCAAGGAGAGTCCGGCCGGGCCGCCCGTGTGGCCGCTGCAGGGCGTGGAAACCGGCTGCATGATCGGCTACCACTCGGCCGTGGTGATTGCCGAGGCGCAGGCCAAAGGCTTCAACGGCATCGACTACACCAGCGCCTGGCCGATCTATCGCCAGCGCGCTCTGCAAGACGACTATCGTGGGCTGGCCCAGTACCGCAAACTCGGCTACCTGCCCAGCGATACAGTCGAGGAGGCGGTCAGCAAGACGCTGGAATACGCCTACGACGACTGGGCCGTGGCGCAAATGGCCAAGGCCGCCGGCGCGATGGACGACCACCGCACCCTGCTGGCGCAGTCGCGCAACTATCGACACCTGTTCAACCCGGCCAACCATTTCATGCAGCCGCGCGCGACCGACGGGCAGTGGATGACCCCGTTCGACCCGCGTGGGCTGGGTCACTTCAAGAAATGGCGCGACTATACGGAAAGCAATGCGTGGGAAGCGACCTTCCTGAACCAGCACGACATCTATCACTACATGACGATGTTCGGCGGCCGCGATGCCTTCGTCAAAAAGCTCGATCACCTGTTCAACATGAGTTCGGCCCTGCCGCCCGACGCGCCGCCGGATATCGCCGGCATGGTCGGCCAGTACGCGCAC
Source organism: Rhodanobacter sp. ANJX3 (assembly GCF_014200755.1). Taxonomy (GTDB): domain Bacteria; phylum Pseudomonadota; class Gammaproteobacteria; order Xanthomonadales; family Rhodanobacteraceae; genus Rhodanobacter. The sequence continues at coordinate 610,773 of NZ_JACHCM010000002.1, read as the reverse complement.
GGCAACGAGCCGAGCCATCACGTGGCGTATCTGTACGCCTATGCCGGCCAGCATTACAAAACCCAGTCGCGCGTGCGGATGTTGTGCGAGAGCATGTATCGCGACCAGCCCGACGGGCTGGCGGGCAACGACGACTGCGGCCAGATCAGCGCTTGGTATGTGCTGAGCGCGCTGGGCTTCTATCCGGTCGATCCGGTCAGTGCCACCTATGTGCTGGGCAGTCCGCTGTTCGACCGCGCGGAGCTGACGCTGGCCCAGGGGCGCCGCCTGATGATCGAGGCGCGCGACAACGGGCCGGACCGGCCATACATCCAGTCGGTGCAATGGAACGGCCAGCCTTACAGTCGCACCTGGTTCCGACACGCCGACCTGGCGGCGGGCGGTCATCTGCTGTTCGTGATGGGCGACAAGCCGAACAAACATTACGGATCGGCGGCGGTCGATTTGCCACCCTCATTCGGCGAAACAGTATGAAGAGCGTCCTGCTGAGCCTGTCGCTGTGTGCGGTGTTGTACGGCTTTTGTGGCAGGTCAACCGCGGCCGATACGCCGGTCGCGGCCGGCCCGATCGTCATCCAGGGCGATCATTTCGTCAGCCACGGTAAGCCGTACCAGATCATCTCCGGCTCGATGCATTTTCAGCGTATCCCGCGAGAGTACTGGCGCGATCGCCTGAGCAAGGCGCGTGCGATGGGGCTCAATACGGTACAGACGTATGTGTTCTGGAACGCGGTGGAAGCGCAGCGCGGCCAGTTCGATTTCAGCGGACGCAACGACGTGGCTGCCTTCGTGCGCATGGCGCAGGAGGAGGGGCTGAACGTGATCCTGCGGCCGGGCCCTTACGTTTGCGCCGAGTGGGAGGCCGGCGGTTTTCCCGCCTGGCTGTTTGCCGATCCGCACCTGCGCGTGCGCACGCGCGATCCGGCCTACCTCGCGGCGGTCGAGACGTATTTCCAGCGTCTGGGGCAGGAGCTGGCGCCGTTGATGGCCGCGCGCGGCGGGCCGATCGTCGCGGTGCAGGTGGAGAACGAATACGGCTCGTATGGCAATGACCGGCAGTACATGGACGACATCCGTCAATCGCTGGTTCGCGCCGGGCTGGGCCAGAACCTGCTGTTCACCTCCGATGGCGCCGACATGCTGGCCAACGATGCCTTGCCCGGCGTGCTGGCGGTGGCCAATTTTGCGCCCGGCGAGGCGAAAAGCGCGCTGGCGAAACTCGCGGCCTTTCGTCCGCGGCAACCGCGCATGGTGGGCGAATACTGGGCCGGCTGGTTCGACGGCTGGGGCGGCAAGCACGCGCACACCGACGCCGTCCAGCAGGCAAGCGAACTGGCGTGGATGCTGGGGCAGGGCGATTCGGTCAATCTCTACATGTTCGAGGGCGGCACCAGCTTCGGCTTCATGAACGGTGCCAACGACCAGGGCGGCCCGGCCGATCACTACGTCGCACAGACCACCAGCTATGACTACGACGCCGCGCTGGACGAAGCCGGCCGGCCCACGCCCAAGTTCGCGCTGTTCCGCCAGGTCATCGCCAGGGCGACCGGCGTCATGCCACCGCCGCTGCCGGAGCCGACGCCGTTCATGACGCTGCCGGCGATCACCCTGGGCGAGTCGGCGTCGCTGTGGGACAACCTGCCCGACCCCATCCATGTCGACCAACCGGCGCCGATGGAGCAGTTCGGCCAGGATTACGGCTACATCCTCTACCGCACCCAGGTCAGCGGGCCGGTCAAGGGGCAGCTCTATCTGGGCGATGTGCGCGATTACGCGGCGGTCTACCTGGATCGCAAGCCGTTGGGTACGGCCGATCGCGCCCTGAAACAGGAAACGCTGCCAATCACACTTGGCGCGGGCCGCCATACGCTGGATATCCTGGTGGAGAATACCGGACGCATCAACTACGGCCCGCACCTGGCCGATGGGCGTGCCGGCCTGGTCGATCCGGTCTGGCTGGACGGCAAGCGGCTGAGCGATTGGCAGGTTTATCCGCTGCCTATGCGTTCGCCCGATGCGCTGCACGGGTGGACCGCCGCCGCGGTGGACGGCCCGGCATTTCACCGGGCGCGCGTGCACGTGGCGCAGCCGGCCGATACCTACCTGGATGTCAGTGCGTTCGGTAAGGGGGCAGCCTGGGTCAATGGCCGAAACCTCGGCCGTATCTGGAATATTGGTCCGCAGCGTTCGCTGTACGTGCCGGCACCGTGGCTGGCGCGCGGCGACAACACGCTGGTGATCTTCGATCTGCAGACGAGCCACGATGCCAAAGTCACCGGCTCGGCGCAGCCGGTGTGGTCGGTGCCGGCGCACTGACGCATGGTGTGCGGACGCGCCGCTTTGATATCGCCATCACGCGCCGCCGGCTGGCGAAAGGGCGGGCGTATCGCGCGGCGCATATCGCTTTGCTGCCGCACGCTGGACTGCCGAGCCCGGTTCATCGACGACGTGTCAGGGCTTGGCCGGTTCAGCCACGTCGAACAACTCGAAGCCACGGATATGCGCGGTGCCCACGCTGGAGAGGATGTTCAGGCGTACCTTGCTGGTGGTCACCGGCGCGAAGCGATCGATCTTCATGTGGCCGATCGCCTCGGCGCTGGCGACGGTTTTCCAGCTGCCGTCGACCCATGCCTGCACGGTGTACTTCTGCACCTGCTGACCCGCATTGATCCATTCCTTGGACAGGCTGCGATCGAAGGTCACCGGCTGGGCAAAGTCCACCTCCAGCTCGGCGTGATGAGACCCTTCCGGCGCCGACCAGAAGGTGTCGTCGTTGCCGTCCAGCGCAGCGGCGGTGTTGGCATCGGTCGGCAGGTGCCGGCGGGCCAGATCGCTGTCGTTGCCGTAGCGCGCCTGCAGTGCCTCGCCAAAGGCCTTCAGGCGCGCCACATCGGCGGCTGGCAGCAGGCCGTGCCGGTTCGGCGCCAGACCCAGCATCAGCTGGCCGCCCAGGCCGACGCTGTTTTCCCAAATGTCCATCAGCTCGGGCACGCTTTTGAGCGTGGTGTCGCTGTTGGGGTGCCAGAACCATTGCAGCTTGTGCAGCGGGGTGTCCACCTCCACCGGGCGCCAGCGAAGTTCGCCATGGCGATCGATCACGTTCCAGTTTTCGCCACGGATGTGGCCGTCCTCCTGGCCCACCCAGCGGATGTCGCCGTAATCGAAAAGCGCCACGTCGGCGAACACCATGGTGTTGGGCTGGTACGTGCGCAGTTCCTCGATGTATTTCTTGAAGTCGTAGACATGGCCCGAGCTGCCCGCGCCATCGAGCCACCATTCGGTCAGCGGTCCGTAATTCTGGATCAGCTCGTCCATCTGCGCGGCGTAGAAAACGTCGTAGGCCTTGGCGTCCTTGTAGCGCGGTTCGTGGCGGTCCCACGGCGACAGATAAATGCCGAAATCCATGCCCTGTTTGCGCACGGCTTGCTCGGTCATGCGCACCAGATCGCCCCTGCCGTGCAGCCACGGGCTGCTCTTTACCGAGTAGTCGCTCTGGCCGGTGGGCCACAACGCAAAGCCATCGTGGTGCTTGGCCACCAGCACAAGATACTTCGCTCCGGCCGACTGGGCTGCCTTCGCCCATTGGCCGGGATCGACCTGGTCGGGATTGAACACAGCGGGGTCGGCGCTGCCGTCGCCCCATTCGCGGTCGAGAAAGGTATTGGTGCCGAAGTGCACGATCACGCCGAATTCGAGATCCTGCCAGTGCGTTTGCTGCGGCGACGGCGTCACGTCGATGAAGTTCTCCGCCGCGGCGGTGCCGGCGCAGGCAAGGGTAACGGCCAATACGCCGGCCAGTACGCGGCGGTGGAGATGACGACAATGATTGGTTCGATCACGGGAGGGCTTCATCACGGGGCTCTTCAGTCAACTTTATTTGGAAGTAAAAACGTCTATTCGATGGTATCCATTAAAGCCGCCAAATAGCTATCTTTCTCTGCCAATAATCAGGATAAAACCGATTGAATCGAAAAAAGATTCGACTTGCCTTTGCGCTGCTCTCGCTACCTGTCGGTGTCCTGCACGGCGAGGTCGATGCGGTGCGGTTGCGCGAATTTGTTGCGACGATGCCGACGACCCCGCAAAGTCACGCATCGACTATCGTGCAAACGCCCGACGCGCTGGTGGCGGCCTGGTTCGGCGGCAGGCAGGAGCGCGATCCGAGCGTAGGCATCTGGCTTTCGCGCAAGCTCGCCGGGTCGTGGAGCGAACCGGTGGAAGTGGCCGATGGCGTACAGCCGGACGGCACGCGTCTGCCGTGCTGGAATCCGGTGCTTTTTCTGCCGCGGCACGGCCCGCTGCTGCTGTTCTACAAGGTCGGGCCCGATCCGCAGCATTGGTGGGGCATGCTGAAAACATCATCCGACCAGGGCTTGCACTGGCGTAGCGCACGCCGACTTCCCGACGGTGTGCTGGGGCCGATAAAGAACAAGCCGGTGCAGCTTGCCGATGGCAGCATGGTCAGTCCGACCAGTCGCGAAGACGGAGCCTGGCGCATCCAGTTCGAGCGCTCAATCGATGGCGGCGAGCAGTGGACACAGGCCCAGCCGGTGCCCAATCCGCAACACATCGAGGCGATTCAGCCCAGCGTGCTGCGCTGGCCGCACGACACGCTTCAGGCGATTGGCCGTACGCGACAAAATCGCCTATTCAGCACGTGGTCGCAGGACGGTGGCCGACACTGGTCGCCGCTGCGCTTGCTGGATGTGGCCAATCCGAATTCGGGCATCGACGCGGTGCGGCTGAAAGACGGTCGCGCCCTGCTGGTCTACAACCCGACGCCGCACGGCACCGACTGGTGGGACGGCCGCGGGGTGCTGGCCGTTGCGCTGTCGCGCGACGGCGAACACTGGACGCGCGCGCTCACGCTGGAAAATGAGCCGGGCGCGGAGTTTTCCTATCCGGCGGTGATCCAGACGCGCGATGAGCTGGTGCACATCGTCTATACCTGGAAGCGCCAGCGTATCCGCCATATCGTGCTCGATCCGTCCCTGCTGTGCGCGGCGTCGTCCACGCCGCACTGTGGCGGCGCTACCTCGGTGTTGGATCACCATCATCGTGCCGGCATCAATGATGCCCAGCCAGCTGTCGCGCCGCGCATACAGTAGCTAGGCGCGCATCGCAATGGCGGCAGCGCGCAAGGTTCATGCTTGGGCCAAGCCGAAAAGCGCGCCGCCTTATTTATGCGCCGCCGCGCTTACGAGCGCTTCTTCCGCGGCAGCGGATGATGCTTGTCGGCCGAGGCGATGTGCTTGGTCGCGGCCTTCACGCGCTTCTCGGCACCGGGAGCACGCGCCGCCTTGTTGGCCTTGTGCGCTTTGAGGTGCGGCGCGAGGAAATGACCGGTGTGCGAGCTGGCCGTGGCGGCCACCGTTTCCGGCGTGCCGGCGACCAGGATCTGGCCACCGCCGGCGCCACCTTCGGGGCCGAGATCGACGATCCAGTCGGCGGTCTTGATCACGTCGAGGTTGTGCTCGATCACCACCACCGTATTGCCCTGGTCGACCAGCTGGTGCAGCACGTCGAGCAACTGCTCGATATCGTGGAAGTGCAGGCCGGTAGTCGGCTCATCGAGAATGTACAAGGTGCGTCCGGTGTCGCGTTTGGACAGCTCCTTGGAAAGCTTCACGCGCTGCGCTTCACCGCCGGACAGCGTGGTCGCGCTCTGGCCGAGCTTGATGTAGTCCAGACCGACCGCACGCAAGGTATCGAGCTTGCGCGCAATCGTCGGCACGTTCTCGAACAGCTTCAGCGCGTCCTCCACCGTCATGTCCAGCACGTCGGCGATGGTGTGGCCCTTGTAGAGAATGGCCAGCGTTTCACGGTTGTAACGCTTGCCGGCGCAGACGTCGCACGGCACGTAGACGTCAGGTAGAAAGTGCATCTCCACCTTGATCATCCCATCGCCTTCGCACGCCTCGCAGCGGCCGCCGCGCACGTTGAAGCTGAAGCGGCCCGCGGTATAGCCGCGCGAACGGGCTTCGGGCACCTGCGCGAACATCTCGCGCAACGGCGTGAACAGGCCGGTGTAGGTGGCCGGGTTGGAGCGCGGCGTGCGGCCGATCGGCGACTGGTCGATATCGACCACCTTGTCGAACAGGTCCATGCCTTCGATCGATGCGTACGGGGCCGGCGTGGTGCCGGCACCGTTGAGTTCCGATGCGGCCAGCGAAAACAGCGTGTCGTTGATCAGGGTCGACTTGCCCGAGCCGGAAACGCCGGTGACGCAGGTGAACAGGCCGGCCGGAATCGCCAGGTCGACGTTCTTGAGGTTATTGCCGCTGGCGCCTTTCAGATGCAGCCAGGACGCCTTGTCGATCGGCTGACGACGCTCCTTCGGCACTTCGATCGCCCGCTTGCCCGACATGAATTGCCCGGTGATCGAGCGAGGCGACGCAAGCAGATCCTTGAACGTGCCTTGCGCAACCACTTCACCGCCGTGCACGCCGGCGCCGGGGCCGATATCGAGCACGTGATCGGCCATGCGGATGGCGTCCTCGTCGTGCTCGACCACGATCACCGTATTGCCGAGGTCGCGCAGCCGCGTCAGCGTGCCGAGCAGGCGCTCGTTGTCGCGCTGGTGCAGGCCGATTGACGGTTCGTCCAGTACGTACATCACGCCCACCAGGCCGGCGCCGATCTGCGACGCCAGCCGGATGCGCTGCGCTTCGCCGCCCGACAGCGTGTCGGCCTGGCGATCGAGGGTAAGGTAGTTGAGACCAACGTCGTTGAGAAAGGTCAGCCGCTCGCGGATTTCCTTGACGATCTTCGCCGCGATCTCGCCGCGCCAGCCGGTCAGCTTCAGGGTCTCGAAAAACGTCAGCGTGTCGTCGATCGAGCGATGAGTCAGCGACGGCAGCGCATGATCGGCCACGAATACGTTGCGCGCCGAGCGATTCAGCCGCTGGCCGTCGCAGGTGGGGCAGGGTTTGTCGCTGATGTACTTGGCCAGCTCCTCGCGTACAGCAGCGGATTCGGTTTCCTTATAGCGCCGGTCGAGGTTCGGCAGGATGCCTTCGAACGCATGCTCGCGGGTGACCTTGCCGCCGCGCTCGGTGATGTAGCGGAACGCGATTTTTTCCTTGCCGCTGCCGAACAGGATGGCTTTTTGGACGTCCGCGGAGAGCGACTTCCACGGCTTGTCCACATCGAACTTGTAGTGCGCCGCCAGCGACAGAATCAACTGGAAATAATGCGCGTTGCGTCGATCCCAGCCGCGCACCGCACCGCCGGCCAGGCTCAGCTCGGGATGACCGACCACGCGGGCCGGATCGAATACCTGGGTCACACCCAGACCGTCGCAATCCGGGCAGGCACCGACCGGTGAGTTGAACGAGAACAGCCGCGGCTCCAGCTCCGGCAGTGAGTAATCGCACAATGGGCAGGAGAAGCGCGAGGACAGCATCTGCTCTTTCGCCTTGGCATCGTCCATATCGACGACGATGACGAGCCCGTCGCCGAGCCGCAATGCCGTCTCGAACGATTCGGCCAGCCGCTGCTTGATGTCCTCGCGCGGGCGGAAGCGGTCGATCACCGCTTCGATGGTGTGCTTCTGCCGCAGCGTCAGTGGCGGCACAGCGTCGAGGTCGTAAACGGTGCCATCGACGCGGGCACGCACGAAGCCCTGCGCGCGCAGCTGGTCGAATACCTGCACGTGCTCGCCCTTGCGCTCGCGGATCACGGGCGCCAGCAGCATGTAGCGCTTCTCGCTGTCCATCGCCAGGGTCGCATCGACCATCTGGCTCACCGTCTGCGCTTCCAACGGAATGCCGTGGTCCGGACAGCGCGGCGTGCCGACGCGCGCAAACAGCAGGCGCAGGTAGTCGTACACCTCGGTAATCGTGCCGACGGTGGAGCGCGGGTTGTGCGAGGTGGATTTCTGCTCGATCGAGATCGCCGGCGACAGCCCTTCGATATGATCGACGTCGGGCTTTTCCATGATCGACAGGAACTGCCGCGCATAGGCCGACAGCGATTCGACGTAGCGCCGCTGGCCCTCCGCGTAGATGGTGTCGAACGCCAGCGACGATTTGCCGGAGCCGGACAGGCCGGTAATCACGATCAGCTTGTCCCGCGGCAGATCGATGTCGATGTTTTTGAGATTGTGCGTGCGTGCGCCGCGGATTTTGATCGTGTCCATGACGCTCGGATTTTGGGGTGGAGGTGGACTATAACAACCTGGGTTGTGGCGTCCTTGTGTGCGTCTTCGGCCGATGTCGCCGAGCGATGACAACGCGAGCACGGGGCGATCGTGAACAGGCTCTCAGGGATCGGCCGTGCCGATCGGGCCGGAGGTCACGGCAGTCAGCTGCGGTTTGCGGGCCGGGCGACGTATCTGGTTACTATGTGAAGCTCAGATCACGAAGTCGTTTCGAACGGAAGGTAGATAGATGGCAATGCGCAAGCGTCTCGGCTTTGTCGCCGGCATTGTGCTGGCAGTGGCGACCGCCCAGGTCTTTGCCGCGCAGCCCACCGAGCAGCAGGTTCGTCGGCTGATGGACGCGATCGGGCTGGGCAAGTCGTTGAGCCAGATGAATACCCAGGTCGCCACCAGCATGAAGCAGGCGCTGCCGTGCGTGTCCTCCAACTATTGGCAGGGCTATATCGACGACAACAGCAGCAAGGACTTTGTCGGCCGCCTTGTGCCGATCTACCAGAAGCATTTCACTGCCGACGAGGTGGACGGCATGGTGAAGTTCTACAGCTCCCCACTGGGTCAGAAGGTGCTCACGGAAATGCCGTTGGCCCTGGCCGAAGCCAATCAGGCCGGCCAGCAGTGGAGTCACGACCATACCCAGCAGATGATTGCCAAGCTCGAGCAGGCGGGCACGCTCGGGGCAGACGGTCGTTGCCCGGCGTCGTTCGTCGAAAGCCCGGCCTCCGCCGGCTCCTCAGCTACCGTTTCCGAGGACTCGAGCCCCGATGCGACCGACGCCGCGGATGTCGCGGTCGTGCCCCACACCACCTCGTCCTCCCGGCATCATCACGGGCATACGCCGGTCAAAAAGCACACCACCACCAAAAAGGCTGCGCCTGCCAAGAAAGCCGCCGCCACGAAGAAAGGCGCCGCGGCAAAGGCGACGACGCCATCCAAGACGTCGGCCAAGCACCACACCACCACCAAAAAGCCCGCTTCCGGAACCCCGAAAACCACGCCAGCCGGCCAGTGAGCAGGGTCGCCCCGGCAAGACGGTAGAGCGTCGGGAACGAGAATGTGGTCAGTATTTGACCAGCGCGGGCTCAGGTCGTTATAATCCGCGGTTCGCCAAGCCGCGATTGGGCTATGGCGGTACCCAAGAGAATAACTAAAGAAGGGCAATACGATGAGTTACGCAGTCATCAAGACCGGTGGCAAGCAGTACCGCGTACAGCAGGGCGACGTCCTGCGCGTGGAGTTGCTGAACGCCGAAGAAGGCGCGACCTTCAACTTCGACCAGGTGCTGATGCATGGCATCGGTGAGTCGGTCGTTGTGGGCGCACCGCTGGTTGATGGAGTCACCGTCAGCGCCACCATTCGCAAGCATGGTCGCGCGGATAAGATTCGCATCATCAAGTTCCGCCGCCGCAAGCATTACAAGCGTCAGCAGGGACATCGCCAGCATTTCACCGAAATCGAAATCACGGGCATCAACGCCTGAGCATCTGGAGACTTAAGTCATGGCACATAAAAAAGGCGTAGGTTCCAGCCGCAACGGTCGCGATTCGAACCCGAAATACCTGGGCGTGAAGATTTACGGCGGCCAGGCCATCGAAGCAGGCAACATCATCGTGCGTCAGCGCGGCACCCAGTTCCATCCGGGTACCGGCGTCGGCCTCGGCCGCGACCACACGCTGTTCGCGCTGGTTGACGGCACGGTGCAGTTCAAGATCCGCGGCGACAAGAATCGCCGCTTCGTCGACGTCGTTCAGGCGTAAGCCTCCAGCGATGCGATATCGAAGGCCCCGCTTCGGCGGGGTTTTTCATTTTTAGAGCGGGAACGGGGAATGGGGAACAGGGAACGGTGAGCCGAAGCCGGAGCTACCATGACTTTCCCGTTCCCCGTTCCCCGTTCCCCGTTCCCCGCTTTATTTTCCCGGACCTACGCATGAAATTCGTCGACGAAGCCAATATCAAAGTTCTTGCCGGTGACGGTGGCAATGGCTGCATCAGCTTTCGCCGCGAAAAATTCATCCCCTTCGGTGGCCCGGATGGCGGCGATGGTGGATTTGGCGGCTCGGTCTGGCTGGTCGCCGACGAAGGTCTGAATACGCTGGTCGACTTCCGCCATCAGCGCAGCTTCAAGGCCAAGCGTGGCGAGAACGGCATGGGCAGCCAGATGTACGGCAAGGGCGGGGAGGACACCACCATCCGCGTGCCGGTCGGCACTATGATCACCAATGTCGATACCGACGAAGTGATCGGCGACCTGACCAGCCACGGCCAGCGCATGCTGGTGGCGCAGGGCGGCAAGGGCGGTCTGGGCAATATCCACTTCAAGACCTCGGTCAACCGGGCGCCGCGCAAGGCCACGCCGGGTACGCCGGGCGAAGCGCGCGAGCTGAAGCTGGAGCTGCGCCTGCTCGCCGACGTTGGTCTGCTGGGTTTTCCGAATGCCGGCAAGTCGACCTTCATTCGCGCCGTATCGGCCGCCACGCCGCGGGTAGCCGACTACCCGTTCACCACGCTGGTGCCGAATCTCGGCGTGGTCAGTCTGGGTGTCGATCAGAGTTTCGTGATCGCCGATATTCCCGGTTTGATCGAGGGCGCGGCCGATGGTGCCGGCCTGGGTATCCAGTTTCTACGCCATGTGGCGCGCACCAGCCTGCTGCTGCATCTGGTCGATATCGCGCCGGTCGACGATATCGATGTGGCCGGACAGGTACGTGCGATCGAGCAGGAGCTGGCCAAGTTCAATCCCGAGCTGCTGGAGCGTCCGCGCTGGCTGGTGCTGAACAAGGCCGACATGCTGGACGAAGACGAGCGCCAGGCCGTCGCCGAAAAAATCATCGCCGAACTCGAGTGGACCCAGCCGTGGTTCCTGGTCTCGGCCATCGCCCGCGAAAACACGATGAACGTCTGCCAGCACGTGCAGCGCTTCTTCGAGTCACAGCGCGAAGCCCACGTCGGACGCGTGGACATGCTGCCCAATGACGTGCGCCTGCGCGGCGAAGAGCCCTCGGCTTAACATCAGTGAAGGTTCTGCCGGCAGAGCCTTTCGAGCAGGATTCTTTTACGTCGGCTGCCGTTCCGGTCGTTTTAGTGCACTGCGCAAGCGCAGACGCCGTCGGTTTTTCCACAGATCGATCGACCAGATTAAAACGGCGACGCCAGCCAGCACGCCCGGCAGGAACGCGATATCGTCCGCGGCAACGTTGCTTTCTTTCAGCGCGTGCACGATCTGGCTCAGCACTACTGCGATGATCCAGATAAAGCGTCGCCCGACCGCAAAGATCTTGCCGCCGCCCTGCCGCCGGCCGTAACGACGTATGGCTAGCAGCGTTGCGGGAAGCATGAGTAGCAGGCTGGTCGAAGGGAAGGGCGATATCGTCAGCAGCATGCCCGCCGTACATAGCAGGGGTACCAGCAGCAGGCAGAGCCATGGCCACCGCGCTGGCAGCTCCTCGCGGCGCGAGTGCCAGTGGTCCAGCGGCAGCCACGCCATCAGCAGCGCCCAGGCCAGGCCTGCGGCAGCAGCACAGCCGACCAGAAAAAACGCAGGTCCCGCCGTAAATCTTTCGGGATAAACGCTGAAAACCAGTCCGCACAGCAGGCCGACCAGCAGCATGGCGAACATGCCTGCGATGCTGCGGGAGAGGCCCAGCAACAGACGTGGTTTGCTGACTTTTGTGCGGTCTGCCGCCGCCAGCCAGAACGCCAGCTGATTGCGCCGGATAAATACAGGCAAGGCGTCGTGCGTGCCGCCAGTCAGTCGGCCGACGGTTTCGGCGATGCGGCGAGGCTTGGTCAGATCGAGGCCGGCCAGCAGCACCTGCGGCCAGTGAAACGGGCGCGCAAGCTGGCGCAGCGTGCGCTCTAGCTTTTTTCTGGCCGGCTTGTCCTGCATGTGCAGCCTTGCTGCCAGTTCGCCGCGGTGCTCCGGCTGCAGCTCCCACGCCAGCTGCGTTCGCCGCTGCAGCATCTGCAGCGCCAGCGGATCATGCCCGGCCAGCGCATGATCCAGATCGAAAAACCGCAGGACAGTACTCAGGCACGCCGCTGGCATCGGCGGCTCCTGGCGATAGATCTGCTGCACCAGCAGCCGGCCAGCCTGGGCCTTGAGCTGTAGCGACCATAGCGCGGGGTGACGGCCGAGCCAACGTTGCAGTTCGTCCGCGTCGCCTTTCGTTGCCAGCGCGATCGCCTCCTCGCAGAAGCCTTGCATCGAAAAAGTCTTTGCCGGAACCGACACTGGATTCGCGCCGATGCGCGCGTCGGAGGTATCTTCGGCCATGGATCGCGATACAGGCACTGCCGCTGATTCGACGGACGGGGCGGTATGGCCTGCAGGCGCTGCCTCGGTATCAACAGAAGGGGCCTCCGACAGCGCGCGCTGTCGACACCAGTCCAGCGCAGCCTGATAAGCCGCGTGCAGCTGCTGAAAGCCGGCGGGATCATCTTCCGGGCGCGTTTGCCGCAGTCGCTGCGCATAGGCGCGCTTGATCGCCCGTTCATCGGCATCCGCTGGCAAGCCCAGGCGCGCGAAGGGCGACATTCAGGGCGCTTCCAGCGTATTCATGGCCGTGGCGAACTCACGGCGATGCTCGCGAATGGCCAGCTCGTCCTGACTTTCCAGCGCGGCGCGAAAGCGCGCGATCCACTCTTGCAGAATGTCGCGTGCGTTCAGATGCTCCTCGTACAGGCGTTCGGCACGCGCGAGCAGGGCGATGTTTTCCTGCTTGCCGCGCGGATGGATTTTTATTTCTTCCAGTGCCGCCAGCCGCTCGCGGATCTGCTGCGGGCTCAGCACGCCGGGATTCTGTTCCAGCACCAGCTCGTAACGCCGGCTGCTGGCGTGCACCAGCGCTTCGACCTGCAGCACGCCGTTGATGTCGTAGGTGAAGCGCACGGTCACCAGGTTTTCCTGCACGGGCAGTGCGGGATCCAGCGGCACCGACAGCTCGCCGAGGCGGATGTTTTTTTCCACCAGCGGATTTTCGCCCTGATAGACGTCCAGCTGCATCAGCTTCTGACCTGCGTCGATGGGCGCAAAAGTCTTCTCACGGCTGACCGGCACGGTGCTGTTGCGGTGAATGATCGGCGCAAAGAAACCGCTCTGCGCACGACCCTGCGCGTCCCGCCGGGCCACCTCGGTGCCGAGCGAATACGGGCATACGTCGGTGAGGATGACTTCATCGAGTCGCTGGTCACGTGACTTTAGCCCGGCCGCCACGCAGGCGCCGAGTGCGATGGCCTGATCGGGGTTGATATGGCGCAGCGGCAGCCTGCCGAACATGCGCGATACCATGCGCGCGACCAGCGGCATGCGGCTGGCGCCGCCGACAAGAATAATTTCGTCCAGCTGTGCAGCCTGCAGTTTGGCGTCGCGCATGGCACGCTCGAGCGGCGCGCGCATGCGCTGCACTAGCGGCTCGGCCAGCCGTTCGAAACGGGCTTCATCGATCGTCCAGTCGATCGACTGTTCATCGAAACGCAGCTCGACACCGGCATGACCCTTCGCGCCCAGCTCACGCTTGGCGATCTCCAGCCGGCGGCGCAGCTGCCCGCGCTGTGCGGCGGTGATTCGTTCGGCATCGAGTTTCGCGTCGGCGAGACAGGTAGTCTCCAGCAGGTCGAGAAAATCCTCGCCGCCGAGAAAATTGTCGCCCGCGCTCGCATGCACCTCGACCACGCCATCGAACATTTCCAGCACCGACACGTCGAAGGTGCCGCCGCCCAGATCGAACACCAGAAACCGCGAGCCATCGGGCTTTTCCTGCAGGCCATACGCCAGTGCCGCGGCCGTCGGCTCGTTGATCAGCCGCTCGACGCGAATGCCGGCCAGCTCGCCGGCCACCCGCGTGGCCTTGCGCTGCGCGTCGGAAAAATAGGCCGGTACGCTGATCACCGCCTCGGTGACTTTTTCGCCGAGCGCTGCCGCCGCATCGGCGAGCAGCGAGCGCAGGATCAGCGCAGAGAGTTCTTCCGGGCGAAAGCGGTGCTGGCCCAGCGTGGTTTCGCGCGTGGTGCCCATCCATCGTTTGAAGCTGGCCACGCTCAGCGAGGGATGGCTGACCATCCGCTCGCGCGCCGCCTGTCCAACGATAATCTGGCCGTCGCTGTCGACGCTGACCGCCGAAGGCGTCAGGTAGTCGCCCAGCGCGTTGGTGAAAAGGCGCGGTCCCGAGTCGCCGTAGCAGCCGATCAGCGAATGGGTCGTGCCAAGATCGATACCTACAATCATCCGTAGCTCCCCTGGATCTCCAAAATCGTAGCGCGTGTTACATCCGAAACACGCCGAAGCGCTGCGGCTCGATCGGTGCGTTGAGCGATGCGGAAATCGCCAAGCCCAGAATGCGGCGGGTATCGGCCGGATCGATGATGCCGTCGTCCCACAGTCGCGCGCTGGCATAGTACGGATGACCCTGGCGCTCGTACTGATCGCGGATCGGCGCCTTGAAGGACTCCTCCTCTTCGGCAGTCCAGGTCTTGCCGGCGCCTTCGATGCCGTCGCGTTTCACGGTGGCGAGTACGGACGAAGCCTGTTCGCCACCCATTACCGAGATGCGCGCGTTCGGCCACATCCACAGAAAGCGGGCGCCATAGGCACGACCGCACATCGCGTAGTTGCCGGCGCCGAAGCTGCCGCCGATGACCACGGTGAATTTCGGCACGTGCGAACAGGCCACGGCGGTCACCATCTTGGCGCCGTCCTTGGCGATGCCGGCCTGCTCGTATTTCTTGCCGACCATGAAGCCGGTGATGTTCTGCAGAAACACCAGTGGCACGTTGCGCTGATTGCACAGCTCGATAAAGTGCGCGCCCTTGAGTGCGCTTTCCGCGAACAGGATGCCGTTGTTGGCGACGATGCCGACCGGATAACCATGGATGTGCGCGAAGCCGCAGACCAGGGTCTTGCCGTAGCGCGCCTTGAACTCGTGCAGCTCCGAGCCGTCGACGATGCGCGCGATCACCTCGCGGATATCGAACGGCTTGCGCGTGTCCTGCGGAATCACGCCGTAGAGTTCGTCAGTCGGATATTTCGGTTCGCGCGGCGCCAGCAGCGCGAGCGGGATGTGCTTTTTTCGATTGAGGCTGGCGACGATATCGCGCGCGATCGACAGGGCGTGCGCATCGTTCTCGGCATAGTGATCCGCGACGCCGGAAATGGACGTATGGACGTCCGCACCGCCGAGCGTTTCGGCATCGACCACTTCGCCCGTCGCCGCCTTCACCAGCGGCGGGCCGCCGAGGAAGATCGTGCCCTGCTCGCGCACGATGACGGTCTCGTCGCTCATCGCCGGCACATACGCGCCGCCAGCGGTGCACGAGCCCATCACCACGGCGATCTGCGGGATGTTCAGCGCCGACATGCGCGCCTGGTTGTAGAAAATGCGGCCGAAGTGCTCGCGGTCGGGAAACACCTCGTCCTGCAGCGGCAGAAACGCGCCGCCGGAGTCGACCAGGTAAACGCAGGGCAGATGATTTTCCAACGCCACTTCCTGCGCGCGCAGGTGTTTTTTCACCGTCATCGGGAAATACGTGCCGCCTTTGACGGTGGCGTCGTTGGCCACCACCACCACTTCGACGCCGTTGACGCGGCCAATGCCGGTAATGATGCCGGCAGCCGGCGCGGCGTCGTCGTACATGCCGTACGCGGCCAGCGCCGACAGTTCCAGAAACGGCGAGCCCGGATCGAGCAGGGCGCGAATGCGCTCGCGCGGCAGCAGCTTGCCGCGGGCTTCGTGCTTTTCGCGGGCCTTGGCGCCCCCGCCTTCGCTGCTGCGCGAGAGTTCGCGCTGCAGGTCATCGGTCACTGCGCGCAGCTGCGAGGCGCTGGCCTGGAATTCGGTGGAGCGGGGGTCGATCTGCGAAACGATCACGGTCATGGGACAGACTCGTCACTGTGTGCCATTACTGGCCGATCGCCGATGATAACCGGCGCCGACGGTCGATTGGATTATCGGGAATCGTGGTGAAGCTCAGGCCAAAAAAAACGGCCGCGCGTGGCGGCCGTTTTCTCGACTTGCTGCGGCTTTATCCGAGGGATTAGTTGCCCTTGGAAGCGTCCTTGGCGGCATCTTTTGCGTTGCTGGCAGCGTCCTTGGCGGCGTCCTTGGCCTTGTCAGCCTGGTCGGCGGCGTTGGAAGCGGCGTCCTTGGACATCGACGTGGCCGTGCTGCTGTTGGCAGGCGACTGCGAAGACGCAGCGGCGGCAGCCTGCTGGGCCTGATTGGCAGCCTGGCTGGCGGCATCGGCCGAGGTCTTGGCCTGCTCAGCAGCCTGATTGGCTTCGGTGGACGGAGCCTGGGCGGCGGCCTGCTGTGCCTGATCCGAAGCCTGCTGTGCGGTATCAGCCGACTTCTGCGCGTCCTGTGCGGAATCCTGCGCGCTGTTGCTGCAGGCGGCCAGCAAAGCGACGAGCGCAGAGGCGAGAAGGGTGCGCGTCAATTTCATGGGTGAATCTCCTAATTGCCGAGGAATGCCTTTTTGGCGGGCGTATTAATAACCGGTATGTTGTGACGACGCCACTTTTTTATAGTGAAACCGTCATACACATTAAAAGCCGGTTTATCTGCTCAGGCCGGCGTCGGCGATAGGAATGCTGGCCGCCGACGCTTCGCTAGGCATCAATCGAGCCGCTCGACCGCAATGGCCGTGGCCTCGCCGCCGCCGATGCACAGGGTGGCAATGCCGCGCTTGAGCCCACGATGTTTGAGTGCGTGCAGCAAGGTCACCACCAGTCGCGCGCCGCTGGCACCGATGGGATGGCCGAGCGCGCAGGCGCCGCCGTTGACGTTGATCTTGTCGTGCGCAATGCCCAGTTCGCGCATCGGCGTCATGGCGACCACGGCAAAAGCTTCGTTGATCTCGAACAGATCGACGTCATCTACGCTCCAGCCGGCTTTTTCCAGCACCTTCTGGATGGCCCCGACCGGTGCCGTGGTGAACCACTCCGGCGTCTGCGAGTGCGTGGCGTGTGCCACGATGCGCGCCAGCGGCTTCAGCCCACGCGTTTTTGCCTCGTCAGCGCAGAGCAGCACGACGGCCGCGGCACCGTCGGAAATGCTCGACGAACTGGCGGCGGTGATGGTGCCGTTCTCCTTGCGGAAGGCCGGGCGCAGCGTGGGAATCTTGGCGATGTCGGAACGGCCGGGCTGCTCGTCGGTATCGACCACTACATCGCCCTTGCGGCCGGCCACGGTGACCGGAACGATTTCGTCGGCGAACGCGCCGCTTTGCTGGGCCGCCTGCGCGCGTTTTACCGACTCGATCGCGTAAGCGTCCTGCTCTTCGCGGGTGAAATGGTATTTGTCGGCGCACAGCTCGCCGAACACGCCCATCGCCTTGCCGTCGTAAGGATTGGTCAGGCCGTCCCAGGCCATATGGTCGACCAGCTGGCCGTCGCCGTAGCGGATGCCGGTGCGTGCGTTGACCATGTGCGGCGCGTTGGTCATCGACTCCATGCCGCCGGCCACCACGATGGCGGCCGAGCCGGCCTTGATCAGGTCGTTGCCCAGCATGATCGCCTTCATGCCCGAGCCGCAGACCTTGTTGATGGTGGTCGCGCCGGTGCCGAACGGCAGGCCGGCTTCCAGCGACGCCTGACGGGCGGGCGCCTGGCCGAGGTTGGCCGGCAGCACGCAGCCCATGATCACTTCGCTGACCTCGTCGGGCGCAAGGGTCGATTGCGCCAGCGCCGCGCGAATGGCCGCGGCTCCCAGCTTCGGCGTCGGCACGCCGGTGAACTGGCCGAGGAAGGAACCGATGGCCGTGCGCTTGGCACCGACGATGACGACGCTGATATCAGACATGGGTAACTCCGTTGGGACTGAGAAGGCGCAAACGCCCGATAGATAACCTTGGGATTATCCCAGTCCGCTGCCTGCGCCGGCAAATCGATCGGGGTTGTGCTGGCGTGCGCATTTCGGCGTGTTCCATTCGGATTTCGTTGTGAGAAGATAATCGCGGGGGACGGCTGGCGTCGGTTTCGTCGAAACGCGGCCGTCAATGGAAACGCTTTCTGGGGATTGCGTCATGAAACGAATGGATGCGGGCATACGCTCGCGCGACTGGATGCTGGTTGCCGGCGCCTTGCTCGGTCTGAATGCCTGCGGCGGCGGTGGCGGCAACGTGAAGCCGGCCCCTGTTTCCGCGCCGGCCCCTGCGCCGGCTCCCGCGCCAGCTCCAGCCCCCGCACCGGCGCCTTCACCGCCACAGCCGCCGATCGATGCGCAACTGGCGCTGACCAATACGTACGCCGCGCATACCGAGGGCTTCAACGGCGCCGGTGTCACGATCGGCATCGTCGATACCGGCGTGATGGCCAATCATCCCGCGTTGGCCGGTCGCGTCGTCAAGGAGCTGACCTACGTCGACCCGACCACCAACAACCTCAGCATAGACGATGTCGTCGGTCACGGTACCTGGGTGTCGGAAATCGCCGCCGGTGCGCCCTTCGCTCAATTTCCCGGCGGCATCGCACCGGGTGCGGATATCGTCTCGGCGCGGATCATCGACGACAACGCCGGCGACGACAACGGTTCCACGCCGCCTTCTACGGTTACCTCATCGGACCCACTGGGGCAGGTCAGCAGCGATCTGATCGCCGCCGGCGTCAAGGTGATGAACAACTCCTGGGGCGGCATTTCCTGGAGCGCCAGCGATACGGCCACCACCCAGAGTTTCCACGACGCCTACAACACCTATATCAACAGCTGGGGCGGTCTGGTGGTGTTTGCGGCCGGCAACGATTCCGAGGCCAACCCCAGCACGATTGCCGCGCTGCCGAGTCTGGCGCCCGATCTGCAAAAAGGCTGGCTCACCGTGGTGGCGGTAAACAGCAACAATCCCACGCAGCTCGAGAGTTATTCCAACCAGTGCGGCATCGCGATGGATTATTGCCTGGCCGCACCGGGCGACGTGATCGTCAGCGGCAAGGACGATACGACAACGAGCGCCAGCTATTACATCGTCGAAGGCACCTCGCTGGCGGCGCCCCAGGTATCGGGTGCCGCTGCGCTGGTGTGGCAGGCGTATCCGTATTTCAGCAACGACCTCGTGCGCCAGACCCTGCTGGGAACGGCCGATCCGCTGGGCGGTTCGCAGCCCAACCCGACATTCGGCTACGGCGAGCTCGACGTCGGTCGCGCGGTGAATGGCCCGGCGCGCTTCGACTGGGGTGACGTCACGGTCAGCTTCAGCGGCAATTCCAGTTGGAACAATCCGATCAGTGGCGCGGGCGGGTTGATCAAGCAGGGTAGCGGCACGCTGAACCTGACCCAGCCCTCCAGCTACACCGGCATGACACAGGTGCAGGGCGGCACATTGACCGCAGCCTCGCTGGCAGCGGGCGTCACGATTGCCAACGGCGGCACGCTCGACAGCACGCCGCAGATCGGCGGTAGCGTCAGCAATGCCGGCACGCTGAACGTCGGCAGCAGCAACCTGAACGTGGCCGGCAATTACACCCAGCAGGCCGGTGGGCGTCTGGGCGTGTCGCTGGGCTCGGCCCTGCACGTGGCCGGCACCGCCACCCTGAGCGGCGGCGATCTTTACGTCACCGGTGCGAACCAGGGCTACGTCGTCAACTCGCATACCGATGTGCTCGATGCCGCGGGTGGCCTCAGCGGCACGTTCTCGGCGCTCGATGCCGCGCCCAACGTGATGCTCACCGCCTCGCTCGCCTACGACGCCAACAGCGCCTGGCTCAACGTGCAACAAGTGAATGTGACCGCCGTGCCCGGCGTCACCTACACGGCCGCTTCGTACGGTGCCGCAACGCGTGTGCAGAGCGCGTTTCAGCAGATCGACGCACAGCTCGCCAATGCGGCGGCAAACGGCTCGTCGAGCGCCACCGCCTCGGCCGCCGGCATGAAACCGGTCAGCACCGACTTCATGGTCGGCGCGGCCAGCCTGCAGCAGTCGGCCACGTCAGCCGTGGCGCAGCGGTCGCTGGAAAGTCTGTCCGGTCAGATCTACGGCGCCAGCGCCGCGATGACCCTGCAGGCTATCGATGCCGGCACGCAGGCGCTTTCCGATCGCTTCGTCAGCCTGCTCGACGCGCCGCGCATCGGTGCGTGGACGCAGAGCCTCGGCTATCGCGGCGATCTGCAGCGCAGCGGTTACAGCAGCCTCGGTTACGACCTCAGCGGCTGGATGGCCGGCGCCGACCAGCGTATCGGCGGCAACGGCGTGATCGGTTATGCGCTGAGCCAGAGTCAGGGCCTGGGGCAGCTCGACGAAAGCGCCGATCAAGGCCGCAGTCACGCGATCGAGGGCATGTTCTACGGCGGCGTGATCAATGGCGCGTGGTACACCATGGGCCGTTTCGGCGTCGGCAGCTACCGCGAAAACATCCGTCGCTACGTGCAGCTCGGCGATCAGGTTGCCGGTACCGCCAGCATCAGCAACGGTCGCTATGGCGTGGCCTACGGCGAGAGCGGCTACCGGTTCTTGCTGGGCAATACCCAAGTTACGCCGTACATGAATCTGCAGTACGCGCAGATCCAGCACGACGGTTTCGACGAGCAGGGTGCGGATGGCTTCGGCCTGAAATCCGCGGCGCAAACCTCGGCTCGCTGGCAGGCCGGCGCGGGCCTGCGCGCAGCGCGCAACTGGACCCTCAGCGACGGCAGTAAGCTCAGCTGGCAGACCAAAGTCTTATGGCAGCAGTCCTTCGGCGTGCGCGGCGACGCGTTCGATGCCAGCTTCAGCGGCGTCAACCAGTTTGCCCCGGTCGAGGGCATCGGCCTGGCGCGCGACAGCGGCATCATCGGCACCTCGCTGGACTGGACGCTCACACCGCGCACGCGGCTCGCGTTCGGCCTCGACCAATACGTCGGGCAGCGCCAGCAGGCCACCATGGCGACCGCCGATATCAGCTGGACGTTCGACTGATTTCTACGCGGCCGATGAAAGCACCGACGATCCCGCGATCGTAGGCGCAATCGTCGTTGGTAGTTGTCGTGACACCTGCCGGCGCTGCTGCCGGCGCCAGTATCGCACCACCCTGATCGATGCTGAGGCGCCGCTAACGAACCGTCAGACCAGCAGCACCTGCACCCCGGCGGTCCGCAGCGTGTCGACGGCGTGTGCATCCGCGCTGCTGTCGGTAATCACCATATGCAGGTTGTGCACCGGGGTGATCACCGACAGGCTGCGCTGGCCCAGCTTGCTGGCGTCGAGTACCGCGATCGTCTGGCGTGAGACGCGGATCATCAGCGCATTCAAGGCGGCCTCGAGTGGGTCCGGCGTGGTGACGCCCACTTCGGGGTCGAGACCGTCGACGCCGAGAAAAAGTCGATCGGCGGAAAGCTTCGCCAGGGCCTGTTCGGCATCCGGGCCGACCAGCGAATACGAGGTTTGTCGCAGCAGGCCGCCCAGCATCATCACGCGGATCGGCGGCAGACCCGACAGCTCCATCGCGATGTTCAAGGCATTCGTAATCACGGTCAGCGATTCGAACTTCATCTGACGGATTTGCCGCGCGATCTCCACCGTGGTGGAGCCGGAATCGAGGATGATCGTTTCGCCGTCCTGAATCATCTTCGCAGCGGCCTGGCCGATGCGCAGCTTCTGCGCATGCCAGCGGGTTTCTTTGATATTGAGCGGGGTATCGTTCGTCGCCGCGGCAATCGGCAGCGCGCCGCCGTGCGAGCGGGCAATGACCGAGTTGCGCGCCAGCATGTCCAGATCCGCTCGAATGGTGACCGTCGATGTACCGAAGCGTGTCGCCAGTTCCTCGACTGTGGCACGCCCTTGCTGCTCTACCAGTTCAACGATCAGGCGGCGGCGCTCCTCGACCAGCAGGCGGGGCGAGGCAGTGGGGGTTTCGCTCATGGTCAGATATGCAGAAGGCGGGCGGCGTTGTCATGATATACCTTGCGCAGCACGGCATCGCCAAGCCCCAGGCCGTAGATCGACCAGCGTCCTTGTGGAGGCGTCGGCGCCGGGGCGTAATCGAAGTACTCGTCTTCGGTTTCCAGGAACCGGTAATAGATTTCGTAAAGCGCATCGCCAAACAGCTGCTGCGGTACATCGTCGCCATACGGTGATGGCACCGCATCGGTGCCGAACAGGATGCGGTCCTGATAGCGATCGAAGAAGCGTCGCGCCGTGCGCGGCTGTCGGCCCAGCTCGCCGATGCGCGCGCTGATGTCGATCACCGTGTTCGGGAAACGATCCAGGCATGCGGCGACGGCCTCCAGGTTTTCTGCGTTGTTGCCCACATGCAGCAGGGCGAACGTCGTCTTGGGGTGGCGCGCAATCAGCCGGTCGCGCGCGGCCAGCAGCTCCGCATTGCTTGGGAACGCGGGCCCGTAGAACGACCAGTCCGGGTGGTTGCTCAGTTCCTCGTAGCGTTCGTTGTTGGCGTCGGTCGGCAGAAAAAAAGCTTCGGGGTCGGAGACGTGAAGGAATACCGGCATGTCGTAGCCTGCGCAGGCTTCCCACATCGGATCAAAGCGGCGGTCATCCACGGCGACCAGAGCTCCTTCGTCGATATTTTCCCGCAGATACAGGCCCAGCGTCTTGAGCAGTTTGAGGCCGCGTGCACCGATCCGCTGCGCGTGCGCAATGGCGTCGCCCTGCAGCTGCGCGTAGTTCGGCTCGGGAAACAAGTCGAACGACGGCTCGGTAAGCGTGAGAAAGCGTCCGGGAGCCGCATGGTCGAACGAACGGATGCTTTGTTCGAGGCCGGCGCCGACACCGCCGGTGAGGTTCACCAGCGTGCGAACGCCTTTGCGGTCCATCACCGGCAGCAGGTCTTCGGGTTGGGCGAACAGGGTGATTTCCTCGCCGACCGAGATGCCGCTGCGTACATGGCTCGACCAGGTCAGGTGCGTATGCATGTCGATCACCGGAAAACGCGGGCGTTCGATCCGCGTGGTCGGCACGTGCAGCATGCTGCGCGGCTGGAAATCCTGCAGGCGCAGCCCGCTCTCACCGCCGGCCGTACTCAGCGGGTTCTTGCTGCCTTCGATTCGAACGGTGCCCGCACCGGTCGGCGGCGAGCAGCACAGGCAGCCGGCCTGGGTGACATGGCAGCCCAGGCTTGCACGGGGTTGGCGTTGTCGCGACCAGCTATGGCTTCGGATCATGCGATCACCTCATCACTCGATTGGCCGCAGGCATTGTTTCAGTCGGCATGTTCAGCGCGGATACTTGGCCATGATGTCGTGTACGGCGCGGGTCAGCGCCAGCGCCTGATCGAAGGGACGCAACCACATATTGCGTCCAAACATCACGCCGGTAGCGCCGGACTGCAGGTAGAACTCGACCTTGCGCAGTACGGCGGAGTCGTCGTCGTTTTTTTCGCCGCCGGAAAACAGCACCATGGTGCGACCGGCGGAACGCACGACGCGCGCGCTCCGAGTCGCGGCGTCTTCCTGTAGCTGACTGTAGGGCGCGGGCACGTGGGTCGTACTCTCGTTGGGTTCGTGCAGCTTGACGATGTCGGCACCCATCTCAAGCGCGATGCGGGCGGCGTAGTCCTGCGCATAGAGCGTATTGGTGCCGCCCTTGGCATCGACAGCCGCGCCGCGAGGATACGACCACATGACCAGCGGCATACCGTAGCGCTCGCAATCCTGGCGCACTTTTTCGAACTGGCGAATTTCATCGTGCTGGCGTGCCGAGCCCACATACAAGGTGTAACCCACCGCATCGGCGCCCAGTCGCACGGCGTCTTCGACTGAAGCGAACAAAGGCGACGTGGCTTCGGCATCGCTGGGGATATTGGTTTTGCCATTGAGCTTGAGAATCAGTGGAATCTGCCCGCAGTAATCGCCCATGTACTTTTCAGCAAGGCCGATGCCCAGCGCGATGGCGGAAAAGTTGCCCTCTACCGCCAGCCGAAACTGGTACTCGGGATCCACCGCCGGCGGATGCGGAAAGAAATCCGTCGGTCCGTGTTCCAGCCCCTGATCCAGCGGAAGGACCAGAAGGTTGCCGTTACGCGGGCCATGCGCGTAAAGAAGCCGCCACAGCCGGGTGCGCTTGCCGTGAGACAGTGACAGCCCGGAAATTTTCTGGCCGATGTTCGAAACCGCTTGTAAGTTTTGTTTCATTTCGAATACTCTCGTTTCGGCGATTTAGCCTTTCATATTCGATTGTATCCGGCAAAATGACAAGTTTAAACAATAAAAAGAAAGATTCGGCGCGATTCGATGCCTTGCTTTCACTTTCATCGGCGCAGCAGGCGTCGTGCGGCTATGCCGACACCCTGCGGGAGATACTGCAACAGCCGCAGACGTGGCAGGAGACCGCAAAGCGGCTCACCGATCCGACTGTGCGCGATTCGCTGCAGCAGGCACTGTCGCCGCCGCCTTCGCATGTCGTGCTGACCGGGTCGGGCAGCTCGATGTATATCGGTGAGTGCCTGGCGCCGCTGCTGCAACGCGCGATCGGTGTGCCTGTTCAGGCGATCGCCGCCGGAACCTTGCTGACGCACTGGCGCGACGTGTTGCCTCCGGGCGAGGGTTTGCTGATTTCGCTGGCGCGTTCAGGCGACAGCCCCGAGAGCGCGAGCGTGGTGAGTCGCCTTTTGGCCGACGCGCCGGGCTATCGCCATCTCGTGATCACCTGCAATGCCGCGGGCAAACTTGCCACGAATTATCGCCACGAACCGCGCGTCACGGTGCTGGTTCTCGACGAACGTACCAACGACCGCAGTCTGGTGATGACCAGCAGTTTCACCAATCTGTTGCTCGCCGGTATGGGTCTGGCGAAGCAGGGTCAGAACGGCACGTGGCCGGCTACGGTCGATTCAATGGCCAGCAGTGTGCAAAGTCTGTTCGACACGCAGGCCGATGCGCTCGCGTCGATGGCCGACGGGGATTTTTCCTCGGTGCTTTATCTCGGCAGCGGCGGTGCGCTCGGCGCGGCGCACGAGGCGGCGCTGAAAATGCTGGAGATGACGACGGGCGCAGTGATCACGCGTGCGGAAACTTACCTCGGCCTGCGGCACGGTCCGATGTCCAGCATCGACGAAAAAACGCTGGTGGTCGCGTTCTTGTCGTCAGACCAAGCGGTACGAGCGTATGAATACGATCTGCTGCGCGAGCTTTCGCGAAAGCGTTTGGGTACGACCCGTGTGCTGGTGGGTACGGATATCGCCAAGGATATGCTTGGGCCGCACGATCTTGCCGTCGAGTTGGCCGACCCGGCGGATGACGATGCCGGCCTTTTGCTGCTGGCCGACGTGGTGGTGGGGCAACTGCTCGCTTTCTTCCGCTGCCTGAAGCTGGGACAGAAGCCCGATACGCCTTCGCAAGGCGTGCTGACCCGTGTGGTCGAGCACTTCCCCATCCACCAGGATCGGGAGGGCGCGTGAAACGTATCCTGGTCGTCGGCGAAGTCAACGTCGATTTGGTCTTCAGGGATTGCAGCGCCTTTCCGCAACCGGGCAAGGAAGTGCTTGCCGAAGACTTTGTGCTGGCGCCTGGAAGTTCGTCGATGATTTGCGCCATGGGGCTGGCGCGACTGGGCAACCCGGTGGCTTTCGTCGGCAAAGTCGGCGGCGATCAGTGGGGCGATTATTGTCTGGCCGCATTGCGCGATGCGGGCGTCGATACGAACGGGATACGATGCGATACGACGTTGCGCACCGGTGTCACCGCGTCGCTTTCGACGGCGCAAGATCGCGCCTTGGTCACTTTCGCGGGCGCGATCGACGCACTGCACGCCGAAGACGTCAGTGATGCCTGCCTCCAGGCCGCCGATCATTTGCATGTGTCTTCGTATTATCTGCAGCGGTCCTTGCGTCTTGGTTGTAGCGGCTTGTTTGCGCGAGCACGAAGGCATGGCCTGACCATCTCACTGGATCCGGGGTTCGATCCGGAAGAGCGATGGGGCGATGATCTGATCGATACCTTGAAACGGGTCGATCTGTTTCTTCCGAACGATCTGGAGCTTCGCGGCATCACCGGCAGAACATCGGTCGCGGAAGGCCTGCTCGCACTGGCCAACGGGCACACACGCACCGTGGTGAAGCGCGGCCGCCAGGGAAGCGCCACGCTAGACGGCGAGCGTCTGATCGACATGCCCGCTTATTCCGTGGCCTCGGTGGATAGTACGGGGGCCGGCGACTCTTTCGATGCCGGCTTCATCCATGCGTGGCTGCGGCAACAGCCGCCGATCGACTGTCTGCGCTGGGGGAGTGCCTGCGGCAGCCTTTCGACGCGCGGTATCGGTGGCACCAGTTGTCAGGCCGATAGCGCCGAGGCGCTAGCGCTGATCGAGGCGAATCCGTGATTACCGTGGCCGGCTTCAATACGACGCTCGATCGCTTGGTCGACGTCGACGCCTTGCGTCTAGGTGAAGTGAACCGCGCCACCAACGAACGAGAGTATCCCGGCGGTAAAGGTCTGCATGTGGCGCAGACCATCGCGGCGCTGGGGGAAAGAGTGCAGCTGATCGGCCTGGTCGATGCGGCGCATCGCAATATGATCGGCCGGTGCATGAGCGAGCGCGGCGTACTGTTTCATGGCATCGAAATTCCCGACAGCATGCGCACCTGCCTGGCGCTTCGCGATGCGCGGGGGAACATCACCGAGATTCTCGGGCAGGGGCCCGAACTGGCGGAAAACTATCAGTCCGCGCTGCTGCATGCGTTCCGCCGCGGTGTGGAGGAAAGCGATCTGGTCGTCCTGTCCGGCAGTCTGCCGCGCGGATTCGCTGCCAGTACCTACGCCGAGATGGCCGCGCATGTGCGCCATGCCGGTCGGCGTTGCCTGATCGATGCCAGCGGCGATGTGCTCCGGCATGCCGTGACCGTGCAGCCGTTTCTGGTCAAGCCCAATCGCGATGAGATAACGGAGCTGCTGGGTCATCCTGTCGTCGACATCAATGCGGCGCTCCACGCGGCAACCATCTTGCACAGCGTGGGCGTGGCGATGCCGGTGGTGACGATGGGCGCTCTGGGCGCTGTTGCGGTCGATGCGGGCGGTGCCTGGCATGCACAGATCGAGCTCGAGCACATCCACAACACCGTCGGTTCGGGCGATTGCCTGCTTGCGGGCCTGACCGTAGGCATGGCGCGGAGCATGGATTTGCAAGAAACCCTGCGCCTTGGCGTCGCTTGCGGTGCCGCCAACGCACAGGGTGAGGAAACCGGTTTCGTCGAACGGCGAGCGGTAGAGGCGTTGCTCTCTCGGGTTCGAGTGCACCGCCTGGCGTGACTGAAAAGCAGGGAGTCAAACCGGAGCCTTCATTGGTCCGGCACGGATTCCTGCGTCTGAAATTTGGTGATGGTGCGGAAAAGTCTGTGGGAACGGGATTTTTTCACGGGTATCCATGAGCGGCCTGCGACAGAGGGGAAACGTTATTTCTGCGCAGCGCCACAGCGAATACGGGAGAGGCATTTCATGCGAATTGAGAAAAGTGGCTGTTTTACCGTTGATAACAGGGGAGAGAAATTGCTGGCTTCATCCATCGGGAGGTCATTGATGGCGATCCAGGTGGCATGGACAGTTGGCGGCTTGGTGTTTGCAGGAAGTACGCTGGCGCAGACCGATGCCTCATCTGCGCCCGCGGACACCACGACAACTGCTGCGGCAACCAAGAAACCTGTAGAAAACAAGCCGGCGCCGGACAAGGCGGTAAGCCTCAAGCAGGTCAGTGTCACCGGCTCGAACATCCGCAGCGTGGATGTAGAGGCAGCACAGCCGGTGATCAGCATTACCGCACAGGATATTCAGAAGCAGGGCTTCGCCACGGTGGGGCAGCTTCTGCAAAATGTCTCGTCCATGTCGCCACCCGATCTCAGTCACTCCGCACCCGGTGATCTGGGCCCGAACCAGGGTGGCTCGTTCATCGATCTGCGTGGTCTCGGTGCGCCGCGTACGCTGGTGCTGGTCGATGGTCAGCGCATCGGAGCAGCGCATGGGGGTTATACCAATATCAACGTGATCCCCACGGCCATCGTCGAGCGTATCGATGTGCTGGCCAGCGGGGCTTCCGCGGTGTACGGCTCCGATGCGATTGCCGGGGTGATCAACATCATCACCAAGAAGAATTTCAACGGCGCGGAGATCAACACCTATAACGGTGAATACTCGCCGCACAGCGACGGACGGCAGACGCAAACCAGTTTCACCGTCGGTAAAGCGACAGACAAAGGCAGCATCGTATTCAGCGCCTCATATCAGAATCAGGGTGCGGTGTGGGCCGATGATCGTGCTTTTTCCGCTTACCCATGGACGGATCAGCATCCGTATTTCGGCCTGAGCAAATATGGTCCATACGGATATATAAGCAACGCGCCGGGCGGTGCCGCACTGGTACTCAATCCGGGTGGTGACTCACGCAATATCAATGACTACCACACGTTCGTGCAGCCGACCTACGCTGCGAACGGCGACATCACCAGTCTGGCCAACGCGGGTGACCAGAATTACAACAGGCTGGCCGGCCGTACCAACATGTTGCAGACAGATGACAAGACCAAGAATTTGTATCTGGACGGCCGTTACAACTTCACCTCGAATATCACCGGCCATATCAACCTCGGCTACAACATCGACGACGAGACCGCGCAATCCGGTTCGCCGCTGTTCTATAGCGGTATGGGCTCCAACAGCGCCTTTCCCTCGCTGCTTTCCCAATACAGCTATTACAACCCGCTAAACGGCATTCAGTCAGTACAGTTCAGGCGGTTGATGACCGAGACGACCTACCGCAGCTACAACGATCCCAAGAACTATCGTTACAACCTCGGCCTCGAAGGCAACTTCGAGTGGAATGGTCATCTATTCAATTGGGACGTCTATACGTACAACAGCAAGATCAGTGGCATTAACACGCGAACCGGCTATTTCAACCTGATCAATGTGCAAAACGCGCTGGGACCGTCGTTCATGGGCTCCAATGGCGTCGTGCAGTGCGGAACGCCGGGCCATGTCATTGCCGGCTGCGTGCCGTTCAATCCGCTGGCCGGTCCCGGTGGCATCACACCACAGATGCTCAACTATCTGTCGATCAACAGCGTCGAGCATTACGGCAGCGATGAAAAGGCCTATGTCGCCGATTTCGGCGGTGATATCTATGCGTTACCAGCCGGTGATCTGACCTTCGCCACGGGCGTGCAGCGGCGTGAGGAGTCCGGCTACGACAGCCCGGATCCCTACGCTTATGCAGGTTATTCTACCGACGGCGGGGTAGGAGCCAACAGCGGAAGCTATTCGTTGAATGAGGCATATGCCGAGGTCAATGCGCCGTTGTTGAAGGATCTTCCCGGCGCCAGGAGTCTCGATCTCGATATCGCGCGGCGTTATTCCAGCTACAGCAATTTTGGCAGCAGCACCAACAGTTCGTACAAGCTGACCTGGAAGCCGTTCGACGATCTATTGTTTCGCGCCAGCTACGGCACCGGCTTTCGTGCGCCTACCGTCAACGATCTCTATCAGGGCCGATATCCGGCGGGCACGTTCACCGATCCATGTGACAGCGTTTACGGACCGACGGCCTACGGTGGCAATGCCCTTGTCGCCCAGCGCTGTCTGACGGGTTATGGCGGCATTGCGGGCGTGGCGGCCAACTTCCGTCAGACCGATAGCAACGGGGTGCCCATCATCACGTCCAGTGGCGAAGGTGCGTTGCCCAGTACCAACTTCACCGGCGGCAATCCCAATCTGAAGCCGGAGACGTCGTACAACGCCGATATCGGTCTGGTCTACAGCCCATCGTGGCTGACCGGTTTCAACTTCACGCTCGACTGGTGGAGCTACAACATTCGCAACCTGATCACCAACATCAGCAACGATCAGGTGCTGGCGAACTGTTACCAGTACAGCATCCAGTCCGCCTGTAGCCAGTTCCAGCGTCAGGCCGGCACCGGTCAGATCTACGACCTGCTGAACCTGGAGACCAATGCCGGCTGGCAAAAAGAAAGTGGCTACGATTTCACCGCCGCCTACCTCTTTCCCAAGACATCGTTCGGCGATTTCAAGCTCAGCATGAATGGTACATACATTGCGAAGTTCAACCAGCTGCCGACGATTGGCTCGAACATCATTTATGCCGCCGGTAACACGGCGAACTTCCTTACCTCTTGGCGACTGCGCGACAACCTCACCTTGAACTGGGACTGGCACGCATTCGGTGCCAGCTGGACACTGCGTTATTTCTCCCCGTACAAAGCCGCGTGCGCTTACGCGCCATCCAGCGGAACCACCGCATTTCCCTGCACCTTGCCCGACTACTACGCGCCCGGCGTGGGTGTCGAGCCGCAAACGCAGGTGCCATCGGTCACCTACAGCGACGTGCAGGTGTACTGGAAGGCGCCCTGGAATGCCACCTTCTCGGTCGGCGCTAACAACGTCTTCAATCGCACCCCTCCCTATGTTTACGGTGCCTACGCATCGGGCAGCGATACGCCCTATAACTACAACGCGTCGTACGACATCGGTCGTTACGTGTATTTCCGTTACCAGCAGAAGTTCTGACGGCATAGTGGAACAAGACCGTGTCCGAGTGCATTTCGGATACGGCATCCCGTCGGTGCTCGAGCAAGCTGACGGATAGGTGCCGAGATGGCCTGCGATGACACATCACAACAAGGGTTCAGACATGTTTTACGTGTATACCAACAAGACGAAAGTCACTGATCGTTCCCATCGCCGTGCGTCGCGCAAGGCGATGCGCGCTTCGCGTCTTGCCATGGGCGTTCTGTGCGCGCTGTTTGCTTGTGTCAGTGTGACCCACGCCGACGATGCCGGTATGGCAAGGCCCGGTGCATCGTCGTTTGCGAATCATGCGGGCCTGGAAAGTTTCGGTAACGCCGCGATCGGGGCTCGCTGGAAAATAACAGACGATCACTTGACGGACATGACGATCGCCAGTCATGACGGCAGCCAGTCGCTGGCGATCAAGACACCATTCGCGCTGACCCTGGCCGACGGACATGTGATCGGCGCGGGCGACATGCGTTTGCTTGCCGCGCCGGATGAGCAGACATTGTCTGTGGATGCCAAGGCATCACGCTTGGCGGATCGCCTGCCGGGGCATGTCATTCGCGCCAGCTTCGGCGACGCGGACGGCCGCTTCCGCGTTGACATGCAGCTGCTACAGCGCGAGGGTTCGGCCTATCTGCGCGAAGTGGTGACGATCACCGCGCTGAAGCAGGACGAGCACATCACCAGCGTGTCGCTGCTGCCGGCCGATGCGGTGAGCGCCGCGGTCGACGGCACCGTGAAAGGTTCGCCAGTCATCGCCGGGCGCATGTATCTGGGCTTCGAAGACCCGCTGTCGGACAGCGAAGTGCGTGGCAAGCATGTGGCCCTGACCATGGCCCGCAGCCTGCCGCTGCACCAGGGCAAGTCGATCAGCTATTCGGCGGTGGTCGGCGTCGTGCGCGATGGCCAGTTGCGACGTGACTTTGCTGCCTACATCGATCGCGAGCGGGCGCACCCGTATCGACCGTTTCTGCATTACAACTCGTGGTACGACATCGGCTATTTCACGCCGTACACCGAGGCGCAGGCGCTTGATCGCATCAACGCCTTCGGCCAGGAATTGACTGTCAAGCGTGGCGTGAAGCTCGATTCGTTCCTGTTCGATGACGGCTGGGACGATCGTTCCGGCAGCTGGAACTTCAGCAAGGATTTTCCACGTGGTTTTGCACCGCTGCGCGATGCAGCGGCCACATACGGCGCTGCGCCCGGCATGTGGCTGTCACCCTGGGGCGGCTATGGCCCACCGGCGAAAGAGCGTGCCGACCGCGGCGCCAAGTCGGGTTACGAAGTCATCGATGGTGGCCTCGCGCTGTCGGGTCCGAATTACTATCGGCAATTCCACCATACCGTGATGGAATTGGTCACCAAGGACGGCATCAACCAGTTCAAGTTCGATGGTACCGGCAATGCTGACAAGGTGTTTCCGGGCAGCGTTTTCGACAGCGATTTCAGTGCGGCGATCCAATTGATCAAGGATATTCGCGAAGCCAAACCGGACACGTTCATCAATCTCACTACCGGCACTTGGGCGTCACCCTTCTGGTTGCGCTATGCGGATTCGATCTGGCGTGGAGGTGAGGACGACTGGCATGCCGGCGTGGGCACCGAGCGCGAACAGTGGATCACCTATCGCGATCAGCAGACCTACGAGAATATCGTGATCCAGGGGCCGCTGTTCCCGATCAATTCGCTGATGCTCCACGGCATCATCTACGCTCAGAAAAACACACGCCTGAATACCGATCCAGGCCACGACTTCGCCAACGAGGTGCACTCCTACTTCGCTACGGGCACCGAGCTGCAGGAAATGTACGTCACGCCGTCGCTGCTCGATGCGCAGGACTGGGACACTCTGGCGTACGCGGCGAAGTGGTCGCGCGCCAATGCCGACGTGCTGTGCGACACGCACTGGATCGGCGGCGACCCCGGACGTCTGGACGTCTATGGCTGGGCCGCGTGGTCGCCGGGCAAATCCATCGTCACCTTGCGTAACCCGGGTGATCGCACGCAGCTGGCAGTGATCGATCTGCAGCACCAGCTGGAGCTGCCGAAGGATGCCGCGCGCCGCTTCCGCGTGCGCGACGTGTGGAAGACCGGCGGCAGCACGCTGCCGCTGCAGCTGGATGCCGACCGCGCCAGCACCTTGACGCTTGCGCCGTTCGAGGTGTTGACCCTGGAGCTGACGCCGCTGGCAGAGCACTGAGCCATGGCCGATCGAACTCGACACAATCTGCCGAAGGCCGCCGCACGCGCTCGAATCGTTCCGTCCGGGTGATCGGCCTCCATCAGCAGCGGAAAACCTGGACAGCGTCGCTGCGCCCACGATGCGATCGCAAGCAACGCGGCAGGGATGAATGGCATGGATTCACGCGACTGAAGTCGCGGTGCCTGCGCAAGCAGCGGCGACGGCCCGATCATCTGTTCGTAACGGCGTCCACCCAAAGGAACTCCGATGCATCGACGAGATTTTCTACGACTGACCGCGCTGACGCCGCTGGCGGCGCTGAGTTCGCGCATCGTGGCCGGTACGGTGACACGCAGTGTGACAGCCGATCGGCAGCCGGACGGTAAGCCGCACCGGTTCGACCTGTCCGCGCAGCACTTCCTGCTCGATGGAAAACCGTTCCAGATCCGCAGCGGCGAGATGCATCCGATTCGGATTCCCGCGGAATACTGGCGCCATCGCATTCGCATGGCCAAGGCGATGGGCCTCAATACGATTGCCGTCTACCTGATGTGGAACGCGCTGGAGTCGGAACCCGGCGTGTTCGATTTAAAGACGGGTCGTCGCGACTTCGTTCGTTTCATCGAGCTATGCCAACAGGAGGGCATGTGGGTCTATCTGCGGCCGGGCCCGTATGTGTGCGCCGAGTGGGATTTCGGGGGGCTGCCGCCGTACCTGCTGCGCCAGCCGGATATCCGCGTGCGCACCTGGAGCGATCCGCACTACGCGCAGGCCGTGGGGCGATACCTCGACGCGATCGCACCGGCCATCGCGCCGCTGATGGCGAAACGTGGTGGACCGATCCTGATGATGCAGATCGAGAACGAGTACGCCTCGTTCGGCCACGACCTGGGCTATCTCGAACAATTGCGCACGATGTGGCGCGAGCGCGGTATCGACGGGCCGTTCTCGATTTCCGACGGTCTCGCGCAAATACAGAAACAGAGGACGTATCTACCCGGTGCGGCGCTTGGACTCGACGGCGATACCGATTTCGCGGCCGCGCAGGCTATCGCCGGCGAGGCACCGGTCTGGGTCGGTGAGGGTTATCCCGGCTGGTTGACGCACTGGGGCGACAAGGATTTCCAGCGCGGCGATTATGTCGATACCCTGCGTCGGCTACTGGAGCAGGGCCGTTCGTTCAACCTCTACGTGGTGCACGGCGGCACCAATTTCGGTTTCGGCGCGGGTGCCAATGCGAGCAACGATTACTCGAAGTTCGAGCCGGTCATCACCAGCTACGATTACGGTGCGCCGATCGACGAACGCGGCGAAGCCACGCCCGACTATCACCGCTTCCGCAAGCTGCTCGCAGCGCACGCGTCGCCTGTGCCGGCGATCCCGACGGCACCGGCGGCGATCCGTTTTGCGGCGATCGTGCCGGCGGCCTATGCCTCGCTGTGGGACAACCTGCCGGCACCCAAGACCGTAAAGCAGCCACAGGCGAACGAACTGCTGTTTGCGCAAGACCATGGCATGGTGCTGTATCGCCGAACGATTCCAAGTGCTGCGGCGGCGCTGGCGCTGGACGGGGTGCGCGACTATGCCACCGTATTTCACGATGGCCATTACGTCGACTACGTGTCGCGCGTGCAGCACGCGCGGTTACGGCCGGGCAACCGGGTCGATCTTCCGGCGACCGACGACGGCGAGGCGTCGCAACTGGACATTCTCGTCGACAGCTTCGGTCACGTCG
The DNA here is from genome assembly GCF_014200755.1 of Rhodanobacter sp. ANJX3. Classification (GTDB taxonomy): domain Bacteria; phylum Pseudomonadota; class Gammaproteobacteria; order Xanthomonadales; family Rhodanobacteraceae; genus Rhodanobacter. The sequence continues at coordinate 576,263 of NZ_JACHCM010000002.1, read as the reverse complement.
GCTATGGCCAGGCGATGGCCGATCGCAAGGGCATCGTCGGCGGCATCCGCCTCGGCAATGAGGCGGTCGAGGATTGGAAGGTCTACAGCCTGCCGCTGGACGAGCGCTTTATCCGTCGACTGAAGCCGCTGCTCGGCGAGCCATCGCGCCAGGGCATTTTCTTCAAGGCAGTGCTGAAACTCGATCGGCTCGGCGACAGCTATATCGATATGTCGGGCTGGGCCAAGGGCTATCTGTGGGTCAACGGCCAGCTGCTCGGCCGCTACTGGAGCCTCGGACCGCAGCAGCGGCTGTATTGCCCCGCCTCATGGTTTCGCCGCGGCGACAACGAGCTGCTGATACTCGATCTGCATCGGACCGTCGCCGCGCCGATGCATGGCGCGACGACGCTGCATGGCTAGTGGGGTCAATACTTGCCGTGAAACAGCTCGCGGCCGATCAGCATGCGGCGGATTTCGTTGGTGCCGGCGCCGATCTCGTACAGCTTGGCGTCGCGCAGCAGGCGACCGGCGGGGTAGTCGTTGATATAGCCGTTGCCGCCGAGCGCCTGGATCGCCTCTAGCGCGACCTGCACGGCATTCTTCGACGCATTGAGGAGGCAGGCGGCCGGATCGATGCGCGATTTCACGCCGGTGTCGAACTGCTGGGCCACCATGTAGGCGAAGCCGCGTGAGCTTTGCAACGCGGTGTACATGTCGGCGATCTTGGCCTGCATCACGCCGAAGGTGCCGATCGGCGCATTGAACTGCTTGCGCTCGCGCACGTAGGGAATGGTGAGGTCGAGCGCCGCCTGCATGATGCCGAGCGGGCCGCCGGAGAGCACCACGCGCTCGGTGTCGAGGCCGCTCATCAGCACGCGCACGCCTTCGTTCACTTCGCCGACGATGTTTTCTTCGGGAATTTCGCAGTTCTCGAACACCAGTTCGCAGGTGTTGGAGCCGCGCATGCCGAGCTTGTCGAGCTTCTGCGCGGTAGTGAAACCCTTCATGCCTTTTTCGATGATGAAGGCGGTCATGCAGCGGCTGCCGGCCGGACGCGGCGCGGTGCGCATGTAGACCAGCAGTACGTCGGCATCCGGGCCGTTGGTGATCCACATCTTGCTGCCGTTGGCGACCCACACGTCGCCGACCTTCTCGGCCTTGCAGCTCATCGAGCCGACCACGTCGGAGCCGGCACCGGGTTCGCTCATCGCCAGCGCGCCCACGTATTCGCCCGAACACAGCTTGGGGATGTACTTGCGCCGCTGCGCCTCGTTGCCGTTGTGGAAAATATTCTGCGTGGCGAGGTTCGAGTGTGCGCCGTACGACAGGCCGACCGAACCCGATGCGCGCGAGATTTCCTCCATCGCCACCATGTGCGCCAGAAAGCCCATGCCGGTGCCGCCGTATTCGGTCGGTATGGTCATGCCGAGCAGGCCCATCTCACCCAGCTTCTGCCACAGGTCGGCAGGGAACAGGTTGTCGCGATCGATGCGGTCGGCGCGCGGCGCAATCTCCTTGTCGGCAAACGCATGCACGGTTTCGCGCAATAGGTCGATGTCTTCTCCGAGCGGAAAGGGGCGCATGCGATGGAACTCCTGAAGGATGACTGGCCGTCAACGTAGCGGGGCAGTTTACAACCTGGCCGGGTTATCGCCGTGAAGCCGATGGCCGCAGGCGCGGCAACCGCACGAATCAGGCCTCGCGATACAGTGCCACGCCCAGCTCCGCCAGCTCGTCGTGCAATGCCAGCACCAGCGCCAGCTGCCCCACCACCAGGGTGGCGAGGTCATCTTCGGCGCCGTCGGCCTCGAGCGCCTCGAACAGGCGGTGGGCGTCGCCGAACGGCGTGGCCGGCGCGTTGCTGGCCAGGGCATCGGCGAGGCGGTCGAGCGCCTGCGTCGTGATGTCGCCGGCCTGCGTCACCACCCGCAGCGCGTCGGCCGAGGTGATCGCACGCCGATGCGCGCCCAGCGTGGAGAGGTGTCCGAGCAACCGATGCGAGGCGGTGAGGAAACGCAGCAGCGGTTCGCTGTCCTGCCGATGCCGGTCGGGTTCACGCAGCATGCTCGCCAACATGCCGCCCAGCGCCGCATCGGCGTTGTGCGCATCGCGTCGGGCGATCCGGTACGCCAGGTCGTCGCGCTTGCCGGAGGCGTACTGCGCCAGCACCTGGGTCAGATAGCGCGCGTCGGTCTGGATGGTGTCGGCGATCACGTGATGCAGCTGCCGGCCCTGCCAGTCGGGCAGGATGAAATACGTCACCATCGCGGCGATGGCGGCGCCGATCAGCGTATCCAGCAACCGCGGCCACATCACTTCGTAACCGCTGCCGAGCTGGTTGAAGCACAGCAGCACAAAGAGGGTGATCGCCGCCGTCGCCAGCGAGTACGAGCGCTGGCGCGCGGCGAAGAATCCCACGCCGCTGATCACCACCAGCAGCAGCTGTGCGGGGCCGAACGGCAGCAGCTGCAGCACGGCCCAGCCGATCACCACGCCGAGCAGCGTGCCGGCCACGCGTTGGAACAGCCGGCGCCGCGTGGCGTCGTAGCTGGGTTGGCAGATAAACAGCGTGCTCAGCAGAATCCAATAGCCGTTCTGCGGATGCACCAGATGCAGCACGCCGTAGCCCACCAATAGCGCAACGGCGAGCCGCAGGGCATGGCGAAAGCGCCGCGAGCTGGCGGTGAGCTGCAGGCGAATGCGCGACCAGGCATCGGTCAGCGATCCGGGGCCCGGATCCTGCAGTGCGCTGTCGCCGTCGTCGACCGGCGTGGCTATGCGGCTGTCGCCGGCCAGCTGCTGGCGGATCGCCGACATGTTTTTCAACAGGCCGTCGAGCGCGCGCAGCAGATGCGCGGCCGGAGGACGCGGCTGCGCGCGTAGCGCATCGACCGCGGCATGTACGTCGGCCAGCGCCGTAGCCGCCTGCACGTCGTCCTCCAGCGGCAGCCGCAGCCGTAGCGTCTCGGCGCGGCGGCGACACTGCTGCGCTTCGAGCCGCAGCAGGTGCTCACAGCGAAACAGCACGTCGCTGTGGAAGAAAGCTTTGGCCAGCGCGTCGTACGGATAGTGCGAGGAGCTGATGCGCTCGTGGATATCCTGCGCCACGAAATACAGCTGCAGGCGTGCCGCGGTAGCGCCGCGCGGCCGGCGCGTGCCGATGCGATCGATCAGCACCAGCCGGGTATCGTTGAGCGCGGTCACGACCTGTTCGTTCTGCAGCGCCAGCGCGAGCTGCAGCGCCTCGCGATCGACGCCGGGCAGCGGCGCAAACAGCGCGGCCTTTCCGTCCAGCGTGTCGGCTAGGCTGTCGAACAGCCGCGCCAGCGCGTGGCGGATCGCCTGTTGCGGCGACAGCACGCTCCAGCCCAGCGACAGCACGCCGTACCAGGCCGCGCCGGCCAGCAGCAGCGCCGGCTCGCGCCACGGGTTCAGCGCGTGCGCGCCGGGCTGATCGGCGCCGATCATGGTGTAGATCGACAGAATCAGCGTGGCACCGGCAATCGTTGCGTAGCGGCCGCTCACCGCGCCCAGCATCACCAGTAGAAACGTCGCGATCGGCAGGCTGGTGGCGAACAGCAGCGGGTAGGGCAGCAACTGTTCGATCGCAAACGCCGCCGTGGCGAAGCAGGCCATGGTCACCAGCAAGGTGCCCAGGCGATTGCGCCAGTGGTCTTCCGTCTCGGCCAGCGCGCAGGCGATGGCGCCGAGCATCGCGGGTATCGCCACCGCAAACCGATGGCTGATCACACACCAGAGCACGATGCCGCCGAGCGACAACAAGACCCTCACGCACTCGGCAAAACGATCCGATCCGCGCAACCGGCGCCAGCGATAAGTGGGGTGGGAAATCGTATTCACAGTAGCCAGCATACGTGACCGACCGGGCGGGCTGCGCATGAAAAACGCCGGCCTCGAAAGACCGGCGTCGAAGCGTTTCCGCGCGGCGGCTTACTGACCGCGCATACGGCCCTGGAAGCGCGTGGCGCCGTTGCCCATGTGCGGCAGCTTGATCCTGCCGATGGAGTTGATGCGCTCCTCGGCCAGACGATCGGCGGCCAGATACGTCGGCACGTTGTCGGTCTTGCTGATTTCGAAAATGCGTCCAAGGTTGTAGTAGATCGTGCGCATCATGCGCATGGCACGCTCGCGGTTGTAGCCGTCGATCTCCAGCGAGATGTTCATCACGCCGCCGGCGTTCACCGCATAGTCGGGCGCATACACTACGCCACGGCGGAAGATCTCGTCGCCGATCGCGTCGGTCGCCAGCTGGTTGTTGGCCGCGCCGCAGATCACCTTGGCTTTGATCCGGTCGATAGTCTGCTCGTTGATCGTGCCGCCCAGCGCGCACGGCGAGTAGACGTCGGCGTCGACGTCGTAGATCTCGTCCAGGCCAACGGCCTCGCAGCCCAGCTCGTCGACGCAGCGCTGCACCAGTTCCTTGTTGATGTCGGTGACGAACACCTTGGCGCCCTGTTCGCGCAGCAGCTTGATGAACTCCATGCCGACGTGGCCGCAGCCCTGCACGGCGTAGCTGTGCTTGCCCACGTCCTCGTTGCCGTACTTGAACTGCAGTGCGGCCATCAGGCCCTGCAGCGTGCCGAACGCGGTGAACGGCGAGGGGTCGCCCGAGCCGCCGTGCACCTGATGCACGCCGGTCACGTATTCGGTTTCGCGGAACACGTATTCCATATCGTTGACGTCGATGCCCACGTCTTCGGCAGTGATGTAGCGGCCGTTGAGCGAGTTGACGAAGCGGCCGAACGCGCGGAACAGCGCCTCGGACTTGTCCTTGCTCGGGTCGCCGATGATCACCGCCTTGCCGCCGCCCAGGTTCAGGCCGGCCACGGCGTTCTTGAAGGTCATGCCGCGCGACAGGCGCAGCACGTCGTTCACGGCTTCCTGCTCGTTCTTGTACGGCCACATGCGCAGACCGCCGAGCGCGGGGCCCAGCACCGTGTTGTGGATGGCGATGATGGCCTTGAGGCCGGCGTCCTTGTTCTGGCAGAACACGACTTCTTCGTGACCGGTGTTGGCAATGGTTTCGAAAATCATTGGAACGGTTGACTCCATAAAGGACGGTGCCGGTTCGAGGCGTCGAGCGGCATCAGAAGGCAGCGGAAAAGGAAACGCCGAATAGGTACGGGACCTGCGTGATCGGAAATGAGGTAGCGCAGCAAGTGAAGCCCTGGCAGAGGCAGGGGTGGAGAATCAGGCGCGAAAGTCTAATACGTCACTCCGCCAAAACGGTAACGCGCCGCATCATGCGTGCCGCGTGGCGCACCATGTCATCACAGCGGCAGCCAGTACCCGGGCTTGAAATGCCAGCCGTCGCGGTGCCGCTCCCACTTGGCGTCCACATAGCGATAGTCGGGTTTGGCGGGAATCCACTGGCCGGGTACGGCGACAAAATCATGGCCGTCCCAGCGGTAGTAGCTGTGCGCCCATACGTAGCCGCGGCGGTCTTCTTTTACCGTTTCGATCACGAACGGCGGCGGCTCGCGCGGCGCCACCAGGTCGTGCGAGTACGTGCTTTCAAACAGCGGCCGATGCACCACCGGCGTGGGCGGCTGCTCGGCACAGCCGGCGGCGAGCGCGGCGGCCAGGGCTAGCGTAACGAGAGCGGCGGAGCGATTGACCATGGCATGCAGTTCCGAAAAAGCCGTTGAGGCGTGCAGGTGTCGCAGTCTATCGCGCCGTCCACGGTGCCGACAGCGTGCCCCGTGCTGTCTCGGTCCGCGAAAAGAAAAACGCCCCGACGGGCGGGGCGTTTTCATCAAACCGCTAGCGGGTTCGGGCGGCGGGTCAACCCACCACCCACACGCCGGCACGCCAGTGCCAGCCGTCCGGGCGCTGTTCCCAGTGCGGATGCACGTAGTGATAGCCCGGGCGCACCGGCTCCCAGTGGCCACGAACGGTCACGTACTGGCGGCCGTCCCAGCGGTAGTAGCTGCGGGCCCAGATATAGCCCGGGCGCGGCTGCACGTTCTCCACGATGACCGGCGGTGGTGGGCGCGGCGCGACCACTTCCACATACTCACGCGGCGGCGGTGGCGGCTGCTGCACGTACACTGGACGGTCGTGCACGACCCGTTCCTCCACGCAACCGCTGGCCAGCGCCGCGGCGACAACTAACGATGTAACGGCCAAAAGACGAATCGACATGGTCGTATGCATTCCCTGATGAGGTTGAGAAACGTAAAGTGGATGGTGCGTCTAGTGTCAGTGGATGGCCGTCATACCGACAGCCGTCCACGATCGCAGGTTGTTGCGCGTTCAGCGCGCCCAGTAGCCGTTGCGGAAGCGCCAGCCGCCCGGGGCGTGATCCCAATACGCCGGGTGCCAGACGTACCCGGGACGACCGTGGACCCAGTACCCGCTGACCCAGACATGGCGATGACGGTAACCGTCCCAGCGCCAGTAACCCGGCGCCCAGACATAGCCATAGCGCGGCGGCGGCACGCGCTCGAAGCGCGGCGGCGGTGGCGCCACGCCAACTTGAGTTACATAGACCTGCGCCGAGGCGGGTGGCGCGTAGGTGGTTGCGCCGGCGAAGGCCAGGCCGAGTCCGGCAACCAGGGCCAGCTTGAGAGGCATGCTTTTCATCGTCGATCTCCCGGCCGCACCATGCGGCTTGGGAAACAGTAACGGGGCGTGGCGCATGCTGTTGACTTCTTGCGACCCACTCGTTCAGGTTCGAGCCGGTAGCGCAGTATTCCGCGATGTCCATTCCAGGCCGGCCATTTGGTGAGCCCGTCGACCACCAGAAATGCTGCCGTGCAACAACTTTTCGATGCAGCCCCGCGTCATGCCATGCACGCAGCGCACCACGACGATCACACCATCGCCCACTAGAATTGGCGGTCTACCAACGTCAGCTGTCGGAGTTGCGCCATGAGTACGCCTGCCAAGCACGTTCCCGCCAGCGACACCCAGTCCGAAACCACGCCGCTGCGCTTCGTCACCGCCGCCAGCCTGTTCGACGGCCACGACGCGGCCATCAACATCATGCGTCGCATCATCCAGGCGCAGGGTGCCGAGGTGATCCATCTCGGCCACAACCGCTCGGTCGAAGACGTGGTGCGCGCGGCCCTGCAGGAGGATGCCGACGCGATCGCGCTGTCGTCCTACCAGGGCGGCCACGTCGAGTACTTCAAGTACATGGTCGACATGCTGCGCGAGCGCGGCGCCGGCCACGTGCGCGTGTTCGGCGGCGGCGGCGGCACCATCACGCCGGAAGAAATCAAGCAGCTGCAGGCCTACGGCGTCGAGCGCATCTATCACCCAAACGACGGCATGAAGCTCGGCCTCACCGAGATGATCGAAGACGTGATGGCGCGCGCCGGCACCGGCGCGGCCGAACGCGCGCAGAGTGAAACGGCGGCCGTTCCCACAGCCGATATCGACGACGAAATTTCCATCGGCCACATGCTCTCCGCCATCGAAGAGGGCAAGCTCGCCGACGCCGACCTCGCGCTGCTGCGCAAGCAGTGGGCGCTGGCCGGCAGGCAGACACCCGTGCTCGGCCTCACCGGCACCGGTGGCGCCGGCAAGTCGTCGGTAGTCGACGAACTGCTGCTGCGCTTTCTGCATGCGTTTCCGGAGATGCGCATTGCCGTGCTGGCGGTCGACCCGACGCGCCGTCGCTCCGGCGGTGCGCTGCTCGGCGACCGCATCCGCATGAACTCGCTGCGCAGCCATCGCGTGTACATGCGCTCCATGGCCACGCGTCGCCAGCATGCGGCCACCAGCATCGTGCTGCACGACTGCATCGATTTTCTGAAGAGCCAGCCATACGACCTCGTCATCGTCGAAACCGCCGGCATCGGCCAGAGCGATTCGGAAATCGTCGACCTGGTCGACTTTCCCGTCTACGTGATGACCAGCGAATACGGCGCCGCCAGCCAGCTCGAAAAAATCGACATGATCGATTACGCCGAGCTCATCGTGCTCAACAAGTTCGACAAGCGCGGCGCGGAAGACGCCCTGCGCGACGTACGCAAACAGTGGAAGCGCAACCGCACCGCCTTCACCCTGAAAGACGACGACGTGCCGGTGTACCCCACCATCGCCAGCCAGTTCAACGACCCCGGCGTCACCTGGATGTTTTCCAACCTGTGCCGGCTGATGCGCGACAAGCTCAAGCTGCCGGCCGACCGGTGGTCGCCGCAGCTCGACACCACGCTGAAAGAGCCGCGCGCCACCGTGCTCATTCCCGGCCAGCGCGTGCGCTACCTCGCCGAGATCGCCGAGCAGGGCCGCAGCATCAACGCCGGCATCCAGAAGCAGGCCGAGTACGCCAGCAAGGCGCAGCACTATTACGAAGCGCTGAAAGAGCTGGGCGACGACAAGCTGCCGCCCGCGCTCGACCTGTATCAGTCCACCGATCTGCTCACGCACATCGGCAACGATGCGCCAGCGGTCGACCGCAGCCTGCTCACCCTGCGCCAGCGCTACAACGCCGCGCTCGGCGAACTGAGCAAGGAGGCGATCGAGCAGCTGCGCGCGTGGCCGTCGCTGTACGAGTCGGTGACCAAGGAGTTCAACGAGTACACCGTGCGCGACAAGGTCATCCGCGTCGACAACTATCGCGAATCGCTCAGCCACCAGAAAATTCCAAAAGTCTCGCCGCCCAAGTCGAAAGACTGGGGCGAGCTAGTGAGCTTTCTCGGTCGCGAAAATCTGCCCGGCCATTACCCGTACACCGGCGGCGTGTACCCGTACCGCCGCAGCGGCGAAGATCCCACCCGCATGTTCGCCGGCGAAGGCACGCCCGAGCGCACCAACCGCCGCTTCCATTACCTCAGCCAGGGTGGCGCGGCCACGCGACTGTCCACCGCGTTCGACTCGGTCACCCTGTACGGGGAAGACCCGGCGCCGCGCCCGGACATCTACGGCAAGATCGGCAACTCCGGCGTCAACATCGCCACGCTCGACGACATGAAGAAGCTCTACTCCGGCTTCGACCTCAGCGCGCCGAGCACCTCTGTCTCCATGACCATCAACGGCCCCGCGCCGATGATCCTGGCGATGTTCATGAACACCGCCATCGACCAGAACGTCGAAAAATACCTGCGCGAAGAAGAAGCCCGCTGGGCTGCCGCCGAGGCCAAGATCGCCGCGCTCTACAAGAACGTGCCGCGCCCGCAGTACCTCGGCGAGTTGCCCAAGGGCAACGACGGTCTTGGCCTGGGCCTGCTCGGCGTCTCCGGCGACGAGCTGGTCGATGCTGAAACCTACGCGCGCATCAAGCAGCACACCCTGCAGAACGTGCGCGGCACCGTACAGGCGGACATTCTCAAAGAGGACCAGGCACAGAACACCTGCATCTTCTCCACCGAATTCGCGCTGCGCATGATGGGCGACATCCAGCAGTATTTCGTCGACCACAAAGTGCGCAACTTCTACTCGGTGTCGATCAGCGGCTATCACATCGCCGAAGCCGGGGCCAACCCGATCAGCCAACTCGCTTTTACCCTGAGCAACGGTTTCACCATCGTCGAGTACTACCTCGCGCGCGGCATGAAGGTAGACGACTTCGCGCCCAACCTCAGCTTCTTCTTCTCCAACGGCATGGACCCGGAGTACACCGTCATCGGCCGCGTCGCCCGGCGCATCTGGGCGCGCGCCATGCGCGAGCGCTACGGCGCCAGCCCGCGCAGCCAGATGATGAAATACCACATCCAGACCTCGGGCCGCTCACTGCACGCGCAGGAGATCCAGTTCAACGACATCCGCACCACGCTGCAGGCCATGTACGCGCTGTTCGACAACTGCAACAGCCTGCATACCAACGCCTACGACGAGGCCATCACCACGCCCACCGAAGAAAGCGTGCGTCGCGCCGTGGCCATCCAGATGATCATCAACAAGGAGCTCGGCCTCAACTTCAACGAAAACCCGTGGCAGGGCAGCTACGTGGTCGACGCGCTCACCGATCTGGTGGAAGAGGCCGTGTACAAAGAGTTCGAAGCGATCAGCGAGCGTGGCGGCGTGCTCGGCGCCATGGACACCATGTACCAGCGAGGCAAGATCCAGGAGGAGTCGATGTATTACGAGCACAAAAAGCACGACGGCTCGCTGCCCCTCATCGGCGTCAACACCTTCCTGCCCAAAGACCACGGCGGCGAAATCGCCACCGAAATCGAACTGATCCGCTCCACCGAAGAAGAAAAGGGCGCGCAGATCGCCAACGTCAAACGCTACGGCGAAGCGCGCAACGCGCTGGCGTCCGACAGCCTCAAAGTGCTGCAGACCACCGCACGCGATCGCCGCAACGTCTTCGAGCAGCTGATCGAAGCGGTGAAGTACAACTCGCTGGGGCAGATATCGCATGCATTGTATGACGTGGGCGGCGAGTATCGGCGGAATATGTAAGCCATGTCGCGCCTGGTCGAGCAGATAAAGCAAGCGGTCGCCGCATTCGTCGGCTGCAAGACCACGCCTGCGCTGATCGGCGGTTTGGCGCTCGCGGCACATCAGGTGGTGCGCGCGACAAGAGATGTCGACTTTCTCGCCGATGCCGAGGACGCGGACCGGTTGCACAACATTCTGCTCGCGCTCGGCTACCGCTGCGTGCATCGCAGCGAGGATGCGGCCAACTATCTGCGTGACGATGAAGGACTGGATTTGCTGTACGCCCATCGGCCTGTCGCACGCCGCCTGCTCGGCGAAGCCATCGAACACAAAACCGTGATGGGGTCATTGCGCGTGATCAGTGCCGAAGGCCTGATTGGTTTCAAGCTGCAGGCACTGGTCAACAACTCGTCGCGCTCGCGCGATCTTGAAGACATTCGGGCGTTGTTGCGCGCGCAGCGTGGGAGGCTCAACATGGCCGAGGTACGCGAATACTTTGCGATGTTCGATCGCATGGAGATGCTGGATGGATTACTCGACGAAATTGCCGACTGAAAGTGCCAAAGGCGTTTGCGAGCCGTTGGCTGGAGGGCGGGTGCTGGATGTTGCTCAGGTCGGGAAGGGCGATTTATCGGATTGGGTGGAGTTGATGGAGGCGGTAGAGGCGTTGTGCCCGGTGTGGCCTCTTGCTCCGCTAGGAATGCATGATGAGTACAGGCTTTGAGGGCTGAACAGCCTCATAAGTAAACCTGACCCCGTTCTTGGACCCCGTTCTTGGACTGGTGGGTCAAGGGGGATTGGACTCCAAACCTATGTGCTACTCAAAATCGGGGGGGCGTCGCTTCTCTTAATTCCTGCAGATAGCGCAGGTAGTCCGTTTCCGCGGCAAAGCACGCCTGGCGGTCGTTGCCGCGTTGAACGAGATGTTGCGGGATGCCAGGGAGATCAGGACGAGGCTGGCGCGCCATGGTGTGCTTCCGCTGCGTTATGTCGCATCAGGATGCTTTGCGGACGAAGCTGTCGCTGTAGGCAGGACGCCTGTGGCTCGCCACCTCACGGCTCGACCTCTCGCAGGAAAATGAACCTGACCCCTTTGCTTCGAATGACGGAAGCATCAAGCCTCGATCCAACCATGGTCCCGGTACCAAGTGACCTCGTCGCGCAGAGTCTCTCGGACGGGTCGGAATTGAACACCGAGTTCTTCCCGGAGCTTTCGATCGCTGAACGTCGAGCGCCCATTTTCCCGAACCATGAGCCGTACGGTCGCCCAGCTGAGGAGCGCCGGCGCCTTCGTGAGTCTCGCCCGAAGCTCCTGAAATGCCGCAACGATATACAGCATGAAAAGAGGTAGTTTCCTCCGCGGTGCAGGCACGCCGGTGACTTCCTGCAACTCGGAAAAGATACCCTTCATGTCCATATTGCGGCCAGCGGAGAGATAACGTTCCCCGCGACGTCCACGTTCGAGACTTGCGATCATTGCTAAAGCGACGTCGCGTGCATCAACGACCGATACTGTACCCGGGGGGATACCCGGCAGCTTGCGGTTTACGAAGTCCAGAGTCGTCTGACCGGCTTGCGTTGGACCGGAGTCGCCCGGGCCGTGCATCCAGCCTGGCAGCACGAACACGGCGAAAAAATCAGGATGGCTTGCCAAGAACGAACTCACTTCCTTGTCCGCGAGGATTTTGCTTCTGTAGTAGTCATCCCCGTCGTTCTCAGTGCGCAGCATCGTCTCGTCGATCATTGCCCCGCGAGGACCGTTGAGAACTGCAATCGAACTGGTCTGAACGAACTTCCGAACGCCCGCAGCATAAGCAGCTTCCAGAAGGTTCCTCGTGCCCAGTACATTTGCGGCGTGCAGAGCCTTCCAGTGCGAGCCTCCGAGAAAACTTTCACGGAAGTAAGCAGCAGTATGAAAGACGGCAGTCACGCCTCGCATAGTTGAGGCGAATTGCTGCACGTTCGTCATATCCCCCTGAATGACCTCGACCTCAAGCCCCTCGAACTGCTTCGACGCTTTCTCCTGTGATCTGGCGAGAGCCTTTACCGTCCACCCTCGATCCAGAAGCAGTCGTACCAGGTTATTACCCAATAGCCCTGTTGCGCCGGTCACGAATGCGATCCTTTGCTCCATATTTCTTACCCCTGCCAAAGCGTACCCGATAGTATAGATATACCAAACGGTATATTGGTTGCAAATTGTATGCTGTGATGAGGGGGATCGTGCGATGAAGCGGAAGAGACTAACGCGTGAGGAAGGCAAACAACGGACCAAAGAGCGCCTGCTTGAAGCGGCACTGGAAGTGTTTAGCCGATATGGCTACGAGGGTGCCTCTGTGGACCGCATCGCAGATCAAGCTGGCTACACCAAGGGCGCGTTTTACTCCAATTTCCCCAGCAAAGATGAAATCCTCCTTGCTGTTCTGCAGGAACATACACGCAGAGAACTTGTTGATCTGGAGGAACTTGTTCAGATGGAGGCAGATGGTACTCAGTTGCTGGAGTGCCTGGCTCAATACTACGAAAGCTCCCGAACTCGCGTCGATGCCGGAATATTGATGGCAGAGTTTCAACTCCAGTCGGCTCGTGATCCGAAGTTCGCCAAGAAATTCATTCCTGTCTTTACCCAGCATCAAGAGTCGTTGTCTCTGCTGCTGAACAGAGCTCTGGGGAAACTATCGCTTGATCTTGAGTCTCCGCAAGAGTTCACTGGAATTCTGATGGCTCTCTCCGTGGGGATCGCGCTTCAAAAACGATCTCAGCGGAGCCCCGGAGGGGACTCGTTTGGTCGGGTGCTCCGCCAAATATTGGGGGCGCCAAAAACGGGAAAAGGTTGAATCGCCTATATAGAAAACTGGGGTCAGAGTGGTCAGGTTCACTTATAGACTTTTGAATTGTCGCGTGGCGGACGATGCGCGGGCCTGATGCCGGCGAAACGTCGGGTCTTGGCCTCGACCATCGCACGGAAGTCGTCCCGGCCAAAGGCGCGTTGTTGCTGAAGATAGGTCAGGATGGCTTTCAGGTCGTCGTCGGACAGGGTTTCGTGTAATAGCTGGCGGTAGGCATTGGCACGCGCTTTGGGTTGCCATCACTTCCCCATGAATCATGTGCGTCGTGCAGATTTTACCGCGCAATTTTCAGTGTCTAGAGACTTCGATTGCTGCCGCGGACTCGCTTTGGTTTGGACACGGCCTCGCTCCCTTCTGCCAGTTCTCGAGCGAGTGTGAATACTTCGTCCAAAGCTGCACTTAGCTCCGTAGCGATTCGCTGCATGGATTTCAGCGAAGGATTGCGACGGCCGCGTTCGATGCCGCTCACATAGGTGCGGTCGAGCCCCGCGCGCAACGCGAGCTCTTCCTGGCTGAGCTCGCAACGCTCGCGCAGCAATCGGAAAGCAGGGCCGACGTATGAAGTGATGTCCACCGCTAAACAATCGCTTTTGGTGGACTATTGATCTACGGACTATAAGTCACGTTATACTTGGTCCGCGCATGGGGGCCTTGGCTCAGAGCGTCGCTGAGTCGACTTGTGTGGAATTTTCCCGTGGGACACTTCTTCGATGAAATCAGGAGGCGGCCATGTCAACGTTCGATGCGGATGATCGGGACACGAGGGGTTATTTTCTGCCGGAGCACAGCCAGCGCCAGCTGCAGAAGCTGCGCGATTACGCGGAGTTTCTCTCGCATATCGCGCAGCCGCGCATGCCGGATGCCGAGCAGGAAGGGCTCCCGAAGATCAATGCGGAGCAGGTTGCGATCTGCCTGGAATTTCTGGTGGAACAGATGGATGTCGTACTGAGCGGCCTCTCGTTTCCGGCTTATCGACCCGAAAGCGACGCAGCGCCCACGGCCGATAGGAAAGCAGAGGGCGCGGAGGCGATGCCGGACGATGCGGCCGGGAACTACCTTTTCGGCATGACCCTGGAGCAGGTCGATACGCTCAACCCGCTGATCGACATGATTGCAGCCCATGGCGATGTGGTGACTGCCAGCCATGGCGCCGAGCTGGCTGACCACACGCTGTCGCTGCTGGGGCAGGCCATCTTCAGCGATGCGTGCACTGTGCGAGAAATTATTCGTCAGGTGGAGTCGCAGCGGCTCGACCTTCCGCACAGTTTGCACAGCGGCGTGAACGAAGAGCCGGCCGTCTATCGTATTGAGCGAGAAAACGTTCGGGTTCATTAAGTAAAGAACGCGAGCATCATTTACCTTCATGGGAAGGCTGCCGGCCATAACACCGGACTTTGTCGTTTATGCTTAGGTTTTCTGACGCAACAAAAGGGTCAGGTTAAAGGTCAGGAGTAGTCCAACCTGAGCCTGTTCGGTGTGCAAGCCGCCAAAAATTGGCTTCCACCACCTCCACCCATAAGACGAAACGCACGGTGAGAAATCGCCGGTCGTTTCGTTTGCTGGCAACCTATTGGCGCTACTTACCGACAGCAGTGGCATTGAAGGAATGTCGACTTCCATTACTGGCCACAAGTGTAAGAATGGAAAAGATAACATCGGCCATCCATCGCATATGAAAGAACTATCGGATCAACTCGCAGCAAAAATCGTCGATGCCGTACTTGAGGAGCGATGCGCGTCCGAAGAAGGCATGCGTCGATACAGGCCACTGCTTGAGGAACGAGCGCAGAGGATAGTCGCGCGCTTTGCCGCTGATCCCGGTGAAGACAGCAGATCCAACGATGACCCGCTCGATCAGATCCATGCCCTGTTTAGGCTTGCCGATACCATCGTCAAGAACGAGCTAAGCAGCAACCGTTATCCCAAGCAAGCATGCCCGGATGATGGCGGATGCATCATGTGCTGCACACATATGCAGATTGCTCTTAGTGTGCAGGAAGCTGCCATTATTGCGAGGGCACTGCTCGAGCTCACGGAGGCTGAAAAAGCAGAGATCGCCCACCGACTTCCTTCACTCGGAAAATCCGGGCCTGGTTCGCGATGTGGGTTGTTGGGCGAACAGGGCCTGTGCACGCTTTACGCAGCGCGCCCCATCAACTGCCGAACGCATCGCTCATGCTCAATAGCGGCTTGCGAGGACCGTGTGCGGCGGGGCCGGAATGCGGGTGAGGAAGTGGTGTTCGCCTACCCGTTCGATGATCTGATCCGCAAATCCTTCCATCACGCAGTACAACCGAATAGAACGCCGCACTTTCTTGAAATGAACACATTCCTGTCGAGCGTTCTACATGACGATGAGCGGCTTTCAGCATGGGCATCTGACCAGATGCCAGCCGAAAACGATGCATGGCGTCCCATCCCTTGTCGTACCAATAAACAAAAACGGGGTTCAGGTTTAACCTGACCCCATTCTTGGTTTGCAGGCATCCGGTGACCTGCGACGCGATGCAAGATCGGCCTGAGTTGGGGCGAGCTCGTCCCGGTGCTCAGCGCTGCATGGCGACCTGAGCCGGCGGCGGATTTTGCGCCTGTTGCATCGCCTGTGCGCTCTGGGCTTGAGCCGCCTGTTGAGCGTTTTGCTGCCACTGCACACTGCTTTGCGCGACAGACGTATTGACGGCCTGGGTGATGTCGACATGGGCGTAGCTTTTGTGTGGGGAATTGAGGTCGCCCTGGATAGCGAACGCGCGCTGGGCGTCTTGGCTCAGCACGACATGGTCGACGCCGCTCATGCCCTTGGCTTTTGCGGCGACGGCCAGCGCCGCCGCGAGATTTTCGCTGCGTTGATCCGGCACGCGTCCGTGTTCCGCATCCAGGCGATGCACCGCGCCCAGGGCCTGCTGGTAAACCCCATGACGGGGATGTATGGGATCGGCGAGCGTCGGTGATTGCCCCGTCTTATGTAAGGCATCCAGCGTGTTTCGACCGGCGACACCATCGGGCGTCAGGTGATACGCGAGCTGGAATTTCTGGAGTGCGGCCTTTGTGCCTGGACCGAAATCGCCGTCAGGGTGCAATGAGTGACCATGGGTGTCGGTGTACCCCAGCTTGACCAGACCCGTCTGCAGTTCGGTCACTTCTTTGCCGTGAGAGCCCTGGTGTAGAGAACTGTTGTGACTATGCGGCGTGTGGGTACGCTCGCCTTGGCCGATAGCCTTCAAGGCTTCCTTGATGTCCGGATCTTTTGCGGATGTCGAGGGATCGAAATTCGTATCGCCAACCTTGGCATGCGCACGGTCGAGAGCGGCCGCCATCTCTGGGTTTTTATAAGCGTTCTTATACTGCTCGGCCAGAGCGGCAGCCTTCGGCCCATCGTAGTAAGCGTATTTGCCCTTGATCTGGTTGGCTGTGGCCAATACGTCGTCATAGTTTCCGCCGTCTTTAAGCACTTTTTCGAACTTCGTCATCTGCGACGGGATCTGATTCTCCGTCTTCGCCAGAATGGCGACAGTCTCGAGACGGCGATCTTCAGGAATATTCTTTCCGTAAGTGTCCAGCATGTTCACCGCCGACCGCGTCGCCTGCTTAATCTGCGGATAGTCGATGTTTTTGTGAATCCACTTCTGACCGTCTTGAGACGATGCCCACGCGTCGATGCTGTTGCGTGTGTCTCTGTCGATGAAGGTGAGGGTGGTTCGACCATGCTCGCCGTTGCCGTGTGTCAACAGGTCGGTGCGAAGCTTCGCCATGTCGTGCGCAAACTTCAGATCGTGGTCTTTCGCATACTGGCTGGACTGCTGAATGACGCCGTCCACATAAGTGGTCTCGCCCGCTTTGGGTGCGGCACCGTCTGTCGACCCCAGCGCCCACGTTCCGCGCTTGCCCAGATCAACCTGGATGGTGCCGAGCGAATAGCCACTGTCCGCCACGATTTTATCGGCGTTACCCCATTGGGGATCGGAGGTGCCTGCGGTAATGCCCGTAATGGAAAGATGGTACGAAGAAGGGCCGCCTTCGGTACCGCGCCCGACAACGAAGTACGTGGCGCCAGCAAGTGAATCGAGATCGTGTGTATTCAGACCAGGCATGGTGTTCGTCCTTGAGTCGATGCTGCTTAGTTGTCGTTGGCGACGGCCAGATACTTATCCAATGTGTTGGCGCGGTCGCAAAGCTGGAAAATCTCGTTCTGCGTTACTTGAAGGTCAGCGACAGTTTCATTGCCGTAGAGCAGGACTTCGAAATCGCCGCTCTTGTTATGGAATGCCAGCCACTCCCGTTGAGCACTGACCAGACCGTCCTTCGCCTTGCCATTGAGCTTGCCGAGCAACGTCTTGTACGTCGCGTTGAGCCGGGTGTCCTGCTTGGTTTTTTCCGCGGAGAGGCAACCGCCGAGAGCGATCGTGTCGGAGCCGGCCTTGTCGATACAGGTAAAGAAGGCAGTCGTGATGCCTTTCGGAGCATCTCTCCGAATAATTTGGCTCGTAGTGTCGGCGGCTACGGCGGCCGAGCCGTAGGTGAGCAGAGCGAAGGTGATGGCGAGCATCCCTGACGTTTTCATGTGTTCCTCCTGTTCGTCGATTTTTAGCCTTGGAGTCAATAGCGCGGCCTGTCGCAAGATAGACGGAATAGGTAGCCTTCCTTCAAAGATCGCTCCTGAAATTCCCTCTGGAAAGCCTGCCACTGACGCTTGGCAGCAGATCGTGAGCTTGCTAGGGAAAGGTTGTCGGTCAACAGGTTACATCGCATCGCCTGGGCCTGGCACCAGTACCTCGCGTGGGCCAGCTAACCGGATCAGAGCTCTCACCCGCTTTTAGTCGAAAGAATGCACTCAGCGCCTGTTTTCACATCGCATAGCCCATTCAGGGCCGTCACGGCATTAGCAGCGGTTACAATCGCGCGCTCTTTTCAGGTTCGAGCCCATGTCCGATTCGATCGCTTGCCCGCAATGTACGCTGCAGAATAGCTATCCCGACGGCACCATGATGGTCTGCGCCGACTGTGGGTATGAATGGTTGGCGCACGCGCCTGCCGAGGCCTCGGTGGTGGTGCGCGACAGTAACGGCAACGTGCTGGCTCAGGGCGACACGGTGGTGGTGATCAAAGACCTGAAGGTAAAGGGGTCTTCGATTCCCCTCAAGCAGGGCACCTTGATCCGCGGCATCCGTCTGGTTGAGGACGACGCCGAGCACATCGAAGGCAACTCGGACAAGATCAAGGGGCTGGTCCTGAAAACCTGCTTTCTGCGCAAGGCCTGACTACGGCGCCGCCCAGGCCGGCGACCCGATCGACGATGGGGGATGTGCGTACGCAGGGCTGAAATCCTGCGATGCGACGAGCGCATCGGCAGCCATGCATCGATCGTGGCTATCACAAGGGCGGTGCGGATCGGCGATGCTCAAACGGCCTGCCAAGCGCCATTCGGCTCTGTCCGTGTTTGATCGACCCGGTTCGATCGCGACTTTTCACATCGTATCGCCAGGGCCTGGCACCAGGACCTCGCGTGCGCCGTTGTGGCCCATGGAGGACACCAGTCCGGCGGCCTCCATCGTCTCGACCAGGCGTGCCGCACGGTTGTAGCCGATGCGCAGCTGGCGCTGCACGGAGGAGATCGAAGCGCGGCGGCTGCGCAGCACAAAGGCGACGGCTTCGTCGTACAGCGCATCGAGTTCGGCGTCGGCGGCTTCGTCGCCAAACAGGTCGGCCGCCGCTTCCGATGGCGGGCCAGCGAGAATTTCTTCGCGGTAGTCCGGCGCACCGTATTGCTTGAGGTGGGCAACCACGCGATGCACTTCGTCGTCGGCGACGAACGCACCATGCACGCGCTGCGGATAGCCGGTGCCGGGCGGCAGAAACAGCATGTCGCCCTGGCCGAGCAGCGATTCGGCGCCCATCTGGTCGAGAATGGTGCGCGAGTCGATCTTGGACGACACCTGAAACGCGACGCGGGTAGGGATGTTCGCCTTGATCAGGCCGGTGATCACGTCCACCGAAGGGCGTTGCGTGGCCAGAATCAAATGAATGCCGGCGGCGCGTGCTTTTTGCGCCAGTCGTGCAATCAGTTCCTCGATCTTTTTGCCGGCCACCATCATCAGGTCCGCCAGCTCGTCGATCAGCACCACAATCAGCGGCAACGTATCGAGCAGTTCCGGCGTCTCCACATGCGTCGGAAAGGGGTTGCTCAGCGGCGTGCCGGCGGCGCGTGCCTCGCGGATCTTCTGGTTGTAACCGGCCAGGTTGCGCACGCGCAATTCGGACAAGAGTCGATAGCGGTTTTCCATTTCGGCGACGCACCAGTTGAGCGCGTTGGCGGCCAGCTTCATGTCGGTCACCACCGGCGCGAGCAGATGCGGGATGCCCTCGTACACCGAGAGCTCCAGCATCTTCGGGTCGATCATGATCATCCGCACTTCGTCGGGCGTGGCCTTGTACAGCATCGACAGGATCATCGCGTTGATCGCCACCGACTTGCCCGAACCGGTGGTGCCGGCGACCAGCATGTGTGGCGCGCGCGCCAAGTCGGTGACCACCGGTGCACCGGTGATGTCCTTGCCCATCGCCAGCACCAGCGGCGAGTCGTGGTCGCGATACGCATCGGAGCGCAGGATGTCGGCCAGCCCGATCATCTGGCGCCGCTCGTTCGGCAGTTCCAGGCCCATGCAGGTCTTGCCCGGAATCGTCTCGACCACGCGGATGGAGGTGCGACCCAGGCCGCGCGCCAGGTCGCGCATCAAGGCGACGATCTGGCTGCCGCGCACGCCAACGGCCGGTTCCACTTCGTAGCGGGTGATCACCGGGCCAGCCGAAGCGCCGACCACGGTCACCGGCACCTTGAATTCGCGCAGGCGCTGTTCGATCAGCTCGCCAGTGGCGGCCAGCACCTCGGCCGGTTCGGCATCGACCTCCTCGGACGCGGTCGTCAGCAGGTCCAGCGGAGGCAGTTCGATCGGCCGCCTGGACTGGCTACCCGCAGCGGGCATGGCTTGGCTGGTGGGCAGAGCCGGTTCGGCATCGGTATCCCTATCGTGTCCATCGTTGGAGGCGGTGCGCAGCGCTGCCGGCAGCGCACCGACGACCGGTGGCACGTGCTGGATAACGCGCGTGGGGGCCGGCGTTGCGAGCGGCGGCGCCATCTCGGCGGTAGCTGACTTTTGCAGCCGAGGGTCAGCCGTTGCCGGCTCGATAGGCTTCGGTGGCACCGATTCAGTAGACGCAGGCTCCACGCGAGTCGTCGCTTCGGACATGGTCGGAACGGACTCTGCATATACAGGTGTGATCGACGTCGGCTCGGGGTGGGCCATGACCTCGGGCGAGATCGGCGCGGGTTCGATATAAGCCGCCATCGGTTCGATAGGCGTGATCGCCTGGGGCGCGGCCGACATGGGTTCGTCATGCGTCGACGGCGCCATGACCCGTGCTGGCTTCGCCGCCGTAGGTGCGATCGATGCCGGCTCGGTCCGCACCGAGGAGGGCGCGGCGGTTGGCATCGGCGCGGTTCGGCGGGTATCGACGTCGTGCGCATTGCTCAGGGCGCGAACGATGCCGGCTGTCGATGTGGCCGGCGGGCGGACCCGGGTCATTAGGACGGGCGATTCGGTGACGCTGCGCGCTGGCCGTGCGGTCGGCGGCCGATGGGATGGCCAGGCTTCGGCCATCGCTTTTTCGGGTGTGGCTTGCGGCTTGCTGGCGGGCTGCGGCGGATGCTTGCGTTTAGCCGGCGCCTGCTTGCCGCGAGCCCATCTCTCCCCGGCCTTGCCGGCATGAGTGCGGCGCGCGGGTGCGGATGGACGGGTCGCCCGGCGCGTGTTGCGTTTTTGGTTGTTCGACGAGGATTTCCACAGGCGGAACAGAAGCCACATACCAGACAGAATCATTGCCGCGAAAACGTAGATCATCATGCGTGAGGCAGCGCCGTTCATGGTTAAGTCGACCCATGATCTTAACCGATGCGCTTATACGCCCGAATCCATGCGGCGAATACCGCCGCAACATAGCAAC
Organism: Rhodanobacter sp. ANJX3; assembly: GCF_014200755.1. GTDB lineage: Bacteria > Pseudomonadota > Gammaproteobacteria > Xanthomonadales > Rhodanobacteraceae > Rhodanobacter. Next base: position 555,082 of record NZ_JACHCM010000002.1, on the reverse strand, counting down.
ATAGCAACATAGCAACATAGGAAGCGAGCCTTCAAAAGGCGGGCATCGGCGCAAGGCTCAAGCACACAGTGTTGGATGCTTCGCGTCGAAGCATTCATTCCACTTGTGCAAGCGCTAAGCGCGCCGCTTTTTTGCCGGCCGTGCCATCGGCAGTTTTTGCAGCTCTTCGAGCAAGAGTGCCACCGGCGCCACCAGCCTCGGCGGCAGGGCGCGGTGCACCAGCCAGGCGACGATCTCGGGTCGGAAATCGGTCACGGTGAGAACCTTGAGTCGATGCCGATAGGCGCTGCGTTCGAGCAGATCGGCGGTGACCATGCCCAGGCCGGCGCCGCGTGCCACCAGCGACAGCTGCAATTCCGAGCCCGCCGCTTCGACCGTAACGTCGAACGGGATGCCGGCGATATCCAGCGCGCTGCGCAGCGCCGAGCGCATGCCGCAACCGCTCTGGCTGAGCACCCAGGAGAAACCCGCCAGGCCGCGCACGTCGAGTTTCGCCGGCAACCCCAGCGACGGCGCGGCGACGATGCGAATCGGCTGCGACGCGAATGCGGTCGCGACAAACGACGCGGGCGGCGTCGCACCGTTGGCGTAACCGACCACGGCGGCATCGAGTTGGTCGCCCTCCAGCGAGGCGGTCAGCGTAGGCGACCAACTGGTCTGAATGCGCAGTGCCAAACGCGGAAAGGCCTCGCGCAGTCGGTCCACCGGTGTGGCCAGCATCATGTCCGCGAGATACGGCGCCATGCCGAGCCGCAATTCGCCCTCCGGCTCCACGGCCGGGTTGACCGCCGCCATCAACTCGCTTTCGGCGCGCAGCAGCTGACGTCCCTTGGCGTACACCTCTCTCCCCACTGACGACGGCCGCAGCGGCTTGGATTGCCGGTCCAGCAGTTCCACGCCGAGCAAGGCCTCCAGCGACTGCACGCGACGCGTAATGGCCGGCTGGGTCAGATGCAGGCGGTTGGCTGCCTGCACGATCGAACCCGCGTCCACCACGGCGATGAAGGCAGTCAAATCATGGGTATTCATCGGCGATGCTCATGTATGTGATTTGCACATAGTCTTTATGATTATTATTCAATTGCTGCATGGGTTCGGGGTATTTAACCTCAGCACCCTCGTCGCCGCAAATGCCGTCCATGTCTACCGATGCCAACGCCGTACTCGCTGCTCCCGCCCCGGTCGAACAGGCGGTCGCTCTCACCCCCGGCATGACGTTGCTGTTCGCGTTCGCCGTCAGCGTGATGATCGTGAACCTCTCCGCCGCGCAGCCGCTGACCGTGCCCATCGCGCACAGCCTGGGTATTCCGCCGACGCTGTCAGGTCTGGTGGCCACGCTGCCCCAGCTGGGCTATGCGGTGGGCATGGTGTTTCTGGTGCCGCTGGCCGATCTCACGGAGAACCGCCGCCTGACCGTGATCACCCTTGTCATCTGTGCGGCGATGCTGGTGCTGGCCGGCCTCGCGCCGAATGCATCCGTGTTTCTGCTCGCCGCGTGCGTGGCCGGCACCACCTCGTGCGCCATCCAGGTGCTGGTGCCGCTGGCCGCCTCTATGGCTCACCCCGACCGTCGCGGCAGCGCGGTCGGCAGCGTCATGAGCGGGGTGATGCTGGGCATTTTGTTTTCGCGCCCGCTCGCCAGCACGGTGGCGGGCCATTTTGGCTGGCGCTCGTTCTATGTGTTGATGGGCGTACTCGATGCCTTGGTGGCGTTGATGCTGCTGCTCAAACTGCCGCCGCGTCGGCCCGATTTCGGGCATAGCTACGGCGTACTGATTCGGTCGCTGTGGACCTTGTGGCAGCGCGAGCGCGTGCTTCGGCGCTACGCCGTGTCTGCCGCGTTTGTGATGGCGGCGTTTTCGGCGTTCTGGACCGGTGTGGCCGTGCTGCTGGTGCAACCGCCGTTCGCCCTGAGTGCCGATGCGGCCGCGGCCTTCGCGCTGGCCGGCGTTGCCGGCACGGTGGTCGCACCGCTGGCCGGTCGCGCCGGCGACAAGGGCCATGGCGTGGTGGGCATGCGCATTGCGCATGGGGTGCTGCTCGCCGGCATCGTGCTCGCGGGCATCGCCGGTGCCGGCTGGTTCGGGTTCGACATTCGCGCCCATGCATGGCTTGCGCTGGGTCTGCTCGTGCTCGCGGCAATCACGATCGATGCCGGCGCCGTCGGCGACCAGACCATCGGCCGCCGCGCGGTCAACATGCTGATGCCCGAGGCGCGCAGCCGGCTCAACGGTTTGTTTGTGGGCGTGTTCTTCGTCGGCGGCAGCGCCGGTGCCGCCGGTGCGGGCGTGGCCTGGGCCATGGCCGGCTGGACGGGTATCTGCGGGCTATGCCTGGGGTTTGTGGCGTTGGCGTTTGCCGGCGACGTCGCGGCGCGCACCATGCGCCATTAGACGTATTGCGGAGGTTAGGGCAAATCTATTCGTAGTTGCCTGGCAGCCACTCGAGGTTCGGCGCGTTTTCATTCCCTCCGTCCCCCTTTGCTGTGCCCGTAGCGGCTTTTGTTAGGCGATGGAATTTGCCCATGCCGCAGCGCACCTCGCCTCCCGATCATTCTTGCGGCAAGATGTCCCCACTTCAGGGGGAAGTACATGGACGCATTGCATACGGAAGGTGGGTCGGATCGGGAGATTGCCGGCTTCTGGCGTCGTCTAGGCGCCTTCGCGGTCGACTCGATTCTGCTCGGCATCGTCGGCTGGATTCTGGGCGCGTTGTTCTTTGATACGTTCGCGCGCATGGGCGCCTATGCGAAGCTGATCGGCTTTGCGATCGCGCTGGCCTATTTCGGTATCTGCAACAGCCGTATCGGTGGCGGGCAGACATTAGGCAAACGCTGGCTTGGTGTGCGGGTCGTCGATGCCCACGACCAGCTGCTGTCCTTGCCGCGCTCGGTGCTGCGCTACGCGGTGTTGGGCATTCCGTTCTTTGCGAATGGCCTGCCGCTTGATCCTAAGCTAGCGATGTCGACACCGTTGGGTTACCTGCTCGCCCTCGTCGTATTCGGTGGCATGTTCGCCATCATCTACCTTTACCTGTTCAATCGCCGCACACGGCAGTCCCTGCATGACCTGGCGGTGGGCTCGTACGTGGAGCGCTTCGATCGTGCGGCGCAGCCCGTACCGTTCCCCGTCATGTGGCGTGGGCATATCGTCGTGGTGGCTCTGCTCGCTGTTATCGCTTTGAGCGCGCCAGCGGTCGCCAGTCGGTTCGCGCAGACCCAGACTTTCGCGGGCATCCTGCCGCTGTACCAGACGTTGTCCACCCAACCCCACGTAATGACGGCGCAAGTCGTACGCGGGTGGTCATCCTTCAATGGCGGCAAGACTACGCACTCCCTGCAGTCGTCGCTGTGGCTGGATGCGCCGCTGACTGACGATGGCGCCATGGCCAAGCGCATCGCCCAGCTGATGGCGAAAGCCGACCCGAATATCGCCAACGAGGATGTCGTTGCGGTGACGCTGGTCTACGGCTACGACATGGGCATCGCGTCGGGATGGAAGAAGCATGGGTATTTGTTCAAGCCGGATGAGTTGCTGTAGGTCGGTTGTCTCTTGGCGAGGGAGTTCAGCCATGATCCAGCGCGGCCGGATACAGGAAGGGTCGATGTGGCCGAGAGGGAAACACCAGATGGCGAAGTGGCCCGAGTTCAAGCGCCGAAGAACACCAAGGCGGGATTTAACTTCCGCCGTCCCGTTTTTCACCGGCGAGTCATCAGTTACTTCCTGGAGCCACTCATTCAAAAACACCGCGGAGAGCTTGCATGAACGCTGAATACGATCAATTTCGAAATTTTCGACGCAAGGTCATGAATCCTTCAAGGAAATCTACTGAGATGAACGCACGACTCACTAAGACCCATCGAGCTGGCATAAGAGTGCAGTCTTTAGGAAAGACCATATCGATCTTATTCTTTTCTGTATTGCTCATAAGCAATGTTATGTCTCAGTCCGCCCCGTCCAATCTCATTTCATCGAACGCTGCAAATTCCGGTCAACCCAACAGAACAAATCCGCCTGACGCACAACCTTACTTACGTGATAATCCGCCATATACCAACGATGTGATGTGGGGAAAAATTATTAGTCTCATACAACTGCATGGCGGATATGTCGAACCCCAAGATCTTGAGTCAACTTTTAACGTTAAATCTATTCGCGATAGAAATTTCGGAAGCAGCGGCTATAGTGCGCACCTTATAAGCAGCAGCTCTTGGAATTTAAATATAACTTACGTCGAATATTTTAAAAAGTATGTATTAGACGGGAAAATTATAAATCCTGGCGGTAAAATGTCGATCTTAAACATCAACTGGCCTTTTTATTTGAATGATAAGAAAGAATGCATAAATGCCGGTAATTCTATAAAAGAACTTAGCGATCTGGGCTGGTTTACAAAAGCAGAAAAAGAAAAAAATGTCACGCCACTGAGCAGCGAATTTAGAACATCAAATGCGTCAGATTTTGTAAATTCGAAAAATAAATCTCGTGTAGTAATTTCTTATGGCGACAACAAAGATTTTATCGATCCCATAAAACCGGATCAGGCTTGCGTTTTTATTGTAGAGATATACGGGCGGCTCTAGATAACAGATATTTCATTAATTTCAGGAAAAGTTAGCCCTGTTATTAGTTATGTTTCTTAACAATTAAATAATGGATTATAGTTATGGCAACTCTTAATGACCTATTGACGCAACTATCCAATGAAATGGCAGCTCAAAACAAGAGCGCGGAATACACCACTTTTTACAACGCTATTTCTTCATCGCCCGCATTATTGGACGCCCTGGAAGCTCAGGTAGCAAACCAGACGATTACAAAGTTTTCTTATAATACGACCGGTAATTCGTCGCTTGGTGGGGCATATAATCCATTGAATACAACGATGGAAATTGGATCATCCTACTTAAATACAATCATAAATTCACCGGCTGATATTATTGAGTTTGTGGCGCATGAAACACAACACGCGATCGACAACGGACCTTATTATCAAAATGAGCCCGGCTCAGGAACAATCCCTGCAGCCACTCAAGTCTATAATAACGATCTCAGCGCTTACTACAATAACCCGGGAAGCTTACCTGCTGGCACCACATTAACATCTATAATTAACACAAATGTTCTCGCCCACCTTGACGATGAAGGGAGAGCGAACATTGCCGGTTATAACGCCAATCTCAGCGCAGCGGTTGCGGCCAATGGTGGTGCGCCACTCACTCAAGACCAGCTCGCTGCGGCCATCGCGGCCGATCCATACGCGAGCCAAGTGGCCGGCATCAACACACTATCAGATGGCACAATTGATATAACCAATGCAGCGAATATTCAATCCGCTGCCAATTACATGTCCTTGGCAAATCCATCTGGATATGCCAATCCATCTGACCCGACGGGAAAGACACCCGACACAGAAATAACGTATAACGATTTATATGGCGCATTTGATTTAAATCAAGCTGTCTCTGCAGCCGATGGAGGCAGCGTTACTGTTAATTTCGATCAGCTTGGGCTGACGACATCTTCCATTGCAAGCGGCGCAAGCGCGTTAAGCGATCTCCAGATAGATGAGAATCTCGCAATTACTGGATTCAATTGCGGCGTTCCACAGGGCGGAACCGGCCAAGACGCCAGCTGCGTTGTGTTCAACTCTTCGGACAATTCCGAGAACTTCTTTTTCATCAACCCGGATGGAAGTGTTCGCAGCGTTGGCGAGGCTACCACCATCCCCGTCGCTTCGGACGGTTCAAATGATTCAACAATACAATTAAGCAGTGACTATGCTGACCTGGATATTGACGCAAGCAATATGCAGGTCGCCATGGCCAATGAAGAATCACTTGGCATTAATTTGGACGGGTCAGATGATGTAATTACCCTAGACCCGGGTTCCGAAACAACTGCAATCGGAAACAATAACGTTTTCACGTTATCCGACAATTCCGACACAACGCTTACCGTTACCGGTCAGAACGAAACGATAAGCACCGCGGGTAACACCATCGTCATCAACGGTGACGGCTCAAGCGTTACCTTGACCGACGCTAAAAGTCCGGTTTTGAACACCATTCAGATGAATGGCAACAATCAAACGCTTAACGCTACACAAGCCTATGAAAGCACCGTTGCCGCCGCGTCAGGCAGCACAGGCGAGACAATCAATGGCTCTGGCTTGACCGTCAATGCGGGCGTGGGCAGTCAGTTCGCGCTCAATGGGATGTCTCTTACGTTCAACGGTGGCGCCAATACCCAGCTCAACATCGCGGGCGGTTTCAACACCGCCACGGTGGGCGATGGCAGCCAGGTCACTTTGAACGCACCGACGACGACAGGCGGTTTTGTGGGTCTCAACACCATCAACGAATCCAATGGAACCGTTACCGTCGCGTTCAACGACAGCACCTATGGTGGCGACACGCTCAATGGTTCGGGCAACACGATCATAAGCGCGAGTAGCGCCTTTAACCTTAAAGGAGACAACAACACCTACAGCGGCTCAAGCAGCAGTACTAGCTCCTTTGGTCTGACAGGTGACAACAACACCTATACGAGTACGGCTGGCAGCAATTATTTTGAGATTACCGGCTCCAACAATGTGGTTTCCGCTGGCAGCGGCGGCTACTACTCGATATACAGTGGAACCGGAAATACGTTGACTGTATCTGGCGCAAACTTTGAGCTTGAGGCAATGGGAACGACAACGATCAATGGATCAAACAACACCATTGACTTGGACAGCACCAGCGACGACACGCTCAATGTTTCGGGCTCAGGCAATACCATTAACGCCCTTGAAGGTGGCCAGCTCAATCTCGTCAGCGGTAGCAATTTTGATGTGTATATCGAGAACAGCACCATCAACGTGGGGGCCAACGTCAGCGCGATACTTGAATTAGACAATGATCAGATCATCGCATCCAATGGAGACAGCTTTCAAATCGTCAACGGAAACAATACGTTTACCGCAGCGGCTGGAAGCACGCTTACGTTCAGTGATGAAGAACAAGATGTTCCGGGAGAATCACTCTCGGTCACGCAAGGTGCCATCGCTCTCGGAGACAAGACGATGTTCACTATCAATGGCGACACCAACGCTATTTTGGGTGGTAATCAGGACGTCATCCTCCTCACAGGATCGGATGATTTCGTCAGTGGAACCAATAGCAGCATCACATTCAACGGCCCGCTGGACGGTGGCGACAACAGTATCTCGATTTCAGGCACGGGAAATAAGTTAAACGCATCCAATGCAGCGATTGCTTTCATCGACGGCCAGACAGGAGACAGTCTGGAGATCCACGGCGTGGGTGACACGATATCGGCCACGGACAAGTCCATCGATTTTTTCACAACAGGCGGAAGTGCTACGGCGATAGGTGCAGGCAACACGTTGACCGGATCGGGGCAAACGCTCGCACTGGGCGGATCAAGCATAACCGACGCGACAGTGATCAGTTTGACGAGCAGCAGCATCACCGCCGACTTGGGAAATTTCGTCATCAGTGGTTCGGGCGACACTTTTACCGGGGCGGACGGCAGTCAGTTGAATGTCACGGGGTATGGCAACACGATAAACGTCAGCAACGCTACCATCACCGTGGCCGATGATACGTCGCTCACGATCGTTGGATCCAACGATCAGATCAAGGGTGGCGATGACGACTCGCTGGCGATTACGGGTACAAACGACGCCGTAACAGCAACGAACAGTTCCATTGTGTTCGGGCAAAACAATTCTGAAGATACCGTGACTGGTGCCGGTGATGGCGGCTCATACTGGTCCGCTCCCGATCCGGATCTGCCGCCAGGAGACAATGGCGGCTATAGCCCACCGTCGCAAACCGCTGCAATGGCCCCGCTCGCTTCTTCCCATTCGAAGTATGCATCGAGCGCTGATGCCATCCACAGTGAAAGTACAGCAGGCATGCCTGACCTCCATGCCCTTGTGCACGCCATGGCTGCTTTTCATACCGAAAGCCAAGGCATGGCGATGGACAGCTTGCTGACGGCCTCATCGCCGACCGAGCATCTGCATCTGGCGGCCGCAGCGTAATCAAGCGCGAGACCGATTGTCATTGTGAAACATGAGACCCGACACGCTGTGTGCCGGGTCTCATGTTTTTCACACCAAACGAAGCGTTGATAACTTGCTGTCGCGTCTGTCGTCTCGTCATGCGGACAAATAAGTTTGCCCTCCTCCACACTGTGTTTCATTGCTGCGCCGAAACAGGGTCAGGTTCACTTACGGTCGTTTGAATTTGGGTGAGGTGGGCGATGCGCGGGCCTGACGCCGGGGAAGCGTGGGTCTTGGCTTCGACCATCGCGCGGAAGTCATCGCGACCCAAGGCCCGTTGTTGTTGCAGGTAGGTTCGGATGGCTTTCAGGTCGTCGTCGGATAGGGCTTCGTGTAAGAGCTGGCGGTAGGCTTCGGCGCGAGCTTCCGGAGTGGCGGCGAGCGTGGTGTATTGCGGATGCGGCGAGAGAGTGGCCTCTTGGCGAAGGCCGCAATGGCTGGCGCAGCTGGACCACGGGAAGGTTGTCGGATCATCCGTCATGCGGGCACGAACGGGATTGAGATCGATATGGCGGTGGCAGTGCAGCACATAGCTTTCGCTATCGACCAGGCTGACCTTGTAGCGCCCTTCCCACAATGTCCCGGTGCGCCGATGACGGGCGTTGAACTGGCCGACGTAGCCGAGCCCCAGTTTTTGCATGAGGCGAGCAACCGCACCGATCTTCGGCGGCGTGGTTAGCAGATGAACATGATTGTCCATCAATACGTAGGCGTGCAGTTTGCAGTCCGTGTCGAGTAACGCCTCGCCCAGCAGGGTCAGGTAACGTCGTCGATCGGCGTCATCGAGAAAGCAGGGTAGACGGTTGTTGCCTCGCTGGACAACGTGTTGCGGAATACCGGGCAAGTCGAGTCGAGGTTGTCTGGCCATTGCCTGAGGATCGACGTGGGCGCGTCCTCTTGATAGCGTCGACGGTCACTGGGTTTTGTCGGTGTCAGCCCTCTCCGCCAGTCGGAAAGTGAACCTGACCACGTTTCTGGCTCATAGCCGCGTCGACGCCTCCTCCGTTTCGTTGCCACCAACCGCGTCATGATCTGTGATGCGCTGATCGACCAAGGTTCTTGAACGAGGGTGACTAGTTTTTTTTGCAGACGGCCAAATCCACGCGCATAGAATGCTTCTGATTGATGCCTAACGCTGGACGTAAGCGGCACGCGTCTTTTCACGCATTTGCTTTGATGAAGCTTAAGCAGCCTTTAAAAAATGGACTTAGTTACCTTTGCAACACCATCAATCAAATCGCTAACCTGGTCCGATGTTGGATCTTTGCTTTTATTGTGATCACACAAATTTCTTATATCGCCGAGGTGTTGATTGAATCTCCACTCTGGAGTGCCAATCACGGATGCGCTCTTTAGCGCCTCGTTTAAATCTGAGATCGTTGGATTTTTCTTAGCAATCTTGACATTGTGGTTGTTGCAAACTTCCAATAGGTGCTTCTCCAGCACTACGCCCGCAACAGCTCCAGCCGCGCGCAAGAATTTGTGTTTCAAGAGCTCACGCGCGGCCTCAAGCTCATCGTCAAGCAAATCTGCTTGGACCATTTGTCGAATATCGTAAAGAGAACTCTCGAATCTGCTGCTCAAAGAGTCCAGGATTGCGATCTGCTGTTTCAAATGTGGCATTGCTGCGCTTGAATCAGTTAGAACCTCACCAAGTCGCGTGACTTGTAGTCCCTGCAGCGCGTCCTCTATCCGGTAATTTTCGAAGCTGATTTCTTTACGCCCTTTTGGTTTCTCATATAAGCGAACGAAGTCATTCAATCTGTCAGGCAGCACTTGCTTAAGTAATACGATGCTTTCTGAATACCAGGCTTGATAGGTTTCATCGAAATTTGGCAAGGCGTCCAAACGAGACTTTGCGACCTTCTTGTCGCCTTTGCACGACTCGAGTACGGCGGCTTCATACCTCTTTCCATAGATGTCGCGCGTAAAAGCTTGCTGTAAAAGACCGCCTTGTCTACGCAGGCGCTCGAAGTCTTTCTTGTATCGTTCAATGTTAGAGGCCATGGATGAACCTTGCTGAGTTGCCCAACGTTTCGATTAAGAGCGTAGCCGTCTGCTTGGATGAGTAGTTATAGAGCTCAGCTACGCGGCGCGTTGGCTGATTTCACGCGAATTGACCAGGTTCTTTAGAACGTCATTGCAGATTGTTATTGATTGTTTTCCCCAACCGTATCGCCTCGCTCTGCAAACCGCAGCAATTGCGGGAAAAGCGTAGTGCCTCAGCTTCGGATTGTTTACACGCAATATAGCCAACCTAGCCGTTAGCGTCCCTCCGCGAGTGCCAATCGCGGTATTGATAGATCTAACCTCCCAATCCATCAAAGGTTGGCTTGGAGCACGACGTATTTTTTCCAGTAACGTGGAGAAAACGCCTCCTGATTTCGGTGGCGAATTCCAGCAAATAAGTGTCAGGTTGATGGCCTGCTCAACCTCGATGGGCGCCATGGGAACGGTGTGACCGGCTGCCCATGACCGCCGCCTCCGCCTCCGCCTTGGGGTGGTTGCAACGGATTGAACAGTGGCAGCAATGTTATCGATGATACCCCTGATACCTGCGACAACCGCTCAAATGCTTTGGCACAACCTTGGCCAGCATAGAGAGTATCGACAGCCGTACCACTTCTGGGGTCGATCACGTCGAATTGATGATACTGGGCATCGGTATCACCAACGTTGAGCTTATCCCCGCAGCAGCATTCCACGGTTTTTCCATGGAGCAAACAGGTGTGTATAACCGGATGCAGTCGGTACTTGGCAAGAATGCGTTTTTTGTTTTCGTCGGTGCGACCATTAGTTGTTGGCATGATGATTTTCCCGAAATTCCCTGCATTGCCTCACCTTGAGGGGCAGTAACGTGGTCCGGCTCGCTTATTTTCCCAATCTCGATTGCAGCAATGTCATGCCGTCAGTGCTTTCGTCAGCAGCATGTCGTACAGCTCCAACCGAAGGCGTGCCCCGACCTGCAACATGGTTAGCCAATAGACGAACATCAGTGCGCCGAACAGGATGACTTCACTCCAGCTTGGCTGTGGCGGCCATTGCAGATCTTTGAACTGGATAACAAGAGCTGCGAAGACAGGCAGGGCGCCCAGCTTGTCCAAATTGCCAGTCAGTAGGGGGAGCTTGCTTTGCACTCGCAGGGTGCGGTGGCTGGCGAAGGCGCTCATTGCTTCCAGACGTTCGCGCGGGAATGTGCTCAGCCATACGATCAGGCCATCGTAATGTGGCATGTCGAAGTCCAGGATCTCGGCGAATTCGCGCCGCTCGGCGGTTGGTGTGAGCTTTATGCCGGGCAGCTCTGCGATAGCGACAAGGATGAGCCCCACGATTTCGATGATCAGCAGCACGATGAGCAGCGCCAATACCCAAGATTTCGCCGGCAGTACTTTGCCGAGTATGAGTGCCATTGCCCCTGCGATGGCAGCTAGTGCGATGCCCCATTTTGCCTTGCGGGATGGCGAGAATTGATAAGACGGATGAAGCGGCAACGCCTCGATCTTCTCATTCAGCGCTGCGAACGTGAGTACCGATGATTCCATTTCTGCGTCCTCCCTGTTGAAACTTTGGCAAGGTTTACTTGCGTGCCCGAAACCGTGCCACCCCAGATTCACTTATCGGGCTAGGGTCGCTTTGGCGGTTTGCGTACTGGTCTTACTTGATCCAACTCCTGTTCGAATTCATCGACGAAGTCGGTCAGCGAACTGCCGCAGGCATTGCAGAGTTCGCGCAACTGCAGCAAGTCCATCCGGCGTGAGCCACGTTCGACGTCACTGACGTAGGATTGAGGGCGCTGCAGTGCTGTGCTCAGGTCTACTTGGGTCATGCCGGCCGTGGTGCGGAGCTCGCGCAGGCGGCGCAGCAGTACCGAATACTCATCCTTATGTATGGACTTGGCGGGCATGGCGGCTATCCGAAACGACAGCCATGACGCTATATCTGCTTTTCAAATATCTGAAAAACAGATATTCTTTTTTGTGTGGAGGCTTATTCGCGATATCACCGGAGGAGGAACGCCATGACGGAAGAACGCCTTGTTTTCGGAGTCACCGTCGACCAGCTCGACGAGCTCAACACGCTGCTTCGGACGATTACGGCGCATGGCGACGTGATCACGGTCGGCTGTGACGAGCCCCTGCATCCGCAGACCGTGTCGACCCTGGGCGAAGTCGTGTTCAACGCGGCGCTTGCCGTGCGGGAAGTCTTCGACCGGATCGAAGCGCAGAAGCTCTGAGCGAAAACGAGCAGAGACGACCGGGTCAGATTTCGACCGTGCTCTGTGCGAACCCACGCTCGCGGAAGCCGCAGGCACCGGCGACTCGGCTGCTGCGCGTTGGAACGCCGGCGTGAACCGCTGACGCGTTTCCATCGAACACCTCCATGCAAGGATTGTCCTTGCACGGAGTGTCGGGGAAATCAGCGGTCGTCCAACCTGACCCCGTGCTTAGTTCGGCCAAACCGGCGGTTGATTGGCGGTGGGGTTGGGGATGTAGCGGCCGTAGCTCACCGTGGCCAGGGTGCGGATGTTCTGCAGCAGGTTGGGGTTGGCGACGACCGAGGGATCGAGCGGATTGCTCGACAGAATCACCATGTCGGCGACGTTGCTGGTGGCGAGGCTGCCGCGATCGGTCATGCCGTATTGCCAGGCGGCATTGGTGGTGAACGCTTTTATGCCATCCAGAATGCTGATGCGCTCGTCGCCCGGGTAAGCCGGGTTGTTGGCGAAGACCACAGGGCAGGTCCGTGTGTTGCGGTTCGGGTACCACGGGGGCTGCTGGGTCTGCCGCGTCACGCCCACCCAGATCTCGAACAGTGGGTAAGGCGGCGTCACTGGCGTATCGCTGTGCAAGGTGAGATGCAGGCCGCGGTCGCGCACTGCACGGGCAGGGTAGATGTTCATCGTGCGCTGCGGGCCCAGCACCTGCTGGCATTCCGGCAGGCCGTAGTAATACACGTTGGTCGACATGATGCTGACCACTACGCCCGGGTTCAGCGTCTTCAACTGATCGAGCTGTGCCGTGGTGATCATCGGCGCATGCAGCATCACGTCGTGCGTGCCCGGCGGCGGCACCGAGTGGTCCTTGGTGGCCGAGGCCATCACCGCGCGCACCGCATTGCCGATCGCGGCATCGCCGATCTGGTGGATCAGCATCGGAAAGCCGGCGGCATGCGCGGCGTACAGGCGCTGCTGAATCTGCTGCTCGCTCAGATCGGGCAGGCCGACATACGGCTGCGGAAAGATGCCGCCGTTGGTGAACGGCGCAAACACCTGCATGTAAGGCGAGTTGAGAAAAGCGGTATAGCCCTGCGGCGATCCGTCGGTGAAGCTTTTCAGCATTGCCACGGTGAGCAGCGGGTTGCTGCCCACCAGGGTTCGGCCCGCCGCACCGGTGGCGACGACGGACGAAAAATCGGGGCTGCTGTCGTCATAGGCCACCATGGCCGCGGACAGCGGGAAGGGACACTTCGTCGGCAGGCAGTTTTTTAGAACGTTGTTGTAGAGCCCGATATCGCCGATCGTCGCGGCGCCTTCCTGGGCCAGCGTATAGCCGTGTTGTGCATAGATTGTGGCGGCCTTCTGCAACAGCGTTTCCGCCAGGCCGGCATAGCGATGGAGTACCAATCCCTGCATCTTGCCGGTGGCGTACAGCGACAGATCCTCGTCGAGCTGCCCCTTCTCGGCAAGTTGGGACTCGACAGTGGGATTGGTGGTGGGCGCGTGGCACCCACCGGATGCCACGGAGGTGTTGCAGATATTGAGCATCTGCAACGCCCTGGTGTTGACATAGGAAATGTGACCCGACTCGCTGGTGACGTAGATCGGGAGGTCCTGCGCGATGGCATCGAGCTGCGGTCGTGCCAGACCGTTTTCGAAGGTTTCGCAATCGAGGCCGAGGCCATCCGGCTTGCTGCAGCCGGCGCCGTGGCCCAGGCGCGATGCGTCGTAGTTGAAGGCCAGCACCGGCAGCGGATCGATCTGCGACCCCGACTGCCGAATTTTCGCCACGGCCGCCTTGATCCGCGCCGTCACATCCTGCTGTGTCTGTACCGGCACGAAGCAGTGCTGGTAATCCTTCGCGTCGAGGCATCCGGGCGTGCCCGGCAAAGGCTTGAAAAGCACGTTGACGTTGGAGACGTCGGTCCAGTGCTCTGGATCGTTGTACATCGCATAACCGGCCATGTGCGAATGCGGGTCGATAAACCCCGGCAACACCGTCGCGCCGCGCAGATCCACCCGCTGCGTATTCTTGTCGGCCAGCCCTAGCACCTGCGCGTTGGTGCCCACCTTCATGATCCGGCCGGCGGGCCCGACCGCGACACCCTGAGCGGAAGCGTTGTTGTCGTCCATGGTCACGACATTGGCATTGTAGATGACCAGGGCCGCCACGCCGGGGCTGGCCGTCGCCGACGGACTATCCGCCGTGGGCGATACCCCTGTCTCGACGGCTCGCTTCGAGGCGGAGCCATCGGTACTGCAGCTGGTGACGGCCGCGCTGGCAAGGATGACAAGCGCGACCAGGGCGGCCGCAATCGACCGGTAGAATCCTTCTACTTTCATGGTTATCCCCTGACGACGAAATGGCGTATCAGGGTATGTACTACCGCCCACCCATGCGGAATGCGTCAATTCGGCAACAAGCGCTGGCGACGCCGTCGACAGAGGCGGATGACATCTCGATGCTTGACAATGATGCGTCTTCGACCCCGCTCGACTCGGCGATCTCTCTTACTGATGCTCTGATCCATTGAACGCAATTACGTGAACTCGCTCAATTCGCGGCGTCGTCGCACCGGCACGCCGTGGAAAAAACGGTATCAGGAACAATTTTATAGCTAACTGGGTCAGTGTCCCTTAGCAACAAGGCCTATTCGGGATGACAAAAAATAACAGCGGTGCCGAATTCTCTACTTTAGGTCGCTACAGCTACGGGGATAGGGTCAAAGCACGCTTACAGTGCGATAGTTCTAAATAAGACTGGATCTATCGGTTCGTCAGGCATGAGTGAACCTGGCCCTGTTTGGTTGAGAAACACAGTAAGAGGCTAAAGATCAGATAAAGAATCAGCCAGGGTTCGACTTAATGCTGACAATGGCTGTCTTTGGATTATTTTTGATATGGGACTGGCTCCAGAATGTTTCTTCTGCTTCAGCTTGTGAGCGGCAACCACGAATCGTTTGCTGGTTGGGGCCTGAGCCTTGTGTATATGTAATCACGTATGTCAGCTTGACATCTGTCATTGCTCTTATCCTCTGGGTTGGGCATTGTCGTAAAAAGGGCAGGTAAAAAGGGTGGTAGGGACAATTTTTGATAAGCGAAGGGTTGCTGCGAGTGCTCAAATGGTCCCTGACTACCTTGTAGTTCGCGTGCTATCTGCCATCAGAAACTAACCGCAACGCGCCGTATTTTAACAGCAGGGAGCTAGAGATGATTCATACCGATAGTTATCGTGATTATGTTGAGGCTTTTGGGATTCCGGGGACGCCTGAAGGGGCCTATCTGAAAGACTCACGCTTGGCCAAAGCCTATGAAGTTGCCTTGGACATACGGAAGTTTGAAATCGACCTTTATTGGAAAAGGTCGGGCAGTTTTTGGCTTCTGGTTGGTGGAATTGCAGCGTCGCTAGGGCTTGCGCTCGGCGCGAAGTCAGGTGTGGTTTTTTCCAGAGCCGCTTTAGAAATAGTGTGTTTGTTTATTTCCCTACTTGGTTGTTTTGTTTGTGTTGCATGGGTGTTGGTCAACAGAGGAAGCAAGTTCTGGCAGCGCAACTGGGAGCTACAAGTCCAGATTTTAGAAGATCGTGTGATTGGTCCGCTTTACAAAAGCGTTTTCGCCGAACGCGACGTCAAGGTCATGTATTCGGTGACCCGGATCAATGAATGCATCGCTGTGGCCTTCGCCCTCATGTTTGCAGCGTCTACGTTTGTTTTCATCATCGGAAGCAGCGGGTTCGCGTACCTAAAATGTTTTTTGGATAACGTTGGTTTTTGGCCTGTAGGGGACGACATGGCAATTACTATGGTTTTGGCCAAGCTTGCTATTGGTTTGGTCGCGCTAGCACTTGCTCGGCGAGCGCTCTCGAGGGCGATTAATGATCGGGTAACGATGGTTGGCAAAAATAAGCAGGATTGGAACCATGATCTCGATATGGAAGTGGAAGTCAGTGTGAGAGCCATCAAGCTGGTTGAAAGATGCAGTAGCAAAGCGGCGGACTTCCATTGGAAAAAGCCTGAATCAGGCTCCAACGAGGTAAAAAGATCGTCGGTGTCTTTTTTTAAAACGCTTTCATACCTATTCAAGTCGTCCGTTCGGCTTGAAGATGATCCGAGATCGAGCTAACTAAAAAAGTCAGATGCACTTTGTCGACAGCTTTTCTGCTGGCTTGGCAAGAAAATACTTTCAGCTGTCGGCAGGCTCGTTTCCGGAAGCCTAGGCGGCTAAACGATGGTCGTAGAACGGCCGTAGCCTGTCGTCGACAATGGCTGGTAACGCATCTGGATGGTTTGGGTCAGCATGAAGCAAGGCGTCTGCGTACGCGGGCTTGATCCCGATGATGCAGCGGGCATGGCTGCCGACCGCGGGCGGCGGCTCGTCGGCGATGTCGGCAAATGAAAATGGCTTTGGCGTGTCGCCATGTCCAGGCGACCGACGTGCCACCAGCCTCGGCTGCCGATACTGCGGTGCTCGAATGGTTACTGACACCTTGACTCATTGGGAGCGCACGGAAGCGCCTCGCTAAACCATCGGCCCCATGCCCGCATTTCTTTCGCGAATTGCTTCGGCGGTGCGGGGAATGAAGAATTCGAGCCCGACCTCGATCACCTCGGCCTGGATACGATCGACGAAGGGTCGAAACGATCGGTTGTAGTGCTCGAATGCTTGCTCGACATCCCCAGCGCATGCCACGAACGCGTCGGCCAATGCTGCTGCGCCGTCGATGGCCAATGAGCCGCCGCGACCGGCGGCCGGGGAAGGGCAGTAGGCGGCATCACCGACCAGGGCGATTCTGCCCTTCGTCCATGAGGGCATGGTCGTGTGGCACAGCTTGTCGAAATAAAAGTTGTCGGAGCGACGCACCTCGGCGAGCAATGCCGGCGTTCGCCAGCCCACGTCGGCCAATCGCTCGGCCATGATTCGACGCTGGTCTTCCTCGTTACGGTAGTCATAAGGGATTTCATCCTCCGACTGAAAGCACAAGCAGATATCGGTTTTCTGGTTGTAGGCATTGAGCATGACCGCTATGCCAGGCTCGTTATAGATTTGCGTGGTGTTGTCGGGGATCAGCGACTTATCCACGATGGTGATCGAAAAGTACGCGCCCAGATAACGCAGAAACTGCGCTTCGTCGCCAAAGCAAAGCCGTCGAACCGTGGAGTGGACGCCGTCGCAGCCGATGACCAGGTCGAATGCACGCGGCTTGCCGCCCCTGAAGCTCACGGCGACCTGGTGTGTTTCGTCGGTCAATGACTGGATGGAGTCGCCGAATATAAACTCGACGTGGTCCTTGACCGCGTCGAAGAGCATGGCGAGCAGCACGTCGCGCTCGATCTCATACTCGTCGTGCGCGTCGTTGCCAGCATGTTGTGGCCGAATGCTTGACCGCTCCGTGACATCGTCGGCGTTCCTGAACTCCATGACCTCCATCTTCAAGGCCTGCTCGCGGATCTGGTCAAGAAGACCCATGCGCTTGACGATGTCGATGGTTCGGTCCTGGATATTGACGGGTGTGCCGCCCTTCTTGGGCCCGGGAGCTATCTCCACCACCGTGACCCGGTAGCCGAATGTCGCCATCCAGTAAGCCGTCGAAAGGCCGGCAAAGCTGGCGCCGCAGATCAGGACGGTCCGATTCATTGATGAGGTTCCACGGGTTAGGTTAAACGGGGCACCATGGGGAGCCGCTGACCAGCGCGGTTACAGACAATCGCGTAATATTTAACTAGGTATAAAAATGTACTCAGTACATAATTCTTGAGGGTAGGAGCTCCGATGTCAACACCCCCGGCCCGCCGCACGCGCAAGCGCCTCGCTACCCGAACCTCGATTTCGGACGTCGCCACGCGCCTGTTCTTCGAGCGGGGCTTCGACCGCGTCACGGTAGACGAGATTGCAGAAGCGGCCGACGTCAGCCGGATGACGGTGTTCAATCATTTTCCGCGAAAGGAAGACCTGTTTTTCGACCTCGATGCGCAAGGTCGGGAAGAACTCATCCATGCATTGCACACCAGGGATCCGACGGTTTCGCCCATCGATGCGCTGCGTGCGTTTGCCCATCACGCGGTGGCGAAGCGCCGGCCGTATGTCGAGTTTTGCGATCAGAGCCAGCTGTTTATTGAGACCATCGAGGCCAGTGAAACGCTGAAAGCCCGGGCGCGCACGATACGCGACGAGCTCATTCGGGAAGTGTCGGTGGCTATGGCCGAATCGGTCGGCCGAGCGCCGGGCGACCCGGACGCTCATCTCGTCGCCGGCATCCAGGTAGCCACGTGGGGCGTCGCCATGTTGGAGGCCCATAAGACGTATCAAAAGACCGGGAAAACCACGTCAGCACACAAGGTGCTGCTGGCGATCGTGGATAAAGGCGCTATCGGGCTGACGACAATGATGGCGGGCACGCCTTACGCCAAGGTTTGACCGTCCTCTGGCGAACTGACCGGGTTATGACGAAAAAGGTGCCGGGGACAATTTCTGACACGAAGGGTCGAAGCCAGAATGCGTCGATTCGCAGCGGTGGCGACGCTGGGGCGGCTGCCTGGGTCTCTCGCATGGTCCCTGACACTTTTTAGTTGTCGCTACGAGCCCTGTACCCGAACTTTTGCAGGATGCGATCGATCTCGTTAAACGCCAGTGCGTCCTCGGTCAACGTGATCGCGTCGATCGTTGAATAAGCGCGCGCAAAGAACTCGGCCAGCAAGTCGTCCCGGTCGGGAAACCTCGCTATCAACTCGGGCATATCGGTGTCCAGCTTTGCCAGGCGCCGCTGTAACTCTTGGCGTGATACCGCCATGGCGCGTCCTCGGTGGGAGTCCGAGCATAGTCCTGTACGGTGTCAACAGCGGATCAAGGTGGCGCACCGACCGCTTTCTGTCACGCCTGCACAAAATCTTGTCTCATCTCCTGACACATTTCGCCGACAAACTCAGCGCACCTCACGGGAGATAGCGATGGACGTGGCAACGTATGTGGTGTGCGGGTTTCACCAGGGGCGTCGCTTGAAGCCGCAGCACTTCAAGACCGAGGCGCAGGCGCGCGAGCATGCCGCCTATATGAAGCAGTCGGCGGACTTCGTGATAGTCACCACCAGCGACGCGCAGATCGGCAAGGTACATGGGGCGCCGTTGCGCGGCCGGCGTCCGCTACGCGCGGTGTAATTTCCGCCGCTGCATTCCTCGACCGTGCCCGCCCCGCTGCGCAAACGACTGCAGCGGGGGTGCGTTCGATGTCCCGATAGCCATGCCGTGGGTAGGGCAGAGACTCTATTCGCACCGTCGCTGTGCGAATGGGCTTTGACCCGGAGCATCCTGGCTCGCCCATGCCGTGGCGGTGACGATGCTGCTATTCCGGGCGAAACCGGCCACCCGAAACGTCTTGTAAAGCGTCGCCAAGAGGAGGTCCGTTCGCCGACGACCACGTTGCCAGGAAGGGCTGCGTGCACCGGGACGCTTGCAACACACGACGGTTGGCGATGACGAGCACGCCGACCAGTATGATCACTCTCAGACCGACTCCGACCGGCAGAAACCGACCCATTTCTGCCGATCGTGGCTTCGATCAGCTTGCCTTGAATCCGACATTCGGCCCGACGTCATTTACCCGGATACCTCCAGCTATGCCTGGATCAAAATACGGGGAGTCGACAGTCCTAGCGTGTAAGGATTTTCTGATTGTGAGGCGCGCATTTTTTCATTGGCCACTTGGGAATACACTCGGGCCAACGACGCAAGGAGCAAAGTGATGGTTAAACGCATCACGTCGATCCCAATGACTGGCACGAGCGCGCTGACGCTCCGCATCTCCGCACACGCCCATCGGCGCCCTTGTTTGCCCCGCCCTTACGGACGACGCCCACTGCCCTTGGGCGCCGGTGGCGTGTCTTCTTCTGAGAAACATTGGCTATGACGAAACCATTTTTGGCGGCCTCGCTTGCGCTGGCCATCCTGACCTCTACGACTGCTTGCGGCTCATCGAACATGACAACTCCGGACATCAAAACCAAAGCGCACCCCACAAAGCGATACGAGCTCACGGTCACGATCAAGGACGCGCCAGGGGGCTTTGATTCGATGCAGACGATGGTGCAATACGACGTCTCAAACCCTTTTTGTGCGCCGACCCGGCCTGGCAGCGGTGCCACAAATGCGCCGGACAAGACCGTGACCATCCCTATGACCAAGACAGGGGAGAACACGTATACGGGCGAGTTCTATGCCGACCTGATGGAAGACGGGGATTACTACGGCAAGGGTGTCTGCCACTGGCAACTGACAGGCGTAACGACGTATTTGCAGCACAAAAATTTGATGATGACGCCTGGCATGTCGCCAAAGAGCATCGAAGCGCAGAAGCCGGAGACTTGGTATTTCTCCGGTCTATCGTATGCCCAGGCTGACACCGAGCGTGTCGATGTGGGCATCACGGATGGCAGCAAGTTGTTGCCGTCTGACCATCCGTTCTCGGTCACCTACACCGCGAAGGAACGCTTTCAATGACGCTCAGCACGAAGGACTACGCGCTGCTCAGCGATGCCGCCTACAAAGATCCGGAGGTAGAGGCGCAGGCGCCGGATGGCCGGGTGATCTCTTATAAGCGCGTCACCCTCGATAGCGTGGAATACCGGCCAATTGCGCATGCGGATAATTCAAAAACCGGATTTCAGGCGACCGCGTATGAGCGATTGGACTCGACCCATGAAGTGGTGATTGCCTATCGCGGGACGGAGATGGACCGCGAATTCAAAAAAGACGTGTTGGTTACTGATGTGGACATGGCGGTCAAAGGGTTCAACGACCAAGGCGCCGACTCCAACGCTTTCACCGAAAAAGTGATCGGCTTGGCCAAGCAAAAGGCCGAGCTTTACCATTCCCCGGTGCCGGTGAGCGTCACCGGCCATTCGCTTGGCGGCACGGAAGCGGAAATGAACGCTTACAAATATGGATTGAAGGGCGAGACCTTCAACGCGTTCGGAGCGGCGGGCCTCAGCGGCCTCCATATCCCCGAGGGTGGCAACCAGCTCATTGACCACGTCCGTGCGACGGACGTGGTGAGCGCAGCCAGCCCGCACTTTGGGCAAGTGCGCGTCTACGCCGTGCCCCAGGACATCCAGGCTTTGCAAGGTGCCGGCTACCACGATAACCGACTGCTCAATGCCCTCACACCCGACGAGCCCATCCTTGGGAAGATCCAGGGTGAGGCGCACAAAATGGGGAACTTCCTAGCCGACAACAGCGTGATCGGGAAATCCATCATCACGCCACAAAACGAAGCGTTGGCGACCGAACACAGCGTGATGATCGGGCACTACCGTGGCCAGATCGAACGCGCACGAGACATGGCGCATCTGGAATACAAAATCAACAAGCCCGTGCTCGATGCCACGGGAGCGGTTGTGCATCGTGTTGAACACAATGCCCAACAAGCCGGCGAATTGCTCGGTGCGGTCAAGGACAAAGCCGTGGAGGACTATCACGGCACGGTTAACGCTGCATCGCACAGAATCGAAGACGTTGTGGGCTACGCCCACAAGGTGTCTCCGGTGCTCTTGAATCATCCCGCGCACCCGGACTACATGCTGTTTAATCAATCGCTGAGTGCCGTGCATCGCCTCGACGCCGAGCTCGGACGCATGCCCGATCAGCACAGCACAAACCTCGCAGCGGGCGTCGCCGTAGGTGCCAAGGCCCACGGTTTGAGCCGGGTGGACCATGTGGTGCTGAGCACCGACGGTGCAAACGCGTCCGCTGTCCAGGGAGATCCGGCGTCTCCGTCGAGAGAAATAGCGCGCCCCACACCGACGGCACAAGCGGTCCACACCCCCGTTGAGCAGCACACGCAGGCGATGCAGCAAGTCAATCAGCAGCAACAGCAGGTCCAGCAGCAAGTGCAGCAAGCGATGCAAGTGCAACAGCCGCAGCAGCAAGGGCCGACGATGGGGCGCTAGGACGCTGAGCTTGGAAAAGCTGAGAACGGCTGAAATCGACCCGTTGCCGTCTTTCACGCTCGCACCCAATATGTCTGCAACGTTGGTGGAAGCGGCCATTGACCTTAGCAGTCGATCGTTCTGATCTGGCGGCTTGTAAGCCGCCTCCAATCTTATTGCCATACCTGATAAACGCGCCCCGTCTGGGGTCCCTCTACACTCCGCACATACGCCATTGCGACACGGGTCGCAGGCACCGACTCGAAGCCGGGAAAGAATGGCCCATAGACGCCTTTGGACTCCGTCAATACCGTCGGGCTCACGGCGTTAATGCGTAAATTGCGAGGCAATTCAATTGCCGCCGCCCGCACAAAGCCTTCAATCGATGCGTTGACGGCGGTCGCGTTGGCTCCCTGTCTGATCGGCTCTTCGGCGACGATCCCCGTGGTCAGCGTGATTGAGCCGCCCTCACGCAACATATGCTGGCCCAGCAGCGCGACCCGCACTTGGCCAAGTAGCTTGTCCTGCAAGCCGATGTTGAAATCTGCTGGCCGCATCGTCGCGAGGGGCCCGAAGAACAAGCTACCTGTCGTCGAAACGATAGCGTCTAATGGACCGACTGCTTTAAACATCCCCTCCACGCTGTCGTCACTCGTGATATCGACGCGGAAATCGCCGTGCTCGCGACCCACGCGGACCACCTCGTGCCGATCGACCAACGCTGCGACAACCGCACTGCCAACGGTACCGCTCGCACCAATTACTAAAACCTTCATATCCAACTCCTTTGAAAGATGGGATAGGAGGATTATTTTGCAAATACTTATTTGGATAAATGAGCGTATTGTTCGCACATTCGAAACCAATGGTTAGTAATATGGACAAACTGCGTGCCATGGAAGTGTTCGTTGCGACGGTCGATGCGGGCAGCTTCGCAGCGGCAGCAACGGCATTGAATCTCTCGGCGGTGATGGTTGGTAAGCACATCCACGCTATCGAAACCCAGTTGGGCGCAAGACTGCTAGAGCGAACGACGCGCCGACATCGACTTACTGACATTGGCGCGGCTTACGTCGAGCGATGTCGCGACGTGCTAGCGACCGTGCAAACCGCCGACGGCGTTGCCGACTCTTTGCACACTGTGCCGCAAGGCATACTCCGGATCACGGCGCCCGTATCGTTTGGTGCCCATCGGCTTACGCCAGTGATCGGCGACTACCTTGCTGCGCACCCGCAAGTGAAAGTGGACCTGAGTTTGAATGATCGCGTGGTTGATCTCGCGGAAGAAGGCTTCGACTGCGGTGTGCGAATGAGCCGCACGCTCGACGATAGGCTGATCGCGCGTCCGCTCGCCATGTCTCGCATGTTCGCCGTGGCCAGTCCCAGTTGGATAGCACGCTATGGTATGCCGGCGCATCCGTCCGAACTTGAAGGCCATGCGCTGCTTAATTTTGCAGTTTGGGGACCGAGCCACATCTGGCGTTTTGCGCGAGGCGACGATGTCGTTAAGGTCCCAGTTCGCGGACAATTCAGCACCAACAATGGCCAGGCGCTGCTGAGTGCCGCGATAGCAGGAGTGGGCGTGATCATGCAAGCGGACGCATTGCTGGCACCCGCCATCGCGGCAGGTCACGTAGTGCAACTCCTGCCCGATTGGGAGCTCCCTACGCGGGCGGTACACATCGTCCGATTGCCCGAAGTAAGGCCTAGCGCCAAGCTGCGAAGCTTTATCGATTTCGCGTTGACGCGACTGGGTTAAGAGCCTTTCCAGGCTCGGTAGGCAATTTGCGCATGTCCTCATGAGCAAAATCAAGGTTGCAAGCGCGCTATGTGAGCGACGAACGAATCGCCTATTAGGTGAGCGCATATCCATAGAATGGCCGGAGCCAGTCGGACTCCGGTCGTTCGATGTTGCATGCCGAGTGTCTCTTGATGGCCGGTCAGTGACCTTTTGGATGGAGACCGTGCCTCGTGGTTATCCGGCCTGTAGCAGAAAAGGCCTTCCAAGAATACCTTGCCGCTTAGCAGTCGTCGGACTGATCTTTTCGCCTAATCTATTGCCTTTGCTTGGACGCTAGGCGTTGGGCATCGCAATCTTCAGCGCGCCTTTTAACGCGTTTTCTTCGACCAAGGAAAGTAGTGTGTTGAAGGCGGAGCAAAAAGTCTCGAGTACGTGGAAGTGCGCAGCTCGAACTCCTTGGACGTAGGCGTGCGCATCACGATTGCGAATAGCGTCTGTAAGCAAGTCGTAGGTATGCTGGACCCTCTCCCTGTCCTCTTGCGAAACGCCTTGATGACGATAAAACAGTTGAGCGAGTTGTGATTTGACTCGACCCATTGTACTGAAATCCTCGACGCCAGCATGCGGAACGCTTAGCAGCCATTCTGATGTCCACGGCGTTTCTTTCGAAGGTATACCCAGCTTCTGTTGCGTCTTGATCTCCAGCAAACCCGAAAAAATCAATGATGCCTTCAGTAGGTACTCAGCTCCCGTGGAAAATAGGATCCACAACATTACTCGACCGAATATCGGGTGCTGCTTACGCGCCTCATCTTCAAAGGCAAATTCTGAGACGGGCTTGAACGCGCTGCTATCGCGATCTAACTCAACCATCTTCGATGAGCACATAAGCGCGATGGCCGCGGCGAGTTGGTTTACCCCCACTTCGGGTGCGAAGTACTCTTTTTCTTGTGACGTTTGCATGTATCAGCAACCTCCGGTGCGAGAGACGATAGGACGATGTCATCCAGCCGGCCCGAAACGCGACGTTCGAGCCCGTCCGTTTCTAGCCGATTTCGGACTTTTGCTGAACGTCGCCGGCCAAACCGCCGAAGATATAGAGGCAGAAATGGCTGCGTAGAATGCGGCGTTGTGAGCTGCTTTCCGTTTTTAATTCGACAGGCTATTCGAGGGCGTCATAGGCAATCCAGCAACTGAATAGTTGTTCTTCCTATAGCGACGAGCGAACTTTCTTGGGCGGCTACCGAATTTGTATAGGTAAGGACCTGCTGATTGCTAATGGCGGTCTCCACGCAACGAGCCCCCACCTTATATTCAGGGGTAGGTTCGCGAGGTCACGGAGTGGAACGTGACCACTGCGAAGATTCAGAAGTGCGGAGCCGCAGTCGCGATATCATGCTTGGACACTGAGCGCCGTTCTGCCCAATTTTAAGCAGCCTAAGGCCACTCACGGATCGAACTTTTTCTCCACGCCCAGTAGGATCGATTGATTGTCCTTGCTCGTATTGTCCAGATAGTTCTGATACTCGGCACGGAACGTCCAGCCTTGAACGGTCTGCAGGCCTATGCCGGCACCAAGCAACGTGTGGTTGCGTGACTGATTGAGCAGGGTCGCCTGATACAGCGGTCCGCTCAGTAGATCGGCATAGCGCATCGTGGCTTCACTCGATCCCTGCAAGTCATGACCGAACTCCGCGCGCAGTTGTGGAGCCCACACGCCGTAGTCGCTCTTGACCGACCACTGCGCCAGCACACCAAGCGTACCTGTGCTGGTCTTGACCGTCTGCCGCTGGTACGCGAGCGAATAGGTCGCGTCGCCGTGCTCGGTGTAGGCATCGAGATTCGCGTGGGCCAGGTCCAAACGGCCATAGGATGTAAACAGCAGGCCGTCGTCGGTGTGGTGTTCGTAACCCACCGAAAACGATCCGAACCACTGCTTGCCATCGCGATTGCCGAACACGGTATTGCTGTCGTCGGTGACATAGCGACGCGCATCGAACGACAGCCATTGATAGCCAAGCAACGCATCGGCGTAGAGCGCCTCCGTTGGACGGAAGCTGGCGTAGATCGCCCCGTTGTAGCTGTTGACGGTACTTCGGCTGTCGTGTTGACCGATGTCCGAATCGTCGTGGCCGTAGCCGACGCCCACGCCCATCGCCAGTCGTTCGGTCACCTGTTTATCCGCACCCACGCTCAAACCTTGCGTCGTGAAGTCGACGCCGTTGTCGCTGGTGCCCGGCTGGGTCTTGCCGAAGTTCACGGCACCGCCGGTCCAGATCGAGAAACCGCCCAACGTGGAGCCGCTGCCGCTAGGTCCGATCAGCGGACTGGTCGACGTCGGCGCGTCCGGCGAGACCAGGAAGCGGGTCGTTCCGTTCTGAGTACCGTTATTCAGATCCGCCATCACGTCGGGGCGGCGCACGCTGTCCGCCGAGCTAGCGGTGATGCCGTTGCTGAAACCGCCGCCGGCGCTGCCGCTGTGAAGTGCTTCTAGACGACGCTGGAAGTTGCTGATCTGCCCTATCGCCATGCGACGTGTCGCATCCGCCTGTGCATCGAGCACGCCGAGCACTTCGGCGTTCTTCGACGGGTCGCTGCGCAAAGTCACGCTGACCGTCAACGTGCCAGGCGCTGAAGTGGCGTACGCGTTGCTGAGCGTATAACGCAACACCGCAGCACCACCGAACGTCGGCGCTGCCGTATAAGACAGCGTGTATCCCGTGCCGCTGGCCTTGATCGTTGCCGAACCGGCGTTGGCCGGCGAAACCGACACCAGCGTCGCCGCCGTAAACGGACCGCCGTGTGCGCTGGCCGTGAGATCAATCTGCACCGTCGAGCCGGCGATCGTCGTGGCCTCGAGCGTGGGTGCTACAGGCACTCCATTGATCGTCAGGGTGACATGCGCCGGCTTGGAGGCACCGAAAGCGTTGGACAGCGTGTAGTCGAAACCGACGCTGCCTGAGGCATCGGCCGCCGCGGTGTAGACCAGATCGGTGCCTTGGACGACCACCGTGCCGGAGGACGGCTGTGTGGCGATGGCTGCGGCAGTGAACGGTCCGTTCGTGGCCCCCGTGGTGGCGTGCAAAGTGACCGATTTTCCGGCGAGCACGGTCGCTGACTGCGCAGTAGCCACCGGCACCGCACCCGCAACGACCGTGATGGTTTCCGTCGCCGGTGCGGACGTGCCGCCTGAGCCCGTCGCGGTGTACTCGAACGCATCGGTGCCAAAATAGTTCGATGCCGGTGTGTAGACGATGCTCAGCCCGTTGACCGTCGCCGTGCCGTGCACCGGCTGTTGAGTCACAGTGGCGCTTGTAATCGGCCCACCTTCGCTAGTCACCGGGATCGTCACGGCGGTGTTGGCATTCGTGCTGGCGGCGCCGTTAGACACAACGGGCACTTCCTGCCCGATCACAACGACGTAAGCCTGGGCCCCCTGAAAATCGAACTTATCGGTTGCCGTTACGGTGACGTTGAACGAACCGGCGGCGGTCGGTGTGCCTGACACTACGCCGGCTGGACTGAGTGTTAGTCCGGCAGGCAACGAACCCGAAGTCACCGCATAGGTGTATGGGGCGGACCCGCCGGATGCAGACAAGGTGGTCTGCGTATAAGCAACAGCCACTTTGCCTTGCGGCAAGGTGGCAGGCGTCAACGTGAGGCTGGGCGCATTCACCGTGAATGTATAACTCTGGCTGATCGAGAACGGCGCGCCAACGCCGCCGCTGCTGTCCGTAGCGCGAATGCTGAAAATAAAGGAGCCGGCGACCGTCGGCGTTCCCGACAAGACGCCGTTGCTTGCATTCAGTGTCAGGCCCGCAGGCAGAGTGCCTGCACTCACCGCATAGGTGTACGGCGCCGTGCCCCCGCTGGCCGTGAACGACTGCGTGTAGGTCGCTTCCGCCGTAGCCGCCGGCAGGCTTGTCGGCGTCAGCTGCAGAGTCGGCGCACCGACCACCAAGGCGTAAGCCTGCGAGCCGGTGAAGCCCAGGCCATCGGTGGCGGTCACAGTGAAACTGAAACTGCCCACGTTGCTGGGCGTACCCGCCAGGTGGCCACTGCTGGAAAGCGTCAGTCCAGCTGGCAGCGTTCCGACAGTCACCGCATAGTTGTACGTGCCGTTGCCTCCAGTGGCGGTGATCTGCTGGCTATACGCCACGGCCGACTGAGCGTTCGGCAAAGTGGTCGGCGTCAGCGTCAGGGCGGGCGCGTTCACCGTGAACGTATAGCTTTGACTCACGGAGAACGGTGCACCGTTGCCGGTGGTGCTGTCGGTGGCTTTCACTGTGAAGGTGAAGCTGCCGGCAGCGGTCGGCGTTCCAGAGAGTGCGCCGCTGCTCGCGTTCAATGTTAGGCCCGCAGGCAGCGTTCCTGCACTCACGGCATAGGTGTAAGGCGCAGTGCCCCCGCTTGCCGTGAGGGTCTGGGTATAGGCGGCTTCCGCCGTGGCTGCCGGCAGGCTCGCCGGGGTCAGCTGCAGGGTCGGCGTGGCCACCACCAGGGTATACGCCTGCGTACCGGTAAAGCCGGCGCCATCGGTTGCGGTCACGCTGAAGTTGAAGCTGCCGGCGCTGGTCGGCGTGCCGGAGAGCTGGCCGCCATTGCTCAAGGTCAGTCCGGCAGGCAAGCTGCCTGCGCTCACGGTATAGCTGTAGGTGCCGTTGCCGCCATTGGCGCTGAACTGCTGGGTGTAGGCCGTCGCCACTTTGGCATTCGGCAGGCTAGCCGGGCTGATCGCGACGTTCGGCGCATTCACCGTCAGCGTGTAGTTGCGGCTTGCCGTGAACGGCGCGCCGGTGCCGGTGCTGCTGTCGTGGGCGGTGATGCTGACGATGAAGGTACCGGCCGCGGTCGGCGTGCCAGCCAGTGCGCCTGTCGTGGAATCCAGGCTCAGGCCGGCCGGCAGCGCGCCGCTGCTGATTGAATACGTGTACGGCGCGGTGCCACCAGTAGCACTGATGCTTTGAGAATAGGCCACCTCGGCGGTCGCTACCGGCAAGGTCGCGGGATTCAAGGTCAGGCTCGGCGCAGCAATGGTCAACGTATAGCTTTGCTGGCCGGTGCTTCCATTCGTATCGGTGGCGCGCGCAGTAATGTTGAAGCTTCCGGCCGCCGTCGGCGTACCGCTGAGTGTACCGCTGCCGCTTAGGGTCAGGCCGGCGGGCAATGCGCCGGCGACGATGGAATAGGTGTACGGCGCAATGCCGCCGCTGGCCGTGAGTTGGCTCGGCGCATAGGCCGTACCGACGCTTCCCGAGGGCAACGTCGCAGGAGCAAGCACGATAGTGGGCGCGGCGACGGTCACCGTGTAGTTGTGGGTCGTGGAGAACGGGCCGCTGCCGGTGCTGCTGTCGGTCATCGTGATCGAGACGGGAAAGTTGCCCGGCTGCGTCGGCGTGCCCGACAGCGTCGCCGTGGCTGGATTCCAGCTTAGGCCATTCGGCAAGGCGCCAGTCAGCACGAACGTGTACGGCGCCGTGCCGCCGCTGCCGGCGAAGCTCTGCGAGTAGGCGCTGCCGTAAGGCGCATCGAGCGTGCCGGCCGGCGGCGTGAAGTTCAGCGTCGGCGGATTCACGGTGAGCGAGTACGTCAGCGTGCCGGTATTGGTGTTGGCGTCCGTCGCGGTCACGCTGAAGTTGACCGTGCCGCCGGCGCTAGGCGTGCCGGACAGCGTGCCGCTGCTGCTGAGCTGTAGCCCGGCGGGCAGATTGCCGCTGGTGACGGCGAACGTATACGGCGCCGTGCCACCAGTCGCACCGATGCTCTGGCTGTAGGCATTACCGACCGCGGCCGCGGGCAGGTTGCCGGGCGTCAGCGTGATGGTTGGCGCAGCCACCGTCAGGCTGTAGCTGCGGGTGCTCTGGTAGGTGCCGTTGCGGGTGGAGTCGGTGGCGGCGACAGTGAAATTGAAATTGCCACCGGTGCTCGGAGATCCGCTCAGAGTTCCGTCGGTGCCCAGGCTCAGGCCTGGAGGCAGGGCGCCGCTGGCCAAACTGAAGGTATACGGTGCGGTGCCACCTTGCGCGGCGAGTGGCTGCGAATACGCCACATGCAGGGTCGCCGCAGGCACGGTCGCCGGCGTAATGGTGATTGTCGGCGCGGCGACGTTTGGCGAATAGGTACGCGTCGCCGTCGTGCCGGCAGCGTCGGTGACCTGGACGGTGAACGTCGCCACACCGGTGGCTGTGGGTGTGCCCGAGACCGTGTCGCCGAGCAGCGAAATCCCCGGTGGCGGGCTGCCGCTGCTGATCGCAAACGTGTAGGGCGGATTGCCGCCGCTGGCTGCCAGCGTCTGGCTATAGGCCACGCCGGCGACCGGATCGGGCAAAGTGGCCGGAGTGACGGTCGGCGCGCTCGGATGGATCGTCAGCGTATAGCCGCGGCTGCCCGAATAAGGCGTGCCGCCGCTGCTGTCCGTGGCGGTGACGGTAAAGTTGAAATTGCCGTAGACGGTCGGCGTGCCGCTGAGCGCGCCGGTGCTGTTGTTTAAGGTCACGCCGGTGGGAAGCGAGCCGGCGGACACCGCATAGGTGTAAGGCGCGGTGCCGCCACTCGCGGTGACGGTTGCGCTATAGGCCGTTGCCTGCGTGCCTGCCGCGAGCGTGGTCGGCGTGATGGCGATGGTTGCCGGTTGTATCGTGCCGCTGTAGGCGAGCGAGCCGGTGCCGGAACCGCCATCGTGCACGCTGATCGTGAAGCTGTAGCTGCCGCCCGCGGTCGGCGTGCCGGACAGCACGCCGGTCGTGGAGGACAGATTCAGGCCAGCGGGTAGGGTGCCCGCGCTGATGCTGAAGGCATAGGGCGACACGCCCGAGCCGCCGCTGGGGGTGATCGTCTGGTTCACCGGCACACCGACGGTCAGCGTGCCGAGCGTGGACGGACTCAGCGTGATCGGCGGCACCGCGTTGACGGTCAGCGAGGCGGTCACCGTGCCGAAGAAAGGAGCGGTCCCGCTGGTGCTGTCGTACACCGTGAACTGGAAGCTGGTCGTGCCAACCGCAGTGGGCGTGCCGGTGATGAGGCCGCTGCTGGAGAGGCTGAGTCCGGCAGGCAGGCCATGACCGGCCACCAGGGCGTAATTTGAATAAGGCGGCGTGCCGCCGCTGATCTGCAGTTGATAACTGTACGGCGCATTTACCGCGGCCGCCGGCGGCTGCGCCGCGGTCAACACCGGTTCGGCGATGGTGACCGTGTAATCCTCGTTGCCGGTGAGCGCGGCGGGCGTGGTCGAATCGCTCACGTTGACCACGATCACGAACGAGCCCGTACCGGTTGGCGTACCGGAGATGGTGTTCGCGTTGAACGTGAGCCCCGGTGGCAATCCGCTGACCGAAAAGGCGTAAGGAGCGACGCCGCCGCTGGCGCTGAGCGTCGCGCTGTATGACTGCCCGATCACCGGCGTGGGCAACGATGCCGGCGAAATCGTCAGCGCTGACGTGTTCGGCTGGATGGTGACGGTGAAGGCGATCGTATCGCCTTCGTCGTCGAGCACGGTGAAGTTGTCGGTAATCGAATTGGTCGAGCTCGGGTTCTCGTTGGCCACATAGGTGACCAGGCCGGTGCCATTGCCGTGCTGTGGATCAACCCCGGACAATGATCCATGGGTCGGTTCTACGGAAACGCCACTCAGACCGAAGACGGAACAAGTGATGAAGTTCGCCGTGAAGGTGCCGCCGGATGCCACAGTCTCTATCTGCGTCGACGGACATTCGGTGCTCGGGCCGCTGGCATGCGCTAGGTCTGGCCACAGCGACCCGCCGGCAATGATCAGCAGCAGCGTCAAACGCGCCAATAAAATCGACAGACGATTCGCACCCACCTTCGATTGAAGATGAGCGTACGTACCTGCACGCGCCATGGTGCGGTCAAACAGACGATGCAGCATATTGGCCCCTCTTCCCTGTTTTCCACAGCGTTCGACATCGTTGCGATGTCATGGCTGCAGTGACGACTCTGGATACCCTGCAATCGACAAGCTCTGCGCTCTGATCGGCAGTAAGACTTCCAGGCTTCGTAATTCCCCGAGGAGATTGAAGCAAGAAATGGGTATAAATAAAAGTGCCTGTAAATAGTCACGGGCTTTAGTTGCGACGCACCAAAAAAAACATGCACTTGTAACTACGGCAAGCGTGTTACACATTAGCGCGGCGCGAGGACGCGCATCCTTCAAGGGAAATATCCATGGCTCAGGTCTATATGGGGCAAATCATGCTGGCGGGCTTCGGTTTTGTGCCCCGCGGTTTTGCAGCCTGTAACGGTCAGCTTTTGCCGATCAACCAGTTTCAGGCTCTGTTTTCGCTGCTCGGAACGCAATATGGCGGCGATGGCCGCACTACCTTCGCACTGCCCAACTTGCAAGGGCGAGCCGCGGTAGGTGCGGGGGCGTCGGTGGATCCCAACTGGCAGCCGCCGGCGTATACGCAGGGCGAGGTCGGGGGGGCCGAAACGGTCACTTTGGTATCGCAGAATCTGCCGGCGCATACGCATACGGCCCTGGGGTCGACAAACGCCGGTGCGATCAAAAACCCTACCAACGCGATGTACGCGGGCAGCGGATCGGAATCGATCTACGCGCCCTCCTCGGGGCCGCAAGTGGTGTTGAACGGCCAGACGATTGGGTTATCGGGGGGCAGTCAGCCGCATGTAAATATGCAGCCCTACGGCGTACTCAATTTCAATATCGCGCTATACGGCATTTTTCCGTCGCGTAATTGACCGTTTCAGCATCCAAGTCCGCACGGGAGCCAAGCCATGAGCACGCCTTATCTCGGAGAAATCCGGCTGTTCGCTTTTTCACGTATTCCAACCGGCTGGTTTGCCTGTGACGGCAGCCTAAAGCCCATTTCGGATTACGAAACGCTTTTCACCTTGCTTGGAACCACCTTCGGGGGCGATGGCGTCAGCACGTTTGCCGTACCCGATATGCGTGGGCGCCTCCCCATCAACATGGGCAGAGGAGCCGGTCTGTCGCCGCGCGTTCTAGGCGAGTACAGCGGTAGCGAGAGCGTGACGTTGCTTACGCCCAATCTGCCCTCGCACAACCATACGTTTGCCGCGACGACCGGCCTCGCGAACGGCAACGCACTGTCGAGCAGTGTCGAGCTGGGTACGGTCAGCGGCGATCTCCTTTATGCCAGCGATCTCACGGGTGCGCATTCCTATGCCATGTCTCCCACCACGATCAGTGCTATCGGCGCCAACCAACCACACGACAACACGATGCCGACCTTGACCGGGTCGTTCTGCATTGCCTGGGCCGGCATTTATCCGTCGCCGAGTTGAGTCGAGCGCAAGCATCGAATAGCCGCGACGCTAACATCTTGAGGAGAGCGATATGACCGAGCCGTATTTGGGTGAAATCCAGTTATTTGCATTTAACTTCGCGCCCGTCGGATGGGCGTTATGCAATGGTGCGACCTTACAGATCAGGCAGTTCAACGCCCTTTTTTCGTTGATCGGCACCGCCTACGGCGGCGACGGACGAACCACCTTCAACTTACCCAACCTTACCGCGCGTGCGCCATGCAGCCAGGGTACCGGACCGGGATTGAGCTCGCGCACTATCGGCGAAACGTTTGGCGAGAATGGGGTGGCGTTGACGACGTCTACCATCCCTTCCCATACCCATAGTTTGAACGTGTTCAATCAACCCGACACGGCCAAGCGAAGCCCTTCACCGGCGGCGAATTACGCGCTGATACCCCCGGAGAACGTGAACCCATTCGTCAACGGTATAACGCCCAATACCAGTTTTGCACCCATAACGGTCGGCGTAACCGGCGGTGGGCAGCCGCATGAAAATCGCCAGCCCTACCTCGCGTTGAACTACTGCATCGCGTTGCAGGGCGCGTTCCCCAATTTCGGTTGAGCGACGTGGCGTCACCCTCTTTCCCCGAAGCGCGCGGCGACCGATTGCGTACGCCGGTGGAACTTGACGCGCGCGGCATCACCTTACGCCCCATCGTAGACGCCGATATGGCATTCCTGCGCATGCTCTACGCGCAGACGCGAGCCGCCGAGCTGGCATCCGTGCCGTGGCCGGTCGAGTTCAAGCAGAAATTCCTCGACGACCAGTTTGACCTTCAGCATCGCCACTACGTGAGCTTTTTTGGTACCGCCGAGTTTCTGCTGATCGAACGAGATGGCGAGTCGATCGGGCGGTTATACCTCCTGCGCGATATGCTCGAATTCCTTATCGTCGATATCACGCTGATCGAAGCGATCCGAAATCAAGGTATTGGCGGCCTGTTGATCAAGCGTGCCCAAATGGAGGCAGGCTCGCTCGGACGCGGCATGGTTCTGCATGTCGATCGGCGCAATACCGCTGCGCGCAGGCTCTACGAACGACTGGGCTTCTGCATAGTCGACCTCGACGACGGCAGCTCTTCACACCTGACCATGCGCTGGTCGGCGGATCAATTGAATACTGCTTGATAGATAAACCCATTTGCTTGCCGAGCGATGGGCACCATAAAAATAGCGAAGTCGCCCATGATGGAATGCCGCAGCTGATAAAGGCTTTGCGGCATGACTTCCGCTCTCTCACAAAAAAACAGGAGACTAAAGGGCTGACGGGAAGCTGATGTCATGCCCAGCGGCGTCGCCTCCACCAGAATGAAGGCGACCGGTTCATCGTTATAGCTGCTCGCGAAGATCTCGTTGAGGTGCGGCAAGAAATGATGCAGCTCTAGATAGCTCATGGGGTTTCCGAGTCGACGGCACAGTGATCTGCGCAAGTTTAATACGCGAGATGGGATCGCCGAGAGAATGCGTCGGGGTAACTGTGCGTTCGCAATCGCTTTCTGCGCTGGCTTGTACTTTCTTCGAGGCGCACCGCGGTTCGTGCGTTTTGCTTATCCGGCAGCAAGCTTCTCCAATAGTATTGGCGACAATGCCTAACAATTCCGTAAGAGACTTCCCGTCAATACTGCCCGCTTGATGCTCTTGCCCCGAGCTTTCAGGCTTTTAGTTGGCCATCATGTTGTTCTCTATATTGCGTCGTGCGTGTCAGTGCGTGTGGCGTTGAACCTTGCCAGACTGCATTTCCGTAAACGGTCTTGTTGCATTGATGGTGCTGACACAGACCTCGGTATAAATCGCGCCCTGAGACCTCACTCGTTCACCGGTGTCGTCGGTGTCTGGCGATCGACCAGAAAACGTTTAGACGTCCAGAATGTTGGCAGGTTCTCTCTCTAGGCCATCAGCCGATATGGCGGTATTAATTGCTCAGATGCAGCAACCCCTCCGATTGGATTCAGCTGAATGGCTTTCCCGCAAGAATCCTGAAGTGCCATGCGCGTAGTCTTCGTGGAATGGAAAGGCGGCGTGTACCCAGTATTCCGAATCGATTCAACAAGGGTGACTTGCCTCGCTCTTTCTCGAAGTCCCTTGGCCCAAGTCCTTAAAGCTCGCCCCTAGCGACTGTCAATTCCAGAATGCGTATCCGTGACTAAGGCGTTGTTCGATCGAAAGGACCAGCGTGAACCTTGCTGGGCATACGGAGTTAAAAAAGAGAGCTTGAGAAGCGGCCGCCAACTCAAGCCGCCGCCAGCAACGTTCCCAATTGACACAGCCAATGACTGCTTTGCGGCATGCGATTGTGGTAGCCGACGGGCGGTTGTTGGCCGGTTACTGACCGATCGCCGGCGTCCGCCGATTCGTCGACTGGCGAGTGACGCTTGATGGTCGCTGTTCGACCCATTTTTGCCGTTGGCGAGCGTCCGCTTTGCGGCGGCATCTTAGGTGGCAGACCGTATCTTCTTGGCCGTTCACCGACCGCTGTTTGGTGTGCGTCGCCCCCGTTTCGGCCATTGCAAGGTTGCAGTGGCCTTGACCGCCGCTGCTTGTTGCCGCTTCATCGTCAATGGCAAAATGGCGCGTCGGAAAAGGCAGACTTGGTTTGGTAAGCCCAAGTCCTTTCGGTAACGAAAGCTCTGCTCTTTGGCTTCGTGCACAAGATCCCCACGACGAACATGTGACGCCATTCAGGCGTCTATACGTTCGTCCGTGTGGTTCTCCTTCTGAAGAACGCTCCGGTCGGACATCGACAGAGGAGCAGTTCATGCACAAGCATCATCCAGATATCCATGACGTCGTCATTGCCGGCGGCGGCCCCGTCGGCCTGTTTCTCGCTTGCGAGTTGCGCCTGTTGGACCTGTCGGTCCTAGTGCTGGAGCGATCCGAAGATCCACACTCTCCCTTGAAGCGCATGCCGTTTGGAATGCGTGGCCTTTCGGCGGGCACCCTTGAAGCCCTTTACAGCCGTGGATTGCTGGACGAGGTCGTTGCAGCGCAGCGTGCGAATGACGGCGCAGACAGTACTGCAAAAACCGCACCCTGGATGGAACAGCCGCGCCGGCCAGCCGGCCATTTTGCGGGTATCCCGTTCTATCACGACGACATCGACACCTCGAAGTGGCCTTATCGCCTGACAAGCCCGGCCGGCACCAGCATGGCCGTCGCATTGGAGACGCTCGAAACAGTCCTGGCCCGCCGAGCCAGCGCCATGGGGGCCGAAATTAGGCGTGGCTTCAGCGCCGACGAGTTTCACGCATCAGGCGAAGAGGTGACCGTTCGCGCAGGTGGGGAGACTTTTCGCGGACGCTGGCTCGTCGGTTGCGATGGTGGCCGAAGTGCGGTGCGCAAGGCAGGTGCCTTCGAATTCGTCGGCACCGCTCCTTAGTTCACCGGCTATTCCGTCGAAGTCGAGATGGCCGATCCGAAAGCGCTCCCACTTGGCCGGCACTACACGTCGACCGGCATGTACACCTATGCGCGGCCCGGCACTATCGCGATGGTGGATTTTGACGGCGGCGCTTTTCACCGAACCCAGCCGATCACGCTTGAGCATGTGTAGGCGGTCCTGCGCCCCAGGGCTGGCCGGTTTGAGAGCATTTCGGGTGGCCGGTTTGAGTGTGGAATCGGTGGTGGGTTCGATCGGAATACGCAAACGGTGCTGCCCATGTGATCAGGCTCTTCCCCGGATCCCTGATCTCGGCTCCAGCATGGCATGGGCATGCTCACGGTGCTGTGCCCAGGTTTTCATCGTAAAATGACGCGGTCGCTGATAACGCGGCGTATCCCTGCACGCCGCCGATGCATGTTGATCTTCCAACGCTTTATTACCTCGTGGTGGGGACACTGCTGGCCAGTGCGGCGCTTACGCTGTGGGAGGCGCAGATCAACTCGGCGCGCCGCCGCCCGCTGAGGTTGCTGGCCATTGGCTACACCACGCTGGCGGTGGGGTGCACGATCGCGACCGTTCGGGATCATCTGTTCGGCGGCGTTGGCGCAGCGTCGGCCAACTTGGTCATCGTGGCCGGCTACCTGCTGGTGTGGAATGGGCTGGCCTGTTTTGTCGGGCGCCGTCACTTGATCGCCTCGCTGGCGCTCTGGCTGCTTATGCTGGCGTCCTGGCTGTTGGCGGGGCCGCAGGCGCAAACCGCCATGTGGATGTATGTGAGTGCGGGTCCGATCGCGCTGATCTGCGTACTGGCCATGTGCGATGCCCTGAGCATCGACCCCGACAGGGAGCTGCGCGCGCGGTACATTGTGGCCGCGGTGATGGCCGTGCACGCCCTGACGTATGCCTTGCGCTGCTCCCTGCTGCCCTGGTGGGTCTCTCGTCACGGGCCCGCTGGGCTGCTGCTGGCCGGCTGGCTGACTATGTACGAGGGCGTGCTGTTTTCAGTGGTGCTGCCGATGGCGGTGCTGCGGCTGGTGCGTGAGGAAGCGCATGGCGAACTACTGCGCGATTCGCGCACGGACTACCTGACGCGGTTGGGCAACCGGCGCTGGTTTTTCGAGGAAAGCGAGCGGCTGATGCGCGCGAAGCATGCGCGGGGGCCACTGTCGCTGCTGGCGTTCGATCTGGATCATTTCAAGCAGATCAATGACGAGTACGGCCATGACACCGGCGACTCGGTGCTGCAGGCCTTCGCCGACACGGCGCGGACCGTTCTGGGCGAGCCGGTGGTGCTGGCGCGCATGGGTGGCGAGGAGTTTGTGGCGCTGCTGCCTGGCCGGCATGGCGAGGAGGCCCGCCAGATCGGCGAAGCCCTGGTCAGACAGTTTGCCGCGGCCGCGGCGGCGGGCGTCTGTGGCATGCCACTGGCGGCCACCGTAAGCGTGGGCCTGGCGCAGCTCGATCAGGATGCGTCTTCCCTGGCGGGTCTGCTGGCGGCTTCCGATCGTGCGCTCTACCGTGCCAAAGCCCAGGGCGGCAATCGCCTGGAGCTGGCCTAACCGGTCGGCTGGCTAGCGAGATATACGGCCGCGTGCACGGTCGTCGTTTTCTAGGCGCGGTGTGATTTACGCTGCGGTATGCGTCACGATGTTCCCTATGACTCCGGCTCGTGGGCGCAGCTAAACCGTTTCGGTCTACAAGGGCTTCAATTGGGCGGACGGTCAACGGAGTTTGTCGATGCCAGGCTCGATGGGGCAGGCTGTCGATGCAGCGATACGCGGCTCGGGTAAGGGCGATGCGCCTGGAACGACTTTGACCGCTTTGCCGTCTCTGCGTTTGCCGGGTAAAAACCGCCGCTCTGAATTTTGGATCAGAATGCGCTCTCTCTATAACGACAAGCACGCGGCACCGCTTGCCGATCGTCGAGTCACTCACGCACGCCACCACCCGGGAAAACCTATGGAAACGATCCACGTCGTGCAGCCGTTCGACCGGGTGAAGAACGGTTTGAAACCGGGGCAGGTGCTGCAGTTCAAGACGGCCGATGAGGCGGCACGCCGAGCCGGGCTGCTGGCCAGCAAGCATGCCGGCGTCGTCGCCTACAGCATGGACGTGGACGAGGACAGCGGCGACTACGGCACGCCGCGCGTGCTGTTCGAGTCGGGCGACGTGCCGGAGCTTTGATCGGCGAAAGATACGGGGCCAGGAGCTAACCGGGTCGGCGCCCCTTAGCTTGCCTGGTTTGCGAAAGCTGACGTCGTGAACGACGAGGGCGAGTGCCGACCGGCTTCGATCCATGCTCAGTGCGGCGCGGCACTCGTCGAAGCCGCCGGCGCCGATACTTCCGCCGCGGCGCGCTTGGGCGTATCGGCCGGGCACCACGGCTTGAGGCGCTTGCCGGCGTTGAACAAGTCGATGCATTCGCGCATCTCGGCCTTGAAGGCCAGGTCGGGCGTATCGATCGGGCAGCCGTACGACAGCGGCTTGGTGTTGCGGTACTCGGCAAAGCAGGTCGACAGCGGCGGCGGCTTGGGCGGGTTCGGATCTTCGGCCAGCGAATGCGCCGGCATATTGAGGCGCTCGTCGCCATCCTTCGGCGAGGGCGGTATCGGCGGCGTGCCGCACAGCGGATTGAACCCGGGTTTCTTGGGGTCGCAGATGCTGGCAGCGATTGCCTTGATCGCATCGCCGACGTGCCGCCCGACTTTGCCGCCGGCCGTTTCGTTCGGCGGCGGAAAATATTTTTCGAAGCGGGTGGTCTTGGTGTGCATCTGGTTGTAGTCGTGCTGCATGATCTGACTGTCGTCAGTCGGCTTGGCCGGTTTGATCTTGGGGTTCGTCGTGGCGTAGTCGGTCTGCGTGGGCGCCAGCCGCACAGAGCCGTCTTTTGCAAACAGACTGGAAGCGGGCGGCGTGGCTGCTGGCGGCGGTGCCGCTTCATGATCCTGCACCACCATCGCATCGCGATGCGGCTTTTCTTTCACCACCGGTCGCACGCGTGGTGGCGGTGCCTGCGGCGGCGCTATCGCGGGTTGCACGGGCGGCGGCGCGGCGGCCGGTGCGCTGGGGTGGTCGATAAAACGCACGACCAGCGCCTGCTCGGTTTCGACCGGCGCTGCCGCCAGATTCGATACTTTGGCCTGCATGGCGTACCACAGCACCAGCGCGAACAGCGCGTGCAGTACCAACACCAACGTCAGCACCAGCGCCAGCGTGGGACGTGTCAGCGATGGCTGCCGCCAGCGGCCGCGCGCCAGGGTCTCGCGCGTTTCGCTGTCCAGTGGTGCCAGACCGCGGGCACTATCGCCATGGCTTTTATGTGGGGCCTGCTCGGAACGTTCGATGACACTGCCTTATAAGAGCCTATTACCCACACGAAACACGCGCACACCGTCAGCGCGTTTTGCGGCCAGCCACTATAGACCGATTTTTTCATTCAGGGTTCCCCTGAATCGCGGACGGCTGCCGCAACGCCGCCGCCAATGCCGAACTCGATGCGCGCACGCAACACGGCGCAACGGAAGGCGTGGCGATCAGCTGGTGAGTTATCGACAGTGAATGCCTTGCGCGCGTCGCGCGTTTGGCCCGTGTGCGTGTTGGGTATCTGCGATCGTCGATCGCGGAGGCTGGGTTTGCAGTCGCCTCTGATCGCAGGCCTGCAACGGGCGTTTCAGGCTTTACGAGCAGGCAAACCGGCAAACGTTTTTCTAGTTCTCTCCGAGCACCTTGAACATGCCGGGGTCGACCAGATCGCGCAGCGAGACGCCAAGCGTCTCTGCCAGCAGACCCATATTGTCGATGGCGATATTGCGCGTGCCGCGTTCGACTTCGGAGACATAGGTGCGGCTCAGGCCCGCCTGCAGAGCCAGGGCCTCCTGCGACAAATCTTTCATGCGCCGGCTCTGGCGCAAGTTTCTCGCAAAAACGTCGCGCGCGCTCAATGGTTTGGATGCCTTGCCCATGGGCCAAAGCATCCATGCAGTGGATGTTGATCGCTACAAGCTATAGGAGTATAAAAAGTAACTATAAGTGACTTTAAGAAATGACTAAACGACGAATTGTCTCCTATACAAGGAGATGCCAGTGAACTCATATCGTGCAGGCGAATGAGATAGGGACATGCATCAATGGAACTGATCGATAACGACAACCAAGCCGCCACGCCGACGGACTCGGCGATCGAGGATGAGAGCCGCTATGGCGAAACGCTCGCCGAGCTGCTCGGCAACCTGCAGGGTCTCGCCGAGGATGCCGTGGTCGGCACCGGCCTGGCCCGCTTCAGCACGCAGCGGCTGATCGCGATCCGTTATGCCGCGCAACGCAGGGTGGAGACGCAGCTGCAGGGTATGGCGGCGCTTCTGCAGGTCATGCGGTTGGCGACGCGGGAGTTCGGCGACCGGCTAGCTCCGCATGTCATGTCGGATATCGCCGCGCATCTCCAATGGCAAACGCAGGAGCTGACCTGCTGGGGCGA
Source organism: Rhodanobacter sp. ANJX3 (assembly GCF_014200755.1). Taxonomy (GTDB): domain Bacteria; phylum Pseudomonadota; class Gammaproteobacteria; order Xanthomonadales; family Rhodanobacteraceae; genus Rhodanobacter. The sequence continues at coordinate 513,977 of NZ_JACHCM010000002.1, read as the reverse complement.
ACTGGCGAACCAGGCCGCCTACATCCGCGAGCATCCCGACTTCGCGCGATCTCTGGCTCAGCGCTACGTGCAACAGGCGCAGACTTTGGGCGAGTGGCCGAGCGCTTGAGCGGGCGCGGTTGAAAAGCGGGCGCGCGGCGTGCCGGTGGAAAGGGACGTCCGGCCGATTGGCTCGCGCGATGTCCGATTCTCGTTGAAGCGGCCTTGCCTTGGCCGAAGAGTGACGGCTTACGCGATCGCTTTGCTGAGTAACGTTTCGTAGAGTTGAAGTCGCAGTCGGATGTTGATCTGTCTCACGCTCAGCCAATAGCCGAAAATCAGCGCGAAGATCAGAAAAATTTCTATCCAGCCGGGGTGGGGCGGCCATTGCATGTCCTTGAACTGCAGATAGAGCGCGACGACGATGGGCAGGGCGCCGAGCTTTTCGATGCTGCCGGTAAGCATGGGCAGTTTCTCTTTCATTCGCTCATGCCGATAGCTGACGAATTCGCTCAGCGTTTCGCGCTCATCCAATGGGAATGCTCTTAGCCACTCGACGAGGGCCAGATGGTGGGGAAGATCGAAATCCAGTTGCTCGGCGAAATCGCGGCGTTCATTGGCAAACGTCGGCCACTTCGTCGGTATCAGTGAAATGCCGGCTACGAGCACGCCGGCCATTTCCACAGTCAAGCTGATGTAGGCGATGACCACGGTGGTCGCGTGGTTCGGCAGCAACTTGACGCTCAGGAGGCCAATCAGTGCGCCAAACGCGGCGGCGGATAGACCCCATTTGGCTTTCTTCGGAAAAATAGTGTTATCGGACGGGGATTCCGGCAGCGCCTGGATCTGTGCATCGAGCGCGGAAAAGGTGAGGGTTGGTGATTCCATATCTTGTTGCTCCATAAGCATTAACGTTGCAGGACCCGACTCGCATGTGAGTGCGGATCGGGTCCTTTGCATTGGCTGGCAGCCTTTCGTGTGGGATAGGTCGCAGACTCAGTGCCCGCTCGCCGCGTCCGATACCACCGGCAGCAGCACCGCACTGCGTCCGTCCGCGCCGTGCTCGATCGTCACCGTCGCTTTTTGGTAGTCCGACGGTTTGGCGAACAGGATATTGGGTACGTAGGTCTGCGGGTTGCGGTCGTACAGCGGGAACAGGCTGGACTGGATCTGCACCATGATGCGGTGGCCTGGCTTGAACGCGTAGTTCACCGTGGGCAGGCGGAATTTGTATTCCTGCACCTGGTTGGCCGGGATCGGTGACGGCTCGGCGAAGCTCTTGCGATAGCGCCCGCGGAAAATGTCGAGCGAGATCGGCAGCTCGTAGCCGCCCATGGCGGGGTCGTTCGGATCGCTGCCCGGATAGACGTCGATAAGTTTGACCACGAAGTCGCCGTCGGTGCCGGTGGTGCTGGCGAACAAGTCGGCGATCGGTGCGCCCTCCAGTCGCACGGTTTTGCTCAGCACCGGCGTGGTGTAGCTGAGCACATCGGGCCGATCGACCACGAAGCGCTGGTCGTGCACCAGCCAGGTGCGCCACGCGTCTTCGTTCTTGGCCGGGATCGGCCGCGGCAGATAAGGCACGGGTTTGGCCGGGTCGGCGACGTAGCTGTCGCCGCTGCCGCTGGGCGGCTCGAAGCCCAGGCCCTTGTCGGCCTGCAGGTAGAGCGGCGTGAGCGATTGTTTGCTTGCCACTTTCCAGTCGGTGAAATCGTCCCAGTGCTGCTCGGTCGGGTTGTAGATCATCGCCTCGGGCAGCGGTTTGGCCAGCGGCGTGCCGCGCAGGTAGTGGTTGAACCAGGGGATCATCACGCTGCGGCGGAATTGTGCAGTGGTGTTGCCCGGCCACTTCAGCGGGCCCATGTTCCAGCCGTCGCGGTTGATCTGGCTGTGCCACCAGGGGCCCATCACGAGGTGGTTGTTGCTGCCGTGGCCGGCGGTTTTCAGCGCTTCCCACGCGTGCACGGCGCCGTAGATGTCTTCCTGATCCCACAGGCCTTGCAGCCACAGGGTCGGCACGTTGGAGGGATGCGCGACGAGCAGCTTGTCCAGCGCCTGGTTCTGCCAGAAGGCGTCGTAGGCCGGGTGGGCCGAGAAGCGGTTCCACCAGGGCAGCTGCTTGAAGCCGTTGGCCTCGGCATAGGCGCCGGCGGAACCGGCGTCGAGGAAGTTGCTGTAGTCGTCGTAGCTGTCGCGCGGGATGGTTTGGCCTTCGCCCTGCTTGCTGGTCTGGCCGCTGAAGTAGTCGAGGTTGATCTGGCGCAGGGCGCCGTAGTGGTACCAGTCGTCGCCCATCCAACCGTCGATCATCGGGCTTTCCGGCGCGGCGGCCTTGAGCGCCGGGTGCGGGTGGAGCAGAGCCATGGCCACTGTCCAGCCGTCGTAGGACGAGCCGATCATGCCGACGTTGCCGTTCGACTCCTTGGTGTTTTTTACCAGCCAGTCGATGGTGTCCCAGGCGTCGGTGGTGTCGTCGGTGGTGGTCGGGTTGAGTGGCCCTACCGGTGGGCGCGTCATGATGTACTTGCCTTCGGAACCGTATTTGCCGCGGATGTCCTGCCACACCAGGATGGTGCTGCCGTCGGCCCAGTCCTTGTCGCCCGACCACACCGCGTCGGCCATGTGCGGGCTGTTGTTGGGTGCCATGCCGCTGGCGTCGTACGGCGTGCGTTCGAGCAGCATCGGCAGGCCGTGCGCGTTTTTCGGAATCATGATCACGGTGTGCAGCTTCACGCCATCGCGCATCGGAATCATCACGTCGCGCTTGACGTAGTCGAAGCCCCCCTGCGGCTGCTTCCAATCGGCGGGAATATCCGACGCGGTCTGGATCATGTCGGGCGTGATCTTCGATGCATCGGCGTTCTGTGCGCGAAGTGCGGGCGAGACAACACAGACGAGGCCGGCGAGCGAGACGAGTGCCGAGGCCAGGGCGGTTTTTTTCATGCGAGGGATCCTGTGAGGGGGCTTCAGAAAACTGGCGTGCGCGCGCGCTTTGTCAAAGCGCAGCGTGCTTTTGCGGTCAGCCGATCTTGGCCGTGCCTGCCTGAGGCATAGTAGAACTTCGATGGCCGCGTGCAAAAATCGTGCAGCTCTGTGCTGACTGCCTCACCCGCCCCGAGGGGCGGAATTTGGCTCTCGCGTAAAGGTCACTGGCTGGCTGGCTTCGGTTCTGTCATAACGCTTCCATGCGTCCCGAGGGACGGCAGCTGAGTTCCGGTCCCCTACATTCCCAACTCATGTAAGGACATGCCATGGCTAGCTTGGTTGCTCGTTCGGGGGCGAGGCGTGCGGATGATATTTTTTTCACCGCCATGTCTTTGCTGATGCTGGTGATCGTGCTGGTCGGCTTTGCGCCGAGCTACTTTTTGCAGGGCGCGGTGTTTGCGCATTTGCCGAGCCTGCTGGTGCATCTGCATGGTGCGGTGTTTTCGACGTGGATCGTCCTTTTCGTCATTCAGTCGAGTCTGATCTCGACAGGCCATGTCCGGCTTCATCGACGGCTCGGCGTGCTCGGCGCCGTGATTGCCGGACTGATGGTGGTGCTCGGTGTGCTGGCGCCCTTCGGTACGTTGCGGCGAGCGGCCGTGCTGCCGCCATTCTTTACGCCGGCGTCGTTTCTGATCGACAACGTCATCGGCATTCTCATCTTCGGCGCTTTCGTGGCGGTGGCGATCCGGAAGCGCCACAACGCCAAAGTGCACAAGCGGATCATGCTGATTGCCAACGTGATGCTGATGCCGCCGGCGCTGGGGCGCATCCCGTTTATGGAAAGCCATCCCGCGCTTATCGGTGTGATTCCGCTCGGCATGATTGTGGCGCTGTTGGTGTTCGACGTGTTCACCTGGCGACGCCCGCTCGCCGTTACCGTGATCGCAGGCCTGATTTTCGTCGTCGCCAACCCGATCATGGCGGCGGTCGTGCATACCCCGTTGGCGGAGCGGATCACCGTTTGGGCGCAGCAGCATCCGTGAGCGATGTCGCTGCCCGGAATCTCCTGTGGTGCGTTGTCGCTTTTTCTCGGGACGTCGAGCGTTCAGAGCGGGTGCTGCTTGTAAAACAGCTCGAGCTGCCGATAGACGTCCGGCAGATGCTCGTGCAGGGTTGCCGGTGCTTCGAAAAACTGTTCGCTGGCGACGGCGAAAAACTCGGCAGGGCTTTCCAGCGCATACGGATCGATTGGCAGATGAATGCCGTTGTGATGCTCATTTTTCAGATGATTCCAGGCGCTCAAGAAGACGCGCGACCACACGTGATGATCCATGCCTTTATGCAACGGCGGAAAGCCGTTGGCGTCGCCGTTGAGCATGTCGAGCTTGTGCGCCATTTCGTGGATGACGACGTTGTGTCCGGGTCTGTTTCCGCCGTGCAGCACTTCGGACCACGACAGGATCACCGGGCCGCGGCCCCACGCTTCGCCGGCCAACAGGGCGTCGCTCTGATGAACCACGCCGGCGGCATCGATTTTCGGCCGGCGGGGCATGAAGGCGTCCGGATAGACGATGATGCTGCTCCAGCCGTCGTACCAGTCCATGCCCAGTTTCAAAATGGGAACGCAGACGTTCGCCGCGAGCAGTACAAGATCGGCGTCGTCCAGCGGCAGATCTTTTACCGGCTCTACCGACTTGCGCACCAGAAACAGCGTGGCCAGCACGCGCAGCGCCGCCTGATCGGACGCGCCCAACCGACGTGCCGGTGCACAGCGCTGCAGCGCCTGCTGCCAGAGCGGCTCGTCGATGGGATGTCGAGCGACGATGCGTCGGATGCGCCAGTTTCTGAATTTGTTGAACATGGACGCATGCTGGACTGAGTCTTGGACTTCACAGGATTAGGGCCGACGCGCGCTTTCTCAAGCAAGACCGCGCGATTCATTCGGTTGCGACCGCTGCGATACCGGCCCGCTCGGGGATTCCGTCGGCGTGTCTGTCGACGGCAGGACGTCGGTTCGGGCAGGTTCTTACAGATTGGCACCGGTCATGCATTAATCATCCCGGGAAGAGGCTCCTCGCTTTTGCCTGCACCGGTCGCGACGTCCGACGAGGCGACAGAAGGAAGGCTGCGCCGTTTATTCCAGAACTCGTGATGCGTTCGCTACGCCCGGGAAGTGCGGTGATGAAATCGCCGTGACGACGCGCAGCGGCAGTGAATGACGCTGGTGGGGAAGGTGGAGTGTGAAGGGAGCGGCGGCGGGGGATGGGGGAGCTCACACGGTTTGAAAACCGGTTGGCATGATGCGGCGGAAAGCTTTGAGACATCCGCGCCGAGATGCGCACCGTTTTGGCGTCGTCCATCGACGTAACGGACTACCGGCCATCGTGGCCGGTCCGAATGGAGGATTGAATGAAACGCTATCTGTGCCTGCTGGGAGTTGCATGGCTCGTCTGCCTGGCGATGCCGGTTCACGCTACCGGTCATGCGAAAAAGAAGCCCGTGACCACGTCGGTTGCTGCCGATCCGGTGATAGCAGACGAAATTGCCGATCATGCCGCCCTGGTCAAAAGCGTGATCGGCGTAGTCAAGGTGACCCGCGGGCAACAGACGTTCGATGCCTCCAGCGGCAACACGTTGCAGGTTTCCGACCGCCTCGTCTCGGCGCCCGGCGCATCGGCCGCCATCGTCTTCCGCGACGGTACGCTGCTGACGCTGGGAGCGGGCGCCGACATTCTGGTGCGTAACTACGTGTTTGCGCCGAAGGACAACAAGTTCGCTTTCTCGCTGTACCTCAGCAAGGGCTCGGCGATCTACGAGTCCGGCAAGATCGGCAAGCTGTCGCCGCAGTCGGTATCGGTCGAGACGCCCAAGGCCACCGTCGGCGTCCGCGGTACCCGCTTTCTGATCGAAGTGAACTGAGCCGCCCATGGATATTCAACGTATGACAGTGCGGTTTTTTGCGCTTGTGCTGCTGGCCGCCGCCGGCGTGCTGTCCGGCTGCGCCGCCTCCAGCGCGACTAAGGTCACCCTGCTGCCGGACCAGAGCGGTCACGTCGGCGCGGTGACGGTGTCCGATGCGCAGGGCCAGCAGCGTATCGACCGGGCCTTCGACACGGTGGCGGTGGAGTCGTCGACGGCACCCGGCGCGCCGCGGGCCAGCGATCGCCAGGCGTTCGAAAAGGACCATCGCGCGCTGCTCGATGCGCAGCCGACCCCGCCGCGTAGTTTTACGCTGAATTTTCTGTTCGACAGCATGGCGCTGACGCCGGAATCCAAGCAGCAGCTGCCTGAGGTTTTGCAGTCCGTGCGCGATCGCAGCCCGACCGAAGTCACTGTTTACGGTTACGCCGATTCATCGGGTACTGCCGCGTACAACATGGCGCTGTCGGCGCAGCGTGCGCAGGCCGTAGCTCGCCTGTTGAAGCAGATCGATCCCAAGCTGCCGATGGACGTACGCTACTTCGGCGACAAGGCGCCGCTGGTGCCGACCGGGCCCGGCGTTCGCGAACCGCGAAACCGGCGGGCCGAAATCGTCGTGCTGTAACGCGGGCCAGTCATGAAGCCGATTACCTCAGATGTGCGGATGTCTCGACGCTCGGTCATTCTCGTGCTGCTGGGGGCGCTGTCGATCGCGCTGGTCGTCGGACTCGCCGGGCTGTTCAACGCGCCACCGGTCACCGGCCTGGACCGGTCTGTGCTGGACAGCCTGCTGGTGCATACCGCCTCGGGTGCTCCCGCGGCAGGCACCGTGGTGGTGGATATCGACGAAGTCAGCCTGTCGGCGCTGGGGCAGTGGCCATGGCCGCGCTATCGCGTGGCGCAGCTGATCGAGCGCATCGCCGCCGGGCATCCGTCGGCCATTGCGATGGACATCGTGTTCTCCGAAGCCGATCGCACCTCGCTGGCCGACATCCGGCAAACCTTCAAGCGCGACTTCGGCATCGATGTGTCGTTCAACGGCGTGCCCGCCGGTTTGCTCGACAACGACGGCTATCTCGGCCAGGTGATGGCGGGTGACGATGTCGTCGGCGCGCGCTATTTCTATTTCGACCACGCGAGCCGTTCCGATGGCCCGTTACGCCCTGGGGTCGGCTTTGTCGGTCGCCTGAACCTGCTGTCGCTCGATCGAGCGACTGGGGTATTGCAAAGCATCGATGCGGTCGCCTCGCAGACGCGCATCAGTGGCTTCGTCAACAGTCGTTTCGATGACGACGGCGTGTTGCGACGGCTGCCCTTGCTGATCGAATACAACGGCATCGTCCATCCCAGCCTGGCGCTGGCAGCGACCATGCGTTCGCTCGGCGTGGCTTCGGGCCGCGTGGAATCGGGTGCCGACGGGTTGTCGATCCGGATCGGCTCGCACCGCATTCCCGTGGACCGGCGCGGCGACGCGCTGCTGCGCTTCAACGGCTCGTCGCAACGCTATGCCAGCCTCTCTGCGGCGGATGTGCTGGGCGGTCGCGTTCAGCCCGCGGCGCTGCGCGGCAAGATCGTCTTCATCGGCTCGTCGGCTGTCGGTCTGCACGATATGCATCCCACGGCAGTGGATCGGGATTTTTCCGGATTGAAAATTCAGTCGGTGATGGCGCAGAACATCCTGGACGATCAATCGGTACGTCTGCCGGTGTGGGGCGGCAAGGCTGCCCTGGTTCTCGGTCTGCTGCTGGCCCTCGTGTTTGCCGCGCTATTCGTTGCCGGCTGCGGTCTGTCACTGCTGGCGTCGCTCTTCGTGTTATCCATCGCCGCATTGCTTGCGACGGTTGTGGCGGTGTTTGTTCGCGCCGGTCTGTTCCTGCCGATAGGCGGGCCGCTGCTGGTTCTCGGTGTGCTGCTGGTGCTGTCCTTCGTGGTTCGCTTCGCCGTCGATCAGCGCCGCGCGCAGCGTTGGCGCCGGCAGCTGGACAACGCCCGTCAGGTCGCCATCGAGTCGATGGCCGCCGTGGCCGAAACCCGCGACCCGGAGACCGGTGCGCATATCAAACGCACGCAACACTACGTGCGCGCGATTGCCGAACGGTTGTGGCGCACCGGCCAGCACCCGCAGACGCTGAACAAGGAATACATGCACCTTCTGTTTCTCTCGGCGCCGCTGCATGACATCGGCAAGGTCGGCGTGCCGGATCACATCTTGCTCAAGCCGGGCCCGTTGACGCCCGATGAGATGAAAATCATGCGCCAGCATGCGGAGTTCGGCCGCAAGATCATCTACAGCATGGCGGAACACATCGAAGGCGATAACTTTCTTTTGATCGCCGGCGAAATCGCCGCCACGCATCACGAGAAATGGGATGGCACCGGCTATCCGGATGGATTGCGGGGTCAGGACATTCCACTGTCCGGCCGCATCATGGCGGTCGCCGACATTTACGATGCGTTGATCAGCCGACGCTGCTACAAGGATCCTTTCCCGCACGAGCGCGCCAAGGCGTTGATGCGCGAACTGGACGAGACGACCTTCGATCCGGCCGTGCTCGATGCTTTCTTCGCGATCGAAACGGAAATTCTGCAAATCGCCGCCCGCTTCCGCGATGAGGAAGAAAATCCCCCGGCGTGGGTCGACTAGGTATTGCCTTGGTCTGCGGGCGTTGAAAAGAGCGGTGGTAAAAAGCTATCGGAATAAACTGCAGCCCGACGGACGAGTTGGTCGACCCTATCAAGCACAAAACGTAGAGGCCGGATCAGGCACTTTCGCCTTGCGCTGCTGCACCAGAACAGCCGTTGGCGGTGGTGGAACGAGGCTGCGAAAGTCGCCGATAATAACGGCAGCAGCCATGGGGCGAAGCGTGTTCAAGGACAGGGGGCGTTATGGATTATTCGAATCGCAGGGGCATGGGCCGGCCCGATCATGTAAAGCGTGCCCATCCTTCCAGGCAAAGCCTGCTCGCGCTTTTGCTTTTGGTATTGGCCGCCATTCTCATCGGGCGTTTCTGGATCGAACGGGCCAACCGCAACGAAGCCACGCAGGCCTCGGTCGATTATCGGGCGTTTATGGCCGCCGTCCGCGAGGCAGACAACATCCCCGACGCGCTGCAACGATGCCTGCGTTTTCCCGATCTGCCGGCCACGCACTGGAATGGTGAAACCACCGCGACCTATTGCCAGTTGCGCAACCGCCATACTTTGCAACTGTCTGACATCGACGCGTTGCTGCAAAAAAATCAGGCCGATCGGGTCGATCGGTCGTTTCAGGGCTATCTCGATACCGCGTTGCACGATCCCAAACAGCCTGGAACGCTCGACGCCGCTTTTTATGCCGCAGGCTTCGACAAGGCCAAGGATGGAACGCGAAAAATCATCGATGCGTGGAAGCAACAAGCGCCCAACAGCGCCTTTGCATTGGCGGCCAGCGGCATGCAATACCTCGATGCCGCTCAGCAGGCGCGCGGCGACGATTGGGCACGTAACCTTCGTGACGATCAGGTCATCGGTATGCGTCAGCAGCTGGATTCGGCACGGCGCGATCTGGATCGCGCCGTGGCGCTTTTGCCGACGCTGACGACAGCCTATCAGTCGATGATCTACGCCGGTGCCCTTGAAGGCGACGACGAGTATATGAATCGCGCGGCGAGAAGCGGCCTGGCTGTCGATCCGTCGAACTTTGCCATTCGCACGCAGATGATGAATCAGGCACAGCCCAAGTGGGGCCGTGCCTTTGGCGGCGAACGTGAGCAGAAACAAGAAGTCGAACAGCTGGTTCAACGCAACCCGCTGCTTCGCATGGTCGCCGGCATGCCGCGTGTCAACCGACTGACCTCCAGCGATGCTCCGACTATGTGGAACGAGACGGAGCAAATCATGTCTGCTGCCGATAAAAATCTCACCTATCTCGATCTGATAGATCTTGCCGGCAAGATTTACGATGAAGCGCCGACGCAGGCGATCGAACTGTATTCCGAGGCGTTGCGCTTTCAACCGAGGGATGCCGATGCGCTGCAGTGGCGCGCCCAGGAAATGATGAAACTGGGCGATGCCAAGAGCGCCATCGAAAGTGTCGCTCAAGCGGCGCGGCGCTTTCCCGGCGACAGTGCAATTGGCACGAAGCTCGGCCATATCTATGCGTCGACCGGCCATGTCCAAGAGGCGGAGGCCGCGTTTCTTGCCGTCATCCAGCGCGATCCGGATGCCGAACGGGCGATGGCCGAGCTGGGCGATTTGTACAACCATGCGGGACACCAGCCCGAAAAAGCCGAAGCACTGGCCGATACCTTGGTCAGCCGTTATCCGGATATTCCGGATGGCTATATCGTGCGCGCCTGCAATCAAATGGATCACAACTTGGACGGGCGTTACGAAACGATCCATTACTTTATCGATCACTTTGGCGATCGATCGGAGTTCAGGTCGCAAGTGGCGGAGATGCGGGCTTACCTGGCCAGCCATCCCGAGAAAGCGCTCGAAAGGTAACGTATCCCAACAGCGACGAGGCGTTCGTCGCGTACAGGGGCCACTGCGCTATCCGATAGTTTTGGCCATCCATTTGCTCGGTCACGAACCCGCTGAAAATAAAAAAAAGCACCGACGGAATCATCCGTCGGTGCTTTTTTTCATCGGCTTACGTTGAACGTATCGCTCAGTTCGACTCGGTGAACTGGATATACGGCGACGAGCCGCCGACAGCGCTGCAGCTGCCAAGGTTCAGGTTGTTGCTTTCGCCGGTGGAGCCGGCGTTGGCGGCGCAGGTCGGCGTGGCGGTGCTGCCATCGGCGACGGCGAGCTTCACCGTGATCGACGAACCGGAGTTGAATTCCGCTTCCGATCCGCCGGCGTTGCCGACGACGTTGAACTCGGTCTGGTCCCACACGGTGGCCAGATTCAGCACGCTGTCCTTGGCGGTGAGCGAATAGGCGGTGGTGCCATTGGTAAACACCACGGTGTCGTTGCCGCCGCTGGTGGCCGTGCCCGAAAGCTTGAGGTTGGCCAGCTGGGTGGCAGGCACATCGGGTGCGGTCACGGCGGCGCTGTTCTTGTAGCAGTCACCGGAGCCGTCGCTGCCGAAGCCGCTGGGGCAGCTGCTGCCGCCGTAGCCGAGCAGCCAGTACTGGATGAACACCGCGGCCTTGCCCTTGGTGCTGTAGTCCGGCGAATAGATGAACTGCTGCCAGACCGTGCAGCCCGAATGGCTTTTACACGCGGACGTCGTCTTGTTGTAGTTGGAGTTCGCCTGCAGCGTGTACTCGTTCGCGCCCAGGATGCCGCCGCCGCCGAAGGCCGCGACGCCCACGCCCTTTTCGGAGGTGACGCCGGTCACCGAGGGAAAGGTGCCGGTGGCGCTGCTGATCAGGCTGGCCGTTTCGATGGCGTAGTCGTCGCCGTTACCCGTGGTCTGCGTGCCGCCGGCAACGCTACCTGCGCTCGCGCTCTGTACGGCAAACCGGGTGAGAGCGTCCGGGCGTCGCGGCAGCGGGTGCGAAAACGACTGAACCTGCGAGCAGGACACCTGCTTCCAGAGAATGCTGGGGAAGGTCGCCTGAAAGCAGCCTTCGGCCGGGGTCGACATGCGGGTGATGTCTTCATGCCAGCTTTGAATGGCCTGCGCCTGCACCATCGAGGGAGCCTGTGCCTGATCGGCAATGGCGGTCGTGGGTGCCGCAAAGGCGGCGGGAACAGAGGCTGCGCAGACAAGACTTGCTGCAACGGCGATCTTGATGAGTCGACGTGCGGCGAAATGGCTCTTTGATTCCATGCTTTTCTCCCAATAGAAGCTAGTTGTTGTAGCCGTTGGGCCCGGACGATCCGGGCTCCTCCGTTACTCCCTAAACAAACACACCGCTTTATCTCCACCTCCCTGTGTACCGTCATGACGACGGTCCCTACGATCTTGCTGATCTCATCGGCAGCAAATTGTTGCGATCGAATATCAAGATGATGCGAATCGCCGAAGCGCAGCAAACCATGCGTTCAAAAATTGCGCGGACAACCGAATTCTCGACAAGCCGCAAAAATGATCGCCGTGGATTTTGTCCCATCGAGGGTACTCATTAATTTCGGTGTCCATAACTGGAAAATTTCGTATGGCCGAGTGCGTACGCTCGATTTGTCGATTGCGTCGAGGAATGGACTGCCGCACGCATCGCGTCACCCGATATAAAGTCCTGAATCGTCTCGCCGGCATCGGCGCTACGGGCTTTACCGGCGCATGGCTACCGAAGTGGCGAGCCCTTCTCGCGGCCGGATGGAGAGCGTGTTGTCGCCTGCAGCGCCATGCAGTGCATCCTCTCGGGCGTCTTCAGTCTTTGTGCCCATCGAGGCCGATATGGTTTCTCACGACTCCACGCGATGGCGCGCTTCGGCGAGATCGATCTCGCGCACCAGGCGGCGGGAGGTTTCGTCGGAGATAAGCGCATGCCGCGCCAGGTTGAAAATCTCGTTGCGCTCGGCCTGCAGCGCGGCGAGGCGCAGGGCGATTTCAATCTCGTCGGCTTTGCGCAACTGCTTGGCCTCGGTTTCGCTCGATGCATCGCGATCCAGTCGATGCTGATAAAGCGCAATCACGCGTGCGGCGGCATGGGAATACATTTCGGCGTCGGCCGCGACGCTTTTCTCCATCAGCTGGCGCTGCGACTTTTCGATGGCCGCAATCGCCAAATACCACCAGCCCCAGCGCAAGCTGCAGGATCACCGTCTTGTCGCGCAGCAGTCCGTCCTTTGGAATACGCCAGCCATCGAGAAACAGCAGCGGCGGAAGAAACAGCAGAAAGAAAATCTGCGGATCCAGCACCACGCCGTGATCGAGCACGCCGGCAATGCCCGCGCCCATCGCGATCTGCACCAGCGGCAGCGGTATCGGCAGGATACGCACCACATAGCTGCTGGCCACTACGGCCAACAGCATCGCCAGCACCAGTTCTATCGAATCGATCGTTTTCCTCGGCCGATCAAGTTGCGGTTACCCAGCTCATCGTCGCAGACCAATCACCGCGCATACTTCAAACCTCGGGCCAACGCACTGTGGCAGAGCCGGAGTGTTCTGTGCGTGCCTGCTCCAGCGTCGAGCAAGCGTTGCGCGACGGTGGCGGCGCGCCGATCGCTGTAAACGAAGGCCGCATTCGCCCGTATTTCATACGCCCTGTGCCCGAGCCATCGCGCGCGCCGCTGCCGGCACCTTTTGCCGAATGTGGCAGCAACCATAGTCAACGCATATGGCAACCATGAGAACAAACGATTGGCCTCAATGGCGCCGATTGCGGATGATGCAGCGCAACAGACGCCGCGGTCGACGTCTGTGCCTTTTCTCAGGAGTTGCCCTCATGTTCCATTCGCAAACTGCCAGCGCCAGCCGTCTCCCTCATCTCGCCACCGTTGTCGCGTTGGTGCTTACGCTCGCCGTGGGCGTGATGCAGTCCGGTACGCGCACCGATACCGTCACTGCAAGCACTGCCAGCGTAACGACCCGCTGACGTCTGCGCGGCGCATGCCGCGCATAGGGCCGTGCGTCGAAGCTCTAATTTGGCGCGTTCTGCGTTCGTGCGGTCAGTGGCGCCTATGATCGAGGCCTGCGCCATGAGGAGCGCCTGATTTCGATCGACCCGGTTTCGATGAGGTTCGCTGTAAGGTAGGCGGACTGCGTCGTACGGGAGCATCGATCCGCATGGTTTTGTCGAAGCGCTTTATGCATCACACCTGTTGCTGGCTGCTCGCAGCAGGGCTGTCGGTATGTCTGCCGCCTTGCGCTGCGGCAGAGTCCATGGCGCGTGCATCCGCCGGCGCAGGCGAAGCGCGGTTCGAATTTCTCACGCCGTCGCTGGTCCGCATGGAGTATTCGCCGACCGGCCAATTCGTCGATGCGCCCACGGCGGTGGTGCAGAAGCGGGACTGGCCCGCTGTGCATGTGACAACGACGCAGGCCGGCGGCTGGCTTGTCGAGCAGACGTCGGCGATGACGTTGCGATATCGCTTGCATTCCGGGCCCTTCACGGCCAGCAATCTGGTCGTTCGCTGGAGCTCGCCCGCTGGCGGTGCGGGGCACGAATGGCACCCGGGCGATGTGGACGCGCGCAATCTCGGCGGGCTGACGTATTCGCTGGACAACATCAGCGCGCCCAACCTGCCGAAGGACGGCAAGGATCTGCAGAGCCCGGTCAACGACATCATCCCCGGCATCGAGGTGCTGCTGCCGCCGGCCCAGCCGGGCCTGCTCAGCCGCAGCGGCTACGCGGTTATCGACGACAGCACCACGCCGGTGTGGAACGCGCAAAAGGCCTGGATCGAGCCGCGTCCGCAGACCGGCGGGCAGGACTGGTACCTGTTCACCTACGGCACCGACTATCGGAGCGTGCTGCAAACCTACGCCGAGCTGTGCGGCCCGGTGCCGATGATTCCGCGCTATACGCTCGGGCCGTGGATTACCGATTTCAATTTCGAATACTTTCCCGATTCCGCCGACGCCAGGCAGCCGGCGTTTCAACGCTACAACGCGCAGCACCTGAAAGACGAGGTGACGCGTTTGCGCGATGAGGGCATCCCGTTCGATGGGCTTGTGCTGGATTTTGCCTGGCACAACTACGGCTGGGACGGCGGCTTCGACTGGAGCCCGCTGGTGCCGCACCCGAAGCAGCTGCTCGATTGGCTGCACGGGCAGGGCATCAAGGTCAGCCTCAACGATCATCCCGGCTACGCCAATACCGAGGAGAGCGTGGTTTCGTATGACGACAGTCATGCACCGGCCGCGCTCGCCGCTCTTGGCCAGCCGCTGCCGCCGAAGCCAGCGTTCGACCGGTCGTTATCGAACGCATGGCAGTTCGCCGCCGACCCGAACGACTGGGGTCTGTCGCAGACGTGGTTTGCGCCAGATGCCAACGTGCGCTGGTCGCCGATCGAGACGGGCATGTCGTGGGAGGAGCAGGGCCGCGGCAAGGGCATCGGCATTGCCTGGTATCGCACCTCCGTGAGTCTGCCCGCGCAGCTGCCCGCGTCGCTGTATCTCGTGTTCGGTGAAGTGGCGTCGTCGTATCGGCTGTTCGTCAACGGGCACGAGGCGACGCATAGCCAGATTCAGTGGCCGCAGCGGGTCACCTATGCCGACGTCGCCCGGTTCATGCGCGCAGGCGAGCGCAATACCATCGTGCTGCGCGTCGTCGCCGGCAAGCGCGGCAGCGGCCTCCTGGGCAGCCGTATCGTGCTGCGCGACGTCAAGCCGCCGCCGCGGATTTTTTTCGACCTCTCCGATCGGCGGCAAGCCGACAGCTCCATGCAGACCCTGCACAAGCCGCTGCTGGATCAGGGCGTGGCGTTCTGGTGGATCGACGGCGGCAGCGGCGCGGTCGACATGCCCGGCCTGGACAAGCAGCTGTGGACCAACAAGGTGTTCTTCGACGCGACCGAGCAGGCGACCGGCAAACGCGGCTTCATCCTCGGCCGTTATGGCGGCTGGGGCAGCGAGCGCTACCCGGCCTATTTCACTGGCGACACGTATTCGCAGTGGCCGGTGCTGGCGTACGAGGTCGCGTACAGCACGCGCGCCGGCAACGTGCTGGTGCCTTACGTCAGCCACGACATCGGTGGCTTCCACGGCGCCAAGATCGACTTCGACCTCTACGCGCGCTGGATCGAATTCGGCGCGTTCAGCCCGATTCTGCGCATGCACAGCGCGCACGCCAATCCGCTGGAGGGCAATGTGCGCATGCCTTGGCTTTACGGCGCGCAGGGCGTGGCGCTGATGAAAAAATACTTTACCCTGCACACGCAGCTGATTCCCTACGTCTACAGCTATGCCTGGCAGGCGCACACGGCGTCGCTGCCGATCATGCGGCCGCTCTATCTTGCTTATCCGCAGCTCGACGAGGCGTACCAGCATCCGCACGAATACTTTTTCGGCGAGCAGATGCTGGTGGCGCCGGTGCTCGATCCAAGCGGCGATGTCAGCGTGTATCTGCCGCCGGGCGACTGGTTCGATTTCTTCACCGGCAAGCGCTATGCGGGCGGCATGACCTTCAGCGCTCACTACGCGACCGATGCCACGCCGGTGTTCGTGCGCGATGGCGCGATCGTTCCACAGCAGTCGGTCAGCGCGTACTCCGATGCGCGGCCGCTGGATACGCTGATGCTCGATCTCTACGGCCGCGGCAAGGGCCACTTCGATCTTTACGAGGACGACGGTACGTCGCTGGCTTATCTGCATAATGCCTATACGCTGACCGCGATCGATTACGACAACGCGAGCGGATCGCAGCAGTTGACCATCGCGCCGGCCAGTGGCGCATTCGCGGGCCAGGTGCAGCGCCGGTCGTACGAGCTGCGCCTCCATGCGGCGGGCAAGCCGCAGAGCGTCACCGTGGACGGCCAGCCTGTCGAGCACTGGTCATGGGATGCCGCGTCGACCATCGCCACGTTGAACCTGACCGAGCGCAGCGTGCATGTGCCGGTACATGTGGCGTGGACATATTCGACGCCTGCGCCTTGAAGGACGCGCGCAGCGAGTCGGCGGCTTGCGGTCCTCGTTCTTTTCGCGGTGAATCGAATCCGCTTTTGCTTTACGACGAAACGGGACCAGCGCCATGTGGCCCCGTTCGGTCTTTTTCGATGCGCTCCGCATGGCGGCGTCATCGTTGGATTACATCACCAACTCACCCATCGCGGCGGCGGTGAATTCCTTCAGGTGCTCGCTGTCGCCTGTGCGTACCTTGGTCAGCCATAGCGGATCGCTGAGCAGGGCACGGCCCACCGCAATCAGATCGAACTCGCCGCGCTCCATGCGCTCGATCAGATTGTCCAAACCCACCGGCGTGGAGCTTGCCCCGCCAAAGGCCGCCATCACGTCGTTCGACAGGCCGACCGAGCCGACGCTGATGGTGGCGGCACCGGTGAGCTTCTTCGCCCAGCCGGCAAAGTTCAGTCCGTTGGCGCCATCGATCTCCGCAAACTCCGGCTCCCAGAAGCGTCGCTGCGAGCAGTGCAGAATGTCCACGCCGGCTTCCACCAGCGGCAGCAGCCAGTCGGTCATCGCTTCCGGCGTCGGTGCCAGGCGTGCCGTGTATTCCTGCTGTTTCCACTGGCTTACGCGCAGGATGATCGGGAACTCTGGACCCACAGCTTGGCGGATCGCCTTGACCACTTCGCCGGCAAAGCGCGAGCGCTGCACCAGCGTAGCGCCTCCGTAGCGGTCGCTGCGCTCGTTGGTGGCCGACCAGAAAAACTGGTCGATCAGGTAGCCGTGTGCACCGTGAATCTCCAGTGTGTCGAAGCCCAGACGCTTCGCATCGGCGGCCGCGCGAGCGAATGCTGCGACGGTGTCGGCGATGTCTTCTTCGCTCATCGCCTCGCCGCGCGCGGTGCCCGGCGCCACGAGGCCGGAAGGGCTTTCGGGCGGTGCGGGTGGCGTCCATTCGGCAAACGGATGCGCCACGGCACCCACGTGCCAGATCTGTGGGCCCATCTTGCCGCCCGCGCCATGCACGGCATGGATCACGTTCTGCCAGCCGGCCAGCGCGGCCTCGCCGTGGAAGAATGGAATCTGGCCTTCGTTGCGCGCTGCCGGCCGGTCGATCACCGTGCCTTCGGACAGGATCAGCCCGACCTCGCCCTCGGCGCGGCGGCGGTAGTAGGCCGCTACATTGGCGCCCGGTACGCCATGGGGGGAGAACGAGCGCGTCATCGGTGCCATCACTACGCGATTCTTCAGCGCGAGGTTTTTGATCTGGAACGGCTGGAACAGCACGTCGGTGTTGGTTGTGGGTGTGTTGTTGGATGTCATGCGGGAGGATCCACTGGGGAGGAACCCGTCGATGGTATATTTTGTATACCTAGTGTCAATGAGGCACAATTTGGCAACTAGGTAGCCGACGGGAAACCACCATGCCTTCGCTCAGACATCGCGTGCTGCAGGCTTCCGACTGCCCCAGCCGGCTCCTGCTGGACGAGCTGGCCGATAAATGGTCGGTGCTGATTCTGGCCGCGCTCAACGAGGGCCCGCTGCGCTTCAACGAGATCAAGCGCACGCTGGAGGGCATTACGCAAAAAGCGCTCACCCAGACGCTGCGCCGCCTGGAGCGTAACGGCATCGTGGCCCGTCGCGTCGTCGTGGCATCGCCGATCGCGGTGGAGTACAGCGTAACGGCATTGGGCAAAAGTCTGAAAAAGCCGCTCAAGGCCTTGTACGAATGGACGGTCGTCTACCTGCCCGAAGTGGAGGAAGCGCGGCAGACGTTCGATAAAAAATCGGTGCGAACTCCGGCCGAATAACGTTTAACGCGGCATGTCAAGGCAGACGCCTGCTATTCGTCGATCCCGCTATCCCTCTTTCGTGTCACTTATCGCGTTGATAGCATGTGGATGGCCGTAAGGTCACAGCAAAATCAAACTGGGGAAATATGAAGAAGTTAGTGATCGCGGCGGCTGCAGCCGCCGTTTTGGGTGGCTGCGTGTCCGCGCCCAGCAAACCGGTGGAATCAAAGACCGCCATGCGGGGAAAGCAGGTGGTGTTGGCTCATTACGCGATGCCCGATTTTGCAGCTATGACGCCTGGCAAAGCCGCGTTCGGTCTTTTCGGTGCTGCTGCGATGATTCATGCGGGCAACGCGATTGTTCAAGCCGACAATATCCCCGATCCGGCACTTGTTATCGGCCAACATCTGGCGAATGATCTAGCGGCAAAAGAGGGTGTGAGCATCGTTTCCGGTCCGACACCGATGGCGATGAGCGATCAGCCAGCGACCTTGCTAAAGACCTATGCGGGTGCCGACATCATTCTGGACGTAAAGACACTGAGTTGGATGTATAGCTACTACCCTACTAAGTGGCAGACTTATCATGTCTTTTACGTTGCTCGTGTTCGCTTACTGGACGGGCACACGGGTAGCCTGATCGCGCAGCAGTTATGCAAGGTCGACCCCACCGATCCGAAGAATCCACCTTCCTTTGATCAGCTTCAGGCCGATCACGGTGCAATGCTCAAAGATTTTCTCGGCAAGGCTGCGGATACATGCGTCAACACCGTGGAGCAACAGGCACTGCGCGTTTAATTGCGCTGTGGCTAAACGTGTTTGCAACGTCAGAGAATGAGCGCCAAGCCAACGGTTAACGTTGTGGGTATCTGCACATTTATTCGGTGATTGATCAGGTCGGCGCTGGTTGATCTTCTTATCTCCATCAAGGAGCTCAGGGACGTATGTATCCTCAAAAGAGGGTAGGTCGGCGCTACGACGACCTACTGACGAGAATCTCCTGGCAGGAATTCGAGCAGTTGCTCGCGACTTACTACGCGGCTCAAGGTTATCGCGTCGAGCATGTCGGCACGGGCGGTTCAAGCACGAAGTTCGATGGTGGCATCGACCTCAAGCTGTATCGCGACGATCAATACTTGATTGTGCAATGCAAGCACTGGAACGTTTTTCAGGTCACGCACAATCCGGTGCACGAGCTGCTTGGCGTGATGCTGACGCAGCATGCGACGGGCGCCATCGTGATTACCAGCGGTGAATTTAGTCGTGCGGCGAGAGTGGCTGCGGCCGAGGAGCCGCGGGTAACGCTGATCGATGGTACGAAACTGCGCGAAATGCTTGGGCCGATTGCCGGATTGTTCGTGCCCAGCGAATCCGGCCATGTACATACGAGCGTCGGCGGAAAATTGGGGAGCGCCGAAGCGAATTTTTCGGGCTATCGTTCAAGTCGCAGTCGGCAGTCGCGCTCACGCAATCCGCTGGCTGGCTTGGCTTTCGCCATCGTCATGGGCCTTGTCGCGTATGCGGTGATCATGCATACGATCAAAGGAGTCGCGCCAAAAACGGTATCGCTCCAAGCGCCTAGCGGCGCGTTGCCGCTGTCGTTCGCACCGCCGGTCGCCGTCGCTCCCAGCATGGCTGTCGCTACTGCCGTCGCGTCGGCCATGCCGGCGTCGAAAGATCAAGTGACTCATATGACGGCGGCGCAGCAGCGCGAGTGGCAGCGCAAAAACGATGAAGCGATGAGGATTCTCGAGAAGACCACGCCGACGCTGGAGCGATAGCGTTACCCGGCTCCGGCCAGCAATCGATTGAGCGGCTGATTTTTTCTTCGGACGGCGGGTAGAACCCGATGTCCGAAGAAAGGAAAAACTTTCACGACTTGAAGAACGCCAGCAGATCCTGATTGATCACGTCGGGATGCGTGGTGCACATGCCGTGCGGGTAGCCCTCGTACACCTTCAGCGTGCCGTGTTTGACCAGCTTGATCGAGAGCAGGGCGGCGTCGGCGATGGGGACGATTTGGTCGTCGTCGCCGTGCATGATCAGCACCGGTACGTCGATGGCTTTGAGATCGTCGGTGAAGTCGGTTTCCGAGAACGCCTTGATGCAGTCGTAGTGCGCTTTGGTGCCGCCCATCATGCCCTGGCGCCACCAGTTTCTGATCGCGCCCTCGGACACCTTGGCGCCCTCACGGTTGAAGCCGTAGAACGGGCCGGAGGCGACGTCCAGAAAGAACTGCGCCCGGTTGGCCGCCTGCGCCGTGCGAAAGCCGTCGAACACTTCGATCGGCAGACCGCCGGGATTGGTATTGGACTTCACCATGATTGGCGGCACCGCGCCGATGAGCACGGCCTTGGCCACGCGGCCCTTGCCGTGTTTGGCGACATAGCGGGCGACCTCGCCACCGCCGGTGGAGTGGCCGACGTGGATCGCGTCTTTCAGATCCAGGTGCACCGCCAGCTCGGCCACGTCGGCGGCATAGGTATCCATCTCGTTGCCGGTATCGGTCTGGGTGGAGCGGCCGTGACCGCGGCGGTCGTGCGCAATCACGCGATAGCCCTGGTGCAGGAAGAACAGCATCTGCGCGTCCCAGTCGTCCGCGCTGAGCGGCCAGCCGTGGTGAAAGACAATGGGCTGGCCGGTGCCCCAGTCTTTGTAGAAGATGTCGGTTCCGTCGCGGGTCTTGAGAGTCGGCATGGTGTTCTCCTTAGACAAAGCGTTTGAGGAAGATCGAGTATGCGACATTCCACGCACGGCGATATGTGCCGTGCCTGCCGTTTGCCTGACTCCTTGTGGATGTGCTTCGATCGCCGTGCTTCTCTGCCGACGGACAGGCGCAGCCATCGAAGCCGTTAGATCTCGTGCGCCGCGACGGCGGCTAGGTTACTGGCTGTCCCACCACCCCATTGCCGCCCTGGCGTTTGGCTTCGTAAAGCGCGCGGTCGGCCCGTTGCAGCACGCTGGTCAGGCTGTCGCCGGCTACGATCATGGCAACGCCGAAGGAGGCGGTCACCTGCTGCGCCGGTTCCACGCTCAGCTCGGCGATGGTCGCGCGCAGGCGTTCGGCCAGCTGCTGCAGGCCGACGGCGTCGACGTGCGGAACCACGACGAGAAACTCTTCGCCGCCCCAGCGTGACACGCACTCGCCGCTGCGCAGCAGCCTTTCGCAATGCTGCGCTACCTTCTGCAGTACCCGGTCGCCTACGGGGTGGCCGTAGGTATCGTTGATCGCCTTGAAGCGATCCATGTCGAACATGATGACGCCGGCGGGAATCCGATCGGCGAGGATGCTCTGCAGTATCTGCTCGCCCGGACGGCGGTTGGCGATATGCGTGAGCGGATCGTGGTTGGCAATGATTTCCAGCCGCGCGCGTTCCAACGTGAGCCGCTCGATCTTGCCGGCCAGCCCTCGCTGCACGGGTATCAGCACGGTGACCAGGACGAGCGCCGGTCCGTAGGCCATCAGCAGGTCGCGCCCTCTCGGGGTTTCCATTTCCAGCGGATGCAGCAGTAGATAGACCAGCACGGGCCACGCGACGAGTATCCAGACGAGCAGGGCCACGCGAAACGCCTGTGGGGTCGGGAAGAACAGCATCACCATCAGCACCAGGATCAAAAGCAGCGAGGATATCGGCGGTAGAGTGGTGATCAGCGGCAGGCCTGGCGTGAGAACGGCTTGCGTCACGTACAGCCAAGTCGGCGCGACCAGCGCCGCGCCTGACGCCAGCAGCGCGTAGCGGCCGATAGCCAATGCCCACCTGGGCTGGCGGAGCAGCGCGATGAGTAGAACGGCAAACAGCACGAGCATGGTGGGCGGAACGATCAGATCCAGCGGCTGCTGGACAGGACTGAGCCAGTGGATCGTCGTGGCGCACGCGGCAGCGACTATGGCCAGTCCCAGCATCACCACCATGGCGTGGTGGACGAAGCGTTCGCTGGGATCTTGCATGGGCATGGGGCTGTGGCCTGTGTAACCGACGGCGGCAATGGGTCGGTAGTTTTCTATGGCTTTATTAAGCGCACACGGGCGCGTCGCCGACAACTGGCTTCGAACCGATCGAGCGTTCGATGGTGGTCGCGTCGTAGAGGCCAGCGTGATGTCGCAGGCTGGTGATGAGCGCAGCGAATCCCAGCGCCATCGGCACCGAAACGTTGGGATTCGCGTTGCTCATCGCCAACCTGCCCAAGCGGATGCAATCGCTGACGAACTATCGCAGCGGCTCGGCGGCGGTGTCGCCCTTGCAGGTGATCGGCTGGCCGGTTTTGCCGACGACCGGGCTGAAGCTCGAGCCGCTGTGGTTGATGACGATGCCGGCATCGCAACGCTGGTTGCGGTCGAGCCGATAGGTGGCCTGCACACGCAGCGCTTCCTGCCGCTGCTTCTCCATGCGCACCGCCAGGTCTGCCTGGTACTGGCGCGACTGCTCATCCACCTGCTGATGCGTTTCGGAGAGCTCCTGGCGCTGCTGTTCAAGGTCGGCAGCCAGCTGTGCCTGATGCTGCGCAGCGGCGGCTTTGGCGCGTTGCGCGTCCTCGGCGGCAGCGAGCGCCGACGCATGCATGACCTCATCGGCGTGACGCCCGGCAAGGTATTGAGACATGCCGTTCCAGGCCACTGCGGCGACGACCAGACCGGCCACGCCAGCTCCGATTTTCCACGACAGCGACATGGCCATGACCTTTGATCCCCCGCCAGGTTGACGAAAATTCCGCGCCGGCGGAACCCGACAGCGCATCCGTTCGAGGCCGCTCGGTCGAGTCTAGCATTGACTCGCAGAGTGCCTTGGCTCGCGGCGGCCGATTATGATGCAGGAGTGGACTTTTCAAGGGGATTCGGCTTTTGTGCCAAGGTGCATGTGCCAATGACGGATTTCTTGTTTCTGGGGCGACCCGACCGTTCGTTGCCACTGGCGAGCAGAAACGTTGATGAGTCACGCCCTGGACACGATCGAAAACGCCTTGCTCGACGAGCTGATGTCGGCCATCGAAACGATCCGCTTGACCGATTTGGCGATTCGCGAAAACGTCGAGTCGGGTCAATGGGATGAGGCGCGCCGCCGATCGATGGCGTTAGTCGATGTGCTGAAGGACAAGCGCACTTTCGGCGACGCCATAAGCCAACAGCTCATGGACTTGAGCGTTGCCGATGCCGGGCGTGCGAGGTTCCAGCGGTGCTCCGACATGTCGATACATCTGTTGAGTCTGCTTTCAAAACACTCGCCGATTTACCAGCGTATCGTCGCCGGCCTGGCCGCAGAAAGTCGTTGGGCGCTGTCGGCCGAGTAACGGCGAGTGACAACGGACGGAGCATGCCGTGCTGCTTGCTGCTTTCGGGCAACGACAAACGCCGATAGGTATCTGGTCGATCGGAGCGTTGCCAACATGGGCGATTGATCGGTTAGTTTGTCCGTGGTCGTGTCGCTGCGCTCGGACATCGGCTGCCAGTCGCCATCGACAAAGGTAATGGTGACAAAGATCGGGTAGCCTTGGCAGGTACGCGCGCTTTCGTAAAAGCGCATTTCGCGATCGATAGCCGTGTGCCACGCCATCCACGGCAGCAGGTGGCCCCGAGGTCGCGCCTTGCGTTGCGACATGCCCGGCGTTTGGACGTCTGATTGGACAGGGCGGGCATACGCGCGACGAAGGCGCCGACAGCGAAGAGGCAACAGGTGTGGGGTGGTTTCATCGGTCGATCCGGGGCGCTGTCGGGTATGAGAAGTCGGCGCCATCAAGGCGTGCGGCTTGCCGGCCCGTCAATCGCCGTGGCGCGCCCCTCGACCCCGATAGACGAAGAGCGCCGTTGCCGGCGCCCTTCGTCTATCGCGGCGAGTGAATGGCCCCCAGCGCGAAGATGTTAGCCCTGCTTCTCGAGTGCCCTGACGGCATCCAGCGTCTCCTGCACGTGCTTGGTGGGACTGAGGCTGGAATAGACGTGGACGATCTTGCCGGACTGGTCGATCACGTACGAGGTGCGGTCCGACCAGTCGGGTTTGAGCATCAGCGTCGCGTCGTACTGTTTGGCGATCTTTGCGCCTTCGTCGGCGGCGACCGGGAACTTGCCGCCGCAGTGTTCGGTTTCCTTGGAGAAATCGGCCAGCTCGGAGGTATGGCCGGCGGTCACGCCGATCACGGTGGCATGCAACGCCTTGAACTTGTCGATCGATTCGGAGAACAGGTGCGCCTCGACGTTGCAGCCGGAGGTATGCGCGGCCGGGAAAAAGTAGACCACTACCGGCCCCTTCTTCAACGCATCGGCGAGGCTGAAAGTAAAGGGCTGGCCGGCAAGGTACGCCGGCGCGGTGAAGTCGGGCGCCTGCGTGCCTTCCTTAAGCGCGGCAAACGCCGGCGAGGCGAGGATGGCGGTACCGACGAGACTGAGGGCGGCAAGTTTCAGCAAGGGCTTCATGAGAGCGGTTCCTGTTTGGACGGAAGAGTCAGGAGGTTTATACGCCATAAGTGCGCCGATGGATGCCGCTTGCGCTGAGCGATGAGCCATCTCTACACGTCACGGGGCCGGTTGAAAACGCCGTCTGGGGGCTTGTGGGCGGTCGTCGGCTTTATCCGCCGCCTCGCGACGCCAGGCGCAGGCCGCTGGTCCGGCAGACGTCGATGTGTTGAAACAGCTGGCGGCGTCCGCCTTGAAATGTCACGCGCAGGTCGCGCAGGCAGCCGCCGGTCGGAACGTCGAAGCTCAGCGAGCTCAGGCCGCCCTGCAGCGGCTGGCCTATCGCCACGTCGCTGAAATTCCCGTCGTCGGCGGGGGCGATGGCCAGCGCGGTGATGCTGTCGAACGTGGCGTTCACCACCTTGAACTGTCGCGCAGATGTGAGTGCGGCCTCGGCATGTGCGGCGCTGGCCGACGGTATGGCGAGCAGGCTGCCGAACATCATGGCGGTAGCAAGGAGGAGAGTGGCGCGGTTGGGATTCATGCAGGGGCTCCGGTTCGAATGGTGTGGCCGCCGTTGGCGCGATGGCACACGGTCGGTAACCGGATATCGCTGGATGGAGCTACTCGATGGAAGCGGTTTGGGACGAATCGTCGTGATGCGATGGCGAATCGTAGCGGCGTGAAGCATTGCTTTTCAGCGCCGTGCGCAGCGCCTAGGATGGCCGCTCCCACTTACGGAACATTCCGCTGATGATGGTTCGCCTCGGCAACACGCAGATCGGCCTGTTTCGCTATCTGGGGCTGTGGGGAGGCGTGGTGCTGGTGTTCGCCGTGCAGGGATTCATGCAGGATGTCATGAACGGCAGCACCGTCTGGTCGATCTTCGATTACCTGCGCTGGTCGATGATCGAGTGGTACACCTGGGCGGCGTTGACTCCGCTGGTGTTCCAGCTGGCGACGAGGTATCCGATTCAACCGCCGGTGCGCTTGCGCGGGCTGGGCATACAATTGCTGGCGAGCTTGGGCGTGACCATGCTGGTCATTTTGATCGGTGCCTTCGTATCGACGGCGTTCGAGCCCAGTTCGTTTGCCGAGCAGGTCAAGCTGTTTGTCGGCCAGCATTTCGCCACCGACTTGCTGGCCTATTGGTTGGTGTTCGCGATCCAGCAGGCCATGCAGTTCCATGCCGAAAAGACGCGCCGCGAGATCGAAGCCAGCCAGATGGCGACGGAGCTCGCGCAATCCCGCCTGCGCGCGCTGAAGTCGCAGCTGCAGCCGCACTTTCTGTTCAACACCTTGCATGCCATCGCGACCCTGCTGGACGAGGACACGCTGTCGGCCGAAGACATGCTGCTGCGCCTGAGCGAGTTGCTACGCGCGTTTCTGGAGGACTACGACGGCCAGGAAGTCAGCCTGCGGCGTGAGCTGGTGCTGCTGGATCTTTACCTCGGCATACAGCGCATACGCTTCAAGGATCGCCTCACCACGCGGATCTACGTGGCCCCCGACACGCTGGATTGCGCGGTGCCCAGTCTGATCCTGCAGCCGATCGTGGAGAACGCCATAGCGCACGGGATCAGCAAGCGGGTCGGTGTGGACTGCATCGAGATCGAAAGCCGGCGCGAGGGCGATACGCTGTGCATCGACGTGCGCAACCACAACAGCAAGCTGGAGGCGGGGCCGGCATCCGGTTCGGGACACGGTATCGGTCTGTCGAACACCGAGCTGCGCCTGCGCGAACTGTATGGCGAGGTCGCCCAGGTCAGCCTGGGCATGATCTGGCCCGAGGGCGTCATCTGCCGTCTGCGCCTGCCGTTTCGCGACATCGACGAACTGGACGATGCGCCCGAGGTCGCTTCCCTGTGAGCATTACCGCTCTCGTGGTGGACGACGAGCCGATCGCGCGCCACGCCATCGTGCGCCTGTTGCGCGACGATCCGGACATCGAGCTGCTGGGCGAGTGCGGCGATGGCGCGTCGGCGGTCGAGGCGATTCGCCATAGGTCGCCCGAGCTGGTTTTTCTCGACATCCAGATGCCTGCCATGAGCGGCATGGAAGTGGCCTCGACCATCGGTGCGGAGCGCATGCCGGCGACAGTGTTCGTGACGGCCTTCGAGCAGTACGCGGTGCGGGCGTTCGAGACGAACGCGGT
Organism: Rhodanobacter sp. ANJX3; assembly: GCF_014200755.1. GTDB lineage: Bacteria > Pseudomonadota > Gammaproteobacteria > Xanthomonadales > Rhodanobacteraceae > Rhodanobacter. Next base: position 487,372 of record NZ_JACHCM010000002.1, on the reverse strand, counting down.
AGATTATCTGGTGAAGCCATTCAGTCGCGAGCGTTTCGCCGCCACGCTGCGGCGCGTAAAGTCGCGGCTGTCGGCTGGAGCAGGGGCGGGCAGGGATGCATCGACGCAGATATTGCAAGCGCTACAGGCCTTGCGCCAGCGCGACGAGCATATCCAGCGTATTCCCATCCGTACCGACGAGCACATCCGGTTTATCGAGGTCGACGACATCGTGTGGATCAAGGCCAGCGGCAACACCGTGCAGATTCATCTGGCCGATGGCATGCACGAAATGCGCGAGACCATGAGCGCGCTGGTGGAGCGGCTCGATCCGCGGCATTTTGCGCGCGTCCACCGCTCGGCCATCATCAACGTGCGCCGGATCAAGGCAATCCATCCGTGGTTCAACGGCTACCACGTCGTCACCATGGATACTGGACAGAAGCTGCGCATGAGCCGCTACCAGCACGACACTTTTCTGCGTCTGGTATCGGCGCGTGGTGGCAACACCGCGGAGTAGGGTCGCAAGCGAAACGGCGACGGTGTCGGGATTCTTTACTGGGCAACGCCTTGGCAACTTTGTTCAGCCGTTGGGGCCCATGGTAAATACCGTGCGTGCGCGGCCTTCGGCCTCAGCCCAGCCGCTTGCCACCATCGACAGCGGCACCGCGTGGGTCGCCATCTGGAAGCCTTGGGGTACGGTGGCGTTGAGCAGTTGCGTGATGGCGGCGAAGATGCGCGGCATAGGCACGCTGCCGATGCCGCTGCCCATCAGCTCGATCGCGGTGGACCGAAGCGCTGAACTGGGCAAGGTAATGGTCGGTGCGCTGATCGAACCGATCTGCACAAATCGAAGCGGCACCGCATCTTCCGCCGCCTTGGCCGCCGCTGCCAGCAACAGGCTGGCGCTCGGTCCCCAGAGGTAGTCCAGCACCACGCCGACGCCGGCGCGAAAGTGATGCTGGAATTCGCTTTCCAGGGCGCTTTCATCCTGCGCGAGGTTGATCGTCGCATCGGCACCCAGTGCGCGCAGCGAGTGCAGTGCTTCGACGTTGCGTCCTGTCGCGATGACTTTGCCGGCACCCAGATGTTTGGCGATCTGTACCGCGAGCGCACCGGAGCTGCCCGTAGCGCCGTTGATCAGTACCGTCTCTCCCTCAGCGAGCTTGGCACGCTCCACGAAAGCCGCCCATGACGACATGCCCGGAATGGCGATCGCCGCCGCGGTCACGTCGTCCAGTGCTGCCGGCAGGGGAATGCAGCGGTTTTGTTTGACCAGGCAGTATTCGGCCATGGCACCGAAGGGCGCTTCAGGCAGCACGAAATACACGCGCGTGCCGTCCTCGAGCGTCCCCGTGCCGTCGACGCCGGGAACGAGAGGAAATCTTCCCGATGCGCTGTAATGTGAGCCGGCTGCCCGGCTTCTTGTGACATGGCTGAGCGATGACGCCGCTACCTTGACCCGAACCAGGCCTTCGGTGGCGACCGGTTCGCGAAAGTCGGTATATACCGGCAAGTTACCCGGTTCTTTGATGAGTGCTGCTTTCATGTGTTTTCTCCTTTGAAGAAAATCGGTGTTCGATTCCCTGCGCTGGGTAGATCGAATATGTGTGTATAATACACGTACAAAATATATGTGCAATATGCATGGAGTTTGGCGATGAAAAAAGAAATTCGCGAGCTGCGCGGTGCGCTGCTCGACCTGACCGGCGTACTCAATCGCCCTCAGCCCGACGCGGCTCTTATCGAGGCGGCAGGCATCGACCTCGACCGCGCACTTTTTCCGCTGCTGGCGCGAATCGACCGACTGGGTCCGATAGGTATCGTCGAGCTGGCCGAGCTGGTCGGGCGCGACCACACCACGGTCAGCCGGCAAATCACCAAGCTGGAGAGTCTCGGTCTGATTGCCCGTACCCCGAGCCCGCAAGACGGGCGTATCCGCGCGGCCGTCGTTACCGAGCAGGGCCGTGCGATGACGGCCGCATTAGATGCCGCCCGTCAAAAGATCATGGAGAAGATGCTTGGCGACTGGGAAAAAGAAGATGTGCGCACCTTGGCTCGTTTGCTTCGCCGGGTGGCGGACGACGCGCTGGACTGGGTGAAGACCCTGTAGCGTCATACATGGCGATGCGATCCATTTCGCGGTGGAAATGTACCGCCCCGACATGACGCGTCGTGCATGCTGCTAAATTGCGGTACTCGTCTTTCTCTTTCGTATCGGAGCCCGTCATGCCCTGTGTCCCTACCGCAGCTTCGCTTGCCGTCGTGCGCTGCAAACAGGCGAGCGTCGCGCTGGCGATATCCATCGCACTCGCTGCCGGCGCTGTTGGCGCGCAAGAGGCGCGTAGCGATCAGGTGCCGCCACCGCAGGACACGGCCTACGTCGGTACCGTGACCCTGCATGTCGATGCCAGCGACACCGTGCAGGGCATTTTTCGCGTGCACGAAACCATTCCGGTGAAGGGGGGGCCGTTGACGCTGCTGTACCCGCAGTGGATCCCCGGCGACCATTCGCCGACGGGGCCGATCGCCATGCTGGCCGGGCTCAAGCTCAGCGGCAACGGCAAACCATTGATGTGGAAGCGCGACAAGTACAACGTCTACGCCTTCCATCTCGATGTGCCGGCGGATGTGTCGAGCATCGATGCGGATTTCCAGTATCTGTCCGGACGCAGCGATGATTTCGAAATCACCGACCGCATGATGGATATGGAATGGAGCAAGGTATCGCTGTATCCGGCTGGCTATTTTTCGCGCGACATCACCTTCGCGCCCAGCGTGACGCTGGCGCACGGCTGGCAGCTCGGCGCGGCTCTGGAGACGGCCTCGCAATCGGGTGACACCACCACGTTCAAGCCGGTGACGTTCAACAACCTGATCGACTCCCCGATCTATGCCGGGCAGTATTTCAAGCGCGTCGATCTGAACCCCGGCGGCGATGCGCCGGTGCATCTGGATATCGTCGCCGATGCGCCGAAGTATCTGGAGATGACGCCCGAACAGCTGAAGGTGCATCGTGCGCTGGTGACGCAGGCGGTAAAGCTGTTCGGCTCGCACCATTACGACCACTACGACTTTCTGTTCTCGCTGTCGGATCAGATGGGCGGCAACGGTACGGAGCACCACCAGTCCAGCGAGGACGGCCTGGGCGCCGATTACTTCACGGCATGGAGCGACAACGCACCGGAGCGCGATCTGCTGGCGCACGAGTACACCCATTCGTGGAACGGCAAGTTCCGCCGCCCCGCCGACCTGTGGACGCCCAACTTCAACGTGCCGATGGGCGATTCGTTGCTCTGGGTCTACGAAGGCCAGACCCAGTACTGGGGTTACGTGCTGACCGCGCGCGCAGGCATCTGGACGCCGCAGCAGTTTTTCGACGCGCTGGCGATGATGGCGGCCAATTACGACCGCAATCGCGAAGGTTTCCATTGGCGCACGCTCGAAGACACCACCAACGATCCGACCGCCGCCCGACGTTCGAGCCTGCCTTATCGCAGCTGGCAGATGAGCGAGGACTATTACAGCGGCGGCCAGATGATGTGGCTGGAGGTGGATGCCAAGCTGCGCGCGCTGACGCACGACCACAAATCGCTGGACGACTTCGCGCAGGCGTTCTTTGGCGTGGACAACGGCAGCTACGTGACCAAGACCTACACCTTCGACGACGTAGTCGCGACGCTGAATACGGTGGCCCCCTACGACTGGGCGGCGTTTCTGCATGCGCATGTCGACACGCTCGACCCGCCGCTGCAGAACGGTCTGGCGGCGACCGGCTGGAAGCTGGTCTACACCGACAAGGAAAGCGACTACGAGAAGCAGTACAACAGCCGGCCGGAACCCTCCCGTCATCTGTACAACTTCGCCTGGTCGATCGGCCTGACCATGAACGACAAGTCGCAGATCAACGACGTGCGATGGGACGGTCCCGCGTTCAAGGCCGGCGTCAGCACCGGTGCCACCCTCGTCGCCGTGAACGGGCAGGACTATTCGACCGACATACTGAAAGCGGCGATCACCGCGGCGAAGGACAGCAAGACGCCGATCCAGCTATTGCTGAAATACCAGGGCGGCTTTCGCACGGTGGCGGTGGATTACCACGGCGGCCTGCAGTACCCGCATCTGGTACGCGTCGAAGGCACGCCGGACTATCTGAGCCAGATCATTGCGGCGCGCAAGTAGCGGGGGGCGGCGCTCTCGCCATTGAGCGTTACCGACGAGGGCAAAAGCACCGCTGGCTGCTTTTGCCCTCGTCGGTTTTGGACGGCTGGTGTTCGCGCACAAAGCCATCAAACGAGCGCAGGTATTTCCGGCAAGCGTGGGCCCGGCGGTCAGCCGTGGGCGTGATCGCCGGCCATGCGATCGAGCGTTTTCAGCGCATCGTCGGGCAGCGCGATATCCGCCGCCGCCAGGTTTTCGCGCAGATGCGCTACCGATGAAGTGCCCGGAATCAGCAGGATGTTCGGCGAGCGTTGCAGCAGCCACGCGAGCGCCACTTGCATCGGCGTGGCATCGAGCTGCGTGGCGACCTCGGACAGCGCCGTCGACTGCAGCGGGGTGAAACCGCCGAGCGGGAAAAACGGTACATAGGCAATACCGGCGGCGGCGAGTTCGTCGATCAGCGCGTCGTCGTGGCGGTGCGCCAGGTTGTACTGATTCTGCACGCCGACGATGTCCGCGATGGCGCGCCCTTCGGCCACCTGCGTGCGCGTGACGTTGCTGAGGCCGAGGTGACGAATCAGGCCCTGCTGCTGCAGTTCGGCCAGCACCGTCAGCGGCGCTTCGAGCGAGCCTTCGGCCGGGCCGTGCACATCGAACATCAGGCGCAGGTTGACCACATCCAGCGCGTCGACGCCGAGGTTGCGCAGGTTGTCGCGTACGGCACGGGTCAGGTCTTCCTTGGAGAAGGCGGCATTCCATGAGCCGTCCTCGCCGCGCCGTGCGCCGACCTTGGTGACGATGACCAGATCGTCGGCGTAGGGATGCAGCGCTTCGCGGATGATCTGATTGGTGACGTGCGGACCGTAGAAGTCGCTGGTGTCGATGTGATCGACGCCGCTGGCGATCGCCTCGCGCAGCACCGCGATGGCGCCGTCGCGGTCTTTCGGCGGGCCGAACACGCCCTTGCCGGCCAGTTGCATGGCGCCGTAGCCCAGGCGCTTCACGGTGCGATCGCCGAGCTTGAACGTGCCGGCTTTGCGGATATCGGTCATGGCTTGTCTCTCAGGGTCTTTGCTATTGGGGACCTGAAATATAGACACTCCAAGCTTGTATGATAACTGGGCACAATCGGCACGGGCCGTATGGAAAATCGAACAATGCCACCGAATCTAGCCGATCTGTCCGCCTTCGTGGCTGTGGCTCGGGCCGGCGGATTTCGCGATGCCGCCCGCAAGATCGGCGGCAGCGCCTCCAGTCTGAGCGAGGCCGTGCGCCGGTTGGAAAGCACGCTCGGCGTCAGGCTGCTCAACCGCACCACGCGCAGCGTGGCCACCACCGAGGCCGGGGCGCGATTGCTCGATCGGCTGGGTCCGGCGCTGGGCGAGGTCGAGGCGGCGCTGGATGTGGTCAACGGTTTTCGCGACCGCCCGGCCGGCACGCTGCGGCTGAACGTGCCGGTGAGTGCGGCCCGGCTGGTGCTGCCGCAGATCCTGCCGCCGTTTCTCGCGGCCTATCCCGATATCCGGCTGGAGATCGTTGCCGAAGACAGTTTTGTCGATGTGCTCGCGGCGGGTTGCGACGCCGGCATTCGCTACGACGAGCGGCTCGAGCAGGACATGATCGCGCTGCCGATCGGTCCGCGCGTGCAGCGCTACGCGACGGCGGCATCGCCAGCTTATCTGGACCGCTGCGGTCGCCCGGATCATCCGCGCGATCTGCTGGCGCATGCCTGCCTGCGCGGTCGCTTTTCCAGCGGGGTAATACACCCCTGGGAGTTCGAGCGTGACGGCGAGATCGTGATAGTGGAACCGTCCGGCCCGCTGATCGTGCGCATCGGCGCAGCGACCGATCTGGCCGTCGACGCCGCGGTCGCCGGCTGTGGTGTCATCCAATTGTTCGAGGACTGGCTGCGCCCGCATCTGGACAGCGGCGCGCTGGAGCCCGTGTTGGAACCCTGGTGGCAGCGGTTCTCCGGGCCGTTTCTCTACTATCCGGGGCGCCACCATCTGCCTGCGCCGCTGCGCGCGTTTGTCGATTTCATTCAGGCGCAGCGTGTTTTGGCGGAAGGCTGAGCAGCGCTGGACGAACCGCCGTGCAGCGCGTCAGCGCCGCGTCGCCAGTACGCCGTCCAGCGCCAGCTGCGCCTTGAAGCCGGCTTTCTCCAGCCGCTTGGCCACCTCGTTGGGCACATCGCGACCGCTGGTGAGCTTGTTCGGGCTGCCGGTGTAGTGAAACAGCCGGCCGCCGCGACGCAGCACGCGCGCGAGGTGGTCGTAGAACACCTGCGAATACAGCTCGCCGGCGATGCCGAAGCGCGGCGGGTCGTGCAGCAGCGCATCCACGGAGGCGTCGGCGATCTGCGTGATCGCCTGTGACACGTCGGCATGATTGAGCTGCAGGCGCCCGCCGCTGGCGAGACCATCCGGATCGGGCGACCACGGATTGAGCGTGCGCAGCCACAGCACGTCGGCGTTTTTCTCCAGCGAGTGGATATGCGCCACGCCGGCTTCCAGACAGCAGGCGGCGAAGTAGCCCAGGCCGCCGCAGGTATCGAGCACCATCTTGCCGCGCGGTTCGATCAGCGCGACCTTGCGGCGCGCATCCTCGAACGGCGATTCCTTCGAGGTCGGCAGCATTTTGATGCCGTCGATCTCGAACGTCGGCGCGCCCCATTCGGTCGGCACAAGTTTGATCAGCGACTGGTCGAAACGCGAGACGGGCGCGAACGCTTCGCCGTCCCAGTGGTAGATCGTGCGGTCTTTCAGTGTGGGCGGGTAGGGGTATGGCCGCTGACGCCACTGCCAGGCATCGCTATCCAGCGTGACGCTGTCGGTCGACAGTCCCAGATCCAGCGAACCATGCCATGTGCCTGCGCCGGCATCACGCGCGGCGAGAAGTGCGCTGGCGATCGGGCGAGTGAGCAGGGGGCTGGAACAATGCGACACGAGAACGCTCCTGGTACGACGGCAGCCGGCCGCATGCGACGAACGCGAGATCGTAACCTACTGCTGTCGTTGGCGCGGGATGGATGAGTCGACGCGTGGTGCGAAGGCAGTCGATCGCATGTGCTTTATCCGTCGCGCAGTCGCGCCGACCGGTCTGTCGCCGCGGCGTGCAGGCCTCGCCGGTGCAGGGTTTTCAATTCCTCGGCGGTCAGGCGGCAGGCGGTGGCGCTGCCGGTCTGCGCCATCACGAAATCGATAAAGGCGCGTACGCGGCTGGGCAGTTCGGTGCGCTGGGCGTAGTACATGTAGACGCCGTAGCGCTCGTTGAGCTGGTCGAGCATCAAGGGCACCAGGGCGCCGCGGCGGATGTAGTCGGCGGCGCTGATGCTGTCGAGCTGACCGATGCCGAGGCCGTCCACCACTGCCTGGGTTTCGGCTTCGGCATCGTTGCTGGTGAAGCCCGCCGGCAGGTCGGCGAAGCGCAGCTCGCCCTTGTCCTGAAACTCCCACGGCGAGATGCGGCCGGTATTGGGGTGACGCGCGCCGGTAAGCTGATGCCGCTCGAGCTGCTCGCGTTTTGTCGGCGTGCCGTGTTCGGCCAGATAGGCCGGACTGGCGCAGATCAGCAGCTGGATGCGGAACAGCTCGCGCACCACCAGCTGCGCATCGGGCGGAAAGCCGCTGCGAAAACCGATGTCGATATCGCTGCCGATAAGGTCGGTGTAACGATCGTCCAGCAGCAGCTCGACCATGACGCCGGGATAGGCCTTGCGGAACGCGCCGATCAGCGGCAGCAGAAAGACGCGGCCTAGAGTGGGTGAAGCGGTGAGGCGGATGGTGCCCTGCTCTTCGGTGACGGCACTCTGCACTTGCTGCCAGGCGCTGTTGACCAGCTCGATCCCCGGCCGCACCTTGTCGGCGAAGCGGCGGCCTTCCTCGGTCAAGCTGCTTTTGCGCGTGCTGCGGCGGAACAGCTGCACGCTCAGTTCGCGCTCGAGCTGACGCACCGCCTTGCTCACCGCCTGCGGCGTGATGCCCTGGGCCGAGGCCGTACGGTTGAAGCTGCCCAGGTCGATCGCCTTGAGGAAGGTTTCGATCGCGCGAAGCCGATCCATTGGAAACTCCGGGTTGTTTTTGAAAGCCGGTATTGAGACTACTACGGTTGCTTTTCAACGCGTAGCCTATGCGGGCTTACTTCCCCCAAAGGAGACATTCCATGCTTCCCACTCTCAGCTATGCCGCATCGTCGGCCAAAGCGCCGCTGGCGCCGTACCGCTTCGAGCGCCGCGACCCGCGCGAGCACGACGTCGTCATCGACATTCTCTATTGCGGCGTCTGCCATTCGGATGTGCACACCGTGCGCGACGAGTGGGGCCAGGGCAAGTACCCGATCGTGCCGGGCCACGAGATCATCGGCCGCGTGATGGCGGTCGGCAAGGGCGTGACCAAGTTCAAGGTCGGCGACATGGCCGGCGTCGGCTGCATGGTCGATTCGTGCCGCGAATGCGCCAGCTGCAAGGAAGACCTCGAGCAGTTCTGCGAGAAGGGCGCCACCTTCACCTACGCCAGCAAGGATCGCCACGACGGCAGCGCCACCCAGGGCGGCTATTCCAGCCAGGTCGTGGTGGACGAGGCGTTCACCCTGCACATCTCCGACAAGCTCGATCCGGCCGCAGCGGCGCCGCTGCTGTGCGCCGGCATCACCACCTACTCGCCGCTGAAGCACTGGAAAGTGGGCAAGGGCAGCAAGGTCGGCGTGGTGGGCCTGGGCGGCCTGGGCCATATGGCGTTGAAGCTGGCACACGCTTTCGGTGCCACCGTGGTGCAGTTCACCACCTCTGAATCCAAGCGTGCGGATGCGCTGCGTCTGGGCGCCGACGACGTCGTGCTGTCCAACAATGCCGAGCAGATGAAGGCCCATGCGGGTACCTTCGATTTCATTCTGGATACGGTATCGGCCAAGCACGATCTGGACGTCTATCTGCAGATGCTCAAGCGCGAGGGCACCATGACCCTGGTCGGCGTGCCGGACAAGCCGGCCGAACTGGCGGCCGGTGCGCTGATCTTCGGCCGTCGTTCGCTGGCCGGGTCGCTGATCGGCGGCATTGCCGAAACGCAGGAGATGCTGGATTTCTGCGCCGAGCACGGCATCGTCTCGGAAATCGAAAAGATCGATATCCAGGACATCAACGAGGCCTACGAGCGCATGCTCAAGAGCGACGTCAAATATCGCTTCGTGATCGACATGGCCAGCCTGAAGAAAGAAGCCGCGTCGGCCTGATTCCCTCCGAGCCGTCGAGCTTCATCGAAAGAGGCCGCCGATGGCGGCCTCTTTCGTGAATGGAATGCAGACACAGCGTCGGCCTGCCTGCATTCGCGTTTACTTCTCGGCGAAGTCGGTGGCCAGGCCGACCTTGCGCCAGGCCTCGACCTCGGCCAGCAGGTCTTTCAGATAGCCGGTGACCTTCTCCACGCCCCAGGCGCCGAGCACCAGATGGCGTGGGGGATTGGCATGGTCGACCAGATCTATCATTGCCTGCGCCGCGAGGGCGGGATCGCCGGCCTGCTTGCCGCTGCCTTCGCTGGTGCCGCGCATGCGCGCGGCGGCGGTGTCGGCGTAGTCGGCGATCTTGCTCGGCGTCTGCTTGAGCGAGCGTCCCGCCCAGTCGGTGCGGAACGGGCCTGGCTCGATACAGGTCACCTTGATGCCGAGCGGTTCGACTTCCGCCGCCAGGCCATCGGCCCAGCCTTCCACAGCGTGCTTGCTGGCCGCATAGAAGGCCGAACCCGGAAAGCCGATAAAGCCGGCGACCGAGGTGATGTTGAAGATGTGTCCCCGGCGCCGCGTGCGCATACCCGGCAGCACCGCCTGCGTCATGGCGAACAACCCGAAAACGTTGGCCTCGAACTGGGCGCGGATTTCCTTGTCCTCAGCTTCTTCCACGGTCGACTGATAACCGTAGCCGGCGTTGTTGACCAGCACATCGATACGGCCGAACTGGTCTTCGGCAGCTTTCACCGCAGACTTGATCTGCGCCGTATCGTTGACGTCCAGCGCAACGGCCAGCGCCCGGTCTTCGTGGCCGGCAACCAGATCGGCGACCTTGGATGGATCGCGGGCGGTAACGACGGCGCGTGCGCCGCTCTCGATAACGCGCTGCGCCAGCGCGCGGCCCAGGCCGGTAGAGCAGCCGGTGATAAACCAGACGGGTGTGGACTCTGACATCGCAATGCCTCGCACGCTTAAGTGTTGATTGGGACGCCGAAGGTAAAGTCATTGCCGTGAATACGCTGGAAAATCCAGCCGGCGTGAGTTGGCGGAGTATGTTGGTGGGCCGTTGTGCTTCGGCGGATAGCGCATGCGTTTATCGATCGTGAGCCGGAAAAACATAAGGCCGCTTCGAGAGCGGCCTTATGTTGAACACCAAAACGTGATCGATCAGCCGGCCGAAGAGGCGCTTGCCGGAGCCGCAGACTTGCCGTGCTTGTGCGACGAGTGGGCGGCTTTCTTTTTGGCCTGCTCATTGCGGTACATCGCGTCGGCCACCTGCTTCTGCTCCGGCGAAAGCACGGCGTACAGATCGCTGAAGGCCGACGACAGCTTCTGCATGTTTTCCGCATGCTGCTGAGCCAGCGCCGCGTACGACTTCATGGCGTCGTCGGCGTTCATGCTGGAGAGCTTGCTGGCACGATCGCGGAAGGCGCCGTCGGTTTTCGTGGCGTTGTCACGCATGGTCTGCGTGAAAGCGTCCCACTGTTTGGACTGTTGATCGGTGATGTTGAGCTGGCTGTGCAGTTCGGCGATTCTCTGCTCGACCACGTCCGCATGCTTTTGCGCACGGCTTTTGGACATGGATGAGGAAGACATCGACGAACTGCTGGCGGATGCTGGTGCCTGTTGCGCGAAGCCTGCCGTCGTGACGATGGCAAGCGACAGCAGAGCAGGGAGCGCGATGCGACGAATGGTTTGTTTCATGGATGATGCTCCGATTCACAGGGTGTGATCGACAGCGGCCCGAGATGGGCGCGTCGCGCTGCTCAGTAACCGTTCTGCGGCGGCGGGTAATTGTTGTCGTAATAGACAACGCCCGGCGGCGGTGGCGGCGGTGGCGACGAATACACCACATCCGGCGGTGGACGCTGGGCCGCATTCGAAATGGCGGCGCCGGCTATCACGCCGAGCAGGGCACCGGCGATAAGACCGCCGCTGCCGCTGCCGCCGCCGCGACCACGGTCGCGATAGCGGTTGTCGTTGCGGCGGTCGTAGTGCGGCTGCGGGCGGCCGTGATAGCCGTGGTCATAGCGCTGTGCCTGTGCGGGTATCGCAACAACGGTCACCGCCACGGCAACGACACCCATGGCAAGGTAACGATGAAACGCGGTTCGAGCGATGTGAGTCATGAACGTATGCTCCTCACGGTGGGGCGAGTGATCGCCTATATCGGGCGGGCATGAAAAAGCGCCTCGAACAGGGTTCTTGAAGCTGACGGAAATCGATGGCCGCGACGCAGGCCATGTCATGGCCTCAGTCGCTCGCCGAGTCTAGGCGCATGTGTGTGATCGAGCATTTAACGAATGTCCGGGACCGTAGTGTCGGTGAAGCCTCGCAGGGTTTCATGCCATGGAAGCGCTTCGTCCGTCCGATGCTCGGCGGCGTGCCATGAAGTGGATAGGCGGTGCGCAAAAGAACAGGCTCTTGGAGCCTGTTCTTTCCGTGCTGTGGGGAAGCCGATAGGCTCACTCAGCGTCGTCGCGTATCGCTGGCGGCATCGCCTTATGCGCCGTTCGGCGACCGGCTCACGCTTTCCACGCGGCCGCCGTCTCCTTTGCAAACGCCCGGTACGAGCGCGGCGCGTGGCCGAGGATGCCGGTCATGATGTCGATGGCGCCGGGCTTGGGCAGCATGCCGTCGCTCTGGAAACGCGCCAGCATCAGGCGAATGTCGTAGGGGGACCACGACGGCGCACGGCTGGCCATGTTCTTTTCGAAACCGACCAGATCGTTGCCGCCGTAGGCCACCGGCTTGCCCAGGGTTTCGGACCAGATCGCAGCGGCGTCCTTGCCTGTGATGGCATCGGGACCGACCAGCTCGATCACCTCACGCGGCAGCGGAGTCGCTGCCTGCTCGCGGCGCAGCAGCGAGGCGACGGCGATCTCGGCGATGTCGCGGGTGTCGACCATCGACACGCCGCGCTCGCCCAGCGGCATCGGGTAGACGCCGTTCTCCAGCGCGCCTTTCATCATGGCGTCGTTCTGCATGAAGTAGGACGGGCGCAGCACGGTGGCCGGCAGGTCGAGCTGTTCGATCGCACGTTCCACCGTGTATTTGCCGGTGAAGTGCGGCACGTCGGTGAACGCGTCGCTGTTCTGCACCGAGAAGTAGACGATGCGCTGGATGCCGGCTTCGCGCGCCAGGTTCAGCGCGATCAGCGCTTGAGTGACTTCGTCGGCGACGACCGCGTTGAGCAGAAACAGCGTGTCGACGTCCTTCAGCGCGGCGCGCATGGACTCGACGTCGGTCATTTCACCGGCGACGGCGCGTACGCCGTTGGGAAAGCTGGCCTTGTCGGGGTTGCGGGTCAATGCATGGACGGTGGCTTTATTGGCCACCAGGCCGTTGACGACCTGGGTGCCGATGGCGCCGGTGCTGCCAGTGACGAGAATGCTCATGTCGTTACTCCTTATTGTCTCGGTGGGAATGGGTTTGGTCGGTTGCGGTGTGAAGCGGGTACGGAGCTACTTTGTGCGTTTCGTAAAAGAAACGAAAGACGCATAATTGGGACATCAAGTCTCAAAAATGGAACGTATATGGATCTCGAAGCGCTGGCCGATTTCAACGCCGTGGCCAACCACGGTGGTTTCAGTCACGCCAGTCGGGCGACGGGGCGACCGAAGGCCACGCTGTCGCGGCGGGTCCGGCAATTGGAGGATTCGCTCGGCGTGCACCTGATCGAACGCGGCGCGCGTACCTTGCGCCTCACCGACGACGGCGCCGCACTGCACGAGCAAACGTCCGCGCTGCTCGATCGCATCGACGACATCAAGGAGGCGCTGATCGGTGAGGTGGGTTTGCCGCACGGACGTCTGCGCATCAATGCACCGGTACTGTTCGCGCAGCGTGGACTGGGCCGCATTGCCGCGCGCTATGCGGCGGCCTATCCGGACGTGCAGCTGGAAATCACCGCCGACGATCGCTTCATCGATCCGCTGGTGGATGGTTACGATCTGGTGTTGCGGGCCAATCCCAAGCCGACCACCGAACTGGCCGGCCGCTGTTTTCTGCGCGACGAGCCGATCGTGGTGGGATCACCAGCGATGAAGCGCCCCGAGTCGGCCAGCGACGATGCGCCGGTGCCGGCCGTGTTGTTGCTCGGTGCGCCCGAGAGCTCGCCGTGGACGATCGCATACGACGGGCAAACCCAGCAGCTGCACACGCGCGCCGTTCTGCGTCTGTCATCCATGACGATGGTGCACGACGCGGTGCTCGACGGCGCCGGCGTGGCGATGATGCCGCGCTCGCTGGTGCAGGCCGATGTCGACGCCGGTCGACTGGTCGAATGGGGCACTGCCGTGGGTCGACGTCTTGAGGTATGGGCGCTGTATGCGCCGCATCGTCACGTGAGCCGCAAGGTCTCCGCCTTTATCCGCATGCTTACGGAGCAATTCGTCGACGGCTCACCGGAAGGGTTTCGATCGCTGTCGCGATCGGCGGGGTGAGTCGCCAGTCCGTATTGTCGCGTGGCGAGGTCGACCCGGCCGTGCCGGGTGCATCGAACATCAGGATGGTGATTTCCTTACCCTCGGGAATTTCCAGCGCCGGCGTGCCCAGGGCGGCGATGCGGCTCTTGAAGGCGTCGAGCGTTATGCCTGGCCCCATGGCCGAGCGCCCGTTGACGGCCCAGACGCGGCTACCCTGTTTCCAGCGTGCCAGGGCCACATCGAGCCTGGACGTCACCAGCGCCGACTGGTCGATCGGCACTTGGTCTTTAGGCTGCAATACGGCGAGCATGGTGGGCGCGTTCGCGTCGCCGGTGAAAACGGTATCGCCGGGGCGTACGTGCGCCGCCAGCGTCGCCGCGGCCCGGTCCCAGCGGGGCTTGGTCTCGGTGTGATAGATCGGTAGAAGATTGATCGTGCACAGCAACAGCAGCGCGGTGATCGCGACTGGCAGCATACGGCGCGGCAGGGCGGTTGCGCCGATGCCGACCAGGATGAAAAACGGTGCCGCACTCCACAGGATGTAGCGCGGCAGCACCATCGACTTCACCAGCGACACGGCCAGCAGCAACAGCGGCAGCACGGCAAAGCCCAGCAGCAGCACGCGTCCTTCCAGCCGGCGGCGCATGCGATACAGCCCGATGCCGCCGAGTGCCGCCACCAGCAGACCGAGCAGGGGTACGACGGTGGGCAGCACGCTGAAGCGCACCACCGCGGCCATGCGCATCAGATAGGTGCTTTTTGCCGCAACCCGCAGATTTTGCCAGCTCAGCGGCGGAATCCAGTCGAACTTCTGCAGCATCTGGCCGTCGCTGAAGGCGAGGATGGCGCCGTAAAACGGTACGCAGAACATCAGGATGAGACCTGCGCTGAACAGCCAGTTGCGCCGAAAGCAACGGCTTGCTTCGCTGTTGTGCGGCGTGCACAGGCTGCGCCAGATCAGGTACAGCGACAGGTTCGCAGCCAGCAGCCACGGCGCCGCATCGCCGAGTACGTCCAGCGCGCCGATCGTGCCGAGCACATAAGCTCCCCAGCCGAAGCGGTCGAACTCGGCATGGCGAAAATCCAGAGCCGCACCGCGCGAATTCTGCGCCAAGCGCACCAAGCCCCACAGTGCGACGGTGATGAGCAGGGTGACGAGCGTGTACGAGCGCGCTTCCTGCCCGTATTGCACCTGCAGCGGCGACAGCGCCATCAACAGGGCCGCGACCACGGCAGCCGCACGACCGGCAACGCGTCGCGCAATGGTGAACACCACGGCGATCGACGCGGTCCCGAACAATGCCGACGGTATGCGCAACCCGGCGTTGTTCGTGTCGAGGGGCGAAATCGCCTGCAGCATCAGAAAATAGCTCGGCATATGCCGGTTGCTGAAGCTGTCCGCGATCAGGCTGCCGATGCCCAGATGAACGCGCTGATAAGTCAGCGCCTCGTCGAGCCAGAATGGCTGGCTGTCGATATGCATCAGTCGCGCCGTCAGGCCGATGAATACGATGATCAGCAGCCATGCGGCATCGCGCGCCGAGAATGTTCCGGTGCCGCTGGGCATCTGAGTGTCGGTGAGCATACGCGTGTTCAGAATGGGTCAGCCGTGGTGATGGTGCGACGCTAAAACCGTCGCACGCGGCGTATGAGGGACCAAAACTAATTCACCGATGTGACAGTCCGGCATCTCGGTTCGCCAACAGTCACGAAGCAAACGCCGTCGGCATCGATCGGTTGTCAGCGCTTGTGTCTGCGTTGTGCACCGTTCATCCCATTGCATCATTTCGATGCCCTAACTCTGCGGGCCCTGGGATAGTGAGATCAATTGACAACCGCTTCACTAAACGGCGCATGCGCTTGCAGCAACGCGCAGCCGCCACCCTATGACCATCAGGGAAAGATTTTGACGTCGAAGCGTCGTCCTGATGTGGGATCGGCTCTGTGCCGATGCATGCCGTTTCGTTATCGCCCGTGTCATCGGGCCATCCGATCAGTCAGAGCGTCACATTGCGTTGCCGATCTTGCGGGCGAGAAAATCTTTCATCAGCGCCGCGATGTCGTCGGCATGCGTTTCCAGTGCAAAGTGGCCCGTATTCAACAGATGCACCTCGGCATCCGGAATGTCGCGTTGGTACGCCTTGGCGCCTGCCGGCAGAAAGTAAGGGTCCTTGTCGCCCCACACCGCGAGCAGCGGCGGCTGGTGCTGGCGGAAATAGGCTTGCCACGTCGGATAGAGCGCGACGTTGCTGCGGTAGTCGAGGACGAGATCGAGCTGAATGTCCTCCATGCCCGGGCGAGCGATATAGGCGATGTCGAGGGTATAGCCGTCCGGCGAGACTTTGCTCGGGTCGGCGCCATGCAGGTATTGCATACGGATCGCCTCGGGCGACAGCGCCTCACGGCAGGCTGCGCGGGTCTGCTCCGATGGCGACCGCCAGTACGCCTGATACGGCGCCCATGCATCGCTGAGACCTTCATCGTAGGCATTGCCGTTCTGGCTGATGATGGCGCTGACGCGTTCGGGATGCGCCGCGGCCACGCGGAAGCCCGTCGGTGCGCCGTAGTCGAACACGTAGAGTGCGTATCTGTTCAGCGCCAGAGCCTCGGTGAAATCCGTGACGACCTGCGCGAGGCGATCGAAGCTGTAATCGAATTGCCCGCGCGGCGGCGCTTCGGTATTGCCGAAACCCGGCAGATCCGGCGCGATCACGTGATAATTTTCGGCGAGTTGCGGAATCAGATCGCGGAACATGTGGCCGGCGGTAGGGTAGCCGTGAAGCAGCAGCACGACGGGCGCGCCCGGACGACCGACTTCGCGATAAAAGACGTCGACGTCGCCCACTTTCCTGGTTTTGTAAGTGATGATCATGAAGTTCTTTTCCTGGAGGGAGTTGGGGGGGGGCGGTCGAGTCGAGCCGCGGTTCAACCGGGGCAGGGTGTTACCGCTGCGCGTGGTCGCCAGCGCCACCGAACCGAGCGTTACAGCGGTCAAAAAACGTCGTCGCTCGCGGCTCATGGGTGTGTCATCGTCCGGCTTCGAGGTTTTCATGTAAGTTTTTTCGGTTCGGAACTGCCAGGCTGTGGCATGTAAACTAATTGGCAGATATCTAAAAAACTACCGATCGGTCGTTAGTTTAAGAGTATGAGGCCATGAAAACAAGCCTTGAGCAAATCGTCGTCGAAGCGCGTGAGCTTTTTCGCGAGCACGGCTATGCGGGAGCGTCCATGCAGGATCTCGCCGATCGCGTGGGTCTGAAAAAAGCCAGCCTGTATACGCGTTTTCCCAGCAAGGAGGCGCTGGTCGAACCGGTGCTCGCTCTGACGTTGGAAGAGACTTTTGCCGATATCGAAGGCGATGCCGATAATTGGTTGGCGAATTACGAGGCCGTGCTGAAACGCATCGCGGCCGAACTGACCGACCGCACGCGTTGCGTGGGCCTGCATCTCGCCTATGGTGTGCCGGCCGATGCCCCGCAAGCGCTGAGCGCCGTGCAGCACTATTTCGCCACTTTGCGGAATGGCCTGATCGCCATCCTCAGGCACGCGTTGAATGCGAAGCGCGCGGCGACCGTCGCCACCGATGCGCTGGTTCGCCTCGAGGGCGCCACATTGTGGGTGGTAATAGAAGACGACCCGCAGCCGATGCAGCGAGCGCTGAAAAACCTGATTGCCGAAGCGCGCGCATTCGAAGCGTAACCATGGCCGCGCGTGCACGCCGTGCCGGGACAGGACCGCCGGGATCGATCGCCAGCGCTCATATCTCTTGCTGAGCCTTGGCACCGCGGATCGCGATGCCATCGATTGCCCCCACGCGGGGCGATCTACTCGACGGTGCATCCGATCAACGCCATGAAACGAAAAAGGGGCAGCCCTTGCGGGCAGCCCCTTTTTAACCGACGTTTGGCTGAATTAGCGCACACCGCCACCCGCAAACAGCTGTTCGCCAGTGAGCCACGCCGAATCGTCCGAGGCCAGGAACACGGCAATCGAGGCGATGTCGTCCGGCTGGCCGAGGCGGCCTAGCGGGGTCTGTGCCACCGTGCCGGTTTCGAAATCCGAGCCGATGAAGCCGGCCGAGTGGGTGCCCTCGGTTTCGACCATGCCCGGGTTCAGCGCATTGACGCGGATCTTGCGTGGTCCCAGCTCGCGCGACAGTACGCCGGTGATGGCATCCACCGCGCCCTTGGTGCCGGTATAGATCGCGCTGCCGGGCGGGGTGATGCGGCTGACGACCGAGCCGATATTGATGATGCTGGCCCCTTCGCCCAGATGCTTGCTCGCCGCCTGCGTGGTCAGCAGCAGGCCGAGTACGTTGATATTGAACTGGCGATGGAACTCCTCCTCGGTGATCTCCTCGATCGGCGAGAACGCATACACGCCCGAGTTGTTCACCAGCACATCGAGCTTGCCGTAGTGGGTAATGGCTGCGTCGACGATGCCCTTGGCTTCAGCCGCCTTGGAGACGTCTCCCTTCACCGCAACGGCCTTGCCGCCGGCCTGGGTAATTTCCGCAACTACCTTGTCCGCGCCTTCCTTGCTGGAGGCATAGTTCACGACAACCGAAGCGCCCGCTGCGGCGAGGGATTTGGCAATGGCGGCGCCGATGCCTTTGGATGCGCCCGTGACGATGGCGACTTTACCGGAGAGCTTGCTCATGACGTGTCCTTTGGTTTCGAGTGGAGGATATTGTTCCGAGATCCTTAAATCCCGTAGTTCGTAACATATGAACTATAGAACTAAATGTCAAGGACTGCTACTATGGGTCGCATGAGACCGCTGATTCATCCGTCGATCGAAGACGTCACCGTCGAGGGCATCCTGCATGCGCTCGCCGATCCCGTGCGCGTGGCGATCTATGCGGAACTGGCCAGTTCCGGCTGCGCCAATATCTGTTCGAACTTTTTGCAGATGAGCGATCGCAGCATTCCCAAGTCCACGCTGTCCCAGCACTTCCGCGCGTTGCGCGAAGCGGGGCTGGTGCGCAGCGAGCGACGCGGCGTGGAAATGCACAATACCGCTCGCTGCGATGAAGTGGAGAAACGGTTCCCGGGATTGCTCAGCACGATCATGAATGCGTACCGCATCCAGTCCGCCGAGGGCGCGCGCGCGGTCAAACGCCAGCAGGCGGCCGTCAGGAAAAAGGCGGGTTAGTTGTCATGCGTCGGCTTGGCGCCGGCGTCGTTTGTGGCGGCGCCAGCGGCGTTCGATACAGGTCAGGGCCTGTCGGGTCGGCCGGCGCAGAAAAGGCACGTCCTGCACGAGCAGCAGCAGACCCAGCGGGAGCATCCACAGACCGAGCACCGGCAGAATGCTGAAGATGCCGCCCAGTACCAGCAGAAAACCCGCGGGCAGGCGCACCCATCGCGAGGATGACTTGCGCAGCCATTGCAACGAACGGGCAGCCCAGCTCGGCAGCTTTTGACCGAGCCGGTCGAGCTGGTGATTCAGCCGCTGCTGGTCGCGATTCACCGGTTTACCGGCAGCGTTTACTGATCGCTCGCCGGCGTTTTGGCTGCGTTGTCGGAGCCGGCCCTGGCCGCTTCGCGCTCCTCGCGCTTGCGCGCGTCTTTCTGTTCCTGCTGCTTTTTCTTGGCGATTTCGCGCTGGCGTTTTTCGAACGAGTAGTTGGGCTTGGCCAAAGGTGTGTCTCCGTAAGGGCGACCTATTGTAGTCGTCCGCGCCCGACGAAGTGCCGAAACGTTGCCTGATGCAGGAAAAGGACGCAGTCGGCGTCCATTTCCCGTCAGCCGCCGATGCGCGGCGGCAGGATTACTTCGATATCAGCAACAGTATCGACTGGCCGCACTGGCTGTAGGTGGTGCCGGCGCCGCCGATCAGGCTCTCGTTGCCGGGCGTGACGAAGGTATTGGCGCCGTCGTTCCAGTTGCAGGTGTCGGTGACGCGGTACCAGTGGGTGCCGGTGGGTGGCGCGGGCAGGGTGAAAGCCACGCTGCCCGACCAGCCGTTGTAGGCGACGTAGAGGGAATTGGCGTCGCCCAACGACGAGCCGTTGATCGCGTAGGCGATGGAGTGGTTACTGCTGTTGCTCCAGTAATTGCTGTCGGCGACGCTGCCGCTGGGCTGGTACCAGGTGAGCTGGCTGCCGGTATACCAGGTGGCTGGACGCAGGGCCGGATGGGCTTTGCGGAAGGCGATGAGCCGCTGCGCGAAGGTGTAGAAATTCGACTGGTCGGCGCTCCACGTGTTGGTGAGCCAGTTGGCAGTCGAATCGAGGTTGTAGGCGTTGTTGTTGCATTGAAGCGTGCGCAGATACTCATCACCGCCCTGCATCAGCGGCGTGCCGGCCGAGAGCATGTCGAAGGCCATGCCGGTGCGTGCTGCGCGGCGCTGATCAAATGCGGTGCCGGTGCCGGCGGACATGCCCTGATCCCAGCTGTAATTTGTGCTGGTGCCGCCGTCCGATGGGCCGTACGGCCAGGCTTGCGCGTTGCTGGCGCCGTTGCACGAATACACGTCGTTGAGCGTCAGCCCGTCATGCACGTCGATAAAGTTGGTCGAGTTCCACGGCGCGCGTCCGCTGGCCTGAAAGAGATTGGACGAGCCGGAGAAATTGTTCGCTTCCTGGCCGATCGATACGGCGATGTTGCCCAGCTCGTTCTGCGCCTGACGCATGCTGTCGCGAAAGCTGCCGTTCCATTCCGACCAGCCTTGCGGAAAGCCGCCCAGCTGATACGAATTGCCGCCGATCGCCCAGGGCTCGGCATACAGATCAAGGCCGCTGCCGCCGGCGGTCGGTCGCACGGTGAACTCGCGCAGGATGCGGTTGATCGCCACATTGCTATCGGCCGCGTCGAAGTTGTAGCCGCCGTTCGGGCAGTTGGGCGCGGCCGACGTTGCCGCCCCGTTGAGGCAGCTGTTGCCCAGCACCGCGGCGAGATCGAAACGGAAACCGTCGACGCCCATCGTGTTGGACCAGTAGGCCATCGAGTCCACGATCAGGTTCTGCGCCACCGTGTTGTAGGTGTTGAAGTTGGCGCCGATGCCGGTGTTGTCGTAGTAATACTGGTTGCCCGAGGCGAGTTCGTAATACGTGCTGTTGTCCAGGCCGCGCCATGACGTGATGGTCGCGGTGGTGGGATCCGAACCGCTCCATGTGCCCCCTTCGCTGGTGTGGTTGTAGACCACGTCGATATAGACCTTGATGCCGGCGTTGTGAAAGGCCTGCACCATCGCCTGGAACTCGGCGGTCGGGCCGCCGGCTGCCTTGTTGTAGGCATAGCGGCGGTCCGGCGCAAAGTAGTCTTCGGTCATGTAGCCCCAGTAATTCTGGTTGGCGTCCGAATTGGGCACGACGTCGTTGGCGTCGTTCTGGGTTTCCTGCACCGGCAGAAATTCCACCGCGGTGACGCCGAGGCTGGCGAGCGCGGGCGCCTTGAGTCCGGCGCCGCGATAGGTGCCGCGATAGGCGGCGGTGATGCTGGCGTCCTGCTCGGTCAGGCCGCGCACGTTCACTTCATAGATCACGTCGTCCTTTTGCGCACGCGTCGGCTTGGTGCCCGTGCTTTGCGTGCTGGGGATCAGCACGATGCCTTTGGGTGCGTAAGTGCCGCTGTCGATAGTGCGATAGCTGGCGCCGGAGGCGAACACATAGGCGTTCTGGTTCGACGCATTGAGCGGGTCCTGACTCATCTCCTGCGCATAGGGATCGAGCAGCAGCTTGTTCGGATTGAAGCGGTTGCCGCTGGCGTCGACGTCCGAGATAAAGCCCGCGGCGGAGCCTTTGCCCCAGCCGGCGCTGTACGGCCAGTTGGGACCCCAGGCGCGATAGCCGTAGTACACGGTCCCGGTGATGCCCGCTGACTGGATCGACGACACCGGCACCGTCACCGCCCAGACGCCGTTGCCGACCGAGCTCAACACGTAGCTGGCAAGATCCTGCGCACCGTAGCCGCTGGCATACAGATACACCGCCATGCGCGTGGCCTGCGAGGAATACACGCGGAAGGTGATGCTGGTTTTCTGCGCGTTGTAACTGGCGCCTAGCGTCATGCTGTTGATCGCGGCGCGCGCAGGCATCGTCGGCGCGCCGGTAAGTCCGATACAGAGCAGCAGTGCTGCAAGAATCCCGTGACGTTTCATTCGCGTCGATCTCCCCATGGTGTCGTTGACGATCCGGTGATGCGATGTCGACGTGGTGGAGAGTGCTGCGTGGTGATGGACGCCCTGGCGTAACCCGTTGTAGCGCCGCCGCGAGGTCGAAGACCGGTACTCACTGCACGTCGCGGACACGCCGCCACAATGCCGCGCTCCGTGCATGGATAGTAGGAAGCATCGCAGTGCAGCAACCAGCGTATGCATACGTATTCATTGAAATGCGTCTGCATCGACGTGCGAGCCGGCCGCGGCTGTATGCCGCTGTGTGTGCTCAGCCGATGGGTTAAAGCGCCTGCTTGCCGTAACGATATTCCGCAAGCAGCCAGAGCTTGCGCTGGCTCACGGTGAAGCTGTCGGCGCGATAGTCGCCGTATTGCAGCTCGAGGCTGAAGCGCTTGCTTATCTGCGCCTTGATACCGGCATCGGTTTCGGTACCGTAGCGCGCACCATTGCCGTTTTGCGGATCGAACCAGTGCTGGGTGACGAGCCAGGTCAGTGAGTTCCACGGCAGCGTGCCATACACCCCGGCGTAGCGATCGCGCAGCCCGTGTGTGGGGATGGCGAACACGCCGACCCAGCCATCGAAACTGTGGCCCGAGCCGTAGGCGATGTTGAATGCATTCTTGCCATCGCCGCCCAGCGACTCTTCGCCGAGGCGGCCGGCGATGGCGGGCAATCCGTAGCTCAGTTCGAACAGGTGATAGGGCAGGCTGAAATGCGCCGGGTTATTCGCGTAGTCGTTCTGGTGCGCGCCCTCGATCGTCCAGCCGACCTTGCTGCTGTCGCCCAGCGGTGCGGTGCCGGTCCAACGTGCGCCGACGGTACGCACCGAGTTTTTCGCCGAGGTAATGTTTTTGACGAAGTAGCCGTAGCCGCTGAGCGTCCCCATTGGCAGCACCTGATCGAGATGGATCAGATGACCATCGAGCTCCCAACGCCGCTGCGCGTAGTCGGGGAAGTCCGCCCCGACCGTGCGGTTTACCTGATTGATCCAGTCATAACTCAACGTCGTTTTTTCGGCGAGCTTGACGTAGGTCGTCATGCCATCGAACGACTGCGGATTCTGACGCCAGTAGTTCGGGCTGAAAAAACGGTGGTTGTCGATGTGCAGGTATTGCCGCCCGGCGCGAATACCGAAGTCGCCGTTGTCGTAACCCACCCACGCGCTGCTGAGTTCGGTGGATCGCGGGTCCGCCTCTGCCGGGTAAGGCGTGCGCCGGCCCGTCGTGTCGTCGTACTGCCGACCGAACAGCGGCTGTACCTTGGTGCCTTCGACGTAAGCCGCCAGATGCGGGGTGAACGCCCATAAATAGCCTATCTGCAGCCGCAGCGTATGCGCGCGGCCAGTCTTCTCGAAGCTGTTGGAATGCAGCGTGCTGTCTCGATAGCGCAGGCCGAGATAAGGCTGACTGACATAAGTGTCGTCATCGGCGTGGACGGCCGAAGAGAAAGCGATGGCGGCGACAACGGCGAGGTAGCGTGGAAGCGTCATGGAATCGGCAGCTGGCGGTGTGAACCTCCGTTTTAGCGTCTAGCGGCGATTTGTCATAAACATATTTTGTTATGTGGATATGGCGCGACGTGATGACCCCTCTCTATGGAAGAGATTTCAACTCTTCATATAGTCGGTAAACTTCTGCGCGTAATCCGGGTGCCAGCGCGACAGCGCCGGGCGGTTCTCGATAATGTCGTTGGTGGCCCAGCGCATCCGTTTCTCGTCGGTAGCGCGGTCCACATCGTTGTCGGGGCACAGAATGTAGAAGTCGCCGCGTGCCAGCGCAGGCAGCATGAAATCGACGACCTGGTCGGCCGTCCACGCCGCGGCAGGCTTTTCCGTGATGCCGCGCGCGCGAGTGAATCCGGTGTAGGTGAAGCCGGGGATCAGCAAATGCGCGCTGACGCGCCCGTTAGTGGAAAGCAGTTCGTGCGCGAGCGACTCCGTCAGCGCGCGCAGCGCTGCCTTGCTCACGTTATAAGCGGTATCGCCCGGCGGCAGGGTGATGCCTTGTTTCGATCCGATGTTGATCACCATGCACGGCCAGCTCGCGCCCATCATGTCCGGCACCAACAGCTGGATGCCGTGCAGCGCGCCGCCGACGTTGATGTCGAGCGTGGATTTCCATTTGGCGACATCGGCGAACAGGCCGTCGCCGCCTTCGCGCGCGGCGTTGTTCATCAGTACAGCGACTTCGCCGAGCGCGTCGGCCTCGGCTTTTACACGCGCCATATCGTCGCGGCGGCTGACGTCGGCCTTTATCGCCCGAGCGCTGATTCCGTTGGACGTGAGATCGGCGACGGCGCGTTCCAGGGAGTCCGCATCGATATCGACCAGCACGATGCGCATGCCGATCTGGCCGAGTCGACGGGCCGTGGCAAGGCCGATGCCGCTGGCGGCGCCGGTGATGACCGCAACGCGGCCGGGAACGATAGCGGGATGATTCGACATGGGGGTTTACTCGAGGCGAAAACGCTGGATCGTGAATTTAGCGGAAGTCGCGTGATCTTTTCCTATGTATCGGCGGTGGGCTACGGGTGTCGCAGGCCCGATCCATGCGGCGCCGGAACCGCGGTTCGTGCGCTACGCTCGCTAGAATCGGAATGGCCACACCAGCGGTCGCCGACCGCGCGGTGCCACCGGGAGAATCGCATGCCTTACACAGCCAAAAAAACCACCTTGCGCCTTACCGGCGCGTGCGACGCTGCCGCATGAGTATTCGCGACGAGATATCGCCTGCAACAGGCGGTGAAAAGCCGATCAGCGTGCTTCTGACCGGTGCCAGCAGCGGCATTGGACTGGCGATGCTCCGGCAGCTGCTGGGCAACCGGCATATCGCCCTCGCTTTTGCCGTCTCCCGATTCGCTTCGACATCGGAGGTGTTGAGGCAGCTGCGCGACACGCACGGGGAAAGGCTCGTGCTGCTGGACGCCGATATTACCGATGAAGGCGATCTGGAAAGGTTGCGTGACACAGTGTCTTCGCACACCGATGTGCTTGATCGGGTGATCAATGCCGCCGGCGTGCTGCACGCGGCGAATCTGCGGCCGGAAAAAGCGCTCGAACAAATCACCAGGGCCAATCTGGAACGCGTGTTCGCACTCAACGCCTTCGCGCCGATTCTGCTGGCCAAGGCGCTGATGCCGCTGCTGTGCCACGATCAGGTGGCCGTGTTTGCCTCGCTGTCGGCAAGGGTCGGCTCGATCGGCGACAACCGCAGCGGTGGCTGGTATGCCTATCGCGCGTCCAAGGCGGCGCAGAATCAGCTGATGAAAACCTTTGCCATCGAACTGGCCCGGCGCAATCGAAACGCGTGCTGCCTGCTCTTGCATCCCGGAACCGTCGACACGCCGCTGTCCGCGCCGTTTCAGGCGCGAGTGGCGGCGGAGAAACTTTTCACCACGGACCGGGCCGCGACCCAGTTGCTGCAGATCATTGCCAGCCGCACGGCGATCGATAACGGCCGCTTTATCGCGTGGGACGGCACCGACGTGCCCTGGTGAGCGATGCTTGTGCACTTACGCTTTAGGTTGGGTCGCTAGCGGCGTCAGAACTATTCGTCACACCATCGCGCGTCGCAAATCCTGCAGAGCCTGCTGAATATCCTGCGGTTCGCGCATCGCCTTGCGTGCTGTGCCGACCGCCTTGCGCAGCGAACCCGGTGTTTCGCTGTTCTCGATCAGCGAGATGGCGGGATCGCGGCATGCGATCAAGGCATCCACCCAGTCGGCCGGCTGCACGGTGCGCCATCGTCGCGTCAGCAGGCGGCTGGCGCGGAACGCAGGCGCGACGCTTTCCACCCGGCCTATCGCCATCACAAAACCGTCGGGGCCTCGCTGCGCGTTCGCGGGGTCCAGCGCATCGGCCAGAGCGGCGAGCGCGTCGGCGATGCGCACGCGCAGTACGCCCGTGGAGCGCACGGGCAATACAAACCACGCCGCGGCGACGCCGACGATCGCGCCGATCACGATTTCTTCCAGCCGCAGCGAAAGGATCTGCCCGGCCGATGGCCCTTCGAATCCCTGCAGCAGCGCCAGCGCCAGGGTGACGAACAGCGCCCACCACGCGTAGCCCAGCGGACGCAGCCAGATGCCCATGAACACGGCGGCAAGCATCAGTTCGACGGTTGCGGTATCGCTGACCGCGTGACCGGCGAACGCCAGCGCGAAGAGCGTACCCACGCCGGCGCCCACCACGCGCAGCACGCTTTTGTAAGCGACATCCAGCCGTCCCTGGTTGCCGCTGCCGACGATAAAGGCGGTCAGCACAATCCAAGCCCATCGGTCTGCAAAGAAAACGTAGCCCACGACAAAGGCGACGGTCAGAGCGACCGCCATCTGGACGGCCATTCGCGTGCTTGCCACCGGTCGCATCGAACTGGCGCGCGCAGGCGATGCGGTGACGTCGTTCAGGACGCGTGTCGGCGGCAACCAGCGCAAGCGTCGGGCGCCCAGGTGGAACAGGGTGACCCAAAACAGCGCAAGCAGTGCGACGATGATCGGCAGGAGCAAGGCTGTCGTTGGGCCGACGCGCGTCGGCGGTACGTAAGGCGTGGTGAGAATCACCACGAAAGGCAGCGCGATCAGCGAGCCGGCCCGGCGCACCAGCGGGCCAAACCGACGCAGCCAGATGGACAAGGAAATAGCGATCACGAAAAAGGCTGCGCCGAGCCAAGGCGCATGAAGCAGCAGCATGCCCACGGCCAGCGCCGCCAGGCTGACGGCGGGCAGGGTCAGTGCGGCTTCGATTCGGCCACGTCGATCGCGATCCAGCTGGCTGCGCGACAGCGACACGCACAGCACGATGGCCAATATGGCCGGGCCCGGCTCGGGATCTATGGTCAGGGCGCAAAACATGGTGGCCAGCGCGGCGAGCATAGTCACGATCGCCTCGCGCAATGCCTGGAAAATCTTGCTGGTGGTGATGGGCATCGCTGGCTCCAGTCCTTTGGCGCTCTGAGTAAGAGTGGACGCAGGTACGTTAGCAAATGCGTGACCTCGCGCGTATAAAAAACCCGGCCAAACTGGCCGGGTTTTTTCCCCATCATGCGCGTCCCTTCGCTGGCGCATCCGTACGCGGGATGAAACTACTGCTTGGGCGTCGTGCCACCAGTGTTATTGGAAGAGGTGTGCTTGCTCAGGCTTGCCGCAGCATTGCTGCTGGCGCTGCCGATATTTGCGGAAACGCTGGCCACGTTGAGGCTGCCGAAGCCGGTGGTGTAGTCCCAGCCGGCAGCGGCCGTTTCACCGTCGTTGTTGCCGGACGTCACGTCGTGGAAATCGCCGGAGTTGGCGGCCGCATCGGCGTACAGCAGCGGAGCGGCAAAGCCGAGGCTGCCGTTGGCTTGCAGAATGCGCGCCCAAGAGCCGACGAACAGCGGCGAGGCCAGGCTGGTGCCACCGATCTGCTGGTTGGTTTGACCGTCGACGACGACAAGGGAACCGGTTACCGGGCTGGCGTCGAACGCAACATCCGGCACACCGCGATAGCTGGAGCTGCCGTTGGCGCCTACGCCCTGCTGCCAGCTCGGGATCGGCTCGATCGTGCTGGGACTGCCGCCGGTAGCGCCTTCGCTCTGGCTCAGATTGTTCCACACGGTTTCCTTGCTGAACGTGGTGCCGCCCGTGGTGTAGAGCTCGGTGCCTCCGACCGCGACCACGTACGGCGAACTGGCCGGATAGCTGGGCGTGATGCCGCCGTCGCCGCATTCATCCGCGCCGGAGTCGCCGGAGGACACCGAGAAGGTTTGTCCCTGCGCCTGGGCCTGTTCGAAGATCTGGTCGTCGGTGGCGGTATCGGCGTCGGTCTCGCACTCGCCGAGCGAGACGTTGATGACCGGCACGGCGTTCGCCGAAACCACGGCGTTATAGTCGGTGCTCAGGTCGGCGTCGCTGAGCGAAGCGGCGTCGTACAGCACGAGCTTCTGGACACCGCCGGAAATACCGACAATATCCTGCGTATCCAGATCCCACTCGCCGTCGCCGCTGGTGTCGCTGCTGCCGTTGCCGACCACCTGTACGCTGACGGTGGGTAGACCGTTGTTCGAGGTGAACGTCTGCAGGTCGTTTTCGACGTTGGTCATGCTGCCTTCGGTAATCACGCCGACAGGAATCGATGTTGCCGGCGAGAGACTGCTGGCGCCGTAGATCGAGGCAAAGTCGGTCGGCTTGTGAGCTACCGCCGTACCGCTGGCATCGGTATGCACGGCGTTCGGATTGAGGCGCTTGGCAAAGGTATGTGCGACATGCACGTTCTGCAGGCCGACTACCTCCAGCACCGAATTCTGCAGTGATGAAGGAATGCGCACGTCGTTGTCGTTGGCAAACGCATGGCGGCCGTCTTTGGTGTGCACCTGGACAAACGTGGTGTTGAAGGCAGCCTGGGCGGTATCCGCATGACCATAACCTTCGACCAGCATACGGTTCGGCGCGATGCTGACGTTGGTGAAGCCTGCCTTGGTCATATAGTCGGCGACCGCTTGGGCTTGTGCGGCGGTAGGCGAATATAGCGCCGTGAACTGCGCAGGAGTGAGCGGCTTGTGTCCGGGTGTTTTCAGATAGCTTTGGAGCTGCGCCTGATTTTGCAACTTCAATGACACAACGACATGCATCGGCTGGGAATAGGCCAACGGCCCAATGACGGTATCGCCTTGTCGCAACGCGGTAGCCTGCTTGACCGTTACCAGCGTGGAGCTGGCGATCGATGCGTCTGACGCGTCGGCGTAGGCGAACGAACTCGCTGCGCATGAGGCAGCAGCAAGGCCGATGGCGGCAAAGAGGGATTTGGTGCGGAGATGACTCGGCATATGACGTGCTCCAATGTTTGTTCGGGACGATCCCCTTTCGGGCGAGCGTAAAATTCCACTGGTGTCGTGTTGTGCCGCGTAACGCTGCGGCGAAGTCCGAGGAGTGCTGTATTGGGCCGCCGTCACTTTCGACTGCCGACCAACAGGGCTACAGGGGCAGCGAATCCGATATGCCGGACAGGCTTCAACAGCGCGTGGCGGGGAACCTCCTCGTCAATGAGTGCTATCAGCAAAGGTCATGCTGAGGTTCGACATATTCGCCGTCTAAATGCGTTTATTTAGCGTGACGAATGGAGAAAACATAATGATCTTGAAAATCATCGTCTATAAGAAATAATCCAATAGAAAATGCCGCTTTTTGACAAACATAAATAACTGTTCATGATTTTGTATATGAGATGAACAAAATATAGATAATCCGATCGTGTTCATTTCGGATTAAGAGCTCGTGGCAAAGTGGCGTTGCAGCGCCTGTTGCAGGGGTGTGCCGTTGCGCGAATACGGCCGTGACTGACGTCTCAGCTGCCTATTTACCCGCCGATTCGTGACGAGTTGGCGGGCGCAAACTTGCTTTTTATCGTTTTTTGGCAGGCTGCCTCACCGCCACTGATCGTCGAGTGGACTGAAGAATGGCGAGCCACTGGCAAATTTTTGCCTTCGGTGAACCTCCACCGTTAGCGTTCGACCAGCGACATGGTGGCGAGCCCGGCCATTTCTTTGTCCGCTGCGCCGGCGACACATATTCCGTATAGTCACGAGTGTGCTTCGCGTCACATTATGGCGAGAGCGCGAAGCGCCTTCGCTCTGCTGGCGATGCACACGTCAGCCACGCCGGCCAGCGGCTTGGCTGGTATCGACTGGATTGTCTCGAACGGAAAGATTCGTACGGGCGCGTAAATGAAGTATTTGCGAGAAGGTGCGTCGATGGATTTGCAAGCCTCGTTCAAACTCAGCCCGAATCGCCTTCTGTTGGACGGCGTCAACATGTTTTTCGCGCTGCTGCCAGATGAGCAGGCCAAGGCCGAGATCATCCGTATTGGCGAGCGCTTCGTGAAGTCGCATCGGCTGGGCGGTTCGTCGGTCGATATCGACCGGCTGCACATCACGCTCACGCCCATCGGCAAACCGGACCGCCTGCGTCAGCCGCTGGAAGGCGCACTTTTGGCCGCCGCTGAGAATGTGCGAATGAAGGCGTTCGAGGTCACGCTGGATAGCGCCATGCGTTTCAGCAACACCAGCGCGGATGGCCGCTTTCCGTTCGTGCTTTGCGCGGACGCTTCAACCACTCAAGCGGCGCTCAATTTACGCAAGGCGCTCGCCCAGGCTCAGTACGCACAGGGACTTTTCGTGCCAGGCGTATCCAGCTATATGCCGCACGTTACGCTGCTCTATGGCCACGGGGTTGAGGCGATCGAACAGCCGATTCCACCGATCAGCTGGAGAGCGCGCGAATTCATGCTTATCCGCAGCTTTTTTGGTCAGTCCAGGCACGAAGTCATGGGACGCTGGCCGCTCGACTCAGCAGGCTGAGGCGAGTTGAAGGGGAGGGATGATCTTGGCGCGATCCGGCCAGGA
Source organism: Rhodanobacter sp. ANJX3 (assembly GCF_014200755.1). Lineage (GTDB taxonomy): Bacteria > Pseudomonadota > Gammaproteobacteria > Xanthomonadales > Rhodanobacteraceae > Rhodanobacter. Next base: position 457,095 of record NZ_JACHCM010000002.1, on the reverse strand, counting down.
TGCACTCTCAGCCATCATTCCTGCATCGTGAGTGGCTACTTTCCGCCAGGGGCCGTCTTGCCTCGATGGTACGACGATCAGGCCTTGATGACCGCGATGGCGATCGCGCCGATCCTGTCGGGCAAATTAGGACTGCGTTGGCTAAATACTGTACGCGGCGGATAAGACCGGAGCGTGCGCTGAATTTTTCGGTGATCGAGATCTATTCTGGAGTGCAGGGTTCACATGCATTCCTTCACCTGCTTGAAAAACCAAGTGTCGTCGTCCGGCATCCGCGAGTAGTACTTGGCCGTCGTGTGATCTCCCACGGGCGTGATGTCTACAAGCGCAAGAACCGGACTGCTGTCGGTCTGTCGAAGTTGCAGGCTGGTTCCGCTGACTAGCGGGACATTGGCTATTTTGAAGGGTTTCGTCGCCCACGCGCTCGATACACACGAGGCCACGTCACCAACGCTACTGGTTCCTGTGTAGGCAGCGGTAGGTGTGTCGTTGCGTAAATTGCCTGCACTGGAGCATGCGGCTAGCGAGATCGCTGCAGCAATGCTTGCGACGTACTTTTTAACGGCTATTGCCTGTCGATGATTCCGCATTGGTTGAATCCTGAGCACCGAATAGAGATGACTTTTGCGGTCTATCCTACAGCCGGAGGATGTGGCGTTCGAGGATCCCAATACTTATGGAACTGGCGCTCCCCTCTCTGCTAGTGAGCCCGCCGGGCCGTTACCGCGTAGCGGCCATTGTTGACTGCGATGAACTTCATGGTGTCCCCAAGCAATGCATACGGTTCGTGGTCCAAATGGAGGTTCTTGTCGCAAGAAATTACTTGGGGACTTCCTAAAAGTCCTATTGCCAACCCCCATGAGTGCTATCTAGATTCAAACGGCTGCAGCATGAATCAGAGGACGCAGTGAAAGACCGCGCGGTGCCTAAGGCATCGCATCCGACACTAAACCATGGAGAGATGGATTGTGAAATTACTGCCTGACAGTTCGGTTAATCGTAAAAACATAGTGCTCAAAAAATCGGTCGCAGCGCTGCTGTTCGCCAGCGCGCTGACGCTTGGTTTTGCGGCGCAGGCCACTGACACGCTGGTCGGCGCCAATCATCTGCTGAATGCGAACCTGCCAGCGGCCGTATCGTCGGGTCTGGCTGCGCATGCCGGCGTCATGGATCAGACAAAGAGCATGAAGCTCGGCCTGATTCTGCCATTGCGCAACGAAGCCGAGCTCGACAGCCTGTTGCTGCAGCTGCGCGATCCGCAAAGCCCCAATTATCACCACTATCTCTCGTCCGCCGAATTCACCGAGCGCTTCGGTGCGACCCAGAAAGATTACGATGCTGTCGTCGCATGGGCGACATCGAACGGGCTCACGGTTACCCAGACCACGCCGAATCGTCGCATAGTGGATGTGCAGGGGTCGGTGGATACCATCAATCGCGCGTTGCACGTGCAGCTGGGCAACTATCGGCACCCGACCGAAAATCGCATCTTCTTTGCACCCGATCGCGAGCCGACGCTGGATCTCGCGGTGCCGCTGCTGGACATCACCGGCCTGACTAACGTCAATCCGCCGAAGAACCATCTCGTGCATGGAAGCGACTTGCAGCACATGCAGGCGATCAAGGCCACGCATGGTTCCGGTCCGTCGGGCGAGTACCTGCCCAGCGATATGCGCGCGGCGTATTACGGTTCGGGCTCGCTTACCGGCGCCGGTCAGACCGTGGCCATTTTTTCCTATGACGGCTACAAGTCCTCCGACGTGACGCTTTATTACAGCAAGACGGGCATGAAATCCTCGGTGCCGGTCAAGAACGTGTTGGTCAACGGATACAGCGGCGTCTGTGATGCAGGCGATGGCAGCGGCACGTCCACCTGCGACGACGGCGAGCAGGTGCTGGACATCGTCAATGTCATCGGCATGGCGCCTGGTTTGCAGCAGGTGCTTTTCTATGAGGGCACCAGCGCTGGCGATATCCTCAACCAGATGGCGACGGACAATATCGCCAAGGTGATTTCCAGTTCCTGGGGCGGTGGCGATTTCGGCTCCTCGGACGACGCGATCTACAAGCAGTTCGCTGCGCAGGGGCAGACCTTCCTCAACGCCACGGGCGACGATGGCGCCTACAACTCCAGCACCTGGCTTCCACCGTCGCTCGATCCGAACATTCTGGATGTCGGCGGTACCGATCTCACCACGACCGGTCCCGGTGGTGCCTGGAGTTCGGAAACCGGCTGGAGTGGCAGCAGCGGTGGCTACTACAGCAAAGCGGGTTATTCGACGCCGACCTACCAGAAGTTGAGCGGTGTCATCACCAGCACCAACAAGGCGTCGAGCACCTACCGCAACGATCCTGACGTGGCGGCCGAAGCGAACTACGACAATCCGACGGTCAGCAACGGTTCGTTCGAAACCGGTTTCGGCGGCACCAGTTTCGCCGCCCCGCGCTGGGCCGGACTGCTGGCGCTGGCCAACCAGCAGTCCGTGGCGGCTGGCAAAGGGACGCTGGGCTTCGTCAACACCAAGATCTACAACCTTGGCGTTGGCTCCAGCTACAAGAGCCAGTTCCACGACATCACCAGCGGCAACAACAAGCCAGACGAAGGCAGCGGTTCCGGTTTCAATGCGGTGGCGGGTTTCGACTTGGTCACCGGTTGGGGCAGCCCGCAGGGCGCGGCCTTGATCAATGCGCTGACGCAGTGAGGCGATGGCAAGCGAGGTGTCACGTGAAGTGACGCAGAAAGAGGGTCGCCTTGGGCGGCCCTCTTTTTATATGGCCGTTGCAGGTGGTCATGGCAATACCGCGGTGCGGAAAAATGGAAGCCACGGCGATGATTAGGCTACTGCATACTGTCAGATCGACGAGTAGGCTTCGCAGGGACATTCTGGAGACTATTGATGCGCAAGGTATCCATCAGCACCGCAGTTGCAATCGCCGGCTTCGCCTGCGTCGCACATGCTTATAGCTCGGCGGCTACGCCGTCCGCCATTGAGGCGTTTGGCAAGGGCGTGCAGATCTATACCTGCAAATCGGCAAGCGACAGTTACGCATGGACGTTGAAAGCCCCCGATGCCAACCTGAGTGATGCTCGTGGCCAACCGATCGGAAAGCACTTCGCCGGTCCCACGTGGCAGGCTATCGACGGTAGTACGGTTGTCGGCAATCCGCTGAATGTTTCGCCGTCACCGAACGCTGGTGCGATTGCGTGGATCGTACTGCAGGCGAAGTCGCATACCGGCCATGGCCTGATGTCCAACGTCGACTACGTGGTGCGTACGCGTACCGAAGGCGGCGTGGCGCCGGCAGGTGGCTGCGATGCTGTCCATGCCGGTGCCGAAGTCCGTGTGCCGTACAGCGCCATCTATCTGTTCTTCCGCCACTGAACCACGGGCTCCGTCGCAGCGCTTGCGACAGATGGTCGCGACACTGCGGCTTCTACACACTCATGCCGCATCGGCTGCGCCATTATGGTGCCCTGATGAAACTCTCCGAAAAGCTCGCCATTCTCGCGGACGCTGCCAAGTACGACGCTTCGTGCTCGTCCAGCGGCGGGCAGAAGCGCGATTCTCTGAAAACCGGCGGCATCGGCTCGAACGAGGGCATGGGGATTTGCCATGCGTATGCGCCGGACGGCCGCTGCATCTCGCTGCTGAAGATTCTGCTGACCAACTTCTGCGTCTACGACTGCGCCTACTGCATCAATCGACGTACCAGCAACGTGCAGCGCGCACGCTTTACCGTGGCAGAAGTCGTGCAATTGACGATGGACTTCTATCGGCGCAATTACATCGAAGGTTTGTTTCTTTCCTCGGGCATCATCCAGTCGCCCGATTACACCATGGAGATGCTGGTGCAGGTGGCGCGTAGCCTGCGCGTGGATCACCGGTTTGGCGGCTACATTCATCTAAAGACCATTCCCGACGCGTCGCCCGAACTGCTCTCCGACGCCGCGCGCTGGGCCGATCGCCTCAGCATCAATGTCGAAATGCCGACCGAAGGTGGGCTGAAGGCGCTGGCGCCGGAAAAGGATCTGCGCGATATCCGCCGCGCGATGGGGCGTCTGCGCATGGGTATCGATGAGGCAAAAGCAGAAAAGAAGGCGCCACGCTTCGCGCCAGCCGGACAGAGCACACAGATGATCGTCGGCGCCGATGCTTCCAGCGATCGTGATGTGCTCACCAGCAGCACGAATCTTTATGCCAACTACAAGCTCAAGCGCGTGTATTACTCGGCCTTCAGTCCCATTCCCGACGCCTCCAAGGCCTTGCCGCTGCGTCCGCCGCCGCTGGTGCGCGAGCATCGGCTGTATCAGGCCGATTGGCTGATGCGCTTCTACGGCTTCCAAGTCGACGAGATCGCGCCAGCCAACGATAGCGGCATGCTCGATCTGGACGTCGATCCGAAGATGGCCTGGGCGCTGCGCCATCGCGAACAGTTTCCGGTCGACCTGAACCGCGCGCCGAAAGAAATGCTGCTGCGCGTGCCGGGTCTGGGCGTGCGCACGGTGCAGCGGCTGCTCGGCATGCGCGTGCATCGCAAGCTGCGTTACGACGATCTGGTGAAGCTGCGCGTGCCGGTGCGCAAGGTCGCGCCGTTCGTTGCCACGATCGATCACCGCCCGCGCGTGGACGGCGAAAGCGGCGCGCTGCGTCATCTCGACACCACGCCGCGCCAGGCTGATTTGTTCGGTCACTGATGCGCCTGGTCGTTCTGCACGATGGCAGCGATTTGGCCGAATGGCGTGGTCAGGCGCGCGCTCTGCTGGCCGAAGACGTGCTGCCGTCGGATGTGCAATGGCAGGTTGGCGAGAGGGCGGGTCTGCTGCCGGCGGAATCATCGCCAGCTCATCAGCCATTGCGTGAGGCCAAGCCAGCTGGGACGGTACCGCGTGAGTTTCTGAGCCTTGCCAGTACAGTGCTGGCGCATGCCGACGCGCGTCGCCACGCCGTTCTGTATCGCTTGCTCTGGCGCCTCACCCATGGCGAACGCCAGCTGTTGCATATCGCCAGCGATGACGACGTGGCCTGGTGCGAGCAGGCGGCCAAGGCCGTGCGGCGTGACATGCATAAGATGAAAGCCTTCGTGCGCTTTCGCGAAGTAGCGCAGCCGCAAGGCTCCGTCTTCATTGCGTGGTTCGAGCCATCACATGACATCCTTCCACGGGTGGCGCCGTTCTTTGTGCGGCGTTTTGCCGGCATGCACTGGTCGATACTCACACCGACGCGCAGCGCCCACTGGAATGGTGAAACCATCAGCTTCGGTGCCGGCGCGCAGAAAGCCGACGCGCCGAACGAGGATGCGCTGGAAGCTCTATGGCTGACGTACTTCGCGAATATCTTCAATCCGGCGCGGCTGAAAGTGCAGGCGATGAAGAACGAGATGCCGGTACGCTACTGGAAAAACATGCCCGAGGCCGCGCTGATCCCCGGTCTCATCCGCGACGCTTCTGCGCGCATGGATGCGATGGTGCAGAGGGCGCCGACCCAACCGAAAAAGCACATTCCCGCACCGTTGCCACGACAGCCGTCCGCGCTGCCGCAAGGCAGCCTCGCCGAGTTGCGCCTGCAGGCCGGGCAATGCCGGGCGTGTCCCTTGTGGGAACCGGCGACGCAGACGGTATTCGGTGAAGGCCCCGACAATGCGCATATCATGGTGATCGGCGAGCAGCCGGGCGATCAGGAGGATTTGGCCGGCCGCCCCTTTGTCGGCCCGGCCGGTCAGTTGTTCGATCAGGCGCTGGCGCAGGCCGGCGTCGAGCGCAGCCAGCTTTACGTCACCAATACCGTCAAGCACTTCAAGTTCGAGCCGCGCGGCAAACGCCGCATCCACTCGCGCGCCCACGCCTCCGAGCAGTCGGCGTGTCGACCTTGGTTGCTTGCCGAAATTCAGCGCGTTGCGCCAAAGACCATCGTCTGCCTCGGTGCGATGGCGGCGCAGGCCATCTTCGGCAAGAACTTTCGCCTGCTTGAGCAGCGCGGCCAGTGGATTACCCTCGATAACGGTATCGGGGCCTTCGCCACCGTGCATCCGTCCTATCTCCTGCGGTTGCCGGACGAACGAGAACGCGGGGAGGCTATTGCGCATTTCGTACGCGACTTGGGCATGCTGCGTTCGTTGATCTAAAACCAGCACGTTATCCCTTAAGCTGCGCCCTGGATTTCCACCAAGTTGCCTCCGTGAACAGCCAAGCCCCACCGCATCCTGCTTCGAAGGTTCAGTCGATCTCTGCAGCGCTTGTCACGAGCGCACTGGGCGTGGTGTTCGGCGATATCGCCACGAGCCCGCTGTATGCGCTGCAGGCGGCGTTTGATTCCCATGGTGTGCAGGCTAGTCACGACAATGTGTTGGGTCTGCTGTCGCTGGTGTTCTGGGCGCTGATCATCGTGGTGTCGTGCAAGTACGTGGCGTTCATCATGCGGGCGAACAATAACGGCGAAGGCGGCATCATGTCGCTGATGGCACTGACGCGCGAAGTCTGCCGCGACAAGATTCCGCGTGCTCTGCTGGCGGTCGCGCTTTCGCTGGGATTGATCGGCGCCGCGCTGTTCTTTGGCGACAGCGTGATTACGCCGGCGGTGTCGGTGCTTTCGGCCGTGGAGGGCCTGCAGCTGGCGGCGCCCGCGCTAAAAGCCTGGGTCTTGCTAATCAGCATCGTGATTCTGTTCGGGCTTTTTTTATTGCAGCGCATGGGCTCCGCACACGTGGGCAAGATCTTCGGGCCGGTGATGGCGCTGTGGCTGGTGGTCATTGCGATACTGGGCGTTTATCGCCTGATCGATCGGCCCGAGGTGCTGTGGGCCATCGATCCGATGTATGCACTGCATTATTTCGGCACCAACGGTTTCCGCGGATTTGAAACGCTGGGCGCGGTGATCCTTGTACTGACCGGTGCCGAAGCGCTGTACGCCGATATGGGCCACTTCGGCGCCGGCTCCATTCGCGTGGCGTGGTTTGCGCTGGTGCTCCCGTGCCTGCTGCTGAGCTATTTCGGCCAGGGCGCTTACCTGCTGGGTAACGCTGCCGCTGGGGAGATGCCGTTTTATCGCATGGTGCCACATGCGCTGTTGTACCCGATGATCGTGCTGGCGGCGCTGGCGACGGTGATCGCGTCGCAGGCGGTGATCGCCGGTGCGTTTTCGATGGCGCGCCAGGCGATGCTGCTGGGTTACCTGCCGCGCATGCGTGTGCAGCACACGTCGCACCATGTGGAAGGACAGGTGTATTTGCCGGGCATCAACCTGCTGCTGCTGATACTGGTCATGGCTGCGGTGCTGATCTTTCGCTCGTCCGATGCGCTGGCCTCGGCTTACGGCATTGCGGTGAGCGGCACGATGCTGGTCACGACCATTCTCGCGGTGCTGTACGCGCGCTTCGGGTGGCAGTGGCGTTATGTGGCACTGGTGCCGCTGGGTATCGTGCTTATCACCATCGACGTGGCATTTTTCGGCGCCAACATTTTGAAGATCGCATCGGGTGGCTGGTTCCCGCTGCTGCTCGGCGTGATGATGTATGTGCTGATGTCGAGCTGGCACCGCGGTCGGCAGATTCTGATCAGTCACCTGAGCCGCGACGGACTGGAGCTTAAAAGCTTCGTCACCGGCATCGCCGCGCATCCGCCGCATCGTGTCGAGGGCAGCGCGGTGTTTCTCACTGCACGCAGCAGCGGTGTGCCGGTAGCTTTGCTGCACAACCTCAAGCACAACCGCGTGCTTCATCACACCAACATCGTACTGACGCTGGAGTTCGTCAACGCGCCTTTCGTCTCGACGACGAATCGCCTGCATCATATCGAGCTCGGCGATGGCTTCCATCAGGTCAATCTGCGCTTCGGTTTTGCCGAAGATACCGATGTGCCGCAAGCGCTGAGCGCCATGGAAATCGACGGTGAGCCGGTCGATCCGAACAGGCTGACCTATTTTGCCAGCCGCGAAAACATCGTGCCTTCACGGCTGCATGGCATGTCGCTGTGGCGCGCGCATCTGTTTGCCTTGATGGCGCGCAATGCGCTGGCCGCGACCACGCATTTTCACTTGCCCGACAACCGCATGGTGGAGATCGGTACGCGCGTCGATGTGTGAGGCATCGGTTATCGGTAGGGCATTTGTTTGCGCAGGTTGGGCTGAGCGCAGCGAAGCCCGACGTAGACACCGTGAAACATGTTGGGCATCGCTGCGCTCGGCCCAACCTACGAAATCCATAACGCGGCGAGCTTATGCGCTGCGGCGTTTCGATGCGGCTGCCGAGCGCGGCTTGGTCGCCGTCGCCGGCTTGCACCCGGCCTTGCCTGTGGCGCAGCCACGGGCGGACTGACTGCAGCAGTGGTCGGTGAGGTAGCCGATCAGATCGTTCATCGCCGCGATCACGGGGGAGTAATAGATAAATCGACCTTCCTGCCGGCTCGCCACCAGGCCTGCGTGGGAAAGCTCCTTCAGATGGAAGGACAGCGTGGCATTGGCCAAACCCAGCTTCTGCGCGATGGCACTGGCCGCCAGGCCATCGGGTGCGTGTTCGATCAGCAGGCGATAGACCGCCAGACGCGACGATTGCGCCAATGCGGAAAGAATGGTGACCGCCTGTTTGCTCTGCATGACGATGGCTGTGTATCTCTTGTTCGATATTTCCATAATGATAGAATTGTTTGATCGAGGCAACCGTGGCGATGTCGCCGGTGACCACGCTGGCTTACGAACGATGGAAACACCGATGAACGATCTGCCCAATATTTCAGCCGATACGCTGGATACTCCAGATAGCGCCAAACTCGGCTTATCCCACGCTGCCGACCATCCACCGCGGATCCTGATTCTTTACGGGTCGCTGCGGTCGCAGTCGTTCAGTCGCAAGCTTGCGCTGGAGGCGGAGCGCATCCTGCGCCAGTTCGGTGCGGAAACGCGCGTGTTCGATCCGCTCGATCTTCCGATGCTGGACAGTGTGCCGGCCAGTCATCCGAAAGTGCGCGAACTGCGTGAACTGTCGCTGTGGTCGGAAGGACAAGTGTGGGTGAGTCCGGAGCGGCACGGTGCGGTGACCGGCGTGTTCAAAAACCAGATCGACTGGCTGCCTCTGGAAGAGGGCAGCGTCCGCCCGACGCAGGGACGCACGCTGGCGGTGATGCAGGTGTGCGGCGGCTCGCAGTCGTTCAACGTCGTCAATGCGCTGCGCTTGCTTGGGCGCTGGATGCGCATGGTGACCATTCCGAATCAGTCGTCGGTGCCCAAGGCTTGGGAGGAGTTCGATGACGCGGGCCGCATGAGGCCCTCGCCGTATTACGATCGCATGGTGGACGTGATGGAAGAGCTGTTCAAGTTCACCCTGATGATTCGCGATCGCAGCGATTACCTGGTCGACCGTTACAGCGAGCGCAAAGGTTCAGTCGAAGCACGCGCGCTGTCGCTGGCCGCAGGCGTTGTTTCTTCCGCTCAAATTCCAGCCAACGCAGACGAATAGATGTCCGAGATGACCGCCACTATCTATCACAACCCTGCATGCGGCACCTCGCGCAACGTGCTGGCCTTGATCCGGCATGTCGGCATCGAGCCGACCATCGTGGACTATTTGGAAAACCCGCCGGGCCGGACGCGGTTGAAGCAGTTGATCGACGATGCCGGGCTGACGCCGCGCGCGGCCTTGCGCGAAAAAGAAAAGCTCTGCGCCGAACTGGGCCTGGATGCGGCAGGCACAAGCGATGATGCGTTGCTGGATGCGATGATCGCGCATCCCATCCTGATCAATCGGCCCTTCGTGGTGACGTCGCTGGGCACGCGGCTGTGCCGGCCGTCCGAACGCGTGATGGATGTCCTGCCCCCCTTCGCCGAGCCTTTCGTCAAGGAAGACGGCGAGGTGGTGAAACCGCGCAGATAGATTCTGGAGACTCACATGCAGTGCTGTGGCGGGGCGGCAGTCATTCCGGATTCACCGTGCGATGGTGAGCATCGGTGCTCACCCTATCCTCGAGGAGGCCGACTTGATCGTTTCATTGGCTATTGCAGCATTGGCTGCCTCGTCGTCACTGCCGCCGTTGTCAACCCGCGTGTTGCCGGCTTGCGGCACATCGCAGGTATCCATCACGTTCGATGGCGAGAACGGCCATTTTTCCGGCATGTCGCACGCCGGTACGCTGATGGTCGTGCGAAACATCGGAGTGGATGCCTGTCGCGTGCCGGCGCTGCCAGAACTGCGCTTCGAAGATGCTGCGCATCGAGCGTTGTCGATCGTGCGACAGGTGCCTAAGGGCATGCATCCGGGGCCTGTCATCCTTCCGCTAGGCATCGCGCCAGGCGCCGAAGCGACAGCCGAACTTCGCTGGGTATCGGGCGATGTCTACGACGGCCACCATTGCGTCATCACGGCGACAGCGATCGTACAGATCGGAACCGATACCTACAAGCAAGCGTTTTCCGGCCAGTTTTGTTCCGCCGCGAATACGCCGGCGACGTTTACTCAAACGTGGCTAAAAACCGATGCACATCTCTAGCAGGCATCGGTGGCGATAAAAAAGTATCCAGCGCCGTCGTGCCTGCTCTGGCAGAATCGAACAGCCTGCACTGTCGGAACATCCTGGAATGAGCCAAGCACCTACCGCGCCCGCCAATTCGCCCAGTCGCATCCTGTTTGCCAGCCTGATCGGTACGACGATTGAGTTTTTCGATTTCTATATCTACGCCACGGCCGCGGTGCTGGTTTTTCCCAAGCTGTTTTTTCCATCCGCCGATCCGGCCTCGGCGGCGCTGCAGTCGTTTGCCACGTTTGCGCTGGCATTTTTTGCACGGCCGATCGGTTCGGCCGTATTCGGGCATTTCGGCGATCGGGTCGGGCGCAAGGCGACGCTGGTGGCTGCGCTCCTGACGATGGGTATTTCCACGGTAGCCATTGGCCTCTTGCCGACGTACGCGAGTATCGGCGTGGTGGCGCCGCTGCTGCTGGCGCTGTGCCGTTTCGGCCAGGGGCTGGGTCTGGGCGGCGAGTGGGGCGGTGCGGTGCTGCTGGCGATCGAAAACGCGCCACCGGGCAAGCGCGCGTGGTACGGCATGTTTCCGCAGCTGGGTGCGCCGATCGGCTTTTTCTTTTCCAGCGGGCTGTTTCTATGGCTGACGCAGGGCATCGGCGACCAGGCCTTTTTCGCATGGGGCTGGCGCGTGCCGTTTCTGGCCAGCGCGGTGCTGGTGCTGATCGGCCTGTGGATGCGGCTGAAGCTGCAAGAGACACCCGCCTTTGCCAAGGCCATGGCGCACCACGAGCGCGTCAAGCTGCCGATGCTCACGGTGATCACCAAATACCCGAGGCCTCTGCTGGCGGGCACCTTCGCCGCGCTGGCGACGTTTGTGCTGTTCTATCTGATGACAGTGTTTGCGCTGAGCTGGGCGACCACCAAGCTGGGCTATTCGCGCGAGCAGTTCCTGATACTGCAGATGGTCGGCGTGCTTTTCTTCGGCGCGACCATTCCGTTGTCGGCGATGCTGGCCGATCGCCGCGGCAGCCGCTTCACCATGATTCTTTCCACGCTGCTGATCATCGTGTTCGGCATCGGCTTTGCACCACTGTTCGCCGCGGGAAGCAGCGGCAGCGTGCTGTTGTTTCTGGCGCTGGGGCTGGGTGTGATGGGTCTGACCTACGGACCGCTGGGCACGATCCTGGCGCAAATGTTTCCCACTGCCGTGCGCTACACGGGCGCATCGCTGGCGTTCAATATGGCAGGGATCTTCGGCGCATCGTTGGCGCCGTATATCGCTACCTCGCTGGCCAGGAGCTACGGTCTTGCCTATGTGGGTTATTACCTTGCGGCAGCGGCAGTGCTGACGCTGCTGGCTCTGCTGGCGACACCCGAGTCAGCGGATTGATGCGGTGCATGCGGTGGGTCTGCGACGCTCATAGGTCTGAATGGGAGTGTGGCGGCCGGTGGAAATGGTCGGGATAGTCCCCATGTTTCCAGACGTAGACTTCATGCCGGAGCGATCAGGCTCTCCAGGCATCGGCTGGACAGGAGACTCTTATGGCAACCGGTTGGGCCGGCGACGGCGCCGTACAGGATCAGATCGATGCCACCGTCAACGATGCGGTGACGCGGGCGCGCCGCCAGCTGCGGCAGGGTCCGGGCTTGACTCATTGCGAGGAATGCGACGCGGCCATTCCCGAGGCACGCCGCAAGGCCGTGCCCGGTGTGCGCCTATGCGTGACCTGCCAGGAAACGCATGATGAGGAGCAGGCGGCCGGCATCTACAACCGGCGCGGCAGCAAGGACAGCCAGCTGCGCTGAACTGCAAATAGTCTGTCGTCAGAATTACCAGGACTGCGATTGGGATTGCGACTGCCCGGATTCGGCGATGGATACTTCTACTTCAAGCGACTCGGCGATGCCGCCCAGACGCACGCCGCGCACCGGCGCGGCATCGCGATAGTCGCGCCCGCAGGCGATGCGCACGTAGCGCTCGTCCGGCGACTGGCGATTGGCCGCATCGAAGCCCAGCCAACCCAGATCGGCAACGAAGATCTCCGCCCAGGCGTGACTGGCCGCTGCGGTGCCCTCGACAGGACAGAGGTAGCCGCTGACGTATCGGGCGGGAAAGCCCAGCGAACGGGCCGCGGCGATCAGCACATGGGCGTGGTCCTGGCACACGCCGGCCTGCGCGGCGAACGCCTCCACCGCCGTGGTTTCCGCGTCGGTCTGGTAGGGCAGGTAGTCGATGCGATCGCGCACGCCGTTGGTCAACCGATGCAGCCGCTCCAGATCCTTGCCGTCGCCGGCGGATGATTTCGCCAGCTCATCGATTTCCGCGTTGCTTTCCGTCAGTGGCGTCGACGACAGATAGAACATCGGCGGCAGCAGCTCTTTCCGATCGCCATGCACGCCATGCATATCGCGCGTGTTGACCGAGCCGCGCACCGACAGGCGCAGGGTTTCCACGCTGCGGTCGACGGTGTGGGTGGCGACGGGGTTGCCGAAACCGTCGCTACAAGTGGGATGCAGCCGCCGGCCGTCGACGTCCACCTGCCAGCTGCCGATCGTCTGGCCGGCGCTCGGCGCAGGCCACATGCGCAGCGCCTGGATGATCATGCTGGCAGCCTGACCGTAGCGGTAAACGGTGTCGTGAACGATGGTCAGCTGCATGGTTAAAAAAGATGTCCTTCGGAGATCTGTGCGCCCAGTGTTTCGGTGCGAACGATCAGGTCGGTGAGATATTCGTGCAGGCCGTTGTTGATGATGTAGTCGATGCGGCCGTAACGAAGATTGGTGTAGATCGCGTGCGCCTGCCGCTTGGCTTCGGCGGCGCGCTGCGGATCCTGATCCTCGATCAGGTCCAGGTGCTGGGTGATCTGGTTGTAGCAAAACGCCAGCGAGCGCGGAAATTCGCCGCGCATGATCAGCAGCTCGGCCACGTGGGCCGGCTCGACCTGCCCCTTGAACATGACGCGGTAGGCGCGGCGTGCACCGACCACCCGAAGAATCGCCAGCCACTGGTAATAATCGACCACGCCGCCGACGTCGTTTACCGAGGGAAGCTTCACGTGATACTTCACGTCGAGCAGGCGCGCGGTGTTGTCGGCGCGTTCGAGATACTGGCCGACGCGCACGAAATGAAAGCCGTCGCGGCGCAGCATCGCGTTGGAGCACACGCCGTGAAACAGTCCGACGCGCGACTTCACCCATTCGAGGAATTCGGACAGCAGGTCCTCGGTCATCGGCGTGTTGCGGTAGGTGGAAAGCTCCTGCCAGGTGGTGTTGACCGCCTCCCACATATCGGCCGTCAGCGCGGTACGCACGGCGCGCGCATTGCGGCGCGCGACCTCGATGCAGTTGACGATGGAGGAGGGGTTGTCGGCGTCGAAGGCGAGAAACTGGATGACCGACGGTTCGTCGGCGGTCTCGTGGCGTGCGTAGTAGCTCTCGCTGCCGCCGGCGGCGACGATCGCGGACTCCCACTCGCTATTGCGTTCGCTGTCCACGCGAACGGCGTTCATCTGGCCGGCCACCTGCAGCAGGCGAGCGACATAGTCGGCGCGTTCCATGTAACGCGAGAGCCAGAACAGGTTTTCTGCGGTGCGTGCCAGCATCAGCTTTCCAGTACCCAGGTGTCTTTGGTGCCACCGCCCTGTGAGGAGTTCACCACGAGCGAGCCCTCTTTCAATGCCACGCGGGTGAGGCCGCCGGGCACCACACGAATGCGATCGGCGCCACACAGCACGAACGGCCGCAGATCGACATGGCGCGGCGCGATGCCGGCGTCGACGAAGGTCGGCACCGTCGACAGCGCCAGCGTGGGCTGTGCGATGTAGTCGTTCGGACGCGTTTTCAGCAAGGCGCGGAAATCGTCCAGCTCGGTGCGGCTGGCGTGCGGTCCGACCAGCATGCCGTAGCCGCCGGAGCCGTGGACCGCCTTGACCACCAGTTCGTCGAGATGCTCCAGCACGTAGCGCAATTCGTCCGGCTTGCTGCAGTCGTGGGTGGGCACGTTGCGCAACAGCGGCTCTTCGCCGAGATAGAAGCGGATCATCTCCGGCACGTGGATGTATACCGCCTTGTCGTCGGCGATGCCGGCACCGATGGCGTTGGTCAGCGTGAGGTTGCCCGCGCGGTTGGCAAAATGCAGCCCAGGCACGCCGAGCATCGAATTCGGTTTGAAGATCAGCGGATCGAGGTAGTCGTCGTCGATCCGCCGGTAAATCACGTCGACGCGCGACAGGCCGGCCGTCGTGCGTTGGTAGCAGACGTCCTTGTCGACGACCAGGTCGGCGCCTTCGACCAGGTCGATGCCCATCTCGTCGGCCAGAAACGCATGCTCGTAGTAGGCGCTGTTGTGGATGCCGGGGGTCAGCAGTACCACCGTCGGCTCGCCGGGACAGTTGGGCGGCGCCAGCGAACGCAGTGTGGCGAGCAGCTCGTCGGGATAGTGCGCCACCGGGGCCACGCGGTTGCGCCGGAACAGGTCCGGAAACAGCCGCTGCATCACCTCGCGGTTCTCGACCATGTAGGAGACGCCCGAGGGCGTGCGGCAGTTGTCTTCCAGCACGTAATAGTCGTCGGGGCCGGTACGCACCATGTCGATGCCGGCGATATGCGAATACATCTGGCCCGGCAGATCGAGCCCGGCCATTTCCGGCCGGAACTCGCTGTTGTGCAGGATTAGCTTTTCCGGAATGCGGCCTGCGCGCACGATGTCGCGGTCGTGGTACACGTCGTGGATAAACGCGTTCAAGGCCTTGGCGCGCTGCTCCAAACCCTGGCGCAAACGCAGCCATTCCGCCTGTGCCATCACGCGCGGAATGAAGTCGAACGGGATCAGCCGCTCCGGGTCCCCGCCCTCGGTGTACACCGCAAAGGTGATGCCGATACGGCGAAACAGCACCTCCGCCTCGCGGCGCTTGAGCGCCAGCTGCTCGGCGGGCATCGATTTCAGCCAGGAATCGATCAGCGCATACGGCGCGCGAACGTTCTCCGGCCAGCCCATCTCGTCGAATACAGGGGTTGCGTCGGCCATCAAAACTCCTGGTTGGGCAGCCACGGCAGCGATGGTTCGCCGTAGTGGAAAACGGTAGATGCTGAATTCGGCGTCGACCACTCGACATTACCGCGGGTGACCGATCGATGTCTAAATGTTTCGTCGTGACGTTGTCGACGGCTCGACAACGGCCTGGAATGATCTGGCAAGATCGCAGGGCGGGCGTGCAATTTCCGTGCAGTCGCGCTGCCGACATGGCGAAAGCATGGGCGCTTGTCGGCTAAAACGCGTGCGATCGGCTGTCTGTGTTCGGCGCGCTCCGGGCCAGGCCGCGCGAAGTGCTGGGTCTGTTTGCCTGCCTTTCTATGTCACCACTCGGTCGTGGGCGGACGTCCATTCCCTCGTTCTTTCTCGACCTTCGCGCCAGCAACTCGCGGCGCAGGCCACGTGAAGATATAGAGCCGGCTCTCAGTGCGGACACCGGCGATGCCGCGTCGACAATGCGTATGAAGCATCCTGGCTGTTGAACGCGCGCTCGTATTCGACGGAGTCCGCCTGCCGGTGGCGCCGGACGCTTTGCCGCGGCATCGCGATGACGCGAGTTAGATAACGTTGTCATCTATTGTCGCAATCCACTTTCTCTTGTTCGCCGATATCGGTAAAGGACGCTCACGGTTCCGACGATCCACGGTGCGTCACCCGCGATGCGTGTTCCGACCGCCTTGTCTTCGACATTTTTTCAGCAGATGCCCGCGTCGACTAGGCAGCTAAAAATCGCGAGCCATTCCGATGGCGACTCATCACTGTTGCAGCGCGATACGTCGGCAAACGAGCGGCGCCGCGACGTGGCGTTACGACATATCGCACCAGCAGCAAAATAAAAAGCGCACGGCACAACGACAGCGCTGCGCTGGTGCTTCGCAGCAATTCACATGCGCGGTCACAGATGGGATTTTTTCCAATAGACAACGTTGTCATTTAGGCCTATCACAGGACATATTCCACGCATAACAAGCGGTAGCGTGCATGGATGCAATGAGGCGCCTATCCCCCATGGCCGATCGGATCGCGGCCGTGAACTGCCTCGGTAATTCACTTGAATTGATGCAGGCCCATCCGGAGAGCACGACATGTCACTCAAACCCCCGTCACCTTTTGTAAAACAGCCCGCCAAGTGTTTACGCATGGCATTAGGAGCATTCGGCAGCGTTGCTGCTACCGGTCTGTCCATGGCGCTGCTGGCCGCGGCACCGGTGCAGTCGGTGCACGCCGCGAGCGCGACCAGCTGCGCCGCAGCTTGGAGTGCGTCGCAGGTTTATACCGGCGGCAACACCGCCAGCGAGAACGGCGTCAACTACGTCGCCAACTGGTGGACGCAAGGCAATGACCCGGCGACCAACAGCGGCGGCGCAGGCTCTGGTCAGCCGTGGACCTCGCAGGGTTCCTGCAGCGGTGGCGCGCCGGCACCGGCGCCTGCACCTGCACCTGCACCTGCACCGTCGCCCGCGCCGGCGCCGGCCCCTGCGCCGGGCAGCTTGCTGTTCAGCCCATACAAGGACGTGACCATCAATCTCAACTGGAATACCAACGTCATGCAGACAGCGGTGACCGGTACGGCGATTCCCGTCGTGGGCAGCGGCAGCCTGGTATCGACCGCCGAACCCAACCTCGGTGCGATTACCTTGGCTTTCGCGTCGGGTGAATGCGGCAGCGAAAACTGGGGCGGCATTCCGGCGGCAAGCTTTGCCAGCGCGAACGTACAGGCGCTGGCCAACGCCGGGCTCAACTATGTGGTTTCCACCGGCGGCCAGGCGGGTACGTTCACCTGCTCCACGCCAGCGGGGATGGCGAAGTTCCTGTCGACCTACAACTCATCGCATCTGGTGGGCGTCGATTTCGATATCGAGGGTGGCCAGACGCAGGCGCAGATCACCAGTCTTGTCACCGAGGTAGCGTACGCGCACACGCTGTATCCGAACCTGCGCTTCTCCTTCACGTTGGCGACGCTGGCGGCATCGGACGGTAGCTACGGCGGGCTCAACTCACTGGGCGACATGGTGGTCAAGTCGATCAAGAGCGCCAACCTCAGCAATTACACGATCAACCTGATGGTGATGGATTTCGGCGGCCCCAGCGCCGGCGTGTGTGTGGTGGCCAACGGTGTCTGCAATATGGGCCAGTCGGCCATCCAGGCAGTGCAGAACCTGCAGCACACGTACGGTATCCCTGCCAGTCAGATCGAGCTGACGCCGATGGTGGGTGTCAACGACGTCTCCAGCGAAGTGTTCTCGCTGACCGATGTCGACACGCTGACCTCTTATGCGGTGAGCAACAAGCTGGCCGGTATTCATTTCTGGTCGCTCGATCGCGATACGCCGTGCTCGAGCAATTCCGGCTATGCCTCGCCGACCTGCAACTCGGTCAGCGGCAGCACCGCGCTGCAGTACACCAATCGGTTCCTGCAGGATCTCGGTCGCTAGTCGCGGTTGCCCCATCGATAGCCACGCGCAAGGCGCGGCTATCGATGGGGAAAATAGGATGAAATCACAACGCCCGATGCAGGAGATTGTCATTCTCCTGCATCGGGCGTTCTTGTTGAGCGTCGTTCTCTGGGTGAAATGAAGGCGGATCATTCGAGTCCGGACACGCCGGTAAGCAGGTCCGGCTTCGCTTGTGCGTCAGAAGGACGCATTCACGTTTGCTCACGGCATTCGCCATTACGATCCGACGCATGCCCGCGCCGCCGTTTTTCTCGATCATCATGCCGACCTACAACCGCGCCGCGCTGCTCGGGCGCGCGCTGGCGTCTGTGCTTGCCCAGGTCGAGTCGCAGTGGGAGCTGCTGGTGGCCGACGACGGCTCGACCGACGACACCTGGCCGCTGCTGTGCGATTGGCAGGCAAGCGATCCGCGCGTGCGCTGCTGGCGGCATGAAAACGGCGGCCAGTCGGTGGCGCGCAATCGCCTTTTGGCCGAGGCCAGCGCACCATGGGTCGCGTTTCTGGACAGCGACGACGAGTTCGAGCCTTCGCATTTGGCGCGTCGCCGGGAGGCGATCGAGTCCGATCCGTCGGTCGATATGTGGATGTCGCCAATGCGCGTCGTGGGCGATCCACTGGTGCCCTGCCGGCACCATCCTGGCCAGATGATTCATGTCGACCGCTGCCTGGGGGTGGGCATGATCGTGGTCCGGCGTGAAGCCATTGTGGCGGTCGGCGGCTTTCCCGAAATCCGCTATGCCGAAGACTCGGCGCTGGTGAAAAAGCTGGTCGTCGTCGGCGTTCGCAGCCGCAAGCTGCGCGATCGTTCGTACGTTTATCATCGCGACCACGCGGATACGATCACGCAAAACAGGCTGCGGGATGTGAGCGCGCCGAAAAACGATAGGCCGCTTTTTTAGCCGTTGCATGGACGTCTATACGTCCCAATCCAAGTATGGCCGCTCTAGTTCATCGACCGTCTGTCATACGTATCGAGGTATCGGGCCTGTCTGTGGCGTCTGGTCGGGCAGGTCGACCAGGGTGTCGTCCACGAAGCACCAGCCCCAGCCCTCTGGCGGATCGTAGCCTTCGATGATCGGATGCTTGGTGGCGTGAAAGTGCGCGGTGCTGTGGCGACCCGGCGATTGATCGCAGCAGCCGACGTGGCCGCAGGTTCGGCACAGTCGAAGATGCACCCAGGTCGATCCGTTTTTCAGGCACTCCTCGCAGCCCAGCGTCTGCGGCGTGACCTCGGCAATATCGGCGATATGTTTGCAGTAATCGCTCATGTGGCAGACTCCGACTGTTTGGCGGGCGTGGCGGCAAGCACTTGATGCAGGGCGGCCAGGACCTGGGCACCTTCGCCGACAGCCGCCGCGACGCGCTTGGTGGAACCGGCGCGCACGTCGCCGATGGCGAATATACCGGGCATGCTGGTTTCCAGCGCCAGCGGTTCACGCCCGACGGTCGACCACAATCGGCCGTTACCGGGCTGGCCGGTGCAGATAAAGCCCTTCGCATCCACGTCGACGTTGCAGCCTTCCAGCCAGGCTGCGTTGGGATCCGCACCTACGAATAAAAACAAGTGTCGCAGTGGGCTGGTCCATTCGGCGCCGGTGTCGCGATGGCGAAAGCTGGCGCCAGTCAAGCCGCTGCTCACCTCGCCCTGCAGCGCGATGACTTCGGTGCGCGTATGCAGGGTGACGTTGGGTAGCGCGGTGATACGTTCGATCAGATAACGCGACATCGACGCCTCCAGCGATTCACCGCGTATCACCAGGTGCAGGTGTTTGACCCGGGGCGCCATAAAAACCACCGCCTGTCCCGCCGAGTTGCCGGCGCCGACCAGGGCGATGTCCTCGCCCTCGCACAATTTGGCTTCCACCGGCGACGCCCAGTACGACACGCCGGCGCCTTCGAACAGGCTCAGGTTCTCGATGTCGATGCGCCGGTAGCGCGCGCCCGATGCCACCACCACGCTGCGCGCCTGCACGCCGAGGCCGCTTTCCAGCCGCAGCGTAAATGGATCGCCTGGCTGGCGCTGGTCGCCGCCGCATTCCAATGCGCTTACGGTGACCGGAATAGCGATTTCGGCGCCGAACTTCTGCGCCTGGGTAAATGCGCGCGCGGCCAGCGCATGGCCGGAGATGCCGCTGGGAAAACCCAGATAGTTCTCGATGCGGGCCGACGCGCCGGCCTGTCCGCCGAACGAGCGGGTATCCAGCACCAGCACGGACAGGCCTTCCGACGCTGCATAAACCGCTGTCGCCAGTCCGGCCGGGCCGGCACCCACCACGGCCACGTCGTAGATGCGGTCGGGGTCGAGCTCCGGTGTCATGCCGAGGCAGGCGGCCAGATCGACTTCGCTGGGATGCCTCAGCAGCGAGCCATTGGGGCAAAGTACGATCGGCAGGTCGTCATCGTGTACGCCGAACCGTTCGGCCAGCGCCTGGCCTTCGCCGCCGTCCGTCACGTCCAGCAACGAATAGGGGTGGCCGTTGCGGGTGAGAAAACCCTGCAGCCGCACCAGCGCCGGCTCACCGGGTCGACCGGCGAGCAGCGTGTTGGCTCCTTCGGCGATCAGCGCCGTACGGCGCAGCAGGAAGGCGCGCATGATGATTTCGCCAATTTCCGCCGAACCGACGATCAGCGCGCGCAGCTGGTGGGTATCGAAGCGCAATGCCTCGCAGCCGTTCGCACCCGCGCGCGCCTCGGCCAGCGCCGAACGGCCGCCGAGCTGGCTGACTTCGCCGGTGATGCCGCCGATCGGCAAGGTGGCGATCAGCTGATCCTCACCGCTGCTATGGCCGCGGTTGACCAGGACCTCGCCGGTGGTGACGATGAATACCGGCGCATGGCGCTCGCCAAGCGCGTAGAGCGTCTCGCCCGGCTCGAATTTCTGCGGCGGCGCCGTCGCAAAGCGCTGTGCCACCGCGATCTGCACGGCGCATAGCGCAGGGAACAGCTGATCACGCCGGGTTTCGGCCAGACTCATGTATTGCCCAAAGGCTGAGGGGTATCGGCAGTCTCGCCCGAGCACCTCAGGCTGGCAAGCATGGAAGCGAGCCGCGGCGGGTGGCTGCGTGCACGGAGCGGCGCGCTTCCTCGACACTGCAGCGCTGAAAAATCCAGCGCCCTGTAGAAATGGATTAGCGCGTACTATAGGGGCGCAAAGCACGCGCTATCGCGTGTTCTACGGGCTACCGATGCCGAATGACGTACACGGTATCCAAGCCATGCTTGCCAGACGAGTAGGGGAAGCTGCGGATGCGGCAAGCGTCGCCGCCGAGGCACTTCTGATTTGGAAGGACGTCGACGTGGCGCTGGCGCCGATCATCGGCCAGTCCGGCGTTGCGGCCCTTTACAAGCGCAGCCTGTATCTCACGTTGATCGATCATCCCTGTCTCGTGACCGCATACGAGGGTTCGCTGCGCCCCGGCGAATTCGAGGGTCTGAAAACCGCCTTGTCTCAACAGACGCCGGTGGAGGCCTTGGCGGCAACGATCTCGCTGCTACACACTTTCCACGATCTTCTTATCCACCTGATCGGCGGCTCGCTGTTCGAGCGTCTGCTGCGTTCGGTGTGGGACAAGTCATCCAGCGGCGATGCCGCGAAGGACAATGCTCCATGATCAAGGTCAAAGCCATCATCAATCGCCTTGCCACGGGAGTACCTGGACTGGACGAAGTGTTCGGCGGCGGTCTGCCGGAGTTTTCCTTCAACCTTATCGCCGGGCCCCCGGGGTCGGGCAAGACCACGCTGGCGCATCAGATCATGTTTGCGCTGGCCACGCCTACGCGGCCAGCGCTGTATTTCACCGTGCTCGGCGAGCCGCCGCTGAAGATGTTCCGCTATCAACAGCAGTTCGACTTTTTCGATACGGAAAAAGTCAGCCAGTCGGTCCATTTCATCAATCTGGCCGAAGAAACCGCCACTGGCGATCTGACCAAGGTGCTGGCGCGGGTGGTTGCCGAGGTCGAGGCGCACGGCCCCTCGCTGGTGTTTGTGGACTCCTTCCGCTCGGTCATCCTCGCTGGGGAGGGCGATCGCAATCCATTCATCAGCCTGCAGCAATTCGTACAGCAGCTGGGCATGCTGATGACGAGCTGGCAGGCCACCACGTTCCTGCTTGGCGAATACTTCAGCGATGACGATCCCAGCCCGGTATTCACGGTGGCCGACGGACTGATCTGGCTGCGCCAGAGCGTGCAGAGCAATTCGATGGTACGCAAGATGGAGGTCATGAAGATGCGCGGGCAACCGTCGCTGCCTGGTCTGCACACGTTTCGCATCACGGAGAACGGCATTCAGGTATTCGCGCCGCCGGCGCTGGCAACGCTGAATGATCCGCAGCCCGCGTTGGAACCGGATCGGCGCGCGAAAATGGGTGTGCCCAAACTCGATACGATGATGGGTGGCGGCCTGCCGCGCGGATACTCGCTGCTGGTTGCCGGGCCATCGGGTTCGGGCAAGAGCATTCTGGCATCGGCATTTCTGACCGAGGGCGCGCGGGCGGGTGAAACAGGGGTCATCGCGGCCTTCGAACAGCGTCCCAAGCAATCGCGTGGTCGGGTGCTGGCGGATCTGATCGAGAGCGATCGGATCGGCGTCATCGATACCCGTTCGCTGGCGCTGTCAGTGGACGAAATTGCGATGCAGCTGATCACGGAGATCCAGCGGCTCAAGGCAACTCGCGTGGTGATCGATTCGCTGTCGGGATTCGAACTGGCACTGGCGCCGACGTTTCGCGAGGATTTTCGTGAGTCGCTATCCCGGCTGGTTTCGGCGCTTACCAATATCGGCGTCACCGTACTGATGACCTCCGAACTCGAAGATCGCTATAACGAACTGCGCTTCAGCCCCTACGGCACGGCGTTTCTCACCGACGCCATCGTCGTGCAGCGCTATATCGAACTGGAGGGTCGATTGGAGCGGGTGATGGCGGTGGTAAAAATTCGCGCCAGTGCGCATTCCAATGCGCTGCATCTTTTTCATATCGATGATGACGGCATCCAGATCGACGAGATGCTGGCCGGTTACGAGGGTTTGCTGGGCGGTCGGCCTACGCGCAGCCGCAGCGGCTTGAACGGACCGACATCCGGCGCCGACGATGGATAAGTACAGCATCATGCCGTCGACGTCGTGACCGACCGAAACGATCCGCATACCGTTGCTGGAGCCACGCAGGTAGTGGCGTTACTCAACGGGCAGGCTGACGACCTGCGGGCGGATCTGGTCAAACTGCGCCAGGAACTGGTGGACGTGCGCGTGGAGATCGGCGGCAATCGCGTCACGCAACTGCTCGAAGCCAACGGTCGATTGGTTCTGGCCGCACTCAATGCCGAATCCATCGCGGAAACCGCGGTGGCCAATCTCACCGAGCTGACCTATTCCAGCCAGCGCGATGCGCTGACGCAGACGGCCAACCGTGCGCTGATGTTCGATCGCCTGACCCTGGCGATGACCAGCGCCAGTCAGCGGAACAGCCGCCTGGCGGTGCTCTTTCTCGATCTGGATCATTTCAGAACCATCGACAACACGCTCGGCCATGCCGGTGGCGACGCCGTGCTGCAGGTGGTCGCCAGTCGCCTGGAGTCGGTGCTGCACGATGGCGACACCGTCAGTCGGCACGGCGGTGACGAGTTCCTCGTGTTGCTGACCCAGGTTGCTCAGGCTTCCGAAGCGGCGCGTATCGCCGAGATGCTGCTGGCGGCCATTGCGCTGCCCAGTTCGGTCGGTGAGGTGCGCCTGCAGCTGTCCGCCAGCATCGGCATCGCCATGTATCCGGAAGACGGACTGGACATGGTCACCCTGATCGATCGTGCCGATGTGGCCATGTATCGTTCCAAGGAAAGAGGGCCCGGCGGATATCAGTTCCATGGTGATGCGCCAACGAGCGAGCCTGGACCGCGCTCGGCACTGATGCCGCTGATCTGTCGCGAATCGCTGCCGGTCGAGGAAGCCGATCGCCTGGCCGATCTCCGCGATGCCAACGAAAAGTTGTTGATGGCTGCACTCACGGCGCAGGAGCTGGAGCTGCACGCGCGCGAGGCACACCGCCAGCAGATCCAATTCATGGCGATGGTGGCGCACGAGCTGCGCAATCCACTGACGCCGATACGTCTGGCGGCGAGTCTGCTGATCGATCGGCAGACCGACGACGCGCTGTCGCTGGCGCGTCTGCAGGTGATCATCGACGATCAGGTGACGCATATGTCGCGACTGATCGGCGATCTGCTCGATGGTTCGCGCATCAGCACGGGCAAGCTGCGGCTGGAGCGCAGCAACGTGGAAATGATCGACGTGCTGCGTCTGGCGATCGACTCCTGCCGTCCCGCAATGGAAGCAAGAGGGCAGCAGATGAGGAGCGAGTTACCGGCTGCGCCGCTGCATTTTTACGGAGACCGCGTCAGGTTGACGCAGATATTCAACAATCTTTTGGACAACGCATCGAAATACACGCCGGAAGGTGGCAAGGTTTCGCTGGTGCTGGTGGTGCGAGAGCAGGCGATGGCGATCACCGTGTCCGATAACGGCATCGGCATTTCACCCGACGCGTTGCCGCATGTCTTCGACCTGTTCGTGCAGGATGCGCGCGCGCTCGATCGTTCCAGCGGTGGACTCGGCATTGGGCTGGCCGTGGTGCGCGAGTTGGTGGAGGCGCACCGCGGCACGGTCACGGGACACAGCGCCGGACGCAATCTCGGCAGCGAATTCACCGTGACCCTGCCGATAGATAGTTTCCCCGCAGCCGCATAGCTCTTGTCAACGCCGATGGCATCGCCATTTGTCGTCGTGCGCAGGGTGCATGCACGATATCCACGCGATGCCTCTCCAGGCGGCTCGGCTACAGGACCGACGCGAGCGTATTAGAGTATCGAGCGTCATTGTCCTCTGGACCGGCACGAACGCCGTGGCTGCCGCTTAAAGCGACGGCCAAAACCACGTGCCGTCTGTTTCAGATGTTTCAGGCAGCCAACGTCGAGTGTGAGATCACTTGCGCCGCGAAACGTTCCATTTCTTCCAGCTGCGGGCTCATCTGCAGCAGGAGCAGATCGAGGCCAATCGCGGAGAATTCGTCGATGCGCGCACGCACCTGCTCGGGCGTGCCGATCAGACCCGGACGCAGGCCACGATTGGAGACCGAGTATTCCTTGATCTTCATCTCGCGCTCCAGCTGGGTGCCGGAGAGCCACTGCTCGAAGTTGGCGAAGCCGGCGGCTTCCGGGTCCAGCGCGGTAATGCGTTCGACCTCGGCCAGCGCTTCGGCCTCGGTATCGCGCACGATGGCGTAAGCCGCCATGCCGTAGATCATCGGCGGCAGGCCTGCACGCTCGCGGCGAGCACGCATGTCGGCGATTTTTTCGCCGATGAAGGCCGGTTCGTCGCCGTGCATGACGTAAGCGTCACAGCGCTGGGCGATCATCGTCTTGGCCGCTTCGGATTCGCCGCCGGCGTAGATGGTTGGACGCGGCGAAGAGATCGGCTTGGGCTCGCAGATCGCGTCCTTCAGCTGGTAGCGCTCGCCGCTGAAATTGAACGGCGTCTGTGTCCATAGGCCGTCGACCACCTGCAGCCATTCGTTGGTGCGACCGTAGCGGTCGTCGTGCTGATCGAACTGCAGGCCGTATTGCGTTGCTTCGTCGGCCCACCAGGACGACACCACGTTGAGCGCGAGTCGGCCGCCGGAGATGCGGTCGATATTCGCGGCCTGCTTGGCGAACAGCGCGGGCTGATGAAAATTCGGCCGCACGGCGACCATGATCTCCAGTTTTTTCGTCACTGCGGCCAGCGCGGCGGCACTGGACCAGGCGTCGAGCGCCGGTTCGTTGACGCCCTTGATGTCGTTGAGATTGAGTTCGGCGACCAGGGTGAGGTCGTAGCCAATCTGCTCGGCGCGAAGGCACAGCTTGCTGAGATAGTCCCAGCTTGCTTCCATGTTTTCGTCGCGGATATTGCGCAGCCAACCGCCGAATACCGGGGCCCAGAATCCGTACTTCATGCTGCCTTCTCCCGCTTGGACGCGATCACGTTGATCAGATAGTCGACCAGCTTTTCGTGCGGGTCCCAGCCCAGCACGTGGAGCGGATCGGCGACGAAATTGGATAGCCCGTTGATATCGTAGAAACGGCGCGCACCGTCGCGTTCGTCGATCATGAATTCGATGCCGCCGATGTCCAGCCCCGACGCTCGCGCAATGGCTTCGGCCGCCTTGATCGCCTGCGCATCGGGCTTGAATTCCTGCACGGTGACGGTGGGCTTGTCGATCAGGCAGACGTCGGCAGGGCAAAGGTCGAACGTGCCGCCGTCGGTGTTGAGCGAGATCGCATAAATAAACTTGCCGTCCAGCGTTTCCATGCGGACCATGTGCTTGTCTTTCGCCGGCACGTATTCCTGCACCAGCAGCACGCTGTCGATGCCTTTGGGCGTGCGGTCGTCGGCCACGGCCTGCTTCAATTCGTCGACGCTGTCATAGCGCGATACGCCTGCGCCCGAGCCGCCGATGTTCACCTTCACGATGACCGGAAAGCGCAGGCCTTCGGTTGCCGCCACGACATCCGCCTGCCGGTGCACTACACGGGTGGCGGGAATATCCAACCCCAGCGACTGGATCACCGACAGCTGCCGTGCTTTGTTCGCATCGATCGCCAGTGCCTTGCTGCCGTTGATCACGTGCGCGCCGTTCAACTCCCAGTGCGCATACAACGCCTGCGCGTAGAAAATCGGATGCTCGTCCTGGCGCAGAAATGAACTCATCGCCAAGCGGCTGAACACCACCGGCGCCGGTGCGTGCCGCTGGGCAAGATCGAATTGATGGCTCTCGAAGGGAAAAGCCCGATAGTCGACGCCGCGGCGATCCAGCGCAGCGAACAGCGGCTTGAACCACTCGGGGTGCTCGTAGACGATCGCCAGGGCAGGCTGCTTGGACATGGGAATGTTTTCTTGAGATAGATAGACGCGCATGGTCGGCATGAGCGCGGCGGATTGTCAACCGAGGGCGGCATTTGGACGGCCATATGCCGCGGCACGAATGTGTTTCGTCAGACAGAACAACAGTGGCCTGGCGACGAAGTCATTCGGTGAGCAGTCTTTTCGCCACGGCGGCGGCCATTGCCGCGCCGCTTTGATAGGCGCACTCCACGCGTGCGCCAAGGCACCAGTCGCCGCCTGCGAATAGGCTCTTATCCGCGCTGGCGAGAAAGGGCTGGCCCAGCGGCTGCGTCGTCATGGCGTAGCGCCAGCGGTGCGCCTGGACGAAGCTGGCTTGTGGCAGCGCCATGCCAATGGCGCGAGACAGTTCCTGCTGCATAAGGCTTGCGACCTGCTCGGGCGTCAGTTCCAGATGCTCGGCGCTCCACTCAGCCCCCGCGTGCACTACCCAACCCTGCTGATTTCCGCCGTGCTGCGGGCGCGATGCCTGTCGTGCCATCCAGGAGACGGCACCTTCGTCGAAGCGGCGTGCGTCGAAGTCCACATCGATTGGCGCGGTAAAGGTGGCCATCAGCGTCCAGCACGGCGCCATGCTTATCGCATCGAGCGATGCTTGCATCGCCGGGTCGACCGCGAAAAGCGCGCGCGTCTGCACGGGCGGCGCAGTGCTGATCACCACGTCGTAGGATTCGGACAGCGTGCCGTCGGCAGTCCGCAGCTGCCAGCCATTCCCGCTTCGCTCCAGCGCGCTGACTGTCGTGTTGAGGTGGATGTCGAGATCCTGCGTCAGCGGTTTCAGCAGCGCGCTCATGCCGGGCGTACCGACGAACCATGCGTGATGCGCCGACGCGTCGGTGCTCAAGCGTGGCTGCCATTCCGCTGCGGCGCCGGCTTGCCGAAGCCTGTCGACAAAAGCACTGAAATCGGCCGAGCGCGTGGTGATGTACTGCGCGCCATGATCGAAGCTGTCGCCGCCATCGGTGCGTCGCGTGGCGAGGCGGCCGCCGATGCCGCGGCTCTTATCGAACAGCGTGACGGCGAGATCGTACCGCTGGAGCGCGTCCGCACAGCTGATGCCGGCCATGCCGGCTCCGATGATCGCGATACGCGGCGAGTGAGTTTTGCGGGCGTGCTGCATGCGTTGGGCCTCGATGCGAATAGCCGATGGTCGCATGCCCGACGTGCCGGTTTCGTCGTGCGGCGGGCCTGCGACATCAGCGCGCGTTACGCCTACTGCCGCGCCTGAAGCCGAAGCCCGCGCGGCGTCAGCCAGCGTTCGATGCCTTCGAACACGCCTTGCGCCAGCAGTGCCAGAATGGCCGCGGGAATCGCACCCTCGAGAATCAGGCCGATGTTGTCCAGCCGGATACCGGTGAGAATCGGCTGGCCGTAGCCGCCGGCGCCAATCAGCGCGGCCAGCGTGGCCGTGCCCACGTTGATCACCGCCGCGGTCTTGATGCCGGCGAGGATCGAGCGCGTGGCCAGGGGCAGTTCGATCCATCGCAACCGGACGCCGCGCGGCAGGCCCATGGCCGCGGCCGATTCGCGCAGTTCCGGCGCAATGCCGACCAGCCCCGCGTGCGTGTTGCGCACGATCGGCAGCAGGCTGTAAAGGAACAGCGCGGCGATGGCCGGCCAGGTGCCGATGCCGAACACTGGGATCATGAAAACGAACATCGCCAGCGACGGCACGGTCTGCAGAATGCCGGTCAGCCCGATCACCACTTGCCCCAGGCGTTTGAGCCGCGCCGCCAGAATGCCCAGCGGAATCGCCAGCAGCACGGCCAGTCCCAGCGACAGCATGACCAACTTGATGTGTTCGATGCTCGTCTGCAGCAGTCGCGCGGCGAGTCCCTTGTCGGCGCGGGTATCGGCGCGGATGCCGAGAAACGCCGCGACCACGACGTCTTCCTTCATACCATGCAGCTTCACTTTGGCGTTCATCTGCCGCATGGTGTTTTCGTCGATGCGGCCGGCGAGCTTTTGCAGCGCGGTGACGAACTGCGGCGCGCTTTGCGCAAGCGCCAGCCGATACAGATACACCGCCTCGTAGCGCGGAAAATAATGGCGGTCGTCGTCCAGCGTGCGCAGATGGTAGTAGGGAATTTCCGCGTCGGTGCTGTAGAGGTCGATCGCATCGACCGCGCCGCTGGCCACGGCGCGATACGACAGCGCGTGGTCGAGTCCGCGCACCTGCGTCTGCGGCAGAGCGTAGCGCTGGCGAATGCCGGGCCAACCGTCCACGCGATCGATGAACTCGTTGGAAAAGCCGAAGCGCAGTTCGGGATGCGCAGCCAGATCGGACAGGCGGCTGATATGCCGCTGCGCGGCTTTATCCGCCAGCATGCCCACGGCATAGGTGTTGTTGAAGCCCAGCGAATCGGTGATGCCGATGCCGAGCGGCTGCAGCCGCGCGCGCAAGGTAGGGATGTCGGCGTCGGGCGCCACGTTTTTCAGCAGCTCGTGGGTGATGGTGCCGGTGTATTCGGAATAGACGTCGATATCGCCTTGCTGCAGCGCTTTCCACAGCACGCTGGTGCCACCGAGCTCGCGCTGGTGCACGGCATCGACGCCGGCCTGCTGCGCGGTGGCCTTGGCCAGTTCGCCCAGGATCACCGATTCGGTAAACACCTTCGAGCCGATGCGCACCGGCGTCGATTGCGCAAATACGGGCACGAGCAGCAGCACCAGCAGCATCAGGCACCGACCCATCGTGCGACTCACGAACGCACCTCGGGCAGGCGACGCTGCGCTTCGACAAAGCGGGTCACGAAAGGCTCGGCGGGGCGATCCAGCAGATCCTGCAGCGTGCCGTCCTGCACGATGGCGCCGTCGCGCATCAGCACCAGCCGATCGGCGAACCAGGCCGCTTCGGCCAGGTCGTGCGTGACGATGATCACCGTCTTGCCGATCTGCGCGAAAATGCGCTTGAGCTCGTCCTGCAGCTCGTGCCGCACGATGGGGTCGAGCGCGCCCAGCGGTTCGTCCAGCAGTAGCGCGTCGGGATCGACCATCAGCGCGCGCATCAGCGCCACGCGCTGGCGCTGTCCGCCGGAGAGTTCGGCGGGATAGCGATCGAGCACATCGAGCGGCAGATGGGTGAGCGCCGCGAGTTCCTCGGCGCGCTGCTGCACGTGTTGCGCACGCCAGCCGAGATAGCGCGGCAGCAGCGCCAAATTGCCGGATAAGGTGAGGTGTGGAAACAGTCCGCCCTCCTGGATCACATAGCCGACGCGTCGTCGCAGTTCGAGTACCTTGGAGGGGCCGAGCGGCTGGCCGTCGACGCGAACCGTACCCTCATCCGGATAGTCCAGCCCCAGCAGCAACCGCAGCACGGTCGACTTGCCCGAGCCGCTGCTACCGATCAGAGCGGTGGTGCTGCCCGCGGAAAAATCGATATCGACGTGATTGAGCGCGACCACCGCGCCGTAGCGCTTGCTGGCGCGCTCGAGCGCGAAGCCGAAGCGGCGCGCCTCAGCGATGGCCACGGGAATACTCGCAGAGCGTTGGGGCAACCTTGCAAATCGCGCGTCGGCTCATGCGTCGTCCGACGCGGGCGGTTCCGCTGCCGACGGGATCGGCAGCGCCTTGAAGCGCGCCACGAAATCGGCCGCCGGCTCGGGTCGCCCCAGGTGATAGCCCTGGGCGTAGTCGCAGCCCATCTCGGCCAGCAGCTTCTGCGTGGCCTGATCTTCCACACCCTCGGCGACGACAGTCAGGTCCATGTGATGGGACATGTTGACGATGGCGCGAACCAGCTTGGCCGTCTGCATGTCGTCGCGCATGTCGGCGATCAGCGACTGGTCGATCTTCAGCTCGGTCGCGGGGAATTTACGCAGATAGGCGATCGAGGCGTAGCCGGTGCCGAAGTCGTCGATGGCGATGCCGACGCCGCGATCGCGCAGGCGAGCGAGCACCCGCAGGCTCAGTTCCAGATCGTTGACCAGCGCGGTCTCCGTCACTTCGGCGATGACGCTGGTCGGTGCCACGCCCCAGATGTCCAGCGCGTCCATCAGCTGCTCGACGATGCCGGGCTTGGAGAATACGCGCGGCGAAAAATTGATCGCAAAGGTCAGCTCGTGTGCGCCGCGCAGCGGCGCCGCGTGGCGCAGGGTGGCGTTGATGCTCCAGCGGGTCAGCGCCGAGATCAGATCGCTCTGCTCGGCGAAGGGTACGAAGTTGGCCGGCGATACCTCGCCGTGCTGCTCGCTGGTCCAGCGGGCCAGCGATTCGACGCCGGCCACGCGATGACGCTGCAGATCCCATACGGGCTGAAAATACGCGCGCAGGCGATTGGTGTCGATCGCATCGCGCAGTTCTTCGTGGACGATCTCCACCTGCTTGTCCTGCGGCTGGTAGAACGCGTACTGGTCGCCGCGGCGTAGCGCGTCGTCCAGCGCCATCTCTGCATGCCGGCAAAGCGCGTCGGCGTCGATCCCATCGTGTGGATACAGCGCAATGCCCATCAGGGCGTGGCCGTGCCAGGGCGTGGTGCCGGCATTCATCGGCAGCTCGAACGCACGGATCAGCCGCGTCGCGGCAAGCAGTGTATGGTTTTGGTGACGCATCTGCGGCAGTACCAGCGCGAAGCTGTCGTCGCCGGCGCGAAACACCTGATCCATCGGCCGCATGGATTGCTCGATCAGAACACGTGCCCGATCTTCCGCCAGCTCACCTTGGGCATAGCCGAAGCGTAGCGCGATGTCGCGCAATCCACGCACCCGTAGGATGATGACGGCGAAGCTGCCGGCTTCGGCCGCGGCCCATTCCACCTGCGTCTGGATCGCGGCAAAGAGGGCTTCCCGATTCATCATCGCCCGGGAATCCTCGTCAATGCAGAAACAGTTCGGCGGCGTTGATGCCATAGTCGCCGGAGGCAAGGCTGCGCACGATGTCGATCATGCGCGTGACGGTGCGGGCGACGTTTTTCTTGTCCTTGGATGATTTCACAGGCTCATCCTGATTCATCAGGTCGAGCTGGCGAAAATCGTTTACCGGCTGCTTGTCCGCGTCGGTGAGGATGACCACCTTCGGCCGCAGGCGCCGGACCTGATTCTGCGCCATGACTACCGCGACCTCGCCAGTGCTCAACTCGACCAGCGAGCCGGTGGGATACACGCCGAGGCATACCTGAAACTGCTCGACCAGTTCGGTCTGGAACAGCGTGTCGCGCCCGGCGTAGATCTGGCGCAGCGCCTGGTGGCGTGAGATGGCGGCGCGGTAGGGGCGCGGGCTGATCATGGCATCGTACGCGTCGATGATCGCAAGCATGCGTCCGGTGATCGGGGTGAGGTCGCCGGTCAGGCCGTCCGGGTAGCCGCTGCCATCCATGCGCTCGTGATGCGTGCGTACGATGTCGAGCACATCCTGATCGGTGATGCCCGACTGCTCGACGATTTTCATGCCGCGCGCCACATGCGACTGCAGCTTTTTCGATTGGGCCGAGGTCAGCTTGCCGGTGCCCTGCAGCAGGGACTGCGGCAGTTGGGTCTTGCCGATATCCATCAGCAGGCCGCCGGCGGCCAGGCTGATGATGGTGTCTTCGGCAAAACCCATGTGGCGGCCGAACGCCGCGGCCAGCGCGCTGCAGCCGATGGCATGGCTGTAGGAATAGCTGTCGTGACCTTTCAGACCTTCGATCCAGAAAAACGCGTCCGCACTGCGCAGTACGCTGGCGACCAGCGGACGCACGGCGTTTTCCACGTGTTCCACCGACAACTCGCGGCCGCTGGTGACGTCCTCGAAAATGCGGTCGACCATCGCGGTGGCGTTGTTGAACGCTTCGCGCGCACGGGGTGCTTCCTCGTCGACCGGCGCCGTGTCCGCGTATTTGATCGTTCCGTCGAAGCGCGATTCGTCCAGCCGCGTGCGGGTGAGCGTCGTGGGTCGTTCCATCGATATCTGCCGGTGCGCGTCGATATAGACGTATTCGCACAGCTCACGGATGGTGCCGAGATCCTCCTCGGTCAACAGTTCCACACCCTGCAACGGGTACGAGGTTTCTTCCCAGGGTCGGTCCAGCCGGCACACGAACATGCCAATGTCCAAATCGGCGACGGCCATGCGCCGCTCTTCAATCTCAGAGGCCACGCGTTGCACCATCCCCATCAAGTCTGCTGCGCGTATTAATAGCGTATTTCGCCGACCTATGGAGTGAAGACGGCTACACGTACGCGATGTGTGCCGTCGATGCGCTGTCGATCGGCAGGCCGGCACGGTGTCATGGACGAAATGCTCAGCCGCTGGCAACGCTCAGGGGCGTTCCGACCGTTTTTTCAACATCAGCGTCAATGCCACCGCGACCACGGCCGCCAGCGCGGCGAAACCGTAGACGCGGCTGAAGCCCATGCCCGACGCGATCCATCCACCGAGCGGTCCGACGGCGACCATGGCGACATCGAGAAAGACCGAGAACACGCCGATCGCCGCGCCGCGGCTGTTTTCCGGCACGCGGTTGACGGCCTCGACGCCAAGGGCCGGGAATACCAGCGAAAACCCCAGCCCCGCCACGGCGGCACCGGCGGCGGCCAGGCCCATATCGCTGGCCAGCCACAGCATCGCCAGGCCGACGGCTTCGACGGCGAACGACACCATTGCCACGCGGTAGCCGCCGACGCGGCCGATCATCGTGCCGAACACGAAGCGCGTGCCGACAAACATCACGCCGAAGATGCTCAGCGTCAGCGCGGCGCCGGTCCAGCCGTGTGCGAGGTAGAGCAGGGTAATGAAGGTCGCGATGCAGCCGAAGCCGAGCGAGCCCAGCGCCAGGCCGATGCCGTGCGGCAACACACGTGCGGCTACGCTGCGGATCGACGCGCGTTCGCCAGCGGCGACCGCGGTGGCCCGCTTGCGTCGGGCCAGCGGAAAAGCGATCACCATCATGCTCAGCGACACCGCACCGATGGCGGCGAAGCCGAAACTGTGCGCGATCAGCACGCCGAGCGGCGCACCGGCGGCGATGGCGCCGTAGGTTGCCACGCCGTTCCAGGAAATCACCCGCGCCGTATGCTGGTGCCCGACCTGGCCCATGCCCCAGGCGATGGCGCCCGTGCCCACGCAGCTTTCGGCGCAGCCCAGGGCCAGTCGCGCGATAAGAATCAGGCCAAGGCTCAGCGCCGGCACCGCTACCGCCAGCGCACCGAGCATCAGCAGCAGTCCGCTGACGCCGCACATCACCAGCCCGGTAAGTACCGTGCGTTTCGGACCGAGGGTGTCGGCCATATGCCCGGCGCGGGCGCGGCTGATCAAGGTGGCGACGTACTGCATGCTGATCGATAGCCCGGCCACCACCGCGCCGAAACCGAGCGTGCTGTGCACGAACCCGGGCAGTACCGCCAGCGACAGGCCGATGGTGAGATAGGTGAAGAAGGTGAACGCCACCGTGCTGAGAATCGGACCGATCACGCTGAAACGGCGCGGCTGGGCGCTCGCATGGGAAACGGAGGGGGCGTAGGAGGCGTCTGGCATGTCGCACGGAGGAGTGATGGCCCTGCGTTGCGCAGGTGGTTGAAGTTTACGCTTCTATGACGCAACGCAACATGAAAGAAAAGTCATCCGTGCCCGTAGCCCTTGCTTCCCGCGGCGGGCGAACGCATGGTGATATGACGGATTAGAGATGGCGTGTTTGCTTGTCCTTCGCCAGCAAGTTTGGATCTCTCCGTTTCCGTCCCCCCAGCAAAAAGGAACCCCCATGGATTACAGACAACTCGGCCGCTCCGGCTTTCGCGTGCCGGCACTCAGCTTCGGCACCGGCACCTTCGGCGGCAAGGGCGAATTTTTCCAGGCCTGGGGCAATACCCAGGTCGAAGACGCCAAGCGGCTGATCGACATCTGCCTCGAAGCGGGCATTACGCTGTTCGACAGCGCCGACATCTACTCCGGCGGCGCGTCGGAAGAAGTGCTTGGCGCCGCACTGAAGGGGCGCCGCCATGAGGCGCTGATTTCGACCAAGGCCACGTTCCGTTCCGGCGACGGCCCCAACGACGTCGGCTCCTCGCGCTTTCATCTGATCGAAGCGGTGGACGGCGCGCTGCGCCGGCTGCAGACAGATCATATCGATCTGTTCCAGCTGCACGGCTTCGACGCCATGACGCCGGTGGAAGAGACGCTGTCCGCGCTGGACGATCTGATCCGTGCGGGCAAGATTCGCTATATCGGCTGCTCCAACTTCTCCGGCTGGCATCTGATGAAGTCGCTTGCCGCGGCCGATCGCCACAACCTGCCGCGTTATATCGCCCATCAGGCCTATTACTCGCTGATCGGCCGCGACTACGAGTGGGAGCTGATGCCGCTGGGCGTGGACCAGGGCGTCGGCGCCGTGGTGTGGAGTCCGCTCGGCTGGGGCAGGCTTACCGGCAAGATCCGTCGCGGCGAGCCGCTGCCGGCGAATAGCCGCCTGCACAAGACCAGCGAGGCCGGCCCGCCGGTCGACGATGAATATCTCTACACGGTGGTGGATGCGCTAGAAGCCGTGGCGAAGGAAACGGGCAAGACGGTGGCCCAGGTGGCACTAAACTGGCTACTGCAGCGTCCGACTGTGGCCACCGTGGTGATCGGTGCCCGCGACGAGGCGCAGCTGAGGCAGAATCTTGGCGCCGTCGGCTGGAACCTCACCGCCGAGCAGGTTGCCACGCTCGATGCCGCGAGCAAGCCGGTCAAGGCCTATCCGTATTGGCATCAAACCCAGTTCGGCGAGCGCAATCCGTCGCCGGTTGCCGAATAGTCTGGACGGCTAGACGTCTATCCAACAAGGCGCGGTATCGATGCCGCGCCTTGCTGGTCATTTCACTCCTTGGCATAGCCATCCGAGCATGAAGAAAAGCGAGCTGCCCCGCAAAATCTGTCCGGTCTGTCGGCGGGAGTTTGCATGGCGCAAAAAATGGTCGCGCGACTGGGATCAGGTGATCTATTGCTCGGATGCCTGCCGCAAGGGCACGCCGCGCGGCAAGATTCTGTCGATCGACTTCTGAGCGTCGGCGTCGCCGGACAAACCGCATTGAGCCTAGTTGTGCGCGTGCGTCGGAGGCGTTTCGGCGTCGCGCGAGGCATCCTGCAGCAACTGTGGCGCAGCCACTTTCCACGTCTGCCAGTTGTGCCCGCCCGGGACCATCAGCACATGAGAGCTGCGCAGGGTCGGGGACATCAGTTCGATCTCCTTGCGCAGGCGGTCGTGGTCGCCATAGCCCAGCCAGACATGGCGGCCCCTGGCCGGATCCACCGACCAGGTTTTCAGATAGCGCCATAGCTCTCGCTGCCAGGTGTTCGGCCCCAGCGTTTCGGCGGGTCCGGGGTTCCATGGTTCCAGGCCGCCCGCGGCGGCGATCTCTTTCGGCACGGTGCTGTCGCCCAGATAGGGCGCCAGCAGAATCATGCCGTAGATCTCGCCCGGATAATCGCGGTCGTAGGTCAGCGTGCCCATGCCGCCCAGCGAGGTGCCGGCCAGCCAGATTTGTTCGTAGCCATGTTTGAGCGCGGGCAGCATCACTTCGTTATGCAGTCGCAGTGTGGCGTGACCGTCGAGGTAGTACGCCATGGTGACGGCGGCAAGCTCGACGTCGGCATCGGGCCATTCGCGCTGGATGATCTGCGCGATACCGCTTTTCTTCAGCCCGTCCAGATCGTCGCCGCGGCCGGGCAGAAACACCACCAGCCGATGCGCAGTTTGCGGTGCGGGCACGAAGGCGGTAGGAATCGGTCGGGTAGCGTTGCCGATGGGGTAGCACCCGCTCAGCAAGACCAGTGCGAACAGCAGCGCCCAATGGCGAACGCCGAGCCAAAAAATGCGTGTTTTCATCAGAAGTAGTATTTCCGCACGGTTGTCGGCTTTCGCCGTTCGCGCAGCGGGTATGCCGAGAAAGTCGCGATTGCCCAGGTGCGGGCGTCGATCAAACCGCATGGCGCTGTGCCAGCCACAGCGCGATGGCGAGCACCAGCAGCGTGGTCTCCAGCGCGCCGGTACCCAGGGTCAAGCTCTGCACGGGCCAGTATCGGGCCACGCTGATCCAGCGAAAGATCACCAGCGGTGCGTACAGCGCCAGTGCGAGAACGATGCCGGTACGATGCAACTCCGGCCGCCATGCCAGCCACGCGAAGATGATGCCGAGGCCCAGCTCCATGCCACCGTAGACGGTGACATATTCGGCCATGCCGCCGTTGTTGAGCGAAAGAAAGCCGATCGACTTCGACGTCGCGCTGGCCTTGACCGTACAAAGAATCGCGAAGATGCCGTAAATCGCAGCGTTCACCCACAGATAAATCGCATTCATGGCATTCCTCAGGAGTCCGTAGAAAAAATATCGGGTGTGGCGGCCGCTCGCTCAGCGATCCAAACGATCAAATGAGAACAGCGCCGCCAGCGGATGTTTGCGGCGCTCGATCAAGGCCCGGATCAGCCCCGCCCCCAGCATGCTGTAAGTGATGCCATTGCCGCCATAGGCCATGGCAAACTGTGCTCGCGGACCGTGCTGCGCATGCGCGCCGAAAAACGGCAGGCCGTCCTCGGTTTCGGCAAAGGTGCCGGCCCAGGCGAAGGCGGGTTTCAGCTCGAGGCCGGGAATCGAGCGTGCGACTTTCTGTACCAGTCGCTGTGCTTTCTTTTGCACGCGCGCGTCGCGGCGCGAGGGAATATCGACCGCGTCGTCCTCGCCGCCGACCAGCAGCCGGCCATCGCCGGTGCTGCGCAGATAGAGATATGGCCGCGCCGATTCCCACACCATCGTTTCGCCCAGCGCACCCAGCGTATCGGCATCGAGCGGATCGGTGATGAAGGCATAACTGCTGCGGTTGTCGGCTACGTGCTGATCCAGCCAGTGCTGGCTGGCGTAGCCAGCGGCGAAAACGACGTGACCTGCACGAATCTGCGCGCCCTGGGCCGTGTGCAGGGTGACGCCGCGGGCATGCGTTTCCAGGCGTTCGATGCGCGTGCGGTCGAACACGCCGGTTCCGCGTTTTTCCAGCCGCGCCAGCAGGCGATAGGCCATGCGATACGGATCGATCCGCGCCGCCAGCTGGCTGAGAATCGCTCCCGGCGCGCGGATGCCGTAATCCGCCATCAGCGCCTCGGGCTCCAGCCAGCTCACCTCGAATCCGTGTTTCTTGCGCAGCGCCATTTCGTCGCGGACGTCCGGCACGTGGTGACGTCGGCTGGCATAGTAGACGCTGTGCATGCGGGCGAAATCGACGTCGCGGATATCGCCCGCAAGCGACTGCAGCTGATGGATCGCGTCGGCGCAGGCGCGATAGGCGAGGGCGGCATCGTCTTCGCCATAGCGTTTGGCCAGATCGATCATCGGCGTGTCGATTTCATATTGCAGCAATGCGGTGCTGGCAGCGGAGCTGCCCCAGCCGACGTCACGTTCTTCCACGACCACCACGTCGTGACCGTGGGCAGCCAGTTCGTCGGCGATCAATGCGCCGCTGATGCCGCCGCCAATCACCGCCACGTCGCAGCGCACGTCCTCCTGCAACTGCGGAAAGGCGTGCATCAAGCCGTTCTTGATCGCCCAGAAGGGATAGCCGCTTTTCAGATCCATGCGCTTCGCTCGCTGTGGCCGCAACGAAAGCGTTGCAGTGACCGGCGAGCTTACGACGACACCATGTATCGGCGCGGTGATCGCACGACGGGCCGTGACGATGAGACGACATCGAGCTGTCGCATCATGGATCAGCCATCGTCATCGGCATCGTCCGCAGCGGCCTTCCAGTAGCCTTTGGCTTTTACCCATTCCTTCGGCACGTGGCGTTTCTCGCTGAGCCAGATTCGCATGGCGCGGGCGCGGCGCGATTCGGTGGCGATCCAGTAAAAGGTGTCGCCCGATGGCGTGGGCAGCCGGCGCAACGCCTGTTCCAGCAATTCGCTGCGATCGGCCGGCTCACCGTTGCGCTCCAGCCAGACGATGTTGACCTGGGCGGACGATGGCAGCAGCTGGCGATCGTGCGCGTCGGGGATTTCCACCAGTACATCGGCGCGCATGGTGGCTGGCATTTCACCCAGCCAGCGCCCGATGGCGGGTAGTGCGGTTTCATCGCCGATCAGCACGTAGTGGTCGAAGTCGCTGGCGACCAGGAACGAGCCACGCGGGCCGCCGGCGCCGATGCGCTGACCCGGCGCGGCTTGCGCCGCCCACAGCGAGGCCGGGCCGTCGCCGTGCAGTACGAAGTCGATCGCCAGTTCGTTGCGCGACGCATCGTGGCGACGCGGGGTGTAATCGCGCATGGGCGAGTATTCGCGACCCGGCGGATATTCCGGCCCGTTGTCGCCCATCACCGGTGTCACGATCTCGCCGGCGCTGTTCGGGAAAAACAGTTTCACGTGATCGTCCGGCGACGCGCTGACGAAACCGTCGAGCTCATCGCTGACGAAAACTACGCGCTGCATATGCGGCGTCAGTCGCTCGACGCGCTGTACCTGCAGCGTGCGAAATTTGACCGGGTGGCGCAGCATTTGATGGGTATGAGTAGTCATCGGCAAAATCCCGTTGTTGAAAAGAAAGGGTGCCGGCTGGGCTCTGGATCATCCCGCATGTCTGGATGACCAAGCGTTGGCGATGGCAAGATGTGTGAGTTGAGCGGCCCTGAATCGATGCCGATCAGGCGATACGGTAACCGACGTGTTCGGCGAGGGATCGCAGCACCTCGAAGGTGGTGACTGACGATGGACGAGCGGTGACGGTGTTCGCCGTTGCCGTCGGCTCAGCGCGTGCTTCTGTAAGGCCGAGCTTCGCCAGATCGTGCAAGAAGCTCTGCACCTGCTGCGCCATGGCGAGCGCGTCGCCGTGCGTTTCAGTCACGGCGCTCCCCGCTGGCGATGTCGCTGGCCGCGCGGTCGAGTATCTCGGCGATGCGCTGCGCCTCGGCCTTGCTCCAGTCGCTGCCGCGCATCAGCAGGGCGTGCTTCAGCGCATGCATGGCTTTGCGTACCGCCATCGGCGCGGCCATCTTGGCGGCCATGCGGGCGCTGTGTTCGG
Organism: Rhodanobacter sp. ANJX3; assembly: GCF_014200755.1. Taxonomy (GTDB): domain Bacteria; phylum Pseudomonadota; class Gammaproteobacteria; order Xanthomonadales; family Rhodanobacteraceae; genus Rhodanobacter. The sequence goes on along the minus strand of NZ_JACHCM010000002.1, from coordinate 417,284 downwards.
TGCGCGCGGTGACGGCGTCCACCGCCTCGCGGTTTTCGTCGAGATAGACGCGGCCCGCCGCGGTGATGGCGTAAAGCTTGCGGCCGCCCTGTTCGTTGGTGACCTCGGCGTAGCCCAGTTCTTCCAGCATGGTCAGGGTGGGATAAATCGCGCCGGGGCTGGGCGAATACTGGCCGTGGAACATGTCCTCGATAATGCGGATCAGCTCGTAACCGTGGCGCGGTTGCTGCTCGATCAGCGCCAGCAGCAGCAGCTTGAGATCGCCGTGACCGAACATCCGGCCGCCACCGCGCCGGCCGCCGCCGCGCGCTTCGCTGAAGTCCGCAAAGAAGTCGCCGCCGCCGCGGCCACCGAAACCGCGGCCGGCGTGCCGCTGATGCCGATCCCCCTCGTCGCGGCCCGGTTCAAAGCCGAAGGCGTGATGCAGGTGGTCGTGCTGGTGATGACGGGAATGAAGTGCATGGAAAAGAATATGGCGCATGCGCATAAAGGGTTCCGATATATCGTTAGAGTGCATCTAAGATATATCGCAAGTGTATCTAAAGCAATACGCAGGCATGTGGCTCCAGCTGCGGTCAATCGGCGCGAGGGTAAGGCCGACCGTCCTTGTGCGAGTAGTCGTCCCGATCGGCACGCAGATCGATATCCGGATAGATGCAGACATCGCTGGCCGAGCGACTGCCGATGTCGAGGCATATCGCCATCTCGCTGCCGCGGTTGACCATATGGTGGCCATTGGGAATATTTTTCGGAAAGGCTGCGCAGTCGCCGGCTCGCAGCAGCTGTTCACCGGCATCGGTGACCAGGGTCAGTTCGCCGGATATCACATAGACGAACTCGTCTTCCTCGCTATGCCAGTGGCGATGGCTGGACCACGCGCCCGGCGGTAGCTTCGTCAGGTTGACCCCAAAGTCGGTCAGGCCACCGGCGCTCGCCAGCGCCTGGCGGGTACGGCCAGCGATTCGTTCGGCAAACGGCGCCGGATAGTCCGAGCCGCTGCGTATCGGGATGATGGACAAATCCAGTTTGGGCATGAGCTGCAGTTCCGAGGCAGAAGTCTTGAACGATTTTTGAAGAAACGACGTTACCGCCGGCGCGCTCCGGTCGGCGTCAAAGCATGTGCGCGATAAACAGAATCGACGCGGGCTTCCCGGTGTTGGGATGCATCGGTTCGCGGATTTCTTCCAGATGCCATCCGTTCGCCGTAAAAAGCCGAACCCAGCTTTCCAGTGTGCGGAAATACCACGGCGCCGGTCTGACGAAGTCCCCGCTGAAGCCAGCCCAGGAGCCGGGCCGCCAGCCGTCGACATAGGGTTGATTACCGCAGGCGATCAGCGGGTGCAGCGTTTGCACGACCAGCGTGCCGCCGGGATGCAGCAGCGATTTCACCGCGACGAAGAGGTCATCGACAGATTCGTTGCCGATCAGCGAGAAATTGCACACGACGAGATCGACAAGAACGTGGAGTTTCCTCGACGACAGTTCTTCATACGCCGCCACGCGAAACTCGCCACCGCCAGCTTTTTGTGCCTGCTCGATCAACGCAGGCACAACGTCAACGCCGATCACCGAAATGCCTCTGGCCGACAAGGCGCGGGCCAGCCATCCCTCGCCGCAGCCAACGTCCAGCACCGAGCGAGGCGTGTTCGAAACGATGGCATCGACAACGGCGCGGTCGGTAACCAGGCGACGGCTCTCGATATCGCCATCGCGCACCGCTTTCGTCCACGGCGCGGCATTGGCGTGCCATGCCTCAATGATTTCCGCGTCGCTAAGCAGTTCGCGATTCATGCCGCCCTTGGTCCGCTATGCCGAAAGTGGAGACGAAGCCGATGGTTCCACACCGTCGCCCGAGTGTCATCAAGACCTGCTGCAATCATCCCGCTGCAATCATTTTTTCAACGACGGAGGCAGTGACGCATGATGATCAAACTGAAACGCCTGATCGGTACACTCGCCGTCGCCATGCTGCTGGGCACGGGCGCACAGGCCGCCACGTCGCGGCCCAGCTTTGTCGTCAACGACATCTACAACTACAACCACCCGTACGCGGCCACGGACAGCGGCGATCTGGCGACCAAGATGCAGCTGATGAGCAGCAGCGCGTTCTCCTTTTATCGCGGTACCGCCGATATTTTCTATCGCGATACCGCGACGCTTCCGGCATCGAGCTTTACCTCCAGTGCTACCGGATTCACCTGGATCGGTGGCGACGCGCATCTTTCCAACGTCGGCGCACAGCGCGACAGCAGCGGCATGGCGGCGTTTTCAACTGATGATTTCGATGAAGGCTATCTTGGCCAGTACGTGTGGGATCTGCGCCGCGCGGCGGTGAGCATGGTGCTGGCCGGTCGCGAGAACGGCTTGTCCGACAGCCAGATCACCACCGGTATCAATGCGTTTGTAGCGGCTTACGTGACCCAGATCAACAGTTTCGCCAAAGGCAACGGCGAGGCGTCCTTCCAACTCACCACCGGCAACACCAGCAGCGTTGTGAAAGACACCATCTCCGATGCCGACGATGGCTCGCGTTCGGATCTGCTGTCCAAATACACGACCAGCAAGAACGGGGTACGCACTTTTCAAAATGCCGCCGATCTCGTGGCGGTAAGCAGCGCGACTTATACCGCCATCAGCAACGCTATTGGCAGCTACATCCAGACCATCTCTTCCTCCAAGCGCTACGCGGCCGGTTATTACGCCATCAAAGATATTCACCAGAAGCTCGGATCGGGCACGGGTAGCCTCGGGCGCCTGCGTTACTACGTGCTTATCGAGGGGCCGTCGACATCGACGTCGGACGATGTGATTCTGGAAATGAAGCAGGAAGCGTCGAGTGATGTTGCGCTGGCTGCGCCCGGTCAGCTGCCGGCTTCCGTGTACGGTTCCAACGAAGGCGAACGTGTGGCGCTGACCAATAAGGCGCAGCTGCTCAATACCGATGTGCTGGTCGGTTACACCACGATCGACGGCGCGCCGTACTACGTCCACGAGAAGTCGCCGTACGAAGAAGACTTCGATTACACCCAGCTCACCAGCAGTTCCAAGTTCACTACCGCGATGACCTACATCGGTCGGGCGCTGGCCAGTGCTCACGCGCTGGCGGACAAGGATTACAACCCGGCGATCGTGCCGTACGACATCGATGCGCAGATCAGCGCCGTAGCCGACAGCAGCGGGCTGCAGACCGAGATATCGAGCTTCGCCTTCAGCTATGCCGATCAGGTGAATCTGGACTGGCAGGCCTTTGTGTCGGCGTACAAAGCCGGTACGCCGCTGTACTGATCGCTTCTTGCAGGAAGCTTTTGGCCGCGGCGGTCTACTTCGCTTCTTCCTTCGTGATGGTTTCCCACTCGTGCAGGCAGATGCGGCACTGGTTGTAGTGGCGTACCGTAGCCGTGCGTTCGCGACCGGGTTCGGTCAGGCTCAGAAAACCGGCGCTAGCGCGCGAGCGCCGACCAAGTCGGCGGGAGGCAGGCTCCGATGTTTCGCTGGTGAGCTGGCGCCGATCGATCTCGACTCGAGCAAACCAGTGATGACAGCTGGGGCACTTGCCGCAGACGTTGGTGAGCATCTGCCATAACAGGATCGACGCAAACAGCACGCCGCCCAGAAACCACAGTGTGTTCCAGTGCGGCGTCGGGCCGATCGGCGACGCCGGGCCTGCCGCACGCTCCAGCCGTTCGCCGGCGCTGGCCGTTTCCTCCGGCGGCGCGGCTGCGATGGTGGCGGATGGGCTCAGCAGTTGTGCCGGTGCGTGCCTGAGGAAAAGATGTTTGACCGGTGCGGCGGAGGCGGTTGTGGTGGCCGAGGGTTTGGCGATGACCGGTAGCCTGGCAAGGTAGGCGTCGCGTTCGCGATAGGCCGTCGTGAGGCACGCCAGGTTGCCATTGCAGCGGTCGCGGACGCGGGTCCATTCCAGCTGACTCTGCTTTACGCCCAGACCATCGGCGACGCGCGGGTAACGCTTGTCGATGCTGGCGGCGAGTTCACGCAAAGGCTCCGATGCGCACACGGCGCGTTCGGAATGGTTCAATGCGTTGCTGGCGCAGTCGATCGCCTGGGCTGAGGCCACGCCGGACATTCCCCCAAAAAACAGTGCAAGAAACGCAAGTCGCCAAAACGCCATAGTTCACCCCGATGGTCGGCTTGGCGTATCCCCATATCGCCGGGCCGATGGCAGAATCTACCGGCTTTTCGACCCGAGTGGTTGAAATGGGCGCACGAATGATCGGAATCCGTTGCCGGCGGCGCGTTTGCCCGCCACCGGCAACGATCGGAGGCGGCCATCGGAGGCCGCTGTCATCGTCGAGTCGCGGTCGTCGTCAAAAAGCGGTGTCGGCAAAGCCTGACGTTGTCGAAGATGGGTCGGTGCAGCGGCCCGAAAATAATGGCATCGTTGCCACTCCGGTTTTTTCGCAAAGGTTTTATGTCGACGAATCATCGTTTTCTCAAGCTCTCCCGTACGGTTCATTTGTATCTAGGCGTATTCATGGTGCCGGCGCTGCTGTTTTTTGCCATCACGGGTGGATTGCAGACTTTCAGCCTGCATGAAACCACGCGCGGCAGTAGCTATACGCCGCCGGCGTGGCTGGCTACGTTGGCGCTGCTGCACAAAAAGCAGACGACCGTAGCGCCGGTACGCAAACCGCGTCCGCAGGAAACCGCAGCACCTGCTGCAGCGTCTGCCGTCGCTGCGTCGAGCGCAGCGTCATCGACGAATGGTGTCCCGGAAACCCGCCTGGCAGGTCCCTCGGTTGGGCCATCCGATCGCGACAGCGGCCGGCCGAAGAAAAACCTGCTGCCGATGAAACTATTTTTCGCGCTGGTTGCCGTCAGCCTGTGTCTGTCCACGCTGACCGGGCTTTACATGGCCTATCGCTACAGCCGCAAGCCGGTGCTGGTTACAGGCATTCTCGTAGCGGGCATCGTGGTGCCACTGCTGCTTTTGCTGTTTTGACTGAAAAAGGCGGCGCCATGGAGGCGCCGCCTTTTTGACGATTCAAGTCATCGTCGTCGGTGCTTCGAAGGGCATCCGAACGGCGGCGGTACGCACCAACGCGCGCAGGTGATCAGTCGATCCACGTGGACGTCGACGACAAGGATAGTTCCGGTGTTGATCTCTTCTTGAAACGCACGGCCAATGTCAGCCCGAGCGGTGGAACGGCGACGGCCGTTGGGCCGAGCGGCAAGTGTCGGTGCCGCGGCCAAGGCCTACGCCAGAAACGGCAGCCAGGAGTCGTTGCGCGTGCGGGCGAGAGCCTGCTGACGGCCGACAGGCGTATCAGTTCCCCGCCTGCTCGATCAACCGCACCAGCTCACGCTCGATATCGAACACGTGCGGATCCTCGGCATCCATCTGCCGCAAGGCATCGGCCAGCTGCAGCAGGTAGTCCCGATTCGGGCCGCTGGGCCCGGTGGAACGGGCGATATGTTCGGCGATATCGCGTTCGGACGCGGCGCCCAGGAAGGCGGCATTTTCTTCGGTGGCGATATACACCAACCCTTCGAGCTCGCGGCCATCGTCCAGGCTCAGCGTGGTGACGAAGCGCAGATAGCCGTTTTTTTCGCGCACGTCCAAATGCTCGAGCGCGTCGGGGGTGATCAGGTAAGCCATGCCGACGCAGAGGGCGTCACGCTGGGGTATCAGCGTGACCACGCGACCGGGCGAATCGGGCGTGCCGCGGTGATCGTGCGAGCCCTGCCAGAATCGGCGTACCCAGTGGTGGATCGAGGCGGGCCGTCGTTCGAGATAGGGAAAATCGGCCTTGTAGATCAGCGAGCCGTAGCCGAACAGCCATACCGCGTCGTGACCGTCGAAGTGGTTCATTTGCTGGTTGATGGCGACGGTATCGATGATCACGTTCGGACTCGTTCGGCGATGCTCCGATTATGCCGGCTCGCGAATGCGACGGTCGCGGCACAATGAAGAAAGGCCGGTCGAAACGGACCGGCCTTCTGCCTCGGGAGCTGTAGCGAACGATTTTCCGGCGCGATCAGTCGAGTGCGGGGTAGTCGGTGTAGCCGCGCGCATCGCCGCCGTAAAAAGTGCTCTGGTCCGGCTTGTTCAGCGGCGCATCTTCGCGCAGGCGCCGCGGCAGGTCGGGGTTGGCAAGGAACTTGACGCCGAACGCGATCATATCGGCCCGGCCGCTGGCCACGGCATCGATCGCCATTGCACGGTCGTAGCCGTTGTTGCTGATCCACACGCCCTTGTACGGCTTGCGCATCGCGGCGTAGTCGAACGGCTGCGGTTCGCGATCGCCGCCGGTTTCGCCCTCGATCACGTGGATGTAGGCGAGATTCAGCGGGGCGATGCGTTCGACCGCACGGTTGAAGAGCGCCTGCGGATCGCTGTCGGACACGTCGCCAAACGAGGTCAGCGGCGACAGGCGCACGCCGGTCCGGTCGGCGCCGACTTCCTTGGCCACGGCTTCGCACACTTCGAACAGCAGCCGCGTGCGGTTCTCGATGCTGCCACCGTAGGCGTCGGTGCGTTTGTTGCTCTTGTCGCGCAGGAACTGGTCGATCAAGTAACCGTTGGCCGAGTGCACTTCCACTCCGTCGAAGCCGGCTTCGATCGCATTGGCGGCTGCCTTGCGATAAGTCTCGACGAGTGCCGGAATCTCGCTGAGTTCCAGCGCGCGGGGCATCGATACATCGACAAAACCGTCGGCGACGAAGGTCTTCGCCTTGGCCTGGATGGCCGAAGGCGCTACCGGTGCGGCACCATTGGGCTGCAATGAGGTATGCGAGATGCGTCCGACATGCCACAGCTGCAGCACGATGCGGCCACCCTTGGCGTGCACTGCCTCGGTGACCCGCTTCCAGCCTGCGATCTGCTCGGGCGAATGGATGCCCGGTGTGGCGATGTAACCCTGGCCCTCGGGACAGATCTGCGTGGCCTCGGCAATGATCAGGCCCGCACTTGCGCGCTGCGCGTAGTAGGTAGCATTGAGCTCGGTCGGCACATTGCCTTTGCCGGCGCGATTGCGGGTCAGTGGCGACATGACGATACGGTTGGGTGCTTCGATGCTGCCGACGCGAATCGGCTGAAACAGCGCGTCGACAGTCGCGTCTTGGGAAGCGGTATGAGCGTTCATGGAATCTCCGAGGGAAATGACAGGCCATCGTGGGCGATGGCAGCGAAAGCGCGATGGTACGCCGGTGCGCCGTTCACACCGCGTAAAACTCCGCAGCTGCTCGGCCCAGCGTCGCTGTGCCGGGCGGCACCATGGCGAAGAACTGTCGCGGCATCGATCCACCGCTCAAAATAAACGCACGACCGGCTTCAGTTGCAGGTCCTCGCGCAGGCCGCGAGCGGCTCGCTACGATGCCGACGATTTTTTCCTTAACGCCGACATCCATTCAATTAAGGTGATATAAGGATTTCGCAAGACCAAGGACGGTGGTGGTCAGCTGTGTCACGGATATGACGCCATGGGAGCGGATTGCTTGAGCGAGCACGCCATGATCGCCTCTGATGTTTTCAGGTTTCAATTATTCGTCGCCGGCGATGCGTTTCATTCGTCGCAGGCGATCGCCAACTTGACGGCATTGTGCGTCGACTACTTGCCTGATCGGCACGACATAGAAATCGTCGACGTGTTTCGCCACCCTGATCACGCCAGCTCAGCGCGGGTCACGCTGACCCCGACGCTGCTGAAGCTGTTTCCGTTGCCGGTCATCGCCATCGTAGGAACCTTGAGCGACACCGGCGCCGTGCTCGAAGCGCTCGGCCTGGATGCCTCATGACAAAGCGGCCAGTCCGTGGCGCGGTGGATGCCGATGCGGCGGAAGAGCTGGTCCGACTGGCGAGCGTGCTGTGCCAGACCGACACCCGTCTCGACGAACTGACCAGCCACGAGATCGATTCGGTTCTCGACGAGCATGGGCACGTCTTTCTGCTTCGCCATGCGCAGACCCACTTGCGTAAAAACGAGGCGGCGAAGCAGGCCGCCATCATCAATGCGTTGCCTGCGCATATTGCCCTGCTCGACGCGCAGGGCCTTATCGTGTCGGTCAACGAGGGCTGGCGACGCTTCGCCGGTGCCAGCATGCTGCACAACCCGGGCTGGGGCGTGGGCTTGGACTATCTGCGCATCTGCGACGAGGCCAGCGTCGCCGATGCGCCGGCGGGCCACGCTATCGGCGCCGGTATACGGGCGGTCCTCAGCGGTAAGGAGAAACTATTTTCCATCGAATATGCGTGCCTGAGCGGGCGCGAGCAGCGCTGGTTTCTGCTTACCGTCACTCCGCTCGTCTTGGATCGGCCGCTCGGTGCCGTGGTGATGCATATCGACATCACCGGCCGGCGGGTCAGCCAGCAGAATCTGTTCGACAGCGAGTCGCGATTTCGTCAGATGGCCGAGACCATCGACGATGTTTTTTTTCTCTCCGACGCCAGCGGCACGCTGATGATCTATGTCAGCCCGGCGTTTGAGCGCGTCTGGGGAAGAACTCGCGAAAGCCTCTATGCCGACCCGCAATCCTGGATCCGATCGGCGCATCCCGAAGACCGCCCCGACGTCGCCCGGCGCTGGGGCGACGTCGGCCACGCCGGCTTCGATCATGAATTTCGCATCGTGCGCGCTGACGATCAGGTGCGTTGGATCCATCTACGTGCCTACCCCCTGCTCAACGAAAAAGGCGTGGCCTACCGTATCGCCGCTGTCGCCACCGACATCACGCCGCGTAAAGTGGCGACGCGCAAGCTGCGCGAGAGCGAGCGCCGTTTCAGCGATCTTTTGCGCGATGTGCATCTGGCTTCGGTCATGCTCGATGTGCATGGAACCATTACCTTCTGCAACGACTATTTTCTGCGATTGACCGGCTGGGAGGCCGGGCAGGTCATCGGTCAGAACTGGTTCGAGCGCTTCATTCCGTGGCAGTACAACGGCGATAAAAACGCTTTCTCGCGGCACCTGGCCAAACAACTGGAAAGCTGGCAGCGAGAGAACCAGATCGTCACCCGGTCCGGCGAGCGCAGGCGCATGCGCTGGAGCAATTCGCTGTTGCGCTCCGAAGAGGGTGAACTGATCGGGTCGGCGAGCATCGGTGAAGACATCACCGATCAGCACGCGGCGGAGTTGAAGATCAGGCATCTGAACCGCGTGTATGCGGTGTCCAGCGGCATTGGCGGCTTGATTCTGCGCGGGCTCGATCGAGACGAGCTGTTTCGGGAGGCATGCCGCGTGGCGGTGGAGGCGGGCGGCTTTCGGATGGCATGGATCGGCATGATCGACGCCGAAGGCACTCGCATCGTACCGGTCGCGTCGGCCGCCATGAGCGAGGAGCATCTGCAGGAGATCACTATGCGCCTGCGCAAGGCTGAAGGTCTGTGGCTGGGAGAAACGCCTGCTGCGCGAGCGATCCGCGAGAGGAGGCCGATTGTCACGAACGATCTGCAGTCGAACACGACGACTACATCGGGACACCGCTACCGCCGTTATGGCATCGGATCGGTAGCGACGTTTCCGATCATCGTGGATGACGCAGCGATCGGCATGTTGTCCTTTTACGCCGACGAAACCGATTATTTCCATGAGGAGGAGATGAAGCTGCTCGGGGATCTTAGCGCCGAGATAGCCTTCGCGGTCGACCACATCGGCAAGGCGCAAAAGCTCAATTACCTGGCCTATTACGACAGCCTGACCGGCCTGGCCAACCGCGCTCTCTTTCTCGAACGAGTGGCCCAGTATGTGCGCAGCGCGATCGATAGCGGCCATCGACTGGCGGTGTGGCTGATCGACATAGAAAGGTTCAAGAACGTCAATGACATGCTTGGCCAAGCGGCCGGTGACGCGCTGTTGCGGCAGGTCGGCAAATGGCTGACGCGCAGCGCTGGCGACGTTCACCTGTTGGCGCGGGTAGGTCCGGATCTTTTTGCAGTGGTGTTGCCGGTGATCAGGGAGTCCGGCGATCTCGATCGACTGATCGAGAAAAACCTCGACGATTTCACCGGGCATTCCTTCCAGATCAATAACAGCGTACTGCGCCTAGCGGCCAAGGTCGGCTGCTCGAAATTTCCAGACGACGGGGTAGATGCCAACGTTTTGCTGCGGCATGCCGAGGTAGCACTGAAGAAAGCCAAGATACGTGGCGAGCGTTATCTCTGGTATCGGCCGCAGATGAGCGAAAAGTTATCGGCTCACCTGATGCTCGAAAGCCAGCTCCGTCTTGCGCTGGAGCGGAATGAGTTCGTGCTGCACTACCAGCCTAAAGTCGATTTGTCGCATCGCATGCTGACCGGAGCGGAGGCGCTGATTCGATGGAACCATCCGCGCCGCGGTCTGGTCGCGCCGTCGGAGTTCATTCCTGTACTCGAGGAAACCGGGTTGATCCATCAGGTGGGCGCTTGGGCGCTCCAGCGTGCGATGAAAGACTTTCGGCGCTGGCGCGACAGTGGGCTCAGGGCCGTGCCCATCTCGGTCAACGTCTCGTTCATCCAGCTGCGCAGGCGCAGTTTCGTCGAGGAGGTCGCGCAGCTTGTCGGCAGCGGACTGAATGCCGCCGACGGACTGGAGCTGGAAATCACCGAAAGCGTGATGATGTCCAGCGTCATGCAGACCATCGATACCTTGCGGGCGGTGAGAGGGCTGGGCGTAAAAATCGCCATTGACGATTTTGGCACCGGTTTTTCGTCCCTCAATTATCTGTCGCGACTGCCCGTGGACATCCTGAAAATCGACCGTTCGTTCGTCAACGACATGACTACCGGGCCGCAGGGCATTGCCGTGGTGACCACGATTATCGCCCTGGCAAAATCGCTTCGATTGAAGCTGGTCGCCGAAGGTGTGGAAACCGAAGAGCAGGCGCGCCTGCTGACCGAGCACGGCTGCGATGAGATGCAGGGGTTTCTCTTCAGCCGCGATTTGCCGGTGGATCTTTTCGAGGCGAAATTCCTGTGTGATGAAGCGCCAGCCTGAGTTGGCAAGTTGCCCCGCCACTCGCGCGCCGATTCAGGCGTACTGCATCTTCACCGTCATGCCGCCATCGACGACAAAGTGCTGTCCGGTGATGAAGCCCGCCTGCGCCGATAGAAGATAGACGGCCATATCGCCGATATCCTTCGGCGTGCCGACGCGACCGGCCGGATGTTGGGCGTGATCCTGCTTGCTCAGCTTGGGCGCGCGACGCGAGGCTGGCTTGCGCCAGTCGTCGGTGGCGATCCAGCCAGGGAGGATCGCGTTGACTCTAACTGCAGGACCCGCACTCACCGCCATCGCATGGGTCAGGGCGACCAGCCCACCCTTGGTCGCCGCGTAGGCTTCGGTATGCGGCTCGGACTGTAGCGCACGGGTGGAGGCGATATGCACGATCGCGCCATGGCTTTCCTGCAAAGATGCCAGCGCATGCTTGCTGCAGAGAAAGGCGCCAGTGAGGTTGGTAGCGAGGTATTCGTTCCAGCGCGCCAGAGTCAACTCGGTCAAATTGCCGATGTCCGGATCGGCGATGCCGGCGTTGTTGACCAGGCCGTCGATCCGGCCGAATGTTTTAAGAGCTGCTTGGATCCATCCCTGGACGCTGCTTTCGCTGGAGACGTCCAGACGTCTGAATACAGCGCGCTGCCCCACTTTCCATTCGTCGATACAGGCGCGGCCGGCTTCGGTGTCGAGATCGCCGATCAGCACCGATCCGCCCGCGCCGAGAACGGACTGCGCGATACCGCGGCCAATGCCTTGCGCGCCGCCGCTGATCAACACCACACGATCGCGCATGGGCTGGGCATCGAAGTCGGCGATGGCGGGTGTGAGTGTCATATGGGAAGGCTCATATGTTCAACAGGATATCGTTCAATGACATACGTCGATCCTGCGGTAGTGGCTGTCTGGATCGCGTGCACGGAGGCGCAGCGACCGTGTGCCTCGCGCCTGCCGGCAAGAGGCGCTGCTCAGTCCAGCGGTGCGGCCATCACCAAATTGTCGACCGGGTATCCGCGCTGCCGAGCGCGCTCCTTGATCTGGTCGAACAGCACGCGACTCATACTCGGCTTGCGCGACAGGACCCACAGGTATTTGCGGCTGGGGCCGCCCACTACCGCCCACTGATAATTTGCATCCAGATCGACCACCCAGTAGTCGGCCCACACCACTGGCAGCCACGACAGCCATGCCGGCGCAAAGCGAACCTGGAGGGCCGCGGGCCTTCCCTCGACTTTCCGGGCGACGCCGTCGACCGCATCCATCGAGCCGTCTCTGACACGACAGGCATTGTGGACGCCGATGGTGCCGTCGGCGTTCGCTGTATAGGTCGCCGTGATCATGTCCACGCATTTGCGCTGAAAAAACATCGGCAGGTGGCCGATTTCGTGCCACTGGCCTACGTAGCGCGTCAGATCCAGGGTGGTGACCGGCTGATTCGGCAGCGCCGCCGCAGTGGCGGGTACGGCGACGGTCATCAAGGTGGTGGCAAGAAATGAGCGAAACACGACGATCTCCGATATCAACATTCGATGACGCAGAATAGGGCGCGTGCCAGCGCCGGTATCCATCCATGGTGCAAGCCAGCATAAAATACGCGCACACGTGTTTCGCTGTCGTGTGTCTGAACGACGCAAGTGCGTCAATACGTTGCGCACGGCAATGTCACGGTCTCTCCACGATATCGCGCCTAGAACGTAATGGCCTGCACACCGCAGGCTTCTTAACGGGAGTATCGACGTGGACAAGAATCGCACTGAAGGCACCAAGCATGAGGTCAAGGGCGCAGTGAAAGAGGCCGTTGGCAAGGTCACCGGCAACAAGACCAAGGAAGTGGCGGGCAACGTGGAAAAGAACGCCGGCAAGGCGCAGAAAGAGGTGGGCAAGGCGGCCGATGCAGCGCGCGACGCGGCCAAGAAGTAACCGGGCGATCGCCAGTGGTGCATGTCGGACGTGCGGCGTCAGCCTCGCGTCCGATGCTTTTAGGAAACGCAGACGTTCTCACCGGCCGAATACGTGAGTGTCTACAGTGCTAGCTTGCCGTTGGCGGATTGGCCGCGCCGATAACTCAACAGCCGGCCACGGAAGGGTGGGATGTCGTCCTTGTTGAAACGGCTACGCTGTTCGGTCACAGCAAAACCTTGGATGGCCAGTGCGCGCGTGAAGAACGTACTGTTGCCGCGACCTGGATCGGTAATGAGAATCTCGGCGTCCGGCGTCGCATGGCGAAGTATCGTGGCCGCCAGCTGATCCGCGTGACCCGACTCGTAAAGCACATCGCTGCCGATGATCAGATCGAACACCCCCAAGGTGAGATCGGGCACTTCCCAGCGCAGATCGCGATAGACGATCGCCAGCATCTTGTTCAGGGTCGCGTTGTGACGCAAAAAAAGCTCCGCCAGCGGATGGTGATCGCTGGCGGTGATATCTGCGCGGCGATGCTGCAGTACCAGGCTGGATAGCCCCAGCCCGCAGCCGAGTTCAAGAATGCGTTTGCCGCCGATGTCGTGGGTCGACATCGCCTCGGCCATTACCTTGCCCGACGGCCACACTTGCCCGAAAAGGCTCCACAGTGCGGAGGAGATACCGATACGTTCGGCGAGATGATGCGGGTCGGCAAACTGCTGCAGATCGCTCAAGGCGCGAATCCGATAGTCGCGGCCGCCAAGGCAGACCACAAGCTCGCGGGTGGTATAGCCCGGCATGGGCAGCTCCCGTGAGGGCTTCCTTTCGCGGGTTGCGAAACGGAGCATGAGAAAGGGAGCGAAACGGCGGATGGCGCCAGGACGCGCTGATGGAACAGCTGCCGCCCCACTGTACGCCATTCGCTTCACGGCGCTCGATTTTCCTCTGCCAGGTCCGGCCGTCAGCCTCTGTTGGATCCAGGAGCGCGTAAAACCCCCTATTGGCGCTCGTTATCGGCGTGTGTGATGTTGAGAACAGAGAATTTTGGACACTGTCATTCTTTGTACGCTAGCATCGTGTTGCGAGCGGTTCTACGTGAAGCGGATTGGGGACAAAGTCGAATGAATGCATCCGGGTCTTCCGGCAGTCTGGTATGCGTGGGCCTGGGCATGACGCTGGGTTCGCATATCAGCCCGCTGTCGCGCAGCCATATCGAGCAGTCGGATGTGGTTTTTGCCGGCCTGTCCGACAGCATCGTCGAAATGTGGCTGGCGCGGATGCATCCGGATGTACGCAGCCTGCAGCCGTTCTATCGAGAGGGCAAGTCGCGCCTGCAGACGTACCGGCAGATGGTCGACGCGATTCTTGCCGAAGTGCGCGCGGGCAAAAAGGTCTGCGGCGTGTTTTACGGCCATCCCGGCGTATTCGCCTGGGCGCCGCACAAGTCGATCGAAATCGCGCGCAGCGAAGGCTATCGCGCGCATATGGAGCCGGGCATTTCGGCGGAAGACTGTCTCTACGCCGACCTCGGCATCGATCCGGGTGCCTATGGCTGCCAGCATTTCGAGGCCGGCCAGCTGCTGTTCTACAAGCGACGGATCGATCCCAGTGCTTATCTTGTGCTGTGGCAGGTGGGCCTGGCGGGCGACAAGTCGCTGACGCGTTTTTCCACCGGCGCAGCGTATCGGCAGGTGCTGGTGGATGTGCTGGCGCGCGATTATCCGCTCGAGCATGAGGTCATCATCTATCGGGCCGCCACGCTGCCGATCCAGCCACCGCGGATCGAGAAGGTCGCGTTGCGTACGTTGCCGCAGGCCGATATCGATGTGCCCGATACCATCGTCATTCCGCCGTGCCTGGCCATGCAGCCGGATATGGGCATTCGCGCGCGGCTGGCCGCGCTCGATCAGGCCGAGGCGCAGGTTTCGGCGGCTTGATGTGGAAACAGATAAGTTCACGGGGTGGCGTGCGAAGCGTTTGAGACATCGATGAAAAGGACTTTTGCCGTGTCATTCGTTTCGGCGAGTCGAGCAGATTTTCGACGCTGGGAGGGCGGGAAAACGGTGGCTCGTCGGCGAAGAAGCAGGTGAAGCCTGAATCCGAGGTAGAGTGCCGCCTTGCCGATGCGGCTTTCGGAAAGGCCAATGATGCAAGCGATGAGGCGAAACGGCATTGCGCTGTTTCAAGCCATCATGCGGTGAATAATGGTGGCGCAAGGCTCCGGCCTTACGTTCGACGTAGCGGGGAAAGCGGTCTTAACGGTGCGTCTGGTCGTGGCTTAGATCGGGGTGCCATATCGAAGCAACCAACTTGTCAGGGGGTGATGTAATGACGGACGTGATCGATTTTCTGGAAAAGATGGGGCAGGACGCACAGTGGCGTCACGCCTCGCAGGGCGAGGTAGAACAGGCGTTGACTGGCGCGGAAATCGCTCCGGCGTTGCAGAGGGCGATCCTCGCCAAGGATAAGGCGCAGCTGGAAAAGCTGCTAGGTTTGGTTCCGCTATGTGCTCCTTATTTGCCAGGCAATGAGGATCAAGGGGAAGGCGACGAGGACGAAGAGACTCCATTGAGGGAGCCGGATGAGAAACCCGAACACAGCGGGCGTCAGGCCGAAATCTCCGCGGCCTAATCGATGTTTCTCTTTGGCAGACAGCGCCGGGCATGTCTTGCCGGCGCGCTATGGCTCGTGGCTTTGCAGATAGGCGCGGCCGCGGCGGCCGTGCCCACGATGGGAGATCCTGCGCCGCTGCTGCAGCAGGCGGACAGCCTCAAGACGTCGAACCATGCAGAGTTTCTGCAGCTTATGCAGCGGCTCGGCGCGGAGGCGACGAGATTGTCTTCGCAGCAGCAGCAGTATCTGCGTTACCTGCACGCCTGGGAGGTGGGTTATCGGGGCGACTACGAAACCGCTACGCCGCTGCTAAATGCGATCATTGAGCAATCCACCGATGCCACGCTGCGATTTCGTGCAGGTACGACCTTGGCGAATAACCTTGTTATCGGCTCCCGCTATGAGGAGGCGTTTGCGCGGATAAACCAGCTGCTGGATCAGTTGCCGCAGATTGCCGACAAGGATGCCCGCATACAGGCCTTGGGCGTCGCTTCGATGCTCTACAACGAGGCGGGTCAATACGATCTCGGCTTGACCTATGCGAACCAGATGTTGCGGGAAAACCCGGTCGGTGATGGTGACTGTAAGGGCAGGCTCTTCCAGATTCAGTCGCTGTATGAGAGCGGCAAGTTTTCGACATTCGAGCAACAGTCACGCGAGGCGATAGATGCATGCAATAAAGCAGCAGAATTTCTCTTCGCCAATTTTGTACGTTTCCATGTAGCAAGTTTTGATATTCAACACGGTCAAGCGTCGGCGGCGATCGAGCTTTTGCATAAGCATTACGCCGAGGTCCACCGCATCGGTTACCCGGAGCTGACCTCAGACTTCGATGCGTTGCTCGCGCAGGCGTACTGGAACGAGGGCAAGGTCGCGCTGGCGCAGCAGTATGCGCAGTTCGCCATCGACGGTGGGGTCAAGCACGAATTCACCAAGTCGTTGACCAGCGCCTATCAGCTGCTTTATCTGGTCAACAAAAAACAGGGTGATCTGGATGCGGCCCTGAGCTACCACGAAAAATATATGGCGGCCGACAAGGGCTATTTGAACGAGGTGAGCGCGAAAGCGCTGGCCTATCAGACTGTCACGCAACAGGTGCTCGCGAAAAAACTGCAAATCGACACGTTGAACAAGCAGAATCAGATACTGCAGCTGCAGCAGGCGCTGGGCACCAAGGCGATGGAGACCAACCGGCTTTACATCGTTCTGCTGCTGACCGTTCTGGCGTCGATCGCGCTATGGGCTTACCGTATCAAGCGGTCGCAGATGAGCTTCATGAAGCTGGCGCGGCGTGATGGATTGACCGGCATTTTCAACCGCCAGCATTTTGTCGCCATGGCCGAACAGCAGCTGAAATACTGCCAGAAGTCGACTCGCATGGCCGGGCTGATCGTGATCGATCTGGACAACTTCAAGCTCGTCAACGATACCCACGGTCATGCCGTGGGCGATCACATATTGCGGCGCACGGTGGCCGCCTGCGAGGCGCATCTGCGCTCTACCGACGTTTTCGGCCGCCTCGGCGGCGAGGAATTCGGCATCCTGATGCCGGAGTGCGACCGCGACGTGGTAACGGGACGAGCGGAATTGATTCGTCTGGCGATTGCCAGCGTGTCCAACGGCGAGGATGCACCTGGCATAGAGGTATCGGCTAGCTTTGGCGTGTCGTCCACTGTGGAATCCGGCTATAACCTGCGGCAGCTGCTGATTCATGCCGACAAGGCGCTTTACGATGCCAAGCGCGGAGGCCGCAATCGCGTGGTCGTATTCGACGACGTCGAACCGTCCTTCGCTCGATCGGATCTGCCGCTGCAGCGCAGGTAAACGCCAGCGGCGACTGGTCGGCCGTGCTTTCGTGGCAAGGCTTGTCGTGGAAGCCACCGCGACTTCCGCTGCACATCCATCTTCTCGATGCGGCGATTTTTCTCCTTGGCACCCCGTGCCGCCGATACCGATGACTCGGGAAAGACTTCCGCGTGGCGCTATGCCGCACAAGGCGGCCCGTCATTTCTTTCGAATTTCATGTCACCATTCCGCTTGAAGTTGCGTTAAGCAGTCATAAAGCGAGTGGGGATACCGTGCTGAGCAAGTTGCGGCATCGGCGGTTCATGGCATGGCTGGGCATGGCCGCGATCTGGCTGACGATCGTGGCGCCGGTGGTGTCGCGAACCCTTGCTGTCGAGTCGTCCATGCCGAACTTGGGCGCTTGGTGCACCGGCCATGGGCTGGCTCCGCACCATACGCCGGAACCGTCGGCGCCCGCGACGCCGATGGACCACTGCGGTTATTGCACGCTGCTCGGCCACAGCCCTTTGCTGTCCGGCCATACCATCGTCTTTTCAGCGTCTACTCTGCCAGCGGCGTCCGTGCCGAGGCTCTGGGCCATTGGCGCCACGTTCGTCGATCCCGTTCTGAGCGCCAATCCTCGCGGACCGCCGTCGCTTCGTCACGGCTGATCTCGCCTAGCGTGCGCTGCGGCTGCGCACGTATCGGCTCTCGCGTCGCTGAAGGCCATCGTCCGAATCACTGCGCCTCTGTTTTGCGCGCGTCTTCGGTCGCATCTGCCTCGCGCTCTTAACTCATGGATGGCGCTGCCGCCGCGCGCGCCATTGACGGAATTTTATTCATGCGATTTTCTCCTTCGGGCAGTGCGTTGATCGCGCTGCCGTTCGTGTTCATCTTTTCTTCTTTTTCGACCGCCAACGAACTCACGGCGGATTCCACCACGCCACTGTCGACCTCGGCCAAGACGCTCAAGGCGGTCGACGTCAACGCAACCAGGTCGGCTGCGCCGCCGTTCGATCCCAACCTGCCGGTGACGGTCGAAACCATCGATGCGGCGCAGCTGCGCAAGCTCAATATCGTCAATGCCGAGGATTCGCTGAAATACATGCCGGCGCTGGGCATACGCAAGCGCTTCATCGGCGATGAAAACGCCACGTTTGCGGTACGCGGCAGCAGAAATTCGCAAAGCGCGCGTGGCTTGGTTTACCTCGACGGTTTGTTGCTGAGCGATTTTTCCAACAACACGTTCGGCACGCCGCCCCGCTGGTCCATTGTGTTTCCCGATCATCTGGCGCGCGTCGATGTGCTTTATGGCGCCTATTCCGCCCTTTATCCCGGCAATGCGATCGGCGCCACGGTGCTGATGACGACGCGTATGCCCGACAAGCTGGAGCTATCGGCACAGACCCAGTTGTTCACCCAGCATGTCGACAACGACGGCGTGGATGGCCATTACGGCGGTAGCCGCAACAGCGTCACCCTGGGCGATCGCGTGGGCAAGCTGTCGTTTCTGGCGGGGTTCGCGCACCTGCAGAGCAACGGCCAGCCGCTGGTGTTCGCTACGCAGAATCTCTCCAGCACCGCGGCCGGCAACGCCGCCGTACCCGTCACCGGCGCGCTCACCGATATCGGCCCGAATGGCCAGTCGCGTGCGACCTTGGGCATCAACAGCGAAGGGCAGGAGGTCACCTCGCAGGATCAGGCCAACCTCAAGCTCACCTACGATTTCACACCCGATCTGCGCGGCGGCCTGGACGTAGGCTACTGGAGCCAGGATATGAGCCATCGAACCGCCAGCTATCTGCGCGATGCTGGCGGTCAGACCGTGTTGGCAGGCACGGTGGCGATCGATGGCCGGCAGTACGTGATACCGGCGAGCTTTTTCGCACCGAGCACGCGCCGAAGCGAAAACTATCTCTACGGCCTGTCGCTGGGGACTCATCGCGACAGCGGCTGGAACGTACAGGCGCAGGCCTCGTACTTCGATCGCGCCAAGAGTCAGGATCGCTCGGCCGGCAGCGCGCTGACCTACGACGGTGCCGGTCAAATCACGCTGGGTGACGGCAGCCGCTGGCGTACCTTCGATGTGCGCAGCAGCTATCGCCCGGACCGCATCGACGCGGGCAGCCACTGGCTTAGCATGGGCTATCACTACGATGGCTACGCGCTGGTCAACAACACCTTCGCGCTGAATCAGTGGCGTGAAGGTGACGCCAGTGCGCCTCTCAGCGACACCGGCGGCAGTACCCAGACGCAGGCGATTTATTGGCAGGACGCCTGGCAGTTGAGTCCTCGCTGGCAGCTCACCTATGGGGCACGCTATGAGCAGTGGCGAGCTTTCGATGGTTTCATCAGCACAACGAGTGGAGCGGTGACGAGCTACGCTACGCTGCTGCCGCGCAAGGAAAAACATCTGTCGCCGAAGGTATCGCTGGCCTTTCAGCTGGACGATGCCTGGCGGTTGAGGTTGTCCGGTGCCCGCGCCTATCGGTTTCCGACGGTGGGCGAATTGTTCCAGGGCTCGTTCAGCGGCCTGAGTCTGGTCAACAACAATCCCTACCTCAAGCCGGAAAACGATCTTTCGCGCGAGCTTTCCGCCGAATGGACCACCGCACGCGGCCTGACCCGTTTTTCGCTGTATCGCAGCGACACGCGCGACACGCTCTTCAGCCAGACGGACTACAGCGTATTCCCGACGGTCACCAATGTGCAGAACGTGGCGCTGGTGCGCACGCGTGGCGCGGAGGTGAGCTATCAGGGGCAGGGTGTGCTGTTCGACCGTCTGGACCTGACCGCCAACGGCGCGTACACGCAGGCCACCACCGTAAGCGATCCGCAAAACCCCGGTGCGCAGGGCAAGCAGTTCTACCGCGTGCCGCGCTGGCGCGCCAACGTGATCGGCACATGGCACAGCAGCGAAAGTACCTCGCTGACGCTGGCCGGTCGCTATTCCGGTCGCCAGTACAACACGCTCAACCACAGCGATATCAACCCCGATACCTTCGGTGGCGTCAGCGATTTTCTGACCTGGGACAGCAGCTTCAACTGGATGGTAAACGCGCACTGGAATGTCGGTGTGGGCATCGACAATCTCACCAACCGTCGCTACTACGTCTATTACCCGTACCCGTCACGCACCATCTATGTCAAAGCCGAGGTGCATCTATGAACGCCGGCGGTGCCGCGAGCGAGCTGGCTAGAGTCACCACGGGTACGCGGCGCCAGCAGGTCTACCGGCTGATTTGGCGCTGGCATTTCTATGCCGGACTGTTCTGTCTGCCGTTTGTCGTATGGCTGTCGATCACGGGCATGATCTACCTGTTCAAGCCGCAGCTCGAACCGCTGCTGGAGCGGCGTTATGCCCACGTCACCGGCGGTCCGCCGCAAGCCGCGTCGGCCCAGGTTGCCGCCGCACTCGCCGCCGTGCCCGGCGGGGTGCTGAATGCCTATGAGTTGCACGCTGCACCCGAAGCGGCGACGCGTGTTCTGGTGGGCAAGGGGGCGCAGATCAATCGCGTGTTCGTCGATCCGTCCAGTCTGCGCGTGCTGCACGTGGTGAACGAGAACGATCGTTTTATGCGGGTGATCTTCTACCTGCACGGCGAACTGCTGCTGGGCACGGCAGGCTCGGTGCTGGTGGAACTGGCGGCGTCGTGGACGATTCTTATGCTGTTGAGCGGGCTGTATCTGTGGTGGCCTCGAACGCACCGCTTCTGCGGCGTGCTCTTTCCGCGCCTGCGCCACGGTTCGCGCACGTTCTGGCGCGACATGCATGCAGTCACCGGCGTATGGGTGTCGTGCTTCGCCCTGTTCCTGCTGGTGTCCGGACTGCCGTGGAGTAAATCCTGGGGCGGCATGCTGCAGACGTTGCGACAAACGTATGCACGTTCGGCCAGTGCGCAGGACTGGAGCATCGGCAGCGCACACGATAGGGCCGTCGCCAGCTTGCAGAATGCGCCGTTACGCGCAGCATTCATGCCCGGCATGCGTATGCCGGGCGATACCGAGGCGGCGGCAATCGGCTTGGACTACACGGCACTGGATCGAGTGCTACCCACCGTGATCGCTCAGCAACTCGCACCGCCGGTGCTGATTTCACCGCCGTCACGGTTCGCGCCCACATGGGCGGCGCGTTCCGATGCGGAGGATCGATCGCTGCGCGCCGATCTCGTGCTCGACGGCACCAGCGGGGCCTTGGTCAGCCGCACGACGTTTTTCCAACGGCCGCTGCTCGATCGCATCATCGGTTATGGCGTGGCCATCCACGAAGGTCGGCTGTTTCCGCCGCTCAATCAGATCCTGGGTGTGTTCACCGCGCTGGGCCTGATCACGCTGTCGTCGAGTGCGGTGGTGCTGTGGTGGCGGCGACGACCTGCCGGCGTGTTGGGTGCGCCACCTGCGCACGCGCAGACGCGGTATCCGATGTTGGTCGTCACGCTGCTGGTGCTGCTGGGCATCGCGCTGCCGTTGCTGGGCGCATCGATGCTCGTGATGCTGCTGGTCGAGCGAATAGGCCTGCGCCACTGGCCGCGAGCCCGACATTTTCTCGGACTCGCGCCGAAACTCGACGTCTGATCGGCGCCACACGACCTACGGCAAACGCAGGCATCGTCGTGTGGCATAGAGCTCAGGTGTGTCCGGCCACCGCGTGCGGCACGTAATGCTCTTCGAGCCTGGCGATTTCATCGGCGTCGAGGTTCAGCGACAGCGCGGCTACGGCGTCATCCAGATGGTGCGGCTTGGAGGCGCCGACGATCGGCGCGGTAACGAACGGCTTCTGTGCGACCCAGGCCAGCGCAACTTGCGCCTTCGATATGCCGCGCGCCTTGGCCACGGCAGCCACCGCTTCGACGACTTTTTTGTCGGCGTCGGGCACGGTGTACAGCGTCTTGCCGTAGACGTCGGTGGACTCGCGCTCGCTGCTTTCGTCCCAATCGCGGGTGAGGCGGCCTCGCGCGAGCGGGCTCCAGGGAATCACGCCGATGCCCTGCTCCTGGCACAGCGGCATCATCTCGCGCTCTTCTTCGCGATAGAGCAGGTTGTAGTGGTTCTGCATGGTGGCGAAGCGCGTCCAGCCGTGTTTCTCCGCCACGTACAGCGCCTTGCTGAATTGATAGGCGAACATCGACGATGCGCCGATGTAGCGCGCCTTGCCGGCTTTCACCACATCGTGCAGCGCCTCCAGAGTCTCCTCGATCGGGGTGCGCGGATCCCAGCGGTGGATCTGATAAAGATCGACGTAATCGGTGCCGAGCCGGCTGAGACTGTGGTCGATCTCGCTCATGATCGCCTTGCGCGAGAGGCCCATGCCGTTCGGGCCTTCGTGCATGCGGTTGAACACCTTGGTCGCCAGCACGATGCTGTCTCGCGAGCCGAAATCCTTCAGTGCGCGGCCGACGATTTCTTCCGAGGTGCCATCGGAATACACGTTCGCCGTATCGAAAAAGTTGATGCCCAGATCCAGCGCTTTGCGTATGAAGGGTCGGCTGGTTTCCTCGTCCAGCGTCCAGCTGTGTGCGCCGCGTTCGGCGTCGCCGTAGGTCATACAGCCAAGGCAGACGCGCGATACGTCGAGGCCGGTGCGTCCGAGTTTTACGTATTCCATCATCGTCTCCAGTAGCCGGTAGAAAAGGGCACGGCCGATAGCGCGGATCGGAGCAGTGCAAAGCGCAAGCCTAACCGTCCGCGTCGCCTAAAGGGTTGGCAACGCGTGAAAGCGCGCCTGCGATACGACGAGTTTTTGCGGCCTCGGCATACGGTCGAACGGGCGGACGGCTCGACGTCCATCGCGTCGATTTTTCATAGACACGCACTGGCGCGCGCGTTACAACGGTGATCTGTTCGTTCATGCTGGAGTGCTCGATGCGTCTCGCCTCAACCGCTTTATTTGCCGCCCTATGCGTGGCTGCCGGCACCGCGTGTGCGGCCGATGCGTCCGTGGCGCTGGCGCCGCAGATCACCGCCGCTGATTTCGCCCAGTTCGACAAGACCCTGAGTTCGGACGAATTTGGCGGGCGCAAGCCCGGCACCGCAGCCGAGCCGCGTACGATCGACTGGCTCGTCGAGCAGTACAAGCGCATGGGCCTGCAACCGGGCAACCATGGCTCGTGGTTTCAGACGGTGCCGGCCAACTCGATCCAGCTGTTGAATACCGATGTCACGCTGAATATTTCAGCCGGCGGCAAGACCAGCCAGTTCGCCAATCACGACGACATGGTGGTGCAGACTCTGCAGGCAAAAGCCAATGTCGACCTGAAAAACTCGCCGATCGTGTTTCTGGGTTTTGGCGCCGACGCGCCGCAGTGGCACTGGAACGATTACAAGGACATCGACGTCAAGGGCAAGACGGTGATCGTGTTGGTCAACGATCCCGGTTTCGCCACGCTGGATCCGAAGCTGTTCAACGGTCGCGCGATGACCTACTACGGCCGCTGGACCTACAAGTTTGCCGAGGCCGCGCTCAAAGGTGCGGCCGCCTGCTTCATCGTGCATACCAGCGACGCGGCGGCCGGCTATCCGTTCCGTGTGCTGCAAAACAGTAACAGCGGGCCGCAGCTCAGCCTGCCCAGCAGCGTCGATCCGTCGCCGCGCCTGCCGGTGGCCGGCTGGCTGACGCGCCCCGCGGCGGAGCGCCTGTTTGCCGCCGCCGGCCAGAATTTCGACGAGCTGGAAAAAGCCGCGGCCAAGCCCGGCTTCAAACCCGTGCCGCTGCAGGCCACGGCCTCGGTCAGCCTGAAAAACAAGATCGGCCATATCGAGTCGCACAACGTGCTGGCGATGGTGAAGGGCAGCAGCAAGCCCGACGAAGCAGTGATCTATACCGCGCACTGGGATCACCTCGGCACCGATCCTTCGCTGAAGGGACACAAGGTCTACGGCGGCGCGATCGACAACGGCACCGGCCTGACCATGCTGCTGGAGATCGCCGATGCGTTCGCGCATCAGAAAACGTCGCCGCCGCGCAGTGTGCTGTTCTTCATGCCGACGCTGGAGGAGTCCGGGCTGCTCGGCTCGCAGTACTACGCCTCCAAGCCGGTATTCGCGCTCGACAAGACCGTCGCGGATATCGCCGTCGATGCGCTGCCGATCATCGGCCGCGCGCACGACATGACCGTGATCGGCAAGGGCCAGTCGCAGCTGGAGGACATGCTGGCCGACGTACTGAAATCGCAGGGCCGGGTGATCTCGCCGGAGACCACGCCGGAGAACGGTTTCTACTTCCGCTCCGATCATTTCAACTTTGCCAAGGCCGGCGTGCCGGCGATGCTGGCGAGCTCCGGCCTCGATCTGCTCAACGGTGGGCGCGAGGCCGGTCAGAAAGGCGCGACCGAATACACCGCCCATCACTACCACACGCCGAACGACGTGTTCGATCCAAATTGGGATTATTCGGGCATCCTCGAAGACACGCAGGCGCTGTACGAGCTGGGGCAGAAGCTTAGCCAGGACAACGTCTGGCCGAAGTGGTACCCCGACAGCCCCTTCGCCGCCAAGCGTGAGGCGGATCCGCCGAAGTGAAGCCGAACTCAGCGTGAGCGGTTCGTCTGCAATCGGCCCAATAAAGTCAGGCACGCCTCTTCGATAAGGCGTGCCTGTTCGGCTTTCTTCGGCACCGGTTGCCAGGCAATCACGGAAAACCAGTAAGCCGAGGATTTCAGAAACGCGACAAAAATATCCGCCGCCAGTTTGGCGTCGAGCTGGCCCAGCTGGCCCGCGTCGCCAGCCTGCTGAAACCAGTGATAGACGCTGTTTTCCTTTTCGCCGAACTTCTCCATCAGCCGCAGGCTTTGCGCTTCGGAGCGCATGCACTCGACCATCAGCACGCGGCTGAGCCGGATGAAGTCCGGGTCGCAGATAAGCTGCATCTCCCGCATGCCGACCTCGCGCAGCTGCTCGATGAAATCGCGCTGGCGGTCGTAGTGCAGTTTGCTCAGCGGATCGACGCGTTCCATCAGCAGCGCCAATACCGCCTCCAGTACCGCGTCTTTGGATGGGAAATGCTTGTACAGCGTGCGCTTGGAAACCTCCGCCCGCGTGGCGATGGATTCCATGCTGGCGCCGGCCAGCCCGTGCTCGGCCAATTCGGCGATACCGGCGTCGAGCATGGCCTGCCGTTTTGTGGCGCTGCGGTTCAACAAGTCGAGCTCCTGATGGCTGGGCGTGTGGCGCCGGTCACCTAACGACCGGCTCACAAAGTACACGATATAGTTTACTTTCTTTATGGCGCGCCATAAAGTATACGAAGTCGTTTACTTTTAATGGAATGTCCGCTCATGGTCAGTGCACTCGTCATCATCGTGGTTCTGTGTCTTGTCCTGTTTGCCTGGCGTGTGATGGCGCAGCGGCAGCGTATCGTGCGACCGCATCCGCAGTCGCCGGCATGGCACAACGGCCGTTTTCGTAACGTGGCCAATACCCGAGCTGCAAGTCTGGGCGAAGTGCGTAAGGCTTTCCGCGCGCATCGCGGCCAGCGGCGCAAGCCGCAAAGTCCGTTGCCGGTGGTGACGGTGCGTCAGGATGTGCTGAGCGGTCCGCCCTCGCAGGCGTTGCAGGTCACTTGGCTGGGTCATTCCAGTGTGCTGATCGAGATCGACGGGCTGCGTCTGCTCACCGACCCCGTGCTCGGCGCGCGCGCCTCGCCGGTGCCGTTCGCCGGACCGAAGCGCTTCACGCCGCCGGCGCTTACGGTGGCGCAGCTGCCGCCGATCGATGCGGTGATCCTGTCGCACGATCATTACGACCATCTCGATCGCGACACCATTCGCGCGCTGGCCGATCGCGTCGGCCACTTCTATACGACGCTCGGCGTGGGCCAGCGGCTGATCGCCTGGGGCGTGGATGCCAAACGCGTCACCGAACTGGACTGGTGGCAGGAAACGCGCTTCGGACCACTGACCCTGGCGGCGACGCCGGCGCAGCATTTTTCCGGCCGCGGCCTTCGGGACGGCAACTCGACATTGTGGGCTTCGTGGGTGGTGCTGGGCACGCACGAGCGGCTGTTCTTCAGCGGCGATACCGGCATGCACGAGGGCTTTGCGCAGATCGGCGAACGCTACGGGCCGTTCGATCTCACCCTGATCGAATGCGGTGCGTACAGCGAGACCTGGCCCAACGTGCATATGCAGCCGGAGCAATCGATCGCCGCGCATCGGCTCGTGCGCGGAAAGACGATGATGCCGGTGCACTGGGGCACATTCGATCTGGCCTTCCATCGCTGGGACGAACCGGCCGAGCGCATCCGCGCGCTGGCGGCAGAGCAGGGCGTGCATCTGGTGCAGCCGCGTCCAGGCGAAACCGTTGGTCCCGACACGGCGTTGCAGTCGCCGTGGTGGCGTGCGTTCGAGGCGGAGGCTGTCGAGCATCCCTCACTCAACCTTTCCAGGGAAACCGGCGCATGAGCGGCTTCACGGTGAACGACATTCCCTCACAGCTTGGCAAGCGCGCCGTGGTAACCGGGGCCAATAGCGGCATCGGTTACGAAGCGGCGTTGGCTCTGGCCAACGCGGGCGCCGAGGTGATTCTGGCGGTGCGCAGCGAACAAAAGGGCAACGAGGCGCTGGCGAAAATACGCGCGCTTTCGCCGGGGGCGAAGGTAAGACTGGAATCTCTCGATCTATCGAAACTCGCATCGGTTGCGGACTTTTCCCGACGGCTACATGCCGAAGGCCGGCCGCTGGATCTGCTGATCAACAACGCGGGCGTGATGGCCCTGCCGCAGCGCCAGGTCACGGCCGACGGCTTCGAGATGCAACTGGGCGTCAATTATCTGGGCCACTACGCGCTCACTGCACAGCTGCTGCCGCTGCTGCGCAAGTCACCTGCGCCGCGCGTGGTCAACCTCAGCAGCGTGATGCATCGCTTCGGCAAGATACATTTCGACGATCTCCAGCTCGAACGCAGCTATACGCCGAACAGGGCCTACGGTCAGTCCAAGCTGGCCATGCTGATGTTTGCGCTGGAGCTGCAGCGCCGCAGCGATGCCAATGGCTGGGGCCTGATGAGCAACGCCGCACATCCCGGCATCGCCACCACGGCGTTGATCGCCAATGGCCTGGGTAGCGATGGCTTGGCCAGCAAGTTCAGCCTGTGGTTTGTCCATATCTTCGGCCAATCGGCAGAGGCCGGTGCTTTGCCCACGATTTATGCCGCCACGTCACCCGACGCCAAAAACGCCGGTTACTACGGTCCGGACGGATTCTCCGAAATCAAGGGCGCGCCCGCGCCCGCGAGAATTTCGGCCCGGGCCAACGACGTTGCGGCGGCGGCACGCCTATGGGATGTTTCGGCGACGCTGACGGCTGCCAGGTTCGGCTAGGCCGGTTGGGTTCGAGACATCACGTAACGGGGATACACATGTCCAAGCGGGGAAGGTCGTTCGGGGTCCGGGTGGCCTGTGCACTGGGTGCTGTGCTGGTGATTCTCGCCGCGCTTTTTTCTGGAAGCGATCGGACCATGCGATTCGCGTCGCCACGGCGAGCAGTGCCGAAGTGATCTGTTCGGGCGTGTTCGTCGAGGGCCTGACACCGGAGCGAGCGTTTACCGAAAGCTATGCCTACGACGAGGGATTGAAGCCGCTCAAGCGCGGCCTGCACTACGCGGTGAACTGTGCCAATCGCCGCATCACGACGGATTGGCACGGACACTTCGTCAGCCTGTCGACCTATTACTTCGCCCAGAAGCAGCAGCTCGAACCGTTCGGCATGCATCACGTGTCGATGGAATTCGACGGTGCGCAGACGCTGATCGGTTCCACCCGTATCTACGCCTCGGCGCGTGACTGGGCGCGCTTCGGCCAGCTTTATCTCGACGATGGCGTGGTGAACGGACGGCGCCTCCTGCCGGCTGGGTGGGCCGCGTTTTCGGCCCGCCCAACGCTGGACGCGCCGTACGGCGCTGGCTTTTGGACCAATGTGGCCGCAGCGGGCGACAAGGCGCCGCGCATCGATGGTCTGCCACCGGACGCTTATTTCGCCTCCGGCATGAACGGGCAGCGCATCGTCATAGTGCCGTCGAAGCATCTGGTGATAGTGCGGTTTGGCTCGACGGTCGATCCGCCGTGGTTCGATATGCAGGGACTGGTGCGCCTGGTCGACGACGTATCCGCTGCTGTCCACTGACATATCGCCGGTATCAAGGGCCTGATCCCCGACAGATGGCGTAGCACCGGGGTTTTCGGCCTCGTATAATGACGCATGCCTCAATGCCGCCAGTGGTTGCACCAGCATGACTGCTGACGAAATACGCGACCTTCTGGCGCGCGACCCCGATCGTTCCGAGCTCACCCTTCAATGGCTGGCCAACCAGGGCGTGGTCACCGCGCAGGTGATGTTTGGCCGTATGCTGCTCGAGGGCAACGGCACGATAAAAAGCGCGGCGGTTGCCCTGGCCTGGTTCGAACGAGCCGGAAAAAAAGGTCACGCCGAAGGCACCATGATGGTCGGGCGCTGCCTTGAAAAGGGCTGGGGTACAGACCCTGATCTGTCCCAGGCGTTTTTTTGCTACGTGTATGCGGCCAAGCTCGGCAACGACTGGGCGCAATACAACGCGGCGCGCATGTATCTCGATGGTCAGGGGGTAGAGCGCGACGCCGAGCGCGCCGCTTACTGGTACGCCAAGGCCGCCGAGCAGGGCCACGCCCGTGCCATGAACCTGCTCGCCCGCTGCTACGAAGAAGGCTGGGGCGTCATGCGCAACACCTTCAAGGCCAACGACTGGTATCGACGCTCGGCCGAGGCTGGCTATTTTCGCGGGCAGTACAACTGGGCCATGGCGCTCGTCGCCGAAGGCAGGATCGAAGACGCCGCGCAATGGCTGAAGCGCGCGGCCGAGGATGCGACGCCCGACGTAAAGGCCGCCATCGTCAGCTACGCGGTGCAGATGGATCATCCGGCGATGCGGGCGATCGTTTCTGCGTCAGCCGAGTAGTCTCGAGTAAAATTCGATCGAGTGTTGCTAACGACTGACGACGGCATGGACGCCATCCAAAGCGCTAATGGATGCCGTTGTTCGTCGTCCAGTCGGATGACTGTACGCCAGCTAGCTATTCGATCAAGGTTTGGCCGTCTGGCCGTCCAATTGATTGAAGTGGGTGATGGCGTTGAAGACCAGGCCGTAGCTGCCGATGGTTTCGCCGCGCCAGATCGGGTTGCCGGCGAATAGCAGCACGTTGCCCTTGCCGTAGTGGGCGTCGACCACGGCGGCGCGCTCGGCCATTTCATCGCCGCCGTCGAGCAGGCCTGCGATCAGCAACTTGTCGGCATCGGCGTAACGCACGATCACCTTGGGCTGCTGGTCGGCGGGAATCGCGAGCGGGTTGTTGCGCAGCTGCTCGGCATTGAGCGGCGTCGGCTGCCACGGCTTGGGATCGGGCAATGTGGGCGGAGCGACCGAGGCGCGTCCTTCCGGCGTATCGGTGTCGTGCGGGCCGCCGCGGCCGGTGGGGCGCTGGAAGTCCTTCGCGTTCGGCAGGCCGTCGTCGCCGGTGACCTGGTTGGAGACGGTGAACGACTGGCCGACCGAGCTGTACAGGGCCAGGTCATCGCTGGCGTAGCCGCTGGCGATCGGATTCTTGCGATCGACAAACGTGCCTTGCAGCACGCTGCCGACGACCTTGAGGTTGTGCGTCGGGGTGACAAACACGCCTGGCGCCAGGCCGCTGTCGATGGCGAACTTGGCAGTGTCTTCGGCGGTGACCAGGAGGCCGCCTTCGCGCACGAACTGCTTCAGGTTTTCCAGACCCTTGGCACTTAGCCCGGGACGGATGTCGTCGGTGGAATCGATCTTGCCGAGGTTCGGCGTGAGCTTGGTGGTTTTCCACGGCATCGGATTGCCCCACATCGGCAGGCCGTCGACGATTTGCTGCGCGCTCACGCCGCCGATCGGGCCGAACAGGATCACGTCGTACTTGGCATGCAGGTCGCCGCCGCGCGCCACGTCTTGGGTGCTGATATAGGTATACGGCACGTGCAGCTTGTCCAGTGCCATGCGCCACCAGCCCTCGGTCTGCGTATCGAGCCAGGTGTGCATCAGCGCGATGCGCGGCAGTTTGGAAGCGGGCACGTCGATCGCGGCCAGGCCTTGCGGTGGCGTAATGGTGTCGCTGACGGCGCTCATCGGCGCCTTGAGGATGGCGTTGTCGGTCACGCGCACGACCTGCACGTTGAACAGGTCGCCCATCGACCAGGCGGTGTCGTCGTAGGGATGCTGCTGCGGGTCTTTCGGCGACCAGTACTGGCGGTCGAGCAGGGCGTCAGCGATGCGCGAATAGGGCTGATCCATGCGCACCACGTAGCTGCCGGCGGCAAAGGTTTTCGACGTGGCCTTGGCCTTCGGATCGTCGCCCTGCTTGGGCAGCGTCACCGTGACAGGCGACGTGGTCCGGCTCAACTCCACGTGCTGCAGCTGCATCACGTGCAGCAGCTGGGCCTGTGAACCGGTGCGCGTTTCGTCGGCGGGGAAAACGTATGCCGCCGGGCCGGCTTCCTGCGGCTTCTCGATCGAGCGCTTGCCCTTGAGGTAGAAATTTTTCAGGAACAGCGGGCCGTTGTCGGAGAAATAATTCAGTGCAGTAAGCAGGCCGGTCTGCTCGTAGTTGTTGTTGTCGCGCTGTGACCACATGACCTCGGGTAACGGTGGGTTCGGCCGGTACCAGGTGCGCGCGTATTCTTTCGGGCTAAGCGTGCGCTTGACCGTGTCAGCGCCGTCGTTGCCGAAGGTTTCGTACAGGCGGCTGACGCCGTTGTGCATGGCGGCGATGAACATCAGATAGCCCGGGCTCCAGGTATCGAAGTCACCGTGGGTGAACACGCCGGGCATGCCGAGCTTGGTCAGCTCCTGCACATTGTTCCAGCCCAGCTGCTGCCACTCGCCGGTGAGGATGGGATCGATCCAGGCGTTGTAGGGGCCGTCGCCGACGGTGTTGTCGTAGAGGAACGGCACCGACTCGTGCAGATCGTGCAGCACCTGCGCGTGCCAGCCGATATAGGTGTCGGCGACGTTGCGCGTGAGGTTCAGCGTCATGCCCATCGCGTCGCGGTTGTTGTCGTGCGCCACGTAGTGGCCCCAGTACATCAGCGGCGAATAGTTCTGCCCTGGGTGCGCCAGGTGCCAGTTGTACAGATCCACCATGCGATCGCGGCCGTCGACTTCGACCACCGGCGTGATCAGCGTGATGACATGCGAGCGGATGTGCTTGATGTACGGCGAGTCGTCCACTGCCAGGCGATACGCCAGCTCCATCAGCGCCGTGGGCGCGCCGGTCTCGGTCGAATGGATGGTGCCGGTGATGTAGTAGACCGGCGTGGACTGCGCGACCAGCTGGTCGGCCGTTTCGTCGTTCATGCCGATGCTGCGCGGGTCGGCCAGCTTGGCCAGCCGTGCCTTGTTGGCGTCCAGATCGGCCAGCACGCTTTCGTCGGCGATCGCTACCGCGATCATCTCGCGGCCTTCTTCGGTCTTGCCGATGGTGAATACCTTCACCCGCGGGCTGGCGGCCGCCAGTGCACGAAAGTAACGATAGACGTCGGCCGAGTAGGGCAGATAGTTCGGCGCACCAGCGATATGGCCGAGCACCTTTTGTGGCGTCGGCACGGTCGCGGATGCCGGCAAATAGTCGGTCAGCGGCGAGTTGAACGACGGATCGGTGGTGAACTTCAGGATCTGGTCGGTATACGCCTGATCGATCGGCTGGCCGGGATCACGTGCATATGCCCGCGCATCGGCCGGGTCGTTGGCCGCCGTCGCGGCGCCCATGCCCAGCGCCAACAGCGCAGTCAACGAAAGCCGAATGGATACGCGCATGCTAATTCCCCTGATTTGGCGCCGTGCTCTATCGACACACTTTGCCAGAACGCAGGGGAATGGGTGTAGCCCATGAGTTGGGTGTTTATTGGCGTCGAACGCGGCTCCTGCGGCAGGATGGCGTCTTGGCCGTCGTCGTCAACCGGGCGGCGGCCCAGATCAAAAAATCTTAATGTGATACCGCTGCCGTGTTCGCATTGGCCGCATTTGTGACGCTAACGCCGGGCCCCAAGTTCGCGCCTAGAAACTGCACGACGCGAGTGAAAAGCTCGCTGACGTTGGCCTCGCTGTAAAACCCATGCATTTCCTCGGGTTTGTCCATCCACTCGTGCGCGATCCCACGCTTGGCCAGCGCCATATGCAGATTGCTCCCCTGGACGGAGGGCACGCGCCTGTCTTCGCCGCCGACCACGAGCATGACTTTGGCCTTGAGGCGATCGAGTTGATTGATTGGTGAATGCTGCGCCAGAACTTCCGTATCTTCGCCCAACACCCTTTTTAGATAGTTACTGCCAAATGTCGATTGCGGAATATCTCCACGGCTGTACATCAGTTTCAAATCGTATACACCGACGTAGCCAATTGCGCATTTATACAAGTCAGGTTCTTTCACCGCGCCCTCAAGCGCGGCATAACCGCCGTAGCTGCCGCCGAAGATACAGATGCGCCGCGAATCAGCGATGCCCTGATCGATCGCCCAGTGCGTGGCATCGGTCACATCGTCCTGCATCTTGCCACCCCATTCGCCCCAGCCGGCCTGCATGAAGCCGTAGCCATGACCGCCCGAGCCGCGATAGTTGACTTGCAGTACGGCGTAGCCGTGCGTGGCCATCATCTGTACGTAAGGGTCGTAGTCCCAATCGTCGCGGATACCGTAAGGGCCACCATGAACGAACACCACCATCGGCAGATGTTTGCCATCTTCGTGGCCCGGCGGATAGCTGATGTATCCCTCGAGTTTCATTCCATCGCGCGCGGTCACATCGAAAGGTTGTTTGGTCGCCATCTGCTCGGGATGGATCCAGGGTTGTCGCGCCAGAAGCTGGGTGAGTTTCTTTGCAGTGCGGTCATAGAGATAAAACGAGCCTGGATCGGCGTCGGCTTCGACTAGCACGACGCTCAGGTGACCATCGCTGGAACCGGAAACGATACGCACGCTTTCGCCGGGAAACTGTTTCATCAGCATGATCAGCGCTTTGGCGTCCGTATTGTCCCCATTGAAGAAGGCTGCACCCGCCCGTCCATCCTGAAAACTGACGCCGATGACATCATCATCGGCCGGTCCGTAGACCAAGCCCCTCGGTTCTACTTTGGGATTGGTCCATAAAACCTGCCAGGTCTGTTTGGCGGTGTCCCAGCTGCAGACGGCAAACCCGACATTCTCCTCGACGCAGTTGAAGTAGACGACACTGTCGTCTTGATTAAATGTCAGAGGCCTTGAACGTTCCGCGCTTGGCTTGGGCATCAGCTGCCAACCCTCAGCGTCAAGTGGATGCTGATACACCTGCATGTTCCCGTAAACGTCATCGCCATAAGCAAAGCGGATGTGACCTTTGTGATCGGCGACGAACTCCATGTTACGTGCTGGCGCGCTGATGATTTTCGTCATCGTGCCATCGCGTACATCCATTCGGTAAGCGATCGGCAAGCTACCTTCTCGGCCCGCGGCGTCCCACAAGCTGACACTTACCAGCACGTGGTTGGGGTCATCGTTAATTGTATGGATGAACTGAGCGCT
Organism: Rhodanobacter sp. ANJX3; assembly: GCF_014200755.1. Classification (GTDB taxonomy): domain Bacteria; phylum Pseudomonadota; class Gammaproteobacteria; order Xanthomonadales; family Rhodanobacteraceae; genus Rhodanobacter. The sequence continues at coordinate 383,522 of NZ_JACHCM010000002.1, read as the reverse complement.
GCCTCGTTCCGACGACGCGTGCTGAATATGCGATCCGGTGCTCATGCCGCCGCGAAAGCCGTACAGCAGCTGCGGATTGCCACCGTCCGCATTGACCCCGAACAACTCGCCCGTCGCCAGCGGCGAATCCAGTGCGCCGAATCGCGTGCCGACGGTATAAATGACGCGTTTCGAGGCCGCCCACCAAAAATCGATCACGTCGTCCCCTTCGCGGGGTTGCACGATGATGCCCTTTTTGTCGCTTATATGGATAAGGGCAAGAGCCGTCTTCCCCTTTACCACTGCTGTTGCGGCAAGGTATTCGCCGTCGGGCGATATCTTGACGTTCTCGTATTCGATGTGGCGCGCGAGATCTGCGAAAGAAACGGACTGTGCGTGCAAGGTGGTTACAGATACGAGTAATACCAACGCAATGATTCTGCGCTTCCAGTTCATCGTCTTGCTCCCTATGTCAGTAGAGTGCTCGTCCGCTCTCCCACGGTCGAATCACTGCCGCGTTATAGCAGCGAACGACACGAAGTGGGAGTCCCCTGGCGTCGAATGCCGAGGGTGCCATCGATTTGAAGTGTTTTCCTGGCTCATCAAGCAGAAGGGCGCCCGTGTCGGACGCCCTTCTATCCAACGGCAAAACGCTTGGACTATTTTTGGGAATTGAGTAAATCAGTAAGTTGATCAAGCTGCTGCCGGTAACCGTCGATGACCTTGGCGGTAATCGCGGCGTATTGGTTGGCCTCGTCCCAGCGTCGTGCCTCCAGCGCTTCGCGTACGCCGGGCAAGGTTTTGACGCCGTAGCCGGTCAACATGCCGGGCGCGTAGATCATGTGCTTGAACCACGGTCGGGTCGGCAGGCCGTGCGGATCGGTCAGCATCTGCTCCATGCGGGCCATGTGAGTACTGAGTTCGAGCGCTTGTTTTGGCGGTAGGTCGAAGCCTGCTGCCGCCCGTTTTCCGTAAGCCGCTTCGAAAGCCTGTGCGCTTTGCGTCAGCTGTTTTGCGGCCTGATCCAAGGGGGCGAGATCGATTGTCGGTACGTCGGAGTCGCGCTCTGGCGGTGCAACCGGCCGGGTGGGATCGGCATCTAGAGTGAACGCATGGGCATCGAGCAGTTTGTGCTGTTGTTCGGTGGCTTTGCGTGTGTTCTCGACAAGCTTGTGCAGCTCGTCCACGTACTGATTCAGCGTGGTGCTGAAATCGCCGAAGCGCATCGGCACCACGTCGGCATCGGCACTGCGCAGCACGATGTGGCCAACCACCTTGGAGAGCGCAACGCCGTATTCGAAGGTGGGATCGCCGAAACGGACGTAGTGATCGAATGAGTCGTACTGGGAGTGATAGATGCCCGCGTTGTCGTCCTCGTCACCAAAGCCGAGATCGAGCGAAGCAATGCCCAGATGCTCCAGGAAAGCGCTGAAGTCGGAGCCCGAGCCCAGTGCGGCCAGCGGCACGTCGCCGCCTTGGGCGGCGATTTTCGCGATGTCCTTCGCTTCGGGTTTGGCATCGTCGTCATTGCCGGCGATCAGCATGTGCGCCCGCAGGCGCTCGCGCACGCTGACCTTCGTCTCCGGGTCGGTCACGCCGTCGGCAACCTGATTGACCAGATGCTGCAGCGAATGGCTGCCGCCGGCGCCGAGAAAGCCGCGCCCGTTGGTATCGGAGTTGACGTACGTCACAGCCTTGGCCTGCAGCTCTTTCGCATGCGTCTCGGCCCATTCGGTGGAACCCAGCAAGCCCGGCTCCTCGCCGTCCCAGCTGGCATAGACCAGCGTGCGCTGCGGACGCCAGCCCTGTTTGACCAGCGCGCCGATCGCCTTGGCCTCGGCCATCAGCGCGACGTTGCCGGCCAGCGGATCCCAGGCGCCGAACACCCAGCCATCGTGGTGGTTGCCACGCACGATCCACTGATCCGGCGCCGTGCTGCCCCTTATTTTCGCTATGACGTCGTAGACCGGCTTCTGGCCCCAATTCGATTCGACCGTCATATGCACCTTGGCCGTGCTCGGGCCGACGTGATACGTGATCGGCAACGAGCCGCGCCAGTTGGCCGGCGCCACCGGCCCGCTCAGCGACTGCAGCAGCGGCGTGGCGTCGGCGTAGGAGATTGGCAGCACGGGAATCTTCAGCAGCGAGGTGGCGTCCTTGATCGCCAGTCGTTTGGCACCGGGTACCGAGCCAATGCCGGGCGTCAGCGGGTCGCCGGGATACACCTGCATGTCGGCCACCGAACCGCGCTGCACGCCGTCGGCGGGACGCCAGCCGCCCTTGGGATAGACGTCGCCCTTGGCATAACCGTCGTCGTGCGGATCGGAATAGATTAGGCAACCGATAGCACCGTGCTGCTGTGCCAGCTTCGGTTTCAGCCCGCGCCAGCCGCCGCCATAGCGCGTGAGAACGATCTTGCCGCGTACGTCGATGCCGCGACGGGCCAGGTCCTTGTAATCGTCCGGCATGCCGTAGTTGGCATAGACCAGTTCGGCGGTGACGTCGCCATCGGCACCGTAGACGTTGTAGGGCGGCAGTGCGCCATCCTGGATGTTCGAGGTGGCGTCACCGGCAATAGCCGGTTCCTTCAACGCCGCGGTGAAGGGCTGCGGCCCGAGCAATTCGAGCGCGACTTTCTTTGGCGTTGGGTAGAGCACATCGAAAGTTTCTATATGCGCATCCCAGCCCCACTCGCGAAACTTCGCCAACATGAATTCGGCGTTCGCCTTGTCATGCGGCGAACCCACCTGATTCGGCTGCGACGACATCTGCTTGAGCCAGATGCGCTGGTCGGCGGGGTCGAGCTGCGCGTCGAAGCGTTGTTCGAGGCCTTGCTGTTTGGCGGCGTTGCCCGAGCTGAAGCCGAGCATGTCCGTGCTGTGCTGATTGATATCGTCGTTTGCGGCGCAAGCGCCCCAGGTGGATAAGGCGCAAGCGATCGCCAGCAAGGGTCGAATCATCAATCGTGTCATGCATGGATCCTTCAGTGGTTATAATCAAACGTCAGGTGGTTCAAACTAGCTGGTCCGAATTTATCGTGTGTCAGGTATCTGCTTGTCCGGTGCTGCTGGCCGCCGCAGGAAGCGCTACGGGGGCGTCGGCGGGAATATCGATTTGCTGCTCCAGCAATACGACGTTTTTCTGATTGGTGTAAGTCAGTCGGTACTTTCCTGGCCGCAGGTAGAGCATGCCGCTAGGCTCGCTCTTATTAAAAAGAATACGATCATCCTGCTTGGCATTAAGTGGTATGGGGTCCAGCACCAGAATATCGGCAGCGATGGCATCCGGTCCCTCATCCACGTAATGCGCTTCCACCATGCATGGATAATCGTGCATGCATCGATTTCCGCTCACCGGAAAAGGTTTACGTAATCCGCCAAGGCTTACCCACGTCGGTCGGCCTGATTCGAACCGTTGCGCAGGAAAGAAGACGCTTATGTCGTAGCCGTCGCGCAGCGTCCATGGCTTGCCTTCGTTGTTTACAAAGACAGTCGGTACGGTGGGGTGATCATGCTGGATGACCATGTCGTAATAGGGATGATTGTCCTGGCTGACCTGATGCGGAAACATCACGGTCTGCTCGACGGTCAACGGGGCGATGCCCGATAGCTCATGAAGGTGTTCAGCCATCGATGAGCCACCGAGGACGCTGCCGGAAGACTGGATGTGCGCATACCCGGCATCGAGTACGAGCCTAGCATGGGGGTCTTTTTGGAATACTTCGTGGTAAAGATTGACCGCCTGTTCCTTTTCGCGAGCATCACCCGAAGCGTCCGAGATAGCTTCGTACGCAACCACCTTGAACCCGAGTCTCAGCGCGGTGCGAACCATCTCTGCGTAAATAGGCTCCTCAGTGTAAAAACCGCTGTTCTTGACGGGATAACCGCGCGACTGCAGGCCGGTATCGGCCTGATAAAGCGTTTCGGCGGCGAAATAGTTGAACCCCTCGTGACGTAGCTTGCTCAACAGCTGCACGGTCAAGGTTCGCGTCAGAGGCACGTTGTGCGCTTCGTTGAAGAAGACCGCGCGATAGTTTTTGGCAAGCTCGGGAATGGCTTCCAGAGCTGGTCTGGGCGAATAGCCTCCCTCTGCGAGGGGCGAGGCGTGATCTCCTGGCGCGGACGACTGCTTGATGGAAAAGCTGGCCGAGGCATCCGGATAATCGCCGATGAACGTCTGATACCAGCTGAGGTACTGACCGAAAATCAGTCGGAAGGCGGTGTCGGTACTTTTACCGTGCGCGTAGCGCATGACCTGGTACTGGGCGAGCAGGCCCTTGCGGCTTTCCGCTTGGTGCATGATCAGCTCGGATTTGCGCGATGCCTCCAACTGCTGAGATTTCCACTGAGCCGCCGATTGAGCGTGGACGGTGGTCGAAACACATGCCAACAGCAGGGCACTACCCAGCCAGCTGTCTTTATGAAGTGCTCTCATTCGCTTTTCCCCGTGACGACCGACGTTGCAGTTTTACCAGTCTGCAAGACGGCTGTCGCCTGGACGCCGCAAGGTTTTTGATGGACGGCCAATTTCTGGCTTACCCGTGCCAATCGTCACCTCACGTTTTGCCTGAATCGGGCGCACAATCAGCGGACCCTTGCCCGCCGCGGAGTTAATCATGCGCTCAACCGTTCTCCCCCTCCTGATCGCTCTTGCCCTGCCGGGCGCCGCACTGGCGCAGATGTCCGGTGCGCATACCGGGGCCATCTATGCCACGGTGGCCAAGGCCGTGGGCGATCCTGCGCGCGATGCCGACAAGGCCAACGACGCGCGGCGTAAAGTCAGTTCGATCATGGAGTTCGCGCATGTCCAACCGGGACAGAGCGTGCTGGAGCTGATTCCGGGCGGCGGCTATTTCACCCGCGTGTTCAGTGCCATCGTCGGCCCACGCGGGCACGTGTATACGATCTGGCCTAACGAATACGTCAAGGAAGATGCCGAGGATCTGGCCGCGGTGAAAAAGTTTGCCGCCGATCCGCACTATGCCAACGTCAGCGTTCTCGAACAGCCGGCCGACCAGCTGAGCTCACCGGCACCCGTCGACCTCGTGTTCACCTCGCAGAATTATCACGACTATCCGGACAAGTTCATGGGCAAGGTCGATCCCGCCGTGCTCGACAAGCAGGTGTTCGATGCGCTGAAGCCGGGCGGCCTGTTCGTGGTGATCGATCACGTGGCGCCGGCGGGCTCGGGCATGCAGGACACCGATACGCTGCACCGGATCGATCCGGCCATCGTCAAGCAGCAGATCGAGGCGGCGGGTTTTGTGTTTGACGGCGAAAGCAACGCGCTGCGCAATCCGGCGGACGATCACACGCTGAAAGTGTTCGACAAGGCGATACGCGGCCATACCGATCAGTTCATCTACCGCTTCCGCAAGCCGGCAAACTAAGCCAGTAGGTCACTGCAGGCCGCGCCAGATCGCGTCCAGCAGCACGTTCTGCGGATCCTCGCTCTGTTCCCAGTACATGATGCCGCCAAGATGCTGCGCTTTCACGAAGACAGCCTTGGCGGCGATGGACTGCGGATCGTCATAGCTGATGAACTGGCGGGTCGCGGCGTTCCAAAGATAAGGCGCCTGGGCCTGCGCGTCCCAGTAGCGCACGAAGCCGCGGCGGTTGATGAAGTCGGACTGCAACTGTGGCCACGGATGTTCGCTGCCGTAATGACCGTAAGCCTGGTAGAGACCGTTATGGTCGGGCTTCACGTCATCGAATTCGCGGCCGTAGAAGGCTGCGCCGATCAGCAGCTTGCCCGGCGGCACACCTGCGGCGAGAAACTGCTTCACCGCACGATCGGTGGTGCGCGCATCGGCCGGCGCGAGCGCTGACGCGTGCAGGCCGCTGTGATGTCCGGTTGTCTGCGTCATCGAGTTGACGACGTCGTAGGTCATCAGATTGAACCAGTCGAGGTACGGCGCTATCGCGGCGATGTCGATGCCGTCGACGAACGGCCCGTCGGCGACGGCCATGCTCAGTGTGTAATGGCGTCCGTGGCCTTGGCCCGCGGCATCCAGTGCAGTGCGGATACTTTGCAGCAGCAAGGTGAGGTGGGTCCGATCCTGCGGGCTCGAATGAATGCCCGATTCGGAATGACCGGGATATTCCCAGTCCACGTCGAGGCCGTCGGCATCGTTGTCGAGGAGCAGTTTCGTCGCGCTGTCGGCGAAGCGACGGCGGTTGGCCGGCGTGCTCGCCGCTTCGGAAAAGCCGCCCGCACCCCAGCCTCCGACCGACAGCACCACCTTCAGCGCGGGGTGTTTCGCCTTGAGACCCGTCAGCTGATGCAATTTCGTTGAGGCATCCGGATCGAGCACGACCCGGTCATCCGCGACCCGGGCGAAGGCAAAGATCAGCGTGTCGATCTTGCCGACGTCGACGTGATCCACACCGGCCTTGTCGACGTCGTAGCCTACGACGCGATAGTGCGGCGCAGGGGTACCGAGCGCGTAGACAGGCAGGTTGTGGCAGCCAGAGAGAAGCAGTGTCAGTGTCGCGATCAGTCTTGGACCGATCGGGTTGCGTTTTGGTGTGCCGCCGATCTTCATGGGCATCGTTCCGCTAGATACGATCGGCTATCTTCGCAGCCGCTACCGGCTTTGCCTATGCGTCTTTGTCCGCACGTGGTCTGGATAGCGATGTGCAGTCGCTGCGTAACCCGACGCCGATTGCCGGCACGATGATCCGCCGCCGATAGAAAAGGTCGCTGTGACACCTTATGCAGAAAAATGATCCACCATCGAGTCATGTGGCTGACCCAGCCGATCCGCCGCCGCCGCGCCCGGTCGAACCGGACGCGGCGGACTGCTGCGGCGAAGGCTGCGTGCCCTGCGTGTTCGACACCTATGAGCAGGCGCTTGAGCGTTATCGGGTGGCGCTGGCTGCGTGGCATGCGCGGCACGCTGGACATCCGTAGAAGGCGCCAGCGCTGCGGGCAGCACTGAACTACACTGCGCCGATCTCTTTCCGCGCATTCCAGGAATTCCCATGTCGCACGCCATGCACACCAGTTCGGTCCCCGTGTTCCGCCAGATGCTCGGCGGGCTCGATGCCATTCTCGCCAAAGCCGAGAAGCATATGGTGGCCAGGAGCATCGAGCCGGCGGCGCTGACCCAGGCGCGGCTGTTTCCGGATATGTTTCCGTTGGCCAAGCAAGTGCAGATCGCCTGCGATTTCGCGCGTGGCGTCTCGGCTCGTTTGGCCGGTGTCGAGGTGCCGAAGATGGAAGAGGGCGAGCCGACGTTCGACGGGTTGCATGCCCTGATTGCGAGAACGATCGGTTTTATCGATGGCCTGAGCTCAGCATCGTTCGACGACGCGGCCGTACGCGAAATCGTCACCCGGCCGGGTACGCCCAAAGAGCGCCATTTCAGCGGGCAGAGCTATCTGCTGAGCTATGGCCTGCCGCAATTTTTCTTCCATGTGACCACGGCCTACGCGATCCTGCGCCACAACGGTCTGGAGATCGGCAAGCGCGATTACATGGGCGAGTACTGAGTCGAAAGCGGTAGCAAGAGCGAAACCTCGTATCGGAGCTTGCACGTGATGCGTGCAAGCCGGGTGACTGCAGCAGCCTGAACCGAAGGACCGATGCAGCCACCGTCAGGAAGCGTGCGCGATTACTTGGCGTTCTTCTTCTTTTCCTGCTTGGCCAGCTTCTTTTCCTTCATGGTTTTTTCCGGCTTTTTCTTGTCGCTCTTTTTCGAATCCAGACCCTTGCTCATGCTGCTCTCCGCGGTGTGGTGGTGGGACGGTCGGCACTGCTGACATCGCTGCACGCGTTTCGGTGTCTGAAAGCGTCGTTGCAGCGTGCGAAAGTCTACGCTAGATACGTTCGTGCGGCGCCAGATATCGCCACTGGCCGGGCGGCAACTTGGCCAGCGAAATGCGGCCGACGCGCAAGCGCTTCATCGCCAGCACCTTCAGCCCGACCGCGTGGCACATCGGCTCGATCTGGGTGGGCTGCAGCACCTTGAACGCAAACCGCAGCCGCTGTTCGCTCTGCCAGCTGACCTTGATCGGCGGCATGGCGTAATTGTTGAAGTGCAGGCCGTGGTTGAGCAGGGCCAGTCCGTTGGCGATCAGCTCGCCGCTCACGTCGACCACAAACTCCTGCTCGACCCGATCGACGTCCTCGGTGAGCTTGCGCGTCACTCGCCAATCCTGGGTAAAAATCATCAGGCCGGTGGCCGCGGTCGGCAGCGGGAGTGGCGAGTTCAGCCGCTGCAGGTGACGCTTCAGCGGGCGCACGCCGGAGGCATCGTCGGCCCATCGCGTTTCCGGGACGACCAGCGCGCTGGCCGGATTCGGGCCGTCACCGGCGTCGTAGCCGACCGGCTTATGCAGCACCAGAGTGGCCGGTTCGGTGGCGATCAGCTGCGCGCCGGGGTCCAGTTCGACCGTTTGCGTATCGACCATGAACTGCGGTGTTTCCACCACTACGCCATCGACGCGTACCCAGCCGCCCTCGATGTACTGCTCGGCCTCGCGCCGGGAACACTGGGCAAGGGCAACGACGCGTTTGGCGAGGCGAACCGGTTCAGTCATCGAGATGCCGTGCAGGAGAGAGCGGCCATTGTAGGCGGGGTTCGGCGCTGTGGCTGCCCGATATCCCGCGGCCGGGTCGAAAGCCGTTGCCAATCGCGGCAACCGTCCCCAAATCATTGTCCATAGCTACCGCGAGAACTCCCATGATTCCTTTTTCGATACTCGACCTGGCGCCCGTCACCGAAGGCAGCGACCCGGCGCAGGCTTTCCGCAACACGCTGGACCTGGCGCAGAACGCCGAACGACTGGGTTACCGCCGCTACTGGCTGGCCGAACACCACAATATGGTGGGTATTGCCAGCGCCGCCACGGCCGTGCTGATCGGCTATGTAGCCGGCGGTACGTCGAAAATTCGGGTGGGCTCGGGCGGCATCATGCTGCCGAATCATGCTCCGCTGCAGGTGGCCGAACAGTTCGGCACGCTGGCGTCGCTGTACCCGGGGCGTATCGATCTCGGGTTGGGCCGAGCGCCGGGCACCGATCAGCCCACCGCCAAGGCGCTGCGCCGCTATTTCGACAGCGCCGACGCGTTTCCGCACGACGTGATGGAGCTGCTGGGTTACTTCGAGCCGGTGAAGCCGGGCCAGCCGGTGCGCGCCGTACCGGGCGCCGGGCTCGACGTGCCGGTGTGGCTGCTGGGTTCCAGCCTGTTCAGCGCGACGTTGTCGGCGCGCCGTGGCCTGCCGTTCGCCTTTGCCTCGCATTTCGCCCCCGACGCGATGGACGAGGCGCTGGCGCTGTATCGCCGCGACTTCCGCCCGTCGGCCCGGCTGCAGCAGCCTTACGCCATGCTCGGCGTCAACGTGGTGGCCGCCGAAAGCGATGCGCAAGCGCGCCGGCTTTTCACCACCCAGCAGCAGAGTTTCATCAACCTGCGGCGAGGCAAACCCGGTCTTATTCCACCGCCGATCGACAACATCGAGTCGTATGCCTCGCCGATGGAGCGCCACGGCGTCGATCACGCGCTGGCCTGCGCGGTCATTGGCGACGCCGATACGGTGGAAGCGGGCCTCGAGGCCTTTATCGAGCGGCACAAGCCGGACGAGTTGCTGATCACCGCCAACGTGTTCGAGCACGCGGCGCGGCGACGCTCGTTCGAAATTGCCGCCGGCGTGCGTGACCGGCTCGGCGCGGCCAGCCTGCAGGCAAGTTAAAGCGCTCAAGTGTGGGAAATAACCGAGTTGGCCCACGGATCGGCCATAATCGCGGTTATTCCACGAATTGCCGAAGCTTTTCCACGCATGAAGACACCCAAGGGCCTGCAGGATCTGATCGACGAAGGCGTTATCGACCAGGTACTGCGACCGCTGAAGAGCGGCAAAGAAGCTTCCGTCTATGTGGTGCGCTCGGGCGACGACGTCCGCTGTGCCAAGGTCTACAAGGACATGGCGCAGCGCAGCTTCCAGGCCCGCGTGCAGTATCAGGAAGGCCGCAAGGTGCGCGGCAGCCGCCAGGCCCGCGCCATGGGCAAGGCCACCAAGTTCGGCCGCAAGGAGGCCGAGGCGGCCTGGAAAAACGCCGAGGTCGACGCGCTCTACGCGCTCACCGCCGCCGGCGTGCGCGTGCCCAAACCGTACGGCTATTTCAACGGCGTGCTGGTGATGGAGCTGGTCACCGATGCGGAAGGCTATTCCGCGCCGCGCCTGGGCGAAGTGGAGCTGTCGGCAGACACCGCGCGCGACTACCACCGCTTTCTGATGCAGCAGGTGGCGCGAATGCTGTGCGTGGGCCTGATCCACGGCGACCTTTCCGAATACAACGTGCTGGTCGGGCCGGAAGGTCCGGTCATCATCGACCTGCCGCAGGTCGTCAGCGCCTCCGGCAACAACGCCGCGCGCACCATGCTTCGCCGCGACGTCGGCAACATCACCATCAGCCTGTCACGCTTCGCACCCGAGCTGCTGGACAGCTACTACGCCGAAGAAATGTGGGCGCTGTTCGAGCTCGGTGAACTGCACCCCGACACCGAGCTCACCGGCCACTTCGAATTCGACGAAACCATCGCTGACGTCGACAGCGTGATGCAGTCGATCATCGATGCGCGCGAGGAGGCGATCATTCGCCAGCAGGGCAGGGACGAGGCGGCGCAGGCGGATTGAGGCTGCGCCTGCCGGCGGGTAACTTGGTCGCGACGGCCTGGATCGATCGGAGCCGAATGTCTCGCGGTGGCGTTGCGAGCCGAGTCGGTTGTGCGCGCCCCCGGCAGCTGCTGCCTGCCGAGGAAAAGCGTTCGCGCCTATACGCAATCCGCCGACAGATCCGCACCGGAACGCAGCACGCAGATGGGCAACCGTCGGTGCTTGCCGGCTTGCTCCGATCGGTCCGGCCAGAATGACCGTCACTTGAAAGCGGCTAGGCTTCGGGCTGAAAAAACGTGCCATGATTTGCCTGCCGCCGAAACAACGCGCGGCATGGCATGCCGTAGAGATCGTCTTGTCGATTTGCATGGCAGTCGACTATCGACGCCACGCCCTTTATCGTTTTACCGTTACTGCCGCCTATTGAACCATTCCAAGGGTAACCCGAGCAGGCAAGCTCGTTCGAGAACGGACATCGAATGAGCGGTGGGGCATCCATTGGGTATCTTGCCGAATCCTATCTATTTCGTCGCAGAGACCTGAAGCTATATGTCCGTAGACAGCCAAGAACCAAGCATGCGCCAGATGAATACGCGAGATCGGCTGTTGCACGCAGCCGAAGCGTCATTTATCGAGCATGGTTACGAAGCCATGCTGCTGCAGGATGTTACCCGTCGCGCGAAGGCGAATGCGGCTGCCGTGAACTATCATTTCGGCGGCAAAGAGCTGTTGATGCGTGAGGTGCTTTCCATGCGTCTGGACCGCTTGAACTCCGAACGGCTGCAGTTGCTTTCATGCTGCGAGCAGCGTCGTGGCCGGCGGCCGCTGGACGCTACCGAAGTACTTAGCGTGCTGTTCGTGCCGGCGTTGCGGCTCAGTCGCCCGCCGGCCGGTAGTCCGGCTTTCATCAGCCTGCTGGGGCGCGTCTATAGCGACTCCTCGCCGTTTATCCGCGATTATCTGGAAGAACACTACCGACCGATCTTCGAACGTTTCTTCGAGGCGTTTTCGCGAGCCTTGCCCGACATGTCGCGCAGCGAACTCAGCATGCGCTTGCGCTTCAGTCTGCAAGGCCTGGCTGGCCTGCTAGCAGGCCAGCGCGTCGATGAACTGATTGCCGCATTGAGCATGGGGAAGTCGATCGATGAAACCGTGCTGCTGGCGCGCTTGATCGCACTGGTGCAGCCCATGCTTACCGATCCGCTGGGTACGCCGAAGCAGGTGCGCGCCGTGGAGCAGGTCGAGAAACTCGCCCATGTCGCCGCGCAGGCCACCGATGACGCCGCAAAGGCAGCCGTTTCCGTACCGGGCAGGCGCTCGATCAAACGAAAAGCTTCTTAGCCTCGCGTCCATGGTGTCGCGCTTCATGCACGGCTTGCCGGTCCCGCCAGGTTCGGCGCGATGCGCGCAGAGGCAGCCGAAGACGGGCGACTTTGCTGCCGCGATGCCATGAAACCCTTCTGAAGACGGCGCGACAAGTGGCCCGGCAAGACGGTGCCGTTCGAACAGGAGTTTTCCATACGGATCGCGGTCCCTCTTGATTCGGCGGTTTTCGCTGGCGAGCGCAAGTCCATCAGACCGCTCGTCGATCTCCTTGCCGTCGATGGACATGCATTACGGCTCCTGCGCCATAGCCGGGGCGGCAGGAGATGGCTGCGGTGCAGCAAACGATGTCCCTGGAAGCCGGTTGGCAGGCGCTCCCGCCATCCGGAGCGTCGATGCTCATGCCGCTGAAAACTCAAGCCCGCACGTTCATCGCCAGTACTCGGCGACACCTGCCACAAGCCTGCGCGGGCACATGGTGCGTTGCAGATTGACCCGTGCCTGTGCCGGGCTCATTGTAAAACCTCCATTTCAAATGGTGCATTGAAATAATGATTTCAATGCACTCATTGAATTTCGGGGTGCCGAAAAACACCGAGAAAGGTCGACCTGAAATCGATCTGAAACCGATGTTGGGCGGTGGGGTAAGTCAGTGAGCTGAACCAGCGTTTGTGTTGCATCTGGCCATGGAGGCATGGGGCGCATGTTCGTCAATAGGAAAGACATCGGGGTCAGCGGAGCTGATACGCGAAAGCGCTTGTGCGTGCCGCGTGCGGCCGAATCGCGATTCATCCAGCACGGATACGAGGCGAGGTCGCTGCACCAGATCGCCCCAGGCGCGAATCCCAACCCGGTCGCCATCAACCATCACTTCGCCGGCAACGCACTATTGATCGAAGAGATGTTGGCTGCGCGGCTGGACTCTCTCAATCGCGAACGTCTGCGGTCATGCCAGGGAAGCTTTTGCTGCCTTCTGGCTGGCGAAGGCATGGATGCATGGATCGCCGCCATCGGCGCAGGCGAGGCCGCCGATGCAGCCGTACTGCTGGCGCGCCCGGACGCGCTGATCAGTCTGACGCTAACTGCCACGTTGGGTGCCACCGAACGAGTCAGCCTTGTGCGGCAGGTCGTAGAGCAGGCGAGTGCGGCCGCGCTTGCGATCGATGCGCCCGATGTGCCGCCGGGCAACCGGCGCCGGCGACCATCGCCGAAAAACGAGTCGTGGGGTGGCCGGATACGCAGGGAATCGTTTTAAGCCGTTGCCGCTGTCCGGCACCGGGCGGTGCCGTGACATCTCAACCGATGCCGCAAGGCATCGCCTATCAACTGGAGATACAACATGAAAGTGCAATCCAAATCGCTGTTGTTGGCATGCATGTTGGCCGTGGGCTCGATGGGCGCTGCGCCAGCGTTCGCTGCTCATGGCGTTCCTCTGAATACGACGTTCAGCGCTTCGGGAGCGACCAGCCTGACGGCGGGCGGCATAACCGTCGCCTGTACCTCGACTTTTACGCTGGTGAGCGGTGCCAACGTGGCCAATAACACGACGGTGACGCAGGCCGTCTTTACCGGCAGCAATCCCATTTGCGCCTCGCTGACTGCGCAAGGCTTGCCCTGGCAGGTGACTTACAACTCGACCACCGCGGCAACCATTCAGAACGTCAGCATCAGGACGCCACTGACGACTTGCGCCGGCAATGTAAGCGCGGCGATCAACAGCGCCGCCAGCAGCATCACGATCAGCGGCAATGTGGGCTCCGGCTGCACCGCCAGCGGCGTGCTCGCCGTATCGCCTGCATTCCAGGTGATAACTCCCAACTGATGCCTTGAGCGTCTGAGAGTGCAAGGCATGCAGAGGAACGCTCGTCGGTCGTCTGCATGCCGTTTTTCCTGCAACGTTTGCCGACCTGAGAGAACTTTTTAATGGAAAAGATCCGATCATTGCATCGTCATGTCTCCACGCGCCTGGCGACGACCGCGCTGGCCTCGGCGGTAGTTATCGCGTTGTGCGTGCCGACGCATGTGCACGCTGCCGCGTTCCAGCTGCCGGTTTCCAACGCCGCGGGATTCGGCCGCGCCTTTGGCGGCGGCTCGCTGTGGCAGAACGATCCGTCCGCCTCCTACAACAATCCCGCCGCGATGGCGTGGTTCACCTCGCCGGTAGTGCAGGGTAGCTGGATCGGCATCGACATCAGCACCCAGTTCCACGGTTCCATGACCGATCCGTCGGGTGCGCCGTTGCCCGGCAGCAATCCCAACGGCGGGGACCATCTGAACAATGACGGCTCGGCCTTCGCCGTATTGCCGGTCTCGGATCGTTTCGCTCTGGGTTTCGGGCTGGACGTACCTTATGCGCTGGTAACCAAATACAGCCCGGACGCGCGATTTGCCCAGTTCGGCACCATGACAAGCCTCAAGTCGATCGGTCTCAATGTGTCCGGCAGCTTCAAGATCAGCGATACCTTTGCGCTGGGTCTTGGCGTAATCGCCCAGCGTACGCGCGCCCAGCTCAATAACGGGCTCAATCTCGGCGGGACCGCATATGCGTCGGGGGCCACGGGGGGCATTCCCACGCCGCTGGACGAAGTCGCGCAAATCAACGTACGCGTGCACAACTGGTCGGAAGGTTATTTTCTTGGCGGCGAATGGAAGCCAACCGACGATGATTCGCTGGGTGTGAGCTACCACTCGCGCGTGGGCAACCGGCTGACCGGCAGCTATTTTATCTCTTATCCCAACGCTGCCACAGCAGCCGACGCGCAAGGTCTGATCAACGCGATTCCCGTATTGAATGCGATCTTCACAGGCCTGCCCGGATTCGGCGCTTTTCCGTTGCCCGAACTCAACGGAAGCGGCAGCAATTCCCCCGCCTCCGCCGTGCTCAACCTGCCGGCGTTCGTCAATATCGACTATCTGCACCGGTTCAACGATCGCTTCAGCCTGGGCGCTTCCGTGCAATGGACCAACTGGTCCAAATTCCAGACCCTGACGCTGTCCTCGCAGGGGGTCAACTTGATCACGTTGCCCGAGCATTATCGCAACAGTTATTCGTTCAGCCTCGGTGGCGACTACATATTGAACGATCAGTGGACGTTGCGAGGTGGCGTGGCTTACGACGAGACGCCCACGGTAACCGACACGCGCGAGACGCGAGTGCCGGACAATAACCGCAAGGTTCTCGGTCTTGGCGTGGGCTACCAGGCCACCGATCGTCTGAGCTTCGACGCGGCGTATGAGCACCAGTTCGTCAGCAACGCCACGATAAAACAGACCAACCAGGTCGCGCTCGGTGGCGGCACGATTGACGGATATGCCAAGGACAGCGGTGACGTCGTCTCGTTGACGGCCACGTATAAATTCTAGATCGGCCAGCGGGTGAGTTCCCGATCGTGCAGTCGTCTGTTTGCACGAACCCGTCATCCGCGGATGACGTCGGGCAGGCTGCGGGATGGCCGGTGTTTTCATTTCACAGCGGCAACGGACGCTTCTACGCCGGCAGACGATGGCTGGGATGCCTCGTCTGCCGACGACCACGGGTGTTCCATTTTGTGGAAAAGTGGAGGCCATCGACGTCCGGCCCTCCGGTAAAGCCGGACCGTCGTGACCGCGCGCTGCACGCGGTTTGGTCGCGTCCTGCGAACCCATGCCGACAGCAAGGCGCTGGCGGGAGCGCCTCACCGGCAGCGCGTACCGATGCAACAGGTGAGGCCCATGTCCCGGAGGGATCCGATAATGCGCGGCGGCCGATCGTCGACGCCCGTGAGAGGGCGGTCATTCGTCAGCCGCGCACGGGCGAGGCGGTGCAAGCGTAGGCGTTGGGCACGGCGCGACGCAGCGCTGAACCGCTGCGCGCACTTACGCGTAGGGGGTTCCATCCTTGTGCACGAACGTCCACTTGCCGTTGTCCATAAGGGCTTCCAGATCGTCGTCGGGATAACGGACTTCGTCGCCCGCAATTCGGTCGCCGACTTCGAGATACAAAACGTCTTCCGACGTTTCGTTCACCAGACAGTGTCCATCGCCCGTATTCGCCTTGAATCCGGCGCACATGCCAGGGTCGAGCTGCGTCGAACCCACGTCCGTTCTGAGCGTGGGATGCCCTTGCAGAATATAGACGAACTCGTCTTGTCGAGTATGCGCATGACGCAGCGATGAAACGGCATTTGGGCTCAGTCGAGTGAGATTGACGCCGAAATTCGCGAGGCCGAACATGTCGCCGAGCGCGCGCTTCTCACGCCCGGCCATGCGCGATGCGAAAGGCTCGGGGTAATTGGACGGCCGGGTTCTTACTGGCGCGTCGAAGGCCCTTATGGCCGCAGGTTTGGCATCTTCCGACATACCTATCCTTTGTTGTGAAAAACGGAAAAGCACCCGCGCACGAGATTTGGCGGCCGTTTTCCCCCGAGCTTCGCTCGGCGCATCAAGAGCCAACTTTTAGTTCGCTGTCCATCGAACGTAGCCCTACACAAGCACTTGCCGGGCCGCGAGTCATATCAGGCACAAACACGCCCCATCACTGGCCGGCAGGTGGCTGCCAGAGCTCGATCTTGTTGCCTTCCGGATCGATAACCCAGGCGAACTTCCCGTACTCCGAGTCGTCGATCTTCTCGAGCACGTTGCAGCCTTCGTCGCGCAGGGCTTTCACCAGGGCGTATAGATCATCCACGCGATAATTGACCATGAAAGATGCCGTGCTCGGCGCAAACTGATCTCCCTCCGACGAACCGACCGACCAGACGGTTGTCCCAGCCACCGGCTGGCCTTCGTCATCGGTCCAGGGAAAAGCGGTTCCACCCCAAGCCTGGACATCGATGCCGAGATGCTGTTTGTACCAGGCCCGCAGTGCGGGAGCGTCCTTCGCCTTGAAAAAGATGCCGCCAATGCCAGTGACCCGTTTCATGGAACCTCCGCGGTTGGTGGTAATGAGAGGATGCCTTTTTGAGAACTAATGCTTGAATTGAGCAGTGGCGGTTTGCGCCTTGAATGAAGTGTCAGGCCACTCCCTGCCGAAAGCCGCGTCGAATCCAGCGAACGGTGCCGATAAAAACCCAAAATAGAAAAACAGGCATAACGATGTAGGTGATGATTGCGAAGGGATGCGCATTTACGTGAAAAGGAGTATCCCGATTTCCCGTGGTAATTATGTTGAAGAAGGGATTGGGTACGGGTGATACGGCAAACTTTGGTGTGACTGAGGGGTAGGCTGCGGCGACGATCAGGCTTGCAAGCAAGAGCCAAACTGCCCACAAGGCGACAAACAAACGATTCCATCCACTGAGTATCATAAACATCTCCGTGTCAATTAACGTACAAATTCAACGATGAGCCATCAGTGATTCGTACTCCGAAGCAGAACAAACGTTTTGCTTTCCAGTCAAGGACGACAGAGCAACGATCAAGACAGATCTCGATTCTCAGGGCGTCACGTTCAGCAGTTCCACATCGAACACCAGCGAAGCGCCGGGTGGAATGGCGTCGCCGGCGCCATTGTCGCCGTAGCCGAGCGACGCGGGAATCAGCAGGGTACGTTTGCCGCCGACGCGCATGCCGGCGACGCCCTGGTCCCATCCTTCGATGACCTTGCCTTCGCCGAGGGTGAAGGTGAACGGTGTGCCGGTGTCGAGCGAGCTATCGAATTGGCTGCCGTGGTGATCCTTGGCGTTTTTATCGTAGAGCCAGCCGGTGTAGTGCACGACCACGTCCTTGCCGTTCATCGCTACCTTGCCGGTGCCGACTTTCGTATCGATCACGATGAGCTTTTGCACTTCGCCCTGGGCATGCGCCTGCGGCGAGGCGCTGCAGGCGGTGATGACGAACAGGGCGAGCAGGGGCAGCAACCAGCGCATGGATTGATTCCTTGGTGAGTATGGTTGGATGTGAGCGATGGGACCGAGAACGGCTGCATCGGTGCGCCATTGTTCTTGAAAACGAACCGGCGCGGAAGCCGCGCGCTACACGCTCAGCCGACGGTTTCGGCCATACCCATGCGCTGCATCGGATCGATCGTCACCGACTCGGCGTCGTTCATCAGCTGCAGCTGGCCGTCCTGGATCAGTGCCTGCAGGCGCATGCCTCGCTGCAGCAGCGGCAGCAGTTCGGCCACGGTGGCAGCAGGGATATCGAGCACGGTGAGGTTTTTATGGCGCGCCAGCGAAGCGCCGACTTTGCTCCACCAGATATCGGCCGTGTTGCCGCCGTAGTTGATCACCACGACCTGGCGCGAGCGGCCGCATGCCTTGCGGATACGCGCTTCGTCGGGCTGGCCCAGCTCGATCCACAGCTCGATCTCGTCGGTATAGTCCTTGCGCCACAGCGCCGGCTCGTCCTCGTCGCTGACGCCCTTGCCGAATTCCAGTCGGTCTTCGGCATACAGGGCAAAGGCCAGCAGTCGCACCATCAGCCGCTCTTCGGTTTCCGACGGGTGGCGTGCCAGGGTCAGCGCATGGGTGGCGTAGTAGTGCCGATCCATGTCGCTGATCTGCAGTTCGACTTTGTAGATGGTGGCGTTGAGTGCCATGAGCGTGGCCGTCGGAGGTATCCCGCCCATTCTACGCCTCTCGCAGGCCCATCCGCGGTCGCCTGGACGATTCTGGCGATGTCAGCGCTCGTTCACCTGTAGCCCCTTGACCAGCCGATCGAGCTGGCTTTTCATGACTTCCTGCGGTACCGAACCTTCCGCCGCGACGAAAGCGGTGTAGAGCACGGTAGAGGAATCGGTGGGTTCGCCCACCACGGTGGCGATGCGGGTGACGCCGTCCTTGTTGTACGCCACGCTGTCGTCGGGCGGCTGGCGATGCCGAAACTTGTCCCACTGGTTGCGAAAGCCGTCATCGAGATCGTCGGTCGGCGCGATATGCCGATTGACGTTGATGCGCGTGTTTTCGTGGGCATCGGGTCGGGCCTCGACGTCGGCCACTTCCCAGCTCGCCGTGCGGCGATCCTGGCTGGCGCTGTTGACGATGTAGCCGAAACCCAGGTCGAGATAACTGTCTGGATCGATCTTCTGCAGGTCCGGGGTATAGGTGAGGCTGAAGCGCTTGGAGTGGAACGCGAACCGGTGGCCGTAGTCGATGCGCAGATCGATGCCAGAGAAAGCGGCAGGCAGCAGGGCCGTGTTCGTCAGATAGTCCTTCCACTGCGCCAGCGTGCCGCCGTAGGACATGTCGACGAAGTCGCAGGCCGCCTGCACGTCGATCATTGCGGGATGCTGCTGGCTGGCCGGCACCAGGCGGATCATCGAAACATAACCGTCTGGAACCGGCAGCGAAAAGGCGATAGCAATCGCGTTGCCGTAGGCAAGCGGCCACACGCGAACCTGCCAGTGCCGCTGGTAGGTGTCGCTGAAGATCGTCTGCTGAGTGGGCTCGCCCAGCGACGTGACCCGGACCTTCGCCGAACCGATATCGCGGAAAAACGACCAGCTCTTCAGCGTCAGATCCATGAACGTCTTGGCGTGCCCATATAGCTCGCTGGCGGTCAGGTCGTCCGGCTTGCGCAAGTGCATCAATATCAAGTTGCCACCCACGACGCTGGTTTCCACAAAGCCGTTCCTCTGCAGCGATGAACGGCTTGCCTGCGGCCGCGCCATCACCCAAGTGCCGCTGCCGTTGCGTCGAATGATCGCTGGGAAGGTGCGCAAGTCGGCGTTGGCGTGCAGCAGACGATTGGACCCGTCGCCGTTCGGAAACAGCTGATCGGCATGGGCCTCGCTCAGCTTTTTCAGCTGGCCGTCGACAAAGGCATCGCGCAGCGTTAGGTACGTGGCGCTGAAATCGGCGAAGCTCTTTGGCAGGGCGAACTGCTGCTTGAAGGTGTCGGTCTGGGACGTATCGAGAAAGCTGGCCTGATAGGGAAAACGCTTGTCGATCACGGCGAGGTGGCCCGGCGCTTTCAATACCTCGTCGATCGGCAGGGCGTAGTTGAGATTTTCGTTCGGCGATTTCATCAACACGATGCCGATGATCTTGCCGTCCTTGTCCAACAGCGGACCACCGCTGTTGCCGGGCGAGGCGGCGGCGGAGAAGCGCATCCATTTCCAGCGTCCGTCCTGATCTTCCGGCGTGTCGGAGGTATACAGGCCGTCACGAACGATCACGCCGGTGCCCAACGCATTGCCGACTGCGTAAACCACCGTGTTCAATGTGGGCTTGGTATTGATGTCCAGCGCGGTGACTTTGGACGGCTGAGTGGCCAGCGAAAAAACCACGAAGTCCTGGCCCAGCGAAAACTGCGTGATCTTGTCGATGGCATAAACGTGGCCGTCCGCATCGCGTAGTGCCGGTGCGCCCATCAGGCTGCCGACGCCAAGATTGATGACATGCGCCGCCGTCACATAGCGGTTGCCGCCGAGCGCGAAAGCCGTACCGATCGACAGGTATTTGTCGTTGCGAAATTGATACGGCAGCAGATCCAGCGGCAGCGCCTTCTCATACGTGAGCGGGTCGTCGACCGGCTTGGGAATCACCACTTCGAAGGTGGCGGCCTGCACTTTCTGCAGCATCCCAGGATCGAGGCTGGCCGCCAAGCTGGGATGGATGCCGGCGAGTGACAGTGAGAGGACCAGCAGTGTGGCGAGGCCGACGCGAGCGATCCATGGCCTGATAGATGAAGCGGCTTGTTCCCTAAACCTCGATGCCTGCATGGTGAGTCCTTGTTGTTCGCAAAACGGATGCCGAGCCACGTGTCGGCAGGGATGCGTTCGGGCTGAGTCATGCCCGCGTCGAGTCTATTCAAAGCTCACCGCAAATACATATCGGCCTCATTAAGCCATAGTCGAAAGAAGCTGCAGATCGACCTCTAATGCGCACTACACTCACCGGCATGAGCCTGACCACGATCTATGCCCGCGATGCCGACGCCAGCACCGTGCATCTGCCTGCCGGACCGTGGCCGACCGTGCTGGACAGTTTGTGTGCGACTTTTACGTCGATCCCCCGCGAGCAGTGGCTCGATCGCATGGCGCGCGGGCGCGTGCTGGATGCACGCGGTGTCGCCATCACGCCGACGATGTCGCATCCGAGTATGGGATTACGCGTTCATTACTACCGTGAGGTGGTGGATGAAACGTCCATTCCCTTTGCCGAGAACGTGCTGCATGTCGACGAGCATCTTGTGGTGGCCGACAAGCCGCATTTCCTGCCGGTGATACCCAGCGGTGGTTTTGTGGAGCAGACGCTGCTGCGACGACTGATGCGTCGGCTGGACAACCCCGATCTGGTGCCGCTGCATCGGATCGACCGTGCCACCGCGGGGCTGGTGTTGTTTTCGGCCAATCGCACCAGCCGCTCGGCCTATCAGGCGCTGTTTCAGCAGCAGCGCATCGAAAAACGCTATGAGGCGCTGGCGCCGCCCTTGCCCGAGCAAGCTTTTCCATTGACTCGACGCACACGGCTGGTGCGCGGCGAACCGTTTTTCCGCACGCAGGAAGTCGACGGCGAACCGAACAGCGAGACACGTATCGAAGTGATGGCTGCGGTCGAGCGTGGAGATGAGAGTTGGCGCTACGCGCTCTATCCCATTACCGGCAAGAAGCATCAGCTGCGCGTGCATATGGCCGCGCTCGGGGCGCCGATTCTCAACGATCCGTGGTATCCGGTGTTGACTGAGCGGGATATCGATGATTACCAGCGGCCGCTGAAGCTGCTGGCAAAAACGCTGGCGTTTGTCGATCCGCTATCCGGCGAACGGCGAGAGTTCGAGAGTCGCCTGCGCTTGTGAGCGTTCTGCGAGCCGCGCGCGGCCGGCGGCTTTCGACCTCGAAACAACCACGGCGGGCCATTCCACGCTATCTTTCCCCGCAGCATCCGTCCGGGGAGAATCATTCGTGAGTGCACAACTGCCATCCAGCGCCGCGCCGCGCACCGAATTGACCGTTCGCGGCCTGATTATCGGCGTGGTCATCACGCTGGTATTTACCGCGGCCAACGTGTTTTTCGGCCTGAAGGCGGGGCTGACCTTCGCCACGTCGATTCCGGCGGCGGTGATCTCGATGGCGATCCTGCGCGGGTTCAAGAACTCCACGATCCAGGAAAACAATATCGTGCAGACGATTGCCTCGTCGGCGGGCACGCTGTCGGCGATCATCTTCGTATTGCCGGGGCTGGTGATGATCGGCTGGTGGAACGGTTTTCCGTTCTGGGTGACGTTCGGCATCTGCGCGACCGGCGGCATTCTCGGCGTGATGTATACGATCCCGCTGCGCCGCGCGCTGGTGACCGATTCGGACCTGCCGTATCCCGAAGGCGTGGCCTGCGCCGAGGTGCTGAAGGTCGGCGGCGGTGACGATTCCGAATCGTCCGCGGAAGAAAGCAGCAAGGACGGCTTGCTGGCCGTCGCCGCGGGTACGGCGGTATCGGCCGTATTCGCTATCGTGGTGGCGACCAAGATTTTCGCCAGCGACGTGGTGCAGTACTTCCGCATCGGCGATCGCGGTGGCGCCACCGGCTACGACTTCAGCCTGTCGTTCGCCTTGTTGGCGGTCGGCCATCTGGTAGGTCTGTGGGTCGGCGTCGCCATGCTGCTGGGCGCGGCGATCGCCTGGGGCTGGGCGGTGCCGCACTATACGGCGCTGGCGGGAGCAGCCGGTGCCGCGGCCGACGTGGCGCAGGCGGCTTGGAGCCACAAGGTACGCTTTCTCGGCGCCGGCACCATCGGCGTGGCGGCGATCTGGACGCTGGCCAAACTGGTCAAGCCGGTGATCAGCGGGCTCGATTCGGCGATGGCCGCCTCGCGCGTGCGCAAGTCCGGGCAGGGCGCCACGCTGCCACGTACCGAGCAGGACATGCCGATCGGCATCGTTGGCCTGATCAGCCTGATCTGCCTGCTGCCGATCGCGTGGCTGCTGGGCAATTTCGCGGTGACGACGGGACTCGGTTCGCATCTGTGGCTGCTGATCGCGGGCGGCATCGTTTTCGTCGTGGTGATGGGCTTTTTGGTGTCGGCGGTGTGCGGCTACATGGCCGGCCTGATCGGTTCGTCCAATAGCCCGTTGTCGGGCGTCGGCATTCTGGTCGTCATCATCGCCGCGCTGCTGCTGGTAGTGACCGTGCAGTCGCAGCTGCCGGTCAGCGCGGGCAAGGGCATGGTCGCGTTTGCGTTGTTCATCACCTCGGTGGTGTTCTCGGTCGCGACGATCGCCAACAACAATCTGCAGGATCTGAAAACCGGCCAGCTGGTCGATGCCACGCCCTGGAAGCAGCAGGTGGCGCTGGTGATCGGCGTGCTGGTCGGCGCGGCAGTGATTCCGCCGGTGCTCGATCTGTTGAACAAAGCCTACGGCTTTGCCGGCATGGCCGGCGTCGATCCGGCGCGCGCGTTGGCAGCGCCCCAGGCGGGCCTGATCTCGGCGCTGGCGCAGGGCGTGATCCAGGGCAACATCGACTGGAGTCTGATCATTCTCGGCGCGATCATTGGTGTCGCGCTCATCATCGTCGACGCGCTGCTGAGTCGCTTCAGCAAGTCGGCCTCGCTGCCGCCGCTGGCGGTGGGTCTGGGCATCTATCTGCCGATCTCGACCACGTTGATGATCGTGGTCGGCGCGATGGTCGGCTGGTATTTCGACAAGCGCGCCGACCAGACGCCGAAAGCCGAGGCGACCAAGCAGCTCGGTGTGCTGCTGGCCTCGGGCATGATCGTGGGCGAGAGCATCATCGGCGTGATCATTGCCGCGATCGTGGTGTTTTCGGGCAAAGCCACGCCGCTGGGTCTGGTGGGTGACGGGTTCGATACGGCAGCGATCTGGATGGGCGGTATCGCCTTCGTGCTTGTCAATCTGGCGCTGTATCTGTGGGTAGCCAAGCGGGGCCGGAAGTCGGCGCTGGCCTAGGAGCTTGCCGGACTTTAGCTGGCCGGGCTACAAATCCGGCCATGCGGTCCATCTACCGTCGACTCTTGGCCCATAGCACCACGATGGGCCGGCGAATCGCCAAAAATCTGTCCTCGCATGGTCAGATTTTCGCCTCGACCGCCAAAGCCCGACAGGCTCCTAGCATTCCTGTGACGATGGCGAACGCAGCCAACAGGTTGTTCACGACCTGACATAAGCCAGGCTTTACACTAGACAGCTATACAGAGGGAGTTCGTCGTCGCGTGAAGCCACAGGGCCCTAAGCCAACAGACGCGCAGCCACAAGACGTGCAGGAAAAGGTCGAGCCGGCGTTGAGCGCCGAGCAGGTGCTGGCGCCGCCGAGCCAGCGCATGGTGCTGTTGCGCCGGCTGGCCGGACCGCTGTTCTCCGTGGCCATGCTGTGCCTCGCACTGTGGGCACTGCATCTGCTCGCCAAAGAGGTGGATTACCACCAGGTACGCAAGTACGTGAACCGGCTGTCGCGCGGGCGGCTGCTGCTGGCGGCGCTGTTCACGGCGCTGGGCTATGGCGTGATGACGCTGTACGACCGCTACGCGCTAGTGTCCATCGGCCGCAAGCTGTCGTGGCGCCGCGTCACCCTGATCTCCTTCATCAGCTACGCCTTCAGCAATGCGGTGGGCATGGCGCTGCTGGTGTCCGGCTCGATCCGCTACCGGTTTTACATACAGAACGGGTTGACCACCGCCGAGGTGGGCCGAATCGTGCTTTTCTGCACCACCAGCTTCTGGCTCGGCCTGCTGGCGCTCACCGGCGTGACCCTGTTGTGCATCCCGCTGCCGCTAGATTTTCAGCTGGCCCCGCTGCGCGTGATGGCGCAGTTGCGTATTCCCATTGCGCTGGCGCTGACCGCGGTGCCGCTGCTGTGGCTGGCCGGCGGTTTGCTGCGTCGGCCGCTGCGCATTTTCAATCTGCGCATCAATATGCCGTCGGTCGCGACAGGCTTTCGGCAGATTTTGATCGGCGCGTTCGACTGGGGTCTAGCCGCGGCGGTGCTCTACATTCTCATGCCGGACCAGCTCAACAACGGTTTCGGGCACTTTCTGGCGATCTTCGTGATTGCGCAGATCGCCGGCCTGGTCAGCCACGTGCCCGGCGGCCTGGGCGTGTTCGAGGCGATCATGCTGGCCGGCTTCGGCGCCACCGGCAATGAGGCGCTCGCCGCGCCGATCCTCGGCGCGCTGGTGGTGTTCCGGGTCATTTACTACCTGCTACCGCTGTGCGGCGCCATCGTGATGGTGCTGCAGCGCGAGGCGCGCGGCATCCGGCAAAAATCGCTGCTGTCGCCGTGGTTCACCGGACTATTGCCATCGTTCTTTGCGGGGCTGACCCTGGTCTCCGGCGCG
The DNA here is from genome assembly GCF_014200755.1 of Rhodanobacter sp. ANJX3. GTDB lineage: Bacteria > Pseudomonadota > Gammaproteobacteria > Xanthomonadales > Rhodanobacteraceae > Rhodanobacter. Next base: position 358,390 of record NZ_JACHCM010000002.1, on the reverse strand, counting down.
GTGCTCCTGTTCTCCGGCGCCACGCGCGCGTTGCCGAACCGCATGGAGCTGCTGCGCGAGGTGCTGCCGCTGTCGGTACTGGAAGTGTCGCATCTGCTCGCCAGCGTCATTGGCATGCTGCTGCTGATTCTGGCGCGCGGGCTGCAGCGCCGGCTCGACGCCGCCTACGTGCTGACCCTGATTCTGCTGGTGGCCGGCGCGATCTTCTCGCTGCTCAAAGGCATTGATTACGAAGAGGCGACCCTGCTCACGCTGCTGGCGATGGCGCTGGCACCGGCGCATCGTCTTTTTTACCGGCGCGCCTCGCTGTTCAGCACCACCTTTTCACAGGGCTGGATTCTGGCCATTCTGGCGATTCTCATCTGTGCGGCATGGCTGGTGACATTCAGCTTCAAGCACGTCGATTACAGCAATAGCCTGTGGTGGGAATTCAGCTTCCACGAGGGTGGCGCGCCGCGCGCGCTGCGTGCACTGGTGGCCGCGGCGGCAGCCGGCATGCTGTTTGCCGTCGCCAGCCTGATCAAGCCGTTGAAGCTGCATCGCGAGCCGCCGACCGAGGCCGAGCTGGCGCAGGCGCTGCCGCTGATCAAGCAGTTTCCATCGGCCCAGGCGCATCTGGCGCTGATGGGCGACAAGACCCTGCTGTTCGATGCCGCTCACACGGCTTTCGTGATGTACGACATCGAGGGCCGCAGCTGGGTCACCATGGGCGATCCGGTCGGGGCCGACGACGACACTCGCCGCGAGCTGGTCTGGGCGTTTCTCGAACAGTGCGAGCGCGGCGGCGGCTGGCCGGTGTTCTATCAGGTCAGTCCGGCGGATCTGGACCTGTATCTCGAAGTAGGCATGAACCTGCTGAAGATCGGTGAAGAGGCGCGCGTGCGTCTGGATGGCTTCAATCTGGACGGCAAGTCCAAGAAAGTGCTGCGCAATACGGTCAACAAGCTGGGGCGCGAAGGACTGCGCCTGGAAATCATTCCGGCCGAATCGGTCGCTCCGCTGCTGCCGCAGATCAAGCAGGTGTCCGATGCCTGGTTGGGCGACAAGCGCGGGCGCGAGAAGCGCTTCTCGCTGGGCGCTTTCGATCCGCGTTATCTGGTGCGTACGCCGATGGCGCTGGTCTGGCAGAACGACAAACTGGTGGCGTTCGCCAACCTGTTTCTCACCGACACGCACGAAGAAGCCTCGGTGGATCTGATGCGCTTTCTGCCCGACGGTCCGCCCGGCATCATGGATTATCTGTTCGTGGAACTGATGCAGTGGGCCAAGGCCCAGGGCTATCGCTGGTTCAACCTCGGCATGGCGCCGCTGGCCGGTTTGCAGAACCGGCGGCAGGCGCCGCTGTGGAACCGCTTCGGCGCCCTGGTATTCGGCCGTGGCGAGCGCTTCTACAATTTCCGCGGGCTGCAGCGTTACAAGGACAAGTTCGATCCGGAATGGGAGCCGCGCTATATGGCGGTGCCAGGCGGCATCGCCTTGCCCATGATTCTGACCAACGTCGCCAGCCTGATCGCTGGCGGCCTCACAGGCGTGGTACGTCGATGAAAGGCCGGCCGATGAAACACAAGAAGCTCGTGGCGCTGGCCATCGTGGTCGTAGTGGTGGCGGTCGTGCTGCTGATCTGGCGACCGTTCGCCCGCGTCAGCCTCGAGAGCGTCACCGTGCCGATGCAGGTGAGCAGCTTCAGCTCGCCGCCGCCGGCCGGCAAAAGCGATGTGATGGCGATCATCTATTCCGGCGACGGTGGCTGGGCCGACCTGGATCGTCGCCTCGGCATCGCGTTCATCGACCGCGGCATTCCGGTACTCGGCGTCAACACCTTCAAGTACTACTGGCGCAACCGGACGGCCGACGAATCGGCCGCCGAGCTCGATGCGTTGATGACCAAATACACCACCGCGTGGAACAAGCCGCGCATCTGGCTGATCGGCTATTCCTTCGGCGCCGACCTGCTGCCCACCCTGGTCGGTAAACTCAGCCCGGCGAACCGGGCGCGCATCACCCAGCTGGTGCTGCTGGCACCGAGCAAGGAGCTCAATTTCGAGATCGAGCTCGAGGGTTACATGATCAAGCAGGGCTGGTTTCAGGACCACTTCAAGTCGTTGATGGAAAGCATCAACCCGATCAAGGAATACGATGCCATGCCGCCGCTGCAGGCGCTCGACAACAAGCCGCCGGTGGTCTGCTACTACGGCCTGGACGATGCCGACGACACCGTATGCACCGAGCCCAACGTGCCCAAGTGGATCGTCATGCATCCGAAGAAGGGCGACCATCACTTCGACGGCGGCTACCAGCCGCTGGCCAAGCAGATGCTTGACGAACTGCCGGCGTCATCGGCGTCTGCTGCAGCTAGCCATTAACTTGACGCAGTGTTCGGAGTTGCCGCCGGGCGTCGCTCAATTCTCCGGCCGTTCCTCTGCTCTGCGTCGCGTGGCCGAGATGGCCCGCGCGACCACCAGGGCGAGAAACGCGCTGACCACCAGCGAGAGTTCCAGACCGTAAGCCCACCACTGGCGTGACAGCGCCAGCGATACCGGCATGTGTTCGGACAGCGGTATAAGCACATAGATCGTGAGCACGATGCCTGCAAGGTAAAACAGCGCCGATCGCGCGGTGGGCACAACGAACGAGCAATACGCGGCCAGCAGCGCACCAAAGGTGATCACGCCCGCGCCCAAACCATAGACGACGAGGGCGTCCCATAAAAACAGCCCGATCTCGAATGCTGCGCGCGAACGCAAGCCGAGAAAAATTCCGCGCGGAGCCGAAAACGCTGCCGTGTAGGCGAGCGTGTGAACTACCACAAGCCCAACCGCGACGCCGAGCAAACCGCAAAACAGGGAGTGGCGGCGCAGTGTTTTCGGCATGGCGAGTGTGTCCACGAACAAGGTGGCGTGGCGCTTATTGGATACCAGCCGCTGCGGCCGCGAAAGCGCCGCTGTTGACGCAGGTTCAGCCCCTCATTTCGATGACCGGCCCGATAGCCAAGTACAATGGCATCTCGTTTTACTGCCAAGAAATCCTGTGACGGCTGCCGGTGTGTTCGCAGCGCCGCCCGATGCGGCGCTGGATGCGTTGTTCTTTCCTTTCGAGTCGGCCCAACTTCGCCTGCCGGCGGACGGTCGCGTGCTTTTTTTGAACGCGCGTGCCGGCGTGCGGCTGCGCGAGATGGCGTCGAAAAGCTGGCTCTGCCAGCAGAGCTTTATGCCGTTTGCGGACGAACTGGCGCGCAACGGCTTTGCCGTTGGTGAGCCCGCGCAGGGCGAGCAATTTGACCTGGTCATGGTGTTACCGCCACGCCAGCGCGACGAATCGCGCGCGCTGTTCGCGCGCGCTTTGCAGCATCTCGCGCCTGGCGGCAAGCTGTTGGCGAGCATGCCCAATACGGAAGGCGCCAAGTCAGGCGAAGCCGATCTGTCCAAGCTGGCCGGCGCCGTGCAGCACGTTTCCAAGCACAAATGCCGGGTCTTCTGGAGCACGCCCGCGAGCGCCGATATCGATCAGCCGCTGCGAGACGAATGGCAGGCCCTGGATGCACCGCGCGAGATGATGGACGGCTATATCAGTCGGCCCGGATTGTTCGCCTGGAATCGCGTCGATCGCGCCTCGGCACTGCTGGCGTCGCATTTGCCTGCCAGCCTGCACGGTCGCGTGGCCGATCTCGGCGCGGGCTACGGCTATCTCGCAACGCAGCTGATCGCGCGCTGTCACGGGGTGACGGCGCTGGATCTGTACGAGGCCGAGGCACGTGCGCTGGAGCCGGCGCGGATCAATCTGGATCGCGCCTGTCGCGCCAGCGGGCATGCCCCGGAAGTAGCCGTCCACTGGCATGACGTTACGCGCGGTCTGCGGCAGACCTACGATGCGATCGTCAGCAATCCGCCGTTTCATCAAGGTCGCGCCGATCTGCCGGCGCTGGGTCAGGCGTTCATTACCAGCGCGGCGGATGCGCTGCAGCCGGACGGCTGTTTGTGGCTGGTGGCCAATCGCCACCTGCCGTACGAGGGGCTGCTGACCCGACGTTTTCGCGAGATGCGCGTCGTGGTACTGGAAGAGGGTTTCAAGGTGATCGAAGCAAGCGGAGTGCGGCAATGAAACGGGTCAAGCCATGAAGTTAGTCAAACTGATCGCCAATCTGGGCTACGGCAGCCGCAAGGACGTCGCGCAGATGTTTCGCGCCGGGCGCATCACCGACCTCGCGGGCGAGGTGCTGTACGCCGACGACGTCGTGCCGCATGAAACCATCCGCATCGACGATGAGCCGATCGATCCGCCGGTGGGTTTGGTGCTGATGATGAACAAGCCGCTCGGCGTGACCTGCTCGCGCAAGGATCCGGGGCGGGTGGTCTACGATCTGCTGCCGCCGCGCTACAACGTGCGCACGCCGTCGCTGTCCAGCGTCGGTCGACTCGATCGCGATACCACTGGACTGCTGCTGTTTACCGACGACGGTGCGCTGCTGCATCGGATCATTTCGCCCAAGGCCCAGGTAGCCAAGGTGTATGAGGCGACGCTGGCGCAGGATCTGCGCGGCGACGAAGGCGAGCTGTTCGCCAGCGGCACGATGATGCTGGAGTCGGAGAAAGAGCCGCTGGCGCCTGCTTCGTTGGAAGTGCTCGGGCCGCGCCACGCGCGTCTGACCGTGACCGAAGGCCGCTATCACCAGGTGCGTCGGATGTTTGCCGCGGCCGGCAACCACGTCGAAACCCTGCAGCGCGTTTCAGTGGGTGGACTCACGTTGGGCGACTTGCCGCTGGGCGAATGGCGTGCCATCGATGCGGCAGAAGCTGCAAGGATTTTCGATCCCGCGTGATTAGCGGCGGCGGTCTAATGCCTTTAGATCAGATTGACGAGGGTCGGCACGGGCTCGCCGTACCACTTCAGCCGCTCATCCTGACAGCTGGGGCTGCCCATCGCGTACTTGCGACAGATCGACGGACGTTCGTCGTAGATCGTGCAGCGCGAGGTGTTGGGATCCACCGCGGCACACCAGCCGTCGTCACCTTTGGCCAGCGTTTCCATGCCGTGCAGATCGCGATCGATCAGCCATTCGGGCACGTGATCCTCGGGCATCAATACCACCGTGAGGCGGCAGCAGATGGCTTCACAGGATGTGCAGCGGATGCTGGGATCGATGCTTTCCGCGTAGGGTTTGGCGAGGCTGTTCACGCGTCAGCATGACAGCATCGCTCGCAGCGCATATGAACCGAGGCGTTTCAGCGCGCCGCCATCAGCTGTTGTTATCGCGCCACAGTGCCTGCCAGCCCTCGTTCCCCAGGCGCTGCAAGGTGTCCATGTTGCGCCGGTAGATGGCGTCGGTATCGGTCATCGCTTCCATCGCGCGCTCCACGCTGGCTTCGCGCAGCAGGTGCAGCGTGGGGTAGGGCGAGCGGTTGCTGAAATTCTCGATATCGTCCGGATCACTGTCGGCGAATTGATAATGCGGATGAAAACTGGCGACCTGCAGCTCGCCCTCCAGCCCCAGCGTTTCCACCGCGGCATCGGCGCTGTCGAGAAAATCGTTGTAGTCGAGAAAGTCGCCCAGCACGTGCGGATGGATCAGCAGCGTGGTTTCGCACTCGCTGGCGTCGATCGCATGAAGGCTCTGCAGCTCGCCGAGCAGATCGTCCAGCAGCGCGTCGGTGTCGCGCGCGTGGCTGACCACGTAACGGATCTTTTGCTGCACCATCGGCGCGCGTGCGAACGGACACAGGTTGAGGCCGACCACGGCACGCTCGACCCAGCGACGCGTGGCGTCGATATAAGGTTCGTCGCCAGGCTGCAGATCGGCGGTGATGAAAGGACTGACGGAGTCGTTCATAGCGTGCGGCGGTAACAGAGAAAGCGCGACTATAGCCGCTGCACCGGTCGACATCATTGGCGATCGGCCGACGCATCCCCATATCGTTTGTTCGACCATTCAGGCGCGCGCCGTATGCATCAACCGACCTTCGATAATGCGTTCGTCCGCGAGCTGCCCGGCGATGCGGTGCTGGGCTCGCGCCGTCGGCAGGTGGAGGGCGCCGCGTATTCGCGCATCGATCCGTCGCCGGTGAGCGCGCCGCGGCTGCTGGCGTATTCGCGCGAGATGGCGGCGACGCTCGGTTTCAGTGAAGAGGATGTGCTCGATCCGCCATTCGCCCAGGTTTTCGGCGGCAACGCCTTGTTGACCGGCATGGAACCCTACGCCGCCAACTACGGCGGCCATCAGTTCGGCAACTGGGCCGGCCAGCTGGGTGACGGCCGGGCGATCTCGCTGGGCGAAACCGTCAATACCCGTGGCGAGCGCTGGGAACTGCAGCTGAAGGGCGCCGGCCTGACGCCGTATTCGCGCGGTGCGGACGGCCGCGCGGTGCTGCGTTCGTCGGTGCGCGAGTTTCTGTGCAGCGAGGCCATGCATCATCTCGGCGTGCCGACCACGCGCGCGCTGAGTCTGGTCGATACCGGCGAGCATGTGGTGCGCGACATGTTCTACGACGGCAATCCCGCGCCCGAGCGCGGGGCCATCGTCTGCCGCGTGGCGCCGTCGTTCATCCGCTTCGGCAACTTCGAACTGCCGGCCTCGCGCGGCGATATCGCGTTGCTCAAGCAGCTGGTCGATTTCACCATCTGGCGCGATTTTCCGGAGCTGGAAGGCGAGGGCGAAGCGCTCTATGCCGAATGGTTTGCGACCGTATGCGAGCGCACCGCGCAGATGGTGGCGCAGTGGATGCGGGTGGGCTTTGTGCACGGGGTGATGAACACCGACAACATGTCGATTCTCGGTCTCACCATCGACTACGGCCCGTATGGCTGGGTCGACAATTTCGATGCCGACTGGACGCCCAATACCACCGACGCGCAGCGCCGCCGTTACCGCTTCGGCCAGCAGCCCAACGTGGCGTGGTGGAATCTGAGCCGGCTGGCCGGTGCGCTGGCGCCGCTGTTTGCCAGCACCGATCCGCTGCAGGCCGGACTCGATCGCTATGCCACGGCGTTCGGCCTGGCCGATCGCGCCACCATCGCGGCCAAACTGGGTCTGGCCGAATGCCGCGACGACGACGTGACGCTGATTCAGTCGCTGCAGTCGCTGCTGCAGCAGGCCGAAGTCGACATGACACTGTGGTTCCGCGCGCTGGCCGATCTCGACCTTGCGGCTCCCAGCCTCGCGCCGTTCGACGACGCGTTCTATGACGAGGCGAAAAAACAGCAGGTGACGCCGGACTTCAACGCGTGGCTGGCGCGCTACACCGCACGGCTGGCCAACGACCCGCAGTCGACCGAGCAGCGTCGTGCCTGCATGAACGCGGCCAACCCGCGCTACGTGCTGCGCAATTACCTCGCGCAGCAGGCGATCGATCGGGCCGAGCAAGGCGACAATAGCGGCATCGACGAACTGCTGGATGTCATGCGCCATCCTTACGACGAACAGCCGGAGCGGGAGCATTACGCACAGAAGCGTCCCGACTGGGCAAGGCAGAAAGCCGGTTGCTCGATGCTGTCGTGCAGCTCCTGAGCCCACGCCCGAGCGACGCTTTGTCTGCTACGAAAACGCAAAAAGCAGGCAATGCCGGCTTTTTGCTTGAATGAGTGGTGCCCTCGAGACGATTCGAACGTCCGACCTGTCCCTTAGGAGGGGACCGCTCTATCCAACTGAGCTACGAGGGCAGCGGCGGGATTTTCGCATGGATCTTCCGACGGTGCGATCCGAGCCACGCGCACCTACCTGGTCCGCCCATTCTGGCGGCCGTCTCCCGGCCGATAAACAAGGCGCCTGCTAGAATGGCGGGCTAGGTCCTTTCAATTCACGGCGCCGCAAGGTGCCAAGCCCGTATCAGGAGTTACCCATGCCCCACGCCATCCTCACCGCGCTCGGCCTTTCCGACGCGCAGTCCGGCACGTATCTCGGTCAGGGCGAGTGGTCGAAGACCACCGACGCCGGCACGCTGCAGCCGGTCAACCCGGCGACCGGTGAAGTGATTGCCAGCGTGCATGCGTCCAGCGCCGCGGATTATGCGACGATCGTCGAGCGTGCCCAGGCAGCGTTCAAGGTCTGGCGCACCACGCCGGCGCCACAGCGTGGCGAAGCGGTGCGGCTGTGCGGCGAAGCACTGCGCAAGCACAAGGATGCGCTCGGTTCGCTGGTTGCGTTCGAGATGGGCAAGATCAAGCCCGAGGGCGATGGCGAAGTGCAGGAGATGATCGACATCGCCGACTTCGCCGTGGGCCAGAGCCGCATGATGTATGGCGCCACCATGCATTCGGAGCGCCCGGGTCACCGCATGTACGACCAGTACCATCCGCTGGGCCTGGTCGGCATCATCAGCGCGTTCAATTTCCCGGTCGCGGTCTGGGCGTGGAACGCCATGCTGGCCACCATCGCCGGCGATATCTGCATCTGGAAGCCGTCGCCGAAGACGCCGCTGTCGGCGATCGCCACGATCAAGATCTGCAACGAGGCGCTGAAGGCCGGCGGATTCCCGGACCTGTTCTTCCTGTTCAACGACGCCGGCACCGAGCTGTCGCAGGCGTTTGTCGACGACAAGCGCATCCCGCTGATCAGCTTCACCGGCTCGACCAAGGTCGGCCGCATGGTCGGCGAGCGCGTGGCGCACCGCATGGGCCGCTCGCTGCTGGAGCTGGGCGGCAACAACGCGATCATCCTGGACGAAACCGCCGACCTGAAGCTGGCCATCCCCGGCATCGTGTTCGGCGCGGTCGGCACCGCCGGCCAGCGCTGCACCACCACGCGCCGGCTGTTCGTGCATCACTCGATCCATGACAGCGTGGTCGAGACCCTGGTCAAGGCCTACGGCCAGGTCGAAGGCAAGATCGGCGATCCCACGCTCGCCACTACGCTGATGGGCCCACTCAACAGCCCCGAGGCGGTGCAGGGCTATCTGGCCGCTGTGGAAAAGGCCAAGGCAGCTGGCGGCAAGGTGCTGACCGGCGGCAGGGCGCTGACCGAGCGCAAGGGCAACTTCGTGCTGCCGACGATCGTCACGGGCTTGAAAAATTCGGACGAGGTGGTCCAGACCGAAACTTTCGCACCGATTCTCTACGTGATGCCGTTCACCACGCTGGACGAGGCCATCGACATGCAGAACGACGTGCCGCAGGGCCTGTCCTCGTCGATATTCACCAACAACCTGCGCGCGGCCGAGCAGTTCCTTTCGGCGGCAGGTTCGGATTGCGGTATCGCCAACGTCAACATCGGCACCTCCGGTGCGGAGATCGGCGGTGCGTTCGGTGGCGAAAAGGAAACCGGCGGTGGCCGCGAATCCGGCTCGGACGCCTGGAAGGTCTATATGCGCCGACAGACCAATACCATCAACTACTCCGACTCGCTGCCGCTGGCGCAAGGCATCAAGTTCGATCTGTAATCGTTCGAGCTTTTATGGCGCCGACGAAAGGCGGATGATGCGTCACCGCCTTTCGATCGCGAAGGCTTTGTTCCCACCCTGCACGCGTGAGCGAACCGATGAGCTATCAACCGGCGTACCCATCCGCCCGCACGACCAGCACCATGGCCATCGTCAGCCTGGTCTTCGGCATTCTCTCCTGGCTATTGCTGCCCTTCATCGGAGCGATTGTGGCCGTGGTCTGCGGCCATCTGGCGCGCAGCGAAATACGTCGTGCGCCGGTGGATACGGTGCTGGAGGGCGACGGCATGGCCGTCGCCGGACTGGTGCTCGGCTATCTGCACCTGACTTTTGTCGTGATCTGCCTCGTCGTGCTGTTTGGCGTGCTGTTTTTCAGCATCGGCACGTTCTGGCACTGATTCGGCAGAAGCGACCGATTTGCCTTCACGGCTGCTTGTCCGGATTTCATGCGTCAAGAGAAGCTTTTGTTACTTTGCTTTTCAGCTATGGCACTATGATCTGCGACAATTCAAGCTGCCTTGGTTCTAAGTTCGTCAGCTAATGTCTAGATACTCCAGAATAAGGAAATTTTCGGATGACATCGCAAACTATCGATCAGCCGTCGTTGTCTAGCACCAGCGCATACGCCGTCGTCAGCCTGATCTTTGGAATATTGACTTGGGTAGCGCTACCTTTGGCCGGTGCGCTGGTTGCCATTGTTTGCGGACGATTAGCAATGAGGGAAATCAGCAGGGCGGCGCCAGGTGAAATCGCGGGAGCCAGCCTTGCCAAAATCGGTATGTTATTAGCCCGCGTGCAGGTTGTACTTTGCGTGTGTTATGTCGCTGCTCACATGATCATGCAATTGATGTTTCGGCATCATTGAATATCCGCGGCACTACGTATCAGTGAATCGTTTCCACACGCCTTTTGATTTTCGTAGCTACCGCATCGTCGTCGCCGGCGGCAGTCGCGGTATCGGGCGCAGCATGGCGCTGGCGTTTGCGCAATCGGGCGCCGCGGTTTCGATCTGCGCACGCGGTGAACTCGCGCTGGAAGACACCCGTGTAGCGATGGCGGCATTCGGCGGGGTGACGCATGCGCAATCGTGCGATCTTGCCAGGCTCGATGAGATAGACGGCTATATTGCCAACGCGGCGACGGCTTTGGGTGGCGTCGACGTGCTCATCAACAACGGCACCGGTTTCGGTTTTGCCGATGACGAAGAGAGCTGGATGTCGGGCATCCATGTCGATCTTCTGGCGGCCGTTCGTGCGTCTCGCGCGGCGCTGCCGTTTCTCACGGCATCGAAGCGAGCGAGCATTCTGCACACCACGTCGATCGCCGCGCTGCGCCCGCGCGGCAGCGGTGCGCCGTATGCGGCGGTCAAGGCGGCGCTGACGCACTACGCCGGATCGCAGGCGTTGGCCCTCGCGAAAGACGGCATACGCGTCAACGCCATCGCGCCGGGTTCGATAGAATTTGCCGACGGCCTGTGGGAGCAGCGCAGCAAGGACGCTCCCGACGTCTATCGCGCCACGCTGGCGAAGATTCCATTCGGGCGCTTTGGCAAGCCCGAAGAGGTGGCGCACGCCGCGCTGTTTCTGGCATCGCCGTACGCGGGCTGGATCACCGGGCATACCCTGGTAGTCGACGGCGGACAGATGCTCAATGGCTGAGTATCTGGATAGAGATCCAACCATAGGCAGGCCCGAATAACATGACGCCGCTGCAATCCACCTCGCGCTTCAGCGATCGCGTCGACGACTACGTGCGCTATCGCCCCGACTATCCGGCGGCACTGCTTGAATGGCTGCAGCGCGAGTGCGGTGTCACGACTGATTGGCTGGTGGCGGATGTCGGCGCCGGCACCGGCATTTCGTCGAAGATGCTGCTCGACGCCGGCTATCGGGTGATCGCGGTGGAGCCGAATGCGCCGATGCGCGCGGCGGCTGAAACGTGGCTGGGTGGCGATGCCAACTTCAGCGCGGTCGATGGCCGCGCCGACGCCATCGGCCTGGACGATGCCAGCGTCGATCTGGTCACCGTGGCACAGGCCTTTCACTGGTTCGATGAAGAAACGACGCGGCGCGAGTTTGCACGCATTCTCAAGCCCGGCGGCCTGGCGGCGATCTGGTGGAACTCGCGCCGGCTCACCGGTACGCCGTTTCTGGAAGGCTACGAAGCGCTGCTGCAGAACTACGGTACCGATTACACCAGCGTCGCCGAACGCTACGCCGACGACGTGCGGATGCGCGCGTGGTTCGGCGCGGGGTATGTCGGCAGCGGGCGTTTTCCGCACAGCCAGAAGCTGGATTTCGAGGCGCTGCGCGGGCGGCTGATGTCGTCCTCCTATGCGCCCAAAGAAGGCCATCCCAAACATGCGCCGATGCTGAAAGCGCTGCGCGAGCTGTTCGAGGCCTGCGCCGAGCGCGGCACGATAAGCTTCGATTACGACACCCGCGTCTTTGCGGGTCATCTGGCCTGACCATGTACGACGTTCTTCGCCCCCTGCTGTTCAAGCTCGATCCTGAAGTGGCGCACGGCCTCACGCTGTACGGGCTGGGCGTGGCTCAGCGCAGCGGCTTCGCGCACTGGCTGGCCAGGCCGCCGGTGGATCTGCCGACCACGGCGTTCGGCATCACCTTCCCCAATCCGGTCGGCCTGGCCGCTGGGCTGGACAAGAACGCCGACCATCTCGATGCACTGGCCGCGCTGGGCTTCGGTTTTATCGAAGTCGGCACGGTCACCCCGCTGCCCCAGCCGGGCAACGACAAGCCGCGCATGTTTCGACTGGCCGGACACGAGGCGATCATCAATCGTCTCGGCTTCAACAACGGCGGCGTCGAGGCGCTGGTGCGCAACGTGCAGAAGGCGGCCTATCGCGGCGTGCTCGGCATCAATATCGGCAAGAACAAGGACACGCCGAACGAGCGGGCCGTCGACGATTACCTGATCTGCCAGCGCCGCGTGCACGAATACGCCAGCTACATCACCGTGAATATCTCCTCGCCGAACACGCAGGGTCTGCGTGATCTGCAGGAAGAGGCCACGCTGCGCCGCTTCATCGGCACGCTGCGCGAGGCGCAGGAGCAACTCGGCTCGCAGCAGGGAAAGCGCAAGCCGATGCTGCTGAAGATCGCGCCGGATCTGGCCGAGGCCGAGCTCGATGCGATCGCCGAGGTGCTGCTCGATACCGGCATCGACGGCGTCATCTGCACCAACACCACGATCGATCACGCCTCGGTGGCGGATGATCCGCAAAGTACCGAGACGGGCGGGCTTTCCGGCAGGCCGCTGTTCGATCGCGCCACGGCCGTGCTGGCCGGTATGAGCCGTCGCGTGCAGGGGCGTATTGCGCTGATCGGCGTCGGCGGCATTCTCGACGGCAGCAACGCGGCGGAGAAAGTCGAGGCCGGCGCGGCGCTGGTGCAGATCTATTCCGGGCTGATCTATCGCGGGCCGCAGCTGATCGGCGAATGCGTCAACGAAATGCGCCGGCAGCGGGAAGACACGCATGCCGGCTGAGCGCATGAACACCACGCCGCAAGGCACGGACATGCCAGCGGAGCGAATAGATATGGGTGGCTACACGCTGATCGAAAACGCCTCGCTGGCGACCCGCAACACGCTGCGCGTGGCGGCCAAGGCCAGCCTGCTGGCGGAAATTCGCGATGCCACCAAGCTGCCCGAACTGCTGCAGTTTCCGGGCATTCGCGATCGCCCGCTGCTGGTGCTGGGCGAGGGCAGCAACGTGCTGTTTACTGGCGACTTCGACGGCACGGTGCTGGTCATGGCCACGCGAGGCGTGCAGGTCGAAAGCGATGGCGACAGCGCGCGCATCGCGGTGGCCGCCGGCGAGCGCTGGGACGACTTCGTGCGCTGGACTCTGGGTCAGGGTTACGCCGGCATGGAAAACCTGATCCTGATTCCCGGCACGGTCGGCGCCGCGCCGATTCAGAACATCGGCGCCTACGGCTGCGAAGTGGCCGAGTTCGTCGAGAGCGTCGAGGCGTGGGACATCCGCGAGCATCGTGTGATGACGCTGGATCATGCGACCTGTGCCTTCGCCTATCGCGACTCGCTGTTCAAGCGCGAGCCCGGTCGCTACATCGTCACCGCCGTGCGCTTCGTGCTGCCGCGCCAGCGCGAACTGCGCACCGACTATGCCGGTATCCACGATGAGCTCAAACGCATGGGCGTGGACAAGCCCGCGCCGTTCCACGTGGCCGAGGCCGTGGTGCATCTGCGCACGAAAAAATTGCCCGATCCGGAAGTGATCGGCAACGCCGGCAGCTTCTTCAAGAATCCGATCGTCGAGCGCGCGCTGGCCGAATCGTTGGCAAACGCGCATCCCGGTCTGGTGTCCTGGCCGGCCGGCGACGCGCACAGCAAGCTGTCCGCCGCGTGGCTGATCGAGCAGGCCGGCTTCAAGGGCCTGCGCGAGGGCGACGCCGGCATCTCCAATCGCCATGCGCTGGTGCTGGTCAATCACGGCAGGGCCAGCGGCGCGCAGCTGTGGGCGCTGGCGCAGCAGGTAATGGCCGGCGTACAGAAGACCTTTGGCGTGCAGCTCGAGCCCGAGCCGCTGATTATCGGTGCGAGCCCGCGCTGACGACGATCGCTGACGACGATTGGCTGCCATCGCCGGAACTTGCGATCGAGCCTGCGTTCCATGGAAGCGTTCGCCGCGGGCGCTCTCCGCCATACCTGCTGCGGTTCTGCCTCGTCATGGGATCATGGCTTCTGGCACGCGGCAGTCGGCCGGGGCGCCAGCAGAATTCCGTCGTCGTTTCATGGTCGAACAAGGCGCGGCATATCGCGCCCGCACGACACCTCCCATCAGCAATCCACAAGGAATCAACGGTCATGATGTTGAACAAGCTCAAACCCCTGACATGGAGCGTGCTGCTGGGTATCGGTTTGCTGGGCGGCGCGGCGCATGCAGCCGAGGCGGCGATTCCGGCCGTCGCCAGCGAAGCGGGCAACGTCACCCGCGCCACGCTGACGAACGGCCTGCGCGTGGTCATCGTGCGCGACACGCTGGCGCCGATGGTCACCACGCAGATCACCTATCTGGCCGGCGGCTGCGAGACGCCGAAGGGCTACCCCGGCACCGCGCACGCGCTGGAACACATGATGTTTCGCGACAGCGCCGGCATGACCGGCGCGCAGTTGAACGAGATGACCGGCAAGATGGGCGGCGACAACAACGCCTTCACCACCAACGATGCGACCCAGTATTACTTCGTGGCGCCGTCGGCCTATCTCGACATCCTGCTGCATATCGAAGCCACCCGCATGCAGGGCCTGCTGGTCAGCGACAAGGACTGGGGCCTGGAGAAGGGTGCGATCGAGCAGGAGGTATCACGCGACATTTCCGATCCGGGTTTCCTGGCCTTCGAGAAGGCCGAGGGAGCGCTGTTCGCCGGCACCGGCTACGAGGCCGATCCGCTGGGCACGCGGCCCACGTTCGACAAAACCACGTCGGCCGTGCTCAAGCAGTTCCACACCGACTGGTACGTGCCGAACAACGCGATCTTCGTGATCGTCGGCGACGTCGATCCGCAGGCCACGCTGGCCAAGGTCAAGCAGCTGTTCGATCCGATTCCGCAGCGCGCCACGCCGGCGCGCGTGCCGATCGCGCTGAAGCCGTTGAAGCCGCAGACCATCAGCAGCAGCACGCCGCAGGGCACCGGCACGGTGCAGTTTCTGTATCGCATGCCGGGCCAGCAGAGCAAGGATTACGCCGCGGCGCAGGTGCTGATGGACGTGCTGGGCAATGCGCGCAGCAGCCTGTCGGAGCTGGCGGCGCAGGGCAAGGTGCTCAGTGCCGATGCGCAGATGCAGCCGTTCACCCGCGGCGGCATCGGCGCCATCGAGGCCAGCTTCCCCAAAGGCGGTGACGCCAAGCAGACCCAGGCCAATCTCGAGGCCGTCGTGGCACAGCTGTTGAAAGACGGCATGTCGCCCGAGCTGGTCGATGCGGCCAAGCGCTCCGAACTGGCCCAGGCCGAGTTCAACAAAAACAGCGCCGTGACCCTCGCCAGCGCGTGGTCGCAGGCGCTGGCCTGGCAGGGCGTGGATTCGCCTGAGGCCGCCGAAAAGCTGATTGCCGCCGTCACCGTCGACGACGTCAACCGGGTGGCGCGCGAGTATCTGAAATCGCACCAGCGCATCACCGTGGTGCTCACGCCCAGCAATGACGGCAAGCGTCCGCCTGACAGCAGCGGCTTCGGCGGCACCGAATCGTTCGGCGGCGACGACAAGCTCGACGCGCCGCTGCCGGCGTGGGCCGAGAAGGCGCTGGGCACGCTGCAGATGCCGCACTGGACGCTGGCACCCACCGATATGAAGCTGGCCAACGGCCTGCGTCTGATCGTGCAGCCGGAAAGCATCAGCAAGACGGTGACCGTCGTCGGTCATGTCGATCACGACGCCGGCCTGCAGGAGCCGAAGGGGCAGGAGGGCGTCGGTCGCCTGCTCGCCTCGCTGTTCGATTACGGTACCACCAGCCTGGACCGCAGCGCGTTCCACAAGGCGCTGGACGATATCTCCGCCTCCGCGTCCGGCGGCAGCGACTTCACTCTCGCCGTGCCCAGCGGCGCATTCGACAAGGGCATGCAGCTGCTGGCCGACAACGAGCTGCATCCGGCGCTGCCGGCGCAGGCGTTCCAGGTGCAGCAAAGCACGCTGGCACGCACGCTGGCCGGTGAAATCGAATCGCCCGAATACAAGATGTTCCACGCGCTGACCAAGGGCATGCTGCCGGCCGGCGACTCGGGCCTGCGCGAGGCCCTGCCGAGCACGGTGAATGCGGTGACCCTGGCGGATGTCAAAAGCTACTTCGATGCGACCTATCGTCCGGACCTCACCACCCTAGTCGTGGTCGGCGACGTGACGCCGGCGCAGGCCAAGGCCACCGTGGAGAAGTACTTCGGCGACTGGAAAGCCACCGGACCCAAGCCCAACGTGATCCCGAAGCCGGTACCGCTGCATCCGGCCGCTTACACCGTGGTCAACAATGCGTTTGCTTCGCAGGACCAGGTGCTGATGGGGCAGATGCTCGATCTGAACCTGACCGACCCGAATCGTTACGCGCTGAAGCTCGGCAACGACGTGCTCGGCGGCAACGGTTTCGCCTCGCGCCTGATGGTCGACGTGCGCGTGAAGCACGGCTTCGCCTACGGCGCCAGCTCGGGCATGCGCTTCGATCGTTCGCGCTCGATCTTCTTCGTGCAGTACGGTAGCGACCCGAGCAAGGTCGGTCCGGTCGATGGGCTGATCCGGCAGAACCTGGCCGACATGCAGAACACGCCGGTGAAGCCCGACGAGCTGACCAACGCGCGCCAGTTCGAAATCCGCTCGATTCCACTGGGTGTCTCCAGCGTCAACGACATCGCGCATTCGCTGGTCGCCTGGGGCTACAAGGGCCAGCCGCTGGACGAGCCGATGGTCGCCGCCAAGTATTACCTCACCCTCACCGCGCCGCAGGTGCAGGAAGCCTTCAAGAAATACCTGCAGCCGGCGCACCTGGTCCAGGTCGTGCAGGGGCCGCTGCCAGCGGCGCATTGACGTCGCCGCGCGCCGCGCGCCGGCCCCGGCTTTCGCCGTGGGCCGGCGCGCATCTCAGGCGGCGCGCGGCTGGTCGTGCCGTGGACTGTCCAGGTTCGGCAGAAATACGGTAATCAGGCCCATCAGCGGCAGGTATGCGCATATCTGGTAGACGTACTCGATGCCGTGGCTGTCCGCGACGTGGCCCAGTACCGCCGCACCGATGCCGCCCATGCCGAAGGCGAAGCCGAAAAACAGCCCGGAAACCATGCCGACGCGACCGGGAATAAGCTCCTGCGCGTAGACCAGAATGGCCGAGAACGCCGAGGACAGGATCAGTCCGATGATCACGGTCAGCACGCCGGTCCAGAACAGGTCGACGTGGGGCAGCAGCAGGGTGAATGGCGCCACGCCGAGGATCGAGGCCCAGATCACCCACTTGCGTCCGATGCGATCGCCGACCGGGCCGCCGATCAGCGACCCGGCCGCGACCGCGAACAGAAACACGAACAGATGGACCTGAGCGCTCTGCACCGACGCGCCGAACCGGTGGATCAGATAAAACGTGTAATAGCTGCTGAGGCTGGCCAGATAGAAATACTTCGAGAAGATCAGCAGGCCGAGGATGCCCATCGCCAGCGTTACCTTGCGCAGAGGGAGCGAGTGCGTCGTTGCCGGCGCCCGCCGCCCGACCTGCTGCAGATGCTGCTGCCGATACCAGCGGCTGACCTGCAGCAGCACTACGATCGCCAGCAAGGCCGCCAGCGAAAACCACGCCACGCTGCCGCGCCCGTGCGGCACGATGATCCAGGCCGCTAGCAGCGGCCCCAGCGATGCGCCCGTATTGCCGCCGACCTGAAACAGCGACTGGGCCAGGCCGTGACGTCCGCCCGAGGCCATCCGCGCTACCCGCGAGGATTCCGGGTGGAACACCGACGAGCCCGTACCGACCAGCGCGGCGGCCAGCAGCAGCACGGAAAAATGCGGTGCCAGGGCCAGCAAGATCAAGCCGCACAGGGTAAACCCCATGCCCAGCGGCAATGAATACGGCATCGGGCGGCGGTCGGTGAACAGGCCTACCAAGGGCTGCAGCAGCGACGCGGTGATCTGGTAGGTGAGGGTGATCAGCCCGATCTGGCCGAAATCGAGCGCGAAATCGTGCTTGAGAATCGGATAGATGGCCAGGATCAACGACTGGATCATGTCGTTGAGCAAGTGCGAAAAACTGATCGCGCCAAGAATGCCGAAATCGGTACGGTCGCGGGTTGCCGCCGCGGTCGGTGCCGCCGTCACGGGCAAGGGCGACAGGGGGAAAGGATCAACGCGTGTCTGCATGGTCAACTCGATCAATGGGAGCCGGAGAGCCGGCGGCGCCGGTCGTTGCGCCGGCGACTGCGTCACCATAGAGTGCCGCGTGGCGGCCCGCATTCATGCATGGGCCAACAATCATCGAATCCGGGCCAGACCATGCGCAATACCCGTATCGACGCCTACGAAGACACGCCGCGCGACGTGCTCGCTACCGCCAACGACTATCCTACACAGGCCTTGCTGCCGCCGCACGCGCACCGGCGCGGCCAGTTGCTGCATGCCGTCGCCGGCGTGGTCACCGTGCACACGGCGGCGGGCAGTTGGGTGATGCCGCCGCGGCGCGCGCTGTGGATTCCCCCCGGCGTCGTGCACGAGGTGCAGCTGCGCGGTTCGGTGTCGATCATGAGCGTTTACGTGCACCATGCGGCGGCCGCTGCGGCGGGCTTGTCCACGACATGCCGGGTTATCGAGGTATCGCCGTTGCTGCACGCGCTGCTGCTGGAGGCGGTCGACCTGCCCGCCGAATACGCCCTGGATGGGCGCGATGGGCGGCTGATGGCCTTGCTGCTGGACGAGATCGGCAACATGCCGGAGCTGCCGCTGAGCACGCCGCTGCCGCGCGAGCGCCGGCTGGCGGCGCTGTGCCGCGCGCTGATCGACGCGCCTTCGCTGGAGATCGGCATCGACCAGATAGCGGCACGCGCCGGTATGAGTCGACGCAGTTTCACCCGGGCGTTCCGCGCACAGACCGGCATGAGCTTCGCCGCCTGGCGCCAGCAGGCCTGCCTGCTGGCCGCGCTGACCCGGCTCGATCGCGGCGAATCGATCACGCAGGTAGCCATGGATCTGGGCTACGGTAGCGCCAGCGCGTTCACCGCGGCGTTCCATCGCGTGCTGGGCGCCGCCCCAAGCCGCTATCTGGCATCCCACGAACGCGCCGCTCGCAGCGGCGCGGGCAGCTGAACCGGGGATTCGCTCGTCGGCTAGCACGCCGCGGGTTCATCGGTTTGTCAAAGTCCTGCGGCAAGCTGGTGAAGCCATCACCCGCTGCGGTATACCGCACTTGCACGCGACCGCGGGTTACCATCCCCCCAGCTGCACCCACGGGCCGGACACACGACCTGCCCGACGGACTATTGGACTGTACCGATGAACACCCGCATTATCCGCGAGGCCTTGCCGACCGATGCCTCCGTGCCGGCGGCCAACGATGCCGAGCCGTCCGTACCGACGCCGGTCGATCTGGCCGACAAGCGGCTCTACATCCACCGCGAGCTGTCCCAGCTGCAGTTCAATATCCGCGTGCTCGACCAGGCGCTGGACGAGCGCACGCCGCTGCTCGAACGGCTGAAGTTTCTGCTGATCTTCTCCAGCAACATGGACGAGTTTTTCGAGATCCGCGTGGCCGGGCTGAAGGGTCAGATTGCGCTGGATCACGAGATGATCGGCCCGGACGGCATCGCGCCGCGCCAGGCGCTGGCCGAGATCAGCAAAATCGCCCATCAGCAGATCGAGCGGCAGTACGGCATCCTCAACGAACGCATTCTGCCGGCGCTGGTCGACAAGGGCATCCGCATCGTTCGGCGACTGCAGTGGTCGCACAAGCAGAAGCTGTGGGTGCGCCGCTATTTCCGCGATGAGGTCGCGCCGCTGATCACGCCGATCGGGCTCGATCCCACCCATCCGTTTCCGCTGCTGGTCAACAAGAGCCTCAACTTCATCGTGCGGCTGGAGGGCATCGATGCGTTCGGCCGAGACTCCGGCCTGGCCATCGTGCCGGCGCCGCGTGTGCTGCCGCGCCTGATCCGCGTGCCCGAGGCGATCTGCGAGGGCGGCGACAAATATGTGCTGCTGTCGTCGATCATCCACGCCCACGTCGATGAGCTGTTCCCCGGCATGAAGGTGCTGGGCTGCTACCAGTTCCGCCTGACCCGCAACGCCGACCTCAGCCTCGATTCCGAAGACATCGAAGATCTCGCGCTGGCCTTGCGTGGCGAGTTGTACTCACGCCGCTTCGGCGACGCGGTGCGGCTGGAAGTGGCCGACAACTGCCCGAAGGAGCTGATCGACTACCTGCTCAAGCAGTATGGCCTGGCCGAGTCGGAGCTGTATGAAGTCAACGGCCCGGTCAACCTGGCGCGGCTGTTCCGCATCGCCAGCGAGGCCGGCTACCCCGAACTGCAGTACCCGGCATTTACGCCGACGCTGCCCAAGACACTCAAGCACGCCGAAGATCTGTTTCAGGTAATCGGCAAGCAGGACGTGCTGCTGCTGCATCCGTACGAATCGTTTGCGCCGGTGGTCGACCTGCTGCGGCAGGCGGCCAAGGATCCGCAGGTGCTGGCGATCAAGCAGACGCTGTATCGCACCGGGGCCAAATCCGAAATCGTCGACGCCCTGGTCGACGCCGCGCGCGCCGGCAAGGAAGTCACCGCCGTGGTCGAGTTGCGCGCGCGCTTCGACGAGGAATCGAATCTCTCGCTGGCTTCGCGTCTGCAGCAGGCGGGCGCGATGGTGATCTACGGCGTCGTCGGCGTAAAGACACATGCCAAGCTGATGCTGATCCAGCGCCGCGAAGGCAGCGAGCTGGTGCGCTACGCGCATCTGGGCACCGGCAATTACCACACCGGCAACGCGCGGCTGTACACCGACTACAGCCTGCTCACCTCCGACCAGGTGCTGTGCGACGACGTGCACAAACTCTTCAGTCAGCTCACCGGCATGGGCAAGGTGCTGCGCATGAAAAAGCTGCTGCATGCGCCGTTCACGCTGAAAAAGACCCTGCTCGAACTGATCGCGCGTGAAACCGCGAACGCCGAGGCCGGCAAGCCTGCACACATCATCATCAAGGTCAACGCGCTGACCGAGCCCAAACTGATACGCGCTTTCTACAAGGCCAGCATCGCCGGCGTGCAGATCGACCTGATCGTGCGCGGCGTCTGCTGCCTGCGACCGGGCGTGGAAGGCGTGTCGCAGAATATCCGCGTGCGATCGGTCATCGGCCGCTTTCTCGAGCACAGCCGCGTCTACTGGTTCGCCAACGACGGCGAACCGCTGCTCTATCTGGCCAGCGCCGACCTGATGGAGCGCAACCTCGATCGCCGCGTCGAAACCGCGTTCCCGATCCAGGGCAAAAAACTCCAGCAGCGCGTACGCAGCGCGCTCGATCTCTACCTCGCCGACAACACCAGCGCGATGCTGTTGCAGCCCGACGGGCAGTACGTTCGGGCGCCGTTAGCCGAGGGCGATACGCCGCGCAATGTGCAGGTTCAGCTGCTGGAAAAACTCTGCAACGTGGGTGCGCCTGTTGTCCATTGACGCATGCGGTGCTGGACGTTTATGGCGTGGCTTTCATCATCATTTGACGATGAAAAGATCGCAGATGCTCTGCACCGAGCTAAACATTTTTGCAGCAGGCATTTGAACTAACGCGTTTGCATGCGTAGATGCAAACGCGCGAAAAGATTCGCTTGCAAGTTGGAATGGCCCATGCAGCACCGGATGTGTCGGCATAATCTTACGCGACGACGCGCAACATCCTTACGTTGAGCGTTTGCTATAAAGCACGACGAGTGGTTCGATAGCTTCCTTGCAGACAGCCGTCTTGCAACGCTGCTATAAATTTTTCGAAAGGGGCGCTCGCGGAATCAGTGAGCCAATAGCCAACCGCCGCAACGGCGATCAGGGAGCCACATGTCAGGGATGAACATCCATATCTGGAAAAATATCGGCGCACGCCGAGCACTGCTTTTATGGCTTGCTCTGGTCCTGCAGATCGGATGGACTTTGCCAGGTTATGCCAATGACTACTGGGGGCCGCCCTATGCTTCATATTCAGGAAACAATACCCCTTATCCGACTATACAGGCGGCCGTCAATGCGGCGGCGGGGCCTTTATATGCGGATATTGGACAAAATCCCCCGTTTGGCACGGATTGTGTCCACGTCACTTGCACTGTCGTCATCCAGTATCTCGATCCCACCGCATCTGGAACAAAGGGCCTGGTGGCAGAAGTAGGACTCTCCGTTGGCGGCGCCGCGCCGAATGGAGTTGCTATACATGCAACCGATAACTCTGACAGCCCGCGCAAAAATATGGGCGGATGCAACATCTGCACTGGCAGCATTGGTACTTCTGGAGGCGATGC
The DNA here is from genome assembly GCF_014200755.1 of Rhodanobacter sp. ANJX3. Lineage (GTDB taxonomy): Bacteria > Pseudomonadota > Gammaproteobacteria > Xanthomonadales > Rhodanobacteraceae > Rhodanobacter. Next base: position 336,033 of record NZ_JACHCM010000002.1, on the reverse strand, counting down.
CAACCCGCATGGAGGCGTCGGAGATGGCGCAAAAAAGAGCGCTGGCGTAAATGTCGGCACAACCCTGGAAGGCGACCCGATCAATGCCGCCAACGGCAATGAATTCCGACAGGACACGGACTTTCAAATTTCCCCATGGCTGACCTTTCGGCGCTTTTATAACAGCGCAACTTACGTGCCATCGGCGGAATTGGGCATGCAGTGGCGCCACTCGTTCGATCGCTCGTTGGAAGTACTTCAGTCCAGCGCTGGTAGCGGCGGCATCAATACGCTGGTTCTCGACCGACCCGACGGCAGCGGCGAGCAGTTCAAACAGAGCAATGGCCTTTGGGTGGCCGACGCCGATACGCCGGACACGCTCACCCAACAGAACGATGCGAGCGGTAATCCCCTCAGCTACTCCGTTTTCATCGCGGCACTGCGCCAGACCGAAACCTACAGTGCGGCTGGCCTGCTACAAAGCGTCACCGATGAAACCGGGCAAGGCATTACGCTGACCTACAGCAACGCCTCGACTCCCGCCAAGGTAGCACCGAGCGCTAACTTGTTGCTGACCGTTACGGACCCGAACGGTCGTACCATCGCCTTTACTTACGATAGTAGTGCGCGCGCCAGCACCGTCACCTTGCCTGACGGCGGCGTACTGACATATGGCTACGACACCAATAATCGCCTTGTGTCCGTGCAATATCCGGATGGCAAGACTCGTCAGTATGTCTACAACGAATCATCGCTGAACGGAAATTATAGCCAGCCGAGGTTGTTGACTGGCGTTATCGATGAAGCGGGAATTCGTTACGAAAGCACCGGCTATGACAATCAAGGTCACGCTATCTCTTCTAGCTTCGCCGGAGGCGTCGATAACACTGCCTTCAGTTACAACTACGGTTACAACGGTGCCGGCAATCTTGTGGTCAACTCAGCCACGTTGACCACACCTTTAGGGACGTCAACTACCATAAGCAAGCAGGACGATGGCTTTGGCGCCTTGAAAGGCAATGGCAGTTCATCGCCATGCGGTACGCAATGCAATCAGTTATGGAAGGCGCGGACTTACGACGCCAACGGTTATCCGGCGTCCTATACCGACTTCAACAACGTCCTCACCAAAACCACCTACGACGCCAACGGCCTACTCGATCAACAGATCGATGCGTCCGGTACGACCAGCCAGCGCACCACGACGACCACCTGGAATATCCCGCTGCGCGTGCCACTGACCCGCACTGTGGTCGACAACAACGGCAACACCGTGGCGCAGATGGCGTGGGTCTACAACGCGGCCGGCCAGCCCACGGCGCAGTGTCAGATGGACCCGATGATCGCCGCTGCCTCGTCCTACACCTGCGCCACCACCGGCACGCCGCCCAGCGGCGTACGCCGTTCGACGGCCACCTATTGCACCGCCGTCGACACGGTGCAGTGTCCGATTGTCGGCCTGCTGTTGACCACCACCGGCCCGCGCACGGATCTGACCGACGTCACCACCTACGCCTATTACCTGACCGACAGCGCCACGTCGAAACACGGCGACCTGCAGTCGATCACCAATGCGCTGGGTCACGTGACGACGTACGCCAGCTACGACGGCGCTGGCCGTGTCACCCGCACGATCGATCCCAACGGGGTGATCACCGATGTGACCTATACCCCCCGTGGCTGGCTGCAGACGAAAACTGTGCGCGCACTGGCCAGCGGCGCCGCCTCGTCGGCGGACGCCACGACGACGATCGCCTACACGGCTTACGGCGCCGTCTCGTCGGTCACCGACGCCGATGGCGTGATCACGACCTACGGCTACGACGCGGCCCATCGCCTCACCAGCATCACCGATGCCTTGGGCAACACCATCCAGTACACGCTGGATGCGTCGGGCAACCGCACCAAGGAACAGACCTTCACCGCCGCCGGCGTCGCCACGCGCACGCTCAGCCGCAAGTTCAACACCCTGGGCCAGCTCACCGCGATCACCGATGGCCTGAACCAGACCGTGTTCAATGCCGGCACCAGCGGCAACTACGACGCCAACGGCAATCTGGTGCAGTCCGCCGATGCGCTGGGCTATCAACGCAAGCGCGGCTACGACGCGTTGAACCGATTGATCAGCACCATCGATAACTACAACGGCACCGATACGGCGACCAAAAACACCACCAGCAGCATGACCTACGATGCGCTGGATCGACTCACCGGCGTCACCGATCCGAGCAGCCTCACGACGACTTACACCTACGACGGCCTGGGCAACGGCAAGACGCTGCAAAGCCCGGACACCGGCACCAGCACCGATACCTTCGATGCGGCCGGCAATCGTCTGACCCATACCGACGCCAAAGGCGTGGTCAGCACCTCGACCTACGATGCGCTCGATCGTCCGACCAGTACCGGCTATACCGACACCACGCTCAACGTCGCCTACCATTACGACGAGGCCAACAGCGTCACCGGCTGTACGGTGTCGAGCCCGGTGGGCCGCCTCACGCGTGTGATCGAGAACGCCGTCACCACCACCTACTGCTACGACATCCGCGGCAACGTCATTCAAAAGCGCCAGCAGCTGGGTACCACGCTGGACACCACCAGCTACAGCTACACCCTGGCGGATCGTCTGCAGACGACGGTTAATCCCGACAGCACGGCGACCACGTACAGTCGCGATGCGGATGGCCGCGTGACCAGCATCGCGGTATCGCCGCCGATGGGCGCGGCGGTCACGGCCGTCAACGCCATCGCCTATCGCCCGTTCGGGCCGGTCAGCAGCTACACGCTGGGCAATGGCCAGGTGATTACCCGCGCCTACGACGCGAACGACGCGTTGACCGACCTCACCAGTCCGGCGCTGAACCTGCACTTCGCGCGCGATGCGATGGGCGATATCACTGCCGAAGGTGCTGCTGCGGGCGCCAACCCTGCGACCGAAACCTACAGCTACGATCCGCTGTACCGACTCACCGCCATCGCCGATGGCACGACCGCCGTCGAAGGCTTGACCTACAACCCGACCGGCGATCGTCTGAGCAAGACCGGCAGCGGTCTTGCCGTCGGCAGTTACACGTACACCAGCGGCACCCACCAGCTCAGTGGCATCGGCACGGCGGCCCGCACATCCGACGCCAACGGCAACACCACGGCCAGCGCCAGCGCCGGCCAAACCTGGGGCTACGGCTACAACGGCCGCAACCGCCTCACCGTGGTGCAGGCCAACGGCTCGACCGTGGGTACCTACACCTACAACGCCATGGGCCAGCGCATCCAGAAAGTCGCCACGTCGCCCGTCGCGATCACCCAGCGCTACGCCTACGACGAGCAGGGCAACTTGATCGGCGAGTACATCAGCGCCAACAGCCGCGACACGATCTGGCTGGGGAACATCCCAGTCGCCACGGTGGATACGGCGGGAGCAACGAGTACGGTCAGCTACGTCATCGCCGATCACATGGGCACGCCGCGTGCGGTGAGTAACGGCAGTGGCACGACGATCTGGTCTTTGCCCTATGTAGGGAATGCGTTCGAGGAGCTGTCGCCCACCTCAACGAACGGGTACGTGCTCAATCTTCGATCCGCCGGCGAGTACTACGATGCCGAGTCGGGATTGAATAGCAACGGCTATCGCACTCGCGAGCAGGCCAGCTGGCGCTTCTTGCAGAGTGATCCAAAAGGACTGGTCGCTGGCATGAGCACGTATGCGGTGGTGGGCAACAATCCGCTCGGTTACGTCGATTCCCTGGGATTGGACCAGCAGAGCTCACCCTACCTGCTGGCGCTGGTGCCGGGACAAGGCGCATGGGATGCGGCAGTGACATCGTGGCAGCACGGCAGCTACGGCATGTCAGCGCTATACGCCGCCGATATGCTTGGGGAACAGGCGCTTTACGTTGCTACGCTTGGACGGTCGCAATCGATTCAAGCTAGTGCTAGGTGTTTATCAGCTGTGGCATCGAAGAGTGTCGCGCCAGCCAGAGTATTCTGGTCAGGAGGAAAAGCAGCACAAGATGCTGCAGAACAGTGGGCTGCGGCAAATGGAGGCAATACTCTTGAGATGACAGCTGAGGGGCAAGCTACGGAGGCAGCCACCACCGGGCTGGATTGGTTGACTCAAGCTCGGCCGATGTGGGTGAATGCATCGCAGAACTTCGCAAAATCAGCGTCTGGTGAAATTAACGTTTTCCAAGGTAGTTACATATCCACCCAAAGTGTTTGGGCTACCACTGAATATCCTGCACTGATGGCAAATCCCAACGTTACAGGAATCGTCTATCACGGAGTCGGCTGGTGACATTTTCTATTCCTCGAACCAACGTTATCCAATCTGATGAAGGCTATTCCGTGGAGGTGCTTGGTCCGGCTGGACTTCGTTACTCTGACGCGAATCGCGTACTTTTTATCGATTCCGAGATGCTGGCAGGTTCCGATGGAGTGATTGTTTACTCTAGGTCGGTGAAGGTCGAATCTTCAATCAACGCTTCGTCATCAGTGGATGCTGCGGACCTGAAACAAGTCATTGAAAACATTCGTGAGGCCTTCAGGTTCAGAGGATTTGAAATTCAAGTTGCCTAATCTAAAAGTGGTTTGAGGCGACCGTAGACGTTAAAGGTTCGCTACGCGCCGGCCAAGCGCCGGCCGAAGGTTCTTTGGCATCTAGTCACCAGCTATTGCCGCTGCAATCAATTGCAGAGCCAGCCTTTAGCCTTCAATGCGACGGATGATGGAAGTCTTTTCGGCAAACATCACAGCTATTGATGAAGCGTCCTCGATAATCCGAGCCAGTCAGAAGTAGAGTTTTCCCATCGAAGGAGCTCTGCATGAAGAAGTCGAAGTTCAGCGAGGAACAGATCGTCCGGATACTCAAGAAAGTGGAGGCCGGGGCAAAGGTCGGCGAGACATGCCGCAAACACGGCATCATCGAGCCGACGTATTACCTCTGGAAGAACACCGCAAAAAGGGACCACCAAAAGGGACCAAAAGGGACCACCGCAAAAAGGGACGGAGGGAATTAATTTGGGTTAATTCCCTCCGTCCCTTTTTAGGCCTTTTTATGCCGGCTTGACGATCTCAACTTGTTCCCTGATGGATCACCTCAAAGTAATTGGGCCAGCAGCGTGCAGTCACCACCGGTCGTATACGCCGTGGGCGCACATGGAAATCCTTTCGTAGTCGAAGATTAAAATGGAAATCCACTTACACCAATTCAACTGGCGTCCAGGATCCAAGCGGATCCGAACTGCCATAAGGGCGAATCTATAAGGTTGCATGCATGCAACACAGGTACAGATTCAGGGAATGGAAAATTATCTTTTGCTCAGCTCCTGGCATTTCAGTTGAACGCTGATGTTTCTGCACCCAATAATTTTGGGTGGACAAGCGGAGGCCAGACGATGACTATCGCCCTTTATGCAAATCAACCTGGCATTAATTGGCAAACTGTAACCCAGTTCACGCCGAACACGGGGCCTGACATGAGCAATCAGGGGAGCTACATCACATATTATCCGCCGACCATACCAACTGGGCCGAACGTAACCGAACCATGAAAGATAAACTTAAATTCGCTGCCACGGCCGCCATTTGCATGATTGCAGTTGTAAATACCGTTTTAGCGCAAGAAGTGCAGCTGCATATTGATTGGAGTCGGCAGCGCTGGAATGGCTATCCCGAGACCGTAGGCAAGATAACTTCTGAGTGGAAAGATCATCAACTGCACGTTCATACCGTAGTTGATTGGGATTCAAGTTTTCAAATAAGTGAAAAAAATCCTCGTTCTATTTTGCATGGAGATAAACTTTTACTTTGTTATGAAAAGGAATCTTTAGGCTCTGACATAAAGAAGCCATCTGCGCCTGCAGTTGTAGCGCCGGTAATTTTGGAATTCACAATCAAAGGAATTCCGGAGCATAACTATTTAGTTGATGTTTCTAACCAATGCCCATTATTGTAAGTATGAGTGAGGTGCTGATACGAATCAGGCATCACATTGATCGTGACTGACAGATATCTACTTGGGTTAGATAAACTGAATGGCATATCTGCGCTAGCTGGTTGCGGCCGTTCCATTGACAGCAGAGCCGGTAACTTCGTAGTCGTCGAACATCACCACTGCCTGACCCATCCATTCGTTGAGTTGCTGGAAGCGCGTCTGCAGCGGTTGCAGTTCGTTGACCGCAAACACCTGAGCCGCCGGAGTCACCGATCCGAATCCCGTCCTACCCGTCGGCACGAGGCCGAGCAGTTGCCGCGACCAGGATGACGACAAGATATGCAGACAGGCCGCGGCCTCTCATGCATGATTCACCGGTCGTTTTCACTCAGGGCCAGGCATTGAACAAGCGCGGTTCCCGTTCGGCTTTCCCGACGCGCGTGAGTGCGCAGGATGTCGCCGACAAGGCGGGCGTGTCGATCTCGGCGGTGTCGCGGACCTTTACCGAGGGCGCCAGCGTGTCGGCGAGCATGCGTGCGCGGGTCGAGGCGGCGGCGGAAGCGCTGGGCTTTCGGCCCAATCACGCCGCGCGCAGTCTGGTCACGGGCCGCACCGAGTTGATCGGGCTGGTGTCCAATCATTTTGCGAATCCGGCGTTTCTCGATGTGTTCGATCACTTTACCCGGCAATTGCAGGCGCGCGGCCTGCGGCCGCTGCTGGCCAATCTCGCCGAGCGCGGCGGCGCGGATGCGGCGCTGGAGATGATGCTGAAATACAACGTCGATGCGGTGCTGATCGCCACTTCGGCGCCGCCGGCCGGCTTTGCCGAACGCTGCGTGGAAGCAGGGCTGCCGGTGATGCATCTGTTCGGGCGCGGCGGCGGTCCGGTGTCGGTGCCGGTGGTGACGGTGGACAACGCGGCTGCCGGGGCCGCCGTGGGCGACCTGATGGTTTCGCGCGGGCTGCTAAGGCTGGCGTTTCTCGGCGCGTCGCGCACCGACGTGGCGTCGCGCGACCGCTGTCGCGGCTTCGACCGCGCGCTGAAAAAACGGGGTGTCACGCTGGTGGCCAAACACTTCACCGGCGACTACTCGCACGAACACGGCCGGCTCGGTCTGCATGCGCTGCTCGATGCGTCGCCGGATATCGACGGCGTATTTTGTGCCGACGACATCATCGCGCTCGGCGCGATGGATGCGTGTCGTGAGCGCGGCGTGGCGGTGCCGACGTCCGTCAGCATCGTCGGCTTCGACGATATGCCGCTCGCGGCGTGGGCGTCTTATCGACTCACCACGGTGCGCCAGCCGATCGCCGCGATGATCGAGCAGGCCATCGCACAGATGGCGGCGTGGCTGCTCGAACCGGATCGGGTGCCTGCGTCAAACATTTTCACCAGCGAGATCGTCGAGCGCGACAGCCTGCGCGCCGACACGCCCGTCAAAGGTCGATCCAGCGCCGCTCGGCCGCCGACTGCAGCGCGGCGGCGATAACGCAGTCCACTTCATGTCCCGCGCGGAAATCCGGCCACACGGATTGGCCGCTGCCGATCGCGCGGATGAAATCGCGCGCCTCGATCACGATCTGTTCGTTGTAACCGGTGCCGTGGCCGGGGCCTTGATTGAACGACGCATAGTCGGGATGGCCGGGCCGCATCAGAATCTTCTGAAAGCCCTGCCGTTCCAGCGGGCGACTCGCATCGAAAAGCCACAGCGCGTTCTGATCCTCCTGGTCGAAGGCGAGGGCGCCGCGCGTGCCGGTAATGCGATAGGTGTAGCCCATCTTGCGGCCGGCGGCGACGCGGCTGAAGCCGAGCGTGCCGCTGGCGCCGCTGGCAAAGCGCAGCAGCAGCTGGCCGAGGTCGTCGTTGCCCACGGCCTCGTCGCCGTGAGGCCCGGCGCGTCGCGCGTGGACGATATGCGTATCGGCGACTAGTGACTGGATCGGGCCGGCCATTCGCAGGCAGGCGTTGATCGCATGTGCGCCCACGTCGGCGAGCGCGCCGGCGGCCGTGGCCGTGCTCTCGCGCGTGCGCCAGCTGGCCGGCAGCTGCGCCGAATGCAGATAGTCCTCCACATGCTCGGCCGCGATATGGATGACGTCGCCGATTTCGCCGGAGGCGATGATCTCGCGCGCCAACTGGCTGGCCGGCGTGCGGATGTAGTTGAAGCCGACCATATGCGCGACACCGGCCCGCTCGGCGGCTTCGGCCATCTGCAGCGATTCTTGCGGCGTGCAGCCCAGGGGCTTTTCGCAGAACACTTGCTTGCCTTGCGCGATGGCCGCCAGCACCATCGGCAGATGCGTGCGCGGCGGGGTGGCGATCACCACGGCATCGATGTCGGGATCGTTCACCAGGGTCTGCCAGTCGCCGGTCGAACGCCGCCAGCCCCAGGCCTGCGCGTGCTCGCGCGCACCGGCCTCGGTAGAGGTGGCCAGCATCTCGCATACCGGTGACAGCGGGGTATCGAACACGGTTCGCACCGACTGCCATGCCAGCGTGTGCGCCTTGCCCATGTAGCCGGCACCGATCAGGCCGATTCGCAGCTGTGTCATCGCCATTCCTCGTAGGTGATTTGTCGACTCTACGCATGCTGCAGTGCACTTTGCAAGCGCTTGCAAAACGGCGTAGCGTTCGCGTCGACCCTCCACTTTTCCCGGCCTGAGGAATGCCCATGTCCGCACTCACTGCTCGCGCACCTGCTGTCGTTACCGGCTCGACCATCGTCGATGCCGCACATCTCGATGTCGACGCCATCGTGCGCGAGCTGTTCGACGGCTCCGGCGCGGTGACCGTGCGCGGCCTGTTTTCGGCGGCGGACATCGCGCAGGCGCGCGAGGTGGTGATGCGCGAGTCCGAATCGTCCGCGCCCAAGGTCACGCATTTTCAGGGCGCCGCGGGCAAGGCCGGCACCATCGATCTGCAGCGGCGCGTGTGGAATTTGTTGGCCAAGGGCGAGGTGTTCTCGCGCATGGCCGCGCACCCGCAGCTGATGCAGGTGATGCGCGCTTTTCTCGGCAGCGGTTTCACCATGGGGTCGATCGCTGCCAACCGCATTTTGCCCGGCGGGCCAGGGCAGGAGCCGCATATCGATTATCCGTATTGGGACTACCACTCGCCGCTGACGCATCCGGCCCGGCTCAACGCGAGCTTTCCGCTAAATGCGCAGGCCACGATCATGCTCGATCCCTTTACGGTGGAAACCGGGGCGACGGCTTACGTGCCGGGTTCGCAGCGCGAGCTGCATTATCCGGTGGAAAGCGACCGTTTCTACGATCGCTGCGAACGCATGCTGGGCGAGCCCGGCGACACGGTGATCTTCTTCGGCGCGGTATGGCATTGCGCCATGCCCAATCTGTCGTCGAAGGATCGCTCGGCGATCCTGATCCAGTACCTGCCGAAGTGGGTCAAGCCGATGGAAAACCTGCCGGCGGCGCTACCGGCCGAGTTCATCGCGCAGGCGAGCCCGGATATGCGCCAGCTATTGGGGCTGGAATTTCCTTATCCGGAAATACTCGACAGCGCCAGGGCCGGCAATGCCGAGGGCCGCATGCGCTAAACCTGTGCAGCTGGCGCGGCCGATGCGCTATCGAGCGCTGCCTCAATCCGCGCCGTGCTGGGCCAGCCGCCGGTAAATCGTGCTGCGGCTGACGCCGAGCTTGCGCGCCGCGGCCGCCACGTTGCCGTCGCAGGTCGCGATGGCCTCGTCGATCGCGTGCAGCTCGATCGATTCCAGGCTGCCGGACAAGTTGCCGTGCGGCAGCGTGCGCGCAGAAGTGCCGCTCTGCATCTGCAGGTCGTCCGGCAGATCGTGCCGGGTCAGCACCGATCCGACGTTGCCCAGCGCCATCAGGCTGCGCAGCAGTCCCACCAGCTGTCGCAAATTGCCCGGCCAGCGTCGGCCGGCCAGATCCTGGACCAGTTCCGGGTGCAGATGCATCGGAATCTGGTCGCCACCCAGCGCCCGCCACAGCTGCTCGATCACCGACGCAAGATCCACATGTTCGCGCAGCGCCGGCAGGCGCAAGGTCGACTGTGCGATGCGGTAATACAGATCGGAGCGAAATTCACCGCGCTCGGCCGCTGCGGCGAGGTCGCGATGCGTGGCCGCGATCACGGTCACATCGATGGGATGCGCGCGGCTGCCGCCGAGCGGCGTGACCTCGCGCTCCTGCAGCACGCGCAGCAGGCGGCTCTGCATCGCCAGCGGCATATCGCCGAGCTCGTCGAGAAACAGCGTGCCGCCATCGGCTTCGCGCAGCAGGCCGGGCGAACCATCGCGCCGGGCGCCGGTAAAGGCGCCGGGCAGATAGCCGAACAGCTCCGACTCGATCAGGCTTTCGGGCAGGGCGGCGCAATTCACCGCAATGAACGGCGCACCGGCGCGCGCGCTGCGCCGGTGCAGTTCGCGCGCCACCACTTCCTTGCCGGTGCCGGTTTCGCCTTGCAAAAGCAGCGGAATATCCGCGTCGAGCAGGCGTACGCTGCGATCGATCGCTTCGTTCATCGTCACCGAGAAAACCGGTGCCGGCGAACGCAGCGGCTTGACGTGCGTACTGCGCGTAGCGCGCGATGGAGCGCTGGTTTGCCGAGGCACGTCGCGACGCGCGTGCACCATTTCGCCGCTCTGGCAGCGCATGCCGGCCACGCTGCCGGGGCGCGGCAATGCCGAGGCGAACAGCTCGTCGTAGCGGCGCTTGCCCAGTTCGCTCCAGTCCATGCCGAGCAGTCGCAGAGCGTGCCGATTGGCCGCCACCAGCTTGTGCGCCTCGAACACCAGCATGCCTTCGCGCGCCGTGCCGAGCAGCGCCGCGTCCGGCTGAATGCGCACGATGTCGGCGCCGTCGAAATCGCTTTCGAACAATCGATGCTCGATCTGCTCCACCGCCAGCTGCACCATGCCCAGCGCATGCAGATGATGCGAGGACGACTCGCCGGACAGATCGAGTACGCCGACCACTTCGCCATGCGGATCGAAAATCGGCGAAGCCGAGCAGCTCAGCACCTTGTGCGGCGCGTAATAGTGTTCGCCGCCGCGCACTTCGATGGCGCGACGTTCGATCAGCGCGGTGCCGATCGCATTGGTGCCGGTGGCCGCTTCGCTCCACGGCGCACCCGGCCGCAGCGACACGCGCGCGGCCTTGTCCAGAAAGTCGGCGTTGCCCAGCGCGTCGAGAATGAAACCATCCGGTGCGGTAAGCACCACGATGCTGCCCGCGTGGTTGGCGCTGGCGTACAGCGCTTCCAGTTCGGGCCGGCACAGGCGTCGCAACACGTCGTACTGTTCCTGCATCTCGCCCAGCTGATGTCGCTCGACCAGCGCAAGGTTGGGTTGCGCATCCGCCACCAAGCCTTGCATGCGGCAGCGACGCCACGAGGCGAGGATGGTGTCGGACACCAGCCCTCGCGGTTCCGAGCCGCCGTCGAAGAAGCTGCGTCGCGCCGTGTTGATCGATTCGGTGGATGCCGGGTGCCGCATGGGTGATCTCGTGTGTCGCAAGATGCGACACCTCCATAAGTGGTGTTTCGATACAAAACATACGCCGCACGAAAGTGCAACAGGCGCGCCGCCAGGTTGGTTGTTGCGTTGCAGCGATCGGGAAATTTTTCCCGGACATGGGGCGAGCCCGTCGGTTGGCACAGTGCAGCATCCTAAATTTTTCTCGCCTGCTGGCACGGCTCCTGCTCTGGCGTCTGTACCTTTCCCAGACGCGGAGTGCCCATCCATGACCAAGCTCGAACAACAGCATCTCGCCGTGCAGGTTCCCTTCAAGCCGCGCTACGGCAACTTCATCGGTGGCCAGTGGGTGGCGCCGAAAGGCGGCAAGTATTTCGACAACATCACCCCGATCACCGGCCATCCGTTCTGCGAAATCCCCCGCTCCGACAAGGACGATGTGGAAGCCGCGCTCGACGCCGCGCACGCCGCCAAGGATGCCTGGGGCAAGACCTCGGTCACCGAGCGCGCGCGCATCCTCAACCTGATCGCCGATCGCATGGAGCAGAACCTCGAGGTCATCGCCTACGCGGAGACCTGGGACAACGGCAAACCGATTCGCGAAACGCTCAACGCCGACGTACCGCTGGCGATCGACCACTTCCGTTATTTCGCCAGCTGCATTCGTGCGCAGGAAGGCTCGATGGGCGAGATCGACAACGACACGGTGTCCTATCAGTTCCACGAGCCGCTCGGCGTCGTCGGTCAAATCATTCCGTGGAACTTCCCGCTGCTGATGGCGTGCTGGAAGCTGGCGCCGGCGCTGGCCGCCGGCAACTGCGTGGTATTGAAGCCCGCCGAACAGACGCCGGTGAGCATCCTGATATGGGCCGAGATCGTCGGCGACCTATTGCCGCCGGGCGTGCTGAACATCGTCAACGGCTTCGGCCTGGAAGCGGGCAAGCCGCTGGCCTCGAGCAGCCGTATCGCCAAGATCGCCTTCACCGGCGAAACGACCACCGGCCGTCTGATCAGCCAGTACGCCAGCCAGAACCTGATTCCGGTGACGCTGGAGCTGGGCGGCAAGTCGCCGAACATCTTCTTCGCCGACGTCATGGACGAGGACGACGATTTCCTCGACAAAGCGATCGAAGGTTTCGTGCTGTTCGCCTTCAACCAGGGCGAGGTCTGCACCTGTCCGAGCCGCGCGCTGATCCATGAGTCGATCTACGATAAATTCATGGAGCGCGCGCTTAAGCGCGTGGCCGCGATCAAACAGGGCAATCCGCTCGATCCGAACACCATGGTCGGCGCACAGGCATCGGGCGAGCAGCTGGAGAAGATTCTTTCCTACTTCGACATCGGCAGGCAGGAAGGCGCCAAGGTGCTGATCGGCGGCGAGCGCAACGTGATCGACGGCGAGTTCAAGGACGGCTACTACGTCAAGCCGACGGTGTTCTTCGGCCACAACAAGATGCGCGTGTTCCAGGAAGAAATCTTCGGGCCGGTGGTGTCGGTCACCACCTTCAAAGACGACGCCGAAGCGCTGGCAATCGCCAACGACACGCTGTACGGCCTCGGCGCGGGCGTGTGGACGCGCAACGGCACGCGGGCGTATCGCTTCGGCCGCGGCATCCAGGCCGGCCGCGTGTGGACCAACTGCTATCACGCCTATCCGGCACACGCCGCGTTCGGTGGCTACAAGCAGTCGGGTATCGGTCGCGAGAATCACAAGATGATGCTCGACCACTACCAGCAGACCAAGAATCTGCTGGTCAGCTACTCGCCGAAAAAGCTCGGCTTTTTCTGATCGCGCCAGGGCGCACGGCCGGCCGGGAGAAGCCGGCCGTGTGCTCACGGCCGAGACAGCCGCAGGCGAGGCGTCCTATCGGTGCTGGCCGACGTTCACGCCCGCCCACGCGCAAGGGTGCAAGGCACAAAGTCGTATTCGCTGCCGTTTTGTCGATGGCGGCCATGCCCATGCCCTTATCGGCGAGCTGTTCAAACGAAGCATGAGTAAGCGCAGCAACGACAGTAGTCGTGACGGCGCTTACTTCAAAAATCGCGGGTCGACGAGGGGATGATCATGTAAACAGCCAAGTCACGCGACCGATACGCCGCAGCTGACAGCGGCGCGTCAGCGCGAACCGCAGCCATCAGATCATCGATGCGATGCCACCACGTCCGCGTTACCGCCGGCGCATGCCGAGCGCTCACCGGCCGGCCGATCGCCGTCGTTGTCCTCTTCCGATCGCCATGCACTCATCAGCTTTCTATACCTAACGAATCACCACGAGGAAGATGCACATGAAACGTCTGACTATCTTGCGCAAGACCGCCTTGATCGTTGCGCTGCTGGCGGTTGTCGGCGGTGCGCTGGCCGCCGACTACGCGCCGGTCACCGATGCGCGTTTGAAGGCGGCGGCCAGTGACGACGGCTGGCTGATGTATCGCCACGACTACACCAGCTCCGGCTACTCGCCGTTCGACACCATCAACGCCGGTAACGTCGGCGGTTTGAAGCAGGTGTGGGATTACAAGACCGCCTTCGAGCAGGGCCACGAATCGCCGGCCATCGTCAACGGCGACTATCTCTACATCACCACGCCCAAGGATGAGCTGGTCGCTTTTCAGGCCAGCACCGGCAAGCAGCTGTGGCGCTACCAACACGATCTGTCGCAGGTCGGCCTGAAGACGGTGTGCTGCGACGTGGTCAATCGCGGCGTCGCTCTGTACGGCAACGACGTCTATATGGCCACGTTGGACAACTACGTCGTCGCGCTCGACGCCGTCACCGGCAAGCTGCAGTGGAAGAAGCAGTTGCTCGCCGCCGACGAGGGCGCGGCCATGACGCTGGCGCCGCTGATCGTCAAGGGCAAGGTCATCGTCGGCCTGTCCGGTGGCGAATACGGCGCGCGCGGTTTCATCACCGCCTTGGATGCCAAAACCGGCAAGCAGCTATGGAAGCAATACACCATTCCGGCACCCACCGAGCCGGGTGGCAAGACCTGGCCCAAGGGTGCCTACAAGACCGGTGGCGGTGGCGCCTGGCTCACCGGCACCTACGATGCCGAAAGCGACACGCTGTTCTGGGGCGTGGGCAACCCGGGCCCGTGGCTGGCCACGCTGCGTCCGGGCGACAACCTCTACACCGACTCGGTCATCGCGATGAACCAGGCCACCGGCAAGATCAAGTGGAACTACCAGTACACGCCCAACGACACCTGGGATTACGACGGCACCAACGAAACCGTGCTGACCGACATCGACTATCAGGGCGTGCAGCACAAGGCCATCGTCAGCGCGAGCCGCAACGGTTGGTTCTATGCGATCGACCGCACCGACGGCAAGCTGATCTACGCCCAGAAGTTCGTGACGGCCACGTCGGTCAGCGGTTTCAAGGACGGCAAGCCGGTCACCGATCCGGCCATGCGTCCGACCATCGACAAGGAAGTGTTTACCTGCCCCAGCTTCCTCGGCGGCAAGAACTGGTGGCCGATCTCGGTCGATCCGAAAACCCACATGGCCTACATCCCCGCCATGCATACCTGCATGACGATCAAGGGCGCCACGGTGAGCTACAAGGCCGGCCTGCCGTTCCTCGGCGAGTCGTTCAAGGTGATGGCCGATCCGGCGTTCAAGGGGCAGTGGGGCGATGTGATCGCAATGGATCTCAACACCGGCAAAAAGGTCTGGAACCATCCGTCCGAACTGCCGTGGAACGACGGTATGCTCAGCACCGCCGGCGGCCTGGTGTTCTCCGGTGGCGCCGATGGGTTTCTCTACGCCTTCGATGCGACGACCGGTGCCGTGAAATGGAAAAGCCCGCAGCTGAGCTCGGGCATCATCGGCGTGCCCAGTACGTGGAAGGTCGACGGCAAGCAGTTCATCGGCATCTACGCCGGCTGGGGTGGCGCGACGCCGATCTGGGGTGGCGACATGGCCAAGGATCCGAAAGTGCAGAACATCCCGCTGGGCGGGCACTTCTACGTATTTTCGATCTAACGGAGTCCATGCATGAAGCGACAGATGGGTAAAAAAAGTCGGTTGGCATGGCTGGTCGGAACGGCCGCCGTACTTCTGTACGGCGGCACCGCCAGCGCATCCGAGCTGTCGATCTGCGTCGACAAGAGCAGCCCGACCGCGACGGTGGATAGAAGCATCGCCCAGGCCATCGCCACGCAGGAGGGCAGCACGCTGTCGCTGCACGAGTTCGACGGCAGCGGCGGCAACGACGACGACGGCTTCAGCCTCAAGGAGTTCGACAAGCTGGCCAAGGCCAGCTGTTCGCTGGTGCTCGGTTTTCCGTTGGATGCCGATGCGAAAGCGGCGCTGCCCGGTCTGCTGGCCACTGCGCCTTACGGCCACACCGGCTTCGTGCTGGTCACGCCGAAAGCCAGCAAGGTGACAGCGCTGGATCAGCTGGCGAAGAACACCGACGTGGCCGTGACCTACCAGACCACGCCGAACCTGTATTTCGTGACGCATCGCAACGTCAACGCCGATATCCACCTCACCGACGATGCCTCGCTCAGTGCGCTGGAAAAACACCAGGTGCATGCCGCGATGCTGTGGCAGCCTACCGTAGTGGCCTATCTGGCCAGCAGGCACGAGTCGGCGCGTTTCACGTATCACGAGCTGGACGAGCCGCATGCGAAGTTCAACCTCGTCGCGCTGTATGACGAGGCGCACGCACCGGCGGCGCGCGATTTCGAAAAAGCCGTTGCCGCGCTCACCGACTCGGGCGAGCTGGCGAAGCTGCTGGCGCCGTATGCCGAAATCGGTGCGGCGACACCGAGCCAGCGCGGCAAGAGCGCCATGTTGAAGCGGTCGTCCGTCCACGGCGGCATCGATCGGCGCTGTGGTTCGAAAAAAGCGGCCAAGCCCGACGGTTCGCCGCCGGCGCTGTTTACCTCGGCGCAGGCGGACAGCGGCAAGATCAAGTTCCTCACCTATTGTGCGATGTGCCATGGGCCGACGCTGCTCGGTCGGTCGGGCCCCGCATTGAGGGGGCCGAACTTTGCCTCGCCCAAGGCGGACTTTCATGTCAGCGATGTGTTCGGCATCGTGGCCAACAACATGCCGGCGACGGCACCGGGCACGCTGGCGCACGACGACTATGTGGAAATCATGGCCTTTCTGCTGCAGCAGAACGGTTATCCGGCTGGCGACAAGGCGCTGACGTTCGATGACGCCACAAAATCCAAGGTAAAGCTGCTATACCGTGGCGGTCCCATCGACAACCAGTGATCGCAGTGTCCTGTTATGCGAAACCACGGGCGCGTTGGGTGCATCGGTGGTTTCGTATTTATTGGCTGGGGAGAGATCGTCGTGACACAGGGTATCGAAAACCTTCATCCGGGCGTGCCAAAGAAAGGGGCCACCATTCGTTTGGATCGGGCTATCGCACTCGCGTTGTTGGTCGCCGCGCTGTCGTCGCGGCAAGTGCTGGCGCAGGACACCACGCCGCCACCGACAGACAGCGCCGCAGCCCCCAAGGCCACGACCTTGCCCGCGGTAAAGGTCAACGCCAGCCGCATGGCGATATCGCCGTTCGATCTTCCTGCGGCGCTGACCATCGTCAATGTCGAGCCGACCTCGGCGGCCAACCCCGGCATCAATCTTTCCGAGACGCTGACCGGCGTACCCGGCATCATCGCGCGCGATCGGCAGAATTACGCGCAGGACGAGCAGATCTCGATCCGCGGCTTCGGCGGCCGCGCCACCTTCGGCGTGCGCAGCATCCGCCTGTATATCGACGGCATTCCCGCCACGCTGCCGGACGGGCAGGGCCAGGTCTCGCCGTTCAATATCGACAGCGCCGATCGCGTCGAAGTGCTGCGCGGCCCTTTCTCCGTGCTGTATGGCAATGCGGCCGGCGGCGTGGTGCAGATGTGGAGCGCCGACGGCACGGTCGTGCCGCAGACCACGCTCGGCTTCTCCGGTGGCAGCAACGACACGTTTCGCTACAGCGCCGACACGCGCGGCATCGTGGGGCCGGTCGATTACAACATCGCCGCGTCGGAATTTCTCTCCGGCGGCTATCGCCAGCACAGCCGCGTACACCGCGAATCGGACAACGCCAAGTTCGGTATCGATCTGGGTAAGCAGCGCAAACTGACGGTGGTATTGAACCGCTTCTACCAGCCCGTGGCGCAGGACGAACTCGGCCTCACCCGCGCACAGGTCGACGCCGATCCACGCCAGGCCACTTCGGTCGCCAGCCAGTTCAATACCCGCAAGAGCAGCAAGCAGACCCAGCTCGGCCTGATCTACGAGCAGCAGATCGACGAGGACGACCAGATCCGCGCGATGGTCTATCACGGCCAGCGCAGCATTCTGCAATTTCAGTCGATACCGGTGGCCACCCAGAAAAATCCGCTGCAGTCCGGCGGCGTGGTGCAGCCCGATACCGACTACGGCGGTACCGACGTGCGCTGGACGCATAGCGGCGATCTGCTCGATCGCGACTACGAATTCGTGCTGGGCGTCAGCGCCGACTATCAGCATCAGCGCCGGTTCGGTTTCAACAACTACATCACCAACAGTCAAGGCGTGACCGAACTGGGTGTTGTCGGCGCACTGCGTCGCAACGAGAACGACGACGTCGACAACGTGGACGAATACGCGCAGTGGTACTGGCACTTCGCCGATCGTTGGTCGCTGCTGCTGGGCCTGCGCCGCGACGATGTGCATTTTCACGAGCAGGATTTCTACATCACCGCCACCAATCCCGACGACAGCGGCCACGTCACGTACTCGGCCACCACGCCGGTGGTCGGCGTACAGTTTCGTCCGGCGGACAACGTTCGGCTGTACGCCAGCTACAGCAAGGGCTTCGAAACGCCGAGCTACAACGAGCTGGGCTACCGCAGCGACGGCCAGCCGGGTCTCGCCTTCAACCTACAGCCACAGCACAGCAAGAATCTGGAAGTGGGCGCCAAGTGGCAGATCGTGCCCGCGCTGGAGTTCGACGCGGCCGCGTTCCGCGCCGACACGCGCAACGAGCTGACCGTCGACACCAATGAAAACGGGCGCTCCACCTATCAGAACGTCGGCAGCGCGCGGCGTCAGGGCCTGGAATTTTCGCTGACCGGGCAGCTGGGCAACGACTTTCAGCTGTCGGCCGGCTTTACACATCTGCTGGCGAGCTTCCGCAGCCCCTTCCTCACCTGCACCACCACGCCGTGTGCCGTGCCCACCACGCCGGTCGCCGCCGGCACGCCGATACCGGGCGTACCGGACAACTACGGCTCGCTGCGCCTCGAGCACGGCACCGACCTGGGCTGGCGTCAGGGTGCCACGCTGCAAGGCGTAGGCTCGGTCACCGTCAACGATACCGACACGCAGCGTGCGGCAGGCTATGCCTTGGTCGATATCGATACGAGTTACACCTTCGCGCTGGGCGCGACCACGCGGCTGCAGCTCAGCGCCAGCATCGACAATTTGGCCGATCGTCGCTACATCGGCACGGTCATCGTCAACGACAGCAACGGCCGCTATTTCGAGCCCGGCCCCGACCGCACTTACATGCTGGGCGCGCGGCTTACGTTCTAGCCAGCCACGGAGAGAATCATGTCTGAGGTTTCCGTCACCGATGCCGCCGTCGACCCGCGGGTCGACAAGGTCATCGCCACCGCCGCCGCCAATGCGCTGATCGAACGGCTGCGGCAAAAGCATGGCCCGGTGCTGTTTCATCAGTCCGGCGGCTGCTGCGACGGTTCCTCGCCGATGTGCTATCCCAAAGACGATTTCATCGTCGGCGACAACGACGTGCAGCTCGGCGTGATTGCCGATGCGCCGTTCTACATGAGCCCATCGCAGTACGAATACTGGAAGCACACCCAGCTGATCATCGATGTGGTCGAAGGCCGTGGCGGCATGTTCTCGCTGGACAACGGCGAGGGCGTGCGCTTTCTCACGCGCTCGCGCCTGTTCACCGACGACGAAATCGCCCAGCTGCAGAAAGACGGTCGCTTCTGAGCCAGTCGACCGCGATGAAAGCCAACCAACTCTGATTCAACACGCAAGCAAGTTCTCGACCGGAGACAGCTCATGATCAAGGTCAGTGTGATGTACCCCAACGTGCCCGGCGCGCGCTTCGACCACGCGTACTACAAAGACAAGCATATGCCGCTGGTCAAGCGCCTGATGGGCGACAGCTGCAAGTACTACACCGTCGACAAGGGCCTCAACGGCGGCGCGCCGGATGCGCCGGCTACCTATGTCGGCATGTGCCATATCTTCAGCGAATCGGCCGAGGCCTTTCAGGCCGGCTTCGGTCCGCACGCCAAGGAAATTCTCGCGGACATCGCCAACTACACCGACCTCGCGCCGGTGATGCAGATGAGCGAAGTGATCGTGGGCTTTCCGGGCTGAGCATTCGGTCGATCAGGCCGTCGATCGATGCGGTGACGGCCTGATCGATTCGCGCCGGGCGATGTCACGCGTGCCGGCGATAGCTGGGCGCGCGAAGGGGTAGGCGAAGCCGGATGTCGTTCGAATAATGGGACGGCGCGTCGGCATCACCAATCGCCACCAGCATCCGACGCGAGCAGGGCTTTCGGTGCTTTGTTCCCCCAGGCTTGCCGAACCAGCTGCTTGGCCACAGCCGCCGGTGCGCTGGCGAGCGCCAGGCGCAGTCCGACCACCTTGCCGCCCCACAGCAGCTTCTCGGTAAACTCGGGATACATGGCCAGCGCCTGCTCGCGCTGTTCCTCGGAAACGAACAGGTGGATATGTGTCTGCCCCGGCGGAATCGTCACGAAGATCTTGCCGCGAACGCGAAACGAGCCCGAGTGATGATGCGGCTGCTCGGTCACCTCGGGCAGGGACAGGGCATAGGTTCGTAGTGTGGCGGATTTCACCGTGCGTTCCCTCGTTTGAAAACGTCCGTGCGGGTTGTATGCCGTGTCGCGCGTCGCGGTCAAATGCCCACTCGCGCAGATATACCTCAGTTCGACTCGATATTCTGCCCGATACGCCAAAGCACGCCGGTGGGATCGACGAGGACGAAATCGCGCACGCCCCACGGCCGGTCCTCCGGCGCTTGCGCTTTCACGCCATAGCGTTCCGCCAGTTGCCGATCGACCACCTGTTTCCACCATGCTTCCACATCCGCCACCAGCAGATGCATCATGAAATTCGCCGCGTGTTCCTGCTGGTAAAACCGCTGCAGCAGAAAGCTAGATGGGCCCGCATGCAGATACGCCAGATCGTCGGATGACCACGCCACGGTAAAGCCCAGGTCTTCGTAAAAGCGCTTGGACAGCTCGAAGTCGCGGGCGGGAACAAAAGCTTTTATCTCGACGGTATCCAGATTCATCGAATGCTCCATGGTGTTGCATCGGGCTCAGGCGAGCGGTAAGTGGCGCTTTGTTCGATGCGCGGCTCAGTCTACGGGCCTGACTTTGCCGAGGCGCCCAGCGGCAGACTGTCTGCCTCCGGTCGCCGACTGTAGCGTGCCGGCCTTGCCGAGACCGAAGTCGGGCATGTTGATATAAACATTCTCATAGGTTCCCGGCGAAGCCGCATACGTCTCGTGCCATATGCCAACCGTGCCATCGGTGCCGACTGTCTTGTTGAACGCCTGCCATGCCGGCAGGTGTTCGGCATTCTTGTTCTTCGCGTAGGCGAGCAGTTGCTCCATCGAGCGCCAGTACTGCACCATGATGGTGGTGCGCGAAAACCACATCTCGGCATGCATGAAGCCGAGCTCGGGCTGGCGATAAAGCTCCTCGATCATGCGCGGCATCGCACGAATCACCGGCAGCCACTTATGCGCCTTCAGCGGCCGGTTGATCCGCATGCCGATCAAAAAAACCACAAAGTCGCCCTCGATAGCGGCGGTAAGACGCTCGGATCGAATCATGCGGATGCCTGCTCCAACGTCCGGCACCCTTTGCCTGCCGCCGCTGTATCAACGCCTTCCGTTGGAGCAATCGCGAGTGCTGTTTGCAAAGAAGTTCTCACTTTGAAGGTTTGGGTTGCCACAGCTCGATGGGGTTGCCCTCGGGATCGTGCAGCCGTGCAAAGTCCCCATTGGGATAGCTCTGCGGCGCCTCGACTTCAATGCCGGCGGCGCGGAGCTGCGCAATCATGGCCTTGAGATCGGCCACCCGAAAGTCGACCATCCAGTTGGGCCCCGGCTTGCCGAAATACGTGGTGTCTTTCGGAAATGGAGCGAACGCGGTGGGGCCGGCCTCTTGCTGCCACGGCTTCTGTCCATAGCTTGTCGGCACGACCGAAATGCCGAGATAGGTTTCATACCACCGCGCAAGACGCTCGGGATGCTCGGAGCGGAAGAACAGGCCGCCAATGCCTAAAACTTTCTGCCTATGGCTCTGCGTGGGCGGGTCGGCCGCCAAGGCGGAGCAGGGGGCAATGACGAAGAGCATCCAAAGGACGGTGCGCAGCGATAGATGCTTCATAGCGTCTCCCGAGTCGGCGGTTGGCCAGCGTTGACTGTGTTGGAATTGTAGGCGCGTTTGGTGACGTCCAGCGCTAGCGTTGAACGGCGCGCCTCCGAACCCCTCAGATCAATGTCAGGTTCCCGACGTGACCAACGACACATCCGGAATCCAAAGTTG
Organism: Rhodanobacter sp. ANJX3; assembly: GCF_014200755.1. Lineage (GTDB taxonomy): Bacteria > Pseudomonadota > Gammaproteobacteria > Xanthomonadales > Rhodanobacteraceae > Rhodanobacter. The sequence goes on along the minus strand of NZ_JACHCM010000002.1, from coordinate 314,095 downwards.
CGACCACCGCGCCACCTTTTCGCCTGGACCCAGCCATTGCGGCGAAGCCGGGGTGGTCATTCCAAAGCCGGTGGGCTGCGCCAGGCATCGAGCGTTGACAGCCGCGTAAAGGCGAGCGTCCTGTTCAAAGACAACCGCCACCAGCACGCCGCATCGAGAGCAGAGCAAAAAGTCGGCGGTATTGGATCCCTGTCGATACCGACGCAGCGCATCCGAACTCGGCATCGTGATCGATAGTTGCCCAGCGGGATCGGAAACATAGGCGGCGCCGTGCTTTTGGCAAAACGAACAGTCGCAGGCACGCGGAACGATGCTTGCCGGATCGAGCGCGGTGGAAAAGCTCAGGTGCAGCTGGCCGCAATGACAGCCGCCTGACAATGAAAACCTGCTGGCTAGTGGCGACATCGTTGTACCTGGGGCGGCCTGGTGTCCAAACGGAGCAGCGGCCCAACCCTCTGCGCTGCCATGGAAGTCAAAGCACATGCTCGCGAAACTGCACCACATTGCCTTCGGGGTCGTGCCCGTCGCAAATGCGCGAACCCTGAAACTGCCACTCTTGTTCTTGCGGGTTGAGCTCTCCACCGAGTGACTGCGCCAGCACACGCGCGGCAGCGATGCTAACGACAGGCAGAGCAAGTTTGATGGCGGTCGCCTCGCGTCGCTTCGGCGGCACACCGATGTGCATAGAGGCCGCGCGTTCGGCAGGAGTGGCAACAACCACGAGCTGAAAAGTCGGCGACTCGAGCACGACGTAGTCCTGCTCCGCGTGCGTGATCCGCAGATCGGCGACGTCTGCATAGAAGCCACTGACCTTGGCGACGCTCTTGGCATAGACCACGGCACCTGCTGCGAACTAGACCGGCACGTCGATCTCCCTGTGCGTTGTGTTTTAACGCGGCATTTCAATTATCGGAAAGCCATCCGCTCTGCATGAGCAGTTGGCCCGCAGGCTACTCACGGTGGTCAACATTCGCCATCAGCTAGGACTCAGGCCGAAGTACGCATAGGCCGAGGCGACCGACAGCCCAAGCCACGCCTGGCCTACGCTGGTAAGCGCAGGCAACGTCGCGGGATGATTCAAGCCGGTCCAGAACGCCCACGCGCCGGTAACCAGCCAGGCAGCAATGTACAGCCATGTCGTCCAACGGAGAACGTTCTTGGCCCTGTCCGAGGCGGCCACCAGCAGGCGTGCCGCAGGTGCTTCACCCGGCTTGGCAATGGCCAGCTCCGAAATGATCAGCGCAGATACCAGGCCCCCCAGCACGGACATGGCTTGGGATTTGACGTCGTTGAACGAGGCGGCCGTCAGCTCCGTGCAGCCGGCGGTGCTGACGCAATCGACGACAGCAATGGCTGCGTGCACGAGCAAAACGTAAAACACGAGCAGAACGATAGCGATGACGCCTCCAGCCACTGCCTTCATAAATCCTCCTGAGCCGACGTTGAGCCAAGTGCCGGCGTGTCACGGTTGATCCTGCATCAATGGACGGCCGCGGTCTCGAGTGCGGCGACTACAGCAATGGCTTCTCTTCCATCAGCCCCACCAGATTGCCATCCGGATCGCGCAGAAAGCCTGTCCACAATGCATGGTCCGGCATCTTCGCAGCAAGCTGCGGCGCGCGCTCGTCCTTGGCGCCGCGTTCCACCAGCGCGGCATGGACGGCAACGATGTCCGACACCTTGAAATAGAGGATGGAATTCTGACCGACGGCACCCGAGCCTTGCGGCGTACTCAGCATCACGCGAATACCCGCCGCGTCCAGGAAGGCTAAATTCGGCCCGGCGCTGAACAGAAAGGTCAAGCCGAGCACGTCGCAATAAAACGTCAGCGCTGCATCGACATCGCTGACAGTAATGGCTATCTGCCGGATGGTGGAAAGTGTGGGATTGACGCCCATCGGTCGGACCTCGCTGTTTGTGCGCCCGCGCGGCAATGCACTCTATCGATCCGATTGCAGCAGGGCCGCCATGCGCTGGTGAACCATCGTGATCGCCTTGAGTGGCCGGATCATTACCTTGAATTCGACGATCTGGCCCGCCTCGTTCCACTTTATCAGGTCGACGCCATTGACCTGGATGCCGTCCAGCTCGGTCTCGAACTCCAGCATGGCGTCCGACGCGCCAACGATGTCGCGTACGTACTGAAACGTCGGGTTGAAGAACACGTGGAAGGCCGCGCCCAGATAAGTGGCAACCTGTTTTCTGCCGTGCTGCGGTGTGTGAACCACCGGCGAGTAGAAGACGGCGTCCTCCGCGAGCAGACTCATCAATGCCGACGGGTCGCGCTGCCGGACAATGCGATGCCAGATTTCAATGGGATGATCCGTCATGGTTCACCTTTGCGGGTCGGTCGGATGCCTGACGCCGGAATCAAAGGATCGCCGACCTCGAAGCGAATGGATGGGCCGCGCAATGTCGCGATGGCGATGACTGCCGTAGGGTCGCAAGCGAAAACCCGTACGCCAGCTCACCGCCTCGCATCGTCGAGCGCGGCCTTGCGCGACGCCATGGTGATTCAGTGAATCCAGTCGCGTTCTTGCACGACCCGGTAGACGCCACGCTCTTCGCCGACGCCGGGGTGCGAACCGCGTGCCGCCCCAAGCCTCTGCGATTCCACCACGCGGATGATGTCGCGCACGGCCCGCGCGTCGTTGAAGATGGCATGCCCCAGCAGCGACAGCGTGTGATCGGCCAGCTCGGCGTCATGGCTGGCGGTCACCACATCGCCATGCGCCACAATCATGTCGATCAGCCGGTTGAGCGCATCGACCTGGTCCAGGCTCATGCCGAAGCGGTAGCGGCCGTCGGCGTCGTCGGGCATCGTCTCCGTGGCATAAGGCGTTTCGTCGGCGGCAGGCGCCGCGTCGCGTTCGGCGCGGTAGGCTGGAAACGAGAGGCCATCCAGCACCATGCCCATCTGTTCCACCAGAAATTCCAGGCAGATCGCGACCTGCTCCGCGTTGATCTCGGGGATACCTTCCTGCGCTACGTCCGGCGTGCGCGGTTGTGCGATATGCGAGAGAAACTCCGCGTAGTCGCGCAGCTTCTGCAGCCGGAGCTGGCCGTTCTCCGGCAGAAAATACCCCATCGTGTCCCGATCATCCGCATCGAACGTTGCCATGGCCGCCTCCTCATTCCGTCGAAGTACCCGTCCACGGCATGACGCCGGACGGGAAGTCGGGAGGTTAGAAACCGCTCATAGCCGGCGGGCTTATTTCCCTTGCGGGTGTTGTATTCGCCGCCCTCCCGACGCAGGCATCGCGTCGGTTGTACCTACAAAAGCATAGGCACAAAAAACCCACCGGTTTGACGGAGGTGGGCACCGCTATGAGAGGAGTTTCTACGCTCCTTGGCATCGAGTCTGCTATCGCGAGTGCGCGGTGTCAACCGCCTGAGCGAACGACGCAATGGCACGGATTTGATCGATGAGTAAGCCGCACGCGCGTGATCGATTCCCTCACGACGAAACATGCGCCAGCGTCGCTAATGAGCTACCGATCGGGCGAGAAGCCGATGCCGCAAAGATCGCGACGGACCTCTCAGGCCAGCGATCGGAAGGTTGATGAAAACGTGCGCTTACTAATCTCTCTTTGTGTCGCAGCTAAACCGGCTTCGATTGCAGCCACCAAGGCGACTTGTGTATGTGTGGGCATGCTCTTGGGGCACATGACGCCTGAATTAAGCCTCGCCGCAGAGCAGCTTGAATGATTTGTTAGCAGCCAGCCGGATCATAGATGACTAATGGCGTAGCGATCCACTCACCGAAGGAGGTATTGGCGGAGAACACGCGAAGAAGTGCCCTGCATGGCAACGAAAGGCGATCAATGACCAGATGAGAAAGTCCCTTGAACGACGCAACCCCGGGAACGAAATATTCATCTGTTGGGGATAATGCAAACTTTGTGTCTCCGCTCTTCAGTGCGAAGAAAGCCTCTTCACCGACGAACTCTTCAGCATTTCGCGGCTTGGTTGGATCAGGCTCGCCGATCAGTGTGATTGTGTGGGATGTACGAGTGACTTTAACTTTGCTAATGCCCAAGGTGCCATCTACCCACACGTATTTGGATGGGGTGTCCATCTCTTGGTCATGCTCGAAATCAGGGTATTTGGCTAGCCGTTTGGTCAATTGATCGAGCATCTCCAAAGTCGACAGTGAATAGGACTTACTTTCACTGGAGCTGCCGCCACCGGAAAACAATGCAATAGATGCACTAGCCTGGATAGCTTGGGTCCGAGTTATCAGAGTCTTGGGTGAGACGTCGAACTCTGCCTCATACAGACGGGTGACAAAGTCGGTATCGAGGTAGATGAGTCGCTCAGCAAGCGATTTATCTTTCATAGTCGCTAACGCTTGAGTTAAGCGGCGGCGAAGCCGTCCGCCTTGAACGAACTGTTAGATGCGCCGCCAGTTCGAAAAATCGGTTGCTCTGTAACCACAAAAAAGGCATTCCGCGTAGCCTTTTGTGTCGATGACCGTGCCACCTTCACTGTCCTTTGTTTCGGCAATCTTGGCAATGCGACCACAATTGCAATTGCCGCGGCAAGTGATTTCAACTAGCCGGTTATGCGGAATGCCTGATGCGTACTGCGGAAGTTTTGGCATGACTTTTCCTGTCGAGTTATGCGGTAACAATGCGATTTCGCTCCCGGATCTTTGGGGTCGCCTCGAAGCTACTTGCGCATCTAACGCTAGAGTTAAGCGGCGGCGGAGCCGTCCGCCTTGAACGACTGGTTAGGGCAACCGCCCAGAAATAACACGCTAGTTTTTGCACTAAGGAGCGCCCACGTGTTGATAGCAATTCCCAAGGTATTGCGTATGACATTGGCCCAAAGCTTGGGTGCCGCCTCGGCCGGCAATGATGCACCGGATGAAACGAGAAGAGTCAAGCTTTGGAAGCCAAGGATGCCAAAAAATATCAAAGCGGCAGCCAACATGAGCCAATGAGCGAATTGAACGCGGAACAATGCAAGTACAGAAGCGAGGATGAGGAGACCGGCTGTGCCAAGGGCAAGCAACGTTGTTGAGAGTCCTGGCCTGATGCTCTCGGGAATATTTGGATTTGAGCTGAGCAGAAGAAACGCTACAGCTGCAACGCTGATGGCCGCAACGAGAATATTCATGATTGCCGCGACCCAAAGTCTTTTAGGACGCGGAAGTTCTGTGACAGTCATTGTCTGATGAGCCCTAACGCTGGAGTTAAGCGGCGGCGAAGCCGTCCGCCTTGAACGAGTAGTTAGGCCACCCACCCGCACCACTTGTTCAATAGATCGGCAAACCCCCAGATAACTGTGCCAGCAGCTCCGATTGATGGCCCAAGAACGCCCACCGCGTAGCGGGATTTGAGCTCAATGACCAACCAAGGAGGAATGGGCCGGTTGCTCTGAATGTAGCCTTGCGGATCCAGCTGGTTAAAACCATTTGCCAAAATGATATTTGGCTTTGGATCTTGCCCCATGAGGCTCTATCGAGACAGAAACGCGATACTTATGCCGACGAGGATGGCCCCTGAACGCGCAAGCCAAGTGAAGTCGTGTACCAAGATGCTGCAACCTAAGCCGAACGCAATGGCGGCTACGGCTAAAGTGAGTAGAAAACCATTGCTTGTAAGAACTTTTCGCATAGGAGCCTAAAGCTGGAGTTAAGCGGCGGCGTAGCCGTCCGCCTTGAACGAAATGTTAGACGTCCTTGGCAGACTGATCTTTGCGAGGACGTGCAAACGCAGAGTAGACGTAAAAGAAGCCGACCGCGACAAACAACACAGCGACAATAACCCAAACAGCAAGCAGGAGGCGATGGAAGCCGGCGGGACTTACAAGCCATGCAGGAATATTTAGATACAAGTTAAATGCTGCAGCCGCCATACATACAGCCCCAAACACCGCCTGAAGCTGAGTAAGCACCCATGTTGCCTTGGTCGCGCGAAAGTTACCGCCGCTTTCGCTTCTGAGCGCTTTGCCCAGGTCGATGAGCGAGAGCAGGAGAAAGGGGACGCCAAGGATTACGGCAACGGCAACGCTAAGCGCTTGGGCTGAACGGTCATCCGATATGGTGGCAATCGCAGCCGTACCTAGCAAGAGAGCTAGTGACCACATGACGTGCTTTTTAGCTTTGGCCTTGGGCGACGATGTCATAGCTCTAATGTCTAACGCTGGAGTTAAGCGGCGGGGAAGCCGTCCGCCTTGAACGAGATGTTAGACGCCATTGGCGCCTAGATGATTGTAGATGCCGACTGCGAGGAGCACGATGGCCAAAATAACAACGCCGATGACCCCCAAGTCCCAGTTGGAACGCAAGAAGCGCGCTCGAAAAGACTTGGATAGCAAAAGCGGCACCATGATGATTAAACCTGCAGTAAGGCACAGCAGACCGAACCAAAAATTGAACCGCATCCAATCCCAGACTGTGTGAATCATGTTTTGTGGCGCCTGATGCCTGAATTAAGCCGCACTATGAAGCGGTGGCGGTTTGAATGGATTTTACGTCTCCAGCTCGTTGGATAAATGCTCGATTAATTCTCTAGTGTTCTTGGAATACTCTGCCTCTAAATCGATGCCGCACTTATTCGCAAGAACGATGATCGACCAGAGGCAGTCTGACAACTCGTGCCTAAGTTTCGCTTGGCAGTCGTCAATTCTTCGGACACCTGCATTCGCTTGAATCAGTTTTGCTAGGTCGCCGACATCGCCTACGAAACCGAGCGTAAGCTCCTCCGTGGTCCATACACGTCCATACCTCTTGATCTCAAGCTGTTCGTAAAGCTCGTTGAGCCGGAGAGCGGATTTTTCTAGATCAGTAAAGTTCATATTGATTACATGTAATGCTGGAACTAAGCCGCGGCGTAGCCGTCCGCCTTGAACGAGATGTTAGGCCTCTCGCGCGGGAAGAATTGACTCTACCGCAATACCCGCGGCAATGATCTCCCATTCGAACCAAGGCTCGTTGCGCAGCATGCCTTGTAAGTTAAGAGTGCCTTGCGAATATGTACATGCCAGGATGAAATCAAGTGGCAGCCTCGGGTTCGGATGCGTAGCGGTGACACCAGCGCCAACATAGTAGTGCGCGCTTTCAGAGATGACCTCGGTAAGAAGCAGCGTCGCATGGCATGCCTCGGGCGTAGCGCCCCCAGAACGAATGAGGTGTGCCTGATTAAGTGAAATTCGTATGTCGTTCGCTGAACGCACAACGGATGAAATTTCGGAATCCTCGATGACGAGCGACCCCTGCGAAGTATTAAGGCGGTGGCAACTTTGATCGCTCATAAAGAGGCCTAACGTTTGAGTTAAGCGGCGGCGTAGCCGTCCGCCTCGAACGAGTTGTTAGCGATCATTGACCACTAGCCCGAGGATTGATATCGGCACGGGAAGGCTGAGATGGATCGTAGAACGTATAGTCAACGAATTGGCTCGGACCTTTGTACGGGCGCTTAGAAAGGAAAGCGCGTGCGGCCGTCACATAGCTTGCCGGAACTGTTACTTGCACCGGGCCGGAGCTGGGACCCTTGACGTCTCTGACCTGAACGACTTTGAGAGAGCTTATTTTACCAGTGGCGTCGACCGTCACCAGAAAAAAACCGAATAATACTTAGTTGACGTGGCGCACTGTGTAAGCGTAGGAGCCGCCAGGAAAACCGTAAGCAAAACTGCAAATATTCGCCGCATAACGAACCCCTGCTGGCTACTGCATAAATTTAGTGGCACGAAACCGTATGGCGGTTAATCATGCGCGGTAATGGGCAGCTAGCGCGTTCTGGTGATAAAGCGAATAAAAACCTACTCCTGTACACCAGCCTCCGTGCAAGCAGCTCTTGCCAGAGCGCCTGAATCGGTCTTTACACCTTTAGCAAAAGCCGATACCGCCTTGTCGTTGCCGTACATATCAAAAACGTCCAACATCCCGTGACCCGCTTTGCAATCAGCATATGTAACATGCAATTTGAACATTTCAGTTTCTTGAGGCATCTTGACATGCCTCCTCACAACAACAACTACAGTTTTTTCACCTTTTGGATTGTTTACGTACGAAATTGAGTTTTTCTGAATCTCGTAAGTCGCATATCCATCCGGCGTTGGCAGCTGCGTCCAATCATTGTTGCGACTACACGCGACGACCGTAACCAGTGTAACGATTAAACATCCAAGTACTTTGAACATGCTTTTGATCCATGACGGCTAACGCTGGAGTTAAGCGGCGGCGAAACCGTCCGCCTTGAACGAGTAGTTAGGGTGCACCCGACACTCGTGAAACACATTGTTCGCGAACGGCTGGAACCATGTCGTAAGCCTTCCTTACGTCGTCGGAGAGCTCGTCGTAGCCATTTTGCTCCTTAGATTGGGTGACTATGCTTATGTAGTCTGCGAATGAAATTCTCATGGGCAAGTTGCTAGAGAGACATTTGCAGAAAGCCTCATTGCCGAAGGCCTTAAGACAACTGAACTCCGTAGCATGGGCTTGCTCGTCCGAAATGGCCTGAAGCTGGTTTAGCAAATCAAGAGCTTTGTGCGCGTGCGCGAGTTGATCGACTTGGTCTAAGGATTGCGCGCGTGAAGTTGACGACGCGCACAGCAACAACATTACGAATGCCGCAACCAGTTTCATTGAGCCTCCCCTGTGCACCCTAACGCTAGAGTTAAGCGACGGCGAAGCCGTCCGCCTTGAACGAGTAGTTAGGCTGTATCACACACCGCCCGTGTAGAAGAAAAGATAGCCCGGAAAAAATAAAAGTGCGAGCAAGATAATTGCTAACGCCAAAATCTTGAACCGTTGCCAACGAGCAGCCAATGCCCAGGTGAAAATAACCAGAGCGAGCAAAGTTGCCGGAACGTAAACGTAGTAGTGAATTTGCCCGACGGACGGATAACCCGGCACATGCTGTGATCGAACAGTGTCAATGCCTCCGAAACCCATGAGTAGGATAAGTGCCCAAAGGGTCGCTGTTACGAACGCGAGAATGCTTGTTCCTTTCATACGGCCTAACCCTGGAGTTAAGCGGCGGCAAAGCCGACCGCCTTGAACGAGTTGTTAGGCTTCACCACCGTTGGTTACGGTACTTGGCCAGCTTTGAAAGTACATCGGGTTTGATAGTGCGATCCCAAACACCATTGAGCAAGAGGCGAAGCTCTAGGCTGCGTCTAGCGAGGACCTCGACTTGCTCTACAACGACATACCCATTCACTGCCAGAAGATCTTCGAGTGAACCGGCTGCTAACACTGAAAGGAGTCGGTTTAGAGATGAGCCATCAATACGGGCCAGCACGTTGATGATTGATTCGAGGCACAACTCCTGATTTTCTCGGGGAAGCTCCCAATCCAATCGAGATGCGCCAACGCCTGCGCCCACTGCCGGCGGCTCTGTGCCAGACCAAGCTTGAATCCATTTTTCGGCTATCTCGGAGGGTGACAGACTTTCCATGAGGCCTAACACCGGAGTTAAGTGGCGGGCGGCACGCGCCTCCGCTTGGACGCATTGTCAGGTGGCTGCGCCACCATTACGTGCACCTGCACCGGGTGGCCCAACCAGCAACTCGATGCCTTCCTCACGAATGGTTCGTAGCCCCTCGTCCAGAGCAGCCTGGTCGGTGGCGAACAAATCATCCCACACGGTCGAGTTGTTGAAGGCGTCAACAATCTCCAGTGTCCAGGCCGTATCAGGTCCTCGATAGATATCGATGCGGACGGTGTGATCTTTTTCGGTGATCGACTGGCAGAGCGGCGAGATAGTGAGTGGGTAGTCCTGGTCCATAAGCGTCTCAGTTTGTCATGGTGTTTTACAGCCGCCTAACGCCTGAATTAAGTCCACTCGTGAGGCGGATTCGGCTCGAATGAATTGTTGGGTCCCATGGTGCATCCAGGCAGCCCGACCCGCAAGCAAGGTGCGCGCTACCGCAAAGCCGTCCGGAGACTGGCGGCCAACTCAATGCGCTCCTCGGTGGTGTAGGGCACTTTCTGCCCCGCATGCAGCCCGTCGTTTGTGTAGCGAGGAAATACATGGAGATGGTAGTGCCACACATCTTGATTGCCGGCTGGCCCGTTGTGCTGGCGAGTGGAGATTCCTTCACACCCAAAGGCATTCAACATAGCGTGCGCCAGGCGACGCGTGGCACGAAAAAAGTCATTGCCAAGGTGGTCCGGGATGTCCAGCACGTTCTCATAGTGACCACGAGGTATCACCAAGCAGTTGCCTTTAATTCCCGCGTAGTGGTGCGTCGGAACCAAAGCGAACACGTTGGTATCTACGAGGACAACGGCCGATTCTGGCGCAGGCGATGGGAGCGTCTCGGCAATAGCGCAAAACGGACACGCGTATCCGGGTGGAGCATTCTTCATAAAACCTAACGCCTGAGGTAAGCGGCGGCGCAGCCATCCGCCTTGAACGAGTTGTTAGGCGCCGCGCTTTGTGCGAGGCCAGATAATGGCTTGTGCCAAGATGACGCTTTGGCCATCAAAAGTTACAGCAACCGAACCATAAAGCTCATAACCAAGTGCTAGAGCTTCACTAACACGGTGACAGAACGCCGCATCATCTGGACCGGTGAGTACACGATAGATAGGCAGATCGTTTGGTGGTTGCTTCGTGAACTGGCCTCGATGACGCACGTGGCGCCTAACGCTTGAGGTAAGTGGCCGCTGCCACACAAAGTGTCAGATTACCGCGGACTCGCCGCAACGGTCCACTTGACCGAGTAGTTAGGTAGCACCACGCCATAACTTTGCAAGCCCCACGCATAAGACGACACAAGCGCACACAGCAAAAGGTTGATATGCCAACAACAATGGCCACTGTGCTTCAATGGCCCTCGCCACGCCGATACCGATTGCTAGGCCAAAGATAAGAGAAATGTCCGGTTTTCGGCGGGTTGCGAGATACAAAATGAGTGCAGGGATGAGGGCACCAATTAGCCCGACGAAGAATGCTTGGACGCCAACGGCGAAAACTTCCACGGTGATACCTAACGCTGGAGTTAAACGGCGGCGTAGCCGTCCGCCTTGAACGAATGGTTAGATATTTTAACCGAAAATCTTCTCGACTGACGTTGGCTTTCCATCTGACCAATAGAGTGCCAATCCGCCATCAACGAACGATTGCAATGTGGTTCTGGCAAATAAAATGGCTAGAGTCAGGGCCTGCAGAGAGTCGATGCCGCGTATGTCTGGTCCTCGCCGATCAAGCCCGTCAAGAAAAACAGGACAGGCCCAACGCTCTCCGTTGAGCTCTGAATATGGCCTGCCGATCTTGACATGAATCGGAAATTTTCCTTTCTTTGGATGCTCCGCAACCAGTTTGCGTTCGGCGATAAATTCATCAGTGCGATTCATGGGCATCTAACGCTGGAGTTAAGCGGCGGCGAAGCCGTCCGTCTTGAACGAGTGGCTAGGTGAGCTACTTGCGAGCGCCAGTGTCGTAGAGATGCTCGGCACAGTAGGCAACACCTTTGACTGCGTGATGGTTACAGTTTGCCCAAGCACAGCACTCATTTGTTAGGCCCCCACGAGCATTGACAAGAAGTTTCAGTTGGATTGGCTTGAAGTCGAATGAGTCCCACCCCTCAACGGCTGAGACTTTGATAGCGACTTGCACTTGATACTTGTCCCATTCGTCGATGCGCCACAGCTGGCCACAACTTGAGCAGCGACAGAGCTCGACCCAGTTGCCTACAGCCAACTGCACCATAGAACCGACGAACGCTGACGGCTGATAATCGATGTAGACGGCATCTGGCAGGGTGGCGCACAAGCACATGGAGCACCTAACGCTGAAGTTAAGCGGCGGCGAAGCCATCCGCTTTGAACAAGATGTTAGCCCTCTCCCACGAGCGAGCCAATGTAGCCGGCTTGGTCATTTCATTGCCGCTCCAATTGCTTGGCGCACAGGAATGCCAGATGGCTCAAAATCTTGAAGGCAAAGAACATTTATACCGAGGTAGTCAGGCGTGACGCGCTTGCGATGAAACGGGTAGATGCCGCAGACCTTACAGAAGAAGTGACGGGCAGTCTTGGTGTGGAACTGGTACTCGGTGAGCGACTCTTCGCCGGCCAGCAATTTGAACTTGCTCTCGTGAACCTTGACCATCAGGGCATTTTTACGACGGCAGATCGAGCAGTCGCACATGGTGAGTTCCGGGAAGTCGGTTTCGATCTCAAATCGGACGGCGCCACAGTGGCAACTTCCTTCGTATTTCTGAGGTGGGCGACTACCCATCGACTGAATCTCCATGAGAGGGCTAACGCTGGAGTTAAACGGCGCGCGGTACGCGCGTACGCTTGGAAGAGATGTTAGGTCGCCGAATGTAACGCCAGGCAGCTGCTAAAGCGATACTGAAGGTAAGCATGAGTGAAGAGATGATCCAGAACAACAGGCCTGCGAACGGTTCAGGGCCTTTAAAGATATTGGAGTAATAGCTGCTGTCGAAGACAGCCAGAACGTGTGGGAGGAACACAGTCATAATTGGTGTCGGGACAGGAGCCGCCAAAACTGAAAAGGATGAGGCAAGACCCGCAATGGCCCACCCAGAACGCACACCTTTACGACGCATCGAACGAGCTGCGAAGAAAAATGCCAACAAGAACGGGGAGGCAAGAACGGCCCACAGCAGCAATAAAGCCACCGATATTGTCAACGCTTGCAGAAAATAGCCCATGGCGGTCTAGCACCTGAGTTGAGCGGCGGCGGAGCCGTTCGCCTTGAACGAAATGTTAGGCGTTGCCTTTTGCCTTCTGTAATAGATATTCGAGTCCACAGCCACAAACAGCTCCTGCGATGCCCCAAAAATAAGAAACTGGAATGGTGATCATTGCCCACATTTTTGACTCGGGATCAGCCGGGTAAATCCAGGTCATGAACGCGATCACTATTGGAACGAAAATCCCACCCAACGCCATGCTGACAACGGCTCCATTCCCGCGCTTTCGGAGGTAGATGGCCGCCAGCAAGGAGCCAAGAATGCATACAATCAAAACCATCATGTGCTGACACCTTTCCTATGCAGCCTAACTCTGAACTTAAGCGGCGGCGAAGCCGTCCGCCTTGAACGAATGGTTAGGCCTCAGGCGAAACGCCCATTGCCAACTAGAATAAGAGTGACAGCTGCAGCGGCACCAATCGCCAACAAAGTGTCAATGGCCGAAACGGCGTAACCAAGAAATTGGCGCACCTTACTATCTGAGCCTCTTGCGCCCCGAAAAAGTAATACAGCTGCCGGCAAACAGACAAGACAGATTACTTGGGACACGAGCAATGTGGTGATTCCGTCCAAGCGGGGCAGCGCGCCACGAGCAACGACGATAGAGGTCCCGATAGATCCAACCGTGAGTGCATAACCGAAAGCTAAGAGACGGTTCATGTGAGGCCTAACGCTGGAATTAAGCGGCGGCCGAGCCGCCCGCCTTGAACGATTAGTTAGGCGGCTGCCACATACGTACAACAAAGCTTGCCAAAGTTACGACGAGCAGCGGAAGCAGCAACCAGTGAAGTTGAAGATCTTGAAATGGTGTTATGAAAACAACGGTTCCGTGGCAGTTGTAGTCGACGGTATTTTTGGTTGCCTCGTTTATCGTGCGAGGCGAGGCACAAAGCGTGCTGAGCAAGTAACACCATGCCGCAACAATGCCGACACCCATAACATTGATGATTACAAGTAGAGCGACACGTACTTTTTTCATGGTGCGTCTCGAAACCTAACGCTGGAGTTAAGCGGCGGCGAAGCCGTCCGCCTTGGACGAAATGTTAGGTGTGCAGCATGGAGCCAATGCAAATTATAAGTAGCACAAGGCCAGCAAGGGTAAGACAAAGGATATAAAAAACTTTGTTGCCTTTCTGATCATTTTTTACGTAAGACTCAGGGTTACGCCACTTGTGTACGACAGCCTCCCATTCACGTTGAAGCTCCATCGCGGCCGCGATAAAAAGTGGTAAAAAGCCAAGGAAATATAAAAACTTTGATACGGGAAGATCTGGTTTTTTTGGAGAGAGCCAAATAGTCATTGGCAACGTCACCAGGGTCAAAGCCGCAATTTTCCATTTTGATGCTGTCGACTTCATTCTCTACCTAACGCTTGAGTTAAGCGGTGGCGAAGCCATACGCCTTGAATGATTTGTTAGGCGCTAGGGCGCCCGAATTCTTGTAGCAGCACTTCATCAGCCTGCGTACCTGCGAGCTTTGTAAGCTGTGCCGCTTGGGCCGTCCGCTTTTTGTACTCGGGTGAGTAGTCTGCTTTCCAAGTGGCCAGATCAATGCACCTGCTGCGTATGGAATATGCCAGATTTGCTGCTGATGACTGAAGTACTTGATCATTAGGACTAGTAGCGAGCGCAGCTACGAGCGCATCGAATCTTTGATCTAGTTCGGGTGATGCTTCCTGATAACGCATATTTCGCAGCCTAATGCTGGAGTTAAGCGGCGGCGAAGCCGTCCGTCTTGAACGAGTTGTTAGCGACCAACTGGGGGAGCCCAACCTTCTTGTCTTAATTGTGCATGCATATTGTCCAAATCGTAGATGTGAACCATGAGCTTGCCATTTGTCGTTGTGCCGTTGAGCCCCATATAGGACACGCCGCCGGTATCTTTGAACTCGACAACCTGCATGCCGTCGTGAAGCATAGGCACTAAGTCGATCGTTCTTTTGGTCCCATCCGAGAGTGTTACGTTCTTGGAATAATGGCCATTGAACTCGTCAGCGAACACGAAATTCTTCTTGACCTCGTCTATGGACACGACAAAGTTTTTATGTGTGAGGTCGTTACTTGAGGTAATAACGGCAGTCGCGTTGGCGCGTGGAAGATTTGCTATAAGAACGCCGGCGGCGAAGCTTGCAACTACGAGTGTCAAGCTCTTCAGCATATTTGATTCCACGACATAGCTCCTCTGGTTGCTAACGCTGGAGTTAAGCGGCGGCGCAGCCGTCCGCCTTGAACGATTTGTTAGCGGGGTTGCTTTGGATCTTACCTGGGGCAAAGCAACCGATGATGCAACCCGAGTAAGGGTCCTGACCATCTTCAGTGATTGCCCAATGCCAATCAACAACAGTGGTATCCGTTGGAAACTGGAGCTTCACTCCGTTAGCAAACCGAAGAGTTATGGATGCGTCTGGAGACAGCTGCACGTCAGAAATTGCAGCGCCGAGGCAGGCGGCCAATATCGCGCTCTTGCCAATCAATTCAGGGTTGGCCGTATTGGCCGCCGGGCCGTAAGAGTTAACAAAGGAACTCTCTATGAGTTTCTCGTCGGGGCTACGCACATCCTGGGTCGAGAGTTCAAATCCGTCGAAGTCGAGTCCAAAAGCAGAGGCGACACTGAAGCTCCCATAGAAATTTCCGAGGAGGAGCGCTTGCAGTTGTTCGATTGCTTGCATGGTCGTGGGCACCGCTAACGCTGGAGTTAAGCGGCGGCGAAGCCGTCCGCCTTGAATGATTTGTTAGCTTGCCTTTGCAGCATGCTTGATGAACCGACGCTCGTCCAGCGAGTACCCGACTGCTTGGTAAAACCCGTGTGCAGCAGGACGGTGATCACCGCTTGTAACCTCCATGCGTTTCGCGCCCTTGCCCCATGCCCACTGCTCCGCGGCTGAAACAAGAGCCTTGCCCACACCTTTGCCGTGCGTTGATGGATTGACAGCGAGCGACGTGATGCGGCCGAGCAGCCCAGTTGTGTGAAAGAGCGGAAGCAAGCGCACGCTGACGACGCCCAACATGGAAGTAAGGTCGCTAGCCGAAGCAACGAAGACCGCATCCGTTGAACTGTCGGCGAAGGAGGCAAGACGCTCGGAAACAAGGTTGCACTCTGTGCCGTAACCAAGAGCGGAAAGGCATACAGCGATTTCGGGAGCGTCGACAATCTTGGCATGACGTACTGTCAGATTGCTCATGGTTACGTCACCGATGCTCTGAGAGCTAACGCTTGAGTTAAGCGGCGGCGGAGCCGTCCGCCTTGAACGAGATGTTAGGCCCCACGACCAACGAACCAACGCCCAATGATTGTACCCAGCCCAATGCCGATGATGGCAGCAGGGAGAACCCTGAGGAAGATCAAGTAGCCCGTCAGCGCACCAGCGGCGAAGCCCACGAGACCGTAGGCGGCGGCACGACGACGGACCGAGAGGATGCGAACACGGCTAGCGCTGTTTTTTGCCATGGCAGCCTGTTGAGCTTGCGGCTCCAGTAAAAGAGCGTCAGCGACTGAATTAGCTTGTTCGGAATTCATAGATGTCCCATTAGAGGGCCTAACGCCTGAGTTAAGCCGAGCTGCGAAGCGGCTTCGGCTTGAATGAATTGTTAGGCCGTAACCCGCCAAGGAGGATTCTTGCGATTGTCACCGGCCCAGAATAGGCAGAGTACATTGCCAGACGGGTCATTGAGGCGCGCCTCCCGCCAAAGCCAGCGCTCATCAGTGGGGAGCTGGGTAAAAGTGAACCCAGCAGCGACCAAGCTTTGAACGCGAGCATCTAGATCAGCGCACTCAAAGTACACAACTAAGCCACTTGCGGGATGATCAGCCGCGTGTAACGAAAAAGTGGCGTCTCCATCCGGGCACTCGAAGCGTGCATAGCGGGGCGGCGAGTAGACGATGAGCGTAAAGCCCATGTCTCGGTAGAAATCCACCGAGCGATCGAAGTCAATGACCGGGAGTGTTATCTGGTTGAGGTTCACAAGAGTGCCTGCTTACGGCCTAACGCTGGAGTTAAGCGGCGGCGTAGCCGTCGGCCTTAACGAGTTGTTAGGGCTCACTCGGATCAACTTTTTTGAGTGAGGTCGCAGTTGCTGGCGAAGCGCTGGTTGGCGATTTCGGTGCAGAGTGTCCAAAGCAAGAAGGTGCAACATCAGTCGGACCTTCAGTGCAATAGAAACCGTTTTTGTTGACGCCCAGCTGCAAGCAACCTTCAAGCGCGAAGCCAAACAACAATATGCAAATGGCTTTTGCAACAAAGGTCGAAACTTTTTTCATGGTGTCTGGAGTGAAAGTGGCCAAGGGTTTCGCCGATTGTGTGCAGGGCATACGCTGCGGGGGGCCTAACGCTTGAGTTAAGCGGCGGCGAAGCCGTCCGCCTTGACCGATTTGTTAGCTTGCCTTTGCAGCATGCTTGATGAACCGACGCTCGTCCAGCGAGTACCCGACTGCTTGGTAAAACCCGTGTGCAGCAGGACGGTGATCACCGCTTGTAACCTCCATGCGTTTCGCGCCCTTGCCCCATGCCCACTGCTCCGCGGCTGAAACAAGAGCCTTGCCCACACCTTTGCCGTGCGTTGATGGATTGACAGCGAGCGACGTGATGCGGCCGAGCAGCC
Source organism: Rhodanobacter sp. ANJX3 (assembly GCF_014200755.1). Lineage (GTDB taxonomy): Bacteria > Pseudomonadota > Gammaproteobacteria > Xanthomonadales > Rhodanobacteraceae > Rhodanobacter. The sequence continues at coordinate 296,819 of NZ_JACHCM010000002.1, read as the reverse complement.
CAGTTGTGTGAAAGAGCGGAAGCAAGTGCACGCTGACGACGCCCAACATGGAAGTAAGGTCGCTAGCCGAAGCAACGAAGACCGCATCCGTTGAACTGTCGGCGAAGGAGGCAAGACGCTCGGAAACAAGGCTGCACTCTGTGCCGTAACCAAGAGCGGAAAGGCATACAGCGATTTCGGGAGCGTCGACAATCTTGGCGTGACGTACTGTCAGATTGCTCATGGTTACGTCACCGATGCTCTGAGAGCTAACGCTTGAGTTAAACGGCGGCGGAGCCGTCCGCCTTGAACGAGATGTTAGGCCCCACGACCAACGAACCAACGCCCAATGATTGTACCCAGCCCCATGCCGATGATGGCAGCAGGGAGAACCCTGAGGAAGATCAAGTAGCCCGTCAGCGCACCAGCGGCGAAGCCCACGAGAGCGTAGGCGGCGGTACGACGACGGACCGAGAGGATGCGAACACGGCTAGCGCTGTTTTTTGCCACGGCAGCCTGTTGAGCTTGCGGCTCCAGTAAAAGAGCGTCAGCGACTGAATTAGCTTGTTCGGAATTCATAGATGTCCCATTAGAGGGCCTAACGCCTGAGTTAAGCCGAGCTGCGAAGCGGCTTCGGCTTGAATGAATTGTTAGGCCGTAACCCGCCAAGGAGGATTCTTGCGATTGTCACCGGCCCAGAATAGGCAGAGTACATTGCCAGACGGGTCATTGAGGCGCGCCTCCCGCCAAAGCCAGCGCTCATCAGTGGGGAGCTGGGTAAAAGTGAACCCAGCAGCGACCAAGCTTTGAACGCGAGCATCTAGATCAGCGCACTCAAAGTACACAACTAAGCCACTTGCGGGATGATCAGCCGCGTGTAACGAAAAAGTGGCGTCTCCATCCGGGCACTCAAAGCGTGCATAGCGGGGCGGCGAGTGGACGATGAGCGTAAAGCCCATGTCTCGGTAGAAATCCACCGAGCGATCGAAGTCAATGACCGGGAGTGTTATCTGGTTGAGGTTCACAAGAGTGCCTGCTTACGGCCTAACGCTGGAGTTAAGCGGCGGCGAAGCCGTCCGCCTTGAACGAGTTGTTAGATGTTACGTCTGTGCCTACCGAAACCACCATACGAACCAGCGAATGAACAGGCCGCTCCACCACGCACCGCAAGCTAGGGTTGCTGCCAGAAACGACCAAAGAGGCACAAGACCGCCTTTGTAACTGGGTGCAGCGGAGTGTAAGAGCCAAGCGTAAGAGACTGCCAGGATGACGACGAGTGCAACGCCGACTAGCCATTGCCAAGGCTTGACGGAGAAAGTGGGCTTACCTCGGAGCGGCGTGCCAAACCGTACCTGGCGTGTGGTCCGAACGAGGGCGAGGCCTGCAAATATCGCGAGGATGCCGGTGCTCGTAATTATGAAATTGTGCTGACCGTAAAACATGCAGAAGGCTGCGAAACATAGCAATAGCGCCTGAATGGCAAACAATAGTGCGACCTTGAGCTTCTTGGGCGGGACCATAGTTGCGATGCTCCGTGCATCAAACATCTAACGCTGGAGTTGAGCGGCGGCGAAGCCGTCCGCCTCGAATGAATTGTTAGGCGGCACAGTCGGGGTGGCGCCACCTGCACTAGGCATTACGTGGTTAAAAGGTTCGACTGTAATCCCAGCAGCCTGCAGACGATCATGCGCGATTTTGGAGCGATTGATCTTGTTGAGTCGATCTGTTTCAGCACGCGTGAGGAGCGCAAGCTTAAAGTGTGCCTGTACAAAGGTTGCAAAATCTTCGTCGCTCACGCCGGCCACAACTTGCTCGATTGCAAGCCAAGTCAGTGCTCGATGTGGGCTGATGTGCTCAATGAAGACCTGCTCCCCAGCTTGATGAGCAGCCAGAGCTTTGGCAGAGAACAAGGCGTTCGGATGGTTACGCAAGTTGTTTATGTGGTTCAGACCCGGAAAGCACAGCCGAAGACCTAGAAGGTTGAGAATGCGTTCCGCGCTGTGGATTGCACCGCCATTGTCGGTAAAGCCACCCTCCAGCATTTTGTTACGAAGCGCAGCAGCCAACCGAAACATTTCGATCAGCTTTTGCGGTTGATATTTTCCCGGGCTTGCCATTGTCCTGATCCGATTGCGTAGATGTCTTCGTGCCGCCTAACGCTTGAGTTAAGCGGCGGCGTAACCGTCCGCCTTGAACGAAATGTTAGGCGCTTAAACGCCTCGGCACAGCATAAGCGCTGTAAAGGCGAATATGCCGAACTCCAAAACGCCCCAGAAGGCAACAGCGACCGCAAGCCCAACTGACTCCGCCGTGCGGACTGTAAATACCCTCACCAATAACGCGAAGGCTGACAACGCTGTTAGAGCGATAGCCGAAATGAGGATGTAGGCGCCGACGTTGCTACAAGGAGCTGCCCCGATGATCCAGCAAAAACCTATAACAAAGATAGCTGCAGAAGCGAAAAGCATCCACTTTGCCAATGTCTTTAGGAGATTCGACATGCGTCCATTCATGCGAGTTAATGCCTAACGCTTGAGTTAAGCGGCGGCGTAGCCGTCCGCCTTGAACGAATTGTTAGACCGAACTGGACCAAATGGAATCATGTTGTGAGCTCCCGAATTGCCTGACGTACTTTTTTGTCCGGCACCGAGGCCGCGAGTCGCCGCTCGAATGTGACTGTGAACTCCGGTGATGCTTGGCCGGATGAAACAAGAATGATGCCATGACGCAGCTCTTCGATGAGCCGCCAATCCTGATCGGTGATACCTGACCTGTCACTGGATCTTTCACGAGACCATCCATCGGCGTCACCGCCGAACAATTGATACGTCGCGATTTTTGCCAATGTGAGCATGCTATGGAGCGCGGTCTAACGCCTGAGTTAAGCCGAACCACGAAGTGGCTTCGGCTTGAACGAACTGTTAGGCGTCAACTTTGGCAAATGTGTACATGTGCACAGAGTCGTTGCCGTGGACCGACATGTGGACAAGATGGAAATGATCTTCTCCAAGTAGACGGATCTCATGCGCATTGAGCAGCCTTATGACCTTATGGGTCCAAGCCACGACGTTAGTTAACGCCGCCGAGTAATCGAGTGTAGGGCGGAAAGGGTTTCGCGTGTGGAGAAGGTCGCCGCACCGGCCATGTGCTTCGAGGAGTTCGTCTTTTGTAAGGAAGCCGTCGAGTAGCGGCTCGTGAGTGCGTACACCGCCTGCGTCGGGTTCGCCTTCGCGAATTGGCGTTGGATAGAAGCGCGGGTTGAGGCGCTCAAGGTCTCTAATGATCTCGCTGGGCTTCCAGTGCTTCTCAAAGCGGAGCGACTGCTGTTGAAACAGCTCCTTGTTCGCCGCGAGCGAGGCGAGCGCGATCGTTTCCAAGGTCATGCGGAGCTGTAAGGCCGCAGTCTCGACACGCGGAGGTCCGTTCAACGCTAGGCGGCCGTCATTGCAGGCAAGAATAACGTCTACACGACGCTTGACCTGCTCCATCGCCGTTATGTAAGGCCGGGTATCTGTGATCTCCATTTGACGCCTAACGCCTGAGTTAAGCGGCGCCGGAGGCGTCCGCCTTGAACGAAATGTTAGCTGGCACGAGTATAGCCTGCGGAAAGAGCAGACCACCGAAGCCAAGATGGGAATGGCCTGCCAGCAAGGAATGCCCAGAAAACCGCGTTGACCTGTGCAGCAAGAAACCACTCGTTGCTCGCAAGCGCCACGTTGCCTGCGCTGAAGGAGAGAGTTGTGCCGTCTGGGAACGGAACGACTGGAGTTGCTTGAGCACCACGATGATGACGCCCAGCGGCATCGCGCCACTCGATGAAGAATAAGCCAGGGCCACCAGCAGCTTGGACGTATGCCCCGTCTGCGGAGGTGAGCGCAGAAAACGACGACCTCGTGAGCGAGATTGAGCGCGCTACTTGAGCCTCCGTAGGAGCCTCAATGGGCTTGCAGTTCTCTCGGGTAAAGATCATGGCTGCCCTGCCGGCTAACGCTGGAGTTAAGCGGCGGCGAAGCCGTCCGCCTTGAACGAGTTGTTAGGCCACCCACCCGCACCACTTGTTCAATAGATCGGCAAACCCCCAGATAACTGTGCCAGCAGCTCCGATTGATGGCCCAAGAACCCCCACCGCGTAGCGGGATTTGAGCTCAATGACTAACCAAGGAGGAATGGGCCGGTTGCTCTGAATGTAGCCTTGCGGATCCAGCTGGTTAAAACCATTTGCCAAAATGATATTTGGCTTTGGATCTTGCCCCATGAGGCTGGATCGAGACAGAAACGCGATACTTATGCCGACGAGGATGGCCCCTGAACGCGCAAGCCAAGTGAAGTCGTGTACCAAGATGCTGCAACCTAAGCCGAACGCAATGGCGGCTACGGCTAAAGTGAGTAGAAAACCATTGCTTGTAAGAACTTTTCGCATAGGAGCCTAACGCTGGAGTTAAGCGGCGGCGTAGCCGTCCGCCTTGAACGAATTGTTAGAGCGCATGCGTTATTGCTTAACCGTCATGTCAATTTCGATCGGCATGATGCGGTTACCAAAGCTTTCTGGCAACGCCGGAAATGCAGCGCGCTCGAAGCCACTCGCAAAACATGCAGACATTTTTGTTTTTGGCCGTACTTCCACGCGCGAAAGAGCACGGCTTGGCAAAATGTCGGCGACTAATGTAAATGTCGTGACGTCAGGTCTGGTGCCATCGGGGAAGCATCGCCGCATGACGGTAGCCGTATAACTTCCTACCTGTTGCCATAGCAAGGGCTGATAGGCCTTTCCGGAGGATGACGCCTCTACGACCTTGGCTTCATGCACTCTTGTAGCGAATGAATCTGCTGCGACTGCATTACTTGCTAAAAAGATGAAAGCTACAAGTACGAGAGTTATTTTCATTGCGCTCTAACGCCTGAGTTAAGCCGAGCTGCGAAGCGGCTTCGGCTTGAATGAATTGTTAGGCCGTAACCCGCCAAGGAGGATTCTTGCGATTGTCACCGGCCCAGAATAGGCAGAGTACATTGCCAGACGGGTCATTGAGGCGCGCCTCCCGCCAAAGCCAGCGCTCATCAGTGGGGAGCTGGGTAAAAGTGAACCCAGCAGCGACCAAGCTTTGAACGCGAGCATCTAGATCAGCGCACTCAAAGTACACAACTAAGCCACTTGCGGGATGATCAGCCGCGTGTAACGAAAAAGTGGCGTCTCCATCCGGGCACTCAAAGCGTGCATAGCGGTGCGGCGAGTGGACAATGAGCGTAAAGCCCATGTCTCGGTAGAAATCCACCGCGCGATCGAAGTCAATGACCGGGAGTGTTATCTGGTTGAGGTTCACAAGAGTGCCTGCTTACGGCCTAACGCTGGAGTTAAGCGGCGGCGGCGCCGTCCGCCTTGAACGAATTGTTAGGCTTCGACCGCCACAATTATTTTCTCCTCGGAATATCTACGCCATAAGCGCGCTCGCTGCCTTCGACCACAACAAGGTAGCTCAGAAATGTGCCAGGAAAGCCGAATAGGAACGACAAAATTCGCCAGCCGGCGCTATGGCTGTTTTGAGCACGCATGCCGGCATAGCTGAGGTTCGCAAGAATCCAAATCGCTGATGCGCCTGTTTGACTTGCTGCATCCTGAGCCTGCGCCCCAACCTCCGCCGCCTTGACGCTGAAGGATGCAACCAAAAGGACGGTAGACGTAATGCTTTTCTTGATGATCATGGATATCCCCATACCGACGGGCCTAACGCTGGGGTTAAGCGGTGGCGAAGCCGTCCGCCTCGAGCAAATTGTTAGACATCGGCGGCGTCCGAACTCTGTGTTGGTGTCGAAGACGAAGGATTTGGATACCCGAATACAGCCAAGAAGGGCGAAAAGCGTATTAGTACCAATCCCACAGCGATGTGTAGACAGCCTTGTAGGAAAAAGCCGAATGGCTGGGTATACGCGGGTGTGTAGTAGCCGTGCATGACATTGAAGGCTGCAAGGAAGTGCTCAAGACCCAGAACGAAGTTCCAAGCGCCGATAACTCTCAATGCAAGGCAAAACCACTGGAACGATGTCATAGAACTCTCCCTGTCGATGTCTAACGCTGGAGTTAAGCGGCGGCGGAGCCGTCCGCCTTGAACGACTGGTTAGGGCGACCGCCCAGAAAGAACACGCCAGTTTTTGCACTAAGGAGCGCCCACGCGTTGATAGCAATTCCCAAAGTATTGCGTATGACATTGGCCCAAAGCTTGGGTGCCGCCTCGGCCGGCAATGATGCACCAGATGAAACGAGAAGAGTCAAGCTTTGGAAGCCAAGGATGCCAAAAAATATCAAAGCGGCAGCCAACATGAGCCAGCGAGCGAATTGAACCCGGAACAATGCAAGTACAGAAGCGAGGATGAGGAGACCGGCTGTGCCAAGGGCAAGCAACGTTGTTGAGAGCCCTGGCCTGATGCTCTCGGGTATATTTGGATTTGAGCTGAGCAGAAGAAACGCTACAGCTGCAACGCTGATAGCCGCAACGAGAATATTCATGATCGCCGCGACCCAAAGTCTTTTAGGACGCGTAAGTTCTGTGACAGTCATTGTCTGATGAGCCCTAACGCCGGAGTTAAGCGACGGCGAAGCCGCCCGCCTTGGACGAATGGTTAGGATTGCACACGGCAAGACTCTGGTGAAGAGATAGCGGCCACCCATGCGCCCGCGGCATTGGCACATCCGTGTGCGGCACAGATCTTACGCATGTGCTCAATCGCGGCGGCCACGGCGTGCTCAGTCCGCTCGATCGTTGAGGCCTAGCGCGGCGGGCGGGCGCCGAGCACCACCAGCACTTCCTGCGCGCTGCGGATGCGTTCGGTGGCGCCGGGTAGATCCAGCGTAATTTTCAATTTGTCCTGGCCGTCGAGTTTGTACACGCGGGGCAGGCGCTGGATCAGCTTGATGATGGTCAGCGGGTCGACCTCGGGGTTTTCGCGGAACACGATGCGGCCGCCGTTGGCGCCGAAGTCGAGCTTGCGGATGCCGAGTGGGGTGGCCATCAGTTTGATCGTGGCGACGGCGAACAGCTGCTTGGTCGGGTCGGGCAGCAGGCCGAAGCGATCGATCATTTCCACCTGCAGGTCGCGCAGTTCCTCCTCGCTGCGCGCGCTGGCGATGCGCTTGTACAGGGTCAGCCGCGCGTGCACGTCGGGCAGGTAATCGTCGGGGATCAGCGCGGGCAGGTGCAGTTCGACTTCGGTTTCGTGTTCGCTGCTGAGATCGAAGTCGGGCACCTTGCCGGACTTCAGCGCGCGCACGGCGCGATCGAGCAGCTCGGTGTACAGGCCGAAACCGATTTCCTGGATCTGGCCGGACTGCTCGTCGCCCAGCAGTTCGCCCGCGCCACGGATTTCCAGATCGTGCGTGGCCAGGGTGAAGCCGGCGCCGAGTTCTTCCAGCGAGGCCAGCGCTTCGAGTCGCTTCTGCGCATCGGCGGTGATCGACTTGCGGTCGGGCACCACGAGATAGGCGTAGGCGCGATGGTGCGAACGGCCGACGCGACCGCGCAGCTGATGCAGCTGCGCTAGGCCGAAGCGATCGGCGCGATTGATGATGATGGTGTTGGCGGTGGGAATGTCGATGCCGGTTTCGATGATGGTGGTGCACACCAGCACGTTGAAACGCTGGCGGTGAAAGTCCGCCATCACGCCTTCCAGCTCGCGCTCCGGCATCTGGCCGTGGGCGATACGGATACGCGCCTCGGGCACCAGCTCTTCGAGTTCGCGCACGGTGCGCTCGATGCTTTCGACCTCGTTGTGCAGAAAGTACACCTGGCCGCCGCGCGACAGCTCGCGCTGCAGCGCTTCGCGGATGGTGGCCGGATCCCACGCCGCGATGAAGGTGCGCACGGCGGTGCGGTGGGCCGGCGGCGTGGCGATCAACGACAGATCGCGCAGCCCGGCCATCGCCATGTTCAGGGTGCGCGGAATCGGCGTGGCGGTCATGGTGAGCAGGTCGACTTCGGCGCGCAGTTTTTTCAACTGCTCCTTCTGGCGCACGCCGAAGCGCTGTTCCTCGTCGACGATCACCAAGCCGAGATTTTTGAACTTGATGTCCGGCTGCAGCAGCTTGTGCGTGCCGACGATCACGTCGATCTGGCCATCGGCCAGACGCTTCAGCGCCTCGTTCACTTCCTTGCTCGAGCGGAAGCGCGACAGCACGTCGACGCGCACCGGCCAGTCGGCGAAGCGGTCGGCGAAGTTGCGGTAGTGCTGCTGCGCCAGCAGCGTGGTCGGTACCAGCACGGCGACCTGCTTGCCGGCGGTGGCGGTGGCGAAGGCGGCGCGCAGGGCGACCTCGGTCTTGCCGAAACCGACGTCGCCGCAGATCACGCGATCCATCGCGCGCGGCGCGGCCAGATCGTTGAGCACGGATTCGATCGCGGTTTCCTGATCGGGCGTTTCCTCGAACGGAAAGCTGGCGCCGAATTCCTCGACCAACTGCCGATCGATCGGCAGCGATTCGCCGCCGCGCGCCTGCCGCTGCGCGTAGATCGCCAATAGTTCGGCGGCCACGTCGCGAACCTTTTCCGCGGCCTTCTTGCGCGCGCGCTCCCACGCGTCGCCGCCGAGCGAATGCAGCGGTGCCAGCTCGGGCGCAGTGCCCGAGTAGCGGCTGACCAAGCCGAGCTGCGCCACCGGCACATACAGCTTGTCGCCCTTGGCGTATTCGATGGTGAGGAACTCGCCGTCCATGCCGCCGACGTCCATCGACACCAGGCCCTGATAGCGGCCGACGCCGTGATCGACGTGCACGATCGGCGCACCGAGGGTGAGCTCGGTGAGATCGCGGATGATGCTTTCCGGATCGCGCGCGGTGCCGCGTCGTCGTTTGCGGTCGCGCTCGCTGCGCACGCGCTCGCCGTAGAGCTCGCGCTCGGTGAGCACGGTGAGCGCCGGCTTGTTGAGCGCGAAGCCTTGTTCCATGCCGGCGATGACGATGCCGAAGCGCGCCTCGCTGGCGTCGTTGAGAAAGCTCGACCAGCTGTCGGTGTTCGACGGCTTCATGCCCGCAGTAGCGAGCGTTTCGATCAGCGCCTCGCGCCGGCCGGCCGAGTCGGCGGCGATCAGCACGCGGCCCTTGTAGCTCTGCATGAAGTGCTGCAGCGAGGTGCCGGGCTCTTCGCCCTTGCGGTTGAGCGGTACGTCCGGCGCCGGCTGCGTGCCGGTGTTCACGGCGTGCTCGTGATCGGCCGCGACCACTTCCACGCGCAGGCGCTTGTTGAGCTGCTCGCGCAGCGCGTCGGGCGGCAGGTAGATTTCCGCCGGCGGCAGCACCGGCCGTTCGATGTCGTGCGCGCGCTGGTCGTAGCGCTCGCCGGTCTGCGCCCAGAACTGATCGGCCGCCTCGCCGACGCCTTCGCCCAGCACGAACAGCGCATCGTCGGCGAGATAGTCGAACAGGGTGGCGGTTTGTTTGAAGAACAGCGGCAGGTAGTACTCGATGCCGCCGGGCGTCACGCCTTCCTTCATGTCCTGGTACAGCGGGCAGCGGCGCACGTCGATCGGGAAGCGTTCGCGCAGGTTGTTGCGGAAATCCTTGGCGGCCGCGTCGGTGAGCGGAAACTCGCGCGCCGGCAACAGCTCGATCTTTTCCACCTGCTGCTGCGAGCGCTGGGTTTCCGGATCGAAGCTGCGGATCGATTCCACCTCGTCGTCGAACAGCTCGATGCGGTACGGCTCGTTGCTGCCCATCGGGAAAATGTCGATCAGCGCGCCGCGTACGGCGAAGTCGCCGGGCTCGGCCACCTGCGGCACGTTGCGATAGCCGGAGGCCTCCAGCCGCCGCTGCTCGGCGATGATGTCGAGCTTCTGGCCCTTGCTCAGCATCAGCCCGGCGCCGGTGATGTGGGCACGCGGCGCGATGCGCTGCATCAGCGTGGCTACCGGCACCACCAGCACGCCGCGCTTCACGCTGGGCAGCTGGTACAGCGTGGCGATGCGCTGCGAGACCACCTCCGGATGCGGGCTGAACGCGTCGTACGGCAGCGTTTCCCAATCGGGGAAGTGCAGCACCGGCAGGCCGCCGGCAAAGAGTTTCAGCTCGGCCTCCAGCGCATGCGCACGCTGGGTGTCGCGCGTCACGGCCACCAGCAGGCCCGGATGTTCGCGCGCCGACTCGGCGATCAGCAGCGCGCGCGCCGAGCCGTGCGGCGGCGACCAGTAACGGCGCTGCTTGGGCGTGGTGGGAAGGGGAGGATGCGGGATCAAAACGGGCATATCGGCGTCGGCACGTAAACCACTTGTTCGGGACGCGACCGGCAGGTCGCCTCGGGTAAGCGGACAAGTGTAACGTGCCGATGGCAGATGGCTGAGTCGCGGTGGACGGATGCGGGTAAACGCCGCAGAGCGGGCGCTTTCTAGATCAGGCGCAGTACGATCTGCGCCACGCCCGGCTCGTTGTCCATCCGGCGACGGACGAAACCCAGCGCCTTGCACAGATCGAGCATCGGCCGGTTTTCCAGCAGCACGTAGCCCCAGATTTCGGCGAGGCCGCGGCGGCGGCAGTCGTCGACCAGCCGCTGCATCAGCAGGGCGCCGAGGCCGAGCCGGGTCCAGTCTTTTTCCACCAGCACGGAGAACTCGGCGCTGTCGGCCGCTTCGTCGACATAGATACGGCCGACACCGCGGATTTCGCCGGGCACCACGGTCTCGTCCACCAGCACCAGCGCGGTCTCGATGCTCGGGTCGATCTGGCACAGGCGCTGCGCCATCGGCGTGGGCAGCTCGGACATGGCGTGCAGAAAGCGGCGGCGCACGTCTTCGGGCGACAGCCGCAGAAAGCAGCGCTGCAGGGCTTCGATATCGTTGGGCCGGATACTGCGCAGGTGCAGCTTGCGGCCGTCCTGGATGGACACCAGCTCGCCGGAGGTCTCCGGCACCAGGCGCGGCGCAAAGCGTTCGCGCGCGGGCGGGCGCAGCGAGGCTTCGTCGGGCGGCAGGGAAAAGTCGATGGCAGGTAGCGGCAGCATATCCGTACTCTAGCGTATTTGGTGCGACGCAACATGAATGGGAGGGCTTTGGAACGCCGTTCTCATTGCAGCGCCGATCGTCCAGCGTGGCGGCGAATGGCGCGGGGGCCGCCGTAGCCGATCATCGGCATCATCGCGGCGCTCCACGCCACAATGTGCTTATCGACGGCTCTTATGACGAAGGCACCGAGTCCAATGCGCAGAACGATGGGGATGAGCGCGCGGCAGCTGGAAGCGTTTTGCGGCCATTGGCCGGGCGTGACGCGCGATATCAAATGGGAGACCAAGCTCGTGCTCAGCGTCGGCGGCAAGATGTTTGCGATGACGCCGGCCGACGGCAGCGACGGCGGCCGGCTTTCCTGCAAGGTAGACGACGCGCGCTTTCTGGAGCTGACCGATCAGCCGGGTATCATGCCCGCCCCTTACCTGGCGCGCGCGGGCTGGATCTCCATCATCGAGCCGTCGCGGTTCGCTACGACCGAGCTGCAGGACCTTATCCGCGACGCCTACCTACTCGTGCGCGCCAGGCTCACCAAAAAAGTACAGGCGGAGCTCGCTCTGCTGCCAACTGACAAGGCAACCAAGTCATGACACAACATCTCGGCGCACTCGCGCTGCTGGTCGACGATTACGACGAAGCGATCGCCTGGTACACCCGCGCGCTGGGTTTCGATCTGGTCGAAGACACCGACATGTGCCACGGCAAGCGCTGGGTGCTGCTGGCGCCGCCGGGCTCGACCGAAACGCGACTGCTGCTGGCCAAGGCCAAGGGCGACGAGCAGGTCTCGCGCGTCGGCAACCAGACCGGCGGCCGCGTGTTCCTGCTGCTGCATACCGATGACTTTGAGCGCGACTGGCAGCGCATGCGCGCCGAAGGCGTGCACTTTCGCGAAGAGCCGCGGCACGAAGCCTACGGCACCGTGGCCGTGTTCGAGGATCTGTACGGCAACGGCTGGGATCTGCTGCAGCTGAAAAAGTAGCCTGCGCCAGCTGGCGCGCTACGCGTGCGGCGCGTTCTTCGCCTGCCACACCCAGCGGCCCTGCACGGCGGCGTCTTCGCCGGACTTATCCATGGCGAATACCACGGCGCTGCGTGGGGCCACGCGCAGCTGTGCGCCGGGTTGCAGGCCGAGCTTGGCGACGTCTTCGCCGGCGATGTCGGCCTCCAGCGTGTGGTCCAGCGAGGGCACATAAAGCTCCAGATGCGCCACGCTGCCGGCCAGGTAGACGTGACGCAGTCGAGCGCTCCAGGCGGGCTGGGTTTCCGGTACATCAAGCGCCAGATGCTCGGGCCGCACGTAGGCGACGGCGTGGGCATGCTCGCCGTTCCACGGCTCGCCATCGAGGAGCCATTCGCCCATGCCGAGCCGGCCGCCGCTGAGCGTGAGCGGCAGCTTGTTGACCTTGCCGATGAACTCGCATACGAAGGGCGTGGCCGGCTGCTGATAGATCGCCTCGGGCGTGCCGACCTGCTCGATGCGGCCGCGGTTCATCACGGCGACGCGGTCGGCCAGCTCCAGCGCTTCCTCCTGATCGTGGGTAACGAAAATGGTGGTGAGCTCGAGGTCCTCATGCAGTTCGCGCAGCCAGCGGCGAAGGGTGAGGCGAACCTGCGCGTCGAGTGCGCCGAAGGGTTCGTCGAGCAGCAGCAGGCTAGGCTCCACCGCGAGCGCGCGCGCCAGTGCGACGCGCTGGCGCTGGCCGCCGGAGAGCTGGGTCGGATAGCGATGGCCAAAGCCATCGAGCTGAACGCGCTGGAGCAGTTGCTCGACGCGCTCGGCGATCGCTTTTTTGGACGGCCGCAGCCTGCGCTTGCGCACGCGCAAACCGAAAGCCACATTTTCGGCCACGGTAAGGTGACGGAACAGCGCGTAATGCTGAAAGACCAGGCCGATTTTTCGTTCGCGCGCCGGTGCGGCCAGAAAGTTTTGGCCGTCCAGATCGACGCTGCCGCTATCGGGGTAATCGAGCCCCGCCAGGATGCGCAGCAGCGTGGTCTTGCCCGAACCGGACGGCCCGAGCAGCGCCAGGAACTCGCCCGGCGCGATCGACAGGCTGACGTCGTCCAGCGCGGCGAAGTCAGTGAAGCGGCGGCTCAGATGGGAAAGTTCGAGAGTCATGGTTGTCTCAGTGTCCACCTGGCGCATGCGCGGCAATCTCGTCGCCGTAGCGCCATTCCAGCAGTGTCTTGATCGCCAGCGTCAGCAGGGCCAGCAGCGCCAGCAGCGAGGCCACGGCGAAGGCGCCGACATAGTCGTACTCGTTGTAGCGCATCTCCACCTCCAGCGGCATGGTGGTGGTGAGCCCGCGGATATGCCCCGACACGACGGACACGGCGCCGAACTCGCCCATCGCGCGGGCGTTGCACAACAGCACGCCGTACAGCAGCGCCCAGCGGATATTGGGCAACGTGACGCGGAAAAACATCTGCCAGCCGCCCGCGCCGAGCACGCGCGCGGCTTCCTCCTCGTCGCTGCCCTGCGCCTGCATCAGCGGAATCAGTTCGCGCGCGATAAAGGGCAGGGTGATGAAAATGGTGGCCAGCACCAGCCCCGGCACGGCAAAAATGATCTTGACGTGGTGCGCCTGCAGCCACGGTCCGAACCAGCCCTGAGCGCCGAACAGCAGCACGTAAACCAGGCCGGAAATCACCGGCGAGATCGAAAACGGCAAATCGATGAAGGCACCCAGCAGCGCCTTGCCGCGAAATTCGAAGCGTGCCATCGCCCATGCCGCGGCGATGCCGAACACGATATTCAGCGGTACGGCGATCACCGCGACCAGCAGGGTCAGTCGGATCGCAGACAGCGCTTCCGGTTGTTTGATGGTCGAAAGATACGCGTGCATGCCTTGACGAAACGCCTCGACGAACACCACGCTCAGCGGCAGCACCAGAAACACGGCAAGAAAGATCACCGCCGCCAGGATCAGCAGCGAACGCCCGATCTTGCGTGGCCAGTGTGGCGCGCGCCTGTGCCGAATGCCTGTCGCTGACGTGGTCGAAGAGGCCGTCATCGCGTGTGCTCCGCCCAGCGCCGGCTCCATCGTTGCAGCAGCGAGATGACGATCAGCAGCACGAACGAGGCGATCAGCATCACCATGCCGAGCGCGGCCGCGCCGGCGTAGTCGAATTCCTCCAGCTTCTCCACGATCAGCAGTGGGGCGATCTCCGAGCGCATCGGGATGTTGCCGGCGATGAAGATCACCGAACCGTATTCGCCCACGGCGCGGGCCAGCGCCAGCGCAAAGCCGGTCAGCAGCGTAGGAAACAGCATCGGCAGGATCACCCGGAAAAAGGTTTGCGGATGCGACGCGCCGAGACTCTCGGCGGCCTCTTCCACATCGCGATCGAGCGATTCCAGCACCGGCTGCAGCGTGCGCACCACGAAAGGAAAGCCGACGAACACCATCGCCAGGATCACGCCCGGCGGTGCATAGGCAATCTGGATACCGTGCGGCACCAGCCACTGCCCGAGCCAGCCGTTGGGTGCGTAAAGCGCGGTCAGCGCGATGCCGGCGACCGCGGTGGGCAGGGCAAACGGCAGGTCGACCAGCGCATCGAAAAGTCGTCGCCCGGGAAAGCGGTAGCGCACCAGCACCCAGGCGACCAGCAGACCGACGAAGGCGTTGACCACGGCGGCGAACGTCGCGCCGACAAAGCTCAGCTTGAGCGCGGCGAAGGTACGCGGCGAACTGAGCAGGCGGATCAAACCGTGCAGGCCGATACCGGAAGCCTTCCACGCCAGCGCCGCCAGCGGCAGCAGCACGATCAGGCCCAGATACGCCAGCGCATAACCCAGACTGAGCCCGAAACCGGGCAGGATGCGCCGACGCATGCGTGGTCAGTGCCCGGGGCCGATCTGGTCGAAGATCGCGCCGTCGGCGAAGAATTTCGCCTGCGCCTGGCGCCAGTCGCCGAACAGCTCGTTGATGGTGAAGGTGTTGACCTTGGGAAACTGCGCGGCGAACTGCGCCGATACGGCGGGCAGGCGCGGGCGATAGAAGCTCTTGGCTTCGATGGTCTGCGCCTGTGGCGAATAGAGAAACTTCACGTAAGCCTCGGCCACGGCGCGCGTGCCGTGCGTGTCGACGTTGCTGTCGACCACGGCGACCGGCGGCTCGGCCAGTATGCTGATCGACGGCACCACGATGTCGAACGTGCCTTTACCCATCTGCTGCTGTGCCAGCAGCGCCTCGCTTTCCCAGGCCACCAGCACGTCGCCCACGCCGCGTTGCGCGAAGGTGTTGGTGGCGCCTCGCGCGCCCGCATCAAGCACCGGCACATGCTGGTACAGCGCCTGCACATAGGCCTTCGCCTTGGCCTCGTTGCCACCGGGCTGTTTGAGCGCGTAGCCCCAGGCTGCCAGAAAATTCCAGCGCGCACCGCCAGAGGTTTTCGGGTTTGGCGTGATGACCTGCACGCCGGGCTTGATCAGATCGGCCCAGTCCTTGATGCCCTTGGGATTGCCCTTGCGCACCAAGAAGACGATGGTCGAGGTGTAGGGCGACGCGTTGTCGGGCAGGCGGGTCTGCCAATTCTTCGCGAGCAATCCATGATCGGCGATCGCATCGATGTCGTAGGCCAGCGCCAGCGTGACGATATCGGCCGGCAATCCGTCGACCACCGAGCGCGCCTGCTTGCCCGAGCCGCCGTGCGACATCTGTACGGTCACGTCGTCGCCGTGCTGGGCCTTCCACTGCGCCGCGAACGCGGTGTTGATATCTCGGTACAGCTCGCGCGTGGGATCGTAGGACACGTTCAACAGCGTCACGTCTTTCGCCTGCGCAGTCGCCGCCGACAGTGTGCCCAGCATGGCCAACAGCATTCCCAGCTTTTTCATGGTCCGTGTCTCCCTTAGGCGGATGGACGGGTCAGCGTAGCCAGCGCGCCGTCCGCCACAAAATGGCCAAATGCCATTTGTTTATACCCGATCGTTATGCCCGATGGCTGAAGAAAGTTTCATGGGCGATGCCATATGGCGCGTATGCCCCGTACTACTGGGCCAGCGCCTGATCGATGGCGCGCTGCGCCAGCGGCGTCATCACCGCGTAGCCTGCGGCGTTCGGGTGCAGGCCGTCGAAGGAGAGACTCCTCTTCATCGAATGGTTTGCGTCAAGCAGGGCGGAGTAATAGTCCGCATAGATGAAATGTTGTTTCCGTGCGTAAGACTTGATCCACTCATTGAGTTCTAGAA
The DNA here is from genome assembly GCF_014200755.1 of Rhodanobacter sp. ANJX3. Taxonomy (GTDB): domain Bacteria; phylum Pseudomonadota; class Gammaproteobacteria; order Xanthomonadales; family Rhodanobacteraceae; genus Rhodanobacter. The sequence continues at coordinate 280,672 of NZ_JACHCM010000002.1, read as the reverse complement.
TTTTTTGTGGCGGGTGCGCCGTTGTCTGAGTTGGAATCAAAAAATTGCTGACAGGCGTCAGTGAACTCATGACCACTTTGATACCGTTGGCCCTTGCCAGTTCGGCCATGGAGCTGAGATTGCCTTCGATCGTGGTGAGTGCTGCGGGTTCCGGCGTGGTGGCGAGGTCGTTGACGCCACCGAGTAGGACGACGACGCGCGGATGGAGGTCGATAACGTCTTGTCGAAAACGTAGCAGCATTTGCGATGTTGTTTGGCCGCCGATACCGCGATTTATATACGGCTTGCCGGGGAAAAATACGTCTGCGCTGTGGCCCCACAGATCAGTGATCGAATCGCCCATAAAGACGACTCGTGTTTCGCCCTGTTTGCGTGGAGCGACACCGGCGTTTTGCTTTTGGTAGTAGCCAAGTTGTGGCCAGTCGGCGAGCAACTTTTCATCGGCCTGAAATTTTTGTGTCACCGCCTGCGGCAACGACGCCGTGGTCTGCGCGAAAGTTGCGGCGTTACACGCGATCGCGGCTAGCAAGACCAGATACTTTTTCATCGCAGTTGCTCCATCGGCCGATAGCTCGCTGTAAATAAGATCTTTACTCGAACTGTCCTGTTCGCCTGCGCGTTATGTGTCGAAGTGACCATATTTTTGACTGATCCGATGATCGGATCTTAATCCGTGAAATCCGGCTCGAAGAAGCTCCAGCGCACGTCGTCGAACTGGGTTTTCATGGCGCGCTCGACCGTGTTGATCGCCTCGATCAAACCGCGCGCATCGGCGGTCGGCGCCATCAGCGCCTTGACCGCGACCATCACGTCCGGGCCCATTTGCAGGGTGATCAGGTTCAGCACCTGGGATACTTCGTGACGCGCTTGGAGAAACGCCATCAGTTCGGCCCGGCGCTGCGGCTCCACGCCCTGGCCGATCAGCAGGGCTTTCACCTCGATCGCCAGCAGAATCGCGACCACCACCAGCAGCACGCCGATCGCCACCGTGCCGATGGCGTCGTACATCATGTTGCCGGTGAGCATGGTGGCGCCGATGGACACCGCGGCGAAACACAGGCCGAGCAGGGCGGCCAGATCCTCGCCGAAGATCACCAGCAGCTCGCTCGAACGCGTTTCGCGGAACCAGCGCCACAGGCTGCGATCGCCGCGCGCCTTGTTCACTTCGGCCAGGCAGCCGCGCATCGAGATGCTTTCGGCGACGATGCCGAACACCAGCACGCCCAGCGCCAGCCACGGCCATTTCAGCGGCTCGGGATTCGTCAGCTTGTGCACGCCCTCGTACACCGAAAACATGCCGCCCACGGAGAACAGCAGGATCGCCACCAGAAACGACCAGAAGTACAGCGCGCGGCCCCAGCCCAGCGGATATTCCGACGAGGCCGGCCGCTTGGCCTGGCGCATGCCCAACAGAAGCAGGCCCTGGTTGCCGCAGTCGGCGAGCGAGTGCACCGCTTCGGCCATCATCGCGCCGGAGCCGGTGACGAACGCGGCGACCAACTTGCTCACGAAGATCGCGAAGTTGGCGCCCAAGGCCAGAAAAATCGCTTTCAGCGAATTGGCGTTACCCGACATGCGAGAGTCCTTGTTCGAAGAAGGGGCGGCGGCTGCGCCGGCACTCCGTTGCGTTGCTCATCATCAATGGATGCCGACACCCACGCCCAGGCCGAAGCTGACGTTGTTGCGACCCTGCTCCAGCTCCTTGCGGGTCCATACGTGCGACTGCGTAGCGCTGACCAGCGGGAATACGTAGTTCGCTTCGCCGACCTTGCCGGCGCGGCTGCCGTTGAGCTTGCCGCTGACCGTGATCAGCGAGACGCTCGGGTAGTCCAGCGGTTCCACGTAACCGGGCATCGCCACGATGAAGCGGCCGTTGCCGCTGTCGTTTGCCTTGGGGCGCTGCGAGCTGTCCAGCGGATAGGCCAGCACTTCGACCTCGCTGTGGTCCGACAAATTGGTGACCTGCACGATGCGGCCGCCCCAGATCACGTCGCCGCTGGTGTAGCGCTCGGGCGTTTGCGACACCTGCATGGGGGTCACGATCACGGCGCCCGGCACCGGCTTGTAGATCGGTGCCGGCGCGCACGCGGCCAGCGCGAGAACGGCGAGGGGAGCAAGCCATCGACTGAAGCGGAAAGTATTGCGGCGCATGCTGAACTCCGGCGGGGATGAGGGAAGGTCCGAACGGTTCGTGCGTCGACGCGACCGCGTCGAACCGTCGTACCGACGACGCTACAACAAGATGCGTGGCAAGAGCGTATATCGCCGGCCGCGCAGTGAAGCGGGCCGCCGCAGCTTCAGCGCGGCCGGCGCGTACGCGGCTCCGGCGTCACACGCGAGCGGGGCATCGGGCTGGCGACCGGGACGGCATCACCCTCCTGCAGCAGCCAGTCCAGCTTCCATTCGGCGGGGTGATCTTTCGACAGCAGGCGCGCCATCGCCCGCAGCGAGTCGCGCAGCACGTCGTCGAGTTTCCACGGCGCGTTCAGAATGACCATGCCCGAACCGTTCAGCCGCAGCGGCGAGTCGTCCGGATGCACCAGCAGCTCGGCGCGCAGCACGCGCTTGGCGCCGCTGCGCGGCAGCCAGCGCAGGAAAGGCTGCACCTGGCTGCGCAGCTTGATCGGGTACCAGATCGCATACACGCCGGTCGGCCAGCGCTGCATGCACAGCTTGATCGCCTGTTCGAGCTGCTTGTATTCGGCCTCCTGCGCCTCGTACGGCGGATCGATAAGCACCAGGCCGCGTTTTTCTTTCGGCGGCAGCAGCGCCTTCAGCGCTTCGTAGCCGTTGCGCTGGTGCGTGTGGATGCGGTCGTCGCGGTGGAACAGCTCGGCCAGCAGGCCAGCTTCTGTCGGATGCAGTTCGCACAGCTGCGCGCTGTCTTCGGCGCGGATCGCCTGGGCGATCTGCAGCGGCGAGCCGGGGTAGAGCTTCAGTTCGTCCTCGTTGCCAGGTATGGCCAGCACGCTGTCGAGCCAGCGGCGCAGCAGCGGCGGCAGCGCGGCGGCATCCGCCTTGCCGCCGTGCAAGTCGGGATACAGCAGCCGCGAGATGCCGTCCTTGAATTCGCCGGTCTTGCCGGCCTCGTAACCGTCCAGCGCATAGCGGCCGCTGCCGGCGTGGGTTTCGATCACGCAGAACGGCGTCGGTTTGCTGCGCATCGCCTCGATCAGCGCGAGCAGCACGGTGTGTTTCAGGACATCGGCGAAGTTGCCGGCGTGATAGGCGTGGCGATAGTTCATGGAGATCACGGCATGCGGGATAGGCAAGTATAGGGGCGCTTGGCGTTACAGCCTGTTTTGACCTGTTGAGCATCGGCGGCGCAGCGCCTAAGCTTATTGATGTGAACCAATCACTCCGCCATGTCACGCACTCGCCGTTCCTTCGGGTTCTGGCGGCTTTTGCGTGGCTGCTGCTGGTGGTTTTGCCGGTACACGGCGAAACCATGGCGATGAACGGCACCGCCTCGGTGGCCAGCCACTTGACCGTCAGTCACTCGATGGGCGGCATGTCGCCCCTGTCGATGGCATCCGCGGCCGGTGCCGATCACGCCCAGCATGCGGCTCCGGCCAAGCCATCGGTGCACGCCGAAGACTGCTGTGGCGCCGGCAAGCACGGTCTGGCCGGCAGCTGCCACTGCGCCGCAAGCGCCGGCAGCGCCATGGCGGCGGTCAGCATCATCGAGCTGCTCCCGTTGATGCCTGCCGACACGTATCCATCGCTGCGCAGAGCCGCCGCACCGGATGTCGCCCACGCTCCACCGCTGCGACCGCCAGCCGCCTGATCCTCCCCCGTCGCGATGAGCCCGGCTCGCGCGCGCCTGTTCGCATGCGCCGCCGGAACTACGACCGGCATCGCCATAGATGCCAGCGCGGAGAGCGTCATGAAACATCGATTTCCTTCCTACGCGGCTGACCTTTCGCGGCGCCGCTTTGTTCAGGGCCTTGCGCTGGGCGGTGCGGCCGCCGGCCTGGGCCTGCTGAGTCCTTCCAACGCGTGGGCGCTGAGCAGCCCAGGCCAGCCGACGGTGCTCAGCGGCAGCGACTTTGCGCTGGATATCGCCGACACGCCGGTCAATATCACCGGCAATACCCGCCCGGCGACGACGGTCAATGGCGGTGTGCCGGGCCCCGTTCTCCGCTGCAAGGAGGGCAGCGCGCTGACGCTGCGCGTCACCAACCGGCTGAAGGTGCCGACCTCGATCCACTGGCACGGCATCGTGCTGCCGTACGAGATGGATGGTGTGCCTGGCATCAGCTTCGACGGCATTGCGCCCGGCGAGACGTTCGTCTACCGGTTTGCGTTGAAGCAGTCGGGCACCTACTGGTACCACTCGCACTCGCGTTTTCAGGAGCAGACGGGTTTGTACGGTGCGCTGATCGTCGATCCGATCGAGCCGGATCGCCATGCCGCCGATCGCGATTATGTCGTGCTGCTCAGCGACTGGAGCGACCAAGACCCCGAGCGCATCTGCGCCACGCTGAAGAAGCGCAGCGACTATTACAACCGCGCCATGCCCACGGCGCCGAACTTTGCGCGCGACGTGCGTGAGCAGGGCATCGGCAAGGCACTGGCCGAGCGCAAGATGTGGAACGTCATGCGTATGAACCCGACCGATTTCAGCGACGTCTCCGCTTACACCTATACCTATCTGATGAACGGTGCCGCGCCGGCGGCCAACTGGACCGGCCTGTTCCGTCCCGGCGAAACGATCCGGCTGCGCTTTATCAACGGCTCGTCGATGAGCCTTTTCGACGTGCGTATTCCGGGCTTGAAAATGACTGTGGTCGCGGCCGACGGTCAGACCGTGGAGCCGGTGTCGATCGATGAATTTCGCATCGCCGTGGCGGAAACCTACGACGTAGTCGTCGAGCCGCAGGAGGATCGTGCCTATACCGTGTTCGCCCAGTCGATCGACCGCAGCGGCTACGCCCGCGGCACGCTGGCGCCGCGCGCCGGTATGGAGGCGGCAGTGCCCGAGGTCGACCGCATCGTGCAGCTCGGCATGCAGGACATGATGGGCGCGATGGCGATGTCGGGTGCCGGCGATCGCGGCAGCATGGCCGGTATGAGCACGGGCGACGCGCCGGCCGTGCATCATGCGCGTACCGAGTACGGCCCCGGGGTCGACATGCAAGTCGACATGCCGCGCACCAACCTCGACGATCCGGGTGTCGGCCTGCGCGACAACGGCCGACGCGCGCTCACCTACGCCGATCTGCACACCGTCGGCGGATCGATCGATACGCGCGAACCGAATCGCGAAATCGAGCTGCACCTCACCGGCAATATGGAACGCTATATGTGGTCGTTCGACGGCGTGAAGTTTTCCGACGCGGCGCCGGTGCATTTTCGTCGGGGCGAGCGGCTGCGCATCGTTTTGGTCAACGACACCATGATGAATCATCCGATCCATCTGCACGGCATGTGGAGCGAGCTGGAAAATCCGCACGGGCAATTCCAGGTGCGCAAGCACACCATCAACGTGCAGCCGGCGCAGCGCATCACCTATGCAGTGACCGCCGACGCGCCCGGGCGTTGGGCGTATCACTGCCACATGCTCTATCACATGGAAGCGGGCATGTTCCGCGAAGTGGTGGTGGCATGAGTTCGCACAACCTCGTCCCAACCGTCGCTCAGAGATCGTGGTTGATGGCGACAGTGCTGTACGCCTGCGTGTCGACGGCGGTCGCGCAAACGGCGCCGGCGTCGTCCAGCAGCACATCGTCATCGGACATGTCTGGGATGGATCACGACAGCATGCCCGGCATGGACATGGGCACGCCGACGGCACCGGCGAGCACGGCGAAGCCCGCTCCGGCCAAGAGTGCTTCGGCCTCCGGCGATATGCGGAGCATGGACGGCATGCAGGGCATGGATCATGCGTCCATGCCGGCGACGAATTCTGCACCTGCGCCAGCGGCCACTCCCGGCGTCATGCATCACGGTTCGATGCCATCAGAGCAAAGCGGCGGCATGTCCGGCATGCGGATGGGTCCGATGCAGGGCGGCAGCGCGCCGGCGAATGCACGCAGCGCGGATTACTCCGATGGCATCGGCTACGGTCCGATGCGCGGCATGGACATGCAGGACAACGCGCCGCAAAGCATGCTGACGATCGATCAGTTCGAGGCGTTCCACGACAGGGATGCCAACGGGCAGTCGTGGGAGGCGGAGGCCTGGTACGGCAACGATGACGACAAGCTGTGGTTGCGTACCGAAGGCGAGCGCTATCGTGGCCGGCTGGATGATGGCGACATCGAGGCGCTGTGGAATCACACCGTAGCGACCTACTGGAGCACGCAGCTCGGTCTGCGGCGGGATATCGGTCAGGGTCCGAATCGCGACTGGGCCGCCTTCGGCGTGCAGGGTTTGTCGCCATACTGGTTCGAGCTCGAGGCGACGGCGTATCTTGGCGACAGCGGCCGCACGGCGGCGCGTTTTCGCGCGGAGTACGACTTGCTGTTTACCCAGCGGCTGATCCTGCAGCCGGAGTTCGAAGTCAATCTATACGGCCAGTCCGATCCGTCACGGCGCATCGGCAGCGGCCTGTCGGATGCGCAGCTTGGCCTGCGTCTGCGTTACGAAATCGGCCGGCAGTTTGCGCCCTACGTCGGCGTGGTGTGGACGAATCGTTACGGTCGCACGGCTGACTTTTTGCGCGACGATCATCAGGGCGCGTTCGATCGGCAGTGGGTGGCCGGCGTGCGTTTCTGGTTTTGAGATTTCGAACTTGGACGTCTACTTTTATTTCTATTTTTGGCGATATTTCAGCGGGAGATTTTCATGATGCAAGCGATCAGGCGAGTCGTCATCACGATCGTCATTCTTGGGGCAATAGGGGCGGTCGGCATCGGCGCGTTCGTTTATTCCGGCATCTACAACATCGGCGCGGACGATCATCACACCCGCCCGGTGTTTGCCCTGCTGCAGACGCTGCGCGAACGCTCGATCACGGTGCGTGCACGCCACGTGCAGGTGCCGGATCTGGAAGACCCGGCCTTGATCCTCAAGGGCGCCGGCCAGTATGCGGCGATGTGCACGCAATGCCATCTCACGCCGGGCATGAAGGACTCGGAAATACGACCCGGCCTGTATCCGCAGCCGCCCAATCTGGCCCGGCTGCGGGTGGCGCCTGGCGAGGCCTTCTGGGTGATCAAGCACGGCATCAAGATGAGTGCGATGCCGGCCTGGGGCGGCAGCCACGACGATGCCACGATCTGGAGCATGGTCGCGTTTCTGCAGAAGCTGCCAGACCTGTCGCCGAAGCAGTACAAGGACATGGTGGCCAAGGCGCCGCCGGATGACGATATGGATATGAGCGAGATGGATCGCGACGGGAAAGCCGCCGACCGCCCGGCCGAGCAGCGCGCGGGCAGCGCGGTCGACCAGGGGGGCGATGCTGGCGACGTTCCGGCGATGGCGATGCCGGCGGCGCCGACCAGCGTTGCGCCGCCGCCTGCCGTCAAGGCATCGCATCGCCGCCACTGAGCCGTCCTCGCGCCTGGCGCAACTGCGTGGCGAACCCCTTCTCGCCGCTGGGCCACCATGGGCCACCATGGGCCGCCATGCCACAATATGGCCGAGTAGGTGAGTTATCGGTGCCGCTTGGTATCGGGAAAGGGGCCCCGAGTCGATGAGCGCGACGCTTCGACACTTGTGGATTGTGGCCGCTGCGCTGCTCGCGCTGGCGTGCTTGCCCGTGCGGGCGCAACAGTATTCCTTCCAGAGTTACGACCGCAAATCCGGGCTGGAAAGCCAGACCATCAACTGCATGCTGCAGGATCATCGCGGCTTTATCTGGGCCTGTTCGGAGATGGGTCTGTACCGTTTCGACGGCACCAACTTCGTGCGCATGGGCCGCGCGGAAGGTTTCGACAAGGGCGAGTACGTCACGTCCATCGTCGAGAACGTGAACACCGGACGATTCTGGGTAGCCACACAGTCGGGCCTGCGCGTGGGCGACGGCCTGCATTTCCAGAAAGTGGAGCCCGATGGCAAGCCGCTGGTGGTCGATGTGGCCAGACAATTGGTCGCGCTGGACGACGGCCGGCTGCTGCTGGTTCGCAATGACCGGCTGATGGTGTTGTCGCCGCGTCATACCGATGGCCAGTGGCAACTGGCGCCGATGTTCAGCACGGCGCAGCTAGACCGCTATCCGCAGCTGCGCAGGATTACCTCCGTCTTTGCCTATCGGAACGGCCTGTGGATCGGCTGCGACACCGCCCTGTGCGAGATCGGCGCCGACGGTCAGGTCCGCATCCACGGTGCCGACGAAGGCGTGCCGGCAGACACCTGGTCGGGCATGCGCGTGGACAACGACGGCACGCTGTGGCTGCGTGGCGTGCATCAGGTGCGGGCGCGGCCCGCCGGCAGCGCCCGCTTCGTCGCGCGCGACGTGCCCGACAAGGACATGGACACCGTCACCGACAACGGCACGTTTATCGAGGATCCTGCGGGACATGTTCTCACCCCCACCAACCACGGCCTGGCGCGCTGGAACGGCATGCACTGGGATGTCATCGACGCGCGCAACGGCCTGCCGGATATCGGTATCACCGCCGTGCTGTTCGACCGCGACGGCACGATGTGGCTGGGCACCTACGGACGCGGCATCTTTCGGCTGAGCAACTATGGCCTCGTCGATGGCTGGGGCCGCGGGCAGGGGCTGGACAGCGTGCCGAACTGGTCGATTCTTCGCGATGGCCAGGGCACCATGTGGTTCGGCAACGAACTGGGCGGCAGCGTGCTGCCGCGTGGACAGACCCACATGAGTCCGTGGCCGGTCAGCATTTCGCCCGCGCCGCGACAGGTACTGTCGATGGTCAAGGCGCCGGACGGTGCCATCTGGATCGGCCTCTACGAACATCGCCTGTTGCGCTACGACCCGGTGAGCAAACGCACCGCGCTGGTGGCGCGGCTGCCGAGTTTCATCAAGGTGCTGTTTTTCGATCGGCAGGGCCGCCTGTGGATCGGTACGGTCAACGGGATTTATCACATCGATCGTCTCGGCGCGCCGCCGCAGCGCGTGCCGGCGGAACAAAGCACCGACAACCAGTGCTCGGACATCGCCGAAGACAGCCACGGCGCGCTGTGGTTTGCCTGCAACGCTGGCGTGCTGCGCTACGCCGACGAGCGCTGGACGCTGATGGCCGCTACCGAGGTGAGCATGGCCTCCGGCTTCAGCGCGATCACTATCGGCACCGACGACAGCCTGTGGCTGGGTGCGAACGAGCCGGGCGTCTTTCGCGGCAAGGTGGTCGGCGATCAGCTGAGCATCGCAGCGGTGGACGATAGCTGGCTGCAACGTTCGCTGGTGTATTTCATCCGGCGCGATCGGCGCGGCTGGATATGGACGGGCGGCGGTGGCGGCGTGGACGTTTTCAACGGCCACAGCTGGACGCATCTGTCGCCGGACGACGGACTGATCTGGGACGAAACCGACCAGAACACGTTTTTCGAGGACGACGACGGCTCGATCTGGATCGGCACGCCGGTCGGCATCAGCCACGTGCTGCGACCCGAGGACATGCTGTCGGCCAGCCCGCATACAGTGGTGATCACCTCGGTGATGCATGGCGCGCAGCCGGTCAACGAGGGCGATACCGTGCCGAACGACGGCAACCACGCGCCGCTGATTGTGCGTTACACCTTGCTCGGCCGGGTTTCCAGCAGCGCGCCGCACTTCCGCTATCGGCTGCAGGGCTCGGACTGGATCGAAACCTCGTCGCATGTGATCAATTTCACCGGGCTGCCGTCGGGCCACTATCGTTTCGAAGTGCAGTCGATCGATGAAGATCGGCGTTCGGTTTCATCCTCGGCCACGTTCACTTTCCGGATTCCCGCGCCGTGGTGGTTTGCATGGTGGACTTATCCGCTGGAGATCGTGCTGGCAGTCCTGATGCTTGCCCTGGTCTGGCGCTGGCGCTCACGCCTGCTGCGAGGGCAGAACCGCCGCCTGGAGGCGATGGTGGCCAAGCGTACGGCCGAGCTTACCGAAGAGAAGCGTGAGCTGGAGCGGGCTCGCGCCGAGCTCTATGTGCAGGCCACCCACGACGGTCTCACCGGCTTGTACAACCGCATGGCGATTCTCGGTCTGCTGGCCGCGCATCTGGAAAAAGGCGCGCGCGTATCGCCGGGCCTGGCGGTAGCCTTGATCGATGCCGACCACTTCAAGCGGATCAACGATACCTTCGGCCATCAGGCCGGCGATGCCACTCTGCAGACGATTGCCGAGCAGCTGCAGTCGTATGTGCGCGGCGGCGATCAGCTGGGTCGTTACGGCGGCGAAGAAATTCTGATGGTGCTGCCGGGCATCGGTCATCTCGATGCGGAAAATCGCATGCTGCAGATCCAGCAGGCGGTGAGCGCCATCGCGCACAGTTGGCACGGCGATCAGTTTCGCGTCACGCTGAGCATCGGCCTGGTCTGGGTCGGCGGCGAAACGGTCACCGTCGAAGACGTTATCCGTCGCGCCGATGACGCGCTGTATGCCGCCAAGAGCGAAGGTCGCGATCGGGTCGTCAGCGAGGTCATCGGCGCCTGACCGGGCGCCCGAAGCGCGAGTGCATTACTCCACCATGCCGTGGCTTTCCGCGGTGCTCAGCAGCTCCGGCTGCTGCGTCGCACCCTGCCGGCGATGGAGCAGCGGATGCATGAATACGGCGGCGAGGATCACCACCACGCCTGCATAGAACCAGCCGTCCAACTCGCGCTGCTCGTGCAGCAGCACGATCGCCAGCACGATGGCGTACACCGGTTCGAGGTTGGTGATCATCTGCGTGCCGAACGCGCTGATATGACGCAAAGCGACCAGGGCCAGGGCGAATGGCAGCAGCGTGCAGCCGAACGACAGCGCCAGCAGCATCCAGGTGTCATGCAGATTCGGCCATACGAACGCCGCGCCGGCATGCGGAAAGAAGGGTGCCATGGCGGTGAGAAACAGCGCGCCCGTACCCATCTCGATGCAGGTCACCGTCAGCGGATCGCCGTGATCCACCAGCCGCTTGTTGAGCGAGCCGAACAAGGCCACGAACAGCGCCGACAGCACGCCGACCAGAATACCCGGGCGCATGCCGTGCGGCACGCCGCCCACCACCATCGCCACGCCGGGCACTACCGCTGCGCCGATCAGCAGTTCGCGCGGATCGAACTTGCGGCGGGCGATCCATGGTTCGATGAATGCCAGAAAGACCGGCCCCAGCGCGATGCAAGTGGCGCCCACCGACGCGTTGGAAAGCTTGATCGCGGCATAAAAGCTCAGCCAGTGCAGCGAGACCAGCACGCCGATGCCGGCATACGCCCAGCGCACTCGTGCCGGCATGGCACTCAGGCCACGCCAGACCTTCGGTAGCAGCAACAGTGCCCCGGAGACCAGCAGCATGCGCCACCACACCAGCGGTAGCGCGGGCAGGGTGATCAGCTTGCCGAGGATGGCGGTAAAGCCCCACAGCACCACGCAGAAATGGATCTGCAGGCGCGCCTTGCTTGCAGCTTGCATGCGTCAGTCACATCGTGGGAGAAGGCGCATTCTAGCCGGACGGGTGCTAGCTTGGTCCGCCAACCCGGTGAGGCCGCCGGGTTGGCTCGATCGGTTTGGGTTAATGGGTCTTCTTCGGCACGCCGCTCTTGGTCGCCGCCTCGGTTGCCGGCATGGCGCTGCCAGAGTTGCGCAGCTGCTGCAGCACATCGCGACACGTGTTGCCGCCATCGTCGCCATGGTTCGGCGAGATCAGCGCCAGCAGCGCAGCCGCCGGCGCGGCAACCACGCCCAGCGTGACCGCTCCCGCACCGCGAAGGATCAACGGCACTTTCTGCACGCCGACATCCGGGTTTTTCAGGGTGCCGCGCGCATACAGCGGCGTGCGCAGCGAAAAGATGCGGAAGCCCTTGGTCTGCGGCCGCACGTTGAGGTCGAGCTTTTCCGTGGCAAAGTCCACCGTGCCGTCGACCTTGATCACCGCGTCATCAGTGTCGAAGACGAACAGGTTCATGGTGAACAATCCGTCCTTGGCTGTCATGTCCGACGCAGCGCAGTTGATCGGCACCGTGCGGTCGCCGAACAGCTTGCCGATGATGATGTTGCCGACGTTGAGGCCGGCCGTTTCCAGCAGGGTCTTGCTGATCGCGCCGTCGTTCATCAGCAGCTTCATCTCGCCGTTGGAACTGCCGAGCAGGGTAGCGACGGAGTTGCCGCGTGCGGTAAGGCTGACGTCGCCGTTGATTTCGCCGAACGCGGTGCGCATCGGCGCAAAGGTCGGGAACAACTGCTTGAGCTTGAGATGCCGCGCGCCGATTTTTATCGTGCCCTGTAGCGGCGTCTTGCTGCCATCGAGGCGGATGGTGCTCTGGACGGTGCCGCCGGCGAGGCCGAAGTTCAGCGGCGTCAGCTGCAGCACGCCGCTGTCCATGATCAAATGGGTGTCGAGCGAGTTGATCGGCAGCTTGTCGTTCTGCACGATGCGCGCGGCGCTGAAGGTGACGTCGGCATCCATCGCTTTCCAGCGATCGGTGCTGAACGGTTCGACCGGCAGCAGTTTGTCCTTCGGCTGCACGGTCTTGTCGCCGCGCTGCTTCTTTTCTTCATCGGAACCACCGCCGATCAGCGGCGCCAGATCGGCGAACTGCAGCAGCTGCGAAGACAGATTGCCGCTGAGCTTCGGCCGCGCGCCGCCGGTGGTATAGAGCAGGCTGCCGCTGGCGTCGCTGCCGCCGATATGGCCATGGAAATTCTCGTAGCTGAAGCGGCTGTTGTTCTTGTGCAGCTGCGCGATCAAGTGGCCTTCGGTAGCGTAAGGCGGCGTGTTGGGCAGAGTGACGCCGGTGATCGCGTAAAGCTTGGCCATGCTGGAGCCGGAGAACCACAGTTTCAGATCCAGCGCCGCCAGATGCACCGGATCGGTCAGCGTGCCGACCAGCGCGATATGGCTGTCACCGATATGCACGTCCGCCTGCACCGGGAATGGCTGGTTGGCTTCTTGGAGCGCCAGTACGGCGCCGGTTTTTCCACTGCCGCTGACGGCTGCACCTTGATAGCTGCCGTCGGCCTTCCAGGCAAACTGATAGCTGGTCTTGGATGCTGCAGCGGCCGTCTTTGGATCGGCTGGCGCATCGGCCGAGGCGGCTTTTTTGAGCGATTTCGTATTCGTTCCGGTTTGCGCACGGGTTGCGGCCGACTGCTGGGCCACGAGCTGGTCGTAGGGAATGGCCTGCTGCAGCGGCGTGATGGCGACTTGCAATTTGATCTTGCTGGCGGCGTCATCCAGCGACACCTCGCCGCGATCGAAACCGATCGACCCGAGCTGCAGACTCCAGGTGGACGGCTGGCCATCGTTCTGCGGCAGCGTGAAATCCCACGTTGCGCGGTCCTGCTTGTCGCGCTCCAGATCGACGGTCGGATGCACCAGCTGCAGCGACGGCACGTCGACCGTGTGGGCGATCAGCGCCAACGGCGACAGGCGAAAGCGCAGCGCATCGAGCTGGGCGAACTGGGGCTTCGCTGCCCACACCGGGTTGCCGATGCGGATGTTTTGAGCGGTGAACTCCGGCCATGGCACCCACGCATGCCAGCCACCCTCGGTGGGCTCGCGTCGCCAGTCGACGCTGAGGTTTCCCTGGATCGCAAAAGGACGACCGATGGCCTGGCTCACCTTGTCGTCGATAAACGGCTTGAGCCGATTCCAGTCGAAAGTGGCGATGACGACGACCAGCACCGCCATCAGCGCCAGGAATATTCCGCCGATCCATGTCAGCACTTTGCGGCTGCGCTTCATTCACTCTTCCCATGATGGTCCCGCGACGGCGGGCGTAGCGCGCTTGATAGCGCACCGGATGGAAAAGTTATGTATGCAAATGCTGAAAAGCCGTACAGGAAACCCCTGCGAAGGCCGGTCTTAGCCTCAATCGTCCGATAGTGTCGGCGTCAAACGGCGACGCGCTTCCGCTGGCGTCGGCCGATTCGATACACCGTGGCGGGCGGCAGATTGAACAGCACGCTGCCGATGCGAACCGCCTCAAGGTCGAGCTGTTCAAGCAGGTGACGTGGCAGCGGGCAACGGTGGCCGTAGGTGAACTGATAGAGCGCACCATCCGCGTGCAGCTGCTGATCGAACACGCCGCGAATAATCGCCGCGACCTGCTCCGGTGGCATCGACAGTAGCGGCAGGCCGCTGATCACGGCGCTGGCGCGTTCGTCGCCGAACAGCGGCAGCGTATCGCCCAACTTCGCAGCATCCATGCGCAGCACGTTCGCCTGGGGATAACGCTGAATGAGAGCATCGGCAAAGACCGGGTCGGCCTCCACCAGCGCCAGCCGATGCATCGGCAGTCCGCCAGCGAGCAGGGCGCGAGTGAATACGCCGGTGCCCGGACCCAGTTCGATCACCGGGCCATGCCGATGATTGACATGGCGCGTCATCAGTCGCGCCAGCGATGGTCCCGACGGCGCCACGGCGCCCACGCTGCGCGGCGCGCGCAGCCATGCACGCCAAAAGCTGAAGGTCTCACTCAACATCATCCGTTTCCCTGGTCAACGCGGCATCACGCATGCAGGCATTCCGCAAACCGTCAAACTAGCTGATGACGCTGAATAAAATGTTGTAGCGAGGCTCAATGCCTGGTCGCGGCAGCCGTCGGGATCGCGCGCATCGGCACATCGATGCTGCAGATGTCGATCTTGCCGGCCGGCACGGTGTAGAACGCATCGCGGCGGTTGCGCTTGGCGTCGACCAGGGCCGCGAAGGTCTTGCTGTCGGTACGCAGCACCTCGATCGATGGCCGTTGCGCCGCCGGCAGATCGGCGGCCAGTTGCACGGACTGGATGGCGACCTGCTGCGACGGCTTGTCGTAGAAACCCATCGGACCCGTGCCACGCGGCAGGCTCGACAGCAGCGGCATGCCATCGAGCACGCGGCCGATCACGGCGAGGTTGCGATCGAGCCGACGCGGCGCCTGACCGATCACCGCGTACAGCGCGCTGCCGTTTCCGGTATCCGCACCGTTGTCGCGGCCCACGCCGACCATGCCGTAGCAATGGGTCAGCCACTCCTGCCCGCTGGCCGGATCGCGCGCCACCGGAAAGCCTTCGGAGAAACCGACTTCCGCCGCATACACGTCGCCATCGGGCAATCTCGTCCACGGCAGTTTCGCGTCGATCGGACGAGTGAACTCCGGTGGCACGGTGGCCTTGGCCTTGCCTAACGGGTGCATCTTCGATTTGTCGCCGTTGTCGTCGCCCGCCGGGTCATCCCACTGCGTGACGAAGTTGTCCTGCACCCGCACGATCGCCAGCCCGTCGAAGTAGTGCTGGCGGATCAGCGTGCGGATATTCGCCGCGTGCAGCGGCGTGAAATCCGGCGCCAGTTCGATCAGCACACGGCCGTTGGCCAGCTGCATGACCACCAGGTTTTCCGGATTCGGCTTGCGCCATTCGTCCGAGGTGGACTTGGCCAGCAGCTGCGGCGTGGTCAGCGTCGGCGCGGCCTGGTCCTTTTCGGCCAGGGCAGGCAGCGCGAACATCAGACTGGTGAGCAAGGCAGCGGCGAACTGGCGGCAACGGATCATGGCGGTCCCCTTCTATCGAATCGGTACAGAGCGCAACTTAGCAGAGCTGAAGGACCGACATGAGCCGCTGCTCTAACTCGCGGGAATCCAGCCAAGCCCGAGGCTCTTTTGCAGCGACACGAAGTCGTTCAGCAGATCGGCGCGTCCCTCGACGAGATTTTGCTGCGCGGAAAACTGCACCCGCTGCGTATCCAGCAGGTCGATCAGCGATGAAGCGCCCGCGTCGTAACGCTGGCGCATCAATGTCGCCGAGCGATCGGCCGAGGCTTCGATCTGCTGCAGGCGGGCGACGCTTTCGCGCTGGTGACCGTAGCGGGACAGCGCATTGTTGGCGTCCTGCAACGCAGCGAGCACGGTTTGCGCATAGCGGGCGTCGGCCTCGTCGCGGCTCGCTTCGGCCTGTCGAATACCGGCGCGCGTGCGTCCAAAGTCGAACACATCCCATTGCAGATAAGGCACGCCCAGCCAGGAGAGTGAGCGCTTTCGCGTCAAGTGCCCCGGGTCGGCCGCGTTGGAGCCGACAAATCCCAGCATCGTCACCTTGGGAAACAAGTCGGCGGTGCGTTCGCCGATCTGCGCGTTGCTCGCGGCCAGCCGCCGCTCGGCGGCGCGAATGTCCGGGCGCTGCCGTAACAGTCTTGCGGGATCGTCGATTGGCACGATCGACGGCAAAACCGGCAACGGGGCAGGCGCCGACAGCTCCCGATCGAGCGCGCCGGGCGCCTGTCCGGTGAGCACGGCAAGCTGATCGAGCGACTCGGTGATCTGCTCGTCCAGCGGAATGAGCGTCGCGCGGGTGGTTTCCACTTGCGTGGTCTGGCGTTCGACATCCGCGTCGCCGGCGACGCCACGAGCGCGCCGCTGCTGTATCAATACCAGCGTCCGCTGTTCCAACGCGGCCGACTGATTGACCAAGGTCAGGCGTTGCTGCTGGTCGCGCAGATGGATGTAAGCCTGGGCCACCTCGGCGGCCAGCGAGACCTGCGTATCGGCGAGATCCGCGTCGACCGCATCGGCCTGCGCAGAAGCCGCTTCGATGGCGCGGCGCGTGCCACCGAACAGATCCAGTTCCCAGGATGCGTCGAAGCCGGCGCTGTACAGCTGCAGCGGACTCTGTCCGCGCGACGTGCGACTGGCTTGTGCGGTGGAGGCCGTCGGGTTCGTGTCAGTCGGCGACGTCTGCAGGCCGGCAAGATCCGGTTCCCGCGTGCGCAGCGCGGCGGCGTCGGCCGACACGGTCGGCAACGCGTCGGCACGCTGTTGCTGCAGCTGCGCGCGCGATTCGCGCAAGCGTGCCTGCGCCGCTTGCAGATCCTGGTTGTGCGCCAGCGCGGTCTCGATCAAGGCGCTCAGCTGCGCATCGCCGAGCGTGCGCCACCATCGGCTTGGCGCATGCGTCGATGCCATTCCGGCGGACGGTGCGCGCACGAATGCGCTGGCGTGCAGCGCGTTCCCCGCAATATTCGGTGCGCCACGATAATCGGGGCCGACGGTGCAGCCCGGCAATGCGGCGAGCGAACCCAGTAGCGCAAAAAAGAGAACGCGTGAAACCGGTGAATCGCTTATAGGCATGACGGACATCCTTAATGGCCTGCGGCGGCGGGTGCGCCATAGCTGGGTGTTTTCAGAAGCAAGGCGAGTGGAATGCAGCACGCGAGCGCGATGCTGAGCAGGTAGAAAACTTCGGAATAGGTGATCACCATCGCCTGCTGCTGAATCTGCGCAGCAAGCTGGCCAAGCACGCGCATTTTTGCGTAGGCCATATCCCCGGTCCGCGCGAACCAGCCCGCTGCATTGGCGGCCAGACGATCCTGGCCCAGCACCGAATTCGCCGTCAGCGATTCGCGGATGGAAGCGACATGGAACGTATTGCGCCGATCGATGACGGTGCCGATGACCGCCAGGCCGATCGATCCGCCGAGGTTGCGTGCCATGTTGTACACGCCGGCGGCATCGCCGGCTTCCTCCCGTGTTACCGCGGCCATCGATGCCTGGTTCAACGGCATGAACACCAGCATCTGGCCGGCGCCGCGTATCAGCTGCGACCAGAGGAAATCGTGGCCGACGCTTTGCGCGGTCAAATGGATGTCCAGCAGGCAGCTCACCACAAAACACATCAGGCCGACGATCACCATGATGCGGAAATCGACCTTGCCCAGCAGGCGCGGCAGCAGCGGCATCATCAAGAACGCCGGCACGCCGGATGCCAGCATCACCCAGCCCGATTGCTCGGCGTTGTAGCCGGCGATCAAGCCGAGGAATTGCGGTATCAGATAGATGACCGAATAGAACACCGCGCCGACCACCAGCACGATAAAAATGACGCTGGCATAGCGCGGGTTGCGCAGCAGGCTCAAGCGCATCACCGGGCGCCTGGCGGTGAACTGCGAGATCGCGATCAGCACCATGCCAGCCAGCGATAGCAGGCTCAGCCAGATGATCAGATCGGACTCGAACCAGCGCTCGCGCTGGCCTTCTTCCAGCACCACCGTCAACGAACTCAGGCCGGCGGTGAGCCCGACGATGCCCAGCCAGTCGGCCTGCTTGAGCGCATCCCATTGGGGCCGATCGGGCGGCAGTCCGATCAACAGCAGCGCGATCAAGCCGATGCACACGGGCAGGTTGATAAAGAAGCACCAGCTCCAGCTGATGTTTTCCGTCAGCCAGCCGCCCAGCACCGGGCCGAGCAGGGGGCCGAGCAGCACGATCAAACCGAAGATCGTCATGCCGATCGGCAGTTGCGACATCGGCAGGCGGCTGCGAATGATGGTCTGTCCGGTCGGAATCATCGCGCCGCCGGTCAGGCCCTGGCCGATGCGGCCGACGATCATGGCCGTCAAGGTATGCGACAGGCCGCACATCATCGAGAACAGCATGAACAGCACCGCCCCGCCGAGCAAAAAGTTGCGCAGGCCGAATACGCGCGTCAGCCACGCGGCCAGGGGAATGATCACGATTTCGGACATCAGGTAGCCGGTCGAAATCCAGGTGCCTTCCGTACCGGTAGCGCCGATTTCGCCCTGGATCTGCGGCAGCGCGGAATTGGTGATGGAGATGTCGAGCGTGGCCATCAGCGCGCCAAGCGAACCGGCGGCCACGGCAATCCAGTCGGCAGCGCTGGCGCGGTCGGGGTGTGCTGCCGGGATGGAGGCCGCCTCAGCCATGAGGGTTGCCTGCGCTGGCGACGGCCCGATCGTCGTGTGCCGGGCGTGTATCCACCTCGACCGTCACCGACAAGCCGGGTACCAGCAGCTTGCGCGTCTGTTCGTCGGTATCGATGCGAATGCGCACCGGCACGCGCTGCACGATCTTGGTGAAATTGCCGGTCGCGTTTTCGGGCGGAAGCAAGGCAAATTGCGAGCCCGTGCCCGGGGCGAAGCTGTCCACCACGCCGTGCAGATCGGCATCCGATAGGGCATCGATGTGCAAGCGCGCACGCTGGCCGGCACGCATGTGCCCGACCTGGGTTTCCTTGAAGTTGGCCGTGAGATAAATGCTCTGCACCGGCACCACGGTCAGCATGCGCGTGCCGGGCTGCACATATTGCCCGACGCGTACCGTGCGATCGCCGATGCGGCCACTCAGCGAACTGCGGATCACGGTGTCTTGCAGGTCGAGCTGCGTTTGTCGCGCGGAGGCCTGTGCCGCCTCCAGTTGCGCGCGTGCCTGCGCCAGCTGGGCATCCAGATCGGCCATACGTGCCTGCGCCTGGTCCAGCGCCGCGGTGTCGGCGGCGAGCGTCGCGCGCGCCTGGTCGCGATTGCTGGTCAGTACGGATAGTTGGTCGCCGCTTTCCGCACCGGTCGTCGCCAGCGGCCCGTAACGACGCACTTCGTCTTCGGCGTGGCGGCTATTGAGCGCGGCCACTTGCTGCTGCGCCTTGGCTTGTGCGATCGCGGCCCGCTGCTGCGGCACACCGGCTTGCGCGCGCAGAATATCCGCCTTGCGTGTGTCGATCGTGGCCTGGGCCTGATCCAGCGCAGCCTGATATTGACGGCTGTCGAGCCGTACCAGCGGCTCGCCTGCTTTCACCGAGACGTTGTCGCCCACGTAGACATCGGTGACGTAGCCGCTGACCTTGGGCGCGACGGTGACGCTGTCGGCCTGCAGATACGCATCGTCCGTGCTCTGCATGAAGCGGCCGACGAGCCACCAGTAAACCAGCGCGACGACCGCGATGATGGCGACGACAATGCCGGCGGGGATGAGGAAACGACGCACTTTCGACGGTCGCGCCGGTGGGGCGGTGGTGCCTTGCGTGCCGTCGGCGTTCGATGCGGATCCAGTAGCGGGAGGCATGGTTATCGTCCAAAAGTATTCCGGGTGGAACATTTATTCCGATTGGAATACTTTTGTCAAATGTTATTATCCGCGGGCATCCAGGAGATCACCCGTATGAGAGCCCGCGCATGAGCCCCGTCAAGCGACCCCGTCGGCCGTTGGCGGGCGGTTATGCGCGTGGCGACGAAACGCGTCAGCGCATCATCGCCGCGGCGGTGAAGCTGTTCGGCGAGCACGGTTTTGCCGGTGCATCCACACGCGATATCGCCGCCGCCGCCGGCGTCAACGCGCCGGCGCTGCAGTACTACTTCGAAAACAAGGAGGGGGTGTATCAGGCGTGCGCCGAATACATCACCAACGATCTCAGGGATCGCTTCGCGCCGGCCATGCGGCAAGCCAATGACGTATTGAAAAGCCATGGCGATAGCGATGCACTGATCGACGCCTTCATCGCCATCCAGGCAACCACCTTGGATTGCGTGCTTCTACAGCCCTATGCCTCCAAGCGACGACTTTTCGTGGCTCGAGAGCTGGCCGACGAAGAGGCCGATGTTGCCTCCAAGCTGCTCCATCGTCGATTGAAGCAGCCGCTGAACAAAGTGACCCTGACCCTGCTTTCGCGCATCACCGGTCGTAGCGTCAACGACTCCATAACCCGCATCCGGATGCTCACGCTCAAAGGCCAGATCATGCCGTTCTACCATCCTCCCGGGGCTTGCCTCGATGTGCTCGGGTGGAAAGAGATCGATGCGGCCAACGGCGCTTTGCTGAAAGCGACCGTACTTGAGCAGACACGCACTTTGCTCGATAGCTGGGCTGCGCTATCGGCTGCGAAGCCGGCGAAGTAACAGCTTCACCGTTCCAGACAATCATGCGTGTCGCCGCCCATGGACGTATTCGGCGCTGTCAGGCGCAAGGTTTTTATGCTGAGTCTGCCAAGTGGGCGTGGCACCAAAGTCTGTGCAGTTTTGGAGACCAAAGTATGTGCCGGACAGGCCACTGGAACGCCCCATGCGTCTTGCCACCAAGAAGGCAAAGTGACGATGAGGTCAAAGACAGTCGCCGTCCTGCCATGCTCGCCTGGCACTTCATTTTTTTGTGCTATTCACGTAAGCGGTGATGTCGGCGACCGCGTCGAGAATCTTCACTGTAAGCGTGCTCGGATGCCTGCTTCCAGACTCGTCGTCATGGTACTGCTTGATGTCTATCGACTTGTCGTTTCGCTCTTTTCCATATTCAGGGCTATTGATGGTCTGCGATGGGCCATCGCTGCGTTCTTTCGCCTTGCGAGGCGCAAAGCTCATTGCGCCATAGAGTGCATGACAGCAGTCGAGTAGCTTTTATCGTTGGAACGATGTCGCGATTTCAATGTGCTTCCGCCTCGCGGCTGAGAACTTCGAGCTCCGTCGCGGATTTGATACAGGACTCCATCTCGCGGCGGCCTGTAGGTAGCTCGCGTTTTGCGGTCAGCGCATGATGCCGGTATGGCCCAGCGAATAGCGTCCCGGCTGCGGCCATACGGTCAGGCCGTGCGGCTCCATGCCGACCTTGATACTGCGCACCTTGCCGGTGCGAGTGTTGATCGCATACACCACGTCGTCGAAGCGACCGCTCAACCACAGCATGCTGCCATCGGCGCTGACATTGCCCATGTCCGGGCTGCCGCCACCGGGAATCCGCCACCTGGCGACGACCTTGCGCGTGGCGTAGTCGATCACCGAGACACTGCCCTTGCCGTGGCGTCGGCCGTGAATATTGTGCGAGCCCCGATTGCTGACGTACAGCCGGGTGCCGTTGCGACTGGGGTACAGCCCATGGGTGCCGATGCCGGTGTGGATGAAGCCGATCTTGGTGAAGCTGTCGCCGTCGATCAGGAACACGCCATCGGCCATCATGTCCGCCACGTAGAACACCTTGCCGTCCGGCGAAACTCGGACGTCCTGCGGCATGCCGGCTTTCTTGTCCACCTGCAGGTAGCCGAGCACCTTGTGGTTCACCATGTCGATCTTGGCCAGAGCGCCGCCAAACTCGCAGGTGAAGATCGCGTAGCGCCCGTCGATCGAGAAGTCGGCGTGGTTGATGCCCTTGCAGCCAGGCACCGGCAGGCGGCTCTTCAGCGCCATCGTGTGCGCATCACGAAAATCCAGCTGCGCATGCGCATCGGATACGACGATCGCTTCGCTGCCATCCGGGGTGAAGTACATGTTGTACGGGTCGTCCACCGGGATCGCCTCGCCCGGCTGACCGGTCAGGGGATCGATCGGGGTCAGGCTGCCTTCGCTACCGCCCTCGGCATTGTTGGTCACCCACAGCTTCTTCAGATCCCATGACGGCACGATGTGCTGCGGGCTGCGGCCAACCTTGAACGTGGTCAGCACCTTGAATGTGGCTGGATCGATCACGGATACGTCATCTGAACGCACGTTCGGCACATACACCCGCGGCAGTGCGCCCTTCACGGCCGGGCTGAAATCGTTGGCGGCGGACTGGCTGTAGAGGTTTGCCGGGCTGCTCACCGGCGGCATGCCCGGCACGGTGACGATTGGCGTTGCCGCGGTTACGGTGCCCGTCAGCGCCAAGCCGGCCCACAGCACATTCGCGCCACCCGCGCGACGCATCAAACGGTGGAAGGGCATATCTAGCGTGTCCTGTTCTGGTTTCGTCGAGTGTCGATGATAGGGAAATGGCCGGCCTGCGCGAGATCAGTGGCCGACGGTTTCTTCACGGATCGCCGCGACCGTGCGAGACACGATCGCATCGATGCCCAGTTTACCAAGCTGCGCGGAGGAGCGACGCGGATCGCCGCCATAGACTCCATCGACGGCGCCTGGTTTAACGGCATGTCGCAACACATCCAGCCGGACCATCTGCGGCGCCACGGCCAATTGCAGCGAGGTATCGGCCATGCCTGCATGAGTACCGATCTCGTCATCGTGAAAACCGTGCTGGCGCAATATTTGCGCAAAGCCCGTCGAACTGCTTTCGTAGTAAGCGGGAGGCACGAACGCGCGCACCCTGGTCTGCGCCCATGCTTTATTAAGCTCAGCCACCACCCGCTTGAGGTCGTTCTGGTAGCCGCCGTGATCACCCAGGAACACGATGTCGCGAAAACCATGCACCGCAAAACTGTTTGCGACGGACACCAGCATTTGCTCGAACGTCGAGTCAGGGATGGTGATTGTGCCGGGGAAGCGCATATGCGCAGTGGGCGGCGCATAACCACCCTCCGGCACATAGGCCACTACCGGTGCCACCAGCGCATTGCCCAACTGCTGAGCGATTTGTTGCGACAGCCATGCCGCCCGCGCATTGTGCTTGCCCAACGCGACGTAGGGCCCGCTCTGCTCGGTGCCGCCGATCGGTATGATGACGGTGGTCTTGCCCGCTGCAATCTGGGCGCGCAGCTCGGTCCAAGTGAGATCTTGAAGTTGCACCGTGTGCGGGACCTGCGCGCGGGCTAGTTGCGCCAGCAAGAGCAGCAGCGAGAAGGCGAAGATCTGTCGACACGAAAAGCGGGGCAGGGGAGAGTTGGGCACGGCGACATGATGGTTGAAGAACGGTACCGCGAACAGTGGAGCAGTGATGTGTCGTTGCGCAAGCCCGGGTACCAGACCCGCTCCCCCCATCGGTACAACGACCTCGGCGCCTCTGGCGCCTGCTCCAGCCTGGGAAAGCTCTCGTCCAACTGCGCACGATCGCGTGGGTGAGTCCACTGCGACAGTAGGCGAGGCAGGTGGTCATGAGGTTTCGCGTTTGGTCGACGACAAAGATGACAACTTTTTTCATTGAGCTGGTGTTCGACACGAGGCAGTTGGGGCATCAATCCATCTACTTACTTCCATCCACTGATTTTTTCGGACCGGGACTGCATATAAACAAGGAGAGCCAAAACGCTTCACGCAAAAACCAAAAATGAGGCCGAGAGCCAGTTATTCGCATTTACCGAGCAATTTCCGTGCTTGCGTAGGTGCACAGATACGGGACGGAGATCCGCAACTCTTTAAGATTCCTACCGGCACGAATAAGCACCGTCGACAGCTGATGCCTAGGTCAGCACTTGTCCGACATCAACTGTTCGCAGCGCCACTGCAAAAGGGGTATGGGCCAATCCACGTGCCGGCGCCCGCTCGCACATGTGTTTACGCGAGTCTAAAACCCATATCTGTAAAACGCCCACACCCATTGGTTTCATGCCCACAAGACTTTGCCGGGACCATGACTTCAGGCCCATGTACTAGTGCTAACTAAGTACTACTGTTTACTCACGACTAAGTAGCCGTGCAGGTAAGTCCATGGATGACCTCGTCAGCCAGTTGAAGAAATTCCAGAAGGAGCTTTCCAGCGGCACGGTTTCGCTGGTGCTGCTGGCGGTACTGAGCCAGTCGCGCCAACCGATGTACGGCTATCAGATTGCCAAGCGGCTGGAAGAAACCGGCGAGGGCGTGCTGGCAGGTAAGCAGAGCGCGCTGTATCCGGTGCTGCGCAATCTGGAAGCGGCAGGCCTGCTTTCCAGCGAGGTCGAGCCTTCCGTCAGCGGTCCGCCGCGTCGTTATTACCGCATCACCAAACCAGGGCGCGAGGTGCTGCGCGAGTGGGTCGCGGCATGGAACGCCACCCGCGATTCCGTCGATAACGTTTTGCAAGGAGGGGTGTCATGAACTCGTCGTCGCCAGGTGCACCGCGCACGATCGTCGAATATCTCAATCAGTTGCGCACTGCTTTGCGTGGCGCCGATCCGGCGTTGATCCAGGATGCGCTGTACGACGCGGAAGAGCACTTGCGCGCCGAACTGGCCGATCAGCCGGGCCGCAATGAGGCGACCATGCTGCAACACGTCGTCGGCAGCTACGGTGCGCCCGATGAAGTGGCCGATATCTATCGCGATCAGGAAATAAAGATCCAGCGTGCGATTCGGCCACCGCCCGTACCGCGGCGGCGGTCTCTGGCGGGACGCTTCTTCGGCGTGGCGGCCGATCCGCGGACTTACGGCGCGCTGTTTTATATGCTGCTGTCCTTGGCCACGGGCAGCCTCTATTTCAGCTGGGCCGTCGTCGGGCTCTCGCTGTCGCTCAGTTTGTCGATATTGATTATCGGCATTCCCTTCATCGTGCTTTTCTTCAGCAGCGTGCGCGGCTTGTCGCTGCTGGAAGGTCGCACGGTAGAGGCTCTGCTCGGTGTACGCATGCCGCGGCGGCCGGCATATCCCGCGCAGCCCGGGCAGTCGCTGTTCAAACGCATCGGCACGATGTTCACCGATGCGCGCACCTGGACCACGTTGTTCTACATGCTGCTGATGCTGCCGCTGGGTATCGTTTATTTCACCCTGGCCGTGACCCTGCTCGGCGTGTCCTTGCTACTCGTTCTCGCACCCGTCGCACTCGCGATTCAGGACACCGGCGTTGCCAATCTTTTCGTGGATGGCCGTCTGATGATCGACTGGGGTTTCGGCGCGCACGTGCCGGGTTGGGGCGAGGCGATCGTTCTATCGTTCATCGGCTTTCTGTTGATGTTTATATCGCTGCATCTCGTTCGCGGTTTGGGTCGGCTTCACGGTCAGCTCGCCAAGCATCTGCTGGTACAACGTTCTTCGCCCGAATGACGCGCTGTACTCCAAGTGGATAGCTAGAACGAACGTATTACCGGATCATCGGTAATTGAGATCCGGCGACGCCAGCAAAAAGCTGTTCCACTCCTGCTGCGAGTTGGCCTTGGCCAGCGCATCGTGTGTGGCCGCAGACAGATAGGGCTCGATCGTGTCGTAGTAGAGGCGCGTGGTCAGCATCGGAAAACCGGCAGCGCGCGCGGTGCTGCCGGCCGGCGTGAACAGCAGGTTGTTGCCGTTGCCGATCGCGCGTGCGATGTCGAAGCGCTGGGTCAGCTGGCCGGAGCTGGACCAGCTGGCGCCGTCCAGCGGCCAGCCATCGGGCGTGATGCGGCCGAACAGCGGCTCGTCCAGCTGGTTGAGCCAATAGACCAGCGGCAGCGCATTGGCGATGGGCTTGCCATCGAAAGCCAGGCGCACCGACGAGACAACGAAGCGCATCGGATCGTCGAATTTTGCATCGTGGCGTTTCGGGTCGGTGCCGGCCACCCATTCGCGCGACTCGATCATGGTGCGCATCACCTTCGCGATATCGCCGCCGCTACGCTGGAAGGTGTGCGCCATTTTCTTCACCAGCGCCGGTGGCGGATTGTCGGAGACGAAATACTCGGCCAGTTGGCGCGAGATGAATTCGCCGCACGCCGGTTGTTGCACGATCAGGTCGACGGCCTGGGTTACTTCGTCGAAGCCGCTGCCCTTGATCGTATGGCCGAGGAACACTTTGTCGCTGAAATCGTGCCGCTGCGGGTTGAACTCGAACAGCCCGTTGCGCACCACCAGCGGCGCCATCTTCGGATTGAATTTTTCCGGCTTGCCGTTGGTCGGCGCGATGCCGACGCCGGAGAGGATCAGCGCCAACTGCTGCACGTCCTGCTGCGAATAGCCCGAGCCCACGCCCAGCGTGTGCAGCTCCATCAGCTCACGCGCGTAGTTCTCGTTGACGTGCCCTTTGGCGTTCTGATTGTTGTCGAGAAATTCCAGCATCGCCGGGCTTTCCAGCGTGGCCATCACCAGATCGCGGAACTTGCCGAGCGCGTGCGGACGAATGGCGTTCTGCGTGTAATCGCCCAGCTCCCAGCGCACGCGTCCTTTCGGCGCGTAGACGCTGAAATGGTTGAGCCAGAACCACACCAGCTGCTCCTTGAGCTGGTTCGGCCCATAGACGGCCTGCAGTAGTTCGGCCTGCTGCGCCTGCTGCTGCAGCTGGTTGCCCATGTCCTGCAGATTCTTTTTCGCGGCGACCTGATCGGGGCCGTCCGGCATCGTTTTGATGTGCTGCTGGGCGGCGTCCAGCTCCATCAGCAGCTGCTGTGGCGGCGTGGCGATGGCCTGGTAGCCGTCGAGCAGCGACGCGATGGGTGGCGGCAGTGAATCATTGATATGGTCCGCGAGCTGCGCATCGAGCAGCCCGTTTCGACCCAGGTCGCGATAACGCGTTACCGCGGCGGTATCCAGGCCGAACCCGTCGCGGCGCAGCCAGGTGATGTCATCGGGCTTCAGCGGCGCCGTGCCGCGCGCGCTGGCGATGAGAGGAGCGAGCAGAACGAGGCATGCGCCGATGCGCAGGCGGGAAATAACAAGGCGTTTCGAAAGGGCGATTCGTTGGGGTTGCATGCAAGGCGTTTCCTGTGAAATCCATTTAGAGTCGTCGCGCCGCTCAACGAGCGTGCGCGACGTCGCACTCAGACCAGCTGCAGATCGCGCGGCTTTGCGCCGGGGAACACCGTCTGCATGCGGTTGCCCTGCAGCCCCCACAGGCGGCCGAGCAGGCCGGCGAGCACGTCGCGATAATTGTTCAACACCTGATAGTCGCGGTTCTGCAAGAGATTTTGTTGGGTCACGGCGATCTGTTCGCCGGCGATGCGGCCACCGTTGACCTTGCCGCCGAGCACCCAGTGCACGGTGCCGTGGCCGTGGTCGGTGCCCTTGTCGCCGTTTTCGCGGAAGGTGCGGCCGAACTCGGAGACGACCACGACCGTAGTGTTGTTCCACTCGTCGCCCAGCGCATCGGCGTAGGCGGCCAGGCCGTCGCCGAGATTTTTCAGGTTATTGGCGAGGCCGCCGGTGACGCTGCCCTGGTTGACGTGGGTATCCCAGCCGCCGACATCGACAAAGCCGAGCTTGTACTGATCGCGCATCATGGTGGCGATGCGCTGCGTCTCGGTGGCGAAGTTGCGTGCGCTCGGTGCGCCGCGGCCCGCTTTGGCCATTTCGTCCATCAGATCCTTCGACACCGTCTTGCGCAGCTCCAGGCCGTCGGCCGTGGCGGAAGCCAGCGGGGTGCCGCGGTACATGTCGGTGAGGATGGCCGACTGCCGCGCGTCGAACGAGGAGGCGGTATTGCCGCGCAGCGAAATGTTCGGCACGTCCTTGGCCGCGCCCTGCAGGCTCAGCGGCAGGTCGTTGGTGAAGGCGATGGTCGGCACGCCGGTGAGCTGGCCGGACAGTCGCGCGAGAAAGCCGGAACGGTAGTTGCCGGTAGCACCCGCTGCCTGGCCGCGCTCGATATTGTCCTGCGTTTCGAAGTGGCTGCGCGAGAGATCGTCGGTGCCTGCGAATGGGATGAAGGCGACCTGTTTGCGCTGCCATAGCGGATAGATCGAATCGCGCAGCACCGGGTTGAGCCCCCAGTGGGCGTCCAGCGCAATGGCACTGTTCGCGTTGCCGGCGTCGGGCTTGGCGATGGCCAGGGTAGGCCGCGACTCGTAGTAGAAGTCGCTGCTGTAAGGCACCAGCAGGTTGTTGCAGTCGTAGCCGCCGCGCAGAAAAACGAACAGGAAGCGCGGTGAGCTGGCGGGCGCCGCAAACAGCTTGCCGGAGAAGGACAGCGTCGGCAGCGCGACGGCCGCCGAGGCGGCAGCGAGCAGAAATTCACGACGGTTCATAAGCACCTCGACTCAGTGGGTGTTCTGGAAATAACGCAGCGTTGTTGCATTTGATAAGCATCGAAATAAGTCGTACCCGGCTCATCGGTAATTGAACTCCGGCGAGGACAGCACAAACGTATTCCATTCTTCTGGTGACGTGGCCTTGCTCAACGCGGTGCGCGTGTTGGGCGATAGCATCGGCTCGATCGTCTGCTGGTATACGGCATTGTTCATGACCGGCGGATCGACTCGCGCTGGCGGCGCATCGCCGACGGCGAAGAGGCGGTTTTTTCCGCTACCGATCATATGCGCCACGTCGAAGCGTTTGGCCATCTGTCCGGAACTCGACCAGTTGCCGCCATCCAGCGGCCAGCCGTCAGGCGTGATGCGGCCGAAGACCGGCTCGCCCATCTGGTTGAGCCAGTTGACCAGCGGCTGGGCGTTGCCGATCGGCTGGCCATCGTAAGCCAGCCGCATGGCGGAAACTAGAAACTGGGTCGGGTCCTTGAACTTTCTGGCCTCATGGGCCGAGTTCAGGCTGGCCGTCAGCGCTTTGGACAGAAACATCGTGCGCAGCACGGAAGCGATATCGCCGTCGGTGCGCTGGAACGTCTTCGCCATGGCATCGACCAGCGCGGCGGGCGGCTTATCGGCCACGAAATACTGCGCGATCTGTCCTGACACGAATGTCGCGCAGGCCGGCTGCTGCACGATCAGGTCCACGGCCTGCGCGATTTCGTCCGCGCCGCGGCCCTTGATCGTGTGACCAAGAAAAATCTTGTCGCTGAAATCGTGCTTGTTGGGGTTGAAGACGAACAGGCCGTTGCGCACCATGCCGGGCGGTTGGCGATGGAAAAAGCCCTGGTCCGCGCCATCCCCCTTGCCGAGGGCCAGGCCGGCGCCGGTGAGGATCAGCGTCAGCTGCTGCACATCCTGCTGGCTGTAGCCAGAGCCGACGCCCAGCGTATGCAGTTCCATCAGCTCGCGCGCGTAGTTCTCGTTGGTCTTGTCCTTGACGTTTTTTGCGTTGTCGAGAAACTGCAGCATCGCGGGGCTTTCCAGCGTCGCCAGCAGCAGATCCTTGAACTTGCCCAGCGCGCGGGGGCGAATCACGTTTTCCTCGTAGTCGGCCGCACCGATGGCGACGCCGCCTTTGGCCGCATAGACGCTGAAGTGATTGAGCCAGAACCAGACCATTTGCTCTTTCAGCTGGTCGGTGCCGTAAATGGCACGTAGCAACTCGGTTTGCTGAGCCTGCGTCGCCAGTTCGCGGCCGTGGATGCGCAGCGCTTTTTTGGCGGCAATCTTGCCATCGCCGTCCGGCATCGCCTGAATGCCCTGTCGAGCATCGCGAAACTGCACTGCCAGTTGGCTGATGGGGGTGTCGATGGCCTCGTAGCTCTGAATCATCGAAGCTACCTCGGGCGGCAGCGCATTGTCGCGGCGGTCGGCAAGCTGTTCATCCAGAAACCGTACGCGGCCAAGCTTTCGGTAATCTGACAGTTCGGCCGAGTCGATACCGAAGCCGATCCGCTGCAGCCAGGCGATGTCTTCCTTCCCGAGCGGCTGTTCGCTCGACAGCGCGGGCGTTGCGGCCAGCACGCACAGCGCGGTGACTGCCAGCGCGGGCCATACCTTGCGTACCCGATTGCCTGTTTTCGAGACCATGCCGATGCCCACGCGAGACGACGAAAGCGCCGCCGGAAGGCGACTTGTTTCCTATCAACGTATGAAATCGTGGTCGGCTGACTCGCCAACGAAAATAAAACGATTGTGTTGGCTTGGATTCACCTGACGCGTCGCGAGAACTGCCGAGCTGGGCAGTTATTTTATTTGTGGTCGAAGCGCGCTGCGCGTTTTTGCGAGGCGGAGCCGCGTCAAAACTCGTCGACGAACTCGATGCCTGCTTCCAGTTCGTAGGCCACCGCTTCGGCGCTGCCGCGCACGGTGTCGGCGACGTCGTCGGTCGGCGTATCCACCTCGATGCAGTAGACCTGGCCTTCGCTGTCACTGACCGACTCGCTGGAGCTGGAGTCGTCGCGCATCATCGGCATAAGATCGTCGACTTCTTCCACATGCTCGACGTCGTTGATGCCATGCAGTGCGGCGATGACCGAATCGGCGCTGGCGCGGCTGCCGATCAGACGAAAACGGACCATGGGCATAAGGGATTCCTTCGGCAAGATTCAGAACATGATGCTGACAAGCCGCACGCATACGCGAGGTGATGTCTTCGCTATTGGATACCATATGCGCCAGGCGGGCGTTGCCCTGCGTCGCCCATCGCCGCGCCTTATCACCCGAGAACCGACCATGCCGAAGACCTACGACCGCGATTATTTCGACAAGTGGTATCGCGACCCGAAGCACGCGGTGGGCTCGCCTGCCGAGCTGAAGCGCAAGGTGGCGATGGTGGTGGCGCAGGCGGAGTATTACCTCGGCCGGCCGTTGCGCAACGTACTCGATGTGGGCTGTGGCGAGGCGACTTGGCGTGCGCCGCTGTTGTCCTTGCGGCCAGGCGTCGCGTATCGGGGTCTCGATGCGAGCGAGTACGTGGTCGCGCGTTACGGCCGGCGCCGGAATATCGGGCTGGCGCGTTTCGGGCAGCTGGAGCAGCTGCGCTTCGATACGCGCTTCGATCTGATCGTTTGCACCGATGTGCTGCACTATCTCAAGCCGGCGGAAATTCGCGCCGGCCTGGTCGGTATCGGCGAGATGCTGGAGGGTATCGCCTTCCTCGAAGTATTCACCCGTCGCGACGATGTGGCCGGCGATCACCATGGCTTCGTCTCGCGCGCGCCGTCGTGGTATCTGCGCCAGTTCGGCGAGGTCGGCCTGCTGCCCTGCGGTTCGCACTGCTACCTGGGGCCAAGGCTGGAGCGCCATATCGCGGCGCTGGAGCGGGCGCAATTGCCAGTTTGATGAACGGGGAACAGGGAATGGGGAACAAAAGCTTGAGCTCGCCGTGATCCGCTCTTTCCATTCCCCGTTCCCCGTTTTACCGCTTCTCCACTGTCTTGTCCTTGAACCGACAAAGATCGCGAATCACGCATTGCGGACAGTCCGGCTTGCGCGCCTTGCACACATAGCGGCCGTGCAGGATCAGCCAGTGGTGGGCATCCATCTTGAACTCGTCCGGGATCACCTTGACCAGCTTGTCTTCGACCGCGCGCACGTCTTTGCCGGGCGCCAGGC
The DNA here is from genome assembly GCF_014200755.1 of Rhodanobacter sp. ANJX3. GTDB lineage: Bacteria > Pseudomonadota > Gammaproteobacteria > Xanthomonadales > Rhodanobacteraceae > Rhodanobacter. The sequence goes on along the minus strand of NZ_JACHCM010000002.1, from coordinate 249,163 downwards.
CGGTGCGATTGGCGACGCGAAAGATATGCGTATCGACCGCCATGGTCGGTTCGCCGAACGCGGTGTTGAGCACCACGTTCGCGGTTTTGCGGCCTACTCCGGGCAGGGCTTCCAGCGCTGCGCGGTCGCGGGGCACCTCGCCGTCATGCCGATCGATCAGCAGCCGGCATAGCGCGATCACGTTTTTCGCTTTGGCATTGAACAATCCGATGGAGCTGATGTAGCGCTTCAGGCCGTCTTCGCCGAGATCGAAAATGGCTTGCGGGGTGTTGGCGACCGGATAGAGTTTCTTGGTCGCCTTGTTTACGCCAACATCGGTGGCCTGCGCCGACAGCACCACCGCGACCAGCAGTTCGAACGGTGTGCTGTACGCCAGTTCGGTGGTGGGGTGCGGATTGAGTTCGCGCAAGCGGGTGAACAGCTCGATGACGTCGGCGCGCTTCATGATTCACTTTTCATGGGTTGGTGGTCGGCTTTTTGGCTTTGGCGCGAGCGAGCGCTTCGAGCACTGGATTGCGTTGCGCGGCGCGCTCGCCCACGGCCGCTTTGTGCGCCGCCAGCTCGGCGTCACGCTGCCGGCGCTGGCGTTCCAGTCGGGCTTCGCGCCGCTGGAAGTGCTCGCGTGCGGCATCGGCATGGGCTTGATCGATCTGTGTCGCAGGCATCGGCAGCAGCACGATGCAGTCGACCGGGCAGGCGGGCACGCAAAGTTCGCAGCCGGTGCAGTCGTCGGCGATGACGGTGTGCATCACTTTGGATGCGCCCACGATCGCGTCCACCGGGCAGGCCTGGATGCACTTGGTGCAACCAATGCAATCGGCCTCGACGATGCGCGCCAGCGCACGCGGCTTCTCGACACCGTGATCCGGGTCGAGCGGTACGATCGGTCGATTCAACAGCGAGGCGAGCCGCTCGATGCCTGCCGCGCCACCGGGCGGGCATTGATTGATCGATGCTTCACCGCGCGCTATGGCTTCGGCATACGGTCGGCAGCCGTGGTATCCGCACTGCTCACACTGCGTCTGCGGCAGGATCGCATCGATGCGGTCGGCGAGCGTGTGGAAAGAGGATTCGATGTTCACCGTCGCATTGTAACGACGGCCGACCTGCTGCGATGCGTGTATAGCCGCTTGCCTGCCTGTCTATCGGCGGGTTGAATCGCCGAGCGATCGCCGCATGTATTCGGTACACCCTTCGCCAGATCGAGGAATCATCATGAAAATAGGCATCATCGGCGCCGGCCAGATCGGCGGCACGCTGGCTCGACGTTTCACCGAGCTCGGCCATCAGGTTTCCATCGCCAACTCGCGCGGACCGGCCTCGTTGGCCGACGTGGCGGCAAAGACCGGCGCGAAGGCGGTGACCGCCCACGAAGCGGCGCGCGCGGGCGACGTGGTTGTCGTGACGATCCAGCAGTCGCGCATCCCGGAGTTGCCCAAGGATCTGTTCGCCGGCGTACCCGACAGCGTCACGGTGATCGACACCGGCAATTATTATCCGCGCGAGCGCGACGGCCGCATCGAAGGTATCGAGGGCGGCCTGATCGAGAGCCGCTGGGTCGAGCAGCAATTGGGTCGGCCGGTGATCAAGGCGTTCAACAATATCTACGCCAAGAGCCTCGGCGACAAAGGCACGCCGGCGGGCACGCCGGGACGCGTGGCGCTGCCGGTCGCGGGCGACGAAGCGGCTGCCAAGGCCGCCGTGCTGAAGCTGGTCGAGGAGCTGGGCTTCGATGCCATCGATGCCGGCGGCCTGGATGAGTCGTGGCGCCAGCAGCCCGGCACGCCGGTCTACTGCAAGGACTACGACGCGGCCGGCGTGCGCAAGGCCTTGTCCGAAGCCAGCCGGCAACGCACGGCGCAGTGGAGCGGCACCGAAAACAGCCCGGGTACGTTTGAATCACCGGCGTGATTGCGTAGTCGCTCCATAAAATAAAAGCCGGCGGCCTCGAAGCAGCCGGCTTTTTATGGAAAGCGATCAGCGGACGGCGGCGCGCGACGTGACCGTTTCATAGGCTGCGCTAGCCGATGTGTGCGAATGACTTAAGCGGTCCCTTCCTTACCGAGCGTCGAAACGCCTGACGGGTGATTTCATTCCAGCGGTTTCAACGCCTTGGGCACTGGATACGTTTTGCCGTCGTAACTCAATCGATAAGCCGGTTGATCCTGCTTGCTGATCTTCTGCTGGCAATCGCCGTTCTTGCCCACCGAGGCCGTTGTGCTGGAGGACTTTTCGGTCACCAGGATATCGGCGTAGCCATTGTGCGTAGCCGCGTCCATGGCGAGCGTGCGGTGGGTTTCGTCGAACGTCCCCGCGCATTGGGTATCCCATTCACCGCCGTTCTTGCGGGTAACTATCCCGTCAAGCACAGGGCGCAGCCTGTCGTGGTCGACCATATAGAGCGACAGATCCACTTCGCCGAAGGGATCGGGGCGAGAACTCCCCTCGAGGCTGATGCGCAGCCCGAAAGCCGACTGATCCGGCGTGAGTCGATAGCGCGCGGTATCGAACTGGATGTCGGCGATGCGGACGGCGTCGTCATTCATGCGTGCATGCAGGCGCAGTCTCGATTGGACCTTCAGCGAGTTTCGATCGATCACCAGCACATCGAGATCGCCCTCGTTGCCGTCGTCGTCGATCTTGGTCATCAGTGGCACGGCCACCAGCAGCCATTGCGGGTACGCGGGCCACGCGCGGCAGATCAGCGCGTGGGGGTCATCACCTGAAGCGTCGGCCGTTGGCAGCGTGATACTGGCGTCGCCCACGCGGAAGCCGTCGGTTGAAGCTTTTGCCCCAGGGTAGGCCTGCTGCACGATGGTGGCGGCCTTGTTGCCGCAGGCGTCTTCGGCGTGCGCGATTGGGGTTTCGAGCAGCAGGGCGGCGACAATCAAAAAGCACTGTGTCTTCAGCATGCGCATGACTTCCTGTGTGGCTAATGCGACGCAACGAAAGCCTGATGCCGCTCAGCGGACAGTGGCACCCGGCGCGGCGCCCTGGTCGGCATCGAGCAGAAACAGATCGCTGCCACCGTCACCGGCGGAAAGAATCATGCCTTCGGACAGGCCGAAGCGCATCTTGCGCGGCGCGAGGTTGGCGATGAAAACCACGTTGCGGCCGACGAGTTTCTCCGGCTCGGCGTAGGCGGCGCGAATGCCCGAGAAGATCTGGCGCGTACCGAGGCTGCCGGCATCCAGTGCGAAGCGCAGCAGCTTGTCCGAGCCTTCCACGAATTCGCAGGCGGTGACTTTGCCGATGCGCAGATCGAGTTTGGCGAAATCGTCGATGGAAACGGTCGATGTCGCCGCGGCGTCGCCGCTGGTGGGCTGGTCGTTCATAGGCTTGCTGGATTCCTTGGGCTTTTTAGTCGGCGCGACCTTCGCTGGCGGCTCGCTGGAGGGAGCGCCCAGCGATTCCTTCGAGGCTTCGACCATGGCTTCGACGTGTTTCGGATCGATGCGGCCGAGCAGCGACTCGAACGGCTGGATCGTGTGGCCGAACAGCGTACGGCGCGCATCGTCGAAGCTGCCGATCGGCGCAGCGAGGAACTGTTCGGCAGCGGCAACGGTTGCCGGCAGCATCGGCTTGAGCAGGCCGGCCAGCAGGCGAAAACCATTCAATGCCAGCGTGCAAATCTGCTGCATTTCGTCGCGACGGCTGTCGTCTTTCGCCATCAGCCACGGCGCCTTGGCGGCGATGTAGCCGTTGACCAGATCGGCGATGGTGACGAAGCGGCGGGTGACCTCGGCGAATTCGCCGGTTTCGTAAAGCTCGTCGACGCCGTCGTAGTGCGCCAGCAGGGTCTGCCACAGCGCGGATTCTTCGGTGCCGAAATGATCGGCCAGCTTGCCGTCGAAGAATTTCTGCACGAAGCCGGCGGTGCGACTGGCGATATTCACCCACTTGCCGATCAGGTGCGAATTGACGCGCTCCTCGAAGGCCTTGAGGTCGAGATCCACGTCGACCGGCGCATCGCTGAGCATGGTGGCGAAGTAGTAGCGCAGGAATTCCGGATGCAGGCCCGCATCGAGATACGTGCGTGCCTTGATGAAGGTGCCGCGCGACTTGGACATCTTGGCGCCGTTGACCGACAGGTAGCCGTTGACGTGCAGCGCCGTCGGCGTGCGCAGCTGCGCACCGTGCAGCATCGCCGGCCAGAACAGGCCGTGGAAATTGATGATGTCCTTGCCGATGAAGTGGTGCATTTCGGCCGTGCTGTCCGGCGCCAGAAAGTCGTCGAACGTCAGCCCGGTCCGGTCGCACAGCGCCTTGAAGCTGGCGAGGTAGCCGACGGGCGCATCCAGCCACACATAGAAAAACTTGCCCGGCGCATCGGGTATCGGAAAGCCGAAATACGGCGCGTCGCGCGAGATGTCCCAGTCCTTCAGGCCGCCGTCCAGCCACTCCATCAGCTTGGCCACCACCCCGCCGTTGGCGACCGGCTTGCCGGCAGTGAACTTGCCGCCGAACCAGTCGCGCAGCAGCGGTTCGAACTTGGACAGCTCGAAAAAGTAGTGCTCCGAATCGCGCAGCACCGGCGTGGCGCCGGACATCACCGAGTAAGGGTTGATCAGGTCGGTGGGCGCATACGTGGCGCCGCAGTTCTCGCAGTTGTCGCCGTACTGGTCGGGCGTACCGCAGTTGGGGCACACGCCCTTGATGTAGCGGTCCGGCAGAAACATGTCCTTTTCCGGATCGAACAGCTGCTGGATGCTGCGGCGGGCGATGTAGGTTTGATTTTCCGCGCTGCCGCGCCGGGCGCCGTCGCGCAGTCGCGTATAGATCAGCGAGGCCAGCTCGCGATTCTCTTCCGAGTGCGTGGTGTGATAGTGGTCGAAGCTGAAATGGAAGTCCGAAAAGTCCGCTTCGTGACCCGCACGAATGTCGGCGATAAACGCTTCAGGCGACACGCCGGCCTTTTCGGCGGCCAGCATGATCGGCGTGCCGTGCGCGTCGTCCGCCGCCACGAAATGCACCTCGTTGCCCATCATGCGCTGCGCACGCGCCCAGATATCGGTCTGGATATAACCCAGCATGTGGCCCAGATGCAGCGGGCCATTGGCGTAGGGCAGGGCGTGGGTAACGAGCAGGCGACGTGGCATGGCGGTTTTGATGACGGCGATTCGGCAGCGGGAAAGCCCCGAATTATGGCACGCAGGCATGACGGCCGGTGCGGCGTTCCCCTTGCGGGAGCCCGGAATGACTCAACCGAGCGTGCACGATTTGCAATGCATGTTTATGCATGTTTATATATGTTTATGAATATTCTAAACGACGTGGTGCAAGAGCCGTATGACGCCGTCGGAGGGCGGGCCTTGCAAAAAGCCGCCCTGGCGACGCGCCTGATTTTTCTGATGGCGGGATTTGCGATGGCCAGCTGGGCGCCGATGGTTCCCTACGCCAAGGCCCGACTTCATCTCGACGATGCGGATCTCGGGCTCGTGCTGCTGGCGTTCGGCGGTGGATCGATGCTGTCGATGCCGGCGATCGGCTGGCTGGCCGGTCGCTACGGCAATCGCCGCGTGATCGGCGCCGCGGGTTTTCTGATGTGTCTGGCTCTGCCGGTGTTGGCGCTGGTTTCCACGCTGCCGTTGCTTGCCGTGGGACTGCTCTATTTCGGCGCGATGCTTGGCGCGGTGGATGTGGCGATGAACGCGCATGCGGTGGACGTCGAGCGGCTGCAGGGTCGCGCGATGATGTCCGGCTTCCACGGGCTTTTCAGCGTGGGCGGTCTGGTCGGTGCCGCGGGTATGAGTGCGATGCTGGCCAGCGGTCTGCCTTTATTGGCCTGTGCGCTGTTTGTCTCGCTGGCGATAGCGGTCATCGTTTTCAGTCAGCAAGCCAGCCTGCTGCGTGGGGCGGCTGCCACGCGCGGTGCGGCGGCGCCGGCGTTCGTCTTCCGCCTTCCCCGCGGATTGCTGCTGCTGGTCGGCATGCTTTGCTTCGTCATCTTTCTGGCGGAAGGCTCGATGCTCGACTGGAGCGCGCTGCTGCTGCGCGACTTTCGCGGTACTGCAGCGGCGTCTGCCGGCATCGGCTATGCGTGTTTCTCAGTGGCGATGGCCGTTGGACGGCTGACCGGCGATCGCCTGGTCGCGCGGCTCGGCCCGGTGTGGACGGTGCGCGCGGGCGCAGCGCTGGCAGCGATCGGTTTTCTCATCGCGGCGTTGCTGCCGTGGGAAGCCACCGCGCTGCTCGGCTTTGTGCTGGTCGGCCTGGGCGCTGCCAACGTGGTGCCGGTGATGTTCAGCGCGGCGGGCCGTTTGCCGGCGAGCGCGCCGGCGGTGTCGATCGCCGCCGTGACCACACTGGGCTACGCCGGCCTGCTGCTGGGACCGGCGTTGATCGGCTTCGTCGCCCACGCAACCACTCTGCCTGCGGCGCTGGCCTGCGTGGCGGCGCTCTTGCTGCTGGTGGCGGCGTCCGCGCGCGTGGTGCGCCGTTGATTTCTTCTTTCTTGCATGGAGTGAATGCCGTGAACGATGCATGGGTCGACGAACCGGAGCAGCCTGCGCCCGATACGGTGATTTTCGATATCGGTGGCGTGCTGATCGACTGGAATCCCCGCTATCTCTATCGCCAGTTGTTCGACGATGAAACGGCCATGGAACGATTTCTCGCCGAGGTATGCAGCCCCGAGTGGAACGAACGGCAGGATGCCGGTCGCTCCTGGGATGAGGCGATCGCGCTCTTATTGGCGAAATTCCCTCGGCAGGCGTCGCTGATCCGCGCTTACCGCGAGCGCTGGGACGAAATGCTCGGCGGCGCCTTGCACGACACCGTGGCCGTGCTCGATGCGCTGCGCCAGCGCGGCGTGCGCGTGTTTGCCTTGACCAACTGGTCGCACGACACGTTCGTCATTGCGCGGCAGCGCTATGCCTTTCTGCAGTGGTTCGAAGACATCGTGGTTTCCGGCACCGAGGGTTTGATCAAACCGGATCCGGCCATCTTTCGGCTGCTGCTGGCGCGCGGTGGTATCGACGCGGCGCGCGCGGTCTACATCGACGATACGCTGCGGCACGTCGATGCAGCGAAGGCGATCGGCATGCGTGCGCTGCAGTTCCGCGATGCGGCGGGCCTGCGCCGCGAGCTCGCCGCGATGGGCTTGCTGGCGCCCTTGTCGGAGGCGACCGCGTCATGACCACGCCCACGCCCGACGAAGCGCTGCCGCGCGAACGACAGCAGTGGATTCTCGAACGGCTGCGCAGTCATGGTCGCGTGGTGTCGGTGGAACTGGCGCAGACGTTTCGGGTATCGGAGGACGCGGTTCGTCGCGATCTGCGCGAGCTGGCGGCGCAAGGACTGTGCAAGCGCGTCTACGGTGGCGCGCTCCCGCTTTCCGCGGCATCGACGCCGTTGAAACAGCGTCGTCAAGAACATGCCGAGCGGAAGATGGCGCTGGCGCGCAAGGCCGTGACGCTGGTGCGTCAGGATCAGGTATTGCTGATCGATGCGGGTTCGACCAATGCGGCCATCGCCGCGGCCCTACCTGAAAATTTCGGCTTGACCGTGGTCACCAATGCACCCGACGTGGCGCGCATCCTGATCGATCGCGAAGGTTTCGAGATACTGCTGATCGGCGGTCGCATACACGCTGGTATCGGCGCTGCCATCGGGGCGCAGGCGATCAAGGACATCCGCCGCATTCGCGCCGATCTCTGCTTTCCCGGCGCCTGCGCCATCGACGCTGAGCACGGCTTGTGGAGTTTCGACAGCGAAGAGGCGCTGCTGAAGCGGGCCATGATCGAGGCCAGCGGCGAAACGGTAGTGGTCGCGACGCAGGACAAGCTGGGATCGGCCGCGACATATCAAGTTGCCGGCATGGACGAAGTGCATCATCTGGTGATCGAACACGCGGTGGATCGCGCCACGCGCGGGGCGTTGACCGCCAGCGGCGTCACGGTGCATCGGGCGGATGCGGTCAGCGGTTGAAGCCCTGCGATATCGCGCACGCGGAGCCATAAAAAAACCCCATGCCGGATAAAAACATGGGGTCTTTCAGGGTGGATGACCTTTTCAGCGCTGTGGCAGCGAATTATTGCGACAGGCGATACCATGTCTGCGAGCGGCCGAGCAGCGAGAAGCCGATGTAGCCGCGCACGTCCATTTTCTGGCCGCCGTTGTCGAGCGTGAGCTTGACCTTATAGACCTTGCCGGTTTTCGGGTCGAGAATCTTGCCGCCATCCCACACGTCGCCGTCCTTCTTGACGCCGGACATGATCGTCATGCCTTCGACCGGCTGATCCTTGAGCGCGCCCTCGCACAGCACGCATTTGGGATGCTCGCCGCCGCCTTTGGCGATTTCTTCCGGGGACAGGTTCATGATCTGCAGAACCTTGCCCTGGAGCGTGCCTCCATTATCGGTGATCTCGATGACCGACTTCTGCTTGCCCGAGACATCGTCGATCTGCTTCCATTTTCCGACTGGCGAGTCGGTGGCCGCCATGGCGGTTGCGGCCGCCAGCAACAGGCTGGTGGCGAATGCGATGCGAAACACTTGCTTCATGGTATTTCCTCCCGTACGAAAGCGTATGGATGCAGAGTGACCAGCCGTCGGGAAGCGGTCAAGTTGCACTGCGCAAAGACTGATTTTTCACATATGGCCGGCCTGTATGGCGCCGACTGGCATAATGCGCAGCTGACTCTTTCCGATTGCTTATAACGAATGAATGTCTCTATCGAAGCCCTGGTTCGCCGCGTTCTCGCCGAGCAAACAGATCCGCACACGGGCGCTCCCTTGGTCGACGCCGTACGCGCTATCGGCGTCGATGGCGGCCGCGTTTCCGTCGATATTCAGTTGGGTTATCCCGCTATCGGTGCCGTTGACGAGCTGACCAAACGCGTCCAACAGGCGCTCGAAGCCGAGCCGACCATCGAGTCGGCGGCGGTGTCGATGACCAGTCGCGTCCATGTCCACAAAGTACAGGGCACGCTGGCGCCGCTGCCCAACGTGAAGAACATCATCGTGGTCGCCTCGGGCAAGGGCGGCGTGGGCAAATCCACCGTCTCGGCCAATCTGGCGTTGGCGCTGCAGGCGGAGGGGGCCAAGGTGGGCGTGCTGGATGCGGATATCTACGGTCCGAGCCAGCCGCGCATGCTCGGCGTCAGCGGCAAACCCGAATCGCCCGATGGCAAAGTCATCATCCCGATGCAGGCGCATGGCCTGTCGGTGATGTCGATCGGCTTCCTGGTCGAGGAAGACACGCCGATGATCTGGCGTGGCCCGATGGTGACCCAGGCGATGATGCAGCTGCTGACCGATACGCGCTGGGAGCAACTGGATTATCTGATCGTCGACCTTCCACCAGGCACCGGCGATATCCAGCTGACCCTCTCGCAGAAGGTGCCGGTGGCCGGCGCGGTGATCGTCACCACGCCGCAGGACATCGCGCTTTTGGACGCGCGCAAGGCGTTGAAGATGTTCGAGAAGGTCGAGGTGCCGGTGCTGGGCGTCGTGGAAAATATGGCGACGCACGTGTGCTCGAACTGCGGCCACGAGGAACATATTTTTGGCGAAGGCGGCGGTGCGCGCATGGCCGAGCAATACGGCGTGCCGTATCTGGGTTCGCTGCCGCTGGATATCCGCATCCGCGAGCAGGCCGATGGCGGTACGCCGACGGTCGTGGCCATACCGGATTCCGATCTGGCCGCCCGCTATCGTGAAATCGCCCGCAATGCCGCCGGGCGCCTGTCGCGTCAGCCGCGCAACAAGTCGCTGGGGCTGGGCAAAATCGTGGTGCAGGGCGCGCCTGCCGCATGATGCGGCAACGCGTGCTGTGCCTGTCGGGCAGCCTGCGCCGGATCTCGACGAATACGGCGGTACTGCAGGCAGCGCAGCAACTGGCGCCGGACACGCTCGAACTCGAGTTGTATACCGGTCTTGGCCGCTTGCCGCTGTTCTGTCCGGATGACGACGTCGAGCCGTTGCCGGCCACGGTACAGGCGTTGCGCAGTGCGGTGGGTCGCAGCGATGCGCTGCTGATTGCCTGTCCCGAATACGCCCATGGCGTGCCGGGTGCGTTCAAGAACCTGCTCGACTGGCTGGTTGGCAGCCTGGAGTTTCCGGGCAGACCGGTGGCACTGCTGAATACCTCTGGCCGTGGTTCGTTTCATGCGCAGGTCGCCTTGCGCGAGATCCTGCGCACGATGTCTGCGCAGTTGCTGGAGTCAGCCTGTATGACGGTGCCGTTGTCGGGCGCAGGCTGTGAGGTCGGGGCGATCCTGGACAACCCGGCGCGCTGCGCCGAATTGCGTGGCGTCCTGGCCGCGCTTGCCACGGAACTGTCCAGTGGGTGATGCCCAAGGCGCATTGCGCGGCCCGTGCCGTGGTATTTTGGGCACCTTTGGCCGGGTTCGTGCCCAGCCGCAGCCCGCTTTGAGACTGGAGATCGCGTGAGCATCAAACCTGACAAGTGGATTCGCCGCATGGCGGAGCAGCACGGCATGATCGAGCCGTTCGAGCCCGGCCAGGTCAAGCTGCGGGACGGCCAGAAGCTGGTCTCCTACGGCACCTCCAGCTACGGCTACGACGTGCGCTGCGCCAACGAATTCAAGATATTCACCAATATCAACTCGACCATCGTCGACCCCAAGCATTTCGATGCGGGCAGCTTCGTCGACGTGACGGCGGATGTCTGTATTATCCCGCCCAATTCGTTCGCCCTGGCGCGGACGGTCGAGTACTTCCGCATTCCGCGCAAGGTATTGACCATTTGCCTCGGCAAAAGCACCTATGCACGCTGCGGCATCATCGTCAACGTGACGCCGCTGGAGCCGGAGTGGGAAGGTCACGTGACGCTGGAATTTTCCAACACCACGCCACTGCCGGCACGCATCTATGCCAACGAAGGCGTAGCTCAGATGCTGTTCCTCGAATCCGACGAGGAATGCGAAACCAGTTACAAGGATCGCGGCGGCAAATATCAGGGCCAGCAGGGCGTTACGCTGCCGCGCACCTGAGCCATCGCTTCCTGCGCCTGAACGGCCTTTGTAAAGGCCGCTGCCATTGCCGCAGCCGGGCGCTACACTCCAACCGATTGAATCGATCCACCGCACGGGAGACTTGCATGATCCGTTTTTCCACACTGCTGAAGCGCGCCACGGCCGCGATCATGCTGGGCAGCGTTGTGCTGCTTTCCGGTTGCCATATGTTTGGTGGGACGAAGCAGGTTCCTTCCTATACGGTGAAAGGTCAGTTTGACACCACCATCCAGGCTTACAAGGAAGGGCAATTTCTTGTCGATGGCGCCGTTTTGTCGGCAATCGACACAGGTAGCCATTTCGCCTATCTGAAAGATCAGGGCAAATTGCCCAAGACGGTGCTGCTGACGGCCAGCGACGATTCGAAAATCCGTAAAATTCACTTGCAGTACATGGCTCGCCTGCAGCTCGATTACGGGTTTCGCGTGTATTACCAGGACAAGGATCAGTTAGTCGAAATCAACCCGGTCGATACAAAGGCGCGCGCTCTGGAAGATCACCACGAGAAAGCACCGATTGAGGACTCCGCTCCACCGCCGCAGGACCATACCGGTGCGGGTAACGGTTACTGATCAGGCAATTTCTACCGTCTAGTCAAAAGGTCCGCGGAGCAATCTGCGGACCTTTTGCTTTTGAGTCGTTCAATGAGGCGAGGCTGGGCGTGCTTAGCGCTGTATCAATCTATTGCACCGGCAGAAAGCTTGCGATCAACGCTGGTGACAATGGCGGTGCGCAGCGCAATCTCAAGTCCCTGCACGACATCAGCCTGCGCCATGCTGGCGGCGCCGCGCAAGCGTGCAGCCTGCTCCGGTAGGTAGGGAATATGCATGAAGCCCGCCCGCACGCCGCGCTTTTTAGAAGCTAGATGCAGCATGGCGTAAGCGATATGGTTGCAGACGTAGGTTCCCGCCGTTTGCGATATCTCGGCCGGCAGTCCCTTCGCGTGGAGCGCAGCAAGCATGGCTTTGATCGGTAGGGTGCTGAAGTATGCCGCCGGACCATCGGCAATCACCGGCTCGTCGACCGGCTGTGCGCCGGCGTTGTCGGCGATGCGCGCGTCCTGCACGTTGATGGCGACGCGTTCGATCGATAGCTGAGTACGACCGCCCGCTTGGCCCACACCGAGCAAAATAATCGGGGCGATCTCGCGGACGGCCGCCTTTAAGACGCGCAGCGAGCCGGCGAATTCGGTCGGTAGCTGACGGGCCACGATGCGATGTCCGCCGATGCGCTTTCCGTCCAACGTGCGCACCGCCTCCCATGACGGGTTGATGCTTTCGCCGCCAAACGGATCGAAGCCGGTCAGCAGAATGCGTGGCAGATCCTGGTGGGAGGTCTTTGGCATGGTCGGTGATCGAATCAGCGGAACACCAACAGATACATCAGCATGACGTTGGCGGCAAGAATCGCCAGCGCGCTGCCGAGCTGGGCACGAATCACGCCGTACGGGCTGCGCAGTTCCAGCAGGGCGGCCGGCACCAGATTGAAGTCGGCAGCCATCGGCGTCATCAGTGTGCCGCAATAGCCGCACAGCATGCCCATCGAGCCGAGAATCGCCGGATTCGCGTGATGCTGCTGGATCAACAGCGGCAGGCCGATGCCGGCCATCATCACTGGAAAGGCGGCGAAGGCGTTGCCCATGATCACGGTGAAGATCACCATGCCCAGCGCGAACCCCAGCAGGCAGGCGAGCGCGCTACCGGTAGGCAGCCAAGCGCTGGTGAGCCCGGAAATCGCGTTGCCGACGCCACTCTCGGTAAACACTTGGCCCAGTGCAGCGAGTAGCAGCGGCAAAACGGTAGCCCAGCCGATCGCATCGAGCAGGCGTCTGCCTTCGAAGAACCCGTCTTGCATCGGTGCGCGGGTGACGCGCGAGGCAGCGAACAGTGCGACAACACAGGCGAGCGCCAGGCCGGTCAGGGTCAGCTGCGGCTTGGCGAATACGGCGTAGCCCATGATCGACAGATGTGGGCCGAGCAGCGCGATCAGCAAGGTCACCAGTGGAATAAGCAGCGCAGGTACGAATAATCGGTGACCAAGTCGCAGCGCCGATTGCCGGCGCGTCTTGCTGCCTACATCCTGCGCGTGCGGCACACGCCGCAACCGCGGTGCCAGCAGTGCGAGCAGAATCACGCCACCACCGGCCAGTTGCGAGGGCAGTTCGTTCCCTGCTGCCTGCTGTGCCAGCACCTCGTCGCCACTGGCGAAAAGCAGGCCCAGCAGTAGCCAGAATGCCGCGCGCCAGCCCTGGCGCTCGCGCAGATGGCGTAGCCCTGCATAGAGCAAAAAAGCGGCGATCAGCCAATAAGCGTATTCAACCCGCAGCATGCTCAGCCTTTCCTTGGTGCATGAACGTCGCCGGCCCGGCGTTGCAGCTGCCGTTGATAAAGCCAGACGCGCACCGATTGAATGACGAAGGCGGCCACAGCGGTCGGCAAGGCCCATAGAGCAATCGCCAACGGCGACAGCTCGATGCCGTGCTGGGTATAGAACGCCTGAATCAGCAGCACGCCGCCGAGCGCAATGAACACGTCCTCGCCGAAGAAGCGGCCGACGTTGTCGGTGGCGGCCGCGATGGCGCGCACTTCATCGCGATCGGCATCGGTCAATGCCGGCAGGATTTTTTCCGCCGCCGCCTCGCTCATCGGGGCCAGCAGTGGGCGCACCGTTTGCGGTGCACCGGCGACGCCGGTCAGGCCGAACATCGCCAGCACTTGGCGCACGAGAAGGTAGCTCATCAGCAGTCGCGCCAGGCTCAGACCGCGCAGCTGGCCGATCCAGCGCTGCGCGTGTTCGCGTAACCCGGCACGCTCGAGCAGGCCGATCACCGGTAGGGTCAGCACAAAAAGCAGCAGCAGGCGGCTGGAGACGAAGCTTTTGCCCAGCAGCGCGAGCAGCGTCAGCGGGGCGATGCCGGCCAGCAGACCACTGGTCAGTGCGGCGCACACGACAACCGGCACCGGATTGAAGCGCAACAGGAAGCCGATCACGATCACGGCGATGCCGAGCAACGGCCAGTAGTTCATCGGCTCGTCTCGGTAATGGCCGCGGCCTCCGCTAACAACGTCGACGCGACCGGCATCATTGCGTGCCCGGTGCGCTGATTTGCAAGCCAGCAGTCAGCAAGGCTTCGTGCAACCGGCTGGCGAACATCAGCGCGTGCGCGCCGTCGCCATGCAGGCATAGCGTGTCGGCGTGCAGCGATACGGTGCTTCCATCGTTGGCGATGACATGGCCGTGCTGTGCGATAGCGATCGCCTGCGTTGTCGCGTCGTCGATGTCCTCGATGACGGCACCGGTTTCGCCGCGTGGCTGCAGCGAACCATCGTTGCGATAGCGCCGGTCGACGAACGCCTCGCTCGCCACCGGCAAACCGATGGCTTCGGCCGACGCGATCAGCGCGGAGTTCGCCAGGCCAAACAGGCGCAGCCGCGGATCGAACCGATGAACGGCGTCGGCGATGGCGTCGGCGAGCGCGGCGTCGCGTGCGGCCATGTTGTACAGCGCGCCGTGCGGTTTGACGTGCGCCAGCCGTGTGCCGGCCGCGACGGCGAAGGCGTGCAGGGCGCCGATCTGGTACAGCGTCATGGCTTGTACTTCGGCCGGTGTCACGCGCATTTCGCGCCGGCCGAAACCCTGTAGATCCGGCAGGGATACGTGCGCGCCGATCGCCACGCCGTGTGCCATGGCCTGTTTGACGGTGTACTGCATGATCGTGGGGTCGCCGGCATGGAAACCGCAGGCGATGCTGGCGGAGCTGATCAGTGCCAGTACCGCATCGTCGGCGCCCATGCGCCAGGCGCCGAAGGACTCGCCGAGGTCGCAGTTCAGGTCGATGCGTTTCATCGCGTATCCCCTCTCATCCCATCCCACTCCATCTCGTTCGCTTAGTGTGCCGTCCGATCCAGCCGGAGCCTGCGCTGGATCGTCTGGATCAACTTCCCCAGCCGCTGCTCACGTTCGTGCAATCGTCGGACAGCGTCGTCGAGCGTGCTCGGACGAAAGCATACGGCATCACCGGGACGACGCTGTGCCAGTCGCGGTAGATCCACCACGGCGATCTGGCCGATGCGTGGGTAGCCGCCGGTCACCGGCGCTTCGGCCAGCAGTGCGATCGGCTGGCCGGACGGCGGCAGCTGCAGCGTGCCGGGAAGGGTGGCTTCGGAGATCAGTTCCAGCGGCTGGCGCAGGCTCAGCGTATGGCCGTCCAGACGTCCGGCGGTTCGGTTGCTGTCCTTGCTCAGAACGAACTTTCCATCATGCAAAATTTGCTGCGATCTTTTGTCCAAAAGCGCCGAGTGTTTGCCCGCCAATAGCGCCAGCGGCCGGAAAGCGAAGTCGAACCACGGATGCGGGTCGATGCTCCAGGGCAGCGATGTCAGTTCATCGTTGTGGTGCATGGATGCTTGCGATGTGCACGCTCCCGTCGGCAGTGCGTCACCCGCGCGCAGCGCCCGGCCGTTGGCGTAGCCCAGCCTGGCATGCAGATCGGTACTGCGGCTGCCCAGCACCTTCGCCACGTCGAAACCGCCGCCCACGGCTAGATAGCTGCGGCAACCCACCGACATGCCGCCGAGCTGCAGCACGCTTCCGGCGGGCAGCTGGCAGCGCGTCCACATCGGGATCGGTCGACCGTCGACCGACGCCTCTATCGTAGCGCCGGTCAGCGCGATCACGGTCGCTTCGATAAATTTCAATGTGGGTCCGAGCAAGGTGCATTCGATCGCCGCCTCGTTGTCGACATTGCCGACCAGCGCGTTGGCCAGCTGCAAGGCCGGCCCATCCATCGCGCCTGCGCGTCCCACGCCAAGCGCCGCATGGCCCGGGCGACCGGCGTCCTGCAGCGTGCTCAGAAGCCCGGGCTTGAGGACGATGACGCTCATGCGGATCGCGCTTTGGCGATCTGCTGAAAGGTCGCCCGATCGATCGCGCGGAACCGAACCCGATCGCCGGCGGCCAGCAGCGATGGAACATCGGCGGCGACATCGAACAGCTGCAGCGGGGTGCGTCCGATCAGCTGCCAGCCGCCGGGCAATTCAGTGGGATAGATACCGGTCTGTCGGCCACCGATGGCGACGCTGCCGGCGGGCACTCGCTGGCGCGGATCGGTCCGGCGCGGTACGGCAAGTGCCGGATCCAGTCCGAGCAGATAGGGAAAGCCTGGCGCGAAGCCGAGCATCGCCACTCGATATTCCACCGCGCCGTGGCGCACGATGACGTCCTCGATGGAAAAGCCGGTGAGCGCGGCAACGTCGGTCAGATCGGGGCCGTCGTAGAGCACGGGTATCTCGATCAGCGCAGATGCGGTCGCTGCCGTCGACAGGTCGGCCAGCGCGGCGATAACGGCATCGCCCAGCTGCTGATGCGGCGAGCGTTCTTCGAGCGCAGGCCAATGCGCGGGATCGAAACGCAGCAGCACGCTGGCATAGGCCGGCACATATTCCAGTGTCGGCAGCCGCTCTCGCAGATGCGCGGTAGCCGCATGGACGCAGGTGTTGAGGGAACTATCGATCGTGTCGCCGAAGCGCAACAGCAGGGCGTTCTCCGCCATCGCCTCCCACTGCACGGCAGGCGGCACGGCGCTAATGGGCGGTGCCGCCGAGCGCGTCACGCAGTGCCTCGACTCGTTCGTTCAGCGCTGGCGCGCCGTACGTCTCGGCCTTGCCATGGCCCCATACCGGGCCGGGCCATGCGGCGTCGCCCTCGATACGCGCCACCAGATGAATATGCAGCTGGCGCACGATATTGCCCAGCGCGCCGAGGTTGAGCTTGTCGCAGGGCGCCACCGCGCGCAGGGCGGCGGTGGCGCGGTCGACTTCCTGCCACAGCGTTGCCTGGTCCTCAATGGCCAGATCGGTGATTTCGACCAGGCCGGTGCGGCGCGGTACCAGCACCAGCCACGCGTAGCGCGCGTCGTTCATCAGCAGCACGTCGCACAGCGGGAGCGACATCACGCCGACCGTGTCGGCTGCCAGTCGCGCATCGAGTGCGAAATGCCGATCGATCACGCCAGGTTCTTCTCGAAGAAGGCCAGCGTGCGCTCCATCGCCAGCTTGGCGGCGCTCGCGTCGTAGCTGCCGCGCTGGTCGCAGTTGAAGCCATGGTCGGCGTCGTAGACGTAGAAGCCGGCATCCGGATTGGCGGCCTGCACCTTGGCGCGATCGTCGGCGCTGATATGCGCGTCGCGTTCGCCGTAGTGGAACAGCAGCGGCGCCTTGGCCTGCAGGTCGACGAACATGACGTTGCGCCCGCCGTAGTAGCTCACGCCCGGCAGGCCCAGCTTGATCGCCGACAGGTACGCCACGCTGCCGCCCCAGCAGAAGCCGACGGTGCCGACTTTACCCGCGCCGGCAATACGCTTGGCGGCGGCTTCGACGTCCTGGATCGGCTGGTCGAAGCCGACCTTGCCGACCAGATCGATACCGGCCTTCATGCCGGCTTCGTCGTAATTCAGCTCGACGTTTTTCTCGGCGTGATCGAACAGCGCCGGTGCGATGGCGGTATAGCCGGCCTGGGCAAAGCGATCGGTGACGTCGCGGATGTGGCTGTTGACGCCGAAGATCTCCTGGATCACCACGATACCGCCCTTGGATTTGCCCGCGGGTTCCGCCAGATAGGCGTCGATAGTGGTATTGCCGCTTTCAAGCTTGATGAACTGGCCCATGAGTTGTCCTGTGCTGTGGTTGGGGGGTATCGGTGGCATCGCATGGAGAGCAGGGAAGCGATGCCGACGAAACGGTGGATCGAATGCGCGAAGTCTAGCGCGAGGCACCGCCCGGGCATGTTAGACATTCGTCGTCGCAAGGTGCTGCGGCCGATGGACGCGGCGCGCGGGGTACAATACGCAGTCTTGCCATCACGTTTCCAGCCCATGCCCGCCTCAGCCAGCCCCTCCACGAGCACGCAAAAAATCGGTTTCGTCAGCCTGGGTTGCCCCAAGGCGCTGGTCGATTCCGAGCGCATCCTCACCCAGCTCAAGGTCGAGGGCTACGAGATCGTGCCCAGCTACAACGCCGCCGACGCGGTGGTGGTGAACACCTGCGGCTTTATCGATTCGGCCGTGCAGGAGTCGCTGGACGCGATCGGCGAGGCCTTGCACGAGAACGGCAAGGTGATCGTCACCGGCTGCCTGGGCAAGCGCGAGAGCCTGATCCGCGAGGCCTATCCTGACGTGCTGTCGATCAGCGGTCCGCAGGACTACGCCAGCGTGATGACGGCGGTGCACAAGGCGCTGCCGCCGATGCGCAACAAGTTCCTCGATATCGTGCCGGACACAGGCGTGAAGCTCACGCCCAAGCACTACGCCTATCTGAAAATTTCCGAAGGCTGCAACCACCGCTGCAGCTTTTGCATCATTCCGTCGATGCGCGGCAATCTCGTCTCGCGCCCGGTCGACGAAGTGCTGCTGGAAGCCGAGCGTCTGGTGAAGGGCGGCGTCAAGGAGCTGCTGGTCATCTCGCAGGACACCAGTGCCTACGGTGTGGATCTGAAATACGCCGAGCGCCCGTGGCGCGACAAGACCTACCGCACGCGCATGACCGAACTGTGCGAAGGCCTGTCGGAGCTGGGCGTGTGGTCGCGGTTGCATTACGTCTACCCGTACCCGCACGTCGACGAAATCATGCCGCTGATGGCAGAAGGAAAATTGCTGCCGTATCTGGATATTCCGTTCCAGCACGCCAGCCCGCGCATCCTCAAGCTGATGAAGCGGCCGGGCAATATCGACCGCACGCTGGAGCGCATCAACAACTGGCGCAAGGTCGTGCCGGATCTGACGATTCGCAGCACCTTCATCGTCGGCTTTCCCGGCGAGACCGACGCCGAGTTCGAGGAGCTGCTCGATTTTCTGCGTGAGGCCAAGCTCGATCGCGTCGGTGCGTTCGCCTATTCGCCGGTCGACGGCGCCAAGGCCAACGAGCTGCCCGATCCGGTTTCCGAAGAGCTGAAGGAAGATCGCCTCGAGCAGTTCATGATGGTGCAGGCGGAGATTTCCGCGGCCAAGCTGCAGCAGAAAATCGGTCGCACCATCAAGGTGCTGGTCGACGAAGCCGGCAAGGACGGTGCAATCGCGCGTTCGGCCGCCGATGCGCCGGAAATCGATGGCACCGTCATCATTGCGGACGGTCAGAAGCTGCGCCCGGGTCAGTTTGTCGACGTGGTCGTCGAGTCCGCCGACGATCACGACCTGCACGCCCGCCTCGTCGGCTGATCCATGCGCTATCACGCGCCGGCGCGCGGGACGGTCGATGCGGCCGCGTTTGCGCGGCAGCCGCTGGCGGCGTGGCGCGAGCATGCGGCGAAGCTGGAAGGCATCGAATGGCCGTCCATCGATGCGTTGAACGATGCCCTACCGAGGGACGCTGGCGTCCGTTTCGTAGCGCAGACGCCCGACCTGCTAGCCGATGGCATGCACTACGAACAGCGCATCGCCGAGCGCGGTGAAATTGCCACCCGTGAGGGCAACTGGCACGACCTGCTCAATGCGCTGATCTGGCTGCGCCATCCGGCGTTGAAGCAGGCGTTGAATCGACGTCAGGTCGACGAGATCGCACGCATGGGGCCTAAACAGCGCTCGCGCCCGCAGTACGCGATGACCCACTTCGACGAAGCCGGTGTGATCGTCGCCGTGCGCGACCCCGCGCTGCTGGCGCTGTGGAATGCGCACGACTGGTATGGCCTGTTCTGGAATCGGCGGCGGGCTTGGCTCGACGGCAGCATCGAAGTGGAAGTGTTCGGCCATGCGCTGCTGGAGCACGCGCTGAGCCCGGACAAGCTGCTGGTCGGCAAGGCGCTGGTCTTCCAGCCGACGACCACGATGGACATGGCGGATGTGCATCGCGCCTGCGTCGATGCCGTGATGAGTGGACAGCTGCTGTGCGATCCGTTGGAGCTGCGGCCGCTGCCGCTATCGGGCATTCCGGGCTGGCATCCGCAGGGCGATAACGAGGCGTTCCATCGCAGCGCGGACTGCTACCAGCCGCGGCGGGCGGACCGCGAGTATCCCGACGCCTTGCGTCTGGCCTGAACCAGGCGTTGCTCCACGCTCACACTGACTAAATGCGCCGATGCTAGGCTCTGCGTTCACCGAAACCAACCAGGAGCGTTTGATGAAAACACGTACGACGGTAAACAAGCGCTTTAGGCGACCGCTGCTGTTATTGCTCGGCGGCATGCTGGCGATGGCCCCGCTCTGGTCGCAGGCGCAGCAGGTTCCGGTCTTTTCGCCGGAAGACAAGCAGGCGATCGAGAATTACAGCTTGAACGAAGACAACTTCAAGCGGCTCGTCGGTGCGACCAAGGAAGCGCACGACCTGCACATCAATCCGGAGCAGCCGAAGGATTTTTCCAACGTGCACAGCCTGGACGATCTGGCCAACCTGCCGGTGGCGCAGGACAAGCGCGTGGCGCCGTTGCTGCAGAAGTACGGCTTCACGCCGCGCGAATTTCTGCTGGCGAACTTTGCGCTGATGAATGCGGGTATGGCCGTGCAGGCCAAGAGCCATCCGGAAGCGGCGCAGTATATGGATAAGAGCCGGATCAACCCGGCCAATGTCAGCTTCTACGAAGCACACGAGGAGCAGATCGGCGCGCTGCAGCAGGAACTGAACGGCGCTCAATAGTCGCTTTCGACGCCTGCGGCAATCGTCGCGGGCGTCACCTTCCAGCGGCCGCCTTCAGGCGTATTCGATGCCGATAATGGCGAACGCTGCCGGACCATGCGGCAATTCCACGTTGAACTCGTCGTCGACACGTCGCTTCAGCGCGGCACGCGCCAGCGGCGAGTCGATACTGATCCACCCACGCTTGGCGTCGGTCTCGTCCGGCCCGACGATCCGGTAGTGGACGATCTCGCCGGTATCGACGTTTTCCAGTTCGATGCGCGCGCCGAAAAACACCAGGCCCGGATCGCCCGGCAGTCCTTCCGCGACTTTCAGATCGGGAATGCGCTTGCTCAGATAGCGCGCCCGCCGGTCGATTTCACCCAGCTGCTTTTTGCGATAGATGTATTCGGCGTTTTCCGAACGATCGCCTTCGGCTGCCGCGGCGGCCAGAGCCTTCACCACCTGCGGCCGCAGCACGTGCCACAGGTGATCGAGCTCGGCCTTCAGCCGCTCGAAACCCTCGCGGGTGATGATCGCGGTGGAGCGGGGTGACGGCGGGCGCCAGCGGCTCATGGCGTGCGCGCCAGGCGCGATCGCTGCAGGCCGATTTCTGCGTGCAGCGGGTGTTCCGGCCACGCGCAAGCCAGGCTATCCAATAGCTGTGCCGCTTCGCTTTTGTGCTCGGGCTCGTCGGCCAACAGGCGCGCGGCCAGCAGGCCGACATGCGGTGCATCGGTGTCGCGCGGCCACGTGTTGAGAAATCCGCGGCCGAGATGAAGCGCCAGCCGGCGCATGCCCAGCCGCGCCGACAGATCGGCCAGTTCGCGGCAGGTGCGCGGGTCGTCGGGAATGAAATGCGCGTCGATGCCGCAGCACTCCTGCAGCACGCCCAGCGCGCGTTTGGCTTCGCCCTGGGCCATCAGCGAAGCCATCCATATCTGTCCGTGCACCAGCAGGCCGTCGCGAAAACCCTGCTGCTGAAGCAGCCGTCGATACGCCAGATGCAGCGGCGTCGGCGCCACGCGATTCTGCATGCGCGCCACCAGCAGCGACGTGGCCGCCATCGGATCGTCCGACGCCAGCGCTTCGACCTGCGCCAGCAAATCTTCATCGGCATCTTGTCCGACGGCCTTGGCCAGCCGTGGCGCTTCGGGCTCCAGTCCGAAACGCTCATGGCGCTGATGAATAAGTACCCCCATCAGATGGAAGGCCAGCACGGCGAGATAGCTGTAGGCAAAGGCGAACAGCGGCAGCGCCAGGATCTGCGGCAAAAAGGCGGTGGTGATCGATGCGATGACGATCGTGATGGCCAGCAGCCCATTGATCGCCACCGGAACCAGATACGCGCTGCCGAAGGCGCCGATTACGCGAGCCCAGTTCAACGGGTTGATCGCCAGCGCCATATTGCCGTCGAATGCCAGCGACATGTCGATCGCCGGCAGCACCAGCGCAAACAGGATCAGCAGCGGCAGCAGCGCATGCGGATAGAACACGATCGCCAGCACGCAAAACGCCACCACCAGCAGATGGATGGCGGTGAGCCCCCAGGCGCTGGCGTCGCCGCTGTCCACGCCGACATCGGGTGGATCGGCGTAGCCGTTGGCGGTGTGCAGCAGGCAAGTGGCGGCATAGCGCCAGGTCGCGGTCCATACCAGCATCCTGGCCAGCACGCCGATGTACGACGGTAACAGGCCGACATAATGAAACAGCGCCAGCGCGACGCAGGTGGCCAACCCTGCGCCGCGCAGCGGGTAACCGAAGCCGCTGCGCAGGCGTTCGCGGAACGGGGTGTCGGCCGAAGCCACTTCGATGCGTGCCATGCCGAATTCAGCACTCGTCGCCGGCAAGGTCGCAACGCCTATAACGGCCGCGGCGTTTGCCAACAGGAGCCGTCGGTTCCGATTCCTTTTTGCAGCCAGGTCGATGATCGCCCGGGCCGTTCGGGCGGGTGCGGCGTCTGTTACTGCGGTCGATGGGGGTTTCCTTCATGGTGTGGCAATCCGTGGTTGGCCGCTCGATTGTAGCGATCAGCCGATGCCTGTCGTTATCCGCGTCGTTTGCAGCCATGGTCGTTGAGTCAAAACGCCGTGCGGGCTATGGTGGGCGCTTTGCAGCCAGCGAACTTTCCATGTCGGTACTTCTCCGTTGCCTCCGTGTCGCGCCTCTCGCTGCCGCCATGACTTTGCTTGCTGCTTGTGCAACCACGCCCTCGGCGGCCGGCAAACCCAGTGCCCAGGTCAACGCGCTCTACGCACAGCTCGACCAGGCCAGCCAGGGCTACGAAGTGGCGCTGCAGCAGTCGCGTCAAGGCAACGTACAGGCCTCGCAGATCACGCTGACGCAGTCGCTGGATCAGCTCAAGGCGGCAGCGGCGCGCTGCGGCAGCACGCCGGGCTGCGATTCGCAGCGCTTCTATTCGGTATTCGATCATCTGCTGCGGCTCAAGGACGGCGACTTCGGCGGCGATCAGGATCTGGACAGCGATATCGATCCCAGCCAGGCCGCGCTGCCCACAGGCAAGACCGGCGCGGCCAGTCTGCCCGAGGCGCAGCGCAGCGTGACCCTGCTGCACGGGCAGAAACTCTCTGAGTTGATCGCGATGAACGGGCCGGTCAAGGCGGCGCTGGAAATGTGGTTGACGCAGTGGCGCCCGGCGCTCATGGATGCCTACGTCAACTATCAGTACATGCGCTTCGAAATGTGGCCGCAATACCAGGCGGCGGATCTGCCCGAAGCGCTGCTGTTCGGCATCATGGCTAAAGAGTCCGGCGGCAAGGTGCATGCGGTATCGCGTTCGGGCGCGGCCGGGCCGCTGCAGTTCATGTACGCCACCGGCACGCGCTTCGGCCTGACCAGCGACGGCGGCTTCGATCTGCGCTACGACCCGTCGGAATCGGCGCGCGCCAACGCTGAGTACATCAACGAGCAGCTCGGCCAGTTCAACAACAATCTCGAGCTGACCATTGCCGCTTACAACGGCGGCGAAGGGCGCGTGCGCCGCGTGGTCGGCGACGATACCTCGGTGAGTTTTTACGACCCGCGCATCTACAACCAGCTGTCGCAGGAGACGCGTGACTACGTGCCGTCGGTGCTGGCGGCCGCGTGGCTGTTCCTGCATCCGGACAGCTACAACCTGAAATTTCCCAAGGTCGATGGCGCACCGGGCAAGGTCACGCTCAAGCGCGCGGCCTCGCTGTCCGAGCTCACCGTCTGCCTGGGTTCGTCCAACGGCATGAATGACGGCTGGTTCCGCACCTTGCGCAACCTCAATCCGCGGCTGGATCCGCAGGCCCAGCAACCGGCGGGCAGCGACATCCACCTGCCCAAGTCGCTGGAAAGGGTCTATGCCTCGCGCTGCGTCAGCGGCCCGTGGCCGATTCTCGCCAACGATCTGCATACGGCGGTGATTCCGGTGGTTGCCTATACACCGACGCCATCCTCGCCCGCGCCGAAGGCCGAACGACGCTACAAGGTGTACAAAGTTCGTCGGGGCGATTCGCTAGCCAGTGTCGTGCGCAAGTTGCAGTGTTCGAGCGTGCAGGAAGTGGCCGATCTGAATGGGTTGAAGCATCACTCGATCAGCCCCGGTCAGACGCTGAAGCTGCCCGATTGCCGCTAGTCGGCGAATCAGTAAAAGCTGCGTCACCGCATTGGCGAGTGACGCAGGCGGTTCCACGCGCGGCGGTTTCAGGCGTTAGTTGCTTGAGTTTGAGCAGAGGCCGATGCGCTGACCGACCAGCACCGCCTGCTGCGGCTGCAGCGCATCCAGCGTGACCATGCCCGCCGGCATCAGCAGGATCACGGTGGAGCCCATATTGAAGCGGGCCATTTCGGCGAACCGCTCCAGCGTGATGTTCTGGCCTTCGAACGACTTGCGCCGGATCGACGAGGCATACGGTGGAATCACCAGACCGTCCCACACCGTGGCGACCGACGACACCAGAATGGCGCCGACCATCACCAGCACGAACGGGCCGTGCTCGCCTTCGAAATGGCAGACCAGCCGTTCGTTGCGCGCGAACAGCTGCGGAATAGCCTCGACCGCGAACGGCGCCACGCTGAAGATGCGGCCGGGCACGTGCACGGTTTCCTTCAGCCGCCCGGCCATCGGCATGTGCACCCGGTGGTAGTCGCGCGGAGAAAGATAGACGTTGACGAAGCGGCCGTTGCGATACGGCGCCGCGGCGGCCTCGTCGCCGAGCAGCTCGGCCGCGGTGTAATCGTGGCCCTTGGCCTGGAAGATCCGCCCGTCGACGATATCGCCGGACTGGCTGACGCGCCCGTCGGCCGGGCAAAGCAGGGTGGTCGGGTCGGCATCGGCAAGCCGGGCGTCGGCGCGCAGCTTGCGGGTAAAGAAGGCGTTGAAATGCTGGTAGGCCAGCGGATCGGGCTGCAGCGCCTCGGCCATATTGACCTGGTAGTTCCGCACGATGGTGCCGATCAGCCAGTTTTTCCACGGCGCGAACGTCCAGCGCGTAGCCCAATAGACCACTCGCGACAGGGCGCGGTGGGGCAGCACGTACTGGAGGATGATCTTGAAGGTCATCCTGCCAGTATAAGCAAGCCGGGCGATCCGGGTCGCTGGCTTTATACTGCCCGCCCTTGAATGCGCCTGCCCAGGATTTTCCGTGACTGCCGAACTCGCCTCGATCATCGACTTCATCCGCTATGGCGCCAGTCGCTTCTCGGCCGCCGGGCTGACCTTCGGGCACAGTCACGACAACCCGATCGACGAGGCCACCCACCTGGTGCTGGCCAGTCTGCATCTGCCGCCGGATATTCCGCCGGCCTACGGCGCGGGACGTTTGACCAGCGAAGAGCGCGCCGCCGTGCTGACGCTGATCGACCGCCGCGTCAACGAGCGCCTGCCGGTCGCCTACCTGGTCGGTGAAACCTGGTTCGCCGGACTGAAGTTCAAGAGCGACCGCCGCGCGCTGGTGCCGCGCTCGCCGATCGCCGAGCTGATCGAGTCGCGCTTTGCGCCGTGGCTGGACCACCGACCGATCGAGCGAGCGCTGGATCTCTGCACCGGCTCGGGCTGCATCGGCATTGCCATGGCCGAATACAACCCCGACTGGCAGGTCGACATCGTCGATATCAGCGAGGAGGCGCTGTCGCTGGCACGCGAGAACATCGTGTTCCAGCACCTGGAAGGCCGCGTGCATGCGATCCAGTCCGATCTCTTCGCCGGCGTCGAAGGCCGGCATTACGATCTGATCGTCTCCAATCCGCCCTACGTCACCGAAGACGAGTACACCGCGCTGCCGGGCGAATACCGGCACGAGCCCAAACTCGGGCTGACCTCCGGCGCGGACGGTCTGGACCTGTGCCTGCGCATGCTGGACGAGGCGGCCGAGTATCTCACCGACGAAGGCCTGCTGATCGTCGAGGTCGGCGAAAGCGAGCACGCGCTGGCGGCGCTGCTGCCCGAAGTGCCGTTTATCTGGATCGAGTTCAAGGTCGGCGCGATGGGCGTGTTCGCGCTCGAGCGGCGCGACCTGATCGAGCATGCCGATGCCATTCGCGCGGCGGCGGCCGCTCGACGCGCGGCTTGATGCGCTTGCCGCAAGCATCAGACCGTGCCGCACGGCTGAGCGTCTTCGCGGTTAAGCTGTAACGGTTATCCACGACGCATCGACGCCATGTCCAGCAATTCCTTCGGCACGCTTTTTACGGTCACTACCTTTGGCGAGAGCCACGGGCCGGCGATTGGTTGCGTCATTGACGGCTGCCCGCCCGGGCTGCCGATCAGCGTCGAAGAATTTCGTACGGATCTCGATCGTCGCGCCACTGGCCGCAGCCGCTACACCTCGCAGCGGCACGAGGCGGACGATGTGGAAATTCTCTCCGGCGTGTACGAGGGCAGGACCACCGGCACGCCGATCGGGCTGCTGATTCGCAACACCGATCAGCGCAGCAAGGACTACGGCGACATCGCGCAGACCTTCCGTCCGGGCCACGCCGATTACACGTACTGGCAGAAGTACGGCATCCGCGATCCGCGCGGCGGCGGACGCTCTTCCGCGCGCGAAACCACCATGCGCGTGGCGGCAGGGGTCATCGCCAAGAAGTGGCTGGCCGAGAGATACGGCGTCCGCATCCGCGGTTACCTGGCGCAGATCGGCGACATCGTCGCGAGCGCGTTCGACTGGGATGCGGTCGAGCAGAATCCGTTTTTCTGGCCCGATGCCGGTCAGGTGGCTGAGCTGGAAGCCTTCATCAACGCGCTGCGCAAGTCCGGCGACTCGGTCGGCGCACGCGTCAACGTGGTTGCCGACGGGGTGCCGCCGGGCTGGGGCGAGCCGATCTACGGCAAGCTCGACAGCGACCTGGCCAGCGCGCTGATGTCGATCAATGCCGTCAAAGGCGTGGAGATCGGCGACGGCTTCGCCGCGGTGAGCCAGCGCGGCAGCCAGCATCGCGACGAGATTCGTCTGGACGGCTTTGCGTCCAACCATGCCGGCGGCATTCTCGGCGGCATCAGCAGCGGACAGCCGGTGACGGCATCGATGGTGCTGAAGCCCACC
Source organism: Rhodanobacter sp. ANJX3 (assembly GCF_014200755.1). Taxonomy (GTDB): domain Bacteria; phylum Pseudomonadota; class Gammaproteobacteria; order Xanthomonadales; family Rhodanobacteraceae; genus Rhodanobacter. The sequence continues at coordinate 222,057 of NZ_JACHCM010000002.1, read as the reverse complement.
TCGAGCATTCTGATTCCCGGCCAAAGCGTCAACACCGCCGGCGAAGTGACCGAGGTCGTGACCAAAGGCCGGCACGACCCCTGCGTCGGCATTCGCGCCACGCCGATCGCCGAGGCGATGATGGCGCTGGTGCTGATCGATCATGCGCTGCGCCATCGCGCGCAATGCGGCGACGTCGGTATCGTCGAGCCGCGGATTCCCTGATGCGTTCTACGCCGGATAGGGCGGAAGGCTCCATTGAAAGGACAGTGCTTAAGTGAGCGAGCGACAACGCGTATGGGTATCGCGCCCCATTTTTCCCGAGACCCTGACGACGCTGGGGCAGTATTTTGAGGTCGTGGCCGAGACCGTGGAGCAGAAGCTTTCCGCCGAGCAGCTGAAAGCCACGCTGATGGACGTCGATGGTGCCATCCTCGGCGGCGGCGACCGTATCGACGCGGCCTTGCTCGAGGGCAATCGCCGGCTGAAGGTGGTCGCCAACCTCGGCGTGGGCTACAACAATCTGGATATCCCCGCACTGACCCGGGCCGGCGTACTCGCCTGCAATACGCCCGACGTGCTCGACGAGAGCGTGGCCGACTACGCCTGGGCGCTGATGCTGGCGGCCGCGCGTCGGGTCGGCGCCGCCGAGCGCTGGCTGCGGGCGGGTCAATGGCACGGCATGCGCTTCGACGACTGGCTCGGCGTCGACGTGCATGGCAAGACGCTGGGTATTCTGGGCATGGGCCGCATCGGCCAGGCGATCGCGCGCCGCGCCGCGGGCTTCGGCATGCCGGTGATCTATCACAACCGCCGTCGGCTGGCGGCGGATATCGAACTGGACTGCAAGGCACGCTACGTCGAAAAGCCTGTGCTGCTGGCGCAGTCCGATCATCTGATCCTGGTGCTGCCGTACACGCCGGAAAACCGGCACGCCATCGGCGCGGCCGAGCTGGCGATGATGAGGCCGCATGCCGTACTGGTGAATATTGCGCGCGGCGGCATCGTCGACGACGCGGCGCTGGCGGCGGCTCTGCGCGAGGGGCGCCTGGCGGCGGCCGGCCTGGATGTGTTCGAAGGCGAGCCGGCGGTGCATCCCGATCTGCTGGCGCTCGATAACGCCGTGCTGAGTCCGCATATTGGCAGCGCTACCGCAGCAACCCGCCGTGCGATGGCCACATTGGCGGTCGATAATGTCATTGCGGCGTTGGGCCACGGTCCGCATGCGGGGCATCCACCCACGCCGATCAATGCCGAGTTGCTCACAAAGTGAGCGCTCAACTGGCCGTCCAAATGTTTGCACGTGTACTCTGTGGCGCGGCGGGATTTCGGCATCGTGATTGTTCCGCCATGTTTTCTCCCTTGAGCCATCCTTAGAACCGGAATCGCAGGTAATCAATCCGTGAGTAAAAAGAGCAGTTACAAAGTGGCCATGGTCGGTGCTACCGGCGCCGTCGGCGAGACGCTGCTGGCGATCCTGGCCGAGCGTGATTTTCCGGTCAGCGAGCTGATGCCGCTGGCGAGCGAGCGATCCGCCGGTGGCAAGGTCAAATACGCCGGGCAGGACGTGACCGTGCAACTGCTCGATACCTACGATTTTGCCGGCGTCGATATCGCCTTCTTTTCCGCCGGCGGTTCGGTCAGCCGCGCGCATGCGCCGCGTGCGGCGGCGGCCGGCGCCGTGGTGATCGACAACACTTCCGAGTTTCGCTACGACGACGACGTGCCGCTGGTGATCAGCGAGGTCAACCCGCACGCCATCGCCGACTACACGCGCCGCGGCATTATCGCGAACCCGAACTGCTCGACCATGCAGATGCTGGTGGCGCTGGCGCCGATCCATCGTGCCGTGCAGATCGAGCGGATCAATGTAGCGACGTATCAGTCGGTATCGGGTGCCGGACGCACGGGCATGGAGGAACTCGGCCGGCAGACCGCGGCGCTGCTGAATTTCCAAAGCGTCGACCCAGGCAAGAAATTTCCGGCGCAGATCGCGTTCAATGTCATCCCGCAGATCGACGACTTCCAGCCCAACGGTTACACCAAGGAAGAAATGAAGCTGGTGTGGGAGACGCGCAAGATCCTCGAGGACGAGTCGATCCAGGTCAATCCGACGGCCGTGCGTGTACCGGTGTTCTACGGCCACTCCGAGGCGGTGCATATCGAGACGACCGACAAGATCACCGCCGAGCAGGCGCGCGAGCTATTGGAAAAGGCGGAAGGCGTGATCCTGGTGGACGAGCGCAAGCCCGGCGGTTATCCGACCCCGGTGGGGGAGGCCGCCGGCAACGACGCGGTCTACGTGGGGCGCATCCGCGAGGATATTTCGCACGAGCGCGGCCTGGACCTGTGGATCGTCTCGGACAACATCCGCAAGGGTGCCGCGCTCAACGCCGTGCAGATCGCCGAAAAGCTGATCGAGGACTATCTGTGATGGCGCGTACAAGCATGACGCTGGCTCTGAAAGCCGCCACCCTGGCGCTGCTGCTCGCTTCCCCCGCGGTCTGGGCCGATGGCCGGGCGATGTCGCACAAGGACCGATCCGGTGCGGCGACGCAGGCCTCGCTGGCCCGCGCCAAGCAGAAACTGCAGCAGCAGCAGGCTCAGGTGGAGCAGTTGCAGGGTTCGGTCGCAAAGCAGGAGTCGGACAGCAAGCAGGCCAGCGAAAGGTTGCAGCAGCAGGACAAGGCCATCGCCCAAATGCAGCAGGAACTGCAGGCGCTGCAGGCAAAACAGGCAGCAGGACATCGCTAAGACGGCTGGCATAGCGAGAACGGACTACAGGAATGTACTGCAAGTGGTCGTTTCAGCTATTGTTGATTAGTCTGCATGTAACTAAAGTGGTTCCGCGTATGGAGCACGCTGCGGCGTCGGCAACTTCATCAATGGCGCTGTCCATGGCGTCAAGAGTCGTTCGGGGGAAAACGCAATGAATCGTTCGTTGAAGTTGTCGATGCTCGTCGCGTTGGCATTGGGCAGCAGCCAAGTGCTGGCGCTGGACATGGGGCAAATCCAGGTCAAGTCGGCCCTCTGGCAGCCGCTGCTGGCCGAGATCCCGATCAATTCCGCTACGCCGGCCGAGCTGAAAGGACTGACCGTGCAGCTGGCCTCCAACGAGGACTTTGCGCGTGCGGGCATTGTCGGCGGGCGAACCACCGTGCCGCTGAGCTTCAGCGTGGTGAACAGCGGCGGGCGACCGGTGATCCGCATTACCAGCACGGTCGCCGTCAACGATCCCTATCTGGACCTGCTGCTCGAGGTGAACGATCACGCGGGCAAGAGCGTGCGCGAGTTCGCCATTCTGCTCGACCCACCCAATTCTACGCCCGGCGCCGGCGTCGCGACCGCTCCATCGGTGCCCGTTCGTTCGGCCCCGGTTCGCCCGGCGCGCACCACGCCATCGACGTCGACCGCCGCCGAGTCTGCGCCCGCGCCGCGCCCGCATCACCCGGCAGCAGCGCCGAAATCCGACGAGGCCGCCGTCGGCGCAAGCAAAGGCAAGTACGGCCCGGTCGAAAGCGGGCAGACGCTGTCGTCCATCGCACGCAGCACGGCGCCGAGTGCCGGCGTCAGCATGAATCAGATGCTGATCGCGCTGAAGCAGGCCAATCCCGACGCGTTCTATCGCGACAATATCAACGCGCTCAAGCGCGGCGTGATCTTGCGCATTCCTACCGCTGCCGAAGCGCAGACGCTCGCCGCTGCCGCGGCGGTCGCCGAAGTCCAGCAGCAGAATAGCGACTGGCGCGCTGGCCGTGTCGGCAAATCGACCACCGTTGCCGACACGGCGACGCGTTCGCCAGCTTCCGGCACAGCCTCGTCAGGATCCAACGGCGTCACGGATCGTCTGGCGCTGGTGTCTGCGGCGGATCGGCAAGGGGCGAGCGGTCAGGGCGGCCAGGTCGGCGGCAAGGGCGATCAGTCGTCCGCCGGCCTGCGGCAGGAGCTGCAGCGCACCAAGGAAAGCCTGGCCAGCGTGCAGCAGCAGAGCAATGATCTGAAGACGCGGCTGCAGGATCTGAACGATATCAACAGCAAGAACGAGCGCCTGCTGTCGCTCAAAGACAATCAAATCGCCGAGCTGCAGGCCAAGCTCGCCACCGCGCGCAAGGCCGCCGGTTTGCCGGCGCAGACCGTGTCCGCCGTCGCCACACCGGCCAAAGCCGCCACGGCTGCGGCGAAACCGCCGGTTACGGTGGCTGCCGCGGGTTCCGCAGCGGCGCCGGGTGCAACCGCGTCGGCATCTGCCGCCGCGCCGGTCGCGTCCAGCTCGGTGAAAACGGCGCCGGTCGCGGCGGTTGCCGCGCCAGCTGCGGTCAAGCCCAAGCCCGTCATCGTGCCGACGCCGGTCGCCGAGGATCCCTGGTATATGCAGACCTGGGCATGGGCAGCGGGTGCCGGTGCGGTGGTCGTCCTGGTGCTGCTGGCCTTGCTTGGCCGCCGCCGCAAGGCAGCGGCCGAGGTCGAGTCGTCGCCGGCGTCGCTGGCCGATCGTTTCGGCTCCGAGTCGATCGGTCACGATCCCAGCGATATCGATCAGAACGAGCTGCTCGATCAGCTGGCCGAGCATCCGGACGACATCGGCCTGCATCTGGAGCTGGTCACGCTGTATTACTCCCGCCGCGACGTCGATCATTTCGAAGCGGCTGCCGAAGCCATGCACGCGCACATCACCGATACCGAGCAGGATGAGTGGCAGGACGTGCTGCATATGGGCGAGGATCTCGCGCCGGGCCACCCGCTGTTCGATCACCACGTGGAGCTGCCGCCGCACGAAATGCATGAGGCGCGCCGTGCGTTCGATATCGACCACTATGCGTCGGACGACGTGATGCCTGATTTCGAGGCGCCTGCGGCGAAGACACCGTCGGCGATGCCGCCGTTGCCACCCTCGAAGATGGTCAGCGAGTACCACTTCAATTTCGACGGCGACAAGCCTGAAGTGCCCAGCACAGCCCCTGGCGAGCCGGAGGACGACGTCATGCTTCCGCCGGTGACGGCGCCGGATTCACACGACGAGCTTTCGCATGCAGCCCCGGTCAAGGCCATATCGGATTTTGGCTTCGACGAGCCGGAGTCCTTTCACACGGAAACATTCCATAAGGACGGCGACCTTGGCGGCAATCAGGGACTGAATCTGGATGATTTCAACGATGACCCGGTCGATACCAAGCTCGATCTGGCGCGCGCCTATGTCGACATGGGCGACGCCGACGGCGCGCGCGCCATGCTCGGCGAGGTGATCAAGGAAGGTACGCAGATTCAGCAGGATGTCGCCAAACGGCTGCTGGAAACGCTGCACTGATCGTCCGCCGCGACCGATGTACTTGACCGTCGGGCCGGCCTTGCCGGCCCGACGTCGTTGTCGGCGACCGCCGACCGAGGATGGCCCAGTGTCGCGAGCGCCCCTAGAGGGATGCCCAAAGAGCGGGCACAGGATGCGCAGGAGCGACCTGCTAATCTTGTGCGTCTTCGATCGAGCTTTTACCGAACGTCATGCGCATCGCCCTGGGTATCGAATACGACGGCACCGATTTCTCCGGCTGGCAGCGGCTGAAAACCGAGGCCAGCGTGCAGGCGAGCGTGGAGCAGGCATTGTCCAGAGTTGCCGCGCATCCGGTGGAAATCAGCTGCGCGGGTCGTACCGATGCCGGCGTGCATGGACGCTGTCAGGTCGTGCATTTCGACAGCGAGGCGCAGCGCGACATGCGCGGCTGGATGCTCGGCGTCTCGTCCAATCTGCCCGATAGCGTGGCGGTGCTGTGGGCGCAGCCGGTGGCGGCCGAGTTTCACGCGCGCTACGCCGCGCGCAGCCGCCGCTATCGCTATCACATCCTCAATCGGCCGGTGCGCGCGGCGCTGGACGCGCGCTACGTCACCTGGGAGCGCCTGCCGCTCGACGCCGATCGGATGCACGAGGCGGCGCAGGCACTGTGCGGCGAGCACGACTTCAGCGCATTCCGCGCGCTGTCCTGCCAGGCCGCGCATCCGCGTCGTACGGTGCTGAACGTGTGCGTTCGACGCGAGGGTCAGCACGTTTTCGTCGAGATCGAGGCCAACGCATTTTTGCATCACATGGTGCGCAATATCGTCGGTTCGCTGCTGCTGGTCGGTCGCGGCGAAAAACCAACGACATGGATGGGGGAACTGCTGGCCGGCTGCGATCGCCAGGTGGCCGGTCCCACCGCGCCGGCATCGGGCCTTACCTTTCTGGGGCCGCGCTACCCGACCCACTGGGGTCTGCCGGCCGAGGTCAGTCAGCTCGAACCGTCGGTGCCTGAAGCATTGCCCATCGAATCAGCATGGCCGGAGATTGCCTCGTGACGCGCATCAAGTGCTGTGGCATGACCCGGGTCGAGGATGCGCTGCTGGCTGCGCGGCTGGGGGCGGACGCGATCGGGCTGGTGTTTACCGCGCGCAGCGCGCGTCGGGTCACCATCGAACAGGCCGCGCAGATTCGCCGGGCGCTGCCGCCGTTCGTGAGCGCGGTGGCACTGTTCATGGACGACGCCGAAGTGCTGGTGCGTGAGGTGATCGACGCCGTGCAGCCGGACCTGCTGCAGTTTCATGGGCAGGAGAGCGACGCGTGGTGTGCCCAGTTCGGCCAGCGTTACCTCAAGGCGATCGCGATGGGCGAGGGTGTCGCGGCGCTGTCGCGGCTGCACGATTATCCGGGCGCTGCCGGACTCCTGCTGGATGGCCACGGGCTCGGCGAGGTCGGCGGCAGCGGGCGCACGTTCGACTGGTCGCAGATGCCGCGTGACCTGACGCAACCGCTGATCCTCGCCGGCGGACTCACGGCCGACAACGTGGCTCGGGCCATCTGCATCGCCCGGCCGTGGGCGGTGGACGTGGCCAGCGGCATCGAGATTTCGCCCGGTATCAAGGATGCCGCTAAGATGACGGCTTTGATCGACGCGGTTCGATCCGTCGCCATGCCCGCCTGATGGCAACCTTGGCGTTGCGTCGGCGGCTTCCTCCGCGACGTTGTGCCCCTGTGTGGCTTGAGCTGCTGCTGGGATGATGTTTTTTTGTCTTGATTGAGTGAGTGCATGAGCAAGATCGCGGATTTCAACGCCTACCCGGATGCGCACGGCCGTTTTGGCGAGTACGGCGGCAGCTATGTGGCCGAAACGCTGATGGCGCCGCTGGCCGAGCTGGCCGAGGCCTACGAGCGGCTGCGCCACGATCCGGAATTCATCGCCGAGCTGGATCGCGACCTGAAGTACTACGTCGGTCGACCCAGCCCGATCTACCACGCCGAGCGCCTGTCGCAGCATGTCGGCGGCGCGCGCATCCTGCTCAAGCGCGAGGATCTGAACCACACCGGCGCGCACAAGATCAACAACACGGTCGGCCAGGGCCTGGTGGCCAAGCGCATGGGCAAGCCGCGCATCATCGCCGAAACCGGCGCCGGCCAGCACGGCGTCGCCAGCGCCACCGTGGCCGCGCGGCTCGGCCTGAAGTGTGTGGTCTACATGGGCGAGACCGACATCGAGCGACAGAAGATCAACGTCTTCCGCATGAAGTTGCTCGGCGCCGAAGTGATACCGGTGACCTCGGGTTCCAGGACATTGAAGGACGCGCTCAACGAAGCGATGCGCGACTGGGTCACCAATGTCGCCGATACGTTCTACATCATCGGCACCGTGGCCGGCCCGCACCCGTATCCGATGATGGTGCGCGATTTCAACGCCATCGTCGGGCGCGAGGCGCGCGAGCAGATGCTGGAGCAGTACGGTCGTCTGCCCGATGCGATGACCGCCTGTGTCGGCGGCGGCTCGAACGCGATCGGCCTGTTCCACGCATTTCTCAACGATGCCGACGTGCGCATCGTCGGTGCCGAAGCGGCGGGCGAGAGCATTGCCAGCGGCCATCACGCGGCGTCGCTGGTGGCCGGGCGTCCGGGCGTGCTGCACGGCAACCGTACGTACGTGTTATGCGACGACAACGGCCAGATCACCGAGACCCACTCGGTGTCCGCCGGCCTCGACTATCCGGGCGTCGGTCCCGAGCATGCGTTCCTGAAAGACGCCGGCCGCGCCGAATACGTCGGCGTGACCGACGACGAGGCGATGGAAGCGTTCCACCTGCTGGCGCGCACCGAAGGCATTCTCGCCGCGCTGGAATCGGCGCACGCCGTGGCGCAGGCGATCAAGCTGGCGCGCGAGTATCCGAAGGACGCGTTGATTCTGTGCAATCTGTCCGGCCGCGGCGACAAGGACGTGCAGACGATTGCCGAGCGTGAAGGAGTCACGATATGAGCCGCATCGATCGGCGCTTCGCCGCGCTCAAGGCGGCCAAGCGCACCGGCCTGATTCCGTTCGTCACCGCCGGCGATCCTTCACCCGACCATGCGGTAGCGCTGATGCATGCACTGGTCGACGCGGGTGCCGACCTGATCGAGCTGGGCGTGCCGTTTTCCGACCCGATGGCCGATGGTCCGGTGATTCAGCACGCCAGCGAGCGCTCGATTGCCAAAGGTATCGGCCTGGCGCATGTGCTGCACTGGGTCGGCGAGTTCCGTACGCGCGATACGGACACCCCGGTCGTGCTGATGGGTTACCTCAATCCGATCGAAATCCACGGCTACGCGCGCTTTGCCAAGGAAGCGGTCGAGGCCGGGGTCGACGGCGTGCTGGTGGTCGATTGCCCGCTGGAGGAGGCGGCCGTGCTGAAGCCGCTGATCGATGCGGGGCTGCAGCAGATTCGCCTCGCCGCACCGACCACGGCGCCCGAGCGGCTGGCCCAGCTGTGCGAAGCCGCCACAGGTTTTCTGTATTACGTATCGTTTGCCGGCATTACCGGTGCCGGCCATTTGAGCACCGACGACATTGCTGTACGCGTGGCCGATATCCGTGCACGTGCCAAGGCGCCGGTGGCGGTGGGTTTCGGCATCCGCGACCCGGCCAGCGCCAAGGCGATCGCCGGCTTCGCCGATGCGGTGGTGATCGGCAGCGCGCTGGTCGAAAAGCTCGACGGCGCCAGCGATGCGGCAACGATCGCCGAGCGCGTGAGCGCCTTTCTCGCGCCGATCCGCGCCGCGCTGGATGAGCGCTGACCCATGCCGATCGCGCACCGGACCGGCCGCATGCGGACCTGGGGTGACGACTGGGCGATAATGAACCGATTTCTCGACAAGCGGTGATGCGATGAACTGGCTGCAAAAAATCATGAACCCGCGCACGCGCAGGCCCCAGCCGAACCCCGGCAAGGGCTCGGTGCCCGAGGGCGTGTGGGAAAAATGCGGCGGCTGCGGCAGCGTGCTGTATCGGCCCGAGCTTGAGCAGAACCTGATGGTCTGTCCCAAGTGCGGCCATCATGGCTATATCGAGGCGCGCACGCGCCTGCTCGCGCTATTCGACGAAGGTTCCAGCCAAGAATTCTGGGCCAGCATGGAGCCGACCGACCCGCTGAAATTTCGCGATACGAAAAAGTATCGTGATCGCATCGTCGCCATGCAGAAAAAAACCGGCGAGAAAGATTCGCTGCTCGTGATGCGTGGCCTGCTGAAGGCCAGGCCATTGGTCGCCTGCGCTTTCGAATACGCGTTTATCGGCGGTTCGATGGGTTCGGTCGGCGGCGAAAAATTCGCGCGTGCGGGCGAGCTGGCACTCAAAGAGCGCGCGCCATTGGTGTGTTTCGCCGCCAGCGGCGGCATGCGCATGCAGGAAGGGCTGTTCTCGCTGATGCAGATGGCCAAGGCCGCGGCCGTGCTGGCACGTTTGCGCGATGCCGGCATTCCGTTTATTTCGGTGCTGACGGATCCGACCACTGGCGGCGTATCGGCCAGTTTCGGCATGCTGGGCGACATCAACATCGGCGAGCCGAAGGCATTGATCGGTTTTGCCGGTCCGCGCGTGATCGAGCAGACCGTGCGCGAGACGTTGCCGGAAGGCTTCCAGCGTTCGGAATTTCTGGTCGATCACGGCGCCATCGACATGATCGTCGACCGTCGCGAGATGCGCGACAAGCTGGCCGATCTGCTCGGCATTCTTTCCAGTCAGGCGCGCGCGGCCTGATCCGTTTGAATGATGAGTTTTCCACAGCGAATGTGGAACGCTTGCGGCAAAGCCTGTGGACAAGCAGGCTTTGTCGTTTATGGATCAAGCACTTGCTACACATTGTGCAGCTTTTGATCAGCTTCGAGCCGACGGTGTCGCCGAAGTTTTCCACAGCGATTGTGGAGCGAGCGGCTTAAAGCCTGTGGACAACATAGCTATCTGTCTGACGGCAAAGAGACTTGTGACAGCGTGTCGATGAATTGACCATGCCGACGTCCGCTGTCGCCGAACCCCTTACGCGACGGCGAACAGCAGTGGTGCGAGATACAGCGACGCCGCGCTCAGGCCGCAGCCGATGCCGATCGCTGCCAGCACGTCGCTGGGATAATGCAGGCCCAGTATCACGCGCGAGGCGGCGATCAGCGAGGTAAAGCCGATCAGCAAGGGAGCCAGCGCGGGAAACCAGCTGATCGCCACGACGCTGAAGCTCACCGCTTGCAGCGTATGGCCGGAGGGGAAACTGAATTCGTCCAGCGGCGGCACGTGCGCGATCACGCCAGGGCATACGCGATAGGGACGCGGTCGACGCGTCCAGCGTTTCAGCAGTCGATAAAGCAGCAGCGCGGTGAGTCCGGTCAGGGCCATGTGGATCGCGGCAAACACGCCATGCCTGCCGCCGATGACGGCCAGCACCGCCATCAGCGAATACCAGAACACGCCGTCGCCAAGCCGGCTGATGACGCCGAAGAAAAGTCCGACCGCGCGTCGCGCGCCCCAGCGATTCGCCGCGACACATACGCGACCGTCGAGCGCAAAGCGCGGGCCGAGGCCAAGTTCCGGCGTCAGCACCGGGTCGAGCTCAGGCGTGTGAAACAGCGGCAGCAGACGCATCGGAGTTCTCCTCGGCCAGATCACGCAGCAGTTTTTCGAAATCGCGGATCACCGCATCGGGCGAAAGACCCGCCATGCCTTGGTGCGCAGCGCGGCCCATGTGTCGGATCAGCGCCGGATTGCCGCCGAGGTTGGCGGCCGCCTCGATAAAGGCGGCGCTGTTGCCCGACTCGATGCAGTAGCCGTTGACGCCGTCGATCAGATGTTCGCGCGCGGCGCCTTCCGCAAACGCGACGACCGGCAGACCTGCGGCCAGCGCTTCGAGAATCACGTTGCCAAAGGTTTCGCTGAGGCTGGAAAACGGAAACAGATCGGCGCTGGCGTAGTGCCGCGCCAGCGCATCACCGCGCTGCACGCCGGCGAAGACGAAATCCGGGTTGGCAGCTTGCAGCGCTGCGCGCTCCGGGCCGTCGCCGACCCACACGTAGCGCGCCTGCGGTACACGCTGCTGGATGGCGCGAAAGGCCTGCACGGCGACAGTGAGATTCTTTTCCGCCGCGATACGCCCGACGTACAGCACCACCGGCGTAGCGGCATCCACACCCCACGACGTGCGCAGGGCCTCATCGCGATAGCGGGGATGGAACAGCTGCGTATCGACCGCGCGGCGCAGCAGGCGCGCGTTGCCGACGCCCATGGCGTGCAGTTCGTCGGCCAGCGCCTCGGTGGGCACCAGCGTGGCCGCCGCGCGCTGATGAAAGCGCCGCAGGTAGCTGCGTACCAGTGGCGTGAGCAGGCCCACGCCGTAATGATCGGCGTAGCTGTCGAAACGCGTGTGGAAACCGCTGCTCAGCGCAATGCCCATGGACTTGGCTGTGCGCATCGCCGACCAGCCGAGCGGGCCTTCGGTGGCGACATAGACGGCATCGGGCCGCTGCTGCGTCCAGTGCTGGCGCAAGGTGCGCGCCGCCGGTAGTCCGAAACGCAGGCCTGGATAACGGGGCAGGGCGCCGCCGCGCACGCTCAGCACGTCGATGCCGGGCTCGTCCGGATGCGGCTGCTGCTGGCGCGGGCGGATCAGGTCGACGCTGTGGCCGCGCGCGGCGAGTCCGGCGGCCAGGCTGTGCACGGTCAGTGCGACGCCATTGATCTCGGGCGGATAGGTTTCGCTGACTATGCCGATGCGCATGAGCGTGCCCCTACAGTGATGGCGTAGCTTGGCCCGATCGCGTTGCGTCAACGTGGCGGCCGCATGACGTTGCGGTGACTGCGATCGTGCACGCGTCGATTCGCCGGGATGCGTTTACGTCAAGGTCGTGACTACACTGGCTTCCCATCCTTAGTGGAGTGCACCGATGAAACGCGTACTGCTCGCTCTCGCTCTCTCCGTCGCAGGCTTCGCCGGCGCCTCGATCGCCGCCGATGCGCCCGGTCTGCCCATCACCAAGGCGCCTAGCGGTGCCGAGGTCTACATCATCTCGCCGAAAGACGGCGCCACCGTGGGTCAGAACGTGACCGTCCAGTTCGGACTCAAGGGCATGGGCGTGGCGCCGGCCGGCGTCGATAAGGAAAAGACCGGCCATCACCACCTGTTGGTGGACGTCAAAGATCTGCCGCCCGCCGGCCAGCCGATTCCCAAGGACGAAACGCATCTGCACTTCGGCGGCGGTCAGACCGAGACCACACTGAAGCTGACACCCGGCACGCACACGCTGCAGCTCGAACTGGGCGATGAGAACCACATTCCGTTCGACCCGCCGCTGGTCTCGAAAAAAATCACCATCCACGTCAAGTGATCCCGACGCGGTGCATGCGATGCCCGCGTGCACCGCGTTCGATCAGTGGCCGAAATAGATCGACACGCCGAGGTTGGTCTGCCACTCGGAGGCGCTGCCGGAAACGCGATGGTCGAAGCCGGCGTCGAGCTGCACGCGTGGGGTGACCAGCCAAGCCAGGCCGGCACCGACCACGGCGCCGCTACCTTGGTCCGATGCGTGCAGAAAGGCGGTTTCCGCATAAACCGTCAATGTCTTGCTGACGCTGTAGTTGTCGCTGAGCGCCACCGTGGTGCTGTCGCGGCCGCCCGCCCGAACGTCTTCCAGATACGCGCCGAGCGAATTTTTTTCATCGGCCTGCAGATTGAACTGAGCGCCCAGGAGGTACTGGTTCTGGTCGTTGCGAAAGGTTTTCGAACCGTCGGTGAACTCGACGCTGGCGAGCAGGCCCCAGCTGAAAATCTTGCTCGAGGTGGGCAGCACGAATTTCACCGCGAGGTTGGTGTCGCCATGACCGTAGCTGCGGCTGTTGATGCCGGGTCCGGTCTGGTGCAGGTAATCGTACGCCGATCCGCCCAGCTGCAGCTCGAACGGGCCGCCGATGCCGAGCCTGAGCAGGGTGTCGGTGGTGTATTGCGAGCTGCTCACGCCATTCTGGTGATCGCGACTCCAGTCCGGAAACCCCTGTTCCAGGGTGAAGTCGTCCGCGCCCAGCACGACCGGGGTGAAGCCGTAGCCGGGGCGGTCATAGCCGGGATTGTCCGCGCGCGCCGATGCGGCGACGGCCAGCCATCCTGCCAGCACAGCCACGGACGCCGCGACGCTTCGATGCAACCGACGCATGCCGCGCTCTTTTTGCCGGTTATCGCTCCGGTATCGGCTAAAATCCACGCTTTGATTTCCCCATAGTTTGAATACGATGACCGTACGCACCCGCTTCGCGCCCAGTCCGACCGGCTTTCTACATATCGGTGGCGCACGCACTGCACTTTACTGCTGGCTCGAATCGCGTCGTCGCGGCGGCGAGTTCGTGCTGCGCATCGAGGATACCGACCGTGAGCGCTCGACCGACGCCGCCGTGCAGGCCATCCTCGACGCGATGCAGTGGTTGGGCCTGAATCACGACGAAGGTCCGTTCTACCAGACCCAGCGGTTGGAGAGATACCGGCAGGTGGCTGACGACCTCGTGAAGGCGGGCAAGGCCTACTACGCCTACGAGAGCAAGGAAGAAATCGAGGCCATGCGCGAGGCCGCGATGGCCAAGGGCGAGAAGCCGCGCTACAACGGTTATTACCGCGAGCGTAATGAACCTCTGCGCGACGATCCGAATCGTGTGATCCGCTTCAAGAATCCGACCGAGGGTTCGGTGGTGTTTGACGACAAGGTCAAGGGCCGCATCGAGTGGGCGAACGCCGAGCTGGACGATCTGGTGATCTTCCGCTCCGACGGCTGGCCGACCTACAACTTTGCCGTGGTGGTCGATGATATCGACATGGGCATCACCGAGGTGATCCGCGGCGACGACCACGTCAACAATACGCCGCGCCAGATCAATATCTATCACGCGCTGGGTGCGACGGTGCCGGAATTCGCGCACCTGCCGATGATTCTGGATAAGGAGGGCAAGAAGCTCTCCAAGCGGACCAGCGCGGTCAGCGTGATGGAGTATCGCGACGACGGCTTCCTGCCGCACGCCTTGCTTAATTATCTGGTTCGCCTCGGCTGGTCACACGGCGATCAGGAGATTTTTTCCACCGACGAAATGATCGCGCTGTTCGATATCGCCGATGTGAACAAGGCTGCCTCGCGCTTCGATACCGAAAAGCTGGCCTGGCTCAACCAGCATTACCTGAAGACCGACGATCCGCAGACCTTGGCGCCGGAGTTCGCATGGCATCTGGCGCGCGCCGGCGTCGACACGTCGAACGGCCCGGCGCCGGCCGATGTGATCGTGGCGCTGCGCGATCGCGTGCATACCTTCAAGGAAATGGTCGAGAAGGCGATGATCTGGTACGGCCCGATCGTCGAGTGGGACGACAAGGCGGTGGCCAAGCACCTGAAGAACGACACCGCGGTGGCGGTGCTGCAGCAGGCGAAAACGCTACTGGCCGATTGCGAGTGGAAGCCCGAGCCGATTCATCGGGTGATCGAACGGATTGCCGCCACGCTCGAACTGGGCATGGGCAAGATCGCGCAGCCGCTGCGCGTGGCGCTGACCGGCACGCAGGTGTCGCCATCGATCGACCACACGCTGTATCTGGCCGGTCGCGCCGAGGCGCTCACGCGCATCGAGGCGGCCATCGGCAGGGCGCAGGGTTGATCGCCTCCCTGTCGATAACGTACTGATATCGGCATGGACGCGCTGCTCGCCAAGGCCTCGCAGGGTGTCGATCCGGATGCCCCCGACGCGTTTTTCCAGATATTTCTCAACCTGTTGAATCTGATGCCGTGGGCAGCCATGTTCTGGTGGAGTGTGGCGTTTGTCGTGGTCGGCGCCTTGCTCGGCTGGTTTCGCGGCCGCACCGTGGAAGGCATCGTGTGGGCCGCCGCACTGGGCCCGATCGGCTGGATCGTGATCTTGATCCGGCCCAGACCCAAGCCGCGCGCGGAGCCGCCGCCGCTGTAGAGGCATCCCCGTCGCGCAGCCGCGGGGATGTATGATCCGCCAACGAGGTAATCCCGTGAGCCATGACGCCAACCCGCACGCCCATCATCCGCATCCGCACGATGCCAAGAAGTTCGTGCGCGCGGTGGAACACGCCAGCGAAGAGCGCGGCCTGCGCCTGACGCCGCTGCGCAAGGAAGTGCTGGAGCTGGTCGCCGCGGCCGACAAGCCGGTGAAGGCCTACGATCTATTAGATCAATTGCGCGAGCGGCACGGCAACGCCGCGCCGCCCACGGTATATCGCGCGCTCGATTTTCTGCTCGACAACGGATTCATCCACAAACTCGAGTCGATCAACGCCTTCGTTTCCTGCCATCACCCGGCGGAAGCGCATCAGGTGCCGTTTCTGATCTGCGACAGCTGCGACAGCGCGCAGGAGGTCTGCGACGAGCGCGTGGCGGACCTGATCGAAGCGCAGGCCAAAGCCATGGGCTTCAAGCCGCAGGCACAGACGCTCGAAGTTCACGGCACCTGCAAGGCCTGCCGCACGGCCTGATGCATGCATTTTGCCCGTAGCCGGCGGCTATGGATTTCGTCAGTGTTATAAAGTAACATCGCCGGACTGAGCACAAGCCGCCCCGCCGGGTGACGCCCAGTCCAGGCCTATGAACTCCGATCAGGCACCCAAATCCCGCTGGTGGCATCTGGCCGATCGCGTCGGCGCGACGGCATCATTTCTCTGCGCCATCCACTGCGCAGCGCTGCCCTTTGTGCTGGCACTGCTGCCGTTTATCGGCCTGCAGTTTCTGGCCGACCATCGATTCGAGCGCGGCTTCGTATTCTTCGCCTGCGCGCTCGCCCTGTTTGCGTTGATCACCGGCTATCGCCGTCATCAGCGCCCGCTGCCGCTGATGCTGGCCATACCGGGTTTATTGCTGCTGATTTTCGGCGTGACCTGGGCCGAAGGCATCTCGATCATCGTACACAGCGTGCTGGTGACGATTGGCGGCCTGTTGGTGGCCAGCTCGCATTTCGTCAACCTGCGCAGCGACCGCCGCCGAAGCCACGCCGGCCACGTCCATGGCCCGCAGTGCGCGCATTGATTCGCATGCTTTTTGTGCGCAGTGATTGTGTAACGGCGCCGGCCGTTCCTAGCATGTGCGCATGAGCACCACTCACAACCACTCTCATGATCACGCGCATGACCACGCGCCTGGTCATGCCCATGCGCACGCTCACCATGATCATGGCATCAGCGATATCGGTGATCCGGGCAGCCGTCGCCGCACCAAGCTGCTGTTCGCCTTTGCGCTGACGACGGTGATGATGGTCGCCGAGGTGTTCGGCGGCCTGTGGTCCGGCTCGCTCGCACTGCTCGCCGATGCCGGCCACATGATGGTCGATTCGCTGGCGCTGCTATTGGCATTCGTCGGCGCGTGGATGGCGACCAAGCCCGCCGACGCACGTCGCAGCTACGGCTACGGCCGGATGGAAGTGCTGATCGGCTTCGTCAACGCGCTGAGCCAGTTCGTGCTGGTCGGCTGGATCATCTACGAGGCGATTACCCGGCTGATGCATCCGGGCGAAATCCTCTCCGGCGTGATGTTCGTGGTGGCGATTTTCGGCCTGCTGGTCAATGTGGTGGTGCTGCGCATGCTGCACGGCCACGCGCACGACGACGTCAACCTCGCCGGTGCCAGCCTGCACGTGCTGGGCGATTTGCTCGGCTCGGTCGCCGCCGTTCTGGCGGCGCTGGCGATTCGCTGGAAGGGCTGGGTGTGGGCCGACCCGGTGCTGTCGCTGCTGGTGTCGCTGCTGATCCTCAACAGCGCATGGCGACTGCTGCGGCTGTCCGCGCATATCCTGCTCGAAGGCGTGCCCGACGGCATGGACTGCGCCGAAGTGGAGACCTCGCTGCGCGCGGCGCACCCGTCGATCCGCAATGTCCACCACCTGCACGTGTGGCAGCTGGCCTCGGGCTCCCGCATGGCGACCCTGCACGCCGAGTTGACCGAGCCTGGACAAAGCGCCGAGGCCCTGCTGGCCATCAATCAGCTGCTGCTGCAGCGCTTCAACATCCAGCATGTGACGGTGCAGGTCGATCCGAACGGCGAATGCTTCGACCAGGCGGCCGGCTGCGTGGGCCACGGCCATCTCTGACTTTGGCGCTTTGCGCCCGCGCTGCTATGATGCTTGGCCAGTCATTCATATTTGTAAGGAGTTTCCATGGGTAAGGGCGATCGCAAGACCCGTCGTGGCAAGACCTACCGCGGCAGCTACGGCAATACCCGTGCGCACGGTGCAGCTCCGGCTGTGGTCGGCACCAAGGAGACCGTGACCAAGCCGGTCGCCGCCAAGAAGGCCGCGCCGAAGAAAAAGTCGGCCTGAGTCTTTCCGGCCAGCTTTGACGAAGACCCCCGCCCGTGCGGGGGTTTTTGTTTGTGGAAGCTGCGTCGGCTATGCCGTAGAAAGCCGATGACGCAGGCTTCAGCCCCCTTGCGCCTGCGCCATCTCCAGCCTGCACGGCTGCGGTTGCACGATGACATCATCACCCACGTGGATCAGCGTTCGACCGTCGGCTATCGGCATCGCCAGCCGGTAGCTCGGCATGCGTCGGCCCAGATGAATGGCGACGATCGCGACCTTGCTCTTGTCGTCGCTGCCGCCGTCAGCCGTGCCCAGGCAGTGGTCGTCGATGCCGGCCGGAAGCTTGGCGCGCGACACGATGCCCGCGATGCGGCCATCCCGCCATTGCTCGGGGCTTTTGCTGAAGAGCGGCGTGCAGCCCGCGCAAGCCAGCGCGGCAGACAAAGTTGAAAGGCATAAAGCGCTGATTTTGGGATACATGGGATGCCTCACTTGGCGACCTGTAGGCTCTGCGGGTTGGTGCTATGGTCGGTGCTTTCGGGTTCGGCGATGCCGAGCGCGGGCGAGACGGGCTCTTTGGCGGCCGTCCAGCTGCCGCCCAGCGCCTGCAGCAGCGCAGCGGTATCGCTGAATTCGGCGGCCTGCGCCTGGATTTCGGTCAGGCGCGTCTGCTGATAGGCCTGCTCGGTATTGAGCACGGTCAGGGCATTCACGTAGCCCAAGGCCTGCTGCTTGCGGATCAAATCCAGCGTCTTGCCCGCGGAGGTTTCGGCATAACGGGCGGCCTGCAGCGCACGATCGTCCGCCTGCAGCGCATACAGCGCATCGGCGACGTTCTGAAACGCCGAGAGCACCACCGATCGGTACTGCGCCTGCGACTGCTGCCAGGCTGCCTCGGCGGCGCGCTGGCGGTGCTTGAGCGTGCCAAAGTCGAGCAGGGTCTGCGACAGGCTGCCGGTAAGTCCCCAGAAGGTGTTGTTGTCGGCAAACATCTGGCTGAAGCTCGTCGCGCTGCCGCCGTATTGCGCCGAAAGCGATAGCTGCGGCAGCCGGTTGGCGATCGCCACGCCGACCTGCGCGTTGGCGGATTGCACCTCGGCCTCGGCCGCGCGCACGTCCGGGCGCTGATCGACGAGCTGCGATGGCAGCGCGCGTGGCAACGAAGCCGGCAGTCGCAGCGCGGCTAGATCGAAATCCTGCTGGCCGCCCTGCGCCGGCGGATCGCCGGCGAGCACGGCCAGCAGGTCGCGCGTCTGCTCGAGCTGCTTTTCCAGCGGTGGCAGCAGCTGCTGGGCCTGTGCCAGAGCCGTCTCCTGCGCCGCGACGTCGAGACCGGAAGCTTCGCCGAGCGCGGCCTGCTGTTGCAGAAGCTGGAGCGACTGCTGATCGGCACGTAGCGCCTCGTGGGCCGCCTGAATCTGCGCGCGCTCCGCGGCCTGCTGGATCGCCGCCAGCACGACGTTCGATGCCAGCGTGAGATAGGCCGCCTGCAGCTGAAAGCGCTGCATATCGGCCTGCGCCTGCAGCGATTCCATCGTGCGGCGATTCAGGCCAAAAACATCCGGAGCATAGGCGATGCTCAGCTGCGCCGTATGCAGCGTATAGAGCGCCTGGCCCGAGCTGAGCGTCGGTGCGAGCGTGCCCACCGCATTCTTCTGCCGGCTGGGTGAGTAGCTCAGTGAGGCGGTAGGGAAGTAGGCGCCGCGCTGGGCCGCCACGTTCTCCTGCGCTTCGCGCAGCGTGGCCTGCGCGCTGGCGATATCGGGGTTGTGAGCAAGCGCGCGCTCGACCAGCGCATCGAGCGACGGCGAGGCGAAGACGGTCCACCAGTCCTGCCGGATGACGGCATGCGTGTCGCGGATCGCTGTCTCTGCATCGGTTTCGCCTACGCGGGACGAGTCAGCCGGCACCGGCCGGGTAAATCGCGTTTCGCTGGGCAGGCTCGGGCGGCGATAGTCCGGGCCGACCACGCAACCGGCACACAAAGCGTTCAACGCCAGCGTCAAGGCGCCGGCGAAACGACGAACGAAGGCCATGCGTTTCATCACAGGCCTCCGGTTTCACGCGGGCGCGCTGGCTTGCGGCTCTTGCGCCGATGCGACCACTCCACGACCAGCACCTGCAGCGCTGGCGCAACGATCAACAGCATCACCGGACCGAGCAACATGCCGCCCACCACCACCGTCGCCAGCGGACGCTGCACCTGACTGCCGATGCCGGTGGACAGCGCCGCCGGCAGCAGGCCGATACATGCCGACAGCGCCGTCATCAGCATCGGGCGCATGCGCTGTTCGGCGGCCAGATACATCGCCTCCAGCGGCGTCCTACCCTCGAATACCAGGTGGTTGAAATAGGAGATGACCAGGATGCCGTTCATCACCGACACGCCGAACAGCGAGACGAAGCCGATCGCCGCCGAGACGCTCATGTTCAGGCCGGAAAAGTACAGTGCGATAATGCCGCCGGCGATCGAAAACGGAATCGCGGCCAGTGTCAGCAAGCTGTCGCGCAGCGAATTGAACAGCGTGTAGAGCAACGCGAGAATCAGGCCGATGGCAATCGGCAGCACGATCGCCAGGCGATGCTTGGCTTGCTGCATGTCTTCGAATTCACCGGCCCACACCAGGTGGTAACCCGTCGGCAGCACGACGTTCCTGGCGATGCGCTGCTGGGCGTCTTCCACGGTGCTGCCCAAGTCGCGGCCGCGCACGCTGAACTTCACCGGGATAAAGCGCTCGTTGCTCTCGTGATAGATGTAGGAGGCGCCGGTATCGAGCGAGATGTCGGCCACATCGCGCAACGGGACGTACGCCGTGGCGCCGCTCGGCGTGGCGTATCCCACCGGTATGTTGCCGATGGCCTCCACGTCGTTCCGAAACGGCGAGGCAAGGCGTACCACCAGTGAAAACTGCCGATCGTCCTCCAGCACCGTGGTCGCCTGCGTGCCGCCGGCGGCGGCCTGCACCACCGCATTGATGTCGCCGGTATTGAGGCCGTAGCGCGCGGCCCTGGCCCGATCGACGGTGATGTTGAGATTGGGCTGGCCCAGCACGCGGAACACGCCCAGATCCTGCACGCCTTTGACCTGGCGCATCTGGTGCAGGACGTCGTCGGAGAGCTTCTCCAGCTCGTGCAGATCCGGCCCGACGATCTTGACCGAGTTGGCGCCCTTGACGCCCGACAGCCCTTCTTCGATGTTGTCCTGGATGTACTGGGAGAAGTTGAACTCCACGCCCGGAAATTCGTCGCTGAACTGCTGCTGCAGCGAATTGACCAGCTTTTCCTTGCTGTCGCCGCTGGGCCAGTCGCCCTCCGGCTTCAGCGGTACGAACAGCTCGACGTTGTAGAAGCCCGAGGCGTCGCTGCCGTCGTCGGGTCGGCCGTGCTGGGACACGACGGTCACCACCTCCGGATGATTCTTGATGATGCGGCGCATGCGGTTGACCTTGTCCATGCCCGCATCGAGCGAGATCGTGGTCGGCATGCTGGCGCGTATCCACAAGTTGCCTTCTTCCAGCGCCGGCAGAAACTCGCTGCCTATATGTGGCAGCAGCAAAGCGGCGACGAGCAGAAAGCCGACGCCGATGGCCACAGTGGCCTTACGCTTCTCCAGCGCCCAACGCAGCACTGGCGAGTAGACGCGGCGGATGCCGCGTACGAACAGCGTCTCCACTTCGTTGACGTGCTTGGGTAGCAGTAGCGACGCCAGCACCGGCGTTACGCTGAAGGTCGCCAGCAGGGCGCCGGACAACGCATAGGCGTAGGTGCGTGCCATCGGATTGAAGATCTGGCCCTCGACGCCCTGCATCGTGAACAGCGGGATGAAAGCAGCGACGGTGATGGCCGAGGAAAACAGCACCGCGCGATCGACCTGGATCGCACTGATGTAGAGCAGGCGCAGACGTTCGGTCCAGCCATGTGCGGCGTTCCCGCGCGCATACATGGCGTGGTTGCTCTGTGCCTGGTCGTGCAGCAATTCCTGCCGCTCGTCGTGATTCTTCTGGAAGTTGCGGAAAATATTCTCGATCAGGATCACTGCCGAATCGACGATGATGCCGAAGTCCACCGCACCCACCGAGAGCAGGTTTGCCGAGTCGCCCAGCAGCACCAGGATGATGATGCTGAAGAACAGGGCGATGGGAATATTGGCGCTGACGATGATTGCGCTGCGCAGGTCGCCGAGGAAAATCCACTGGATGAAAAACACCAGCAGGCAGCCGAAGAGCAGATTGTGCAGCACCGTATGCGTGGTGACCTCGACCAGCGACGAGCGGTCGTAGAAAGGCACCACCCGCACGCCGGGCGGCAGGGTGCCGTCATGATTGAGCTTGTCCACCGCCGCCTTGACGCGGTTGACCACGTCGTTGGTCTGTTCCGTGCGGCTCATCACGACAATGCCGGTGACCACATCGTCCTGATCGTCGCGCCCGGCATTGCCCAGCCGCAGCACGGCGCCGATGGAAACCTTGGCGAGGTCGCTCACCAGCACCGGCGCGCCGTTGGATTGGGAAAGCACGATATGGCCGATATCGTCCACGTCCTTGATCAGCCCGACACCGCGGATATTCACCGACTGCTGGCCGATATTGATCGTGCGGCCGCCGACGTTGGTGTTGGCATTGCCGATGGCGGCGATCAGCTGCGGCAGCGTGACGGCGTAGCCCTGCAGCTTGTTCAGATCGACATCGACGTCGTACTCCTTGGTCGTGCCGCCCCAGGTCACCACCTGGGCGATGCCTGGGACTGAGAGGAGTCGCCTCGTCACGACCCAGTCCTGCAGCGTGCGCAAGTTGGTCAAACCGAAATGCGGCGGGCCGACGATCTGGTAGCGGTAGATTTCGCCGACCAGGCTCGATGCCTGGATCTGCGGCTGCACGTTGTTCGGTAGCGTGACGTTCTGCTGCAGGTTCAGCGCGGCCTGCGCCAGCGCAAAGTAGTAATCGACGCCGTACTTGAAGGTCACGCGGACGAAGGACAGACCATAGAACGAGGTCGAGCGGATATTGTCGACGCCGGGCGTGGTCGCCAGTCCCACCTCCATCGGTCGCGTATAGCTGCGCTCCATTTCCTCGGCGGACAGGCCGGGCGCCTGGGCGGTGATCTCGAGGATCACCGGGGCAGGGTTGGGGTAGGCCTCGATATTGAGCTTGGCGTAAGCGACCAGTCCGGCGCCGACAAAGGCCAACAGCGCCAGGATGATGATCGAGCGCCGGGTCAGCGCAAACGCGATAAGACCTCTGAACACGTGGGGTTCTTCCGTATCCGGGGCTTACTGCGACTGCAGCGCCAGCGCGCTGCTGATAAACAGCGCACCGTTGCCGGCCAGCTTCTCGCCGGGACTGAGGCCGGCAAGAATCTGATCCATGCCATATTGTTGGAGGCCCAGCCGAACCTCTCGCCGTTCGAAGCGCCGACCGTCCTGCGTGGTGAACACGGTCATGCTGCCATCGCCTTCGCGCACGACGGCATCCGGCGGCACGGCCACCGAAGGCGTCGGTGCGCCGGTCTGTATCGTAAAGCTCGCCATCGTCTGCGGATGCAGCTGATGCTGGGGATCGTCGATCTGCGCCCGCACGCCGATGCGGTGGGTGCCGGGGTCGGCTGCGCTGCCGATGTAGCTGATGGTGCCGTGCAGCTTCTGCTGCGGTAGACCGTTGACGCTGACCTCGACCGGCTGGTCCATCCGCACGCGGGCAATCTCGTCTTCGGGTACGTTGGCCACCACCCAGACGCTGGAAAGGTCGGACACCACAAATGCCGGCGAGGATGCGCCCGGCTGCACCAGGGTGCCCGGCGCAATATTGCGCGCGGTGACGTGGCCGTCGATCGGGCTGCTGATCGTCAGCGTGTTGTCGATCGTGCGCGTGGCGATCAGGTGATCGATCTCGGCATCGGATTTGCCGAAGATCTTGACCGCGTTGCGCGACGCCAGATAGTTGCCGTGCGCCGTTTGCTGATCCGACACGGCCTGCTCCAGATCCTTCTGCGCATTGGCCTGCACGACGAGCATCTTGCGCGCTCGCTCAAGTATCTTGCTGGAGAGATCGAAGACGGCCGCGTTCGAAATCAAGGCCGATTCCGCCTGAACCAGATCGGGGCTCTCGACGGTGAACAACACCTGGCCTTTCTTGACGTCGTCGCCCGCCCTGGCCCGCACCGCGAGCACACGGCCCTGGTAAGGCGAGTAAATTTGTGCCGTGTTGTCCTGATTAAAGTCGACGTATCCGAGCGCATCCAGGCGGGCATCAAAGGCCTGTGTGGTGGCGCGGATCACATGCACCTGCGTCGCCTGCTTGTCGCTGATCGTTACGCTGTCTGTCGCGCCAGCCGTTTTCGGCGGGGTCGAGTCGGCGTTGGGGCTGGCCGTGCGGTTCGAAAAGTGCAGCCAGCTCCACGCTGCGACCAGCACGATCACAGCAGCAACCGCCCAATGTCGATGACGTCGATGGCGCATGCCTGTTCCGGTTTTTCTTGGTTCGCACGGGATATCCGGCGCACGACGAGGCCGTGCCGGCCAGTGCAGCGCCGATCACCTTATCGGCCACGCACGAGGACGAACAGTTACGATCCGGAAAGGTTGGGCGGGCCGGCGAGGCAGCTTAGTCGCGCGGAAGCCGGATGCTCACACGCAGCCCCGGCTGGGCGTCTTCGAGCGCCATCCGGCCGCGGTGCAGTGCGACCACCGCGGCCACGATCGACAGTCCCAGACCGTTGCCGCGCAGATGCCGGCTCGCATCGACGCGGAAGAAACGCTCGGTAGCGCGGCCGATCAGTTTGGGCGGAATACCGGGGCCGTTGTCCTCGACGACCAGGCAGAGGCTTTCCGGCTCAGCGGTCACGCGCACCGTCACCTGCGTGCCGTGGCCGGCATACTTGAGCGCGTTGTCGAGCAGGTTGGCCATGACGCCAGCAATCAGGTCGCGATCGATCGAGGCATGCGCCGTCGTTTCGATGGCCAGCGCCATGGTCTGGCCCTGATTCTCAGCTGCCGGCTGGTACAGCTCGACGATGTCGGTAATCACTTCGCCCAGTGGCATCGAGGCGAAGTGCTGACGACGCACGCCGGATTCGGCTTCGGCGATTTGCAGCAGCTTGTCCAGCACGGTAGTCACCGCATCGATTTCGTCGATGGCGTACTGCGCACTGACCGGCAAGCGCTCGGCATTCGACGGCAGGCTCAACGCCTCTTCGAGGTTGCCGCGAATGCGGCTCAGCGGCGTTCGCAGATCGTGCGCAATGGCATTGGACACGTCGCGCGCGGTTTCCATCAGGCGCTCGATTTCATCGAGCATGACGTTGACGTCGTGCGCCACCATCGCAAACTCGTCCCGCGATCGGCCGACGTCGATGCGCTTGTCCAGATTGCCGGCGGATATTTCCGTCGTCGTGAGGTGGATGGCGTTGAGTTGCCTTTTCAACTGCCGACGAAACAGCCACGCGCCGAGCGCCGCCAGCACCAGCGCCAGCAGGCCGCCGAGCGACAGCGCGGTGACGCTCATCCGTTCGAGCTCGCGCTGATCGCGCATGTCGCGTCCCACCACCAGCGTGCTGCCGTCGGGGAAGCGATAGATCAGCAGGCGGCTGACCGAGTCTCGCCCCAGCCGCTTCACCGGCTGTTTGAGCAGTTCGTTACTGTGACCGCTGAGACCGGGCCACGCGGTGAGGTTGCCGATGATCTTGCGGCCCTGCGGATCGACCAGCAGGTAGATCTCGGTATCGACGTCGCGATCGTCGGTCAGCAGAGTGTGTATCTCGTGTTCGAGCGCCGGCTGGCCCGCCTGATGGCGTATGTCGATCAGGCGGCGGGAGGTCGCGGTGAGCTGCGCGTCGATATTGCGGGAGATCAAACCGGCGGTGCCGACATAGAACACCGTCGAGATCAGTGCGACCGACAGCAACAGCAGCAGCCCGTAGCCGACGGCCATGCGAAACACCACGGAGTGGCGGAAGCTAGCCATCGCTGACGTTTTCACCGGGCGCTCGCACGGTATAACCCGCACCGCGCACGGTGTGGATCAGTGGGGTGGCGGCGTCCTTGTCGATCTTGGTGCGCAGTCGGCTCATCTGCACGTCGATGACATTGGTCTCGGGGTCGAAGTGGTAGCCCCACACCGCGGTCAGCAGCATTTTTCGCGTAACGACTTCGCCCTGGTGGCGAACCAGATACTCCAGCAGCTGATATTCCCGCGGCTGCAGAATAATCGGCTGCTGGTCACGAAATACGCGGCGCGCGCGCGTGTCGACTTTCAGATCGCCGACAACGAGCACGCCCATATCCTCGCGCTGTCCGGCGCGACGAATCAGCGCCTCGATGCGCGCCAGCAGTTCATCGAACGCAAACGGCTTGGTCAGATAATCGTCGCAGCCGTCGCGCAGGCCGCGCACGCGCTCATTCAGGCTGCCGAGCGCGCTGAGAATCAGCACCGGGGTGGCATCGCCGCGCCCGCGCATGGTCGAGAGGATGTCCAGGCCATCGAGCGCGCCCGGCAGCATGCGATCGAGCACGACCACGTCCCAATCCGCTTCGTTGACCTTCGACAGCCCGCTCGCGCCATCGTGGCAGGCAGTCACGCTAAACCCTTCGCGCTGCAATCCATCCTGGATCAGCTGCGCGGCGGCCTGGTCATCTTCGATTAGCAGACAGCGCATGCGCGGAGACTTTCCGATCAAGGTAGGGTTGTGAAGCAGCCAGACTTTTCGGCTGTTTCCGCATGATAAGCGACTCGTCGTTCTGGTGCGTTGTCAGCCGCTGGCTAGCTCAGGAGCAGGGTGCCTGCTTGCCTGAACAATCGCATCCTGGCTGTTTGCACTGCCTAAGTGCGATCTGTAAGATGCAACCATTGTATTAACGCATTAGTACGTTATGAAGCGCCGATCGCTCGATCCAGAGACACCCGACGCATCCGCCAAGCTGAGCCTGTGCGAGGCGCTGCTGTCGTTGAAGAACGCCGAAGAGATGGGCGCTTTCCTCACCGATCTGTGCACGCCGGCAGAACTCGAAGTGCTGGTGGATCGCTGGCGCGTCGTGCCGTATCTGCTGGAAAGTCTTTCGTACCGTGAAATCCATGAGCGCACCGCCGTCAGCATCACGACCATCGGACGGGTGGCGCGCTATCTCAATCAAGGCAACGGCGGTTACCTGGCGGCGGCAGCGCGGGCGGCGCGGCGTCAATCGCAGACAGCAAAAAAGGCCAGGGCATGAAACAGCGTGATCGACTTCGTATAGCGATGCAGAAATCCGGACGGCTGACCGAGCCGGCGCTGGAGCTGCTCAACCGCTGCGGCCTCAGCTTCCGGCAGAGCCGCGACAAGCTGTTCTGCTTCGGCGAAGGCGAGCCGGTGGATCTGCTGCTGGTGCGCGATGACGATATTCCCGGGCTGATCGCGCAGGGCGTGTGCGACCTCGGCATCGTCGGCCGCAACGTGCTGGACGAGTTCCGCCTTACAACGGGGCGCGACGCCGCGCCGCTGAATGAACTGCGCCCGCTCGGCTTCGGCCGCTGCCGCCTGTCGATCGCCGTGCCGCAGGAGCTGGATTACCAGGGCCCGCAGACGCTGGAGGGCGAGCGCATCGCCACCTCCTATCCGGGCCTGCTCGGCGAGTGGCTGCGCACGCATGCGGTCAACGCCAGTGTGATCATGCTGTCGGGTTCCGTCGAGATCGCGCCGAAGCTCGGGACCGCCGACGCGATCTGCGATCTGGTGCAGAGCGGTGGCACCCTGGTCGCCAACCAGCTGCGCGAGGCCGAGGTGCTGCTGGAAAGCGAGGCCGTGCTGGCCGGCCCGCTGACCCTGCCGATCGACGAGCGCGGCGACATGCTGGAGCTGCTGCTGAAGCGCCTGGACGGCGTGATCCAGGTGCGCGAATCGCGCCTGCTGCTGCTGCAGACCTCGCGCAGCTCGCTGGAGGCGATCACCCGTCTTTTGCCCGGCGGCCCGCAGCCGACGCTGCTGGCGGTGGCCGGCCAGCCCGATCAGCTGATGCTGCAGGCGCTGTGCGCCGGCGAAGTGAGCTGGCGTCAGCTGGAAGAAATCAAGAAAGCCGGCGCGCGCGAGATGTATGTGCTGCCGGTGGAAAAAATGCTCGCCTGAGCCGGGCTCGCAGCCTGAGAAAAAATCAATCATCACGTCGTAATGAGCAAGGTTGTCATGAACAAGGCTTTCGCAAATCCCATCGCCGTTGAACCGACGCCGATGAAGCGGCTCGACTGGAGCGCGCTGAACGAGGCAGGGCGTCGCGACGCGCTGGCGCGGCCCGCACAATCCCGCGCGGACGATCTGCGCCGTGGCGTCGAGCAGATCATCGCCAGCGTACGCGCCGGCGGCGACGCCGCCCTGCTCGAGCTCAGTCAGAAGTACGACCGCTGCACGCTGGACGCGATCGAAGTCACCGAAGCCGAATTCGATCAGGCCGAGGCCGCGCTCGATCCGGCGTTGAAACAGGCAATCCAGGAAGCGGCCGGGCGCATCGAGGCGTTCCATCGCGCCGCCGCGCCGCAGCCGGTGAGCGTGGATACGGCGCCCGGCGTGCGGGTAGAGCGAGTGCTGCGACCGATCAGCCGCGTCGGCCTCTACGTACCGGCGGGCAGTGCGCCGCTGCCCTCGACCGCGCTGATGCTGGGCGTACCGGCGCGCATCGCCGCCTGTCGCGAGATCGTTCTGTGCTCGCCGGCGCGCACCGATGGCCGCTGCGACGAGGCGGTGCTGTACGTGGCGCGCCTCACCGGCGTGCACAAGGTCTTCAAGCTTGGCGGCGCGCAGGCGATTGCCGCCATGGCTTACGGTACGGCCAGCGTGCCCAAGTGCGACAAGTTGTTCGGTCCGGGCAACGCCTGGGTCACCGAGGCCAAGCTGCAGGTCTCCGGTGATCCAGACGGCGCAGCCATCGACATGCCGGCCGGCCCGTCCGAAGTGCTGGTCATCGCCGACGCGGAAGCCGATCCGGCCTTCGTCGCCGCCGATCTGCTGTCGCAGGCCGAGCACGGGCCGGATTCGCAGGTGATTCTGCTCAGCCCCTCGGCCGACATGCTCGACATGGTCGCCGGGGAAGTGGATCGCCAGTGTGCGGCGCTGCCGCGCAACGCCATCGCCGCACAGGCGCTGGCGCAGAGCCGGTTGATCAAGGTCGATTCGCTGGCGCAGGCGATCGAGGTCAGCAATCGCTACGCGCCGGAGCATCTGATTCTGCAGGTGCAGCAGCCGCGCGATCTGCTGGAAAGCATCGACAGCGCCGGCTCGATCTTCCTCGGCGCGTGGACGCCCGAGTCGGTCGGTGACTACTGCAGCGGCAGCAACCACGTGCTGCCGACCTACGGCTACGCGCGCAGCTACAGCGGCGTATCGGTGGCGAGTTTCCAGAAACAGATCACGGTTCAGGAAGTGACGCCCGACGGCCTGCGCGCAATCGGCCCCTGCGCCGCCACGCTGGCGGCCGCCGAACAGCTGGAGGCCCATCGCCGCGCGGTCACCCTGCGGCTGGCCGTGCTGGATGGCGATGCCGAAGGGAAAACGTCATGAGCGTGCTCGATCTCGCGCGTGCGGAAATTCGCGCCATGCAGCCGTATTCGTCGGCACGCATGGAGGCCAGCGGCGGCCGCATATGGCTCAACGCCAACGAGTCGTCGTGGTTGCCTGAGGGCGACGCAGGAGCCGGCTGCAACCGCTACCCGGAACCGCAGCCGGCGGCCTTGATCGACGCCTTGGCGACACTTTACGGCGTGCGCCACGAGCAGCTGCTGGTCGGTCGCGGCAGCGACGAAGCGATCGACCTGCTGGTGCGCGCGTTCTGCCGTGCCGGCGAGGATGCGATCCTGATCCAGCCGCCGACCTTCGGCATGTACTCGGTCTGCGCACGCACGCAGAATGCCGCGGTGATCGAGGTGGCGTTGCGAGACGACTTCACCCTGGACGTCGATGCGCTGCTGGCGGCGGTGACGCCGGCAGTGAAGCTGGTGTTTGTCTGCACGCCGAACAATCCGACAGGACAGATCGTGCCACGTGCCAACATCGAACAGTTGGCGCAGGCCTTGTCCGATCGCGCACTGCTTGTCGTCGACGAGGCCTATATCGAATTTGCCGACGTCGACAGCGCGATCGCGCTGATCGATCGCCACGAAAACCTCGCCGTGCTGCGCACGCTGTCCAAAGCCTGGGCGTTGGCCGGCGCGCGCATTGGCAGCCTGCTGGCGTCGCCACCCATTATCGCTTTGCTGCGCAAGATCATGGCACCGTATCCGCTGCCGTCGCCGTGCGTGGTGGCGGCGTTGTCCGCCTTGTCTGCGTCGGGTCAGCAGAATGCGCGCGATCATCTGGCTATAGTGAAAGAGCAGCGCGACGTGATGAAGGCGGCGCTGTCCCAGCTTGCCGGCGTGCGCGAGGTGCTGCCGTCACAGGCGAATTTTCTGGCCGTGCGTTTCGACGATCCGGGCGCTGTCTACGCGCGCTTGCTGGCCGCGGGCATCGTGGTGCGCGACGTTCGCCGCTATCCGCACTTGGGCGACGCGCTGCGCATCACCATCGGCACGCCGCAGGAGAACGACAACGTGCTGGCCGTATTGACGAGTCCGACGATGGATAGCCGGGATGTCGCCGAAGCATTGGCTGTAGGAAAACCACGATGAGCCGCAAGATTCTTTTTGTCGATCGCGACGGTTGCCTGATCGAAGAGCCTGCCGATGAGCAGATCGACAGCTACGAGAAACTCGCGCTGCTGCCCGGCGTGATCGCCGCGCTGCAGCGCTTCGTCGCCGCCGGTTATCAGCTGGTGATGGTGACCAATCAGGACGGTCTCGGTACGGACAGTTTTCCCGAAGCCGCCTTTGCCGGACCGCAGGAGCTGCTGCTGCGCATCCTCAGCTCGCAGGGCATTCGCTTTCAGGAAATCCTGATCGACCGCAGCTTTCCGTATCAGCATCTCGACACCCGCAAGCCCGGGGTCGGCATGATGCGCCACTACCTCGCCAGCGACGACTGGAGCCGCGCGGCCTCGGCGATGGTTGGCGACCGCGAAACCGATCTGCAGTTTGCCCAGAACATGGGCGTGCGCGGTTGCCGCGTGGGCCCCGCGGGCATCGGCTGGGACGCGATTGCGCACCAGCTGCTCGACGCGCCGCGTACGGCCAGCGTAGTGCGTAACACCAAGGAAACCCGCATCACCGTCAACGTCGACCTGGATCGCGTCGCCGATCCGCAGGTGCATACCGGCCTGGGCTTTTTCGATCACATGCTGGAGCAGATCGGCAAGCACGGCGGCTTTGCGCTGGAGCTGCGCTGCGAGGGCGATACGCATATCGACGAGCACCACACGATGGAAGATTCCGCGCTCGCTTTGGGTCAAGCGCTGAAGCAGGCGCTGGGCGACAAGCGCGGCATCGGCCGCTACGGCTTCACCCTGCCGATGGACGAGTCGCGCGCAGTCGCGGCGCTGGATCTGTCGGGACGCCCTTACTTCGTCTTCGAAGGCAGCTTTCCGCGCGAGCGCGTGGGCGATGTGCCGACCGAGCTGGTGCCGCATTTTTTCCGCTCCGTCTGCGAGACGCTGGGTGCGAACCTGCATCTGAGCGTGCACGGCGACAATGCGCACCACATGGTCGAAGGCTGCTTCAAGGTGTTTGCGCGCACCCTGCGTCAGGCCATTCGCCGCGAAGGCAGCGAACTGCCCAGCACCAAGGGCACGCTGTAATGAGCGTGGTGCTGGTCGATGCCGGTGGCACCAATATCGGTTCGGTGCGCTATGCGCTGCAGCGCTTGGGCGCGGATGCCCAGCTGACCTCGGACGCGGCGACGATTCGTGCGGCCGACAAGGTGATTCTCCCCGGC
Organism: Rhodanobacter sp. ANJX3; assembly: GCF_014200755.1. Taxonomy (GTDB): domain Bacteria; phylum Pseudomonadota; class Gammaproteobacteria; order Xanthomonadales; family Rhodanobacteraceae; genus Rhodanobacter. Next base: position 190,678 of record NZ_JACHCM010000002.1, on the reverse strand, counting down.
GTCGGTGCCGCAGGTCCGGGCATGGCGCGCCTGCGCGAGCTGGACCTGGTCGAGGTGATGCGCAACCTGACCCAGCCCGTGCTCGGCGTGTGTCTGGGCATGCAGCTGCTTTGCACCCATTCGGAAGAGGGCGATACCGACTGTCTCGGCGTCGTTCCCGCCGTCGTGCGCCGTTTCGACGATATGCCCGGACTGCGCGTGCCGCACATGGGCTGGAACCGCCTGGTCGGTCGCCAGCCTCACGCGCTGCTGGCAGGGCTCGGCGATGATGACAGCGCCTATTTCGTGCACAGCTACGCGGTGCCACCCGGCAATTACTCTCTGGCGACGACCGACTTCGGCGGCGAGTTTTCGTCAGTCATTGCCAACCATAATTTTCATGGCATGCAGTTTCATCCCGAGCGTTCGGCCGCCGTGGGTGCCAAGCTGCTCAAGAATTTCCTCAGCCTGTGAGTACGCAAGCCGTGAGTTTGAACGTGATTCCCGCCATCGACCTGCGCGGCGGCAAGGTGGTGCGCCTGAAGCAGGGCGACTACGCGCAGCAGACCACGTACGAAGCCGACCCGCGCGAGCTGGCTCAGCGTTATGCGGCGGCGGGCGCCCAGTGGCTGCACCTGGTCGATCTCGACGGTGCGCGCTCCGGCAGTCTCGATAACCTCGCCGTGATCGAATCGATCGCCGCGAACGGCATGCGGATTCAGGCCGGCGGCGGCGTGCGCAGCGAGGACGACCTGGCGCGCTTGTTCAGCGCGGGCGTGAGCCGGGTGGTGCTCGGCAGCGTGGCGATTCGGGAGCCCGAGCTCGTCGCCGACTGGCTCACGCGCTACGGCGCCGAGCAGTTGACCATTGCCCTCGATACGCGTCAGGTAGATGGCCGTTGGGCGCTGCCCAGCGCCGGCTGGACCGAGATGGAAACGCGCACGCTGGACGAGCTGGCGCCGTGGTACGCGAGTAAGGGCGCGCGGCATCTGCTGTGCACGGATATCAACCGCGACGGCATGCTGGCCGGCTTCAATCTCGATCTGTATCGCCACCTGGCGGAAACGGTTCCGGATTTGGCCGTCCAGGCGTCCGGCGGCGTGCGCTCGCTGGACGATATCCGCGCGGCGCGCGAGGCGGGCGCGACGGGCGTGATACTCGGTCGTGCGCTGCTCGAAGCGCGCTTCACTATCGAGGAGGCGTTGGCATGCTGAGCCGTCGGATTATCCCGTGCCTCGACGTGCGCGATGGGCAAGTGGTCAAGGGCGTGCAGTTTCGCGACCACGTCGTGATGGGTGAAATCGTCGATCTGGCGCTGCGCTATCGCGACGAGGGGGCGGACGAGCTGGTGTTTTACGACATCACTGCCAGCCCCGAAGGTCGCAGCGTCGATCGCGGCTGGGTCGAGCGGGTGGCGCGCGTCATCGATATCCCGTTCTGCGTCGCCGGCGGCATTCGCTCGGTCGATGAAGCGCGCGCGGTGCTGCACGCCGGTGCCGACAAGATTTCGGTGAACTCGCCCGCGCTGGAGCGCCCGGCGTTGATCGACGAGCTGGCCGCCGCGTTCGGCGTGCAGTGCGTGGTGGTCGGCATCGACTCGTTACGCGATGCCGACGGCGAATGGCACGTGCGGCAATACACGGGTGACCCCAACAAGACCCAGGCGCTGGCGCGCCGAACGCTGGACTGGATGATCGAAGCGCAGCAGCGCGGCGCCGGCGAGATCGTACTCAACTGCATGGGCAGCGATGGCGTGCGCAAGGGTTACGACCTCGAGCAGCTTTCCGTGGCGCGTGCGGTATGCCACGTGCCGCTGGTGGCTTCCGGTGGCGCGGGCACGCCCGAGCACTTCCGCGATGCATTCATCGAAGCCGATGTCGACGGCGCCTTGGCCGCCAGCGTGTTTCACTCCGGCGCCATCGCCATTCCCGAACTCAAACGATACCTGCGCGCCGAAGGCGTGGCGGTACGTTTGTAACCCGCGCTGCACGTAGTCAAGGAACGTCGCGATGAGCGATTCGAATACTGATCTCAAGCGCCTCGACTGGGCCAAAGGCGACGGTCTGCTACCCACTATCGTGCAGCACTGGCAAAGCGGCGAAGTGCTGATGCTCGGCTATATGAACGCCGAAGCGCTGGCGCACACGCAGGCCAGCGGCCACGTCACGTTCTTCAGCCGCAGCAAGCAGCGCCTGTGGACCAAGGGCGAAAGCTCCGGTCACGTGCTCGCCCTCAAATCCATCCGCATCGACTGTGACGCTGACACCTTGCTGGTGCAAGCCGAGCCGCATGGCCCTACCTGTCACGAAGGTACATCCAGCTGTTTCGGCGACAGCGCCGACGTACGCCCACCGCTGGGCTTCCTGGCAGAACTCGACGCACTCGTCGCACAACGCCACGCCGAACGACCCGAAGGCAGCTATACCACCAGCCTGTTCGAAGGCGGCATCCGCCGGATGGCCCAGAAAGTCGGCGAAGAAGGCGTCGAGACAGCGCTGGCCGCCGTCGCGCAGGATGACACCGAACTGCTGGGCGAGTCGGCGGATCTGATCTTTCACCTTGCGGTGGTATTGCGCGCGCGCGGGCTATCGCTGGCCGATGTGGCGGCGTTGCTGGCCGAGCGTCATTCCCATCGAAGCGGCAGCGCCTGACATTCGATTGATACATGTTGCTGGAAACCTTGCGGCGTTCGTGTTTTGCTCTCTTCGCGGTGCCAAACACAACGACAACAGGACGGTCATTCTCGTGTTCATCCGGCGTATGCGACGCGTTGTTTGGGTGGTGTGGCTTTGGTGTTTCTTTGCGGCGTTTGCTGTGCAGGCAGCGGATCGTCGTATCGCCACTGACGCGGAATTGAAGCAGTATTTGACAGATACGCCGCAGGGGCAATCACCTCTGGATGCTTTGTCACCCGGCGGGCGCAGACGTTTTCTAGGAGAGCTCGCATTCGGCAGACTTGGCCTGGGCTCAGTACCGCTAGACGATCCTTCAAACGAGCTTACCCATCCGCAGGTTGTTCGGCTCTTTGCCTTGTTTGGTGTTGAGGAATTTGCGCAAGGGTCGGGGATTTCCCCGGAGCGGCAGGCTCGCATCCAGCAAGAGCGGCTTGCCGATGCTGCCGCGCGCGGTTGTGGCATCAAAGACTGCCCGGAAAGCGACATCGAAAAGCGCTACGACCAACTGGTTTTGGCAAAACCTGATTTTTCCCTGCCGGATGCTCGACGATTTTTGCTGGACGGGCAGCGGTACGATCGCCTCTTCCAAAGCTATCAGACGCCAGCAAAACTGCGTGCGGTCAGCAGTCCAGATCTGCGGCTGTTGAAGCGTGCAGGTGACAGGGTGGTCAGTTACTCCCCTACAGCTTCGCATCTCGACGATCTCCGGAATGATCTCGATGAGATGCAGCAGCGTCACATGGCGGAGGACCAGGACTACGCCGGCCTCTATCAGGCTCTGGTGACGAGTCGGCAGTTCGCGAATGCTGAAACGGTGGCAAGGCAGCACCCGGCTCTGGGTGTGGATGCTGCACCGACCTTGGTTACAGGCAGCGTGCTACTGAAAGGGCAGCCGACCGCGCTCTCGCTGGATGCGCAAGCTCACACAATGCGCCGGGAAGCCTTCGATCTTTCGCAGCCCTTACGTATTGTGATCGTGGCTTCCTGCCATTTTTCGGAGGATGCAGCGCGCGCTGTGGAGTCGGACCCACAACTGCGGCCACTGTTCGCCCAGCACGCCATCTGGCTCGCCAGCCAGAGCGAAGCATTTCAATCGGTGGCAGAGTGGAACCGCAAGCTTCCCGATCAGCCGATCCACGTTGCCTGGCAAGACAGCGAGTGGTCGATGCTGGACGATTGGTCGATGCCGACGTTCTACGTATTCCGCCACGGCCGCCTGGCGAAGAAATTCAGGGGCTGGTTTGACGTCCAGACGCTGAAGCAATCGTTGCGCGATGCGGGCGCTTTGCGCTAACCAACTCTCTGAAACCAAATGGTTGCTTGAGTGCAGCATCTGCCAAATGCCAAAGAAAGTCGGCGAAGAAGGTGTCCAAAAGGCGGCAGCAGCCGTAGCGTAGGAAGATGCCGAACTGCTGGGCGTGAACTATCACCTTACGGTGGTGTTGCGGGCACGCGGGCTATCGCCGGCGGATGTGGCGACGTTGCGGGCTGAGCGGCACGCTGCGCGCGTCGGGCATTGAGGGAAACATCGCAAGGTAGCGGCTGCGAGTCAATTAGTCTGAATTAGCTGAGTTTTTGAGTATCCGTTTTCGGCCAACAACGGCCGGTCGGCTGATCCAATTGCGCGGCCAGAAGCGGACGGTCAAAAAAGATTTAATTGATCTCAGGGGAATGTACGGTCATTGGTATTTCGCTCAACGAGCGGTAGACCGGCAGCCCCATTTCCATTGCTCGGCGTACATCTTCGTCGGCGCCTCTGGATGGGCCATCAATGCGCCATAGCGCGTCACAGCGACTGAGTAATCGCTCTGCTGCCGGATACAGAAAGGCCTCGCTGATCTCGTCACCTGGTTCGCTCGAACCTGCCTCGCGTGCCAACGGAAGGGCGAGCCATTCGCCGATCATGGGTACGTGGCCTCGCAGGTATACCGCGAGGGCTGCCTGTTCAAGAACTTGCAGGTTTCGGGCAGCCTTGACTGGATCACCGTCAGTGCCACTCCGAAATGGGCCCGCGATGAGGACGAGGAGCGGTGTCATGGTGAGGCCTCCGCTCTAACAAACAGATGCAGCGCGGCATATTGGAGCAGCATGATGGTTTTTCCATCAGCAATTTCGCCACGACAAACCATCGCCAGAGCCTCCTCGAATGGCAGCTCCAGCACCTCGATGTCCTCGCCTTCAGACTCAATGCCGCCACCGGCACTGACTCTTGACGCGCTGTCGTATTCGGCAACGAAGAAATATAGCTTCTCTGTCACGGATCCGGGGCTCATGAACGCCTCGAAGACCTTGCGTACATCACCCACGCGATAACCGGTCTCCTCCTCCACTTCCGCCCGAATTCGCTGCTCCGGCGTTGCATGGTCGAGCAAACCGGCCGGCGCCTCAACCAGCATGCCGTCATGGCCGTTGACGTAGGCAGGAAAGCGGAACTGACGGGTCAAGACCACTCTTCTCGAGGCTAGTTGATAGAGCAGCAAGGCGGCGCCATTGCCGCGGTCGTAGGTCTCACGTTGCTGACGCTGCCAACTGCCATCAGCGCGGCGAAAGTCGAAGGTGGTTTTCTTCAGCAAATACCAGTCATCGGACAGCACCTGGCTCTGGATTACGCGGACTCGCTCGGCGGTTTCGGTCACGGCACCCACTCACGGCTGGACAAAAAGTGACAAAAACCGTATCGTGCAATATCGTGCAATGTCAATTACTTTCGTGCATTTCATGCTGACCAAACATCGCAAGCAATCCATTCTTGCCGCGCTCAAACGAGATGGGCAGGTCATCGCCAAAGCGCTCAGCGCATCGTTTGAAGTGTCGGAAGACACGATCCGCCGCGACCTTCGTGAGTTGGCTTCAGAAGGCCTGCTTCAACGGGTGCATGGTGGCGCGTTGCCATCATCGCCGGCAGTGGGAGATTTCGTTCAGCGACAGCAGATCAATACCGTTGCCAAATTGGCGATTGCTCGTAAGGCAGTAGAACTCATGCTGCCGGGACAGGTTGCGATTCTCGACGGGGGAACGACATGCGTTCTACTGGCGCGCCACCTGCCGCCGACACTTGAGGCGACCATCGTTACGCATAGCCCGAGCGTCGCGGTGGAATTGGTAAATCATCCTGGTATTGAGGTCGTAATGATCGGCGGCCGCCTGTTCAAGCATTCTATGGTCGCGGTCGGTGCTGCGGCTATTGAAGCGATCACGCATATTCGTGCCGACGTCTATTTCATGGGAGTGACCGGCATTCATCCAACCGCAGGATTGAGTACGGGTGATCTGGAAGAGGCTTACATCAAACGGGCGCTCGCCGCACGCGCCGCGGAAGTCGTAGTGCTTGCTTCGACCGAGAAGGTCAACGCTGCCTCCGCCTATGTCATCGCGGAAGTAACGGCCGCAAACACCGTCGTGGTCGAGCGCAAAACCCCGAGGGCATTGACTGATCCTCTCGCTGCCCTAGGCCTTACGATCTTGCACGCTTAGTTCATGGCGTACCTCGCGTTGATGTGCAGCTTTTGCGTTGCAAGAGATTATGCCTGTGCGACTGACTGTAGCGGATCCATCGCGGCTTGCCCGGCCGCTATCGAGCGTGCAAAGGCTGCGATCGGCCAAAAGCGGCCAGTCGAGGTCTCAATTGAGCTGCCAGAAAGCTGCCGCTCGCCGGATAGACTGCAGCACCGCGCCCGGCAAATTGTTCGTGCACGGCAGAGCTGGGTCGACCAGCCGACTGTGATCGACGCATGCTTTTCACGAAGCTGGCAATTGTTCAATACCGGATTGAATTGGCCGTTGGGAGTACCGACCTGACTGCTTACACGACGTGGCAAAGATCAGGTGGTGCTGGTAGGCCAGCAAGAAGGAGCGCCATGCAAGTTAGGGTTGACTTGACGCGGAATAAAGCAATCTGCGCTGCCGGCCAAGGAGGACAGTACACTGCTGGCACAGACTAAGCTTTGAGTCGCTGCGCCGACAATTGAGTGAAACACCCGATCGGTGTGCGGGCCCTGCAAGCATGCGAGATTGGAGCCTAAGGGCACGATGCCCGCTGGCGTGGGTATAAATCCGTAAAGGTGGCTTACTCCAGCGTCGGCGCAACCATGAGAATGCGGAAAGATCCTTACAAGGAATCTATGGCTCCCGTACTAGATGACCTGCTAAATGACCGCCGGCTAGCGCGACTTTTCTCGGAGGATGTCCGCCACTGCGCGTTACAAATGTGGGTATTGCAGATCAAGTCCGAGCAATCGATTGAAAGTCGCATCGTCTACGGCCGCCTGCTCCCCTACAGCTATTCCAGCAATACCTGGTCCTCCAGCGACGATGATAACTTTCAAACCTTCGGCCAAGTTCAGGCGCAGGTTAGCCGCCTCAATCTGTACGTCAAAAGCGTCAGTTGCGCGGACCTCTTACAGCAATTGAGCACTGGCCGAACCATCTCGGCCATAAGCGAAGAACTGAAGCTCAAGCTCTCGGCCAAGTTGAAAGCGCGGTTCGGAGCGGCGGCGCTCGCTACCGATGATCTGGTTTACCGCCCAGTCGCTTACCTGCTAAATCGCGACGCGCATGACCGCCGTTCGCCCTCCAGCCCGCATAGCGGAGCCGGTGCCTTCAGCGCTTCCATCACCCAAGCCAACAAAGCAGCGCTGTTTCGGCTTGGTCAGGACTACGACGTCGCCTTGACGTCATCGGTGATCAAGCAACTAGATGCGGATACAGGACTAGACTTCGGTGGCGCCGACTCGGTCCGATTCGGGGACCTTGAGTTGCTGGTCTTTCCCGCGTTGGACGATCTAGAGCGGGACTTGCTGAGCGTGAGCTGGACCGACGCTCCGCGCGCACTGGTCGCCCGATTCAATCCGATGCAAGTGCCGCACTTCAGCGGCTTCCTGTTCCGGCTGAGCATTGCGAATGACGGCCAAATCGTCTACTCGGGCGTTGCCACAGCTGCCCGGAACTCGGAAGACGTGTTCGAGTGCAAGTTCGAGCTGAGCGAGCAGTTGCGCGCAACGACTGACAGCACCGAATTGGAGATCTTTGCCTTCCATGACGAGAATTCCCATGAGGGCACGTTGTGTTGCCGATGGCGGATTGGGTACTTTCGAGATCTTCATCTTCAGATGCATGTGGCTGATCACGGGACCAGGCCAGTCAAATTCGATTGGCTGGAAAATGCCACTCGGCCGTCCGTGTCGGCGCGGGTAAAGGCAGCCTTAACGATCAATCTCGACAATCAGCGATTCACCAACAGCATTGGCGGGCGTGAGGCGGATCCCTGGGTCTCGGCCAATCGCGATCTCGTATCCCTCTTTACGCGACTCCATCCACCGCAGTCGGAGGGGCATTTCTTTCTGCGCTGGGGCCAAGACGACGGCGAGGGGCGGCTCAAATTCGTCGAGTGGTTCAGGGCGCTGTTGGCTAAGTACCAGCGGCAACAAATAGTCATTTTTGATCCTTATTTCGAGGCCGCCGGCTTGGGGCTTGTGTTGCTTTGTGCGGCCTCGTCGGCCGACTACATTGTCTTCAGGTCTCTGCCAAAGCCCGTCAAGGAAGGCAAACCCCTGCGTCGCAAATCCGACAAAGCCGCCTACGAAGGAATTAACAATCTGCTGGCGAACTGTGATCAGAACCAACGTCTACTAGATCGCATCAAGTTGCGCATCTACGGCCTGAAGGAGGGCAGACTGCACGATCGCTACATCCTGATAATGGGGCCGGACAGGCTACCGCTCGCGGGTTTCAACCTGTCCAACTCGTTTCAGAAGGCCGCGGAAAATTATCCTTTACTGGTCACCCCGATCCCGGCGGATGTCCTGCTCGAGGTTGAGCAATACAAGTCCAAGTTGGTGCAGGAGGCAGACGCCGCGCAGCTCAAAGGTGATATCGAAAATTCCTCCATGCGGCTTCTCTTTGACTCTAAGGCGTCGCCTACAGCGCCGAGGCGTTACGAGCCGCTGCTCTTTCTCCAGAAGGAGCGGGCTGGCAACGTGCTGGGCATGTGGACCGGCGAGCCGTCGCTAAAAGGCTTGAGCGGCGATTCGTTGAGGGAACGAATGTCGGCGTTGAATCTGCTGAAGGATGAGTCGCTCGCACTGCCCGAGACAGTTGGCCTGCTCAAATGCGTGGATCATCAGGCGGGCGACTTTGCGGACTTCACAGAGACCTGGGAGGTACTTGGCGAGATACTCGCTCATTCACACACCGAAGACAGCTGCATTCGCGAGCTTGAATCCAAGCGTGGATTTTTGGAACTTTTAGCGCGATTCCTCGAGGCATCTTTCAATCGCGCGCATAGCGAGGTGGACAAGGGATTGGCCACTCTGGATGCCCGGTTCTTTCGCGAACCGGTAGAGACCCTGCTGCACAGCGCCTATAACCTGCATCACTTATTCCATCCGATAAAATATGCGGCTCTGACCTGGCCGGAGTACTTCTGCGTCAAGTTTTTGTGGAGGTGTTCGCCCGATACACTGCTTGAAATGGCCGAAGCCCAGATGGCCAGTGTGCCAATGGAGCCTCAAGGCCGAGAAGTGGTGCGACTGGCCCTGTTGAGCCAGATCGTCAGCGATATTTCGCTATCAATCCAGTTTGATATCAGCGAGATGAATCGAGAACGCCTCGTTCGTAGCAGCAACGGGCTACTCCAATGGATGGGACTGAATGCGATCGAGCGACAGCTGGAAAAGCACGGAGGGCTCATCACCGCCCTCCAGTTGATCGCCTCCCTCTCCCACACAGAGCAAGTGCGGGTCCTAGGCTGGTTGGTTCAACGAGCGGCAAAAAATCCGACGAATGCGAATATCTACAACGGTCTGTTAGCGGCACTGCGCGACGCTCTGCCGACGACGATCCCAAGCAAAGAGCTGAGGCTTTTGGTGGACTCGATGCGGGGGCACATGCGGCAACTGGCCTGGGCCGAGCCGTGGCTATTCCAGGACGTGGTTTTTCCCCTGTTGCGGAGTGACCGCGCCAACACGGACGATGCCTGCGAGATATGGGTTGAGGAGCTGGCTGCTTTGCTGGAGCCTGAATCGAAACAGCAATCTATGCTGTTTGACCGCGCACGCGAGGGCCAGACGACCAACATCACCGCGTTCCTTTTCGCCTACAGCAGCCCCGAGCGACAGAAGTCTAGTCTGCAGGCGGTACGGGTAATCCTGAATCGGCACAAGCGAATCGTACAACAACCCCTCGCCAGCACTTCCGACTGGACTCGATGGGACGGCTCCCTAGCGGTCTCGATGTGGCTTCTGACCTTTATTCGATGGGGGCAGTACTATCTGCGCGGACGCGGTATGACCGACAGAGGGCTGGATGAACTTTCGCAGAGCGCCCGCGATCTTGCGATGGTCAGACCCATGGCCGAATGGCGAGCGGAGGGCGCCGGCAAGGAGGGTGAGCTTGCCGCGTTCCTCGACCAGGTGGATGAGCTCCTAACCTCAAGTCACGAGTCGGAAAGCAAACTTAAATAGCTGCCGGTTCAGTGTTGGCCTCACACCAGTCAGCTCTTGCTGAAGTAGTGACGTCATGCTCGGGATCGCCGAATCCGACAGGCGTTCGGCCCCTCCTCACACCGCAAGCGGGGCCACGCCTAGATCTGCGCAAAAAGCGCGGCTTTGCAATCTGGCCACCAGCCCTCCCGAAAACGGACGCTCGCGACCGGCTCAAATGGGTCGAAAGCAGACTATTTCCACCAATTAGCACGCAACTTACAGGGTTGCCCAATCTCAGTGCGTAGCCGCGCAGTCAATATGTGGACTGCAACGCGCCTCGTCGATAACGTCATGAATAGCCTGCGCTACCAGCTCCGGCCTTTCCTGGTGGATGTAATGGGTACTGCCGTCAACAATGATTCGGCGACCGCGGGTAGAGGAGGCGCAATAGCAGCATCTTGGGCTTGCCACATCGCAAGCAGGAGGCGATCTTGCAGATCTTGCCCATAGTCAAACTGTTCATGCGTAGCATCTAGAATGATCAGCGGCTTGTTGCCCATCTTCCGTGGCGTTTGTATCGCCAGCTTTTCTGCAGGTGACATGCCGCCCTCAGCGGGTGGATAGGTATCCAGCAGCTGGCTCAGTTTGGTGGCCGCTTCGCCCGGTCGCGCCATTTGCTCGTCGAGCAAGCGATGTAATGCGGGATCGGGATTGGCCGGTTCGTCCAAGCAGTCCCGATGTTTTTGGGGCTGGTGCCTTAATTCTTCGGACTGGGCTAGCGCGAGGCACTTCCTCGCTTGCGCGATGTCGTTTTGATCGTCGGCCAACCAGGCTTTGAGCTGAGAGGGCGTAAGAACGCGTTCGGCATTTTCTTCTGCGCCAACTTGAAAGGGATCAATCAGCACCATCCCGGCGAAGTCATCCGGCCAGCGCGATGCGTACATGCTGACGTAAAGACCACCATCGGAGTGGCCGACCAGCACGATAGGCAGTGGAATGTCGGCTTGGCGCAATAGTTCATGCAAATCCTGAAGCACGTACTCCGCGCTACTAGGATGAGACGAAGGATCGCTGAAGCCCATGCCCGCGCGGTCATAGCTACACACGCGAGTGAAGTGAGCGACGTGCGCCTGCAGGATGCGATAGGTAAGGCTGTCGTCGCCGCCCCCAGCTTCAAGGACTACGGTAGGCGAGCCCTGTCCGATGCACAGTAAATTTACGCGTCGACCATCAGTCAGTCGCACCAACGTTTGCGCTTGTTCGTATGCACTTAAAGGTATTTGCTCGGCAGTCGTAGCTGCCGACAATGGCGAAGCAAAGACGCCGATCAAGAGAGCGGTGATTAAGCGATTGCAGCACGCCTCAAACCAGCCTTTCATGGCAATACCTCGCTCTCGCAGCAGCCGGCACTATGTTGGCTCAGCGCCGCACAGAAACGACTCTTAGTAACCTCGGGGTAGAACGCAGACCTCACTTATCAGATCGACGGAGAGGCGACTTTGTCGCTCGAACTTCGCTACGCAACAGCGGATCCGACCCAGACAACAACTTTGGATATGACAACTGACTTGTACCAAGCGGTCCCGTAGATATCGAAAACCTTCGGAAACGGGCCGACTTCGTAGCTTCCAGTCGTCACCTCGACGCAAACGGCTCCGCGCTGAGATTTTGGACAGTCGATCAATCGAACCGAGTCGATTTTATCTAACTTAAGCCACTTGAGATCGTCTCGGCCTTCAGCGCATCTGCCCGTGCACTCGTAACTGAAATTTTGATTTGAAAATGGACCGTTACCCGCTATTGCATCCACATATAGAGCGACGCTCAACGCGGTTTGCGCATCAGGCGAGGGATAGTAGTTTTTGTTGACTTAACAGAAGCGCAAAGTTTTCTGGAATCGTCCTGCGCTTCGGGCGGATGATACATATCACCCGCTATGCCGTACCGACGCTCGGCCGATAGCGACTCAATGGTTTGTTTCGCATTGAACCCGACGGTGACCCAATCTGCTGCGCAGAGACCGAATTGCGAGCCAGTAGCCATTGCGTGGGTATAAAACCTAATGGGGTCATCTGCCAAGTTACTCAATCTCGGGCGATCGACGTCGATCATGATTGCGCCAGATTCGCCCAAAAGTCTGTGAGCAATTTTAGGCAGAGACATCGTTCTAGCCTGATCCGACGTGATTCCTGCAATACAAAATGTAGGAATTAGGGCAACTAATAAAAATATTGAGGACGCTAAGCGCTTCATGAACCCTCCTGTACCGATCTATTGACGATGCCCATGAGATGGCCGGCTGTTGTGACCTTTGCCTGCCCGCCGACACCCAACCGCCTCCAAGCGGTTAGCATGTAAAATAGCGGTTTTTCAGCCAGAAATATGCCGCAAGCTACTCACCGGACCAGTGTCCGTGGCCCGACGTTTATTCGCTTGCTTGCCCGCCTGACGGACGTCGACGTTCGACCATCCAGGCAATCGTTGTCGGACCGGTTGGGCCAGTGGCTCGACTGGACGCACGCGGTGGCGCTGTCCACGGCGCTCGATGGCAAGCCGTCCGAGGTGGACGTGGATGCGCAGGCCTTTGGCAGCGCGGAAGAGCGCGAGTGCGCCCTCGTGCGTCGCGCGTTGGTCAGCGCCATTGCCACCGATGGCACATTCGCCGCGTCGCGCCAGCGCGCGGTCGCGCACGTGTCGACCGAGGAAGAGGGCGCGCCTGAAGCGGTCGATTACTCGGTGTTTCGTCAGCGCTATCTGGCCATTCAGCGGTCGATGCAGGCGGCTACTGGTAATCTGCGCGGCCGTTTGCGCGACATGCTTGCGCAGAAGTCGGTCGACATGGCACGGCTGGCGGACGTGGATGCGGTCATGGAGCGTGTGCTGAGTCCGCGCGAGCAGGCGTTACTGGCTCGCGTGCCAGCGCTGCTCGGCGATCGTTTCGAACGCTTGCGTCAGGCCGAGCAGAAGGCGCTGGCCGAGGCGCAGGTGTCGGAAGTTGTCCCGGCGACAACGCCTGGCGCATGGCTGGACGTGTTTCGCCAGGATGTGCAGAGCGTGTTGCTCGCCGAATTGGACGTTCGTTTTCATCCGGTGGAAGGCCTGCTCGCAGCGCTTCGCACCTAATTATTGAGGCGTCATGGTCAGAAATCTGCTTCATCTCGCGGTGTTTTTCGTCGGTCTGGCCGCGGTGTGCTGGATCGGCGCCGGCTACGTCGGAGCCAATCCGCTGGCGACCGCCGTTACGCTGGTGATTGGCGTGTGCTATCTGGCGGGCGCTCTGGAGCTGCATCGTTATCGGCAGGCCACGTTCACGCTGACGCGCGCGGTAACGGATCTGTCCTCCGCACCGGCCAGCCTGAGCGACTGGCTCGGCGGTTTGCATCCGAGCCTGCGCAACGCGACGCGCCTGCGCATCGAGGGTGAGCGCGTGGCCTTGCCGGTGCCGGTGCTGACGTCGTATCTGGTGGGCTTGCTCGTGCTGCTCGGCATGCTGGGCACGTTGCTGGGCATGATGGCGACGCTTCGGGGCACCGGCATGGCGCTGGAAAGCGCGACGGATCTGCAGGCGATCCGCGGCTCGCTCGCCGCGCCGGTCAAGGGGCTGGGATTTGCGTTCGGCACCTCGATCGCCGGCGTGGCCAGCTCGGCGATGCTCGGGCTGCTGTCGGCGCTTTGCCGGCGCGAGCGGCTGCAGGCGGTGCAGGTGCTGGACGCGAATATCGCGACGACCTTGCGCATTCATTCGCAGAGCCATCAGCGCGAGGAGTCGTTCAAGTTGCTGCAGCAGCAGACCGAACTGATGCCGGTTCTGGTCGATCGTCTGCAGACGATGATGGCGACCATCGAACAACACAGCGTGGCCACCAGCGAGCGGCAGGTGGCCAGCCATGAAGCCTTCCACGCGAGTTCCGAGGCTACCTATACGCGCCTTGCCAGCGCCGTGCAGGCGTCGTTGCAGGAGAGCGTGGCCGCGAGTGCTGCTGCGGTCGGGACGGCGCTGCAGCCAGCGGTGGAAGCCACCATGGCCGGTCTCGCACGCGAAACGGCATCGCTGCACGAGACGGTGACGCAGGCCGTGGCGCGTCAGTTGGATGGCGTGTCGACCGGCTTGGAGACGACCACCGCGACCATGGCCGCGGTCTGGAACGAGGCACTGGCGCAGCAGCAGCGGACGAACGAGGCGCTGGCCGAGGATTTGCGCCGCTCACTGCAGCAATTCAGCGAGACCTTCGAGCAACGCTCGGCCGGCTTGCTGGAAGGCGTCGCTGCACGCCTCGACGCCACGGCGGACGGCGCGGCGAGCGCGTGGAACGATGCGCTGTCGCGGCAGGATGCCGTCAACGCCGATCTGGCGACCCGCCATCAGCAGGCGTTGAGTGCGGCAGCGGCGACGTTCGATGAACACGCCACGTCGCTGGTCCAGCGCGTGCATCAGTCGCATGCGGACTTGCAGACGTTGCTGGAATCGCGGGACAAGAATCGTTTGACGACCTGGACGGATGCGTTCGCTGCGATGACCGCGGTGCTGAGCAACCAGTGGGAGCAGACGGGCGAGCAGGCCGCAACCCGGCAGCAGGCGATTTGCGACACGCTGGCGAAGACCGCGCACGACATCTCGGCACAGACCCAGGCACACGCCAGCGACACGATCGCCGAAATTTCCCGGCTCGTGCAAGCCGCGTCCGAAGCGCCCAGGGCCGCTGCCGAAGTCGTCGCGGAGATGCGCCAGAAACTCTCCGACAGCATGGTCCGCGATACCGCCATGCTGGAGGAACGTAGCCGCCTGATGGCCACACTCGATACCCTGCTCGATGCGGTGAACCACGCGTCCACCGAGCAACGCGTGGCCGTCGATGCGCTGGTGACCACCTCGGCGGATCTGCTGGATCGTGTCGGCACGCGCTTCACCGACCATATCGAGGCGGAAACCGGCAAGCTCGGTGCCGTCGCTGCGCAGGTCACCGGCAGTGCCGTCGAGGTGGCCAGCCTGGGCGAAGTCTTCGGTGCGGCCGTGCAGACGTTCGGCGAGTCGAACGGCCTGCTGATGGAGCACCTGCAGCGCATCGAAGCGGCGCTGGACAAGTCGCTCGCGCGCAGCGACGAGCAGCTCGCCTATTACGTCGCGCAGGCGAGGGAAGTGATCGATCTGAGCATGCTGTCGCAGAAGCAGATCATCGAGGAAATGCAGCAGCTCGCCGGCCAGCGGGCGCTCGCCGGGGCCGAAGCGACATGAGCGACGAAGTGGATGGCGTCGAGGAGTCGACGGCGCCGATCTGGGCGGCCTTCGGCGACCTGATGTCGGTGCTGCTGGGTGTGTTCGTGCTGATCCTGGTGGGCGTGATCGGCGTGCAGCTGCAGCTGTCGAACAAGCTGGATGAAGCGGTCAAACAGCAGCAGGCCGAGGCGAAGCGCAGCATGACTCTGGAGCAGGCGCTGGCGGTTCCGCTGGCCGCTGGCCGGGTGACCCTCGTCAACGGGCGCATCGGTATCCGCGGCAGCGTGTTGTTCGCGCTGAACTCCGATCAGCTGCAGCCCGAGGGGCATGAGGTATTGAGGAGCCTGGCGGCCCCGCTGGCCGACTACCTCAAGTCGCGCGACGAGATTCTGATGGTTAGCGGTTTCACCGATGACCGGCAAGTGCGCGACGGCAACCGGCAATTCGCCGACAACTGGGAGCTGTCCGCCGAGCGCGCGCTGACCGTGACGCGAGCCTTGATCGCCGATGGTTTGCCGGCCTCGTCGGTCTTTGCCGCGGCGTTCGGTGCCGAGCAGCCGGTAGGCTCGAATGCCGACGACGAGGGACGGGCGAAGAACCGGCGCGTGGAAATTTCGCCGATCCCGAAGCAGCCGACGGCAGCCGTGGCGGCTCATGAGTGATAGCGCATCACGCATCCGCAAGATCCTCGACGCGTGGCGGCAGCAGAACGCCGATCGCCTGAGTCCGTGGCGATTTCATTTCATCGAAGTGCTGGAGCAGCGTGCGGCAGGCCATGACGGTGCGACGCGGCAGCTGCTGGATAAGCGGCTGACCAAGCTTGTCGAGGCGTATGCGGCGGATCTCGACAATGCGGCATCCTGCGCTGGCGATGCCGACGGCGTGTCCGCGCCATCGGCGCCGGCTCGTGGCGCGTTAGGCGAATTGCTCGATGACATCGCCAACCGTGCAGCCACTCGTGTTGACGATCTCGCCACGACTGACGCGACGCCTGGGACCACCGCATTGCCAACGCTGGAGGCGCTAGATGAGTTCAGAAACATCTGGTCCGAGGTGCGCATCGAGAGCCAGATACGCCAGTCGCTGGAGCAGGTGCCTGCCGATGCCGGACCGCTCAACTCGGGCAGCCTGGTGCATCGGTCGCTCACCCTCATGCACGAGCTTTCGCCAGGCTATCTGCAGCATTTTCTGTCCTACATCGACACGCTGTCGTGGATGGAACAGATGAGCGATGGCGGCGCTCCTTCACCCAAGGACGGGGCGCGGGTGCCGTCAAAGCGCACGCGTGCCAAAGCTCCGCGGGCACCGTAAAGCCAAGCGAGCTTCGAGCTACTGCGCCAGCGCCGTCGTGCTGGCTGGCGCCGGCGCCGCCGGCTTGAATGGCACGGCGGGGCCCGGCGTGAAACCCTGGCGCCACAGCGCGAGCTGTTCGGCGATGCCGCTGCCGACATCGATCTGAGGCTCTGATGGCGTGAGTTTGTCGCGCTGCTCCCACTGGCTGATTTCACCGCTGGCCTGTTTGAAGGCGGCGATGAAATCGGGTGTCTGGTTCAGCGCATCCACCAGCCAGGCCTTGCCGAAGTAAGTGGCGTCCGAATCGCTGCCGCAGCCGAACGAGCTGCGGTCGGTGCGGGCCGCGGTGATCACCAGCGTACCGGCGCCGTGCAGGGGCGGCACGAAGCCGCCCGAATAGCAGGCGCTGACCACCAGCACCTTCCATTTGAAGGGCCGTTTGGCCAGGATGCCGGCAAGGTCCGGTGCGCCGATCTGGTCCAGCGCCAGCGGGTCCATATCCACCAGCAGGTTGTGATCCTCGTCGCCGTGGCTGGTGATGTAGAGCATCAGCACGTCCTGATCGGGCTTCATCACTTTGGCCACCCCATCGAGCGCCGCTTCGAGATTGCTCCAGCTGGCCAGCGGGTGGCTGGACAAGGTATCGGGATTGTTCTCCAGCACCAGCGTGTGCGCGGTGGGGCCGAAGCGCTGCGGGAAAAGCTGCGCGGCGTATTCGGCCTCATTGCGGAACACGTCTTCGCCACCGTCGCCGGCAAAGGTCACCAGGTAGAGATTCGTTTTGCCGGCGACGCGCGGGGTGAGTTTGGCCAGCGCATCGGCGACCATCTTCGGCTGCGCATACATCACCTGCTCGGGTGACGGGCCGCTGCTCGGCCAGTCGGCGTCGTTGTTTTCATCCGGGTCGTCGTCGGCCGACGATGATGACGCCGGTTCGCCGCTGCTGGAACCGGTCGCCGTGGCAGTCGTCGAACCGGATTGCCCGTTACCTAAGTTGAGGGCGGAATGACGCGGCAGCCACAGCATCACGAGGACGCCGGCAGCGAACGCGAGGACGGTGATCAGTGCAGTTCGCATGGCAGGGCTCGTACGCGGTGGCGTCAGGGTTGGATGGCGTTGAAATCGCGATACGCCGCATGGCGCGGCGCGTTCGGCCAGGCCAGCGGTTCGCGGATCAGCCACGCGGTCTGCAAGCCGGCCGTCTGCGCGGCGTCGAGCTCTTCCACGATATCCGACAGAAACAGGATCTGATGCGGCGGCAGGCTGATGGCTTCAGCGATCTTCGTGTAAGAGTCGGCCTCGCGCTTGTGGCCGGTTTCGGTGTCGAAGTAGCCGGAAAAGAGCGGCGTCAGATCGCCGGCTTCGCTGAAACCGAACAGCAGCTTCTGCGCCGGCACGGAGCCGGACGAGTAGACGTAGAGCGAAAGGCCGCTGGCCTGCCACGCCCGCAAACGAGCGGCGACTTCGGGGTACATGTGGGACTGGTAATCGCCGGCCTCGTAGCCGTCTTTCCAGATCATGCCCTGCAGCGCCTTGAGCGCGGTCGACTTGCGGTCCTCGTCGACCCAATGGATCAGCAGTTCGATGATCTCTTGCCGGCTGGCCTCGACCAGGCCGGCCTCTTTCGCCGCCTCGTGCAGCCAGTGCTGCACCTCGGGCGTGTCGCCGTGCGTTTCGATGAAGGCGGGCAGGCGCTCGCGGGCATAGGGAAACAGCACATCACGAACGAAGCTGATCGAGCTGGTGGTGCCCTCGATGTCGGTGACGATGGCGCGGATATCGGTCATGGTTTGGCGTTGCCTGGAAAAGGCGCCCAGCATAAACGACCGGGCGATCTGGCCGGTCAACGTTCGGCTTGGCCGTGTCAGCGACGGCGGGTTCTATTCAGCGAGTTGCTGGCGAGTAGGGCTGCATCCGCGGGAAACGCTCGGCAATACCGTCGCCGGTGAAGTTGGCGACCCAGCCTTCCTTGTTGGTGAAGAAGCGAATGGCCACGAAGTAGGGCGCTTCGCTCATGTCGAACCAGTGGCGCGTGCCGTCGGGGACGCCGATCAGGTCGCCGGATTCGCACAGCACGTCGTAGATCTTGCCGTCGATGTGCAGGGTGAACTGGCCGGCGCCGGCGACGAAGAAGCGCACTTCGTCCTCGCTGTGGGTGTGCTCGCTGAGAAACTTCTGCCGCAGCATGGCGCGATCGGGATGATCGGGCGTGAGGCTGATCACATCGACGGCCTGGTAGCCGGTTTCCGCCATCAGCCGATCGATATCCGTTTTATAGGCGGCAATGACCTCGTCCTGGCTGGCGCCGGGCGAAATCGGCTGGCTGGCCTCCCACTGTTCGAAGCGGATGCCGACCTTGCCCAGCTCGCGGGCGATGGCGGCGTAATCGCGGTGCAGCGCGAGCTCGGCGTCGGGATGACTTTCGTCGAAGATGCGTAGTTGGCTCATGATGCCCTCAACCTTTTCAGATCCAGTTCGCAGCCCAGCAGGAATTCGAGTGCTTCCAGATGGCGGTGCGTTTCCTTCATGTCGCGGCCCCAAGTATAGATGCCGTGGCCGTCGATCAAATACGCGTGCAGCGGTTTGCCGCTGTCGATCCAGGCGTCGACCTTATCGACCAGCTCAGGCATGTGCTGGGTGTTGGGGAATACCGGTATCTCCAGCAGGCTTTCGTGCGTGGTGTAGCCGGTAATCGCTTTCTGCAGCTCCCAGCCCTGCAGGCGGATGACGCCATCGTCGGCGTACAGGCGCGAGGCGACGCTCTGCGTGCGCGAGTGCGTATGCAGCACGGCGCCCATCTCAGGCCAGCGACGGTAGATTTGCGTATGCAGCGCGGTCTCTGCGCTCGGTTTCGCATCGGTGCCGACGGCATTGCCGTGCATGTCGATCAACATGATGTCGTCGCGACCGAGCTTGCCCTTGTCGCGGCCGGAGATGGTGATCGCCGCGTAGTCGGCGTCGATGCGGGCGGAAAAATTGCTGCTGGTCGCCGGCGTCCAGCCCAGCGCTGCGAGCTCGCGCGCGGTGTTCGCGATCGAGTCTGCGCGCGCCTCGAACAGGCTGGTCGATATCGTAGCGGGTAGCTGCTGGCTCATGGGATTTGGACGTCCAAATGGAAGATCATCATATCACGCACAAACGCCCGCCCAGTCTTGAATGAGAGCCATTCTCGCCAGTCACGAATGATTGACGAAACAGGCGTACTATCGCCGCAATCCACCGCAAAGGGCGTGGGATACATGACGGAGGCTTGCCCATGTCAAATGAGAAGAACATCGAATCACGGCGTCGTTTTTTGAAGGTTGCTGCCGGTACCACGGCCGCGGTGGCCATCATGGGTGGCCTGCCGCGCTTCGCGCGCGCCGCCGACCTGCCGCCGGTCAGTGTGGACGATCCCACGGCCAAGGCGCTGGGCTATGTGGAAGATGGCAGCAAGGCGACCGATCCGAAACACAAGGCGGGCGACAACTGCTCCAACTGCCAGTTCTACTCCGGCAGTGCGACGGGTCGTGGACCGTGCCAGCTGTTCCCGGGCAAGTCGGTCAACGCGAAGGGCTGGTGCGTTTCGCATAACCCGAAAGCGGGCTGACCTTCGCAACGTATCTTCGATGCGCGCAGGGTAGAGCGTGAAATAAAAAGGCCGGCATCTTGCCGGCCTTTTTGCATGGCGGATCGCGCAAAACACATCGGCGCAAACTCAGCCTGCAGAATTCAGTCATCGCGATAAAAGTGCTGCCCGACGCACCAAGCTGAGGAGCTGACCCCACTCGATGCGCCGGGCGGCGATCCGAAGGCCCACTGCCAAGTGATATCCCCGGACTGGGGATGATACTCCCGAGCAGCACGAATGGGCGGCTGGTACGAAAATTTCTCTCGAAAAAATCTCGTTAAGTACTTTTAAAACAAAGACTTACGAAAAAATTCTCAGTTAGCGTTGAGACTTTCAGCGACTCAGCGTGAGGAAGCATGCGTGGCCAGGAAATGCAATTATCGGCGGCAATTCGGCATTTTTCTAGCCATTCGGCGAAATTCAGGTCTTTGAGCTCAGCGCCTGCTCTTGGCGCAGATGGCTGTGCCGGCGCCCGTAGCCGAAGTAGATGGCCATGCCGACGACCGTCCAGATGCCCAGCAGCAGCCACTGGTACCAGTTCTCCCAGTACAGCAGTGCCAGGCAGCTGAGCACGCCGAGCACGCAGGTCACCGGTGCCCAAGGCACACGGAAGGTACGCGGCAAATCGGGCCGCGTCTTGCGCAGAATCAGCACGCCGGCGCAGACCGCGACGAAGGCGATCAGAGTACCCATGGACACTAGGTCACCGAGCACGTCGAGTGGGAACACCGCCGCCAGCGCGGCGATGCCCACGCCGGTAATGACCGTGTTGATATGCGGCGTGTGATATTTCGGATGGATCTTGGCGAACACCGGCGGCAGCAGACCGTCGCGAGCCATGATCATGAAGATGCGCGGCTGCGCGATGATCATCACCAGGATCACCGACGACAGGCCGATCAAGGCACCGATCTCCACGGCCCAGCGCAGAATAAACAGCTGCGGATGTGCGCGCACGGCGGTGACCACCGGCTCGGCCGTGTCGAGCTGGTCGAAGCGCAGCAGGCCGGTGATCACGGCAGCGATGCCGATATACAGAATCGTGCAGATCGCCAGCGAGGCGAGCGTGGCGATCGGTAGATCGCGCTGCGGGTTCTTCGCCTCCTGCGCCGCCGTGGACGTTGCCTCGAAACCGATATAGGCAAAGAACACCAGCGTAGCGGCGCGCATGATGCCGGCCCAGCCGTATTTTTCCGGCCCCTGGCTGGCTGGAATGAACGGATGCCAGAGCGCGGGGTTCACGTAATGCCAGCCGGCAGCGATCACCAGCACGATCAGCGCGACCTTGAAAATTACCATCACCAGATTGGCGCCGCTGGACTCCCGGATGCCGACGTAGCAAAGCCAGGTCAGCGCCATCACGATGGCGACGGCAGGGAGATTGAACAGTGCTCCCGTGGTCACCAGATGCCCGTCGGTATAGGCAAGCGGCGCATTGGTCAGCACGGCCGGAAGATGGATGCCGAAATGGTCGAGCAGGCTCACGAAGTATCCCGTCCAGCTCACCGCTACCGCGGATGCCGATACGCCGTATTCCAGCACCATGTTCCAGCCGATGAACCACGCCACCAGCTCGCCCAGCGTGGCGTAGGCGTAGGAATACGAGCTGCCCGACATGGGAATCAGCGTGGCGAACTCGGCGTAGCACAGCGCAGTAAAGCTGCAGCAGATCGCCGCGATGACGAAGGCAAGAATGATTGCCGGGCCCGCATGCTCGGCCGCGGCCTGACCGGTAATCACGAAGATGCCGCCGCCAATCACTGCGCCGATGCCCAGCGCCGTCAGTCCCCAGGGTCCCAG
Source organism: Rhodanobacter sp. ANJX3 (assembly GCF_014200755.1). Lineage (GTDB taxonomy): Bacteria > Pseudomonadota > Gammaproteobacteria > Xanthomonadales > Rhodanobacteraceae > Rhodanobacter. The sequence continues at coordinate 168,685 of NZ_JACHCM010000002.1, read as the reverse complement.
CGTTCGCTTCAGCGCCGGGCCGTGTTGGCCATCGTCGGTTTGCGAAAAATCGGTCTTGCGCGCGAGTAACTGTTTAAGCATCGAGTCGCCTTGCCAGCATGAGGTGGGACGGTTCGTGGTGCATCGGTAAAACGAAGGGCCGGGAGAGGGCCGGCCCTTCGATCGCGTATCAGGCGCGGCTGCTGGGGCCGCGCATCTTGCTGTGCCAGTGGCCATAGCCGAAGTAGATCGCCATGCCGATGGCGGTCCAGCCGACGATCAGCGGCCAGTTGACCTGGAACGACTGCCAGAACAGGTAGAGGCAGATCAACGAACCCAGCCCGCTGACCAGCCAAACGCCGACCATGCCGCCCGGTACGCGAAACGCTCGCGGCAGTTCGGGGCGGGTATAGCGCAACGTCAGCACGCCGATGCAGACCGTGGTGAAGGCCAGCAGCGTGCCCATCGATACCAGCTCGCCGAGAATGCTCACGGGAAACAGGCCGGCAGTGACGGCGGCAACCACGCCCGAAACGATCGTCGCGACGGAAGGCGAGCGGCGAACGGGGTGGACCCGTCCCATCGCCACCGGCAGCAGGCCGTCTTTGGACATGCTGAAAAAGATGCGCGACGTGCCCAGCAGCATCACCAGGATCACCGAGGAAAGGCCGGCCAGCGCCCCGAACGAGACGATCGCTTTCAGCCACAGCAGCTGCGGGTAGAAGCTGAGCGCGGTGGCGACCGGTTCCGGCGTGCCCAGGGCGCGATACGGCGCAATGCCTGTCAGCGTCAGCGCCATGGCGATGTACAGCACGGTGCAGATCGCCAGGGAGCCGAGGATGCCGATCGGCATGTCACGCTGCGGATTTTTCGCTTCTCCGGCGGCGGTCGATACCGCATCGAAACCCACGTACGAGAAGAACACCAGAACTGCCGCGCGGAAGATGCCGCTGGTGCCGAACTGCCCCGGGCCTTCCGCCGGCGGAATGAACGGATGCCAGTTGGCCGGGTTGATGAAACGGAACGCGAAGATGAGGAAAAGAAAAATCACGATCAGCTTGATCGACACGATGATCGCGTTGACGAAGGACGACTGCCGGATGCCGATGTAGCACAGCCAGGTCAGGCCGCCCACGATGGCCATGGCCGGAAGATTGATCAGCGTGCCGGTACCGACGATGCTATGACCGGCAAACTTGAACGGCGCCGAGGCCAGCGACTCGGGCAGAGCCAGCGACATGCCCGTCCAGTGTCCGATGATCGAAAGGCACTCGTTGAAATACCCCGACCAGCCGGCCGCCACCGTGGCGACGGCGAACATGTATTCCAGCACCAGGTTCCAACCGATGAACCAGGCCACGATCTCGCCGAGCGTGGCATAGGAATACGCGTAGGCGCTGCCGGAAACCGGAATCATCGCCGCGAACTCGGCGTAGCACAGGCCTGCGAAGGCGCAGGCGATGCCCGCGACGATAAAGCTGATCATCACCGCCGGGCCGGCATGCTCGGCCGCCGCCTGTCCGGTGATCACGAAGATACCCGCACCGATAACCGCGCCGATGCCCAGGGTGACCAGATGCCGCGCGGTGAGCACGCGCTTGAGCGAAGGCTCGCCGGTGACGCTGTCGAAAGCCGCATCGATCTGCGGCGTCGCACTGATGGGATGCTTCGCGAAAAGTTGTTTGAGCATGCGTGGGTCCCCTGAGAGAGTGGCGGCTTTTGCTGGCAGGCACAGGCTGCTGCGTGGGCCTTGCCGCTCGTTTGTGTCAATCTGGAACCATAGCCGAGCCATCGTGGGGGTACAAGCTGCGCTGCGGCTATGATCTGCTCTGGTTTTAAGCTAATCCCGCCATGACCTTCCGTTCGCCCGACACCGCTCCCCTCTTTCGAAATTACGCGGCAAGCTATCCCGAGCACGCATGGCTGGCGCAACAATTTGTCGATTTTTCGCTCGGCGGTTTCGAGACGTTTGAGCGAACCCACAGTGCAGGCCACTTCACCGGCTCGGCGTGGCTGGTCAGCGCGGACGGCGAGCGCGTGCTGTTGACTCATCACCGCAAGCTCGGTCGCTGGCTGCAGTTAGGTGGGCATGCCGATGGTGATACCGACTTGGCCAACGTGGCCCTGCGCGAGGCCGAGGAAGAATCCGGATTGACCGATCTGGTGGTCGAGCCGGCTATTTTCGATCTCGACCGTCACCGTATTCCCGCACGCGGCGATGAGCCGGAGCACTGGCATTACGACGTGCGTTACGTGGTGCGCGCCACAGGCAGCGAACAGTTTGCGATCAGCGAGGAGTCGCTGGCGCTGGCGTGGAAATCGATCCTCGACATCGCGAACGATGCGTCGGCCGATGACTCGCTGCGGCGAATGGCAGGCAAGTGGCTGGCGCGCGGTAAATAGAGTCAGCCGCGCGATAGGTTTGTCGCGTACGGCGGCATCAGCTTTATCTCAGCCGTATTTGGCTGGTGCCGGATTCAGATGGCCGCACTGGCCGCAGGTGCGCGCGTCGCGCGAACGGTAGAAACGATCGAACACCGGCGGAAAATCCTGCTCGATGTCGCCGAGCACGAAAAATTCTTCGTAGAGCTTGTGATTGCAGTTTTCGCAGAACCACAGCAGCCCGTCTTGTTCGTGCGGCAGGCGCTTGCGCTCGATCACCAGGCCGATGGATGCGGGCATGCGCTGCGGCGAATGCGGCGTGCGCGGCGGCAGATAGAAAAGTTCGCCGGCGCGAATTGGAATATCGCGTGCGCGGCCGTCGTCCTGCACTTTCAGCACCATCTCGCCCTCAAGCTGATAGAAGAACTCCGGGCCTTCGTCGTAGTGATAGTCGGTGCGGGCGTTGGGGCCGCCGACGATCATGACGATGAAGTCGCCATCGACGATGCACTTGTTGCCTACCGGTAGCTTGAGCAGGTGGCGGTTGTCGTCGATCCAGCGCTGCAGATCGAGAGGTGGCAGCAAGGACATGGGTGTCGCTCGGTAATAACCAGTCGTCACCTTAGCCCGGTCGAGCGCACAAAAAAAGCCGCCCCGATGAGGGAGTCGGGGCGCTGGTGAAACACTCGCGTTTTAAAACGGCGATGCGGATTACGGCATCAAAACCTTGTCGATGACGTGGATCTCACCGTTGGACTGCTTCACGTTGGCGATGGTGACGTGGGCGACGTTGCCCTTGTCGTCGGTAATGGCCACGCCCTGCGCATCCTTGCTGAACGTCAGCGAGTCGCCTTCGACGGTCTTTACCGAAGCCTTGCCGCCGCCTTTCTTGATCAGCTTGAGCAGGTCGGCCGAGGTCACATTGCCGGGCACCACGTGGTACGTGAGGATCTTGGTCAGATCCGCCTTGTTTTCCGGCTTCAGCAGGGTGTCGACGGTGCCGGCAGGCAGTGCAGCGAACGCTTCATTGGTCGGCGCGAACACGGTGAACGGGCCGGCGCCCGAGAGCGTATCGACCAGGCCGGCAGCCTTGACGGCGGCAACCAGGGTGGTGTGATCCTTCGAGTTCACCGCGTTTTCGATGATGTTCTTGTTCGGGTACATCGGTGCTCCGCCCACTTCGACGGTCTTGCCCATGCTCATGTTGCTCATCGAGTCGGCCATCGCCATCGGCGCCACGGCGACAGTGGCAAAAGCCAGCGAGAGTCCAAGGGCGATACCACGCAGACGCTGATTCTTGTTCATGTGTAACTCCAGATTTTCCGCTTCGCGGATTGGAAGCGTGAGGAGATACGGCGCGAGTCGTGGGTCGGATGCACGGGACCACGAACAAAACCGATGCGGCGTCAGGGTGTGCGTCAACGCCGCATGTCTGTATCTGCCGGATAACGCGGGATCGCGACCGGTGGTAATGAGGACGCGGGGCTCGTTCGAACCACGAAGCGATTCGACACACGGCGGGCCGCATTGAAAAACGCAGCCGCCGTTTGGCTGGCTCAGACTTCCAGCGTCGCCAGGTCGCCTTTCTCTTCCAGCCAGGCCTTGCGATCGCCGGCGCGTTTTTTTGCCAGCAGCATGTCCATCAGTTTGGAGGTGCCGTCCTCATCGCCGATGGTCAGCTGCACCAGCCGACGCGTATCGGGATGGATGGTCGATTCGCGTAGCTGCGGCGGATTCATTTCGCCCAGGCCCTTGAAACGCGTGGTGTTGACCGCGCCCTTCATTTTTTCGCGTTCGATCCGCTGCAGCATCGCTTCCTTCTCGCTCTCGTCGAGGCAGTAGAACACCTGCTTGCCCACGTCGACGCGGAACAGCGGCGGCATCGCCACGAAGACGTGGCCTTCGCTGACCAGGGTTGGGAAGTGCTTGAGGAAAAGTGCAGTCAACAAAGTTGCGATATGCAGGCCGTCCGAATCGGCGTCGGCCAGAATGATCACCTTGCCGTAGCGCAGCCCCGAGAGATCGTTCTTGCCTGGATCGCAGCCGATGGCGATGGCGAGGTTGTGCACCTCTTCCGACGCCAGCACCGAACCGGACTCGACTTCCCAGGTGTTGAGGATCTTGCCGCGCAGCGGCAGGATCGCCTGGAACTCCTTGTCGCGCGCCTGCTTGGCGCTGCCGCCGGCGGAGTCGCCCTCGACCAGAAACAGTTCGGTGCGGGTGAGGTCGGTCGCGGTGCAGTCGGCCAGTTTGCCGGGCAGCTGCGGGCCCTGGGTGATCTTTTTGCGGACAATCTGCTTGGCCGCTTTCAAGCGCGCGCTGGCGCGTTCGATCGCCAGCTGCGCGATCCGCTCGCCCATGTCGACGTGCTGGTTGAGCCACAGGCTGAAGGCGTCGTGGATGACGTTTTCGATCATGCCGGCGGTTTGGCGTGACGACAGTCGCTCCTTGGTCTGGCCGGCGAACTGCGGATCCTGCAAGCGTGCAGAAAGCACAAACGCCAGCCGTTCCCATACGTCTTCCGGCGCCAGCTTCACGCCACGCGGCAGCAGGTTGCGGATGTCGCAGAACTCGCGGATGGCCGTGGTCAGGCCGGTGCGCAGGCCGTTCACATGCGTGCCGCCCTGCGCGGTGGGGATCAGGTTGACGTAGCTTTCCTGCACCAGTTCGCCTTCCGGCAGCCAGGCCAGCGCGACCTCCATGCCTTCGACATCGCGCGCCATGTGATGCACGAACAGCTCGCTGGGCAGGGCCTCGGCGCCGTCGAGTTCGCCGCGCAAATAGTCGCGCAGGCCGTCCTCGTAGTACCAGTCGTTGACTTCGCCGCTGGCAACGTCGGTGAGCTTGACGCTGAGGCCGGCGCACAGCACGGCCTTGGCCCGCAGCAGATGCCGCAGCCGCGCCAGCGACACCTTCGGCGAATCGAAATACTTGGCCTCGGGCCAGAAATGCAGGGTGGTGCCGGTGCGCTTCTTCGGCACGGAGCCGACGATCTCCAGCGGGCTGACCTTGTCGCCGTGCTCGAAGGCCATGCGGTATTCGTTGCCATCGCGGCGGATCGATACCTCGACGCGATCGGACAGCGCATTGACCACCGACACGCCGACGCCGTGCAGGCCGCCGGAGAAGTTGTAGTTCTTGCCGCTGAATTTTCCGCCGGCGTGCAGTCGCGTCATGATCAGCTCGACGCCAGACACGCCTTCTTCCGGATGGATGTCCACCGGCATGCCGCGGCCGTCGTCGCTCACCTCGACCGAGCCGTCCGCATGCAGCACCACTTCGATACTGCGCGCGTGGCCGGCCAGGGCTTCATCCACCGAGTTGTCGACCACTTCCTGCACCAGATGGTTCGGGCGGGTGGTATCGGTATACATGCCGGGTCGGCGTTTGACCGGGTCGAGACCGGAGAGGACTTCAATATCGGCGGCGTTGTAGCGACTGCTCATGCGTGTGTTTCAACCGGGGTGGGACGTCTAGCGGACAGCGAAGCATGGGGCGCGGGGGCGGGCAGGGTCAAGCTGCAGGGGTGTTTTCTAGCGGTAGCCTTGCGCCTGCAGCGAAAACAGGTGGGCGTAGTGGCCGGCCTGCGCCATCAGCTGCTCGTGGCTGCCGCGTTCCTTGATGCGGCCGTCCTGGATCACGATGATCTGGTCGGCCATCCGCACTGTCGAGAAGCGGTGCGAGATCAGGATCGCGATGCGGCCGCCGGACAGTTCGCGGAAATGCTCGAAGATGGTGGCTTCGGCTTCGGCGTCCATCGCCGCGGTGGGCTCGTCCAGCACTAGGATGTCCGCGCGCGAGCGCATGAAGGCACGCGCCAGCGCGATCTTCTGCCACTGTCCGCCGGACAGCTCGCGGCCGTCGCGAAACCACTTGCCGAGCTGGGTATCGAAGCCGGCCGGCAAGGTGTCGATGAATTCGCTGGCCATGCCCTTGTCGCTCGCTTCGCGCCAGCGCTCGGCGTTTTCGAACGCGGTCACGTCGCCGACGCCGACGTTCTCGCCGACGCGCATCTGGTAGCGCGCAAAGTCCTGGAATATCACCCCGACACGCTGCAGCAGTACGCCTTCATCCCAGTCGCGCAGGTCGTTGCCGTCGAGCAGCACGCGGCCGCTGTCGGGCGAGTACAGCCGCGTCAGCAGCTTGATCAAGGTGGTCTTGCCGGAGCCGTTCTGGCCGACCAGCGCCAGCGACTCGCCGGGTTTGATGTGCAGGTCGATATCCTGCAGCGCCGGCTCGGTCGCGCCGGGATAGGTGAAGCTGACCCGCTCGAAGCGAATGCCGTCGCTCGGTTGGGCGCCGACCTGCACGGTGCCGGTGGATGGCGGCACCGGAGTTTCGAGGTACTCGTAGAGTGTCGACAGATAGAGGTTGTCCTCATACATGCCGCCGATCGCCGACAGCATCGCCGACACCGCCGACTGACCCTGCCGGAACAGCATCAGGTACATCGTCATCTGGCCCAGCGTGATGCGCCCGACCACCGTGCTCATGGCAATCCACACATAGGCGGCATAAAGCGTCAGCGTGCCGAGCAGGCCCAGCCCGAAACCCCAGCTGTCGCGACGAATGGTCAGGTCGCGGTCGTCGCGATAAAGCGTGTCGAAGATGTTGCGATAACGATCGAGCAGCAGTGGCCCGAGGCCGTAGAGCTTCACTTCCTTGGCGTGGTCTTCGCGCGCCAGCACCGTTTCCAGATACAGCTGCATGCGCGTCTCGGGCGAGCGCCAGCGGAACAGGCGAAACGCATCGCCGGAAAATTTGGTTTCGGAAATAAAAGACGGCAAACCGGCCAGCAGCAGGACCAGCACCGCCCACGGCGAAAAATGGAACAGCAATGTGCCGTAGCTGATCAGCGATATCGCGTTCTGCCCAAGGCCGAACGTGCGCGTGACCAGCGACAGCGGCCGCGTCGAGGCTTCGCGCCGCGCGCGGGTGAGTTTGTCGTAGAACTCCGAATCCTCGAAATGGGCCAGCTCCAGCGTCAGCGCCTTTTCGAGAATCATGACGTTGACGCGCTGGCCCAGCAGCGCGCGCAGTAGCGACTGGCATACCGAGAGCCCACGCTGAGCGCCGGCCAGCAAGGCCACCAGCAAACCTTCGAGGAGTACCCAGCGGATCACCGGCCACCACGGCGCACTGCCGTTGGCTGCCCATTGGCGACTTGCTTGGACCACGGCGTCGACGATGTGTGCACCCACATACGCCACGCCGGCCGGCAACAGACCGGCGATCAGCGTGAGCAAGGCCAGCGCGATGGTCAGCGGCCGGCTGGTGCTCCAGACCAACTGGAGCGCGCGGCCGCTGTAACGAAACACGCCCAGAAAACTGCGCGTGAGTTCATTCGATTCAGTCGCTGACGAAGAGGTGGCGTGAGGCGTCACGAGGGGAGAGTCTTCCAGCCAGCCGCGCGGCGCGCGCAGAAGTCCAGAGATGGGGATCGTGACGCCTCACGCAAGTCGAACCTATCGTGACGCGTTGCCAATGACTCAGTGCAGCTGAACTTCGACGACCTGTTGCTCGTCCTTGTAGATCGTCGGATAGAGCTTTTTCAGCTTCGAGACCATCGGCGCATCGTTGTAGGCGATGTACGGATTGTCCGGATGCAGCTGCGCATAATTCTGGTGGTAGGCCTCGGCCGGATAGAACGCCTTCAGCGGCACCACCTGCGTCACGATCGATCCGTGGAAGGTTTTGGCCGCGGTCAGTTGCGCGATATAGCTGCTGGCGATTTTCTGCTGCTCCGGGCTGTTGTAGAAGATTGCCGAGCGGTACTGCGTGCCGCTGTCCGGCCCCTGCCGGTTCAGCTCGGTCGGATCGACCGGCACCGAGAAATACACCTGCAGCAGCTGGCCGTAGCTGATCTGGCTGGGATCGAACTCCACGCGGATCGACTCGGCGTGGCCGGTATCGCCATCGCTCACCTGGTCGTAGTGCGCGGTGTTGGCCGCGCCGCCGGAGTAGCCAGCCTCGACCTTTTGCACGCCTTTGACGTGCTCGAACACGGACTGCATGCCCCAGAAGCAGCCGCCGGCCAGCACGGCGATCTGGTCTTTCGACGCCGCGGTTTTCGGGGCATCGATGGTGGGTGCGGGAACAACGCCGGCATCGCTGGCCGCAGACGCGGACTGGCAGGCGCTCAGGCCGGCCATCATCAGGGCGGCGGCCAGGGGCAGGGCTTTGAACAGGGTGCGACGATTCATGGTGGCCTCGCTAGCGGTAAGGATGCGGCAGGTCGCGATGCATCCAGTTACGTGGTGACGACGGCAGCGGATGCAGCGGGAAGGTGCCTGGCCTTCGTTTCTTACGGCTCTGGCCCGGCGTTCCTGCAGCATCCGGATGCCCCGGATACACGTTATTCGCTCACCGGCCGGCGCGGGTTACCCTTCCGGCCTCGATCGTCGCCGCGCTTCAGCGGGCGTCCGCCAGCACGTGGATTTCCATGTCGTCGATGGTGACGACCTGACCCGCACGGATCTTGCAGGTCTTGCGCAGTTCCATCGTGCCGTCGACCAGCACGGCGCCGCTGGCCACAATCGCCTTGCCGGCACCGCCGCTGTCGCAGATGCCGGTGAGTTTGAGCAGCATGTTGAGTTCGACGTAGTCGCCTTCGAGTTCGAAATCCTGGGTTTGCATGATTTTCCGGCTGAGGTGATGAATGCGTGGGTGATGAATGTTTGGAGTGATGAATAAGGTGTTGGAGCGGGAAACGTCAGCCCGCGGCTTCGGTGGCCGCGTCAGGCAACGCGAGAAACGCGAACCACGGCATGTCGTTGTCACTGGCAAAGGTGGCGGCGTCGTCGAGAATACCAAGCAGGATGTCGAAGTCCGCTGCCGCAGAGCGCCGCAAATCGTCGGCGTGGTCGAACAGCAGCACATAGCCCCAGGCCGGCATCCAGCGCAGATCGCGCAGGCTGTCGGCCAGCGCATCCCAGTTGTCGCCAAACGTGGCGGGTAGTTCGAGCGACACGCTCAGCCGTCGCAGTAAATCAGCCTTGCCGTGGCAACCGGAAAGGTCGGTATGGCAAACGCGCAGCTCGTCGCGCGCCGCGGTTCTGGCCAGCCGCGCAAGGTCGTCGCTGCCCACGAAGTAGATTCCGCTCTGCGTCGGCTGCGTGAGGTTCGGGTCGATCTCGCGCGGGCCGTACGAGCGATACAGGCTCATTGGGCCACCTTGAACGCGCGAAAGCTGCGGTAGTGATCGTCGGTGTAGTAATAGATTTGCGGCGGCGTACCGCCGGTGATGATGCGCCGTGCGCCGCGCGTGTCCGCACCGGGTGTTTCCACCGTGTACTCGTGGTAATAGCCGCGCGGCTCCTGCGGCAGCAGGTTTTCGTAGTTGCCGAACACCACGCCGTCCTGCCGATGCGTGAAAGGGCCGCCGCTGGCGATTCGGTCCAGCGTGGCGCTAGCTTCCGCCGGGAGAAAGCTGGGCAGGCCGGCATCGGTGCTGGCGCTGCGGGTTGTGGGAAAAACGTTCGTTCTTCCGCCGATCGATGTCCCGTGTCCCGACCAGAAGATCGCGGCAGCCGCTAGCGCGATAAGCAGGATCAGTGGCTTGAGTTGGCGCATCGGAATTCACACGCAGGGTTGATAGACCGAAAGCTTAGTCCGTTGGCCGTGCGCGTAGCGACAATCTCTCGCGGCTATCGTGGATCAAGCGGCGTCGACGCGCGCCTGCATCGCCATGGCGGCGGCGGGATTGCGCTCTTTGGCGCTGCTGATAAAGAACACAAACACATCGCGCGCTTTTGCCTTGGCGGTGGGCTGGCCCACATGCGGAAGGTCGTCCGGATCGCCGCCACGTGCCCAGACGCTCGCGCGTTTCGCCCACTGGCCGAGTGCGCTGGCCGAGTAGCCCGTGGCGATATCCGCGTGGCTGCGCATCATCCGCGCGTAGACGAAATCGCCGGTGATATCGGCCATCGACGGATAGGTGGTCGAGTCGGTGAACACCGTGGCCACGTTCTGCGCGCGCGCCAGCTGCAGGTAGGTATCGCACAGAAAGCTCTCGTGCCGCACTTCCAGCACGTGGCGCAACGGGCGCCCGTTCAATGTGCGCGGCAGCGCGTCGAGAAAGGCATCGAGATCGTCGCGATCGAATGTGCGTGAGGGCGGCAGCTGCCACAGGATCGGTCCGAGCCGTGCACCGAATTCGTCCAGGCCGCCGCTGATGAAACGCTTCGCAGCGGCGGTCGACTCGGCCAGCCGTCTACCTTGGGTTACCGTCTTGGGCGCCTTCAGCGAAAACACGAAGTCCTCCGGCGTCTCGGCGGCCCACTTCGCGTAGACGGCTGGCGTCTGCGCCCGGTAGAAGGTGCCGTTGATCTCGATGGCGCGCAGCTGCCGGCTGGCGTATTCCAGCTCACGTCGCTGCACGAGACCCTCGGGATAAAAATTCTTGCGCCAGGGTGCAAACGTCCAGCCGCCGATGCCGACGCGAATCGGCGAGGTCCCGGCAGCGGGTGCCGGGCTGGCGAATAGATCGTCGGTGGTCGATGGCATCGGGGGCAACGTCCTACGGGTAGGAAATATGGTAACCGGCTAAGACGATGCCGGGTCGCTGTCGGGGGTGGCGTGAAGAACCATGACTTCCAGCGCTGGCTTCGCGCCTGCTTTGCCGCGATAGTTGGTCGATTGACCTGAAGGAATCGATATGCCAAAGACCTTTTCCCGCCCATCGCTTTCTCTCGGGACGGTAAGTCTTTTCGTGCTGCTGGCGCTGGCTGGATCCGCCAGCGCGCAGACCTCGCCCGCACCGGCTCTCGCCGACGCCGGAGCGGCCTCGTCAAATACTCAAGACTCCGCGGCATTGCCGACTCAGTTGCAGGATTTCGGCGCCTACGTCGAGAGCGCGCGCAAGACCTTCGACGTGCCGGGCATCGCCGTGGCCATCGTCAAGGACGGCAAGGTGGTGATGGAGCAGGGCTTCGGCCTGCGCGAGGTTGGCAAGCCGGACAAGGTCGATGCGCACACGCTGTTCGCCATCGCGTCCAATACCAAGGCGTTCACCGCCGCGGCGCTGCAGCAGCTGGCCGAACAGGGCAAGCTGAAGATGGACGATCGAGTGATCGATCACCTGCCGTGGTTCCGCATGTCCGATCCCTACGTTACGCACGAGATGCGCATCCGCGACCTGCTGGCGCATCGCAGCGGCCTGAGTCTGGGCGCGGGCGATCTGCTGTACTGGCCGCCGACCTCCTACACCACGAAAGAGGTCGTCGAGCACCTGCGCTACGTGCCGATCAAGAACGGCTTTCGCAGCGGTTACGCCTACGACAACATCCTGTTCGCCGTGGCCACCCTGGTGATCGAACAGGCGTCGGGCCAGAGCTACGCCGACTATGTGCGCACCCACCTGTTCCAGCCGGTCGGCATGGACGAGTCGCTGATCGACAAGACCTATCTCAAGCCGGGGATGGACGTGGCGACCGGCCACGCGCGGGCCAATTTCAAGAATCTGGAGCCGGTGCCGCCGATGGCCTGGTTGAACGATCCGGGCGCGGGCGGCATCTACGCCAGCGTGCACGATCTGGCCAAGTGGATGAACGTGCAGCTGGCCGGCGGCGTGTTGCCGGGTTCGAGAAAAGACGGCAAGCCGGTGCGGTTGTTCTCCGAGGACAGCCAGCAGCAGATGTGGTCGATGCTCACGCCGATCACCATCAACAAACCGCCGATCCCCGAGCTGGCGCCGCTGACGCCGCACTTCTACGGCTACGGCGAGAGCTGGTTCCTGTCCGATTACCGCAATCAGCGGCTGGTCTGGCATACCGGTGGCTGGCCGGGCATGGTGTCGCGCGTCACCCTGGTGCCCGAGCTGCATCTGGGCGTGGTGGTGCTGACCAATCAGGAATCCGGCGCGGCGTTCAACGCGGTGACCTACCGGGCGCTCGATGCCTACCTCAACCCGACGCAGAAGACGAACTGGGTAGCGGTTTACGACAAGGCGGTGAAGCAGGCCGAGTCGAAGGCCGACGGCAGCTTCGCCGCCCATGAAAAGGCGCGCGACAAGAGCAGCAAGCCGTCGCTGCCGCTGGCGCAATATGCCGGCATCTATCGCGACCCCTGGTATGGCGACGTGATCATTAGCAACGAAGGCGGCAAGCTGCGCTTGCGCTTCAGCAAGACCGCTCAGCTGATCGGTACCTTGTCGCCGTGGCAGCACGACACGTTCACCGTGCGCTGGGACGATCGCGACCTGAATGCCGATGCCTTCATCAGCTTCAGCCTCGATATGGACGGCCATATCCGCGAGGCGCGGATGGAGCCTATCTCGCCGCTGACGGATTTCAGTTTCGACTTCCAGGACCTGCGGCTGGCGCCGGTGAAGCCGGCTATGGCGAACGAGTAAGACGCTGGACGCCACGCTGCGGTGGCGAGTGAAATTCCGCTTGTCTGTCCTTCTTTTTCGGAGATGATCCATGCGTTATCGCCATGTTGCTGCTGCCGTGTTGCTGTCCGCGTTTCTTGTCGGTTCGGCCGATGCGCAGACCGACGCGCTCCCCGCGCACCGCTTTTTCCACGTGCAGTTAGACAGCTCGGCGTCGGCCACGCCGACCTCCGGCAGGCTGCTGCTGTTCGCCGTCGAGGCCAAGGCGGCCGAGGCCGACGCGAAGACCGAATCCGACGGCAAGAGCAGCACCGTCGATGACGTGGACGCCAATCCCTTCAGCGCCACGCAGACCTCGGTGGCCGCGCGCGAGATCAGCCGCTGGACGCCCGGTCAGATCAACGATATCGACGCCGACCAGCTGGCTTTCCCCGCCGGCTTTTCCCAGCTGCCGCCGGGCGACTATTACGTGCAGGCGGTGCTCGATACCGAGCATAGTTACAACTACCTCGGGCGCGGCGCGGGCGATCTGGTCAGCAACGTGGTGAAGCTGCATCTGCCGGTTGCCAGCATCCCGACGCTGGCGCTGAGCAAGGCGCTGCCGGCGCGCGATCCGTGGAAGCTGTCGGCGTCTGCGCCTGCGGCCGCCCGTGATGCGTTGCCGGAGGCGCGCCAGCACGCCACGGCGATCCAGTTCGTGAGTCCCTCGCTGAGCGCCTTCTGGGGCCGCCCCATCACCATGCGCGGTCAGGTGCTGACGCCGCCGGGCTACGATGCGAAGGCCGGCAAGCGCTATCCCACCGTGTATTACACGCAGGGCTTCGGCGGCAACAACGATCGCGTTGCCGGTCCTCTGACGACGGTGTATGCGGCGATGAAGCAGGGCGAGATGCCGCCGATGATCTGGGTATTTCTCGACGAGTCCAGCCCCACCGGCACGCACGAGTTCGCCGACTCGGTCAACAACGGGCCGTGGGGACAGGCGCTCACGACCGAGCTGATTCCGCAGCTGGAAACGCAGTACCGGATGGATGCCAAGCCGAGCGGGCGCTTCCTCAACGGCCACTCCTCCGGCGGCTGGGCCACGCTGTGGCTGCAGACGCGCTACCCGAAAATTTTCGGCGGTACGTGGTCGACGTCGCCCGACCCGAGCGATTTCCACGATTTCACCGGCATCGATCTGTACGCGCCGCATGCCAACGTCTATCGCAAGCCGGACGGCTCGGCCTATCCGCTGGTGCGCGATCACGGCAAGGTGCTGGGCACGTTCGAACAGTTCGCCAAGCTTGAGCGCGTGCTCGGCACCTATGGCGGCCAGCTCGGTTCGTTCGAGTGGGTGTTTTCGCCGCGCGGCAAGAACGGCCTGCCGCTGCCGATGTTCGATCGCGACACCGGCGATATCGACCCCGCCGTCGTTGACTACTGGCGCGATCACTACGACATCAGCTGGCGGCTGCAGCACAACTGGCCGCAGCTGAAACCCGATCTGGACGGTAAGATCCATCTGATCGTCGGCACGGCCGATACGTTCTATCTCGACGGCGCCGCGCACAAGCTGCAGGCGACGCTGGACGGGCTGCATGCCAGATCGGATTTTCGTTTCCTGCCCAACCGCACGCATATGGATCTGTACGTACAGGGCAAGGATCGACAAGGCTTGCTGAAACAGATCAGCTGGGAGATGTATGCGCAGGCGCGGCCTGACTCGCCGCTCAAGCCACCGGCCCATTGAGACTGCCGCCGCAAAATGCGCCGACCCGCGAGGGCTCTGCTGACGCGAAGATGACTCGGCGCCCGTTATCCTGAGGTTTCTCGTATCCCAACGTGCGACATGCCGCGTTGAGTAGATGGAAATCATTGGAAAAGCTTGGCATGCGCAAGTCGGTATGGATCGCTCTGACGTTGTCCCTGGTGGTCGTACTGGCCATGCTCGCGTCGGCCCTGGCGCTGCGCTGGCATGCCGGGGTGACCCCGCCGATCTTCAAGGTGGAACTGGACGGGGCGGCGACGCAGCCGGTGTCCGGCCGGTTGCTGTTGTTCGCTACCGAAGCCACGGCGGCGCGCAAGGCAGCCAAAAATGGCAAGGTCGAAAGCGTCGACGCCGATCCGCTCTACCCCATGCGCACGGCGGTGGCGTCGCGTGAAGTGAGCCGGCTGGCGCCGCGGCAAAGCGTCACCATCGACACGGACAATCAGGCGTTTCCCAGGAGCTTCTCGAGCCTGCCGCCGGGCGAATACCTCTTGCAGGCCGTGCTCGATCTGGATCACAACTACAATTACAGCGGACGCAGCGCCGGCGATCTGGTCAGCCCGGTGATCAGCGTGCATCTGCCCGCCATCACGCCCTCGACGCTCAGGCTGGTGCGCGTGCAGTCCGAGCCGTACCCGTGGCAGATGACGTCGGCGCCCGATCTGCAGGCAGCCGCGCCGGACGCGCGTGCGCATACCAAGCCGATCGATAGGGTGAGCACGGTGCTATCCGCGTTCTGGGGCCGGCCCATCCATATGCGCGGCTGGGTGCTGACGCCGCCGGGTTATGAAACCAGCGGTAACGCCCATTTTCCCACGGTCTATTACACCCACGGCTTCGGCGGCAGCGAGGAGCGGCTGATCAACACCCTGGTTGGCGTACATCTGGATATGGTCAAGGGACAGATGCCGCCGATGATCTGGGTTTTTCTGGATGAGTCCGGCCCCACCGGCACGCATGAATTTGCCGACTCGGTCAATAACGGACCGTGGGGCAAGGCGCTGACAACCGAGCTGATTCCCGCGCTCGAATCGCATTACCGCATGGATGCGAAAGCATCAGGACGGTTTCTCACCGGCCACTCGTCCGGCGGCTGGGCAACGCTGTGGCTGCAGATCAATTACCCGAAACTATTTGGCGGTACCTGGTCGACGTCGCCGGACCCGGTGGACTTTCATGATTTCTCAGGCGTCAATTTGTACGCGCCGCACGCCAACGTCTATCGTCGGCCGGACGGCACGCTGTGGCCGCTGGAGCGGCTGAACGGAAAAGTGCAGGGGACCTTCGAGGATTCGGTCAGGCTGGAGCGCGTGCTGGGTGCGTACGGTGGCCAGATGTCGTCTTACGAATGGGTGTTTTCGCCGCGCAACGACGATGGTCGGCCGGCCCTGCTGTTCGATCGGGACACCGGCACGGTCGATCCGGCAGTCGCCGCGTACTGGCGGGATCACTACGACATTGCCCATCGGCTGCAGGCCGACTGGCCAAAGCTCGAGCCCGACCTCGAAGGCAAAATCCACGTGATGGTCGGTACCGCCGACACGTACTATCTGGACGGCGCGGTGCACAGACTGCAGGCGGTGCTGGACGGGCTGCACGCCAAAACCGACTTTCGCTATCTGCCCGGGAAAACGCACGCGGATTTGTATATGCACGGCGACGACCCGCGCGCCCTGCTCAAGCAGATCAGCTGGGAAATGTACGCCCAGGCGCGACCTGACTCCTCGATTAAAGCGCCGGCGCAGGCGCTGATGGTCGCACCTGCGTCCACCGTGGCACAGCACGTCGACTGAGGCGTGGCGAACGGCCGCCGGCTGATTAAGAGCCTGTTCAACGTCTCCGCATGGCCCTTTGGATTGCCTAACCGTGGTCGTTTTGATAGATCGCATGGCGGGTGCGACCCCAAACCCTTTGCGAATGCGGTGCGCACGTCGCGGTAGCGTAGGCAGGGAATGATAGAGCTGCCGTCGGGCGTAGCGGTCGTCACGCACAATCTCCACGGTGAGTGGCGGGATTTTCTTCAAATTCCACGAGCGAAGGTGGCGTCGAGCAGGCCTTCGTTTCTCTCAATCCTTGTCCTCGTGGTTGTCGTCGCCGACCTGTGGAGAGGGAAGCGTGCGTACCACCATGCTTTGCGGGCTGGTCATCGGCAGTTTGGCGTCGCGCAGACGTTCGAGTGTTTCGAACAGCAGATCGCTTTTCACCGCGCTGACGTCGCGCGGACTGTTGACATAGGCCGTGCAGTCGAAGGTCATGGTGCCCGCATCGAGATTGTCCAGCCGCACCACGGGTGCCGGCGTCGCCAGGGTCGAAGCATGCGCATTGAGCACATCGAGAATGATTTCACGCGCCCTGCCGGCATCGGTATCCAGCGGCATAGGCAGCGTGATGTGTACGCGGCCCTGCGCGTTGGCGAGAGTCACGTTGCGCACGTTCTGGGTGATGAACTGCGAGTTCGGCACGATCATGGTCGAACGATCGCCCATCTGAATTTCGGTGGCGCGCACATTGATGCGGCGGATGTCGCCTTCCACGCCACCGATACTGACCCAGTCGCCCACCTTCACCGGGCGCTCGGCCAGCAGAATCAGGCCGGAGATGAAGTTCTGCACGATCGCCTGCAGGCCGAAACCGATACCGACCGAAAGGGCGCTGGCCATCCAGGTGATGCTGGTCAGATTGACCTTCAGCTCGACCAGGGTCAGTACGAAAATGAGCACGCCGCCGACGTAGCCGATCAGGGTGAGCACCGAGTTCTGCATGCCCAGATCGAACGAGGTTTTCGGCAGCAGCTGTTCGCTCAGCCAGCGCTTGACGATGCGCAACACCACCCAGCCGGTACCGAATACCAGCAGTGCCGCAAAAATATTGCCCGGGACAATTTTCAGCTCGCCCAGCGAACCTCCCGACGACAGCAGCGCGCCGGCACGATCGGCCAGTTCCGATGGGCCCGCGCCGAAGGGCGCCAGCACGAACGCAATCGACATCAGCAACAAAATCGCGCGGGTGATGCCGGACAGCACCGTGCCGATCTGTTCGAGCGCTCTGGCAGGCATGCCGAAGCTGGCCTGCAGGCGTTTCCCGGTGCGCCCCTTGGGCGCAAAAATCGTGTCGAAAATATCGTCGACCAGGTGCATCACCAGATACAGCGCCGTGAGGATCACGCCGACCCATAGCATCTGCCGCGCCATGAAAAAAGCGAACGCGATATAGCCCGATGCAACGCCGAGCAAGGTGAGGCCGACGGAAACGAAGGCCGCCGCCACAATCAGTCCTACCCAGACCGGCCGCTGGCTCGGTTCTTCACCCGAGGCCAGCATGACGCGGCGTGACTTGCCCAGCCGAATCAGCGCATCGGCAAACAGCACGGCAATCAAGGTGGCGACAAACCCGCGCGTCGCCACGGTGGCCGGCAGGCTCAAACCGATGGCGCTGATCACGCTTTCCAGCAGGCCCAGTAGAAACGCCGCGGCACCCAACAGCCAGGGGAACAGGCGCAGGCGCTGCGCAGCGTCATCAGATAGCGAAGGCAATCGCCATGACGGTCGCTGCGTCGACAATATGGCGCGGCCAAGGCCGGTAAGAAACGCCGCGAACGTCACTAGGCGCGCCAGCTTCTGGCCCAGGTCGGCAAGGTCGTCGCTGAGGGTGTCGTTCCAGTTCAGCGCCTCGTACGCAAAATGCGCTGCCAGTCCGACGGTCAGGGTGTAGGCCAGAGCGATCGTCACGGCCAGCGCGCTGCGGCGCAGACGCCCCGCGGGCATGCTGCTTGTGGTCAGGTGCACCAGCGTTCTTTCGATCAGCCAGCGCACCACCGTCATCAGCAGCACGGCAAAGATCAGGCACAGGATGAACGGGGTGCGGTTGGGCAGCTGCCACGCCGTGGATACGGCATCGGCGACATTGCTTTTCAAGAGTTTCGCACGCGCCAGATCGTCGGGGAACGCCTGTGCCGGATC
This sequence comes from Rhodanobacter sp. ANJX3, assembly GCF_014200755.1. Taxonomy (GTDB): domain Bacteria; phylum Pseudomonadota; class Gammaproteobacteria; order Xanthomonadales; family Rhodanobacteraceae; genus Rhodanobacter. Next base: position 150,285 of record NZ_JACHCM010000002.1, on the reverse strand, counting down.
GGCCCAGAACGCACCGCTGAACGGCGTGGCCGTTCGCGATGCCAGCGAGGCCTGGAATTGATCGCGGCGCATATCGGACACATGCGCGGCCAGCTGCGTCGCTTCGGTACTGAGTGAATTGGCCTGTTTGATCTGGCCGTCCAGTTCGTTCTTGGCCTTGGTCAGCTGCCGCCTTTGGGCGCTGAGTTCCGACGATTCCGGCGGTGCACCCTTGGCTGGTGCGGGGCCAAGCACGTCCAGACGCGTCTGCAGGCTGGCATCCTGTGGTGCCAGACTGGTGGCAAGCTGTTCGGCTTTCTGCTGCACGGCGAGTGCGCTGGTGCGCAGATCGTTCAGTGGCGTGTCCGGTTTTTTCGCATCGACCGAACTCTTGATGTTGTCCAGTTCGCTGCGTAGCTGGGTCAGCGTCTGCACCGGCGTCAGCGCAGGCTGGGCGGCGGACGCGCTGCTGGCCGGCGCATCCTGCGCCACGGCGATGCTGCCTGAAAAGGTCAGCAGAAGAATGAAAAGATAGCGAAGCGAGTTGGGCATCCGGCGATGATCCGGTCCTGGCCGCGGTCGGTCAACCGAAATGACGGTCGTGAGGCGCTCGCTTTGACGCCGCGTTCAGACTCGTTTGCTCAGTCTCGCGGATATGACCGAGCAAGACGACGATGCGTCGAGCCCACACGGCTGGCCACACTTCGACACCGGCGAAACGCTGGCCTGGGACGGCGACGTCGCGCGCGCCCGCGCGCTCCAAACCGAACTTGCGCATCGCGTGCGTCTTGAGGACGACTATCCGCCGTTGCGCCTGCTAGCCGGCGTCGACGTGGGCTTTGAGGAGGACGGTGCGATCACAAGGGCCGCCGCCGTGCTGATCAATGCGCAAACCCTGCAGCCGCTGGCGGAGGTCATTGCCCGACGGCCGACGCGGATGCCGTATATCCCGGGGCTGCTGTCGTTTCGCGAGCTGCCCGCGGTACTCCATGCGTTGGCCGAACTGCCGCAGCCGCCGGACCTGATTTTCGTTGACGGTCTTGGCGTGGCGCATCCGCGCGGTCTGGGCATCGCGGCGCATCTGGGCGTGATCACCGGTTTGCCCACCATCGGCGTGGCCAAATCAATTCTGGTCGGGCATCACGCCGAACTGGGACCGCTGCGCGGGGATCGCACCGATCTTATCTATCGCGGTAAACGCATTGGCACCGTGTTGCGCAGCAAGGATCGGATCAAGCCGCTGATCGTTTCGCCCGGGCATCGTGTGAGTCAGGCAAGCGCGCCGGATCTCGTGCTGGCCTGCTGCACGCGCTACAAATTGCCCGAGCCGACGCGATTGGCCGATCGGCTGGCATCGCGGCGCGATCGATCGGGACAGCAGGTTTTGCCATTGGGCTGATAGTTGGGTTCGATCCTGCCCGCGCAATGCCAACTTGCCGCCGAAGTTCGCGCGTGGCATCGCCGCGTGATTTTCGGGGCGTCGACCCCATATCCGTCACTTCTGCAGTGGAGCGCTTCCAGCACAATGGGCGCCTGCAGCCTATGGAGCTTTCATGATTTTTCGCTGGTTCGAATCCCTGATCGATGCGTTCAAAGAGCCCTCCGACGGCATGCCGCCGAAGCCGGTGTGGCGTTTTTACGCGTTCTATCTGCGCCAGGTGTGGCCGGTGTTTCTGGCTGCGATCGTCGTCGGTTTCGGTGTGGCGATCGTCGAGGTCTCGCTGTTCGGCTTCATCGGCAGCATTGTCGATATGACCAAGGGCCTGCCGGGACCGGATTTTTTCCGCTTGCACGGGCATGAGCTGATCTTGATGGGCCTGGTGGCGTTGGTCGCACGGCCTGTATTGAGCAGCCTGCACGACTTGCTGGTGAATCAGGCCATCGTGCCTAGCCTGACCAATCGCATTCGCTGGCAGAACCATCGTTACGTGATCCGGCAGAGCCTTGGCTTCTTCCAGAACGATTTTGCCGGACGCATTGCCAATCGCATCATGCAGACCGGCTCCAGCCTGCGCGAGTCGGCGGTGCAGATCGTGGACGCGCTCTGGTACGTGACCATCTACACCGGCAGCGCGATCGTGCTGTTCGCCAAGGCCGACACGTGGCTTGCGGTGCCGCTGTTGGTCTGGCTGCTCGCCTATATCGGCCTGATGGCGTATTTCATTCCGCGCATCAAGCAGCGGTCCTGGCTGGCGTCCGAGGCGCGCTCGAAGATGATGGGTCGTATTGTCGACGGCTACAGCAACATCCTCACGCTGAAACTCTTTGCGCATACCCGGCGCGAGGAGGCTTACGTCGCCGATGCGATGGGCGAGCAGACCGGCAAGCTGCGCCACATGACCCGGCTTACCACGGCGATGGATGCCAGCATCACCATCCTCAACGGGTTTCTGATCGTGGGTACGACCGGGCTGGCGATCTGGCTGTGGAGCGAAGGCAAGGTCACCGTCGGTGCGATCGCGCTGTCGACCGGGCTGGTGATCCGCATCAACAACATGTCCGGCTGGATCATGTGGGTGGTCAACGGCATTTTCGAAAACGTGGGTACGGTGCAGGACGGCATCACCACGATTTCGCAGCCGCGCGCGGTGCAGGATAACGAGGGCGCGAAGCCGCTGGCGGTGACGCGCGGCGACGTGCGCTTCGAGGACATCCACTTTCACTACGGCAAGCAGGGCGGTGTAATTGCGGGCCTGAATCTCGCCGTGCGTGCCGGTGAAAAGATCGGCGTGGTCGGGCCGTCCGGCGCGGGCAAGTCGACGCTGGTCAACGTGTTGCTACGCCTCTACGACCTGGAGAGCGGTCGCATTCTGATCGACGATCAGGACATTGCGCAGGTGTCGCAGGAGAGCCTGCGCTCGCAGATTGGCGTGGTCACCCAGGATACCTCGCTGCTGCACCGCTCGATCCGCGACAACATCCTGTATGGACGTCCAGATGCGAGCGAGGCGCAGGTGCTCGAGGCGGTTCGCAAAGCGCGCGCCGATGAATTCATTCCGCAGCTGGTCGATGGCGAAGGCCGTTTCGGTTATGACGCGCTGGTGGGCGAGCGCGGCGTCAAACTCAGCGGCGGTCAGCGTCAGCGCATCGCCATTGCGCGCGTGCTGCTGAAGGACGCGCCGATCCTGGTGCTGGACGAAGCCACCTCCGCGCTCGATTCCGAAGCCGAAGCGGCGATCCAGGACAGCCTGGATATTTTGATGCAGGGCAAGACCGTGATCGCCATCGCGCACCGGTTGTCCACCATCGCGCGAATGGACCGGCTGGTGGTTCTGGACAAAGGACGCATCGTCGAAACCGGTACGCATGCCGAGCTGATTGCCCAACGCGGCCTGTATGCCCGACTGTGGCAGCGCCAGACCGGTGGTTTCGTGGCGGCCGAGGACGCTCTGGTCTGAGCGTTTAAGGCGTCGCTGTTTACGAGTCCAGCATGAGCCGATTGCGTCCGCTTTCCTTGGCGGCATAAAGCAGTTTGTCGGCTCGCCTGTAGAGGTTTTCAGGCGTGTCGTCCGCATGCGCTATGGCGAGCCCTAGACTCAGTGTGATCGGCGTCATCACCGGCAGCATCGGCGTAGTCAGTCGTATCGATTCGCACAGCGCTGAGGCATCTGCGATATCGAACTGGGGAAGCAGCAGGGCGAATTCCTCGCCGCCGCAGCGTGCGGCCATCGCGCCCTCGCCAAGCGCTTGCTGGAGCATCAGCGCCAACTCGATCAACACTTGATCGCCGGCGGGGTGGCCAAACGTGTCGTTGATTTTTTTGAAATAATCGATATCGCACATGGCTAGCGCGAGCGGGCTGCCGAGCGCCTTCGAGCGCGCCAGCTCGGCGTCCAGCTGGGCGTTGAAGGCGCGCCGGTTGGCCAGGCCGGTGAGTGGGTCGGCGCGCGTCTGTGCGATCAGCTGGGCATTCTGCAATTCCAGCGCGTCGCGATGTTCCTGCAGCCGCTGCTCGTACCATTCGCGCTCGCTCAGCTGATGGCGCAGCTCCCGCGTGCTGAGGCGAAGCTCCATCAGCGCGCTGGCCTGACGTGACAGGGCGCTAAGCGCCGATTTCTGAAACGAAGTGAGCCTCCGCGGTTCGTGATCCATTACACACAACGCCCCGAGCGCATGGCCGTCGCTGCTGGTCAGCGGCGCGCCGGCGTAGAAGCGGATATTCGTTTCGCCCGTGACCAGCGGATTGTCGAAGAAGCGCGGATCTCTTTCTGCATCCTCCACCACCATCAGCTCGCTGGGCTGCAACATGGCGTGGGCGCAAAACGAGTCGCTTCGCGGCGTTTGCGATACCTCAAGGCCCAGCTTGGCTTTGAACCACTGGCGATCCTCGTCAACAAGGGTAACGGCCCCCATCGGTGCCCCACAAATGCCGGCGAGGATGTTTAGCAAGTCGTCGTAGGCGTCCTCAGCCAGCGTATCGAGAATGCGGTAGCGCTTCAGGGCAGCGATACGCTCGTTTTCATTGAGAGGAATGTCTGGCTTGATCATGAGCAACACAAACGGGGCAGTAGGTTTCTTTTGAGACTAGCGTATGTCGTCATTGGTTCAATACGGTGTGCGCCATCGTGATGACGAGTGTCACTGCCGATGACTGACGGCTGCCTCTGCTTTCGCCGGGATGGAAGATGGATTATTTCTCCACGTACCACGGTGGTGCCGGAGAACTTCCATGAAAACCCTCATTGCTCATCCGATCTTCAATAAGCCCCTGGCCATGCTGGGCGCCAGCTTTATCACGGCGTCGATCACGTTCGCCCTCTGGCAGGCCAGCTTGCTGTTGCCGGGCTGATCGACGCCATTTCGGTGATCTCGCGAACAAACCGCTTTTCTTCATCCATCAAGGCGCCATACGCAACGGGTACGGTGCAGGAGAACACGCATGAACGTATTCAATAACGGCGGCAGCGACACTCGCGTCAACGACCTGTTCGGCAAGCTGGAAAAGTATGTGCCGCTGATGTTTGCCCTGCTGATCGCGTTTCTCGCTGGCAAGGCGCTGAAGAAAATGTTCTGGACCGCGTTCGGCATGTATATGGCCTTGCACTACAGCGGTATCCATCTGTTCGGCTGAGTGCGCCGAACGGCGCGCCTGGTCGGATGCCCGCAGAACGCAAGCCGCGTCTTACCTGAGTCTCTCGATGCTTTAAGCTGTTCGTCCGACCAAGACGGAGGCTGAAAGCATGTCCGATACCAAGGCGCTGATCGAGCACTATTACGACGCGTTCAATCGCGCCGACTGGGAAGCGATGCTGGCCTGCCTCACCGATGATGTGGCGCACGATCTCAACCAGGGGCCACGTGAGCAGGGACTCGACGCGTTTCGCGCGTTTCTCGGGCGCATGCAGGGCAGCTACAGCGAGCAGCTGCAGAAGATCGTGGTCATGGCATCCGCCGACGGTCTGCGCGCCGCGGCCGAGTACGAAGTGCACGGGGTTTATCTGGCCGACGACGAGGGGCTTCCCCCGGCGAAAAACCAGCGCTACGTGTTGCCGGGCGGCGCGTTCTTCGACATTCGGGATGGTCGTATTTCCCGCGTCAGCAACTATTACAACCTCAATGACTGGATCGCCCAGGTTACAGGCGGCTGACCCATGGCCGTTAGCGTGACTACGTGCGTGGGTGAAGCCGTCGCGCCCTACCTGGATGACTTGTCGCGCTTGCGCACTGCCGTGTTTCGCGACTATCCGTATCTGTATGAAGGGGATGCCGCATACGAGCGTGATTATCTCTCCGCTTACGCGCGTTCGCCGCGCAGCCTATTCGTGCTGGCGTTCGATGGCGAAAGGGTGGTTGGCGCTTCCAGCGGCCTCCCTTTGGCCGATGACGGCGACCCGTTCCAGCGGCCGTTTCGCGAGCAAGGCATGGCGGTGGACGAGGTTTTCTACTTTGGCGAATCGGTGCTGTTGAACGCGTATCGCGGTCAGGGCCTCGGCCATCGATTTTTCGACGAGCGCGAGGCGCATGCGCGTCGGCTTGGCGGATTTCGCTGCACGGCGTTCTGCGCGGTCGAGCGTGACGCCGACGATCCTCGGCGCCCGCCGCACTATCGATCCAATGACGCGTTCTGGCGCAAGCGCGGCTATCGGCGGCAGGAGACGATGTTCTGCCATCTGGATTGGACAGAGATCGGGGATATCACGCCGACTTTGCACCGTCTTCGTTTCTGGCTTCGGCCGCTGGATGATCGAAGCACGCGGCCGGAAGGCTAAACTGTACGCAGGCTTTCCATAAAGATCGTTGCATGACCCGCACTCTCGCCGAATGGCTGTCGTATCAGGAACAGGTCAACCTGCGCAGCATCGAGCTGGGGCTCGATCGGGTGCGCGCGGTATGGCAGCGGATGGGCGCGGTGGCGCCGGCGCGTCGGGTGATCACGGTCGGTGGCACCAATGGCAAAGGCTCGACGGTAGCATTTCTTGAAGCGATGCTGAGGGCGGCCGGCATGCGCGTCGGAAGCTTCACGTCGCCGCATTTGATGCATTACAACGAACGCGTGCGCATCGACGGGGTGGATGCCGATGATGCGACGTTGACGGCATCGTTCGAGCGCATCGAATCGGCGCGTCTGGCGCTTACGCACGACGGCGCAAAGCAAACGGAAATCCCGCTGACCTATTTCGAATTCGGCACGCTGGCCGCATTCGATATTTTTTCCCGCGCCGATTTGGACGTGGCCATTCTCGAGGTGGGTTTGGGCGGACGCCTCGATGCGGTGAACATCGTCGATGCCGACGTCGCCATCGTGACGACGGTGGACCTCGATCACATGGACTGGTTGGGTCCCGACCGCGACAGTATCGGCCGCGAGAAGGCGGGCATCGCGCGGGCCGGGCATCCGGTCATCGTCGGCGAGATCGATCCGCCGGCGGGCCTTCTTGATGCGCTGGCGGGCATCGGAGCGAACGTGCAGCGCGCGGGCATCGATTTCTCGACGCAGCGTCTGGACACCGGTTGGCGCTGGCAGCACCGCGATGGTCTGGCGATGGTCTTGCCCGATCCGGCGCTGGCGGCCCCGGTTCAATATGCGAACGCGGCGGCGGCGATTGCAGCGCTGTATGCCCTGTTCGCCGATGACGTATCGCTGCCGTCGAAGGATTTTTTCGCGGCGGTGAGTCTGGCCCTGCGATCGGTTCGCGTGCCTGCCCGACTGCAGTCGCTGGGTGGCAATCCGGTCTTGCTGGTGGATGTAGGCCACAATCCGCAGGCGGCACGGGCGCTGGCGCAGTGGCTGGATGCACAGCCGCGAGCCCGCGTGCATGCGGTGTACGGTGCGCTGGCCGATAAAGATGTGAATGGTGTGCTAACGGCGCTGGGCCGGCGTATCGATCACTGGCACCTGGCCGGCCTGGATGCCGATACGCCCCGCGGCCTGTCGGCGGAAGAGCTGGTAAAGCGGCTCGATCTGGCGCTACCGCAGGCGTCGTTCGACGCGCATGCCAATGTAGCGAGCGCACTGTCGGCAGCTCGGGGGCTTGCGCAGCCGGGCGAGCGCATTCTGGCGTTCGGCTCGTTTTTCGTGGCCAGCGCCGTGATGGCGGCGGCGCTGGATAAACCCGCGTTAGCCGATTGAACGTGGTGGGCGACGCGGGCAGGTATAATCGCCGTGTTTCGTATTGCGTTTGCCGCTTTGGAGCCACGTCTTGAAAACACGCCTGCTGGGTGCCGCCGTCCTGCTAGCACTGCTGGTTCTGTTCGTACCGATGCTTTTTTCCAGCAAGCCGCCGGCTCCCGGCGGTGATCAGGCGGTAAGCCTGGCGATTCCGCCCGCACCGGATCGGGATCTCCAGACCAAAACCATGAGCCTCAACCCCGACGCCGCCGTTGGCGCGCCGAGCAGTGCGGCTTCCACAGCGCAAACGAGCGCGTCGAAGGTGCCGCCTGGAGCGAGTGGCCAGCTGCCTACCGTGGATATCGGCTCACGCCGACCGCGCGACGTGGAAACCGACCCGCTGGCCGGCAAAAAGCCGGCGCCGACCACGGTCATCACGGGTTCCGGCGCCAGCTCGACCGAGCCGGTGATTCCGATGCAGAACCGGGCGCCGGCCAGCGTGCCGGCGGCGAAGCCGGCTGCCGTGAGCGCCGCGGCGCAAAAAGCGCCGAAGACCGCGCTGGCGAATGATGCGGCTCCGGTCGGTGGGCGCGGCAGTTACAAGATCAACCTCAGCGCCTATGCCAGTGCAGCGGGTGCAGCCAGCCTGCAGCGCCGCGTACAGGCACTGGGTTATCCGGTAAGCAGCCACGCGATCACCCAGGGCGGGCAGCCGCGCACGGTGGTGATCGCCGGGCCGTTCGAAACGCGCACGGCCGCCGAAGCCGCGCGTCTGAAGATCACCCAGTCGGTGCCGGGTGTGCCGGCGCGGCTGCAGCAGGATGCCAGCGAGGAGAGCGCTACCGCCGCCGCGGCACCTGTTTCCGCTTCGGCGAGTAAAGCGGCTGTGGCCGCCGCTGTGCCGGCCACGACAAAGTCCCGGGCCGGCGGTTTTGCCGTGCAGCTGGCCGCGATGAGCAACCAAGGCGACGCGACTGCGCTGCGCGACAAACTGCGTGGCGCCGGCTTCGATGGCTTCGTGGATTCGGTGCTGGCCGGCGGCAAGCAGCTGTGGCGTGTGCGCGCCGGTCCGCAGACGCAGCGTGCCGATGCGGAGCGTATTCGCGACCAGATCAAGGCCAAGCTCGGTATCGCGGGCAATATCGTTCCGGTTCCCTGAGCTTTGTCGTTGCTTTGGGTGGTTGCAGTCAACTAATGCGTCATCAGCTCAGGTGAAGGGATGAACTGGACCGACTGCATCATTCTCGGCGTACTGGCCCTTTCTGTATTGATCGGCTTGTTCCGCGGGCTGATCGCCGAGGTGCTGTCGCTGGTGATCTGGGTGGCGGCATTCTGGGCGACCGCGCTTTTCGGTCCGATAGTGACGGCGCAGCTGGCGCATTCGATCAGTTCAGTGCCGCTGCGCACCTTTGTCGGCTACGGCGTCTGTTTTGTGGTGGTACTGATACTGGGCGCGATCATCCGATTTACGGTGAGGCGGTTGATCTGGAGCGCAGGCCTGTCCGGCGTCGACCGCCTGTTCGGCACGCTGTTCGGGTTTGTCCGTGGCGTGCTGATCGTTGCGGTGCTGGTCTTTCTGGTCGACCTGACCGGGTTCACCAAGGAATCGTGGTGGCGGGAGTCGACGCTGGCACCGCAGTTTCAGGGCTTGGCGTCCTGGTTGGGGCAGGCGGTTCCGACCAGCATTCCCGCCAGCCTGCGCGATCGCGTTCACCCCGAAGCCGTGCTCGATAAGATTCACCCGTCCGAAATGCTCGATCACATGCCCGACTTGTCCAAGCTGCCGCACGTCCCCACTTTCGGCTCGCCCCTGAGCCCCTCGTCAGCACGCACAGCGTTACCGGCCCCCGCGACCAGCGTGGCCCCATCCTCTACGAATTACTGAAGCAGGCTACGACCATGTGCGGAATCATCGGTATCGTCGGTATCACCGAAGTCGCCTCGGCCCTTTACGACGGGTTGACCGTGTTGCAGCACCGCGGCCAGGACGCTGCGGGCATCGCCACCGTGGACGGTTCGCGCCTGCGCCTGCACAAGGGCAACGGGCTGGTGCGCGACGTGTTCGGCCAGGCGGCCATGGCCGAACTGCGCGGGCGCATCGGTATCGGCCACTGCCGCTATCCGACGGCGGGCTCCGAAGGTTCGTCCGAAGCGCAGCCGTTCTACGTCAATTCGCCCTACGGCATCGCGTTTGCGCACAACGGCAATCTGGTCAACACCGAATCGCTGCGCCGCGAGATGTTCGAGGACGATCGCCGGCACATCAACACCGATTCGGATTCCGAAGTGCTGCTCAACGTGCTGGCGCACGAGCTGCAGATCCAGGACCGCATGCGTCTGACGCCGGATCATATTTTCAAGGCGGTGGCCGGCGTGCACGCGCGCGCCAGTGGCGGCTACGCCTGCATCGCGCTGGTGCTGGGCTATGGCTTGATCGCATTCCGTGATCCTCACGGCATCCGTCCGCTGGTGCTGGGCGAGCGTGTCACCGCTACCGGCACCGAATATGCGGTGGCTTCCGAATCGGTCGCGTTCGACGTGCTGGGCTTCAAACGCGTGCGTGACATTCTGCCGGGCGAGGCGGTAATCATCACCGACGGCGGTCAGCTGTATTCGCGTCGTTGTTCCGAGGGCGCCGTGCATGCGCCGTGCATCTTCGAATACGTCTATCTGGCGCGGCCCGATTCGATGATCGAGGACGTGTCGGTGTACAAGGCGCGCCTGCGCATGGGTGAAAAGCTGGCCGAAAAGATCCTGCGCGAGCGGCCCGATCACGGCATCGACGCGGTGATACCGATTCCCGATACCGCGCGCACCGTTGCCAGCGCGCTGGCCGGTGCGCTGGGCGTGCCGTTCCGCGAGGGCTTCGTCAAGAACAGCTATATCGGCCGCACCTTCATCATGCCCGGGCAGGGCGAGCGCGTGAAATCGGTGCGCCGCAAGCTCAATGCGATCGACCTGGAATTCCGCAAGAAGAACGTGCTGCTGGTGGACGACTCCATCGTGCGCGGCACCACGTCGAAGCAGATCATCCAGATGGCTCGCGACGCCGGCGCCAAGAGCGTGTACTTCGCCTCGGCCGCGCCGCCGGTGCGCTACCCCAATGTCTACGGCATCGATATGCCCTCGGTTTCCGAACTGGTCGCAGCCGGCCGCACCGAGAAGGAAGTGGAACAGACGCTGGGCGCCGACTGGCTGATCTATCAGAACCTCGAGGATCTGATCTGGGCCGTGCAGGACGGCAACGAAGACCTCAAGCACTTCGACACCTCGTGTTTTTCCGGCGAATACGTCACCGGCCTCGACGATCGTTATCTCGAGCAGATCCAGATGCTGCGCTCGGACGACGCCAAGGCGGCGCGACGTACCGCGTGATGCTCGGCATCCTCTTCCGTCGGGGAGAGGATCGAGAAGGGCGCTTGCGAAAATTTCCATGACCGATCTCCACGCCGCCGCCAAGCGCTGCCTCGATGCGGCCGACCCGGCTGAAAAGCTTTGCCTGAGCCGCACCACCTGGGAGTCATTGCTGGCCGGTCAGCTGCGCGCGGATCCTTCATCGCGTGCGCCCGAACCGATCGGTGCACCGGGTCGTCCGGCCAAACCTCGGCTGGTCAACGCGCGCCAGGTGCCGCAGCGTGGACTCGGGAGCCCCGAAGGCCGTGCCGCGTTGGTGCATGCCGTTGCGCATATCGAATTCAACGCCATCAACCTGGCTTGGGACGCGGTGTACCGCTTTCGCGGCAAGCCTGATGCGTACTACCGCGACTGGGCCAGCTGCGCCAATGACGAGGCGCGGCATTTCGCCATGCTCGCCGGCCGGCTCGCCGAGCTCGGTCATGCCTATGGCGATTTCGACGCGCACGACGGCCTGTGGGCCATGGCCGAGAAAACCGCGGATAACGATACCGCCCGCATGGCGCTGGTGCCGCGCGTACTTGAAGCGCGCGGGCTGGATGTGACGCCGGGGATGATCGATCGCCTGCGCCACCTCGGCGACACCCGCACGGTCGCCATCCTCGAAGTGATCTTGCGTGAGGAAGTCGCCCACGTCGCTGCCGGTACGCGCTGGTACCGCTATTGCTGCGAACGTGACGGTGTCGATCCCGCCGAGCATTTTTTCGAATTGTTGCGCGAATACATGGGCGTCAGCCTGCGCGGCCCGTTCAATCTGCCCGCGCGACGCGAGGCGGGTTTCGACGAGCATGAACTCGACCAGCTGCTGGCCTTGATGCCGTAGCTTCGCCTTGCGGCGAGGCGGTGAGGTGGGATTGCAACGCTGCACTGCAGCTTTTTTCAGGCGTGGCGGGCGAGTACGTTCAAACGGCCAGTCCGATGCCTCGCACGCATACCCGCGTTGGCGAAGTCGGCGTATCTCGCGGCACCTCCGCCATCTATCGTGGAATCCAGACCCATGCCAAAATTTCTGATCGAGCGCGAAATCCCTGGGGCCGGCCAGCTAAACGCCGCCGAACTGAAAGGTATTTCGCAGACGTCCTGCGGGGTGCTGCAGGCGATGGGTCCCAGCATTCAGTGGGTGCAGAGCTACGTGACCGACGACAAGATCTACTGCGTCTACATCGCGCCGGACGAAGCGACCGTGCGTGAACACGCCAGGCAGGGCGGCTTTCCGGCCAACAAGGTCACGCCGATTCACGCCATCATCGATCCGGCCACGGCAGAGTAAGCTGGCGAGAGGCAAGCGGCGGCCATAAAAAAGCCGGCGCTGGGCCGGCTCGATCATCGAATTTTGGTCGGGGAGACAGGATTCGAACCTGCGACTTCTACGTCCCGAACGTAGCGCTCTACCAGGCTGAGCTACACCCCGTGGTAAGCCGCGTATCTTAATGGCGCTCGGCAACCTTGGCAACAGCCGGCGACGCCAAGGTGTACAGGATCGCTTCGGAACGGACTCTGCCTTCTGTTAATCTTGACGGCTGCCGCCGCGCGCGTTGCGCGGCATGCGTTCCCTATTGTCAGCAGAGGATTTCATGGCGCTTACCCCGGCCCGCACCATGCCCGGCGTGCTCGAGCTGCTGCCGCTCGACCAGATCGCATTTCAGCGCATGCTCGACGTGATCCGTCGCAATTACGAGCGTTTCGGCTTTCTGCCGATCGAAACGCCGGTGATCGAGTACTCCGACGTGCTGCTCACCAAGACCGGTGGCGAGACCGAGCGACAGGTGTACTTCGTGCAGTCTACCGGCGCGCTGAATGCGGCCGACAAAGAAGGCATGCCCGAGCTGGCGCTGCGCTTCGACCTCACCGTACCGCTGGCGCGTTATGTGTCCGAGCATGAGCGCGAGCTAAGCTTTCCGTTTCGCCGCTATCAGATGCAGCGCGTCTACCGCGGCGAGCGCGCGCAGCGCGGTCGCTTCCGCGAGTTCTACCAGTGCGATATCGATGTGATCGGCAAAGACGCGCTGTCGGTACGTTACGACGCCGAGATTCCGGCGGTGATCTACAGCGTATTCCGCGAGCTGAACATCGGTGCGTTCACCATCCAGCTCAACAACCGCAAGCTGATGCGCGGTTATTTCGAGAGCCTGGGCATCGTCGACAGCGAGCAGCAGATGCTGGTGCTGCGCGAGGTGGACAAGCTGGACAAGCGCGGCGCCGATTACGTGCGCGATACGCTGACCGGCGAGACCTTCAATCTGAGCGCCGACGTGGCGCAAAAGATTCTTGCCTTCGTGCAGATTCGTTCGACCTCGCTGAAAAATGCCTTCGAGCATCTCGATGCGCTAGGTGCCGGGCCGGAAGCGCTGGAGCAGGGGCGCGCGGAGCTGAAAGAGGTGCTGGGTTTGATCCATGCCTTCGGCGTGCCGGAGACGCATTTCGTACTGAACCTGTCGATCGCCCGCGGCCTCGACTATTACACCGGCACCGTTTACGAAACCACGCTCAACGATCATCCGCAGATCGGTTCGATCTGCTCGGGCGGCCGTTATGAAAATCTCGCCGGCCAGTACACCAAGTCGCACTTGCCGGGCGTCGGCATTTCGATCGGACTGACGCGGCTCTACTGGCAGCTGCGCGACGCCGGTTTGATCGATACCGCCAAGAGCACGGTCGATGTGCTGGTGACGCAGATGGACGAGGCGCAGTTGCCGGCGTATCTCGCGTTGGCCGGTGAGCTGCGCGCTGCAGGCATCGCCACCGAAGTGGTGCTGGAAGGTGGCAAGCTCGGCAAGCAGTTCAAATACGCCGATCGCGCAGGCATCCGCTTCGTGATCGTGCTGGGCGAAGACGAGATTGCCAAAGGCGTGGTCACGGTGAAGGATCTGCGCCGTGAAGACCAGTTCGAAGTGGCGCGCAGCGAGCTTGTCAAGACGCTGCGGGTGGAACTGGAGCAGGCCGCGGCGATGGGTTGAGTTTCGCTTTCCAATTCCGCGAGAAAAGGCAGTTATTTGCAACAGCAGTGTCGTAGGTTGGGGTGAGCGAAGCGAGCCCCAACGCTTTGCGGATGTTGAGGTATTTGTTGGGGTTTGCTTCGCTCACTCCAACCTAACTTGTTATCACCGCGGGCCGAGCGGCCGGCGGTTACCGTATTCGATTTTTGTGAGGCAGCTTTGAGCCACTCCGACACCATTCTTCTCGATGGCAACCATCTCAGCCGCGCGCAGCTGGTCGCCGTCGCGCGTTCCGGCAACAAGGTTTCACTGGACCCTGCCGGGCTCAAGCGCGTACAGCGCGCCGCGGATTTTCTGGCTGAAAAGGTCAGCTGCGGTGAGCCGACCTATGGCGTCACGACCGGCTTCGGCAGCAACGCCGACAAGCTGCTCGGCGCGCATCGTCTGCGCGACGAGCTGCCCGGGGCGGCTCTGATCAAACGCGGGCCGCATGACACCGAAGGCACGCTTCTCGAAGAGTTGCAGCACAACCTGATCATCACCCATGCGGTTTGCGTGGGTAAGCCGTTCAGCGAGGAAGTGGTGCGGGCGATGCTGCTGATCCGCATCAACACGCTGATGCGCGGTCATTCGGGCATTCGGGTCAGCACGCTGGAAGCGCTGACCGCGATGCTCAACGCCGGCGTGGTGCCGGTGGTGCCGGAAAAAGGTTCGGTCGGCGCCAGCGGCGACCTCGCGCCACTGTCGCATCTGGCGATCGTGCTGCTGGGCGGCGGCGAGGCGTTTTACCAGGGCGAACGCGTGTCTGGTGCCGAGGCGCTGAAGCGCGCCGGGCTTTCGCCGATCCGCCTGTCCTTCAAGGAAGGTCTTGCGCTAAACAACGGCACCGCGCAAATGCTGGCAACTGCCGCGCTGGCGCTGGACACGCTGGAACAATTGCTGGACACCGCCGATCTCGCTGCGTCGATGACGCTCGACGCGTTCGCCGGCCGCAGCGGGGCATTGCGACCGGAAGTGCACGCGCTGCGCCCGCATCCGGGGCAGGTGGAAACCGCGGCCAACGTGCGCGAGCTGCTGGTCGGCTCCACGCTGGTCGATATTCCGTATCACCTGGTACCGCGCTTCAAACCGTGGAGCGCCGAAGCCTGGAGCGAGCCGGACGATCAGGCGCTGAGCTTCGATATCGGCTGGGACTGGGTGCCGGCCAACCAGCGGCACGGTCGCGAGGCGTTCTACAGCCGTTTTCTGCCGTTCAAGGGCGGCAAAAAGCATCAGCCGCAGGACGCCTACAGCCTGCGCTGCATGCCACAGGTGCACGGCGCCGTGCGCGACGCGTGGGCGCAGGCGTGTCGGGTGATCGATATCGAATTGAACTCGGTCACCGACAACCCGCTGATCTTCCCCGATGCGGAAGATGCGCAGTTCATCGAGGATCAGGTGATCTCGGCCGGCCATTTCCACGGCATGCCGCTGGCGTTGGCGATGAGTTACGTCAAGGCGGCGATTCCCGTGCTGGCGTCGATTTCCGAGCGGCGCCTCAACAAGCTGGTCGATCCGGCCACCAACGACGGCCTGCCGGCGTTTCTGACCGGCAACGAGGACGGCACGGATTCCGGCTTCATGATCGTGCAGTACACGGCGGCGGCCCTGGTCAACGACCTGGCCACGCGTGCGCATCCGGCCAGCGTGTATTCGATACCGACCAGTTCGAACGCCGAAGACCATGTCTCGATGGGCGCCAACGAAGCACGCCACGTGCTGGAAATGACCGAAGACCTCAGTCACGTGCTGGCCCTGGAGATCTACACCGCCGCGCAGGCGCTCGATTTTCGTCAGGCCATGCTGAACGCTGCGCGCCGGCTGGCCGGACGCGCCGGCTGGCAGGCGATTGCGGAAAAGATTGCCAATGCGCCGCGCGAAGGTCACGCGCACTACGCCCAGTTTGTGGCGGAGGTGCAGCAGCTCACGTCCGCGCTGGCCGAGGTGGGTGATTTCCACGCGGGGACGCGCGTGCGCGAGGCCCATGCCGTGCTGCGTCGACATATCGATTTTATGCATCGCGATCGTGCGATGGATGGCGAGGTACGCACCGTGTGCGAGCTGGTCCAGCAAGGCGCGTTTCGTCGATCGCACTGAATCCCTACTGCGGAGTTTTACCATGAGCCTTATCCAGACCCCGGTGTCCTACGGCGAGCTGATCGACAAGATCACCATTCTCGAAATCAAGTCGCGCCGCATCACCGACGACGCCAAGCTGGCCAACGTACGCAACGAGTTGGACATGCTCAACGCGACGTGGGCGAACGACTCGGCGTCACAGATCGATATTGCCGACGAGCGCGAGCGCCTGCACACGGTCAACGAGACGCTGTGGGATATCGAGGACGCGATCCGCATGAAGGAGCGTGCGCAGGCCTTCGATCAGGAGTTCATCGAGCTGGCGCGCGCGGTGTATTTCCGCAACGACGAGCGTGCCGCGTTTAAGCGCGAGATCAATCTCAAATTGGGTTCGGAGCTGGTCGAAGAGAAGTCGTACCAGCATTATCGCGCGGTCTAACGGCGTATCCGAGCCGTGCCATCAGCTCAGGCCTAGGTCTAGCGCGGCCGCGTCGAAGCGCTCGATCACGTCGTCCACGCCGATCAGGTCCATCACGCCGGGCCGCTCGATCTTGCTGCCCCAGGCCAGTTCGCTGGCGGATTTGCCGAAGTATTTTTGCGCCGCCGCGTCATATTTGTCGACGCACCAGCGCCGGTCCGAATACGGGCCGGAGCGATCTGGATTGCTCGCGGCGTGCAGGCCGAGCACCTTCGTGCCGACGGCATTGGCCATATGCATCGGGCCCGAGTCCGGGGTCAGCACCAGCTGCGCCCGAGCCAGCATGGCCATCAGGCGTTTGAGCGTGTCCTTGCCGGTCAGGTCCAGCGGCGCGCGCCGGCAAGCGGCCAGTACGGCGTCGGCCATCTCACGTTCACCGGATGACGGGCCGCCGATCAGGGCTACACGCCAGCCGCACGCGGCAGCGTAGTCCATGACGGCGGCGTAGCGCTCGGGACGCCAGTTGCGCAGCGCGTGGCTGGAGGTCGGGCTGATCAGCAAGGTTGGCGTGTCGCCGGGCAATACCTCGGCCGCCCAGGCGTGCGCCTCGTCTGGAACGGGAATATCCCAACGCACCTTCGTCTGTTTCAAACCCAGTGGCTCGACGAAGCTGCCCAGTGCGTCGAGGACATGCTCGCCGCGGCGCGCGGGAATGCGCCGGTTGATCACCAGACCGTGCAGATCTTTCGAGCGCGCCGCGTCGTAGCCGATGCGCTGCGGAGCCTTGATCCCCAGACTCAGCAGGTTCGATCGCATCGCTACCTGCATCTGCAGCAGCGCATCGAAGCGCCGCCCGTGCAAAGCGCGATGGACCTCGCGCATGCCGGCCCAGCCCGCGCTTTTGTCGAACGTGACGAACTCCACGCCGGGCAGGTCGCCGACCAGCTTGCGCTCGAGCTTGCCGACGACCCACGTCAGTGACGTTTGCGGCCACGCCTGCTGCAGCGTGCGCACCAGCGGCACAACATGCGTGACGTCACCGATGGCCGAGGTACGCAGCAGACAGATAGATGATGGCGTGGAGAGGGCGGAGGAGGCGGTCATCGGGCTTGAATTGGGCGGACGTGGGCTAGAATCGGAGGCTGACATGGGCGCGCATGCAAGGCGTCACAGACCGACGCCACCAGGCAGGATGATGCAGGAACGAACGCTCAAAGATACAGCCGATGTGATCCTGTTCGATGCCGATGTATCGCCGGCGATCGATGCCGACTGGTTTTCCGCCGACTACTGGCGCGCGCGCGGCGCGCTGCACGAGCAATCCGGCGGGCGCGGTGGCGTCGCGGTGATCGGTACGCCGGCGGGCGACTGCGTGCTGCGGCATTATCGTCGCGGCGGCATGGTGGCTGCACTGCTCGGCGACCGTTACCTGTGGACAGGCGCGGACCGAACGCGCGCGTTTGCCGAGTTTCGCCTGCTCGGCGACATTGCGCGGCTCGGTCTGCCCGGGCCGCAGGCGGTGGCCGCGCGTTATCGGCGCCGGGGCTTTTACTATTGCGCCGACCTGATGACGCGTCGTATTGCCGATGCGCGCACGCTGGCCGAATGCCTCGCCGCCGGGCAACTCGATGGGGGGATGGCGGCTCAGGTCGGCGTGCTGATCGCACGATTCCATCGGGCAGGCATCTGGCACGCCGACTTGAACGCACACAATATGCTGGTGACGCCAGCGCAGCTGTATCTGATCGACTTCGATCGCGGTGAGCTGCGCGTGCCCGCCGAGGCGTGGCGGCTTGCCAATCTGCAGCGTCTGCGGCGTTCGCTGGTAAAGCTCGGCGCCGCCGTGCCGAGCGATGCGGCATTCGATCAGGCCATCTGGCAGCCCCTGCTGCAGGCCTATCAGCGTACATTTGGCGCATGAACTGGCATCTGCATTTTCTCGGCGTCGGCGCCGCGCATGCGGTCGAACTGGGCTCCTCGTCGGCGGTGATCGAGCGTGACGGCGAGCCGCTGTTGCTGATCGACTGCGGCCCCGACACGCTGGACCGCTATCAGGCAGCTTACGGCAAGCCGCCACATGCACTCTTCATCACGCATACCCATATGGATCATGTGGCGGGGCTGGAGCGGTTGTTTTTTCGGCTGTGGTTCGACGAGAGCCTGCGCGGCAATACCAAGGTTTTCCTGCATGCCGCGCTGCTGCCGTGGCTGCAGGCGCGCGTGGCGGACTATCCGGGCGCGCTGGCCGAAGGTGGCGTCAATTACTGGGAGGCTTTCCGGCTGGTTCCCTGTACGCGGGGATTCTGGTTGGAGGGGCTGTGGTTCGACGTGTTCGCCACGCGGCATCATGCGCCGGGGACCTCGTATGGTGTCGCGCTGGACGGCAGCTTTGTCTATACGGGCGACACGCGGCCGATTCCCGAGGTGTTGGGCCGGTATGCCGGCGGGCCGGAGCTGATCGCGCACGATTGCGGTCTGATCGGCAATCCTTCGCACACGGGCGTGGACGATCTCGAACGCGAATACACCGCTTCGCTGCGCGCGCAGTGCCTGCTTTACCACTACGGCAGCGCCGCCGATGGGGCTGCGCTCGCTTCCCGCGGATTCCTTGTTGTGGGCACCGACGAACGCGTAGCGCTGGCTCAGCCCGCCCCGCCGAGGGCCGATGCCGGTTGAATCATGTGAGGTTTGCTTGCCTGTAATGGCCCCGGACGTTATCCTTCCGATTCTTTGTCGGGCTGGATGTCCGGGCGAAGAGGTTGCAAGGAGAGGTGTCCGAGTGGTTGAAGGAGCACGCCTGGAAAGTGTGTATACGGTCAAACGTATCGCGGGTTCGACAAATTCGTCTGGAACGAATTTGGACAGCCGCAGGCTGGCCCCGAACGTAGTGAGGGGTGAGGCTCAGGATGAGCCGAACATATCCCGCTCGTAAAGGTTGCAATCGTTTTAGTTACATCAAGTGGAGAGGTGTCCGAGTGGTTGAAGGAGCACGCCTGGAAAGTGTGTATACGGTCAAACGTATCGCGGGTTCGAATCCCGCTCTCTCCGCCAATTTTTGAGAAGTGAAGTGCGACGAACTTCAGGTTCGGCGCATGTAGAAGTAACGTCTATGGTGGCCCCGTCGGTCCCCCCGCGACGATAGTTCGCAAACTCCGCCAGGTCCGGAAGGAAGCAACGGTAGCGAATGATTCGGGTGCCGGGGTGTGGCTGGCGGGGCCGCCGCCTTTTGGGCCGCCTCGCAGCCCGTGCGACACCCAGGGTGCAGAATGCCTGCCACTGCACGGCGACAGCTACTGACTTGCCATCGCCGACTTGGCACAATCCCCCTTTGCCCCCACGTTGGTAGCCATGTCCTATCAGGTACTCGCACGCAAATGGCGCCCGCGCAAGTTCTCCGAACTGGTCGGCCAGGAGCACGTGGTGCGCGCGCTCACCAATGCGCTCGATACCGGCCGCATGCACCACGCCTATCTGTTCACCGGCACGCGTGGCGTCGGCAAGACCACGATCGCGCGCATCTTCGCCAAGTCGCTGAACTGCGAACGCGGGCAGTCGGCGGACCCTTGCGGCGAATGCTCGGTCTGCACCTCGGTCGATGAGGGTCGCTTCGTCGACCTGCTGGAAATCGACGCGGCCAGCAACACTGGCGTGGACGACGTACGCGAGGTCATCGAAAACGCGCAGTACGCGCCCTCGCGCGGACGTTTCAAGGTGTACCTGGTCGACGAGGTGCACATGCTTTCGCGCAATGCGTTCAACGCGTTGCTGAAGACGCTGGAAGAACCGCCGCCGCACGTGAAGTTTCTGCTCGCCACCACCGACCCGCAGAAGCTGCCGGTGACGGTGCTGTCGCGCTGCCTGAAGTTCAACCTCAAGCGGCTGTTGCCGGAACAGATTTCCGGCCAGATGCGGCACATTCTGGGTGCTGAAAACATTGCCTACGACGACAGCGCCATCGGCGAACTGGCGCGTGCGGCCGACGGCTCGCTGCGCGATGGTTTGTCGCTGCTCGATCAGGCGATTGCCTATGGCGGGGGTGCGCTGCATGCCGACGATGTGCGCACGATGCTCGGCAGCGTGGCGCGCGGTCAGGTGCTCGGCGTGCTCGACGCGCTGGCCGCGGGCGATGGCGAACGGCTGCTGGCCGAATGCACGCAGATCGCCTCGTACTCCCCGGACTTCGGCGGCGTGCTCGACGATCTGGCCAGCGTGCTGCATCGCCTGCAGCTGATCCAGCTGATTCCCGGTTACAAGCCCGAAGAGGGTGGTGCCGACGATAGCGCGCTGGTGTCGCTGGCCGAGCGCATGACGCCGGAAGACGTGCAGCTGTATTACCAGATAGCTACTTCGGGCCGGCGCGATTTGTCGATGGCTCCGGACGCGCGCACCGGCTTCGAGATGGCGATGCTGCGCATGTTGGCGTTTCGGCCTGACGATGGTGGTACGTCGGCAACGCGTGCCGAGCGGCCCGCGGCAGCGGTGTCGTCACCGGTCGTGGCGCCCCCGCGTGCCGCCGGTGCGTCCGCGTCGCCGCCGCGCTCCGCACCGGCTGCACCATCGCCGGCGGAAGTCGGGCCTGCGCCGGTCGCGCGCGCGGAGCCGTTGGCAGCTTCTGCGCCAGTATCCGTCGCGCCCATCGCCACCGACGATCAAGGGCTGCCGCATTGGGAAAGCCTGATCGAGCGCGCCAATCTGCGCGGTCCGTTCGGACTGCTGGCGCAGAATGCGCTGCTGCGCGAGCGCGACGGCAATACGCTGGTACTGGCTCTGCAGCCGGCGCATATGAGCCTGGCGGTGGAGCCTATGGTCAGCCAGATGGAAGAACGCATCGGCCACGCGCTCGGCGAGCGCATTCGTTTGCGCTTTGTAAGCATTACCGCGGACGTCATCGCAGAAACACCGGCGGCACGCGCGGCGCAGGCGCGCGACACGGCGCAGTCCGAGGCGGAGCGGTCGATCGAAGGCGATCCACTGGTGCAGTCGCTCAAGCGCGAATTCGGCGCCCGCGTGGTGCCGCAGTCCGTCAAGCCCTTTAGCCCAAACCCCTGAATAACGACGTTGGAGTATCACCCATGAAAGGTCAGATCGGTCAGCTGATGCAACAGGCGCAGCGCATGCAGGAAGACATGAAGCGCGCGCAGGAAGAGATTGCCCAACTCGAGGTTACCGGCAGCGCCGGCGGCGGTCTGGTCAGCATCGTGATGACCGGCGCGCATGAAGTGCGTCGCGTGCAGATCGATCGGCAGACCTTCGCCGATGATCCGGAAATGGCCGAGGATCTGGTCGCTGCGGCGATCAACGACGCAGTGAACAAGGTCGCCGAAGTCAGCAAGAACAAGCTCGGCGGCGTGACGGCAGGGATGAATCTGCCGGCCGGCTTCAAGATGCCGTTCTGATTTTTCGGCCATCGATTCCCTATCGAGCTGCGATCGTTCGAGCCCGACGTATCCATTGATTGACTACGCGCATTCATGAGCAAGCTGCTGAATGATTTGATCGAAGCACTGCGCTGTCTGCCCGGCGTAGGCAATAAGAGCGCGCAGCGTATGGCCTTCCATTTGCTGGAGCGCGAACGCGAGCGCGGGCTGAAATTGGCTGCGACGCTGGAGCAGGCGATGCAGCGCATCGGCCGCTGTACGCAGTGCCGAAACTTCAGCGAGGACCCGCTGTGCCCACTGTGTGCCAGCAGCAGCCGCGACCGTCAGGTGCTGTGCGTGGTGGAGTCGCCGACGGATCTGGCCGCGATCGAACAGGCCACCGGCTTTCGCGGTCAGTACTTTGTGCTGATGGGCCGGCTGTCGCCGCTGGACGGTCTGGGACCGGAGGAGCTCGGCCTGGCGCAGCTCACCCAGCGCCTCGGCGAGGGCGAGATCGAAGAAATGATCATCGCCACCAATCCCACGGTGGAAGGCGAGGCGACCGCGCACTATCTCGCCCAGCTGGCGCGGGCGGGCGGGGTGCGTCCGACGCGCCTCGCCCACGGCGTGCCGCTTGGCGGTGAACTGGAATATGTCGATCGCGGCACGCTCGCGCACGCCTTTGGCAGCCGACAGCTGCTGGATTGAACCCACCAAGGAACCCGGCCATGAGCGACACCATTTTCAGCAAAATCATCCGGCGCGAAATTCCCGCGGACATCGTCTTCGAGAGCGACGACGTGCTGGCTTTTCGCGACGTGAACCCCCAGGCCCCGGTGCACGTGTTGTTTATTCCGAAAAAACCGTTCGCCACGCTCAACGATGTCTCAGTGTCAGACTCCGAACTACTGGGCAAACTGCTGCTCGCTGCTGCCGCTTACGCTAAGCAGGAGGGTTTTGCCGAGCAGGGCTATCGGACGGTGATCAACTGCAATGAGGATGGGGGACAGACGGTGTTTCATCTGCACGTGCATTTGCTCGCTGGGCGTCACATGCATTGGCCGCCGGGTTGAACTGCTGCCGAGCCGAGTGGGGCGATTCAACGCTCGCCGAAATGGCTCCTGCATTTCCCGCGTAATGATCATACATGGCAATGAAAAACGCCGGCATCGAGCCGGCGTTTTTAATTGAGCGAGACGCGTTCAGTGGTGGACTGGGCGCACCACGATGACGCGCGGGCCGCCCCAGCCGTAGCCACCCCAGCCACCGCCCCAGTAGCCACCGTAGTAACCCGGGCCCCAAGGGCCACCCCAGAACGGGTCGTAGTAGCCCGGGTAGCCGTAATTGGCCACGCGCTTGGGCCACAGGTAAACCACGTCGGCCTCGACGCGCGGATAGGCGTAGTCGAAGTTGCCGACCTTCTGCGATACGGTGCCGTGCAACGTGCCGGTGATGGTCAGCTCGCGGCCGCGAGTGAATACTTCCGGATCGTAGAAGCCGGTACGGCAGGCGACGAAACGCCCCTGGTTGTCGCCATCATTGGCGCCGCGTGTCGGGCGCGCCTCGCTGTCCAACGGCCGCGACAGAATATAGAAACAGGTTTCCTGCGGACCCGGTTCGGTTTTGATGATCTCGCCACCCCAGCGTACGCGGGTGCCGCCAGCGCCGCCCTGCTGGGCGCTGGCCGTGGTGATGTTGGTGTAGTTGCCTTGCAGCGGCTGCGGCACCGTCACGCAACCGCCCAGCAGGGCGATGGCAGCGACAAGAGCGAGCGGACGATAGAGTGACATGGCGGCATCTCCGGAAGGACGACGGCATACGCCGTCAGATTGGGTTCATTTGACCACGCTAACGACTCGAAAATCCCTCACCGCGCGCTGGAAGGCGCGCAGCGGTTCAGGTGCCGGTATGTCATTTGCATAACGTAGTTCAAGGTAATGCGTCATCAGCGTCGCAAGTTCATCACGTTGGTGCGGCAGCGCGCGTGCAGCGCGGCTCAGGTAATGTTGCGGACCTTCACTAGGCCGCCGCACTATTCCCTTTCGCGCCAGCGTTTTTTCCAGCTCGCGCAATGCTTCGCGCAGCTCGTCGCGTGGCTTTCTACGCAGCAGCGCCCAACCCAGTCCGATGGCGATAAAAACCACGCTGCCGATCGCCAGCAGCAAACCTAGCGTCGCCGTATCCATGTCGCGCACGCCAAACGGAGTGAGCAAGCCGCGCTGACGCAGCGAGTCGAAGCCGATAACGCCTTGATCCCACCAGCGGTTGACGATGTCCCAGCGATTGCGCACGCCCTGCAGCCAATCGTTGCGATACCAGGAAAGCTGATCGCCGGCCGCCGCTGCCGCGCCCAATGAGACACGTTCCGGACGCACCGCGCCGGTGGGGTCGACACGCACCCAGCCGCGACCTTCCAGCCACACCTCGCTCCACGCGTGCGCGTCGGAGTTGCGCACCAACAGATAGTTACCTAGCTTGTTCCAAAAGCCGCCCTGATAACCGGTGACCACGCGCGCAGGAATGCCCGCATCGCGCATCAGCATCGTAAAGGCCGAGGAGTAGTGCTCGCAAAAACCTTCGTGTGTAAAGAAAAGAAAATCATCGATCGAATCGCGGCCCAGCGATGCCGGCGCCAGCGTGTAGCGAAAGCCGCCGTCGTGAAAAAGCGATAAAGCCGCCTGCACGATGGCAGCATCGTTATGGCCGAATTGCTGCCGCCACTGCGTCGCCAACGCGAGCGTGCGCGGATTGAAACCGATCGGCCGCTGCAGCCCGAGCCGGCGTGCGCGATCGTCCAGCTCGGGTTGCAGGCGATAGCGCAGGGCCGAACGTAGCGTGTAGCTGAGTTGGTCGTTGACCGGTTTGTCGGCCACTATTTCGTGGTCCGACAATAACTGCGCCTGCGCCGGTGCATTCAGCGCCACATCGAGAGCGGGCAGCACCCGCTGATGCGTGGGCACGAGGCTGATGCTGTAACCGATTGTGGTGGCGGCCTCGATCGGTGTCGCCGATTGATTCTCGCCGCGCCGAACAAACGGGCGGCGCCAGCTGCGGCCGTCGAACTCCCACATGACGTAGGCACGAAAGTAGCGCAGGTCCGGCGGCGGCACCTCGCGGTCGAACGTCACACGCAGGGCGGGGCGATCGTCGGTCAGCAGATCGGTGAAGTTGCCCGGTGACATGCTGTCGCTCAAGCCGGTGTGAGCCTCGTCCGGTGTGGGCGCGCCCCACAGCGGCTCGCTCAAACGCGGCACCAGCAGAAAGGCGAGCAGCGCCATCGGCAGCGCCGCAGCCAGCAATCCCAGCCCGGGCAGCAGCGTGTGCGGCAGACTGGTTTGTTGCTGCGCCGGCTCCAGCGCACGCAGCGTCGCCAGCGCCGGCAGTAGACCGATCGCCACCACGAAGGTGACGACCAGACCCTGGTCGATCAGCAGCGCACTCATCAGTGCGAAGCAGGCAAAGCCGGCGCCGACGCGTATGTCGCGCGGTGTTTCCGTCTCCAGCAACTTCAGGACAAGCAGGCCAACAGCCAGTGCCGTGCCCGGTTCACGCCCAAAGATGTTGCCGTAGCTGATGATCACCGCCAGGGTGAGCAAGGCCAGCACGGGTATCTTCAGCCACGCCGGCACGCGACCCGTCTGTTGTCGCCGCTGCCACCAGCGCCAGCCGAGGATCAACGCCAACCCGATGCTCAGCCACCACGGCAGATGCGAAGCGTGTACCACCAGCACCAGCGCAACGGTGATGCTGAGCAGGTCGAATGTACGGTTGTCGATCGCCGGCTCGACGGATTTCTTGCGTCGTATCCAGGACGTCAGGTCGACGGCCATCATGGCAATTGCGCCAGCGTGCTCATGCAGTTGGCATAGTGCAGTGGGCCGCTGCTGGCGGCAATTTCGGTGCCCGGCACCCATAGGCTGTAGCTGCGTCGTTCGGCCTGCGCCTCGCCGATCCAGCGCGCCAGCCGGGCGATCCGCGACTCGCTGTCCATGCTCGTGAGCAGCCGCCAGTCGAGCTGCCACTGCGGGCGGTTCTGCGGCTGCTCGAAGTCCTTGACCAGCAGGTTGTCGTGATGTGCGCTGGCCTTCCACGCGATGTGGCGCTGCGGGTCGCCGGGGCGGTACTCGCGCAACGCCGCGAGTTCATCGCCGCGGTAGAGCCGCATGTGCCGCGCATCGTCCGCTGGCGCTCGCGGCGGCGGACCGGACAATTCCGATCGCGGCCACACCAGCACGGATTGATCCGGATGCAGCCAGCTCCACGCGCGAAACAGCCCCAGCGGCCAGGTCGTCCAAAGGCGGATGCGCGGCAGCGGCAGCCAGCCGCGATCAAAGGTCTGCAGGGTCAGCTTCACGGCAGCGGTGCCGTTGGCGTCGATGGCAAACGCAGTGAACGCGTCATCGATATCGAGGCGGATCGCGCTGCGTGTGCGCAGCGTCTCGAAGGTCAGGGTCAGCTCGATCGGCTGGCCGGCTACCGCATGCCCCGCGCGAATCTGCGTAAGCCGCAAGCCGTCGAGGCTGCGGAATCCGAACAGCATGCTGGTCGAGCTCGCCGCGCCGAGCAGGCAGGTCAACAACAGGGCCGCATTGTTCGAATAGTTGAGCGCACCGACCAGCATGACCAGGAGCAGAATGGAAAAGCCCAGGCCGAACATCGTCGGCACAATATAAATGCGCCGCCGATGCAGTTCGATCGGCAGCGTCTCCGGGCGACGGTAACGGGTCAGCGCAGGCAGACGACGCTCGGCCCAGGTTTGCAGGCGCTGCAGCATGCCGCGCATCAATCCACCGCCACCTCGGCCAGCAGTTGGCGCGCCAGCAGATCACCGTTGGCGCCACGTGCCGGCAGCAGGCGATGCGCCGCCAGCGGCACGAACAGGGCCTGGATATCTTCGGGCAGTACATGCGAACGGTTGCTCAGCAAGGCCCAGGCGCGCGCGGCGGCCAACAGCGCTAGACCAGCGCGTGGTGACAGACCTACGCGGATATCGGCATGCCGGCGGCTGGCGGCCAGCAGGGCCTGCAGATAGTCGAGCAGGGCGGCGCTGGCGGTGATCGCTTGCGACTGCCGGTTCAGTGCGAGCAGCGCCGCACCATCGAGCTGCGGCGTGAGCTGCGCCAGCAGATCGCGACGATCGCTGCCGGTCAGTAGCGATCGTTCGGCGGCAGCGTCGGGATAATCCAGCGACAGGCGCAGCATAAAGCGATCGAGCTGCGAGTCGGGCAGGGGAAAGGTGCCGTTGAGGTCGAGCGGGTTCTGCGTCGCCACGACGAAAAACGGCGGCGGCAGCGTATGCGTCTGGCCATCCACGGTCACCTGATTTTCGGCCATCGCCTCCAGCAGCGCGCTCTGCGTCTTCGGGCTGGCGCGATTGATTTCGTCGGCCAGCAACAGGCCTGTAAAGATGGGCCCGGGATGAAAGCGGAAGGTCGCGGTTTCACGCTCGTAGATGCTGACGCCGATGATGTCCGACGGCAGCAGGTCGCTGGTGAACTGCACTCGCTGAAATTCCAGCGCAAACGTAGCGGCCAGCGCATGGGCGAGGGTGGTTTTGCCGACGCCCGGCACGTCTTCCAGCAACAAATGGCCGCCGGCGATGAGGCAGGCGAAGGCCAGTTTCACCTGCCGCGGCTTACCCAGCAGAACCTGATTGACCTGAGTCATCGCGGCTTCAAGATGTTTTTGCAGAGTCTCGTCGCGCGGCTGGATAGTGGCGGCCATGGGTCTTCTTGGGTTTGGCGGGAGGTCGAAGCGGCGTACGCAGGGCTGAGTCAGTGTAGCTTTCGCCTTCGCCTGTTGGCGATATTTTGCTCGGATGCCTAGAGCGTGCGACGAAATGAGCGAGGTACGCAGATAATCCAGAATGCTGCTGCGTAGCCAGCGTGTTACGGGATGACGACTCCGCACTCGCGCAACAGTCGCGCTAGCGCGATCAGCGGCAGTCCGATCAGCGCGCTGGGATCCCGATTGTCGATGCGCTCGAACAAGCTGATGCCCAGTCCTTCGCATTTGAAGCTGCCGGCGCAGTCGAGCGGCTTCTCGCGTTCGACATAGCGCTCGATCTCGGCCCGATCGAGTCGGCGAAAATGCACGCGGGTGAGATCGACATGCGTATGCCGGCTGCCGTCGCGTGTATCGAGCACGCACAGCGCCGTGTGGAACTGCACGATGCGGCCGGAGCTCATGGCCAATTGACGGCAGGCGTTTTCGACACTACCGGGCTTGTCCAACGTCAGCCCGTCGAGTTCGGCCACCTGATCCGAGCCGATCACCAGCGCATCTTGCAGCCCCTCGGCCGCCGCCTGCGCCTTTGCTACCGCTAGCCGTAAGGCCCGCGTGCTGGCTGTTTCGCCCGCGAGCGCCGCCTCATCGGTGCCCGGCGCTCGCTGTTCGAAGTCGACAATCAGCCGTCGCAGAAGCTCGGCGCGATAGCGCGAGGTCGATCCAAGCACGATGCTTACCGCACGTTCCCGATCGGTGCTCACGCTTCCGGCTCGCGGCGGATGTGCTCCCGCATGGCGCTGTTGAGATCGCGTTGGGCCTGAGTCAGCGCCTGCAGCAGCGGCTGCAGGCGATTTCGGGCGGCTGTCATCGACAGTGCCGCCTCGTCCAGCTCGCGCTCGCTCGCTCGGGACGAACGGTCGCGTATCCACAGCCGTTGCTGCAGCAGAGCGCGCAGGCCGGCGTCGATCGCGTTTTGCGCGTCCTGCTCGCTGGCTGCCGGCAGATCGGGGTTGAGCGACATCACGGCATGGGCCTGCTGTAGGCCGCTGCGACAGGTCTTGAGGTCTACCTCGAGCCGGTCGGCCAGGTCGAGCAGATGCTGAAGGCTAGCGGTGCGCTTTGCCTGGCGGCGACGAGACAAGGCCATCCAGGCTGCCACAGCAATAACAAGTACGGCGATGGTGGCTGCGCCGAGCGTCAAATTGGGCATTCACGACACTCGGGCTCGGCTGCAATGCGCTGCAGTTTGCCGCATAGCGACCGGATAGGGCAAAATGTGCGGCCGATTCAGCGAATTAAGCCCGTTTTCTAACTGTATCAGTTGACTTAAGCGCGCCGGAAACCTAACATTTACAGATTATGTCCGTGACGCTGCCAGAGTCCGTGGACGCTTGGCGCATGGTTTCGGCGCGGCGTTCATTTGAAGGAACGCTACCCATCGCGACTTTGGCGCGCCTGTGCGAGGCACTGTCGTCGACTGATGGGTTGGTGGAATACGGCATGGATTTTGGCCGTGACAGCCTCGGCATCAGCTACGTCGACGTTCGCGCGCAGGCATCGCTGAGTGTGGTTTGCCAGCGTTCGCTCGAACCGTTTGCGTTGCCGGTGGTGGTGAATACGCGACTGGGCTTGATCAAGCATGAGCGCGACGAAGCGGGTTTGCCGCCTGATTGCGAGCCGCTGCTGGTTGCCGACGATGGTCGGATGAGTCTGGCCGCTGTCATTGAAGACGAATTGTTGTTGGCGTTGCCGCTGGTGCCGGTCAATCCGGAAAGCAGGCTGCCCGACGAAGTGACAAGCCACGAGTCGGAAGAGGAATCTTCCGGCGAGGGGCGTTCGGAGAATCCGTTTGCGGTCTTGCGCGAACTGAAGAAGTAACTACAAGAAATAGCCACCGGCCCGGGTCGTCGATCCAGGTCACGTTGATTCAGACCACTCAAGTTTTCTGTTGGAGAAATGCCATGGCAGTTGCCAAGAGCCGCCGTACCCCGTCCACCCGCGGCATGCGTCGTTCGCACGACTCGCTGAAGACCGTGCAGCTGTCCACCGATCCGACCAGCGGCGAGGTGCATCTGCGCCACCACGTCACCAAGGACGGCTACTACCGTGGCAAGAAAGTGATTGAAACCAAGGGTGCGGTGTCGGTCGACGATTGATGGTTCGTCGGGAACCCTACCCGGTTCCCGATGGTGTCCATGAAGGCGAAACGGCGCGATGACGCGCCGTTTTGCGTTTCTACCCGATGGAAAGTAACGTGGCGCAGTTGATTTCGACGCTGCAATGCTGCGCGATACCCGAGCTTTGGTTGATGGATAAACGATGACCCAGATCTACTCCCGCATTATCGCGACCGGCAGCGCCTTGCCCGAGCGCGTGGTAACCAACGCCGATCTGGAAAAGATCGTCGATACGAGTGACGAGTGGATACGCACGCGTACCGGCATTCGCCAACGTCACATCGCGGCGGACGGCCAGACGACCGGCGACCTCGCTTTCGACGCCGCGCAGCGCGCGCTGGAGGCCGCCGGCGTCAGGGCATCCGAGCTCGATCTGATCGTATTGGGCACCACTACGCCCGACCTGATTTTTCCGTCGACCGCCTGCCTGGTGCAGCATCGGCTCGGCGCCAACGGCTGCGCGGCGTTCGACGTCAATGCGGCCTGCTCGGGTTTCGTCTATGCGCTGGGCGTCGCCGACAAGTTCATCAAGAGCGGAGCATCGAAGAAGGTGCTTGTGATCGGTGCCGAAACGCTGACTCGCATGGTCGACTGGACCGAGCGCGAAACCTGCGTGCTGTTCGGTGACGGCGCCGGTGCCGTCGTGCTGGAAGCGTCCAGCGAACCGGGCATTTACGCCACCTGCCTGCATGCCGATGGCGGCCACAAGAATCTGCTGTACAACCCGGTCGGCGTATCGGTCGGCTTTACCGACGAGCCGAATCACGGTGTGCGCATCCGTATGGCTGGCCGCGAAGTATTCAAGGTTGCGGTGAAGACGCTCGACTCGCTGGTCGACGAAACCCTGCAGGCCGCCGGCATGCAGGAGTCGGACATCGACTGGTTGATTCCCCATCAGGCCAATCTGCGCATCATCGAAGCCACTGCCAAGCGTCTGAAGATGTCGATGGATCGTGTGATTGTCACGGTCGACCAGCACGCCAATACCTCGTCCGGCTCGGTGCCGCTGGCGCTGGATCACGCCGTGCGCTCGGGCAAGGTGCAACGTGGCCAGAACCTGTTGCTGGAAGCGTTCGGCGGCGGCTTTACCTGGGCCTCCGCGCTGCTGCGTTATTGATAGCGACTCCACTGTTTTCCAGCTTCACCCATCGATGCCGCCTCCGTGCGGCATCGTTGCGTTTCGGTCCGGCGTTGCCGGATACAGCTGCGTATGGCGGCAGATGCTGGCACCATGGCGGTTTTCTCCGAACGAATTCGCTCGACTCATGAACGCAAAGTCCGCCTCGCTCGCTTTTGTTTTTCCCGGCCAGGGTTCGCAGTCGGTCGGCATGCTGGCCGAGCTGGCCGCTGCACACCCGGAAGTGCAGGCCTCGTTTGAGGAGGCGTCGCAGGGTGCCGGTCTCGATCTATGGAACCTGGCCGCGCACGGGCCGGAAGATCAGCTCAATCGCACCGAAAATACTCAGCCGGCCCTGCTGGCCGCCAGCGTGGCGGTGTGGCGTGTCTGGCAGAAGCTCGGTGGCGCACAGCCGTCGCAGTTCTCGGGCCACAGCCTGGGCGAATACAGCGCCCTCGTATGCGCCAATGCGCTGTCTTTGCACGATGCCGCGTCGCTGGTCGCCGAGCGCGGACGTTTGATGCAGGCGGCGGTACCGGCCGGCGTCGGCGCCATGGCGGCGATTCTCGGCGGTGACGATGCGCAGATTGCCGCCGTATGCGAAGAGGTCGCGCAGGGTCAGGTGGTCGCGCCGGCCAACTTCAATTCGCCCGGCCAGCTGGTGATCGCCGGCAATGCCGAGGCGGTCGATCGCGCGCTGGCGCGGCTGGCCGAACTGGGCGTAAAGAAGGCCATCAAGCTCGCCGTGTCGGTGCCATCGCATTGTGCGCTGATGCGCGATGCGGCCGATCGTCTGGGTGAGCGGATGGCGTCGATTTCATGGCGGCTGCCGTCGACTCCGGTCGTGCAGAACGCCGAAGCCAGGAAATATACCACCGTCGACGATATCCGCAGCGCGCTGCAGCGCCAGCTGTATCTGCCGGTGCGCTGGACGCAGTGCGTGCAGGCGCTGGCCAGCGGCGGTGCCACGCGACTGGCCGAGTGCGGTCCGGGCAAGGTATTGACCGGTCTGATCAAGCGTATCGACAAGAGTCTCGAAGCGCGCGCCATCGGTACGCCGACCGATATCGACACCGCCGTTGCCGAATGGGTCTGACCGGGCACGCTTTTTTCGATAGCAATCTTCACTCCGCGAACATCAGGACAAATCGATGAGCAATACCCTGCAAGGTGAAATCGCGCTGGTCACCGGCGCCAGTCGCGGCATCGGTGCCGCCATCGCCGACGAGCTGGCTGCCATGGGCGCCACGGTCATCGGCACGGCGACCAGCGAAAGCGGCGCGGCGGCCATCGGCGAGAGGCTGGCCGCCAGCGGCGGGCACGGCCGCGTGCTGAACGTCACCGACAGCGCGGCGGTCGAGGCGCTGGTCGACGGTATCGGCAAGGAGTTCGGCGCGATTTCGATTCTCGTCAACAACGCCGGCATTACCCGCGATCAGCTGCTGATGCGTATGCGCGAAGAAGACTGGAACGTGATCCTCGATACCAATCTCAGCTCGGTCTATCGCACGTCGAAGGCGGTGATGCGCGGCATGATGAAGGCACGCAAGGGTCGCATCATTTCGATCGCCTCGGTGATCGGGCTGACCGGCAATCCGGGCCAGTCCAATTACGCAGCGGCCAAGGCCGGCATCATCGCGTTCTCCAAGTCGCTGGCGCGCGAGATCGGCTCGCGCGGCATCACGGTGAACGTGGTGGCACCCGGTTTTATCGATACCGACATGACCAAGGCGCTGCCGGAAGAGTCGAAGCAGGCGCTGCTGGGACAGATCGCGCTGGGTCGGCTCGGTGACGTGGCCGATATCGCCAAGGCGGTGGGCTTTCTGGCCTCGCCCGCGGCGGCGTACATCACCGGCGAAACCCTTCACGTCAACGGCGGCATGTATATGCCGTAGGAGCCTATCGGGCTTTAGCGGTCGAGGCCTATTTGCGGCCCGGCCAGCTAAAGTCCGACACGCTCCTGAGGCCTGTGGACCGGGTGGTCGCCAGCGGGCACGTTTTAGGCGACAATTACCCTTTCGTGACGGTCGACTCGGCCGTCACTACGTATCATCGGCACATCGTGGCGGCTTCCCGGCGAAGCCACTACAATGCCGCCGGGCTTGTGCAGGCACTCGCCTGCATGGACAAACAACTACTCCTTGAGAGGTATGGGCAACATGAGCACCATCGAAGAGCGCGTCAAGAAAATCGTCATCGAACAGCTGGGCGTAAAGGAAGATGAAGTCACGGCGAACGCGTCGTTCGTAGACGATCTGGGCGCTGATTCGCTCGATACGGTGGAACTGGTCATGGCACTCGAGGAAGAGTTCGAGACCGAGATTCCGGACGAAGACGCCGAAAAGATCACCACCGTGCAGCAGGCTGTGGATTACATCAAGGCCCACTCCAAGGATTGATCGATCCGACATGGGTCGGATCGGAGCCTGGCAGCGACGTTGCCCGACCACCGATCTGGCCACATCGAACACTGCGCCTCTACCGGCGCAGTTTTCATTTCTGCATTTTGTAACGTCCTATCCCGTATGGTGCGCGCTGCGTCTGCGTTGCTGCCGATGACGTATCTATCGAATGCGCCGCTCGCCGATGCGCCGTTTGACCAACCACTGCGGATTGACGGATTACCAAGGAACACAGCATGAGCAAGCGTCGAGTAGTAGTCACTGGCATGGGCATCATTTCCCCGGTTGGCAACGACATTGCCAGCGCATGGGATCGCGTCGTCAAAGGGATCAGTGGCATCGTCCCGGTCACGCATTTCGATGCTTCTGCCTACGCCACCCGCATCGCCGGTCAGGTCAGCGATTTTGACCCGGCCCAGTGGATGGCGGCGAAAGACGTCAAGAAGATGGACCCTTTCATCCACTACGGTGTGGCGGCCGGCACGCAGGCACTGAAGGATTCCGGTCTGGAGATCACCGAGGCCAACGCGCCGCGTATCGGTGTGGCTGTGGGCGCCGGCATCGGCGGGCTGTACACGATCGAAGCCACCACGCTCGATCTGGCCGCCAAAGGCCCGCGCAAGGTGTCGCCGTTCTATGTGCCAAGCTCGATCATCAACATGGTTTCCGGCCAGTTGTCGATCATGTTCGGCCTGAAGGGGCCGAATATTGCCTGCGTCACCGCCTGCACCACGGGCTCGCATAACATTGGCTTGGCGGCGCGAATGATCCAGTACGGCGACGCCGACGCGATGATTGCCGGCGGTACCGAATTTGCGACCACCGGCACGGCAATGGCCGGCTTCTGCTCGGCCAAGGCCATGTCTACCCGCAACGACGAGCCGACCAAGGCCAGCCGTCCGTGGGACAAGGACCGCGACGGCTTCGTGCTGTCCGACGGCGCCGGCGTATTGATGCTGGAAGAATACGAACACGCCAAGGCGCGCGGTGCCCACATCTATGCCGAGCTGGTCGGCTTCGGCATGAGCGGCGACGCCTTCCACATGACCGCGCCGAGCGAAGGCGGCGAAGGCGCGGCGCGCTGCATGCAGACCGCGTTGAACGATGCCGGCCTCAACGCGTCCGACGTGCAGTATGTGAACGCGCACGGCACCTCGACGCCGCTGGGCGATCTTGGCGAAGTAATGGCAGCAAAAACGGTCTTTGGCGATCACGCCTATAAGCTGGCGATGAGTTCGACCAAGTCGACCACCGGGCATCTGCTCGGTGCGGCCGGTGGCGTCGAGGCGATCTTTTCGATCCTGGCGCTGCGCGATCAGGTGCTGCCGCCGACGATCAATCTCGACGAGCCCAGCGAAGGCTGCGATCTGGATTTCGTGCCGAACACCGCGCGCGAGGCCAAGATCGACGTGGCGATTTCCAACTCGTTCGGCTTTGGCGGCACCAACGGCACGCTGGCATTTCGCCGCGTCTGAGCGTGGAAAAGCACGGTCCGGCGCTCAGCCGGCGAGTTCTCGGCGGCCGGCGCGATCTGCTCGCGCCGGCCGCCGCCTTTCCGGCGCGCTATCCCTGCCTGCTCGAAAGCGTGGTGCGCGGCACAGCGCAGTCGCGTTACGACATCTTGTTTGCGTTTCCGCGTGAGGCGCTGACGCTGCTTGCCGATGGCATCGTGCGCGATGGAGCAGGGCAGGTTGTTGGCAGTGCCTTTCTCGATGCGCTGGACGCTGCATGGAGAGCGGAGCGCGTTGCATACGCCGAGGATGATCAGCTGCCGTTTCATGGCGGTTGGGTGCTCCTGCTGGC
The DNA here is from genome assembly GCF_014200755.1 of Rhodanobacter sp. ANJX3. Classification (GTDB taxonomy): domain Bacteria; phylum Pseudomonadota; class Gammaproteobacteria; order Xanthomonadales; family Rhodanobacteraceae; genus Rhodanobacter. Next base: position 115,288 of record NZ_JACHCM010000002.1, on the reverse strand, counting down.
TTATGAACTTGCCGGTGAAATCGAGCCGCGCCTGCGGCTGCGTCCACCGTCGTCTCTACCCGTGGCGTTGGCCGTTCGTTGTCCTGCGGCGGTCATCGTCGATCACGTTCGCGATTGCACGTTTCTGATCGCCGAAGCGGGTGACGAAAGCTTGCTCGATCAGCTCGAGACCGATCTCGCTGCGGCGCCGCCGATTCCTCCATTGCCGCCGTTGAAGGCATGGCGTGAGGATGCGCCCGAGTCGTTTCTCAACGGCGTGGAACGCATCCACGAATATCTGCGCTCCGGCGATATTTTTCAGGTAAACCTGTCGCGTGCCTGGCATGCGCAGTACGCCGAAGCGCCGTCGCCCGCGTCGCTTTACCGTCAACTGCGACAGGCCAATCCCGCACCGTTTGCCGGCTTGCTGCAGCAGCCTGAGTGGGCGGTGGTGAGCTCGTCGCCGGAGCGGCTGGTCGAGGTGCGGCAGGGTCTGGCGCAGACCCGACCGATCGCGGGCACGCGCGCACGCCTGCCGGGCGATGATGATGGGGAGCGCATTCGCGAACTCACCGCCCATTCGAAAGAACGCGCCGAGCATGTGATGCTGATCGATCTGGAGCGTAACGATCTGGGCCGCGTTTGCGTGCCCGGCACGGTCGAGGTCGACGAGCTGATGGCGGTAGAGAGTTATGCCCACGTTCACCACATCGTCTCCAATGTTAGAGGCCGACTGCGCGCCGATGTCACGCCCGGCGGAGTCATCGCCGCCACGTTTCCGGGCGGCACCATCACCGGTTGCCCGAAGGTGCGCTGCATGGAAATCATCGCCGAACTGGAAGACGCTCCGCGCGGCGCCTATACCGGCGCACTGGGCTATCTCGATCGCAACGGCGACCTCGATCTGAACATCCTGATACGCACGCTGACGCTGTCGGGCGCCGAGGTCAGCCTGCGCGCCGGCGCCGGCATCGTGGCCGATTCGATGGCTGTGCTCGAACTCGATGAAACTCGCGCCAAGGCCCGCGGACTGCTGCGAGCACTCGGAGTGCCGGATTGATGGCCGTGGCCACGCTGATCAACGGCTCGTCCGAGCGCGCGATTTCTCCCATGGATCGCGGGCTGGCCTACGGCGACGGGCTGTTCGAAAGCATCCGCTTCGTCGGCGCAAAAGCGCCGCTGTGGCAGCGGCATATGCGGCGGCTCGACGAGAGCTGCCGACGTCTGCGCATGCCGGCACCCGACCCCGGACAGCTCTGGGAAGAAGCGAGTGCTGTCCGTCGTGATCTGCCGCACGCCGTCGTGCGCATCACGTTGACCCGCGGCGTAGGCGAGCGCGGCTACGCACCCCCGGCGCGGCCGTCGATGACCCGCATCGTGGCAGCTTTCGCGGCGCCCGTCGTGCCATCGGAAAATTATGCGGATGGCGTGTGCGTTCGTCTGTGCGAGCTGCGAATGGCAGCGCAACCCGCGCTTGCCGGCATCAAGCATCTCAATCGGTTGGAGCAGGTGCTGGCGCGCGCCGAGTGGAACGAGCCGGCGGTTGCCGAGGGCTTGCTCTGCGACAGCGACGACCGTGTCGTCTGCGCCACCATGGCCAACGTTTTTGCCGTCATCGACGGTGCGCTGCTAACGCCGTCGGTGGATCGCTGCGGCGTCGCCGGCGTGGCGCGCGCCGAGGTGTTGCAGGCATTTCCGCAGGCGCAAATCGGCGATATTTCGCTGGATGCGCTGCGGATGGCCGAGGAAATCTTTCTGACCTCCAGCGTGCGGGGCATCGTGCCGGTAAGCTTGCTCGGCGATCGTGTGTATGCGCCGGGTACCATCACCCGCAAAGTTCAGCAGCATTGGCACACACTGGGGTTTTCGATGGAGCAGGCAGGATGAGCCGCAGAACGATAAAAGGCGGCGCGTTGGCGAAGTCGCTGTGGACGATCGTGCTGCTGATCATCGTCGGCGGGGTGGCCTACGGCGCCTACGATTACAACCGCTTTACCAGCGCGCCGCTGCATGTCGCGGCGCCGGGCGAAAGCATCGATATTGCGCGCGGCACGGGTTTCCGGAATATCGTGACGGACCTGCAGCAGCGCGGCGTGAGCGATGCCAACGGACTTTATTGGCGTCTGCTGGCCGAGCAGATGCGCGTGGCGGGCAAGCTGCATGCCGGTGAATATGCCATCGATGCCGGCATGACGCCGCGCCAGCTGCTGGCCAACATGGCCGCCGGCAAGGTGCTGCAGCGCAATTTCACTATCGTCGACGGCTGGACCTTTGCCGAGCTGCGTCAGGCGCTGGTCCATGCCGACAAGCTCAGGCACGACAGCGTGGGGCTGGACGACGCCACCGTGATGCAGAAAATCGGTGCTGCCGGCGAAGCCCCCGAGGGCCGCTTTCTGCCGGAGACCTATGCCTACGTGAAAGGTGACAGCGATCTGGATATTCTCAAGCGGGCGCACGGCGCGATGAGCAAGATGCTCGATGCGCTATGGCCGCTGCGCGACAAGGATCTGCTGCTGGCCACGCCGTACGATGCACTGATTCTGGCCTCGATCGTGGAGAAAGAAACTGGCCGCGCCGACGAGCGTCCGCGCATCGCCGGCGTATTCGTGCGGCGGCTGGAAAGCCACATGATGCTGCAGACCGATCCCAGCGTGATCTACGGCATGGGCGCGCAGTACACCGGCAATATTCACAAGAGCGATCTGACTACCGATACGCCGTACAACACGTATACCCGCGCCGGCTTGCCACCGACGCCGATCGCCCTGCCAGGCAAGCCTGCACTGGAAGCGGCGCTGCATCCGGCCGCGGGTAACGACCTGTATTTTGTCGCTCGCGGCGACGGCGGGCACATATTCGCCAGCACGCTCGAAGCGCACAATCGCAATGTCGACTGCTACCAGCGGAAGCATTGCCAGTGAGTGCTATAGCGCAGGCCACAACGCGTGGAAAATTCATCAGCCTCGAAGGCGGCGAGGGCGCGGGTAAAAGCACCTTGCTGACCGGGCTGCGCGCGACCATCGAGCAGCATGGTTTCACCCTGGTGCAGACGCGCGAACCCGGCGGTACGCAACTGGGCGAGGCTGCACGTGCCATCGTGCTCGATCCCGCGCAGCGTGGCCTGACCGCCGAAGCGGAACTGCTGCTGATGTTCGCCTCACGCGCGCAGCTGGTGCGCGAGGTGATTGCCCCTGCGCTCGATACCGGGCAGTGGGTGCTGTGCGATCGATTTGCCGATGCCAGTTACGCGTATCAGGGCGGTGGGCGCGGCCAGCCGGTCGAGCGCATCGCCGAGCTGGAGCGCTGGGCCTGCGCCGGGCTCAAGCCCGATCTGACGCTGCTGCTCGATCTGCCCGTGGCGACCGGCCGCGCCCGCGCCGCCGGTCGCGGTGAGGCGGATCGCATCGAGGTCGAGGCGGATGCGTTTTTCGAACGCATTCGCTCGACCTATCGGGAGCGCGCGGCGGCCGAGCCGGATCGCTTTCGCGTGCTCGATGCCAGCCAGTCGCCGGCCGACGTGCTGAGAGCGGCTACTCAGGCCATCGCCGAATTATTTGCAGGTCGGCCGTCATGAGCGCCTTGCCCTGGCATGCCGAGCACTGGTCGCGCCTGCAGTCGCGCCGTCAGCGCGATGCGCTGCCGCATGCGCTGCTGGTCTGCGGCGCTGCAGGTCTGGGCAAGCGCGAGTTCGTGCAGCGTTTCGTCAACGGGCTGTTGTGCGAGCAGCCGGTCGATGGCGACGCCTGCGGGCACTGCCGTCGCTGCCTGCTGCTGGCGGCGGGCAGTCATCCGGATCTGATCGAGCTGAGCTTCGGTCTGCGCAAAGACGGCGTGCAGCGCAGCGAAATCGTGGTCGACCAGATCCGCGATCTGTCCGCCCGGCTGGCCATGAGCAGCCAGTTCGGCGGCTGGCAGGTGGCGCTGATCGATCCAGCTGACGCGATGAACCCGGCCGCCGGCAATGCGCTGCTGAAAACGCTGGAAGAGCCCTCGCCGCAGACCATGCTGATCCTGATGGCGGATGCGCCATGGCGTTTGCCGCAGACCATCCGCAGCCGCTGCCAGCGCATCGAGTTTCATCTGCCCGACGCTGCCGAGGCGCTGGCGTGGCTGCAGGCACAGGGCGTGCGTGACGCGGCCGGCGCGCTGGCGGCTGCGGGTGGCAATCCAGGCCTTGCCAGCGCATGGGCGCAGGAAGGCGCGCTCGATCGCCGGCTCGAAGTGCGCAAGGATCTGGCCGCGCTGGCGGCCGGTCGCGGTCAGCCGATGGAAGTGGTCAAGCGCTGGCTGGATAACGAGCCGGCCCAGCGCCTGTGGTTCGCCGCGCAGGCCGCGGCCGATGAAATCCGGTCCAAGGTCACGGATAAACCCGGCCCGCTTGCCAGCGCGTTGAACGCCGAGACGCTCGACCAGTGGTACAACGCGGTCAATCGCACGCGGGAAAGTCTGCGCGGTCCGCTGCGCGCCGACCTGCTGCTGCTGGAACTGCTGGCGCAATGGCGTTGACGGCCGCGGCCGTCAGCGTGCGCCCATCGTCTTCCACGCTGAAGCTGCCGGCCTTTTCCGCGCAGACTCGTCTGCTGGTGATCGCGCCGCATCCGGATGACGAGACGATCGCCAACGGCGTGCTGATCCAGCGCGTCCGCGCCGCCGGCGGTGAGGTGAAGCTGGTGCTGCTGACCGCGGGCGAGAACAATCCCTGGCCGCAGCGCTGGCTCGAGCGGCGACTGTGGATCGGCGCGGCCGACCGGCAGCGCTGGGGGCAGCGTCGCCACATTGAATTGCGTCAGGCGCTGCAACAGCTGGCTGTTCCATCGGCCGCGCTGCAAACGCTGGAATGGCCGGACATGGGCGTGACCGATGTTCTGCTGCACTCCGGTTCGCGTGCCGTGGAGGAGCTGGCCGCGGCCATCCGTGCGTTTTGTCCCAACATCGTCGCCATGCCGTCGATGGATGACCGTCATCCAGACCACGGCTCCGCTTATGTGCTGACCCGGCTGGCTTTGGCATCGCTGTCGGATGCGCCGCTGCAGCTGGCTTATCTCATCCACGGACATAGCGCACACGAGCGCTTTGTCGACATGATCGGAACGCCCGAACAGTCGGCCACCAAGCTGCAGGCGCTGAACGCACATCATAGCCAGATGGCTTTGAGCGGCAGTCGCATGCGCCGGCTTGCCGGCCGTGTCGAACGCTATACGCAGGTTTTGCCGGCGTCGCCGACATCACGCGATGCGCTCCCCTGGCGGCCGCCGACGTGGTTGCGGCCGCTGCTGCGCCTGAGCGTGGTCGATCGGTCGTCCGTGCAGACCTGGCCGTGGTCGCGGGCGCCGCTGCAGCGCGACGGTGAGGGCAGGTATCGTCTTGAGTTACCGGATGCAGCCGCGGGCGGACCGCGTTTCGCCCGACTGGCGTGCGCGCTCCCCTCGCTGTGGATCTTCGATCGCTGGGGCTGGTGCGAAATCTGAGAGATCGGTGCGGCCCTTGCATCGGTTGAGCGACAGCGCTAGCTTCGCCGCAGGGGGAACGACCACGCCGATGTTAGGGACCAGTGCAAAGCTGCTGGTGGCGTTGTCTGGACCGACAAGAACGCCGCCGACCTGTTTGCCTCCGGGCGGACGGCAGGTGGACGGACTCCGTTTACCGGCTGGCTACCTGCATGCGTACTTCGGATCAGAATCCACGACGGGTTGACCCCGGGCTGAAACCTCGGAACGTATCCAGCGAAAGCCGGTACGCGGTGCTTTCCGATCTCGGTCAATTACTGCTGCGCTCGCTCGATCCTGCCGTGCTCTACGAAGCGGTGATCGAGGTGCTGGAGCGGCGTATCGGCGCGCGTCTGGTGATGGTTGGCGAGGTGGATCGCGCCATTGGATGGTTTCGGCGCATCGCACCGGCGCGCGTTCCGGCGGGAATGGAAGATATTTATCCCGAGCGGCTGCCGTTCGCCGTGGCGACGCCCTCATTCTGGGAGGGCACGCCGCAGCTGGAGGCCGATATCGCGCACCTGTCGGGCATGGAGAGTTTTCGCATGGCCTTCAGGCGCCACGGCGTCACTTCGTCGATCGCGGTGCCGGTGCTGACTTTCGGCGAAGTGCAGGCCGGTCTGGTAATACGTTCCTCCGATGTCGATTTTTTCTCGACGGCGATGATCGAGCTGTTGCAGCAGGCGGCGTGGAGTATCGGCCTGGGGCTTGAGGCCTATCAGCAGCGAATGCGCCTGCTGCAGTCGCTGCGCGAGGAAGCGCGCCAGCGGCAGGCGCTGCGGCTGCTCAGCGAAATGATCAAGGTGGTCTCGCGAAGCGGGGAGGAACCGCAACTGCTGGCCGATGCCTGCCATGTTGCCCGACACGTCGGCGATTACGCCCTGGCATGGATCGGATTGTCGCCGGACCCGATCGAACCCGGCATCCAGTGGCGGGCACGTCATGGCTTCAGCCACGACAACGAGGCAGGCAGCGGTAGCACGGTGCTGGTTGAAGGGTTTGCCGAGGAAATAGCTCGGCTGACGCTGCAGGCCGGAGAGCCGCAGGTCAGGTACCTCTCTTCTTGCGGACTCGACGAGCGCCCGACGGACGATCCCGCGATGCCGCTGCGCGCGCTGCTGGCATTGCCGCTGCGGATCGATGACGTTGCGGTCGGTGTGTTTGTCATCGGCACCGCCGAGGCCGATGCGTTCAACGCTATCGAGATCCAGGTGTTCTCGGAAATGGGGATCGAACTCGGCCTGGGTATCCAATTTCAGCGCGCACGCGCGGCCCGTCTTGCGGCCGAGCGGGAGCTGCGCTTCAACCTGCAGCATTTCCGCACGATTCTTTCGCATCAGCACTCGGGCATTCTGGTGATCTCCGAGGAAGGGCGGGTGATGTTCGCCAACAAGGCATTCTGCGAGCTGTACGGCTTCGAGCAGACACCGGCCGAATTAGAGAACCGGGCATCGAGCGTGATCTTCGATCGGCTCACGCATGCCTACCGCGATCCCGACGCGGAATTTCTGCGGCTTCGGGAAATCCTGCGCCGAGGAGAGGCCATCAAAGATGAGGAAGTCCACATGCGCGACGGGCGCATCTTGCTGCGCGACTTCACGCCTATCTATATTGACGGCATCCGCCACGGACGCATCTGGAATCAGCGCGATATCACGTCGCAGAAAACGCAGCAGGCCAGCGTCCACCGCCTGGCGTTCTACGACGTGGTCACCGGGCTGCCCAATCGGCGCCTGCTGTTCGATCTGCTTGAAAAAGCGCGGGCCGGCACGCGACAGCATGCCTCGCTGTTGGCCATAGGCGTGCTGGATCTGGATCGCTTCAAGAGTGTCAACGACACGATCGGACACGGCGGCGGCGATCAGGTGCTGGTGGAAGCTTCTGTGCGGGTGCGCAGCCTGCTGCGCACGGTCGACGTGCTGGCCCGGTTCGGTGGCGACGAGTTTGCGCTGATGATCCCCGGCCTGGACAGCAAGGAGCAGCTCGACGCGATCAGTCGCTGCATCCTGCAGGCGCTGCGGCTGCCGTTTCATTGCAGTGGCGAGCAGCTGCACCTGTCGGCCAGCATCGGTTGGACGCTGTTTCCGCTCGATTCCGCCGATGCCGAAGGGTTGGTACGCCATGCCGATCTGGCCATGTACGCGGCTAAACAGCAGGGCAAGGATCGCGGCGCCTTCTACGAGCCGCAGATGGAGCAGGAGCAACTGCGTCTGCAGGCCATGCGCGAGCGCGTCGCCCAGGCGCTGGTGCAGTCGAGATTGCGGCTACTGTTTCAGCCGATCGTCTATGTTGACGGTCTTGCGGGGCCGCAAGGTGTGGCCAGCATGGAGGCGCTCATCCGTCTGCATGACGACGAACTGGGTCTGATCGAGCCAGCCAACTTCACTCATGTACTGGATGATCCGCAGCTGGCGCGGCCAATCGGTCGCTTCGTGTTGGGCGAAGCTTTCAAGCATTGCCGGGAATGGCTGCAGCAGGGCGCGTCGATTCCGGTGTCGGTGAACATCAGCACGCGGCACCTGCTGCATCCGGCGTTCTTCAGCGACATCGACGTGGCGTTGGACGCTTATCCCGAAGTGATGGACGTCGGCTTCTGCATCGAAATCACCGAAACCGGTCCGAGCATGGATCATGTGCAGGCCGCCGTGGTGATCGAGGAGTGCCGTCGCCGCGGCATTCGCGTGGGCCTGGACGATTTCGGCACCGGCAGCGCGTCGCTGAGCCATATCCAGCAGCTCGATATCGAACATATCAAGCTCGACCAACGTTTTGTGCGGGATATCCTCGGCGACGATCGCAATATGGCCATCGCTGCCGGTGTGATCACCACGGCCCGCATGCTGGCCAAGTCGGTGATCGCCGAAGGCGTGGAGTCGCCGGAAGAGGGGGACGTGCTGGCGTCGCTGGGCTGCCATCAGCTGCAGGGGTTTTCCATTTCGCGCCCGATGCCGGGCTTCTCGGTGCCAGCGTGGGTGGCCGGCTGGCTGCCGCCGCCGTCTTGGAGTCGGCTGTCCGGCGAGCGCCAGTCCCTGCTGGACGGCCGGCAGCTCGGCGCCTGAGTACGCCATCGACGCCATGCGTCTGCGCAAAACGCATCGCGCGGTTGCACCCGATGCCGCCGCCGCGGTGGTGCGATGCCAGCGCAGCCTTTATGATCGAAGCATGGATCGGTCGATGCGTTCGGCCGGCAGGAGTCAAGTATGAAACCCGTGGTGGCCGCTGTCCGACAGGGCATCATCTCGCTGAAAATCAAAGATGCTCCGTCGCTTTACAACGCCTATATGCCGTTCCTCAAGAACGGCGGACTGTTTGCGCCGACAGCGCAACACTATGCCTTGGGCGACGAGGTGGTTCTGCTGGTCACGCTGGCCGAGGAAACCGAGCGTCTGTCGGTGGTCGGCAAAGTGGTATGGATCAGTCCGCTGGGCGCGCAGGGTAACCGCACGGCCGGCATCGGTGTGCACTTCAACGAATCGGGTGACGCCGAGGCGGCGCGCAGCCGCATCGAGAATATTCTTGCCGGCACGCTGAGCTCGGATCGTCCCACGCATACCATGTAACCGCGCCGTCGCGATCTGCGGTCAAACCGCACATTGCGGTCATTAGTGCTTGTCGTAGTACCCGTACGCGCTGGTACAATAACCAAGTTCGCGGACCCGTTCTTCGCGAAACGTCACATGCTTCGGGCCTCGCGCCTGCAAGTGTGGTCGATCAGCTCCCCGCTGCTCCGGCCCGACGAACCAAAAGCCGCCAGACCGTTTCCCCGCGGTCACTGATGCGCCGCACGGCGCGGAGGTAGTTGCATCGTGATTGCCGAATATTGGCCCGTTCTGTTGTTCATCGCCGTGGCGATCGGTCTGGGCCTGGCGCTTCTCGCCATTGGCCTGCTGGCCGGCCCCAGCCGCCCGGGTGCCGAAAAGCTGGCGCCGTACGAGTGCGGCTTCGAGGCGTTCGAAGACGCCCGCATGCAGTTCGACGTGCGCTATTACCTGCTGGCCATTCTCTTCATCATTTTCGATCTGGAAATCGCCTTCCTGTTTCCGTGGGCGGTGGTGTTTCAGAAGATCGGCGCCGTGGCGCTGATCGAGATGGCGTTGTTCCTGCTGCTGCTGGTGATCGGTTTCGCTTACGTCTGGAAGAAAGGGGCACTGGAATGGGAATGAGCAATTCCATCAGCCGGGTGATGCACAACCCGGAGCCGCTGAATCTGGTCGACGATATTCTGCGGCCGGCCGGCGACAACCCGATCGTCCAGCGCGGCTTCGCCACCACCAGTGTCGACGCGTTGATGAACTGGGCGCGCACCGGCTCCATGTGGCCGATGACCTTCGGTCTGGCCTGCTGCGCAGTGGAGATGATGCACGCCGGTGCGGCGCGTCTGGACCTGGATCGCTACGGCGTGATTTTTCGCCCCAGCCCGCGCCAGTCCGACGTGATGATCGTGGCCGGCACCCTGGTCAACAAGATGGCTCCCGCGCTGCGCAAGGTCTACGACCAGATGCCGGAGCCGAAGTGGGTGATCTCGATGGGCAGCTGCGCCAACGGCGGCGGCTACTACCACTACTCGTACTCGGTGGTGCGCGGCTGCGACCGCATCGTGCCGGTCGATATCTACGTGCCGGGCTGCCCGCCGACGGCCGAAGCGTTGATCCACGGCATTCTGCAGCTGCAGAAAAAAATTCGTCGCACCAGCACCATCGCGCGTTCGTAAGAGGCTCTTCATGTCCGACCCACATTCGAACGCGCTGGCCGACCGTCTCGCCGCGCGATTCGGCGAAACGCTCACTATCAGCACGGTCCGCAACGAGACCACCGCCGAACTGTCCGCCGCCGATCTCATCGCGGTCGCCACCGCTTTGCGCGATGAGTCGGCATTCCAGTTCAGCGAACTGGTGGATCTGTGCGGTATTGACTACCTCGGCTACAGCCAGGTCGAATGGGATACCGACTCGGTTTCAAGCACTGGCTTTTCGCGCGGCGTGGAAGGCCAGGCGATGGGCCGTTTCGACTGGGCCAGCCGACCGCTCAACGAGGACAAGCCGCGCCGCTTTGCTTCGGTCGTGCATCTGCTATCGATCGTGCACAACTGCCGCCTGCGTCTGCGCGTTTTCTGCGACGACGACACGCTGCCGGTGGTGCCGTCGCTCACTCTCATCTGGCCGGGCGTGAACTGGTTCGAGCGCGAGGCGTTCGACTTGTACGGCATTATTTTCGACGGTCACCCGGACCTGCGCCGCATTCTCACCGACTACGGTTTTGTGGGGCATCCGTTCCGCAAGGATTTCCCGCTGATCGGCAACGTCGAAGTGCGCTACGACCCCGAGCAGAAGCGCGTGATCTACGAGCCGGTGTCGATCGAGCCGCGCGTGCTGGTACCGCGCACCATCCGCAACGACGCCGACCTGATGCAGGCCGAAGCCGAAGCCGCCGACGACTGGCAGAGGAACTGATCGTGCAAGAGATTCGCAACTACACGATGAACTTCGGCCCGCAGCATCCTGCGGCGCACGGCGTGCTGCGTCTGATCATGGAAATGGACGGCGAAACCATCGTCCGTGCCGATCCGCATATCGGCCTGCTGCACCGTGGCACCGAGAAGCTGGCCGAGTCCAAGCCGTTCAACCAGTCCATCGGCTACATGGATCGGCTCGATTACGTCTCGATGATGTGCAACGAGCACGCCTACGTGCGCGCCATCGAAACCCTGCTGGGTATCGAGGCGCCGGAGCGTGCGCAGTACATCCGCACCATGTTCGACGAGATCACCCGCATCCTGAACCACCTAATGTGGGTGGGCTCGAACGCGCTGGATCTCGGTGCGATGGCGGTATTTCTGTACGCCTTCCGCGAGCGCGAAGAGCTGATGGACTGCTACGAAGCCGTTTCCGGCGCGCGCATGCACGCGACGTATTACCGGCCCGGCGGCGTGTATCGCGACCTGCCGGCGCAGATGCCGCAGTACCGCGAGTCGCCGTGGCACAAGGGCAATGACCTCAAGCGCATCAACAGCTGGCGCGAAGGCTCGATGCTCGACTACCTCGAGGCGTTCACCAACGATTTCCCAAGCAAGGTTGACGAATACGAAGAACTGCTCACCGGCAACCGCATCTGGAAACAGCGCACTGTCGGCATCGGCGTGATCAGTCCGGAACTGGCCCAGCAGTGGGGCATGACCGGCGCGATGCTGCGTGGATCGGGCGTGGAATGGGACCTGCGTAAAAAGCAGCCCTACGCGAAGTATGCCGATGTCGATTTCGACATTCCGGTGGGCGTCAACGGCGACTGCTACGACCGCTATCTGGTGCGCGTGGAAGAGATGCGCCAGTCCAACCGCATCATCCAGCAGTGTGTGAAGTGGCTGAAGGCGAATCCCGGTCCGGTGATGGTGAAAAACTTCAAGGTCGCGCCGCCCACGCGCTTTGAAATGAAGGAGGACATGGAAGCCATGATCCATCACTTCAAACTTTTCACCGAAGGCTACTGCGTGCCGGCCGGCGAAACCTACTGTGCGGTCGAAGCGCCCAAGGGCGAGTTCGGCTGCTACCTGGTTTCCGATGGCGCCAACAAGCCGTTCCGCGTGCATCTGCGCGCACCGGGCTTTGCCCATCTCTCGTCCATGGACACCATCGTGCGCGGCCACATGCTCGCCGACGTGGTGGCCATGATTGGCACCTACGATCTCGTGTTCGGCGAAGTCGACCGCTGAGTCCGAAGGAAAGCATCTATGAAAGTCACCGGACATTTTGACCAGGTCAAGAACGTCGACCCGCTGGTCGTGCTCAGCGAGCACACGCGTCATCACATCGACGCCTGGGTCGCCAAGTTTCCGCCCGACCGCAAGCGCTCGGCGCTGATCCAGTCGCTGTTCGCGGCGCAGGAGCAGAACCAGGGCTTTCTCAGCGACGACCTGATCGCCGCCGTGGCGAAGTACCTCGATCTGCCCACGGTCTGGGCGTACGAGGTGGCCAGCTTCTACTCGATGCTGGAAACCAAACCGGTCGGCCGCAACAATGTGGCGATCTGCACCAACATCTCATGCTGGCTCAACGGCGCGGACGACCTTGTGCGTCACTGCGAAAAGAAGCTCGGCGTAAAGCTGGGCGAAAGCACGGCCGACGGCCGCGTGTATCTGAAGAAAGAAGAAGAGTGCATCGCGGCCTGCGTGCGCGCACCGGCGATGACCGTCAACGGCCATTACCACGAGCATCTGGATATCCAGCAGCTCGACAAAATTCTGGACGGGTTGGAGTAGATCATGGCAGTCGGACCCGCACCGAAAGATCATCAGGTCGTCCTGACCACGCTGCATTTCGACAAGCCGTGGGCGATGGACAGCTACGAGCAAATGGACGGCTACAAGGCGTGGCGGAAAATTCTCGCCGAAAAGCCCGATCCGGCGACGTTGATCGAAGAGGTCAAGAAAAGCGCGCTGCGCGGTCGCGGCGGCGCCGGCTTTCCGACCGGGCTGAAATGGTCGTTCATGCCGAAAGGCACGATGCAGAAATACATGCTGTGCAACTCCGACGAGTCGGAGCCGGGCACCTCGCACGATCGCGATATCCTGCGCTACAACCCGCACGCAGTCATCGAAGGTCTGGCCATCGGCTGCTACTGCACCGGTGCCACGGTGGCGTACAACTATCTGCGCGGCGAGTTTCATCACGAGCCGTTCGAGCATTTCGAAGAGGCGTTGAAAGAAGCCTATGCCGCCGGCCTGCTGGGCAAGGACATTCTGGGCAGCGGTGTGGACGTGGACATTTATGCCGCGCTCGGCGCCGGCGCCTACATCTGCGGTGAAGAAACCGCGCTGATGGAGTCGCTCGAAGGCAAGAAAGGGCAGCCGCGCTTCAAGCCGCCGTTTCCGGCCAACTTTGGGCTGTACGGCAAGCCGACGACGATCAACAACACCGAAACCTACGCCTCGATCCCGGCGATCATGCGCAACGGCGCGGACTGGTTCCTCAATATCGGCAAGCCGAACAACGGCGGTCCGAAGGTGTTCTCGGTGTCAGGCCACGTGGCCAAGCCGGGCAACTTCGAAATCGCCCTGGGCACCCCGTTCAAGGACCTGCTCGACATGGCCGGCGGTTTGCGGCCGGGCCGCACGCTGAAGGCCGTGATCCCCGGCGGCGCCTCGATGAAGGTGCTGCCGGCCGAGATCATGATGGACATGACGATGGACTTCGACTGCCTGCAAAAGGCCGGATCGGGTCTGGGTTCGGGCGCCGTCATCGTGATGGACGACACCGCCTGCACGGTGAAGGTCTGCCATCGCATTTCGCGCTTCTACTTCGCCGAATCCTGCGGGCAGTGCACCCCATGCCGCGAGGGAACCGGCTGGATGTACCGCGTGCTGTCGCGCATCGTCGAGGGCAAGGGCGTGCCGGACGATCTGCATCGCCTGAAGGCGGTCGCCGGTCAGATCGAAGGCCACACCATCTGCGCCTTTGGTGAGGCGGCCGCGTGGCCAGTGCAGGGTTTCCTCAACCGCTTTTGGCATGAATTCGAATATTACGTGGAGCACGGTCGTTCGATGACTGAAGACCAGATGGCCGAAGCCAGCCGCGGGGTGGCCGCATGAGCGCGCAGCCCGTTAGCCATGCCGCGCCCGACCTGCTGAATATCGAGGTCGACGGCAAGCCGACCCAGATCCGCAAGGGCGCGATGATCATCGAAGCGGCCGACGCCATCGGCGTGGCCATCCCGCGCTTCTGCTATCACCGCAAGCTGCCGATCGCCGCCAATTGCCGCATGTGCCTGGTCGACGTGGAGATGGGCGGCAAGATGATGCCCAAGCCGCAGCCGGCCTGCGCCACGCCGGTGGCCGAGGGCATGAAGGTCACTACGCGTTCGGACAAGGCGCTGAAATTCCAGAAAGACGTGATGGAGTTTCTGCTGATCAACCATCCGCTGGACTGCCCGATCTGCGATCAGGGCGGCGAGTGCGAGCTGCAGGACGTGGCGCTGGGCTACGGCCGCAGCGTGTCGCGCTACACCGAGCGCAAGCGCACGATCACCGACGAGAACCTCGGTCCGCTGGTCGCCACCGAAATGACCCGCTGCATCCAGTGCACGCGCTGCGTGCGCTTCACCAGCGAAATTGCCGGTACCTACGAGCTCGGCGGCATGAGCCGCGGCGAAAATCTACAGATCGGTACCTATATCGGCAAGACGCTGGAGACCGAGCTTTCCGGCAACATCATCGACGTGTGTCCGGTCGGCGCATTGACCAACAAGCCGTATCAATTCCAGGCGCGCGCCTGGGAGCTGATCGCCAAGCCGTCGATCGCCTATCACGACGCGCTGGGCTCCAACCTGTGGCTGCATACGCGCCGCGGCGACGTGCTGCGCACGGTGCCGCGTGACAACGAAGCGGTCAACGAGTGCTGGCTGTCCGACCGCGATCGCTACAGCTATCAGGGTCTGTATGCGGCCGATCGCATCAGCGCACCGGAAGTGAAGCGCAATGGCCAGTGGCAGGTCACCACCTGGGAAGACGCGCTGAAGGCTGCTGGCGAAGCCTTGAAGAAAGAGTCGGGCAGCGAACTGGGTGTTCTGGTCCATCCCGCGACCTCGAACGAGGAGGGCGATCTGCTGATGCGTCTGGCTCGCGGTCTGGGCAGCGCGCACGTCGATCACCGCCTGCGGCAGCTCGACTTTGCCGACAACGCGGTCGCCACGACGTTCGGTTTGCCGGTGGCCGAGATCGACAAGGTCAAGGCGGCGCTCATCGTCGGTTCCGATCTGCGTCACGAGATGCCGCTGGTCAATCACCGGCTGCACCAGGCGACCAAGAAGGGCGCCAAGGTCTATCTGGTCAACCCGGCGCAGTTCGCCTTCAATTACCCGCTGGCGGGTCAGGCCATCGTGGCGCCGCATGCCATGGTCGATGCCCTGCTGGCAGTGGCCAAAGCGGCCGTTAGTGCCGGCGCTTCGGCGCCATCGGCGCTGGCCGACGCGATCGACGGCGCGCAGGGCGACGATGGCGACAGCGAAGTCATCGGCGCGCTGAAATCCGGCAGCGCTGTCATCATCCTCGGCGAAGCCGCGGTGACGCATCCGCAGGCTTCGTGGCTGCGTGCGATTGCTCGCTTCATCGCCGAAGCGACCGGTGCCGGTTACAACGAATTGCCGGTCGGCGCCAACGCGGTCGGTCTGGCCAAGCTCGGCGTGCAGCCGGGCAACGGCGGCCTCGATGCGCAGGCCATGCTGGCGCAAGCGCGCAAGAGCTACGTGCTGTACGGCGTCGAGCCGCCGCACGATTTTGCCGACGGCGCTGCGGCGCTGAAAGCGCTGCGCGCGGCCGAGCAGGTCGTTGCTTTCAGTGCCTACGCCAGCAACGCCTTGCGTGAAGTCGCGGACGTGATTCTGCCGATCGCGCTACTGCCAGAAATCGACGCGACCCTGGTCAACGTCGACGGACTGGCGCAGAGCGTCGCTGCCGGTGCCAAAGCCCCCGGACAGACCCGTGCGGGCTGGAAGGTGCTGCGTGCGCTGGGCGGTTCGCTGCAGCTGGCCGGCTTCGAATTCGACGATCTTGCCGGTCTGCGCGACGGCATCGGCGAGCGGCCGACAACAGTCACCCATGCGTTGGCCAAGCGTCAGGATGTCTCCGGTCTGGTTCGTCTGGCCACACTGCCGATCTATCGCACCGACGCCGTGCTGCGCCGTGCGACCGCGCTGCAGGCGCATCCTCTCAATCGCGCGCCTGCGGTACGCGTGAATGCGGATGAGGTGAAGCGTCTGGGTCTGACCGGCGGCGAGCAGGTTCGCGTGGCCGACGCGACCCTGGCGTTGACGATCGATCAGGCCGTTCCCGATGGCACTGTCTGGATCGAAGCCGGGCACGACATCACTGCCGCACTGCCGCCTTACGGCGCCGCCATTACTTTGAGCAAGGCATAAGCATCATGGTTGATCAACTCATCAATCATCTCGTGTGGCCGATCGTCTACATCCTGTGCATCACGATCCCGCTGATCCTCGCCGTGGCGATGTTCGTGTACTGGGAGCGCAAGGTCATCGGCTGGATGCACGTGCGCATGGGGCCGAACAAGATCGGTCCGCTCGGCCTGCTGCAGGCCTTCGCCGATGTGGTCAAGCTGCTGATCAAGGAAGTGATTTTGCCGACCACGGCCAATCGCTTTCTTTACTACCTGGCGCCGATGCTGACCCTGGTGCCGGCGCTCGCGGCCTGGGCGGTGATTCCCTTCAGCGGCAAGATGGTACTGTCGAACGCGAACGCCGGCGTGCTGTACCTGCTGGCGATGACCTCGCTCGGCGTGTACGGCATCATTCTCGCCGGCTGGGCGTCCAACTCGCGCTATGCGCTGCTCGGCGCGATGCGCTCGGCGGCTCAGGTGATTTCGTACGAGCTGGCGATGGGCCTGTGCCTGGTCTGCGTGCTGGTGCTGGCCGGCAGCCTCAACCTCACCGATATCGTCAACGCGCAGGCCGGCCACAAGGGTCTGCTCGACTGGTTCTGGCTGCCGCTGCTGCCGGTGTTCGTGATCTATTTCATCTCCGGCGTGGCCGAAACCAACCGCGCACCGTTCGACGTGGCCGAGGGCGAGTCGGAAATCGTCGCGGGTTTCCATGTGGAATATTCCGGCTCGGCGTTCGCGATTTTCTTCCTCGCCGAATACGCCAACATGATCCTGGTGAGCTTTCTCTCCGCGGTCCTGTTCATGGGCGGATGGCTGTCGCCGTTTCCTTCATCATGGGGCTTTATCGGGCACGCCGGTTTCCCGTGGTTGCTGATCAAGGCTTTCCTGTTTTCGTTCCTGTTCCTCTGGTTCCGCGCCAGCTTCCCGCGCTACCGCTATGACCAGATCATGCGGCTGGGCTGGAAGGTATTCATTCCCATCGCCATCGTGTGGGTTCTTGTGGCCGGCTGCCTGAAATATTTCGGCTGGGTCACCATCGGCACGGGGGTCTGAAGAAAGCCATGTCCCGCATTACCCACTATTTCAAAAGTCTGCTGTTGATCGAACTGTTTCGCGGCATGGGTTTGACCATCCGTTACATGTTCAAGCCGAAATACACCGTGCGCTATCCGATGGAGCACATTCCGAAGTCGAACCGCTTCCGCGGCCTGCACGCGTTGCGCCGTTACGCCAACGGCGAAGAGCGCTGCATCGCCTGCAAGCTTTGCGAGGCGGTGTGTCCGGCCTTGGCGATCACCATCGACTCGGCGCCGCGCGCCAGTGACGGCCAGCGCCGCACCACGCGCTACGACATCGATCTGTTCAAGTGCATCTTTTGCGGCTTTTGCGAGGAGAGCTGTCCGGTGGACTCGATCGTCGAAACCAGCATCCACGAATACCATTTCGAACATCGCGGCGAGAACGTGGTGAACAAGCTGCAGCTGCTCGCCATCGGCGATCGCTTCGAGAAGCAGATTGCCGCCGATCGTACCCAAGACGCGGCATATCGCTGAGGCCGTCGACCCATGAATCCCCAACTGCTGCAACTCATCTGTTTTTACCTGTTCGGTTTCATCGCCGTAGTGGCCGCGCTGGCAGTGATCACGCTGAAGAACACCGTGCACGCCGTATTGTCGCTGGTACTGACGTTTTTCAGCGCGGCCTGCCTGTGGATGCTGGCCGACGCCGAATTTCTCGCGCTGGCGCTCATCGTCGTCTATGTCGGCGCGGTGATGGTGCTGTTCCTGTTCGTGGTGATGATGCTGGACATCGATCAGGAGAAAATGCGCGAGGGCTTCGTCAAGTTCCTGCCGGTGGGCCTGATCGTGGCTGCGGCGATGCTGGTCGAGATGCTCGGTCTGATCGGCGTCAAGGCCATGCACGCACAGGTGATGGGCGCCGATCCGGCGGTAGTGGCCGGCGTGTCCAACACGGCTTGGCTGGGCCAGGCGCTGTACACCAAATACCTGCTGCCGTTCGAAGTGGCGGCGTTGATTCTTACCGTGGGCGTGGTGGCCGCCGTGGCACTGACGCTGCGTCAGCGCGTCGATGCCACCCGGCACGAGTCGGCCAGCGAGCAGGTTCGCGTCAATCCGCGCGACCGCGTCCGCATCGTGAAAATGGACGCCGTGCGTCCCGCCCAGCCAACACCCGTGCCGCCCCAGGAGCCAAGCTCATGATCACGCTATCGCACTACATCGTGCTTGGCGCCATTCTGTTCTGCATCGCTGTCGCCGGCCTGTTCATCAACCGCAAGAACGTCATCGTGCTGCTGATGTCGATCGAGCTGATGCTGCTGGCAGTGAATACCAACTTCGTGGCGTTCTCGCGTTTTCTCGGCGATGTGTCGGGTCAGGTGTTCGTCTTCTTCATTCTTACCGTGGCGGCAGCAGAAGCGGCCATCGGTCTGGCGATATTGGTGCTGCTGTTCCGCAATCGCAGCACGATCAATATTTCCGATATCGACAGCATGAAGGGCTGAACACATGGGTCTTTCCACTTCCATTTTGCTGACGATTGCGCTGGCGCCCCTGCTCGGGTGTCTGCTGGCCGGCTTTCTCGGCAAGTTCATCGGCCGGGCCGGTTCGCATACCGTCACCATCCTCGGCGTCGCCATTTCGTGCGCGCTGGCGTTCTACGTGCTGTATCAGCTCACCCTCGGCGGTGCGCCGGTCTACAACCAGAATCTCTATACCTGGTTCCAGATCGGCCGTTTCAGCGCCAGCGTCGGCTTCATGGTCGATCGCCTGACCGCGATGATGCTGGTAGTGGTGAGCTTCGTCTCACTGCTGGTGCATCTGTACACCATTGGCTATATGAGCGACGACCCGGGCTACAAGCGCTTCTTCGCCTATATTTCGCTGTTCACCTTTTCGATGTTCATGCTGGTGATGAGCAACAACTTCATGCAGCTGTTCTTCGGCTGGGAAGCAGTGGGCCTGGTGTCGTACTTGCTGATCGGCTTCTGGTACAAGAAGCCGACCGCGATCTTCGCCAATCTCAAGGCGTTCCTGGTCAACCGCGTAGGCGACTTCGGCTTTCTGCTCGGCATCGCCGGCGTGCTGTATTTCCTCGGCACGATGGACTACACCACGGCCTTTGCCGCCGCGCCCAGCCTGGTCGGCAAGACGCTGCAGATCACCGCGAACACGCACTGGGATGCTGCCACTGTTGTGTGCATCTGCCTGTTCATCGGCGCGATGGGCAAGTCGGCCCAGGTGCCGCTGCACGTGTGGCTGCCCGACTCGATGGAAGGCCCGACGCCGATTTCCGCACTGATCCACGCGGCGACGATGGTGACGGCGGGTATCTTTATGGTGGCGCGCATGTCGCCGCTGTTCGAGCTGTCGCAGACCGCGCTGAGCTTCATCATGGTGATCGGTGCGACCACGGCATTGTTCACCGGCATGATCGGCATCGTGCAGAACGACATCAAGCGCGTGATCGCGTATTCCACGCTCTCGCAGCTGGGATACATGACCGTGGCGCTGGGCGTGTCGGCCTACACCGGCGCGGTGTATCACCTGATGACGCACGCGTTCTTCAAGGCGCTGCTGTTCCTCGGTGCCGGCTCGGTGATCATCGCGATGCATCACGAGCAGGACATGCGCTACATGGGCGGCCTGCGCAAGTACATGCCGATCACCTGGATCACCATGTGGATCGGTTCGCTGGCGCTGTGCGGCGTGCCGTTCTTCTCGGGTTTTTACTCGAAGGACGCGATCATCGAGGCGGTCGGCGAATCGCATCGCTGGGGCGCGGGCTACGCTTACTTCTGCGTGATGGCCGGTGCCATGGTCACGGGCCTGTACACTTTCCGCCAGATGTATCTGACTTTCCACGGCAAGGAGCGCTTTACCGTGGTCGAGCACCACGGGCATGCGCACCTGGACGATCATCACGATCACCATGAGTCGGGCGTGCTGGAACATGCGCCGCACGAATCGCCCTGGGTGGTGACGGTGCCGCTGGTGCTGCTGGCGATTCCCTCATTGTTGGTCGGTTTCTTCACCGTGGGGCCGATGCTGTTCGGCAACTGGTTTGGCAGCGCGATCCACATCGACGAGGCCAACAACGTGTTGGGGGAAGTCGGCAAGGAGTTCCATGGCGCTTTAGACATGGCACTGCACGGATTCAACCCGATCGGTCCGTTCGGCCTGGTGGTGCTGGCTTTCCTTATCCAGACTTACATCTACCTGTTCAACCCGGCGATGGCCGGCAAGATCAAGAGTGCGCTGAAGCCGCTGTGGACCGTGCTGGACAACAAGTACTGGGTCGACAATGTCTACTTTGCGGTTTTCGCTCGCGGCGGCGTCAAGCTGGGGCAGGGCTTCTGCAAGGTTGCCGACGCCGGCCTGATCGACGGCGTGATGGTCAACGGCTCGGTGAGCGTGGTTCACCGCATCGCGGCCACGGTGCGCCGTCTGCAGTCGGGTTATCTGTATCACTACGCATTCGCCATGATTCTCGGCCTGATCGTTTTGTTGGGCGGATATTGGTTGATCGGTTCCGGCGTGGCCGGGCAATAAGGGAAGCATGCACACATGTTCACTCACTTGCTTAGCCTGCTGATCTGGCTACCTGTTGCCGGCGCGATTCCGGTGCTGCTGGCCGGCTCGAAGCGGCCCAATCTCGCACGCTGGCTGTCGCTGATCGTGGCGGTGCTCACCTTCGTGGTCAGCCTGTTCCTGCTAGTGCAGTACCAACCCGATGCCGGCGGTATGCAGCTGGTCGAGAACTACCTGTGGATCCCGTCGTGGGGCGTGCATTACGGGCTGGCGGCAGACGGTATCTCCGTCGCGTTGATTCTGATGACTACCTTTGTCAGCATCCTGGTCATCGTCGGCGCATGGGAAGTCATTCAGGACAAGCCGCACCAGTATATGGCCGCAATGCTGGTGCTGGAGGGTCTGCTGATCGGCGTGTTCTGCGCGACCGACGCGCTGCTGTTCTATGCGCTGTTCGAGGCGATCCTGATCCCGATGTTCATCCTCATCGGCATCTGGGGCGGGCCGCGGCGCGTGTATGCCACGCTGAAGTTCTTCATCTATACGTTCTTCGGCTCGGTCTTCATGCTGATCGCGCTGCTGTACCTGTATCAGAAGGCCGGCACGTTCGACCTCGCCACGCTGGCGGCACTGCCGCTGACGATGAAGGAGCAGACCTGGATCTTCTTCGCCTTCCTCATCGCCTTTGCGATCAAGGTGCCGATGGTGCCGGTGCACACCTGGCTGCCCGACGCGCACGTCGAGGCGCCGACCGGCGGCTCGGTGGTGCTGGCGGCGGTGATGCTGAAGGTGGGTACCTACGGTTTCCTGCGCTTCATTCTGCCGATTACGCCCGATGCCGGCGCGCATTACGCCTGGCTGGTGATCGTGCTGAGCCTGGTTGCGATCGTCTACATCGGCTATGTCGCGCTGGTGCAGGAGGACATGAAGAAGCTGGTGGCGTATTCGTCGATCGCCCATATGGGCTTCGTGACGCTGGGCATTTTCATCGCCTTTCTCCTGATGCGCGATCCGGCCAGCGTGGACATGGCCAAGCTCGGCATGCAGGGCGCCATGATCCAGATGATTTCGCACGGCTTCGTCTCGGGCGCGATGTTCAGCTGCATTGGCGTGATGTACGACCGCATGCACACGCGCCAGATCAAGGATTACGGCGGCGTCATCAACGTGATGCCGTGGTTCGGCTTTTTCTACGTGCTGTTTGCCATGGCCAACTGCGGCCTGCCGGGCACCAGCGGGTTCGTCGGCGAGTTCATGGTGATTCTGGCCAGCTTCAGCGCCAATCCGTGGATTGCGCTATTCGCCGCCTTCACGCTGATCATCGGCGCGGCCTACACGCTGTGGATGGTGAAGCGCGTGCTCTGGGGCGACATCACCAATCCGCACGTGGCCGAGATGAAGGAGATCAATGGTCGCGAGACGTTCGTGCTGATCGCCTTCGCCGCCGCGGTACTGGCGCTGGGTATCTGGCCGCAGCCGTTGGTCCACCTGATGGACACCTCGGTGTCGCATCTGGTGCAGCAGCTTGCCATTCACAAGATTTGATCGGGACAAGACATGCCGAATTTGAATGACATCCTGATCATGCTGCCGGAGTTCTATCTGGTAGTGGCCGCGTGCTTGCTGTTGCTGCTGGACGCGTTCATGAAATCCACCGAGCGGCCGATGCTGCACTGGATTTCCATTGCGGTGCTGCTCGTTGGGATTTATCTGGTCATCGCCGGCCAGCCGGCGCAGACGGTCACCGCCTTCGGCGGCATGTTCGTGCGTGATCGCGTGGCCGAGATCCTCAAGGTCTTCGCCTTGCTCACCACGGCCATCGTTTTCGTGTACGCCAGGCCGTATCTGATCGATCGCAAGCTGGTCAATGGCGAGTTCTACACGCTGATGATCTTCGCGGTGATCGGCATCATGCTGCTGGTGTCTGCCGGCAGTCTGGTCACGGTGTATCTGGGTCTGGAGCTGCTGTCGCTGTCCTCGTATGCGCTGGTGGCATTGAATCGCGACGCCCGGCTGCCGTCGGAAGCGGCGATCAAGTATTTCGTGCTGGGTGCGCTGGCCTCGGGCATGCTGCTGTATGGCATGTCGATGGTTTACGGCGCCTCGGGCATGGGCGGCACGCCGACGCTGGATCTGGCGCAGCTGCACCACGTCACGTCGTACACCACGGCGCCGAAACTGCTGCTGTTCGGGCTGATCTTCATGATCGTCGGTATCGGCTTCAAGCTGGGCGCCGCGCCGTTCCACATGTGGATTCCGGACGTATATCAGGGTGCGCCGACGCCGGTCACCGCGTTTATCGCGTCGGGTTCCAAGCTGGCGGCGTTCGGCATGGCGTATCGCCTGCTCGATGCCGGCATGGGCGATCTGGCGCACCAGTGGCAGCTGATGCTGGCGGTACTGGCGGTGCTGTCGCTGGCGATAGGTAACCTGGTCGCGATCGTGCAGACCAATCTGAAGCGTCTGCTGGCCTATTCGACCATCTCGCACATGGGCTATCTGCTGCTCGGCTTGTCTGCCGCCAGCCCGGAAGGCTATGCGGCGGCGATGTTCTATGCCATCTGCTATGCGCTGATGAGCGTGGCGGCATTCGGCGTGATTCTGGCGCTGGCACGGTCGGGCTTCGAGTGCGAGGAGATTTCCGATCTGAAAGGATTGAATCAGAAGTCGCCCTGGCTGGCCTTTCTGATGATGCTGGCGATGTTCTCGCTGGCCGGTGTACCCCCGCTGGTCGGCTTCTGGGCCAAGGTGCTGGTGCTGGAGTCGGCGATTCACGCCAACATGCTGTGGCTGTCGCTGGTGGGTGTGGTGTTTGCGATCATCGGCCTCTACTACTACCTGCACGTGGTCAAGGTGGTCTATTTCGACAAACCGGCCGAAGGCAGCGTGCTGGCCGCAAAGCCGGATGGGTCGCTACGAATCGTGTTGTCGCTCAACGCATTGGCATTGCTCGCTTTGGGCTTGTTCTGGGGACCCCTGCTTGGCTGGTGCCGCAGCGCGTTCGGTCTGTGATCGTCCACCGCTTCGTCGTCGGGACCGTTTAATTGCATGTTTATGACTTTTTCGGTGGCCATTCGCTTGCAAGAAACCGGCCATACGATTAAACTTCTCGGACTCTGATGCGGGGTGGAGCAGTCTGGCAGCTCGTCGGGCTCATAACCCGAAGGTCGCAGGTTCGAATCCTGCCCCCGCTACCAGATCTTTCTTGATTCAAAGAAAGCCTCCTTGTGAGGCTTTTTTGTTGGGCGCAGGGTTGCGCAGTGCCGGAACGAGATGTTTTGGGCGCGGTAGAGTGCGGTAGAGCAGATACATCGGCGTAGTAAGGAAATGGGCCGTCGGAGCCCTTTTTTTGTTTCTGCGGTTCCCAGTTTGGTGATGTGATTGACGGTGGTCTGGGAGACAAACCCATGGATACAAAGGCATTGGCGGTACGATTCAACGACGTTCTGGCCGATCTGCGGCTGGAGTGCATCGGTGTGGAGTTCACCCCGTCGCATGGGCAGAGTACCCTTCGGGTTTATCTGGACTTGCTGGACAAGAGCGAAACGGCTGAGGCTGGCGCAGACGGTGAACGTCGCGAGGTCGGCATTGAGGATTGCGAGACGGCGAGCCGCGAGCTATCCGCGCTGCTGGATGTCGAGGACCCGATTCCAGGCAACTATGTGCTGGAAGTTTCCTCGCCCGGCCTGGATCGCCCTCTGTTCAACGCAGCGCAGTTTGCGAAAGTCGTCGGTCAGGAAATCAAGCTGCTGTTGAACGCACCACTGGACGGCCGTCGTCGCCTGCGCGGCAAGCTGGTTTCCGTGGAAGGCGAGCACATTACGCTGGAAGCCGAAGGCAAGACGTTCGCGTTCGAGCATTCGCTGGTGGACACCGCCCGCGTGGTGCCGGATTGGGTGGCGCTGGGTTATGCGCCTCAGCCCAAACGCGGCGGCAAGCCGGCCAGCAAGTGATTGAAGAATTGAATAGTGCGGCCATGGATGGCCGCTTCGTGATCCTGGCGTTCAGGGACGAACGCAAAACTCGACGTTTGGGAAGCCTGCGGGCGCCTATGGAGTTGCTGCAATGAGCAAAGAGCTTTTGCTGGTCGTTGATGCCGTCGCCAATGAAAAGGGCGTGCCGCGTGAAGTCATTTTCGAAGCCATGGAAGCCGCGCTGGCTTCGGCGGCGAAGAAGCGCTATCCGGACGAAGAGCCGGACATTCGCGTGTCCATCGACAGCGATACCGGCGAATACGAAACCTTCCGCCGCTGGGAAGTGATTGCCGACGACGGCGAGATGGAGTCGCCGTCCTACCAGCTGCGCCTGATGGACGCGATCGACGAGCGTCCCGATGCTCAGGTCGGTGAATTCATCGAGCAGCAGGTCGAGAACGCCGAGTTCGGCCGCATCGCCGCGCAGGCCGCCAAGCAGGTGATCGTGCAGCGCGTGCGTGAAGCCGAGCGCCAGCAGGTGGTCGACGCCTTCGCCGATCGCGTTGGCGAGCTGGTCACCGGCATCGTCAAGCGCGTCGAGCGCGGCAACATCTATCTGGACCTGGGCAGCAATGCCGAGGCATTCATTCCGCGCGACAAGACGATTCCGCGCGAATCGGCCCGCGTCGGCGATCGCGTGCGCGGCTATTTGTATGAAGTGAAGTCCGAAGTGCGCGGCCCGCAGCTGTTCGTATCGCGCGCCGCACCGGAGTTCATGATCGAGCTGTTCAAGCTCGAAGTGCCGGAAGTGGGCCAGGGCTTGGTCGAGATCAAGGGCTGCGCCCGCGATCCGGGCGACCGCGCCAAGATCGCCGTGCTGGCACACGACAGCCGCACCGATCCGATCGGCGCCTGCATCGGCATGCGCGGTTCGCGCGTGCAGGCGGTGTCGAACGATCTCAACGGCGAGCGCGTCGACATTATCCTGTGGCACGAGAACCAGGCGCAGTTCGTCATCAATGCGATGGCGCCGGCCGAAGTGCAGTCGATCATCATGGATGAAGAAAAGCACTCGATGGACATCGCGGTAGCCGAGGACAAGCTGTCCCAGGCGATCGGTCGCGGCGGCCAGAACGTACGTCTGGCCAGCAAGCTGACCGGCTGGCAGCTCAATGTGATGACCCAGGATCAGGTCACCGCCAAGAGCGAGTCCGAGCAGGAGGCCGCACGCCAGCTGTTCATGGACAAGCTTGAAGTCGACCAGGAAATCGCCATTATCCTGGTGCAGGAAGGCTTTTCCAGCATCGAGGAAATCGCCTACGTTCCCAGCGCCGAGCTGCTGGCGGTCGAGGGTTTCGACGAGGATATCGTCGAGGAACTCCGTGCCCGCGCCCGCGATGCGCTGCTCACCGAGGCACTGGCAGCGGAGGAGGGCGTGGGCGACCATCAGCCTTCCGACGAACTGCTTACGCTCGAGGGCATGGACGAAGCCACCGCCTATGCGCTGGCCGCCCGCGAAATCAGCACGCTGGACGACCTGGCCGATCAGGCGGTGGACGACCTGATCGATATCGAAGGCATGGACGAAGCGCGGGCCGCTGCTCTGATCATGGCTGCACGAGCGCCGATGATCGAACGGTTGGAGAAAGGCGGCTAACCCGCGGACGAGGCTGCGCCCTGGATGGGCGCGCTGAGAAAGGTTTCTTCGGAAGCCTTTCACCATGGATGGCGGTGGCGGTGCAACTTATCGCGGCACAGTCGACAAGGACCGAGAAAGGTCTTCAGGGCCCGCAAGAGCCCAAGCGCGGAAACGGCGGAGCAACAACACGATGTCGGACACGATCAAACAACTCGCCCATACACTGGGCATGCCCGTCGACCGGCTGCTCAAGCAGCTCGGCGAAGCCGGCATGGAATTTTCCGATCAGGAACAGACCATCAGCAGCACCGAAAAGGTGAAGCTGCTCGGGTTCCTGCGTCGCACGCACGGCAAGAACGAAGTCGCCGCCGAAACCGGTGACAGCGCGCCCCGCCAGATCACGCTCAAGCGTCGCACCGTCGGTGAATTGAAAATCGCCACGCCGGGTGCCCGTGGCACGGTGGGCACGGCGAAGACGGTCAACGTCGAGGTTCGCGCCAAGCGCACCTACGTCAAGCGCAGCGAAATCGCGGGCGATGCCGGCGTCGATGGCGAGCGCGAAGACGCCATGCGCAAGCTGCAGGAGTCGCAGCAGCAGCGCGAGGCCGAAGAGCGGGAGCGTGCCGAAGCCGAGCAGCGCCGCCAGCAGGAAGCGCAGCAGCGCGCCCTGGAAGAGCAGCAGCGCCAGCAGGAGCAGGCCGATGCCCAGGCTGCCGCCGAATCGGCCGCCGCCCGCATCGACCAGGTCGCGGAAGTGCCCGCTCCCGTCCCGGTCGCCGAGGCTCCGGCCCCGGCGCCCGCGCCGGCTGCCGACGAGCCCTTCGTGACCCAGCGCATGGACACCCGCGAGCTGGGCATGATTCTTCCGCGCATTCACGAGCCGCGCAAACGCGAAAAGCTGGTCAAGCCCGTTCCCGCCCCGGCACCCGCTCCAGCGGCGCCCGCCGCTGCACCAGCGGCACGACCGAGCGCCGACGCCACTGCACCCGGCGCCTCGTCCGGCGATGCCAGCCGCAAGCCCAAGCATGCGCGAGAGCGCAGCGAAGTCCCTGGAAGCGGCAAGGAAGAGCGCGACGGCAGCAAGCGTTTCGCCGGTGGCCAGATGCATTTGAGCGAGGCCGACCGGGCTCGCCGCTCGTCGTCGTCGAACAACAAGCGCGGCGGCAAGGCCGGTCGTCTGTCCGGCCGCGACATGTCGCGCAGCAACAGTGCCCCAACCGGCCCGCACGGCTTTTCACGCCCGACTGCACCTGTCGTGCGTGAAGTCGTCGTGGCCGAGACCAACAGCGTGGCCGATCTGGCGCAGAAGATGGCGGTCAAGGGTTCGGAGGTGGTCAAGGCGCTGTTCAAGATGGGCGTCATGGCGACCATCAACCAGACCGTCGATCACGATACCGCCGTGCTGGTGGTCGAGGAGCTCGGCCATACTGTTGTGGCCGACACCCAGAGCAACGCCGAAGACACCCTGGCCGCGCACACGCAGAATGTGGAGCTGGTCGGCGACAAGGTCACGCGTCCGCCGGTGGTCACCATCATGGGCCATGTCGATCACGGCAAAACCTCGCTGCTCGATTACATCCGTCGTACCAAGGTGGCGTCGGGCGAGGCGGGCGGCATCACGCAGCACATCGGCGCATATCACGTCGAAACCTCGCGTGGCGTCATCACCTTCCTCGACACGCCCGGACACGCGGCGTTTACCTCGATGCGTGCCCGCGGTGCGCAGTCGACCGATATCGTGGTGCTGGTGGTGGCCGCCGATGACGGCGTCATGCCCCAGACCGTCGAAGCGGTGAAGCATGCGCGCGCCGCCAAGGTGCCGCTGATCGTCGCCGTCAACAAGATGGACAAGGACGGCGCCAACCCGGAGAACGTGAAGCAGGGTCTGGTGCAGTACGAAGTGGTGCCGGAAGACTGGGGCGGCGACGTGCAGTTCATTCCTGTGTCGGCCAAGGCCGGTACCGGTGTCGACGACCTGCTCGATGCGATCTCGATCCAGGCCGAAGTGATGGAGCTGAAGGCCGTAGCCGACGGCCGCGCCTCGGGCGTGGTGATCGAGTCCAGCCTTGACCGGGGCCGTGGTCCGGTGGCGACCGTGCTGGTGCAGCAGGGTACGCTGAAGAAAGGCGATTTCATCGTGTGCGGCGTCGAATACGGCCGTATGCGCGCGCTGATCGACGAAAACGGCAAGCAGGTGCAGGAGGCCGGCCCGTCGATTCCGGTGCAGGTGCTGGGCCTTTCCGGTGTTCCGGAAACCGGCGACGACTTTGTCTGCGTCGACGACGAGCGGCTGGCGCGCGAAGTGGCGCAGGAGCGAGAGCTCAAGCGTCGCGAAACGCGCATGGTCAGCAAGAGCAATCGTCTGGAAGACATCATTGCCAAGATGGGTCAGGGCGTGGAGCAGCAGACGCTCAACATCCTGGTCAAGGGCGATGTGCAGGGTTCGGTCGAGGCGTTGCGCGAGTCGCTGACGCAGATCGGCAACGAGCGTGTGCGCGTCAACGTGGTTTCCTCCGGCGTGGGCGGCATCAACGAATCCGATGCCACGCTGGCCGCGGCTTCCAAGGCCTTGGTGATCGGTTTCAACGTGCGTGCCGACGCCTCCGCGCGCAAGGTGATCGAGACGTCCGGTCTGGACGTGCGTTACTTCTCAATCATCTACGACGTGATCGATCAGGTGACCCAGGCGGCCACCGGCCTGCTCGGCATGGAAGTGCGCGAGGACATCATCGGTATCGCCCAGGTCCGCGACGTGTTCCGCAGCTCCAAGTTCGGCGCCGTGGCCGGTTGTATGGTCGTAGAGGGCTCGGTCAAGCGCAGCAAGCCGATCCGCGTGCTGCGCGACAACGTGGTGATCTTCGAAGGCGAGCTCGAATCGCTGCGCCGCTTCAAGGAGCTGGTCGACGAAGTGCGCAACGGCATGGAGTGCGGCATCGCCGTCAAGCAGTACAACGACGTCAAGCCGGGCGACCAGATCGAGTGCTTCGAGCGCACGGAAGTCGCACGTACGCTGTAACAGCGAAGGGTCGAGGGACGAGTCGAGAGGACTTTCTCGTCCCTCGAATCTCGTCTCTCGCCCCTGGATTTTGAGGAACCTGCCATGCCATCCCGTGATTTCAAACGCACCGACCGCATCGGTGCCGAACTGCGCCGCGAACTGGGTTTGCTGGTGCATGCGGCCGTGCGCGATCACGGCCTGCCGTCGGTCAGCGTGTCCGACGTCGAGATCACCCGTGACCTGGACTGGGCCACGGTATGGGTTACCGCGCTGATGCCCGAACAGGGGTTGCCGGCAGTGAAGGCGCTCAACGACATCAGCCACGAGATTCGTCATTTGCTGGCGCACAGCGGCATGCGCATGCGGCGCGTGCCCGAGTTGAAGTTCAAGTACGACGATTCGGTCGACAAGGGCGAGCGCATCGAATCGCTGCTGCGCCAACAATCGCGCGATCTGTTGCCGCCCGCCGGCGACAAGAAAGACTGATCCATCGACGTTGGCAGCAAGGCATTGATGAGTCGTTCCATTCGTATTCCGCGCGTTCAAAACCGCGATCTGCACGGCATTCTCCTGCTCGACAAGCCGCTGGGCCTGAGTTCCAATCAGGCGTTGCAGGCGGTTCGACGACTGCTGCGCGCTTCCAAGGGCGGTCATACCGGCGCGCTCGACCCTCTGGCTACGGGCCTGTTGCCGCTGTGTTTCGGTGAGGCGACCAAGCTGGCCGGTAGCCTGCTGGGGTCGCGCAAGGCATATATCGCGCAGTGCCAGCTCGGCGTCACCACCGATACCGCGGACAAGGAAGGCGAGGTTCTGCTGAGCCGGCCGGTACCGGCCTTGGATGAGGCCACCATCGAGGCGGCGCTGGTGAAACTGCGCGGTCGCATCCTGCAGGTGCCGCCGGTTTACTCGGCGCTGAAGCAGGACGGCGAGCGACTGTACGTCAAGGCCCGCCGCGGCGAGGCGGTCGAGGTGCCGGCGCGCGAGGTCGACGTTTATCGCCTCGATTTACTGGCCCGTACGGACGACACGCTGACCTTGCATATCGAATGCGGTTCGGGCACCTACGTACGTTCGCTGGCGGTGGATATTGGCGAGGATCTGGGCTGCGGAGCGCACGTCACGACGCTCCGGCGCCTTTGGGTCGAGCCGTTTCGGGAGCCGCGGATGGTGACCATCGAGGAACTGCAGCAGGCGGCTGAGCAGGGCGACGAGGCGCTGCTGACGTCGCTGCTTCCCGTATCGGCCGGATTGGCCGATCTGCCGTCGGTGAACCTGGACGATGGTCAGAGCATGGCCATCTCGCGCGGTCAGAAGATTCAGTTGGATCCTGCGCCGCGGGTTGGCCAGTGCGCGGCTTACGCCAGCGATGGTGCCCTGCTGGCCCTGATCGAAGTGGATATTCAGGGATTTACCCGGATCGTGCGCGGATTCAACCTGCCGCCGGGCTAGCGAATTTAGCGGGATAATCCCCGCGCACTTGTTGTAACACCACTGTGGTCAGTAGAATAGACAGGTTATTTAAACGCTTTCATTCATTAGGCGAAGCTTACGCAACGTCATTCGTGGTGACGTTGCGTAAGCTTCGCATCGCTTTTCAAGGAATTCATACTCATGTCCCTCACCGTAGAACAAACCGGCAAGATCATTGCTGATTTCGGCCGCGTCCCCAACGACACCGGTTCGTCGGAAGTCCAGGTTGCGCTGCTGTCGGCCCGCATCGACCACCTGACCAGCCATTTCAAAGAGCACAAGCAGGATCATCATTCCCGCCGCGGTCTGCTGAAACTGGTCAACCAGCGCAAGCGCCTGCTGAGCTACCTGAAAGATCGCGATCTTGCCCGTTACCAGACCCTGATCGAACGCCTCGGCCTGCGTCGGTAATTCAGCGTAGGTAGCCTGTGCGTTCGTCCGTGAACGCAGAGATCGAAAAGCGGTCATTCTTGGCCGCGCTATTAAGGTCCTGCGTTCGTCCTTGAACGCGAAGGTCAAAAAGCGGTCATCCATAGCCGCACTCCTCAATTCAGGACAAATCAACGTGGCAAAAGTAACCAAGTCATTCCAGTACGGTAGTCACGAAGTCACTCTGGAGACGGGCGAAATTGCCCGCCAGGCGTCCGGCGCGGTGATGGTCAGCATGGGCGGCACGGTGGTGCTGGTTACCGCCGTGGCGGCGACCAAACAGAAGGAAGGTCAGGATTTCTTCCCGCTGACCGTGGATTACGTGGAAAAGTTTTATTCGGCCGGCCGCATCCCGGGTGGCTTCTTCAAGCGCGAAGGCCGTCCGACCGAGAAAGAGACGCTGACCTCGCGTCTGATCGATCGCCCGGTCCGTCCGCTGTTTCCGGAAGAGTTCAAGAACGAAGTGCAGGTCATCGCCCAGGTGGTTTCGCTGAACCCTGAAGTCGACGGCGACATCGCTGCGCTGCTCGGCGCCTCCGCCGCGCTGAGCCTGGCCGGTATCCCGTTCAAGGGGCCGATCGGCGCGGCGCGCGTCGGTTACGCCAACGGCCAGTACCTGCTCAACCCGACCCATACCGAGCTGAAAACGTCCGACCTCGACCTCGTCGTGGCCGGTACCAGCGGTGCGGTGCTGATGGTGGAATCCGAGGCCAAGCTGTTGTCCGAGGACGTGATGCTCGGTGCCGTGATGTTCGGTCACCAGCAGATGCAGGTCGCCATCCGCGCGATTGCCGAGCTGGCGTCCGAAGCGGCCAAGCCGTCGTGGGACTGGCAGGCGCCGGCACAGAACGAGTCGCTGATTGCCGCCGTCAAGGGCGCCGTCGGCAACAAGCTGGAAGAGGCCTTCCAGGTGCGCGACAAGCTGCAGCGCCGCGATGCGATCTCGGCGATCAAGGCCGAAGCGCTGGCCTCGATCAAGGGTCAGGCCGAAGAGAACGGTTGGCATTCGGCCGAGCTGTCGAAGGAATTCGCCGAGCTCGAATACCACACCATGCGCGACAGCGTGCTCAAGACCAAGGTGCGTATCGACGGCCGTCAGCTCGACGACGTGCGTCCGATCACCTGCCGCGTTGGCGTGCTGCCGCGCACGCACGGTTCGGCGCTGTTCACCCGCGGTGAAACCCAGGCGCTGGTGATTGCCACGCTCGGCACCACCCGCGATGCGCAGATCATCGACGCGCCGGAAGGCGAGTCGAAAGACCCGTTTCTGTTCCATTACAACTTCCCTCCGTTCTCGGTGGGCGAGGCCGGCCGCTTCGGTGCGCCGAAGCGGCGCGAAATCGGCCACGGTCGTCTCGCCAAGCGCGGCGTGCAGGCGGTGAAGCCCAGCATCGAGGAATTCCCTTACGTGGTGCGCGTGGTTTCGGAAATCACCGAATCCAACGGCTCCTCGTCGATGGCCTCGGTGTGCGGTTCTTCGCTGGCGATGATGGATGCCGGCGTGCCGCTGAAGGCGCCGGTGGCGGGTATCGCGATGGGTCTGGTCAAGGAAGGCAACGACTTCGTCGTGCTGTCCGACATCCTCGGCGACGAAGATCATCTGGGCGACATGGACTTCAAGGTGGCCGGTAGCGCCAACGGCATCTCCGCGCTGCAGATGGACATCAAGATCGACGGTATCACCGAAGAGATCATGAAGGTAGCGCTGGAGCAGGCCAAGCGTGGCCGTCTGCACATCCTCGGCGAAATGGCCAAGGTCATCACCACGGCGCGTCTCGAGATGAGCGAGTACGCACCGCGCCTGATCACCATCAAGATCCACCCGGACAAGATCCGCGAAGTGATCGGCAAGGGCGGTGCGACCATCCGCTCGATCACCGAAGAGACCGGCGCCACGATCGACATCAACGACGACGGCACGGTCATCATCGCCTCGGTCAACCGCGAAGCGGGCGACGCGGCGAAGAAGCGCATCGAGCAGATCGTTTCCGACGTCGAGCCGGGCCGCATCTACGAGGGCAAGGTCGCCAAGCTGATGGACTTCGGTGCCTTCGTGACGATCATGCCGGGCAAGGATGGTCTGGTGCACGTGTCGCAGATCTCCAGCGAGCGTGTCGAGAAGGTTTCCGACAAGCTCAAGGAAGGCGATATCGTCAAGGTGAAGGTACTCGAGGTCGACAAGCAGGGCCGTATTCGCCTGTCGATGAAAGCCGTGACCGAAGACGAAGCCGCCGCCGGCGTCTGAGTTTCAAGTTATCGATGCGATTGAGAGGCCCGGCTTTCACGCCGGGCCTTTTGCTTTTGCCGTGACCGTTTTTCCGCGGGTCGCTTTTGCTAGGATGAAGCGACATGAGTGACGAGAGCCCGCGCGTGACCAAGCAAGCAGACGATTTTTTCCAGACCGGTGCCGCCAAGGACTATCAGGATATGGTGCGCAAATCCTGGGAGGCGTTTGCGGCCCACATGCAGCCGCCGTTCGGTACCAGCGCAGAAGATGCGCGTCGCTCGTCTTCAACGAAGAGTGCGTCGCCCAATCTCACGCTCGACCACGCGCTGGCTGGCCTGAAAAGCTACGCCGACTGGCTGCAAAGTGCCGCAGCCAGAGTTTCCACCCCGCAGAACGACTGGCAGCAGCAGATCCAGCAGCTTTTCTCCGGCGCTGGTCAGCCTTTCTCTCACGGTTTTGCAGGCGCCGATAATGCGGGGGCTAAAACTTTTGTCGACCAGTGGCAGGCGTGGCTGAATTCCCATCAAAAAGCGGACGCTTCCGCGGCGAAGTCACAGCCACCCGGCGCTGCGGGCTTTGGCAACGACCCGCACGCGCAGCAGCAGGCGCTGGCGGATGCCATCGCAAAACATCTGGAAGCTTTACAGCGTTATCAGGCGCTGATGCAGCGTTCCAATGCGCAGGCCATCGAAAAGCTGCAGGCGAGACTGTCCAAGCTCGCGGCGCCGGGCCAGCAGATCGAATCGCTGAAGGTGCTGTACGACTTGTGGGTCGATTGCGCGGAAGAAGCCTACGCCGAGATTGCGCTCTCGGAAGAATTTCGCGAAGCGTACGGCGAGATGGTCAACACGCAGATACGCGTGCGGCAGCTGCAGCAGGAGCAGACCGAATATCTCTGCCAGCAGCTCGGCATACCGACGCGCAGCGACGTGTCGAGTCTGGGTGAGCGCTTGCATTCGCTGCGGCGTGAGATGCGCCAGGGCAAGACTGCGGCGCCCGTCGCCGATCACGCCGAAGAGCTGGCCTCATTACGCCGCGATGTAGCCTTGCTCAAGGAGCAGCTGCTGGCGAGCGGGGTGACGCGATCGGCCGCAGAGAAGGCTCCGACGGCGAAAACTGCCGCTGTAAAAAAGGTGTCGCGTTCGGCGGTAAAGAAGTCCATCGCCAAATCTTCATCGAAAAAAACAACCAAGGCGGCTGCCAAAAAATCGGCGGCCTCCCCATTTCGCGCAAAGCGCGTGGCGCCAGTCAAACCGCGCAAGCGTAGCTAAGGAGCGGCCGTGGAGCACTCGCCGTTTCGAATGGATCCCAACAAGATCATGGACGAGGTCAGCGCCTTCCAGCGCAAGCTGGCCTCGGGCATGGGGCGGCTTCATGGTGCGCGCCAGCCGGAATACGCCAACACTCCGCGCAAGTTGGTGTACAGCGAAGACAAATTGAAAGTCTGGCATTTCAAGGGCGCGAAAAAACCGACGTCGAGGGTTCCCCTGCTTATCGCCTATGCGCTCGTCAACACCGTCTGGATGACCGATCTGCAGGAAGACCGGTCGATGGTGCGCAATCTGCTGGAGCAGGGTGAGGACGTTTATCTGATCGACTGGGGCTATCCCGATGCGTCCGACCGCTGGCTGACGCTGGACGATTACATCAACGGCTATCTCGACCGCTGTGTCGATGCCGTGCGCCAGAGGCACGAGCTCGACGCGATCGATCTGCTCGGCATTTGCCAGGGCGGCGCGTTTTCGCTGTGCTACACAGCCCTGCATCCACAGAAAATCCGGAATCTGATCACCATGGTGACTCCGGTGGATTTTCAGACGCCGGACAATATGCTTTCGCACTGGGCACGCACGCTCGACGTGGATCGATTCGTCGATACCGTCGGCAATATTCCTGCCTCGTTGATGAATTACGTATATCTCTCGCTCAAGCCTGTGCGCTTGAATCAGCAGAAATACGTGGGGCTGGTCGATATTCTGGAAAGCCCGATCGAGCTGGAAAATTTTCTGCGCATGGAGCGCTGGATATTCGATTCACCCGACCAGGCCGGTGATGCGTTTCGCGAGTTCATTCAGAAGTTCTATCAGCAAAACGGCCTGATGAGTGGCGCGCTGGAGATCGGCGGTCGTCGCGTGGATCTGCGCCAGATCAAACAGCCGGTGTTGAATATTTTTGCCGAGCAGGATCATCTGGTGCCGCCCGACGCGTCGCGCGCCATGGCAACGCGTCTGGGCACCGAGGATTACACCCAGCTGGCGTTCAAGGGCGGCCACATCGGCATTTACGTCTCCGGTCGGGCACAGCGCGAGGTGCCGCCGGCCATTCATCAGTGGCTGCATGCACGCGACTGATCGCTCTCGATGAGGTAATGCGAATGAATACCGAAAAGCGCTTGTATCGATCACGCAGCAACAGGACCGTCGCTGGCGTGTGCGCAGGCATCGCGGAATATTTCGGCTGGGATCCCACGCTGGTGCGGATCGCCTGGATCGTGCTGACCTTTTTTGGCGGCTCTGGCATTTTGATTTACGGCATTCTGTGGTTGGTGGTGCCGGAGGCGCGCTGACACGTCGATCTCGTCCTTCGCTTCGTTTTCCGTCCACTGTGAGGTGTCGCCGGGATGGCATGTCATCGGCGATAATGGATCGATGACAACGCCCAATCCCAACCTCGACTCCATTCGCGCCGTGCAGTGGCAGGGCGATCATCTGCGCCTGCTCGATCAGCGTTTGCTGCCCGCCGAAGAACGGTGGATCGAATGCCGTGATGCGCAACAGGTGACGCAGGCGATCCGCGATCTGGCCGTGCGCGGCGCGCCGGCCATCGGCATCGCGGCGGCTTGGGGCGTGGCCATGGCGGCTCAACAGCAGGTCGATCTCGATCCTGTACTGAGCACGCTGCGCGCGGCGCGGCCCACCGCGGTCAACCTGATGTGGGCGCTCGATCGGATGAAAAAGCGCATCGCATCCAGTGCCGATGCGCCGGGGCTGGTGCGCGAGGCGCAGGCCATCCAGGACGAGGATCTTGCGGCCAATCGCCGGATGGGCGAGCTCGGCGCGTCCTTGATTGCGGCGCATTCCGGCGTGCTGACTCACTGCAATACCGGTTCGCTCGCCACGGCGGGTTATGGTACGGCGCTCGGCGTTATCCGCGCAGGCGTCGCCGGTGGCCGGATCGATCAGGTCTATGCGGGTGAAACGCGGCCGTGGCAGCAGGGTGCGCGGCTGACCATGTGGGAGCTGGTGCGCGACGGCATTCCCGCCAAACTGATTGCCGATTCGGCGGCGTCGCATTTGATGAAATCCGGTGCCGTGCAGTGGGTGATCGTCGGCGCCGATCGCATTGCGGCCAACGGCGATACCGCCAACAAGATAGGCACTTATCAATTGGCCATTGCCGCGAAATACCACGGCGTGAAATTCATGGTCGTCGCGCCGTCGTCGACGGTGGATATGGCGACTGGCACCGGCGAGGATATCGAGATCGAGCTGCGCGATTCGACCGAGCTGCTCAGTACCGCCGGGCAGCGCACCGTGGTCGATGGTGCGCAGGCGTGGAATCCGGTATTCGACGTGACGCCGGCGGAACTGATCGACGCGATCGTGACCGAGCGTGGCGTGATCGAACGACCGAACTCAATCGCCATGCAGGCGATGTTCGGATGGTAAAACTGCACAGGGAAATTTTTCTCTTTGCCGTTGGCGGTGTCGGTGGTCTGGTCATCGATACGGGCATTGTGCAGATGCTGGTCGGCCTGGCCGGCTGGAATCCATACGTGGCGCGCGTGCCGTCGTTTCTTATCGCAGCGACTTTCACCTGGTGGTGGAGTCGCCATTACACCTTTGCCGATCGTCGCAGCGATCGATCGGCGCACGCCGAATGGCTGCACTGGATGGGCTTGATGAGCGTCGGTGCAGCGGTCAATTACGGTGTCTACGCGCTTTTGCTGATGAACTTTCCCGTGCTTCACCGGTGGCCGGCGATCGGCGCTGCAGCGGGCTCGGTGGTAGCGGCATTCGTCAACTTTGCGGCCGCTCGCAGCACGCTTTTCAAGAACCCAAAGGCTTCCGCATAAGTTATTGATAGATAAGGTTTAAAACTTATCTATCTGAGGCCATTCGTGGTACACTTCCGGGGTTGATTTCCAGTCGCCTGCATGCGCGCCGCGAGCGCTCTTCCGGCGACCTTTTTCGTCCTCCAGGAAAGCTAATTCATGGCAGATCTCGCCAAAGAAATCATTCGCGTCAATATCGAAGACGAGATGCGCCAGAGCTACCTCGATTACGCCATGAGCGTGATCGTGGGCCGCGCGCTCCCCGATGTCCGCGATGGTCTCAAGCCGGTGCATCGTCGCGTGCTTTTTGCGATGAGCGAACTGGGTAACGTGTGGAACAAGCCCTATAAGAAATCGGCCCGCGTGGTCGGCGACGTGATCGGTAAATACCATCCGCACGGCGATGCCTCGGTCTACGACGCGATCGTGCGCATGGCGCAGCCGTTTTCACTGCGCTATCTGCTGGTCGACGGTCAGGGCAACTTCGGTTCGGTCGATGGCGACAACGCCGCGGCGATGCGTTACACCGAGGTACGCATGTCGCGCCTCACGCACGAGCTGCTGGCCGATATCGACAAAGAAACCGTCGACTTCGGTCCCAACTACGACGAAAGCGAGCACGAGCCGCTGGTGCTGCCGGCGCGCGTGCCGAACCTGCTCATCAACGGTTCTGCCGGCATCGCGGTCGGTATGGCCACCAATATTCCGCCGCACAACCTCAACGAGGTGATTGCGGCGACACTGGCGCTGATCGACGATCCGTCGCTGGGCGTCGAGGATCTGATGCAGCATATTCCGGGGCCGGACTTTCCGACCCACGGCATCATCAACGGTTCGTCCGGCATCATCGAGGCCTATCGCACGGGCCGCGGCCGCATTCTGGTGCGTGCCAAGGCCGAGGTGGAAACCGAGGCGAACGGCCGTGAAACCATCATCATTCACGAGCTGCCGTATCAGGTGAACAAGGCGCGGCTGATCGAAAAGATCGCCGAGCTGGTCAAGGAAAAGAAGCTCGAAGGCATCAGCGAGCTGCGCGACGAATCCGACAAGGACGGCATGCGCGTGGTGATCGAGATCCGCCGCGATGCGATGGGCGACGTAGTGCTCAACAACCTGTTCCAGCAGACCCAGCTGCAGGTCACCTTCGGCATCAATATGGTCGCGCTGCTCGATGGCCAGCCGCGTCTGCTGAATCTCAAAGATATCCTCGAGGCGTTCATCCGCCATCGTCGCGAAGTGGTGACACGTCGCACGATCTTCGAACTGCGCAAGGCGCGCGCACGTGCGCACATCCTCGAAGGCCTCACGGTAGCGCTGGCCAACATCGACGAGATGATCGAGCTGATCAAGACGTCGGCCTCGCCGGCCGAGGCGCGGGAGCGGATGGTCGTGCGGCGCTGGGAAGCGGGGCTGGTTCGCGCGCTGTTGTCGGCCACCGGAGCCGAAGCCTCACGACCGGAGGAAATGGATCCGCGCGATGGCCTGAAGGATGACGGCTATCAGCTGTCCGAAGCGCAGGCTTTGGAAATTCTGGCGATGCGTCTGCATCGTCTGACCGGACTGGAGCAGGAAAAGCTCTCCGACGAATACAAGCAGATTCTGGAAACCATTCGCGGCCTGATTGAAATTCTGGAAAATCCCGAACGCCTGCTCGAAGTAATTCGCGGCGAACTGGAAACGGTGAAGGAAGAGTTCGGCGATGCCCGCCGCACCGAGATCCAGCATTCGCAGGAAGACCTCAACGTACTCGACCTGATCACGCCGGAAGATGTGGTCGTGACGCTGTCGCATACCGGTTACATCAAGCGTCAGCCGGCGAGCAGCTATCGTTCGCAGCGTCGTGGCGGCAAGGGGCGTTCGGCCTCCGCGCTGAAAGACGAGGATTTCGTCGAGCAGCTGTGGGTGGTCAACACCCACGATACCCTGCTGACCTTCACCAGCACCGGTCGCGTCTATTGGCTCAAGGTATATCAGATGCCGGAAGCGGGCTCGGGTGCGCGCGGCAAGCCGATCGTGAACCTGCTTCCACTGGGCGAAAACGAAAAAGTGCAGGCGGTGCTGCCGGTGCGCGAATACACCGAAGACCGCTTCGTGTTCTTTGCGACCCGCATGGGTACGGTCAAGAAAACGCCGCTCACGGAGTTTGCCTTTCAGCTGCAGAAGGGCAAGATCGCGATCAAGCTCGATGAAGGCGACGCGCTGGTCAACGTGGCGCTGACCAATGGCGACAGCGACGTGCTGCTGTTCGCGTCCAACGGCAAGGTCAACCGCTTCGACGAGAACACCGTGCGCTCGATGGGTCGTACCGCCGGCGGCGTGCGCGGCATGCGGTTGGCCAAGGACGAAAATGTGGTCTCGTTGATCGTGGCCGCCGAGGGCGACATTCTCACGGCGACCGAGCGTGGTTACGGCAAGCGCACCGAGCTGAGCGAATTCCCGAAGAAGGGACGAGGCACCCAGGGCGTGATCGGTATCCAGTGTTCCGAACGCAACGGCGCGCTGGTGGCGGCAACGCAGGTCACCGAACTGCACGAGCTGATGCTGATCTCCGATCAGGGCACGCTGGTACGTACGCGCGTGGCCGAGGTATCGCAGCTCAGCCGTAACACTCAGGGCGTCACCCTGATCAAGCTGCCGGCGGATGAAAAGCTGGTCAGCGTGGTGCGGCTCGATGCGGAAGAAGAAAACGGCGAAGATGGCGAGATTGTCGGCGGCGCTTCGCCCGTCGACGAAAGTGGCTCCGGTGAAGTCGAGCCGACGCCAGTCGAAGACTGATCAGCCGTTTTGCGCGGCAAGAAAAACCCCGGGTATCCGGGGTTTTTTATTGGACGGATTCCGGAGTGATCGCTTCGGCGCAGGCTTTGCGAACGCGCTACTTGGGCAGCGAGGCCAGCGAGTGCAAAACGGCGGAGGATAGTTCGTTGCGCTGGTCGGAGTAGGCGTGGTCGGTGGGAAAATATGCCGATGCGACTTGCTGTCGCCCGTGGGAGTCAGTTCATCCGCGAACGTCTGGTTTTGCTTGGTGAGCCCGCCGTCTGAAGCGACGACGGGCGCCTATGATTTTTCGAGGCATCCACGTATGCCTGGAAGCTCCAGCTTTTCACACGCCTGGCGACAACGAGTGCCAGCTCTGCCCCAACAGATATAGCTCATTGATCGATGGCGGCGAGCATCGCCTCGGCGCTGGACACGCGAAACTCGCCGGGGGCTTCGACATGCAGCAGGCGGACCACACCGTCTTCGGCAAACAGCGCAAAGCGCTTCACCCGAATGCCCATGCCGAAGGCGGTGCCGTCCAGCTCCAGCCCCATCGATCGGGTAAAACCGGCATTGCCGTCGGCCACCATCAGCAGCTCGGCGGGTACTTGTAACGATGCCGCCCATGCCTGCATCACATGCGCATCGTTCACGGCCAGGCACATCACCGTGATGTTGCGTTCGCGAAAGTCGGCCAGATGGTTGACGTAACCTGGCAGATGCTTGTTCGAGCAGGTCGGAGTGAAAGCGCCGGGTACGCCGAACATCACGACCTTTCTGGCGGCGAACAGCTCGGCGGTACGGCATTTGCGCACCTCTGCGTCGACAACCTGCACGGAGGCGTCGGGAATCATTTTGCCGGGTTGGATGATCATGCGTATCTCTCTCGGTTGAGGAGCTGCGCGACCATGTTCGATCGCGCAATTGTTGTTGTCTGGCTGAATCGCGGACTTTCCTCGTGATGATCGGCTGGTTTCGTCGCCTTGAATCATTCGCCGGCGTACCTATCTTGCAACACAGGCGGCCAATGCGCCGCATGGCTATGGAAAAGATCATGGCATGGTCGTCGGTCTCGGTTACCTGGTCGACTTAGGTTGTCGGTCGCTCTGTGTCATTGGAATACTGGCGGCCTGCGGTGGCGTTCGGATGAAGGCTCCTTAAGAAAGGCCAGCCTGTCTAAGTGCACGCCGCCGCATCAACATTCGGCAGTGCGTGAAGCGCTGCAGGAAATGATTTGGCCGAATAAAGACGCACCGGCGCCGCGACGCATTACCATCAACCGCGG
Organism: Rhodanobacter sp. ANJX3; assembly: GCF_014200755.1. Lineage (GTDB taxonomy): Bacteria > Pseudomonadota > Gammaproteobacteria > Xanthomonadales > Rhodanobacteraceae > Rhodanobacter. Next base: position 73,617 of record NZ_JACHCM010000002.1, on the reverse strand, counting down.
CGGTCGATCGGAAAAAGTTGGCCGCAGCACAGTGCGAAACAGGCCGTAACGTTAAGCGAACCGATACGGATTTTGCGTAAGTTGGGGAGTGGCAGTGGAATTCAAAGATTATTACGACATTCTGGGTGTGAAGCCCGACGCCAGCGAGGCCGACATCAAGGCGGCGTATCGCAAGCTGGCGCGCAAGTACCATCCCGACAAAAACAAGGACGCGGGCGCCGAGGAAAAATTCAAGTCGATCAATGAAGCCAACGAGGTGCTCAAGGATGCCGACAAGCGGCGCTCCTATGACGAGCTACGGGCTGGCGGTTATCGACAGGGTGAACAGTTCCGGCCGCCGCCGGGCTGGCAGGGTCAGCCCGGTCACGGCGATATGGGCGATGGCGACTTCAGCGACTTCTTCGAGAGCCTGTTCGGCCGCAATGCCGCGGGAGGACAGCGTGGGCAGGCGCGTCCAAGGCGCGGGCGCGACGTCCAGGCAAGCGTGCAGATCGATCTCCAGACGGCCTTCGACGGCGGTCGCACGCGGCTTTCCATGCAGGATCCCGCTGGCGGTGAACGCGTGCTGGAAGTGAAGATTCCCGCCGGCATCCAGTCCGGCCAGACCATTCGCCTGTCCGGCCAGGGTCAGGCAGGCATGGGCGGGGGTCCCAAGGGCGACCTGTTGCTCGAGGTGACGGTCCGTGACGATCCGCGCTTCCGCCTGGACGGGCGCAATGTGCTGCACGTCCTGCCGATCTCGCCCTGGGAGGCCGCGTTGGGCGCAACCGTTTCCGTGCCGACATTGGCCGGCAAAGTGGATTTGCGCATACCCGCGGGGTCGCAATCGGGCCGCAAACTGCGTCTGAAAGGCCGCGGCATGCCGGGTGCCAATCCGGGCGATCAGCTGGTCGAACTCTCGATCCGCGCGCCGCTGGCCGAAAGCGACAGCCAACGTGCGGCTTATGAGGCATTGCGCGATCAGTTCACGGATTACGATCCACGCAGCTGATAGCGGCGAGCAGCGATGAAAAACGGCGCTCTCGGGCGCCGTTTTTTTGGGCGACTCTTGAGGAAGTCTGACGATTACGGCGCGCGCGCGCCTGGCAGAAACTCGTTCAAGGTCTTGACCAGATCCTCTTCCTTGATCGGCTTGGTGACATAGGCCTTGGCGCCCTGACGCATGCCCCAGACCTTGTCGGTTTCCTGATCCTTGGTGGTCACCAGAATGATCGGGATATGCGCCGTTTCCGGATTCTTGCTGATCGTGCGTGTGGCCTGGAATCCGTTGAGGTTCGGCATCACCACGTCCATCAGGATCAGGTCGGGTAGTTCCTGCTTGGCAACCTCGACGCCGGCGGCGCCATCTTCGGCGGAGAAGGCTTCGTGTCCGAGTTTTTCGACGATTCGCTTGATGCCCAATAGCTGGGACGGAGAATCGTCGACAATCAAGATGCGTGCCATTGGATGTTGGTTCCTTCGGTTTTCGTGAATTCTAAGCGGTGGCTGTGGCAGTTCCAAGCACGCTTTCGTCAAGCGGCGCGATCGATGCGCACCAGCGTACGGCCGAAAGAGTCCCCGGTCAGCATACGCGCAAACGCACCGGACAGCTCTGTGAGGGCGATCTCATTTGTGGCGATACGATCCAGGTGCTGCGGCTTCCAGTCGTTCGCCAGGCGGCGCCAGACCTCGTCGCGAACCGCACGCGGTGTGCCGGCCGAGGCGATGCCGAGCAGCGCCGCGCCGCGAATGATGAAGGGCAGCACGGTGGTATCGAAGGCCACGCCGCCTGCGTTGCCGCAGAGCGCGACGTTGCCAAGAGGGCTGATCAAGGGCAACAGGCCGGCGAGCATGCTGCCGCCCACGTTGTCCAGTACACCGCCGAAACGCACCGAATCCATCGGTTTGCCGCTGAAAGCCAGCTGATGCCGATCGATGCACTCGGCGGCGCCCAGCGCGCGCAGAAAATCGAAATGATCGGTCTTGCCGCTGATCGCGTGCACTTCGTAGCCGGCGCGGCTGAAGATATCGATGGCCAGCATGCCCACGCCGCCGCTGGCACCGGTCACCGCGATAGGGCCGAGCTGCGGCGTCTGATGGTTGTCCAGCATGCGCAGCAAGCCGAGCGCCGCGGTGAAGCCGGCGGTGCCCAGGATCATGCTTTCGCGCAGGCTCAAACCGGCAGGCAGCGGAATCGTCCAGGCAGACGGCAGTCGGATGTACTGGGCGTAGCCGCCGTCGCGCGTTTCGGACAGCCCGCTGCCGGTGCACAGCACCGCGTCGCCTTCCTTGAAGGTGGGGTCGGTCGAGGCGACCACGTGGCCGGCCACGTCGATGCCGCCATTCAAGGGGTACTGACGGAGAATCTTGCCTTTGCCGGTACCGGCGAGCGCATCCTTGTAGTTGACCGAGGAATAGGCGACGGCGACCAGCACTTCGCCGGGCGATAGCGCGTCGGCGCCGATGCTTTCGATACCGGCGCGATAGCCGGCATCGTCGTTGTGGATGCGAAACGCGTGAAAGTCGGACATGTCGGTCACAGCGCTTCCTCTTTCGGCTTGGACGTATGGACGTCCGGAACGCGGTTCATCCAGTCGAACAGCTGGCTCATGCTTTCGCCGAACCACACGTTTTCACGCTGGGTAGAACGGACGAAACCTTCGCCGACCATATGGTCCATCATGCCGCGCAGCGGCGCGTAATAGTCGCGCACGTCGAGAAAGGCGCACGGATAGCTGTGCAGGCCGAGCTGCGACCAGGTCAGCATCTCGAACATTTCGTCCAGCGTGCCGAAGCCACCGGGCAGGGCGACGAAGGCATCGGACAGTTCGAACATGCGCGTCTTGCGCTGGTGCATGGTGTCGACCACCTGCAGCTCGGTCAGGCCGGCGTGTGCGACCTCGCGATCGACCAGCTGGCGTGGGATCACGCCAATGACCTTGCCGCCACCGGCGAGCACCGCATCGGCCACGATGCCCATCAGGCCGACGTTGCCGCCGCCGTAGACCAGGGTGATTCCTCGGCGCGCCATTTCGGTACCGAAGGCGCGTGCCTGCTCGGCGTATTCGGGATGCTTGCCGCTGCTGGAACCGCAGTAGACGCAGAGCGAAGTCACTTCAGCCATGAGGCCTCCATAAGCGCGAAACCCGTCCTTGGGGGACGGGTCGCGATTCGTGCAAAAAAACCAGGCATGGCGAGCGCGATCAGTTGCCTTTGTGGATCGCGCGTTTGTCGACCGACAGCGCCGCCTCGTGCACGGCTTCGGACAGAGTCGGATGCGCGTGGACAATGCGCGCCATGTCTTCTGCCGAACCCTTGAACTCCATCGCCACGACGCACTCGGCGATCAATTCGGAGACGCCGGGTCCGACCATGTGCACACCGAGAATGCGATCGGTTTCGGCGTGAGCGATCATCTTCACCTGACCGATGGCCTCATTCATCGCCACGGCACGGCCGACGGCGGCAAACGGAAAGCTGCCGACCTTGTAAGGCACGCCTTCTTCCTTGAGCTGCTTTTCGGTCTTGCCGGCCCAGGCGATTTCCGGTTCGGTGTAGATGACCCAGGGAATGGTGTCGTAATTGACGTGGCCGGCCTTGCCGCCGATCCACTCGGCCACCGCCATGCCTTCCTCGAAGCCCTTGTGCGCGAGCATCGGGCCGCGCACGGCATCGCCGACCGCCCAGACGCCATCGACGCCGGTGTGGCAATGCTCATCGACCACGATGCGGCCGCGCTCGTCGAGCTTGACGCCGCAGTCCTCCGACAGCAGACCATCGGTATACGCACGACGACCCACGGCGACCAGCAGCTTGTCGACGACCAGGTCATGATCGCCGTCTTTGTCGTTATAGGTGATGTGCACTTCGTTCTTGCTGACCTCGGCCTTGGTCAGCTTGGCACCGAGCTTGATGTCGAGGCCGAGCTTGCCGAATTCCTTGAACGCCACCTTGGCGATATCGGGATCGGCGGCGCCGAGGAATTCCGGCAACGCCTCCAGCACGGTTACTTCCGCACCGAGACGGCGCCACACGCTGCCCAGCTCCAGGCCGATCACACCGGCGCCGATCACGCCCAGGCGCTTCGGCACGGCGTCGAGTTCCAGCGCGCCGGCGTTGTCGATGATGTGCTTGCCGTCGAACTTGGCAAACGGCAGTTCGATCGGCACAGAGCCCGAGGCCAGGATCACGTTGGTAGCGCTGATGGTCTGCTTCTGCCCATCGTTGCCGCTGATCTCGACCTCATTTCCTTTCAGCAGCTTGCCGGTACCGAAATAGCTGGTGATCTTGTTGGCCTTGAACAGCTGGGCAACGCCGCCGGTGAACTGCTTGACGATTTTTTCCTTGCGGCCGATGAAGGTTTTCAGATCGACCTTGGCGTTTTCCACGCTGATGCCGTGCGCGGGCAGGTTGTGCGCCAGGTTGTAGAACTGCTTGGACGAATCCAGCAACGCCTTCGAAGGAATGCAGCCGACGTTGAGGCAGGTACCGCCCAGGGCGGCCTTGCCGTCCTTGCCGGCCCAGGCGTCGACCACCGCGGTCTTCAGACCCAGCTGCGCGGCGCGGATGGCGGCGTGATAACCGGCCGGGCCGCCGCCGATGACGATGACGTCGAATTTGTCGCTCATGGTTCGAGTTCCTTGCTGGCGAGTCACTGCTCGCTGACGGTGCGGGTTCGGCTTTGATGACTGGTAAAACAAGTCGCAAGCATTTGCTGTTTGCGAGTTCTCAATCTCCAGAGCCTCGTTGTCTATTTTCTGATGGCGGAGGCCGCCATCAGAGAGCGATTAGAGACCGAGCAACATACGCTGCGGATTCTCGAGCTGATCCTTGATGTCGACCAGGAACAGCACCGCATCCTTGCCATCGATGATGCGATGGTCGTAGGAGATGGCGATGTACATCATCGGCGCCACGATGACCTGGCCGTTCTCGACGATCGCGCGGTCCTTGATCGTGTGCATGCCCAGAATCGCGCTCTGCGGCGGGTTGACGATCGGCGTGGAAAGCAGCGAACCGAAGGTTCCACCATTGGTGATGGTGAACGTGCCGCCCTGCAGATCGTCCAGGCCCAGCTTGCCGTCGCGCGCCTTCTTGGCGTAGTCGGCGATGCCCTGTTCGATATCGGCAAAGCCCATGTTCTGCACGTCGCGCAGCACTGGCGTGACCAGGCCCTTCTCGGTCGACACGGCGATCGAGATGTCCTGGTAACCGTGATAGATGATGTCGTTGCCGTCGACCGACGCGTTGACGATCGGGCGACGCTTCAACGCCTCGGCCGCGGCCTTGACGAAGAAGCTCATGAAACCGAGCTTGATGCCGTGGGTCTTCTGGAACTGCTCGCCCAGCGACTTGCGCATCTTGGTGACTTCGGCCAGGTTCACCTCGTTGAACGAGGTCAGCATGGCAATCGAGTTCTTCGACTGCATCAGGCGCTCGGCGATCTTGGCGCGCATGCGGGTCATCGGCACGCGCTCTTCCGGACGCGAACCCGGAGTCGGCTTGACGGCAGCCGGCGCGGCCTTCGCGCCACCATCCTTTCCATAGTTGACCAGGTCTTCCTTGGTCACGCGGCCGTCGCGGCCGGTGCCTTCGACCTTGGAGGCGTCGATCTTCTGTTCGGTGGCCACGCGTAGGCCAGCTGGCGACAGATCCTCGTTGCCCTTGCCGGAGGCCTTTTCGGCGCTGGGCGCTTCGGACTTGGCTGCGGCGACGGGCGCCGGCTTCTCGTCCTTGGCTTCTGTCTTGGGCTCTTCTTTGGCAGCTGCGGCGCCTTCCTCGATGATCGCGATGATCTGTTCGCTGTTCACCGTGTCGCCCACTTCGTGCTTGATTTCCTTCAGCACGCCGTCGACCGGCGAGGGAACTTCCAGCACCACCTTGTCGGTTTCGAGATCGACCAGGTTCTCGTCGCGCTTCACTGCGTCGCCGGCTTTCTTGTGCCAGGTGGCGATGGTGGCGTCGGAGACCGACTCGGGCAGAACGGGGACTTTGACTTCGATCGACATGGGGAATCCTAGGTTTTAGCGCTCGTGGGCGAGCGCGAAGGTCATAAAGCGGCCAAACATCTTATTCTGCCGAGTGATCCGTGCCGACCGGCGCGACGAGCGCCTGTTCGACCAGTGCAGCCTGTTCGGCAACGTGCGTGTTGAGATGGCCGGCGGCGGGGGCCGCAGAGCGCGCGCGACCGGCATACGACAAGCTGTGCTTGCTGCTGACGCAGGCCTGCAGGTGATGACGGATCTGGAACCAGGCACCCTGGTTCATCGGCTCTTCCTGGCACCAGAACACTTCCTTGGCCGCCGGGTACTTCTCCAGTTCCGCGGTGACTTCGGCCCGCGGGAAGGGATACAGCTGCTCCACGCGGACGATGGCGACGTCCTTCAATTCGCGTTTTTCGGACTCTTCCAGAAGGTCGTAGTAGACCTTGCCCGAGCACAGCACCACGCGCTTCACCTTCTTCGGCGCCAGCTCGCGGTGTTCGCCGATCACCAGCTGGAAGCTGCCACTGGCCAGTTCGTCCAGGCTGGACACGGCCAGCTTGTGGCGCAGCAGCGATTTGGGCGTCATCACGATCAGCGGCTTGCGCACCGGGCGCAGCATCTGCCGGCGGATCATGTGGAAATCCTGCGCCGGCGTGGTCGGCACGCAGACCTGCATGTTTTCCATCGCGCATAGCTGCAGGAAACGCTCCAGACGCGCGGAGGAGTGCTCCGGGCCCTGGCCCTCGTAACCGTGCGGCAGCAGCAGCACCAGGCCGCTGAGACGATTCCACTTCGCTTCGCCGGAGCTGATGAACTGGTCGATGACGACCTGCGCGCCGTTGGCGAAATCGCCGAACTGGGCTTCCCAGATATTCAGCGTATCCGGATCGGTGGTGGAGTGGCCGTATTCGAAGGCCATGACTGCTTCTTCGCTGAGCAGCGAGTCGATCACTTCGACGTCGGCGTCCTCGCGCACGGTAGCCAGCGGCAGATAGGTGTGGCCGTCTTTCTGGTCATGCAGCACGGCATGACGGTGGAAGAACGTGCCGCGGCCGGAATCCTGGCCGACCATGCGCAGGTCGTGGCCGCCGTCGATTAGGGTCGCGTAAGCCAGGTTCTCGGCAAAGCCCCAGTCGGCCGCCTGCTCGCCGGCAGCCATCTTGCGGCGGTCGTCGTAGATCTTGGCGACGCGTGCCTGCAGCGTGAGATCGGCAGGCAGGGTGAGGATCTGGTTGGCCAGCTCCTGCAGCTTTTTCTTCGGCACCGTGGTGTCGACCGGCGTCGACAGCTTGCCACCGACGAAGCGCGCCCAGTCGACCGGGCGATCGCGGTTGGGCGACGGATCGAGGTCGGCCATCGGTGCACCGGCTTCGAGGCGATCGCGGTAAGCCTCGAACTGCTTCTGCGGCTCGCCGTCGGCCAGTACGCCTTCCTTGACCAGCTTTTGCGCATACAGATCGCGGGTGGTCGGGCGCTTGCGGATGATTTGATACATCACCGGCTGCGTCGCCGACGGCTCATCCGCCTCGTTGTGACCGTGGCGGCGGTAGCAGACCAGGTCGATGACGACGTCCTTGCGGAACGTCTTGCGGAATTCGTAGGCGAGGCGGGTGACTTCGATCACCGCTTCCGGGTCGTCGCCGTTCACGTGAAACACCGGTGCGTTGACCATTTTGGCCAGGTCGGTGCAGTACAGCGTCGAGCGGGCGTCCTGCGGGTTCGAGGTGGTGAAACCAACCTGATTGTTGATCACGATGTGCAGGCTGCCGCCGATCTTGAAGCCGCGGGCCTGCGACATGTTGAACAGCTCCATGTTCACGCCCTGGCCGGCCATGGCCGCGTCGCCGTGGATGATCACGGCCATCGACTTTTCGTGCATCGTGTCGCGGCGGCGGGTCTGGCGCGAATGCACCGAGCCGGAAACCACTGGATTGACGATTTCCAGATGCGACGGGTTGAACGCCAGCGCCACGTGCACGCCGCCCTTGGGCGTCTTGATGTCGGCCGAAAAGCCCATGTGGTACTTCACGTCGCCCGAGTGTGCCGGGTCGTCCGGATGCTCGAAGCGGCCTTCGAATTCGTCGAACAGCGTCTTCGGCGCCTTGCCCAGAATGTTGACCAGCACGTTGAGGCGGCCGCGATGGGCCATACCGATCACGAGTTCCCTGATACCGTTGTCGCCGGCGGCGCGCACCACGTCGTCGAGCATCGGAATCAGGCTGTCGCCGCCTTCCAGTGAAAAGCGCTTCTGGCCGACGTACTTGGTGTGCAGATAGCGTTCCAGACCTTCGGCGCCGTTGAGGCAATCGAGTACGCGCTGCTTGCCGGCCTTGTCCAGGCCGCTCTTGCCCGCGCGCTGCTCGAGCCGCGTATAGATCCAGTTGCGCTGCTCGTGATTGCTGATGTACATGAACTCGGCGCCGATCGTGCTGGCGTAGGTTTTTTGCAGTCGTGTCAGCAACTCGCCCAGCTTCAGGCGCTTGCCGTCGCCGGCATAATTGCCGGTATCGAATTCGGTATTGAGGTCGGCATCGGACAGGCCGTGAAACGCCAGGCCGAGATCGGGCGCCGGCATTTTCTCGGTCAAGCCCAGCGGATCCAGTTCGGCAGCGAGGTGGCCGCGCGAGCGGTAAGCGGTCAACAGGCGCAGTACACCGGCCTGCTTGCGCGCATGCTCGTCGTCAGCCGCCGACACTACGGTGCCGCCGTTGTGGCGCAGCTTCTGGGCGGCCTCGATGCGCGCGATGGCCGGCACGTGCGAGACGTCGCCCGATTCGCGGCCTTTGAACGTTTCGAAGTAGCGACCCCAATCGGAGGATACCGACGCGGCGTCGGCGAGCCAGGAGTCGTATAGGGATTCGACGTAATCGGCGTTGCCGCCAGCGAGTTGCGAAGAGTCGAAAAACTCGCGGATCAGATTAGTACTCACGTCACCACCGGCAGGGAAGGGATGCTTGCAACCATCCGTGTGACTGTGAAGTCGCGGTTGTTCGCCGCTAATGCAAGCCTGGCGAAGCGCCCCCACGGATGGCTGGGGATAAAGCCGGGGAATTATACCCTTTGCCTGCTGCGACGCGGCAACCCAAAACGCCAGAAAGTGTCAAGTTCGTGCGCGCTGATGCGCGCCAGCCGCGGACGTTCTTCGGGAAGCCGGCATTTTCAGCGGTTTATCCCGGCTTGAACGACACGCATGTGAAAACTGCGGGCCAGCTTGTATTCAGCGGAACATCGCCACGTGGCCCCATACGGGCCGGATAGGCGAGCTAGATATTCAGCGTCTGCAGCACGCTGGCGCGTTCCGAGCGTTCCCACAGTTCGTCGAAGTGCTTCTGTAGCGGTGCGTTGGACGCGCGGTCGTGCCGTGCGGCGCGGCCGCGAGGACGATCCGCCTCGGGCAGGAAGAGATAGCCGCCGACGTCGTTGAGCAGGTAAGCCGAGATGTCGCCCAAGTCGGCTTCCTCGATCGGCACGCGAACCTGCACGGCACTGGGCAGGCGCTGCACCAGCGGGATCAAACGATGGCTGTTGCGCAGGGCTGCGGCCGGATCGTGCAGCAGCACGCGGACTTGCGCGCCCCGACCGGAAATGGCCACGCGCCGGAATTCGGCCAGCTCGTCGGGGCTGGCGAACGTATCGTTATCCAGCGCGGGCCAGTGAATGCAAAGACGGTGACGCGCGTCGCCTAGCACCTGCAGGCGCGCTATCGCGGCGTCGGCCCGGCTGGCGACGGGCAGCTCGCCGATATCGCGCGGCGGTGCGATATCGCCATCGGCTTCATCCGAAAACGTCAGCGACATCGCGCGGTGTGGCAGGCCGGCGTCGTCGAATACATTGCCGTGCGCGATGAAACCTTCGCGCTCATAGAAGCCGATCGCACTGACCTGGGCGGCAAGCGCGACCTCGCTCCAGCCCAGCGTGCGGGCACGCTGAATCAGTGTGCGCAGCAGCGCCACGCCGACGCCCTGACCGCGCCATTCGCGCAGCACCGCCATGCGACCGATCTTGTGGTCCGGCGACAGGCGCGCGCAGCCGATCGGCTGGCCGGCCTCGTCGCGCGCCAGCACGTGCCAGCATTCGGGGTCGATGCCATCGCGTTCGCGCGCTTCCGGCACGCCTTGTTCCATCACGAAAACCTGCTGGCGAATGCCGATCAGCGCCGCGCGGTCGCGTTCCTTCGACCAATCGGTGATGCCGACATGGAAGCTCTGCAGTTTCACCGGCGGCGCGACTTTTGTATCAGTAGGTGACCATCGTTGACGAGCGCGAGCAGCAGGGCCTTTTCGGCGGCGCCCAGTTTGCCGGCAAGTGCGATCTCACGCTGTTCGCACAGCTGCTGCGCGAGCGCCGGCGTGGCCGGATACGCGTGACCGCTGACGAACAGCGTGCAGCCGGATTTTGCGCGTGTCCACGCCATGCGCGACCACGGATGACGAAGCAGGGTGGGTTGAGCATCGAGTTGCTTGTCGAAGGCCGCCTCGCTCACCGGCTTGTCCAGCGCGGCGGGCACCTGTGCGTTGCGATAGCGGGTGATAAAGCGGCCGAACCAGTCGCGCAGCATGGCGTCGTCCAGCGCAGCGGCAAATGGCAGCGCGACTTTCAGGCGTTCGATCGCGGCGCGATCGATCTCGCCGGTAGCCTTGGCGGGCGTCAGGTCGGGATCGGCGTAGCGCAGCTCCTCGGGCAGTCGCTCGGCGATATGGTCGGCCAGATCGCCGGTCAGTTCGGCCTGCGAGGGGGCGCGCATGCCGATCGACAGCGTCATGCAAGGGCCGCCAAACGCGACGCCGTCGTGCGGCACGCCGGGCGGTAGATAAAGCATGTCGCCGGGATCGAGCATCCACTCGTTCGTCGATTCGAAGTGCGCCAGCTGCTTCAGCTCGACGTCGTGGCGAAAGTCCTTCGGCGCAGCCGGGTCGGTGCTGATGGCCCAATGGCGCTGACCGATGCCCTGCAGCAGGAACACGTCGTACTGATCGACATGCGCGCCGACGCCGCCGCCTTCCTGGGCGTACGAAATCATGATGTCGTCGACGCGCCAGCTCGGCAGAAAGCGGAAGTGTTCCAGAAGCGCGGCGACATCGGCGTCCCACTTGTCGACGTCCTGCACCAGCAGGGTCCAGTGATCCTTCGGCGTTTTGGCGAAATCATCTTCGCTCAAAGGGCCGGGATGGACGTGCCAGCGATCGCGCTTTTCATCGTGCACGATAAGCCGCGCCAACACGCCGGTCTCGCAAGCCAGGCCGGCCAGATCGTCCGGCTGCAGCGGCGGCTCGAAATCGGCGAACGCGTTGCGGATCAGCAGGGGGCGCTTTTGCCAGTAATCGCGCAGGAACTGGGCGGGCGTCATGCCCAACGGCTGTCTGGCGCTGCCGCGGACTTCAATCGGAAAGGGGGCTGGCTTGGTCATTGCCGCATTGTAGCGGTGCGCCGGCGGTCGGGCCGATACAAATTTTACCGTGGCCGGCGCATGATCCGGTTGCCCGGATTCCCCCGCCGCTTTTTGGAGACGCCCGTGATTTACGACAGCATTCTGGACACTATCGGCCGTACGCCTATCGTCAAATTGCACCGCCTCGCGCCCAAGCACGTGGAGATGTACGTCAAGGTGGAGGCGTTCAATCCCGGCGGCTCGGTGAAGGATCGCCTGGCCCTGGCGATCATCCTCGACGCCGAGCAGCGCGGCGCGCTCAAGCCGGGGCAGACCGTGATCGAGGCGACCTCCGGCAATACCGGCGTGGCACTGGCGATGGTCTGCGCGGCGCGCGGCTATCCGTTTGTCGCCGTGATGAGCGAGACGTTCTCGGTCGAGCGGCGCAAGCTGATTCGCGCCTATGGCGGCAAGGTCTTGCTGACGCCGGCCGCTGCGCGCGGCAGCGGCATGGTGCAAAAGGCCAACGAGTTGGCGCACAAGCACGGTTGGTTCCTCGCCAGTCAGTTCGAAAACCCGGCCAATCCGGCCTACCACCGGCAGACTACCGGACCGGAAATCCTGCGCGATTTCGCCGGCCGTCGGCTGGACTACTTCGTCAGCGGCTGGGGCACCGGCGGCACACTCACCGGCGTGGGCGAAGTGCTCAAAGTGGCGCGGCCCGAGGTAAAGATCATCGCCACCGAGCCCGCCGGTGCGGCGCTGCTCTCCGGTGGCGAGTGGCAGCCGCACAAGATTCAGGGCTGGACGCCGGACTTTTTACCCAGCGTGCTCAACCGCGAGATTGCCGACGAGATCGTGCTGGTTGACGACGTGCTGGCCCGCGACACCTCACGCGCACTGGCCCAACACGAGGGGCTGTTCGTCGGCCTGTCCTGCGGTGCGACGGTGGCGGCCGCCTTGAAGGTGGCCGCCAAGGCGCCGGAGGGTTCGGTGCTGCTGGCGATGCTGCCGGATACCGGCGAACGCTATTTGTCGACTTTCCTGTTCGAGGGCGTCAACGAAGGTTCCGACGACGTCGAATGAGGTCGCTTATCCAGGCGGCAGGCCGATCGACGAGCCGCCTGGACGACCTCAGATAGTTTTCGCCAGCGTTTCGGCCAGGCCGATGTAGCTGCCGGGCGTCAGCGCCAGCAAACGCTGCTTGGCGTCGGCTGGCAGATCGAGGCCGCCGATGAACGTATGCATCGATTCGCGCGTGATGCCCTGGCCGCGGGTCAGCGCCTTGAGCTGCTCGTACGGCTCGGGCAGGCCGTAGCGGCGCATCACGGTCTGCACGGCCTCAGCCAGCACTTCCCAGCTGGCGTCCAGGTCGGCGGCGAGGCGATCGGCATTGACGGTGAGCTTGCCCAGGCCTTTCTTCAAGGACTCCAGCGCGATCAGCGTATGGCCGAAGGCGGTGCCCAGCGCGCGCAGCACGGTGGAGTCGGTGAGGTCGCGCTGCCAGCGGCTGATCGGCAGCTTTTCGGCAAAGTGGCCGAGCAGGGCGTTGGCCAGACCGAAGTTGCCCTCGGCGTTTTCGAAGTCGATCGGGTTGACCTTGTGCGGCATGGTCGACGAGCCGACTTCGCCGGCCTTCAGCGTCTGCTTGAAATAGCCCAGCGAGATATAGCCCCAGATATCGCGCGCCAGATCGATCAGGATGATGTTGGCGCGGCGCACGGCGTCGCAGTATTCGGCCACGCCGTCGTGCGGCTCGATCTGGGTGGTGTAGGCGTTCACCTCGAGTCCCAGGCTTTCGATAAAGCGGCGCGAGAACGCCTGCCAGTCGATTTCGGGATAGGTGATGGCGTGTGCGTTGTAGTTGCCCACGGCACCGTTGATCTTGCCGGAGATTTCCACCGCCGCGAGCTGCTTGCGCTGACGCTGCAGGCGCGCCACCACGTTGGCGATTTCCTTGCCCAGCGTGCTGGGCGAGGCGGTCTGGCCGTGCGTGCGCGAGAGTATCGGCATAGCGGCATTGGCGTGCGAAAGATCGCGCAGTTGGCCGATCACGCCGTCGAACATCGGCAACAGCACCTGTTCGCGCGCGTCGCGCAGCATCAGCGCATAGGAAAGATTGTTGATGTCTTCGCTGGTGCAGGCGAAGTGCACGAATTCCAGTGCTTGTTTCAAGCTGACATCGGCGCTCAGCTTTTCCTTGATGAAGTATTCCACCGCTTTCACGTCGTGATTGGTGGTCGCTTCAATGGCCTTGATGCGTGCGCCATCGTCTACGCTGAAATCGGCGGCAATCGCCTTCAGCGTCTTGATCTGCTCTGGCGTAAACGCCGGCAATTCGACGATTTGCGCATCGGCCGCCAGCGCCAGCAGCCACTCGATTTCCACATGTACGCGCCGATGCATCAGGCCGAATTCGCTGAAGATCGGACGCAGCGGTTCGACCTTGCTGGCGTAGCGGCCGTCCAGCGGCGAGAGGGCGGTCAGGGCATGGGATGACATCGACGGATCCGTTGAGCGGTAAAACGCGCATTCTACAACGGGCCGCCGCGGCCTCGTTTCTCGTCTGCCAAACGCGCGCCCTTGAATTGTCGTGGATCAGGCCTATCGTGAAAGGCGGCTCCCCTTTCGAGATACAGGACGGCAAGCATGAGCAAGTTCCGGATCGAGCACGACAGCATGGGCGAACTGCAGGTGCCCGCCGAGGCCCTGTACGGCGCGCAGACGCAGCGTGCCATCGACAATTTCCCCATCTCCGGCCTGCACCTGCCGCGCGAGTTCATTCGCGCGCTCGGTCTGATCAAGGCGGCCGCGGCCGACGTCAATCTTTCCATGGGCTATCTGAAGAGGCCTCAGGCCAGCGCGATCAGCAAGGCCGCGCTGGCGGTGGCGAACGGCGAATACGACGCGCAGTTTCCCATCGACATCTTCCAGACTGGTTCCGGCACCAGCACCAATATGAATGCGAACGAGGTGATTGCGCATCTGGCGACAAAGGCCGGCACCGCGGTGCACGCCAACGATCACGTCAACTACGGTCAGAGTTCCAACGACGTCATTCCCACCGCGATCCACGTCAGCGCGACGCTTGCCACCGGCGAAAAGCTGCTGCCGGCGCTGAAACATCTGCAGCGTGTGCTCGATCGGCGCGCGCGCCAGCTCAAGCGGGTCGCCAAGACCGGCCGCACGCATCTGATGGACGCGATGCCGATCACCTTCGGTCAGGAGTTGTCCGGCTGGTCGGCGCAAATCGCCTCGGCGATCGAACGCATCGACGACAGTCTCAAACGCCTGCGCCGCCTGCCGCAGGGCGGTACCGCCGTGGGCACAGGCATCAATGCCGACCCGAAGTTCGGCCCGGCGATGGCAGCGCAGCTGAAAAAGCTCACCGGAGCGAAGTTCGTATCGGCCGACAATTACTTCGAGGGCATGGCATCGCAGGACGCTGCCGTGGAGCTGTCCGGCCAGCTGAAGACGCTGGCCGTAGCCTTGATGAAGATTGCCAACGATCTACGCTGGATGAATTCCGGTCCCTTGGCTGGCTTGGGCGAGATCGAGCTGCCCGCGCTGCAGCCGGGCTCGTCGATCATGCCGGGCAAGGTCAATCCGGTGATTCCCGAAGCCACCGCGATGGTGGCCGCGCAGGTGATCGGTAACGATGCGGCCATCACCATTGCGGGCCAGTCGGGCAATTTCCAGCTCAACGTGATGCTGCCGCTGATCGCGTACAACCTGCTGCAGTCGATCGGCCTGCTGGCCAATGTTTCGCGTCTGCTGGCAGACAAGGCGATTGCCGGTTTCACCGTCAATACCGACCGGGTCGATCAGGCGCTGGCGATGAATCCGATTCTGGTGACCGCGCTCAATCCGGTGATCGGTTACGAGAAGGGCGCTGCCACCGCCAAGCAGGCGTACAAGGAGCATCGTGCGATCATCGACGTTGCGCTGGAAACCACTGGTTTGTCGAAAGACGAGCTAAAGAAGTTGCTCGATCCGCTGACGCTGACTAAGGGCGGTATACACGAAGGCAGTTGATGCCAGCGCAGCTGGTCCGCAGGTTTATGGGTGCGGGTTGGTGATGTTGGTGTAGTCGCTGTCGGGTATCGTCACCATCTGCTTGGAACCGCTGCGGCGCAGTTGGATTTTCACGTCGGCGGGTTTGCTCGCTTGTAGTTGCTTGAACAACTCATCCACGTGCTTGACAGCATGATCATCAACCGATAGGAGAACGTCGCCTTTTTGTAATCCCCACAGATTGGCGGGACTCACTTTAGTGACTTCAACGCCTGCGCCGTTATCAGAATGTAACTCAAGGGTACGGCCATCGGAGTTGTGCCAGACAAGGCTATCGTGAGTGTTGTGAAAGCTGGTGTACCAGCCGGCGTAAACCGGCATTGCGGTGAAGGCGGCTGCTAAAAGGGTACCGCACAAGATAAGGTTCAAACGTCGCATCAGGTTTCTCCTCGTGAAAAGTTTTTTACGCATCCGACGTGATTGTTCGTAACGGCAAGTTGCTTTGATTGTCGGCAGACGAAGCTGGTTGAGGTTTCTTCCCTTCAGGAGAAAGGCAATTATTCCGCAGTGGGCGTCTGCCGTTGGCATGCGTATCAGCCTCGTTATCGGTGCAGCTGACGGTCGCCCGATCAATCGGAAAGAACCGCGAAACCTTTCTTGCCGTCCTTGTCCTTTTTATCCTTACCGCAGTCGTCGACGTCCTTCTGCTGCATGGTCGCGTAGGGGCGGAACTCGGGCATTGCGGCGGCCAGTTTCTGCTGCGTGGACAAAAGGTCGGGCATGCGCAGGCAGAGCTTGGCGGCAGAGGCTTCGATCTTGTCGGTTTGCGGCTTGATCGATGCTTCGATGTCCTTGTCGCTTTTACCGGATAGCGCGCCCCACATGGCTTGCTTGGCCGCGTTGATACCCAGATCGGCGCCCTGCGTGCCGATGTCCATGCCGGTTTCGGCGATGCCGACGATCTGCTGGCGATACTCCAGCAGCAAGGTGTGCTGCGCCGGTGTGGCAGCCACCTTGTTGCCGGCGATCAGCAGGTCGCCCTGCGGGGTGATCTCGGCTTTGGGACGCGTATCGTCGTTGCCGCGTCGTTCTCCATTGACGTGTACGCTATTGATGTCGATGTTCTTGGTGGCCAGCTCCTGCTTGGCTTCCTGCATGCCTTTCTTTACCTCCGCACCGATGAACGACGAGGTGGGCTCGCCGGCATCGCTTGTTGCGGATGCCGTGTGGTCGGTATTGCCCGACGGCGAGTCTGCTTGGCCGCAGGCGGCCAGTGGCAGCAGCAGAACAAGGGCCAGCGAGCTGAAATTGACCGGTTCCACAAGTGTTCTCCTTGAATAGTCTCGAATGCGATCGAAAGTCGGCAGAGGTCAGCTATCGTCGCGCCAGCGGCGGAGCCAGATCGCGGCGCTGATCAACACGCTGCCGGCAATCGCACCTATCCACAGGTCGGGTGAGGCGAGGGTGGCGTAGTTGTGGGCCAGGCCGATGTGATCGAGGATGACGGACGGATCGGTGGGCTCGTTGTCGATCTGGGCCGCGTCGCGCAGCCAGCCGCCGGGAACCAGGCTCAACAGCATGCGGCTGACGATGTTTTTCCAGAACCAGCCCGAGCCGAGGTTGAACAGGCCCATCAAGCCGAACCAGCTTACGATCACACCCGCGGCCAGCGGTGCCAGCAAGGCCCACAGGAACGGTTTGCTGCGTGCCCATGCCGAGCAGAACATCAGCCAACCGATGGTAGGCAGCGCCCAGATCGCATACAGCGGAATCAGCGAGATCATGTTGATGGCCACCAGTAGCGGGTGCGAATTCATCAACAGCGCCCACATGTTCAGTCCGTGCAGCGACGCCGTGAACGCGGCGATCAGGAGCAGAAGCAAGCCAGCGGCCGTACCGAACACGCAGGCAATCACTGGCGCAACGATTGATGCGCTGACGACTTTCGACAGCACGGTGTCGCGGTTCGAAATAGGCAACGACTTCCAGAAAAGAATGCTGCGGTCGCGGCGGTCGTCGTATAGCGAGCCGAGACAGTAGAAGAACACGATGATCGCCATGATCATCAGCACGATGCCGGCGACCACGTACATGGCGATATCCAGCCCGGTGCCGATCTTGCCGAGCATGTCGGCATCCATATGGCCGCTGAGGTTGAGTCCTCCGGCAATATTGAAGTGCGTGTTGCTGCGGTTGCCGAGTACCTCACCGGTAATCAGCGCCATGATGTTCAGCACCAGGAACACGCTGCCGCTGATCAACGGCGCCCAGAAAAAGCCGCCGCGATGTTCCCAGAATTCGCGTTTCACAAGCCAGTAGAAGGTTTTCATGCGTAGGTTCCCTTCATGGTGGCAACGAACAGGTCACTGACCGAGGGACGACGGACTTCGCCCATCGCCTCCAGGGTGGACCGTTCGACGCCGTCGAACAGAAAAATGCTTTTGCCGAACACCTGCCGCTCGTCGAGCGGTTTCATGGCGCGGGCTGCTTCGGCGCGATCGCCGTTGACCATCACTTCGATAAAGCGCTCGCCGATCGCGTCCATGTCCGCATCCAGCACGATCTTGCCGTCGCGGATGAACATCAGGTCGGTGAGGATGTGCTCGACTTCTTCCACCTGGTGGGTGGTGACGATGATGGTCTTGTTCTCGTCGAAGTAGTCTTCCAGCAGATTCTGGTAGAACTGCTTGCGATACAGAATGTCCAGGCCCAGCGTGGGTTCGTCGAGAATCAGCAGGCGCGCGTCGATGGCCATCACCAGGGCCAGATGGAGCTGCACGATCATGCCCTTCGACATCTGCCTCACGCGCATGCCTGGGGTGAGCTTGGTGCGGGCGAGAAAGGCCTCGCATTTGGCACGATCGAATCGCGGATGCACGTTGCCGACAAAGTCGACCGCTTCGCTGACCCTTAGCCAGCGCGGCAGTACGGCGACGTCGGCGATAAAGCAGACCTGTTCCATCAGTTTGTCGCGCTGCTTGCGCGGATCCAGGCCGAGCACGTTCAGCTGTCCGGAGAAGTCGGTCAGGCCGAGAATGGCTTTCAGTGCGGTCGTTTTGCCGGCACCGTTGGGGCCGATGAGGCCGACGATGCGCCCGGCAGGAATCCGGAAACTCACGTTGTCCAACGCCAGCGAGTTTTTGTAGTGCTTGCTCAGGCCGGTAGCCGTAATGACCGCGCTCATGATGTTTCCTTATCGTTGGCTGGGGCGTCGCCATGGGTATCGGCTTCGCGCAGCAGGGTCTTCAGATCCAGGCCAAGCCGCTGCAGACGTGCAAACAGCATCGGCCATTCCTCGCGCAAAAAGCGCTCGCGTTCCGATTTCAGCAGCGCGTCGCGTGCGCCTTCTATAACGAACATGCCCAAGCCCCTCCGTTTTTCCACCAGTTGTTCGTCGACCAGCTCCTGGTACGCCTTCGAAACGGTCAACGGATTGATTTGATAATCCGCGGCCACCTGGCGTACCGACGGCAGCGGGTCACCTTCGTTCAAGGCGCCGTCCAGGATCATCGCCACGACACGTTGGTGCAGTTGGCGGTAGATCGGGACGCTGTCGTTCCAGGTAATGGTCATTCACTTATTCCTTGCTGATACGGCCGAACTTGTTGCCAAACGAATAGTAGGGCATGGCCAGCTGCGACCCGAGCAGGGCGAGCTGTGCGGTTTCGTTGCCCGGGCCCAGCCGCCCGAGTGCCGGCAGCGTCACCAGGGCGGCAGTGCCCATATCGGTAAGAAGGCTGGCCGAACGCAGCTCCTTGGCGCTGGGGCGGACGCTGACCGGCGCCAGGTTGGTGATCTTGATGCCGTCGATTTCGGTGGCGTTGGTTTGCTCGGCGCTGGCAGCCTGCGGCGCCATGCTCAGGAGAGCCGTCGTCGCCAGGCTGGCGGAAGTCATCATTACGGCGGCGGCAGCGGCGATCAGTTTCTGATTCAGTGTTTTCATGACGAGGCTCCTTAGTGAGCTTGTTGACCGGTGTTGTAGTTAACTATAACACCAAAACAATAGCCGTCAAGAGTTCAAGCGCGACTTTGCAACATGACTGATGGCCTATATGATCATCTCATTGTTTTGTTTGAATATTTTCAGATTGAAACGAAAAACGGCCCCGCAGGGCCGTTGGTTTTACGGGTGATTCTGCCGACTCAGGCGGCTTTGGCGAGCTTTGCCACTAGCGAAGGAATCGCGTTTTGCGCGGATTTGACCGACTGTTCCTTGTTCTCGGGGCTGATCGAGACGCCTTCAGCGCGTACGAAGGTCAGATCGGTGACGCCGAGGAAACCCAATAGGGCAGTCAAGTAGGTCTCCTGGTGGTCAAACGCTGCGAATGGGCCGTCGACGTACATGCCGCCGCGGCTCGAAGCGATGATGACCTGCTTGCCCTTGGCCAGGCCTTCGACGCCTTGCTCGGTGTAGCGAAACGTCTTGCCGGCCACCGCGATCCGGTCTATCCAGGACTTCAGCTGGCTGGAAATACCGAAGTTGTACATCGGTGCACCGATCACGACCACATCCGAGGCCAGAAACTCCTCGACCAACGTGTTGCCTTCCCGACCTTCGGCGGTGCCGGCATCGGCAACAGCGGGCGTCCAGTGTGGCAGCGGCTGCGCGGCAAGGTCGCGATAGCTGATCTGTATGTCCGAAGCCTGTTGCTTCAGCTCGGCGACGATGTCGGCGCTGAGCTGGCGCGAAACTGAATAGTCACCCAGAGCGCTGGAATCGATATGTAGGAGTTTCATCAGGTTTGCCTCTGTGCGCCGGTACTCCGGCAATGCAATCACCATACGTTGCGGACAATCTGGCGATAAGATGGCAATAATCGGACAACTCGTCCTTTCAAGGAAACGATCATGACAGTATTGGCGGGCGCCCTGCAGGATCTCAATGACCTGTACTTTTTCGCGGCGGTCGTTGATCACGGCGGTTTTTCGGCCGCGGGCAGGGCACTTGGCGTGCCCAAGTCGCGATTGAGCAAACGTGTGGCCCAGCTGGAAGAACGCTTGGGTGTGCGGCTGTTGCAGCGAACCACACGCCGTTTCGTCGTGACGGAAGTGGGCGAGCGCTTTTACGGTCACTGCCGTGCCGTGTTGGAAGAAGCCCAGGCCGCGCAGGATGCCGTCGACGAGCTGCGCGCCGAGCCGCGCGGCGTGGTGCGATTGAGTTGCCCCGTGTCGCTGGTGCAGACGGTGCTGGCGCACTTGCTACCCGACTTTCTGGCGCTGTATCCAAAAATGCAGGTTCGGGTGACCTCGAGCGATCGCCGCGTGGATGTGATCGGCGAAGGCTTCGATCTGGCCATCCGAGTTCGTACGAAGCTCGATACCGACGCCAACCTGGTGGTTCGAAGCTTTGGCCAGGGCCGCACCCTGTTGGTCGCCAGTCCATTGCTTCTTGATCGTGCGGGTCGCCCGACTCAGCCCTCGGAGCTGGCGCAACTGCCGGCGCTGTCCATGCGTGAGCACGAGGGTGCCCAGGTGTGGGAGCTGATCGGCGCCGACGGAAAGCAGGTCAGCGTGGAAATGCAGGGGCGACTGATCACCGGCGATTTCGCGCTGCTGCTGGAGGCCGCAAGACGAGGCATGGGTATCGCGCTGCTGCCGGAATTCGTCTGCGCTCCGGCGATCACTCGCGGTGAACTGGAGGTCGTGCTGCCCGAATGGAGCGTGCCGCAGGGCATCATGCACTTTGTCTACCCGAGCCGCCGCGGCATGCTGCCCGGCGTGCGGGCGCTGGTGGATTTTCTGGCCGAGCGGCTTCCGGAGACCACCTTGCTCAAACATCAGCAATGTAAGGAGCGTCCGCTGGAGGATCTTGCTGCGACATCAGCACCCGCTCCCTGACTTGCACATGGCGATCCATGCGTTAGGCTCAACCACTTACTCCCGCTATAGACATCCAGACGGCTGAATGATGATTATCGAAACCAAGCTCCCCAAGGTTGGCACCACCATTTTTACGGTCATGAGCCAGCTGGCGGTGCAACACAAGGCGGTCAATCTCGGCCAGGGTTTTCCCGACTTCGAACCGCCGCAGCCGCTGCGCGACAGTTTGAACCAGGCCATGAACGAAGGCCGCAACCAGTACGCACCGATGCACGGCATCGCTCCACTGCGCGAGCAGATCGCCTTGAAGACCGAGCAACTGTACGGGCGTAAGGTCAACGTCGATACCGACATCACGGTGACGTCCGGTGCCACTGAGGCTTTATTCTCGGCAATTGCCGCCGTGGTACGGGCCGGCGATGAAGTCATCATGTTCGATCCCGCCTACGACAGTTACGAGCCGGCGATCGAACTGCAGGGCGCGCGCGCCGTGCATATTCCGCTGACCGTGCCGACGTTTGAGATCGACTGGCAGCGCGTGCGCGACGCGATGACGCCAAAAACACGCATGATTCTGATCAATAGCCCGCACAACCCCAGCGGCGCGGTGCTGTCGTCGGCCGATCTGGAAGAGCTGGCCGCGATTGTTCGCGACACCGACATCGTGGTGCTATCGGACGAGGTCTACGAGCACATCGTTTACGACGGCGCCCAGCATGAGAGCGTGCTGCGTCATCCCGAGCTGGCCGAGCGCAGTTTCGTGATCTCCTCCTTCGGCAAAACCTACCACTGCACCGGCTGGAAGCTAGGCTACGCGATCGCGCCTGCCGCGCTCTCGGCAGAGTTTCGTAAGGTGCATCAGTACCTCACGTTCTGCACCTTCCATCCCGCACAGGTGGCGTTTGCCGAGTTCATGGCAAGCCATCCCGAACACTATGTGGAGCTGCCGGCGTTCTATCAGGCCAAGCGCGATCGTTTCCGTGCTCTGCTCAAGCCGTCGCGTTTCAAGCTGCTCGACGTGCCGGGAGGATATTTCCAGCTGGTGGACTATTCCGCGATTCGCGACGAAGACGATCTCGCCTTTAGCAAGTGGTTGCTGCTGGAGGGCGGAGTGGCGGCGATTCCGCTGACGCCGTTCTACGAAAGCGCACCGGGCACACGTTTGCTGCGCCTGTGTTTCGCCAAAAGTGACGCCACGATGGATGCCGCTGCGGAGCGCCTATGTCAGCTGTGAGTTCGCCCATACCCGGGATGCAAAGCCTGAAGGTGTCGCTGGTGCAGGGCGCCACGCGCTGGCACGACGCCCCCGCCAATCGCGACTACTACGGCGCTCTGGTGCGGCAGGCCGCGGGCAGCGATGTGATCGTTCTGCCGGAGACCTTTCTATCGGGCTTCAGCAACGACACGCGTGCGAGCGCCGAAACCATGGACGGCGAAAGCGTGGTTTGGCTGCGCGCGTTGGCGATCGAGGTCGGTGCCGTGATCTGCGGCAGCCTGGCGATTCGGGAAAACGAGACGGTCTATAACCGCCTCTTGTGGGTGACGCCCGACGGCGCCTTCGTTCAATACGATAAACGTCATCTGTTTCGCATGGCCGGCGAACACACGCGCTATGGCGGCGGCAATCAGCGTCTTATCGTCGAGTTGAAAGGGTGGCGAGTTCTGCCGCAAGTTTGTTACGACCTGCGCTTTCCCGTATGGCTGCGCAATCGACGCCTGGCGTCGGCGAACGGCGGCATGGACTACGACTTGTCGATCTTCGTCGCCAACTGGCCCGCGCCACGCCGTCAGCCGTGGCGCACACTTCTGCGCGCGCGCGCCATCGAGAATCTGAGCTACGTGATCGGCCTCAACCGGGTGGGTGTGGACGGCAACGAGCTGCCTTACGCCGGCGACAGTGCGGTGATCGATCCTGTCGGCGAGCCGCTGGTCGAACTCGGTGCCCAGGAGCAGGTTGTCACCGTTACTCTCGATCCGGCGCCTTTGCTCGCGCATCGCGAACGCTTTCCGGCTTGGATGGATGCGGATGCCTTCTCGATCGATCTGTCGTAAGCGCCAACCCGACCGCATGCACTCGATAGGGAATGCTTAAAAACAAAGGCTGCCATCGGGCAGCCTTTGTTTTTGCATTTTGGACCATGCAATTTAATCAGCGATTGCCGCCGCGGTTGCCACCGCGACCGGGTGGGCGCCCTCCGCTCGGACCGCCTTGGCCCTGCGGCCGGCCAGTGCCTTGCGGGCGATTGCCACCCTGGCCTGGCGGTCGTCCAGCACCCTGCGGACGGTTGCCGCCCTGACCTTGTGGACGGCCCGATCCCTGCGGACGCGCAGCGCCACCTTGGCTGTTCGGACGTCCATACGCCTGATTGCCATTGGCCTGGTTGCCATTGCCCTGGCCTAGCGGACGAGCGCCTTGGGCAGGACGGCCGGCGAAACTGCGGTTGCCGCTGTTGCCGCGCGGCTCGCCGCCGAATCCACTGTACGGGCTGCTGCTGTTGCCGCGATTGTCGCCACTGCCGCCGCTTGAGCGAGCGCCGAAAGGCTTGCCGCCGGCGGGACGACGATTTCCCGCTGCTGCACCGCCGGGGCCATTGCCTCGCGGACCCTGACCGCCGGGCCGACCGCCGGCACCGTCACGACTTTCGCCGGCAAACCAGGTGCGCACCGACGGCAGCTCCTGGCCTGGCGCCACGCGGCGGCCCTTGCCGCCGCGCGCGCCGCCAGCGCCACGTTCCGGACGGACGACGTTGCCGTTGACTTCCTTGCCGCTGCGATTGGGCGGCTTGCGCCCGCGCGTCGGCTCCTCGCGGATCCGGTCGTAGGCGCGCAGTTCGCGACCCTCGTCCTGGCTGGCGGTCCACGCGCTGCTGCTGCCGCGCTCGGGACGATATTCCGTCACGCTACGGTTGGCGCGGCGTTGGTGCAGCACGGGGCTGAGCGTCAGCACCGGCTGCGGCATGCTCGTGCCGGTGGTCTGGCGCAGCTGCTTTACTGCCGCCTCGTCGAGGTTTTCGCAGTCGCCGCGGCGCAGGCCGCGCGGCAATTCGATGCTGCCGTAGCGGATGCGCTTGAGGCGGCTGACCAGGAAACCCTGCGAATCCCACAACCGGCGCACTTCGCGATTGCGGCCTTCGCGGATGACCACGCGGAACCAGCTGTGGCTGCCGCCGCGGCTGATCACGGCGATATCGTCGAAACGCGCGGGGCCGTCGTCCAGCTCCACGCCGGCTTTGAGTTTTTCGATGATCTCGTCCGGCACTTCGCCGTGGACGCGGCAAAGATACTCGCGCTCCAGGCCACTCTTGGGGTGCATCAGCGCATTAGCCAATTCGCCGTCGGTGGTGAGCAGCAGCAGGCCGGTGGTATTGATATCGAGGCGACCGACGGCGACCCAGCGCGCGCCCTTCAGACGCGGCAGCTGTTCGAATACCGTCGGACGACCTTCGGGATCGTCGCGCGTGGTGAGCACGCCTTCGGGCTTGTGATAGACCAGTACTTCGGTCTCGTCGCGATTGTCGGTGGCAACGACGAACTGCTTGCCGTCGATGACGACGCGGTCGCCGGCGTGCACGCTGGTGCCAATCTCGGCCGGCTTGCCGTTCAACTCGACTTCGCCGGACTGGATGCGCAATTCGAGCATGCGACGCGAGCCAAGGCCGGCGTTGGCCAACACTTTATGCAGGCGCTCTTCCAGCGCGGCTTCAGCTTCGTTGCGCGGCTCGCGCTTCAGGGATAACACGGTTTTTTGCGGCGCAGTCATGCGCGGTACTCCTCGGTATCTTGGTCGGCGTCGTCGGATTCGACGTCCGCAGGGGTCGCTGCCTCATCGGCAGTGGAAGGGTTGCTCTTGTCGAGCGCGCTCGTTTCGGAGCGGTGTTCGTTTGATTCGGTAGAAGCATCCGACGGATCGGCGTCGGGTTGATTTGTTTCGTGGTGATCGGCTGTATCGGCGGCCGGCTCGGCGACCTCGTCGCTTTCTGTATTGTCGGATTCGGATGCCGCTGCGGATTCGGCCTGGTCGTCGCCGTCGGGATCGATCGGCAGATCGCGGGCAATGCGCACGGGTAGCGGCTCCTGCTCGAAGCGCAGCTGCGGATCTTCCATGTCGCGGATTTCCGACAGCGGCGGCAGCTGGTCCAGCGATTTCAGATTGAAGTAGTCGAGAAAGGCGCGAGTGGTGCCGAACAGCGCCGGTTTGCCGGGCACGTCGCGGTAACCGACGACGCGGATCCACTCGCGCTCTTCCATGGTCTTGATGATGTTGGACGACACCACCACGCCACGGATCTGCTCGATTTCAGGACGCGTGATCGGCTGTCGATACGCGATCAGAGCCAGCGTTTCCAACAGCGCGCGCGAGTAGCGGCTGGGCTTTTCGGTCCACATCCGCGAGATCCAGGCGTGTACATCCTGGCGCACCTGATAGCGAAAGCCTGACGCCACTTCCTTCAGTTCGACGCCGCGGCCTTCGCAGTCACCGGCCAGCGCTTCGAGCGCACGGGCAATAAGCTCGGGACTGACGTCGTCGGCTTCGTTGAACAGGTCACCGAGCTGATGAACCGTCATCGGCTGACTGGAGGCCAGCAGGGCGGCCTCGATAATGGGTTTGAGTTGCTCGATCTGCATGTGCCTTAGGTCGGATGCCGATTCAATGGTTGTTGCCTGGTCAATGACCGTGTCGTTTGGATCATGAATATTCGTAGTCGGGCGGGTCGGGAACGGTTTATTCGGAGCCCGATTCGAAGACCGACGGCTCAACCGAGGCCGAATCCCGCCGCGCATCGTCGTCTGTCTCCAACGAGACATTTCCCTCGAAGTGGCTCGCCTTGGCCTTGACGTAGATCGGCTTGAGCGGCTCCTCCTGCACGATGTCGACCAATAGTTCCTTGGCCAGTTCCAGCATGGCAAGGAAGGTCACCACGATGCCCAGTCGGCCTTCGCTGATGTCGAACAGGCTCTCGAAGCGATGAAAGCTGCCGTCGTCGAGCCGGCTCAACAACTCGCCCATGCGCTGGCGCACGCTGAGCGCTTCCCGCTTGATCGCGTGATGGCCGAACAGCTCGGCACGGTGCATCACGTCCTTCAGCGCCAGCAGCAGCTCGGTCAATTCGAGCGGCGGCGGCAGCTTGATCACGTTGCGCTCGCCGACTTCGGCATGCGCCACCGAGGTGTCGCGTTCCAGCCGGGGCAGGGCTTCGATATCCTCGGCGGCCCGCTTGAAGCGCTCGTATTCCTGCAGGCGACGAACCAGCTCCGCCCGTGGGTCCAGCTCCAGTCCTTCCTCGGCCGGCGGCCTTGGCAGGAGCAGTCGCGATTTGATCTCGGCCAGTATCGCGGCCATCAACAGATATTCGGCTGCCAGCTCCAGTCGCATCACATCGCGCATCAGCTCGATATAGGCCATGTATTGGCGGGTGATCTCGGCGACCGGAATGTCGAGAATGTCCAGGTTCTGGCGGCGTATCAGATACAGCAAAAGGTCGAGCGGCCCTTCGAAAGCTTCCAGGATCACTTCCAGAGCGTCGGGCGGGATGTACAGGTCTTGCGGCATCTGCAGCATCGGCTGGCCACGAACGATGGCCAGCGGCATCTCCTGCTGCTGCGGTATCGACGCAAAAGCGTCCGTGGGTCCGGCTACCGGGCTCTGGGGCTCGACTTGCTCAGTGGTCATCAATACATGTCGTTGGGCCGCCTACAGCGGCTGGCAGTACGTTCATCAGGGCGGAATCATTCCGGGATGGCTAAAAATCCGGGGAAGTATCCGTGCTCGATACGAGACGATAGAGGTGCGTCCCCGATTGCAGTGTTTCAAAAAAGCAGTCAACCACTTACGCGTTACGCGTCATCGTCACGACAGGCAAGATGAATACACGCAATCGTGATTCGGTCAGGCGGGCCGTGGGCGATCGTTGTGCGCCAGATCCGGGCGTAAGCCGCAGCAGGCGCGCGAGCGAGGGTGGCAACATCGACACCGCAGGCCGTTCAATCGATCGATTCAAGAGCATCGGCGGTTGCCATCGGCCATCGAATGTTATCGATGGGCCATATCCATGGAACCACGCGCAAAACGAAGAGTAGCCGCTGCTCCACGACAAGTCCAGCAATGCATGGTTGGCGTTCAGCGTGGATGATCGATGGCACCAGCGCCACCGAACCCGTCAGTGCTGGTTTTGGCCAGGCCACACCGGCATTCCATCGAAAGCCGGCGAATGGACCGGAAGTGACCTAAAACGTCTGATCGCGTTAGTTGCCACTTGTCTGCTTGAGGGACTCGTGCCGTAAACGAGGCGGGCAAAAAAATGAGGCTGCATAACGGCATGCCTGCGGCAGTCACGAGAGATCGCAAGGCCTTGGCCGTCGAATCGACATGCTTAAACACAGGGTTTTAAGGAATGGCACGCCGATTGCATTGCCTTGGGCGGCTACCGCAAACGGCTGTCTCGGTTGCGGTGACTCCGGGTGGCAGCGTCTCACTTTGGTGGCGGCGACAGATGCGAAGATCGGGAGTGAATGCGCTTGAATAAGCGTATGCCGCTTTCTGGAAGTAAAGGTTGAGCGTAGCCGAGTCAGGTATACGCGAGCGCTAAAAGGACGGTGAACGATGACGATCGATGGTAAAGACGGGAAGCAGTCGGAGCAACTGCGTCCTGCGCGTATGCAAATTGAGACCACGGTGCTGATGAGCCGCCACGATGAGTCGCATCCGACCGAACTGGTGGATATTTCGGCCACGGGCGCCTTGTTGCGCCGACCACTCGGCTGGACAGGAGAGCTCGGGCAGAGCTGGGTACTGGACATGATCTTCGGTCACAACCTGCATATTCATCTTGAAGCATCGGTGGCGCGCATCTCCGATCACCATATCGGGTTTTCCTATAGTCACATTCCCGAAGACAAGCAGGTGCCGCTTTGGAACTTGCTCGGTGGCTATGCCGACATCCTCGAATACTGGAAGGACAGATAAAAGAAAGCGCCTTGTTTTGCAGACAAGGCGCTTTCGGATCTGTCGCGGTTGATCTCAGGCCGCGGTTTTTTTCTCGTCGCGCAACTCGCGGCGGAGAATCTTGCCGACGTTGCTTTTCGGCAGCTCGTCGCGGAATTCGATCAGCTTGGGCCGCTTGTAACCGGTGAGATTTTCGCGGCAGAACTCCTTCAGCGCCTCGATCGTGAGAGTGGGATCCTTGCGAACCACGAACAGCTTCACGACTTCGCCAGAGTGCTCGTCGGGCACGCCGACGGCGGCCACTTCGGCGACGCCGGGGTTCTGCATCACCGTATCCTCGATCTCGTTCGGATACACGTTGAAGCCGGATACCAGGATCATGTCCTTCTTGCGATCCACGATGTAGACCAGGCCTTTTTCGTCGATGCGGCCCAGGTCACCCGTGCGCAGCCAGCCGTCGTTGCTGAGGACCTTGCTGGTCTCGCCAGGGTTCTGCCAATAGCCTTTCATGACCTGCGGCCCGCGGATGCAGATTTCGCCGACCTCGCCCATGGCCAGCGGCTTGCCGTCGTCGTCCTGTATGCCGATTTCGGTCGAGGGAATCGGCAGGCCGATCGAGCCGCTGAAACGCGCGCCTTCGACCAGCGGATTGATGGTGGCGACGGGCGCGCTTTCGGTCATGCCGTAGCCCTCGATCAGGGCGCAGCCCGTAATCTTTTCCCACTTTTCGGCCACCGTGCGCTGCACGGCCATACCGCCACCGAAGCTCATGCGCAGATGCGAGAAATCGATCTGGTCGAAGCCTGGCGTGTTGAGCAGGCCGTTGAACAAGGTGTTCACGCCGGTGATCGAGGTGAACTTGATACTGCCGAGTGTTTTGACGAAGGCCGGCATGTCGCGCGGGTTGGTGATCAGAATGCTCTGACCGCCGAATCGCAGAAAGATGAAGCAATTACAGGTCAGCGCAAAGATGTGATAAAGCGGCAGCGCGGTGATGATGATCTCTTCGCCCGGCTTGATCTTCGCGGCAAACCACGCGCCCGCCTGCAGCATGTTAGCCACCATGTTGCCATGGGTCAGCATGGCGCCCTTGGCGACACCGGTGGTGCCGCCGGTGTACTGCAAAAAAGCGATATCGTCGTGATTGAGCTGTACCGGCTTCAGCGGATACGCCTTGCCCTGCGTCAGCGCATCGTGGAAACGCACGGCGTGCGGAATATGGAACGCCGGAACCATCTTCTTGATGTGCTTGAGCGCAAAGTTGATCAACACACCCTTGACGCCGAGCAGATCGCCCAGCCCGGTGGTGACGACGTGCTGCACGTGAGTCTGCGCGACCACTTCCTGCAGCGTCGCGGCAAAGTTGTCCAGCACCACAATGGCCTTGGCGCCGGAATCTTCCAGCTGATGTTTCAGCTCGCGCGCGGTGTACATCGGGTTGGTGTTGACCACCACCAGACCGGCGCGCAGCGCGCCGAAAAGCGCAATCGGATACTGCAACACGTTGGGCAGCATGATGGCGATGCGATCGCCTTTACCGAGCTTGAGCACACCGGTCAGATAACCGGAAAACTGC
Source organism: Rhodanobacter sp. ANJX3 (assembly GCF_014200755.1). Lineage (GTDB taxonomy): Bacteria > Pseudomonadota > Gammaproteobacteria > Xanthomonadales > Rhodanobacteraceae > Rhodanobacter. The sequence continues at coordinate 43,933 of NZ_JACHCM010000002.1, read as the reverse complement.
CGGCTCGCCTCGTCGATTTCGCGATAGCTGAGCGTCTTGCCGAAATTGGTGAAGGCAGGACGATCGGCAAACTTGGCGAAAGCCTCGTCGATCACCGACGCTATCGAGGCGTAATCGTCGATATGGATCTGCTCTGGCACGCCGGCGGGGTAGTGATCCAGCCATGGACGTTCATTGCTCATGCTTGGTTTCTCAATGCTTGATCGGTGACAACTGGATCGATGATGTTCGGCATCGATAGCGACGCTAGCTCTGCCGATGGATCGACGGTAATGGGTTGCAGACTTCCATACGCTGCCGCATTGGAGCATAGCCCCCGCAGAGCGGCAAGCCGCGCTGCAGCGAGATTTTCAGATGATCCGACGGCCTCGAACGTACGCTTTTGACCGGTTTTTCGCCATCTCGATGCTCGCGTTCGCGGGCTGTCGACATGTGCCGGATGAGCAGCAGGTTCATCAGGCGATTGCCGACCCGCTGGGCGTCTATCGAATCGAGTCGGCGTGGCGCAACGACGGCGGCCAGTGGCGATGCTGCCCGGCGAACTGGAAGCAGCCGATGCCGTAGCTTGTCTACGCTATGGCAACGACCATGGCAAAGAAGCAGCCCCGGCATGCCGGGGCTGTTTTCATGGCTGGTGGTCAACTCAACCACGGCCGACTCAGGCGGCCTTCTTACCCGCCAGCTGACGCAGCACGTACTGCAGGATGCCGCCGTGGCGGAAGAACTCGCGCTCCTTCGGCGTCAGCAGCATGACTTGCACGGTGAACTCCTTCTTGCTGCCGTCCTCGCGCGTTGCTACCACCTTGGCTTCCTTCGACTTGCCGTCGTCCAGACCGGTGATGTCGAAGGTTTCCTTGCCGGTCAGGCCGAGCGACTGCGCGTTCTCGCCGTTCTTGAAGGTGCACGGCAGCACGCCCATGCCGACCAGATTGGAGCGGTGGATGCGCTCGAAGCTTTCGGTGATCACGGCCTTGACGCCCAGCAGCAGGGTGCCCTTGGCGGCCCAGTCGCGCGAGGAGCCGGTGCCGTATTCCTTACCGGCCAGCACGATCAGCGGGGTCTTGTCGGCCTTGTACTTCATCGCCGCGTCGTAGATCGCCAGCTGTTCGCCGCTCGGTACGTACTGGGTGTAGCCGCCTTCGACGCCGTCGAGCATCAGGTTCTTGATGCGGATATTGGCGAAGGTGCCGCGCACCATCACGTCATCGTTGCCGCGACGGGAACCGTAGGAGTTGAAGTCATGTGGCTCGACGCCTTTCTCGATCAGAAAACGGCCTGCGGGACTATCTTTCTTGATCGAGCCGGCCGGCGAAATGTGATCGGTGGTGATCGAGTCGCCGAACAGGCCCAGCACGCGCGCGCCGTGAATGTCATCGATGGTCCCCACTTCCATCTTCATGCCGTCGAAGTAAGGCGGGTTCTTGATATAGGTGGAATCGTCCCAGGCGTAAGTAGCGCCATCGGGCGATTCGATCTGGTTCCAGCGGCTGTCGCCCTTGAACACGTCGGCGTAGTTCTTCTCGAACATGGCCGGGTTGATCGAGCTGGCGATGGCGTCGGAGATTTCCTGATTGGACGGCCAGATGTCCTTCAGGTACACCGGCTTGCCGTCGCTGCCTTCGCCGATCGGGTCCTTGGTCAGATCCACATGCAGCGAGCCGGCCAGCGCGTAGGCCACCACCAGCGGCGGCGAGGCCAGGTAGTTCATCTTCACTTCCGGATGCACGCGGCCTTCGAAGTTGCGGTTACCCGACAGCACGGACGCCACGGCGAGGTCGCCCTTGCTGATGCCCTTGCTGATTTCTTCCGGGAGTGGGCCGGAGTTGCCGATGCAGGTGGTGCAGCCGTAGCCGACGATGTAGAAACCGATCTTCTCCAGCTCCTCGAGCAGGCCGGTCTTCTTCAGGTAATCGGTGACCACCAGCGAGCCCGGTCCAATCGAGGTCTTCACCCACGGCTTGGCCTTGAGGCCCCGCGCGGCGGCTTTCTTCGCCAGCAGGCCGGCGCCCAGCATCACCGCCGGGTTGGAGGTGTTGGTGCACGAGGTGATGGCGGCAATCACCACCGAACCGTCGTACAGGCTGAAGGACTCGCCGTCTTTCTCCACGCGCACGCCGCCGTGGCTGACGGTGTTGGCGATATTGCCAACGGCCGTCGCGCCGCCTTCATTGGCGAAATCGGCTGTTTCTTCGGTGGACTGCTTGCGGTTGGCGGTCAGGCCGCCGACGGCGTCGAGATAGCTCTGCTTGACGTCTTCCAGCAGCACGCGGTCCTGCGGGCGCTTCGGACCGGCCAGCGAGGGGCGCACGTCGGCGAGGTTGAGCTCCATCGTTGTGGTGAACTCGGCATGCGGCGTGTTCTCGTCGTGCCACAGGCCCTGCGCCTTGGCGTACGCCTCGACCAGCTTGATCTGCGCTTCGCCACGGCCGGAGAGGTGTAGATAATTCAGCGCTTCTTGATCGATCGGAAAGATACCGCAGGTCGCACCGTATTCCGGCGCCATGTTGGCGATGGTGGCGCGGTCGGCCAGCGGCAGATTCTTGAGGCCGTCGCCGAAAAACTCGACGAACTTGCCGACCACGCCGAGCTTGCGCAGCATCTGCGTCACTGTGAGCACCAGATCGGTGGCGGTGACGCCTTCGGGCAGCTTGCCGGTCAGCTTGAAGCCGACGACCTGCGGAATCAGCATGGACGAAGGCTGACCGAGCATGGCGGCTTCCGCCTCAATGCCGCCCACGCCCCAGCCGAGCACACCGATGCCGTTGATCATGGTGGTGTGCGAGTCGGTGCCGAACACGGTATCCGGATAGGCCCAGCTCTCGCCGTCCTTGTCCGCGGTAAACACCACGCGGGCGAGGTGCTCCAGGTTCACCTGATGCACGATACCGGTGCGCGGCGGCACGACCTTGAAGTTGTTGAACGCTTTCTGGCCCCAGCGCAGGAACGAGTAACGCTCCTGATTGCGCTCGAACTCGATTTCGACGTTCTTCTCCAGCGCGGACGACGAACCGTAGGCATCCACCTGCACGGAGTGATCGATCACCAGCTCGGCCGGCGCCAGTGGGTTGATCTGGTTGGCGTCGCCGCCCAGCTTGACCACCGCATCGCGCATGGCGGCCAGATCGACCACGCACGGCACGCCGGTGAAATCCTGCAGCACGACGCGGGCGGGCATGAAGGCGATTTCGATGTCGGGCTCGGCCTTGGCATCCCACTTCGCGATCGCCTCGATCTCTTTCGAGGTGACGTTGAGGCCGTCTTCGTGACGCAGCAGGTTTTCCAGCAGGATCTTCATCGAGTACGGCAGTCGCTTCAGGTCGAAACGCTCTCCCAGCTTGGTCAGGCTGGCGAAGACATGCTTCTGGCCATTGACGTCGAGAGTGTCGCGTACGGAAAAGGTGTCTTTCATGGGTAGATTCCTGGCTGATCCTGCGGCTGGGATGACTTCAAGCGTGGCGAAGCGCGCTCGCCGGCTCGGTAAAAACGCAATTATCGCGCAAACGTCGGATCGTCGCGAACGTATTCGCGGCTGAAACCGTTCGACGTGCCAGAAAACCGGTGCGACGAGTAGACTCTGCCAACGCTTGTGGATGAACTTCACCGCCCAGCATGAACTCCACGATTCCCGTGCACAAACGCCTTTGATGACATGCAGCGTTCGATGATTTCGATGACTCTCTCGGCCGTGTCGCTGCGTGACCTTGCGCTGGTCAAGGCCGTGCACCAACACGGCAGTTTCAACAGTGCTGCGCGAGCAATGCATATCAGCCCGTCGGGGCTGTCGCATCAGGTGCAAAAAGTGGAACAGGCGCTCGGAGCGCCCCTGTTCGAACGCGGCGGGCGACGCGTAGTTCCCACGGCGGGCGGCCAACAGCTGCTGCTGCAGATCGACGCCGTACTGGCCGCGGCCGAGCATCTGCAGCAGGTCGCGCGGGCCGGTGCGGTAGCCTTCGGCGGCGAACTCCGGCTCGGCCTGCCGGCGTCGCTTGGCCCGTACCTTTTGCCGCATCTGATTGAACCGTTTCCGCAGCATTTTCCGGGCGCACGCTTGGGTATTTCCGAGGGCAAGCCGCGTGGTCTGCTGCGCCGCTTGCTTGAGGGCGAGCTCGACGCGGTGCTGGCACCACCCGGGCCGCCGGTCAGCGGCATCGCCACGCGGCCGCTGTTTTTCGAACCGTGGGAGCTCATGCTGCGCGCGGATCATCGCTTGGCAAACAAGCGCAGCCTGTCGCTCGACCAGCTCGATCCGGCCGAAGCCACGCTGATGGCCGAAGGGCACGCCGATGGTTTGAGCGGCGCCGGTATCGGCCACGAACCCGCCCAGCGCGGCCACGTGCAGGACGTCAGCCTGGAAAGCCTTGCCGCGCTGGTTAGCCTTCGCGGAGGCTATGCGCTGGTGCCCGCCTTGGCGCATGAGCGCCTCGCGTCGATGCCGAATATTGTGCTGGCCAAACTCACTGGCGAAGCGTCGGGTCGCGACATTGCGCTGCACTGGCGCGAGGCGTCGCCGTGGCACGCCGATCTGCAGGCCTTCGCCGATCTGTTGCGCCAATTGGCCCGCAAACGACCGGGTTTGCGGATCGCTCCTGAGAAATCCCGGTCGGACAAACGCTGATCCCAAGGTCGGGCAGGTCACGAAAAATAAAACACTGTCGAAGCGGCTTTATCGCTCTTCATGATATGGCGCCGCCCACCGGATGTCCGGGTATCGAATTTTTTGTCTTAATTACTATCGTCCGCGTACAAGCCCAGTGCTGACCCGCCGTCAGGCTTGGCTTAGAGCACGAGCCTCGATACTCGTGCCCGAGATTGGCGAATACCGGGTTCTGCTGTCAGCTATCGCCTGAGGTAATTGGCAAAATAACGATGGCACGCAAGCCATGCGGTTGGCGATTCTCCAGTGTGAGCTCGCCCCCGTGGTTTCGGATAATTGAGCGGGCCGAAGGCAGTCCCAGACCAAAGCCGCCGGTTGCGCGGTTGCGCGAGGCCTCGATGCGAAAAAAAGGCAGGAAAAGCTTGGGTATGAGACTGGGAGGAACGCCTGGTCCATCATCATCGATGACGATGGTGACTTGGCGATCTTGTGCGCTGAGCGCAATCCGTGCTCTGCTGCCGTACTTCACTGCATTGTCGACAAGATTGGTCAGTACACGCTTGAGTGCCAGCGGGCGGCCTAGATAAACCAGCGGCATCAGATCGGCGGATTCAACCGAGTGGCCCATGTCTCGGAAATCGTCCACGACGGTATGGATCAGCTCGGCAAGCTCGAAACGGGTCATCGGCTCTTGCTGACCATCCAGTCGAAAAAACGCCAAACTGGCTTCGACCATGGCCTGCATTTCGTCGACGTCGCGAAACAGCTTTCGCTGTTGATCGCTGTCTTCGATGAACTCGCCGCGTAAGCGCATGCGTGTGAGCGGCGCACGTAGATCGTGCGAGATTGCAGTAAGCATTTCCGTACGGCTATCCATCAGCTGCTGGATTCGATCCTGCATGGCGTTGAAAGCTGCCGCGGCCTCACGAATTTCTAGTGGACCGACCAGTTGCAGCGGCTCAGCACGCGATCCGGCGCCGAAGGTTTCAGCGGCAGCGGCAAACCGCTGAACCGGCCGCGCCAGCCGTCGGCTGGCGGCGCTGGCGATGATCCCGCTTGAAAGCAGGACAAACAAGACCGTTAGCACCATTCTTGAACTACGGTCGATTCCCCAGCTACGTTGGGCCGTGTCAAACATGATCCAGCTATGGTCGGACAGCTCGATCGCTAGTGCGTATTTGTGCAGCGTGGTCGCCGCCTCTGCAGTCAGGTCATCGGGACTGGAGGCGAGCACGCCGGCATTGGTCCTGCCCAGCATATGGGTGAGTTTGCCCCATCGGGAATCGTGTTCTCTCCCGTTGTGCTCGGCCGATATAGGAACTTGGTCGCGTTGGGGATACCACTGGACATCAAAGGCGTATGAGGTGAGTTTCCGGGCAAGTTGCGCGCGTTCAGCGGCGGGAACGTTGTCGAAGGTGAGAGCAATGCCGGCAGCTTGTTCAATCAGCTCAGCGTTCTCCACGGGCGGTTGCCCCCAGACCCCGGCGAGCTCCACAAAGGCCATGATCATAAGCAGTGTAACGAGTATGGCTGCAGCCACATTGAGCGCAAACCACCACCCGATACTGTCAAAAACGTGATGGCGTTTCATGGAGCATTTTCGACTGGCATAGTGAAGATGTAACCAGCGTTGCGAACCGTACGTATCATTTCCGGATTGCGTTTATCGGCTTCAATTTTTCGTCGAATGCGGCTGATCTGCACGTCGATGCTGCGATCGAAAGCCTCGTGGGCTGGGCCTCGTGCATAGTCGATAAGTTGCTCACGCGTGAGCAGGCGTTGCGGGTGTTCGAGAAACGCTAGCAGCAGTTCAAACTCACCGCTGGACAGCGGTACCAGAGTCATATTCTTGGAGCGTAACTCGCGCTTGGATTAGTCGAGACGCCAATTTCCGAACAGCAGGCTAGGGAGATGATTGGCCGCAGTCTGATGCTGCGTGGCGCGGCGAAGCAGCGCTCGGATGCGCGCCAACAGCTCGCGCGCGTCAAAGGGTTTGGCCAAGTAATCGTCTGCGCCTAGTTCCAGTCCGACGATACGATCGGTGGTTTCCGTCACGGCGGTCAGCATGATGATCGGCAGACTGCTTGACGCGCCTCGCACTCGTTTGCACAAGCTGAGGCCGTCTTCGCCAGGCAGCATCACGTCGAGTATGAGGGCATCAAAATTCCTGCGAGCCATCGCTGCATCCATCTGCGCGCCCGAGCCTGCGACTTCGACGTTGTAATCGTATCGTTCAAGAAATCGCTTGATGAGTAAGAGAAGCTCTTCGTCGTCATCGACGACTAGGATATTGGGCACGGTGGTCACCTTGCTTCCCCGGGATCTGATGCACGGTGTTATACGGCAACGGCAGCGGATAAGCACATATTTCAGTGGTGAAACATTGTTGCGTGAGGATGTTTTTTGGGACAAACGCGGGACATCTCTGATTGTCAGTATGCGCTAACTCCCTAGACGCCGTGGCACTCTGAATGCCTTCGACAGTTCGCAATGTGCTTCATCGACGCAGGCCTATTTTTTTCGGGGATAACGCAGCCCCTGTCGTCGTCATACAGAACGGCAGTACGACGTCACATACCCGGATCGAGTGGGAGCAAGCCGTCGTGCTTTCCGTTGCCCGAGGCATCGAGCCAGATGGGGACAAGGTCATGCACTGGTTTAGCAGTGAGGCTATCTGCGAGCTGGGCGGTAAGACGGCGCGGCAATTGGTCGAAGAGGGCTCGACCGCGCAGTTGTTGGACATGTTGGTGACGATTCGAAACGGTTATCGCGATCGCTGATATCGCGAAACATTCCGTAATTAAGAAACACCACTTATTGCGATCACTCAAGGAAAGCCGCTCGATGAAAAAAACCTATTCCTGCCTTCTTCTCATGCTTATGCCAGCAAGCGTATGGGCCCAATCAACGGCGGCGACTGACGATCAGGCCGACGTTGCGACAGCATCGTGCTGGAGGCTCGGCGTGGGAGTGGCGGTAGCGAACAATGCCTATCTTGGGAAAGGCTCGCAGGTGACGCCGTTTCCACTCATCGATTATGAGGGCGACCGCTTTTTCTTTCGGGGAATCACGGGCGGTGTCCATGTGCTGAAGTCGGATGGCTTTGCCGTCGATGCCATTATTACAACAGGCTTCAACAATATCAGCGCGTCCGATTTTGATCGGGCTGCTCTTGCCCGTCGTGGCATCAATCGTAACGATCTGGAGGATCGTGATCGAAGCATCGATGCCGGCGTTTCAGCTTCATGGACCGGCAGTCTCGGACAGCTGAAGGCGGTGGCCAAGACGGATATATCGGGTAGTAGCGAAGGGGCGGAGTATTCCCTGGAATATGGTTACCCGCTGCAGTGGGGCGGCTTTCGCATTACGCCAACGGCGGGCGCTACTTTTCTATCATCCAAGGTTGCTGACTATTACTACGGCATCCATCCGGATGAAATGCGCCGCGGCGTGCCCGGATACGAGCCGGGGAGCGCGCTGATTCCGGAAGTGGGGGTCAATTTTATTCGGCCCATCGGAGCGAAGTGGACGCTGATGATCAATGCCAGGTACAGCGTTTTGCCGAACAAGATCAGCAATAGTCCGCTGGTCGATGGCAGTCACGGCAGTGGCATGCTGGTTGGCTTCAGCCGTGCTTTTTGATTTGTTCTATCATCTCGTTTAAATGGTGGGTTGGCGGACCAAGACTGCGATAGAAAAAGCCGCCAAAAGGCGGCTTTTTCTATCGCAGATGCAAAAAGCTCAACCGCGTGACGAGCGCTTGCGGTCGTTCTCGGTGAGGTGCTTCTTGCGCATGCGGATTTCCTTGGGCGTGACTTCAACCAGCTCGTCGTCGTCGATGAAATCCAGCGCCTGCTCCAGCGTGAACTTGGTGGCCGGGGTCAGCTGAATCGCGTCGTCCTTGCCGGAGGCGCGCATATTGGTCAGCGGCTTGGGCTTGATGGCGTTGACGGTGAGGTCGTTGTCCTTGGCGTGAATACCGATCAGCTGGCCTTCGTACACCGAATCGCCCTCGGCGGCGAACAGCTTGCCGCGCTCCTGCAGCGGTCCGAGCGAATAGGCGGGGGTGTTGCCGGCGCCGTTGGAGATCATCACGCCGTTCTGGCGTTTGGCGATCGGGGACGGCGTGTACGGACCGTAATGGTCGAACACGTGGAACAGCAGGCCCGAACCCTGGGTGAGGGTCTTGAACTGGTTCTGGAAGCCGATCAGGCCACGCGCCGGGATCATGTATTCCAGACGCACGCGACCGCGGCCGTCCGACACCATGTTCTTCAGCTCGCCCTTGCGCACGCCGAGGCGCTCCATCACGCCGCCCTGGTGGATCTCTTCGATATCCACCACCAGCTGCTCGATCGGCTCCATTTTCTGGCCGTCGATCTCCTTCAGGATGACTTCCGGACGCGACACGGCCAGCTCATAGCCTTCGCGGCGCATGTTTTCGATCAGCACCGAAAGATGCAGTTCGCCGCGGCCGGACACCAGGAACTTGTCGGCGTCGGAGCCGTCTTCCACCTTCAGTGCCACGTTGTGCACTTTTTCGCGGTCCAGGCGCTCACGCAGCTGGCGGCTGGTGAGGAACTTGCCGCCGGAAAGATCCTTGTTGCCGACGAACGGCGAGTTGTTGACCTGAAAAGTCATGCTGATCATCGGCTCGTCCACGCTCAGCGGCGGCAGCGCTTCGGGCGTATCCGGCGAGGTCAGCGTGTCGGAAATGGTCAGGTCGGGAATGCCCGAGATGGCGACGATATCGCCGGCTTCGGCGCCGTCCTGCTCGATGCGCTCGAGGCCGAGGAAGCCGAGCACCTGCGCAATCTTGCCCTGGCGCTTCTTGCCTTCGCGATCGATCACGGCAACCTGCATGCCCTTCTTCAGCGCACCGCGCTGCACGCGGCCGATGCCGATCACGCCGACGAAATTGTTGTAGTCGAGCTGGCTGATGCGCATCTGGAACGGGCCGTCCGGGTCGACATCCGGCTTCGGCGCGTGCTGCATGATCGCTTCGTACAGCGGGGTCATGTCGCCTTCGCGCGCGTTCTCGTCCAGCGACGCATAACCGTTGAGCGCCGAGGCATACACGATCGGGAACTCCATCTGCTCGTCGCTGGCGCCGAGCTTTTCAAAGAGGTCCCAGACCTGCTCGACCACCCATTCCGGACGCGAGCCCGGACGGTCGACCTTGTTGATCACCACGATGGGCTTGAAGCCCATGGCGAAGGCCTTCTGCGTCACGAAACGCGTCTGCGGCATCGGGCCGTCCATCGCGTCGACCAGGATCAGCACGGTATCGACCATCGACAGCACGCGCTCGACTTCGCCACCGAAGTCAGCATGTCCCGGCGTGTCGACGATGTTGATGCGGTTCTTGATGCCTTTCTTCTTGTCTTCCCAGGTGATGGCCGTGTTCTTGGCCAGGATCGTGATGCCACGCTCCTTTTCCTGGTCGTTCGAATCCATGACGCGCTCGGCCAGAACCGTGCGCTCGTTGAGCGTGCCGGACTGCTTCAGAAGCTGGTCGACGAGGGTGGTCTTGCCGTGGTCGACGTGGGCGACGATGGCGATATTGCGCAGGTTTTCGATAGACATAAAAGACTCGGCCGGCGCCGGAGGGGCCGCCTGATGGTTTAAACAGAGGGATTAACTCGTCGATTATACGGACTTATGTGTCAGCTTGCCTGCGATTTCGCTTATTCGTTCATTTGACAGCCTTTGTAGGGCATCCAGTCGTATTTCGGTGGCCGGCCATTGCTGTCGCAAGCGGCTGGCGACCGCCATGGCTCGGCGTTTTTGCCGGGTCTTTATGGGCCCCTTCACACGACTGCGCTATTCTTCCCGGCCCATTGCCGTGCCGGACACGGCGATGTCGTCAAGAAACCCGAGGATTTTCGATGACCATCAACGTGACTTTCAGCACCAACCGCGGCCCGATTCATCTACGTCTGCATGACGACAAGGCGCCGCTGACGGTGGCCAACTTCGTCAACCTGGCCAAGCGCGGCTATTACGACGGCCTCTCGTTTCATCGCGTGATCGCCGACTTCATGGTGCAGGGTGGTTGCCCGGAAGGCAGCGGCCGCGGCGGTCCGGGCTATAAGTTCGAAGACGAGTTCAATCCGTCGCTGCGTCACGACAAGCCGGGCGTGTTGTCGATGGCCAATGCCGGTCCGCGCACCAACGGCAGCCAGTTCTTTATCACTCACGGCGCCACGCCGTGGCTGGACGGCAAGCACAGCGTGTTTGGCGAAGTGCTCGGTGCAGAAGACCAGAAGGTGGTCGATGCCATCCAGCAGGGCGACATCGTGGAGAAAGTCACGGTGGAAGGCGATGTGGATGCCTTGCTGGCGGCCAATGCCGATCGCGTCAAGGAATGGAACGCGGTCCTCGACAAGCGCGCCTGAGTCCATCGCGCTCTGAATGATATGAAAGGCCGTCGGCTTGCAGCCGGCGGCTTTTTTGATAGACCACCATCGTATCGGTCGCTACCGCAGCGGCGGATGATCGGCGGGGCATGAGCGGTATAAGCGATGTCATTCCTGCGTGCGTCGTGAATGGTCTGGTCGCACGCGGTCGATCATCTGACGCCATATACGGGGCAGGGCGGCGGTTCCTCCCGGCATGCTCGAAGCACTGGTCGGCAAGCTGTTCAGTTCGACTCAGGCCTTACGTTTCGTTTGTACATAGCGCAAACGTATTCGTTGCCTTCCCGCGCCTCGGCACTACGGTCACCCCTTCCTAATAATGACGAGGGCATAAGTTGACCTTTTGTCGATCCGTGCGGCTGCGCAGCATCGTGATAAAATCGCGGCCTTTGCTTAAGCGCGTAGAGAGCCCATGCCCCAGCTTGCCCAGCGTGTCGGTCGTGCCAAACCCAGCGCCATCATGGTGATTGCCGAGAAGGCGAAGCAGCTCAAGGCGGCCGGTCGAGACATCATCAGCTTCTCGATCGGCGTGCCGAACTTCCTGCCGGGCGAGCACGTATACGCGGCGGCACGCGAGGCGCTTTCGCACGACTCCGGTCAATATGGCAGCAACCGTGGGCCGGAAGCGTTGCTGGATGCGTTCCTCGCCCATATCGAGGCGCTGGGTCTGACCGGTTACGGTCGTCTCAATGTTTCGATCGGCATCGGTGCGAAGCACGTGCTTTACAACCTGGCCGAAGCCTTGCTCAACGAAGGCGACGAAATCTGTTTCCCGGCGCCGTACTGGACGACTTATCACGATATCGCCGATATCGTGGGGGCGAAAGTCAATGTGCTGCCTTGTCCGTCCGTGCAGAATTACAAGCTGGCGCCGGCGCAGCTGGAAGCCGCACTGCAGCGCAAGCCGAAAGTGTTCCTGTTCAATAACCCATCCAACCCCACCGGCATGGTCTACACGCGCGACGAAATCGCGGCGCTGGCCGATGTGCTGGTGAGCTATCCGGAGACGTGGATCGTCACCGACGATATCTACAACTCGATGGTGTTCGATGGCATCGGCTATCACAACTTCGTGCACGCCCGGCCCGAGTTGCGCGAACGGCTGATTTTTGTCGATTCGGTATCCAAGACCTATGGCATGCCGGGTTGGCGCGTCGGCCTGATTGCCGGGCCGGAGTCGGTGGCCAAGGCGATGACGACGCTCAATTCGAACCACATCACCAGCTTGCCGGAAGTGATCAGTGCGGCCGCGATTGCCGCCTTCAGCGGTCCGCAGGACGTGCCGCAGGCCCGTTGCGCGGAATTTGCGGGCAAGCGCGACATCGTGGTCGAGGCCTTGCGGGGCATTCCCGGCGTGATCTGTCCGCGGCCGCAGGGCGCGTTCTACGCGTTCCCGGATATTTCGGTGGCGTTCGGCAAGAGCCACAACGGCGTAAAGATCGGCAACGATGTGGAGTTCTGCGCGGCGTTGCTCGAGGCTACCGGCGTTGCCTGCGTGCCGGGGTCGGCATTTGGCGAGCCGCGCGCCTTGCGTATCTCCTATACCTGTCCCACCGCACAGCTGGAGCCGGGCCTGCGGCGTATCCAGCAGTTTTTTGCCGAGCTCGTTTGAGCGCTTCGATTTGCAAACCTTTAGTCGGCCTTGATCCCATCCTTTTTCCCGCATCACTCATCGCTCACTCAAGGAGCCAACCCCATGAAAGCACCCGTTCGAGTTGCCGTTACCGGCGCCGCTGGTCAGATCGGCTACGCGCTGTTGTTCCGTATTGCCGCTGGCGACATGCTGGGTCCGGATCAGCCGGTGATCCTGCACCTGCTGGAAATCACGCCGGCGCTGCCGACCCTGCAGGGCGTGGTGATGGAGCTCAACGACTGCGCGTTCCCGACGCTGGCCGGCGTGGTCGCCACCGATGACGTCAATGTCGCTTTCAAGGACGTCGATTACGCGCTGCTGGTCGGTGCGCGTCCGCGCGGACCAGGCATGGAGCGCAAGGATCTGCTGGAAGCCAACGGCGCCATTTTTAGCCCGCAGGGCAAGGCGCTGAACGATCACGCCAAGCGCGACGTGCGCGTGCTGGTGGTCGGCAACCCGGCCAACACCAACGCGCTGATCGCCCAGCAGAACGCGCCGGATCTCGATCCGAAGTGCTTCACCGCGATGGTGCGCTTGGACCACAACCGTGCGCTGAGCCAGCTGGCCGAAAAGACCGGTGCGCACACGACCGACATCAAGAAGGTCACCATCTGGGGCAACCACAGCTCTACCCAGTATCCGGATCTGCACGAGACCACCGTCAAGGGCAAGCCGGCGCTGGAGCAGATCGAGCAGTCCTGGTACGAGAGCGATTTCATTCCGACCGTGCAGCAGCGCGGCGCGGCCATCATCAAGGCTCGTGGTGCGTCGTCCGCGGCGTCGGCGGCCTCCGCTGCGATTGACCACATGCGTACCTGGGCACACGGCACCGCCGAGGGCGACTGGGTATCGATGGGCATTCCGTCGGACGGTTCGTACGGCATCGCGCCGGGTGTGATCTTCGGCTACCCGGTCACCGTGAAGGGTGGCAAGTACGACATCGTGCAGGGCCTGAAGATCAACGCGTTCTCGCAGTCGCGCATCGATGCGACCGAAAAGGAGCTGCGGGAAGAGCGCGCTGGCGTCGAGCATCTGTTCGCCAAGAAATAATTGACGACGCAGTACGCAGCGTTTCGCGAAGAGGGTCGGCCGTAAGCCGGCCCTCTTTATTTTGCAAGACGCCCAAGCCGTCGCAAGCATCGCCATTGCGCACTGACGCGCTGCGGAAGCGGGTATTTTCGCGGTGCGCTAAAATGGCGTTTTGGATAAAGCAGCCATGACGAAAATCGCATCTCCCGGCGCTCGTTTTCGAGCGGCAGTCGCGGAAGAACAGCCGCTGCAGGTGGTCGGCGCGATCACTGCCTACGCGGCCCGCATGGCCCAGCGCAGCGGCTTCAAGGCGCTTTATCTGTCCGGTGGCGGCGTGGCGGCCAATTCGCTGGGCATGCCCGATCTGGGTATCAGCACGATGGAAGACGTGCTCACCGACATCCGGCGCATCACCGACGTGTGCGAGCTGCCACTACTGGTCGACGTGGATACCGGCTGGGGCGGGGCGTTCAATATCGCGCGCACGGTGCGTTCGCTGATCAAGGCCGGAGCGGGCGCTCTGCATATCGAGGATCAGGTCGCGGCCAAGCGCTGCGGTCATCGGCCCGGCAAGGCAATCGTCTCGAAACAGGAAATGGTCGATCGCGTCAAAGCGGCCGTCGATGCCCGCAGCGACGAGCAGTTCGTCATCATGGCGCGTACCGACTCCATTGCCGTCGAAGGCCTGGAATCGGCAATCGAGCGAGCGAAGGCCTGCGTGGACGCAGGCGCCGACATGATTTTTCCCGAAGCCATCTACACGCTTGAACAATACCGCCAGTTCAAGGCGGCGGTGAACGTGCCGATCCTCGCCAATATCACCGAGTTCGGTCAGACCCCGCTGTTTACCCGCGACGAATTGTCCAGCGCGAACGTCGACATCATTCTTTACTGCTGCGGCGCGTACCGCGCGATGAACAAGGCCGCGTTCAATTTCTACGAGACCGTACGCCGTGACGGCACGCAGAAAGCGGCCGTGCCGACCATGCAGACGCGCGAAGAGCTGTACGACTATCTCGATTATCACGCTTACGAGCGCAAGCTCGACGAACTCTTTGCCGACGGTAAATCTGCCGAGTAGTAACTGACCAAAAGTTTGTTTCCAGCGGTGCCGGCGTTCCGGCGCCACTTCATCGATCGAGGGTTTATCCATGAGCGAAACCACGCAAGCTGCGCCAAAGGCCAAGAAGTCCGTTGCGCTTTCCGGCGTGCCGGCCGGTAACACGGCGCTGTGCACCGTCGGCCGCAGCGGTAACGATCTGCATTATCGCGGTTACGACATCCACGACTTGGCGGCCAAGGGTTGCTTCGAGGAGGTGGCTTACTTGCTGGTCCACGGCGTGCTGCCGAACTGGACCGAGCTAAACCACTACCGCGCTCGTCTTAAGCGTTTGCGCGGACTGCCTGCGCCGGTGAAGAGTGCGCTTGAGCTGCTGCCGGCGGCCACGCATCCGATGGACGTGATGCGCACCGGCTGTTCGGTGCTGGGCACGGTGCTGCCGGAAAAAGACGACCACAATGTCACCGGCGCCCGCGAGATCGCCGATCGGCTGATGGCAAGCTTCGGCTCGATGCTGCTGTACTGGTACCACTTCAGCCACAACGGCAAGCGCATCGAGACGCAGACCGACGACGATTCGATCGCCGCCCACTTCCTGCACCTGCTGCACGGCAAGAAACCCAGCGACCTGCATGCGCATGCTCTGGATAAGTCGCTGGTTCTCTACGCCGAGCACGAGTTCAACGCCTCGACCTTCGCCGCACGCGTGATCGCGGGTACGGGTTCGGACATGTACTCCGCCATCACCGGCGCTATCGGTGCATTGCGTGGTCCGAAGCACGGTGGTGCCAACGAGGTGGCGATGGAAATCATTGCGCGCTATCGCAATGCCAACGAAGCGGAGGCCGATATCCGCGCACGCGTCGAGCGCAAGGAAATCGTCATCGGCTTCGGCCATCCGGTGTATACGGTTTCCGATCCGCGTAACGAGATCATCAAGGAAGTCTCGCGCAAGCTGTGCACGGACGGCGGCAATCCGACGCTCTTCGATGTATCCGAGCGCATCGAAAAAGTGATGGGCGAGATCAAGAAGATGTTTCCCAATCTCGACTGGTTCTCGGCCAGCGCTTATCACATGATGGGCGTGCCGACAGCGATGTTTACGCCGCTGTTCGTTATCGCCCGCACCTCCGGCTGGAGCGCGCATGTGATCGAACAGCGCGAGGATGGCAAGATCATCCGTCCCAGCGCGAACTACGTCGGGCCGGAGGACCAATCTTACGTGCCGATCGACAAACGCTGAGCAGCTTCGATTCGATGAAAAAGGGAGCCCGACTGGCTCCCTTTTTCTTTGTACATCCCCAGACGCGCACACGTAGACCCGATCGGCTTAATTCGCTGAAATTCCGACGACTTCCCAGTTATTTTTCGCGCAGGCGAGGTGGCGGCGTGCTGATTTGGATTGATGAAAATGCACTAAGAAAAAGGTCGTTTTCGACGAAATTTTCACCGGGTTTTAGTTAATTTTTAGTTTCCCATACCGGAAAGTACGGAACGTAAAAATGAGTTTATTAACTGCCGCTTCATCTCGTGTTCGCTGCAGCCATCTGCTGGCTATTCCCCTTCTTCTGGCGAGTTCGGCGTCTTTTGCTGACGTATCGCCTGCGCTCGATCGCTTCGATCTTTCGCTCGGCGGTTATTACGCCAACACCGATACCAACATCGGCGCCGCCGATAAAAGCGGCCAGCTCAGTGGCAATGTCAATCTGGAGCGTGACCTTGGTCTGGAGGACCACAAGACGGTGCCGCGGGTGAAGCTCGATTTCCTGATCGGTGATCATCAGGGCTTTTCGTTCGATTATTTCAGCATCAATCGCACGGAAACCAAAACACTCAGCGATGCCATCAACTATGGCGGCGATCAGTACGACGCTTCGGCTTCCGTTCGCGGCAAACTCGATTTCGATTTCGGCAGCGCGGCTTATCGCTGGTGGTTTGGCAGCGGCAACGACGTGTTCGGGCTGGGCATTGGTGCGGCGTACTACCGTGTGCATGCGGGCATAAGCGGTATCGCCACGTTGAACGGGGAGAGCGCCGAGGCCTCAACCGGTTACAGCAAAACGGCTGGTGCGCCTCTGCTGCAAATCGGCTGGCGCCACGCGTTCAGCGATAGTGTACGCATGTATTTCGATGCGTCGGGCGTCAAGAAGAACGGTGGTGACCTTAATGGCCACATCTATAACGCCGCACTCGGGCTCGAATGGTATCCGTGGAAAAATGTCGGCGTCGGTGCCGAGTACGCGTACACCCGCATCAAGCTCAACGATGAGCAGGACAGCTATAACGCGAATCTTGATCTCAAGCTGCATGGCCCCTCGGCCTTTGTGAAATTTCGCTTCTGACGAGGCATAGCTGATCTTGCCGACGAGACGATTCGTCACGAAAAGCCGTAGCCTTGGGGCTGCGGCTTTTTTATCGATGTTTTCTTAGTGGGATGCCGTACGGCGCCCGTAACGCTGCAACAACCAGCTGCCGCCGCAGATGGCAATGACCAGCGCGGTTTGCAGGGCGTAAGCTGCCCCAGCACGGGCATCGAACCAGTCAGAAATCAGTCCGTCACTGGCGAGCATGTGTCCCGCCGTCCACGCGATGGCACCGGCGCCTATATAAACGATGACCGGAAAGCGTTCGATAAGTTTGAGAATCAGGGTCGATCCCCATACAACTAGCGGCACGCTGATCAGCAAGCCCAATGCCACCAACGGCAGATGCCCTCTGGAAGCTCCGGCGATCGCGAGTACGTTGTCCATTCCCATCAATGCATCGGCAACCAGGATAGTGCGCAGAGCGGCCCAGAAGCTGGTCGTCGCGCCGACTTCCTGCTGTGAGTCGGCGTGCTGTTGCAGCAGCTTCCAGGCGATAGGCAGCAACAACAAACCGCCGGCCAGCATTAAACCGGGTAGCTCGAGCAGATAAACCACCACGGTAGTCAGCAGCGCTCGTACGGCGATGGCGCCGAAACTGCCCCAGAACACGGCTCGTTTCCGTAAGGGCTTGGGCAAGGCACGAGCGGCCATGGCGATGACAATCGCATTGTCACCGGCAAGCACCAGATCCAGCAAAACGATGGCCAGCAGGCCGGCAAGAAAGTCGTTGCCTAAAAGTTCCATGCAATTTTCCACGCGCGTTGGACAATGCGATGGGAACGAGTGCGCTCGACTCGCTTCCACCGCAAAAGTCTTGTTCGCAACGTGGCTGCCGCCGTGACCGGGGCGAGATTCGCCCGTGTTGACGATCACGGCACCGACGCAAAGAAGGCTTGCGTCGGGAACTACTCCCTTTTGGGCTTTGAGTTTTGATTGTCAGCGGCTGGGGCGGGCAGGTCAAGCGCAGCCTAGGTATTACCGTTTTGACGTACTTGCATGCCGGGTGCGGGCCTTCATAAGTCGTTACTGGATGTACCTACCAGGAGCAGTCGCTGGAAACACCGGTGTCGGTGTGCTGGATGCGCAGTATCTCGGCCTGTCTGGCAAATAAGCGCCTGAACCGGCGGGCAAGCCATTCTTTACAGGCCTTGCTCGCGCTCTTCACATTGTAAAGACGAGGTGACTGGAATATTAAGCGCATGAGAACGGGGCTGACGTTCAATTCTCGTGCTTAAACGAATTGAGGCGAATTGGTTTGAGCCATGCTGGTGGTGGCTGGAGATGGATTATCTCAGGGTCTATGCACTTGATAGGCACGAGAGTTTCCTGAATGAAGTCTCACCGGGGTAGATAAGTTGCCAATGTGTTAACTCCCCAACCACTTAACGAATTTGCTACACTCTCCACCGCTTGTTGCATGAACGCCAGGCACGGGCTTAAAACCCTGAATGACGTAACCTTAGTTGTGATACGCGATTTCCGGTTTGATTTGAACGGACGCGAAAAAAAACCTAAAAATGAGGAGACACCTGATGAATCGTAAGGGCTTATATTTTCTGATCGCGCTGGCCCTGGGCGGCGTAGGTGCCGTTCATGCGCAAGACGCAGCTGCTCCGGCCGGTGACACTTCGGCTTCGACTGCTCCGGTTTCGAGCTTCGACGACCGTTGGTACATTGCTCCGACCGTTGGCGGCTACTACAACGACGACAAGCGCAACACCAACAGCCGCCAGTTCTACTACGGCCTGGGCTTTGGTAAGTTCTTCACCCCGAACCTGTCGATCGACCTGTTCGTTGACCGCACCAAGCGCAAGATCGATCGCGGTCCGGCCAACGGTGGCGGCCAGGGCGACAGCTCGTGGGCCAATAACAACGTCGGCGTAGCCGCTCGTTACTACGTTGGCGACTGGAAT
Source organism: Rhodanobacter sp. ANJX3 (assembly GCF_014200755.1). Classification (GTDB taxonomy): domain Bacteria; phylum Pseudomonadota; class Gammaproteobacteria; order Xanthomonadales; family Rhodanobacteraceae; genus Rhodanobacter. The sequence continues at coordinate 24,919 of NZ_JACHCM010000002.1, read as the reverse complement.
GCGTTCCGCCCGTACCTGCTGGCCGGCGTGCTGGGCAGCCACCACAACAACCCGTATGACAGCGGCTGGTCCCCGGCTGCCGAGCTCGGCGTCGGCGTGTCCAAGACCGTTACCGATAGCACCGACGTCCGTTTGGAAGCCGGCTACCGTTATGACTGGGACGACAAGACCAGCGAGAACCCGGCTTTTGCTTCGACCGGCAACAACAGCAACCGCAACGGTTACGGCGATGCGTTTCTGGGCCTGAGCATCGTCTCGCGCTTCGGCGCTCCGCCGGCCGCTCCGGCTCCGGCCGTTGCTCCGCCGCCGCCGGCGCCTGACTGCTCCACCATGGACAGCGACCACGACGGCGTGAACGATTGCGACGACAAGTGCCCGAACACCCCGGCCGGCACGATCGTTGGACCTGACGGTTGCCCGCAGAAGGTCGTCATCGACCTGCGCGGCGTGAACTTCAAGTTCGACTTCCCGAAGAAGGGCCATGTGAAGGCGAGCGAAATCGGCAAGGCTCTTGCTATTCCGACCGCGGACTCGCTGGCTGTGCTGAACCAGGCTGTCGACACGCTGCAGCGTTACCCGCAGGTGCACGTGACCGTTGCTGGCTACACCGACAGCAAGGGTACCGATGCTTACAACCAGAGCCTGTCCGAGCGTCGTGCACAGATCGTGTATGACTACCTGACCAGCCACGGTATCGATGCAAGCCGCCTCGACGGCCCGATCGGTCACGGCAAGAACGATCCGATTGGCGACAACGCCACGGATGCCGGTCGCGCCCAGAACCGTCGTACCGAACTGCAGGTCAAGCAGTAATAGACCGCAGCAAGTGAATAAAAAAACCCGGCTTCGGCCGGGTTTTTTTATGGGCGGTCGCTTAAAGCGACTTTAGCGCGCAGCATGTTCATGGGCACCCTTCAGCAGTGCTTGTAGCAAAGCGGTAGGCGCCGATAGGCTAGAAAGATGAATCGTCTCATTTCTCGTTCAACGCGTACCGCGGTCACCGCAACATTGCCGCGATTCGGCCTCGCGCGGGTGCTGTCCAAGATGGGCATATGCTCGCGCACTCAGGCCGAACAGTGGATTCGCGAAGGTCGGGTCAGCGTTGATGGTCGCGTGCAACGCGATCCGCAGTTTCCGACCGTGATGGGCAAGTCGGCGATTGCGGTCGACGGTAATAACGTCGAGGCCACGACCCATGTGTATGTAATGTTCAACAAGCCGCGTGGATTGGTCGTCAGCGCTGCCGACGAGCGAGGGCGCGACACGGTCTATACCGCCCTTGCTGCTGCAGGTTTGCCGTGGCTCGGTCCGGTGGGCAGGCTCGACAAAGCCAGCGAAGGCTTGCTCCTGCTCAGTAACGACACCGCGTGGGCCTCTGGCATTACCGATCCGGCAACTCACTTGGACAAGACCTATCACGTCCAGGTTGCCGGGCAACCGGATCATGTGACGCTCGAGAAAATGTTGGAAGGCGTCACCGAATCGGGCGATCTGCTCAAAGCAAAGCGCGCAGTTCTGCTCCGATCGGGCGAAAAAAACGCTTGGCTCGAAGTGGTGCTGGACGAAGGCCGCAACCGGCATATTCGCCGCCTGCTTGCGGCATTGGGGTTTGACGTACTGCGCTTGATTCGCGTCAGCATCGGGCCGCTCGCTCTCGGCGAGTTGGTCAAAGGTCAGTGGCGCCAGCTCACTGCCGACGAGGTGCGTGCTCTGGCTACCCGTCGATAGCGAGAGCGAGCTGTCCGAAAAGTTTATGCGCCAATTACGCCGAGCTGTTTACCCACTTGGGTAAATGCAGCAATGGCCTTGTCCAGATGCTCGCGCGTGTGAGCGGCACTCATCTGCGTACGTATCCGCGCCTTGCCCTGCGGCACCACCGGGAAGAAGAAACCGGTGACGTAAATACCTTGCTCGAGCAGTGCCGTCGCCATGGCTTGTGCCTTGGGTGCGTCGTAGATCATCACCGGTACGATGGGATGCACGCCGGGGCGAATATCGAAGCCTGCCGCCGTCATCTGTTCGCGGAAGTACCGCGTGTTGTCCTGGACTTTTTTGCGCAGGTCGCCAGCGGCGGCCAGCATATCGAAAACCTTGATGCCCGCTGCGACGACGTGCGGCGGTAGCGAGTTGGAGAAAAGATAGGGGCGCGAACGCTGGCGCAGCATCTCGATCACCTCCTTGCGACCGGTGGTGAAACCGCCCAGCGCGCCACCGAGCGCCTTGCCCAGCGTGCCGGTGAAGATGTCGATCTTGTCCATCACGCCATGTACTTCGGCCGCACCGCGACCATGTTCGCCGAGAAACCCCGTGCAGTGGCATTCGTCGATGTGGACCAGCGCGTTGTATTTTTTAGCCAGCGCGGTGATCTGATCCAGCGGCGCGATAAAGCCGTCCATGGAAAACGCGCCGTCGCTGGTGATCAGCTTGGTGCGCGCGCCGGCGGCGTCGGCGGCCTGCAGCTGTGCTTCCAGATCGGCCATGTCGCAGTTGCCGTAGCGAAAGCGCTTGGCCTTGCACAGGCGGATGCCGTCGATGATCGAGGCGTGGTTGAGCGCATCGGAGATGATCGCGTCTTCTTCGCCGAACAGCGGCTCGAACAGGCCGCCGTTGGCATCGAAGCAGGCTGCATAGAGGATGGTGTCCTCGGTACCGAAGAATTCGGCAATCTTCGCTTCCAGCTGCTTGTGCAGGTCCTGCGTGCCGCAGATGAAACGCACCGACGCCATGCCGAAGCCGTGCGTATCCAGCGCGTCTTTCGCGGCCTGGATTACATCGGGATGATCGGCCAGTCCCAGGTAATTATTGGCACAGAAATTCAATACTTTGCGGCCGTCGGCCAGGGTGATTTCCGCCGACTGCGGCGAGGTGATGATGCGCTCGGCCTTGAACAGGCCCTGCTCGCGGATGGATTCGAGTTCGCTCTGGTAGCGCGCCTGGCCGGGGTAGCTCATGATGGGAAATTCCGACGGGAGGAAAGTGTCCATTGTGAGCCTTCAGCGCCGATCGGAAAACCTCGGGCATCATCTCGTGGCAACACACCCGCGAATCTTCAGTGCAGCCCGAAGTCGACGCGGGTGGTCGCGCCCTTGTCGTCGATACCCTTGGCATCGAGTTTCGGTGCCAGCACGAACAATCGCTTGTCCGGCACTTTGCCACGCAGCCAGCCGCGAACGGCATCCGCGCGCTGCTGGGCCAGACGGCGCATGGCATCGGTATCCGTGGACACGCTGGCCTCCAGCATGCTTTTCATTACCTCCGGCGGCTGCGATTTGGTCAGTCCTATCAGATCGCGCGGTTTCTTGAATTTGGCGTGCCTGTAGGCTTTGGTCAGATATTTATTGTAGTCGTCGGGGCTCAGCGGGGTTTCGTCGGCGAAAGCCGGTGCATCTGCTTTGTCGCCTTCGTCGTCGCGCCGCTCGGCGCGAACGAGCTGATCGACGGTGACGCTGCGCAATCCGCTCTCATCCTTGGAAGGGTCTGCGCGGCCGATGATGTCCAGGTTGAGCGAGGGCTTGTCCGTCAGTGCCTTGACGATGAGCGCGAGTTTTTTCTGGGCGTCGGCGCTGAGCTCGCTGCTGCCCGGCGCAAACGCCACATACCCAAGATCCTGGCCAGAGCCACCGCCGAACGCCGAGGCCAGCAGCCGGAACGGCGCGGTGACGGCACGGCCGATCAGGTTGACGAACGCGTGCCAGACCAGTCCGCCGATGCTGAACTTGGGATCGTCCAGCGAGCCGGAAACCGGCAGATGGACGTCGATGCGTCCCTGCGAATCCTTCAGCAGCGCAACCGCCAGTTTTACCGGCAGATGGCTGATGCCTTTACCCTCGATGCGGTCGCCGAAGGTCAGCTGGTCGATGAAGATATGGTTGTCCGCCGACAGCTTGCGCTGATCCAGTTTGTAATGGACGTCGGCATTGAGCCGGCCCTTGGTAATCGGATAGCCGGTGTATTTGCCGGAGTAGGCGCTGAGGTTGGTCAGCTCGATGCCCTCCGCTTTGCCGGTGATATCGAGAAATGCCACTGGCGCCAGCGGATTGATCGAGCCTTCGATATCCACTGGCGAGTTGTCGTCGAGTTCGCCCTGCAGGCTGAGGTCGGCCGGCGGCCCGTTGTCGGTGCCGAAGCCGCCGATCTTGCCAGTCAGCTGGGTGATATTGGCGGTGTAATTGGGCTTGATGAAGTTGTCGGTGTAATTGAGCTGGCTGTTTGTCACCGTGACGGCGCCGATATGCATCTGAGGTGTCGGCAGATTGCTCACAATCGCCGGCGCGGCGGCGCTAGCAGCCGCAGCGGGTGTAGTTTCGGCGCGGGTCACCGATACGGGGGCGCTGGCGGGATTGGTCACCACGTCCTGCGTATTCAGCCGTCCATTGGCATTGATGATCAGCCGCGCGTAAATCTGATCGATCGTCAGTGCCGCGATGGAAACTTTCGGCGCACCTTCGCCCAGCTGCACGCTCAAGCCGTTCAGCGTCAGCGCTTCCCAACGCAAGAAATCGTCGCCGCTGACCTTGTCTTGCACTCGCACGCGGCCCAGCGTGACGACACCGCGGTAATCCGTCGTCGATTGATCACCGCGCTGCGCGTAGTGGACGCGCCCGTTACTGGTCAGCAGTGCGCTGCTGACCAGGACATTCAGCGGCACGCTGCCGTAGTTCTCGAACGGTGCCAGATTGAGTCGCATCGTCTTGATCTGCAGCTGCGCGTCCAGCGGCTGTGGCGTCACCTTACCGCTGATCTGATAGCTGCCGTTCTTGCCGATAGAGCCGGAGATGTCGATCTTCAACGGCTGATGCATGTCATCGGAAAGACCGTCCGCCTTCAGGCTGATCTTGCTGAGCTTCAAGGTCTGCGGTTTGCCAGGCGTTTTTTGATCGGTCAGCGCGAAGGCGCCGTCATCAAGCAAGAAGTGGTCGATATGCCAGTGCCAGATGCCGGTCGATGCTGTTTCTTTGGATGTTCTGGATTTTTTATGTCCTTCCGCAGCGGGTGAGTACGATGCGGATGTTGAAGCTGCGGGTGAAGACGCGAGCTCCGCCAGATCGACGTTGCCATTGGCCAGTCGCTGCGCATCGACAGTCAATCCTTTAAACGTCACCGTGGCGAGCTTCGCCTCTTTTTTGGCCAGGTCGAGCTGGTCGAGACCGAGCAGCAGGCTTTTCCACTGCACGCCCGAATCCTTGCGCTTCTTCGGTAGCAGCGCCACGTCGCTCAGCGTGATCTGCGCGCTGTTGAGTTGCGCATTGAAGGGACCGTGCCACTGCGCCCGAAGTTGTCCATGGGCGGCGAGTTTGCCGCTCAGGTTTGCCGCAAGCGTGGGGTCACCGATACCTTGCAGCGGCGCCATGTCCACGCCATCCAGACTGACATGGCCGCGAAACTGGCTGGCGGCGATATCGACCGTGCCTTTCGCTTTCAGGCTGCCGCCATTGAGCTGGGCAGTCATATTGAGCGTGGCCGGCGGTGCCGACACTGTCGTCAACCCGTCGATGCTGCCGCTCAGGTCTTCCACGCTCAGCTGAGTCGGTGATGGACCGGTTTTATCGACGTAAAGCAGATGGCCGCCGCTGATATCCAGTTGCGCGATACGCACGGCAGTCTTTGCACCTTCGCCGGGTTTGCCGTCACCGAGCAGCGGATCGAAGTTGCTGTGACCTGCGGCCAAGCTGACGTACTTCAGCTCGGGATGATCCAGACGCAGCGTGCCGAGCGTGTAGCGTGCGATCAGCGGCTGTACGTCGGTCAGCTGTGCCTGGGCTTGCTGGAGGCTGAGCAGTGGCGTCGAGTCTTTGCCGGTCACCGCCAGCTGGTCCAGTTGCAGTGTGCCGGTGAGGCTGAGGCGCGGTGTTTTCGGGTCGGCGATGAAGTGCAGATCCAGCTCGCCGGAGAGCTGCCCTTTTGCTATCCCTATCGGCAGTGCCGGCACGTAGCCGAGGTAGCGGGGTAGGTCGAGATGATCGAGGTGAAAATGCATCACCGACTCGCGCGTGCTGGCGAACGGCTTGATTTGACCGGCTAGCCTGACGGCGCTGCTGTCTACCGTCATCGCCAGCAGCGGTTGCACGAAGATATCGGTATCGCTCGGCAGGTTGGCGATAAACGGGATGCCCAGCTCCAGCTGGGCTACTTCGTGATGCGCCTTCTGCACACTGTCGTCGAAAACGACATCACCCTGATGCACGCTGATGTTGTACAGCGCGAATCGCGCTGGCGATGCATTCGGCTCGGCCGAGCCGCCGGCGAACTTGTCGATCAAATCGGAAAAGTTGAAGTGCTGCGGCCCGTCGCGTGCAAGCAAAATGCGCGGTCGATCGAGCTGCAGCTGGTCGAGAATCGGCGCGAAGCGAAACAACGAACTCCACGACGCGTCGATCACCAGTTGATCGATGTCGACGAAGCGGCTGCGGCCATCGCGATCGCCGATATGCAAACCGTCCAGCGCAAGCCTCAGCGTGAACGGATTGAGGTGCACCTGCTGCACGGTGACGGGTCGCTGCAGGGTCTGGCTCAATCGACTTTGCAGCTGGCTGCGTATCAGCGGCGGCGCCGCGAAAAAGCCCAGCAGGCCAAACACCACCAATACGATAACGACGATGCGCAGCGTCTTGCGCGTGCGGTGCGATCGATAGAATTTGCCCGCCGGCTCGCGCCAGGCGGAGGGATGTGACCATGGCGGCAGTTTCCATTCCCGCATTCGACCGTTGCTCCCCTGGTTGCGAGTCATCCCGCGTGGCCGATTTGGCAGCGTGAGCGCTTCCTATGCTGCGGCTCTCTGACATTCCTGAGGCGAGTTTACGCCAGCGGCAGGTTGGCCAGTCGTTAGCCAGTCCACCTTTTCCCGTCCTCAAACGGCAACGCCCCGCAAAAGCGGGGCGTTGCGTTGAACGTTCAAGCGCGGCGCTTAGTGCCAGGAGCAAACCACCTTGCCGCAGACGCCCGCATCCATCAGGTCGAAGCCCTTCTGGAAATCGTCGATGGCGATCTGATGGGTGAGCACCTTCTGCAGCGGAAAGCCGGTCAGCACCATCTGGGTCATCTTGTACCAGGTCTCGTACATGCGGCGGCCGTAGATGCCTTGCAGGGTCAGACCCTTGAAGATCACCTTGTCCCAGTCGATGCCGGCGCCGCGCGGCATGATGCCGAGCATGGCGATCTTGCCGCCGTGGTACATGCAGTCGAGCATGTCGCCGAAGGCGCGCGGGTTGCCGCTCATCTCCATGCCGACGTCGAAGCCCTCGATATGCAGATCGGCGATGGCATCCTTGAGGGACTGCTTGGAAACGTTGACCACGCGGGTCGCGCCCATGTCGGCCGCCAGCTTGAGGCGGTAATCGTTGACGTCGGTCACCACGACATTGCGCGCGCCCACGTGCTTGGCGATACCGGCGGCAATGATGCCGATCGGGCCGGCACCGGTAATCAGCACGTCTTCGCCGATCAGGTCGAACTCCAGCGCGCAGTGCGCGGCGTTGCCGTAGGGATCGAAGAACGCCGCCAGTTCGGATGGAATCTGATCGGGAATCGGCCACAGGTTGGACGCCGGCATGGCCATGTATTCGGCAAACGCGCCGTTGCGATTCACGCCGATGCCTACGGTGTTCGGGCAAAGGTGCGTGCGGCCGCCGCGGCAGTTGCGGCAGTGACCGCAAACGATATGTCCTTCGGCGGACACGCGGTCGCCAATCTTGTAGCCGGTCACGCCCGGACCGATCTCGACGATGCGGCCGACAAACTCATGGCCGATGGTCAGCCCGGGGGTGATCGTGCGCTGCGACCACTCGTCCCACTTGTAGATGTGCAGGTCGGTGCCGCAGATTGCGGTCTTTTCCATCTTGATCAGCACTTCGTTCGGGCCGATCTCGGGGATCGGCACCTCTTCCATCCAGATACCCTGCTCGGGCTTGCGCTTGACCAAGGCTTTCATTGTCTGCTGCTGCATGGGATATCCGGGGACGAGTGGAGGCAATTTCCCATTATAGATCGGCTCGACCGATCGGCGCCCTGACGCACTGCGTCATTGGCGACTCGGCTCGGTGAGGTTCAGATATCCAGCCGGTCGTAGCTGCGTTTGAACACGATGGGTTGCTTTACCGTCGGCGTCGTCCATTGTTCGGTCACGGTCAAGTGATGGCCGTCGGCCGATTTCACCCAAAACTCGTCCAGGTGCGTACCGCCATCGAACTGCATGCTGATCGATAGGCCATCGGTGTAGTTTCTTGTCTGCACCACCGCGCTGCCGTTGAGCGACTGCTGCGCGACGCCGTCGAGCCTGGCGTTGAGTTGGTCACTGTCGCTCAAGGCGACCTGCATATGTTTGGCGTCTTGTTGCACGTTGAGGATGGAATCGTTCGCAAGCAATGGAGGTGGCGTGTCGACAATCGGCGACACGCCGTCGTTGCTGCGGTCTTTGCTCTGGCTGTGATTGCCACCGCGGCCGTGGCCTCCACCACCGCCCATGCCGCCACCGCTGCGACCACCGCCGTGGCCGCCATGCGAATTGGATGCGCTGCTCACCGCTGGCGTACTGCTCGTGGATGCGCTGGCCGGCAGTTGTGCAGCGGCCTCTTCGCGCTTTCGCTCGGCGCGCAGTCGTGCGGCGATCTGGTCGGGGCTATCGCTCTGCTGATCGTTCAATCGCCAGATGCCGCTGAAATCGGGCGTTGCAGGCGAGGCCGCGGCGGCTACGCCACCGAGGGCGAGCCCGCTGCCGGTGATGAACACGAAAAGGAAGCGAGGCAAGGTGGGCATGGTCAACGTCGTCGTGAGGGTGGATTGCTCAGATAAGCCGGCTGCCGTTGCCGCGCCTTTTCACTAGCTGCGAACGGGCACTTGAAGGCTCTGTCACAAGTTTCGCATCAGCGTCTGACGATGCGTGGTCGCGTAACAGACCTTTACAATGCGCCGATGCCCATTGATCAGCGCCCACTTGCCATCTTCCTTATGGGCCCCACGGCCTCGGGCAAGACCGCGCTGGCGTGCGAACTGAGCGATCAGTTTCCGTTGGACCTTGTAAGTGTCGACTCCGCGCTCGTGTATCGCGGTATGGATATCGGCACGGCGAAGCCGGACGCCCCTACATTGGCACGCTATCCACATGCGCTGATCGATATTCGCGAGCCGTCGCAGCCTTATTCGGCGGCCGACTTTGCGGCTGACGCGCTGCCGGTGATGCGGCAGATCAGCGCGCGGGGCAGGGTGCCGCTGCTGGTTGGCGGTACCGGGCTGTACTTCCGGGCTTTGCAGCAGGGCTTGTCCGATCTGCCCGACGCCCATCCCGCGCTGCGCGAGCGACTGTTCGCCGAAGCGCAACGGATCGGCTGGCCGGCCATGCATGCGCGCCTGGTCGCCCTCGATCCGGCCGCCGCCGCACGCATCGGCGCCAACGATGCGCAGCGGCTGCAGCGTGCGCTGGAAGTGATCGAGCTCACCGGTCGGCCGCTGTCCGAGCTTCAGCAGCGTGGCCATGCACGCTTTCCCTGGCGGGTGCTCAAGCTGACACTGTTGCCCGAGGACCGACGCGCGCTGCATGCGCGCATCGCGCAGCGTTTCGACGCCATGCTCGCCGACGGATTTCTCGACGAAATGAAAACGCTGCGAGCGCGCCACGATCTGCACGCGGATCTCCCCGCCATCCGTGCCGTGGGCTATCGGCAGGCGTGGGAGCATCTGGACGGCAAAACCAATGCTGCCGAGTTCCGCGATCGCGCCATCTTCGCCACCCGCCAGTTGGCCAAGCGGCAAATCACCTGGCTGCGCAGCGATGTGGGTGCACGCGTATTCGATCCGGATCGAGGGCATCCGCTGGCCCGCGCCGTCGATGCCGTAGAGCTATTTCTCGGCCGGCTCCATTAACGGTTTCCTGCGCGTGAGTGGTGCTTCGAAAAGCATCGGCCCCGGCGCTTTGCCGCGCGCCGACCCGTAGCGCAAAAATCCCCTTTCATCAGCCATTTAAAAGCGGTTAAGATCAGAACATTGTTGGGCCGAGGCGCCATTGGCGTTTTTTCTCGGACCTGGTCGTACCAAGGGGAGAATAAGAAATGTCCAAGGGACAATCGTTGCAGGATCCGTTTTTGAACGCGTTGCGTCGCGAACGCGTGCCCGTAGCCATTTATCTGGTCAACGGCATCAAGCTGCAGGGTACGGTCGAATCGTTCGACCAGTTCGTGGTGCTGCTGCGCAATCAGGTCAGCCAGATGGTCTACAAGCACGCCATCTCCACCGTGGTGCCCAGCCGCAACGTCAAGATCGGCAACGGCCACGACGGTCCGGACGGTCACGATGGCCATGGCGATGGTGCCTCGGCCGATGCCGACGCTTGATTGACGCGGCTGCAGCCCGCATGAAGTGGGTAGGTTTCCACCAGGCCCCACCCATCCGTGTTCGATAGACAGAAAAGAGGCGATCGCGCCTTGCTAGTGTTGCCGCACTCCCGTGCGGAGCACGACACCGTGCGTCGCGGCGAAGAATTTGCCGAGTTGGTCAAGTCCGCCGGTGCCGAGGTACTCGGCACCATCGCGGCGCGGGTGGAGAATCCCAATCCACGCTATTTCATCGGCACCGGCAAGGCCGACGAAGTTGCCGAGGCTGCCAGAGCGGTCGGTGCCGATCTGGTGCTGGTCGATCACGAGCTCACTCCGGTGCAGGAGCGCAACCTCGAAGAACACCTGGGCATCCGCGTGGTCGATCGCGCCGGCCTGATCCTCGACATCTTCGCCCAGCGCGCCCGTTCGCACGAGGGCAAGCTCGAAGTGGAGCTTGCCCAGCTCAAGCACATCGCGACCCGGCTGGTGCGCGGCTGGACCCATCTGGACGCCCAGCGTGGCGGCGCCATTGGCAACCGCGGTCCGGGTGAAACCCAGCTCGAGCTCGATCGCCGGCTGCTAGCCGAGCGGGTCAAGATGCTGACCAAGCGGCTGGAAAAAGTGCAGACCCAGCGCACCCAGCAGCGCCGTGCGCGTTTGCGCAACACCGTGCCGCGCGTGGCCCTGGTCGGTTACACCAATGCCGGCAAGTCGACCTTGTTCAATGCGCTGACTACCGGCGAGGTCTACGCGGCCGATCAGCTGTTCGCTACGCTCGACCCCACTGTACGCAAGCTCGAAGGCTTGGCCTGCGGTCCGTCGGTGCTGGCCGACACGGTCGGTTTTATCCGCGAGCTGCCGCATGATCTGGTCGCCGCTTTCCGGGCCACGTTGGCCGAGGCGCGCGATGCCGATCTGCTGCTGCACGTCTGCGACGCCTCGGACGAGGAGCGCGACCGCCTGCATCACGTCGTTGACACCGTGCTCGAAGAAATTGACGCCGGCGACCTGCCGCAGCTGCAGGTGATGAACAAGATCGACCTGGTGCAAGGCGAGGGCGTGGAGACTGGCGCTGAGCCTCAGGATGCTGCTGCACCGGCTCGTTCGAGCATCACGCCGCGCATCGATCGCAACGCCGCCGGTAAGCCGGTGCGGGTGTGGCTATCCGCGGCTACGGGCGAGGGCTTGGAGCTACTTCGCCAGGCGCTGGGCGAACTGCTCGGTGGCGAGCGTATCCAGTCCGGCCTGCAGCTGCCGCTGACCGCGGGTCGGCTTCATGCGCGGCTCAAGGCGGCCGGCGCGATTACCGGTGAAACGGTGGACGAGCACGGTTGGCAGCTGCGCATCGACGCCCCGCGTAGCGTCATTGCGCCGCTGAGCGGCGGGGATGCGACCGAGACCCAGCTCCTGCGTGAATTGCTGGCCGAAGCGCCGCTGCCCTGAAGCCCGTACGTGGAAGCGCGGACGATCGCGGCACTCTCTGTTAGAATCGGCGGTGTTTGTGCGGCCAAAAGCCTTCCGGGCAGCACGCCGTTTCGATCGTATTGGCTACCTCGCATGCGCTATTCCCCTCAACGTGTGTTCCGGCCGTGGTTGCCGGCCTCCCGACTCCAAGGAGACTGACAGTGGCATGGAATGAACCCGGCGACGGGCAGAAGCGTGATCCGTGGGGCAAGAACAACCGCAAGCCGGACGGCGGCAACGGCAAGTCGCCGTTCGACGACCTGTTCAAGCAAGCCAAGAAACTGCTGGGCTCGCCCAAGCAGATGTCGCGCAACATCATCACTGGCGTGATCGTTCTGATCGTCGTCGGTCTGCTGCTGAGCAGCTACACCGTGATCGAGGCGCGTCAGGTCGGCGTGGTGCTACGGTTTGGTGGATACGCGCGCACGCTCGGTCCCGGCTTCCATCTCAAGCTGCCGCAGCCGTTCGAGTCGGTCGAAAAAGTCGACGCGGCGCGCGTGCGTTCGGTCAACGACAAAGTCACTCTGCTGACACGCGACGAGAACATCATCGCGGTCGACCTCACCGTGCAATACCAGGTGACCGATGCGCAGAAATACCTGTTCTCGCTCAACGATCCCGACGGCACCGTGCAAGCGGCCGCGGAGTCGGCCGTGCGCAGCGTGATCGGTGCCAGCACGATGGAGCAGATTCTTTCCGGCGGCGGCACGCCGCTGGCTGGGCAGGCCAAGCTGGCCGTGCAGAAAACGCTAGATGGCTACAGCGCCGGCATGCAGGTCAACGACATCAGCTTCCAGAACGTGGCGCCGCCGAAAGAAGTGAAAGACGCTTTCGACGACGTCAACAACGCGCGCGAAGACAAGCAGAGCAGCGAAAACGCCGCCCAGGCCTACGCCAGCAAGGTATTGCCTATCGCACGCGGCGATGCCTCGCGTATCGCGGCCGCCGCCGAGGGCTACAAGGCCGAACGCATTGCCCGCGCCGAGGGCGACACCGCCCGCTTCAACCTGATCCTGAAGGAATACAAGGGCGCGCCCGAAGTCACTCGTCGTCGCCTGTATCTGGAAACCATGGAGCAGGTGATGGCCAACACCACCAAGGTCATCGACGGCTCGGGTGGACGCAACGTCATCAACCTTCCAGCCGCCGGCAGCGAAGCCACCGGCGCCGCGCCAGCCAGCTCGGCGACCGTCAACGCCGTGGTGCCCGCCACCATCGATGCGCCGCCCGCAGACGACAAAGGCAAGCAGCCATGAACAAGGTCATTATCGCTGCCGTGGTTGCGGCACTGATCATCCTCGGGCTCAACAGCCTGTTCGTGGTCAATGAAGGGCACAGTGCGCTGCTCTTGCAGTTTGGCCGTATCGTCCGCGCAGACGAGCCGCCCGGCCTACATGCCAAGATTCCGCTGCTGCAGCAGGTGGTCGCCATCGACAACCGCATCCTGTCGCTCGACGCGCAGCCGCAGCAGTACATCACCGCGGAAAAGAAAAGCGTCGACGTCAACTTCTACGTGAAGTGGCGCATCGCCAATGCCACCGCCTATTACGGTGCCACCGGCGGCGATTCGCTGCAGGCCGCGCAGCGACTGATGCCGTTGATCAACGACGCGTTGCGCGCGCAGTTCAGCACGCACAAGCTGGACGACATCATCGCCGGCGGCACGCAGCAGATCACCGACCACTCCCGCACGGTGGCCGATGCGGCCGCCCGCAAGAGCCTCGGCATGGAAGTGGTCGACGTGCGCATCAAGGGCATCGACCTGCCGGCCGAAGTCGATGCTGCCGTGTACAAGCGCATGCGCGCCGAACAAGTGCAGATAGCCAACCAGCTGCGTTCGGCCGGGCAGGAGGCCAAGACCCGGATTCAGGCCGACGCCGATCGTCAGGTCGTGGTGCTGAAAGCCGACGCCGAACGCGATGCTGAAAAAGTGCGTGGTGACGGCGATGCCCAGGCGGCTGCCATTTATGCACAGTCCTATGGTCAGGATCCGGAGTTCTACAACTTCTACCGCAGCCTTATTGCGTATGGCACCGCGTTCAAGAACGGCAAGGGCGTGTTGATCCTCAAGCCCGATTCGGAATTCCTGCGTTACTTCGACGACCCGTCGCCGAAGCACTGAACACGAGTTTTTGCCAGCGTACGCGCTGGCCGGATAATTCATTCCATCACCGATGTTGCCCATCCGCGGGCATGCAAACATGAGCGAGAACATCATGGGTAAGTCAGTAGTCATTCTTGGTGCCCAGTGGGGCGACGAAGGCAAGGGCAAGATCGTCGACCTGCTGACCGAGCGCGTCAGCGCCGTCGCCCGTTTCCAGGGCGGCCACAACGCCGGCCACACGCTGGTGATCAAGGGCAAAAAGACCGTGCTGCACCTCATTCCCTCGGGCATCCTGCGCGACGACGCGCTGTGCCTGATCGGCAACGGCGTGGTGCTGTCGCCCGCCGCGCTGATGGAAGAGATTGCCGAGCTCGAAGGCAACGGCGTCGAAGTGCGCTCACGCCTCAAGATAAGCCCGGCCACGCCGCTGATCATGCCTTACCACATCGCCGTGGATAAGGCCCGCGAGATCGCCGCCGGCGGCAAGGCCATCGGCACCACCGGTCGCGGCATCGGCCCGGCGTACGAGGACAAGGTTGCCCGCCGCAGCGTGCGCGTGGCCGATCTGATGTACCCGCACGAGCTGCCGGCGCTGCTGAAAACCGCCGTCGACTATCACAACTTCATTCTCACCCAGTGGCTGAAAGCCGAGCCGGTCGACTACGACACCGTGCTCAAGGACGCGCTCGCCTGGGGCGAATACATCCGCCCGATGGTCGACGACGTCGCCACCATCCTGCACGACGTGCGCAAGAGCGGCGGCAACATCCTGTTTGAAGGTGCGCAGGGCGCGCTACTCGATATCGATCACGGCACCTATCCCTACGTCACCTCCAGCAACACCACCATCGGTGGCGCGCTGGCCGGCACCGGCGTGGGCGCCAGCGACATCGACTACGTGCTGGGTATCTGCAAGGCCTACGCCACGCGTGTCGGCAGCGGTCCGTTCCCGACCGAGTTGAACGACGACATGGGCGAGCGCCTGCGCAAGGTCGGCAACGAGTTCGGCGCCAGCACCGGCCGGCCGCGCCGCTGCGGCTGGATCGATCTGGTCGCGCTCAAGCGCGCTACCCAGATCAACGGCATCAACGGTCTGGCGATCACCAAGCTCGACGTGCTCGACGGCCTGGAAACCATCAAGGTCTGCATCGCGTACGAGTACCGCGGCAAGCGCCGCGAGCTGGCCCCGCTCGACGCGGACGGCTGGGACGAGTGCAAGCCGGTCTACCTGGAATTCCCGGGCTGGGAAGAATCCACCGCCGGCATCCGCGACTGGAATCAGCTGCCGCCCGCCGCCCGCGCCTATCTGCGCGCGGTGGAAGAACTCTCCGGCTGCAAACTCGCCCTCGTCGCCACCGGCGCCGACCGCGAAGACACCATCGTGCTGGATGATCCGTTCGCGTGATCGCTCAGCATTGAAGTGATGAAAAAGCCCCGCCATGCGTGGCTTTTTCTGCTTCATACTAAAATCAACTCAAAGGTTGATTTTTAGTTATTCAATCTGTAAGTTGATTGCTTGAATGTCAACTCAAAGGTTGAATTTTCGTATGACGATCATCCGAATACCCGACCAACTCGGCACCGTATTGCGCGCCACGCGGCTGCAGCGAAAGTTGACTCAGGCCGATGTTGCCAGGCAGATGGGCGTGACGGTTCAAGCCGTGTCCAAGCTGGAAAGCAACGCCGGTCGAGCCTCGTTTGAACGCATCCACCGGCTTTGCCTGCTGCTCGGTCTTGAGCTGAGTCTCATCGCAAAGGGCCAGTCGCCGCATATTGCCGAGCCCAGCCCACCGGTGGAGTGGTAACGATGGCTGCGCGACGCATCAAGGCGTTGGATATCTGGATGAATGGATTCCAGGTCGGTCGCTGGGAGCGGGCCAGCGTCGGCGCCGATCGTTTGGTCTATGACCGTGCGTGGATCGATTCATCCCAAGGCCGACCGCTTTCGCTTTCGTTGCCGTTTACACGGGGGCACGGTACAGAGCAGGGCAGCTCGCTCCGTGGCGAATTCGTCTCGACGTATTTCGAAAACCTGATTCCCGACAACGAGCGCATCCTGCAACGCTTGCGCAGCCGCTACGGTGCGGCTTCCACCCAGGCGTTCGATCTATTGGCGGCGATCGGCCGCGATTGCGCCGGCGCCGTGCAGCTGACACCCGCTGGCAAAAGCCCGACGGATGCGCACCGCATCGACGCCGAGCCGCTGGACGAAAGCGGCGTGGCCCAGCTGCTGCGCGATACCACCAGCGGTGGCCCGTTGACTGATGCCGAAGCTGATGCGTTTTGTCTCTCCATCGCTGGCGCGCAGGAGAAAACCGCGCTGCTGAAACATCAGGACCGCTGGTGCATTCCGCATGGCGCCACGCCTACCACGCATATCTTCAAGCTGCCGCTCGGCCTGGTCGGCAATATGCGCGCCGATCTAAGCCAGTCAGTGCCGCTGGAATGGCTGTCGATGGAGGTAGCACGTGAACTTGGCTTGCCCGTGGCGAACGTCGAGATCGGTCAATTCGAAGATCAAACCGCCCTGATCGTCGAGCGCTTCGATCGTCAGCTCTCCGCGGATAACACCTGGTGGCAGCGTATTCCGCAGGAAGATTTTTGTCAGGCGCTCGGCCTCTCGCCAGCGCGGAAATACGAAGCCGATGGAGGCCCCGGCATCCGTTCCATCATGGATGTGCTGCTGGGGTCGGAAAATGCCGAAGCCGACCGCCGCGTGTTTTTCACCACCCAGATCCTGTTTTGGCTGATGGCCGCCACCGATGGGCATGCCAAAAACTTCAGCCTGCATTTGCGCGCCGGCGGCGCCTATCGCCTCACGCCGCTGTACGACATGCTTTCCACCTATCCCATCCAGGGTAAGGGGCCGAACAGGCTAGATGCGCACAAGGCCAAACTCGCCATGGCGGTGGCTGGCAGAAATCGCCATTACCTTATCCGCGACATTCACCGCTGGCACTGGATTGCGCTGTCCGAAAAGCTCGGTCTGAGCGATGGCGCACAGCTCATTGAGTCGTTGACCGATCAGATCCCCCACGCGCTGGATCGCATTGCCAGCCGTCTGCCGCAGGATTTCCCCGGGGATGTATTCGACGCCGTGAACCGCGGCATGCGCGATGCCGCCAAACACATCGCCAGCGAGCCCGATCAAAGGCGCTGAGCCACGCGACATAACTCACGCGTGATCGCTCCGCCCACCGTCTCTGTACGCCCCATCCATCCGCGCGACGTCACCCTCGATCCATCGCTGCGCACACCCCGTGTGCAGACTAACGAAAGAGGGTCTCAACCATGCATCGATTCGCCAACAAAACCGTACTCGTCACCGGTGCGCGTTCCGGCATTGGCGCGGCGACCGCGCGGCGGTTTTCGCAGGAGGGTGCCAACGTGGTGCTGGTCGGTCACCATAGGCCGGACAACATCGCCAGCGAACTGCCGCCCGAACGCACGCTGGCGCTCGATGTGGACGTGGCCGATTCCGCCGCCATCGGCCGCGCGATCGCGCAGACGGTGGAAAAATTCGGCCAGCTCGACGTGCTGGTCAACAACGCGGGCACCGCCGAAACCGGCGACCCGGTCGAGATCGACGACGAGGCTTGGCACAAGGTCATCAGCACCAATCTCGACGGCGTTTTCTTCGGTAGCCGCGCGGCCATTCCGCATCTCATCAAGACCAAAGGTTGCATCGTAAACACCGCGTCCGTCTCCGGCACCGGCGGCGACTGGGGCATGAGCCCGTACAACGCGTCCAAAGGTGGCGTGGTCAATCTCACCCGCGCGCTGGCGCTGGACCTCGGCAAAAAAGGCGTGCGCGTCAACGCCGTCTGCCCCAGCCTCACCCGCACCGGCATGACCGAAGACATGCTGGACAACAAGGCGCTTATCGCCAAGTTCGAAGAACGCATCGCGCTGGGCCGTATCTGCGAACCCGAAGAAGTCGCCGCCGTGATCGCCTTCCTCGCCAGCAACGACGCCAGCTTCATGACGGGCTCGATTGTGGCGGTGGACGGCGGCGTATCGGCGTCGAACGGGCAGCCGGCGATGTAGGGAGTTTTGCGTTATTACCCCAGTGTGCGCGTTGTCCGAAAACCAGAATAATCAATATGTAGGCTTACCAGCGCCATTGCGGGACGGGGGCAACACAAGCCGCTCACTAACGACACGTTCGGTCAATCAAAAATTTCCGTACTTCTGAATCGATGCTGTAGACGTAGCATCCTTTCATGCCCCTCGTCATCAATGTCTTGTAGGTATTTCTGATGATGCGATCTACTCTTAGGCGAGTCGCTTTGGGATCAGTTTTCATCATGGATTTCCATCCGCGTATCGAACGATCCATAGATGATCTGGCCGCGGGGTGTGTGATTAGCTCGCCATTTTGTATGGTTAAATCTGTCCCGATGATCACGCCGATGTAATCTAGCTCGAGGCCTTGGCAAGTGTGTATGCAGCCAACTTCATCAATGGAGTTGGCTGCCATGATCCATAGGCTCCCGTCTCTATCCAAATTCCAACGTTTGGCATAGTTGTGCTCTGGGATCACGATGTCGTATTGGTCTGGGTTCTTTTTGCTAACCCAGTCCCAGCAGTAACCAGCTACGACACGAGACTTGTTATTGGCTGTGTTTCGCTCTGCGATTAATGCATGCAGTTCGTTCGGGGAGTCTATGACGCGAAAGTCGAATTCGTTCGTGTCCAGTACCGTGTTGGCTGTTTCTCGTATTCCGAGCGTGTTATCCAGCCAAGCCGTGTAGCCGTCCGACCCTCCGCAACGAAACTGGGATGCCAATTCGAGATGAGTGACCTGCGCTCCAGCCGAAGTGGCCCACTTAGTCAGTTCTGACGCATGGCCTATGTCCGACAAAGTCACTATCTGATCGTCATCGACGAAGAAGATTGCACTTTTACTGCTATGGATAATTTCCTTGATTTGATTCTCGCCAAGGTTTCCATAGAGGCCCGACTTCTCGTTGAGACGATGAGCCTCATCGACGATCAAAGTATCGAACGCATTGGCCTCTGTTTCAAAAAATGCGCCTGATCCCGAGAAAAGATTGCCGATCGCTGTTTGCTTGAAGGTGCCCGTAAGCTTTGCTTTGAAAACCGCACGAGGCGCTGCATTCTTGGATACGTATTTTGTAACCAAACCCAGCTTTGAGAGGTGGGCGAGCAAGTTGATCGCAATAACTGACTTACCTGTGCCGGGTCCTCCACGAATGATGGCGACCTGTTTCTTTTGTTCAGAACCCTTTATAGCGAGCGCAATGGCGTTTTCGAAAACAACTTTCTGATCATCGATAAGAACGAATTCTTGATTGCCTTTCATCATCCCGACAAGGCTATCGACCAGCATCCTGGAAGGACGAATTCGTCCATTCTCAATTTCATATATCAGTTCGGCGTTGTCGCCATATTTGACGTGCTGCTTGATGAAATTCCGAAGGCGTTGGCGTTCGATTTCGCCTTTTAGGAATAGCGGAGCCTTTCGGATGTAGATCCCATAGTAGGCAGGGTGGTCGATTACACCGTCATGTACATAGTTATGGAGATAGGCACACGGGCTTAAAGTGACGCTTCGCTCATAAACTGCTTCATTGAAACCTTGCAAAAGTGCGGCGTATGACCATGCTTGATAGCATGGATGTGCTCCTTCTCGTTCACCTGACGAACCGCCACGGCGAGCGATAATCAAGCCATCTTTTTCGGTTAGCTTGGCTTCGGACCATTGTTTAAGTTCGACAATGATCAGATTGGGACCAGTGTCCGTCCTGCCTGAAAGAATGAAATCGATACGTTTGGATGTCTGTGGTATTCCATATTCGACGCCGACGCCGATATCGTCTGGAATATCGACGTCACGAAGAACTTTGGCCATTTCGCCCAAAGAGTTCTTCCATGATCGGAATTCCGCCTCCGGCGCATAGCGACCCGTGCGCTGCAAGTACTTTGCCGAGATAACACTTTCAATGTCTCGATTGTCGTGATCGTCCAGGAATTTTTTCTTGGTTGCCTGATAAACGATCACGCTCTGCTTCCCCAGGGAAGTTTCATCAAAGTTCCGAGTATTTCTTCATCGTTCCCCTGGCTCTGCTAACCGGATATTTAACCGCGTTGAGCACCATCTTCTTTCGTGCAGCATCTGCAGGGTCGATACCGAGTTTGTCAGCCAGCTGGAGCAGGTATAGCAAAACATCTGCAATTTCTTCGGCCACTGGACCGCGCTTTTCTTCGGAAATATTCCGGCTTTGTTCTTCCGTGAGCCATTGGAAGTGCTCGAGTAGTTCTGCGGCTTCCACCGACAACGCCGCCGCTAAGTTTTTCGGCGAATGGAACTGTCCCCAATCCCTCTCGGTGGCGAAATCTCGGAGTGAGGCCTGTAGTTCCTGAATCTCTGTCCGCATGGTAACTATCATCGGCGAAGATGTTGCCGTGAGCTTACTTTGCTTGGCGCATAACGCCAATGGCCCGATGCATATAAGACAATTGAACGCCGCAAAGGAAGCTCGTCCATGTAATTGATCTCTCGCGGCGACCCAGTCGCATTTGGCTGTTGATGTGGGCATCTGAACAGCGCAATAAATGTGGCGCCGTGACGGTCCGATCCGATGATTGACACGACATCCACAGCCCCACGCGCTAAATCGTCACACTGTCGTTAGTCGACGTCATACGCAGGAGCATCGCCATGGCTGTTGAGAAAGCGCGCGCTGCCGCGAAGAAGGACAAGCGCGAGGGCAAGTCCGCCAGCACGCAGGCGGGGGAGTATGTGCGTGAGATGATCGAGGATATCCGCAAGGGCAAGCATGGCGCGCGGTCGACCAAGCAGGCGATTGCGATCGGTCTCTCCGAGGCGCGGCGCGACGGCATCAAGGCGCCGGTATCGAAAACCGCCAGCAAGACGGTGAAGAAAAAAGCCGCGCAGGATACGAAGGCTGCCGCGCATCCACACAAGCCTTCGGCCACACGCTCCAAGGCGACCACCAAGGCGCTGAAAAAGGAAGGCCATAGCGCGGTATCGACCCAGGCGCTGTCCGCGCAGACCAAGAAGGCCAGCGCCAAGCGCACGGCCGCATCCCGTTCGGCCGCGGCCAAGAAAGCGGTGAAGACCAAGGGCGCGGCCGGGCGATCTGCCGCCGCCAAGAAAGCGGCGCGCACGCGCAAGCAAGCCGACTGACCGATCATCCGGCCGACGTTTCGGCCGAGGAGTAAACCAGTGACCCAGCAGCAACCCGGAGATATTCCGATCCCCCGCCACCCGGAGCCGATCGACCCACCTGCCGATCCAAACGGCCCCGACTTTCCGCCGCCGAAGGAAGAGCCGCCCACACCGCACCCGCATTCGCCGCCACCGACCACGCCTGAACCCAGCGATCCGCAAAAGGCTCCTGCGATTACGCCTGACGTGGAACCGGATCGGCCGATCAGCGATCCGCCGATCCCCGGCAAGACCGGCGACGCGACGTCGTGAAGAATGTGATCCGCCATGTTCATATCGCTGGCGGCGTATAGAAAAGGCGGCCCCTGCTACGAGTTGGCAGCTGCGATTTCAGCAAGCACCCCGCGCGACGGGGTGTTTTTATGTGCGGCACGATGCCACCGACCTCTCTGTAAGCAGCAGCGGTTATCCTCAGGCCTTCGTCAGTGGAGCGGGATGCGGTCCGGTCGTGTTGATCCGAGGGATGTGCGGTCCGTAGCGAATTGATATACAACCGCGGTCGCACGATGGAGCATCGGCGAAATCAGGCGGCACGCGACCTCACCGGGGATGGAAGGACTGCGCATGTTCAATGAATACCGCGATTACGATGCTACGGGTCTCGCCGCGCTGATTGCCCGCGGGGATGTGTCGACGGCCGAGGTGCTGGAGGCGGCCTTGGCACGCGCCGCCGAGGTCGATCCGAAGCTGGCGGCCATCTGCATTCCGATGGAAGCGCTGGCACGCGAGCGCGCGAAGCTGCCATTGCACGGTCCGTTCGCGGGCGTGCCGTTTCTGCTGAAGGATATTGCTCAGGATTATGCCGGCGTGCCGACCACGGCCGGGAGTAGGGCGCTGCGGCACTGGACGCCGACGCAGCACGCCGAGATCGTGAAGCGTTTTCTCGATGTCGGGCTGGTGATCTTCGGCAAGACGGCGACGCCGGAGTTTGCGTTCAAGGGCGAGACGGCACCGCAGATCTGGGATCAGCCCACGCGCAATCCGTGGGATCTTCAGCGCACGCCGGGCGGTTCGTCCGGCGGCAGCGCTGCGGCGGTCGCGGCAGGTATCGTGCCGGCGGCGGGTGCGTCGGATGGCGGCGGTTCGATCCGCATTCCGGCCTCGTACTGTGGCTTGTTCGGATTGCGGCCATCGCGCGGTCGTGTGCCGAGCGGGCCGACCCACGGCGAGTTCTGGGACGGTGCATCGAGTCAACACGCACTGACGCGCAGCGTGCGCGACTCGGCGCGGCTGCTCGATGCGATTGCCGGTATCGAAGCGGGCGCACCGTTCGCGATCGCGCCGCCCGAGCGTACCTATGCCGAAGAGATGCAGCGGCCGAGCGGAACGCTGCGCATCGGCTACAGCGTGACGTCGCCTCTGGGCACGCCGGTGCATCCCGAATATGTGCAGGCGGTGATGCGCACGGTGAAGCTATTGACCGATCTTGGTCACATGGTGGAACCGGCTCAGCCCGAGGTCGATGGCCACGCGCTGGCGCGCAGCTTCATCACTCTGTACTTCGGTCAGGCCGCGGCGAATATCGCGCAGGCGAAGCGGCTGACCGGTGCGAGCGATGAGGCGTTCGAACTGGAGACGCGCGTGCTTGCGTTGTTGGGCCGCACGCTCGGCACCGGCGAGTACGTCGATCAGCGCAGCCGCTGGAACGACTATGCTCGCGCGCTCGGTCGCTTCCATCAGACCTACGATCTTTACCTCACGCCGACCGCTGCGCAGCCGCCTAACCGCATCGGCGAACTGGCCACACCGCCGTTACAGCAGGTGGCGGCGAAGGTGGTGCTGGCGCTCGGTGCGGGAAAGCTGCTTTTCAAAAGCGGCATGGTCGATCAGCTGGTGGCGACGAGCCTGCAGCGCGTGCCTTTTACTCAGCTGTCCAACCTCACCGGCACGCCGAGCATGTCGGTGCCGCTGCACTGGGCGCCAGCGGAAGAGGGCGGCGTCGAGCTGCCGTACGGCGTGCAGTTTGTCGCGCGCTTCGGCGACGAAGCGATGCTGCTGCGACTCGCCGCTCAGTTGGAGCAAGCGCAGCCGTGGGGCGAGCGTAGGCCGCCGATGGCGTAACAGGCATCGACGCGTACCGTGAAACGCGAGCTAGGAAAAGCGCGGCGTTGCCGGGCTTTTCCTGCGGCCAGCTTGCGGATGGTCGAGTGTTGGCGTGGTCCAGCCGGACGCGCGAATGCGTTCCTCCCTATCGCCGCCGCCGGCAAGAAAGTCGAAAATGGTTCAGTCGACGGCGCCTCCGCTGATCCGATTCCGGCTTGGCCAGTAGTCACGAAGATACGCAAAAACACCGCAGTTACCGCACGGCTTGCATCCATGGGCGCGATGTCGCCACCGTGCCGTATTTCGCAAGTCGGAGCGCGAAGAAAACCGTATTGCGCCGGGCGCTCTTTGGCTATGATCAGGGAGCTGGAACGTTTGGTCGGTCGGCGAGGAACAGCCAGACCTTTTTAGTCGGGTCTCGTAGCTAAAATTTTTCACAAGGATTTGACGATCTTGTTGAAACAGAATCTATCACCTGATTTGACTCCGCTGCGCCACGCGCATCGGCTGGCGACGCTGTATTCCTACGAGATTCTGGATACGCAGCGCGAATCCGTCTTCGACGACATCACCCGGATGGCATCGACGATCTGCCGTACGCCGATCGCCTCGATCACGTTGATCGACGCCGAGCGCCAATGGTTCAAGTCCGAGATCGGATTGGGCAAATCGCAAACGCCGATCAGCGCGTCGATCTGCGCGCACGTGGTGTTGGAAAACGATGTGCTGGTCATTGCCGACACCAGCGCCGATCGGCGCTTCGGCGGTAATCCGCTTTATACCGGCGACCCCGATCTGAAATTTTATGCCGGCGCTCCGATCACTACCGCCGACGGCGTGACGCTCGGTACCATGTGCGTGCTCGACACGGTAAGCCGCAGCCTTACGCAAGAGCAAATCGACATGCTGCGAATGCTCGCGCGTCAGGTGATGATGCATCTGGAGTTGCGCAGGATGCTCAGGCTCAGCGAGAAAACCAGCGATTACCGGGCACGCATGCTGGCCAGCGCGGCGCACGATTTGCGCCAGCCGCTGTTCGTGGCGTCACTGTCGGTGCAGAGTCTGCTGCAGGAGGCCGCGCCGCATCAGCTCAAGCGGCTGACGCTGGCCAACGGCGGTCTGGAAACTATTAAGAAGGGCTTCAATCGCATGTTGATAGCAGCCAGCGGGCATGCGTCATTCACCCTGGCGGAATTGGACGACACCGATCTGGGCGATGTGCTCGAATTTATCCACGCCAATTTTTTGCCGCTGGCAGAGCGTAAAGATATTCGCCTGAGCGTTTTGCGAACGCGTCTGCATGTCCACAGCGATGCCGTTCAACTGGAAACGCTTATCGGCAACCTGGTTGCCAATGCGGTGAAATATACCGAGGCCGGCGGACGCGTTGTGGTGGGCTGCCGTCGTCATGCCGACCACGTGGCGCTGCATATCATCGACACGGGTATCGGCATGGCCAGCGAATCGGTCAATACCTTGTTCGAGGCGTTCAGGCAGGGCGATGCGCAATCGGAGGGATTGGGCCTGGGTTTGTGGATCGCTAAACGTACGGCAGAGGCCTTGGGTGTTTCGGTGCAGATTCACTCGGTGCCGGGAAGGGGAACTCACTTCATTCTGAGCCTGCCGTTGAAGGCTTCGACCGAACCGTCGAGCGAGCCGATCGTCCAGGTAAGATGATTCAGACGCCGGTTTGCTAAGAGCCTGTTTACGATCTTCTGAGTAGGAGGGCCAGGAAGGCCAAATGGATGAACTGTAGGCTAGTGTTGAGCTGGCGCTCGCAGTTCTTCC
>NZ_JACHCM010000001.1:646366-1058883 GCF_014200755.1 Rhodanobacter sp. ANJX3 | reverse complement strand
TCGGCTCGTTACGAAACAGTGCCATACCCAGCACCAGCCACAGCACTTGATCCGACGGCAAACGCCGGCGGCGAATCGTGGCCGAGGAGGAAAGATCCAGCGCCGAGGCTACCCACTCGACAGGAATGTGCTGCGCGAAGGTACTCAGATCAGAGAACGAGTGCAGCTCATGGATATCAAACAGAACACTTTGCAGGGACACAAAAAAATCCGGCCTTCAACAGGTGAAGGCCGGATTCTTGGGACGCCTTGGCTACGATGCAATGCTTAAGTGAACAGCATTACCGGCATGCCGGGGCTTTTTTGTGGTTTCTACTCGGCGATGTTAGCCGCCGCGATACGGATCGGGATCCGGCGGCGGCAGTTTCTTCATGTCTTCGCCGTCGTTCGGACCGCTCTTGCCGGACTCGTGCTTGCCGTCCTTGCCGTCGCCATCGAGCTTTTCGCCCAGCAGACGACGCACGCTGACGTAGAACACCGGAATCAGCAGCAGGCCGAGGATGGTGGCGAACAGCATGCCGCCGATCACGCCGGTACCGATGGCGTGACGCGAATTGGCGCCCGCACCGGTGGAGATGAACAGCGGGAACACGCCCAGGATGAAGGCCAGCGAGGTCATCAGGATGGGGCGCAGACGCAGCTGGGCCGCTTCGATGACGCCCTCGCGCAGTGTCTTGCCTTCGGCCTGCTTCTCCACCGCGAACTCGATGATCAGAATGGCGTTCTTGGCTGCCAGACCCATCACCGTGATCAGACCGATCTTGAAGTAGATGTCGTTGGGCAGGCCGCGCAGCATTTCGAACACCACCACGCCGAGCATGCCCAGCGGCACCACCAGCAACACGGCCACCGGAATCGACCAGCTTTCATACAGCGCCGAAAGGCAGAGGAACACGATCACAACCGACAGCACCATCAGCAAGGTGGCGGAGTTGCCCGAGAGCAGCTCCTGATACGACTGACCTGTCCAGTCGTAGCCGTAATCCTTCGACAAGTGCTGGTCGACGATCTGCTCCATCGTGGTGATGGCCTGGCCGGTCGAATAGCCCGGCGCGGCGTCGCCCACGATTTCCACCGCGGAGTAGCCGTTGTAGCGGGTCAGTGCGGGCGATGCCATGCCCCACGTCGCCTTCACCACGCTGGCCAGCGGAATCATGTTGTACGGATTCGTGCTGCTGGTCGATGTGCTGCCGGAGCTGGTCGAACTCGAACTGGTCGAGCTCGACGTCGCCGACGTGCTGCTGGTGCTGCTCAGCGTGCTCGGGGTGAAAATGTGCTGAAACGCGTTCGGGTCCATGCGGTACTGCTGATCCGCTTCGACGTAGACGCGCTTGACGCGGCCGCCATAGGCAAAGTCGTTGATGTACACCGGCGCCAGAGTGAGCTGGATGGCGGTGTAGATATCGCTGACCGACAGACCCATCGACTGCGCCTGCACACGATCCACGGTGAGGTTCAGCTGCGGCGCATCCTCCAGCGTGTTGGGACGGATCCTGGTCAGCGTCTTGTCTTTGGAGGCCATGCCAAGCACGGTGTTGCGTGCCTTGGTCAGCTCGTCGCGCGACTGCCCTGCACGCGCCTGCAGGTACATGTCGATACCGCCGAACTGGCTCAGGCCTCGTATCGTCGGCAGGTTGACCACGAAGACCTGCGCATCGCGAATGCCGTGCAGCTTGCCGTTGGCCTGCTGGATGAATTCATCGGCGGTAGTACTTCGATCGGCCCAGTCGGTGAGCTTGATGAAGGCCATGCCGGTGTTTTCGCCGGAGCCCACGAAGCTGAAGCCGGAGATCTGGAACACGCCGGCCACGTTGGTCTTGTCCTTCAGCAGGGTGTCGCGAATCTGCTTCATCACACCCTCGGTGCGCTGCAGCGAGGCATTCGGCGGCAGCGATACGATCGCCAGTGCGAAGCCCTGGTCCTCGCTGGGTACGAAGCTGGTAGGCAGGCGTGAAAACAGCACGCCGGCCAGCACGCAGATGACCACGAACACGATCATCCAGCGCGGCGCATGTTTCACCGCGCTGCCGATGTGGCCGGTATAGGTCTTGTTGACGCGATCGAAACCCTTGTTGAATCCGCGGTAGATGAAGTTCTTCTTTTCCTCGTGCGTGGGCTTGAGGAAGCTCGCGCACAGCGCTGGCGTAAACGACAGCGCCAGGAAGGCCGAGAAGCCCATCGACACGGCGATGGTCAGCGCGAACTGCTTGTAGATCACGCCCGAGGCGCCGGGCTGGAACGCCGACGGCACGAACACCGCCGCCAGCACCACGGTGATGGCCACGATAGCGCCGGTGATCTGGCCCATCGCCTTGCGCGTCGCGTCCTTCGGCGAAAGGCCTTCCTCGGTCATGATGCGTTCGACGTTCTCGATCACCACGATCGCGTCATCCACCACGATACCGATCGCGAGCACCATGCCGAACAAGGTCAATTGGTTGATCGTGAAGCCCAGCGGCAGCAGGCCGATGAAGGTGCCCAGCAGGGCGACCGGAATGACCAGGGTGGGGATGATCGTCGCGCGAAAATTCTGCAGGAAGATCAGCATCACCAGGAAGACCAGGATGATGGCCTCGACCAGCGTCTCGACCACTTCCTTGATCGAGATCTTGACGAACGGCGTGCTGTCGTACGGGATGATGTAGTGCACGCCCGGCGGGAACGACTTGGCCAGTTCGTCCATCTTCGAGCGCACGGCCGTCGCCACGTCCAGCGCGTTGCCGCCCGGCAGCAGCTGCACGCCGAAGGCGCCCGAGGGCTTGCCGTTATAGGTGGCGGCCAGACCGTAAGTCTGCGGGCCAAAGGTGATGCGCGCTACGTCGCTGAGCTTCACCACGGTGCCGTTGTTGTTGGCGCGCAAGATGATGTTGCCGAATTCCTCCGGCGAGGAGAAACGACCCTCGGCCGACACGGTGGCGCTGAAGCCCTGGCCGTTGGCGGCCGGATCGGAACCAAGCGAGCCGGCGGCGAACTGCACGTTCTGCGCGGAGATGGCACTCTGCACCGCCGATGCCGACAGGCCGTAACCCTGCAGCTTGTCCGGGTTCAGCCAGATGCGCATGGCGTACTCGGAACCGATCTGGCGGGTGTTGCCCACGCCGGAAATACGGCCGATCTGGTCGAGCACCTGCGACGACACGATATCGTTGAGGCGATCGCCGTCGATCGACGGGTTGTCCGAGATCAGCGCCAGGAACATCAGGAAGTCGGGATTGCTCTTCGCGACGATGACGCCCTGCTGGGTGACTTCCGTCGGCAGTCGCGGCGTGGCCAGCGAGACCTTGTTCTGGGCCTGCACCTGGGCGATGTCGGGATCGGTGCCGGTCTCGAACGTCAGCGTCACCGTGGCGGAGCCGTTGGAGCTGGAGGACGAGCTGAAGTACAGCAGGTGATCGATACCGGTCAGCTGCTGTTCGATCACTTGGGTCACGGTCTTCTCGACCGTGTCCGCGCTGGCGCCGGGGTAGGTGGCGGTGACAGTGACCTGAGGCGGCGCGATATTCGGGTACGACTCCACACCCATGTTCAGCACCGAGAGGGTGCCGACGAGGGTGATGAGGATCGCTACCACCCACGCAAAAATCGGGCGGTCAATGAAAAAACTCGGCATGATCGGGCTCCGTTACTGCTTGCTGGACGGGGCTTTGCCGCCCTGTGCTGCGGCTGGCTGGTTGCCGGGCTGACCCGGCGGATTTGCACCAGCATCCTGGCCCGGCTGCCACGGCTGCGCCTTGGCCGGTGCGCCTTCCTTCACGGTCTGCAGGCCGGAAACAATGACCTGATCGCCGGTCTTCAGGCCGCTGGTCACCACCCAGTTGCTGCCGGCGGCCTGGTCGGCCGAAACGTTCTTGCGAACGACCTTGCCGTCGTCGCCCACCACCATCACGTAAGCGCCGGTGGTGTCGCGCTGCAGTGCGGGCTGCGGCACCAGGAAAATATTGTGCTGCTCGCCGAGATCGGCCTTGATCGTCACGTACAGACCCGGCAGCAGGCTGTGCTGCGGATTGGGCACCTTCGCACGCAGGTTGATCGAGCCGGTGGTCGGATCGACCGTGGCCGAGGAGAAGTCCAGCGTACCCTGTTGCGCGTAGCGGCTGCCATCGGGCATCACGATCTGGACCGCGGCAGTGTTCGGATCGGCCAGAGTCACGCCGCCGCTGGTTTGGGCGGCGCGCATCTTCTCCAGTTCGCTAGCACTGAGGGTGAAGTTGACGTACAGCGGGTCGATCTGGTCGACCGTGGTCAGCAGCGTGGCGTCGCTCTGACCGACCAGCGCGCCCTCGGTGACCTGCTGCTGCTCGGCGCGACCGTCGATCGGCGAACGCACGCTGGCGTAGCCCAGGTTGATCCGTGCGGTCTGCACGTTGGCGCGTGCCTGCTGCACGGCAGCGGCAGCCGTACGCTCGTTCGCATCGGCGGTGTCCAGGTCCGATTTCGAGATGTAACCGCTGGGCGCCAGCGAATGAGCGCGCTCGGCGGCGACTTTGTTGTTGGTGTAGGTAGCCTGGGCCTGCGCCAGCGCGGCGAGGCTGGAATCGAGCGCGGCCTTCAGCGGTGCCGGATCGATCAGAAACAGTACCTGGCCTTGCTTGACGTCGGTGCCCTCATCGTAAACCCGGCGTAGCAGCACGCCGGCCACGCGAGCGCGCACGTCGGCCGAACGGTACGGCGACAGGCGACCTACGAGGTCGCGCGTCAGCGGCGAATTGGTGGGCTCTGCCTTCACGACACCCACTTCCGGCGGTGGCTGCTGTTGTTGCTGTTGCTGCTGCTGATCATTGCCTTTGCCGCAGGCGGCGATCGCCAGCAGGGCCAGGCACAACGCCGGTGTGCGCAGTAACGAGGACTTCATGTGAGCTCCAGAACTTGCTTGATCGAAATGGGAGGTTTAGGGAGATTTATTGCGGCGCAGCAGAGGAGGCGAAGGGTCGATTCATTGCGATTCTGCTGATTCAAATGTCGTGAAAGGCAAGGTCTGACGCCGTTGGAGACTCATCGCTCGCGGCAGCCTCACCGGCAACTACCCCGGCTCACTGAAGCGAATCCGAGGTACCCGAAACACTACTATACCGAACAGTTTACTTTTAACTGCCGTTCAACACCAGTCATTGAAAGAGATGGCCGGGAACTGAGCAATCTTGCGCACAGCCGCATGATCTGCGGCGTCGAGGCGACCCTGCTGAAGCTTCCGGCTTGGGATGGCCGGATCCATGGCGATTCCACCAACGTCGCATGGCGATTTCGCTTTCCTCGGCATGCGCGAGCTAACGTGCATGTGCTCGGCAAGCTCGGCCAACCGCGGCGTGCCGGTGTTGCACGGGCCAAGGCAACAGCCTGCATGCCTGCACGATCGGGTATGAATCCATGCGCAATCGCATGGTGCAAACGCTGCAGTGCAGATGGATTCGGTCACATGCGGGGCGTATCCTTCCGAGGCTTTTTACCCCCTTTTCCTGTTTCCACTCATTAGTAGATGCCATGAATGCGATTCACGCGGTTAACGATCACTCCCTGTCGTCCGTGGTTTTTGAGGAACTGAGAAACGCCGGTCTGCCGCCGGAGCGTCTCGCGGAGGCGAAGGTGTTCTGTCAGGCCTTTTTTGCCCGCCTTGCCGGCAGCGACGCCGACATGCATACACAAGCCCAGTGGGCCGAGCTGGTTGCCAGCTTGCTGGTGTTCGCGCAGCAGCGGCCGCCCGGGCATGCCATCGTGCGCGTCGTGAACCCGGAGCAAGGTTCGGCGGGTCGCAGCCTGCTGCAGGTCGTCACCGACGACATGCCTTTTTTGATCGACACCACCAGCATGGTGCTTTCCGAGACGGTGCAGATCCACGCGGTCATCCATCCGGTGATGACGGTGGAGCGCGACGCATCGGGCAAGTTGTTGCAGCTTTGCGACGAATCGGACACCGCGCCGACGCGCCGGCCCGAGTCTGTGATGCATTTCGAGATCGACCGCGTGGCCGACGAGGCTGCCCAGGCGCAGCTGAAGGCTGCCGTCGAAGCGGCGCTGGACGACGTGCGTTCGGTCGTGGCCGACTGGGCCGCCATGCGCGATATGGCGCTGGCCATTGCCCACGACCTGCCGCAGCGCAACCTGCCGCTGGATGCGGCGTCGGTGCACGAGGCCAGCGAGTTTCTGCGCTGGATTGCCGATGACAACTTCACCTTTTTCGGCTATCGCGAATACGAGGTGGCCGAGGCCGACGGCGAGCAGGAGCTGCGCGCCATCAATGCCTCGGGCCTGGGCCTGCTGCACAAGCAGGAGCGCTCGATCGCGCCGCGCTCGCTGCGTTCGCTGACCGGCAGCGAGCTGCCGCAGTCCGGTGCCACCGACGCGATCATTCTGACCAAGACCAACGCACGTTCGCCGGTGCATCGCGCCGGCCACATGGATTACATCGGCGTGCTGAAGTTCGATGCCGACGGTCGCCCGGTCGCCGAGCAGCGCTTCCTGGGCTTGTTTTCAACCAACGCTTATATGGCGCGACCGCAGGACGTGCCGCTGGTGCGCCAGAACGTCGAAGCGGTGCTGGTGCGTTCGGGGCTGAAGCGCGATTCGTATTCGGGCAAGTCGCTGCGGCATGTGCTCGAGGCGCTGCCGCGCGAGGAGCTGTTCCAGAGCACCGAAGACGAGCTGTTCGAAACCGCCATGGGCATTCTCGAACTGCGCCAGCGCGCGCGTACGCGGTTGTTTGTCCGTCGCGATCGTTACGGCCGTTTCTTTACCTGCCTGGTGTTCGTGCCGCGCGACCGTTTCAACACCACGGTGCGCGAGCGCATCGCGGCGCTGCTGGGTGCGGCCCTGCACGGCGAGCAGAGCGAGTCGGCCGTGCTGCTCGGTGAAGCGGCGCTGGCGCAGCTCACCATCGTGGTGCGGCCGAAGATCGGCGACGAGTTTTCCTACGACCTGGTCGAGCTGGAACAAAAGGTCGCTGCCATCGTGCGCAACTGGCATGACGAGGTGCGCGATGCGCTGGTGCGCGAGCGCGGCGATCATCAGGGCGTGGTGCTGGCCAACCGCTACGCGCGGCTGCTGCCGGCCGGCTATGTCGAGGACGTGGCGCCCAAGGTCGCCG
The DNA here is from genome assembly GCF_014200755.1 of Rhodanobacter sp. ANJX3. Classification (GTDB taxonomy): domain Bacteria; phylum Pseudomonadota; class Gammaproteobacteria; order Xanthomonadales; family Rhodanobacteraceae; genus Rhodanobacter. The sequence continues at coordinate 1,051,805 of NZ_JACHCM010000001.1, read as the reverse complement.
CGGAAGACATTCATCAGCTCTCGCTGCTGCAGGGCGACAACGTACTGCGCATGTCGTTCTATCACCCGCCGCAGGCGCCGGAAACGCTGCGTTTCAAGGTCTATCGCAGCGGTGGCGACATCGCGTTGTCCGAAGTGCTGCCGCAGCTGGAGAACCTCGGCCTGCGCGTGCTGACCGAGCATGTCTATGAAATTCCCAGCGATCCGACGCCGCTGTCGATCCAGGATTTCGAAGTGCAGCCGGTGGGCAAGCTGACTTTCACCGTGGAACAGGTCGGCGCGCTGTTCGAGGACGCGTTCGAGCAGATCTGGCGCGGCAACGCCGAGAATGACGGCTTTAATCGTCTGGTGCTCGGCGCCAAGCTGAGCTGGCGGCAGATCGCCATGCTGCGCGGCTACTGCAAATACCTGCTGCAGGCCGGCGCGACCTTCTCGCAGACATACATGGAGGACACGCTCAACCAGTATCCGGCGATTGCCGGCCTGCTGGTCGAACTGTTTCTGGCCAAGTTCGATCCGCAGCGCGAGAGCCTGTCGGCCGATGCCTTGAAGGCGTCCAGCGACACGCTGGTGGTCGAGATGGCGGCGCTGATTCCGGCGTCCGTGCAGGACGCGCATCCGCATCTGATCACCGATCTGGCCAGCGCGCTGTCGCTGCCGCGCGCCGAGCAGGTGACGGTGCTCGAGGAAGCCATCGGCGTGCTGCTGGAAAACGTCGCCAGCCTCGACGAAGACCGCATTCTGCGCAGCTTCGTGGCGGTGATCCGCGCGACCTTGCGCACCAGTTTCTTCCAGCGCTGGGACGGCGAGCATCGCGGCTACATCAGCTACAAGCTCGACTCGCACAAGGTGCCCGAGCTGCCCAAGCCGGTGCCGTATCGCGAGATCTGGGTCTGCGCACCGCGCGTCGAAGGCATTCATCTGCGCTTTGGCGCCGTCGCGCGCGGCGGCCTGCGCTGGTCCGATCGGCGCGAGGATTTCCGCACCGAGGTGCTGGGTCTGGTCAAGGCGCAGATGGTCAAGAATACGGTCATCGTGCCGGTCGGTTCCAAGGGCGGCTTCTTCGTCAAGAAGGCGCCGGTCGGCGGCGATCGTGACGCGCAGCTGGCCGAGGGCATCGCCTGCTATCGGTTGTTCATCAACGGCCTGCTGGACATCACCGATAACCTGATCGAAGGCAAGGTGGTGAACCCGCACGACGTGGTGCGCCACGACGCGGACGATCCGTACCTCGTCGTCGCCGCCGACAAGGGCACCGCAACGTTCTCCGACATCGCCAACGCGATTTCGATCGAACACAACTACTGGCTGGGCGATGCGTTTGCGTCGGGCGGTTCCAACGGTTACGACCACAAGGGCATGGGCATCACCGCCAAGGGCGCTTGGGAGTCGGTCAAGCGCCACTTCCGTTCGTTGGGGCGCGATTGCCAGACGCAGGACTTCACCTGTGTCGGCATCGGCGATATGTCGGGCGATGTGTTCGGCAACGGCATGCTGCTGTCGCGGCATATCAAGCTGGTGGTGGCGTTCGATCACCGCCATATCTTCTTCGACCCGAATCCGAACGTCGAAGCGTCCTTCGTCGAGCGCGAGCGCATGTTCAAGCTGCCGCGTTCGAGCTGGGACGACTACGACCGCTCGCTGATCTCCGCCGGCGGCGGCATCTATCCGCGCAGCGCCAAGTCGATTCCGCTGACGCCCGAAGTGCGCGCCGTGCTCGGCATCAAGGCGGACGTAGCGCAGATGGCGCCGACCGATCTGCTCAGCGCGATCCTCAAGGCGCCGGTCGACCTGCTGTGGAACGGCGGCATCGGCACTTACGTGAAGGCCAGCAGCGAGACGCACGCGGACGTCGGCGATCGCGCCAACAACGCGCTGCGCGTCAACGGTGCCGAGCTGCGCTGCAAGGTGGTGGGTGAGGGCGGCAATCTGGGTATGACCCAGAAGGGCCGCATCGAGGCGGCGCAGCACGGCGCGCTGCTCAATACGGACTTCATCGACAACTCCGCCGGTGTGGACACCTCCGATCACGAGGTCAACATCAAGATCCTGCTCGACGACGCGGTCCAGCGCGGCGAGCTGAGCGAGGACGCGCGGAACAAGCAGCTCGCCGCGATGACCGACGAGGTCGGTCAGCTGGTGCTGTTCGACAACTATCGGCAGAACCAGGCGATCACCTTGATGGAGCACCAGTCGGTGCGTCGCATCGGCTCGCTGGCGCATTTCATTCGCACGCTGGAAGCCGAAGGCTTGCTCGATCGCCAGGTGGAAAACCTGCCCAGCGAGGCCGAGCTGACCGAGCGCAAGACGCGCGGCGTCGGCATGACCCGGCCCGAGCTGTCGGTGCTGCTGTCGTACGACAAGATCAAGCTGTATCAGCAGCTGCTCGATTCGGACGTGCCGGAAGATCCGTATCTGTCGAAGGAGCTGGTGCGCTATTTCCCCGAGCCGCTGCACCAGAAATACGCCGAGCACATGCAGCGCCATCGCCTGAAGCGCGAGATCATCGCCACGGCGGTAACGAACTCGACGATCAACCGCATGGGCGCCACCTTCATGATGCGCATGCAGGAGGACACCGGCCAGCGCCCGGCTGCGATCGCCAAGGCGTATACGGCGGCGCGCGAAATCCTCGACGCGCGTGAACTGTGGGCGCAGATCGAAGCGCTCGACAGCCAGGTCGCCGAGGACACGCAGATCGATGCGGTGATGCAGATCTGGTCGCTGCTGCGCCACCTCACGCGCTGGTTGCTCAACCGTCCCGGCGGCACGCTGGATATCGCCGACAACGTCGAGCGTTATCAGGCCGGCGTGTCTGAGTTGCGTCAGGCACTACCCGACGTGCTGACGCCGACCGGCAAAGGCGATTTCTCCGGTAATCAGGAGAAGTGGGAAGGCTTGGGCCTGCCGGCCGAACTGGCGCTGCGTTTGGCGCGTATGCCGGTGCTGCGTGCGGCGCTGGACATGGTCGAAGTGGCTCAGCTCAGCGGTCGTCCCATCGCCAAGGTCGCGCAGGTTTTCTACGAGCTGGGTGAGGCGCTGGATCTGGAATGGCTGCGCGATCAGATCGAGGCGCTGCCGGTGGAAGGTCACTGGCATGCCCAGGCGCGCGGTTCGCTGCTGGACGAGTTGAACCACCAGCATCGCGCGCTGGCCTCGCAGGTGCTCGCCCTGGCCAGCGACCGCACCGACGTTTCGCCGGTACAGGCGTGGCTGCAGCGGGACAACGCCACGCTGCAGTACACCCGCAGCATGCTGGCGGAAATCCTGACCCAGAACGCAGATTATCCGATCGCCTCGGTCGCGGTGCGTCGTCTGGCACAGCTGGCGCAGGTGCCGATCGGCTAACGGATCGTCAGCCACCGAACTGTCACCTCGGTGCAGCTCGGTCATGAAGGCGCAGGAGCCGGCATGGTCTTGCGCCTTCATGCTGTGTACTCTCCTCTCACTTGATTGCCGGGTAGATCCGCATGCGCTTTGCCTTCGTCGCCAGCGATACCAGCATCGCCCAGCAGGCGCGACGCAAACTGGTGGAGCGCTATGGCGACGTGCCGCCGGAACAGGCCGAGCTGATCGTGGCGCTCGGCGGCGACGGTTTCATGCTGCGTACGCTGCACGACTGGCACGCGCTTGATGTGCCGGTGTACGGCATGAAGCTGGGCCGCGTCGGGTTTTTGATGAACAAGCATGTGCTCGATGGGCTGCCCGAGCGGGTGGCGCGCGCGCACACCGCGTCGCTGTTTCCGCTGCAGATGGAAGTTACCGACGTCAGCGGCAAGGAGCATTCGGCACTGGCGTTCAACGAGGTGTCGCTGCTGCGCCAGACCAACCAGGCCACGCATCTGGAGGTCAAGCTCAACGGCATCGTGAAGCTCGATACGCTGGTCTGCGACGGCATTCTGGTGTCCACCCCGGCCGGCTCCACCGCCTACAACCTCTCCGCGCACGGGCCGATCCTGCCGCTGGATGCGAACGTGCTGGCGCTGACGCCGATCAGCCCGTTCCGCCCGCGCCGCTGGCGCGGCGCGATCCTGCCGCATCGCACCGAAGTGATCTTGCGTGTGCTCGATCCGGGCAAGCGACCGGTCAGCGCCACCGCCGACTTTCACGAGGTGCGCGACGTACTGACGGTGGCCATTCGCCAGTCGGGCGGCGAAGGCGTGCGCCTGCTGTTCGATCCCGAGCACAACCTCGAACAGCGCATTCTCGACGAGCAGTTTGCATCGGCGGAATAATCGTCAGCGCGAAGCTGGCCATCGTTGAATGCGAGAGGCTAAATCAACGGCGCTTACGAAATAACCCAGGCTGCATGCTAGATTGAAATCAACGATCCGCTACGGATCAAGCGATGCTGCCATCCGTGAACGAATCCATTGCACCAGACGATATGCCCGAGGCCGATCCTGCCATGGCGGGCGCACACGATGCGCGTGCGGCAAGCGACAAACGCCTGGTGGTGGCGATCTCTTCTCGCGCGCTGTTCGACCTCGGCGACAGTCACGCGCTGTTCGAGCGCGACGGGCTCGACGCGTATCGCAACTTCCAGATCGACCACGAGAACGAGATTCTTAAGCCCGGCGTAGCGTTTCCGCTAGTGCAGAAATTGCTCGGCCTCAACAAGCTGGCCGGCAACGTGCCGCCGGTGGAAGTGATCCTGCTGTCGCGCAATTCCGGCGATACCGGGCTGCGCATTTTCAATGCGATCCAGCATTACGGGCTGGAGATCAGCCGCGCCGCGTTCACCAGTGGCGCGCCGACGTCCGACTACATCGCGCCGTTCAAGGCCGATCTTTTCCTGTCCGCCAATGCCGAAGACGTCGGTCGCGCGCTCGCGGCCGGTGTGGCCGCGGCCACGATCCTGCCCAGCACTGCGCCGCCGCGTGCGTCGGAGCAGCTGCGCATAGCCTTCGACGGCGATGCGGTGATCTTTGGCGACGAGGGCGAGCGGGTATCGCGCGAAGAGGGGCTCGAAGCCTTCCATCGCAGCGAAACCGAGCACGCGGCCGAGCCGCTGTCGGTAGGGCCGTTCCAGGGCTTTCTCACCGCGCTGCATCGATTGCAGACCGCGTTTCCCGCCGAAGATTCGCCGATTCGCACGGCACTGGTCACAGCGCGTTCCGCTCCAGCGCACAAACGCGTGATTCTCACCCTGCGCAAGTGGGGCGTGCGCATCGACGAGGCGCTTTTCCTCGGTGGTCGAGACAAGGGGCCGTTTCTGGACGCCTTTGGCGCCGATATCTTTTTCGACGACTCGCCGGCCAATGTGGAGTCGGCACGCATGCATGTGGCTACCGGGCATGTGCCGCACGGGGTCAGCAACCGCGGCTGATCGTCGATCGTGGTTACCGCTGTTTTGCCACATCCGTTTGTTGTTTCGGCATAAATGAAACCGACACCGGATCGTCACGGCGGCGCGCCCACGATGAAAGTCCACTTCAACGCGGGAGCTCGCTCATGCAGATCACACGGAAACATGTCGGAACGCTCACGATGCTCGGCGCGCTGGTACTCAGCCCGCTGGCCATGGCCCAGGCCGCTGCCGACACTGCGCCCGCTGTATCGAAACAGGACACCGCCTTTGTCGCAAAAGCCTCGGCGGCCGGAATGACCGAAGTTCAGGCAAGCAAGCTGGCGGATTCCCGTGCGCAGTCGGCGGCGGTGAAAAGCTTTGCGGCGAGGATGGTGACCGATCACACCAAGGCAGGCGATGAGCTTTCCGCGGTGGCGCAGAAAGATGGATTTGCGCCGTCCACATCGCCGATGCCTGCGCAGCAAAAAGCGCTGGCCAAGCTTGAAACCCTCAATGGCGCAGCGTTCGACAAGGCCTATTCGTCGATGATGTTGAAAGATCACATTGAGGCCGTCGCGCTGTTCAAGAAAGAGTCGACGAGTGGAAAAAACGACGATCTCAAGTCGTTTGCCGCGCAGACGCTGCCCACGCTCGACGAGCATTTGGCGATGGCCAAAAAGCTCTGAGTCGGCAAGCCTTTAATCAGGCATCGGGCTGAAAAGCCTGGTGCTTGTGTATGTGCAGGATTCCGGAACTCGTTCGCCGGTATTGCCGTGGAGGCAACGGCAATCGATGTTATGTGGACCCATACTTGTACGCGTTGGTGCACAAGAGCGGCGGTCAAACGACCTTGGTACGTCGCCACCAGCGCGTGACCTTGTACTCCCGCACGAAGGTGAACAGTCCCGAGCCCAGAATGATCACGATGCCGATCAGCATTGGCCAGTCCAGCGGATCGTTGAATAGCAGGTAGCCGAACGCGACGGCCCACAGCATCTGGCTGTACTGGGTCGGTGCCACGTGGTTGGCCGGCGACTTCTGCGTGGCGAGCATCAGAAGTACCGCGCCCAGGGCGGCAAGCAGTCCATAGCCGAGCAGCAGCATCCACTGCCGCCATTGCGGCCAGCGAAAATCCCATAGCATCAGTATGCCGGTAAGTAGCAGCGGTCCGATTACGCCGGCACCGTAGAGCGTGACGCGCTTTTCCTGTGATCCGGTCATGCGCAACGCAATCATCGAGATGGCGCCGGAAAGACCGCAGATCAGCGCGGCAAGGTGGCCGATGCCCAGTGCGCGAAATCCAGGCCGAAGTACGACGAGTACGCCGACAAACCCTGCGATCACCGCCGACCAGCGGCGCCAGCCGACATGTTCCTTCAGAAAGATCACCGACAGTACGGTGACGAAGATCGGCATCAAAAAGATCAGCGCGAAGGCCTCGGCCATCGGCAGCGCGGTAAAGGCTATGACGGCGGACGTGCTGCCGATCGCGCCGAACACCGCGCGCACCAGCCAAAGGCTTGGCCGCTTGGCGATAATGACTTCGCGCCAGCGATCGCCCTTGCGCTTGATGAAAGGCAGGGCGGTCAGGCCTAGCAGCGCGCCGAAGAATACCGCCTCATACGACGGCAGCGAGCCGTGCAGCAGCTTCACGAACGCATCGCTCATGGCATAAGCCGCGAACGCCATGAAGCCGAGCAGCACACCTTTGTACATTTTTGCGGCTTTTCGAAACGGGGATGACCACAGTATCCCCGTTTCCGGTGACCGCCGCATGCAAGTTGGGCCGATTTCGAATCGATTCGATACCGGCACGTCGGCAGCTGCCGACGTGCCGAACTGCCTCAGAGGCAGTCGACCAGCCCGTCATAGATCGACTGGCTGCTGCCGGGAAGAATCGCGCGTATCGGGTTGCTTACATTCAACGCGGCGATCAGGTCCGCCACGTGGGTCTTCGGCGCCAGCGGGCTGCGGCAGCGCCAGTGCTGATTGTCGACGGTGAAATTGCCGGTTTTCGCGTTCACTTCTTCATTGCTGGCGGCGAAAACCCAAACGCATCGCCCGATCACGCCGGTAGTGGTGTCGACCGAGCAGCGGTAGTCGAGCGACTGGATGTTGCTGTAATCGCCTTCACAGAAGGTATCGCCGCAGACGTCGTCGAAGTTTTTCCTGAGTTGGCTGGTGATGGTGTACCAGGCGTTGATGTCGGCATCGCTGGTCAGGTAGCTGTCGAGATCGACATATTGGGCGCTGCTTGCGGCCGCTGGGGCGGCCGGCGGCGCCGCAACGGCACCACGCGAGGTCAGGGCAAGTACGGCGAGCATCAGTCCGTAGAGGATGGGGCGCATGGAAAACTCCTTTTTCGATGATGGATGGAAGCTTTGTTTGCGCCGGCCGTGGCGCTTGGCGCCCGAGCGACCGGCCAGCTATTTTCAAAAGCTTCCAGTCCCTGATACAGCAGGCTTTCCCGACACCTGTCGTCAGTGTCGCTGCCGGTGACCCTCATCCCGGTCCCCGCTACACTAGGGGACTTGCCTGATCACTTTGGACCTTTGCCATGGCCACGCGCCTCGATCCGCTCGATCTTTATGATGTCCGTTCGCTGCTTACCGACGAGGAACGCATGGTGCAGGATTCCGTCGGCCGTTTTGTCGACGAACGCGTGCTGCCGATCATCGGCGACTGCTTCGATCAGGCGCGGTTTCCGAAGGAGCTGATTCCCGAAATCGCCGGCCTGGGCCTGCTGGGCGCCACCATTCCCGAGGAATACGGCGGCGGCGGTATGAACAGCGTCAGCTACGGTCTGATTTGTCAGGAACTCGAGCGCGGCGATTCCGGCCTGCGCAGCTTTGCCTCGGTGCAGAGTTCGCTGTGCATGTATCCGATCTTTGCCTACGGCAGCGAGGAGCAGAAGCGCCAGTATCTTCCGGGCATGGCCGCCGGCGAGATCATCGGCTGCTTTGGCCTGACCGAACCGCATGGCGGCTCCGATCCGGCCAATATGAAGACGAATGCCAAAAAGGACGGCGGCGACTGGGTCATCAATGGCGCCAAGATGTGGATCACCAACGGTAACCTCGCGCATATCGCCATCGTCTGGGCGATGACCGAGGACGGCATCCAGGGCTTCGTGGTGCCGACCGACACGGCCGGCTTCAAGGCGCAGGAAATTCACAAAAAGATGAGCCTGCGCGCGTCGGTGACCTCGGCGCTGTTCTTCGACGGCGTGCGCGTGCCCGACAGCGCGCGCCTGCCCAACGTCAAAGGCCTGAAGGGGCCGCTGGGCTGCCTCACCCAGGCGCGCTTCGGCATCACCTGGGGGCCGATCGGCGCCGCCCAGGCCTGCCTGAAGGAAGTGCTCGACTACACCGCGGAACGCAAGCTGTTCGACCGACCGCTGTCGTCCAATCAGGCCGTGCAGCTGAAGCTGGCCGACATGGCCCGCCGCATCACTACGGCGCAGCTGCTGTCGCTGCAGCTCGGTCGTTTAAAGGATGCCGGCAAGATGCAGCCGACCCAGGTGTCGCTGGCGAAGTGGAACAACTGCCGCATGGCGATCGACATCGCGCGCCAGTGCCGCGACCTGCTCGGCGGCGCCGGCATCACCACCGAGCACGGCGCCATCCGCCACGCGCTGAACCTGGAGTCGGTGATCACCTATGAAGGTACGGAAACCGTGCACGAGCTGGTGGTGGGTCGGGAGCTGACCGGCATCAACGCGTTCTGAAGCGGAGCGCGTCGCTCATGCGTCGTGAAGCGGGATATGAAGCCATGGGTGCGAACAGTGGCAGCAGCGTCCTGCCCACGGCTGAGTGCAACAGGGGCAACTCGACGATGGAGTCCTTGCACGCAGCACTGGCGGCTGTGCTTCCGGACCTGCGCAGCCGCTGTCGCGATCCCTGGGTCGTGATCGGCAGCGCGGCCGCCTGCTTGGTCGGCGCCGACGTCAGCGTGGCGGATCTGGACCTGCTGACCAGCGTCCGGGATGCGGACGCGTTGCGCGACCGTTGGCAACGGCAGCACGATGCGGTGCACCGGCCGGATGGCGCGGAGCGCTTTCGATCGCGCTTCGCACGCTACCGTTTTGTGGGTCTGCCGGTGGAAGTGATGGGCGGCCTCGAGGTTTTTGGACCCGATGGCTGGATGCCGCTGCGGATAGACCGGATCGTGCACGTGAGCATTGCCGGACTGTCCGTTCCGGTGCCGGCGATCGCGGAGCAGATTCGTGTACTCGACGGCTTCGGGCGTCCCAAGGATCGTGCGCGCATGGCTGTGCTAAAAACTCTATGCGAGGTTGGCGAATGATTACGATTTACGGCAAGCGCTCGTCCGGCAACTGCTACAAGCTGCAATTGCTGCTCGATCAGCTAGGTCGAGACTATCGCTGGGTCGAGGTCGACAGTACACAAGGCGAAACCCGCACCGCGGAATATCTGGCCAAGAATCCCAACGGCAAGGTGCCGTTGCTGGAGCTCGACGACGGTCGCCGACTGGCCGAGTCCAATGCGATTCTGTGCTATCTCGCCGAGGGCACGCCCTTGTTGCCGAGCGACGCGTGGCTGCGTGCGCAGACGCTGCAGTGGCTTTTCTTCGAGCAGTACAGCCACGAGCCGTATATCGCGGTGGCGCGTTTTATCTCGCTTTATCTGCCGGCGGATCATTCCCGTCAGGTCGAACTGCCGAAGCTGCATGCGCAAGGCGCAAAAGCGTTGGCCGTGATGGAGGCTCATCTCGTATCGCACGCGTGGTTGGCGGGCGATCGTTACAGCATCGCCGACATCGCGCTCTACGCTTACACCCATTGTGCGGCCGACGGTGGTTTCGATCTGGCCGTCTATCCATCCGTATCGGCGTGGCTCGCGCATGTGAAAGCGCAGCCCGGGCATTCGCCGCTGCAACACTGATCCAACCGTCGTACCCCTTCTTTTTTCCGATATCGAGACCATGTCCATTCCGTTTGCCATTGCCGCGCGCCACAAGGGCTTCAACCGAGCCGAGATCGTCGACCAGAACTTTATCGAGTTCGTGCAGCTATGGCAGGGCGACGCGGGCAGGGCGCCAGAGGCCGATCAGCCGGTGCTGGCGGGCAGCGCGCTCGACGCGCGCGGCTTTCGCGAGCTGCTCGAATCGCAGCTGATCAGTCGGCATCTGGATCTGATGGCACGCGTGCTGCGCGTGCAGAACAAGGTGTTTTACACGATCGGATCGAGCGGCCACGAGGGCAATGCCATGGTGGCGCGGTTGACCCGGCATACCGACCCGGCGTTTCTGCACTATCGCTCCGGCGGGTTCATGGCCGAGCGCTTTCGCAAGCTGCCGGGCATGGATCCGGTGATGGATTCGGCGCTGAGCTTTGCCGCCAGCAAGGACGATCCGGCCTCCGGTGGTCGGCACAAAGTGTGGGGCAGCAAGCCGCTGTGGGTGCTGCCGCAGACCTCGACCATCGCCTCGCACCTGCCCAAGGCGCTGGGCACGGCCGTGGCGATCGAGCAGGCGCGGCGTATCGGCCACGCGCTGCCGATTCCCGACGACAGCATCGCCGTCTGCTCGTTCGGCGATGCGTCGAGCAATCACGCCACCGCGCAAACCGCGTTCAACGCTGCGGCATGGACGGCCTACCAGAAGCTCCCCGCGCCGGTGCTGTTCGTGTGCGAGGACAACGGCATCGGCATCTCGGTGAAGACGCCGACCGGATGGGTCGCCAGCAATTTCCAGCATCGTTCCAACCTCGACTATTTCTTTGCCGACGGGCTGGATCTGGCCGAAGGCTATGCGCAGGTACAGCGCGCCGTAGAACACTGCCGCCACACGCGCCGCCCGACCTTCCTGCACCTGAAGACCACGCGCGTGATGGGCCATGCGGGTACCGATTTCGAGATCGAGTGGCGCAGTATCGAGGAACTGGTCAGCGTCGAGTCGACCGATCCGCTGCTGCGGTCGGCCGCCATCGCGCTGGAATCCGGGCTATACAGCAAGGACGAATTGCTCAATCTCTACGAAGCCGCCCGCAAGCGCTGCTTTGCCGCCGCCGCCGATGCCGATGCGCGACCCCGTCTGACCTCGCTGGCGGACGTGATGAAACCGCTGGCGCCGTATACGCCGGAGGCTGTCGCCGCGGAAGCCACGCGTGCCGACTACGCCGACAAGCGCCTTGCGGTCTTCGGCAGCGAAGCGAAGCTGCCGGAGAACCAGCCGCCACGGCATCTGGCCATCCAGATCAATCAGGCATTGCACGACCTGCTGGCCAAATACCCGCAGGCGCTGCTGTTCGGCGAGGACGTGGCGCAGAAGGGCGGTGTCTACACGGTCACCAAGGGGCTCAACAAGGCGTTCAAGGGCAGCCGCGTGTTCAATACGCTGCTGGACGAAACGATGATCCTGGGCCTGGCGCAGGGCTACGCCAATATGGGCATGCTGCCGATGCCGGAGATTCAGTATCTGGCGTACTTCCACAACGCCTGCGACCAGATTCGCGGCGAGGCGGCCTCGCTGCAGTTTTTCTCCAACGACCAGTACCGCAATCCGATGGTGATGCGCGTGGCATCGCTCGGTTACCAGAAAGGTTTCGGCGGCCATTTCCACAACGACAACTCGATCACCGCGCTGCGCGATATTCCCGGGCTCGTGGTCGGCTGCTCCAGCCGCGGCGACGACGCGGCGATGATGCTGCGTACGATGATGGCGCTGGCCAAGGTCGATGGCCGGGTTTGTGCCTTCCTCGAACCCATTGCGCTGTACATGACCAAGGACTTGTACGAGGCCGGCGACGGCCAGTGGCAGTTTGCCTATCCTTCGCTGGATCAGGCCATGACGCTGGGCGAGGGGCGCGTGTACAACGAGCCGGCCGATGATCTGGTGATCTTCACCTTCGGCAACGGCGTACCGATGGCGCTGCGCGCGGCGAAGACGATCGAGGCAAACCACGGGTGGCAGATTCGCGTGGTCGATCTGCGCTGGCTGGCGCCGCTCAACAACGCGTTTATCGCCGAACAGGCGCGGACGGCCAAACGGATTCTCGTGCTGGACGAGGGGCGCCGCAGCGCGGGCGTGGGCGAAGGCGTGATCGCGGCCATCGTCGAAGGCGGCTGTGGCGCCACGCCGATGCATCGCGTCGTCGGCGCCGATACGTTTACGCCGCTGGCGGGTGCCGCGTTGCTGGTATTGCCGGGCGAGGACGAGGTAGTGGCAGCGGCAACGTTGCTGGCTACGCGGTAGCGAGTATCGCTGCGAAAAAACTCAGATATCTTTGCGGCGTTTTTCCACCACGTGCAGGTTCGAGTGTGTCGATGCCTTCGCGGGTTTGATGTGGCCGTAAAAGCAGACCTGGTTTCGTCCGCTGAGTTTGGCGCTGTACATGGCCTGGTCGGCGCGTTCGGCGAGCGATTCCACGTCGTCGCCTTCGCGCCGCATGGCCACGCCGATACTGGCGCTGAGCATGAACGTGTCGTTGACCGGAATTTCCAGCCGATGCACGCGCCGGCACAGGCGAGTGGCGACCAGCATCGCGTTTTCTTCGGTGGTGTCGTCGATCAATGCGACGAATTCTTCGCCGCCGTAGCGGCCCAGAATATCGGTGGGGCGCAGCTCCGCGCTCAGCGCGCGGGATACGGCGACCAGCGCGCGATCGCCGGCGTTGTGGCCCTGGCAGTCGTTGAGCAGCTTGAAATTATCCAGATCGAGAAACAGCAGCGCGATCGGACGCGGTTCGCCTGAATTTAGCATCGCATTGGCGCGTTCGCTCCAGGCCCGACGATTGAAGGTATTGGTCAGCGCATCGTGATCGGCGAGCACGCGCACCTTGTCGCGATCGTGGCGCAGCCGCAGCGCGCGATCGGCCAGGCCGAGCGACAGCACGATAGCCTCGAACGCTCCCCCGGCGAGGCTGGCGTCGTTGAGCCAGTCCAGGCTGGGCAGTGCGCCGTTGGCCTGGGCACTGGTCATCGCGGTAAGCAGCAGCAGCGGCGTCCATCCGATCAGAAAAAACCATGCCTGGCGCGAGCCGTGAAAGCCCGCGACAAGGGCGGAAATCAGCAGCAGCGCTGCGCCGAGCATCAGCATCGGGTTGAGCAGAATCTGTGCCGTTTCCATCAGCAGCGTCAGATGGCTCAAGCGCATCACCACCAGCAGACCCATGCCGACGGCGAGCGCAATCACCGGCACGCGCAGCAGCGGCGCGCGCTTGCGCAGCGCGCAGAAACGCATCATGAACAGCGAGGCGAAGGCAACGGATAGCGCAACCGCCACTGCGCCGCTTGTCATGCCCATGCCGGCCAACCACTGCCACTCCAGCGGGTGAAAAAGAAAGCCCGTCTGGATGCCCTGGATAAACGTGTAGCAGAGGATAAAACCGGCGTACCAGGCGAAGGTGATATCGCGCAGCATCAGCGCGAAGCACAGCGCCATCAGTACCATCGACAGCATCACCGCAAAGCTGGCGCTGGCGAACACCAGCCACTGCGCGTCCTGCCGCAGATAATCGTTCCACGGTTGTATCTCGAAACGCACCGGCGCACTGGCGATCGCGGACGGTTCGAACTTAAGCAGGATAGGGGCCGACGCTGCCTGGGTCAGTGGCACGCGCCAGGCCAGCCGACCATGGCCGTGGGTCGACGCTGAAAAATCGTCCAGCGCCAGCGCCGTGACCTGATCCTGCCCATACACCGTCACTTTACCCAGCGGCGGCGGGTAGATGCTCAGCATGCGTTCGCTGTTGTCCCAGGGAGGCTCGGCCGCGATCACCACCCAGCTGCCGAGCGCGTTCACCTGAAATCGCTGAAGAATGGACGGCTCAAAGCTTTTGAACTGGCCACCGCGATATTCCTGCATCACGCTTTGCGGCGTGTCGCCGAGCATGACGGGACGCCAGGCGCCGTTCAGCGGTGCGGACGCGAAGGCATGCGCCGATCCGATCAACGTCAGACAAATCCACAGTACAGCCAGCGCTCGCCGCAAGCGAGCCGGTGCCGTTAATGTGATCTGCCTCTCCATTTATATCGTTTTCCTTTGCAATAATTTCTGCGAAGCAGCAACAAAGCTTTGGACGGTGGAAATTCGCGTATCAGCACCGTTTGCGGCGCCCGCCGCAATTTTCACCGGTGCACAGATCCCTCCCGCCGATGCGCCACTGTATTTAGTGGTGACGCGCGCGCATTGACCAATCGTCCAGTCTAGGCGCTGGGCGCCAAGGCTCGGTGAAGGTCGGAGTTCGCTGGGTTCGGGCCGGTAAGCATAGGGACGCTACCCAATCCGATAATAGCCAAATGAGCTTGTGCAGCGCATGGCAGCACGATTTGTGCCAGCGCAGAGTGTCCGAGTACAAACGCGCATTGGCCGATCAAGCAGCAGCTAGGGCAGCGCTACGCTGCGCATCGGGTCTTAGAGCCTGTTCCTCATCTCCCCGTACCTCGCGTGTCATCGAGCGGTGGTCGGGTATAGGGCCCAGCGCCGGCTTGCCTGGCTGGCAAGCCAAGCACCGAAAAGGTGTAAATCGCGCGCTGCCGCCTGGCGGCCGCTCGGTGGCAACCCTGCGGGCCCGGGCTGTTTGCCCGCATCCCGGCGCCATCACTCGGTCGTGGACCCACGTCACTCCTCGCTCCTCAAAGCCGGCGCCATCCACGGCGCCTCCCCGCGTACCCTCGTTCTGCGCGCAAACCGCTCCCGGCGCGGGGAGGTCGTGAACAGGCTCTTAGAGGCGGGCCCGGAAAATCGCAAGTCGACGTGCAGTGTCACTAAATGCGCAAGATGACGCTTGCCGCACAGGCTCCTACAAATGCGCCGTCATCCACCCCACCCAGCGCTTGTAGACGTCCGTCGTTCGCACGATGTCGCTGGGAAAATGCGTGTCCGCCGGGTAGGCGTAAAACTCGACCGATACGCCGTTGTCGCGCAGCGCGTGATACCACTCGTAGCTGTTCAACAGGGGCACATTGGGATCACCGACGTCGCCCATGATGAGCGTGGGTGCAGTCACGTTCTGGGCATACGCGATCGGGGACTGATCGCGCCAGATATCGTGATATTTCGCCAGCCAGGGCGAGCCGCCGAAGACATAGGTGTCGCCCTGCTGGTAGTAGGCCAGGGTGTAGTCCATTACCCAGTCGGTCAGCGCGGCGCCTGAAACGGCTGCTTTCCATATGCCGTAATGACCGGTGAGCCAAGTCGTCATGTAGCCGCCGTAGGACCAGCCGCTGACGCCGATCCGGCTTTGATCGACGCTGCCGAGTTTTTCGACGGCCGCGAGCCCGGCCATCACGTCGTTGCCGGGACCCCTGCCGGTGTCGCGAAAAATGGCGTGCTGATAGGCGTCGCCCAGATTGGTGCTGCCGCGGTAGTTGGGCTGGAACACCAGAAAGCCGGCAGCCGACAGCAGCTGCGGCAGCGGCGAAAAATGCAGCGTGCTGGCGGACGCCGGGCCGCCGTGGATCACCAGCACCAGCGGATACTTCTGACCTTTGCGGTATCCGGTCGGGTAGGTCAGCACACCGTCTTCCTTGAAGCCGTCCGGCCCGGTCCATTCGATGGATTCACTGTGCCCCAGCATGAGACTGTCGGCGAAGGCGTTGAGGTTGGTCAGCCGCTTCGGCTTGCTGTGCGTGGAGGACATTGCGTAAAGCTCGCCCGGATGTGCCGGCGTGCTGCCGATGAAGGCGATCGCGCCCGCGTTCGACACGCTCAGCTCGGGGTTGGCCTGCACGTCACCGAGGTCGAGCTTTTTCGCGGTGCCGGTCAGCGGCTGTTCCCATAGCGCCGCCTGCGTGCCGTCCTCGCCGGCGAGCAAGAGCGCGTTGCCTCGTGGCAGCCACGCGTAGTTGGAAAAGTTGCGCGCGGCGGCCTGCGTCACGTCGCGTCCATCGGCACCGTTGTCGACATAAACCGCGTTGCCGTTGTTCTGATCGCCGTTGCGCGGGCGCAGATAGGCGGCGGTGTCGCTGTCGAGCGCGTAGGTGAAGTCGCCCGCACCTTCGCCCGACACCACGGTGCGCGGCTCACCACCATTCGCATCCACGCTGGCGATCACCGATCGGAACGACGGCCCCCAGTACGGTCCGGGGAATCGGGTAAAGGCGATGCGCCGACCGTCGCGGCTCCATGCCGGCACCGGCGCCGAGTCCTGCTGATCGGTCTGCAGGCTGAAATTGCCCTGCGTGAGTCGCTTGGCCGAACCGCCCGCGCTCGGTATTACCCATAGGTGCCAGGGCGTCAGCGCGGCGCGCGCCAGGAAGTTGTTGTCGGTGACCTGGAAGGCATCGTCATGCGCCTTGATCGCTTTTTCGTTGGCGGGTTCATCGGCGGTCACAAAGGCGAGCTGTTTGCCGTCCGGGCTCCAGCTGAAGGATTCCACGCCGTACTTCGTTTCGGTGATGCGCATTGCGTCGCCGCCGCGCATCGACAGCACGAAGATCTGTGACTGCTTGGTTTCCTCGTCATGCGCGATAAAGGCCAGCCGGCCGCTGTCGGGCGACCAGCGCGGCGCGGCGATATCCGTGCGCTTCCAGGTGATGGCGCGTGTATCTCCGCTGGCGACGTCGACCAGATCGATGTCCTGCAGGTTTTTGTCGGTCGTCCAGTCCGGTCGGGAAACGATCACGGCGATCTGCTTGCCGTCGGGAGCGATCTGCGGATCGCTGAGGTTCACGAGCTTTTGCAGGTCATTCAGCTGGAAAACGGGCGTGCCTGCAGCGGCAGACAACGGACATGCCAAAGTGCAGCTGACGGCCAGGACGACCGGCCCAACGAATTTCATCAAGATATTCCCCTTTGCCGCTATTGAGGGCGGAGCCGCTGGTTTGCCGCGGCCTGTCGGTCAGCGCGTCGGCTGCCCGATTCTCGGCACAAACAGTGGCACGTTCGCCCCTTTTCCGAAAGAACCGGCCGCGGCGTTTCGTCAAAGGGAGGGGCGCGAGGAACATCACCGAATGGGCTCCTGCATTTCCGGCGTGTCGGCCATCCATGGCCATAAAAAAGCCCTGGAAACGGTGGGTTTCCAGGGCGGTGTTGCAAGAAATTGGTGGAGCCTGGGGGGATCGAACCCCCGACCTCGTCATTGCGAACGACGCGCTCTCCCAGCTGAGCTAAGGCCCCACGTGACCAGCAGATGTTAGCAGCGCAGGTCGTGGTTCGCCAAGGGTCGGCAAATGCAGCTGCACGTTGGTGTCGAAAGCTTCACGGCGGCGACCAGCCAGAAAGATCTAGCCGGGCAAAAGCGCGGTCAGACGATCGTGCAGCAACTCGTGACGCCAGCCGTCGAGAAATTCCGGCCATTCGGCGGTGACCACGTATTCCTCCAGCGCCTTGCGCGGGCACAGCAGGCCGGAGGGCAGATCGAGCTCGGTGGCGAGCGCGTCTACGCTTTCCTTCATGGCGCCGAGCGCCTTTTTGGCTTCGCCTTGCGGATGCCCGGGTATGCGCAGCGTGGCGTCGATTTCTTCCGCGCTCACGGCAGTTGCGAGCAGTGCGAACAGCTCGCTGCGCTGGGCCGAGCGCAGCGCACGCTGGCCGCGGCTGCGCTGATCGAGTTCGCCGAGGCTGCCCGGCGGCTGCTGTGCCAGGGTCAGCGCCAGGGTATCGTCCAGCAACCATGGCCGCGGTACGTCGAGCGTGCGTGCGCTGCGGTCGCGCCATAGCAGCAGCCGGCGCAGCATGGCCTGCTGCGGTATCGTCCAGTCGGCGGCACCGCGCATCGCGCGCTGCGGCTGCGGATCGCCGGCGCGCTGGCTGGCGCGACGCTTGAGTCGTTCACAGTCCTCCGCGTGCCAGGCGCTGCGGTCGCGCTGCTGCAGGCGTTCACCGAGCTGTTCATGGATGGTTTTCAGATACACCACGTCCAGCGCGGCGTAGCTGATCTGCGAGGCAGTCAGCGGTCGCTGCATCCAGTCCGAACGCGTCTCGCCCTTGTCCAGTTCCACCCCGGCGAGTTCGGCGACCAGGGCGCGATAGCTGATGCCCAGGCCCATGCCGACAAATGCGGCGGCGATCTGCGTATCGAACAGGGTCTTCGGGCCGCCCGGCAGCATCGGCGACAGCGTTTCCAGATCTTCGCTGGCGCTATGCATGATGGTCACCGCCGGGCCAGCGCCGAGCAGCGGCACCAGCGCATCGCCGATCGCGAAGGCCAGCGGATCGATCAGCGCGTAGCGACCTTGCCAGCCCAGCTGCAGCAGCGCCAGCTGCGGATAGAAGGTATTGCGGCGCATGAACTCGGTGTCGAGCCCGACCGCGGCGTCATCGGGCACGTCGGCCAGCCACGACTGCAGCGCATCGCGATTATCGATCCAGTCGGCGCTGGCGGACTCGGGCAGGGACATCGAACTTCCTTTGAAAGCGCCGGGCATGCATTGCCCTGTCGGCGGTTTGTACTTATGGTGGGCAGCGCACGATAACAGGCCACTCCCGGGACGCCCATCCATGCCGAGCAATGCAATTCTGCGCAATCAGCGCGCGCTCGGTGGAGCGGCGGGCATCATTGTGCTGGGGTTTGCGCTCACGTATCACTTTTTTCCGCGCCTGCTGCACGTCGATCCTACGCAGGCGCCGCGCCGATCCATGTCGATGGGCGAAGCCGTGCCGGGCCGGGATGTGCCGCAGGCAAGCACACCGGCCATGGCCGAGGTCAACGCCGGGCCGCCGTTGACGCTGGCATCCATCAGCGTGATTGTCGCGCACAGCAAGAAAAAGGCCGATCTGCCTGAGCAGCTCAGCGCCGATCCGCCGGCCGTGCAGGCGCTTTTGGCACGTGCTTCCAAAGCGCTGCAGGCCGGCCAGGTGGCAGGCGACAGGAACAGCGCGGGCGCGCTGTTCGCGCAGGCGCTGAAAGCCAAGCCGGACAGCCGCCGCGCTGCGCAGGGCCTGTTCGATGTGAAAGCGCGTCTGGTCGCGGACATCGAACAGGACATTGCGGTCGGCGACGCCGACGCGGCGAAAGACCAGCTCGATGCGCTGCGCACCTTGCCCAACGCGGCCGAGGATATCGCCCTGCTGTCCGCCAATCTGAAAACCCTGACCAGCGTGCGGCCGATGCTGGCCAAGGCCGCCTCGCTGCTGGCGCAGGGCAAGGCCGATCAGCCGGTCGACGGCAGCGCACTGGACATGTATCGCCAGGTGCAGCGGCTCGACCCGCAGAACGCGGTGGCCGAGCAGGGCATCATGCAGGTGCAGCGGGCGGTGCTCGATCGCGCGCTGGCCGCCTTGGCCCAGAGCAATTTCGCCGGAGCCGACGCCGCGCTCGCCGAGGCACAGGCCATTCGTCCCGGCTCTCAGCAAATGCAGGACGTCAGCAAGCGCCTTGATGACATGCGCCAGCAGCGCGCCACCGGTGTGCTCGCCCAGGCGCATTCGGCGCTGGACAGCGGCGATCTTGCACTGGCACGCAAGCTGGCCAGCCAAGCGCAGCAGATCGAGCCCAATCTCGCCGGGCTTTCCGAGTTGGAAACCCAGCTCACCAACGCCCGACTTTACGCCGGCCACAAGCCCGGCCAGATTTTCAGCGATGGCTATGTCGACATCCCCGGCAGGTCGCCGATGATGGTAGTCGTGCCGATCGGCAGCTTTCAGATGGGCGCACCGGACAATCAGGACGGCTACGCCAGCTATGAAAAGCCGCAGCATCCGGTGACCCTCGGCAAGGGTTTCGCGATGGCGCGCAGTGCCATTACGGTGGGGCAGTTCCGCGAGTTCGTGCGCAACAGCGGTTACGTGCCGGACTCGATACGGCTGGGCGGCGCCAGCGTCTACGACGAGCGCAGCGGCGCACTGCGCGACGACGCCAATGCGAACTGGCAGGACGATTACGCCGGCAGCAAGGCGGCCGACGATCTGCCCGTAGTCAACATCTCGTGGAACGATGCCAAGGCCTATGCAGACTGGCTCACCCAGCGCACGGGCAAGATCTATCGATTGCCGAACGAAGCCGAGTTCGAATACTCGCTGCGCGGCGGTACGAGCACACGTTACTGGTGGGGCGACGGCACACCGACCAAGCCGGTGGAAAACCTTACCGGCTCCGGCGACCGTTCGCGCAACGGCCGCCGCTGGAGCAACGCGTTCCGCGGTTATCGCGACGGCTACTGGGGCCCGGCGCCGGTGATGAGCTTTGCCGCCAATCCGTTCGGACTCTACGACATCGATGGCAACGTCTCGGAGTGGGTGCAGGACTGCTGGCACGAAAGCTACGTGCGCTCGCCCGGCGACGGCAGCGCATGGCTCAACCCCGGCTGCAGCACCCACGTGGTGCGCGGCGGCTCGTGGGGCAGCTCCCCCGACCAGGTCAACTCGGCCTATCGTCAGGGCACCGACGGCAGCGCGCGCAGCGGCCGCGTCGGGTTCCGCGTGGTGCGCGAGCTCTGAAGCGGAGCTTTCCGCGCCCATGAAAAACCCCGCGCATGGCGAAGCGGGTCGCGGTGGCTTTGTTAACTCGGGAATTTTCGGAGTTGAGAATTAATCGGTGGAAAAGAGCTGTGAAACCTCGTGGCGATCCGCTGTGAGAAGCGTCGTCGTCGCGAACAACCGTCAACTCGATAGCTTTTATTTCCTCGTTTTCGGGAGTCAAAAGTCTCGGCACTCCATTCTTCCAGCGTCTCGTTGCGCAGTAAGTTCGAGAGCTAATACGCCTCTTCTGCTCAACAATAGAGCCATGGCGATCATTCGGGCGACATCGTCCGTACGCGTCGCGACGTGCAACTATAAATGTTTACAGGTGACAGCCGTATTCGATGGCTGAAATAGTCTGTCCACGCCAAGCTGCGAGAGCAGCCAATGGGGAGCGCATCACACTTTCGTGCGAATCAGCTTTTTCCTACAGTACGGGAGCTACATGCCTACCACGTGTCTTGCTATATAGGCATGGTCTAAGGGGTGCTAGCGATATCCGCAAGCACATACGGCGATACATCGCACGACAACCGCCGCAAGGGCAATCAGAGAGATTCGTATGTCAGGGATGAGTATGGGAATGTGGCGCCGTATTGGTTTGTTTTTCTTGATGGCGTTCATGGTTGCGCCAGCCATGGCAGATGCACCGCCTTCCTGGACAATCTCGAATGGCAAATATCTCGGATTGACTGGTACCTATCCCAGCGCAGGGGCGGCGTGCACAGCTTGGTATCAATATTTTCTAGCTGCTTCTGCAACTGGGGGAGGAACCGTCACTTATGAGGCGCCTTTTGTAACTACTGATCCCAATGATCCGTATGCTACCGTCGAAGATTGCAGAACAGGTGTGACCGAATACGGTTCATCATATACGCAAGCAACCTATTTATTCCGCAATCCAAGCTGCCAAAGCAATGAGACATTTGACCCCGATAAGGATCAGTGCGTGGCCAGCGATACTGACACCGGCAAGAATGCCGGTGACGCGGGGGATTGCAACGGTGGTGTCGGCAGTGCCGTAGACAATGTGGTCACTTGTCCCGGCACCACGATGAAAGCCGATCCCATCAATACCGCTACGGGCAACAAATACCAGCAAGACACCGACTTTCATGGTTCCTCATGGCTGACGTTCCGGCGCTTTTACAACAGCTTGCCAACGACGTTGCTGGCTACCCTGGGACCTCAATGGCGCCACTCGTTCGATCGTTCCTTGTCCATCAAGTTGGCTGTTGCGGGCAGCGAAAATCCTTCCACTATTCGACTCTATCGGCCCGATGGCAGCAGCGAGCAGTTTCAGAAGAACAACGGCCTGTGGACCGCTGACGCCGATGTGGCCGATACCCTGACCGAACAGGACGATACGTCAGGCAATCCCACGGGCTACGCCGTCTTCATCGCGCCACTGCGACAGACCGAACAGTACTCGACCGCGGGCTTGCTGCAATCCATTACCGACGCCTCCGGTCAAGCCGTCATACTCACCTACAGCACGGCGAACACACCCAGCTCTATCGCACCTGCCGCCAACTTGCTGTTGACGGTCACCGATCCGACTGGCCGTCAGTTAGGTTTTACCTATAACACCAACCGGACCATTGCCACCGTTACGCAACCTGACGGCGGCACGCTCACCTATAGCTACGATCCGAGCACGCGCAACCTGACCTCCGTGCAATACCCGGATGGCAAAACGCTTCAATACGCCTACAACGAGTCATCGCTGAACTCCGGAACCAGCCAGCCCAGCGTACTCACAGGCGTCATCGACGAAGCCAATGCGCGGTACGCCAGCACCGGCTACAGCAGCACGGGCCAGGCGGTTTCCTCCACCTTTGCATTGGGCGCCAATGCCACCACATTCAGCTATAACAGCAATGGCTCAACCACGCTGACGCTGGCGTTGGGCAATTCCTACACTTTGACCCCCCAGAGCGATGGCTTCGGCACGCTCAAGGTGACGAGCGTTTCCGCTGCCTGCGGCACGCAGTGCGGTCAGCCGTGGCAAACGCAAACCTACGACGCCAACGGTTATCCGTCCTCACGTACCGACTTCAACAACAACGTCACGGCGACCACATACAACAGCGCTGGTTTACTGACCCAGCAGATCGAGGCTCAGGGCACATCCAACCAGCGCACGACCACCACCACCTGGAACACCGCGTTACGCGTGCCGTTGACTCAGACCGTGCTCAACGCGTCCGGCACCACCATCGCCTCAACCGCCTGGGTCTACAACACTGCCGGCCAGACCCTGGCTCGTTGCGACATCGACCCGACCGTCTCTGCCGCCGCGTCCTACACCTGCGCCACTACCGGTACCGTCCCGGCGGGCGTACGCCGCACCACCTATGCCTACTGCACTGCCGTGGATACCACCCAGTGCCCCCTTGCCGGCTTGCTGCTCACCGCCACCGGCCCGCGCACCGATCTGACCCAGACCACCACCTACACCTATTACCTCACCGACAGCAACACATCGAAGCACGGCGACCTCCAGTCCGTCACCGATGCGCTGGGCCACACCACCACGTACTTGAGCTATGACGGTGCCGGTCGCGTGCTGAGTCAGCAGGATGCCAATGGTGTCGTTACAACCTTCACCTACTATCCGCGTGGCTGGTTGAAAACCCGCAGTGTGGGCGGGTCAACCACCACGATCACCTACACGGCCTATGGTGCCGTGCAGACCATCACCGATCCCGACAACGTCACGGTGACCTACGGCTACGACACGGCACATCGGCTCACGACGATCACCGATGCTCAAGGCAACTACGTCCAGTACACCCTGGATGCTTCGGGTAACCGTACAGCGGAAAACACCTACACGGCCGGCAGCAGCACGGCTAGCCATACATTGATGCGCCAGTTCAACGCCCTCGGCCAGCTCACCGAAATTATCGACGGGTTGAACCACACGGTCTTCAACGCCAGTGCCAACGGCAATTACGACGCCAATGGGAATCTGCTGCAGTCCGTTGATGCATTGAACACCCAGCGCAAGCTCGGTTATGACGCACTCAATCGTCTTACCAGTACCGTCGATGACTACAACGGCACCGATACCCTTGCGCCGAACACCACGACCAGCAAGACCTATGACAGTCTGGATCGGCTGACGCAGGTGACTGATCCCAACAGCCTGAACACCATCTACGGTTACGACGGGTTGAGCAACAACACGTCGCTGCAAAGTCCGGACACGGGCACCAGCACGGATACCTATGATGCCGCTGGCAACCGGCTGGTTCACACCGATGCCAAGGGCGTGGTCAGCACGACCAGTTATGACGCGCTGAACCGCCCGATCAGCACCACCTTTGCCAATGCCACACTCAACATCACCTACGCCTACGACGACGCCAATAGCGTCACCGGTTGCACCAGTTCGGCCCCGATCGGTCGTCTGACTCGGATCGTCGAGAACGCTGTCACCACGGTCTATTGCTATGACCCGCGCGGCAACGTGCTGCAGAAGCGGCAGATCACGGGCAGTACCGCCGACACCACCAGCTACGCCTACACGGCCGGCGACCGGCTGAGCCAGTTGACCGCCCCCGACGGCACGGTGATCAGCGACAGCTACAACGCCCTGGGCCAGCTCAGCGGCGTGCAGGTGACCCCGGTGGGAGGCAGCGCCAGCGCGGCGGTCAGCGGCATCACCTACCTGCCGTTCGGCCCGATCAGCGGCTACACCCTGGGCAACGGTCAGATGGTCATCCGCACCTACGACGCGACCTATGCGCTGACCGATATCACCAGCCCGGCGCTGAACCTGCACTTCGCGCGCGATGCGCTGGGGCGCATCACCGCCGAAGGCAACACGCCCGGCGCCAGTCTGGCCAGTGAAACCTACCGCTACGATCCGCTGTCCCGGCTCGTCGAGGTGGACGACGCCAACGGCAACGCGCTCCAGTCCTACACCTACAACCCGACCGGCGACCGCCTGAGCAAGACCGGCAATGGCCTGGCGACTGGCAGTTACAGCTACACCACGGGCACGCATCAGCTCAGCGGTATCGGCAACGGTGCACGCACCAGAGATGCCAACGGCAACATGACCGGCAACAGCAGTGCCGGCCAGACGTGGGGCTATGGCTACAACGGCCGCAACCGCCTGACCGTTGTGCAGGCCAACGGCAACACGGTCGGTACCTACGGCTACAACGCACTGGGCCAGCGCATCAGCAAGGTGGCCACGCTGCCGACGGCGGTCAGCCAACGATTCGCATACGACGAGCAGGGCAACCTGATCGGCGAATACGGCACCACGAACCGCGATTACGTCTGGATGGGCGGTATCCCGGTCGCGATCATCGACACGGTCGGCAGTACCAGCATGGTCAACTACGTCACCGCCGACGCGTTGGGCACGCCGCGTGCGGTGAGCGACAGTACCGGCACCACGCTCTGGTCGTGGGCCTGGCTCAACAATCCGTTCGGCGAACAGGCGCCGACCTCCACCAACGGCTACACGCTCAATCTACGCTTTCCGGGGCAGTACTTCGATGCGGAAACCGGACTGATGTACAACGGCCATCGTTACTACGACCCGACTATGGGGCGCTTCCCTCAGCCTGATCCTGTCGGCTTCAATGGTGGTATCGGCCTGTATGTCTACGGACTGAACAATCCGATGATTTATATCGATCCCACAGGGCTATCGCCTCCCGGTGCGCCGCCGCCGATAGGGCCATTTACCCCTATAGATCAATGGGGATCAGACTTTACCAGAGTAGGCCCGCCCGTACCTTCTTCTATGACTATTATAAATAGCTGGGATGATATTTCAGGCTTCAAAAACCCAGGCACGAATATCGTTGTTTATCAGCTAATGGATCAATGTCATTCGCCCATAAGAAACCCTGGCTATAAGTGGCAGGAGCATATGGATCGGCATGCCAAATATAGCGATGAGCAAGGTTGGGAGAATATGACTAGCGGCACGATTGTTGATACCCATGAACCACCAGACAATCCTCCACTGAATGGAACGATCACTACGAATCAAACATTTTCCATACAAGATGCTAATGGGAATATCTATAATTTGAGCACTGTAGCGCGTACCACGGCAACGTTCGCCAATGGGCAGGCGACTACCATCACGACCATAGTCAAGCCTTGAACGGGATGGAAACAGATATGAGGCGGATTGTTCTACTGATTGTTTTTACGGTGGGGAGCTTGGGACTGCAGAGCTTGAAAGCGGCGCCATTAGCTCAGGGGATGTCAGAGACGGAAAAAAAAATAAATGAGAATACTAGATTTGCCAATGAGGAAGCAGTTTTTAAATATCTCAAACCCATCCTCAAATCCACGAATAGCGCGGCCCGCATCTACTATCTTGGATCATGTGAAAAGGAAGGCGACTACTACACGGTTTCTTTTCCGCGTGTTCGCGTGCAATCGCCGCTTGGGAACGACACGGGACTTGCGGCGATCCGAGACGTTTTTCGGAATGACGCGAATGTCAAAGTTTCGAAAGGAACGGACGGGATTGTCCGCATTGTGATAGGGCAATTGCCTGCCAAAGTTGCCAATGTTCTTGATACAAGAATTTCTGTAGTTACCTTCGACCAAGATCAGCAGTACACCGAAAAACAGGCACTAACGCGTATTCAGAGCAGCAAAGAAGTAAGAGACGCTAGGCGAGTACTGGGGATTCAGCCAGACGGCATTCCTCTCTACATGTCAGCGGTAAAGCAACCTGTCGAAGGCGCGCCTCATCTCCCCGCTTCAATGGTCAATCTGACTTGGGATCAAGCACTCGATTACGTAGCGAAAATTTTTGGGGGAGTTGTTCTTTACGGGATATGCCCTAATAAATACCTTTACACAATTGACTACGTGCCAATCAGATCATGAGTAGAAGGGGTTTTCGCAAAATTTCTTTCTGAGGAAATTGAGCTTTGTCCGAGGGCAACGCTATCAACGCTCGCAAGGAAGGCGGCCTATCTCTCGATAAAATGGTATGCCTTAAAAACGGTGTATCTTTTCCCGAAGAATCCGAAAAGGCTCAAACGGAAGATGCAGTCTTTGATGGTGTTCTCCATCCTCGATAATGCATGAACGGCGCACCGAAAGAGGCCGGTGGTAGCTCTAGCGGTGCTGAGTTAGGAGAGTGGTGCATCGGAGACAGCCGACCGGGCGGCGAAAACAACAGATCAGGGCAGACGGGCAGCAAGCAGCGTGGCGAGGTCGCGACGCTGCTAATTCTCGGAATCCCGAGAATTAAATACCGGGAAGCCGGTACTAAATCCTGGGATTCCAGGATTTAGAACTCACGCGCTGCGCCACAGTGTGACCACGTTGCTGCGGGCGCGTATACCATCTAAATAGTCCGCCCACGCCTGCATCATGCGGGTGCGTTCTTCCAGAAATTGTGCGGCATGGGTGTGCGCGGCTCGCACCTTGTTGGACTCTGCATGCGCCAGTTGTTGCTCGATGGCATCAGCGTTCCAGCCCATCTCATTCAATCGCGACGCGGGCATGCTGCGGAAGCCGTGGCCGGTCATTTCATCCTTGCCATAGCCAAGACGGCGCCGGGCCGCATTAATGGTGTTCTCACTCATGGGGCGGCTAGCAGTGCGAACGCTGGGGAACACATAAAGACCTCTGCTGGTCAGCGGGAACAGCTCACGCAACACGGCCACTGCCTGCGTGGATAGAGGCACGATGTGCGGGGCCTTCATCTTCATTCGTTCACCGGGGATGCGCCAGATAGCGCTATCCAAATCAAACTCCCGCCATTCCGTCTTGCGTAGCTCTCCGGGCCGCACAAAGACCAACGGGGCTAGCTTGAGCGCGCAGCAGGTGGAGAGCTGGCCTGTGAACGTATCGAAGGAGCGGAGCAGTTCGCCAATCTGCGCCGGCTCTGTCAGAGCAGCGCGGTGCGTGGGGGTCGGTGTCGTGAACAGGCCGCGCAGACTCCCGGTGATGTCGGTGTGCGTCTTTCCCTCCAGCACGGCCCATCGAAACACTTGGCCTGCGGTGATCTTCACCCGGCTGGCTGTCTCGTGTTTGCCGTCGTCTTTCGCCCTTTTCAAAACGTCCCGAAGCTCCAGCGGGGTTATCGCTGTGATGGGCCGCTGGCCGATGTGTGGGAATAGGTAGGACTCCAGCCGCCAGCCATCCTTATTCGCAGTGGTCTCTGCTGTCTCCCCCCTTGGCCGCGCGCCACGCCATCCACTCCCGCGCGATCTTCTCGAACGTGTCGGCGCAGGCGGTGGCCTCGGCGCTTAGCCTCCTTAGCCTCCTTCCGGATCGCGCTGGGATCGATACCGTTAGCCAGCAGCTTCCGGGCGTCCTCCCGACGCTGGCGGGCATCGGCAAGGGTCACGAGGGGATACACACCAAGCGCGAGCGTCTTCTGCTTGCCGCCGTGCCTGTAATTCATCCGCCAGTACTTACCGCCGTCCGGCTTCAGCAACAAGTACATGCCGCCCCCATCGGTCAGTTTAAGCGGGGAGGCCACGGGCTTGGCTTTGCGTATCGCGGTATCGGTCAGCATTGTCGGTACCTGTAAGTTCTTGCGACGGCATCCTGGCCGGATACCAACACAAATACCAACAGATACCGTCAGATTCCCTACAATCTCTTGAGACCGCCCTAGACCCTTCAGACATGAAAAAGCCCGCTGTTATGCGGGCTTAGGGATGTTTCATGGGTCTCGCTGGTACTGCTTGAAACCCTGATCTGGTACCGGTGATAGGACTCGAACCTACACGACATCGCTGCCAGCGGATTTTGAGTCCGCCGCGTCTACCATTCCGCCACACCGGCAGATCAGCGTTGCATTATGCCGGGATCAGTGGACTTGGTCGAGCCCCAGCTGGCGTTCGTCGCGGTGGTACCAGCCGTCGTCGGGCAACGGCTGAAACACGGCGCAGCGCGTCATGCGGCCGGAGTAGATGTGCAGGCTCACCGCAATGTCGGCGTCGCTGGGATTGCGAATGGTGTGGTATTCGTGCGGCGGAATCAGGCTGCCGGCCGAACCCGGGCCGGCCTGGATCGAGCCGACCGGACGGAAGTGATAACGCGCTTCCTCGTTTTCCATGCGCTCGTACTGCACCACTTCGAGTGCGCCGTTCCACACGCCTTCGACGCACCACATGCCGTCGTGATCGTGGATCAGGGTGCCCTGGCCGGGACCCCACGTCATCGCCACCACGCAGTAGCCGTGGTCTTCGCTGCAGTAGAGTTCGCGTCGCGCGTAGTGCCCTTCGTTGGCCTCGAACACGCAGGCCGGAAGCTTGACCTCGTTGCTGCGGATCAGCTTGCACAGGCCGTTGCGCAGGCTGTCGGTAATGGCCGGCGTGGAATCCTTGCTCATCGCCTCATCAATGGTATCGATCAGCGTGCGGCTACCGGGGAAGTCGAGGGTGAGCATGGCGGGCTCCGTAAATCGGGTGATACGCAAGACGTAGCGTTGTTCCAATTATAAGTGATGAAGTCGTCAAAGGCCTGATCGACGTCAATATTCTGCATGGCCTTTGTGCGCGGCTTCAGCATGCGACGAGATTCGACTCAGAAATCCGCCGATCGCCCTGCTGTAGTTTTCGATATCGACCAGAAACGCATCGTGGCCCTGCGGCGAGTTCAGCGCCACAAATTCCACGTCGGCGCCGGCCGCCTCAAGACCTTCGGCGATCTGCTCCTGCTGCTGCAGCGGGAACAGGATGTCGGTGCTGACGCCGATCACCATCGCACGCTCGATCTGGATGCGCTTGAGCCCTTCGTGCACGCTGCCGTGGCCGTATTCGGCCATGTCGAACCAGTCGCTGGCGCGCGAGAGATAAAGATAACTGTTGGGGTCGAAAGTGCGCACGAAGCGCTGCGCATGGCCTTCGAGGTACGACTCGACCTGGAATTCGCGGCCGAAGGGATCGTCGTCGCGCTGTTCGGGGTCGAGCCGGATGCGCGCGAAGCGGCCGTTCCATTCCATCGCGGACCGATAGGTGATCACGCCAAGCTTGCGCGCGATGCTCATGCCGATGTCGGGATAGGTGCCGCCTTCCGCCACGTGAATATCGGCCGCTCCTGCGCATCCTGCGCCGGCTTTTTGGGTGCCCCCTTTTGGGGCGCTCGCGGCACTCATCCTTCCCTGGATATCGTAGTTGCCTTCCTTCCAGTTCGGATCGAGGCGGATCGCCTCGCGCTGCAGCGAGCGTATGGCTATCGCGAACGGCTGCGCTTGGGGGGCGGTGTCGACGCTGATATGGCTTCTGGCGCTGCCGGGATGCAGCAGCATGTACGCCAGTGCGCTCATGCCGCCCATCGAGCAGCCGATCAGGCAGGCCAGCTGCGCGATGCCGAGGCTGCTGACGGCGGCATGCGCCGCGTTGGCCACGTCTTCCAGCGAGAGGTCGGGAAACCTCAATCGATAGGCTTCGCCGGTGGCGGGATCGATCGATGCGGGGCAGGTGGAGCCCTTGTCGCTACCGAGCGAGTTCACGCAGATGACGAACCAGCGCGAGGTGTCGATGGCCTTGCCGTCGCCCAGCATCGCCTCCCACCAGCCGGGTGAATCGTCGTGGGCATTGGAGGCGGCGTGCGCGCTTGGCGACAGGCCGGTGAGAATCAGCACGGCGTTGTCGCGCGCTGCGTTGAGCGTCCCCCAGGTTTCAAAGGCGACGTGGGCGCCGTGCAGCTCGCCGCCGCGCTTCATGGCGAACGGCGAAGGCAGTGCGAAGTACTGGCGGGCGTCGCCCATCAGTGCACCTTGTCGATGGTGATATGTATCGGCCCCGTGGCATCGACCGCGACCACGCCGGCATCGCCTTCGAGATCGCCGGGATGGGCGAGTGCCTGACCGCTGTGGCTGATGCGCGCCCCGACAAAAACCTTGGATACCGACGAAAGCGAACGCTCCGGCGTCATCGCCATCGCGTCGGTCAGCGTGACGCTGACCGGCAGCGTGTCGGCATCCATCCGTGTAACGGCCAGCGGCATCGGCGGCCCATTGGGCGCGCGCGCGTAGATGAAGAGCGTGTCGCCACGGCCGACGCGCGCGCTCAGCGCCGGCGCTAGCTGGACTTTGACCCGCAACGCCGGACCGTGGGGCTTGTCAGTACTTGTCACTTGTGCGGCGGCATTCGGCGCCTGGGCCGACATGTCGCCACTGCGCGCATCGGCGGCTTTGATCTGATCGGCAACGGCGTTGGCCACCGCGCTGCCCGGCTGCAGCAGGGGCTGCAGTTGGCGCCAGGTGGCAGCGGCGTCGGCGAACTGGTTTTGTTGGAACTGGCCGATGCCCAGCAGCCACAGGCCGCGCTGATTGTCCGGCTGCTTGTCGACCGCCTGTTTCAGCAGCTGGCGCGCCCGCTCGTCGATCATGTGCGTCGGTTGCAGCATCGCATCGGCTTCGGCCCAGCCGACCATCGCGTCCGTATTTCCCGCATCGAGCTTCAGCACATGGTCGTAGGCGTCGCGACTGGCGGACGGCTGATGCATGGCCGTAGTGGTTTGCGCCAGCAGCAGCCAGCCTTGCAGATCGTCCGGCTGCTGCGCCAGATGCGCACGCAGATCGGCCAGCGCCTGGTCGATATTTATCGCCGGCGGCTGCTTGGCGACGCCATCGAGCGTGGCCGGTGTGCCGATTTTCAGGTACAGGCCGAGCGTGATCAGCGGTACCGCGACGATCACCAGCAAAGCCACCACAAACACGCTGCGCGGGCGCCCTTGCTGGCGGCCGCGGCGAAGCAGGGGTACCACCACCACGCCGATGGCGACGAGAACCATCAGCACAACGGTAACGACAAAAGCCAGTTTCACCAGTCGTCCCCTTCATCGAGCGCGGTATGGGTTGCCGTGGAAGTGGTCGGCGTCAGCGCGCGGCTGCGTTTGCGAATGGTGGCGATCACGGCGGCGGCACCGACCAGCAGAATCAGCAGCGGCCCGAACCACAGCAGCCAGGTATTGCGCGCGACCGGCGGGTCGTACAGCACGAACTCCGAATAGCGATCGACCAGGTACTGCTTGATCTGCGCATCGGTCTGGCCATGCTGCATCAGCTGGAAAATCTGGTTGCGCAGATCGCGCGCGATCGGGGCGTTGGAGTCGGCCAGCGTTTCGTTCTGGCACATCGGGCAGCGCAGCTGCGCAGTGAGATGCTGATAGCGCACTTCCTCGGCGTGATCCTTGAACGGCAGCGGTTCGATCGCCTGGGCGAGGGCGGCACCAGCGCACAGCAGCAGCGTCGCCAGAAGTAGGGGGCGTAGCGCACGCATCAGCGCGGCTCCTGCGGCAGCGCGGCGATCGCCGGCTTCAGCTCATTGTCCAGCACCTCAGGCGTGATCGGGCCGATATGCTTGTAGCGGATTACACCATGCGCATCGACCAGAAAACTCTCCGGCGCCGCGTAAACGCCGAAGTCGATCGCGGTCTGGCCGCTGGTGTCGGCCATCAGCAGCGAGTACGGATTGCCGTGCGTGGCCAGCCATGCCTTCGCATCGTCCGGCGCGTCCTTGTAGTTGTAGCCGACCAGTGCCACGCCCAGCGTCGGCGCCGCCGCCTGCAGCACCGGATGCTCGACGCCGCATTCGATACACCAGCTGGCGAACACGTTGAGCAGGTAGGGCTTGCCCAGCAGTGATTCCCGCGTCGCGGTCTGCGTCGGCTCGTACAGCAGCGGCAGCTTGAAATCGGGCGCCGGCTTGTTGATCAGCGGTGAGGGGATGGCGGTCTGGTCGTGCCCGGTATTCCACCAGATGCCGAAACCCAGCAGGCCAGCCAGCAGCAGAAAGCCGATAAAAGGAATCAGGCGACTCATGTGCGGTTTTCCGCCAGCACCGAGGCGTGCATCGGCTCGGCTACGTCGACGATGGCAGTACGTCGCACGCGGAAGCGCCGATCGCAGGCGCTGACGAAGCCGCCCAGCATCATCATCAGGCCGCCGAACCACAGCCAGCGGATGAACGGCTTGTAGTACAGGCGCAGCGCCCAGGCGCCGTCGATATGCTGTTTGTCCATCGGCTCGCCCAGCGCGACGTAAAGATCGCGGGTAACGCCGGGATCGATCGCCGATTCGGTCTGGATCTGCTCGCGCGTATAGGTGCGCTTCTGCGGCTGCATCACGGCTACAGGTTTGCCATTGCGGGTGACAGTGACCGTGCCCTGGTCGGCGCGCCAGTTCGGCCCCTGCGTTTCGCGCACGCCGTCAAAGCGGAAGTCATAGCCGCCGATCGTTTTGGTTTCGCCCGGCGCCATGCGCACGTCGCTGGTCGCGCTGAGCGATTCGGACAGCAGCACGCCGATCAGGAAAATCGCCACGCCCGCATGGGCGAACAGCATGCCGGCCATTTCAGCGGGATAACGCCGGCCGCGCGGCATCTCGCGCCAGCGCTTGACGATGTAAAGCAGTACGCCGACCGCAACCCACGCTGCCGCAGCGACGCCGGCGATCGCCTTGAGTTTGCCGTCGACAAAAAACGCCGCCACGATGGCGCAAGCCATAGCGGCAAGCAGCGCGCGCAGCATCACCCGTTTCAGAATCTGCGGTTCGCCTTTGCCCCAGCGCAGGTACGGACCGAACGGCAACAGCAGCACGATAGGCAGCATCAGCAGCGGAAACAGCAGGCCGAAGTAGGGCGGTCCTACCGAGATCTTGCCCAGGTTCAGCGCGTCGCCGATCAGCGGAAACAGCGTGCCCAGCAGCACCATGGCCGCCGCCACGGTAAACATGAGATTACCGACCAGGATCGCGCTTTCGCGCGACACCACGGCGAAGGGTTTGCCGCCGGCGACCTTGGGCGCGCGCAGCGCATACAGCAGCAGCGAGCCACCGACGACGAAGATCAGAAAGCACAGGATGAACAGGCCGCGGCGCGGATCGGACGCAAACGAATGCACCGAAGTCAGCACGCCCGAACGCACCAGAAACGTTCCCAGCAGCGACAGCGAAAACGCGAAGATCGATAGCAGGATGGTCCACGCACGCAGCGAGCCGCGCTTCTCGGTCACCGCCTGGGCGTGAATCAGTGCGGTGCCGACGAGCCATGGCATAAAGCTGGCGTTTTCCACCGGATCCCAGAACCACCAGCCGCCCCAGCCCAGTTCCGCATACGCCCACCAGCTGCCGGCAACGATGCCGCAGGTGAGAAACGCCCAGGCGATATTCGTCCACGGCCGCGCCCAGCGCACCCAGGCCTGTTCCAGCTCGCCACCCAGCAGCGCGGCGATGGAGAACGCGAAGGCGACCGAGAAACCCACATAGCCCATGTAAATCACGGGCGGATGAAATGTCATGCCCGGATCCTGCAGCACCGGATTCAGATCGCCGCCGTCGGGCGGCATCGGGATCAGCCGTCCAAACGGATCGGAGGTGAACAGGATAAAGGCGAGAAACCCGACCGAGATGATGCCGAGCACGCCGAGCACGCGCGCCGCAAAGGCCTCCGGCAGCTGACGGCTGAAGAACGCCAGCGCCAGCGTCCACACATTGAGGATGAAGATCCACAGCAGCATCGAACCCTCGTGCGCACCCCACACCGCGGTGATGCGGTAATACCAGGGCAGCGCCAGGTTGGAATTGTCGGCGACGTACTGCACCGAAAAATCGAAATGCAGAAACGCCCAGACCAGCAGCACAAACGCCATCACCACGAAAAAGCCCTGGCCGAAGGCGGCCGGACGCGCGACTGCCATCATCGCGCCGTTGTTTTTCCAGGCGCCGACGATCGGCAGAATGCTCTGCGCCAGCGCCAGCAGCAGCGCGAGGATCAGCGCGATCTGGCCCAGTTCCGGCGTCATGGTGAGCCGCCCGCGTCACTGCCTTCCTGCATCGGTTTGTCCTTGTGCGCCTTCGCCATGGCGTCTTTCAGCTCTTTCGGCATATAGGTTTCGTCGTGCTTGGCCAGCACTTCGGTCGCCACGAAGTGAGCGTTGTCCATGTGCCCGGTCGCAATCACCGACTGGTTGTCGCGGAAGAGGTCGGGCAGGATGCCGGTGTATTCCACCGGCATGGCGCCGTCGGCGTCGACCACGGTGAAGGTGGCTAGCAGCGAGGTCTTGCTGCGCTGAATCGAGCCGGCCTTGACCATGCCGCCGAGGCGGAACGTTTTATGGTTCGATGCGGCGCCGGACTGAACCTGGCTCGGGGTAAACAGGTAATTCATATTTTGCTGCAGGGCGAACACGCCCAGACCGACCGCGACGGTGGCTGCGGCAACGACGAGTAAAACCACGATAAGTCGGCGTTTGCGTGTGGGGTTCATGAAAACTCTTACAGCGTTCGTTGACGGGCCAGCATCAAGCCGGTTCCGTCGGAGTGGGTGCCTGACGCGACTGACGTGCGGCCTTGCGTCCCAGCCGCGCGCGCAGTTCGCGCAGCAGCCGGCGGCGGCGCAGAAGCGGTGCGAAAAAGTCGGCTAACAGCACGATGAAAAACACCGCGTACGCCGGCCACAGATAGCCGGCGTAGCCGCCCATGGCGAAAAAATGCTGCAGCGAACCGCCATTCACTGGAGCGTGCTCCCGGTGGCAATGGTGCGCACCCAGTCCTTGCCGCTTTCCAGGTCGAGCAGGTCGGTGCGCACGCGGCCAAACAGGCTGGCGAGGTAATAGAATTTCGTCGCTAGCATCATCGTCAGCAGCGGCCACAGCATGCCCGGCGCGATGGTCGACGGGCCGAGCAGGCGGATCGTCGAACCCTGATGCAAGGTATTCCACCAGTTCACCGAGAAATGCACGATCGGCACGTTGATAATGCCGATCAGCGCGAGAAACGCCGCGGCGCGTGCGCCCTGCCGGCGATCCTCGAACGCGTGATACAGCCCGATCACGCCCAGATACAGAAACAGCAGCACCAGCTCCGACGTCAGCCGCGCATCCCAGGTCCACCACGTGCCCCACATCGGCTTGCCCCAGAGCGAGCCGGTGACCAGGGTGATGAAGGTAAAGGCCGCGCCGATCGGTGCCGATGTCATCGCTACCACTTCGGCCAGCTTGATCCGCCAGACTAGGGCGAGAAAGGCGGCAAAGCCCATCACGCCGTAGATGAACAGGCTCATCCAGGCGCTGGGAACGTGGATGAAGATGATCCGATACGCATCGCCCTGCTGGTAATCCGCCGGTGCCAGCACCAGGCCACCGTAAAGCGCGATCGCGCCGGTCAGTAACGCCAGCGCGAGCAGCCACGGCCGCAGTGCGCCCGCGAAGCGGTAGAACGTCGGCGGCGAACTCAGTTTATGCAGCCACAGTGGAATCCACTTGGACATCGTTTCAAGCGTCCAGAGCAATACGAAGAGCGGCCGCACAGGCGAGCGGCGCCAGCACCAGCAACAGCACCAGTGCCGCGCCCAGCCAGGCGATGGGTGCCAGCCATGGCAACCCTTGCTGGGATGCCGCCACGGCACCCGCGGCGAAGATCACGACCGGTACGCACAGCGGCAGCAACATAAGGGCCAGCAGCATACCAGACCGCCGCGTGCCGGCCGTCAGCGCGACCAGAATCGCGCCGAGCAGGCTCAGCATCGGCGTCGACAGCAGCAAGGCCAGCATCAGCACCGGCATCACCGACGTGGGCAGGTGCAGCATGCCGGCGAGCAGCGGCGAAATAACGATGAGCGGCAGCGCCGTCGTCAGCCAATGGGCAAGAATCTTCATCGCCAGCATGAGTGCCAGCGGCTGCGGCGCCAGCACCAGCTGTTCCAGCGAACCGTCCTCGATATCGCTGGAAAACATCGTGTCCAGCGCCAGCAGCATTGCCAGCAGGATGGTGACCAGCACGACGCCGCCGGCGATTCGTTCCAGCAGCGTGTCTTCCGGCCCCAGTGCAAACGGAAATAGCATCGTAACGATCAGCGCATACAGCACCGGCATCGCGATATCGCCGCGTCGGCGCCAGGCCAGCGTGAGGTCGCGCCGCAGCATGGCCGCGCAGGCGGTGGTCAGTCCCGGCCGGCTCATGTCCGGGTGCTCACGCGTGCATCCGGATGCGCTGCGGTTCGCCGCCGTGAAAACTCACCGTGCCGTGGCTGGTGACCAGCGCCGCGCCGTCGCGCGCGAGGTGCTCTTCCAGCAGCCGATTGACCAGCGCGATGCCGGTGCGATCGAGGTTGGCGTAGGGTTCATCCAGCAGCCACAGCTTCGCGGGAAGCAGCACCAGTCGCGCCAGAGCAGCGCGCTTTTTCTGGCCGGCGGAGAGCCGTCGTACCGGCTCGTCCTCGTAGCCGCTCAGGCCAACCTCGGCGAGCGCCGCGGAAAGGGTTGTCTGCGCCCGGTAGCCATGCAGGCCCACCGCCACCTGCAGATTTTCCGACGGGCTGAGGTCGGCCTTCAGCCCGAGCTGGTGGCCGAGAAAAAGCACCTCGCCCAGGCAGTGCTCGCGCTGCAGCGGCTGGCCACGCCAGTAGAGCTCGCCTTCATCGACGTGCAGCAAGCCGGCGAGGATACGCATCAGCGTGGTTTTGCCGCTGCCGTTATCGCCTTCGATCAGGCCGAGTTCGCCCGCGCGCAGCCGGAAATTCAACGAGGCGAATACCGGTTCGTCCTGCCGATAAAAGCCCAGCGCCCGCGTTTCGAGCAGGATCACGTGGTCGGGTACGGCAGTAAGGGCGGCGCTCATCCGCTCGATTGTGCGCAATGCGCGAGGCGCTTGTCCATGCGGTGCGCTGTCAGTTCGACAGGATGCGCAAACGGGCCGGTTCCGCACCCGTACCGTGAACATAGGCGTGCTGGCGGTAGCGGCGACCCAGTACGTCGAGGCTCGGTTGATCCGCTCCGATCACGAACAGGCTTGGCTCGTGCCAGCCGCCGCGGCCGATCCCGATGGCGGCAAACATCGATGCGTCAGGGATGATTTGAAGATCGGCGCGTAGCGCGCGCTGGGCGGCGAGGTTGTCCGCCAGCGCGCGCGCTTCGGAGAGCGGATTCCATGCCGTGATAAATCCCCACGCGCTGACGTCCACCATCCGTCGCAACGACGCAGGCAGAGCCTGGTCGACCCTGATGCACGCCCATTCGACGGTATCCAGGCACACCAGATATTCGGTGTCGCGGTAGGCTTGCAGCAACGTTTCATCCATGGCGCAGCGGCGGCAGCGGCGGCAGTCTGGCTTTCAGCAGGGCGACCGCCGCGTCGAGGTCGACGCTGGCGACATCGTTGGATTCGTGCAACAGGTCATCCAGCAGCGCGTCCTGCGCGCGCCCGCGTTCGAGCGCATAGGCGTAGGGCAGGTGGGTGAAGGTGACCATGCGATAGCGGGCCATGTAGTGCCCGGGCGCGCGCTCGGCCAGCAGCACGCCGAGTTCGCGCTTGGCCAGGTAGTGCGCATCGGCGACCGAGTCGCGCATCTCGACGTAATTTTCCAGCGCCATGGTGGCAATGGCGTTGGCATCGGGCTGGCGGATGCGCTGGAATTCGGCGAACACGTCGGCGCTGTCGTTCGGTGCTTCGGCCAGCAGATCGGTCAGCACCACGGTGTCCTCGAAACCGCAGTTCATGCCCTGGCCGTGAAACGGCACGATGGCATGGGCTGCGTCGCCGATCAGCAGGGCGCGGCCGTCGAGGTGCCAGCGATCCAGATAAAGCGTCGACAGCGTGCCGACCGGGTGGCCGTCGTAGTCTTCGACAAATTGGGGGATCAGCGGCAGCAGGCCGGGGAAATCTTCGCGGAAAAAGGCCGCGGCGGTGGCCGCGTCTGGCAATCCGGCAAAGCTGGGCGAGCTGCCGTCGTTGGGCAGGAACAGCGTCACGGTGAAGCTGCCTTCGGTATTCGGCAGCGCAATGCACATATAGCCCCCGCGCGGCCAGATATGCAGCGCATGCGGCTCGATCGCAAACTGACCGTAGGCGCCGCTGCCGCGTACGAGAGAGGCGGGCAGTTCGTCGACTGGCGGAATCTCCAGCTCCTTGTAGCCGTGCCCCAGCGATTCCACGCGTTCGCCCAGCGGCGCGTAGGCGTTCATCGCGGCGCGCACGCCCGAGCCGGCGCCATCGGCGCCGATCAGCATGCCGAACGGCACGCGGCGAGTGGTTCCGGCCGCATCGGTAACCAGCATCTGCTGCCGATCGAAGTCGATACCGTGCGGCGACTGGCCGAAATGAATGCGCGCGCCGGCGGCTTCGGCCGCATCCAGCAGCAGAGTGTTCAAGGTGCCGCGCGATACCGACCAGATCACTTCGCTGTCGTCGACGCCGTAGCGCTGCAAGCTGGTGCTGCCGTCGCGGCCGTGCACCATGCGCCCACGCATCATCACCGCATGACGCAATACATCGTCGGCAAGCCCCGCTGTGCGCAGCGCCTGCAGGCCGCGTTCTGCCAGGGCCAGGTTGATCGAGCGACCGCCGGAAAAACCGATAAGGCGCGGATCGGGATATTTCTCGTACACCTCGACCGCAAAGCCGCGCTGGGCGAGCTGCTGCGCCAGCAGCGCGCCGACCAGGCCGCCGCCAATGAGGGTGATGGGTTGCTTCGCCATGCGGCTTCCAGAGAGAGTAAAACGACCCGTCGCGCTTGTCGGCGGACGGCCGAGCCGTGCGCTAAAGCATAGTCACGTCGGCCGATCGTGGCGCGGGCTGCGACACTAGAAGCTCATGAAATAGCCACCGTTGACCGGCAGGTTGGCGCCGGTGATATAGCCGTTGTCGTCGCTGTTGAAAAAGCTCACGGCGCGGGCGATGTCGCCGGGCGTGCCCAGTCGTCCCACCGGAATCCCGGCAATGATCTGCTCGCGAACCTCGGGGGCCACGGCAGCGACCATTCGTGTGTCGCAGTAGCCCGGCGACACGGTGTTCACCGTGATGCCCTTGCTCGCCGTCTCGCGCGCCAGCGCCATGCTGAAGCCGTGCACGCCGGCCTTGGCCGCGGAGTAGTTGGTCTGCCCGAATTGCCCGGTCTGGCCGTTCACCGAGCTGATATTGATGATGCGGCCGAACTCGCGCTCGATCATGCCTTCGATCACGTTGCGGCACATGTTGAATACGCCGTCGAGGTTCACCTGCATCAGCTGATGCCACTGCTCGGGCGTCATCTTGCGCAGGCTGGCGTCGCGCGTGATGCCGGCCGCGTTGACCAGCACGTCGACACCGCCGGTTTGCGATTCAATGCGCGAAATAAGCTGCTTACAGCTATCGAACTCGGTGACGTCGACCGACTCGAAACGGACGGCGTCACGGAAGTCGCCGACCTCTTGTTCAAATTGGCTCAGACGTTCTGCGGAGGCGGTGAGGTCAACCGCAATTACCTGACGCCCGGCCTGCGCCAGATGGCGGCAGATTTCCGTTCCCAGACCACCGATGCCACCAGTAACCACTGCTGTGCGCTTGCGAGCCGCCGATGCACCCATGCACTTCACCAACATAGTCAGGCTCATGCCGCTTAGCAGCACATGTTGTGCTGCAGCGGATGAAGAAAAAGGAAAAGGTCAAATGCAGCGTTAGGACGCCATTCGCCCGAGGCCGATGCCGATGCCTGGCTCAGCCCGTTTTTTTGCCACCGCGTCCGGCGGGTGGCTGAACAACCTGCGCGGCCGTATCCATAAAGCCTCGCTGCATCGCTTTCCACGCATCCATGTTGCGTTCGGTCAGGTCGTTCAGCATGGTCCAGGGCGTCTGACCCATAAGGCTGTTGAGCTGGCTGCGGAACTGGGTCTGCTGATCGAGAAACACCTGCAGGCTGCGCTCCAGATAAGGCCCCATAAAGCCCTGCAGTGAATCGCCATAAAAACGGATGATCTGGCTGAGCAGCTGCGGAGACAGCATCGGCTGGCCATCGCCCTCGTTCTCGGAGATGATCTGCAGCAGCACCGAGCGCGTGAGATCCTCACCGGACTTGGCGTCGCGTACTTCGAAGTCCTCGTTATCCAATACCAGCTGACGGACCTCTTCCAGCGTGATGTAGCTGGAGATCTCCGTGTCGTAAAGACGTCGGTTCGGATACTTCTTGATGATGCGTTTGGTTTGTGCCATGCCGCACAAGCTAGCAGAAGGTATTGCGCCGCACCAGTGATCGAATAGAAAAATTGCTGCAGGCGCTTCGTTGCAGCAATTGTAGGCGGCAAGCTCAATGCACTCCCTTGGCCGCGGCATTGCCGAACGGCGGCCGGGCCAGCCACAGCAACGGAATCAGCAGCACGAAGGTGATGCTGCAACCCCAGAAAACGTCGTTGACCGCCAGGGTCGCTGCTTCCTTGCTGAGCAGCTGTTCCACCACGCTCAGTCCCTGCTTGCCGGCCAGTCCCACACCTTGAAGCTGTTGCAGAAAGGCGCTGGCCGCCGGCGTTCCGGCGGTAACGTTTTCGGTCAGCGAGGCGTGGTGGAACTCGGTGCGGTGCTGCCACAGCGTGACGGTAATGGCGGTGGAGACGCTGGCGCCCAGCGTACGGAAAAAGTTGGCCAGACCCGAGGCGCTGGCCACCTGTTCCGGTGGCAGGCCGGAGAGATAGATCTGGTTCAGCGGAATGAAGAACAACGGAATGCCGATGCCCATGACCAGACGTGGCCACACCATGTTGATGTAGGACACGCTGCTGTCGAAAGTCGACAGCCAGTAAGAACAGCCGGCCAGAATCACAAAGGCTGTGGAGATCATCGCGCGCAGATCGAACTTGCCCAGCAGACTGCCTACCAGTGGGGAAAAAAGGAATGCCAGCACGCCGACCCAGGCGCTGGTCAGGCCCGACCAGCTGGCGGTATATCCCAGCGTGGTCTGCAGCCACAGCGGCGACACCACGTTGATGGCAAAGAACGCCAGCATGCCCAGCGACATCGCGATGACGCCGATGGTGAAATTGCGCTGCTTGAACAGCGACAGGTCGATCACCGGGTACTTGGCGTTGAGCTCCCACACGACCAGAAAAACCAGGCTCACCAGCGCGACCAGACCAAGCACCAGAATCAGCGGCGAGGAGAACCAGTCCTTGTCGTTGCCGTTGTCCAGCATGAACTGCAGGCAGCCGATGCCCAGCACCAGCAACACCAGCCCGATCATGTCGATCGGCGCGTAGACCATTTTCGATTCGCGCTTGCGCAGCAGGAACCAGGTCGACACGGCCGCCATGATGCCGACCGGTACATTGATGTAGAAAATCCACGGCCACGAATAATTGTCGGTGAGCCAGCCGCCGAGAATCGGCCCCAGCACCGGCGCGATCACCACGGTCATCGCCCACAGCGCCAG
This sequence comes from Rhodanobacter sp. ANJX3, assembly GCF_014200755.1. Taxonomy (GTDB): domain Bacteria; phylum Pseudomonadota; class Gammaproteobacteria; order Xanthomonadales; family Rhodanobacteraceae; genus Rhodanobacter. Next base: position 1,010,022 of record NZ_JACHCM010000001.1, on the reverse strand, counting down.
CGCCATGCCCTGCTTGCTCTTAGGGTAGTTGGCCAGCAGCAGCGACAGCGCCAGCGCCACCATCGGACCGGAACCGGCGCCCTGCAGCAGGCGGGCGACGACCAGCATCGGCATGCTGGTGACCAGGCCGCACATCATCGAAAACAGCACGAACAGGCCGACCGACACGACGAAGGTACGTACCTCGCCAAAGCGCTTGGCGATCCAGCCGGTCAGCGGCTGCATGATCGCGCTGGCCATCGAATACGAGCTGATCGCCCAGGTGCCCTCGTTCGGGCTCACGCCCAGGCTGCCGGCGATATGCGGTACGGCGACGTTGACGATCGTCGTATCCAGCACCTCCATGAAGGTGCTGAACGCAACGGCCACCGTCATCAGCGCCAGCATCGCGCCCTGCAAGGGCTTCAGCGGCGTGGCATCCGCGGGTGTCGCTTCGGAGGAAATGGCGGCCATGTGCTGGACTCGACGTCAGTTCGGGCGGTCGCTGCCGGCGTTGTCCGATGAACCGAGGTTGGCCTGGATCACCTTGTCGGCCGCGGCATCGGCCTTGCTGGCCATCTGTTCGTAGACGGTGGTTTCCGCCACCGGCTCGCGCTCGCCCTGCGGCGCCAGCACCGGACCCTTGTCGTCGGTGATATCGACGGTGACATCGCTGGACAGGCCGATGCGCAGCGGATGCTTGTCGAGTTCGTTATTGTCCAGCGCGATGCGTACCGGCACGCGTTGCACCACCTTGATCCAGTTGCCGGTGGCGTTCTGCGCCGGCAGCAGGGAGAACACGCTGCCCGTGCCGGCGCCCAGGCCGATCACCTTGCCGTGATACTCGACGCTGCTGCCGTAGATATCGGCCTCGACTTTGGCGGGCTGGCCGATGCGGATGTGGCGCAGCTGGCTTTCCTTGAAGTTGGCTTCGATCCACAGGTTGTGCAGCGGAAGCACAGTCATCAGCTGCTGGCCGGCCTGCACGCTGTTGCCCACTTGTACGCTGCGCTGGGCGACGTAGCCGGATACCGGCGCATAGATGGCGTTGCGCTGCGCAGCCACCCACGCGGCGCGGAAGTTGGCGCGCGCCTGCAGCACGGCCGGGTTGTTGGCGATATCGGTGCCGGAAATCGACGCGTGCTGCGCCGACGCCTGCGCCTGGGCGGTGTTCAGCGCGGCACGGGCCTGGGCGATCGCATCGCGCAGATGCTGGATGGTCTCCGGCGCTTCGGCCTGCTGCGCGACCAGCGGCAGGCGGCGCTTGAGATCCGCCTCGGCTTTTTTCAGCTCCACCTGGCGTTCGGCCACCGCGGCGTCGCTGCCGTTGGCCGAATCGGTTTGCTGTCGCACCTGCCGCACCGCCGCCGCCAGCGACGCCTCGGCCTGAGCCAGGCGCACGCTGGCGTCCGTGTTGTCCAGCTTGACCAGAATCTGGCCGGCTTCGACGTGCTGGGTATCGTCGGCAAGAATCGCTACGACCGTACCGGGCACCTGCGCGGAAATGGCCACCTGATTGCCGCCGACGTAGGCATCGTCGGTGGTTTCGCGGGTGGAGAACACCAGCAGCCACAGCAGCAGCCAGATCACGCCGGCGGCGATAAAGATCAGCAGCACGATCAACAGCGTCTTGCGCCGCTTGGCCGGATTCTTGGCCGTCATGCCGCTGTCCTTGCTGTCGGCAGGCGCGGCGTTCTGGGGCTGGTCGGACTCAGTGGCGCTCATGGGCGTCGTCTCCGGACGAGGTCGAAGGGGATGTTGTGGATGTTGTGGCAGAGGAGGCAGGGTCGCCGGACGCGCGATAACCGCCGCCGAGCGCCTTGATCAGGGCCAGGTCGGTGGATACGGCCTGCGCCTGCAGGCTGACCGCATCATCGCGTTGCTGCAGCAGCTGCGCGGCGGCACCGATGCTCTCGCGAGCATCGCGCACGCCCTGGTTCTGGCGTGCCTGGGCGGTAGCGACAAGGCGTTCGTTGGCGGCGATCTGGCCGGACTGCTCCTTGCGTCGCGCGGCGATCTGCTGTGCGGCAAGTGCCTGGTTGGCCACGTCACGCGCGGCGTCGATCACGGTGCTGTTGTACCCGGCCACCGCGCCGGCCAGCTGCGCCTTGCTGATGCCGTAGTTGGCCTGCAGCTGACCGCCTTCGAAGATCGGCAGGTGCAGCGCCGGCGTCAGCGAGAACGCGCGGCTGTCGGCACTCAGCAGCTTGCCCAGATCGAGGCTGGACAGGCCTGCCATGGCGCTGATGCTGAGGTCGGGAAAGAACTGCGCGCGCGCCACGTCGGTCTGCTTCAGGGCGGCCTCGACCTGCCAGCGACTCGCGGCGATATCCGGGCGCCGGGCGATCAGGTCGAGCCTTGCATCGGCGGGAACACGGCTGTCCACTTCCGGCAGCGGTTTGACCTGCAAGGCCGGCAGATCGGCCGGCGCGATGCCGAGCAGGGCGGCCAGCGCCACCTTGCGGATAGCGGCCGAACCGGCCAGCGCGACGTTCATTTCTCGTGCGGCAGCAAGGTCGGCCTTGGCCTGCTGTACGGTGTCTTCCAGATCGACGCCGTGCGCGACGCGCAGTTCGGCGATATGCAGGAACCGGTTCTGTGCGGCGACCAGCTGATTGGACAAATCCAGCCGCGCTTCGTCGCCTTGCCAGCCGAAATAGGTGTCGGCCACCGCGTTCTGGATGGTCAATGCGGCGGCGCTGCGCTGGGCTTCGGCGGCGTGCGCCTGATCCAGCGCAGCCTCGATGCTGGCGCGCTTCTTGCCCCACCAATCGAAGGTGTACTGCGCCTGCAGGCCGAGGTCGGCCTGGTTGTACCAGGGGTCGATGGTGAAGTTCGCCGGCAGCAGGCTGACGATGCCGTTCTTACTGATGCGCTGGCGCTCGAACTGTGCGCTGCCGTTGATATTGAGGCCGGCCTGCGCTGCGGCCAGTCGCACCGACTGCTGGGCGTTGAGCAGGCGACTGCGCGCCTGCTCGAGATCGGGTGAATTCTTTATGGCCAGGGCGATCAGCCGATCCAGCTGCGGATCGCCGTAGACGTGCCACCACTGCGCATCGGGCCAGCCGTCCTTCGTGGGCGCCTGCAGGCCGGCCAGCGGCACGTCGTCGCGCAGTACGGGATGGCTGAGCTTGGCCGGTGCGGCGCAGGCACCCAGCAGCAGCGCCAGCGACATCGCTGCCGCGCCATGGATAAGAGAGCGTTTCATCGTCGCAAGCCTTGCCAGAGCAGTGTTCATTTCGTCGCCTTCATGGTCCCGATATGCGTGTCGGAATCCCCGGTTGCCTGATCGAGGTTGTGTGCCAGCTTGCGCAGTAGTCGGCTGAGGTTTTTCTTGTCGGTGTCGCTGAAGCCCTGGAACATCGCATCGAGGCGAGGGAACAGCGGCGGCACGATTTTCAGCACCAGCCGTTTGCCGGTCGCCGTGATGCGAATGACCACCCGGCGCCGGTCGTCGTCGCTGCCGCCGCGGGTGACCAGGCCGCGCTTGACCAGCGTATTGCCGATGCGCGTCATGTTGGTCGCGCCCTGTTTGGTGAACTCGCACAGCTCGCCGGGGGTCGAGCTGCTGTCGGGGCGGCTATAGAGAAACATCAGTGTCAGAAACTCGCTGTGGTTGAGCTTGTACGGCTTGAGCTCGAATTCCAGCTCCTCGTTCAAACTGCCGCTGACCATCAGCATCAGTCGACTGAGTTTGGCTTCGACCGCCGGTAGCTGCGGAATGAGCCGAATCGTTCGCTCGATGCCTTCATCCATCATGCCGATACATTTGCTCAGGGATGCCATTTCACCAGCTTATATTTCATCGGTGAAGTAAAAGGTAACAATCCGGCGGCCGCTGCGCAAGCGTCTGGCCGCCGGTCGGTCGAGAATCTTCTGGAGCCTGTTCAACGTCTCCGCTTGGCCCGCGCCGGGGGCGGTTGGCGCGCGGGCCAAGGAAAAACGAGAGAATGGACGTCATTCCACGACCGGGTGATGGCGCCGAAAGAGGGCAAACAGACCCGGCCCCGCGGGTTGCCTCGCCGTGGCCGCCAGGCGGCAGCGCGGTTTAACTTGCCGGCCAGGCAAGCGTAATGCCACGCACGATCACTTGGCTGCCATGGACTTGGCTGCCATGGAGAGACAGCGCGAGCTAGGGGCTTTGAACAGGCTCTTAGCGCTTTGCGCGATCGAGGTCGAAAAGGCGGCGCGTGTTGTCGCAGGTGGCTGCGGCGATCACCGACTCGGCTTCGGTGCGCAGGGCGGCAACGCTTCGCAGTACCTCGACGATGCGCGCGGGTTCGTTGCGCTGGCCGCGGTGCGCGGCGTCCGGTTGATCGGGCGCATCGCTTTCCAGCAACAGGAATTCAAGCGGCATGGACGCCACGATACGGCGCAGGCGCTGCGCGCGGTCGTAAGTTATCGGCCCACCGATGCCGAGGTGAAAACCCATCTGCCACAGCTGTTGCGCCTGTTGCTCGCTGCCGGAAAAGCTGTGCACGACGCCGCGCAGTCCGGGACAGCGGCGCAGAGTCTGGATGATTTCCTCCAGCGCGGCGCGGGCATGCACGATCACGGGCAGGTCGAACTGCTGGGCCAGCTTCAGCTGGCGGGAAAAATAGTCGCGCTGCAGCTGGGGGTCGAGACCTTCCACATGAAAATCTAGTCCGATTTCGCCCACCGCCACCGTCTCGTCGTGGGCTAGCCAGTCGGCGAGCGCATCGAGGTGGGCAGGTCTGTGATTCGCCAGATACATCGGATGCAGGCCATAGGCCGGATAGATGTGATGGCTGGCCGCCGCCAAAGTTCTTATGCCGGGCCAACTGGCGGCATCGACGGCAGGCAGCACCATCGTGGCGACGCCTGCATCCAGGGCACGAGCGACCACCGCATCGCGGTCATCGGCAAAGGCGTCGGCATCGAGGTGGACATGGCTGTCGGCAAGTTCGAGCATGATTTTTCGGCGACCTGAAAGGCAATGCAAAAAGCTAAGCTTGCGTGAAAATTATGTAGTTAAACCGGTCTAGCCCCGATTCAGTTGTATAACCGTTCAATAGTGGCGCAAGTAATTGCTTCGGCGTTACCTGGCTTCAGACCATTTACTCAAACAAACATGGGAGATAGCAATGAACAGGCTGATGATCAACACACTCAATATCGCCATCACCGCCGCGCTTGCGTTGGGGCTGTCAGCCTGCAATCGCAATGCGGCGGCCGATACCTCCAGTGATGCGGCGGCGATGTCCAACGGCAGCAACGTGGCCGCCGCGCCGGCACCCGACAACGGCCCGCAGTATGCGCAGGTGGTGAGCGTGGAGCCGGTGCGTCAGTCCATCAACGATCCGCAGCGCGTCTGCCATGACCGTGTGGTGACGCACACCGCACCGCCGCGCGACGAGCACCGCATCGCCGGTACCGCCATCGGTGCCGTGGCCGGTGGCCTGCTCGGTCACATGGTCGGTGGCGGTCGTGGCAACACGCTTGCCACGGTGGCCGGCGCAGTCGGCGGTGGCTACGCGGGCAACCGCATCGAGGCGGCCCATCAGCAGGGTCAGGTGACGCAGACCGTGCAGCGCCAGTGCGACACCGTCGATAACGCCAGCAGCAAGGTGGTGGCTTACGATGTTCACTATGTCTACAACGGTGTCACCCGAACCGTTCGCATGGATCACGATCCGGGCGATCGCGTCATGGTTCAGCAGGGCATTACCGCTGTTTCCGACGCTCGCTAATCCGACTCAACAACCGTGAAGACAACCATGAAAACGACTCCCACGAAATCACGCTCCTTCCAGCTTCCTCTGGCCCTGGTCATGGCGGCAGGTGCCGCGCTGGCCGGTTGCGCGACGCCCCAGTACGGCGGCTACCAGCAGCGTCCCGGATACACCACATACACCACGCGCTGCCAGAACTGCGGCGTCGTCCAGCAGGTGGATCAGGTTTACGTGCAGGGCGGTGGCAACAGCAACGGTGGCACGCTGGGCGCAGTGATCGGTGCGGTGGCCGGCGGCGTGCTGGGCAGTACTATCGGCAAGGGCGACGGCCGCACGGCGGCTACCGTCGTGGGCGCGGTCGGTGGCGGCGTTGTCGGCAACCAGATCGGCAAGAACAGCGATGGCGGCGGTGGCGGCACGGCCTGGCGCATCGTGGTACGCATGGATAACGGTCAGTACGCGACCGTGACCCAGCGCGAAGATCCGCGTGTTCCTACCGGTGCGTATGTTTTGATTCGCGACGGTCACGTCTATCCGCAATAAAAATATTGATTGAATGGACGTCTAGACGTCCAAATAAAAAGCCCTCATTCGAGGGCTTTTTTATGGGTTGAATTTTGTCGATCAGTTCACGGCGTAAAAAGCGTGTTCGCCGATGGTGATCGTGTGACGATTGCGCGACCAGGCTGGATTGACTGCCACGGTGGCAAAGTGATCGGCTCGCGGTACCAGCATCTTTCGCTGCGCAACCGGCAGCTGCCAGTTTTGCATGGACTTTCCTGCAACCTGCCAGGCCTTGTGAAAAGCGTCGAGATTGGAAACGTCGAAAGAGCCGGGCGTCGTGGTGATGGCGAATTGGTGCGGTGCGCTGACAACCTGGCAAATAGTGCCGCCCCAACTGCCTCGATCGCGTCGTCGCATGGCGACTTCGGCAACGGCCAATTGTCCATTGACGGGTTCACTGCGCGCTTCCAAATACACGGTCGTGGCCAGGCAGGCCTGATCCGCAACCGGCTGTGGCATGAGAGATGTCAGCCACAACAGCATTGATAACTTCATGGGTCGTTCTGCCTCCAACGTGCTGTACGCGTCGAAGCGGACTGTCTGCTTCAACGCGCCATTGCGATGGACGGGCTGGCGGGCCGTTCCATCTGGATCAATCGCTTCAACCTGAACAAGCGGTTGAGCGCTTTGCCACGGGATTGTGGCGTCCGTTCGGCGTTTCGATGCCGACGGGGTGAATGTTGCCAACGGTGCGCCTGCGTTCTTCGCTGCGCTTCCTGCAACTTCTCTGCAATCGCTGATGCGATGCGTTATGCCATCCGACGGTTCAGTGTCGGGTCGCGCCGATTCGGATTCTTCCGGTTCGTCGCGTGATTTCGATGCCGCTATTTCTTGGCGTCGCTTTTCAAGAGTTGGCGGAGCGTAGTGGCGGATTTCTCCGATGGCAAGTGCCGGCAAAGGTGAAATCGATTTTCACGCGTTTTCGTTCACCTTGAATTTTGGATGTTCGCAAGACATCGCGGCATCGAAAAATGTTCAAGCGCTCCACGTTTCGAGAACACGAACGCGGGTTTGATCGTCAGAACACTCGATGGTTCCATCGACGGCTGCGGGAAGGACACCGTCGTTCATCACCGCGAGTGCTTCTACGCCTGCGTCGTGGTGAATCACATCGAGCAGCCAGATTTTTTCATTCGCACCGACACGCAATATGTCGCCGGCGATGCATGCTGCAGAATGTTCCGGCGACGTGATCTCGATGCGATGAAGATGCTTTTTGTTGCCGCCGCGATAGTGCAGGCGAGCGACGATTTCCTGACCCGGGTAACAGCCCTTGTCGATTTCGACGGCATGCAGCCGATGCAGAGACAGCGCAGGCCCCACCAGTTCATTCAATAGCGACGGCGGCAACCACGGCCAACCGTTTCGCAGTTGTGCAAGACGCCATGCGTTGTCGCCGATGCTCTCGGTAGAGATTCGCAAACTGTGCGTATCGCAACCCAGCAGAAGATTTTCCCGATCGCTTTGCAAAGCCTCGTGCAGCGGCAGTGCGGAACCTGCCGAAAGACTTCGAGGCGCTAGCGCGGTCAGCGTGAGTTTCGAACGAAAGATGAAACGCTTCAGCGCCTCGACGAGTTCGGCGGCGTAACCGCCGCGCAACAGCAGCAGCAGCCCATCGTCGGATAGGCGAGCGAGATGGAAAAATGCCTTGACCCGTCCTTGTGGGTCGAGCCATGCGCTGAACTGCCAGCGCCCGACGGCGAGCGCGGTGACGTTGCTGCTGAACTGGGCTTGCGCAAACGCGATCGCGTCGGGGCCTTCGATCAGTACGATTTCTGCGAGGTAAAGTTTCGTCATGGTTGTGCTCTGGATTGGGGCAGGCGCTCTTGCCTACAAGGGAGTGGCGCCAGGACGTAGCAATTGACGCAGGATGCGGCCCGTAGTTGTGCGGCAGTGCGGCAAGCATTAAGATTTGCGAGGTAACCCAATCATGTCCGACACCTTTACGCCAGCTGAGTCAAAGCCTGCCTCCGTCCCAGCGGAACAGCCTATCGTGACCAAAACACCGGTACCGGACGAAGCGCCGGTGACACGGCCAGCTCTTGACCCCACGCGCTACGGCGACTGGGAAAAGAACGGACGCTGCATCGACTTCTGATTGAACGTGAGGGCGCTGTTCTTGCGTAATCACGTAATCAGCAGTGACAAGGTCGGCATGGATCAGCGATTCCATTTTTAGGATAGCCGCCATGGCAGATACGCGACGCCCGCTCTCTCCGCATCTTCAGATCTACAAGTGGCAAGTGCAGATGGTCAGTTCCATCCTGCATCGCGCGACAGGCATCGCGCTGGCGGTGGGCACCGTGCTGGTGGTCGCAGGCCTGCTTCATCTGGCCGCCGGTCGCGAGAGCTTCGATCAATTCAAGAACATTATCGGCAATCCGGTCGGCGAGATCCTGCTGGTCGGCTGGACCTGGGCGCTTTTCTATCATCTGTGCAACGGCATCCGTCATCTGGTGCAGGACACCGGCGCGGGTTATGCGATTGCGCAGTTCGTTCGCTCGAGCTGGCTGTCGGTAGTGCTGAGCCTCGTACTTACGGCTGCGGTTTGGGCTTATGTGCTGACGGCAGGAGGTGCGGTATGACCGCCAAGGATTTACGCAATCCGTTGAAGGTCGCTCGCGGCCTCGGTTCGTCCCAGTCGGGCGTCGGTCACTGGTGGACGCAGCGCGTGACGGCGGCAGCGCTGGTCGTGCTGCTGATCTGGTTTGTCATCACGGTGCTCGGTCTGTTGCATGCGGACTACGCCACGGCGTTGGCCACGGTCGCCAAGCCGTGGAATGCGCTGCTGCTGATCGTGCTGCTGGTGACCATGTTCTGGCACGCCGTGTTGGGCCTGCAGGTCGTCATTGAAGATTATGTGCACACGCGCTGGAAGGAAGTTCTTTCGCTGGTGCTGATCAAGTTTCTCGCGGTCCTGGGCGCGCTTGCGAGCGTGCTGGCCGTGCTGCGCATTGCGCTGACCCACTGAGACGCGGGAGCCACGATTCGATGGAAAGCTACAAGATCCAGCAGCATGAGTATGACGTGATCGTCGTCGGCGCCGGCGGCGCCGGCCTGCGCGCCACGTTTGGCCTGGCCGAGAAAGGCCTGAAAGCGGCCTGCATCTCCAAGGTGTTTCCGACACGCTCGCACACGGTGGCGGCGCAGGGTGGCATCTCGGCCGCGCTCGGCAATATGGGTGAGGACGACTGGCGCTTCCACTTCTACGACACGATCAAGGGCTCCGACTGGCTCGGCGACCAGGACTCGATCGAGTACATGTGCCGCGAGGCGATTCCCGCGATCATCGAGCTGGAACACTACGGCGTGCCGTTCTCGCGTACCGAGGAGGGCAAGATCTATCAGCGCCCCTTCGGCGGCATGACCACGCATTACGGCAAGGGCACCGCGCAGCGCACCTGTGCCGCGGCCGACCGTACCGGTCACGCGATTCTGCACACGCTGTATCAGCAGGCGCTGGCGCACGACGCCACCTTTTTTATCGAATACTTCGCCATCGATCTCATTTTCGACGACGAGGGCGTCTGCCGCGGTGTGCTGGCACTCGACATGAATGAGGGCACGCTGCACTTCTTCCGCGGCCAGGCCGTGGTGATGGCGACCGGCGGCTACGGTCGCGCCTACTTCAGCGCCACCTCGGCGCATACCTGCACCGGTGACGGTGGCGGCATGGTGCTGCGCGCGGGTCTGCCGCTGCAGGACATGGAGTTCGTGCAGTTCCATCCCACCGGCATCTACGGCGCGGGCTGCCTGATTACCGAGGGCGTGCGCGGTGAGGGCGGTTATCTCACCAACTCCGAGGGCGAGCGCTTCATGGAGCGCTATGCGCCCAACGCCAAGGACCTGGCCTCGCGCGACGTGGTCAGCCGCGCCATGACGATCGAAATCCGCGAAGGCCGCGGCGTCGGCAAGGACAAGGATCATATCCATCTGAACCTGATGCATCTCGGACCGGAAGTGATCAACGAGCGTCTGCCGGGCATTTCGGAAAGCGCGCGCATCTTTGCCGGTGTCGACGTCACCAAGGAGCCGATCCCGGTGCTGCCGACCGTGCACTACAACATGGGCGGCATCCCGACCAACTATCACGGCGAAGTCGTGACCAAGAAGGGCGACGACAACGACGCCGTGGTGCCGGGCCTTTTCGCCATCGGCGAGGCGGCCTGCGTGTCGGTGCACGGCGCCAACCGTCTGGGCTCCAACTCGCTGCTCGATCTGGTCGTGTTCGGCCGCGCGGTCGCGCACAAGTGCGCCGAGATCATCAAGCCGGGCGCTGCCCACAAGGATTTGCCGGCCAGCGTGCTGGACAAGGCGCTCACCCGCTTCGACAACCTGCGCCATGCCAAGGGCAGCACGCCGACGGCAAAGATCCGCGCGGCCATGCAGGCGACCATGCAGAAAGACGCGGCGGTGTTCCGCACCGGCGAGACGCTCAGCGAAGGCAGCCAGAAGATCTCCGAAGTCTACGACTCTTTCAGCGATGTCGGCGTCAGCGACCGCTCGATGGTCTTCAACTCCGACCTGATCGAGACGCTGGAGCTGTCCAACCTGCTGGCGCAGTCGGTGGCCACCATGCATTCGGCCCTGCAGCGACCGGAAAGTCGCGGCGCGCATGCGCGCGAGGATTTCCCCGACCGCGACGATCACGAGTGGCAGAAGCACACGCTGGTCTGGGTGGACGACGCGGGCAAGACCCGCTTCGACTATCGCCCGGTGCACATGTACACCATGACCGACGAGGTCGAGGTCGTGCCACCGAAGAAGCGCGTGTATTGAAGCATTGAAGAGTGCGGCCAAGGATGGCCGCTTTTTGCTCTTCGCGTTCAAGGACGAATGCAAAAATCATTGAACAGTGCGGCCAAGGACGACCGCTTTTTGCTCTTCGCGTTCAAGGACGAACGCAAAAACCAAGTGAGGCAATCGTGGCCGAGTTCACGCTACCCAAAAATTCCAAGATCAAGCCCGGCAAGCATTTTCCGGCGAAGAACGCGAAAAAGCCGCGCACGTTCCGCGTCTATCGCTGGTCGCCGGACGACGGCGAAAATCCGCGCATCGACAGTTACGAAGTCGACATGGAATCGTGCGGCCCGATGGTTCTGGACGCGCTGCTGAAGATCAAGAACGAGATCGATCCCACGCTGACCCTGCGCCGTTCCTGCCGCGAAGGTATCTGCGGCTCGTGCGCGATGAACATCGACGGCACCAACACGCTGGCCTGCACCATGGCCTCGGCCGACTGCGCCGCCGGCGACGTCAAGATCTATCCGCTGCCGCATATGCCGGTGGTGAAGGATCTCGTGCCCGATCTGTCGCACTTCTACGCGCAGTTCGCCTCGATCAAGCCGTGGCTGCGCACGCAGAGCCCGGCGCCCGATCGCGAGCGGCTGCAGTCGCCGGAAGAGCGCAAGAAGATCGACGGCCTGTACGAGTGCATCCTATGCGCCTGCTGCTCGACCAGCTGTCCGAGCTACTGGTGGAACGGCGACAAATACCTCGGCCCGGCGATCCTGCTGCAGGCCTACCGCTGGATCGTCGACAGCCGCGACGAAGTCACCGGCGAGCGTCTGGACGATCTGGAAGACCCGTTCAAGCTCTACCGCTGCCACACCATCATGAACTGCACGCGCACCTGCCCGAAGGGCCTGAACCCGGCCAAGGCGATCGCGGAAATCAAGAAGCTGATGGTCGAGCGTCGCTCGGCCTGACGGCCAATCGCCTCACGCGTTGTCGGAACAGGCCGCCTCGTGCGGCCTGTGCTGTTTGGCGAGGGCGGCGGCCGCTACACTGCCGCGATGGACGAAACCACCGCAATACCGCAGCAGGCCCGACTCAACCGGCTGCGCTGGCGCACCCGACGCGGCACGCGTGAACTCGATGCGCTGTTCGGCGGCTGGCTGGACGAGCGTTTCGCCACGGCCGACGCCGCCCAGCAGCAGGCCTTCGACGAACTGCTCGATGCGCAGGACCCCGATCTGTGGGACTGGGTGATGGGCCACGCGCGGCCGGAGCGCCAGGACTGGCAGGTCATCATCGATGACATCCGCACCCGCCATCGGCTTTGAATACCGGCCTTCGCCCGGGTATCGGCGGGTGCTGACGGTGGTTGCCGGGCTTGCCGTGCTCGCGCTGTTGCTCAGTGCGCTGACATGGTGGATGAAAATTCTTCTGTCGCCGGTGGTGCTGGTGGCCGCTGTGCGAACGATTCGACCGATTACGCAGTCGTCCGTATCGGCCGCTGGCTGGGGTGCCGACGACAGCTGGACGCTGCATATGACCTCGCATGACGATCTTCCGGCCACGCTGGGGTCTTTCCGCGTGCTTGGGGCGCTGGTGCTGCTGCGGCTGAAAACGGCGCAGCACGGTACGCATAGCCTGCTGCTGGCGCCGGACAATAGCGACGCCGACATTCGTCGCCGGTTGCGCATGCGGCTGGCGACCCTGCAGCCGGAGGCATCGTCGGCGCGCGCTTGACGTTCATGCCGGTGACCGACCGACTTGCTGGTCCCGGCCGCTTCGGGCACTCTGCCGCGTCGGCGCGGTCTATGGGTTACCGTGATGCTGCTTCGATGGCCGGTTGATCGGCTTTACCCTCTCGGCTCCACAGATCAGGTTGCCATGTTCCGACCGCTCGAACTCTTTATCGGCCTGCGTTATACCCGCGCCAAGCGGCGCAACCAGTTCATTTCGTTTATCTCGACGGTGTCGATCGTCTGCATTGCGATCAGCGTGATTGCGCTGATTACCGTGATGTCGGTGATGAACGGCTTCGATTTCCAGATGCGCGACCGCATCCTGGGCGCGGTATCGCACGCGACCATTTCCGGCATCAACGAAAGCGTGCAGGACTGGCCGCGTGCGCTGAAAACGGCCGAGGCCAATCCGCACGTGCTGGGCGCGGCGCCGTATGTGGAAACCGAGGCCTATCTGAGCGCGCAGCATTCGAGCGGCGCCATTCTGCGCGGCATCGATCCGGCGCAGGAGTCCAAGGTGGTCGATATCGGCCAGCACATGGTGCAAGGCTCGCTCGCCGAGCTGACGCCGGATAGCTGGAACATCGTCCTTGGCAAGGAGCTGGCGTTGTCGCTGGGCGTCACTGTGGGCGATCGCGTTACTGTGGCGGTGCAGGAGCTGCGGGCGACGCCGATGGGCAGCGTGCCGCGGTTTCGAAGTTTCCACGTGGTCGGCGTGTTCGAGATGGGTATGGAGCAGTTCGACTCGGGCCTCGCGCTGGTCAATATCGGCGACGCAGAAAAATTGAACAGCCTCGACGGCCCCAGCGGCATTCGCCTCAAGCTCGACGACCTGTTCAACGCCGGCCCTGTCGCTCGCGAACTGGCCGACACCTTGGGACAGGTCTATCGCGTGCAGACCTGGAAAGACACCAACGCCAATCTCTTCGCCGCGCTGTCGATGGAAAAGATGGTGATGTTCGTGATCCTCTCGCTGATCATCCTGGTGGCGGTCATCAACCTGATCTCGATGCTGATGATGCTGGTCACCGACAAGCAGGCCGACATCGCGATCCTGCGCACGCTGGGCGCCACGCCGCGCAGCATCATGGGCATGTTCATGGTGCAGGGCGTGCTGGTCGGTGTGGTCGGTATCGCTTTCGGGGTGGGCCTGGGGTCGCTGCTGTCGTGGAAGCTGCCCGGCATCATCAAGTGGATCGAGCACACCTTCAACGTGACGTTTCTCTCGCCCGACGTTTACTACATCAGCGAGGTGCCCAGCCGGCTGGACTGGCACGACGTGATGTGGGTCACCTTGCTGACGTTTGCCTTTTCGCTGCTGGCCACGCTGTATCCGGCCTGGCGCGCCTCCCGCACGCAGCCGGCCCAGGCGCTGCGCTATGAATAAGACCGCCATGAACGCTTCATCGACCACCACGAACAGCGACTTTGTGCTGCGCGCCAGCCACGTCGCCAAGACCTATGACGAAGGCGGCCTGCGCACCGACGTGCTGAGCGACGTCAGCTTTACCCTGAAGCGTGGCGAGACGATGTCGATCGTCGGCGCCTCCGGGTCGGGCAAGAGCACGTTGCTGCACATCATCGGCGGTCTCGACACGCTGACCGCGGGCGAAGTGGAGGTGGACGGCCGCGTGCTGTCGAAACTCTCCGACGCCGAGCGCGGCCGGGTGCGCAATCGCTCGCTCGGTTTCATCTATCAGTTCCACCATCTGCTGCCGGAGTTCACTGCGCTGGAAAACATCTGTATGCCGCTGCTGATTCGCGGCACCGCGATCGGCGAAGCGCAGAAGCAGGCCTCCGCGCTGCTGGAGCGCGTCGGTCTGGGCGCACGCGCGCATCACAAACCGTCGGAGATGTCCGGCGGCGAGCGGCAGCGTTGTGCGGTCGCGCGCGCGCTGGTCACCCGCCCGGCGTGCGTGCTGGGCGACGAGCCGACCGGCAATCTCGACGAGACCAATGCCGCCCAGGTCTATGCGCTGATGCTCGAGCTCAATCGCGAGATCGGCACCAGCTTCGTGCTGGTTACGCACGACAGCCGCTTGGCCGCGCGGATGGACCGCACGCTGACCCTGCACAACGGCGTGCTGCAGGAAAACGTTCGCGCCTGACGCCATCGAGCCGAGCGGGTCGTCGTGAGCCCGCGCGGCCATCGCCTACACGCATTTCGTCCTCCGGCCGCGGCTTGCCGCGTTAGGCTCGTCGCCATCACGGACGATGCGGAGCAAGCCGCGTGGCGCGAAGCACGACAATGCCGACGGCGGTTATCGCAGCGCTGATGCTGCTGGGTGGCGTGCTGTTCGTTCAGTGGCTGCCGCGTCTGCCACCGAATGGATGGCTTGTGGCGATGGTGTTCGCTGCCCTGCTGCTCGGTGGGCGATATCCACGCTGGCGCTGGCTGTCCTGTGTGCTGCTGGGTGTCGTCTGGGCCGCTTGGCGTGGTGCGGCCGGTATGGACGCGCGCTTGCCGCGCGCGCTGGAGGGTCAGGACTTCTCTGTCGTCGGCCGCATCGCCGAGTTGCCGCAGGCACGCAGCGATGCGACGTCATTCGTTTTGCACGTCGAGCGCGCGACGCTGGATGGCAAGCCCATCGCATTGCATGGGCACCTCAACGTCTCCTGGTACAACGGCGCGCCGTCGATCGAGCCGTGTTCGCGCTGGCATCTGTTGCTACGGCTCAAGCGCCCGCGCGGTCTGCTCAATCCCGGCGGCGCCGATAGCGAACGCTCGTCGCTGGAGCGCGGCGTAGTGGCCACCGGCTATGTGCGGGACGATCCGCAGAACGCGCCGGTGGGCGACCCGTCGCTCTGCATCGACGGCGTGCGCAATGCGATTTCGCGCGGCATTGCCCAACGCGTCGGCGATCCGCACGACGCGGCCCTCCTACAGGCGTTTTCGGTCGGCGACACGCGCGGGCTGGCGCAACGCGACTGGGACGTCGCGCGTGCCAACGGCGTGTCGCATCTCATCGCCATTTCCGGTTTCCACGTCGGCGTGGCCGCGGTGTTTGGCGTGTGGCTGGCGCTGCTGGCGTATGCGATCTGGCCGCGCCTGGGATGCCGACTGCCGCGGCCGCAGGCGCAGGCCGGCGCGGCGCTGCTGGTGGCCGGCGTTTACAGCGCGCTGGCGGGTTTTGGTTTGCCCACGGTGCGCACGCTGCTGATGATTGCCGTCGTGGCACTGGCGCGCTGCAGCCGTCGCGGCGGCAGCGGTGCGCAGTCGCTGGCGCTGGCAATGATCGCGATGCTGCTGGTCGATCCGCTCTGCGTGCTGGCACCGGGATTCTGGCTGTCCTTCGTCGGCGTGTCGTTTCTGATGCTGTGCCTGCAGGCGCGCGGCCGGGGTCTGCGTGCGTTTGCGCACGAGCTGTCGGCCGGGCAGATGGTGATGACGGTGTCGCTGCTGCCGCTCAGCCTGTGGTTTTTCGGCGAGGCGTCGCTGGTGGGCGCGTTGTCCAACCTGCTGGCGGTGCCGGTGATCAGCTTCGTCATCGTGCCGTGCGCACTGGTCGGCGTACTGGCGATGGCGATTTGTCCGCCGCTGGCCGCGCCCGTGCTGTGGCTTGCCGCGAAGCTGGCGCACGCACAGTGGTGGCTATTGGAAACGATGGCGAACTGGCCGGGCGCGCACTGGTATCTGCCGACCGTTCAACCGTGGGCGATGCTGCTGGCCTTGGTGGGCGCGCTGTGGCTGTTCCTGCCGCGTGGCGTGCCGATGCGCTGGCTTGGCGCGCTGCTGTTTCTACCGCTCCTGCTGCCGCCACGTGAACCGCCGCGCGAAGGCGCGTTCCAGGCCTGGGTGCTCGACGTGGGGCAGGGCCTGTCGGTGGTGCTGCGCACACGCGGGCACGTGCTGGTGTACGACACCGGCGCACGTTATCCGTCGGGGTTCGATCTGGGCGAGTCGACGGTGCTGCCATCGATGCACGCGCTGGGCATGAACCGGCTGGACATGCTGATGATCAGCCATGGCGACAACGATCACGCCGGCGGTGCGCAGTCCGTCGCCGACGCCTTTCCCGACGCGCCACGCTACGCAGGCGAGCCGGAGCGCATGATGCTGCCCATGCAGCAGTGTGCGGCCGGGCAGTCGTGGCAATGGGACGACGTGCGTTTTCGCGTGTTGAATCCAGCCTTCGACCAAGCTGGCACCAGCGCGGGCAACGCTAAAAAGTCGGCGAAGAACAACGATCGATCCTGCGTGCTGCTGGTCGAAGGCCGCGGCGGGCGGCTGCTGCTGACCGGCGACATCAGCGTCAAGGAAGAGCCGCAGGTGCTTGCCGCGATGGATCGGGGCGTGCCGCCGGTGATGCTGGTGCCCCATCACGGCAGCAGCGGTTCGTCCAGCGAACGTTTCATCGCTGGCATCCAGCCGACCTTGGCGGTTGTTTCGGCGGGCTGGCGCAATCGCTTCGGCCATCCCCGGCCGAACACGCTGGCGCGCTATGCGGCGGCGAGCATACCGGTCTTCAATACGGCCGAGCAGGGCGCGATACCGCTGGATTTTCCGGCGAACGGCCCGGCGCAGCGGCGGCAGGGTTGGCGATTTCGCGAAACGCGCTATTGGCGCGAATAGGCAGTGAGCCAAAGCCTGTCGAAACGTGCGGTCGAGCAGGGCGCGGTTCGCAGGATGCCGAGCACGCCGCAGTCGCTGCGGGCGACACTGCTATCATGCGCGCTCATCAAATCGTTGCTGCGACGGGGTCGAGACGTGCTGGAAATCCTGATGGCTGGCGGCTGGGCGATGGTGCCCATCCTGATCTGTTCGGCGATTGCCCTGGCGATCGTGCTGGAGCGCTGCTGGACCCTGCGCCGCAGCGCGGTGCTGCCGGTCGGCCTCGGCGACGAGGTGCGCGAATGGGCGCGTTCGGGTCAGCTCGATCCGGCGCATATCGACGCGCTGGCCGCCGGTTCGCCGCTGGGCGAGCTGCTGGCCGGCGCCTTGGCGGTGCGCAATCGCCCGCGCGAACTGATCAAGGAGCGCATCGAGGACACCGGCCGGCACGTGGTGCATCGGATGGAGCGCTACCTCAACACGCTGGGCACCATCGCGCTGATCGGTCCGCTGCTGGGCCTGTTCGGCACGGTGATCGGCCTGATCCGCATGTTCATGGAAGTGATGGCCGGCGGCATCGGCGATCCGGCCAAGATGGCCGGTGGCATCGGCGAAGCGCTGATCTGCACGGCGTCGGGCCTCACCGTGGCGATTCCCGCCTATGTGTTGCATCGTTACTTCCGTTCGCGCGTGGCGGGTTACTGCGTGCAGATGGAAAAACAGGCCACCGCGCTGCTCGACGATCTGACGCTTACGGCCACGCCCGCGCCCCGCGCGCGCCGCAGCCCGGCGCCCGCCGCGCCGAGCGCCGGCTGAGCGCGCACGCATGCGTATCGGTAACGACCGCCGCCAGGACGATTTCGAGATCAACGTGATTCCGTTGATCGACGTGCTGCTGACCCTGCTGATGTTCTTTGTGCTCACCAGCACCTTCGTGCAGCACACGCATCTGCAGGTGACGCTGCCCAAGGCCAGCTCGCAGGATCACGACACCAGCGCGCCCGCGCTCACCATCGTGGTCGATCGCGACGGCAAGTTCTATGTCGGCAGCGACGAAGTGATGGGCGAAGGCATCGAACCGCTGAAGCAGACCATCGCGCGCATCGCCGGCACCGACCGCGATCGCCAGGTCACCATTCGCGCCGATGGCATGACGGCACATCAGAACGTGGTCACCGCGATGGATGCGCTGGGCCAGCTGGGTTTTACCCGACTGTCGATCGCTACGACGCCGACGCAACTGGACGACGCGCAGTGAGCCAACGCAAGGGCGGCATCTGGAACGCCCATAGTCGGCAGGTCTATCGACGACTGCTCGGATACTCCGCGCGCTACTGGCCCATCGCATTGGTGGCTATCGTCGGCATGCTGCTGGACGGCGGCGGCCTGGCGCTGTTCAACCAGTTGCTGAAAAACATGATCGACAAGCTGTTCGCGCAGAAAGATGCCTACTGGATCTTCTGGATGCCGATCTGGATCATCGCGATTTTTTACGTGCGCGCGCTCGGTACGTTCGCCAGCGACTATGGCGTGTCGTATATCGGCCGGCACGTGGTGCAGGCCATGCAGCGGGACGTATTTGCAGCCTATCTCCGACTGCCTGCGCCGTATTTCGGCAACGAACCCTCGGGCCAGCAGGTATCGCGCGTCACCTACACCAGCGAGCAGGTGGCGTCGGCATCCACCGATGCCGCCAAGGTGGCCATCACCGACGGTTTCACCGTCGCCGCGATGCTCTCCGTGATGCTTTACAACAGCGCGTATCTGACGCTGTCTCTGCTGATCATGGTGCCGGCGATCGCGCTCGTCGCCACGGTGGTCAGTCGCCGCTATCGACAGATCAGCCGCCGCATCCAGGGCAGCATGGGCTCGGTGACCGGTACGGTGGAGGAATCGGTTGGCGCGCATCGTGAAGTGCGCATCTACGGAGGTCAGGCGCGTGAGGCCAGCCGTTTCGAACAGGTCACCAGAAACACCCGCCGGCTCAATCTGAAAATCACCGCGACGAATGCGGCATCCAGCTCGACCGTGCAGATCGTCGCGTCGACGGCGCTGGCGGTGCTGGTATTTCTCGGTACGCGTCCGCAGGTGATCAACCAGATCTCACCGGGTACGTTCTTTACCGTACTCACCGCCATGGGCGCCATGCTGGCATCCCTCAAGCGTCTGACCTCGGTGCAGTCGAATATTCAACGCGGTATTTCGGCCGCCGAAGATATTTTCGAAGTGATCGACCTGCCGCCGGAAATCGATCGTGGCACGATCGAACTTCAGCGGACGCGTGGCGATCTTCGTTTCGACAACGTGGGGCTGGTGTATCCGCGCAATGGCTGGCACGCGCTGCGCGGCGTTGATCTGCACTGTGCGGCAGGCACCGTAACGGCCCTGGTCGGCCGTTCGGGCAGCGGCAAGAGTAGCTTGGTCAGTCTGCTGCCGCGGTTCTATGAGCCGACGACGGGACGTATCGTGCTGGACGACGCGAATTACGAGAACTACACGCTCACATCGTTGCGTAAACAAATTGCATGGGTGGGTCAGAGCGTGATGCTGTTCGATGACACGATCGCGAACAACATCGCCTACGGCGAACTGGCCGGCGCCAGCGAGTTCGATATCGTTGCCGCGGCCGAGGCGGCCAATGCGATGGAATTCATTTCGCGCCTGCCGCAGGGCCTGCAGACGCAGATCGGGCAGAGCGGCAACATGCTCTCCGGCGGCCAGCGTCAGCGCATCGCGATCGCGCGCGCCATTCTCAAGAACGCGCCGATCCTGGTGCTGGACGAAGCCACCAGTGCGCTCGATACCGAATCCGAGCGGCTGATCCAGCAGGCGCTGCAGCGGCTGATGAAGGACCGCACCACCGTCGTGATCGCCCATCGCCTGTCGACCATCGAGCACGCCGATCAGATCGCGGTGATGGATCAGGGCCGCATCGTCGAGCGCGGTACCCACGCGGAGCTGATCGCCCTGGGCGGCCATTACGCGGCGCTGCATCGCATGCAGTTCCACGATCAAGCGACCGATTCGGCCGGTGAACCGGTCGACCAGCCCTTGGGCATCTGAGGCTCGTCATGGCGCTGATCGATACGCTCGAATCAGCCTGGTACGGCAGCGGTCGCGCACCGTGGTGGACGGGCCCGCTGTCGATTTTCTATGGTGCCGTCATGCGCCTGCGCCATGCGCTCTATCGAGCCGGCGTGCTGCGCAGCATCGCCTTGCCGGTGCCGGTTATCGTGATCGGCAACCTCAGCATCGGCGGCACCGGCAAGACGCCGTTGACTATCGCCGTGGTGGACGAGCTGCGCAAGCAGGGCTTTCGGCCGGGCGTGGTCAGCCGCGGCTACGGCGGAACGCAGCGTGAGCCGATGTTGCTCGGCGAAGCGCCTGATCCGTCCTTGGTGGGCGACGAACCTTGCCTGATCCATGCCAGCGGCGTACCGGTAGCGGTGGGCCGCGACCGCCCCGCAGCGGCGCAGCGGCTGCTCGATGCGGGGTGCGATCTCGTCGTCGCCGATGACGGCCTGCAGCACTATCGCCTGGCGCGCGACGTGGAAATCTGCGTCATCGACGGCGTGCGTCGTTTCGGCAATCGACGGCTGTTGCCGGCCGGTCCCTTGCGCGAACCGATGAGTCGACTGCAGCGCGTGGATCTTCGCGTCTGCAACGGCGGCAGCGCGGCCGACGGCGAATACCCGATGCGGCTCGAGGGTGGGCAGGTCGTGTCGCTGGCCGGCGATCGACGTGAATCGCTTCAAACCTTCGCAGGGCAGCGCGTGCACGCGGTGGCGGCGATCGGCAACCCGCGGCGATTCTTCGACAGCTTGCGCAGCGTCGGCATCGACGTGATCGAGCATGCGTTTGCCGACCACCACCGTTTTGTCCCGGCGGATATGGACTTTGCGAACGATCTGCCGGTGCTGATGACCGACAAGGACGCCGTCAAATGCCGCGGCTTCGCCCAGCCGCAATGGTGGCGCGTGCCGGTGCGTGCCGACCTCCCGGAGACATTTTATGCGGCGCTGGTCGAGCGCATCGTTCGCGTACAGGGCGGTCGCCGCCGCTTGTCGTAGATTGAAGGGCGCGATGCTTATGCAAGCTTGCGCGGTAGTCAGCCGGCGGTAGACACGGCCTCACCGGCGAGCCATACCTGTCGTACCAGATCGCCGCCGATCCAGTAGCAGAGTTCGGCCGGCTGGCGAGCGTTCCACACGACGAGGTCGGCGCGCTGACCGACGGCCAGCGTGCCGCGATCGGCGAGGCCCAACGCGCGCGCCGCGTTGACGGTGACGCCGCGCAGCGCTTCCTCCGGCGTCAGTCGGAATAGGGTGCAGCCCATGCCGGCAGCCAGGCGCAGCGACAGCAGGGGCGAGGTGCCGGGGTTGCAGTCCGTGGCGATCGCCATCGGCACGCTGTGTTTACGCAGCAGCTCGATCGGCGGCAGCTTGGTTTCGCGCAGCGCATAGAACGCGCCGGGCAATAGCACGGCGACCGTGCCGGCCGCCGCCATCGCGCGGATGCCGGACTCGCTGAGATGTTCCAGATGATCGGCCGACAGGCCGCCGTATTCGGCGACCAGCGCGGCGCCATCCATATCGGACAGCTGTTCGGCATGCAGTTTCACCGGCAGGCCCAGTGCCTTGGCGCGCTCGAACAGCCGGCGCGTTTCCGCGTGGCTGAAGCCGATGGTCTCGCAGAAGGCGTCGACCGCATCGACCAGTTTTTCCGCCGCCAGCGCCGGCAGGATCTCCTCGCAGACGAGGGTGACATAGTCGTCGCGACGATCCGTGTACTCGGGCGGCAACGCATGCAGGCCGAGGAAACTGGTGCGCACGGTGATGCCGAGTTCGCGGCCGAGTCGGCGCGCCACGCGCAGCATGCGGCGCTCGCTTTCCAGATTCAGGCCATAGCCCGATTTGATTTCCAGCGTGGTCACGCCGTCGGCGAGCAGCGCCTGTGCGCGCGGCAGCGATTGCGCATACAGCTGGTCTTCGGACGCGCTGCGCGTGGCGCCGACGCTGGAGACGATGCCGCCGCCGGCGCGGGCGATCTCCTCGTAGCTGGCGCCATTGAGGCGCAGGTCGAATTCATGGGCGCGGTCGCCGGCAAACACCAGATGCGTGTGGCAGTCGATCAACCCCGGCGTGATCAGGGCGCCATCGACCGATTCCACGCTGGAGGCCAGCGCGTTCGGCGCATCCGGCAGTGCGTCCACGCGCCCGATCCAGGCGATGCGGCCGTGGTGGAGTGCGATAGCGCCACGCTCGATCAGGCCATAGGGAACGTCGCCGGCAAAGCTTGCCAGCGTGGCGTTCATCAGCAATCGATCCCAGCGCGGCGTGCTCATGCGTCGACGGATTCCATCACGACGTTAGTGGTTTTTGGGCGGTGAGCTTGGCGGTTCTTCATCGAGGCCATGCTTTTCGGTCGGTGCTTCCGCATCGAGCTCGTCGAGTTCATCCGAATGGCCTTCATCCGCGTCGGCTTCATCGACAACGGGTCCGGCCGGTTCGTCGAACGCCGTGGTGTTGCCGACATGCTGCATTGCCTCGGCCTCGAGACGAGCTTTCTCCGTGGTCTCGGCTTGAGCGGCCTGCTGCTTCTCGAAATCCTGCACCATGCGCTCGGCGAAATCCTTGTATACCGGCGTGGGGCAGAACAGCGAGGCGGCCGCGCGGGCGAGCAGGCACGAGGCCATGATCGGAATGACCATGTCCTGGTTGTCGGTCAGCTCCATCGCGATCACCGCGGAGGTCAGCGGCGCGCCGGTGACGCCGGACAGATACGCGCTCATGCCCAGCAGCACGACCGACGCGGCGGGCACGCTAGGCAGGAATGTCGCAATGTTGTGGCCGATGCCGGCGCCTACGGCCAGCGCCGGCGAAAAGATGCCGCCGGGAATGCCGGCCCAATACGACACCACGTTGGCCAGCAGCTTGGCAATGCCGAACGATTGGCCCGGCGTGACCGCGGCCTCCTGCACGAAGGCGCGTGCCTGGTCGTAGCCGGTGCCGTACACCGAGTTGTGCGTGAGTACGCCGAGCACGGCCAGTGCCAGCCCGCAGCCGCCGGCAAACAGCACCGGCCCGCGGGCGCGCAGCCGGCCGATATAAGCCAACGGACCGTTGCGGCTGAGCAGAATCAGGCGCGCGAACAGGCCGCCGAGCAGGCCGCAGATCACGCCGCACCAGAGCACGGCCAGCCACGCGTGGCCCAGCGGCAGCAGGGTTTCCACCCGGCCGAAGTAGGCGTAGTTGCCCATGATGCCCAAGGACACGACGCCGCCGACGATCACGGCGGTCAGCAGCAGGCCGCTGAAGCGGTGCTCGAACGTGCCGGCCAGTTCCTCGATCGCAAACACCACGCCGGCCAGCGGCGTGTTGAAGGCGGCCGCAATGCCCGCCGCACCGCCGGCGAGAATGAAGCGCGAGGCGGCCTTGGGATCGTCGAAGCCGAAGCGCTTGCCCAGCGAATAGAAAATGCCCGCGCCCACATGCACCGTCGGGCCTTCGCGGCCGATCGACGCGCCGACAGCCAGGGCAAGCAGGGTGAGGATCATCTTGCCCGCCGCAATCGGCAGAGCAAGCATGCGCTGGCGAAAACCCTCGTCCTCGATATGCAGCGTGGCGATCACCTGCGGAATGCCGCTGCCGCGCGTGGCGCGCAGCTTGCCCTCGGTGACCCAGGCCAGCAGCGCGAAGACCGCCGGCGTGATGATCAGCGGAATCCAGATGCCGTGCGTGAGAATGCGCTGAAACAGGTGATACGACCAGTCGCTCGCCTTGGCGAACACGATCGCCGCCAACGCCACCAGCAGCGCGCCGGCCCACAGGGCGATGCGGCGTTTCCACTGCTGGGGCGCGAAAAACTCGTGTCCCAGCACGGCCTGCAGGCGCGGATTGGATGAGCGGGTGACCGGAGGCACCTGACCGGCTCCGTCCCGGTCAGCTGGATTGGAGCGGGGAGGGGTAGCGTCGGTCATCCGTTGATTATCGCAGACCTGGCGAGGGTAGGCCTGCGGTAGTCACACAAAAGCGGTATGGGTTCGTCATGCCGATGAGTTCGTCATCCCGGCGAAGGCCGGGATGACGGGTCCAGTCAGCAACGGGGGTCTGCCGCAAGGCGCGCGTCGCTTCAGCTTAGCGGTTTGGTGTGCCAGCGCATCTCATACAGATCGAAACGACGATCTTTCAGGTTCTGCACCGCACCGGCGTTGCGCGCGCGCGCCAGGCTTTCCAGCCGCAGGTCCGCGAACAGCACCGTCTCGATGTTCGGCGTGGAGTCGGCGGCGATGCCGTCGCGCGCGAACGGAAAATCGCTGGGTGTGAGGATGCAGCTCTGGCCGTACTGAATATCGAAGTTGTTCACGCCGGGCAGGTTGCCGACATTGCCCGACAGCACGACATAGCACTGGTTTTCGATCGCCCGCGCCTGCGAGCAGTAGCGCACGCGCAGGTAGCCCTCGCGCACGTCGGTGCAGAACGGCACGAACAGGATCAGCGCGCCCTGGTCGGTGAGGTGGCGCGCCACTTCCGGGAACTCCGAGTCGTAGCAGATCATCACGCCGATCGGGCCGCAGTCCGTCTGCACCGTCGCCGCCGTGTCGCCGCCGGTGATGCTCCAGACGGTGCGCTCGCTTGGGGTCGGATGCAGCTTCTCGCGCTCGTGGATCGAACCGTCGCGCAGGCAGACATAGCAGACGTTGTGGATGTCGCCGTTGGCCTGTTCGGTGGGATGCGTGCCGGCGATGATGTTGATGTTGTAGTGGACGGCCAGACGGCCGAACAGCTCCTTGACCTGTGGCGTGTACTGGCTGAGCTTGCGGATCGATTCCACCGGCGACAGCTCGGTGTTTTCGATCGACAGCAGCTGCAGCGTGATCAGCTCGGGGAAGGTCACGAAATCGGCGTTGTAGTCCGCCGCGATGTCGGTGAAATATTCCACCTGGGTGGCGAACTCCTCGAACGAGGCGATCTTGCGCTGCTGGTACTGCACAGACGCCACGCGTACCGAGTCGGGCATGTGCTGGGTCGAGGGGATCGACGGCATGTCCGGATGATCGAGCAGCTGCGGATTGCGCCAGACCATGTGCACGGCGTAGCCGAGTGAGTCGTAGTCCGACGGCGCGTACGCGCGCAGCACGCCGATCGCCTCAAAGTCGTTGGACAGCTGAAAGCTCAGCGTCAGATCACGCCGCTTGCCTTCCACTACGGCCTGCACGTAGGCCTCGGCGCTGCCGTAGCGCGGCATGGCCTTGGCAAGGCCTGGGATGCGGCCGCCGAACACGATGCCGCGCAGTTTCAGATCCATGCACAGACGCTTGCGCGCCTGGTACAGCCGCTGGCCGATGCGCATGCCGCGAAAATCCGGATGCACCACCACTTCCATGCCGTACAGCCAGTTGCCGTCGGGCTTGTGGCGCGAGCCCATGCCGCCGCCGGTGATCTGCATCCAGGTATGCGGTGCCAGCGCGGTCGCTTCGTCGATACGAAACGTGGCGCAATAGCCGACCACGTTGCCCTCGTATTCCACGACGAACTGGCCTTCGGCAAAGTGGGTCTGCTGTGAGCGCAGCATTTCGGCCGAGTGGCCCCACTCGGCGGTGTAGATGCGCGCCGTGAGGTCAACGAGCTGTGGAACGTCTTGCGGCGTTGCCAGACGAAGCAGGAGTTTGGGGTTGAGTTCGCTAGTTTTCTTGGCCATTTGGCGATTATGCCGCAGCGAAAGTGAAGTGAAGGCGACCGCGCCGGTTACACTTTTGCCTCAACGGCTTGCATCGTCCGCATGGCCGATCGGCTTCGGCTCGGTTTTACATCGGGTTCTATCTATGGAGTAAACGCGGTGAGCGATCACGCACTTATGGGCAATGACAGCGCCGGCCACATCTGGGGCGTCGAGGGTTGGCAGAGCGATGCCAGCCTCGGCGTCGATGCCGACGGGTTGATCGCGGCTGCCGGCAGCACCAACGTGCAGCCGCTGGGTAAATGGGTGCTGCCCGGCATGCCCAACCTGCATTCGCACGCGTTTCAGCGCGCCATGGCCGGCCTGGCCGAGCGCCGCAGCCGCATCGACGACAGTTTCTGGTCGTGGCGCGAGGTGATGTACGCCTTCGCGGCGGCGATCAGCCCCGAATCGCTGCAGGCGATTGCCGCCCAGCTCTATGTGGAAATGCTCAAGGCCGGCTACACCCAGGTCTGCGAATTCCATTACCTGCATCATCAGAGCGACGGCACGCCCTACGCGCAGCCCGAGGCGATGTCGCTGGCGTTGATCGAGGCGGCACGCGAGGCGGGCATCGCATTGACCCTGCTGCCGGTGCTCTACATCAGCGGCGGGTTCGACGGCCGCGCGCTGGCGCCGCGGCAGTGCCGCTTCGGCAACAGCGTCGACAACTACCTGCGTCTGCTGCAATCGCTGCAGTCCTATGAAAACGAACAGCTGCGTGTCGGTATCGCGCTGCACTCGCTGCGCGCCGTGCCGGCCGAGGCGATGCATGAGGTGCTGGCGAATAAATTAGCTCGGCAGTGTCCGATCCATATTCATGTCGCCGAACAGATCGGCGAAGTGCAGGACTGCCTTGCCCTGCGCGGCGCACGTCCGGTCGAGTGGCTGCTGGACAACGCGGCCGTCGACGAGCGCTGGTGCCTGGTCCACGCCACCCATCTGACCGACGCCGAAACGACGCGGCTGGCGGGCAGCGGCGCGGTGGCCGGCCTGTGTCCGACCACCGAGGCCAACCTCGGCGATGGCCTGTTTCCGCTGGCGGATTATCTCGACGCGGGCGGCCGGCTCGGTATCGGCTCGGATTCGCATATCTCGATCTCGCCGGTCGAAGAGCTGCGCTGGCTCGAATACGGCCAGCGGCTGGCCTCGCGCCATCGCAATATCGGCGCCCGCCGGCCAGGCGCCAGCGTGGGCGAAACGCTGTGGCGCGCGGCGCTGAGCGGCGGCGCGCAGGCGGCGGGGCTCCCCATCGGCGAACTGCGCGAAGGCGCGCGTGCCGATCTGCTGGTGCTGGACGAAAACTCGCCGCTGCTGGCGGCACGCGATACGCAGTCGGTGATCGACAGTTTCCTGTTCGCGGGCAATACGCCGCTGGTGCGCCATGTCATGTGTGGCGGCACATGGGTGGTGCGCGATTTCCGTCATCGCGACGAGGAGCGCATTGCGGCGCGCTACCGCGAAACCGTGGCGGGGCTGGCATCGAACGCGGCGTAGGTACGTGAGTTGTGCAGATGAACGGCAGATAGCGCGGCGTTCGCTGTCTTGTCATCGGTAAATCCGGCGCATGCGTTGGAGGCCTCACATCCTGCTACCGGAGTGCTGCCATGCGTCGATTCATGTCTACCGTACTGTTAGGTGCGGCGCTGCTGGGCGGCGCCATGTCGCTGGCGGGCTGCATCGTGGTGCCGCCGCCTCGCCCATATCATCAGCGCGTGTGGATCGGCGGTTACTGGGCGCCGCAGCATGTCTGGGTCGCCGGCCACTGGGGTTATCGCTGAGCTGTCGTTCGACGGTCGGCGGCGCCGGCTACATCGCTGGCGCCGCCGTGTTGCCCGATAGCTTGAGCTTACTGCGCCGACGAGGTCGGGGCCGTGTTCGAGACCGGGTTGGCAGCCTTGAACTGCTCCCACTGCGCCTTGCGAGCCTGTTGCTGAGCCTTCAGGGTGGCGTACTGTGCCTTCTGCGCGCTGGTCAGAACGGCATAGACCTGGGCACGGATGGTGGCCTGCTGCTGCACACGCTGTTGAGTGGCGGCCGCTTCGGCGGTGGCGAGGCTGGCGGCGGCGGCCTGGTAGCCGACCTGATCCGGCGTCATCGCCTCAAAGGCTTCGCGCTGCTGATGCAGGGCCTGACGCTGCGTTTTGTTCTGCGCAAAGCTGGTCTGCATGATCTGCTTGATGCTGGCGCGCTGCGCGTCGGTGAGGTTGAGCTTGCTCAAGGCCATGAACTGGCTGTGGCCGTGACCGCCGTGCCAGCCGCCCTGCGGACCACCGGCCTGTGCGGAAACCGCAAGCGTCGTGCAGGACACGGCCGCCGTGAGAGCCAGGAGGAGTGAAGTGCTCTTGCGCATAGGTAATTCCTTCGAGTTGTGGGGGTGGTTTGTTGCGTATATTGGACGGCACCCCCGCGTATATGTTCTTTGCCGCGTGGTAAAGATGGGTAAAGCACGTGGTGCTGCGCACGCGCTGCCGCTTAGCTGTTGCCCTATCTTGTCGGCATTTCACACCACTAACCGTCACATCTTCGCTGCCATAAGCATCCGAGCACCATGTCCCGAATCCTGATAGTCGACGACGACCGCGCCCTCTGCAGCCTGCTGGCCGACTACCTGCAGCGCGAAGGTTTCGAGGTGGATGTCGCGCACGACGGCACCACCGCGCTGACGCATCTGCACAGCGGCGCGCAGCGCCCGGATCTGCTGATTCTCGACGTGATGATGCCGGGCCGCGACGGGCTGGAAACGCTGCGCGAATTGCGCCTGCAGTACCGCCTGCCGGTGATCATGCTGTCCGCGCGCGGCGAGCCGGTCGATCGCATCGTCGGTCTGGAGCTGGGCGCCGACGATTATCTGTCCAAGCCGTGCCTGCCGCGCGAACTGCTCGCCCGCGTGCGCGCGCAGCTGCGGCGCAATACGCCGGCCATGGCGGGCGTATTGCAGGTAGGCGTGCTGCGCCTGCTGCCGGGCGAGCGCCGCGCTTTTGCCGACGACAACGAAATCTCGCTCACCGGCGCCGAATACATGCTGCTGCAGGCGCTGGCGCAGCGCGCCGGCGAGCTGGTCGAAAAAGCGGTGCTGACGCGCTTCGCCCTGGGCCGCGAGCTGGAGCGCTTCGATCGCAGCGTCGATGTGCATGTGAGCCGTCTGCGCCACAAACTGGCCGAAGCCTCGCCGAAAGCGCCGCATATCGACTCCGTGCGCGGCGCCGGCTACGTGCTCGTGGTCAGCACGCCGTGAGCCCGTTCAAGAGCTCGCTCTATCGGCGGCTGCTGCTGTGGTTCGGCATCGGCAACCTGCTGGTGCTTTTTCTGGGCAGCCTGCTGACGCGCGGTTTCATCGACTACACCACGGCCAAGGAAATCGACTGGGTCGCGCTGGCGCAAAGCGCCGACGTGGCTTACGAAAGCGGCGGCGTCAACGCGCTGGCCGACTGGTCGATGCAGCAGCGAAACGATGGCATCGAGGCCACGCTGTACGAAAAAGGCCAGCCGTTGTCGCCGATCCGCCTGCATCCTTCGATCGAACGCTCGCTGTCGGGCTGGCTCGATGCCGACAAGGACGTGGTGCTGCACCCGTATCCGGGGCTTTACGTCGCCGTGCAGCAGGTTACCGGGGACGATGGCCGCGCGCGCCAGCTGGTGGCACTGAGCCGCTCGCATGCGCGTATCGCGCCGCAGACGCGGCAGCTGATTCTGTGGGGTGTGCAGCTGACCCTGCTGCTGGTTCTCATCGGCCTGCTGAGCTGGTGGGTCGCACGCAGCGTGGCGCGGCCGGTCGAGGCGTTGCGCGATGCCACCCGACGCATGGCTGCCGGGGAACTCTCGACGCGGGTAGGGCGCCGTCGTGGCGACAAGCACGACGAACTGGCGCAGCTGGCCTACGATTTCGACACGATGGCCGAACGCATCGAGGCGCTGGTCGCGCACGATCGCGGGGTATTGCAGGATCTGTCGCACGAGCTGCGCTCGCCGCTGGCGCGGCTGCACCTGATTCTGAATTTCGCTCAGCGCAGCCAAAGTCCGGACGAAGCCGAGCCGTATTTTCTGCAGGCCGAACAGGAGATCGACCGGCTCGATCGCATGACTGGCGAGATGCTGGCGTTGTCGCGTCTGGAAGGCGGCATCCCCGGCATGAACCGCGAGCGCCTGGATCTGGACGAACTGGTCCGCACCTGCGTGGCGCAGGCCGAGCTGGAAGCGGGCGTGCGCCAGGTGCTGCTGCAAATGCACGCCAGTGCGCCGTTGCTCATGACCGGCAGCCCTCTGCTGCTGGAGCGCGCCGTGGGCAACCTGATCGCCAATGCGATCAAGTTCAGCCCGGTAGGCGGCGTGGTGGAGCTGGCCGTGCAGGCGGTGCAGGGCAACGCCGAATTATCGATACGCGATCATGGCCCCGGTGTGCCGGAGGCCGAGCTGGCCTCGCTGTTTCGGCCGTTCTATCGCGGCAGCAACGCCGTGCGCGCCGATGGCCACGGCGTGGGCCTGGCGATCGTGCAGCGTGTGGTGCAGGTGCACGGGGGCGAGATTCGCGCCGAGAACGTGCCCGGCGGTGGCCTGCGTGTGACTCTGCGGCTGCCGATGCTTGCCGCGGCAGAAAACGGCGGGCCGCTGCTCTAGGTTCCAATCTGAAGCCTTTCCCGGGGTCGATGGATTTTCAGAAAAATCATCTTTCGATGAAATGAATGGACGTTTAGACGTCTGTGATTTACCCCGTATAAACCGGCAATACGGCTGCCCAGGCTGATGCCGCATCGGTAAAGCGGACAGCGACTGGCCGACGCCTGCTATGGCACACTGACGCCTCGATCCGTTTCGGTCATGTCATGCGCTCGTCCTCGCTCAAAGCCGTCGGTCTGGCGCTATGTTCCGCGCTGTTCTTTACGCTCACCTATGTACTCAACCGCAGCTTGGTGACAGGCGGTGGGCATTGGCAGTGGGCGGTGATTCTGCGTTATCTGTTCACGCTGCCGCTGTTGGCACTGGTGATTCCGTGGCAGGGCGGTTTGGGCGCGTTGCCGCAGGAGCTTCGGCGCTATCCGCGATCGTGGCTGCTGTGGAGCAGCGTGGGCTTTGTGTTGTTCGGCATTCCTTTGACCTGGGCGGCGAGCAGCGGGCCGTCCTGGCTGATTGCCGGCAGCTTCCAGATCACCGTGTTGGCCGGGCCGCTGCTGGCCCCGCTGCTGTACCGCGACGAGCGCCGCCGGCTGGCGTGGCGCAGCCTGGGCATCGGCGTACTCATTGTCGCCGGCGTATTCACCCTGCAATGGGGCCATGCGCAGGGCCGGCTGTCGGTGGGCGACTGGCTGGCCATCGCGGCGGTGGCGCTGGCGGCCTTCGCGTATCCATTGGGCAATCGCGGCCTTCTGCTGCACCTTGAGAAAACCAGCCCGAAGCAGGGGGCCAGCCATATCTCCGCCGTGCAGCGGGTATTCGGCATGACGCTGTGCAGCTGGCCGCTGTGGCTGCTGTTTGCGGCGATCGCCTGGTGCACGATCGGCCCGCCGAGCCCACGCGAAATGCTGCTGGCCGCCGGCGTGGCGCTGTCGTCGGGCACGATCGCCACCGTGCTGTTTTTTCGCGCGACAGATCTGGTCCGCAGCGAGCCGACCGCGCTGGCCGCAGTAGAGGCGATGCAGGCAGCCGAGCTGCTGTTCGCCACCTTGCTCGGCGTGCTGTTTCTCGGCGAGGCGTGGCCGCATGGCTACGCCGCCTTCGGTGCGCTGGCGATCGTGATCGGCATCGGTCTTTTCAGCTGGGTCAGCGGCAAGGATTCGGCGGGAGACGATGACGCGCTGCGCGCCTTACGCAGCGATCGCGGCGCCTGATTCGCCGAAGGCATGTGGCGTCGGTTGGCTTGCGCGATCCAAAGGCAGCCGTTACACCTGTGCGCTGATCTGGGGCGGCGTCTGGAGACACGATGAGCAAGCGGCATGTGGCATGGTTGATGGCGTGTGCAATGCTCGGCGTGTCGGCCACGGCAGCTTGCGATGCCCAGACGCCTGCATCCATGCCCGCGCTGCGCTGGAACGCCTCGACCTTCGGCAATCATCGCTATCTGGTGCAGGTGGCCAAAGCGGCCGACGCAGTGCATGTGGTCATTCCATGGCGACGCCGCGATAAGTATCCAGATCGGGTAGCCATCATCGTTACCGCGCCAGACGGTAGCGTTGTCGACAACGTGCTGCGTGGCGTCATCGACCAGGCCTCCGGCGAGCTGGTATTCGCAGCGAAGCAGCCCGGCGTCTACGCCATCTACTACCAGCCCTATCTCAGCAACGGGCGCAGCAACTATCCGACGGTGACCTACGCGACGCCGAAAGACGGCGCGGATCCCACGTGGGCAAAACATGTCGGCAGCGATGCGGCGGCCTGGAAGCATCTACCGCAGGCGCAGGTGCTGCGCGACGAAGCGGTCGACGATTTCGACGCCTATACCGACATGGAGCGCACGGCTACGCCACAGGCGCTGCAGCGTCTGCTGGCGGCCAACACCGGGCTATCGCTGCTGCTGTTTCCCGAAACACGCGCGCATCCAGTACGCATGTTCGATCAGCTGCCCGAGCGCTGGGCCGTCCGCGGTGCGGGCGGGTCATTGACCGATACGGCACAGCGCGGCGAATACCTGAGTTTTCAGGTCGGCTTGTGGGCGCCGCACGAGGCGGTCGGCGACGTGAAAGTAACGCTGGCCGATCTGCGCGGCCCGGACGGCGCGATCCTTCCCGCCGCCGCGCTGACTTGTTTCAACCTGGGCGGTGTCGACTACGCCGGCCAAACGTTCACGGCGCGCGTGGATGTCGGCAAAGAACGGGTGCAGCCGCTGTGGATGGGGCTGGATATCCCCGCCGATGCCAAGCCGGGCGTGTATCGCGGCGAGCTGACCGTACGCGCCGACGGCGTGCCGCCGCAAACCGTGCCGCTGGCGATCACCGTGACGGCCGACAACGCGGTCGCGCACGGCGACGACGATCCCTCGAAACTGACGCGGCTGCGCTGGCTCGATTCGCGCATCGCGCAGGACGACTCGCTGGTCAAGCCGTTCACGGCGATTACCGTCAACGGTGGGCGGCTGGGGATACTTGGGCGTGAGATCCGATTGGCCGATAGCGGTTTGCCTGGGCAGATCACCAGCCACTTCAGTGAGCGCATGACGGGGTTGACGCAGAAGCCGAAGCCTTTTTTTGTTGCGCCCATCACTCTGACGCTGAAAGACGCGACAGGCGAGCATGATCTGTCTCCTGCAGAGATGGTCCATAGGCCGGCGTCGAAAAAGATGGCTCGTCAATCTCTCGATGCACTGTTTGATCGGCTGTCGAACCCAGATGCGTTGATAGAAGATGCCTCCAAGTCCCCGCCATCCGTCGTGCGCGACGGCCCCGGCAAGGTTCACTGGACGGTTTCGGAAAAGCTTGGCTTACTGAAGGCTGATCTGCGCGGCACGCTGGAAGCGGACGGCACCTTGAGTTACGACATCGCCGTCACGGCCGTCGATGCGACGGCGATCCAAAACATCGCTCTGGAAATTCCGCTGCATCATGAGGTTGCGCAGTACGAACTTGGTCTGGGCCGGCAGGGTAGCGAAGCGCCGAGAGAGTTCGACTGGAAGTGGAACGTCCAAAACAATCAGGACGGCGCGTGGATCGGTGCCGTGAACGCCGGGCTGGAATTTCATCTGCGCGATGAAAATTACCGGCGGCCGCTCAATACCAACTTCTATCACCAACAGCCGCTGCAGATGCCGACCTCGTGGGGTAACGAGAGTCACGGAGGCATCCGGCTCGTGCGCTACCAAGAAAACTATCAAGTTTCGGCATTCAGCGGCCCCCGCAGCATGACCGCCGGCCAGACGCTGCACTTCAACCTCGTCATGCGCGTGACGCCGTTCAAGACGATCGACCCCGCCGAACATTTCGCCGAGCGCTATTTCCACAAGTACGACGACCTGGCTACGATCAAGGCCGACGGCGCGAACGTAGTGAATATCCATCACGCCACGCCGATCAATCCGTGGATCAACTATCCGTTTCTCGAAGCCGGCGCGATGCGTGCGTATGTCGACGCGGCGCATCGGCGCGGCATGGAAGTGAAGATCTACGACACCATCCGCGAGCTGTCCGATCGGGCGCCCGAGCTGCCGATGCTGCAGTCGCTCGGCCACGAAATCATCAGCGGCGGCAAGGGCGGCGGTTTCTCCTGGCTGCAGGAGCATCTCGACGGCGACTACATCGCCGCCTGGCACGTGCCGGAAAATCGCGATGCGGCAGTGATCGATTCCGGCCAGAGCCGTTGGAACAACTATTACATCGAAGGGCTGGACTGGCTGGCGCGCAACGTCGGTATCGACGGCCTGTATCTCGACGACGTGGCCTACGACCGTACGACGATGAAGCGCGTGCGCAAGGTGCTGCAGGCGCGTCGACCACATCCGCTGATCGACCTGCACTCGGCCAGCCAGTTCGACGCGCGCGACGGCTATATCAACAGCGCGCTGCTTTACATGGAGCTGTTCCCGTATATCGACCGGCTGTGGTTCGGCGAGGAGTTCGACTACGAGAAAACCTCGCCCGGCTACTGGCTCACCGAAATCTCCGGCATCCCCTACGGCCTGATGGGCGAGATGCTGCAGAACGACGGCAACCCCTGGCGCGGCATGCTGTTCGGCATGACCAGCCGACTGGGCTGGTCCGCGGGCAGCGATCCACGACCGCTGTGGACGCTGTGGGACCGCTTCGGCATCGAACAGGCGCAGATGATCGGCTGGTGGGTCCACGATGCGCCCGTAAAAACCGGCCGCGACGATGTGCTGGCGACCAGCTACGTGCGTCACGGTAAAACGCTGATCGCGATCGCCTCGTGGGCGCCGCGGAAAACCGACGTCACGCTGGCGATCGACTGGAAGGCGCTGGGTATCGATCCGCACAAGGCTACGTTGGCGGCGCCAGCGGTCGATGGATTTCAGACGGCGGCGCAATTCAAGCCTGGCGATGCGATTCCGGTCGAACCGGGCAAGGGGTGGTTGCTGATACTGGAGTAGTTTTTTGAGTTACGGATGCCGCGAATAGAAAGAATTTCGTCGGCATGCTGTTGGGCATCGCTGCGCTCTCCCCAACCGACCAAAGCCGCTCCGCTGCCTTTCAACGTGTCGGCGAGACTGTCTTGCGCGGCGCCGATTGACCGATCGTGACCGCTGCTGCGTTCAAGCGATCGAGATGCTAAAACGTCTGCACCGACCCACGGAAGGATTGCATCCATGCTCAGCACGCTGGCCATAGCCAACTATCGTTCGCTGCGATCGCTGACGCTGCCGCTCGGACGGCTGAACCTCGTCACCGGCGCCAACGGCAGCGGCAAGTCGAATCTGTATCGCGCCTTGCGCCTGCTGGCGGAGACCGCCAATGGCGGCGTGGTGAATGCGCTGGCCCGCGAAGGCGGTCTTTCCTCGACGCTGTGGGCAGGCCCGGAAAAGATCACGCGTCGCATGCAGACGGGCGAGATACCGATTCAAGGTACTAAGCGCACGGAGCCGGTTGCGCTCAAGCTGGGTTTTGCAAGCGAAGACTTTGGCTATGCGATCGATCTCGGCATGCCGCCACCTATTCCGCCATCGGCGTTTTCGCTCGACCCCGAAATCAAGCGCGAAGCGATCTGGGCGGGTCCGTTTCTGCGTTCGTCGAACGTGCTGGTCGACCGCCGTGGGCCAATGGTGCGCGTGCGCGATGGCCGCAGCTGGCGTGTCGTCGCCGAGCATCTGAGTGCCTATGAAAGCATGTTTACCCAGATCGCCGACCCCGAGCGCGCGCCGGAGGTGATGGCGCTGCGCGAATCGATACGCGGCTGGCGGTTTTACGATCATTTTCGGTCCGACATGGACGCTCCGGCACGCTGGTCGCAACTGGGTACGCGTACGCCGGTGCTGAGTCACGATGGCCGCGATCTTGCCGCTGCCTGGCAGACCATTCGCGAAATCGGCGATGTGCAGGCGCTCGATGAAGCGGTCGACGATGCGTTTCCCGGCGCCTGCGTCAGCGTGACGACCAGCGACGACCGCTTCGGCCTGATGTTTCGTCAGCATGGTCTGCTGCGGCCGCTGTCCTCGGCCGAACTGTCCGATGGCACGCTGCGCTACCTGTTGTGGATTGCGGCCTTGCATACCCCAAGGCCACCGCCGTTGATGGTCTTGAACGAGCCGGAAACCAGCCTTCATCCCGATCTGCTGCCTGCGCTGGCGCGGCTGATAGTGAAGGCGTCGAAGCGCAGCCAGCTCTGGGTGGTCTCCCATGCGCCTCGCCTTATCGCGGCGCTTGAAAGCGTGCCTGACTGCCATACGGTGGCGCTTGAAAAAGACCTCAGCCAGACCCGCATCATCGGCCAAGGTCAGCTCGACGAGCCCGCGTGGTACTGGCCCGAGCGCTGAGGTGAAAGGCGGCACTTCGCGGGTGATGCCATGGTCTGTATCGATACGCCAAACCTCTCAAAGCGGACGTTTTGCCTGATCGATCGTCTGGATG
Source organism: Rhodanobacter sp. ANJX3 (assembly GCF_014200755.1). Classification (GTDB taxonomy): domain Bacteria; phylum Pseudomonadota; class Gammaproteobacteria; order Xanthomonadales; family Rhodanobacteraceae; genus Rhodanobacter. Next base: position 973,538 of record NZ_JACHCM010000001.1, on the reverse strand, counting down.
CGATGGACTAATCTTGCGCCATCCCGGCCTATCGTCGCCTGATCGGAGCATCGCCATGGAACGTCTGCGGGAGATCGAAGCCACGATCGAGTCGGCGATCGAGCCAGACTGGATTCGGCACGGAACGCCGGCGTTTCGGCGCACCAACCTGGCGCTGTTCGCCGCCGGCTTCGCCACGTTTGGGCTGCTGTACTGCGTGCAGCCGCTGATGCCGGAATTCACTCGCGACTACCACGTGAACGCCGCCACCAGCGCCTTGTCGCTGTCGCTGACCACCGGCGTGCTGGCGGTGATGATGCTGTTTGCCGGCGCGGTGTCCGATGCCGTGGGCCGCAAATCGGTGATGGTGGTGTCGCTGCTGGTGTCGGCGGTGCTGGTGCTGATTTCGGCGTGGATGCCGAGCTGGACGGCGCTGCTGCTGGTTCGCACCTTGCTCGGCGTCACGCTCAGCGGGCTGCCCGCGGTGGCGATGACGTATCTCAGTGAAGAGATGCACCCGGAATCGATCGGCCTGGGCATGGGGCTGTATATCAGCGGCAGCGCGGTCGGCGGCATGGGCGGGCGGCTGATCACCGGCGTGCTGTCGGATTTCTTCGGCTGGCATATCGGCGTCAGCGTGGTCGGGGTGATCGGCCTGGTCTGCGGGCTGATCTTTTGGCGCGCGCTGCCGGCCACGCGCCACTTCGTGCCGCAGCCGCTGCGCGCACGCGCCTTGCTCGATAGCTTCGCGCGGATGTTTCGCGATCCCGGCCTGCCGTGGCTTTTTCTGGAAGGCTTTCTGCTGCTCGGTGCGTTTGTCACGGTCTACAACTACCTCGGCTATCGCCTGCTGGCGCCGCCGTTCAATCTCAGCCAGGCGGTGGTCGGGCTGATCTTCGGCATTTATCTGATCGGCACCTTCAGCTCGGCCTGGATGGGCAGCCTCGCCGGCCGACTGGGGCGGCGCAAAGTGCTGTGGACGGCCTTCGCCCTGATGCTGTCAGGTATCGGCCTGACTTTGCTGTCGTCGCTGTGGCTGATCATGCTCGGTATCGTGGCGATCACCTTCGGCTTTTTCGGCGGGCATTCCATCGTCAGCAGCTGGGTCGGCCGCCGCGCCGGCAACGCCAAGGCGCAGGCGTCGTCGATGTATCTCTTCAGTTATTACATGGGGTCGAGCATCGCCGGTGCCAGCGGCGGCCTGTTCTATGCCGCCGGCGGCTGGCCCAGCGTGGCGGCGTTCGTCGGTGCGCTGGTGCTGGCCGGCCTGTTGATCGCGTGGAAGCTGTATGGCCTGCCGCCGCTCGTCAACGTGGCCACGCCGCCCACACCCATGACCAAGGGAGCCATGCCATGAAGATCGACGCACTCGATCACCTCGTGCTTACCGTCGCCGATATCGACGCGACCTGCGCCTTTTACGAACGCGTGCTCGGCATGCGGACGATCACCTTCGGCGAAGGCCGCAAGGCGCTGGCCTTCGGGGTGCAGAAGCTCAACCTGCATCAGCGCGGGCACGAGTTCGAGCCCAAGGCGGAAACGCCCACGCCCGGTGCGATCGACGTGTGCTTTATCACGCAGGTGCCGGTGGACGAGGTCATCGCGCATCTGCAACGTTGCCATGTGGCCGTGCTGGAAGGCCCGGTGCAGCGCACCGGCGCGCAGGGGCCGATTCTGTCGGTGTATTTCCGCGACCCCGATCGCAACCTGATCGAAGTCAGCAACTATCCGAGCTAACTCTCGCGCACGTGCGTCAGCAGCAGGCGTACGAAGCGTGCGACCAGCGGCGAGCGCTCGTCGCGCTGATGCACCACGTGAATCTCCGACATCGCCGCCGGATCGGCCAGCGGCACGTACGCCACGCCGGCCACGCCGATGTGTTCGCACGACGCCGGCAATATCGATACGCCGAGCCCCGCCGCCACCAGCCCGACGATGGTCGAGGCCTCATGTGCGTCCTGCACCACGCGCGGGGTAAAGCCCGCGTGGCGGCATAGCGCGATCACGTGGTCGTGAATGCCGGCACCGGCGGATCGGCCGAACAGCACGAACGATTCCTGCGCCAGCCATTCGATACGCAGCCGGCGGCTTTTGCCGAGTCGGGCCATCGCGGGATGATCTTCGCGCAGCACGGCCACCAGCGGATCGCGAAACAGCCGCTTCGACACCAGCGTGTCCGGCAGCACGTTGCCGCGCACGATGCCGACCTGCAGCCGGCGGTCGAGCAGGGCGTCGATCTGGGTCAGCGAATTCATTTCCTGCAATTGCAGTTGTACCGACGGCGCGGCCTGGCGGAACGCGAAGATCGCGCGCGGGATATGCCCGGACAGCGGCGTGGAGCGGGTAAAGCCGATGCGCAGCTCGCCGACTTCACCGCGCTGCGCGCGCTGTGCCAGCGCGATCGCGTGATCGACGCGGGCCAGAATGTCCTGCGCCTCGACCAGAAAAAGCGTGCCGGCATCGGTCAGCGTGACGCGGCGGTTGGTGCGCGTGAACAGTCGCGCGCCGACCCGCTCCTCGAGCTGGCGTATCTGCTGGCTGAGCGGCGGCTGCGACATGCCCAATCGTTCCGCCGCGCGGCCAAAGTGCAGCTCGTCGGCCACGGCGAGAAAATAGCGCAGATGGCGCAGCTCGATGCTCATGCCCGCTTCAACGGGCGTCCGGTTTCAGCATGCCTTTCACCGCATCGTAGTCGCCGTCGTTCGGCGCGGCCGGAATTTGCAGCAGATGCGTCATCAGCGGATAGACGTCCACATTCGGGAACGCGGGCACTTTCACGCCACTGAGAAAGCCCGGGCCGTGCGCCACAAACACCGCCTGCATCCGCGGGTCGGCATTGTCGTAACCGTGTTCGCCGATGCTGATATGGCCGGCATGGCTGGCGGCGTATTCGGTGGTGGTGATGCGCCAGCCGACGTCGGCCAGGCACAGCAGCTGCGGCACGCGCGGATTGCTGCCGTAGTCCAGCCGCTTCGGCACGCGCGTCTTGTCCCAGCAGCGCATGTGCTGCTGCGGCTGTTCCAGCGTGTGTTCGACCATGCCAAAGTCGCGGCGCGCATCGGGCGTGTCCGATGTCGGATTGAAGCCGGCCAGAACGCCCATGCTCACCGTCTGCACCGTGTCGATCGGAATCAGCTTGTCGATCATCACGTTGTTCGCCAGCGGCACGCTGGCCATGCCGTGATCGGCCACGATGATGATATTCATCGTGTCGAACAGGCCATCCTGCTTCAGTCCTTGCACCAGCCGCGCGAGCGCCGCGTCGGTGGTACGCAGCGCATCGTCGACCTGCGGCGAGTCCGGGCCATAGGTGTGGCCGGCATGATCCACCGCATCGAAATACAACGTGACAAAGGTCGGCCGCCGGTCCGCCGGTTCGTTCAGCCAGGCCAGTACCTGATCGACGCGGGCATTCGCCGTCACGGCGCCATCGAACGGCTTCCACTTATCCGGATGACGGCCGTGGATAGTGGCTTCGGAGCCGGGCCAGAACATCGTGGCGGTGCGCAGGCCGTGCGCCTCGGCGGTTTCCCAGATCGGCGTGGCTTCGTTCCACCAGCGGCCGTCGCTCACCGCGTGGCGGTTGCTCAGCGAAAACTTGCCCAGCGTGGGATCGACCATCGTGTTGTTGACGATGCCGTGGTGATCCGGGCGCAGGCCGGTCACGAGGGTGTAGTGGTTGGGAAAGGTCAGCGACGGGAACGAGGGCTGCATCGCGTCGGCATGCACGCCGTCCTTGGCCAGCATCGCCAGCGTCGGGCTCAGCCCGCGGTCGATGTAATCGGCGCGATAGGCATCGATGGAAATGAGCAGCAGCGGCGCCGGCGAGTGAGCGGTGGCATCGGTGCGCGGCGGCGTGGCGCAACCGGTGCTGAATGCCGCCAGTAAAATTAACAAAGGGCGCAACAGGATCTTCATGCAGAGGCTCTCAAGATGTTCTCACCATCCCCCATGATCGCGCACCGCCATGACGAATACATCTCAGATTCCCGCCGACGTGGTTGTCCACTCACCACACGCCTGCGCCGTTGCGCCTGCCGCAAGAAAACGCGCCGCGCGCTTGCGTGTTTTACCGGCGGCCTTATGGCTGGCGGTGACCACTGGTGCGGCCGCTGCGACCACGCCTGCGCCGGCAACGCCGCCGCCGGTGAAGCCTGCACCCGTGGCGGCACCTCGCGCGGTGATTGTGCAGCCGTCGGCCAACGCGCAGCTTCAGCAGAAGATGCAGCAGGCCCAGGTGCGCAGCCAACTGCAGCAGGCGCAGGTCGAGCAGCAGAATCATCAGGCGCTGGGCCAGAACGTGATGCGCCCGTACGCCAATAACCCGCAGACGCAGCAGCCGATGCAGCAGCAGATGGATCAGGCCAACGCTGCTCAGCAGCGCATCGATCGCGCGCGCCAGCAAAGCATTATCGACCGTTACAACGCTACGCCGCCGCCGGGCCAAGTGGTTGTACCGGTGACGCCATCGCCCGCCAAGCCCGCCGGCGGCGGTCGATAGCTGTAGCTGTGTACAAGATGGCGTGGCGGGCGACGAGCCGTCGCGCTACTTGCCAGAGCCGCTCGCGGTAAACAGATCGCGCCCGGCGATCCGCTGTTCCAATGCCAGTAGAAACTGCTTGGTCGGCAGGCCGCCACCGAAGCCGGTGAGGCTGCCGTTACTGCCGATCACGCGATGGCAGGGCACGATGATCGGAATGGGGTTCTGCCCGTTCGCAGAGCCCACCGCGCGAACAGCGGCCGGATTGTCGATGCGTTTGGCGATATCGCCATAGCTGGCGGTGGCGGCATAGGGAATACGCGCCAGCTCGCGCCACACGCTCAGCTGAAACGGCGTGCCCAGCGGATGCAATGGCAGATCGAAGGCCACGCGTTCGCCGGCAAAATATTCCTCCAGCTGCACACGCGCAAACGCCAGCGGCTCGCTCGCCCGAACCCAATCGGCCGGCGTGGAACGCGGATGGCGCGGTTCGGCAAAACGCACCTCACGCAGGCCGTGCCTATCCGCCACCAGGCGCAGCAAGCCGATCGGGCTTGGCATATCGTCGTAGTAAATCGTTTCGCTCGGCTTGCTCATCGCGTCGCCCTCGTCGGCTTGTCGGTGGTCTGTTTGGCAGACGTCTGTTTGAGATTGGGTACGTTGTCCGATGCGCCGCGCCACAGATGCATCACGGCATAGGCACGCCACGGTCGCCACGCCTCGGCGCGTGCGTTCAACGCTTTCGTCGTCAACGGCACGTCGTCCATGGCCGCCTCGCGTCGCAAAATAAGATCCGCCGCGGGAAACGCATCCGGTTCGCTCAGCGCACGCATGGCGATGTAATGCGCCGTCCATTCGCCGATGCCGGGCAGCGCGATCCAGCGCTCGACAAAGGCCTCCAGCGTCTGCTCCGCGCGAAAATCCACGCGGCCATCCAGCAACGCCTGCGCTACACCGCGAATTGTCGCCGCGCGCGCGGTGGTCACGCCGATCTCGCGCAGATCGGCCTCGGCGAGAGCGGCGGCAGTGGGAAACAAACGCTCCAGCCCCGGCACCCCGACAATGGGCAGCGGCTCGCCGTAACGCTGCACGATGCGCGTGGCCAGCGTGCGCGCCGCAGCCACGCTGATCTGCTGGCCGAGAATCGCGCGCACTGCAATCTCGAAGCCGTCCCAGCCGCCGGGCAGGCGCAGGCCCGGTCGTTTGGCGATCAGCGGACCCAGCACCGCGTCATGATGAAACGTATCGGCGATCGCCTGCGGGTTCGCATCCAGGTCGAACATGCGCCGCAGCGTCGTCACCACGCCGAGCAGCTGTGAAGGCTGCGGGCAGTGCAACTGCAGCCGCAGCGCGTGCTCGCCGTCCGGCCACGCGCTCAGCCGTAGCCAGCCCGGCGAGTCGCTGGGGCCGAACACGCGCGCATAGCTGTGCTCGTCGACCCGCTCCACGCCGGGCAGCGCGCGGCCGCGCAGAAACGCCAGCAAGGCTTCGAAGTCGTACGGCGGCCGATAACCCAGCCGCAGTGCCAGCGCCGCGTCGCCGGTGGCGCGCGGATGACGCCGCAGCTCGCGCGGCGCGATCCGGTTCGCCTGGGCAAACGCGTCGTTGAACCGGCGCAGGCTGCGAAAGCCCGAGGCCAGCGCCACTTCCGTCACCGGCAGCGCCGTTTCGGTCAGCAGCTGCTTGGCGAACAGCAGGCGGCGCGTCGTATGCACGCTGATCGGCGGCGCGCCCACGCGTTCGACAAACAGCCGCCGCAGCTGCCGTGCGCCGATCGCCAGTCGCGCGGCGAGCTGCTCCAGCGACTGATCCTCCAGCGCGCCGCCCTCGATCAGCTTCAGCGCGCGCGCCACCACATGATCGCCGCGCTGCCAGAGCGCGTTGCCCGGCGCCAGCTCCGGCCGGCAGCGCAGGCACGGTCGATAGCCGGCCGCTTCTGCGCTGGCGGCGTTGGCGAAATAGCGGACGTTCTCGCGCTTCGGCACCGGCGCCGGGCATACCGGGCGGCAGTAAATACCGGTGCTGCTGACCGCAGTAAAAAACAGCCCGTCGAAGCGCGCGTCGCGGCTGAGCCGCGCGTTTTCGCAGATCTGGGTGTCGGGCAGGGTGGCGGCGGGTTCGGACATGCGTGCAGGCTAGCACCGGCACAGCGGCCCAACTCGCCGTTTTCGGACATGGATGTTTATGTGCCTTGGTTGCAGCTCACACTTCAATAGTTGAAATGCCGAGCCACGCCGCAGCCCGCACCCGTCATCCCGGCGAACGCCAGCACTCAGCGCCCGTCATATCGCCAAGTCACTGGGTTCCAGCTTGCGCTGGAATGACGAGCCGAAACAATAATCGTTGGAGCGACGCCCCCACGGGCAGCGTACCGATCACTACGGAGCGCGTCGCCCCGCCATGCTCGAGAGCACGCCGTCGCGGCGAATCAGCCCGTGATACAGCGCAGCGCCCATAGGCGCCAGAAACGTCAGCACCGCAAAAAAGCCGTGCGCGTGCCGCCGCAGCGCGAACGCATCCGCGCTTACCGGAAAAATCGGGGGCAGCCGCAGCGATTCGCTCAGCATCATCGGATACCCGCCGGCCCACAGCCTCGCCCAGCCGCCTGCTGGCGACGCTCACGGCAAAGTACAGCGGCCGTCGGTCGGCCAGGGCCTGGACGCGTCCGATCCACACGGTCCCGATCTTTCACAAAAAGCGGTGGCCGTACTTACCGGGCCCAGAACGGCTAGTTCGGGCGAGGTCGTCGCGATCGCCTTTCGCGGGCGGCCGGCCACGCGCTCCTTCGGCAGTGCCACATACGGCCTCAGTACCGGCAACGTCGTTTATCCGTTGGCAGATGGCAGCCTCTTGGTGCTGACACGGTCGGTTGATCTTGATCGCAACGGCAAAGCCTACGGCGGCAAACTCGAGCCCGATCAGGCCGTGGCGACGCTCCCCGATACCGGCACCGACAGCGTGATGGATGCGGCCGCGGCCTGGCTGACCGGGTTGCCGAGCTGTCGTCACTAAGCGCCGTGGGCACTTTTCCGAAGAATCACACTCACCCCGCCGCCAGCGGCAGCGCCATCACCACGCGCAGGCCGCCGTCCTTGCGGTTGCGCAGTTCCACCGTGCCGCCGTGATCGAAGACGATCGCGCGCACCGTGGCCAGGCCCAGGCCGATGCCACCGGTGCCGCGGTTGCGTGAGGCTTCCATGCGGAAAAACGGTTCGAACACCTGCCGCTGCAACGCATCGGGAATGCCCGGGCCATCGTCGTCGATCTCCAGCACGCATTCGTGCTCGACCGTGCGCGGATACATGCGCACGCGCTCGCCGTACTTCAGTCCATTCTCGACCAGGTTCACCACCGCGCGGCGCAGCGCCACCGGGTCGCCTTCCAGCGTAATCGCCGGCCCGGGCTGCACGATCACGTCGTGGCCGACATCGACCAGGTCGTCGGCCACGCTCTCCACCAGCAGGCGAAAATCCAGCCGCTGCTTGTGCAGGCCCAGCGAGCGATCGTGGATGAAATCCAGCGCTGCAGAAATCATGGTTTTCATTTCCTGGATATCGGCTTCGACCTTTTCACCGAGCGGACTGGGCAGGCCGTCCAGCCGAAACGACAGGCGCGCCAGCGGCGTGCGCAGGTCGTGCGCGATCGCGCCGATCATGTGCGTGCGTTCCTGCATCATGCGATTGATGCGCGCCTGCATCGCGTTGAACGAGTCGACCGCGCGCAGCATTTCGCGCGGGCCGTTGCGCGGCACCGGCGGCGCATTGGTATCGCTGCCGAGCCGCTCGGCGGCGTCGGCGAATTGGCGGATCGGCGCGGCCAGCGTTCGCGCAAACAGCCAGGCGATCGGCAGCAGCACCAGCAGGCCGAGGCCGAACAGCCACAGCAGCTCCTGTTGAAACACGCTGGGAAACGTTTCCGGCGCCTTGGACGCGATGCGCCACAGGCCGTCGGTTTGCCGTATGCCGATGACAAAGCCGCCCTTGATCGCCGCGTCCAGCGGGCTGCTGCCGGCCATCGTATCCATCGTCGTGTCGACGATATAAACGCGCAGCGCATCGCTGGAGACATTCATCATCGACGACAGTCGCTTTGTCATCTTCGACGATGCCCGCGCGTCGTAGCCGCTGAATCCCTTCGGCGCCTGTGCGGAAACGCTGATATCCACATCGACGGGAGGCGGCATGAAACGCGGCATGCCCGGTTCGGGCCCCGAGTGGGGTTCCGGCCCCGAGCCCGGCGTGGGGCCGTTGCTTGGTGCCGGTCCCGTTCCGGGCGGGCCAAACGGCCCGATCGGCTGCTGGTCCAAGCGCAATGCCGACACCAGTTCGATCACGCGCACACCGCTATTTTGTCCCGGCGGCTGCAGCACCAGCACGGCAAAACCGATCGCCGCGGAAATCACCAAGGCGCAAAGCATCAAAAGAAACGTGCGCGCGAAGATGGAAAGCCGCGGCAGGCGGGTCACAGTCGAAAGACCTTGGGAACCAGCATGTAACCCTCGTTGCGAACGGTGCGAATCAGTTCGACCTGCGAGCGGTCATTTAGTTTGCGGCGCAGCCGACTTATCTGCGTATCGATGGCGCGATCGAATACTTCGGCGCGCCGTCCATGCACCAGGTCGAGCAGCTGATCGCGGCTGAGAATGCGCTGCGGATGCTCGACAAAGCTGCGCAGCAGCGCGAATTCGCCGTCGGACAGATTGATGAAGATGCCGGTCGGATCGCGCAGGTCGCGCCGCATCACGTCCAGCCGCCAGCCGTCGAACTGGTAGGGGCGTGCGTCTTCCGTCACCACCGGTTCGCTGCTGTGGGTTCGCCGCAGTACCGCGCGCACGCGCGCCAGCAGTTCGCGCGGGTTGCACGGTTTGGCCAGGTAATCGTCGGCGCCCATCTCCAGACCGATGATGCGGTCGGTATCGCCGCTGAGCGCGCTGAGCATGATCACCGGCGGGCCCTGTTCATGCGCGAGGCGCCGCGCGGCGCTCAGGCCATCCTCGCCCGGCATCATCACGTCCAGCACCACCAGGTCCGGCCGCTCGCGTGCGATCGCCGCGTACATCTGCGTCGTATTGCCGGCACCCTCCGCGCGATAGCCGTGCTCGCGCAGAAAGCCGGTCATCAGGCCGCACAGTTCGGGGTCGTCGTCGACGACAAGAATCAGGGAAGGTTGGTCCATTACCAGGCAGTCGGCGTGTCGGCGCAGTGGGTCTTGAATACCAGATCAGTGTACGGGGCATATGTCGACCCGGCAAAACGCCGACACAAACCTGACACACGCGGACAACCGCACGGCAACTGCGCGTCGTAAGTTCACGCCAGAGGACCTCGCCGCCAACGGGCGAGCGCGCCTCTGCCATTCCTGGCCTGGACGCCTCGACCCGCCGGATTGCTCACGCCGGTCCATCCACTGCCATGCAGGTTCTCCCATGAAAATACCCACGCTTATGCCGTCGATGTTTTTTGTCGCCATTCTGGGACTGGCGGCCGTCGTCTGCGCGCAAACGCCACCGCTGCCCGATGCGTGCCCGTGCGGGCGCAGCCGCAATCCCCTGTTCGATGCCGCGCTCAAGGCCTGCGAAAGCCAGCTCGGCGGCTCGCCGCAGCATCCGGTCGCTTTTGCGTTGATGGCCAAGTGCATGGACGCGAAAGGCTTCAAACGTCCGCCCGGCCTGCCGCCGGGGCCGCCGCCGGGTCTCGACAATCCGCCACCACCGCCGGCGTCCGGCTCGTGAGCGCGGCGATGAGTGCCGTGCTTCTGAATCACCACACGAACGCGAACGCCAATCGGCGCGCGGCCGAGCATTTCTGGATGCAGCTGCGGCAGACGCGGCCGGCGGAAGGCAGCGCCAGCACGGTGCTCGACGGCTACGCCGGCGAGCGGCTGCGCATGGCCACCTTTCGGCACGCACCGCACGTGCTCACCGGCGACAGCATCGCGCTGCCGCACCGTCGTTCGACCCTGCTCAGCCTGCAGTTGGAAGGCCAGTCGTCGATCGAGCAGCTGGGGCGCCGCCATACCATCACCGCCGGCGATTTCTGCCTGCTGGACCTGTCGCGCTCGTTTCGACTGGAAACGGGCCGGTCCACGGTGCAGACCATCTATCTGCCGATCGCCGTGCTGCACGAGGTGCTGCCGCAGATCGAGCGCAGCCCGGTCATCGTGCTGCAGGGCCGGGACAGTGCCGTGGGCTATTTGCGCGCGCTGTACGAAGAGATTTTTGCGCGCGCGGCGCAGCTCACCGAGCCGGTGGCCGGCTGCCTGCTCGATGCGATACCGCACATGCTGGCCGCGGCATTGCAAAGCAGTCAGTCGTGCGACAACGCCTCGCCCACGCAGTTGCGCAGCTACCACAAGCAGCTGGTGCGGCGCTTCGTGCTGGACAACCTGGGCGACCCCGCGCTGTGTGCCGATCACATCGGCCGGGGCGTGGGCCTTTCCACCGCGTATCTGTTCGAGCTGTTTGCCGAAGAGCAGGTCACCCTGATGCGCTGGGTGCGTAGCGAACGGCTGCTGCGCTGCGCACGCGAGCTCGAAGATCCCACACTGCGCCGCAAGAGCATCGCCCGCATCGCCTACGGCTGGGGCTTCAGCGACATGGCGCACTTCAGTCGCTGTTTTCGTCGGGCATTCGGCGCCTCGCCGCGCGAATATCGCCAAAGCGCGATATTCGGTCCGCCGAGGCATGGGGCAACGGACGTCTAGACGTCCAAGAAACGATCAAGTGTCGGCCTAGTTTTGGCCACTCTTTCACACCGATGTAACGTTAAATTGAAGTTGCGTCGATACCGCTAGCAAGCCGGGGAAGTGTCGCTTCTCCTTTGATAGATCGTCGCTGGGACACCTTTTTTCTCTCTCTTTCCCTCACTGCCCCAGGCAGGTCGCGGGAGCGCCGCATCGTCCGCGGCGCGGCGATGTCCTGCTGCCCACCCACTATCGAGGAGTTCTTCGCTGTGCTTAAACATAGATTGCAAACGATGCATCTGAGCCGACTCAGTCTGGCGCTGGCCCTGGCCGTCGGCAGCACCGGCGCGATGGCGCAGTCCACCACCGGCAGCATTTTCGGCCAGGCCCCGGTCGCCACGGGCGAGTCGGTGCAGGTCAAAGGCTCCACCGGTATCAGCCGCGAGGTGCCGGTCGATGCGAACGGCCGTTACGCCATCGGTTCGCTGCCCCTGGGCAGCTATACGGTGTCGTTGGTGAAAGACGGCGCCGTGATCGACTCGCGCACCGACGTGAGCCTGCAGGTCGGTTCGGGTACCGAAGTGTCGTTCGCCACCGTGGCGGCCAAGAGCCTGGGCACAGTCAGCGTGTCGGCCAATGCGCTGCCACCCATCGACGTCACCAGCGTGGATGCGCGCACCGTGATCACCGCGCAGGAGCTCGCCAAACTGCCGCTGGCGCGCAGCGCCGAAGCCATCGCTCTGTTGGCGCCCGGCGTGGTGCCCGGCTACAGCGGTTTCACCGGCGCCACCACGGGCGGTTCGCTGGTCTCCTTCGCCGGCTCGTCGGTCACCGAGAACGCGTATTACCTCAACGGGTTCAACACCACCGATCCGCTCAGCGGCTTTTCCGGCATCAGCCTGCCGTACGGCGCCATCGATCAGGAAGAAATTCTCAGCGGCGGCTACGGCGCGGCGTTCGGTCGCTCCGACGGCGGCGTGATCAGCCAGAACGGCAAGCGCGGCACCAACGACTGGCACTTCGGTGCCCAGGTGCAGTGGACGCCGGCCTTCGCCAACGAAACCACGCCCGACACCTACTACGTCACCGGCGCCAAAGACGGCCAGATCTACCGCCGCAATTCGGACGACAAGTCGTGGCTGGCCACCGAGAGCGCGTACATCGGCGGCCCGCTGATCAAGGACAAACTGTTCTTCTTCGCCGCGGTCGAAGGGCAGAAACAGTCGGGCAACAGCATCGGCAGCACCACCGCGTCGTACAACACGAATTACGAATACCACAACCCGAAGTGGTACACGAAAATCGACTGGAACATCAACGACAGCAACATCCTCGAGCTCACCGGCGCGTCGACCACGCACTCGTACCAGGGCAACGAGTACACCTACGACTACGCCACCGGCAAAACCGGTGCGCTGAACAGCTACGACACCTCGATCAAGAACAACGCCCAGGTCTACATCGCCAAGTACACCAGCTACATCACCGACGATCTGACGCTGACCGCGCTCTACGGCAAGCAGAAGATGACGTACTACAACGAGACGCCCGGGTCATCCAGCGACCTCACCTATATCGGCAGCTCGGAAAACGAAAACCCGGACATCACCGGCGGCAGCGCCATCACCAACGCGCAGACCGTCTCCTCGCAGGACAACCCCAACCACACCGCCACTACCAACAACCTGCGCCTCGATCTGGCGTACAAGTTGGGCAACCACACCATCACCGCGGGTATCGACAACCTCAACTCGCACGACATCGACGACGGCACCACCTCGACCCAGTGGATATACGGCTACGGCGACCCCAACACCGCCATCAGCGACAGCCCTTACGTTGCCGCGCCGTCGACCGGCGCCGGTGGCGAGACGGGTTACTACGTGTCCAAGTACATCTACAACACGTCGGCCTCGGTACGCGTCAAGCAGCGCGCGCAGTATGTGGAAGACAGCTGGCAGGTCGACGATCGCTGGCTGCTCAAGCTCGGCCTGCGCAACGACCAGTTCACCAACTACAACCCGAACGGCGAAGCGTTTCTGCGCGTGACCAAGCCGCAGTGGGCGCCGCGCCTGGGCTTCGCCTGGGACGTCAACGGCGACTCCTCGCTCAAGGTCTACGGCAACGCGGGCCGCTACTACCTGGCCATGCCGGCCTCCGTGGCGCTGCGTGCGGCCGCGGGCTCGACGTACACGAACGAGTACTACACCTACACCGGCATCGACGCCAACGGCTACCCGACCGGACTCACGCAGCTGGCCTCGTCCACCGGCGGCGCGGTATCGGCCAATAACGAGTACGGCCAGTCGCCGGACGCCAAGACTGTGGCCTCGGCCAACATCAAGTCCGAGTACCAGGACGAATTTCTGCTCGGCTTTGCGCAGCAGATCGATCCGAACTACGTCTGGGGCATGAAGGCGCAGGTGCGCAAGCTGCGCAATATCCTCGACGACATCTGCGATACCGACACCATCCTCGCCAAGGCCGAGTCGCTGGGCTACAGCATCGACACCAGCGCCATGAACGGCTGCTATTTGTCCAACCCGGGCCGCAGCAATACCTACGTGCTGAAAAACACCGCCGGCGGCTACAACGACGTGACCGTATCCGCCGCCGAGTTCGGCGATCCGCAGGCCAAGCGCAGCTACTACGGCCTGGAAACCTTCCTCGAGCATCCGTTCGACGGCAAGTGGCAGGCCAAGATCGACTACGTCTTTTCGCGCAGCTACGGCGACACCGAGGGTCAGGTGCGTTCGGATATCGGCCAGTCCGACGTGTCCGCCACGGTCGACTGGGATTACGGCCAGGTGATGGAAAACTCCAACGGCACGCTGTCCAACGATCGCAAGCACCAGCTCAAGCTCTACGGCTCCTACCAGATCGCGCCGGAGTGGATGATCTCGGGCAACGTCTTCATCGCCTCCGGCACGCCCAAGAGCTGCTTGGGCTATTACGGTGCGGATCAGACCAATCCCATCGGCTACGGCAGCTACTACCACTACTGCGCGGGCGTCGCGTCGCCGCCGGGCGCGGCAGGCCGGCAGCCGTGGCAGCACATCTACTCGCTGTCCGCCGAATACCGCCCGATGTGGGCCGGCCAGAAACTGGGCTTCAACGTGATGGTCTACAACCTGCTCAACGAGTCCGTGCCCACCTCCACCTATGCCATCTACGGCAGCTCGACCGCGCTCAATACCAACTACGACCGGGTCCTGTACTGGAGCACGCCGCGCTACGTGCGCTTCGGGGTGAACTACGACTTCTGATCGCGGTGTGGTCGAAAAGCGTCGCCTACTAACAATAAGCGCCTGAGCGTTCCCCTCCGCTCGTTTCAAGGTGCAACGTGTCGACCCGATGAGGTCACGGCTCCCCAAGCCGTGGCCTCTTTTTTTGCGCGCGCCGGGGCAGGGCGCGCGCTCATGCACCGCCCCGGCCAGCCGCCGCCACGCCCTCGCGGCTGACCTATACTCCGGTGATTCCTCCACCTGAGCCCGTGGCCATGACCGCACCGACCCGTATCGACACCACCCGCACCGTTCGCGCGCCGCGCGGCACTGAGCTGAGCTGCAAGAGCTGGCTCAGCGAGGCGCCGTTTCGCATGCTGCAGAACAACCTCGATCCGGAGGTGGCCGAGAACCCGGCCGAGCTGGTGGTGTACGGCGGCATCGGCCGGGCGGCGCGCAACTGGGAGTGCTTCGACGCCATCCTCAAGTCGCTGCGCGAGTTGAACGACGACGAGACCCTGCTGGTGCAGTCGGGCAAGCCGGTCGGCGTGTTTCGCACGCATAGCGATGCGCCGCGCGTGCTGATCGCCAACTCCAACCTGGTGCCGGCGTGGGCCAACTGGGAGCACTTCAACGAGCTCGATCGCAAGGGCCTGATGATGTACGGCCAGATGACCGCCGGCAGCTGGATCTACATCGGCTCGCAGGGCATTATCCAGGGCACCTACGAAACCTTCGTCGAAATGGGCCGCCAGCATTACGGCGGCAACTTGAAAGGGCGCTGGATACTCACCGCCGGGCTCGGCGGCATGGGCGCGGCGCAGCCGCTGGCCGCTTCGCTCGCCGGCGCGTGCAGCCTCAATATCGAATGCCAACAGAGCCGCATCGATTTCCGCCTCAAGACGCGCTACGTCGACGAGCAGGCCAGCGACCTGGACGACGCGCTGGCGCGCATCAAAACATACACCGAGGCCGGCGAAGCCAAATCCATCGCGCTGCTCGGCAACGCCGCCGACATCCTGCCCGAGCTGATCAAGCGCGGCGTGCGCCCCGATGCCGTCACCGACCAGACCAGCGCGCACGATCCGGTCAACGGCTACCTGCCGCAGGGCTGGACGGTGGAGCAGTGGCTGGAGCGCCGCAAGGCCGACCCCGAAGGCACGCGCGACGCGGCCAAGCAGTCCATGCGCACCCACGTCGAAGCCATGCTCGCCTTTCACGCGCAGGGCATCCCCACCTTCGACTACGGCAACAACATCCGCCAGATGGCCAAGGACATCGGCTGCGACAACGCCTTCGCCTTCCCCGGTTTCGTGCCCGCTTATGTGCGCCCGCTGTTCTGCCGCGGTATCGGCCCGTTCCGCTGGGTCGCGCTCAGCGGCGACCCCGAAGACATCTACAAGACCGACGCCAAGGTCAAGGAACTCATCCCCGACGACAAGGCCTTGCACAACTGGCTCGACATGGCCAAAGAGCGCATCAGCTTTCAGGGGTTGCCCGCACGCATCTGCTGGGTCGGGTTAGGGCTGCGGGATAAGCTTGGGTTGGCGTTTAACGAGATGGTGCGCAACGGGGAGCTGAAGGCGCCGGTAGTTATTGGCCGCGATCATCTGGACTCGGGGTCGGTGGCTTCACCGAACCGCGAGACCGAGGCGATGAAGGATGGCAGCGATGCCGTGTCCGACTGGCCGCTGCTCAATGCGATGTTGAATGTTGCAGGTGGCGCGACGTGGGTGTCGTTGCATCATGGCGGTGGGGTGGGAATGGGGTATTCGCAGCACAGCGGCATTGTCATCGTGTGCGATGGGACGGCCGAGGCGGACAAGCGGATTGCGCGGGTGCTGTGGAACGATCCGGGCACCGGCGTGATGCGGCATGCGGATGCGGGGTATGAGGAGGCGATCGAATGTGCAAGGGAGCAGGGGTTGAGGTTGCCGATGGCTTGATATGGTGGGGGATAGCCTCTTTCGTTTTCCCGCACCGCTCTATTACGTAAGCAGGTCGATGAACATGCCCCGCTCCAAAAAGCCAGCCCGCATCCTCGATGGCGTCTCAACGCCCGCCCTTGCCGCCAGCGCCTTCCAAGCAGTGGAAGACACATTCGGGGTGATTTGGCTGTCACAGCCAAACGGTAATGCACGCCTGCAAAAAATCTGGCGGCGCTTTGATCATCTGGCCAATCTGGAGTTGTACACATTGGGTGCGGCCATCCTGTTGCTGCGTGAGGATGGTCACGATGCCTGGCTCAAGGACAAGGTTCGAACCATTCGCAAGTCACCCACGAGCCACGGACTGGTCACCGAGATCATCGTTTACCCCACTGTCGGCCTTGGCTCCCAGCGGCTAATCCCGGCGCCACCAAAAACACCGGCCTACGATTTCAGCGCATCTTCGTCGGAGGGCGATATCTACTACCTTTCGGTCAAGAATCATGACATCACCGACGAAGCGAAGGCCTTCGCACGTCAGTCGGCGCATTTACGCAAGCTGTGGCGCGAGCGGTTGGCCCGCGAACGCAAGAATCTTGCCCTGTATCTTTGGTCAGATCTGCCGATGTCGCCAGATGATTTCGAGCTGGCGCTCCTGCACATCAAGAGTGAACGCAGCACGGTCGTCGGCGAGCCAATCTCTCTGAAGCCGTCCTTGTACTTGAAGGTGGCGTCCCTCACCGACCCTGTAACACTAGCGCCGACTGAGACCTCGGATACCGTTTCGGTAGTCGCACCCGCTTCACCGCGGGAACAGGATCGGTTCCAGAGAAACCTGCGCGCGGCAGCTGATAAGTTCCGTCCACTGGGTCGCAGTGCGGGAATATGGAACCTCTTATTTATGCGCGTCCATGTTTTGGCGGATATCGATTATCTCAGGACGCTAGCAGAGCAGACCCTCTCCCGTTCGGATGCGCTGGTGGATGGCATCATCTTCCATCAGCCGGCATACGTCCGAGACAGCGCGAACGCGTCGCTCCTAAATCACGCTTTTCGAGTCGTCTTCAGTCCTGGCTACATAACATCGAGAAAGCCCGCAATCCCGTTTCGGTTCACACCACCGGTTGGTAGCTGTTCCTTCTCTGCCGCAACCATTGAAGTCACGGCGGACGGCGCGCATGCCTGCACGTTGCCGCCGAATACGTATATCTTCCAGCAAGGCGATATCTTCCGTGCGTACCCACAGTCGAGCTGGAACTCCCCCATGTCACTGGCATCTCCGGCAAGCGGCATCCGTGAGCATATCGTCCTTCCCGGTTTGACCATCAGCGCAAAGAACCCGTCAACCTCCGATGACCTGCTGGTGGTGTGACGAGACGGCCGTATACTCAACGTCGGGTGGTACAAACCATCGGTTACGTGCGGACCGCTCCGAAAATGGGCGAAATTGGGGACGACGTAATTAATTTGGGTTCATTTCCTCCGCTCCCTTTTTGGATGCGGACGCAGCCTATGGCCAGGCGATCAAGTGCGCGAAGGAGCAGGGGTTGAAGTTGCCGATGGTCTGAGCCACGCTCGACCATAGAACGGACACGCGGTTACGCTGCGGGGTGGGTGTAACTAAGATGATATCGGAGCATCAAACACAGGGGAGAGCACATGAGGACCATGGCGTGGCTTGCAGCGGGAATGCTGTCTATCGGGTCGTTCACGGGGGGTGGTTTGGTATTGGCGCAGTCGTCGCCATGGCGGCCGGCGTCGTCGGATCAACTGAATAAATACGCTCAAACTCACGGTTCGCTGAAACAGATCGCGCCAATCTTCAGCCAGCTGGTGCTTATCAGCCCGCCGAGCAATTTTCGGCCGGTATTCGAACACCTCGACGACGGCGGCCAGTCCTACATCCATGAGTCAGTGCCCGGGGGCGAAAGCACGGCGCAGTGGACGCAGATGATCACCGTCACCGGTGCCAAGGGCCTAGCCTCCCGGCTCAACATCACGCCGCAGTTTCTGGCGGCCGATCTGGCCAAGCGCTTCCACTCAGCCTGTCCTACATCCTTTAGCGACCTCAATCTAGGCGAGGTCCAGCTCGGCGGCGCCAACGGCTACGCCATGGTAGCGAGCTGCGGATCTGTCACGGCCGACGGTTCCATGCACAGCGAGTCCACGCTGATTTTAGAAATCAGAGGAAGCAACGACGATTACAGCGTGCAGTGGGCGGTACGCAGCCCGGCCTCGGCGCAGCCTATCGCGTTGGACGAGGCGGCCTGGCGAGCGCGGTTGCAACACCTGCAGCCCATCAAGCTGTGTCCGATTGTTCCTGGGGAGCGGATGCCTTATCCGAGTTGTGCTGGGTAGGCGGGCGAAGCGGCGCGGGTTAGCCTGCATCACGGCGTTATCGGTATAGGCTAATCGCAGCACAGCGGCATCGTCTGCGATGGCACGCAAGAAGCCGACAAGCGCATTGCGCGCGTGTTGTGGAACGATTCGGGTACAGCGTGATGCGGCAAGCGGACGCGGGGTATGAAGACGCTATCGAGTTTGCGAAGGAGCAGGGGCTGAAGTTGCTGATGTTTTGATTAGGAAACTCCTAGTGGAGGTCATCAGGAATGTGAGTGACTGTTTATGCCTCAAGAGTCAATCCGCAAATTTGTGTGACTTCTAAATATCTATGGAGGGGGAGCGATGAAGTATAGGGAAAGTCAAATAGACAAGGATTTAAGATCTTGGTTCATGAATGACTTATCAAAGGCGCTGCTCAGAAGTATTAAGCTTACTAAGGGTGCTCTTAGGGGAATAAATTCACTATCGCTTAGTTTTGACTATCCAATAGTGGCGTTCTCAGGTGTAAATGGTGCTGGAAAATCTACCATTCTTGCAATGGCATGCTGTGCTTTCCATAATAAATTAGATGGATATAAACTTCCAAAAAGAAAGAATAGTTACTACACTTTTTCTGATTTCTTTATTCAGCACACAAACGAAGTTACGCCTCAAGGCATAGAGATATTTTATTCAATCGCGCATGATGGTTGGAAAGAATCCAAAAATTTGCCAAACGGAAAAGGTATTGGATTTCAGGCAAGACGAAAGAAGAAAGGCGGAAAATGGAATGATTATGACGAAAGGATAGATAGAAATGTTGTCTTTCTTGGCATTGAAAGAATTGTTCCTCATATCGAAAGAAGTCAGTCGAAGTCGTACTCAAGGTCGTTTTCGGCTGTTCCTGCGAAAGGATGGGAGTCTAAGGTAAAAGATATCGTTGGATTTATATTAGGAAAACAATATGACAACTTCAGATACCTAGAGCATGCGAGATATAGCCTTCCTTTAGTCCAGTGTGGCACTGTGATTTACTCTGGATTTAACATGGGTGCCGGCGAAAATGCATTATTCGAAATATTTTCTACGTTATATTCCGCCGGAAAGGGTGCGCTTCTTGTCATGGATGAAATTGAGTTGGGTCTTCATGCCAAGGCTCAAAAGCTGTTTATGAAAAAGCTAAAAGAAGTTTGTAAGGAAATGAGTACTCAAGTTATTTGCACAACTCATTCGAAGGAAATATTTGAATGTTTGCCCGATGAGGCTCGATTTTTTGTTGAGGCTGTCGGAGGGAAGACAAAGATAACAGCGGGGATTTCTCCCGAGTTTGCGTTTAATAAGATGGGGGCTTCAGGGCAGAAAGAGCTAGACATATTTGTTGAAGATGATGTTGCAAAATCTGTCTTGCAGGCCATTTTGCCGGCTTCGATTAGATCGAGAACTGATATTACGATCATAGGTTCTTCGTCGGCGATTTCTAGGCAGTTGGCTGCGTTCCATGTGAGAGGCGCTGTTACGCAGATCCTAGCTGTTTATGATGGGGATCAGAGAGTGAACGAGGCGGCTAATTTAGACCACGCTAAAAAGATGGCTGAAAATCCAACGCCAACTTTTGCTAATTGGTTTTCTAGCAGTTCAACGTACCTTCCGGGTGATACTTGGCCAGAGGCCTGGATTTTGCAGAAATGCAAGGGCGTGCCAAATTTAATTGCGGAATCACTATTGATTGAAATTGACGAAGTGGCGGATGTTATCGAATACGGTCTGCAGGCCGGAAAACATAACGAGTTCCACGAAATAGCGATGCACGTCGGACTTACTAAAGATCAGTGCCTTCAAAAGCTATCCGAGGTCGTTAGTAAAGCATTCTCAAATGATTTTGATGATCTTCGAACTGTCATCGTCTCAAAATTGGAATGAAAATAATAACGAAAACGGGATCGGGTTCACTTATCCCTAGCGCAGAAGTGAACCTGACCCCGTTCGGTTGTGGAATTGCCTGCCAAAACCGTGCGCCTCCTGCTTCTGATTTCACTGGTACTGGATGAACATCAATGACTTCTTAACTCATATGCTGGGCGCACACTTAGAAGAACCCACGCGGGTACTGGGGATCCGCGGATACTTTTTTCTGCAACAAGGTTTACCTGCGTGTTTGGCAGGACCAGATCGAAAGGGGTATGACAGGCAAACGGGTCAAGATTGGCTACGCAAAAGGCAAGCATAGGTTGGCAGGCTTCGGTGAGAGCAATGCGCAAATTGCCTTGATCGAGAGTTAGGCTGAAGGGTTTGGGGTGGTTTGCGTGGCGGCCGATTCGGAGAGCACTGGCTTGAGAAAGACATTACAGGCTCAGGTTCACTTATCCCTAGTACGGAAGTGAACCTGAGCCTGTTAGTTTCGGGTCAGGTTGTAGTGGTCTAGCGCCCCCGTGGATGCGAAGTTCTTTCCAGATGTTTTCCATGCAGCAACGACGGATGGTGGACTATGCTGATGCCTGAAATGGAAAAACCACATATGACCCCGAATCTATTCGCCAGCGAGCTAGGGATGCAACTGCTCGCAGAAGTGTCCGCCGTGTCTTGGAATGTATCTGCCGTGAAGGCAATTGACCAATTCCGTACCGCAATAGGCATCCATGCAGGGCAGAAGAGATCTAGAAACGAGGATAGAGCTATCTTCGCACAGATCTCGTGCGCTTACGGAGATGTTTTAACTGTAGCTGCTGTATGTGACGGAGTCGGCGGATCTGAACGCGGCGATGAGGCGGCGACGATTGCGATAGTGAAATTAGTCGAGCAGCTTGGCCTTCTAAATGCTCGAACCCCACTCCCCGCATTGGTGACTAGGTTACTTCGCGATATGGACGAAGCGATACGACAGGCCTTGCGAGGGTCTGGCACCACAACAGCAAGCGTCATGCTGGCCTCTTCAGCAGGAGAGATAGCGGCAGCTAACGTCGGTGATAGCCGAATTTTCAGCTGGCGCCAGGGCTTTGGTTACGTCCAAGTCAGCGTTGATGACACTTTGGAAAATGAACTACGTGACTTAGAAATGAAAGATGTTGGAGTCTTAGATGCTAGAGGTCTCCGTGGCAGTCTTTCGCAGGCGTTGGGTGAGTCGGGAAGGAGTTCTCAGGACCTACGAATATCGGTGCTAGGTGAAAAACAATTTCCTGACGGCGGAGCGGTACTTGCAAGCGATGGATCTTGGAGAGGCTCGAAGAGTGGATTTAACGCGATCGCAAAGAACACAGGATCTCCCGCGGAACTAGTACGTCGGACTCTCGCGCTAGCATCGTGGTCCGGCGATCTCGACAACGCCTCTATCATTGCGATCCGGAATATTCACGAGTTAGGCAAGCTCAACAATTCCGTCCGAATCGAGACTTCCGCGCGCAATGTTATTTCTGCATGGATCTGTGACACCAAGGTCGTATTGCATCAGCGTTTGGATCAAAGTTCGAATTCGAAAGATAGAGTTCCCGACGTAGCGCCTGGAAAAAAAGGACCGAAGCGAGTTGCGCGAAGCCGAGCGGCAAAAGAAGACAATGAAAGGCAACTAAAGCTCACTCCAGTAGCAAGCGCGCCAAAAGGCAGAGTCAGAGCTGTCGTGAAAGGCTTGTCGGAAGATGATGGTCCATCTAAGGAATGACGATGCAACTACCGGACAGGTATAGGACCGACCTAGCCGCTCCTTCTATAGTCGGCGGATACGGAAGCGTCATCCCGGTCCACGATACCTACTTAGATCGTGCCGTTCTCTTCAAAACGATGCACGACCCTGCGAACAATTTGCAGCTGACCAACGAGATCCGTGGACTGTCGAAAGCCCGGTCTCGTCACGTCGTAGAGATATATGACATTGTTTGTGACGCAAATGGCCAAGTTTGCGGCGTAGTGATTGAGAAGTTGAACGGTCGCGATTACCGGCATTTTCACCTGGAAGCTCTCTCGGATCCACAGATGTACCTGCGGCTCATCTACCAGATCGCAACGGCTCTGCGGGATTTACACGAAGTAGGCATAGTCCATCGAGATATTAAACTCGAAAATATTCGCGAGTCGGGATCAGGAATATTAAAGCTTTTCGACTTTGGAATCTCTTGCGCAGGAACTGGATATCACACGCGCGAAAATCGAGGCTCCATTGTCTATGCAGCGCCGGAGCTATATCAACCTGGTGTAAAGATAAATTACAGCATGGACATTTACGCGTTGGGGATCTGTTGCTGGGCGCTTGCTGCCAATCAATTTCCCCAGGTGCTGCTGGAGCGGCCGCCACAGCAGTCTGGTTGCGCTCCATCTATTGATTCGATTTTTAAGGGGGCTTTTCCTGGCGAAATCGTTAAGTTAATTGATGACTGCTTAAGCCGTTCCCCGCAGAACAGACCATCAGCACAAGACATCAGCTCAAAGCTAGAAAGATATTTGCTCCGCAACCTTCACAGGGGAATATTTGTTCAGGGAAGAACCTCCATCTACGAACTCTCTTCGTCCAGTCCGCAAGTCAGCATCGCGATTCCACAGATGGGTGAAATTAAAGTCTTCTATGATGGACTTTATTTCCTAATAGGTTTCGTTACGGGTAACGTTTTCGTCAACAATGTTGTCGCACAGCCAGGTGCCACGTTACCTGAATCTTGTGTGCTCACGTTCGGAGCTATGACTGCTGGCTCAAGCAGAGAGTGGGTTACATTCCAGTCGTCCTACCCGGAGTTAGTGCTGTGAACAACCCTATGCTCAAAGACGGGACTCTTTTGGTTGGTCGCTATGCAATCAACGGGTATCTAAATGCGGGGGGCATGCAGGAAGTCTACGCATGCTTTGACAATGCACTTGATCGAGCGGTCGTTCTCAAAACTCCAAAAGGTGGAGTGAAAGATCGCCGGTTTCGACGCGGTGCTGAAATGGGTGCACGTATCAGTCACCATAACGTAGCCGCGACACTTGACTACTATGAAGATGAAAAATTAACGTTTCTGATCGAAGAGTATGTTGAAGGCCTCGATCTCGCGAAGCGTCTTCGGGATGAATTCGAATTTCTAGACCCGTGCTTAGCGGCGCACGTGATCCATAACATTGCGCGTGCACTAATGGAGGCTCACCGGGTTGGAATTTGTCATAGGGATCTGAAGCCAAGCAACATTATGACTTCGCGCGACGCAGGCATTACTTCGATCAAGCTTACTGATTTCGGCATTGCCAAACTTGCAGAACACCAGATTGCGGCTGAAATTGAAGAATTCGAGCAGGATGAATCAACACTCACCTCATCAAATACGTTGCTGGGTGCCGTTCCATATATGGCCCCAGAGTGCTGGGCAAATTGGAAGACAGCAGGACAGCCGATGGATGTATGGGCATTAGGGTGCATCGCTTACCAACTTGTAAGTGGGACTCCCCCCTTTGGCACCGGTCGAGCGGCTATTGCGGCGGTCGTGCGCGCAGAAAATCTCGGTCAAGCGAATCTTACAAAGCCGGCAATCTTTGGAGTGCATGCGTCGACGGGCCCGCTCGAAGATCAAATTTGGTCCCTTATTCAGTCCTGTATTCAAGTCGCTCCTGCAGCTCGACCGAGTGCGGCGGAAGTTGCGCGGATTTGCGGCGAGTGGTGCTACGCCTTTAGTGAAAGACGCCGAGGGACCATTACTAGTTACGGTGTTCGCTATTCAAGTGGCGCGGCTAGCCAGACCGGTTACATCAAGGACGACGTTCAGGCAGACTCTTGGTTTTACCATCGAAGCGAATACTTTGGGAATCAGAAGCCGGCTGTGGGACAGAGAGTGAATTTCAGCGTTCATGCGGGATATCCACATGCTCGTGCTGCACCTGTCCTCAACACCAAATAATTTGAGTGTTGGAGATATTTTTGATCCGTTGCGCTGTTTATACGCGGCGGTTGACACCGCCCAGCTGCAATAGCAGACTCCATCCCAAGGAGCCTAGAAACTCCCCCAGACAGCGGTACCCACCTCCGACAAACCGGTGGGTTTTTTGTGCCTACGCTTTTTGTAGGTGCAACCGACGCGATGCCTGCGTCGGGAGGGCGGCTAATACAACACCCGCAAGGGGAATACGCCCGCCGGCTGTCTGCGGTTTCTAGCCTCCCGACTTCCCGTCCGTCGTCATGCCGTGGACGGGCACTTGGATGGAATCAGGAGGCGGCCATGTCAACGTTCGATACGGATGATCGGGACACGATGGGTTATTTTCTGCCGGAGACCAGCCAGCGCCGGCTGCAGAAACTGCGCGACTACGCCGAGTTTCTCTCGCATATCGCGCAACCGCGCACGCCGGACGCCGAGCAGGAAGGCATTCCCAAGATCAATGCGGAGCAGGTAGCCATCTGCCTGGAATTTCTGGTGGAGCAGATGGGCCTGGTGCTGAGCGATCTCTCGTTTCCAGCCTACCGCGCCGAAAGCGACGCGGCGCCTGCCGCCGACGAAACGCCTTATGCCGCAGAGGCAACGCCCGACGACGTTGGCGAGCGCTACCGCTTCGGCATCACCCTCGACCAGGTCGACACCCTCAACCGCCTGATCGACATGATCACCGCCCACGGCGACGTCATCACCACCGCCCCCGCCACCGAACTCGCCGACCACACCCTGTCCCTGCTAGGCCAAGCCATCTTCACCGACGCCCGCGCCGTACGCGACCTCATCGACCAGATCGAATCCCAGCGCCTCACCCCACCACGCCATCCGCCCACCGGCGTAGGCGAAGCGCAGGCCGTCTACCGTATCGAGCGAGAAAGCTCTCGGGTTCACTGAGTAGGGAGCCGCACAAGGGTATCGGGGACAGTTCCGGCGCGGCCGCGGGAGTGTTCTGTTCAAATAAGCTCTGACATCCTTCTTCTAGTGACACCGCTTTACGAGTGAAAGTCAGCTCGGAGAGCGGTGAAAAAAGGAAAAAGCCCCTTATGCGACCTGAAATCCCAACTAATGAGGTCGACTGTTGGAGGCGCTTGACTGACCTGGATGAGCGAGGAGAGACGACCCTCGCAATCGAGTTATGCGAAACCGCCCCGTGCTCTTTAGATGTGCATTGCCAGCGATACCTTGGTTGGGTTTATGCCAGCCAAGGGAAGCTCGAAAAGTCTGTCGAGTGGTATTTAAAAGCGGCTATGCAGGGTGACTCGGAGGCGATCGAGGAATGCTGGCAATGCGTCCTCATGATCGACGCTAAGGGAGAAAAAGAAAAAGCCATCGAGCTGTGCAGTGCTGTGCCGTTGTCTGACTATTTGAACTGTCAGCGGTACCTTGCGAAGGCATGTTTTGCGCAAGGTGATGCGGAAGGCTTGCTCAGCTGGAGCCTGAAGATCGCGGCGCATGGCGGAGCGGATGATCTCTTCTATGTCGGCAACCTTTACCTGTCTGACGGTAAGCCGCATCTCGCTAGAGATTTTTTGAAGCGGGCAGCAATTGCAGGCAATGCCCGTGCGCATCAGCTTCTAGGCGAGATGTATGCCTTCGGCGTTGGCGGGGTTGAGGATAAAAAGGCAGCGATTAGTCACTATCAAGAGAGTGCAAAAAAAGGATATCTGTTAAGCCGTATACGGTTACTGCACCTCAAGCGCCGCGAGGGCAGCGTCATGGCGAACATCAACTTCCTCGGGCAACTTCCGTTACTTGCTCTAAAAGCCCTATGGATCAAATTACGCAATCCAAATGATCCGCGTGTTGCGGATATACCGGGGCGACGCAACGCAAAATAAAATGGCACTGTCTCGCATCGATGCAAGCTACCTCCGGTTGCCAGAGCCTACTTTTCATCGGCTGCCGCGCAGAACATGCTGAAAGCGCGGCTGGCCTAGGCAACGATAACCTCGGCGTGAGCTTCAAGGTTCGGTTCACGGAAGATGCGCTCGCCGAGCGAAGGGAATACGGCCTAGAACAGCGATGCGCCATGGATTCGCCATAAATGTCTGCCAGATTGCTTGGGTTTCCCAAACGGATGTCAGAAAGCCATCTTTTTGAGAGCGACACCCTGGTAAGTCGAGTTCGACTCCGTCATCCAGACCCGGTTTCCATTCATACCTACTTAGGCCTTTACATGGACGTAGCCACGCCACCCGTTTCTCCGTATGGAATCGCGGGCGCCTTACGCATGCTTGCCGTGCTGGCGCTGCTCTCGCTGTGGTTGACCGTATGCGCCAACGTATTGGCGGCAGGTTCGGAATGTGCCACCGGGCAGGCGAAATGCACCGCCAAGGTCCAGGTTGTCGTTGATGCGGACGAATGGAAGCATGCAGGCGATCCCCGAGGTCTGATGCTGCTTATCCAGTCGAACCTCAATCGCGTGTCCGCGGGCGAACCCGTTTGGTCGACACCCAAAGGCGTGGTACCCGATGGACGCCTGCAGATCGTCGATGCCTATACCGATTTTCTACACGATGATTTCGTTGGCATGGATGCAGCGATTGCGAATGCCGAGCAGGTCGCCGAAGGGTTTCGCCCGAATTCATCCGGACAGCCTGCTCACGACTGGAAGGCCCAGAACGCCGAATTCCATGCAAGCTTTATGTATGCCACGCACAGCTCGTTGCCACTAGTCCGTCTTTACGCCGCACTACGCGACGTAGACGGGAGCTTGTTCACGACGCTTGGCAATCCGTTCGATCGCACCGGCCCACAGATGTACGTGACGTCATCCCCATTGAACGGAACATGGCTGCGCCTACCTTGCCGTACAGTCGTTGGGCGCTCGCTGCAATTTGACACCGCAGCTACCGCTCTCAAATCGCTGGGTGGACCCGTACTGGACTGCTCCGTCGATGGCGCGGTCGATTACGCAAAAGACGAATCGTTGGCTCTTCATCCCGATCGTTTTCGTCCGCATGTCTTAATACCGCCCGCCACTCCCCCAATTGCGCGCTTGCCTCGGGGATCTGAATCGCCGCCGCCAGGCAGTCGCGATGCGGCGCTCGCTGAGATGCGTACGCATCCGCGGCAGGCTGCACGCATCCTCAAACATCGTTCCAACGTGGATGCACAGGGCAAACTCGATTACGTACTGTTTTTGCACACCTTTGAGCCGGAGACGCCCACACGCGATGCAACCATCCGTGCCATGCAAAGTGACTTGTACAAGAAGGCAATGGCCAGGCCAGACAAAATTTTTGACTTTCCGCTCACGCCTTACGACGGCTCTGACGATTCGTTGTTGAACATTATCAGGTTGGCCTCCGAAGCCGGCCTAACGAATAGCGGGAACTACAGCGTCCCTTGCCCGATCCTGACCGCACACCCCCGGCTTATCGCTGCAACCCAAGCTACCTATGGCAGTACTCGTGACAATTTCATGCCGCGTTCTGACTGCAGCGATCGCGACTACGCCCGCATGGGTTTCCCCGCCAAGGCTGTGATCGCCTTTGAAGCTGCTTCCACCCAGGCGGACGGAAACTTTATCGGCACCTTCCAAGGCACGATGGTTTACGGGCTTGAAACGGCCCAAAACGCCGTCAATACGTCGATAAGGCTTAATCCGCGGGGAATCCTGTCTTTGACAAAGGAATACCCGTCCACAAGCTTCGACTATCCGTACCAAGTCTGGGGTTACACCAGCCTCAACAATTACGTCGTCAGTCTGCGCATGCGCAAGCTGTACCTTGCCGCGCGCGATCAGCTCGCCACGTATTATCGAAAGCACATGCAGCTCAATCGAGCCGATAGCAAGAGCGCCGCCAAGGCCGCTCTTTTTCAGGCCACGTTCGGTGGAAACTGCGGTGGTGATGTTCCTGCAAAGTCGCTGAGAAGGATGTTGCTGGAGCACGCATCGCTTCAGGATATCAATCAGCAACTGAGCACTGGCGACGACGCAGGTGCTTCGGAATTAGCTGCCTGCTCACAGTACGCCGGACTCGACCCATTGCTGCTGGTTGCGGTCGCCGACCCTCCGGCATTTTCGCTGGTCATGCAGCATGAGCCAGACATCAACAAGCGTAACGCCATCGGCAAGACGGCGCTGATGGAAGCTGCCCAGTTCGATCAGCCCGGCATTGTGGGTTTGCTGCTCGAGCACCATGCCTCGGTGAACGCAACGACTTGGGGTAACCAAGACGGGCCCGAGCCACCACTTGGCAATGACGCACGCACCGCCCTGATGTACGCGGCGGCCAACGGCTCGCTGAAACTGATCAAAGCATTGCTAGCTGCCGGCGCCGACCCGTACCAGGCCGACACCAAAGGCTACCGCGCCATCGATTACCTGCTTGGCTACGGCCCCACGCCGCCAAACCCCCATTTAAGCGAGCGCCAACGCAAACAAGCCGCGCAATGGCTTTTCTGATGCGCGCGCAAACAGGCGCACGATCAGCTGCTGTTTAAAGTTGCCGAGACTAGCGCCTGTGAGTGGTTCGCACGCCGAGAGAACAGGGCAGAGTGGGGTTCTTTGAGGGCGATATCGGTTGATCTATCAGGTCGACGACAAAGTCATCGTGGTGACCGTGATCGCGGTTGGCAAACGCGACAAGGGGCTCGTTTACCTCGCGGCGAAGAAGCGCCGCTGAGCGAGCCCGCAGTGTGCCGTCGCGAATATTCGGGTACATCTATTCAAAGCATAAAAACAGGAACGTGCCCATGGCGCAAATCGCTGAGTTAGAGTTCCTCCATCCTACAGCTAAGTGGTCAGAGCCACTTACTCGACTTCTGCAAGAATTCTCTGAGACGTGCGAACGGGCTCTGACCCAGTTGATTTAGATCTCAGTTGATTTGGATTTGTGATTTGCACGTCCGTTCGATTGACTGATGCCGCAAGACCGCTTCCGCCGGCTACCCATAGCGGGCATCCGATTTTTTAGGTGAGTTGGGCCTTTGAAGGGAAACATGTATGCATGCGATTCAGAACAAGGAAGTTCCGTATGGTCGGTCAGGTCCGATGATGCTGACCATTGCCCTCTGCGCCGTGTTCTCGACCGCCACCCATGCTTTTGATGCTCAGCAAAGCGAACCAGTCAACACGATAATTAGTTTGACCCGCTCGGCTTGCTTCGGCGATTGCCCAAACTACACCGTAGTCATTCACGGCGACGGACAGGTTCGCTTCACCACGGACATATCGCCAGTCAGCGATGTCGATGCGATACATCGCCAATTCGCTCAGTCCAAGGGTGTGCTCGTACCTGGGACACATCAGGACCGCGTGCTTCCGCAATCAGTTGCAGACTTGCTCGCACAATTCCAGCGTGTTGGGTTCTGGGGCTTGCAAGATCGCTATGAGGCGCGCGTGACAGACAATCCCACGCAAATCATCACGCTGGAAATAGGTGGCCGTCAAAAGAAGGTCGTCGACTACGTGGGGACCGAGGCGGGCATGCCGCAGTCGGTACGAGACCTGGAAGACTCGATCGACCGCGTGGCGGGCACGGCACGCTGGGTAAACGGCACGACCGCGCTTATTCCGTGGTTGGTCGACCAGAAGTTCGATTTCCATTCAATGCAGGCGGCCGAACTTGCTGTCGCTGCCGAAAGGGGGGCGGCTGACCAAGCCACTGTGCTGGCACTGATCGATCACGGCGCACCGCTGAATCTTCTCGTCTCCGGCGATCCATCGCCAATAGACGGCACGCCCGACCTTGAGCCGGGCGGCATCTTAATGGCGCAGGCGGCAATTTTTCGCGGACATGCAGAGGTGTTTCGTTATCTGGCTAAGGCCGGCTGGATTGTCCGTTGGGGTAAAAATAATGCGGCTGAATCGTTTGCCATGAACGCAGCAGGCTGCTCGCCGGAATTGGTCGATGCGGTAGCCGCTGCGGGTGTCGATGTCGACGCCTCACAGCATCCGAGGCCTAGAGCTTATGCCGGTGAAGGGCAAAGTCGTACAGCGCTTAGCGAACTTGTCGCTACATATAGCTGCAACGGGAACGAAGACGCGCAACTTCAAACCGCCAAGCGTTTGTTGGCGCACGGCGCGAACCCCAATCATCGCGATAGCTTGGGCCGTACCCCGCTATACGGAATTGAGAATCTACAGCTGCTCAATTTTTTGTTGGCAAAGGGAGCCGATGCCACTATCAAATCCAACGATGGGGAAAGCGTGATCTTTGGGAGTTGGACCGATACGATCGTCTTACGTTTGTTGCTAGCGGGCGCAAGCCCAGTCGGGCACTACCATGACGGCAAGACATTGGCACAACAGACTGTGTCGCGCGATATGCCGCAAGTAGCGAAGTGGTTGGCTGATCACCCTGAGTCATACCAGCGATAAAAAAATAACGGTGGCGAAAAAGGAGGCCGGTTTACTTCATTTCGTTTTTGTAAATAAAACCGGTCCCTTGGGAAAGGTGGATCGCTGGAGTTGGCGTTAGACTCAAACCGAACGGAGCATTGAGCACCGCCGATGCATGACCTGAGCATGGTTAACACTTCCCCGAGCTGTGAACTATCCAGCTGTTTCCAGGCGCGCGCTCTAGCCGCGCCCGTCATCAAGACTCTCCATCGAGGCAGGAATTCCATGCTTAGCCGCGTGACCGCCGTGCTGCTTTTTTCTCTGGTCCTGATCACCTCTGGATGTGGCGCCTCGACCATGAAGACTCCCGACATCAAACCCAACCCCAACGCCAAACAGCGCTACGAGATCACCATCACGGTTCATGGCGCGCCCAGGGGGTTCGATACAGCCGAGGGAACGATGATCTACGAGGTGCAAAACAGCAGCACCTGTGTGCGCCCCGATGCTTTCAGCGGGCATCAAAGCAATCTGGCGAAGTTCATCCCGTTCGAGCTCAAAAGGGTGGACGACCACACTTACAAGGGAACGGTGGTCACGGATTATTTTCTGGATGCCGATTATGACGGCATGGGCGTGTGCCATTGGATCATGTCGTCGGCCTTGAGCTCGTTCAAGATCAATGGCAACGGCGTGGATTTTGGCCCGAGCATCCTACATGAGGATGTGGTGGCAGAGAGATCGGTCGATGTCTACTTTCCTCTGGCCGAACTCTCAAGCGACGACCATCAGAAATATGGCGACGGAGGCCAATCCTTGGCGGATGTATCGCCGAAGATACGCAACGCGGTTTTCTACATGACGCTGTCTTCCCGAAAGGTGATGCCATGACGGTAGGCACTGAGGGCAAAAAGGGACGGACGCAATGAATTTGGGTTAATTCCCTCCTTTCCTTTTTCGTTTGGACATCGTCACCGCCAGCCACGCCACCGAACTAGCAGACCACACGCTGTCGCCGCTGGGCCACGCCATCTTCACCGACGCCCGAGCCGTAGGTGAAATCATCGACCCGTTTGTAAATAAACCCGGTCCTCGGGAAAGGCAGTTTGCTGTATTTGGCGCTACACTCAAACCGAACGGAGCATGGAGCACCGCCGATGCATGATCGAAGCATGGCTAACACGTCGCCGAGCTGTGAACTATCCAGCTGTTTCCGGGCGCCCGCTGGTCGCACCCTTCACCAAGACTCTCCATCGAGGCAGGAATTCCATGCTTAGCCGCGTGACCGCCGTGCTGCTTTTCTCTCTGACCCTGATCACTTCCGGATGTGGCGCCTCGACCATGAAGACTCCCGACATCAAACCCAACCCCAACGCCAAACAGCGCTACGAGATCACCATCACGGTTCATGGCGCGCCCAGGGGGTTCGATACAGCCGGGGGAACGATGATCTACGAGGTGCAAAACAGCAGCACATGTGTGCGCCCCGATGCTTTCAGCGGGCATCAAAGCAACCTGGCGCAGTTCATCCCGTTCGAGCTCAAAAAGGTGGACGACCACACTTACAAGGGAACGGTGGTCACGGATTATTTTCTGGATGCCGATTATGACGGCATGGGCGTGTGCCACTGGATCATGTCGTCGGCTATGGCCTCTTTCAAGATCAAGGGCAACGGCACAACGTTTACTCCGAGTTACCGTCTGAGTGATTTGCAAAGTCAAAAGTCGGTGGATCTTTATTTGCCGATTAAAGCTCTTTCGAACGGCAGCGACCAAACTTACGGCGATGGCGGGCAGGAGTTGTCCGAGACAGTCAAAAAGTATCGAAGTGACTTCTTCGTCATCACACTTTCTGCCAAGGAAGTCAGTCAATGACCCTAAGCACTGAAGACCATGCGATGTTGGCGGCCGACGCCTACAACACTCACTCACTGGGTCAGGAGGTTACCCTGGCCGGGATTCGCTACAAGGTTTTAGACGAAGCTCACGATCGATTGACCGGGTATCAGGGCACGGCCTATGTTCGTGAGGACACCGGCGATGTCGTTATTGCGCACTGTGGAACCGATGCGGCCAGGATGAAGTACCAGGACATCGCGACCGATATCGGCATGGTCACTGCGGGTGTCAATGTGCAGACGGCCGACGCGATGGCGTTTACAAAAAAAGCTCTGGAACAAGGAAAGAACTACGACGAGCAGAATCACTTGCCCTTCCATGCCACCGTCACCGGGCACTCTCTCGGCGGCACGCTGGCCGAAATCACGGCGTACAAATACAACTTGCATGGAGAAACCTTTAACGCGTATGGAGCGGCCGGTCTTTTCCAGGGCGTTCCCGAGGGCGGTCACCAAGTCATCAACTATGTGCGCGCTACCGACGTGGTCAGCGCCGCGAGCCAGCACTTTGGCGAGACGCGCATCTATGCGTCGCCGCAGGACATCGACCGGCTGCAAAAGGCCGGCTACCACGACACCAACGGCCCGCTGAGCCCGCGCCTTCCGATCGAGGGCGTGGACTTGGACGCGCACAGCGTGACCAATTTTCTTCCGGATAATCCTCGCCTCGGTCACTCGATTATTTCCAAGGAAAACGAGGCGCTATACGCATCCCACAAAGGGATGATCGACCAATACCGTCACGACGTTCTCGCCGCGCGGACGGTCGTGTCTCTTCCCTGGGAGGAGCAAAAGGCGGGCGTTGAGCTGGGAGCGGCTACAGCGCGTTTTGTCGG
Organism: Rhodanobacter sp. ANJX3; assembly: GCF_014200755.1. Taxonomy (GTDB): domain Bacteria; phylum Pseudomonadota; class Gammaproteobacteria; order Xanthomonadales; family Rhodanobacteraceae; genus Rhodanobacter. The sequence continues at coordinate 940,022 of NZ_JACHCM010000001.1, read as the reverse complement.
TGAGAAGGCGACCGAAGGCCTGCGTACCACGGAACGAGCGGCGCAATATGTCGAACATGAAGCGGCCAAGGGTTACCACGCGACCGTCGATGCTGCGTCACGAGGCATCGACGCCACGGTGCATGCGGCGGACGAGGTTGCGAAGGAAGTCTCTCGCGGCACGCACGCCATAGGTGCAGCAGCCGGTGAAGCGTATTCTCAGAGACACCCCGCTGGCTGGTCGTCGCCATTGCTCAACGATCCCGCGCACCCCGACCACGGACTGTTTCAGCAAGCCTACGACGGCGTAAAGAAGATCGATGCCGAGCACGGCCGCGCGTCGGACCACCGTAGCGTGAACCTGGCCGGTGTCTTGGCGGTCGAGGGTAAGGCAGCTGGCCTGAAGCAGATTGATGTCGTGGCTTTGAGCCATAATGGCTCGAATGCATTTGCCGCTCAAAAAGAAGCCAGGCTTGGCTTTCCCAACGTGGTTCACGTCAATACAACACAGGCCGTCAACACGCCTATCGAACACAGCACGCAGCAGATGGCTCAGGTCAATCAGCAACAGGCACAAGTACACGCGCAGGTCCAAGCTCAAATGCAGGTACAGAACCAAGCCGCGCAAGCGGCCCCGGGACCGCAGATGGGCGGTCCCGGCCGCTGATGGTTCATCGCCGAAAAGACGCGAAACAAGAAAACAGGGGAGGCATGGGTCAGAGTTCACGTCTTTGATGCCGCCGCCTCAGAAGGCCGAGCCCGGCTTTCCACTTTGCCGACGGAGTTGAAACCATGTGGACAAGGATTGTGCGGATAAGCCTGCTGGTGCTGAGCATCGTAGCGATGGGGCAGGCTGCGCTTTTCGGGCTAGGCTTGTTCGTGATTGCCAATGTGTTTTGCGACAGCGGTCCGTTGCAGAAGTGCTTTCAGACAAGTCTGCTCTTCCTGGGTGCTGGCATGTTGATGGCCGCATGCGTGCTTCCTGCCATCATCGCCCTGATCTCGGTGCGCGGGCGGCTTTTCTGGTACTTGAACATCTACCCCATCTTGCTGATGGTCGCCGGTGGTCTGGCGATGTACTGGCATCAGGCGTTTTCCGTGCTGGGCACACGTGCAGCGCTCATGTGCGTGGTGATGGCGCTGCTGACATGCGCCCATCTGTTCCTTTCGAAACGTTCGGAAGGTCAGGGCTGACATGGGGAAGCCATGAGCAGAGTGGACGAAAAGGGGACGGAGGCCATGCATTTGGGTTCATTCCCTCCGTCCCTTTTTCGGCTTCAGGATGGTCAGCTATAAGCGCCATCGCGCGTGGAAGCTGTCCGGATGCTTGCCGGTCACTGCGATCCCTTCACCACGAAATGCGCATCCGGCTGCTGGCGAAGCGCCGCCAACTCGAAATGCTCTTTGATCGCATCGGCCCAGATCTGAGCGATCACTTTGTAGACCTCTTCCGTTGGATGCGCGCCGTCGCTGGTCGTGGTGCAGAACGCGGCCAATTGGTTCTTCGGCGGCGCGCCGTACCGGACTTCGATGCCTGTCGGTTGTTTTCCCTGGGTGAAGCCATAGGAATTCAGATTGCGGCAGACATGGTCCATCGGTGTGTACACGTCGACGATGGCGGCAGGGTTGTGCGTGAAGTGCGCGTTGATCTCCTTGGCCAGTTCGTGGCCGAAATTCAGGGCGCCTTCCGAAAAACCTAGCACTTTATCCGTCGCTTCCTGGCCCATGTAGCGCACGGCCGTCTGCGGATTGGGCAGGTTGCCGAACAGGAAGGACGCGTTGGGATCGAGCGCGATGATCTGCTGGCAGATATTGCTCATCTGCAGTGCGACCGCTTGCATGTCCGTCGGATCGCGACCGTTCGTGACCAGGTCGTTCAAGCCAAACCAGATCAAATAAAGCCCGACGCCCGGCGCGGGGCCGTATGCCTTCAGATCCTCGCGATAGCGTGCGAATTGTTCCTGGAAGGTCCCCAGGCCAGCGCCCCAGCGATCGGATCCACCCATCGCGCCACCTTCGGCGTAATTGGCGTAATAGAGCGGGTCGGTAGGCAACGAGCCGTTGTTGCTGGCCTGGCTCCACTTCAAATGGAAAGCCGTGGCGGCTTCAGACGTCGATTTGTCGATGCGGATCAGCGGCTGGCCACCGGCCCATTCCCAGATAAAGTCGGTCCAGTTGCGGTTGTCGCTGAATCGATTGACCTGATTGGTGCGCATCAATCCGAACAGCGCGGCGAATTGCCCCGCAACGGTTTTGCGCTTGACGCCGACATCGGAAAGACTGTCTCCGAAAATGATGAGCCTTTTCACCCTGGTGGTCATGGCAGCGTATCCTTTGATTGATTCGTCGTAAGAGGCAAGGCGACGTAAGGCGCCTCGTAGGGGTGTCGATAGCGGCCCGCGTCCTTGGGCGATGGGTCTGTTCCTTGGCACGCACTATGTCCATCACGTGGCAACACTCCCATCGGGAAATATCTGATTCCCCCGCTGGCTTTTTCCTATCGGGCCGTTGCGAAACCGCTGTGCGAAAAAGTGGACGCAGGCAATTCATTGGGGTTGATTCCCTCCGTCCCTTTTTTCGTGCCCGGCTGAGCGAGCACTGGCCGCCATCCGCTACTGCTTTGGCTTGTTGAGTACGTCACCCTTCAGTGGCCGAAAGGCCACGCCTGACAACACCTTCTGCGCGAGTTGGTCATTGCCTTCGGCACATCGGGCGATGTGGGCTGTTCGACATCGATGGCGGCAAAACAGTGACTGTGCTTGGCGGTGCGGTACCCACGCGAAGACGATTACTATGGATTCTGGAACGAGCAGGGTCAGCCTAGGTACGTTCCCTTTGTTCTTGTTCGACCGTTGTGTTCTAACGACATTCCAGGATTTTTATGGCCGCGATCATCGTGTTGGCGCTCCACCTCGCCATCATCGCGTTCAACCTCGCGGGTTGCGTGTTGATTCCGATGGGCGCATGGCGCGGCTGGCATTGGGTGCGCGGGTTTGGGTGGCGGCTGGCGCACCTGCTCAGCCTCGCTGTCGTCGCGGTTCAAGCCATGCTGGGGCGCGCCTGTTTTCTGACCATCTGGCAGGACGAGCTTTCCGGTACCACGCATGTGCAGCCGTTGATCGAGCAATGGATGAACGGACTGATCTACTGGCCATTGCCGCTGTGGGTATTTGCCGCCGCGTACGTCGCGGTGTTTGTGTATGTGATTGCGTTGTGGCTATGGGTTCGGCCAAGAATCCAACCCCGTGCCGGAAAGGGTAAGCCAACGCGATGAGCGCGCCATCTTCCATCAGAACCATCGGTCTCTTCGCCTACGACGATATGCAGATACTGGACCTCGCCGGCCCGCTGGACGTGTTCGGCGGCGCGAACTCGTTGGCGCACGGCGCGCCGCCCTATGAGCTTTGCGTCATCGGCCTGCAGGCTGGCGCCGTGCGTACGGAGAACGGGTTGTCGGTCGTGCCTGCGCGCACGCTGGCCGATGCGCCGCCGCTGGACACGTTGTTGATACCGGGCGGCGTCGCGGCGCGCCTGGTTCTCCCTGGCGATGCGCGCCTGCTCGACTGGTTGCGCGAACGCGCAAAGGGTACGCGGCGCATCGTTTCGGTATGCACCGGTGCGTACGTGCTGGCGGCGGCCGGCTTGCTCGATGGGCGCCGCGTTACGACGCACTGGCGTTTTGCCGACGACCTCGCGTGCCGCTACCCCGCCTTGCGTGTCGAGACGGATCGGCTGTTTCTGCGCGACGGCCGCTTCGCCACGTCCGGCGGGCTGACCGCGGGGATGGACCTGGCGCTGGCGCTGGTGGAGCAAGACCTCGGCGCGTCGGTTGCCCTCGACGTCGCGCGGCAGATGGTGATGTACATGAAGCGGCCCGGCAACCAGACGCAGTTTTCCATGCCGCTCGCCGCGCAGGTGCAGGGTAGCGGCCGCATGGGTGCCCTGGTGGAGTGGTTGCTGGCGCATCTGGACGAAAACATCGGCGTGGAGCGCATGGCCGAACAGGTGGCGATGAGTGCCCGGCATTTCCGCCGCGTGTTCGCCGAGACGTTTGGCATGACGCCCGCGCGTTTCGTCGAGAAGCTGCGGCTGGAGCAGGCGTGCCTACGATTGACGCAGGGCAGGGCACCGATCGGGCGCATCGCAGCGGGCGTGGGTTTCAACAGCGCGGATGCGTTTCGCCGTGCGTTCCGTGCCCGCTACGGCGTGACGCCGAACGATTACCGCGAACGTTTTTCCGCCTGACGTGTGGCCGGATTCGTCGGCTTTGCGTCCGTCGCGGCGCGTATCGAAACCAGAGAATTCGCCATTCCCTTCCGCTTGAGAATACGCATGTTGTCGAAGTCGCTTTGCCTGGTGTTGCTGGCTCTTTCGTTCTCCGCCAGTGCGGTCGTCATTCGTGACGATGTGGATGATGCGAAGTATCGGGTACCGGATGCCGAACTGCCTGCGCTGGTCGATTTACCGATGGAAGGCCACGGCGTATTGATCGATCCACGATGGGTCGTCACTGCCGCCCATGCGGTGACCTGGCAATCCGGTGGCGTCAATGAGGTGACGATCAATCATGTTCCCCGGCATGTGGAACGTCTTGTGCTGTATCCGGGGTACCGGAAACTGCCTCAACCGCTTATCGACGAGGCACTGAAAACTCATGACGCCACGCAGATCATCGCGTTTCTCTCGGCATCGAACGACGTCGCTTTGTTGAAGTTGAGCGAGCCGGTCACCGATGTGGCCCCCATCGCCATCTACAGAAGCAACGACGAACTGGGAAAGATCGTCGAGATCGTGGGCAAGGGGGCGACCGGCACGGGGGCGCGCGGGCAGGATGCCAACGGTGCCCACCGCACGGTTCTGCGCCGCGCGTTCAACACGATCACCCGTGTTCAAGGTCCATGGCTCTGCTACACCTTCCATAAGCCACCGTCCGCGTTGCCGCTGGAAGGCATATCGGGCGATGGCGACAGCGGCGGCCCCGTGCTCATCCAGGTCAACGGCCAATGGCAAGTGGCGGGATTGGTTTCTTGGAAACGCGGGACAGACAACGCCATTCTTCTGCACCCGGGTTTTTACGGTCAAACCAACTACAACGTCCGCCTGAGCCACTACGCGCATTGGATCGATAACGTCATGCTTACCGACAAAGCACACGGTGACGGTAGCGCTGTGCATGGCAAAAGCTGACAAGGCAGGGCAGAACAGGGAGAAAGTTGTCGGGGTGAGCTGGCCTTGCCGACACCTATCGCCAGCTCGACGAACGGTACCGCAGTGATCCCCGGCTCGCAGAGACGTTGTCGACGATCCGTGCCGCGCTTTCGGGACAGAAACCCACGAGTGATGCGAAAGCGAGTCAGGCTCACTTGCAGAAAGTTGGCAAGTGAACCCGGCTCCGTTCGAGCTACGCCGCCCTAAAGCACCAACCCATACTCCCGAAATTCCGTATCGCGCTTCCATCCCAGCGACTCGTAAAGGGCCTGCGCGGGCAGGTTGTCGTGGGCGGTGCTGAGCGAGAGGCTGGCGGCGCCGAGGTGGCGGGCGTGATCGGCGGCGGCGATCAGCAGCGCCTGTCCTACGCCCTGGCGGCGTGCGCTGTTGGCGACGAACAGGTCATTGAGCAGGTAGATGCGTACGGCGCGTGCCGACGAGAACAATGGGTAAAGCTGGGTGAAGCCGAGGCTGCTGCCGGTGTCGTCGAGGGCGAGCAGGATTTCCGATTCGTGCCGGGCCATACGTTCGCTCAAGAAGTCGCGAGCTAGGGCCGGGTTGCTCGGCTGGCGGTAGAACTGACGATAGCCGTCGAACAGCGGCACCAGTAGATCGAGGTCGGCGAGCTGGGCAAGGCGAATCTGCAGCGACATGGCAATTCCGGTGGTCAATGGCAGCGCGGGTGCGCGCCGACAGTGGGCACCATTTTGCCATCAGGCGCGGTGATACGGTTGCCCTGCCATGAGGTAGTGGTGCGATATAGAGCAAGAACGGGAGCGATCCACTTATTGGAGCGGCCCCCATTCCAGCGAGCTCAAGCGCAATCCCAGGAGCCGTGATCGACGCGACCGACGACGAGTCGGTCGCTGTGCCGGTGCACAACCAACGATCGCCTATCGGGTGCCTGAGGGAAACGCATCAAAGCCATTTCGCCACACCACCATGATGCGAGCATGTCCCTCGGTGGTTCTGGCTGAAGCTATAGCTGGCATCACGGCATTGGGCGGTAGCACCCGCCGGCACGGCTCCCGACACCGTGTGCGCCGGACGATGCACCGAATGGCCCTCGCGATTGATATAGCTGCCTTGCTCGACGAGCGTGGTCGAGCCATGTGTGACGTTCTGCGCGCTCTGCTGCGGTTGCTGCTGCGCGTCGCTGGGTGTGATGAGCGCGCTGTTGAGCCCTAGAGCCAGCAGGCAAAAGGAGAGCGAGAGGTAGATGTGCTTCAGCATGACGATCCCCTTGATGTTTCAGTCTGAGGTGAGTGAAGCAAGAGACCGGCCAACACAGTCAATGCGTGCTTGCGGTTCCGGGTAGGGCTGTTAGTTTTAGGCATTCCACCGAGATCCGCAGCGCCATGGCAACATGCGACCTCAGGGGCTAGGGCAAACGAATGGCAGGCCGCTCGATGATCGATTCGGGTTGATCGCTGCGCCTATGGTTGTTCGCGGTCGATGACCACGAATGGATTAGGTGCACTAACGCATCAATGATGCGGTATGTCACGGAGTTGAACGCGTTGGGGACTGTTCTTTGGGTTGTTTCTTTGTGCGGCGATGCACGCCACGTAGGGGATGGCGGATACTAGAAACAGCCGTACGAAAAATATAGCTGTCTGGTGCAGAGCGAGCCTGCGTCGTTTCAGGAGGTGTCATGGCTGCCGTTTCTGGCCAGGCATGCTGTCAACATCCGGGATGTCGTTTGCGCTCTTCGTGACGCCTCCTATACCGCCGGTTGTGCGTTAATCCGGGGCCGGGCGCTGAGAGACACCCTCAGGGGATCGCTCGGCCGCGTTTGGGGCAGGTAACGCTGTTCGCTCGGAGAGAACCCACTGTTGAAGCAAGGTGGGCTTATTCTGCGTGCTTCTCGCTGGACTCCTGCGCGTCATTCACTGGAATAAGGCACTTACGCACATGCTCAGTTCACTTCGCCATCAGTTGCTGCTGGTGTGGATGTTGATGGTGGTGATCTGCTGTTCGTTGAGCGTGCTGCTCTATGAGCTGTACGGACAGACCGAGGGCGTGAAACGCGCGCAGTTTCAGCAGCAGGTTGAAAGCGCCTGCAGCCGGATTGCCCAGCGTTACCAGGGCGCCAGTGAAGCGGCACGTTCGTCGGGCAATGCCAGTGGACTGCGCGACGTGGTATTGCAGCTCGTCCTGGCGGATTTCAACGGCATCGAGGGCGGTATCTGGAGCCGCCAGCAGGGGCCGGTGGGCTACGCCTATCCCACCTATCAGGGCAGCGGCATCAAGTCGGACCTTCCGGCGGCGGAGCGCGGCAATATCGAGGTCACGGCACTTCGCGCGCTCGCCGAAGGCCGGGCCACGCTGTATATGCGATCGAGCAATCGAGAAGTGTTGTTTCTGGCGGCGTGTCCCCTGGATGCCGGCACGAGTGCGTGGACGATGACGCGCATGCCCACGGTCGGCGCCAGCTTTTACCATAGCCTGTTGGTGGGCATGACGCTGTTGTTGGTCCTGGTGGTCATCTCGGCGGTGGGCGCGGGTTGGGCATTCCGACACTGGGATCGCAAGCTTTCTCAGGTGGAGGACGCGCTTGCCGCGGCCGACACTTCGACAATTCCCACGATTGTGCCGACCGGATCGAAGGAACTCGATCGCCTCGGTGCGGCCGTGACACGCTACGCGACGCGTCTGGCGGAATCCCGGCAGGCACAGGCACGGCTGACGACGGAACTGACTCGGCATGAGCGCCTGGTCACGCTGGGGCGCATGGTGGCGACCGTGGCCCACGAAATCCGCAATCCGATTGCCACCATGCGACTGGCGGCAGAGAACGCGTTGGCCGAGGGCAGGGTGGACGATTCGGACCATCTGCAGCTTTTTCTCACCCAAGTCCAGCGGTTGGAGGGTGTTGTCGAAAGTTTGTTGACCATGGTGCAACCGATCCATCTCAAGACCCGAGCGGTCGCCATCGGGCCATGGTTACAAGAACTCATCGACACCATGGGCTATCGCGACATTGAGCTGCGTCCGCTGCACGATGCGAACGTGTCCTGGCGGCTGGATCCGGATCAGCTCGGGCGCGCGGTCGAAAACCTGCTTCGCAACGCGATACAGCACCGCACGCCCGATACGACCGTTTACCTGGAAGTAAATGTGTCGTCAGGTGCTATGACGATCGACGTCGTCAATCAGGGGGCGGACATTCCGCCGGCACTGAGCGGGCAGCTGTTCGAGCCTTTCGTCAGCGGACGCGTGGATGGCAACGGCCTCGGGCTGGCCCTGGTTCGTGAGATCGCTCACGCCCACCATGGCGTGGCGCGCTACAGCCACAGGGACGGCATGACGCACTTCACGCTGGAGTTGCCATGGCGCGCATCCTGATTGTCGATGACGATATGGCGTTTCGCCAGACGCTGGCCAAGACCGTCGAAGGGCTGGGGCATGAGGTGCTACTTGCCGCCACCGGTAGGGAAGGCCTGCAGGTGATGATCGGCGCGTCGCCGGACATGGCCATCGTCGACTACCGCATGCCCGACATGGATGGCTTGGCGCTCTTGCGCTCGCGCCATGACGATGCGAAGGCGATGAACGTACCGGTCGTGATGCTTACCGCGTATGCGTCCAGCCACAACACGATCGAAGCGATGAAGCTCGGTGCGTTCGACCACCTGACCAAGCCCATCGGTCGCCAGGACGTGGCGGATGTGATCGAGCGCGTGCTGGCCGCACACGACGAACCGCCGGCGCCGAGGAACGAGGTTGCCGGCGATCGTCATGAGTCGCTCGTGGGTCAAAGCCAGGCGATGCGCGCGATGCAGAAGCGCATCGGTATGGCTGCCGCCAGCGATGTCCCTGTGCTGATCACCGGCGAAACGGGCACGGGTAAAGAGCTGGTGGCGCGCGCGCTGCATCAGGCGAGTGCGCGGGGCAGGCATTCGTTTATCGCCGTCAATTGCGCCGCGCTCCCGGCGGAGTTGATGGAGAGCGAGCTGTTTGGTCATCGCAAGGGCGCTTTCTCCGGCGCAACGTCCGATCGCAAGGGGCATATACGGGAAGCCGATGGCGGCTCGCTCTTTCTCGACGAAATCGGCGATATGCCGTTATCCATGCAGGCAAAACTGTTGCGCGTGCTGCAGGAGGGCGAGGTCACGCCGCTGGGCGCCAGCATCCCCGAGAAAGTGGATGTGCGCCTGATCGCGGCGACCCACCGCGATCTCGAGCGCATGGTCGAAGAGGGCGCCTTTCGGCGCGACCTGCTTTATCGCCTGAATGTGGTGCCGATTGCCCTGCTGCCGCTGCGCGAGCGTACGGCAGACATCATCCTTCTGGCGGAACATTTTCTGGCGGCGGCCAAAGGGCCGATCAAGCAGCTGTCGCCGGGCGCGGTGCGTCGGTTGCTGGCTTATGCGTGGCCGGGAAACGTCCGCGAGCTGAAGAATGCGATGGATCGCTGCCGTGTCCTTGTGCGCGGCGAAACAATTCAGGCGTCGGATCTCGACGGCCTGGTCGATGCCTCCGGTGCCGATGCCGGATCGGTCAACGACTGGCTCGACGGCGAACTGCCTGAGGCCATTGCACGCCTGGAAAAAGCCATGATCGAACGCGCGCTCCTTGCCGCGAACGGTAACCGCGCGGAGGCCGCACGTCGATTGGGTATCCACCGTCAGCTGCTCTATCGCAAGCTCGACGAGTTCGGTCTGAGCTAGGCCGGAGCGGTATCGGTGTCCTGATCGAAGACACCACACTGTCGGGAATGCGGACAGGTGCGGCGATTCGCGTGCGTTCGTTCCCATGTGCAACAACGACTTAGGCGTTGGCACGCCGCTTGCGATGTCTGTGTGGCGGTACTTCCACCGCGCACGGTCGGTCACGCATGATTCGTCGAACCTTACTCACGCTGCTGCTTACGGTGACGGCGCCTGCCTTTCCGCAGGCCACCGACGCGCCGCCGGCGCCGCTCGGCCCGGTCGTGATGGCGGACCAGACGGATGCCACGCAGATATCGGGCGTCATTGCGCATTTTCTGCTGAATCCTAACGGTGACGTCGACGGCCTGCTTCTGGCCGACCGAACCCAGGTGAACGTTCCGCCGAGGGTGTCGCGGGCGTTGACGGCATCGTTTCATATCGGCGACGTCATCCATGTCACGGGTTATCGGGTCGGCGCCACCGAGCTTCTGAATGCACAAAGGATCACGGACGCGTCGGGACGCACGTCGATATCCGAGGACACGCCGGCCAATCGCTTTGCAACCGCGCCACCGGCTCTTCAACCCATGCAGGCGATCGGACAGGTGAGCTGCGTGATCTTCGGACCGCGCGCAGACGTCGTCGGCGTCCTCCTCGACGACGGAACGTCATTGCGCCTGCCGCCGCCTGCCGCCGGTCGAATCCCCCATTTGCTGGTCGACGGGCAACGCGTCAGTGCGCAGGGTTTCGGTGTCGTCACACCGTGGGGCCGCGCGATTCAGGTGACGGCGATCGGGCCGGATCGCGCGTCGGAACAAACCCTTGTTTCTCCACCCGAACCTCGCGCGTCATCGCCCGCCGGCCCTCCGGACTGATCCAGGAGAGTAGGTCCTGGGCGTCCGATTTTTTTCACCTTTACCCTTTTTCTGGAGCACATCTCATGCATTGGCTTGACCCCGATTTCCTGCCTGCGACCGAAGGCACACTGGACCGCTTCCTCTTCAATACCCATGCCGATATCGACGGACTGCTGTTGACCGACGGCACGGAGATCCACACCCCGCCGCATTTGTCGGCTCAGTTGCTGGATGCGCTGGCCCCGGGCGAAAAGCTTTCCGTGCGCGAAACACGGCACGGCGGGGTGATCGTGGCGGTCGCCATCGATACCCGCAAAGGCGGACGTATTGCGGACGAAGGTCCAAAGCATAAAAAGCACCTCAAGCCGCATCCGCATGAAAAGCCCGGCGGTGCGGGCAAATATCACGGTCTCATCCACCAAGGCATTATCGAACGTCTTCTGCATGGTCCGAAGGGCGACGCCCACGGCGCGCTGTTGGATGACGGCACGATCGTGCGCTTTCCGCCACACGGTGCGGCGACCTTCGCGGATGTACTGAAAGTCGGCGCGTCGTTGAGCAGCCGCGGCGCCAGCATAACCACGCCCAGCGGCGCGGTCGTGGACGCCACTGCCTTGGGTGTCGACGCTTCGTCGCTGCTGGATGTGCCGAAAGACCTCAAGCACGGTCCGAAAAAGCCGCCGAAGAAGCCCTGCCCCAAAGAGCACGCCCATCACGCCTGAGCGCGTCATGCGTCGGCGCAGTGACATCGCACGGTGGCGGTCGGCCGCTGTGCGATGTCACCTCGATCCAACGCTTTGCCGCGTCTCGATGAAAACGACTGTCACGAAAGACGAAGGAGTTCACCATGTTGACCTGGCTGCATATCGGCGATCTGCATGTATCGCACGAAGACCATTACCAGGGTATCGAACGTCTGCGCGAAATCGTCGCCGAGGCCAATCGGTTCTTTGCCGATGCCGTCGATTTTGTTTTTCTGCCGGGCGACAACGCCAATAACGGAACGCCGCTGCAATACGACAAGATCAACGACACGCTGTCGGGCCTGACGTTGCCCGTTTATGCGATTCCGGGCGATCACGATTTCGAGCCGGGATCCTTGGCCGACTTTTATACGATGCATGGCGCAACGCCGCTGCCGATGGTCAGGATGATCGACGGGCGCCGGTGCCTGTTTCTGGATATCGTATCGGCCGGATCGGGTGGTCCCGATTTTCGGCTCGGCGCGGAGCAAAACCGATGGCTCGTCGATCAGCTGAAGGCAGCTCAGCAGGACGCGCAAAAGCCGGTCGTGTTTATGCACGGCTATCCGGGCGACCTGCGTCAGGATAGTCATGCCGTCGGGCGTCTCTTCGCCGATGCCGGTGTGGCCATGGTGGACACCGGTCACACGCATTACAACGAGCTGCTGAACGACGGTGCGGTGATCTATGCCTCCACGCGATCGACGGCCCAGGTCGAGGAAGACGCCGGTCAGGCCGGATATTCCATCGCCTGCCTGGATGGCGATGCCGTCAGCTGGCACTTCAAACCGCTCGGTTCGGCATGGCCGTTCGTGATGATTACCAGCCCGGCCGATCAGCGGCTGGCGACGGAGAAGGGCTCTGCACCCCACACACCGGCGGAGCCGTTGCGGGTTCGCGCCAAGGTGTTCGGAGAGCATGTGCAGCGGGTCACGGCACGGATCGACGACGACCTGCCGGTAGCCATGTCGCCCGTCCACGGCGAACCGGGTGTCTGGTCGGCCATTCTGGCCGCCCCGGAAACGACGACGCCTTTTCGTATCCATGTGGATGCGCGAGATACCGACGGAAACGCTGCCAAGGATCAGGTGACGGTCGATCCTCGGATGGCCGATCCGGATGGCAAAGACCGCTCCGACGCACAGCCGGATACCGATGCGCATGCGGTCAGGCCGTGGCCCGAGCACGGCGTGCTGGGCACGCAGCTGGGTCCGAACAAATACGGTAAAAAGTGGTGAACGCGCGCTCGACATCGACCAAGCCCGGGCTGCGCGCGCTGGAGGCCCTGAATTTTTTCATGGCCGACGTGCAGGCCGGGATCGGACCGTTTCTTGGCGTGTTTCTGCAAGCCAAGGGATGGGGCGCCGGTTCTATCGGGTCGGTCATGACCATCGGCGGCCTGGCGGGCATGGTGGTGACTGGACCGGCCGGCGCGTTGATCGACGCGTCGCGCAACAAGCGCGCGCTGGTCGTCATCGCCAGCATCTTTACGCTGCTGGCCTCGGCGCTGCTATGGGTGTCGCCATCGTTTGCCATGGTGGCGACATCGCAGATCGCCACGGCCATTGCCGGTGCCGCCTTGGGTCCGGCGCTGGCGGGCATCACGCTAGGCATGGTGCGCCAGGCGGGTTTCGATCGTCAGTTCGGTCGCAACCAGGTGGCGAACCACGCGGGCAACGTCATCGGCGCGGCGCTGTCGGGCGTGCTGGGCTGGAAATTCGGTTTTGCCGCCGTCTTCGTGCTTGCCGTGGTCTTTGGGGTATTGTCGATCGTCAGCGTGCTGCTGATTCCTAAACAGGCGATCGACGATCGTGCCGCCCGTGGACTGGAGAGCGACGACGATGGCAAGGATGAAAAGACATCCGCCTTCCGGGTGTTGTTCACTTGCCGTCCGCTGCTGATCCTCGCCGGTGCGCTTGCGCTGTTCCATCTGGGCAACGCCGCCATGCTGCCGCTCTACGGACTCGCCGTCGTCGCGGCGCATCAGGGCAATCCGGCACTGTTTACGGCAACGACCATCGTGGTCGCGCAACTCGTCATGGTCGGCGCATCGCTGGTGGCGATGCGCTTGCTGCGCACACGCGGACACTGGTGGGTCATTCTGTTGACCTTTCTGGCGCTGCCGCTGCGCGGCCTGATCGCAGCGTTTGTGATCAAGCAATGGGGGGTGTGGCCCGTGCAAGCGCTCGATGGCGTTGGTGCGGGTCTGCAAAGCGTCGCCGTGCCCGCGCTGGTCGCACGACTGCTCAAGGGCACCGGTCACGTCAACGTAGGGCAGGGCGCCGTGATGACGGTACAAGGCCTTGGCGCGTCGCTCAGTCCCGCGCTAGGCGGCATGATCGCGCAGGCACTGGGTTACCGCACCGCGTTTTTGATGCTGGGCAGCATCGCCTTGGGCTCGCTCGTGCTCTGGCTCGGTTTTGCCAATCAATTGAAGCCGGCCTGCGGTAGCGCGAGCGATGCGCGCGCCGAGAGCCCCATGGCTTAGAGCGTGTTCACCATCTCTCCGTACCTCGCAACCCTCCGGGCCGGGGCTTGCCCGCATCCCGGCGTCATCACTGCGTCGTGGACCGACGTCCACTTTTTTGCTCTTCCTTGGTCTGCGCGCAAACCTCTCCCGGCGCGCGGCACGGGGAGAGCATAAACAAGCTCTCAGAAAGAAGGATCACAACTTTTGGCAAGTCATAACCTCCTTGCATGGATCATCTGTGCCGTCACCACTGCCGCCGTCATCACTCGTCCTTTCAAGTGGCCCGAAGCGATTTGGGCGGTGAGTGGCGCCGTGCTGATCGTCGCGCTCGGCCTGTTGCCCGTCGGCGATGCGTTGCGGGCCATAGGCAAAGGCGCGGACGTCTATCTGTTTCTCATCGGCATGATGCTGCTGTCGGAAGTCGCCCGGCGTGAGGGGCTGTTCGATTGGGTGGCCGCCATGGCCGTCAATCACGCGCAGGCTTCGCCGAAGCGGCTGTTCCTGCTGATCTATGGGGCCGGCACGGTGGTGACGATTTTCTTGTCGAATGATGCGACGGCCGTCGTCCTCACGCCGGCGGTTTTTGCAGCGGCCCGAAAGGCCAAGGCGAATCCGCTGCCGTTCCTTTTTGTCTGCGCGTTCATCGCCAATGCGGCGAGCTTCGTCTTGCCGATTTCCAACCCGGCAAACCTGGTGCTGTACGGTAACCACATGCCTTCGCTCGGCGCCTGGCTGCAACGATTCTTGCTGCCATCGGCGCTATCGATTGTCGCTACCTATCTGGTATTGCGATGGACGCAGCGCCGTCCGCTGGAGGGCACGATCGCGGCGGATCTGGCAGTAGAGCCGTTGAGCATCAACGGCCGCGTGGCCATGGCCGGAATCGGACTCACGGCAGTGACACTGCTGCTGGTGTCGGCGTTAGATCAACCGCTGGGTTTGCCCACGGCTGCGCTCGGCGTGCTCACGGCGACCGTGCTTCAGCTTCGACGGCGTGCGTTGCCATGGCCGCTGCTGAAAGACATTTCCTGGGGCGTGCTGCCGCTGGTCGCCGGACTGTTTATTTTGGTGGAAACGCTGAATCGAACGGGCGTCATTCGCGCACTCGCGACGCTGCTCGAGCAGGGGGCGAGGAGCGCACCGGCGAGCACGGCCGGTGCGTCGGGCCTCACGATCGCTTTCGCCAGCAACCTCATCAACAACCTGCCTGCCGGATTGATCGCGAGTTCCACCGCAGCGGTTGCTCATGCGCCGCAAAGCGTCGTCGATGCGCTGCTTATCGGTGTCGACCTGGGGCCCAATTTGTCGATCACCGGTTCGCTCGCGACGATCCTGTGGCTCACGGCTATCCGGCGCGAGGGGGAGGAGGTGACTTTCATGGCTTTTTTCAAGGTGGGATGCGTCGTGATGCTGCCCGCGCTGCTTCTGGCGATCGGGGCCAGAATGTTGGCTGGCTGAAAAACGCTGTTTGAAAAACCTAGCTACCGGACCGACGTCCCCCGCATCGAGCGGCGGGGAACGTTTGGGATGACTTCAACGGTTTCGCATCGGCGGCGGGTGTCGATCCCACCCAGCGCTCACTTGGCCGTGGCGGGCAAAGGAAGACTGATGGGGTTCGCTTTTAAAGTGCTGCTCAGCGCCGGAAAAGGATCGATACCCGATAAAGTCGTGATCGCATCGATCGAAACGACCATGCAGGTTTCGTTGTCGTCGTTAGTGCAGACATAGGCGGCTGCACCGATGCCCGGTTCGTACACGGCTTTCCATGTGTAGTCTGGCACCGCCACACCATCTTTTCCGATCGTCGGAATCGAGCTGTCGCTGAATGCCGGTCCGGTCACCACGTAGACCGAGCCGAGATTCGTTGCCAGTTGTCGAACCTGTTGTTCGATTTTTTCCCATTCACCCGTATTGAGCTTGTGGTCTTGCGGAACGACGTTGCCCATCGAGAACGATTCTTTCTCGCTGGCGATCGTCGATTCGTCGCCAGCCGGCGTCATGTGGCCGCGGTCATAGCCGCTGTTGGTGTAGTCGGAATCCTGGGAGCGATCGGCGGCAGGAATGCCCGTCTCCTGGTGGAACGATCCCGTACGGCTGATGGTTTCCGATCCGGCCACCTGAGCTGCGGTCAGATCTTGTGCCGAGTACAGCGGCCCCTTGGTCACACCGGAGTCCAAGATGACGTATTCGGTGTGGCACACCTCGGTTGTGCGGCTGGTCATCGATGCCTCGACAGTGGGAGGCGTGCCGGCCAGAAAGAAGTTGGAGCACGCCGTAGAGGCAAAGGACGATCCTGAAAGTAAAAACAGGCCCAGGATCAGGCCGCGTTGAATGAAAGACATACCGGTTCACCGCGAAAAGGAAGGTCCTTCGACCATAAGCATGCGGCATGTCAGTTCGATTAAATCTTGCGCTATTAAAGCGACGCAGGCGTAGGAATATTTCCAGGTTCGTATCTGCACTCGCACGTCGCGGTAGCACGAGGTCTGCTGGGCAACGAGCGAATTTAGGGGGATCATGCGCAACATCGCGTATCGCTGGATACGGCGAAAGCCGCATCCGCTTTTTTGCATACATCCCGCCGGTTTCGTGCCTAAAAATGGGATGGTTCACCCAGCACGGACAAGCAGAGGGAGCAGAAACATCGATCGAGCAGCGCCGCTTTAAACCATGCCGACGGCAATGTCATGGGAAACCATCACGGATAAAAGGGAACGACATGCAAAACAAAGCGGACAGCGGACAAGGGCGAAGCGGCCAGACGGGCGGCCAGAGTGGTGGCCATGGCGGTAAACCGGACAGTGAAAAACCGGTCGTGGCGGCCGCCCCCGTTGTGACAGTCAACGGTGTCGATCGCAAGCTCGCCCCGTCGGCGCGAGGGGCCAAGCAGCTCTCTCGCCCGGTGCTCGAAATCGCACCGCCTGGCAAAGCGCTGCCCCAGCCACCGTCGTCGGCGAGCTTGCGATCGAAGTGTCCACCGGTACTCGACCAGGATCCGATCCAGTCGTGTGCGGCCTTTGCGTTTACCGGCGCGCTGCGTTTTCTTCATCTGGCCGAGGGGCTGGATGAACCGTTGTCGCCGCTGTTCTGTTACTACGCGACGCGTGTCTTGGTCGAAGCCGAGCAAACCAGCGACGACTCGGGATGCAAGGCCGATGCGGTGGTCGAAGCACTGGAAAACTACGGCGTGTGCATCGAGAGCGCGTGGCCCTACGACCCCCAGAAATTTTCGATCGCGCCACCGACTACCGCTTTCGACGATGCGGCCAAGCGCAAGTTGACCAAGGCTTACCGGGTAACGACGCTGCGTGCGATCAAGCTATCGATAGCCGGTGGCTACCCGGTGCCGGTGGCCTTTCCCGTGGCGCAGTCCGTGGGCTACGGCAGCGATGCCGTGCCTTCCCCGACATGGCGCACGGGAATTTTTCCGGTACCGACGTCTGCCCCTGGTGACGTGCCAGCCGGTCGCGAAGGCAGCGCAGCGGGTTCCACCGGCGGCTCCGCCGGTGCCTCGGGTGGCGCGGCCGGCTCCTCTGGCGGTACGGGCGGCTCTTCCGGTGGTACTGGCGGTGCCTCGGGTGGATCCGCCGGCTCGGGTGGTGGAGCGGTGGGCTCATCGGGCACTGGGGCCGGCTCCAGTGGCGGTTCAGCGGGCTCATCCGGTGCCGCGGCAGGCTTCGCGGGCGGCCCGGTGAACGACGCCAATCTCTTTCATCCACCCGCCGCCGACCCCGCCGACGGCTATCACTTTGTCCTGGCCGTGGGTTACGACGACGCAACCGGTCTGCTTGAAATCCAGAACTCCTGGGGACCCCACTTCGGCGATGGCGGATACGGCTATCTGCCCTATGCACTCTTCGGGCCCACGCAAGACACGCTCATTGCCGACCCGAGCGTTCTCGCCGAAGATCCGTGGACGCTACGACACCAATCCGACGATGCGCCTGTGGCGGTAAAGGCCGGATAACGCTCGACGTCGAAATCGATCGACTTGAGCGAAAAGGTGTCGGAGACATTTCTGGGACAGCCTCTGGAGTGTTCAAATAAGCCCTGACACCCGTCTTTTGACCACGCTAGCTACGCAAGGGGAAATTCATGAGCAAACAGTTGTTCATCAACCTTCCAGTCGCCGACCTGCCGAGGTCCATCGCGTTCTTCACGGCACTCGGCTTCACGCTCAATCCAGAGTTCACCAGCGATGCCGGCGCGGGCTTCGTCATCAGCGACGCGATCAGTCTCATGCTGACGACGCACGCCAAGTTTCGCGAGTTCACGCCCAAAGATATCTGCGACACCAGCAAGGCCGTCGAGGTATTGCTTTCCATCGGTTGCGAAAGCCGTGAAGAGGTCGACAGCCTTGTCGGCAAAGCCCTCGCTGCCGGTGGCACCACCTACGACGAGCCGGAAGATTTCGGCTTCATGTATACGCACAGCTTTGTCGACCCGGACGGGCACGGTTGGGGCGTGCTGCATATAAGCGCCACGCCGGCACAGTAGCAAGCCGTCGAACCGAAAGGTCCGTGTGCACATTTCTTGAGGCAGTTGCTTTCCATGGGCTGCTCTCACAAGACAGGGGCATATTCATTAGTCCTGTGGGCTCAAGGCTCAGTCGCGCGTACCCTGCGTCGCATCTTGCTGCCATACGCGCCTTATCCGCTCCGCCTCTGCTTGACCTTGCGTCAAACCGATTTCATACGCTGCCGGCACCAGGCTGTTGTCAAGCATGTCCTGGCCGCCACGCGTGAGCGTCTGGAGTTCGATGCCCGGTTCGATCAGCGCGAGCGTGCCGCCTTTGCCGCGGATGCTCTGCAGCTCGGCGTGGAGCGCGGCGTTGAGCGTTTGCGCAACATCGCGCGGCCCGTCCTGCACTGTCGCCATGGTGAAACAGGAAACCACGACGACGCGGCTGTACCCCACGGCAAGGTCCGCGTTGAGCATACTTTTGACACCGCCGTCGATATAGCGCGCCGTACCGATGGTGATCGGCGGCCATACGCCGGGCAGTGCGCAACTGGAAGCGACGGCCAAATGCAGCGGCGCGCCGGATGCCGCGCTCCACACGTGGAATGCCCCGGTCGCTGCGTCCAGCGCCGTGGTGAAAAAGTTCGCAGGCCATGTCCTGTCGACAAGGCCAGTAAACGGCTCGCGGCTCAGCGACCGCGCTTCGCTCACCGTATCGGCCGCCAGCGCCATGGCACCGGCCTTGGCCCACTCGTGCTCGGGTGTCGTGGATGTCGACGCCCGAGCGACGGCTGCCATGAGTTCGGCCATTCCGTCCATGGTCGGTGGCGCCTGGGTCGGCTCGGGGCCGGGCATGACAGACGACGGCGCCGTCGAAAGATCCATGCCCAGGGCGATGCGCGCGCCCACGCTGGCACCCGCGGACGTACCGATGATTGCGTCGGCTGCGCGCAGGTCAACGCCCGCGCGGATCAACGATGCCGCCAGACCGGTCTGCCAGGCGCGCCCGACGGCGCCACCGCCGCCAAGAACGAGCGCTCTGGACATCGCCGCGTCCGGTGAATTCGGGGTCGTGTTCATCGAGCATTTCCTTGGACTAGAATGGATCAGTGGTAATTAGATTAGTGCTAATCTATTCATGGAGGCAAGATGTCCCTGCGCGATGTGTTCAGCGATCTGGTCCGTCTGGAAACGGACATGTGGAACGCGATCGATGCTCGACTGCGCAAAGAGGCCGGTGTGCCGCTGGGTACCTTCAGCGTGCTGCTGATCATCGACGCCGTTACCGATTGCTACGTCAAGGACATCGCCGAGAAGCTCCCCATGACCGTCGGCGGCGCCAGCCAGGCAGTCGACCGTATCATGGCTAAGGGCCTGTGCTCTCGAAAGGCCGAAGCTACCGACCGGCGCGTGTCCATTGTCGAGTTGACCGCGCTCGGAAAAAAAACCATCGCCATGGGTGGCCCCGTGTTCGACGACGAACTGCAGCGCTGGCTCGGCAACACCGACAGCAAACGCATCACCGAATTCGGCAAGACGCTGGCCAAGCTGCGTGCCTCGGCAGGCGGGCGCGACCCAGGCTAGGGCGGCGGCTCAGAGCGTGTGGGCTTGAAGGCTCGGCGCTGCAACGTCGCTCTTGGAATGGACGTGTCAGGTTCTCCTAAAGTCTTTTGCATGACGCAAGGCAGGGTAGGGCTTCACTTGTCCTATCGACCGCCGCTTGCCCAACTCGGCTATCGTGCCGATCTGATCAAGAAGACATGCCATGACGAAAAACTACGAGCCGCCCCTGACCACCCATCCGCATGCGCCGTTGTATCGCGTCGATAAAGCGATCCGCGCGGCGCAGCAGCGGCTGGATGCCGCCATCGATGCGAAGCGGCATCACACCAGCCAGAACCTGGCCTTCGAGGTGATCAAGGAAGCGCGAGAGGGTCTGAAAAAGTGCGAACAGCTGCGTGCGACCAAGATCAGGGAACTCGTGCGGCAGGCGGAGAAAAACGTATAGGTTTTGAAGGCGAACGATTCTGCCGTCATCAATGCAAGCGGAGTGTTGGGGGTCGTCGAGATGACCGCATCAGGCACGTTTACGTTTCAGGCAAAACTCCTTCGCCCTATGAAACCCGGTAAAGAGGGTTCATGTGCCTTTCCGGTTTTGCCAAAGGCAGCGAGCGACGTGCTGCCAAGGCCTGGCGGGACGTCGGTGGAAGGCACCATCAACGGCCGTCCATGTTGAGCGACGCTCGAAACGGACGGCAAATTTAGGCGGCTGGCGCAACTATTGGCGATGTCGTGACAGTTGCCCTGTCGCCCATCGATCCCGTGCTGGAACCGTATTGCCCCATGATTTGCGGGACGCTTTCGCGGCTTCTCCATCACGAGCACACCTGCCTGCATCCATCCGGTATCGACTGACGCCGGACGGTGGGCGCGGTTTTTCGCTTATCGATATGGCGGGTCAGCGAATTTACGAGTGCGCCTATCGGTATAGCGAGGCGTTTTCCATCGCAGCAAGACGTCGACCGTCACTATGTCACGGGTAATGCGAACTGACTGATCTCATCGTTCAACAGTGCGCCGGCATTTCTGCCGCGTGTTGTCGCGTGAGCAGTGTGTCCGCGGCGTCCGATGTCCGCGTGAAGTGTCCGCGGACGAATTTTCTCCTTCGATAAGCAACGAAAAACGGCATCGGAGCGCGGTTTTCAGCGCGCGAGGCATTGGCATGGTGCTTGCCATATACCTCTCGAAAGCTTCGTTTCCTCACTCTATGGAGAGCCACCATGAAATTCGAAATCGAAACCCTGCTGTTGCGCAGCCTGTTCGGCGCCTGCGTGCTGATCAGCGCGATGACCGTCGGCAACATGCTGCTGGTGTAGGCGGCAGCGCGCGAAGTCATGCTGGCGATACCGATGTTGACGGCGTCGTCCACTTGGTTTTACGCG
Organism: Rhodanobacter sp. ANJX3; assembly: GCF_014200755.1. GTDB lineage: Bacteria > Pseudomonadota > Gammaproteobacteria > Xanthomonadales > Rhodanobacteraceae > Rhodanobacter. The sequence goes on along the minus strand of NZ_JACHCM010000001.1, from coordinate 918,707 downwards.
CAGCAGCTAGCCGTTGGTGTGCCTATTTTTCCTCACCCCACAAACTAAGGAAGTGACTTATGAACCCTGTTTTTTCGCCTCGTTTCACCGTGCGTCGCATCGCTCGTCGTCTGGCTCTAGCCGGTGTCATCGGCGCGTGCACCGTGGCCAGTATCTCCACGGCCAGTGCGCAGGACACGGCGGGTGCAGTGTTCGGCAAAGCGCCCCTGGGTTACAGCGTCGCTGTGCGCAGCGATGCGACCGGGGCGGGCCGAACGGTGAAGGTGGATGCCAGCGGTCGTTACTCGGCACACGCACTACCGACGGGTACCTACACGGTCACGCTGAAGCAGAGCGGCCAGGATGTCGCCAAGCATCTCAATGTGCCGGTGATCGCCGGTCGCGGCGTGGAAGTGGATTTCAATTGCAGCGAGATCAGGTGCGACGAGGTTGCAAAAATGCCGTGAGCCTTGGCGCACTGGTGTCCGCTTGGTGAAGACGGTGCGGCGCGGAGCCCGCCGCGTTTTTTACGGTCGGTGTGAGCGCAGTACATGCGGCTGTTTGCTTAAGACGCGCTGTTCTCGGCGAGCGCGAGCTTATGAGTAGTACGCCGCGAGGGAAGGGCTCTGTTGCGCTTGCACCGCCGTGCGCCGCCGCGCACCATGGCAGCTGTTTCGTCCACGGTAGGGAGTACCGATGAAACCCGCACGCATCCTGTGGCTTACCAGTCTGGCTCTGGTGAGCCTCGTCGCCTCGGCGCAAACGAATCTGCCGGCCGTAAAGGTCACTTCGCCGGCGTACTCTTCGCAACACGGCGGCTATCTGATCTCCGGCGACTTCAGGGTCGACCCGCGTATGCCGTCGGTAGTATTCCCGGCGCAGGCGCTGATGAAGGACGACATTCTCAGCATCGAGCCGATCCATCTGCAGGACAACGAATATCTGGTGCTGCAGGAATGCGCATCCACCGACTGCCACGAGGCCTCCCTGGTGCGCTTCTGGAAATCGGACGATATCGGCGGTGACGATGCTCGACGCAATCGCGTCTGGATCACGCACGAGAACAAGTATTTCATCTGGCTTAAGCGCTTGCCCGAAGTCTCCGGTGCGAGCTGCGGCCAGGGCTGGCTGATGTTCGAGCCCAGAACGACCAAGTGCGGCAGCCATTTCACCAGCTTTCAGCAGATCAGCCCACCGCTGATGCTGATTCCCGACGGCGATCTGGCGGCATTTCACCAGGATGCCGTGCTGAAATCGATTCAGGCCGACCCGGTGCGCGTCGCGCAGCAGACGCATGAGGGCTCGACGTATGTCGTGACTTACGAGGGCGGCAGCACGGTACGCATTCGGCGCATGCATGCGGAGCATGAAAACTAGCAATGCTTGCCCGGATAGGGTTGGCTCTGCGCCGTTTGAATGGCGAACCCGGCTCCGTTGGCCTCGCTAACGTCGCATACGGCAGAACACCGGTTCGTCACCGCGTTCGCCGGCTTCCAGCCATGCGATCTTGGCGCGCAGGTATTTCCTCATCGCGCGAATGCGTTCCGCCTTCAGGTCGACCGCTTCCAGCTGGTCACGCATGATGGCGAGTTTGCGCTCGCGATCCATGGCTCCAGCCTCGTACTCGCGATTGAACGTGACGATTTGTTTGAGAGTGAAACCCAGCTGCTGTGCGGTGCGAATCACGGCGGCGCGGTCCAGATCGGCCTCGTTGAACTGCTGGTAGCGATTGCTGGCGCTGTGCCCCACATGGGGAGCGAACAGGCCAAGCTTTACATACAGGCGCACGGCGTCACGCGTCAGCTCGGCGCGACGGCAGAATTCGGCGATCAGCATGCGGTGCCTCTTGACTTGGGTGTATAGACCCTAGTTTAGACTGCCGGCTACCGAATCCCAAGGACATACGTCATGACGATAAACACTGCCCACGCCACGAAGAAGGTCGCGCTGATTACCGGCGCGTCCTCCGGTATCGGCGAAGCGACAGCGCAGCGCCTGCTGGCCGACGGCTACGTGGTTTATGCCGCTGCGCGACGGCTTGAACGTATGCAGCCACTGGGCGCGGCGGGTGCCCATCTGCTGTCGCTGGATCTGACCGACGATGCGTCGATCGTGGCAGCGGTGGATGCCATCAAGCGGTCGGAGGGACGTCTCGATGTGCTGGTCAACAACGCCGGCTACGGTTCCTACGGTGCCCTTGAGGACGTGCCGCTGGACGAGGGTCGTCGACAGTTCGAGGTCAACGTGTTCGGGCTGGCTCGGCTGATCCAGCTGAGCACGCCGATGATGCGCGCCCAGGGCGGCGGGCGCATCGTCAACATCACCTCGATCGGCGGCAAGATGCACGAACCGCTGGGTACCTGGTATCACGCGACCAAATTCGCGGTCGAAGGGCTGAGCGATTGTCTGCGGATGGAGCTGGCACCGTTCGGCATCGATGTGGTGATTATCGAGCCTGGCGCGATCCGCACCGAGTGGACGGGCATCGCGAGGGAAAGCCTGCTGCAGCGCTCGGGCCATACGGCCTACGCCGAGCAGGCCAGGGCACACGCGCGCCTGTTCGACTCCAGCGAAAAATCAACGATGGTTTCGGAACCGGATGTGGTCGCCGCCACGATTGCGCGTGCGCTGCGCACGCACCGTCCCCGCACGCGCTACGCCACCGGCGGCGGTGCGCGCGTCATCCTGTTTCTACGGCGAATACTCAGCGACCGCGCATTCGATTCGCTGATGCGGATGGCGGAGAAGGGCGCCGCGTGAGCGCGACAGCGAAATCGGCTGAGACGGTCGTGTTGAGGGCATGCGGCCTATCAATCGGGATGAAGCTGACGAGCCGCTGCGTCGGCCGTATCTTCGGGACGCGTATTGAAAGCGATGGCCGCACCGGGCGCCGCCTTGTGCACGATGTTGACCACTGTCTCGAACATGGCGAGGCTTTTCGGTGGAATGCGCAGACCGCCACCGATCACCACGCAGTCGTAGGTTGCGCTTTTCAGCTGTTTCTCGAGCATGGCGCTGCCGGCCGCATCGGGCGTGATCATGCAGGTGTCTCCCTGCCAGCCACGTTCCTCGATCTTGCTGACGGCCACGTCGATACCGGCGTTGATCTTGGCGGCATCGAATCCCGGAGGAAGCGACGGATCGGAAAAATCGACGGTTTCCGGCTTCTGGCCGACAAACAGGATGCGTGTCATTCGGTTTTCTCCGTACGAAGACTCTCACCTTACACCGGAAACATTTCAGCGACGATGTGGAACGGCTAGCTGACGCTTTTGTCACCCTCCCTGGCCGACACTCACGCTCGGCGGAAGTGAAGCGCAAGATTTGGCCGCCAGAGCGATTGAGACTTCCATTTTCGTCACGAGCCGGGGAATACGCCACATGTCAGAAACCATTTTCGAAGCCTTGCGCGAGAGCCATAAGATCCAGCGCTCACTGATGCGCAGTCTGATGCTTTCCGATCCGGGCGAGCATCGCGTGCACATGTTTACCGAACTGCGCATCGAGCTGGCCGCGCATGAAGCGGCGGAAGAGCGGTATCTGTACGTGGATATTCTGATGGACGATCGCGGCCTCCATTCGGCACGCGACGCGCTGAGCGATCACCACAAGATGGATAAGCTGGTCGAGAAGCTGCAGACGACGGATCACAAGGGTAGAGGCTGGACAAGCACGTTGCAGAAGCTTTCCAAGGCACTGCACGATCATTTGCGTGAAGAGGAAAAAATCTTCTTTCAGGTATCCGGCAAGATCCTCAGCGAGACGCAAAAGACCTCGCTGGCAAAGAAGTACCGGAAAAACTATCGGGAGATGCGTGCAAAGCTGATGGCTGCCTGAGAGCCCGTTCAAAGTCTCCTCGTGGAAGAGAACGCGCTATCGCCTCATCACCGGCACGTACTGCCGATGATCGCCGTAATGCTTGCCCTTGGTGTCCACATTCGCACAGAGCTGGCCTTTTTCGCACAGGACCAGATCGGCGTTGTTGTAGGTTTTCATCAGATCGGCGGTGAGCTGGTTTTCCTCGATGACCTTGGTGTAATGCATCGATAGCCAGATGCCGCCGGCAAGCAACAGCAAAAAACAGGCTGCCGTGACGCCGATGACTTTCCAGATCAGCAGCCGCTGCAGGTTTTCGATGTGCTTGATCTGCTGCGCAAGCGCGTGTGAGGCCTGGCCGACGTCGTTGCCAGCCTTGTCCAGCCGCTGCTGGAAGTCGTTTACAGGGCGGGACAGGCCGAGTTGCACCTGGCTCGACACTTGACCGGGCACCGCTTGCATCGAGTCATTGGCCGATTGCTTCACGACGGCCGGCAGCTGTTGCGTCAGTTTTTGCAGCTCTTCCGACGATGTGAGCAGGCGATGGTCGATTTCATCGCAGCGCCGTTCGAATTGTTCCATCAAAGCGGCGGTCTTGCTGATCAGTACGCTCAATTCGTCTTCTTGCATTGCGCTGCGGTCCTTGCTCGATCACGGTTTGCCACAGGATATTCAGCGCTGCGGTCCACTGCCGACAGCGGGCGGCTGTTGCTGTGTCGGCTGCTGGGAAGGTTGCGATGGAGCCTGCTGTTGCGTCTGCGCCTGTCGGTTGATCGTCGCTGCCGCCTCGGTCTGCATGGCGCGTGCCGCGTCGGAATTGGCGAGCGCCTGGGTACCGGTACGAAACGCCGCGCGGTCGCCCGATTGCCCAGCCGCCAGCATGTTGTCGAGCCGCGAGGAGAGATCGTTCGCCGCAGCGGCCGGTGCCTGCTGCGGTGCCGGCAACGCACCGATTTTCACCTTCTGTCGTTCGAACTGATTGCTGAGCGCCTCGTTGCGCGGCTCTGCGTGATAGGCGTCGCCGACGCGCCCGATCTGGTTCTTGGGTACCAATAGATCGTTGTAGCCACCGGGGCCGGTTCGATCGATCTTCGGATAAAACTTGTAGAGCAGCATGCTCTGTTCGGAGCGATGTACTACGTTCAACCGGGGATCGGTCGGTTCGGCCTGCTTTTGCAGATACGGTTTGTCGCTCAAGCCGTTCAAGTAGTCGGTCATCAGGTTGTTGCTGCGGATGGCCAGACCGTCACGCAGATAGCTGCCGCCAACATCGGAATGCGCACCGGCTACGTTCACCGCTAGAAAACGACCGTCAGCCGTTTCACCGGGTTTGATAATTCGGTCGGATTTGAACAGTCCACGGCGCTCATCGTCGGCGTTGATTTGAAAGCCTGAAATCACTGAAGGCGGCAGGCGCCGATCGTGATACTTCACCGGATCGCCCGTTCCCACGGGGTCGAACAAGCCGACCGCTTGCGCTGTCTGGCCAGGCGTAACAAGCGGTGGCTTGGTGTACTCCACATGAGTTATTTGACCCTGAGAGTCTCGGGTATATTGCGCACCTGAAGGATCCTGGATACCTCGCTCTTGCACGATGCGCGCGAAACCTGGAACTTGGTCTGCGCCTCTACTGAAACCAGTCTCAGCAACGCGAATTTCCGCTTTGGGGTCTTCCTGGCGCCACACCTTGGCTTGAGTGATGAACTGTTTGTACATCTCTTCGGTGCGCTGGTCATAGGTCCGACCAGTCATGCCATCCAAGGTGCGAGGCACGAAATTGTCCTGCGTACCTGGGCCTGGCACATATCCGGACACTATACGGCTGTTTGCCTCATTACTTAATTTCTTTATTTGATCACTGACTTTAGCAACATTGGTTGCGTGTTCCGGATCTTTATATTTATCGTTGCCAGTTCCATCGAAGCAAGCGACATATAGCCTTTCATGCGGGTTGTCGGCATGGATCAGAACAGGCGTTTGAAAGTTTGACAAATGTTGGCTTGCATTTTTATACGTTTCTAACTTCTGAGTATCAGCCGGGTAGAAAGATCCGTCACTCGGTTGGCCGTCTTTATCAAGTTTTTGTTTCTCGCCGCCCATGGCTATGCTCCGTGCTTAGTAGGTGTGGCTCCAGGCCAAAATCACATCTTTACGGAAATCGCTGTCTTTGTTTCCGAGTATCTGTTCATTCTTGGTGGGAATGAACATGGCCATATACACATTGACTGTATGGTCATTCACTTCCAGAAAGATATCCGGGTCGCCAGCGACAGGGCCTTTATAGAAATCTGCCATCTCGGATTTGGGTACGTCGTGCCAAATCAACTCGTCTTTGAATATGGCGCCGATGTCCACGGTAGCCTCGTGCGATTGCCCATCTTTCGACTTCCAGCGTACTTCCGCAGGCGGCGGGAAATTTTGAATACCTAGATAAGAGGCCGTCCCCCAATGCTTCTGATAGTCGCTCGCGCTAGGCGCTGGCGTGGGAGTGTTTAGATAGGGGCGGGCAAAATCGTTGTTGTTGTAAACGACGCTGCAACTCAACGTGTTGTAGCAATGAACATCAAAGTTATGCAGCTTGAACTTCAACGGCACGGCAAGCGTCTGCGAAGGGGGGGCGATTCTTGAATTGGTCTGGGCTGACATGGCGGGATGGCATCCTGTCATCAATAAAACGGAAACAGCGATCGAGAACGTGGCGCGACGAACGTTGAACGGGCTGAGCATCTGGCTCTCCTGCCTTGAGCTACAACACTTCGAATGTACTTCGCTGACGCATGATCGGCAATATGCGTGTGTCGAAAGATCGATCTCGTAGCACATCGTACGCCTGGATTTCACATCATGATGTCGCGCCTTCCTTAGTAGGTATGGCTCCACGCCAGGAAAATATCGTCCCGACCAAAGCTGTTCTTGTTTCCGGGAATTTGTTCGGTCTTCGTTGGAATCAATGTTGTCATGTAGACGTTGATGGTCCGATCGTTCACCTCAAGGAAAATATCGGGCTCTCCGGCAACTGGGCCGCTGTAAAATTTCGCCATATCCGATATCGGTACGTTGTGCCAGATCAGCTCTTCTTTGAAGATAGCGCCGATGTCCACGGTAGCTTCGTGCGTTGCCCCGTCCTTCGATTTCCAGTCAACCTTCGCAGGGGCGGGGAAATTCTGGATGCCTAAATAGGAAGCGGTTCCCCAGTGTTTCTGGTAGTCGCTTGAATTGGGCGCTGGCGTGGGAGTGTTGAGATAGGGCCGTGCAAAATTATTGTTATTGTAGATGACGCTGCAATTCAACGTGTTGTAGCAATGAACTTCAAAGTTGTGTCGCTTGAACTTCAAAGGCACGGCCCGCGTTTGCGCAGGAGGAGAGATTGTTGCGTAGGTTTGGGCCGAGATAGCTGTTTGACATCCTGTCATCAATAAAACGGAACCAGCGATCGAGAACGTGGCGAGGCGAACGTTGAAGGGGCTGAGCATCTGGCTCTCCTGCCGTGAGCTGCAACGCACCGAATGTACTTTGCCCATGCACGACCGGCAATATGCGTGCGTGACATCTCGACCATTTCATCGAACCCTCAAATAAGCCGCGTCTGCGTATACGCAGTAAACGGTTAACTGCCATGGCGACGAAGTAGCCGACCAACCGCAGGGCGTACTCGCGATAAGTCCGATGTCGGTCCGCCCGTGTCCGACTCAGAACCGATCACCTGCTTCATCCCGGGCGAATGCTTCCTGATGCCGACGAACGAGTCCGCGTTGCTCAAGCGCCGCTGCGTCACGGTCGAACACACTCCCATCGTCTGGCTGCCCGACACGGCATCGCGGTTAGAGGCGGTGCGACTCGCCGACGGTCGCATGCTTCCGCTGCATGCGCTGTTCACTGTTTCTGGCAAACACTCACTCGTTCTCTCGCCGAGCCACTCGGCTGCGCCAGGGTGTAAGGCCCATCGGGTACTTACCTGTATGCAGCTTTTGCTGTTCAGTACCGAAGTCGATCGTCGCCAGCGCCTCGACGTTCTGTATTTGATCAAGTCATCGACATTCCTCGATAGCCATGATGCGGCATGCGATGGAGGCCAAGGGTAGGCATTTTTCTGAGTGGGAATCAGGGTTTCACCGATGGGACTTATGCATCGAATGGTCAAAAGTGGCGCTGCCTGGTTGTTCCTTGTGACGGGAACCGGCATCCATCCCTATCTCTTCAGAGGAAAAGCAAATGCATTCATTCATCCGATCCGCCGCGATCGTCGCCTTCACGCTCTCGGCAGCTCAGGCTATGGCGAAAGATCCCGGTGCGTGCGGCACGCTCCCCGACTATGTGCGCGAAGCGGCGCGTGATATGGCCTATTGCATCACCATGCCGAATCCCATTGCGGCATGCGGCCCTACGGCGGTTGATGTGCAGGTATTCGGCAACGCCGAGGGTCGACTGCCGCGGGCAGGTCGCGGTCAAACCTATTACGAGGGCAAAGCCCGACGCAATCCGGGCGGCCCGGCAGGCACGTATCGGCTTGTATACCTCGTCACCGACGGCACGACCAAGTCCGTCATCGAGAGCCGTTATTACTCTGCGGATCACTACGAGTCGTTCTGCAGCATTCGCTGAAAACCGCAGGAAAAAAACGGGGCCGTCTTGACTTGGCCCCGTTTTGTTCCTTGTGATTCGCGCAAACCGGTCCGCCAACTTTCGATGCCAGGTGTTCCTGGCGAACACCACGCCGAATCGTTCAATTGAGGATAGGCAAAGGCTCCGCATTCATGCATGCGGAGCCTTTACTTTCATCAGTTCCGGTGCTGCGTGTGCGCGGGAGTCGCGACGAATCCTGCCGAATGTCAGCCGCGTCGAAGTATTCGCCGGCGACCAAACGTCGTTCATCGTGACCGCAGCCAACGTGCGTGACATCACCATGCTCAGCGCAGTGTTGGAAGCCATCGCCGTGACCCGGCCGCAACCGCCGCATCGGCGCAGCAAGCACCTGTGCGCTGGCGCGGGATGCCGAAGCCGCATAGGGCAGGGGTCATCAAAGAACACGGCTACATCCCTCACGTCGTCGATTGCCGACAGGAGGCGAATCGCAGGCGTCGCGATCCAAAGAAGAAGCCTCGACGTTGTGTACATCGCTCGCGCACGATTGGCAATACGAAAACGTCACGTCCTGACGATTCCATGTCAGGCGCCAGCCATGCCGCTTGCGCATAAGCGGCAGACATGCGCGTGAGCTAGCTCGCTGACCTGAAGCGCAAAGATGAGAAGTTGTGCGTCTTTCCGGCGATGTTGCCTGTGCAGGCGTCAACCTTCATACCGCGTGATTTAATGCGGTTCGCCACCATTCACGGATACGTCCCCAATCTTGCGGCATCTGCAGGGCGAGGCCCGGTAGTTTTCTTGGTCGTCATCGTGGAGCGTTGTATGCGCTGTAAGGCTTTCGTGGTTGTCACACTTCTACTGATATCGGTGGTTGCAGGCACCGCGTCGGCAAGGCATGGCGATCGAGCGGCGGCTGACGGACAGAGCGACGGCTCCGGAAGCTGTTTCGATGCGTCGGACGCTACGGAAATTCGGCTCTGGCCGGGGGCTGCGCCCGGTGCAGCGGGTGACGACCCATGCCGCGACATTCCTTACCTGAAAATGTATGCACCCAACGGCGTACGCGACAAAAGCCGCCCGGCGATAGTGATCATTCCCGGCGGCGGCTACGACCGTCTCTCGGATGCGAAAGAGCAGGCACCGGTGGCGGAGTATTTTGCGAGCCATCTGCACGTCGTCGCGTTCGTGCTGTATTACCGCCTCGTGCAGCACGATGGGCTTTATCGTTATCCCGTGCCGATGTGGGATGGACGGCGCGCGCTGAATCTGATCGGCCGCAATGCGCGCGCACTCGGCGTGGATGGCAATCGTATCGGCCTGTTCGGTTTCTCCGCGGGCGGCCATCTGGCCAGCACGCTTGCGCTGCATCCGGACAGTGATTTCGATCTGCCCATCCACGATGCCGTCGACGCCGCACACGCGACGCCAGCGTTCCTTGGCCTGGGCTATCCGGTAATTTCGATGTTGCCTTCCGAATACGCCTCACCCAGTTCGCTGAAGCACCTGTTGTACGGCTACGACGGGGGCACCTTGCAACAGCTCGAATACAACCTGTCCGGCCAGCACCATGTCACTCGACATATGCCCCCGGTATTCCTCTTCGAGAGCGAGGACGATCAGCGTATCAGCCCCGAGAACAGCATCGTGTTCGCCGCGGCCTTGGATGCGAACCGCGTGCCGGCCGAGGTGCACCTTTTCAAGCATGGTGTGCACGGTTCCGGCCTGTCCGAGGGGGTCCCCGACGAGGATCAGTGGCCGCGCCTGTTTCAGGCATGGCTCGAACGTATCGGCTTCATCGGTCAAGTTCCCGTGCGCGGATGACTGCTTATGGAAACGTGCCCTGAGGCCAAGGCGCGTGCGCTGCGTATCGAAGCATTGCAACGTGTCGCTCCACTATCGGACCACACGTTCCACGTGGTTTTGACGACGCCCACGCCCGCATAGGAGCACGTCCGGTTTATCGGGCGTTCTCGGGTTATATTGCCGGGGTGTTTGTCGCCATGGCCGGCTTTGTGCCATCAAGTCCGCCTGCCTTTCGGCTCTGCAAACCGGGGAAATCGCGATGAAGTTCATGGCATGGCCGGCACGATGGTTGTCGCTCGTCATTCTCGTCGCGGGCGCGGCCGTGATGGCCGGCTGGGCGACACACACGGCATGGCTCACGACGATCATTCCCGGCCGGGTTCCGATGGTCTTCAATACCGGGCTGTGCTTTTTTCTTTTGGGGCTGGCTTTGATTCTGCTGTCTCTGGGTAGCGCGAACGCCCGGCGTTCGGTGGCTAGACTGTGCGCGCTCATGGTACTGGGGCTGAGCGTGATCAACCTGTTGCAGGTTTTTGGCGACATGTCGCTGGGCATCAATCTGCCGACGTTACACGCATGGAACCCGATCAATAGTGTCAGGCCGGGGCAGATGTCGCTGGCCGCGACGCTGTGTTTTCTGTTCGCGGCGCTGGCGCTGCTGTTGCCGGTCGGGCGCCACCCTGGTCTGGCCGTGGTCGCCATGAGCTTCGGTGCGGTGCCCTTCGGCATCGGACTGACCGTGATCCTTGGTTACATGATGCATCTGGAGTCGCTCTACACGTGGTATCCGCTGAATCAGATGGCGCTTCCCACCGGCGTGGGCATGCTGATTTTGAGCGTGGCGCTCTGGCCCGTCTTGCTGCATATCAGCGCGCTGCACGTCTATTCGGAAGACCGCCAGATCATTGCAGTGGGTACGACAGCGCTGCTGGTGGTGGCGCTGGTGGCGGTATTCAGCGGCGTTTGGCTGCTGCGCACGCAAGGTGTGCCCGCCTTGCAGGCGAATCTTCAGCTAGCCCGCGAAGCCCGCGCGGATCTGCTGATGCTGGACTTGGAGAGCGCGACCGCGCGTGCCATCGACGCCGCCGAGCAGGCGCCGCTTGCGTCGGCCATGATATCGGCCTTGCGCGCACCGGATAGCGGGGATGCACGACAGTCTCTGCAGGCTGCGGCCAGTGCCTTGCTGGCACGCGGCATGCGCGGCGTACAGGTGAATGGGGCTGGCGGGATCGTACTGGCAAAGGTTGGTGCGGTGATCGAACCGTCGATTGGCGCACTGCCGATCGGGGCAACAGCGGGAGTCAACCATGCGCTCGTCTGGCGCGGCGGGCTGGTACTTCGCACCCGTGTGAAGCTTGGTCATGAAGGCGCAGGCCAGGGTGAGCTGTTGATGGACCAGCCGTTGAATCTGATGCAGTCGAGGCTGCAGTCCGGTACCTACTTGAACGCAACGGTCACGACGCTGCTCTGCGACCGCACGAACGCGGCGAAGGTGTCGTGCATGCGCATCGGCAGCGGCGATACCGCACCGATAAGCGATCGACTCGGCGATCATTTTGCGGCGTTGGCGAACAGTGCGATCGCGGGTTCCAGCGGTGTCGCCCGCGCGCAGGCCAGCGAGGGCGTGCCCACCGACGTCGTTGCCTATGGCCCGGTAGAGTCGACCGGGCTTGCGCTGCTGGTGCAGCTCGATGCCACCAGTATCTATGCGCCGATTCGGCGCGGCATGCTGTGGGGAATGAGCATCGTCTTGATTGTGGTGGTGGTGTCGGCGACGTGGTTGCGTGCGCGGATACGCGCGCTGGTCACGCGCCTGGTCACCACCGAAAGCCGCTATAAGGCCGTAGTCGAGTCCCTGCACGACGGCCTGCTGCTGCAGGATGCCGATACCAAAATCCTGGCGTCCAATTCCGCCGCAAGACGAATTCTGGGGCTGGAAGAAAGCGAATTGCGAGGCCGAAGCTCGCTCGATTCGGCGTGGAAAACCGTGCACGAGGACGGCTCCGACTGGCCTGGCGTAGACCATCCCGCGCCACGCACGTTGCGCACCGGCCAGCAGGAGATGGGCGTGATCATGGGCGTGCAGAGGCCGCAGGGTGAGCTGCTTTGGGTCAGCATCAACACGGTATTGATCAGTGGCGACGGCTTGGACGATGCGCGTACCGTCATCACCTCTTTTTCCGATATCACTGCGCGACGTTCTGCCGAACAGCAACTGGCGCGGTCCAATCAGCTGCGCCAGGCGATTCTGGATGCGGCGCCTTTTTCGATCATCGCCACGAATGAGCGTGGACTGATCAAGGCAGTCAATCCAGGCACCGAGCGCATGCTCTGGTACAAAGCGGACGAGTTGATCGACAAGGTGACGCCGCTGGTCATTCACGATCCGCTGGAAGTGGCCGCGCGAGCGGAAGAGCTGTCCAGCATGCTAGGCAAGCGCGTCGAAGCGGGTTTCGAGGTGTTCATGCACAAATCGCGATTCGGCGTAACCGACGAACGCGAATGGACTTACGTGCGCAAGGACGGCTCGCGTTTTCCGGTCAACCTGACGACCACCGCTCTGCGCGATGAGCGCCAGCAGATCACCGGTTTTCTCTGCATTGCCTACGACATCACCGAGCGCAAGCATCAGGAGGAATACGCGCGCCATGTGGCGCACCACGATTTTCTCACCGGCCTGCCGAATCGCATGCTGCTCAACGACCGGTTGTACATCGCGATTGAGCGCGCACGGCGCGACGGCTGCAAGGTGGCCGCGATGATGATCGATCTGGATCATTTCAAGCGCGTCAACGATTCGCTCGGCCACCATATCGGCGATGAACTTCTGAAGATCGTCGCCGGTCGGATCCTGGCTTGCGTGCGCCGATCGGATACGGTGGCGCGCATGGGCGGCGACGAGTTCGCCGTGCTGCTCAGCGATATCAAGAACGACCAGGATATCGAACTGATCGCCGAAAAGATCATCTACAGCGTTTCCCAGCCCGTGCAGGTGGGCGGGCATGAACTGCACGTCTCTCCCAGTATCGGCGTCAGTCAGTACCCGGTCGATGGAGAGGATTTGCATGCCCTGCTGGTCGATGCCGATACCGCCATGTACGAGGCGAAGCTGGCGGGGCGGAAAACCTATCGGCTGTTCAGCCGCGAAATGGAGCTGGCGGCCAGGGCCAAGCTTGAGTTGGAAAGCGAGCTGCAGCTTGCCCTCACGCAAGGCGAAATCCAGCTGCACTATCAGCCGCAGGTCAGTCTTAAGAATGATCAGGTGCAGGGCATGGAAGCGCTGCTGCGCTGGTACAGCCCAAAGCGCGGGCTGGTCTCACCCAACGATTTCATTCTCATCGCCGAACAGAGTTCGCTCATCGTGGAGATCGGCGATTGGGTACTGCTCAACGCGTGTCGCGACATGGCGGCACTCAACCAGCGCACGGGGCAGCGCCTGCGCGTGGCGGTGAACCTCTCGCCGCGGCAGTTTCTGCAAAACGATCTAGTGGAGCAGGTGCAACGTGTGGTCGAGGAAACCGGCCTGATGCCGGGCTGTCTCGAGCTAGAGATCACCGAAGGCGTGCTGATGGATCACTCGGCCGAGACGATCGGCCGGCTTCAAAAACTCCGCGAGCTGGGCGTACTGATTGCCGTGGATGATTTCGGCGTCGGTTTTTCCAGCCTGTCGTACATCACCCAGTTTCCGATCAGCACGCTGAAGATCGATCGGGTCTTTGTCAACCGGTTGCCTGACAGTTCCAGCGATGCCGCGGTGGCGCTGGCGATCATCGCGCTGGCGCACAGCCTGGATATGACGGTGGTCGCCGAAGGCGTCGAAACGATCGAGCAGCTGGACTATCTGCGTCTGCACGGCTGCGATTTTGTGCAGGGTTATTTTCTTGGCAGGCCGCAGCCGATGGATGCTGTTCGAGTGGATGGCATCCGATGGTCGGGGTCGTTGCCTCCCGCGCCGTAGACGGAGCGCGCCCGGACTATTTGGTCAAGTCGTAAGCCGGGAAAGCTTCTGCTTTACTTCCACAGCGCCATAAAAAAGGCCGGTCGCAATGACCGGCCTCTAGCGCTCTCTCGACTTAGCGGTAACTACGCCACGCGACGCACCGGGTATTTGCGCAGGTGGTAAACGCGGTGGATGTGGCCGGCGCCGAGCCAGCCGCCAACGGCAGAGGCGAGCAGGGCGAGGAAGCCGCTGATAAACGCGATCCATAACGTCAGCGACAGATAGTGCGCCGCCTTGTCCGCGGCCATCTTGGACTCCGAGCGAGCGGCATCGATTTGCGGCGTCAGCTTCTGCAGCGAGGCGGCAGCGGAATCCTGACTGGTACCGGTGTCGGCGGCCAGGAGTGCAGTGGCGATATCGTCCTGACCGGCGAGAATGGCGCCGACGATCGGTGCCGAACCGCCGCGCTCCCGCCCGGTCAAGGCATACGCAATATTGGCATCGAGCACCGACACGGCCGGCGTCATGGCGGGTGCGCCACCGTGCATATCCGACCCGGGACCGCCCATGTGCTCGTTATGTCCCGACATGGCATGACCGAGTCCCAGAGCCAACCAGAGTGCGGTGGTCGTCAATGAAAGACCCCACACGGTAACGCCGTGCAGCGCGCCGCTGGTGTCGTCGTTTCGCCCGTCGAACCAGGCGGCAAACATGCCGCCGATGAACAGTGCGGCGGCCCAGGTGATAATCATCCAGACCGCGGTACCGATACCGACACCCTTGGCACTGCCTGCAGCATTCCATGCGTCGAAGCCGGCAAAACCCAAAGCCAGACCCGCGCAGTAGAGGAGGCCGGCCGTCGCGGTCGCGACCAGCCATCCGGCAATGATCGCACTGAAGCGCATGGTCGGATGGGCGAGGGCGAGTTCGTCCTGGATCAGGCCGTCGTTAGCAACATAAGACATGAGTTTCTCCTGCGAATAAGTAGGCGAGGGTTGAGTGCGATGTGGTCATTACGCACAACCTCGCAACAGCGCGAAGAGAAGCAGCAGGGGAATAGGCACACCCATCAGCCAGAGTAGGACGTAACCAATGCCGCCTTTTTCTTTGGAGGATGGCGGCGGTGACAATGGATTTGTTTCGTTCATGACTTCTCCCTCTCGTGTGGTTGGACCGCAGCGAGCCTTGCGGCCCCACCTTCGTTGCGGTGAGGCAGGGTGGCGTTTGGGAAGTCGAAAGAGCGTGATGTCGACAAGTCGATGGGTTCGGCGAAATAAGCCTGTGAAAAATGTCTAGGCCATTTTCACAAAAGCAGTCGCCCGAGTCCGGCCGTTGGATCGATCGGTGAAGCGCACAACCTCGTCACGTCCCTTGGCTAACTTGCCAACCGGTCGTAGCTGCGGCGTGCCGACTTGATTTCGGCGTGGGTGCTCTCGGCCCACAACACAAGGTGGGCGAGCGGGTCGAGCAGGGATTGCCCCAACGCTGTCAGGCGATATTGAACGCTGGGCGGTTTGGTGGGAAACACCTTGCGCGTCAGCATGCCGTCGCGCTCGAGGTCGCGCAGCGTTTGCGTCAGCATGCGTTTGGAAATGTCTGGGATGGCGCGCTGGATTTCGCTGAAGCGCTGCGGTTCGGCCGCCAGCACCATAACGATAAGCGTGGTCCATTTGTCGCCGATGGCGTTGAGCACATCCCGTACCGGGCAGTGTTCTGCATCAAGCGTTTGCACGCGCCATGCCTCGAACCGTCGACTCAATATCGATCGAGCCGCGGGCAGCGGGTTACTTTTGCGTAACCTGGTCACAGGAAACTGCCTCCTTTCGCTTTGTTAACCAGGTCTCTAATGTAGACCTACTTACCCCGGTCAACAAGGCAACTACCATGTCCCTATCGCAACCCCGCATTCTGGTTACCGGCGCCAACGGCCAATTGGGCCGGCTGGTCGTCGAGCGTTTGATCAAACGCATTCCTGCCTCTCAGGTGATCGCCGGCGTGCGCGACGTCGACACCGCCCGAGATCTGGCCGCTCTTGGCGTGGAGGTTCGCACCGCCGATTACGACGCTCCGGCATCGCTGAAAGCGGCGTTTGCGGGAGTCGATCGTCTCTTGCTGATTTCGTCGAACGCCATGGGCCGGCGCGTTTCGCAGCACGGCCATGTCATCGACGCCGCCAGGCAGGCGGGCGTATCGTTGATCGCCTATACCAGCGTGTTGCATGCGGATACCTCATCACTCGGTCTGGCCGCCGAGCATCTGGCCACCGAAAAATTGCTGCAGGCCTCCGGCGTGCCTTTCGCGCTGCTGCGCAACGGCTGGTATACCGAAAACTACACCGGCAGCGCGCATGCCGCGGTGGAGCATGGGGTGATTCTGGGCAGCGCCGGAGACGGCCGCATTGCCGCGGCGGCCCGTGCCGATTACGCCGATGCGGCCGTCGCGGTGCTGCTCTCGAACGATACCCCGGGCGACAAGATCTACGAGCTGGCGGGCGATACGTCGTTTACGTTGGCCGAGCTGGCCGATGAGATCGCCAAACAGTCGCGCCGGCCGGTGACCTACAAGGACCTGTCCGAAGAGGCGTTCAAGGCCGCGCTGATCGGCATGGGTCTACCCGAAGGGCTGGCGAGCCTATTGGCCGATTCGTCGGTGCAGGCATCGCGCGGCGCGCTGTTCGATGACGGCCGTGCCTTGAGTGCGTTGATCGGTCGACCAACGACAACCCTGTCCGACGCCGTGGCAGCGGCTCTGGCGACGAAGGGATGAGTTGAAAACGCGCCGATCGCGATGCTGTTTTCCGCGGCGAACCGTCGTTCGATCGCATGGGCAGAAGATCAGAGGACGGTTGGAATCGGTGTGATCGGCGTCGGCGCAGCGAGTGGGGGTGTCGTGCCGCCGATATGGATGCGGTGGCGGCCGGCCTGTTTCGCTTCGTAGAGCGCTGCATCCGCCGCGTCGAGCGCGTTGGCCAGATCGGCATGTGGATCGCACAACGCCACGCCGGCGGAAAAGGTTTCTCCGCGGGGCGTGGCTGTCTGCATGCGTTCCAGCAGATGCAGCGCCTGCTGCGTGGTGGTGCGCGGCATCAGCAGGGTAAATTCCTCGCCGCCGTACCGTGCGATCAGGCAGTCGGCCGGCAGGCGTGCGGACCATGCCGTATAGGCCTCGCACAGAAGGTCATCGCCGGCGTGGTGGCCGTGTGCATCGTTGAATGCCTTGAAATGATCCAGATCCATCAGCGCCAGCGTCAGTGGCTGCCCATTCTGGCGCGCCTGGGCCGCGGCAGCTGCCAGTGCACGCTTCCAGTGGCGCCTGTTGGGGGCGCCGGTGAGTTCGTCGTAGTGGGACTGCTTGTCGAGCTGCGCGGCCTGTCGGCGCAGCTGCTGCAATAGGCCGTCCATGCGCACCAGTACCAGCACCGGCAGCAGCAGGCCGCCGCCGACCACGGCAATCCAGTACGGAAAGTTGGACGGAGCGAGCTGGGCCAGCAGCAGGGTCAGGGCAGGCATCAGCGAGCCCAGCGTCAGCGCGACCAGGCGCAACCGCGGCAGCGGTGTGTCTGCCGCGCTGGTTTCGTACTCCCACAGTCGCCACACCGAAGGATGCACGATCACCGCCAGCGGCAGGCTGCGGTTGAGATACCACAGCAGCTTGGGCAGATCGCCGAGTTTGTCGTTGCCGCCCATCATGTGCACGTTCCATAGCGGATCGCCGATCGCGGTCATCAGCATCGCCGCGCCGAGTATCAGGAATGCGGGGTTATGCGTTCGCCGCGAGGTGATCTGATGGATATAGAGCGCGAAAATAAGAATGCTGCCCAACGCATACCATCCCACCAGCAGCATGCCGTCGATGCTGATGGACGTTTGCCTCGCGGTCGGCACGATATAGAACGCCACCACCGGTACGGCGAGTCCGATCGCAAAGATGCTCGCATCCAGCAGTGCGCCGGTCGTACGGCCGACCCGTCGGCCCATGGTCACCAGCCCCACCGCCAGCGGCACATAGGCTGTCATATACATGACGTCGGAAAACGAGGCCTGCGCGCCCATGCCGATGAATACCGTCTCCCGGTAATACAGCAGGTCGGCTATCGCGTTGCAGGTAAAGCCGGCCAGCAGCCAGTACCAGGTGGCGGGAGGGCGATAGCGCAGGGTAAATACCCAGGTCAGCGCGATCGCCACGGCCGCAAGCACACAATAGAGTCCCCAGCGCTGGTTTCCGTTCAGAGGCCACCAGGCGTACGGCAGGGCGAAAGCCAGAATCAGGCCCAGAAACAACCACGCCAGCCGACGGCTGCCGCCACGGCGGGATGCGGTTGTGGAGCTACCGGGCGGACGTCCATCCATGGCTGCACTGTAGCCCAGCAGCAGTGTGCCGGCGAAGCTTGTTCGCCATTTTTAGCTGCTCAGGCGCTGCGTAACGGCGGGCGTTCGAGCTCTGCATCCTACCGTCGGTATTGCCAGGAGCCGTTCGTGGAATCCGGCCCATGGCGCAAGTCAGAGCAGTAATGCTTAACTCTGACAACGATGGGGTTTTAAAGGAGCAGGGCATGGCGACAAAAACATTTTTTATCCGACTGGGGATGCTGGTTTCTCTGGGTGGTTTCGCTGGCATTACGGCGGCGGGACCGCTGATGGCGGCGCCTGACGTCACCGCCATCGAGCAGGTCCTGGCGCAACAGCAGGCAGCGTGGAATCGCGGCGATATCGACGACTTCATGCATGGCTATAAGGACGCACCCGACACGACCTTTGTCGGTTCCAGCGTCCGCAAGGGCTATCGCGACATTCTCGCCAGCTACCGCCAGCACTATGCGACCAGGGCGCAGATGGGGCGCCTTACGTTTTCGGCTATCGATGTGCGGCTGTTGCCCGGCGCCGACGGCGTGGTGCGCTACGCCGTAGTCACCGGCCGTTTCCACCTCGATCGCAGCGCCCACGGCGAAGTGACCAAGGACGACGGCGTGTTCTCGCTGCTGTGGGAAAGGACGCCAGGCGGCTGGAAGATTATCCTCGATCACAGCAGTTGACTTGCAGTGAGCGGCTGTTCGCTGAGTTGCACGATGCCGGTCGTCAGATGGTCGATGAAAAGTTTACCCGCGATGAGTTTTGTGGATACGGGCCGAGAATCGGAAAAAGCGCCAACGCTGCAATCGGCATTCAGCTTTGACGATCAGACAACCTACCGCCAAAGCTATTGGCTAGGCACGGCATCCTCGATCGTCCGCGATAGCGCGGTCAGTGCGATGAAACATAGGCCGATGGCGCGGCGGGGGGCGGCAGCGCGAAACGGCGTTTCATTCGCTCGACCTCATCCACCGGCGTGCGGCCGAAAAGGCGTTTGAATTCACGACTGAACTGCGAGCTGCTTTCGTAGCCGACCTTGACACACGCGGCAGCCGCGGTCAGTCCGTTGCGCATCATCAGCAGGCGCGCCTGATGCAGGCGCGTGGATTTCAGGTACTGCATCGGCGAGGTGTTGGTAACGGTGCGAAAGTGCGCGTGAAAGCTGGGCACGCTCATCGACGCCTCGCTGGCGAGATCTTCCACCGCCAGCCGTTTTGCATAGCTGCCGTGGATTTTCCGTATCGCTTTGGCGACCTTGCCGAACGGGCCCTGCATGGCGAGCGCGGCGCGCAGCGTTCCACCCTGTCGGCCCACGAAGATGCGGAAATAGATTTCACGCAGCAACGCCGGGCCGAGAATTTTCGTATCGAGCGGCGAGCCGAGTACTTGCAGTAG
Organism: Rhodanobacter sp. ANJX3; assembly: GCF_014200755.1. Lineage (GTDB taxonomy): Bacteria > Pseudomonadota > Gammaproteobacteria > Xanthomonadales > Rhodanobacteraceae > Rhodanobacter. Next base: position 898,841 of record NZ_JACHCM010000001.1, on the reverse strand, counting down.
CCGCAGCACGGAATCGGCCAGGGCATCGTCCATGGGAGTGGACACCATGCTGCGCGGCCTGGTCTGCGGCGCATCGTGATGTTCGTCCAGTTCCAGCAGAAGGTCGGCGGCCATCTGGAAATCCAGCCGCAAATAGATCGCCAGCATCGGTTCGCCAAGCGTGGCGTCGGTTTCCATGGTGAACGGCACAGGCACCGAGACAACCAGATAGTGCTGCGCGTCGTACAGATAGACGGTGTCGCCGAGATAGCCGCGCTTGCGTCCCTGCACCACGATGACGACGCCGGGGTCGTACAGCACGGGCGTGCGGCTCATCCGGCGATTCGAGCGTAACAGCCGCACATCGTCGAGCGGCGTGAGGTTGTAGCCCTCAACCGGCGTCAGTCGGTCCAGCAACGCGATCATCTGTCGTTGGACGCCGTTTCGTTGCCGACTCATGGAGCCTCCAATGCGAGGGAAGAATGAAAACTTTCGGCGTTTCGCCAGGACAAGGCAAGCGGCCTCATAGCTTTAGGCAAGCATGCCAGAGTTATCGGTATTCGCCTGCGCGTTGCCGACGCCTAGCATGTCAGGCATTCGAAGCAGCGGCAGGATGTAAACATATGAGCACCACAAAAACTCTTTTTATTACCGGCGTGAGCAGTGGTTTCGGTCAGGCGCTGGCGCGCGAGGCCTTGCTTGCCGGACACCGCGTAGTCGGCACGGTGCGCAGCATGGCGGCAGCGCGCGAATTCGAGGCGCTCGATCCGGCCAAGGCGCATGCATACGTGCTTGACGTTACCGACACGACGTCCATCGATACGCTCGTCGCCGACGTCGAAGCGACGTTCGGGCCGGTCGACGTGCTGGTGAACAATGCCGGCTACGGTCACGAGGGCGTGTTGGAGGAGTCGCCGCTGGAGGAGATGCGCAAGCAGTTCGACGTCAATGTTTTCGGCGCGGTGGCCGTAACCAAGGCCTTTCTGCCGTATTTTCGGCAGCGTCGCCGCGGACACATCATCAACATCACCTCGATGGGCGGTTTCATTACGATGCCGGGCATTGCCTATTACTGCGGCAGCAAGTTCGCGCTCGAAGGCTTGTCCGAGGTCATGGGGAAGGAGCTGGCACCCTTCGGCATCGCCGTGACGGCGGTGGCGCCGGGCTCGTTCCGCACCGACTGGGCCGGTCGGTCGATGCAGCGGTCGCCGCGCCGCATTGCCGACTATGACAAGGTATTCGATCCCATTCGCCAGGCCAGGCAGGAGAAGAGCGGAAAGCAGCTGGGCGATCCGCAAAAGGCCGCCAAGGCGATCCTGCAACTGATCGACAGCGAAAAGCCGCCAGCGCATCTGCTTCTGGGTAGCGATGCCTTGGCGTTGGTGCGAGCCAAGCTCGCCCAGCTGTCGGCGGAGATGTATGCCTGGGAAGCCGTGACGCTGTCGACGGACGGATGAACGAAGCCGGCTGGTTCGCAATTCGTGCTGAAAGCGACCGCACTTGCCGTCTTTGGTTTTGGATAGCTGCATAACTTGTATCCGAGCCATATCGCTGGCGACGAAAAGGTTTCGTCCAATGAGATGAAGCCTTTCGTTCCAACCGCTCGGTCGTACGGGCATGGTGGATTGCACCGATACCGGAAAATCAAGCGAGTGCGCGGACTCGACGCCGACATCAACTCGTCCTGAGTGACGGTGGATACGGTGCCGTCAGCTTTTGCCGCAGTGGCAGTCGGTGTACAGCTTGATCCAGTCCGCGCCGTCGCCGGCTTGATCGCGCACGGCGTCGAACACGCGATCGGCTTTGAGCAGTCATGCGTGACCGCGTGGTGTATTGATCGGGGTAGAGACAGTTGCACTGATGACGCGCAGCGCTAGGCAGTGGCAAGCCAGCGTGAGGACAGCACGGCAAAGCGAGGCTGGTAAAGGCATGTTAGCTATGGTCTCTGGGATGAATCTCTTGTCTTTACCGCGCAGGCTGGGGCCGTGCATGGATGTTTGAGGCACGCAACGCATACTTTGTCCGAAATGGTTTGAAAGCATCATCAAGATAAGGCTCCCTTCTTCCACGGAAGCGGGCGGCCGGTACGTCCGCAGTGTCCGCAGTCAGTGTCCGCGGACGCAGCGGTACCCTGGCGCGGCCGCGATAACTGCATGAACTTAAAGCGGACTTTTGCTTTGCCTCGTTGGCATTGCGTTTGCTCACTCCACTTTGATACCGAATCGCGCGCCTTGGTTGACGGCAGTAGGTATCGGCGGCCATATCTGTCGATCAAGGGAGTTATTGATGTTGGGGTATTACCTGGAGCTGGGCTTTCGAAGCCTGCGCCGCAACGCTGCGCTTACTGCACTGATGGTGATCGCGATCGGCTTCGGCATCGCGGCTTCGATGGTGACCTATGCGGTATTCCGCGCGGTATCCGGCGACCCGATACCGCAAAAATCTTCTCAGCTATTTACCCCGTTGATCGATAACTGGGGGCCGCAATACAACACGGACGGGCAGCCAAAAAATGCGCTGTCCTATACCGATGCCACAGCCTTAATGCACGCACGAAAGGCGGAACATCAGACTCTGCTCTATGGCATCGATGTCTCCGTGTCGCCGCAAGACGTGCAAGCATTGTCGTTCGACGCGCAGGGCTACGCGACTAGTGCTGACTTTTTTGGCATGTTCGAAGTGCCTTTCCTCTATGGCGGAGCATGGCGCGCCAGCGACGACGACAATCATGCGGCCGTGGCAGTGATCAGCCAAGCCATGAATGACAAGCTGTTTGGTGGCACGAACAGTGTCGGACACGACATTGTCCTCGATACGCGCACCTATCGTATCGTGGGCGTCACGCAGGAGTGGAATCCAGTCCCGCGATTCTACGACCTGTTTTCAGGCAAGGCGTTTGCAGATCCGGCCCAGGTGTATGTGTCATATAACCGCGCACTCGATTTGCAAACCGCGACGACCGGTTACAGCTGCGGGTCCGTTAACGACGGTACCGATTGGAACAGTTGGTTGCACGGCGAGTGCGTGTGGCTGAAGGTGTGGGTCGAATTGGCTGGGCCAAAACAAGTGGCTGACTATCGCCAGTTTCTCACCGCATACGCTGCTCTGCAGCAGCACGAAGGGCGCTTTCAATGGACACCGAACGTGCGCTTGTACGATGTGAACGCATACCTCGATGTCAACCAGGTGGTGCCCCCGGAGGCCAGCGTCTCATTGCTGGTGGCAGTCAGCTTTTTCGTTATCTGCATCGTCAATACGATTGGCCTGCTTTTGGCAAAATTCATGCGACGTTCGGCTGAAATCGCGGTACGTCGTGCGCTAGGCGCCTCGCGTATCGCCATCTATTGTCAGTATCTGGTTGAAGCTGGCACGGTAGGTTTGGCGGGTGGCTTGCTGGGTCTGATCCTTACTTACGCAGGCATGTTCGGCCTCGGGCTGTTGTTCAAACCAGAGATTGCTCGGTTGGCGCACGTGGATTTCGCGCTGATCGGGTTAACCCTTGGGACCGCTGTCTTGGCAACTGTAGTGGCGGCCTTTTATCCAACCTGGCGGGCGTCCCGCGTGCAGCCGGCATGGCAGCTGAAGTCGAACTAAGCAGGGAATCGACGCGTGCAAATCAAACCCATACTTGTTGCACTCCGCAGGCATAAGGCCGGAACCGTGCTGATTGCCATGCAGATCGCGCTGACGCTGGCCATCGTATGCAATGGCCTTTTCATCATTCAGCAAAGGCTACAGCGCGTGCATCGCCCAAGTGGGATAGAAGAGACCAACCTTTTTGCAATTGAAAACCAATGGGTGGACAAATCGTCGACGCAGCGTACCGATGCGCAAATTCAGGCGGACCTGATCGCTTTGCGGCACTTACCGAGTGTGCAGGACGCGTCGCAGGTCAATAGCTACCCGCTCAGCGGAGAGGGCTGGACGAGTTCTTTTTCGCTGACGGCAGAACAGAGCCAGGGCAACGCCGATATCGCTCGCTACTTTGCGGATGACCACACGCTGGCAGCCCTTGGCGTCAAGCTGATCGCGGGACGGAACTTCCATCCTGACGAGATCACCGACATGACCAACAACGGAGCGATCGCGCCGGCTGAAGTCATCCTTTCCAGGGCGCTGGCAGAACAAGTTTTCCGGAATCAGTCTGCATTGGGCAAAAAGGTCTATGTGACGATGCATGGCGAGCCTGGTGTGGTTATTGGAGTAACCGATACGCTGCAAGGCCCTTTCGCGCAGAGCCCGGACAGCAGGGCATACAACGCGGTGCTGCTGCCTGCCAGACTGATTCAGGATCGCAGCATCTACCTGGTGCGCGCCAGGCCACGCGAGTTGGCCGACGCCATGCGTGAGGCACCCAAGGCGTTGTTCGCGCAAAGCCGATTGCGAATCATCGACCCCGAGCGCGGTGTGCGGAGCTTTGCGCAGGTTCGCGCAAAATCATATGAAGCAGATCGTGGCATGGCGGCTCTGATGGGCATCATTTGCGCCGTGTTGCTGGTCATTACTGCCGCCGGCATAGTCGGATTGACGAGCTTCTGGGTCGCTCAACGGCGTAAGCAAATCGGCGTGCGCCGCGCGCTTGGAGCGAGAAAAGGCGACATTCTCTCGTATTTCCTTACTGAGAATTTCCTGATCAGCGCAGCTGGCGTGATGGTCGGTTCGGTGTTGGCCATGGGCATGAGTTGGTGGCTGGTGCGGCACTTCGAAATGAGACTGCTGCCCATCGATTTCGTGTTGGCTGGCGTGCTGACGCTTCTGCTGCTCGGCCAAGCAGCGACCCTGGCTCCGGCGCTGCGTGCTTCGCGTGTGCCTCCGGTAGAAGCGACGCGTTCGATATGACACTCAATCCGGCGACACGTGGCTATCGAGGCGATTTAAGCGTCAAGACATCCGGTTAATCTCCGCATGCGGCTTTGGCTCAATTCATGAGGGAAATATGGAACGGAGAAAGAGGCTGACTTTCTGGAGCGCGCACGAGGACGACGACAGTCTTCCCGTCAGCGTGATGGAAGGTCGCAAGACCGTGACTTCGGAAACGGTCGAAGAATATTACAAGCCTTACGGTGAACATGGCGACGGCAGCTACGAGCCCGGCGATCTCATTGAGGTCTACGATCCGAAGCGGGTCCTGCGCTGCATCATCCGGGCGACCAAGGTCTATCGGATAGAGTTCGGCAACGTGCCGGAAGAAGTGTGGCGTGGCGAGACGTTCTCGAGTGCCGAAGAGTTTCGGCAATGCCATATTCGTTGTATGCCCCATGTGGATTTGCACGATCGCTTCGAGTTGGTCACCTTGCATTTTGAGTTGGTCGAAGTCATCGCCAGACACGCTTCTAGCTGACGACGTTTCATACACTGACCGCGGCCGTTCGCCCCGCTCAGGTCCCGCTTGCCACATGGGCGACGTCGGTCGCCGCAGGTGCGGCTAAACTCGATCACCATGAACGTGTCATCCCGCCAGCAGCCGGTAAGCGCCCACGCCGATGACGGCGCGGCGTTTCCGCTCAAGACCGTGTCCACGTTTTGGGCATTGTGGGCAGCGTTCTGGCTGCTCATGATCGGTGTCGCCATCGAGGATCAGCTCCGTAATCCGCTCACGCAGTGGTGGGAGCCGATCCTGACGGAAGGGAGTTCGGCGCTGGTCTCGACCGGATGGATGTGGCTTGCCGTCCGGTTTCGTGGGCGCCGTGCGCCGCCTCTGGACAAGCCCTTGATCTGGTTTGCCAGGTATCTGCGATGGTTGCCGCTGGTCTGCATCACCTGGATTATGGCGGTTTACGCGATACGGTATGGCGTCTACGCCGCCGTGGGTCGTACCTACGAACCCTCGGGCCGGTGGGGATTCATTGTCGTGTATGAGAGCCTCAAAGTGACGTACAACTCGGGCCTGTGGCTCGGGGTGCTGTTCGGTATCGATTCCTATGGACAGTGGCAATTTCAATGGCAACGTTTGCTACAAACGCAGAAAGCGCTGGCCGAGGCGCAGCTTGCACGGCTCCAGGGCCAGCTGCGGCCACATTTCCTGTTCAACGCGCTCAACACCGTCTCGGCGCTGATGCATACGGACGTGGCGCGAGCCGACCGTTTGGTGGCCGCGCTGGGAGATCTGCTGCGTATCAGTCTTCGGTCCAATGAGCATGAGATGACGCCACTCGCCGAAGAACTGCGCACGCTCGAGCTGTATGCCGACATCATGCTCGAACGGTTCCGGGATCGCGTGACGGTGGACTGGCAGATCGATCAGGCTCTGCTTGACACACCCATTCCGGCACTGGTGTTGCAGCCCTTGCTTGAGAACGTATTTAAGCACGGCGTCGAGCCCACGGTGGCGCACGTGTCCATCATTGTCAGTGTCCGGCGCGAAAGCGACGCACTGGAAATCGTCATTAGCAACTCGGGCTCCATGCTGGTGCCGGAGCAACGTGACGGAGTGGGATTTCGCAACGGCCGTGAGCGACTCGGCATCATTTATGGCAGTAAGGCATCCCTGCTGGTCCGCAACGAGGGCGACGGCGTTGCCGCGCGCGTATTGATACCGCTGATGGACACCATTCAATGATCCGCGCCGTGATCGCCGATGACGAGGCGCCAGCCCGCGAGAAGCTCGAACGCTGGGTGGCAGAACAGCCGGGTATGACCGTGGCCGGATCGGCCGATGACGGATTGTCCGCAGCGCAGTGTATCGAACAGCTCCGCCCGGACGTGGCCTTTCTCGATGTCCAGATGCCGACCTTGTCGGGACTCCAGGTCGCAGCGCAGCTTGAGCCGTCGAGCGCACCGCTCATCGTGTTCGTGACTGCATTCGACCAGCATGCGGTGAAGGCGTTCGAGCTCAATGCTGTCGACTATCTGCTCAAGCCTTATGACATGGATCGTTTTGCGCAAACCGTGCAGCGCGTCCGGGAGCGGCTGAACGCCCATGAATCCGGCGCTCCAGCGGTAGCGATTGGGCGAGCACGGGCGCCTTCTTGCGAGCGCTTGCTCGTACCGGACGGCGAGCGCTTACAGCTGATCGATGCAGCATCCATCGAATGGCTCGAAGCCGACGACAACTACGTCCACGTGCACACGGCTGCGCGCAACTACCTGCTGCGCAGGACGCTGCAGGATCTGCTGTCCCAACTGGGGGAACAGCACTTCGTACGGATCCACAAGTCGACAGCTGTGAACCTCGGTTCTGTCGCATCGCTCACCCCCCTCTTTAAGGGTGACTACGAAATGCACCTGCACAGTGGCCGCGTACTCCGACTCAGCCGACGGTATCGTGTAGCGATATTCGCCCGCATGGGGCAATAGTTCCCCCTCGCCACGCCGACGTCTCCATTCACCCCAAATCTGCTGCCAGCTGATTGGCGGCGGATCAAGCTCCTGCTTGTAAAAGCGGAAGTGAATGGAGGAGAGGAATGCTCGGCTATTACTTTGATCTCGCCTTGCGCAGTCTCAGACGCAACAAAGTTCTTACCGCGCTGATGGTGTTGGCGATTGCGCTGGGCATCGGCGCCAGCATGACTACGCTGACCGTACTGCATGTGCTGTCCGGTGATCCGTTGCCAGGTCGCAGCAGCACGTTGTATTACGCGCAGGTCGATCCGCGCGACATGAACGGCTATCTGCCTGGCAAGTCGCAACCGATGTATCAGGTGAGCTGGATCGACGGCATGAACCTGCTGCGTGCGAAACGCGCGGATCGTCAGGCGCTGATGACCGGCGGCCTGGTGGTTGTGCAGCGGCATAACACGATGCTCGATCCGTTCTACGAAGCGGCGCGTTACACCACCGGCGATTTCTTTCCGATGTTCGGCGTGCCGTTGGAATACGGACACGCATGGAGCGCGTCGGACGACGAAGCGCATGCACGCGTGGCGGTGATCAGCGCCACGCTCAACGGCAAGCTGTTCGGTGGCACGGACAGCACGGGCCAGACGCTGCGCCTGTCCGGTGCCGAGTTTCGCATCGTCGGCGTGCTCGGCAACTGGCATCCCAATCCACAGTTCTACGACCTCCTTCGCAAGAGTTATGACGAAAACGAAGGGGTCTACGTGCCGCTGTCCAGCTCGCAGGATGTGGGCATGCATCACGACGGCAGTGTCGACTGCTGGGGCAAGGGGGGTACCGGCATCAATCCGGATCATGCTTCGCGCTGCGCCTGGCTGCAGTTCTGGGTGCAACTGGATAAGCCAGCTGAGGCGGCCGCATACAAGACGTTCCTCATCCATTACTCGGAGCAGCAAAAAGCGCTCGGCCGTTTCCAGCGGCCGCCTAATGTCCAACTGCGCGATGTCATGCAGTGGCTGGACTACAACCAGGTGGTACCGGATGACGTGCGCCTGCAGACCTGGCTGGCATTCGGCTTTTTGCTGGTGTGTCTGGTCAATACCGTGGGCTTGATGCTGGCCAAGTTCATGCGCCGTGCCGGCGAGCTGGGCGTGCGCCGCGCGCTGGGCGCATCGAAACGCTCGCTGTTCGCGCAGCTGCTGGTGGAGTCGGGTGTGGTTGGTCTTGCCGGAGGCATCGGTGGGCTGCTGCTGGCCTTGCTCGGACTGTGGCTGGTGCGTCGACAGCCAGCGGAGTACGCGCCGTTGGCGCATCTGGACCCGGCGATGCTGCTGGCCACCTTCCTGCTGGCGCTGGGCGCAAGCCTGCTGGCCGGTCTGCTGCCGGCCTGGCGTGCCTGCCAGATCGCGCCCGCCCTGCAACTGAAGAGTAATTGACATGGACATCCTGCCGATTCTTTCCACCCTGCGCCGGCACAAGCTCACCGCATGGCTGCTGGCTCTGGAGATTGCGCTGACCTGTGCCATCGTCTGCAACGCGGTATTCCTGATCGGCCAGCGGCTGCAGCGTATGGACGTGCCCAGCGGCATTGCCGAGCACGAGCTGGTGCAGATCCAGTTGGGATACATCGGCGATACCCCCGATGCCAAGGCGCAGACGCAGAACGACGTGGCGGCGCTGCAACAGATGCCTGGCGTCAAGCAGGTGGGGCTGGATCGCTACCTGCCGTTCTCACTCGATGGCTCGTCCAATACCGGCATCAAGCTAGATCCTCAGCAGCAACAGAACACGCTTGATGCAGGTCAGTATTTAGGCCAGAACCTGCTGCCTACACTGGGCGTGCGCTTGGTGGCCGGACGCAATTTCGAGCCCGGCGAATACGTCGATTTCGATACGGCGGTAGCCGCCTTGAACAATGGCGACATGAAGGGTCTGCCACAGACCATGATCATCACGCAGGCTATTGCCGAGCGGTTGTGGCCCGGACAGGAAGCGTTGGGCAAGACGCTCTACACGGAAAGCGGCATTCCATTTCGCGTGATCGGCGTCATAGCCGTTCTGGCGCGCCAGAACAACCTGCAGCAGGGTGCGCAGTACAGCACGTATTGGCCGATTCGCATGACCTCGGCCGATGGTGCGAGCTACTTCATCCGCTGCGCGCCGCAGCATAGAGAATCAGTGCTGAAAGCGGCGGTGGCCAAGCTCAAACAGCTCAATCCCAATCGTGTCGTATTGAAGGCGCGTACATACGATCATGCGCGCCGTGCGTTTTTCGCCAACGACCGCGCCATGGCCGGCATGCTAGTGGGTGTCATCGTGGCACTGCTCATCGTCACTGCGCTCGGCATCGTCGGCCTGGCGAGTTTCTGGGTGGCACAGCGGCGCCGCATGATCGGCGTGCGCCGCGCGCTGGGCGCCACCCGCGGCGACATCCTGCACTATTTCCAGACTGAGAACTTCCTCCTGGCCACGATCGGTATCGCGCTCGGCATGGTGCTGGCCTACGGCATCAACCTTTTCCTGATGATGCACTACGAATTGCCGCGGCTGCCTGCGATCTATTTCCCGGTCGGCGCGATCGCGCTGTGGTCGATCGGCCAGCTCGCCGTGCTGGGACCGGCGCTGCGCGCCGCCGCCGTGCCGCCGGTTGTGGCGACGAGGAGCGTTTGACCTTCGTCCGCTATCTAGTTGGCAGTCGAGACGGCGACCGATCGCGCCTGGCGGATGTCTGCTTTTTGCGCTGGCAGTGTGCTTATCGGGAACAGGCTCTAAGCCAGCGCTTATGACCCCGGGTGATACACCCGCTCGATATGACCCTGCAGTTCTTCCGGCCAGAAATAGACGGTGCGCAGGTTGCCGGTGCTGTAGCGTTCGGCTTCGTCGTTGAAGTGCGGTGAGTCCGGGTGGCCGCTTTCGCCGCCGGCGGTGATGGCGCGGGCGTGCACCTTGGGGCCGAACTCCACCACGGCGACGAAGCTGTTTCCGCTGGTGCCGTAATAGCGCTTTGTGCCCGGCCAGAGGTGCGCGCCAAACGAGGCGAGGGAGCCCCAGCGCGAGGAGACGAACGGTACTGGAATACTCGGCTTGTTGTCATTGAATGGCTGCTCGATATCGCCGGTGAGGCGCTGGAAGCGGTTGATCTCGCCCCACGGCGTGCCCCAGCTGCCGAAATCTTTTTCCAGCCGGTCGGAGGCTTCGACCAGCGCCTGCAGGCGCGCTGCGGGTCCGGCTTTCTCGGCCATATAGTCGTAGATCGACAAGCCCTCGGCGGTATCGGCCTTGCTGACCGAATCCCACAGGGTGTCGCCCCAGAACACCGCCAGCGAGGTCGGTATCGAGGTGATGCCCCAGCGATAGTCCCAGTGGCGCAGCAGGGCGATCTGGCTGGCGAGTTTTGTTTTCAGCGGATCGCTGGCGGGCAGCGCGTCGTAGTCGGCCACGAGGATCGGTATCTGCCGAGCGAATGCCGGCAGGTACGAATCGAAGGCAGTGCCGATCAGCGACGCCAGGGTGAAGTCGCGCTGGCCGGTGAGCAGGGTGGTGGCGTGGATGCCACGCGGGTTTTCGCCGACGCTGTCCATGTAGCGCGGGTAGTCGGCCTGCTTCGGGCTGTAAGGCCCCGCGGCGGAGTAGGGCCAGTCGTTGGTGTTGAAGATCCAGCCGTTCGGCGGATTGAGCAGGTGCGGCGCGGCGTCGAGTGGCAGCAGGCCTTTCCAGTCGGTATCGGGATCGCTGCCGTCGACCGGCTTGGTGTAATCGAAGCGGTTATCGCGCCGTGGGATGAACTGCGGATGCAGGTACGCGATCTCGCCCTTGTCGTCGGCGAAGATGGTGTTGTTGGACGAGTTGGCCTTCAGCTCCGCAACCTTCATATAGCTCACGTAATCGCTGGCCTTGGTACGCAACCAGCTTTGTTCGAGCGCCTCGATCGGCTTGTTCATCAGCGCGATGGCGATCCACTTGCCGTCGGCGGCCCGCACGATCGGGCCGTGATGCGTGGCGTAGACGGTGAAGCGGCGTTCGGCCATCGAGCCGTTCTTCGCCCGATACGGCACGGTGATGGTTTTGCTGGTCACTGGCCGCAGCTCGCTGCCGTAGCGATAGAACAGCTTGCCGTCCTCGTGCACGACGGTCTCGGCAAATTCGTCGACCACGTCGGCGCCAGTCGAGGTGTGCATCCAGCCGATGTGCGGATTGAAGCCCTGGTAGATGAAGAACTGGCCCCAGGTCACGGCGCCGTAGGCATCGAGCCCGGCATCGCTGCTCATCTGCAGTTCGGAGCGGAAGAAGAACGACGTGTGCGGGTTGATCAGCAGCAGCGCGTGCCCGTCGACGGTGAGCTTGGGCGCAATCGCCATGCCATTGGATCCGGTCGGTTCGCTCCAGCTCGAGGGCGGATCGACGCGCGCCAGCGCGGCCGGATTCCGGCCGTAAAACGCTTCCAGCGGGTTCAGCGCCGCGCGCTCGATATCGCCGCCGATGCTGCCTTCGCTGAAGCTCAGCGCCATCCACGGCTCGAAGTGTCGGATGACGCGCGGATGCACATCGGGATGCTCGGCCAGGTAATCGTTGAGGCCGTCCGCCCAACTGTTCATCAGCGCCTGCAGCCAGCGCGGGCTTTTTGCGTACATCGCCTTCAGCGCGACCGGGTCGATAAACAGCTTCATCCGCAGGTCCTGCCAGATCGCCGACTCGCCTTCGGCCTCGGCGAGCCGGCCCATCGCGTTGAGATAGTTGGTTTCGACGCGGTTGAAATCGTCCTCGGCCTGCGCATAGGCCATGCCGAAGACGGCGTCGGCATCGGTTTTGCCGTGCACGTGGGCAATGCCCCAGTCGTCGCGGGTGATGGTGACGTCGCGCGCCTCGCGCTGCCATCGCGCCGTCTCGTAAGTAACGTCGGTAGCGAATGCCTGCAATGACAGCGCTAAGGTCAACGCGGCAGCAAAAGGCAGCAGTCGCTGCCGATAGCGAACGTATTTCGATGGACCACAGGCATCAGCTTTTCCGTCCCCTAAACCGGATCACAGCCTGCACTTTACCGAGGTTGCGCTGCCGTGGGGCAAAGCATCACGCGATGCCGGCCGGCTTGCCGCGTAACGAGATGGTGTGTGACCGAGGCGAAGTCGATCGCGAGACGTTGCCCACTAAATATCGATGCGAGTCGCGCGCTGATCACTCAAGCGAGGACGGATTATCCAGGCGTTGACGGAACACGACATGACGCAGGCGTTATTGACCTTATCTCTTCGTTCGCTGAATCGCCGACCCCGCTGCGATGGGCCATGATGAAACTATTGCCCGTGTTCCGCGTTCCATCACGGAGTCGTTCATCAGCGAAGAAGCCCCATGAGTTTTCTGGTCAACACGCCCCGCAAGTCCCAGCGTATCCGTCTGGATGAAAACATCTGTGTCCATATCTTCACCGCCTCCGCCGCCATGGTGGGCGTGTGTTTGACGGTGGTGGGCATCATTCGTGTAGTGATCTCCACGCACAAGTCCGACATGGTGGCCGAAGACCTGCTGGCAGTGAACGCGATGCTTTATCTAGCGTCCTGCTTGCTGTCCTACTGGGCCTTGCGCACCCGAAGCCTGACCCGCAACTATCGGCTCGAACGAATGGCCGACGTTATTTTTCTGATAGCTCTGACGCTTACTGCCGTCAATGCGGCTTACATCACCTGGGCGATGTCGCTGCATTGATTGAGCGAGCCGCCGCGTGCGCGAGTGACGTCGTGCACGCGGGTCGGTCTGCTTACCGTCAGGCGCGGCGCGGCAGCTTCCACTGCGGCCGGATGAAGTGGCAGGTGTAGCCGGTGGGATAGTGCTGCAGATAGTCCTGGTGCTCGGGCTCGGCTTCCCAGAAATCGCCGACCGGCGCCAGCTCGGTCACCGCCTTGCCCGGCCACAGGCCGGAAGCGTCGACGTCGGCGATGGTGTCCTCGGCGATGTCCTTCTGTTCCTCGTTGGCATAGAAGATCGCCGAGCGATAGCTCACGCCGCGATCGTTGCCCTGGCGGTTCGGCGTGCTGGGGTCGTGGATCTGGAAAAAGAATTCCAGCAGGGTGCGGTAGCTGATCACCTGCGGGTTGAAGATGATCTCGATCGCCTCGGCGTGCGTGCCGTGATTGCGATAGGTGGCGTTGGGCACATCGCCGCCGGAGTAGCCGACGCGGGTGGAGATCACGCCCGGCTGGCTGCGGATCAGCTCCTGCATGCCCCAGAAGCAGCCGCCGGCGAGAACGGCGCGTTCGGTTGTAGCGGTCATCGGTTGGCTCCTGTTTATGGTCGACATACGTTATGGCACAGATATGGGGGTGGGGTTCGATAGCCCAAGGGAGCGCGCACGCGTGGCTCCGTGATGGTGACGCGTTTTGCCCAATGGTGATCGCCTCAATCGAGGCCGCTATCGGAAATCGTTAGTCGCTGTTTCTGCGGGTCGTTGCTCCGAGCCTTTCATTTATGGCTCGACGGGCGAAAACTTGCGAGTCGATAACCTGGCGGCAAACACTCGCCAAACCCAAGTCCCATCGAAGCGGCAGTCGCAGCGCGCCCGGTGGCGCGGCAAGCTATTGCGGTGATCGGTGGGCTTTTGGCATGTATCGTTTTTAAACGTATAAACCTGCGTCGACGAACGGAAAGCCTAGCGTCACAAAAGAGGTCTTCAATCGCAGGCGGCTGTGGCGTCAGGCGTCTGCTGCAGGGGGAGCACTGGATTGTCCGGGCAGCCGGGGTTCGCAGCGTGGGTAGTCAAGACCCATTACGCGGATCTCTTTCAACTTGCCAACCAAAAGGACTGACTTATGAAGAACCGTTGCGGATCGAACACCTCCATGAAAACCACCATTTGCGCCGCGCTCTTTTGTGCGGGCACCCTCGGCATGGCGAGCCAAAGCTTGGCCAGCACCACGGTGACGCAGACCTTGGTCACCGAGCCCGATCAGGGCCTCACGCCGATCTACAACCTGATCCAGTCGGCCAAGTCGAGCATCGACATGACCATGTACGAGCTGGTCGACACGCAGGCGCAAACGCTGCTCGATCAGGCCGCCGAGAACGGCATCAAGGTTCGCGTGATCCTCGATCAGAACCTGGAGAAGAGCAACAACACGGCGGCATATAACGACCTGACGTCGCACGGCGTGCAGGTGGTCTGGGCCTGGACCAAGTACGCCGCGACGCATCAGAAAACCATCACGGTCGATAACACGATCAGCGCGGTGATGACGCTCAACCTCACCAGCCGCTACTACAGCACCACGCGCGACTTCGCGGTGATCGAAAACGATCCGGCCGACGTCGCGGCGATCGAAAGCACGTTCAACGCCGACTTCGCTGCCCAGAGCATCACGCCACCCTTGGGCGACGACTTGGTGTGGAGCCCGACGGTATCGGCGACCGATCTGGTCAACATCATCAACGGCGCCAAGACCAGCCTGCTGGTCGAAAACGAAGAGATGAGCTACAGCGGCGTGGTGACCGCGCTGGAAAATGCGGCCAAGCGCGGCGTCGCGGTGACCGTCTGCATGACCAACGACGACAACGACTACGAGACGGAATTCGACGCCTTGACCAAGGCCGGGGTGAAAGTCAGCACCTATCCCGACAACGACACGGCGCTGTACATCCATGCCAAGGTCATCCTGGCCGACTACAACACCGCGAGCGCGAAGGCCTTCGTCGGTTCGGAGAATTTCTCGAGCGCGTCGTTGACCGAAAATCGCGAGCTGGGTTTGGTGACCACCAACGCAGCCATTCTGACCAAGCTCAACAGCACCATCACCAGCGATTATGCCGGCGGCACGCCCTGGACCAAGTCGTAAGCGATCGTCATGGCGTAGAGCACGGTGTACGAATACCGTGCTCTACGCGTTCGGCTAGGCTGAAAGTCCAGTCTTGGTCCGCATGACCGGTTGTTCAGTGCGCGTGCGATTTCCGATACTGCGCCGGGGAGATGCCGAACACTCGGCTGAAGGCTCGGCGAAAACTGTCCACGTCGGCAAAGCCGCATTGCGCGGCGACCTGCTTCGGCGCGCCGTGCTCACCTTCGAGCATTTCACGGGCGGCAGCCAGTCGTATGGTTTCCACCCAGACGCCGGGCGTCGTGCCCATTTCGTTGCGGAAAATGCGGGCGAAATGCCGCGGACTCATACGCAGCCGTGCAGCCAGAGCCGTCACGCAGTGGTCCTTCTCGGGGTTGGCGATGACCCATCGCTGCAGCTCTTGCAGTGAGGAACGGCCGGCCACTTCCAACTCGCCGCCGCGGCTGAATTGCGTTTGTCCACCCGGCCGGCGGAAAAACATCACCAGCTGCGAGGCGACCTGTTTCGCGACGGTGTGGCCCAGGTCTTCTTCCACCAGCGCCAATGCCAGGTCCATGCCGGCGGTGACGCCGGCGGAGGTGCGCAGGCGTCCGTCGCGCACGTGAATCGCATCGGCATCGACGATGACGTCCGGATAGGCGTGCGCCAGTTTCTCTGCCACCGCCCAATGCGTGGTGACCCGCTTGCGGTCGATCAGTCCGGCCGCCGCCAGCAGGAAGGCGCCGGTGCACACCGAGCCGAATCGCCGGGCATGCGGCGCATGGGCCTTGAGCCATCGCAGCGCAGCGTCGCCGAACGGCTTGTTGGCGGCGTGTGGCGACCCGGCGACAAGCAGCGTATGGATGGGCATTTTTTCTTTCCCACGGGCCACGCCGTCGGGAATCAGCCGCACGCCGGATGAACTGCGG
Organism: Rhodanobacter sp. ANJX3; assembly: GCF_014200755.1. Lineage (GTDB taxonomy): Bacteria > Pseudomonadota > Gammaproteobacteria > Xanthomonadales > Rhodanobacteraceae > Rhodanobacter. The sequence goes on along the minus strand of NZ_JACHCM010000001.1, from coordinate 882,859 downwards.
ATTTCACCGGGCTCGCTGGCGATGATGCGCAAGTCGTAAACCGGCCAGCCGGCCTGGACATTGGCTTCGGCAAAGACGTCCATCGGCCCGGACACATCCAGCAGCTGCACGCCGGGCATGGCCAGCAGAACGACTCGCTTTGGTTTCATCGTCAGTGCCTCGCCGCCTGCGTGGCCGCATCGAACCGATGATGGCAGAAATTGACGGCTTTGGTCGATTGAAGACAGATTGCTCCAAGCCTAGCCTGAAGCCTGGCCATCAAGGACAACGATCATGCAAACCACGATCAGCGGTATCCAGGTGCCGGACAGCGTTCTGGCGAGAGAAGTGACGGAGGTGGTTCGCGATACCGCTTCGGAGCTTATTTTCAATCATTCCAGCCGCGTTTATTATTTCGGGGCCATCGCGGCTCGACAGCGCGGCCTGTACGTCGATCCCGATCTGCTTTACGCGGGCGCCATGTTTCACGACATGGGCCTGACAGAAAAACACAGCAGCGTCCACGAGCGCTTCGAAGTGGACGGCGCCAACGCGGCGCGCGATTTTCTCCGGCGCCACGGTATCGCCGAGTCAGAGCTGGATATCGTCTGGACGGCTATCGCACTGCACACGACGCCAGGCATTGCGCAGCATATGCACCCGGTCGTGGCGCTGGTTACGGCGGGCGTCGAAATGGATGTGCTGGGACTGACTCACGCGCTTTATGCAGAAGAAGAGCGCCAAGCCGTGGTGGAGGCCTTTCCACGCAGCGAGCACTTCAAGGAGGACATCATTCAGGCGTTTTACGACGGCATCAAGCACAAGCCGGAAACAACCTTCGGCAACGTGAAAGCCGACGTGCTGGCCGATAAGGATCCGCACTTTGTGCGCGGAAATTTCTGCGACGTGATCCGCCAATCGCGCTGGGCGTCGTAGGCAACGTCTTGCGCTGAATCGGTATGCGCAGCGCAAGCATTACGGTGGCCCTTCAGTGATGGGCTCGTGCCGCCAACCAGCGCGATACTTCGTCGATCAGCGTAGCGATGGTCGCTTCCCCCGATACGGTCAACGCGTCTTCGTCGGGCGCCGGCTCCTCCAGCGTCTGCAGCTGGCTGTCGAGCAGGGAGGTGGGCATGAAATGATGGCGCTGGCGGGTGCGCCGCTCCAGTTCGCTGCGCGATACCTGGATATAGACAAAGCCCACGTCGGCGTCGGCCAGGCGCAGCCGATCGCGATAGCGGCGCTTGAGCGCAGAGCAGCTCACCACGCCCTGGCGATGATGTGCATGCTCGTCGCGTATCCATGCGGCGATACGATCCAGCCACGGCCAGCGGTCGTCGTCGTCCAAGGGGATGCCGGCGCTCATCTTGTCGATATTCGCCTGCGGATGCAGCACGTCGCCTTCCTGAAAATCCCAGCCGAACGCGTCGGCCAGCGATTGCCCAATGGTGGTCTTGCCGCAACCCGATACGCCCATGACGATGATGACCATGCCGCTCCTTTCGTTGATGACGCCGTGCTTGCAGCACGCCGACGCAAGTTTATCGCCTCGTTCGAGTCGATGACCTCAGCGCCTCTTCATGATCCTCTGACGCGAGGTATTGGGAGGTGGTGAACAGGCTCTTACGGCCGCGCGACGGGTAATGTTCGTGGCGTACAGTCGATCCGCCGTCGAGGTCGATGATATTGCCGTGCATGTCCGTCAGGCCTCGGCCATCTTCTGCAGCACCACGCCGATGGCCTCCGGGTTTTCGAGGCTGGTCAGATCGCCGGACGCCTCGCCGTCGACGACGAGATCGCGCAGCACGCGCCGCATGATTTTTCCACTGCGTGTGCGCGGCACGCTGGAGACCACGATGACACGCGCGGGACGGGCGATGGCGCCGACTGCATCGACGATGGACTGGCACAGTGCCGACTGCAGTTCGGCGCTGTCGACATAGCCTGCTCGCGGCACGACAAAAGCCACCGGCACCATGCCCTTGATCGCATCGGGCTGGGTGACCACGGCGGCCTCCGAGACGGCCGCGTGCTTGAGCAAGGCTGCCTCCATCTCCATCGTGCCGAGGCGATGGCCGGCGACATTGATCACGTCGTCCATCCTGCCGGTGACCCACAGCTGGCCATCGGCGTCGAACAGTGCAGCGTCGGAGGACAGGTAGTGGCCGGGGAAGGTGGTGAGATAGGTTTTGACGTAACGCGCGTGATCGCCCCAGACGGTGCGGGCCACGCAGGGAAACGGTGCGCTCAGCGTCAGCGCACCGACTTCGCCGGGCGCGGCTTGTGTGCCATCTTCGCGCAGCACGTGGGGCGCATAGCCCGGCAGCGCATGCCCGCAGCTGCCTGGACGCGTGGGCGTGAGGCCGACCATGCTGCTCGACCAGGCGGTGCCGGTTTCGGTTTGCCCGTAGGTGTTGTTGACGAAGATCGCGCCGCGGCCGAGCTTGTCCCGTGTCCAGAACCACGTATCGGGATCGAGCGGCTCGCCGACCAGGGACACCAGCGCCAGTTTGCTGGTGTCGTGCTGCTGCAGCAGCGCATCACCGGCGCGACGAAGCATGCGCAGCGCGGTCGGCGCGGTGAACAGTTTGTTGACCCCGTAATCCGCCATCACTTGGTAAGCGCGTCCGGGCGTCGGCGTATCGAGGCTGCCTTCGTAGATCACGTGCGTGGCGCCGTGGGCGAGGCCGCCCACCAGGGCGAAGATCGGAAACGTCAGCCAGCCGACATCGGCCGTGCACCAGTAGATATCGTCGGCGCCGAGGTTGAGCGACCACTTGACGTTGGCATAGGTGCCCACCAGAAAGCCGATGCCCGCGTGTACCAGGCCCTTCGGCTTCGACGTGGTGCCCGAGGTGTAGATGATGAAGCCGGGATCGTTGGCCTCGAGCGACATCGGCACCGCCCGCCGCGCGGTGCGTGCGAGCAGCTCGGCGAAATCGTGTTCGCCGTCGTGCAGCGGATAGGCGCGATCGACGCGGCGTGCGACGATGATCTGGGGCACCGGCAAGCCTTGCATCGCTTCGTCGAGGGTCGCCTTGATCGGTATTACGCGGCCGCGCCGCAGCGTGGCGTCGGTGCACACGATGACCTTGGGCTGCGCATCCACGATGCGATCGCGCACCGCCGATGCACTGAAGCCGGCGAAGATCACCGAATAGATCGCGCCGATGCGGTAACAGGCGTGGATGGCGATAAACGACTCGGGCACGTTGCTGGCGTAGACCGCCACGCGATCGCCCTTGCGAACGCCGAGGTCTTCGAGTGCGGCGGCAAAGCGAGCGACGGCGTCGGTGAGTTCGCCGAAGGTCCAGGTTTCCTTCAAGCCATCTTCGCGCTCGTAGTGCAGCGCGACGCGTTCGGCCGGCCAGCGATCGAGGCAGTTGACGCTGACGTTGCCCATCGCACCGGGGAAATAGCGAAAGTCGCCCAGCGTGCCGTCGAGCGCTTTTTCAGGCGGCTTGTCCCAGACAAAGGCCTGCGCGATCTCCAGCCAGTAGGCTTCGGGAGGAAGCGCGCGCCACCGTGCGGCCTCCTGTGGCGTAGTGGCCGGTTTCACCCGATCGGGCGCCATGATCAGCGGTTGTTCGAGCAGCGTTTTTTCCATCGGCGAACGATAACGGAGAACCGTCGCCGAGGGATCGTTGGTCAGTCGATCGTCTGCCGGAACGTGCGGCATGGCGAAGCATGGTTCGGCCGCTGCCATCGCATTGCCCTATTTTTTCCAGCCTGCAGTCGCGATCGGCGATCATCCTGGATGGATGTTTTGTCAGCGCCGCCGCCAGGGAGAATCATGAATCGTCGAAGCCTGCTCAAAAGCGCCTTGCTCGGTGTGTCCGCTTTGGTACTGCGTCCGTCATGGGCCATCGCCAGCGGTTCGGATGACGCAAATGAACGCCTTGCCGAGCTCGAGCGCCGGCACGGTGGGCGATTGGGCGTCGCCATTCTCGATACCGGCAACGGGCATCGCGCGACGCATCGGGGCGATGAGCGCTTTCTGATGTGCAGCACGTTCAAACTGCTGGCGGTCGCCGCGGTGTTGGCGCGTGTGGACAGAGGGGACGAACACCTCGATCGGCGCATCGTGTTCGGTCGGGAGGTCTTGCTGAGCTACGCGCCGATGACCAGCCAGCACGTGGGTTCACCGGGCATGAGCATCGCCGAGCTGTGCGCGGCGGCGATGACCGTCAGCGACAACACGGCGGCCAACCTGCTGCTGGCGAGCATGGGCGGGCCGGGCGCCGTGACGAGGTTCGCCAGAAGCCTAGGCGATACGGTGACGCGGCTCGATCGCATCGAGCCGGATCTCAATATCGCCAGTCCCGGCGATATCCGCGACACGACCACGCCGAACGCCGCGCTCGCTACGCTGCAAAACCTGTTGTTGGGCAACGCGCTTGCCGCGGCCCCGCGCGCACAATTGATCGAATGGCTGCGCGGCTGCACGACCGGTGCGGAAAAACTGCGTGCCGGCCTGCCGCCGGGCTGGACGATCGGCGACAAGACCGGCAGCGGCGCGCAGAACGAAACCAACGACGTCGGCATTCTCTACCCGCCGCAGCGCCAGCCGCTGCTGGTGACGGCGTACTACGCCGGTTCTGCAGCCGACGCGGCCACAAGAAATGCGGTGCTGGCCGATGTAGGGCGTATTGCCGCACAGCTGTAGTTTCGGCGCGATCTCCTCGCGTCTGGGGAGCCGGACGCCTGCGGGTCACGGCACGCATACGGCGCGTCCGCCATAGTGGGAAGTGAAGTATCGCCACCGGATCGTTTGGCTTAAGTGCATCGGTTTCTGCGGTCACAAACGAATCCGACCATTGATGGAGGAATGAAGCCATGAAACTCAGAGATCTCAAAGACAGCGTCGCCGTGATCACCGGCGCATCCAGCGGTATCGGCCAAGCGACCGCGAAGGCGCTGGTGGACGAAGGCGTCAAGGTCGTGCTGGTCGCACGCAGCAAGGACAAGCTGGATGCATTGGCCAAGGAGCTGGGTGACAGCGCCGTGGTGAAAGCCGCCGATGTGGCGGATGAAGCGGCGATCGCGAAAGTTTTTGCCGAGGTAAAAAAGGAATTTGGCGGCATCGATCTGCTTTTCAATAACGCCGGGGTGGGCTACAACAACCCATTCGAGAAGAGCACGCGGGAAGAATGGAAGTCGACGATCGACGCCAATCTCTACGGCGTACTCAACTGTACCCAGCTGGCGATTCCGCTGATGCGCGGCCGCAAGGGCGCGATGATCAGCACGGTTTCCAGCGTCGGCGGCCGTTACGGTATTGCCGGCTGGTCGGTTTACAACGCGACCAAGTTTGCGGTCGTCGGCTTTCACGACGCGCTGCGTAAGGAGCTCGGTGAGGAGGGCATTCGTGTCTCGCTGATCGAGCCGGGCGCCGTGCATACCAACTGGGGCTTCAATGTGCCGGCGGATAAAATGAAGGAGCGCCGCGACTCGATCGACGCGCTGCATGCCGAAGACATCGCCAACGCGCTGGTATTCGCCTTCGCCCAGCCGGCGCACGTCAATATGCAGGAGTCGCTGATCATGCCGACTCGTCAGATTTCTCCGTAATTTTTCGACGCTGAGAACGGCCGCTTTTCGAAAGTGGCCGCGCTGCTACGCGTTGCCCACACAGGAAAGCATGTCATGCGTTACAACAAACTCGGCCATACCGGCGTCTTCGTTTCCGAGCTTTGCCTCGGCACCATGACCTTCGGCGGCGAAGGTGAGATGTGGAGCAAGATCGGCGACCTGAAACAGGCCGATGCCGACAAACTGATCGGTCGCGCGCTCGAGGCCGGCATCAATTTCATCGATACCGCCGACGTCTATTCGCTCGGCCAGTCGGAGATCATGACCGGGCAGGCGCTGAAGAATCTGAAGGTGCCACGCGAAGATGTGATCGTGGCAACCAAGGTCTTCGGCGAGACCGGCACCAGGGGCGTCAACTCGCGCGGGCTCACGCGCCACCATATCCAGGATGGGCTCAAAGCCAGCCTGAAGCGACTGCAGCTCGATCACATCGATCTCTATCAGGTGCACGGTTTCGATGCCGCCACGCCGATCGAGGAGACCGTGCGCGCGCTGGACAACCTCGTGCAGCACGGTCACGTGCGGTACGTCGGTGTATCGAACTGGGCGGCCTGGCAGATCGTCAAGGCGCTGGGTATCTCAGAAAAACATGGGCTGTCGCGATTTCAGTCGCTGCAGGCGTATTACACGGTCGCCGGACGCGACCTCGAACGCGAGATCATTCCCGCGCTGACCAGCGAGCAGATGGGCTTGATGGTATGGAGCCCGCTGGCCGGCGGCCTGCTCAGCGGCAAGTACGGCCGCGACAAGGAGGGCGAGCAGGGCAGCCGTCGGGCCAGCTTCGACTTTCCGCCGGTGAACAAGGAGCGTGGTTACGACTGCATCGACGTGATGCGCGGCATCGCCGACAAGCGCAAGGTCTCGGTGGCGCAGATCGCCCTGGCGTGGTTGCTGCATCAGAAGCCCGTGACCAGCGTGATCATCGGCGCCAAGAAAATCGAGCAGCTCGATGACAATATCGGCGCCACCGAAGTGAAGCTCGACGCCGACGAACTGGCCGCGCTGGACAAGGTCAGCATGCTGCCGCCCGAATATCCCGGCTGGATGTTCGACATGCAGGGCCAGTACCGAAAGAAGCAGATCGCGGCTGCCGACGAGCGTTGATCCGCGGCCGAGACAGCGGGGTATGGAGTCTTTGATCGATGCTCCGCTGTTTTAGTGCTTGAGCAGGTTTCAATCCGGTGCAAGCGCACTATTGCAGTGCGTGAGACGCGGGCGCAAAGTGCGCGGGTTGGACTGGCGCTGGGCCAGTTCGTCCAGGGGAGTAAGTGTCATGCTAAGGCGACTCGTTGCGGAGTTTCTGGGCACGTTCTGGCTGGTACTGGGTGGATGCGGCAGTGCGGTTCTCGCGGCCAAGTTCGGCGGGCCGGGCAATCCGTTGGGCATCGGTCTGCTCGGCGTGTCGCTGGCCTTCGGCTTGACGGTGGTCAGCGGCGCGTACGCGTTCGGCCACATCTCCGGCGCGCATTTCAATCCGGCGGTGACGATCGGGCTCTGGGCCGGCGGCCGTTTTCCGATTCGGGATGTGGTGCCATACGTGGTGGTGCAGGTGATCGGTGGCGTTGTCGCCGGTGCGATACTCCTGCACATCGCCAGCGGTGCGCCCGGCTTCGCGATCGATCCCAACGCGGCGGGTACCTTCGCCAGCAACGGTTACGGCGCGATGTCGCCGGGTGGTTACGCACTGACCGCTGCGGCGCTTTGCGAGGTGGTGATGACGGCGATGTTTCTGATCGTGATCATGGGCGCCACGCACGGCCGCGCACCGGCGGGTTTTGCCCCATTGGCCATCGGTCTGGCACTGACCCTGATCCACCTGATCAGCATTCCGGTCACCAACACGTCGGTGAACCCGGCGCGCTCTACCGGTGTGGCGCTGTTCGCCGGTGCCACGGCAATCGGCCAGCTATGGCTGTTCTGGGTGGCGCCCATCGTAGGCGGCGTGATCGGCGGCGCCGTCTACCGCTGGCTCGGCGCTGACCGGCCCAACATCGTGGGTGACGTGCCGATCACCTGATGGGCAAGCCATCGAGCCTTGCCCATCGCCATCGCCATCGGGACAGGGGGTGATCACGCTTGCAATCGCAAGCGTGGTGAAGACATCCTGCATGCTCCAGCTGACGGGGAAGTCACCGATGAAAAGACGCTACGAGACGTTGGCGCTTGTCGCGTCGTTGTTTTGGGGTTCTACCGTCGTTGCACAGCAGCCGCTGGCGCCAGTCGAAGCACGCGTGCCGTTTGCACCGACCGCATTCACGGGCACGGACGGCCTGAATCATCTGGCCTACGAGCTGGATATCACCAATATCTACGGCGATACCGGCGCGCTGAAACCGCAGGGCCTCGACGTATACGGCGATGATGCCAGCGTGCCGCTGGCCAGCTTCAGCGCCGGCGAACTGGCCGGCATGACGCGCCCCGCGCCGGCAGAGCACGCGCCGGTGTCGATCGAGTCCGGTAAGCGTGCAGTGATCTACGTATGGATCACGCTGCCGAAAGGCAGTTTATCGCCGCATATGCTTCGGCACCGTATGGCGTTCGCCGCCGAAAAAGGTAAACCGGAGCTGCTCGATGGCGTGTCGGTGCCCGTGAATACGACAGCGCCTTTGACCCTCGGTGCGCCGCTGCGCGGTGGCCTGTGGCTGGCGCACGAGGGACCAGGCAATGCGCATTCGCATCACTGGGGCAGCCTTGTGGCGGTGAACGGCATGGTGACGATTCCGCAGCGCTACGCCTTCGATCTGGTGGGAATTGATCGCCAGGGTCATGCCATGCACGCTGGCGTGAAGGACATCGGCCACTCGCGCTATGTCGACTGGATCGGTTACGGCGCCGATGTGATCGCTGTCGCCGATGGCGTGATCAGCGATGCGCACGACGGCGAACAAGAGCATGCGCCGCTCAGTCCGCAGGGCGAACCCGATTCGCTGACGACGCGCGCGGTCTTCGGCAACTACGTGGTGCTGCAGGTGGCACCGAGCGTGTTTGCCAGCTATGCGCACTTGCAGCGCGGCAGCGTCAAAGTGCATGCCGGCGATCACGTGACGCGCGGTCAACTGCTTGGGCATCTCGGTCAGTCCGGCGGATCCAGCGCGCCGCATCTACATTTCCAACTGTCCAATGCAGCGACCTTCGAAGGCTCGGAAGGCCTGCCGTTCGTGTTCGATCGCTTCGATTTTTTCGGGCCGGAATCCGAAGCCCAGCTGTTCGGCCAGGGTGGCCCATGGACCGCACCACCGGCGCAGCATCGTCAGGCTCAGCTGCCGTTGAACGATGTGGTGATCGGATTTCCCTGAGTTCAAGTCGCGTCGATCGCCCAATTCGTCAGTTGTCATTCGGGCGTGACAAAATGCAGTGACGCGCTGCGGGCTGCTTGTCTAGACTGCGCGACTGCCTATCGCACTACATCCAGTACCAGGACACGGAAGAGTCCTGCGACGATCAGCACGGCGAGAAAACCCACGGCGTACAGCAGAAAAAACCATCCGAGCCGCTTGTGCAGTGGCGCCTGTTCGGGTTGGTCCATATCAGTGGTAGCCCGCATCGCCGTGGCGCACCTTGCCGCGGAACACCCAGTACGCCAGCCCCGTATACGCCAGGATGATCGGCAGAACGATCAGTACGCCGACCAGCGTGAACTTCTGGCTGGAGGGCGGCGAGGAGGCCGCCCAAATCGTCAGCGACGGCGGCACGATGTAGGGGAAAATGCTGATCAGCAGCCCGCTGTAGCCCAGAAACAAGATCGCCTGGGTCAGCACGAACGGCAGCTTGTCGTGCCCGCGCGTATTGAACCTGACGATGCCGGCGACGCAGGCCAGCACCAGGATCGGCACCGGTGCAAAAAAGACGAAGTTGTATCGGGCGAACCAGCGATCGGCAACGGCCTGCTGGCCCAGCACCGTCCACAGGCTGACTACGCCGATCACCAGCAGCAGGGTCAGCACCAGCGGCTTTACCATCACGCGCATGCGCCGCTGCAGCTCGCCGTCGGTTTTCATCACCAGCCAAGTGCAGCCCAGCGTCGCATAGGTGGTCAGCAGGCCCAGACCGCAGAACAGGCTGAAAGGCGACAGCCAGTCGAACGCCGTGCCGGCGAATCGTCCATCGACGATGGTGACGCCTTGCAGCAGGGTGCCCAAGATCACACCCTGGCAAAACGTGGCCATCGCCGAGCCCAGCATGAAGGCCAACTCCCAGAGATGCTGGGTGCGCCTGGCCTTGGCGCGTATCTCGAAGGCCACGCCGCGAAAGATCAGGCCGCACAGCATGGCGATCAGCGGCATATACACCGCCGGCAGCAGCGTGCCGTAAGCGACCGGGAACGCCGCGAACAGACAGGCGCCGCCGAGCACCATCCACGTCTCGTTGCCGTCCCAGACCGGGGCGACCGTGTTGAGCATCACCTCGCGGTCGCCTTCGCCATGGAAGAACGGAAAGAGCAGGCCGATGCCGAGGTCGAATCCGTCGAGCAGCACGTACAGAAAAACGCCCAGACCGATGATGGCAGCCCAAATCATGGGGAGATCGATGTGCATGGCGGCGCCTATTCGTCGATCGGATCGGTGGGACGGGACAGCGGGCGATGATCGAATCGTGGTGCGCCCCTGCCGGTGTCGTCGCCGTGCGTATCGGTGGCATCGCCAAGCGACGGGCCTTTGCCCATGAGCTTGAGCATGTAATAGATACCGGTGCCGAACACCAAGAAATACACGATGACGAAAATCATCAGCGACGTGCCCACCTGCTGGGCAGAAAGCGCCGACGATGCATCGGCCGTGCGCAGCACGCCGTAGACCACCCATGGCTGTCGCCCGGCTTCGGTGGTGACCCAGCCGGCCAGCAGCGCGATCAGACCGGATGGTCCCATCAGCACGGCAAACCGCTGCAGAAAGCGCGACTCGTAGAGCCGGCCGCCGCGCCGTAGCGCCAGGCTCAGCAGACCGAGAAAGAGCATCAGAAAGCCCATGCCGACCATGATCCGAAAGCTCCAGAACACGATGGTGGAATTGGGCCGATCGCGCGGTGCAAAGTCCTTCAAGCCCTGAATCTCGCCGTCCCAGCTGTGCGTGAGGATCAGGCTGCCGAGGTGCGGAATCTTCAGCGCGTAGCGGGTGACCTCGTCCTGCATGTCCGGCCAGCCCACCAGGTTGAGCGAGGTGCCGCCTTTCTCGGTTTCCCATAGGCCTTCGATCGCGGCGATCTTGGCTGGCTGATATTTGCGCGTATTGATGCCGTGCGCGTCGCCGACGGCAATCTGGATAGGCACGATGCACACGATCATCCACATCGCCATCGAGAACGATGTCTTGATCGCCTCGTCGCGACGCCCGCGCAGCAGATGCCACGCACCGCACGCGCCGACCAGCATGGCGGCCACGATGAAGGCGGCGATCGCCATATGCATCAGGCGGTAGGGAAACGACGGATTGAAAATAATCTCGAACCAATCCATCGGCACGATTTTGCCGTCGATCAGGGCGAAGCCCTGCGGCGTCTGCATCCAGCTGTTGGAGGCCAGAATCCAGAAGGTGGAGATCAATGTGCCGACGGCGACCATCACGGTGGCCAGGTAATGCAACCGCGGCCCGACGCGCGTCCAGCCGAACAGCATGATGCCGAGAAAACCCGCTTCGAGAAAAAATGCGGTCAGCACTTCATAGGCGAGCAGCGGCCCGGTTACCGCGCCGGCCACCTGCGAAAAGCCGGCCCAGTTGGCGCCGAACTCGTAGCTCATCACCACGCCCGAGACCACGCCCATGCCGAAGCCGACAGCGAAAATTTTCGACCAGAAGAAAAACAGCTCGCGATAAACAACTTTTCCGGTGCGCAGCCAAAGACCTTCGAGTACGGCCAGATAACTGGCCAGGCCGATGCTGATGGCGGGGAAAATAATGTGGAACGACACGGTAAACGCGAACTGGATTCGCGCCAAAAGCAGGGCGTCGCCGATGTGGTTCAAGACAGTCGCTCCATCAAAATAATCCGCTGCGTCGCCCGCGTTCCGGCTGACGAATCACACGCGTGAAGATTACGCCGATAGAGCAATAGATAGAGCAATATGATGCTGCGGTGCGACAATCTGGCGGCGGCGATGCGCGTATTGGAAGTTGAGGCCGGTGCGGGCTCGGCCGGTCATCGCGTATATCGGATGGATCGCGCAGGGTCGGCCGATGAGAGTTTCTTGCAACGATGTCAGCGCGATGGATGCGGCAGCAGCCGTCGAAAAAAATCCAGCGCTCGACTCGCCATGCGCGCGGTACGGCTTTTTTTGTCAGACCGCATGCGCTCTTGCCCCTTGCCGTGACGGCTGCAGTTGTTTCAAGCTCCGTGCGCGCGGTTTTAGCTTCCAGGCACCTTAACTTCCACGCTCCATCAAAAACTACGGAATCACTATGGACGCCGAGCGTGCGATTGCCAGACGCCTTACCTATGCGTATATCGCTGGACTGGCGCTGATCGCCATTCTGTCCGGCGCGGTGCATGTGCTGCTGAACAACGTGATCGTGGCGCAAGGCGATTCGGCCACGGTGATCAATGTGGCGGGGCGTCAGCGCATGCTTTCGCAGCGCATCGGATTGCTGGCGACGGATCTGCATGCCGGCGATGCGACCGCGCGGCAGCCGCTGCTCGATGCCGTCACCTTGATGGAGCGTTCGGAAAAAGCACTGATGCAGGGCGGTGATCTCGGTATCCGCCATGAGCTTTCTCCGTCAGCGCATCGTTTTTATCTGGAGGGCGCGACGCCGCTGGATTTCGCGGTGCGTCAATTTGTCCTCGACGCGCGTCGCTTTGCCCAACCCTTGCCCGGTGGCGACGTCGAGGCGGCCTATCGACGGCTGCAGGCAGCGGCTCGCACAACGTTGCTGCCGAACTTGAATCAGGCCGTGTCGATTTTCGAAGACGAAGCCAATCGGCGCATCGAATGGCTGCGTACAGCGCAAAAGGTGGTGTTGATCACGCTGCTGATTACGCTGTCGCTGGAGGCGATTTTCATTTTTCGCCCGCTGGTTGATCGAGTGAGACGTTATGCGGCGAGTCTGTATGAGCTGGCCACGCGCGACAGCCTGACCGGGCTAGCCAATCGCCGGCATTTCATGGACGTGGGCAATCGCGAGCTGCTGCTGGCGAGCCGTTCGGGCCGGCCGTTGTCCGTTGCGATGCTCGATCTCGACCACTTCAAGAGCGTCAACGACACTTACGGACATGCCGTGGGCGATCTCGTGCTGAAGCGATTTGCCAGCCTTGCGCTGGCTACGCTGCGAAGTAGCGACATCGTCGGCCGGATCGGCGGCGAGGAGTTTGCGCTGATCCTGCGTGAAATGTCGCCGTTCGATGCCAGCGCCGTGGCGGAGAAACTGCGCGTCGCCGCCGCTGCCGATCGCAGCGAAGGCCTCCCCGTGTTTACGGTGAGCATCGGCATCAGCGTGGCCAATGCCAATGACAGGAGCCTGGACGATGTGCTGCGGCGTGCCGACAAGGCGCTTTATGCGGCCAAGGTGGAAGGGCGCAATCGCGTTGCCGTCGCGCTGGACGACTGATACGAACTTTGTGTTTGCTGCCTCAGCGGTGCTTACCGAATGCTGACCAATGCGCCATGCGCGTCGACCATAAAAAGCGGCGGAGTGGTCAGGTCAATGATAGATACGAGGCGCCTTGTGCCAACGCCGACCGGAAAATGACAGGGCTTCAAAAGCGATGAAAGGCTCGAAAGTGTCCGGCGGGCTCGTCATGCCGCGCCAAAGCTGATGGGTTTGCAAGCGCGACGCCAAGGAAATACAGCGTGTAATCGTCCCTTGCCAAGTTATCTTGCATAAGTCGAAAAGCGGCTCGCGGGCGAATATCGTAGGGCATGCGGGTTGATACGGCGGCAGACCAATCAAACGAGTCGGCTGTAAACGAGAAAGCCCGAGCGCTTGGCGACCTGGTCGTAGAGCCGCATCGCGGTGACGTTGGTTTCGTGGGTTTGCCAATAGACGCGCGGTGAACCGGCTTCTTTCGCGCGGTCATAGACGGCTTCGATCAACGCTCGGCCCACGCCTTTCCCGCGTGCCGCTTCGATGGTGAAAAGGTCCTGCAGATAGCAGTTCAGTCCAAGCTGGGTGGTGCTGCGATGGAACAGGTAGTGGGTAAGTCCAAGCAACCGACCGTCCTGTTCGGCAACGAGCGCATGTACCGGTTCCAGCGGATCGAAGAAGCGTTTCCAGGTGGTCTGGGTAATCTCATCGGCCAGTGCTGTTTCGTCCTTGCGACCGTAAAAGGCGTTGTAGCCGGACCACAGCGTGCGCCATCCAGGCAGGTCCGAGGTTGTTACGGAGCGAATGATGAGGGACGGTTTCATGGACACGACTATCGCGCTGATTCGTCGCATCGCGCAAGCGCGTGACGTGTCACTCGGTGGGGCCGGTTGCCGTGTCGTTGGCGCAGCTATTGAATGCGCCGACGGAAGGGCCTACTTTGCAGCGAGTCGTTTACCCAGGACCCGTTATGTCGAAGCTCTCCGACTTTCCCATTGCTACGCGCTGGCCCGCGCAGCATCCCGAGCGCATTCAGCTGTATTCGCTCAACACGCCCAACGGCGTCAAAGTCTCGATCATGCTGGAAGAAACCGGATTGGCGTACGAGCCGCATCTGGTCGACATCACCAAGAACGAGAGCCACACGCCGGAGTTTCTCTCGCTCAATCCCAACGGCAAGATTCCCGCGATCATCGATCCGGATGGTCCGGGCGGCAAGCCGATCGGCCTGTTCGAGTCGGGTGCGATTCTTCTGTATCTGGCCGACAAGTCGGGGCAGTTTATTTCGGCCGACGCGACGCAGCGCTGGGACACGATCCAGTGGCTGTTCTTTCAGATGGCGGCGATCGGTCCGATGTTCGGGCAGCTGGGCTTTTTCCACAAATTTGCCGGCAGGGAGATCGCCGACAAGCGCCCGCTGGAGCGTTACGCGACGGAATCCAAGCGACTGTTGAGCGTGCTCGATACGCGCCTGGCGGATCGCCCATGGATCATGGGCGAGGAGTACAGCATCGCCGATATCGCGACGATCGGCTGGGTGCGAAATATGATCACGTTCTACGAGGCGCGCGAGATCGTCGAGTACGACACGCTGAGCCACGTTCCCGGCTGGCTCGATCGCGCGCTGGCGAGGCCGGCGGTGCAGCGTGGCCTGGACATTCCGCGCCGCGGCTGAAGACGGTTGTTGGTCGATCAGTGACAGCTCGCCGTTGAGGAACGGTGTCCTGCCGTGGCCGACGCTGCCGTCTTCGGCAGATGGGTGGATGCAGCGCGATCGGACAGTGCGTTACATCTTTAACGGTTACATCTGGCCGGGTGGGAGGCCTGTCGGTCGCATCGGGTGTTTTGCATAAAGTGATGAGAGGAGGGGATATGCAGACGTACATTGCTCTGCTGCGCGCCGTGAACGTCGGTGGCACCGGCAAACTGCCGATGGCCGAACTGAAAGCGATGGGCGAGCAGGCCGGGTTTGCGAACGTTCGCACGTTTATAGCCAGCGGTAACCTGATGTTTGAAAGCAAGCAGACCGAAAAGCAGGTGACGGCGGCGCTGGCGTCACGACTGGCGGCATACGCGGGAAAGCAGGTGGGTGTGCTGGTGCGGACAGGAACGGAAATGGCTGCCGTGCTGGCGGCGAATCCTTTCGCTGGCGAGCCGCCCGATCGCGTGATGGCCATTTTTCTGGAAGGCGCGCCGCCAGCCGATACGCTCGATCACGTCACCGGCCGCAAGGACGAACGCATCGCCCTGGGCCGACGCGAGATCTACGTGCACTATGTCGACGGCATGGCCGATTCGCGGTTGAAGATAGCCGCGGCCTCTGCCGGCACCGCGCGCAATATGAATACCGTCGCCAAGCTGACCGCCATGGCGACGTCATCGTGAGGCGGTTAATAGAATTCAGTCGTCGCTCTTGGGTACGTTGACGCTGCCCTTGATATTGCTGTGCCGGATATCGCCGCTGCCGGTGGAGTGAACGGTGAAGTTTCCGCCGACGCCGTCGGCCGTCACATCGCCCGATCCAGTGCTGCCTACCTCGACATTGCGGCCAATGCCATCGAGCCGGATATCGCCGGAGCCGGTTCCCCCGATGCTGACATTGCCGGTGACGCGGTCAAAGCCGAGGTCGCCGGAGCCGGAATGGCCTGCATGGACGTCGCCCTGCACATCGCTGACGTGCACATCGCCCGATCCGCTGCCTCGCAGATCGACGCTGCCGACGTGTTGGGCCTTGACGTCGGCCGAGCCGACTTTCAGCGTCAGTGGGCCGGCGATACGGTCGGCGATAAGGTCGCCGGAGCCCGAATCGAAATTCAGCGAGGCAAGATCGGCGGCATTGACGTCGCCCGAGCCGCTGTCGACGGCAATGGCCAATGTCGCCGGCACGCGCACCACCAGCTTCATATACGCGTAGCTGGAACCGAACACGTTCATGTTGATATAGCCACGGTTGCTGCTGGTATCCACCGTGGCATGATCGCCACTGCGTCGGGCGTTGACCTGCAGGTCCTGCAGCTTCGAGGCGTCCGAGGCGCAGGCGGTGCCGCGCACTTCGACCTTGGTCAGGCCGGGAGCGCTTCGAATATCCAGGTCGGTCGACCCGAGTGTCAGCATCAGGTCTTTCAGGCCGGCCGCGTCGAGGTCGGCATTGCGCGCGGCGGTGAATTTGCATTCGTTGGCGCTCGCCGCCAGCGGCAGCGCGAGAAGCAGTAGGGCAGAAATAAGTGTGCGCATGTGTTCACTCCCGGTGGGTAACGGATCATGAGATGCGGCGCAGCGGCCAAAGGTTTACTGCCGCGATTTCCGCGAGCGGCGCGGGTTGACTCATGCCGCCTTCCAGGTGTCGGTAAACGCTCGCTGGAAATTGAGGCCGAGCACCTTGTCGACGATGCGCGGCGTGTAACCACGCTTGGTCAGACCTTGGGCAATGATGCGGTATCGATCGGGGCGATTGAGCCCGACCACGAAAGGCGGTGGCCCTTCGCCCGGGGCACCCACGCCACTGGCCTTGCGCGCGACGATGATCTTGTTCCACTCCACCATATTGGCCGGCGAGGTATCGAACGGCATCAGCATGGCGTCGCTGCCGATGCCGACGTGATCTTCTCCGCAGACGTTCAAGGCGTGGGTTATGTGGCGAAGATAGTCGTCCAGCGTCGGCTGCTTCGGCGCCCGCGCCAGAAACGACAGGTCGTAGATGCCGACCACGCCACCTTTGGCCGCCATCGCGCGCAATACGGCATCGCTTTTATTGCGCGGGTTGGCAAAGACAGCGGAGCAGCCGGCGTGGGTGATGAGTGCGGGCGTTTCCGATGCGGCCAGTGCGGCCAGCGTGGATAACTCGTCACAGTGGCTGAGGTCCAGCGATACGCCCAGCGCGTTCATTCGCTGCACGGCTTCGCGTCCGAGCGGCGTCAGTCCCTCCGATGGCTGCGGGCTCAATACGCCGGACGCGAACGGCGAGGGCTTGTTGTAGGAAAGCTGCATCACGCGCACGCCGCGCGCGCGAAAAAGGTCGATGCGCTCGATCTTGCCTTCCAGCATCTCCACGCCTTCGAACGAATAGATGATGCCGACCTTGCCGCTGCGCTTGGCCTGGAGAAAATCGGCCGGCTCGCTGACCCTCATATAGATATGCGGGTTGGCGCGAATGCCTTTGTCGTAGTCGTCCATTTCCGAACTGGTCTGGACAAAGTCGTTGCCGCTGCCGCCGATCGTCGCCTTCAGTGCGGTCAGGCCGGATGACAGCACCGCCTTGGCGGTGGCTTCGTCCAGCGCGCCACCCGCGTCATTGAACGGCGGGACCAGGTTGCCGTCGATGAGGGTGGCACTTCCGGGAAAAGCACCGACGGTCGATACCTTCGTCGAGGCCCGTGCTGTTCGCGCCAGAACCATGCCGGCCGCCAAGGCCGATGACAGTTTCAGGAATTCGCGCCGATCTATCGTCATGGTTGGGGTCTCGAGAAGTCAGTGTGGAGCGCCGGATTGCATGACGCATTGAGCTCCTGGCAGCTATCGTGCCAGCCGCGGCGTGGCGCGGGCACTCAATCCGGATCTCAGCATGGTGTCCGCGGACTATCGCAGGTGTCCGAGCGGACAGCGGTGTCGTCCTTCGAAAAGGCGCGGTCCGCTGGTTCACTGCCGATACCGCCGCTACGCCAGAGGCTGAACAAAGCCCGCATCTTCAGCTAGCGAAACAGGCACTTGCGCCACGATGTCTTGAAACCTGGCGCCGATGCGCCTAGCTTTGCCCCGAGATACCAATACGTGGAAGTGTCATGAGCCACTCGCCGACCATTGTCCGCCGCGATCTGCATTTCGATATGGCTGCCGATATCCCGCGTTTCTGGGTCGAAGGGGATGCGCACAAGACGCGCTTTTTCGACGCGATGTCGCTGATGTTTCCCGACGGCGAGCGTTTTTTCATCGACAGCGTGCGCGCGTTCCGTGCTCAGATCGCCGATGACCCGGTGCTCGACGCCGAAGTGAGCGGCTTTATCGGACAGGAGGCGATGCACAGTCGCGAGCATCTCGAATACAACGATCGTCTGGAGAAGCAGGGCATCGGCGCCAAAGAGCTGGTACAGGTGCTGAAGACGTTCCAGGAAAATCGCGCGAAGAAGCTTCCGCCGCTAGGTCAGCTTGCGGTGACGATCTGCCTGGAGCATTTCACCGCAATGCTGGCCGATCAGATACTGCGTCATCCCGGAACCATGCACAGATCGGATCCACGTATGGCGGCGATCTGGCAATGGCATGCGTTGGAGGAAACCGAACATAAGGGCGTGGCGTTCGACGTGTTTCGACGCGTCGGCGGTTCGCCGCTGAAACAGTACCTGCGCCGCACTCGCGCCATGCTGTTCGTCACCGGGCTGTTCACTTTTAGGGTGTGGCAGTTCATGTGGCGTATTTCAAAGGCCGAGGGCACGCAGAAAGACTGGCGCGGCTGGCTGCGCCTGCTGGGCTTTCTATTCGTGTCGCCCGGTCCGATCACCCGCATCGGCAGCCAGTGGCTGTCGTGGTTCGTGCCGGGGTATCACCCGTGGAAGCACGACAACCGCAAGCTCGTTGAAGCCACGCGCCGGCACTATGACGAGCTGGCGAAAGCGAAGCCTTTGCCGCAGGCGAAGGCATGGGCGGCTGCCGCCGGCTGATCCGGGTTCGCAAGTCTTAGGTAGCTGAGCTGGCGCCATATCGCCGAAGATGATTCGATCGGGGCATCCCTCAACCACCATGCCGCGGAGCCGTACGATGACCATCGAGATAAAAATGCTGGCCTGGTCCATCGCGCTGGGCCTGGCCTACGTGCTTGTCGCGGCCTGTCTGGCTACCGCGCAGCGCGGGATCCGATGGAACGCCGGCAACCGCGAGGGCGACGCCAAACCGCTGGTCGGCGTGGCCGCACGCGCCGAGCGCGCCAGCCGGAATTTTCTGGAAACCTTTCCGTTTTTCGCCGCCGCGGTGCTGGCCGTGGTGCTGACCCATCGCAACACAGATCACACGGCGCTTGGCGCGCAGGTTTATTTCTGGGCGCGCGCGGCGTACTGGCCGGTTTACGCAGCTGGCATTCCCTATGTGCGTACCGCAGTGTGGATCGTGGCGTTCTGGGGTTTTCTGCAGGTGATCGAAGCGCTGTATTAAGGGCTATGTCATCGCAGCGTAGTTTGGCGTCTGGTCGCTTAGAGCCTGTTTATGATCTCCACGTAGCCCGCGCCGGGAGATCGTAAACAGCCGCTTAGACCGGAATCCGTGCGGCGTGCAGCACCAGCACCACGACGCTGATGCCCGGCAGCGGCGCGGCAAAACCGATCAGGCTGGGCCGCACAGGGGTCGACATAGCGCGGTAGGGCCAAACGTCGGCGGTGCTGGCTGCAACTTCCACCTGGGCGTGCGGCACATGCGGCTTTCGGTTTGCATCCGGCAGTGGACTGAGAGAGGATCGAGCCATGTCGATGACGCCTCTGGGGCGATTTCGTCGATAGCGCTGTGAGCCCCGAGATTGGCTCCGTCTCGCCGTGCGCTGGCTGGCAGGGTTGGCACCGTGGGATTAGAAGCCAGCCGCTTGTGGTCAGGGCTGCTCTCGTGGATTGGAATTTATCGTGCGTGGTTAGCCGCAGTAAATCATGCGTATCGATGGTCCGTCAGCGCCCTGCGAAGCGCGCGTCGCGTCGATCAACGTGATGATTCGGCTCGCGTATGGCGCACGCGCGGCCGCATCGTGCGCCGCGTTCTTGCGACTGCATGCCTGGACGGCAGGTCCTGTACATGCTTGCCGAAAAAGCGCGCTGGCGCGCACGAACGGCTATCGCCATCTTCAAAACCACGTGCTTTTCTCATACCGCCGATTCGGCGGGGCCTTTCAAGGTTTCCGGTGATCTGTTCCGTCCGATGACCGGAGTCACAGCGGCGTGGACTGTCCCACGCCGTATTCACGCAGTCGTCGAGCAACGACGGCCGCTATTGCAAAGGAGTTTTACATGAACACGCATTTCGAACGTACCGGCCCCCTCACCGAAATCAGCAGTTATCCGCAGTGGGCACAGGACATGATCGCCGACTGCGCCAAGACCAAGGCACGCGTCATCGACCACGAAATCTGGAAGATGATGATGAATCTGGAGCTCGATCGCGAGTCGACCGCCAACTTCATGAAAGGCCTGTGGCCCTTCATCGAGCGCTTTCCCAGCTTTATGGCGCTCAACCTGCTGAAGACCCGTTATGGACGCAGCGCCGGTGACGACATGGCACGACGCTGGCTGGTGCGTAATATCCGCGTCGAGCAGAACCATGCCGAGTACTGGATCAACTGGGCCGAGGGGGCGGGTGTCTCGCGTGACGACCTTCTTCATACCGACGCGCCGCACGGCACGGATGGCCTGTTGCGCTGGTGCGAAGAAGTCAGCTCGCGCGGGACGCTGGCGGCAGGCATGATTGCCACCAACTATGCCATCGAGGGTGTCACTGGCGAGTGGTCAGCCATGATTTATCAGAGTACAAAGTACCGGGAGAGCTTCGATCCATCGATTCGTGCGGGCAGCTTGCGCTGGCTTCACCTGCACGCTGATTACGATGACACGCATCCGTGGGAGGCGTTGGAAATTGTCTGTACCATCATGGGTACGAACCCTTCGCCTGTTGAAGTCGCCCATCTGGCCGAGTGCATCAAACGTAGCTATGTGAGCATGATTCTTCTTGGGGATCGCTGTATCCAGCGTCAGTGGAGCTTCGGTAAGGTGAACGAGGCCGCAGCTTGATGTAGCTACTGGATGCATACTGCGAGAAGGATCGCCGAGGCTTAATCAAACCAAAAGGCAATCGATGCGTTTCATCGGTGCGAGTCTCAAGAGGCCTCTTTCAAAGCGGTTAATGCCGTTGGCCTACGCGCTTGCGGTTGTCATCGTGCTGATCATGGCGTTGACCTGGATTGTGTTGCAGGTCCAGATAACTCTCGCTGGTTTTCTCAACAGCGAGAGTCTTTGGTCCAAGGCGCAGAAGCAGGCCGTGATCGACCTGAGCAACTACGCTGTCAAAGGCGATGCGACGTCGCTTGCCAGTTTCAAGCACAACTTCGGGGTGCTTGAATCCGATCGTTTCGGTCGGGATGCCATCGCTTCGGGTCATTTCGACAAGGCGGTGATCGAGGACGTATTTCGCCGCGGCAGCATCATGCCGGCGGCGAGGCCGGGCATGACCTTTATGCTGGAGCACTTTTCCTCGGCGCCGCATATCAACGAGGCGTTGAATGCCTGGCGCTCCACCGACGATAAGATCGCCGAACTCAACGTGGTAGCCGGAGAGCTCGAACGCGGCTACGGCGCGGGGACCATGTCACAGACCGAGATCGAGCGTCAGCGCGAGCGTATCAATACGCTCAATACGTTCATCGAGCCGCGCACCCAGCTTTTCTCTGTCGAAGTGGTCAACGGTGCGATCTGGCTGGGCCGCGTGCTGTTCTGGGGCGTGCTCAGCGCGTTCCTGCTCGCGGCCGTCTTGTGGGTACGCATGGCGCGACGCATTCTGGACAGCATTCGTGGCAGCGAGGAGCGCTATCGCCTGGTATTCGACAGTGCGGCCGATGCCATCGTGATGGTGGACGAAGAAAGCGGCCGGATACTGGACGCCAACCAGGCGGCCAGCGCATGGACTGGGCGCCGCTGGGATGAACTGGTCGGCGACCGCTTCGTGCACCTGTTCACCCAGCAGATTTCTCGCAAGGAAGGTCGCCCGACCGTCAACGCGCTGCTCAATGCCGATGGCAGCAAGCGTCCGGTCGAAACGCAGAGCAGCCTGGTCGACTGGAGCGGGACGTCCGTGCGCCAGGCGATCATCCGTGACATCTCCGAGCGGGTGGCGATGGAGCAAGAGCGCCGCGTGGCGGCCGAGGCGCTGGCCAGCATCGTCGAGGGCGTGATCATCGCCGACGCCGACCGGCGGGTGGTGTCGACCAATATGGCGCACACCGGCATCACCGGTTTCACCACGCGCGAGCTGTTGGGCAAGCCCTTCGAAGATACCCGCACGCTGCCGGACGGCTCCCCGCTGCCGTTGTCGATCTGGAAAAACATCGCCGCGGGACACAATTGGCTCGGTGAAGTGCAGAGCACGCGGCGCGATGGCAGCACGTACCCCGAGCAGCTGAGTATCAGCGCCATCCGCGATGCGGAAAACAATGTGCAGTATTACGTGGCGGTGTTCACCAACATTTTTTCCAGCAAGGCCAACCAGCGTCGGCTGGAGCATCTGGCGCGGCACGACCCGCTCACCGGCATGGTCAACCGCTCGGAGTTCGAGCGCCACTGCAGCGAGGCGATTGCCGTGGCCGCGCGTGAGCGCATGGCCATCGCCGTGCTGTTCATCGACCTGGATGCGTTCAAGATCGTCAACGACTCCTACAGCCACGCGATCGGCGATCGCTTGCTGGTGAAGGTGGCCGAGCGGATCAGCCAGCAACTGGCCGAGGGCGATATGGCCGGGCGCATCGGCGGCGACGAATTTACCGTGCTGCTGCATCGACTGAGCCTGCGCGAGGACGCCCGGCCGATCGTCAACCGGCTGCTGGCGAGCCTGTCCGAACCGTTTGTGGTGGACGAGTACGAAATTTTTCTGAGCGCCAGCATCGGCGTGGCGGGTTTTCCGCTGGATGGCACCGACGCGTCGTCGCTGATCGCCAATGCCGACGCGGCGATGTACGCGGCGAAAACCCAGGAGCGCAATGCCTACCGCTTCTACTCGCCGATGATGCACGCCAATACGCGCAAGCGCCTGCAGCTGGCCAGCGAGCTGCGTCAGGCGCTGGCTCGCGACGAGTTCTATCTGGTGTACCAGCCCAGCGTGGAAATGCGCACCGGGCGCATCGTGGCAGTGGAGGCGCTGCTGCGCTGGCAGCATCCCGAGCGCGGCGAGATATTGCCCGGCGAGTTCATCCCCATGGCCGAAAGCCTGGGCATGATCCGACGCATCGACGAGTGGGTGCTGCAGGCGGCCTGCGCACAGATTCAGGCGTGGGATCTCGCTGGCGTGCCGGCAATCCGGGTGGCGGTGAATATTTCCGCGCGCTGGTTCGGTCAGCCGGCCTTTGTCGAAGGCATCCATCGCACGCTGCTGGCGCGCCACGTTCCGGCGCAGCGGCTGCTGTTGGAGATCACCGAGAGCGCCATGCTGCGCCTCGGTGAAGATACCGAGCGCACGATGCACATGCTGCACACGCTGGGCATCGACGTGGCGATCGATGATTTTGGCACCGGCTATTCCTCGATGTCCTATCTCAAGCTGCCGGCCGTGGCGTTTTTGAAGATCGATCGCTCCTTCGTCACCGGCTTACCGGATAACGCCGGTGACGTGGCGATTGCCGAGGCGATGCTGGCGATGTCGAAGGCTCTGGGCCTCACGACGATTGCCGAAGGCATCGAAACCGAGGCGCAGCACGAATTTCTGCTGCGCGCCGGCTGCATGGAAGGGCAGGGTTATCTGTATTCCTACCCCGTGAGCCCGAGCAAGATCGAACGGCTGCTGCGCCCAAGCGCCACGCCGGGGGTCACCAAGCTCAGGCTCGTACCGCCCAAGCGTACCTAGCCAGGCTTTACGCGGCGACCGCGGCGTCCCTGGATGCGACCTGCAGCGGCGCGCAGTGCCGATGGAGCCACTCCAGGTCTGCCTCTTCCAGCAGCGGGCTCAGTGCGGCACGCACCTTGGCGTGATAGTCGTCGAGCCAGGCGCGTTCCTCCGGATTGAGCAGTGAGATTTCCAGCGCGTTGCGATCGAACGGGCACAGTGTCAGCGTTTCGAACGCGTAGAACTCGCCGAATTCGGTCGTATCCGCTTCGATCACCACGGCCAGGTTTTCGTGGCGAATGCCGTGGCGGCCCGGTTTGTACAGGCCCGGTTCGATCGAGCTGATCATGCCCGGCTCCAGCGCCACCAGCGCGCTGCCGGACACCGGCGGACGGATGCCGTGCGGGCCTTCGTGCACGTTGAGGAAATAACCCACGCCGTGGCCGGTGCCGTGGCCATAATCCATGCCCGAGGCCCACAGCGGCGCCCGCGCCAGCGCATCGAGCTGCGGGCCGCTGGCACCCTTGGGAAAACGGGCGCGGCTCAGCGCGATCATGCCCTTCATCACCAGGGTGGCATCGCGGCGCTGCTCGTCGGTGGTCGGGCCCAGCGCCAGCACGCGGGTGATGTCGGTGGTGCCGCCGTGGTACTGGCCGCCGGAGTCGATCAGCAGCAGGCCTTTGGCCTGCAGGTGGCTGTGCTGCTCGGGCGTGGCGCGATAGTGCGGCAGGGCGCCGTTGGCCTGGTAACCGGCGATGGTGTCGAAACTCTTGCCGACGTAGCCGGGCTGGATCGAGCGCTCCTCATATAAAAGCGTGTCGACATCCAGCTCGGTCAGCGCCATGCCGGCGGCGAGACGCTGTTCCAGCCGGCGGAAGGCGCAAACCAGTGCGGCGCCGTCGCGGCGCATCACTTCGCGCACATGGTCGAGTTCGGCGGCGCTTTTGCGCGCTTTCATCGCGGTGCTGGGGTTGGCAGCCTCGATGCGCTTGACCGCCGCAGGAATGGCGGCGTCGATGGTGCTGACGATGCGGCCGCTGTCCAGCAAAAGACTATCTTGCGCGCCCAGATCGGCGAGCGCGGAGGTGATCGTGGCGTAATCGGCGACCGCGATGCCGTCGGCGGCCAGCGCGCCGACCAGCGCATCGCTGAGTTTGCTGCGCGCGACAAATAACGTGCCGTGGCCGCCGGCTTCGATCAGCAGGTGTGCCAGAAAGACCGGGTTGCATTCCACGTCGCTGCCGCGCAGGTTGGTCAGCCAGGCGATATCGTCGAGGCTGGAAATAAGGTGATGCGTGGCGCCGAGCTTGCGCATGCTGTCGCGCACGCGGGCGAGCTTTTCTGCGCGGGGAATCACCGCAAAGGCCGCATCGTGCGCCACCACCGGAGCGGTGGGCAGCGCCGGGCGATCGCTCCAGATGGCACCTGGCAGATCGAGGTCCGTGCGCAGGGTGGCGCCGCGGTCGCTCAACTTTTTCTCGATCTGTCGCTGCGTATTCACCGCCACGCTGTCGCCCGCGATTGCCAGCACGTCGCCCTCATGCAAATGCTTTTGCAGCCACGCCAGGTGTTCGGCCGCGTGAGGCACCTGCAGCTTCATCAGCGAAATGCCGGTACCGGCCAGCTGCTGCTCGGCCTGCGAAAAATAGCGCGAGTCGGTCCACAGCCCGGCATGGTCGGCCGTAACGATCAGCGTGCCCGCGGAACCGGTGAAACCGGACAGCCATGCGCGTGCCTGCCAGTGGTCGGGGAGGTACTCTGAAAGATGCGGGTCGGCGCTGGGCACAAGTACGGCGGCGACACGATGCTGCTGCATGGCGGCGCGCAAGGCGGCCAGACGGCCGGGAATCGGGGAGATGGCGGAAGAGGTCATGCGTTCATGCTAGCAGGCGATCCGGCGCCTTTTCACGCGCTGCGACAGCGCCGTGGATGAATTAAATCGGTCGAATATTAAATGCTCTCTCGCAGCGGGACGGTTCTGCCGCTAAAATGCCTATTTCCAGCACGGCTACTTTCCATGACCCCCCTGATTTTTGTCACCGGCGGTGTGGTGTCCTCGCTTGGCAAGGGCATTGCTGCGGCTTCACTGGCCTCGATTCTGGAAGCCCGCGGGCTTTCGGTCACCATGATGAAGCTCGACCCGTACATCAATGTGGACCCCGGCACCATGAGCCCGTTCCAGCACGGCGAGGTCTACGTGACCGACGACGGCGCGGAAACCGATCTCGATCTCGGCCACTACGAGCGTTTCGTCAACACCCGCCTTGCCGGCAAGAACTCCATCACCACCGGCAAGATTTATGAAAGCGTGATCCGCAAGGAGCGCCGCGGCGACTATCTCGGCGCCACCGTGCAGGTCATCCCGCATATCACCGACGAGATCAAGCACTGCATCCACGAGGCCACGCGCGGCTTCGATGTGGCGCTGGTCGAGATCGGCGGTACGGTCGGCGATATCGAGTCGCTGCCGTTCCTCGAAGCCATTCGTCAGCTGCGCATCGAACACGGCCCCGAAAAAGTGGTGTTCATGCACCTGACCCTGGTGCCGTATATCAAGGCCGCCGGCGAGATCAAGACCAAGCCGACCCAGCATTCGGTGAAGGAGCTGCGCTCGATCGGTATTCAGCCCGACATTCTGCTGTGCCGAAGCGAGCAGGCGCTGCCCGAGGGCGAGCGTCGCAAGATCGCCCTGTTCACCAACGTGCCGGAGCAGGCGGTGATCAGCGCGGTCGACGTCGACGTGATCTACAAGACGCCGCTGTGGCTGCACAGCCAGGGCCTGGACGACATCGTGGTGAAGCGCCTCGGCCTGGATGCCAAGCCGGCTGATCTTTCCGCCTGGCAGCGCACGGTCGACGCAGTGGTGAATCCGAAAGACGAGATCACCGTCGCCATCTGCGGCAAGTATGTCGAGCACAAGGATGCCTACAAGTCGCTTGGCGAAGCCCTGCGCCACGGCGGCATCAAGCAGCAGACGCGAGTCAATCTGAAATGGATCGATTCGGAGCAGATCGAGGCCGACGGTGCCGCGGCGGTGCTTTCCGATGTCGATGCCATTCTGGTGCCGGGCGGCTTCGGCAAGCGCGGCTTCGAGGGCAAGATTCTGGCCGCCCGCTATGCGCGTGAGCACGGCGTGCCGTACTTCGGCATCTGCTACGGCATGCACGCGGCGGTAATCGACTTTGCCCGCCATGTGGCGAATCTGCCTGAGGCCGATTCCAGTGAGAACGATCGCAATACGCCCGATCCGGTGATCGCGTTGATCACCGAATGGACCACCGCCACGGGCGAAGTCGAACAGCGCAGCGATCGCTCCGACCTCGGCGGCACCATGCGCCTGGGTTCGCAGGAGTGCCGCCTCAAGGCCGGCACGCTGGCACGCGAGCTTTACGGCCAGGATGTGATCGCCGAGCGCCATCGCCATCGCTACGAATTCAACAATCGCTACCGCCAGGCGTTCGAGGATCTAGGGCTGGTGATTTCCGGCAAGTCGATGGACGACCTGCTGGTGGAAATCGTCGAGCTGTCGCCGCAGGCGCACCCGTGGTTCCTCGGCTGCCAGGCGCATCCGGAATTCACCTCCACGCCGCGCGACGGCCACCCGCTGTTTATCGGGTTTGTCCGCGCCGCGCGTGAGTACAAGGCCGTGCGCGACGGCCATCGTCTGGCCCAGCAGGAGTCCATGGCATGAAATTGTGCGGTTTCGAAATCGGGCTGAACCAGCCGCTGTTCCTGATCGCCGGCCCGTGCGTGGTCGAGTCCGAGCAGCTGCAACTGGACGTCGCGGGCAATCTGAAGGAGATCACCGGCAAGCTCGGTGTCAACTTCATCTTCAAGTCGAGTTTCGACAAGGCGAACCGTTCGTCCGGCGAAAGCTTTCGCGGCCCGGGGCTGGAAGAGGGCCTGCGCATTCTCGGCGAAGTGCGCCGCCAGATCGGTGTGCCGGTACTTACCGATGTGCACGAGTACACGCCGATGGACGAGGTCGCCTCGGTGGTCGACGTGCTGCAGACGCCGGCCTTTCTGTGCCGGCAGACCGACTTCATCCAGAAGGTCGCGCGCGCTGGCAAGCCGGTGAATATCAAGAAGGGCCAGTTTCTGGCGCCGTGGGACATGAAGCACGTGGTGGCCAAGGCCAAGGCCGTGGGCAACGACGACATCATGGTGTGCGAGCGCGGCGCGAGCTTCGGCTACAACAACCTGGTGTCGGACATGCGCTCGCTCAGCGTGATGCGCGAAACCCAGTGCCCGGTGGTCTTCGATGCGACCCATTCGGTGCAGCTGCCGGGAGGCCAGGGCACCAGCTCCGGCGGCCAGCGCGAGTTCGTGCCGGTACTAGCGCGCGCCGCCGTGGCGGTCGGGATTGCCGGGCTGTTCGCGGAAACGCATCCCGATCCGAGCAAAGCACTTTCCGACGGCCCGAACGCGTGGCCGCTGGGCAAGATGGAAGCGCTGCTGGAAACGCTGATGGCGCTGGATGCGGTCACCAAGCGGCACGCCTTTCTCGAAGATTCGCTTTAAGCGCAGGCGCCGCTTTGGCGCGCGTGACTCCTTTCGTTAGCACCGTCCAGACAGGAACTCCATGACTACCGATATCACTCACATTCACGCCCGCGAAATCCTCGATTCACGCGGTAATCCCACGCTGGAAGCCGAAGTCACCCTGAGCGACGGCAGCTTTGGCCGCGCCGCGGTGCCGAGCGGCGCATCGACCGGATCGCGCGAGGCGGTCGAGCTGCGCGACGGCGACAAAGCCCGCTACGGCGGCAAGGGTGTGAAGAACGCGGTGGCCAACGTCAACACGACGATTGCCGATGCGCTGAAGGGTTTCGATGCGGTCGACCAGAAAGGTCTCGACGCCAAGCTGATCGCGCTCGACGGCACGCCGAACAAGGGCAAGCTCGGCGCCAACGCACTGCTCGGTGTGTCGATGGCAGCCGCGCACGCGGTGGCCGCGTCGCGCAAAGAGCCGCTGTGGAAGTATCTTTCAAACGGCAAGCCGGGTGCGCTGCCGGTGCCGATGATGAACATCATCAACGGCGGCGAGCATGCCGACAACAATATCGACGTGCAGGAGTTCATGGTGCTGCCGGTCGGCCTGCCGAACTTCGCCGAGGCACTGCGCGCCGGCGCGGAGATTTTCCATGCGCTGAAGAGCGTGCTGCACGGTCGCGGCCTGAGCACGGCGGTGGGTGACGAAGGCGGCTTCGCGCCGAACCTGCGTTCCAATATCGAGGCGCTCGACACCATCCTCGAAGCGATCGGTAAAACCGGGTACAAGGTCGGCAGCGAGATTCTGCTCGGGCTCGATGCCGCCAGCTCGGAGTTCTACAAGAACGGCAAATACGATCTGGCCGGCGAAGGCAAGCAGTACACCTCCGAACAGTTCGTCGACCTGCTGGCCGGCTGGGCCAAGCAGTACCCGATCGTCACCATCGAAGACGGCATGGCCGAAGGCGACTGGGATGGCTGGAAGCTGCTGACCGACGCCATCGGCGATCGCATCCAGGTGGTCGGCGACGATCTGTTCGTGACCAACCCGGCGATCTTCCGCGAAGGCATCGAAAAGCACATCGCCAATTCGATCCTGATCAAGGTCAACCAGATCGGTACGCTGTCCGAAACGCTGGAAGCCATCGAGATGGCTGACGCGGCCAGGTATTCGGCGGTGATCTCGCACCGCTCCGGCGAAACCGAAGACACCACGATCGCCGACATCGCCGTGGCCACCACGGCGACCCAGATCAAGACCGGTTCGCTCTGCCGCAGCGATCGCGTGGCGAAGTACAACCAGCTGCTGCGCATCGAAGAGCAGCTTGGCACCGCCGCGCGTTATGCCGGTCGCGGTGCGTTCCCCAATCTCAGCAAGCTGCCCGGCTGAGCGGGGCGTTTGACTGCCGATGCTGCGCTGGGTCGCCCTGGTTTTGCTCCTCATCCTGGTCGGACTGCAGCTGAAGCTGTGGTCCGGCGCGGGCAGCATGCGCGACGTCGACAGTCTGCGCGTCGCGGTGAAGAAACAGGGCGATGAAAACGATCGTCTGACTCAGCGCAATCAGGCGCTGGGCGCCGACGTGCAGGATCTCAAGCACGGCGACCAGGCCGTCGAAGCTCG
Source organism: Rhodanobacter sp. ANJX3 (assembly GCF_014200755.1). GTDB lineage: Bacteria > Pseudomonadota > Gammaproteobacteria > Xanthomonadales > Rhodanobacteraceae > Rhodanobacter. Next base: position 853,111 of record NZ_JACHCM010000001.1, on the reverse strand, counting down.
CGCGCGTACCGAGCTGGGCCTGATCAAGCCGGGCGAAACCTTTTATCAGGTGGTCGAGGCGCCGGCTGCGGCTTCGTCAGTGCAGCCAGCAGCGGCATCGACGGCGGCGCAAGCCGGCCAGCCGTGAGTGTGCCGACACTTACAAGCGGCTCTTTCTGGTGCGTGGTGCCGGCGGCCGGACGCGGCACGCGGGTCGGCGGCGACTGCCCCAAGCAATATCTGCCGCTGGCCGGGCGCCCGCTGATTCTGCACACGCTCGAGCGCCTCGCGGCTCATCCGCGCATCGCCGGGCTGCTGGTGACGCTTGGTTCGTCGGATGTGCATTGGCCCGCAATCGACTCGCTGCACGGCAAGCCGGTGTTCACCGCCATCGGCGGTGCCGAGCGGAGCGATTCGGTGCTGGCCGGACTCGAGGCCTTACCCGCCAATGTGGGCGCCGATGATTTCATTCTGGTACACGACGCGGCAAGGCCCTGCGTGCGGCAGGCCGATATCAGCCGGTTGATCGATCTTTGCACAGCGGTGGATGGCGGCCTGCTTGGTGCACCACTGCGCGACACCCTCAAGCGCGTCAACGACGCGTCGCGCAGCATGGCCACCGAGCCGCGCGACGAGCGATGGCGTGCGTTTACGCCACAGATGTTTCGTCGTGGCCAGTTGAGTGCAGCCTTGCACGATGTCGCCGCACGCGGCGTCAAGGTCAGCGACGAGGCGATGGCGATGGAGCAGGCCGGCTTCGCGCCGCTGCTGGTCGAAGGCGCCGAGGACAATATCAAGATCACGACGGCGGCGGATTTTGCGCTAGCCGAGTTTCTGCTCGCGAGGACGGGATGATGCGCATTGGTAACGGCTTTGACGTGCATGCGTTCGGCGAAGGCGATCACGTCACCCTTGGCGGTGTGCGCGTGCCGCACAGTCATGGCGTGATCGCGCATTCGGACGGCGACGTGGTCATCCACGCACTGTGCGACGCGATTTTCGGCGCGTTGGCGCTGGGCGATATCGGCGTGCATTTTCCGCCGAGCGACGAGCGCTGGCGCAACGCGGACAGTCGCCAGTTTCTTCGTCATGCGGCCATGCTGATGGCGCAACACGGCTATGCGCTGGGCAATGCCGATATCACGGTGATCGGCGAACGACCCAAAGTTTCCCCGCACGCGCAGGCGATGCGCGAATGCCTGGCGGCGGATCTCGATAGCGAAGTCAGCCGCATCAGCGTCAAGGCCACCACGACCGAGAAGCTCGGCTTCACCGGCCGCCGCGAAGGCATCGCCGCGCAGGCCACCGTTCTGCTCGAGCGCCGTTGAGCGCTCGTTGAATCATCAAAATGCCGGCGTTGCCGGTGGAGCGTCATGTCCGAATCCGAAGAGACTCCCGTTCAAGCGAGGTCGCGCGAGCCCGCCGAGAGCACGTCGATCAACACGCCACTGCCGTGGGCCTATGGCGTGCCGCCGCTCAAAGCACAGTTGCGCAGCACGCCCGACGATTTCCGGGTCGAGGAAGTACTCGGTTACGACGCCGACGGCCAGGGCGAACATGCGCTGCTGTGGGTGGAAAAACGCGGTGCCAACACCGACTGGGTAGCCAGAGAGCTGGCGAAATTCGCCGGCGTAGCGCAGGTAGCCGTCGGCTATGCCGGCATGAAGGATCGGCACGCGGTGACGCGGCAGACCTTTTCCGTGCAACTGGCGGGCAAGCCTGACCCGGACTGGTCGACTTTTCCGCATGCCGACGTGAAAGTGCTGGCGGCCACGCGGCATTCGCGCAAGCTCAAGCGCGGCGCGCTGCGTGGCAATCGTTTCGTGCTGGTGCTGAGGCAAGTGCAGGGCGACCGCGATGCTGCCGAGCACGTATTGCAGCAGATCGCCAGGCGCGGTGTGCCGAACTACTACGGCGAGCAGCGCTTCGGTCGCGAAGGCGGCAACGTGGCGCAGGCGCGCGCCATGTTCGCCGGGCGCCGCGTCGAGCGCGACAAGCGCTCGTTTCTGCTTTCGGCGGCGCGGTCGCAGATATTCAACAGCGTGCTGGCCGCGCGTGTCGAGAGGGACGCGTGGGACAGCCCGCTCGACGGCGACATCTGGGCCCTGGCCGGCTCGCGCTCGTGGTTCGGGCCGGAGCCTTTCAGCGAGGTGCTGGCCGAGCGGCTGGCGCGTTTGGACATTCATCCGTCCGGTCCGCTGTGGGGCCAGGGCGAGCTGCCCAGCAAGGGAGCGGCCGGTGCGCTGGAGCAATCCATTGCTGAAAGTTACAGCGATCTGGCGGCGGGTCTGGTCGCCGCCCGCATGGACCAGGAGCGCCGGCCGCTGCGATTGGTGCCGACCGATCTGACATGGCGCTGGCTGGAGGAGGATGCGCTGGAACTGTCTTTCGAACTGCCGGCCGGCGCGTACGCTACGGTCGTGGTGCGCGAACTGGCGCAGAGCTGATCGGCGCAGGCGCTCAGCCTTTCAGCAATACGACGACAGCGCCGGTGCCGCCTTGCGCCGGACGCGCCGAGGCAAAGGCGATCACGTCGTCGCGCCGGCGCAGCATGCGATCGGTCAGACCTTTCAATACCGGCCCGGCGGCGCGCGAGCGCAGGCCCTTGCCGTGCACGATGCGCACGCAGCGCAACCCGTTTTGTTTGGCTTCGGCGAGAAACATGATGATGGTGGACTGCGCCGCCGCGGCGTTCATCTGGTGCAGGTCGATATCGTCCTGCACGCTGAACTGACCGCGCTTGAGCTGGCGCAGCAGTTTGGGCGAATAGCCGTCGCGCAGATAGCTCAGTTCCTCGCCCACTTCGAGCACGGCCGGATCGAACGCCATGTCGAGCAGCTCGCCGGGCACCGCGGCCTCGTCCGCTTCGAACATGTGCGGACGTGGTTCCGGTTTGGCCGCTGCAGGTGGCGGGACGACGGAATCGAGCTTGCGCACCTCGCCGATCGACTCGCGAAACAGCCGGCTGTCGTCGTCATTGATCGGTGCGGATGCGCGGCGCTTCATGGCCCCATGCTAACCAAAGCGTGCGTGATGGTGCGAATGCGCATGGCCGCAGTCGACGCGCGCAGTCTACGGCGTGTGAAACCGGGCACTCGCTCCGGTAGACTTCAACAGTTAAGACGTGTCGCGAAATCACCGCTGCGCGCAACCGTCAGCTTTCAACGGAGCAACATGCGAGTTCTGGTCAGTAACGATGATGGTGTGGATGCCCCCGGCATCCACGTGCTTGCCGAGCGCCTGCGCGAAGTCGGCGAAGTAACCGTGGTGGCGCCCGATCGCGATCGCTCCGGCGCCAGCAACTCGCTGACGCTGGATTCGCCGCTGCGCGTGCTGCCGATGGGCAACGGCTACTTCCGTGTGGCCGGCACGCCGACCGACTGCGTGCATCTGGCACTGGCCGGCCTGCTCGATGAAGAGCCCGATATCGTCGTGTCCGGCATCAACAATTCGGCCAATCTCGGTGACGACGTGATCTATTCCGGCACGGTGTCGGCGGCGATGGAAGGGCGCTTCCTCGGACTGCCGGCGATCGCGGTGTCGCTGGTGACCAAGGATCACAACGGCCACCATTACGACTGCGCAGCGCAGGCCGTGCTGCTGTTGATGCAGCGCCTGCTGGTCGATCCGCTGCCGGCCGACACGATACTCAACGTCAACGTGCCCGATCGGCCCTGGTCGGAAATTAAGGGTTTCGAAGTGACCCGCCTTGGCCGTCGGCATCGTGCGGCGCCTTCGGTGGCGCAGATCGATCCTCGCGGTCGACCGATCTGGTGGATCGGCCCGGCGGGCGAGGTCGACGACGACAGTCCCGGTACCGATTTCAACGCGGTGCAGCGTGGCTTTATTTCCATCACACCGATTCACGTCGATCTCACTCGCTTTCAGGCGCTGGAAAAAGTCAGCAGCTGGATCGAGGAGTTGAGCGACAGCGTGAAGCATGACCGCACCAACGCGCACGAGGTGGTCTGAGCGATGACCGTCTATCGATTGCCGGCGGCTGAGCTGAAAGGCGAGGGCATGACCTCGCAGCGCGCACGTGATCGCCTGGCCGTGAGCCTGAAAGAGAGCGGCATTCGCGACCCGCGGGTGATCGAGGTGATTCGCGACCTGCCACGTCATCACTTCATCGATCAGGCGCTGCATTCGCGCGCCTACGAAAACACCGCGTTGCCGATCGGCCACGGCCAGACCATTTCGCAGCCATGGGTAGTGGCGCGCATGACCGAAGTGCTGCTGGAGCACTTCGATGCCAAACAGGGCATGCCGAAGAAGGTACTGGAGATCGGTACCGGCTCGGGCTATCAGGCGGCCGTGCTCGCGGCCCTGGTGCCGGAGCTTTTCACGGTCGAGCGTATCGAGGAGCTGCTGCGACAGGCGCGGCGGCGCTTTCGCCAGCTCGGCATTACCAATCTGCGTTCGAAGCACGACGACGGCAAGCTCGGCTGGCCGGACGAGGCGCCGTTCGACGCGATCATCCTCACCGCGGCGGGCGATACGATTCCCACCCGCATTCTGGACCAGCTCACGCCCACCGGCGTGCTGGTCGCACCCGTCGGTTCGGCCAGCAGCCAGACCCTGATCCGCATGCGCGGCGATGGCGAAGGCGACTTCATCCAGGAAGAGCTGGGCCCGGTGAGCTTCGTACCCTTGCTTGGCGGGATCGGCTGATGCGGCTGTTTGGAAAACTCTATGCCCAGGCGCTGGTCTGGGCGCGCAGCCCGAAAGCGATTTACTACCTTGCCGGATTGAGCTTCGTCGAAGCCTTCATCTTTCCGATTCCGCCGGAGGTGATGCTGGCGCCGATGATGTTGGGCAAACGGCACAAAGCCTTCCACTTCGCGAACCTGAGCCTGCTGTTTTCGCTGCTTGGTGCGCTGGTCGGATATGCGCTGGGGCATTGGGCGTTTCAGGCGTTGCGGCCGGTACTCGATTCGCTGCACCTGCTGGCGCCGATCGAGCAGGGTGTAACCGTGCTGCGGCAGCAGATGGCGCAGCATCGGTGGGGGCTGTTCGGCGTGCTGATCCTGGCAGCGCTGCAGCCGGTGGTACCGATGAAGTTCGTGACCTGGGCCTGCGGCATCATCGGCGTGCCGGTGCTGCCGTTCCTCGCCTGCATCGGGATCGGGCGTGGCAAGCGGGTATGGCTGCTTGCGCTGCTGATTCGCCTGTTCGGCGAGCGGGCCGAACGCATTCTGCATAAATATATCGAGTGGATCGGCTGGGCCGCGCTGGTGCTGCTCGGGCTGCTGCTGGTCTGGTGGGTTTGGCTGCGTTGAGCGCCGCTCGTGCAGTGGAGCGGTCTGGTATGAAAAAAGGATGGCGCCTCGGTATGCTGCCCCCCATGAATGGAACGACCTTGAATCGACTGGTTACACGCCGACCTTTGCCGTTGCTGGCGCTTGCGATCGCATCGACGATGCTGGCTGCGTGCGGCACCATGCACAGTTCGGTGGTCGTCGAGCCGGCGGCTGGCGGCAACTACAGCAGCGGAAATGTCGTAACGCAGGCTGCGCATACCTCGATTCCCGGCGGCAGCTATCAGGTGGTGAAGGGCGATACGCTGTATTCGATTGCCTTTCGCAACAAGGTGGACTTTCGCGATCTGGCGCAATGGAACGGCGTTGCCGCGCCTTACACGATTCATCCGGGCCAGCGGCTGAAGCTGTCTCCGGCCACGACGCCAGCGGCCGTTGCCGGCACTCGCCCGACCGCTCCGATTGCGCCGCCATCTTCGACAATCGCCCAGACTTCGGTGCCGGTGCATGCGGCGTCGGCTCCGCCGGCCGCATCGACGCCCATGTTCGAGCCGGTCACCGCGCCAGCGGCCGCATCGTCCGGTGCAAAACCGCCAGGCTCGGCAACCGTTGCGGCTGCGCCCGCCGTCGCGGCGCCGCCCAAACCGGCGATGCCGGCAACCGCCGCTACAACCAGCGTCGTTCCGGTGGCGGGCGTAAAGACGCCTTCGCCTGCCGTGCTGCCACCGCCAGCGCCCGCGCAGGCGGTTTCCACCGGCCCCGCGCGCGCGGTGAGCGGCGTCACCTGGCGCTGGCCGGCACAGGGCACCTTGATCAAGCGCTTTCAGCCCGGCGATGCGATCCCCGGTATCGAGATCGGCGGCAATGCCGGCGACGCGGTACGCGCGGCGGCCGATGGCGTGGTGGTCTACAGCGGCAACGGGCTAGTGGGTTATGGCGAGCTGGTCATCATCAAGCACAGCGACAGCTTCCTGTCGGCTTACGGACACAACAGCAAGCGCTTGGTGAAGGAAGGTCAGCGCGTGACGGCCGGCCAGCAGATCGCCGAAATGGGTTCTACCGGCGCCGCGCGCAATGAACTGGAATTCCAGATTCGCAAGGATGGCAACCCGGTCGATCCTCTCGGCTACCTGCCGCCGCATTGAAAACCGGAAAGTTAGCTCGACGGCAGTGACGGGGTCGGCAGGATGAATCCGGCAATCACCCGTCGCCCCTCGCCGGCGAGCAAGTTGTAGGTGCGTGCCGCGGCGGCGTTATCCATCACTTCGATGCCGATGTTCCGGCGCAGGAATCCGGCCATAAAGGCCGCCGAAGGGAATGTCTGCCGAAGGCCGGTACCCAGAATCACCAGCTCCGGCTGCAATGCCAGCATGGCCTCGACATGGTCGGCACCCAGCTGGCTGGCGGCATCCACCGTCCAGTTTTCGATCGCCTGATCCGGCGCCAGCAGGAAGCTGCAACTCAGTTCACGATCAAGCAACGTGATGCTCTGTGCGCCCACGCGGCGCACCAGCAGATAGCCATCGGTTTGATCGAGTGACAGGTCCATCAGCGCGGCAGGGCGATCTTTGGTTCGTCGATATTGCGCCGGAAAAGCACCACGACGTGGCCGATCTTGTGGATGATTTCGGCCTCGGTACCCACACTCAGGGTCTCGATCTGGGCCTCGCGCTCTTCCTTGTCGCCGCCGGACAGCTTGACCTTGACCAGTTCGTGCTGATTCAGTGCCAGGCCGAGCTCTTTGACGACCGCGTCGCTGGCGCCCTTGTTGCCGAGCAGGATCACCGGGCTCAAATCGTGGGCGAGGCTGCGCAGGTAACGGACCTGCGAGGAGGAAAGGGCCATGTCGTACGTACTCAATTCGCTGTCATTCGACATCTAAGGGTATCATGCGTCTACAAGCCGCACGTCGAAAAACATTCGGCCGTCACAGGCGATGGACGATCTTCAGTACTGTTCCTGCCGTCAGCGCGTGTTTTCTCGGCGTTTCAGCAATTCCTCTTTTTTGGCTGTCTCCGACCATGACCCGCAGCAAAAGCAGTGCCGTATGGCTGCGCGAACACTTCAACGACGTCTACGTCAAAAAGGCCCAGGCCGAGGGCCTGCGTTCGCGCGCGGTCTACAAGCTCGAGGAGCTGATCGAACGCGATCGTCTGCTCAAGCCCGGTATTCACGTGGTCGATCTGGGCGCGGCGCCGGGCAGTTGGTCCCAACTGGTGCGCCAGCGGATGGGCGATACTGGCACCGTGGTGGCGCTGGATATTTTGCCGATGCAAAGCATCGCCGGTGTGGATTTCCTGCAGGGCGATTTCCGCGAGGAGTCGGTCTTGCGTGAGCTGGAGGGCCGACTAAACGGTCAGAAGCTGGATCTTGTGCTGTCCGATATGGCCCCCAATATGAGTGGTGTGGCGCTCGCCGACCAGATCCGTGCCATGGATCTGGCCGAGCTGGCGCTGGACTTCAGTCGACAGTGGCTCAAGCCCGGCGGTTCGTTCCTGATCAAGTTGTTTCAGGGGGCCGGTTTTGACAATTACTTGCGCAGCTTGCGCGCGGACTTCACCCGCGTGACTATGCGTAAACCAAAGGCCTCACGCGCCCGTTCGCGTGAGGTGTACGCACTGGCAACAGGCAGAAAGCCTTCTTCGGTGCAACCGGGCGAGAAACGCGAATGAATGAGACAGCTAAAAACGTATTGCTCTGGGTCATCATCGCGGCGGTTCTGTTCGCCGTGTTCCAGAGCTTCAATCCGCACGGATCCTCCTCTTCCGATCTGCCTTACAGCGCCTTCGTGCAGAGCGTCGACAACGGCAACGTGTCGACGGCCGTCATCAGCGCCGACCAACCGGCCACCATCAGCGGCAAGCTGAAAGACGGCAGCACTTTCCATACGGTCGCCCCCGTGCTCGGCATCTCCACCAATGAGGTGGTGAAGCAGATGCAGGACAAGGGCGTGGAAGTTCGCCAGGATCCGTCGGAAGGCTTCTCGCTGATCGGACTGCTGATCAGCTGGCTGCCCGTGCTGCTGATCGTCGGCGTGTTCATCTGGTTCATGCGCCAGATGCAGTCAGGCGGCGGCGGTCGGGGCGCCATGAGCTTTGGCCGCTCGCGCGCCAAGCTGCAAGGCGAGGATCAGATCAAGGTCAATTTCAGCGACGTCGCCGGTTGCGACGAAGCCAAGGAAGAAGTGGGCGAGCTGGTCGAGTTCTTGCGCGACCCGGGTCGCTTCCAGAAGCTGGGCGGCAAGATTCCCCGCGGCGTGCTGATGGTGGGCCCGCCCGGCACCGGCAAGACTCTGCTGGCCAAGGCGATCGCCGGCGAAGCCAAGGTGCCGTTTTTCGCGATCTCCGGTTCCGACTTCGTCGAAATGTTCGTCGGCGTCGGCGCCAGCCGCGTGCGCGACATGTTCGAGCAGGCCAAGAAGCACGCGCCCTGCATCATCTTCATCGACGAAATCGACGCGGTCGGCCGCCATCGCGGCGCTGGGCTCGGCGGCGGTCACGATGAGCGTGAGCAGACATTGAACCAGCTGCTGGTCGAGATGGATGGTTTCGAAGGCACCGAAGGCATCATCGTCATTGCCGCAACGAATCGACCCGATGTGCTCGATCCGGCATTGCTTCGTCCGGGCCGTTTCGATCGTCAGGTCGTCGTGGGTCTGCCGGACGTGCGTGGCCGCGAGCAGATTCTGAAAGTGCATATGCGCAAGGTGCCGACAGCGAGCGACGTCAATGCCATGACAATCGCGCGCGGCACGCCGGGTTTCTCCGGCGCCGACCTGGCCAACCTGGTCAACGAGGCGGCGCTGTTTGCGGCGCGCGAGAACGCCCGCGAAGTGCGCATGGTTCATCTGGACAAGGCGCGCGACAAAATCCTGATGGGCTCCGAGCGCCGCTCGATGGCAATGAGCGAGGACGAGCGCAAGCTCACGGCATATCACGAGTCGGGCCACGCCATCATCGGCCGTCTGGTGCCGGAGCACGACCCGGTTTACAAGGTGACCATCATCCCGCGCGGCCGTGCGCTGGGTGTCACCATGTACTTGCCGGAGGGTGACAAGTACAGCATCAATCGCGTCGCCATCCAGTCGCAGCTTTGCTCGCTCTACGGCGGTCGTGTGGCTGAGGAGCTGATCTTCGGTGCCGACAAGGTGACCACGGGTGCGTCCAACGACATCGAGCGGGCGACCAAGATGGCGCGCAACATGGCGACCAAGTGGGGCCTGTCCGACGAGCTGGGTCCAGTCACGTATGGCGAAGACGAGGACGAGGTGTTTCTCGGCCGCTCGGTGACGCAGCACAAGAGCATCTCCAACGAGACGGCAAGCAAGATCGACGAAGTGGTGCGCGGCATCCTCGATCGCGCTTACGCGCGCACCAAGGAGCTGTTGACCGCCAATATGGACAAGCTGCACATCATGGCCGAGCTGTTGCTGCAGTACGAAACCATCGACGCGCATCAGATCAACGACATCATGGCAGGGCGTGAGCCCGGTCCGCCTGCCGACTGGACCAAGAATCCGCCGACCAGCAGCACGCCACCGCCACCGCCGCCGAAAAGCGACGCGGGGCAGCCCATCGGCAAGGTGGGCGATCCGGCCGCGCAAAATCGTTCTGGCTTCTAAGGCTGGGCGAGGCCGAAGCTTTCTTGCTGGGTACGAAAGCGCTTCGCGCATATTCGAAAGCGGTTGATAGAAAGGCGGCCATCGTGTCGCCTTTCTGTTTTTCGCCGTTCCACACGCTGACCCTAGCCATCCATCAAGCTGCATGCCGCGCAAAACGCCATCGCAGCGTAACTTCGGCCTTTGATGATGTCGCCTAAATGAAATTTTTTGACGAAAAGTGTTGACGCATGGGTGCGGAGTCTGAATAATTCCGCTTCTTGGTTCGCCGCATCGATGCCCAAACATTGTTGCAGCAGTCAGACGTTTTCAGTGCGCCCGTAGCTCAGTTGGATAGAGTACCTGGCTACGAACTAGGTGGTCGGGAGTTCGAATCTCTCCGGGCGCACCATTTACACGGCGAGGCGGGGTGCTTGCACCCCGTTTTGTTTTTACGGGAAGCGGTTTTCTCGTAGAGATATTAGGTATAGATACAAGGTGCGTGCTTCGATACGGATTGACGGATCGCGGTGTCACCCGTAACATTTGAAGGCTTCGATGAGTTGAAATCTTCGATCGATCGTTGCGGGGTATAGCTCAGTCTGGTAGAGCGTTGCGTTTGGGACGCAAAAGTCGGGGGTTCGAATCCCTCTGCCCCGACCAGCAACGCGTTCTTCTGGTAGTGACTGCGCCTGTAGCTCAACCGGATAGAGCATCGGCCTTCTAAGCCGACGGTTGCAGGTTCGAGTCCTGTCGGGCGCACCAGTTTCAAGATTTATGGTGGGTGTAGCTCAGCTGGTTAGAGTCCCGGATTGTGATTCCGGTTGTCGTGGGTTCGAATCCCATCATCCACCCCAGTTTCAAAGCCCAGTTTCATCGGGCCGTTAGCTCAGTTGGTAGAGCAGTTGACTCTTAATCAATTGGTCGAAGGTTCGAATCCTTCACGGCCCACCAATTCGAAAGGGACTTGCGCTTGCGCAGGTCCCTTTTTTCTTGGAGAGAAGTAAAGCGCCGGTGTCGCGCCATCGGCTTGAATAGGCGGCTTGTGCTGCGGTGTCGTGGAACCGTAAAATGGAGCGCTTTCGTATAAGGGAATCATCGACTTAGACGAGCGCGGCAAAGGCGGGGTGGGGCTAATTCTCAGCGGCGATTGGCGGAGAAATAGGCTTGGCATTCCTGTGGTTGCGCGAGTTTTCCGTGGTTGGCGCGCGAGAGTGGCGGAATTGGTAGACGCACCAGATTTAGGTTCTGGCGACTAATCATCGTGGGGGTTCGAGTCCCCCCTCTCGCACCAAGCCAATCGTTGTTAAATCAGGCAGTTAGACCGCCCGATGTGTCAAGAGTTGATTTCCGGTGCGCTATCCCTGTCTCGGGAGGCTTGAAGGGAATCAGATAAGGTGCCACGGAGCTTCGTGAGTGCCGCAGCGCCTTCTATGAGGCTGTCCGACTCGACGTGGGCATAGGTGTCACTCGTCGTCTGCGTCGTTGTGTGGCCCAGCCAGGTGCTAACCAACACCAGGTTCCCCGTCGCCTTCAGGAGACGCGTAGCGAGCGTGTGGCGCAGGGCGTGGATGACGCACTCCTTGTTCGTGATCCCGGCCATCTTCTTAGCCGCCGTCCAGATGTGCTGCGCCCGACGTTTCCGCAGATCGCCGAAGGGGCCGACTCGATGCTTCTCGGCGGCGGGCAGGGCCAGCATCTCCTGCAGCACTTCGCGCGCCATGCCCGTAACCGGCACCGTCTTCGCCTTCTTGTTCTTCAGCTCCTCGCGGCGGTGAGCCTTGATGAGCCAAGTCCCGTCCGCCGTGTCCACCACGATGTCCTCCCAGCGAATCCGCAGGCCCTCACCGAGACGCATGCCGGTCTCCACAAGCACCTTGAACAGCCGCAGGTACTTGTAGGCGTCCTTCTTACGCGGTGGGCCACCCTTGGGGCCTACACGGGCCTCATCGAGACTCGCGACGGCCGCAAACAGCGCCTCCTCGTCCCGCAGGCTCGCGCTGTACGTCCGTGGGTTCTTGTCGGAGAGCATCGTGAGCACAGGGAGGTTCGGGTAGCCGTCCTCAGCGTGCCGGAAGACGTTGAACACCTTGGAGAGACAGGCCAGTCGCTTATTCACCGTGCTCGGGGCCGCGCCGCTGTCCAGCAGCTTCGTCCCGAAGTCCTTGCACTCCTTCAGCTTGATGGATTGCAGCGGGCGGTCTGCGCCGAAGTGAAGCTCGATCTCCTTGCACAGCGACTCGTACCCTTTCCGTGCCTTGATGTTGCGCCACACTTCCGGGTCAGCGAAGCAGCGTGCAAACGCGTCGTGCAGCGTGATCCCGTTGGACTGCTTCAGAGCTGCCCTGTGCATCGCGGAGGAGTCACCGCGAGTCATGGCGATCAAGTCCGCCTTCGGGATGTTCGGATGCGCCCTGAGCGCGTTGACGATGGCCTGCTCCTTCACCAGCGCGGCCGTGCGGTCGCGAGTGCCAGAGGACATTACCTCGCGTCGGCCGTCCACCTGGACGCGGATCATGTAGTAGCGGCGGTCAGCTTGACCGGCTTTCAGCGTGCCTTTGAGTTCCAGCGACATCAGGGTTTCTCCCATAAAAAAACCCGCCACATGGGCGGGTTAAGAGGTGACAGGATTTGATCGTGCGGCGCGGGCTACGTGCGGGCGTCCAGCAGACGATTGAATAGTTCAGCGAACTCGGCGGCGAACTTCTCGCCCTCCGGGGTCAGCACAATGGCGTTGTTCGTGCGGCTGGCTCCACTACGCTCGCGCGTGATGAGACCCGTGGAGGGCGCGTCCGGTGTTAGACGGCTTCGGCCCTCAAGTAGATCGAACTGGCGAGAGATGGCGGAGTCTTTCACGCCGCCCACCTCTCGATAGATGTCAGTTTGCAGCGCGCCGGGGTTCTTCAGGGCTGCGAACAAAGTCGAGGCGTTGGCAAGCGTAAACTTCGAGCCTCCCTCTACGTCCCGTCGTATCTTCTGGAGCAGCGCGAACATGATGCGCGATGCATCCGTTGGCGTGAGGTGTGTCATCGGGAATCCTGATTGGAGGTACTGGCTCCCACGAAATGTAGAGCCTTGCGATACCGAAGGCAATGACTATGCTCAACGGGGTGGGACGTTCAAAGTAGAACTGGAAACCTCTCGACAGTTCAATGAGTTGCAGCGTAACGGCGGGGATATGGTGGAGCATGTTTCGGCTTCCTAGTCAGACCTTGATCGTTCGATAGATTGTGGCATCACGGGTTTTTCACGCAAGACGCGTTCAGCGTCACATTTCGTCGTCATCCGATGCTGTGGTGCCGCAAGTCCTTGCGATCACTTCATCCGGCGTGACGCCCTGCGTCGTATCAAGGAGAGAATTAAATCTCTCCCACACTGAAAAGGGACTCATCGTTTAGCTCCTGTTTCGCAACGTCATCACCAGCCAGCCGGCGAAGACCGCGACGTAGAGAAGGACAAAGGCAGCAGCGACGGCCCTCGACTGCGTGATGGATACCGCGAAGCCCCCTAGGGCCAGGGCGACCATTAGGGCGATTAAGGGGGTCGGGTAGTGTGTTCGATTCTTCATTGAGTTTCCTTCGCTCACACCTACGCCTCAGCGTGGTGCAGGCTGACTTGATTGAGTGAAAGAGAGGGGTATGCTGTCGGCCTGCCCGCTGAGTCAGACGGCTGTAGTCACCCCTCGGCGCCAGTCGATGAGGCGGGCAACTATTCGGAGCTGCCGGTATGCAAGAGCGCGACGAAGAGACCTTCTGCTATCGAGGTTTCCTACTGATCTGCGTGCCCTGTCAGATGCAGTGCGGCGGCTGGAGTGCATCAGCGGCCGTTGTGAATTACAGCGGGCCACACGATGTCGTCGTGGCCGATACTCCCGGCGACCTCACTCTCATATCAAAGAAGGCCGCCGTCGAGTACGCACAAGCCTGGGGTAAGCAGTGGGTGGACGATAGCCTAAAGGCTTCAGATCCTGCCGAGTCCGCGCACTAAACGTAACTTTACGATCAAATTCACACAATTCCATTAAGGCCCAGGTAAAACTACATTCCCCTCATTTCTGTCAACCATATGGTGTGGAGCCCTTATGTGTGACGTACGTCAAAGTGACGACCTATATTCCGTCGCGCAGAAGGTCCGTAATTGGATCAGGGCCGAATATGCCCGAGCGCAGTCGATAGAGCGCAGAGAGGAACTCCTGGGCATGCGATTCGAGCTCAGTCGACATTTGGAAGGTCAAGCAGGCACGTTCCAAGAGCTTCGGTTGCTTAAATCCCTTCACCGGACAGAGTACCACTGCCTCCTCGTGAGTGAGGCATCAACCTTGTCTGGAATGGTCAACGATTGTGTGCTTCGGAAGATCATGGAACGAGAAGTGCGCGCAGGCCGCATGAAGCTCGACGACGAGCTTTATCTGCGCGTGAAGGCAAAGCTAGATGTCCTCTGTCTTGTGAAGCCCATTCCGCCTCATGAGGTCAAGGAAGCCTTAGCGAGAGGTGCTGAAGAGCGGCCGTCCTCTAAATACCTGCCGCGGATTTCTATCGCCTGATTCCAACAGCCAAATTTGATCCTAATCGCCGTCGTTCGTGCCTATCGTGGCTATGCCTCACTTCTTCGCGTCGATGTCCGCCAGATCGCGCCGCAGCGAATCCTTGCGCCGCTCGATAGCGAGCCGCACGCACTCCTGCAGCGCCTCCTTGACCGGCGCGAAGTCTTCAGCGTGCAGAGTCACGCGCCGCAGGTGCTCCCGCTTCCCCTCGGTGTAGCTGTAGAGCGCCACGTCGATGCCCGAAAGGAACAGGACATCGAGGTTCAGCGCGATGAGCTGGTTGCGCGCCTCGATTAGCGCGGCAGTGGTTTCAGTCGGTTTCATCAGTGGTTCCAAAAGGCGTAAGTGGTGCCGTTGACGTACTCGAACGACACGTCGCCGTTTAGCTCCATGTCGCGCAGGTAGCGCGATGAATCGAAGTAGCTCCGCAGGTTCTCGGGCATCTCATCCAGCACCCCCGTCTCCTCTAGGAAGTTGTCGATCCAGTCTTCTTCGCTGTCGGCCTCCCCGGCACGGCAGTCTTCAAAGTCGGATTCGCTCACGTCATTGACGTGACGCCACTCGATGTAGGCCCGCCACGCGTCCCCGTGCTCCTCAACCAAGCGCACCTGTTCGCACAGGTCTTCCAGCGACGGGTTCTCGCCCATGTCCGGGCAATCGTCATAGTCGTGAATCGACCACTCCTCCGCGCTTGGAACCTTGCCGGTTCCCTTGCAGTAAAGACAAGGGACCACAGACGCGTAGTTGTGCAGGTCGGTCAGCGGATGGTGGTGCTCCTTCGTGCCCTCGCAGATGGGGCACGCCACGGAAACGTTCGGATGCTTTGAAGTCCGCAGCATGGCCGCGATCTCCCCTTGCACGTCGTCGGCATCCTTGCCGTCAAGGTCGATCCACTCGCCCAACAAAAGCCCCGCGTTGTAGTCGCTCAGGGATGCCACGTATATCCGTGCCATAGTCAAGTCTCCCGATAAGTCAAGCGTTAAGGCGCAAAGAAGCCGAGTAGTGCCTTAGCGGCCACGGTCACGGCGAATAGGTAACCCACCGTGCCCGCCAGTGCGCGGCGCTTCCCGTGCAGGGGCCTAGCAGGTGCCGGCTGGTATCCGATGGACACGGCGGGCCGCTGCGGTTGGCGGGTGTGGAACGGGTACGGGTTGCGGTCAATCCTCATCAGAGAACCCCTCGAAAATGACGCGGCTGCAGTGGTCACAAGTGACCCCCTCATCGGTATCGCACTCCGCAGTCACCGCAGCCGGCCGGAAGCCGTCACTACAGCCGACGCGGTGCGACCACGACACGCTCGCCCACTGATCCCGGACGCAATCCGGGCACAGCACGCCGCCGTCAGTGGTAACCAGCGCCAGCGCATAGCCTCCCGGCCATGCATACCTCTCCCGCCTCACCATGCGCGCCGCAGCCATCGGGTGACCGTGCTGTAGCGCCTCCATGTAGTTGCGCATTGCGCTCTCCAGTGAATAGGAACCAGTGAAGCCCCCTCAGAATCGAAGGGGCTGCGCTTGTGCCTAGTAAGTGAACCCAGCGAACAGGACAGTTCCAGGCTTGACGTACAGCCAGCGGTTCGCATCCTCCGCGTCTACCAGTTGCCAGCGCTTCATGTCGGAGCGGTAGCACTCGACCATGTAGACCTTGCGCGCTGTCTCCTTGTGCTTGACGTACTCACCCTTCAGCTCATGCACGGGCTTGCTACATTCGTGATCCAGCATTGCGTTCCCCTTGGTTAACCTGCTGCCGTGGCGTTGTCTTCTACGGCCCTTGAAGCGTGTTTCGCTATCCATCGCGTTCTCCAGTGAGTGAGTCAGGAAGTGCCCTCTCAGGATCGAAAGGGCACTGTGTGAGGCACTCATGTGTCTCAGAGCATCGCCATCAGGCACGCTTGGTAGCGCCGCTGGGTCGTGAATAGCTGGTGTCAGATGTCGGTCGGTGTTGCCTTGACCGTGGAGCGAATCTTAAATCAAGGCTTGCGGTGTGTCAAGTATTACGTTGCAGCAAGTTCCCTTTATCAGTGCCTAGCAGGGCGACGGTATGCCGTCATTCGCGGTTCGATCCACTTAGCAGCGCCGTTGCCGGATGCCTTCGTTTCCCTTGCCGCTCCGCGTTATCCCTAGGGAAGCCCGTGGTGCCCTGTGCTCCTTCACTGCGCAGCGCGTTGGATGCGGTGCGGGCCGGTGGCTTCATGCCGTGGCTTGATGACTACGTTACCATCAAATTCCTTTGTGTCAAGACTTGATTTTAGGCAATCGCAAAAAAAACAGATAGCCACATCAGGCCGTGCGGAGTCATCAGGGCACAGCAAGGGCACAGCTAGGGCCGTGCGTGCTGCAGCGTGAGCCGTGCGGAGTCTTCAGGGGTACATCAGGGCAGGCCATGAGCCGTGCAGGCACAGCAAGGGCACAGCAAGTGCACAGCATGAGCCGTGCGGGCAGGGCGTTGGGCAAAACTACAGATGAGAACAGACAAGCAAGCGCACATTGCGGCGCATGCCGTGGCCTAGCAGGCTCATCAGGGGCACATCAGGGCATCAGGCGGGCCGCTAGGGATAGCGCATCGGATACAGGAGGGCGTGCGGATGGCGTAGCAGGGCCATCTAGGGGCATCAGGTGCCGGCCGAGGTGCCATCAGGTGCCGAGAATGAAGCACAGTGCGCGTGTGGTTCTTCACGTCACGACGCGAGGCGCGCGATCATTGACGCGGGCACGGGGGCGCGCGTGCGATCCTTCAGCATTGATACCCCAACGAAAATCTCTGCCTAACATTTCAGGCCCCCGCAGGGACCATCAGAGCACCTTCGTGAGAGCAGGACCGCACTCGTCAGCATCGCCCAGGAGCGTCGTGGCGATGATCGTTTGGGAGCGGTCAGTGACGATGGACAGATCACAGTAGGCGGTGCGCGCGTAGCCATCCTCATAGGAGACACTCCGCACTGTCCCGCTGACCGGCGTGAGGCCGATGGTGCCGTGGTAGGTCGAGGTGGTTACCGAGGGGAGCACACGGATCGAGGAGCTGAGGGAGAACCGCTGGAGACGACGGACGCCATCAGGGAACGGCTGGTTGATGTCGGGCTTGCCCATGCGCGCCGTAGCGGTCGAGTAGGGCTGGCCGATCAGCTTGGCATCCACACGCGCCTGCTGCTTGGGCATCGAGGTGGTGCATCCAGCGAGGGCCAGGAGGGCCAAAAGGGGCAGCAGACGGTACATCTGTAACTCCATGAATCTAAAAGGGTAATAGTAAAACCACTAGCATAGGAGCAGAGAGGAGAAGGAGGAGAGCAAGAGCACCTAATGAGTACATAAGGAGCACCACTAGAGTCATCAGGAGAGGAGGGGGTGATCTCCTTCATCAGACCCTGGCAGTGCCTTCCTTGGTATGATACGCAAGAACTTGCAGGGGTGGGAAGGGGTGATTGTCCTCTTTGATCCAGCGATCACAGACGGGCACTCACAGTCCCCAAAAGAGGAGAGCAGAGATGGCAGCGTTCCTTACAAGACAGCAGATCAAAGACAAGCTGAAAGTGCTAGACAGACACACGAGCTTCTGGTTCTTGGAGCACGGGCACAACGACACATTCTGGTGTCTGTTCGCCAGCGAGGCGGACGACATTACCGAGAACGTGGGACCGCACGAGCGCGACTGGGCTCAGGAGCGGATCGACGCGATCCTGGTAACGCACGGGATTAATCCTAATCAAGACATTGCACCGTGCGATGGTTAGAGCCTTAATCGTCCTTGACGATACCTCGACAAACTCGCTCTTACAATCGCCGCGCGCTTAGCGCAGCGTGACCATTTTTGACCGGAGCGGAGTCATGGCCTTGACGAAACTTGAAGCGGAAGTGTTGAAAGACATCTGTCGTGGGTGAACAACCGAATGCACGACAAGACTCTTTACGAGACCTTGGAGTCTCTTGGACTAATATCAAAGTGCCTGAGCGGGCATTGGGCCTCCACGCGCGCTGGACGGCTATATGAAATCGCTTTACATCGACGCACGGTCGTTAGTCTTCAAACGAAGCTCTTAGAGTTATGTGCTGTCCCACAGCCGACGCTCATGGCTAGTGTGGCGTTCTTGCTAGGGAGCTTGGCACCCTGGCCTACGCCAGCATTGCTTTTGAGAGCGCAAGCTCTGAATCCGCCTGCAGTTTCAAGAACGCGTTGTCGATATGTCTAGTTAACTGTTCGACACCAAACGGCTTACGAACAAACTCGTAGGCAGGGTGCATACCTTCGATCTCTGAAACGTCGTCTGCAGAAAACAAAACGATCGCTATCGATGGATACGTGAGTAGAGCCAATTCTGCAATCTCTACCCCGCCCATTTGACCAGGGAGATTGACGTCCGCCAGAAGCAGGTCGATCCTCGGGGTAGTATTGATCCAGATTGCAGCACTGATGAAGTTTTCGGCTGAAAGAATTTCTACGTCGGGCCATTGCTCGACTACCCACTCGATTGAATCTCGCACAGCTGGATGATCTTCAACTATAAGCACGCAGAGCTTTTCCATGTCACAAGCGCTCCAGCGCCACGTAAGTTCCCCAATAGACACACTAGCCCCTATTTGGCCAATTAGGTGGGTTTTCTCACTAAGCGCGAGTTTGGCGGCTAGTGCGCGCGACCGCCTTCAAGTTTTAGACGCGCGATAGGCGGCCAGGTCGGCGTCGATCTGCAGCACGTCCTTGTGGTACTCAGCGACGATGGCCGGCAGGCGATCCTTGCAGATTTCGTAGACGGCCACCACGGGCAGGACGGTGAACTTGAAGATTACCCAGGCCCAAGAGTGATCGGCGAGGAATTGAGTCAGAGCTTTCATTTGCTATTCCAGAGTTTGATTTCGGCAGCACGACGATTCGCGAGACCGTTGTTGACGACGAGAACGCCGTTGATGGTTTCTTTGTTCCACTTCACAAGCTGTCCAGGGACTGCTGCGTAGTCGCCGGCATTGAGCAGGCGGAGCAGGGTGGAGGTCACGAAAGCAGTGCGTCCCTCGTTGAACACGAAGGACACCAGGACGATCCACTGAGCCTCTGTGAGAGCCACGCGGACGTAGCGGTTCACGCAGGTCACGGCGGTCAGAAGATCGGCCTGGAGGAGCGCACGGGAGCGCTCAGGGGTGATGCGGAGACCCTTGGTTACATCCGGGCCGGTGTGGCCGACACCGATAGTCAGGGTGCCGTTTGTGTCGGGATACGCGACAAGCCGCTCGCCTTCGACTTCGATGATGAAGTCTTCCAGGCGGGGAGTGATTTGATAGGCTATGGATACTCCAAGGGGGGAAGGGGGAAGACTATGAATGGATGGACGTTGTTAGGTAATTTGCTGACAAACGGCTTGTTTCTGTTGGTCGTGAAGTGGCTGCTAGACAGAAATGAAACGAAGCGCGTCGCTCTCTTCAATGCCGCGTTGGGGAGACAGGCGTTCGAGCATCAAACTGTTTATCCGCGATTGCACGAGAAGGCGCTGGAGGTCGTCACTCAGTCGCTTGTCCTCCTCTCGCGGTTTACTCAGGAAGTGATTCGATACACGGACTTGACCAAAGGGATAAGCGGCGGTCCAACGGATGAGGAAGGCCTTCCAGAGGTAGTCGATGCGCTCAATAACTTCAGGACTTATTTCTATGGGAACCGCATTTATCTCCCCAAACAGGCTGCAGACGAGATAGACAAACAGGTGTTAGTGCTGGTCGGAACAGCGAATGTCTACCTGCACATGGTCCACAAGCGCACTACTAACGGTCAGCCTGTGGACTGGCAAATGATTAGCAGCAAAATCAACGACGACATGCTCCCGGCATCAAAGGAGCTGGAAAGAATCTATCGAACTCTTGTGAGCATTGAAGCGGTCTTCCCTGGATTCGCTTTGCCAGAGGGCCATTCTGCAGGTGCCGTCCTTGGCAGCCCGTCGCCTCAATAGTTGTCAAAGAAATTAGGACGAGACGGCTTATGCCCGATGACAGACTCAGCGAACTTCGCGTACTCAAGCTCCATCAGTTCTTCGAGACGCTTCTCCTCCTCGTTCGTCACGTCGCGGTCGAGGTATTGCGTCCAGTAGGCGACCGCCATCGCCAGCGCATCGAGCCTGTCGTCGTGTCGGAGGGCACCACGGTCACGCGTGATACGGCTAAGTTGGTGGAACAGTTGGAACTTCGGTTCATCCTTTTGATCGGCGCGCATGAGCGCGGCGTCAACGATGAGGCGATGCTGGTTAAGCACTGGCTCCAGCGTGTCGATGATGCGGCGCTCTTTCTGTCCCGAGCTATGCGTCTCCTCGACGGTGCAGGGATAGATACGCCGCAGCACAGGCTCCAAGAGCTTGATGAACATGCCGTCGCCGAAGTTGCCTTCGACCAGGATGAGCTTCACCTTCTCAGCGCGAGCGATATGGGCGATGCCCTCCAGAACGGCGTCGTCATACCCTCCTTTGAGGCCACCGGCTCGGCGGAGATAGACCATGCCGCGCAGCATTTTGGTAACGCTGTAGCCGGTCTCGTCGCCGCCACGACCGGATGGGTCAACGGACATTACCGAGCCGGTGTACTCCTCGACATCCTTGGAGAGATACATAGGGCGGTGCAGCCGATCACCAGTGAATCCGACTGACGGGATGTCGTCGATCACCTGTTCTTTGCCGCTGGCCCACATGACTCTTACAGGAGCAGCTTCTCGATCAACGTCCATGACGATGAGGTCGGCAAGCTTTAGCGGGTAACGCTCCTGATCGGACAACGTGGTGTCGAGCATGAACTGGAGCAGGAAGCCGCCACGACCGTAGGACGCCTCACGGCGCAGCAAGTCTTCCTCATGGAACCGCGTGGGTTCTACAGGAGTCCATGCGATGCCAGGGTTCCTCTCGAACGCCTCGGCGATGAACGGCGCGAGCCGTCCGTTGTATTGCGAGTAGTGCTTCTGATCCTTCGGATACCGGGCCGGCCAGATACGGATTTCGTAGCCACGCGCGGGGAGCTGGTTGTAGATGGACTCCTCGGTCTGCGGCGTGCCCAGGTAGACGATCTCCGCGTGATCGAGCGGCTTCAGGATCGCGTCGAACTCCTTGATGAGTTCGCCCAGCTTCTCGCGTTGCGCGACGGTAGCTGAGTTCTTCACGACCTCTACGTCATCCGCAATGATCG
Organism: Rhodanobacter sp. ANJX3; assembly: GCF_014200755.1. Lineage (GTDB taxonomy): Bacteria > Pseudomonadota > Gammaproteobacteria > Xanthomonadales > Rhodanobacteraceae > Rhodanobacter. The sequence goes on along the minus strand of NZ_JACHCM010000001.1, from coordinate 831,595 downwards.
TGTCAGCGCGGGAGCCGGTGAGCTGACCAGTGATGCCCACCGACTTCACGGAAGGGGACTGGTCGGGTTTCGCGGGGCCGACATCAAACGCGAGGTTCGAGTTGCGCTGGTCGCCGCGTGGCTTCAGGTGAGCCAGTTCGGGGATAGTCTCGATCAGACGCTTGGTGAAGATCGAGAACGCGTCAGAGCGATCCTTAGATGCTGAGACGACGAGTATCTTGTGCTGCGGGTCGCGCCACAGGAGCCAGCAGACATACGCTGCGGTGATCCAGGATTTCCCGATGCCTCGGAAGGCTTCGATGACGCGACGGCGAGGGCCGTACTGCAGATATGCAGCGATGTCGTACTGGACAGGAGTAGGCGCCGGAAGGCCGAGCTGCTGCCAGATGTGGAAGACAAAGTTACGGAAGTCCTCGAAGGGATGCGGCTCGCTCAATGACTCCGATCAGTGGTTGGGTCGAAGGGAAACTCTTTGAGCTTGTCGGCCAGCTTGCCGGTCGCACTGCCAGGGACGGGGACAGATTCGATCCCTTCGTCCTTGAGCATCTGCCGGGCCACATTGAGGATCGCAGCGAGGCCCTTTTCGCCAGCCGGGATCGCGTCAATGCTTTCCGTCAGTTTGTCCACGACCGCCGTGTGCAGGCGTTCGAGTGATTCTTTACTTGCTGCCACCAGAACCTCCTAGGAAGCGAGAGAACAAGCTCTCCAGCGCGGTAGTGCCGAGGGAAGCCAGGGCCGCCGCGAGACCCACATGGGCCGGGAAGGAGAGCGTGGGGAAGATGACGACAGCGAAAGCTGCGCTCATGCTGAGACCAGCCGTGGTGATGCAACGTGCGAGTGCGATCTTCCAGTTGGCAGGATCGGTAGAAGCAAGGGTTTTACCGAGGCCGATGATGGCCCCGGTAACGCCCAAGGAGGCGAGTAGTTTCGTGTCGTTATCCATTGTGGTTTTTAAGTGGGAGTGAAGCCGAGGTCGTCGGCAATCTTGTTGATCTCGTCGATGCTCAGGCGGTGACAGCTCACAGTGATAGAGCCGCATGCGTCCACCTGGACGAGCGAGAAGGAGCCGACAGCAGCGCCGCCTTCGTTGAGGTATTCGTCCTCGGTCAGCGCACGCCCAAGCTTCTGAGCGAGGTTCGACAGACGCCAGATGCGCTCGCATACCGACACGGGCACGTTCTGGCCCTTGCTGGTCTCCACGCGGGAGCGATCGGTCGAGAGCCGCAGCAACACCGGCAGGTTGTCCGAGAGCACTGCAGGCTCGTGCGTGCGCCATAGCGACACCTGCACCCTCGCGGCCTCCATAGCGTCCTGCTGGATCGCATCGACCATCGGGGCCATCTCGGGGAACCGCTCGGCCATCCGCACGGCCGCAGTGAACGCAGCAGGTGACAGAGGGGATGCGGAGGATACCGCGATGGTCAGCTCGGCGAGCCGGCGAGTTGCGCTCTCGACTACAGTGGTGATCGCGGGTTTAGTGTCCCTGTCGATCAGCCGCAGTAGTCGCGTAGCCTCGTCGAGCTGGCCTGCATCCATGTCGAAGCGACCCTCGCCCACTGTGGAGAGAAGGCTGAGAGCTTCCTTCTCCACGATGTCCCCACACTCAAGCAGGAGTTGACCGAACATGCTAGTTGCGCCGGATACCTTTGCGTCGATTAGACGGTTCTGAAGTTCAATGTCCATGCTTAGTTCCTGTTTGCGTATGAGAGACGACCGGGCACGCTGACGACGACAGAGGACTGCCCATCAGAGATCGTGCAGTTGGCGGTGAACGTCACGTTTCCGTCGTTGCCGTTGACGACTCGGCTGAAGGTTGTCGATGCGCTGTTGGGGGTTGCGATATTCGGAGCGGCACCGCTGCTCACATTCGACACCGACCACGCATAGGTATAGCTGCCGTTGCCGTTAGCACCTTGCGCCGTGACCGGGATAGTGACCACATTCCCGCTAATCGGTGCGCCGCTGGCACTCCCGTTCGCGGCGGCTGGCGTGATAGTTCCGGTGACGTTCTTGTAGGCTTTCCAGGCGAGCACCCAGCCGCCACCTTGGCGACGGTAGATGTTTGCCACGTCCGCCCACGCGCCGTTCGTGTAACGCTTGCAGGTTCCAGGGGTTGCCCAGTCGCCGCCTGATCTACGAGCGAAGGTCATAGGTCACCATATCCACAGGTCGCCTTCGCCAGCAGCAGAACCGGGATCAGCGCTCTGTACGAATGTCCGAGGCGCCCTGACCCAGCCAGCGCTGTTTGCCCATATATGTTGCTGTTCACCTCTCCTGTACCAAGTTCCGTTCATCTGAGCGCCGCTGCCGTTACCGTCAATCCATGCACTGTTGGAGTTACGCACAGCGAACGAGCCGGCCGTGACAGTGCCGGTGCAATACCAGTCTGCGACGCCCTCGTGGATCATGCGGTACGCCGTGGTGGCTCCGAACGACCAGCCGCCGATCTTCATTACGTTGTCGGTGTCGAGTCCGAAGTGGACACCGCACTGACCTTCGCGAATGAAAGACATCATTGCCGATGCGCTGGTATTGCCGGCATTGCCGATCTGCAGCGAGGTGTTCCGGTTATTTCCCGAGCCGTCGATAGCTGCCATGTTCGGCGGAGCGCTGGAATCGAACTGCAAACCAGCCGTGTTCGCTCTGCCGGTTCGCTGCAAATAGTTCGAGGCTGCAACGCCATTGAGGTTGTAGGCGTTGTTGATGTTCCCGCTCGGCTGGCAGAAGACCCCAGCGGCCCAGTTCTCTGTAGCGATATTGCCGAGGTCGGTGGAATCCACCGTGACCTTCAATTTCGCGCCAGAACTCCATCCGATCTTTATGGTATTGGTTGTCTGCCCAATGCCTGTTCCTTGCTGGACTGGGTTGAAACCGAGGGTGCCTTGCTTGGCATCCAGAAGACCCTGCAGTCCACCCACGTCTCCTGTGCTGATCGTGACGTTACCCGTGCGGCCTGCAACACTCTGCACTACCGTTTGGTTGTCGATGCGATCCCACTGGGAGCCGTCATAGAACAGCATGTCGCCAACACCGTACTTCACGGAGCTGATCGTGCCGGCAATGCTGACCAGGTAGAAGTCGCCCAGGTTAGGCGAAGCCGGCAGGGAGCCCTTGCTGGCATCGAAGCGGCCCTTGAATACCAGGGAACCCAGCACGTTCAGGCGGGCCTGCTCAGCCCAATGGCGAGCCGAGTATTGCCCCGGCGTGACCTCTACGTTCACCGCAGCGTTCGCGTAGTTCAGCGCGAGGTTCTGCGAGGTGTTGGCAGCCGTCGCGCTTGCCGATGCCTCACCGGCCTTGGTCGTGGAGATGCCGGCCTGGGTTGTGGCGGTGGTTGCCTGCGTGCCAGCAGCGGTTGCACTGCCAGCAGCAGCTTTCGCGCTCGTATCGGCCGCTACGGCCTTCGCGGTAGCTACGGTGACCTGATCGGTAGCGAGGGATACTTGCCCTTTCGCAAGGGTTACCTGTGCGGTCGCAAGGGGAACCTGTGCTGCCGCGCTGGACGCCGATGTTGCCGACGCATCCGCGGAAGCCTTGGAAGCATCCTTAGCGACCACTGCCGCAGCGCGCGCTGTGTCCGAGTCAGTTGCCGACTTGGCGGCCGCGTTCATGTAGATCACAGTCTGCGAGTTGATGGACTGCGCCTGCGACACCGCGCCCGTCAGTGAGTCGGTGAGGATGTTCACGGACTTCTGGAGTTGCGGGAAGGTTGGAAGGGTCACGATGACACCCAAGCCGTCTTCCATGTCCACCGTGCCGGTCGCCTTGGTCAACAGGTCGCGTAGTGCGTTCTTGTAGCCGTTCCACTTATCGACGAGCGCGGAGATGCGTGCAGCTAGTGTCCCGTTGGACACGTAGCCGGTTGGATCGTTGGTTGCGATGATTACCTCATGCCGATTGCGTAGATGGTGATGGCAGTTCCGTGGAAGTTGCCCGAGTTAGTCTGTGAGTACGGATCGAGACCGATACGCACGCGGTACTGGACGGCACCAGTCGTTGGGGCGTCGAAGGCCAGTAGGGAATCGAAGTCGGTCGCACCGCCTCCGATTAAATGGTTGTGGACTTTGACCGTGACCCACGTAGAACCAGAGAGCCGTTCGAGGTAGATACCGCCTGTGGCTGGATTGCCGGATGGGTTGTTGATCTTCGTCTCGACATGGATCAGCGGGAGCTGTACTTCGCCTAGCAAGGCTGGAGCGGAGAGCGTAATGATCGGGCCAACGCCGTTGGATGACGCCGTGATGTCGCCTGTCCACACTGCGTTAGCGTTGGACTGCAGTGTGCCGATCATGTTGTTGGCGGTGATCTTGCCGGCGAACTTGGCATTGCCCGCGCGATCCACAGCAAAGACTGCGTTGTTGTAGTTCTTGACGCCAGCACCGACCCACACGGGGTACGCATCTCCTGGGTTGTTCGTCAGCTCACAGCGGAACTCCTGCGGGTTGATGATGGCCCCGTTGGCGTCAAGCTGGAACGTGCGGAACGTGCCGCCATTCACTTCGCCCATGTTGGCCGATAGGGCGGACAGAGTGTTCGTCCTGATCTTGTCTGCAGTGACCGAGCCATCGACCATGAGCTGCCCCTGGATACCCACGGTGCTCACGCCGCCGACCGTGCCGATCACGAAGGGGTACTTCATCTGCTGGACGCCACCGTTGGAGGTGTAGGTCGGAGAGACGAAGCCGAAACGATCAGCCATCACGATGAAGCTGCTGCCGGTCTTCCTGTCTACGCCGAGGCCGATACCGGCGATGACGGGCACGCCGTTGATCGAGCCAGCGTTGATGCGGACGGAGTAGTTCGCCTGCCACTGACCGTCAGGGTCGTTGGTGCCGTCCACCAGGGCCTCGAAGCGTTGCTCCAAGTGCGCGTACTTGCCATTGGAGAACGCCTCCACCGCAGTAGACGCCACGGCCTGGGCGTAGTCCTTGGTAGCGTAGGAGGTCTGCAGGGTCTGCGTGATCGCTTTGGTGACCGTATCGTCAGCCTGCTTGAAGTCAGCCACGACCTTCGTGATCGCCTGAGCGCGCACGTCGGCCTCCGTAGCGACCGCCTGGGAGACAATGGTGATCTGCGCCAGGTTGTCCTTGATGGCCGCGCTGAGCTGCGTACCGGACGTTACGCGTGCCTCGGTCTCCGTGGCGATGGCCTTGTTGACCTGGATGAACTGCGCGGCGCTGTCGTCGAACTTGGCGAACAGCTCGGTGATCTGCATTGCCACAGACTTCGAGTTGTCCTCAATGGTCTCCAGCGTGCTCTCGGCGAGCGCGAGGCGTCCTTCAGTCTTCCGCCGTTGGTCGAAGGTCTGATCGCTGCGGAGGAGTTCTTCCATCAGCGTCTCGGCGGTGTTGTCGATGTCGTCCAGGCGTGTAGTGAGGATCGCCATGATAGGCGAGGCCATGAGGGCGTCGATGATCTGCTGGATCGGCAGGGACGGTGCGCCGTTGCCATCGGGCCAGCCAGAGCCGCCGCCAGGGAGACCGTGGCCCCCGTAGGTGCCGAAGTCGATCTGCTCCTGCATGATGTAGAGGAGTTGCTTGCTATTGAGGTTCAGGTCACTCGCGGGGAGCTGTGCTCCATCCTGCACCTCGACAAGCGTGCGGTCGCGCGGAGTGAACCTGCGGATGGTGACGAGAATCCCTGCGGGAAGCGCGCCGGCCAGTTGAATTGAGGTGGGGCTAGTCCAGGTGTAGGACTGTTCCACAGCATCCCCTACATCCCCCGCGAACACACGAACGTCGTCCGTGTGCAGGAAGGGGAGGGGGATGGTGTACGTGGCTCCAGCCTCCGCCAGATACATGACGAAGGAGTAGCCGCGAGCGAGAGGTGTCATGCATCTCCAGAGGTTATTGAGGGTCGTCTTTCGGGAGTTGGTTAGCCATCCACGAAAGGCCATTGCGAACGCCAGTGACGTTCTGGAACCACAGCAGGGACATTGCGTCCTTCGCTTGCTTCTGAGTGACGTTCGAGTGGGGATCAAGCGCGGTCACTGCGAGCCTTGGTAGGCCCCACAGGGCACGTCCGGTCGCCAGGGTTGGGATGCCCTGGACGCCACTGTCGAGTCCCGTAGAGCGCCCGTAGGCGAACACAGGGGTGTCATCGCCGCCAAGGGCCTTCTTGACGCCCAGGTCGTGCGCGATGGTGTCCGTCATAAATGGGATCACCGAGGAATAGCTCGACTGCTGGAACGCCTGCTTGGCGAGCGAGTCCCACGCCATCAGCTTCTCCCGCTTGTCGGTGTCGTCACCGATGGTGTTGATGTAGTTGCGCGCTGCCATGCCGATACCGGCGAACAGCGTCGAACCCATCCACATCTGTGCCGTCTGCCAGTCACGCATGTGCAAGCCGTGCAGCAACACCGCCGTGTAGGAGTTGGTCATGAACGTGCGGAACTGCGTGAAGATCCGGCCGGTGGCCGAGTGCATGAGCTGCACCGTATCTCCTACGCCGCCTTCGCCGAGCGTCCGCTTAGCATTGCGCTGAACGAACAACGCCGTCAGGCGCTTCTCATCGGCAGTCCAGGTGCCCCAGTTCTTTGCGATGTCGTGGACACTGTTCATGCCCTTGAGCTTCGCGAAGATCGTGGCTTGATCCTTGGCATCGAGACCGCCAGCACGGAGCCGGCGAACCATACTTGCGGACAGGCCCTCCTTGTTGGCGAGCTGCACCAGGCGGCCGGCGATGCCGACACCTGCGAAGCCCTGAAGGAACTGCTGCATCGGTGCGATGCCAGAGACAACGCTCATCGCGCGCTGGCCGTACTGCATGCCACGGTCTAGCTTGTTGAGTGCGCGACCTACGGCCTTGTCGTTGTTCCACACGGATTCGCCCACGGCATCGAGACGCAGATACGGCTGGTTGCGCACGAAGTCTGTGCCAAGGCCGGTCACGTCTGCGAGCCAGCGCGCTTCCTCCTGGTCGAACTTGCCCATCCGCATCTTCTTGACCATGTTGGCCGCCGCAGGGGCCGCCTTGATGGCGTTGCGGAAACCCACGGCACCCAGCGCGCCGCCGACGCTTTCCAGCATCGTGTAGCCCACCTGGCCCATCGTGGTCAGGAAGTTCTGCGAGCGGATCAAGCGGGAGCCGCGCGTCCACGCAGAGTTCGGAGCGTCCGAGGTGGACTTGCCGAGGATCGAGTTGACCGTGATGTCCAGAGCGCGGGTCAGGTCAGAGTCACCGGCCTCCTTGCTCTGCTTCAGCACGAACGCCTTGTAGCGATCCAGCTCAGCTTGCGTGCCCACGCCGACGTGCTTCTTCAGCGCGGCCCAGCCGGACATCTCACGGATGAAGTCGGGCACCAGGTTGTCCACATTGTTCTCCAGGAGATCAGCGAGGTGGACAGTGTGCTCATTGCCCAAGTCGTCCTTCAGCGTTGCACCGTAGGACTCATCAAGATCGATGCGGGACTTCGCGCGGGCATGGACGGCCTTGTCGGTCGCGTCCCGTTCCAGCTTACTGACAATCGCGTCGATTTTCTTGGCGTCTACGCCGGCCTCGGTCAGAAGCTCACGCACGCTACTGGCGTCGGCCGCAGCAAGGGTGCCATGCAGATCGCTCGGGCCGCCCATCGCCTTTTCGTAGCCGCGCTTGAGCCATGCTCCGCTGACTTCGTGGAGGAGGTCATTGTCGATCTCCTCACCAGGCTTCAGGTTCTTGAGCCACGCACTGCGCATCGCAGGCTTCACCAGGTTCTCCCGCAGGTTCTCGAAGGAGAGGCCCTTGGTTGCATTGAGGTCGGTGTAGCCCTTCGCGGAGAAGATGCGGGGCAGATAGCCGTCCTGCGACATCTCATTCTCGAAGCCGGGGACGCCACGGGCACGTAGCTCGTCCGTCATGTTCTTGAAGGCTGCAGCGGCGTGCTTGGCAGTAGCCTCGACTTCAGGCCCCATGTCCTTCGCTACGCCACGGATGTAATAGCCGACCGACTCATTGAATCGCTGGCGGGCAACGTCGCCGCGCACACCTGTGGACGCGGAATACTTCGCCCACTCCTGTTCGACGGCCGTGCGGTAGGCACCGTGGATCGTGTGATCCAGCAGCTCCGATTCCTCGGCTGCGGTGAACTTAGTCGCGACGTTCCGATCAGTGGTGCCCACGGAGTCACGCAGCAACTTGCGGCCCTCGTTACGGGCCACAGCGGAGTTACTGTTTCCGAAGCGGGCCGAGAGGTCGCGGCGGATTTTCAGGAAGGCACCACGGACAGTCGAGTTCTGTGCGGCGTCATCCTGGAGCGCCTGCTGCCAGTCGGGAGTTCCCACGGCGGGGCCGTCCATCTTCGGGACGTTCAAACCCTCGACGCGTGCGGCGCCCATCGAGTCAGCCGTGTTCGGCTTGGAACTCTCGGCGGCCGTTGCGGCCTTGGTGTACTTGTTGGTGCCATGCGCCAGCTCTGCCAGCTCAGGGCCACGGAAGCCGAACGCGCCACCCATGAGGAACCCGAAGGCTCCAGCGGTGACGAGGTGGCCCGTATCAATCGAAGGGTCGTATTGCGAGGACAGTGCTTCACTGCCCACGTTGGTTGCACCGGCAACGATACCGGATCGCACAGCGTTCGCCAGTCGCCCAGCCGTGGCTGAGTAACCCAGGCCACCGGAGGCGGCTCCGATAGCGAACATGGACGGGTCGAGTAGGCCCGCTGCTGCGTTGCCCAGGAGACCGAACTGAGCCGAGTCTTCCTGCGCCATCTTGTTCTGCATCGCGAATCCCTTGAGGAGATCGGCGTGCGCTGGAGACTGTGCGCGCTCCAGTAGTTCCATCTGATCTTCGAGGCCAGCCTTGCGCCAATCCTCGATCACCGGCTTGAGCGCGTCGCCGTAGAAGTTCTCGTCGCGCGCCACGCCGTTCTCTTGCAGTGCCCAGTCGGCCCATCCGATAGGCCCCTGGACGATCTTCGCGCCGATGAGGTCGCGGAAGGTCGTATTGTTCTTGATGCGTTGTGCCTCGGCCGCATCCGTGCGGGCCTTTGCGTCCAGCTTGGTGACACCTGCGGACGGCACGAGGGGGACGTTATCCCCCGGTTGAGCGTACATGCTCGGTAGCTGATCCACAGGTGTACCTCGTTAGTGATTGCTGGTGATGAAGTCCGCGAAGGACTGGACGTGATTCGCGGGGTTGTTGGCGTAGTCGGTGACCTTCTTGGCAGTGGCCACGGAGGCGTCCCACTGACGCTGCTGGAACTCTGCAGTGGCCGGATCGGTTCCTGCGGGGAGCTTCAGCTTGCCCTTGAGGAGCGGGGCGTACTGGTCATTGAGCTGCTTGACGTTCTCGGGGGTCAGGTCGGTCGGATCGCGCTGGAGCTGCTTGAACATCTGCTCGTTGCGAACCTTCTTGTCCTTCTCCTGCTTGTCCCATGCCGAGTAGTTGGCGCGTGCGGCAGACGGGATGACATCGACGAACTCCGCGGTTGTCCTCTCGACTCCATCAGCGCGCTTGCGGGTCACCTCATGGGTCACGGGGAGCGGCACGCCGCCCGCAGCGAAGTAGCTGAGTCGCCACTTGTTCGCGTCGCCGGGAACAGGCGTGAACCACACAGGGTCTTCCTTGCCCACCACGTTCGCAGCGACAAGCTTGTCTTTCCACAGCTTGCTGGCTTCGGTCATGACCTCGCTGGTGTGTTCGTCCATACCATCGCCTGTGCCGTAGTTGCGCACCATGCGATCACCCACGCGGATGAAGGAGGACTTCACTCGGGTCAGTGCGGCCTTTGCAGCCACCTCGGGAGAAGCGCCGGACTCCACCATGTCCTTGACGGCGAGGCGGTAGGCCGTGTCCATCTCGGTAGTGTTGGCGATCTTGGTGTTCGAGCTGAACCAGCCGCCGTCGCCGAAGTCCTTGGGGGCATCCTTCGCCACCAGCTTCATCGCTGCAGCGACGTTCGTGGAGATCGTCTCGTGATCGAGCGTGCTGACCATCTTGACCTTCGACCATGCCTGCGTGTCGTCAGCGCCCTGCATTTTCGCGGTCTGGTAGGCCGTGATGCGCGAAAGCGTCTTGTCGTCCAACTGGCGTGCGGCCCACTCGGGGGAGATGCGCTGCATCTGCTCGAACAGTTGCACGTAGCGCGTGGCCCGCTTGGGATCGCTCTCGTCGATGCTGCCCGACAGGATGCCCCTGAGAGCCGGAATGGGTGCGCCGGTCAGAGCCGACTTGTTGAGGATGGCCTGCACCTGCTTGTCGTCGCCGGACTGGAGCGCCGTAGTGAACGCGCGGTCGCCCGCCTTGCCCACGTCATCCGGCTTGATGCCGGCAGCGTTCGCCGCGAGGGCGTCGTAGTTGGCCCAGGCGCGGTCGGCGTTACGCTCGGCCTGGGCCTTGTGCGCTTCCTTCGCCAGCCGCTCGGCTGCATTGCGGGATGCGTTGATCTTGGCAGCGACCTCGGCGGCGGACTTGTCATTCGCCTTGCCCCACGCGAGGGCGCGGGACTTACCGAGGATGCCCTTGTCGGCCAGCGCGTCGATCTGCACTGTCTCGGCAACCTCCTGGTCGTAGCGTGCCTTTTCAGCACGATCCTTCTGGATCGCCTCGCCACGCTTGGAGGCGAGCTGCAGTTCCTCTTTGTGCTCGGGTATGTCTGCCAGCACGGGACGGCCAGGAGCCGATGGGGTCTGCAGGATCGACATGCCCTTGGCGATGTCCATGTCACCGGATGCGAGGGATGCCTTCACGGCGTCCACGGCGATGTGATCCATCTCGTCGTCGGTCATGCCCTTGCTGGCATTGAACGCGCGCCAGCCGGCGTAGTTGGACGCGATGTCCGGGCCGCCCTTGGTGATCGCATTGACGAGGAGGGCAGATGCGCCTTCCTCCTCGCGCTTCATCGACTCCTTGATGGACTGCTTCAGGTAGCCCTGCTTGATCCCGTCCTGGGTCTTTGCGAGGCCCATGAGGAACGAGTCACGCGCGCGACCCTTGAGGTCGTTTTCTTCGATGAACTTCTCGGAGCTTTCCCTTATGAAGCCGTCGATGTCAGCACCAGGCTCCATCTTCGCCAAGTCGGCCTGGATGGACGAGTGGAACTTGTCCACGGCGTTGATGCCGTCGGTCTCCATGTAGCTGTCTTTCGCGACCTGACTCGCTTGATCGAGCCATGCAGTCTGATCTACACCAGAGACAGCGTGCTCAGCGGCTTTCGCTTCGCCAAGGCGCTTGTCTTCGTCTTCCTTCTTCGCCGCAGCCTTGGCGTTCTTCTGACGGGCCTCTTGAACACCGATGTCGCCGACGATATTGGAAGCGCCATTGAGGGCCTTCGCGACGGCGAACATGGTGCTGCCGGAACCGCTGGCTGCCTGGAGGTTTGCCTGTACCGCGAGTGCGGGATTCGCCGACTGCGAGGAATCCACAGCCTGCCGAGGCGTAATGCGTTGTGCGTCGTTGCGGGGCATGTTGATCCCTTGGGTTGGTTATTTGCCGGTCTTGATCTTGTAGCTGCTGTAGGCGTTCGCCCCAGCGGATGCGGAGCCAGCGAGACCGGAGACGAGCTGGCCGTTGATTTCGGATGTCTTGCTGCTGACTTCCTGCTGGCTTTCGAGCTGACCGTTCTCACGGTTCTTCTCGATGCGCGATACGTCGCGGCCGGATTGCATCAGGAGGTCATTGAGGATCGCGTCGGTGGAATTGCCGGACGTACCGGACTCGGCGGACGCAGCACGGGCGGCAGCGCGCTGCTCGCGTGCGACCTTGAGGCGATCATCGGTCCGTGCCGATGCAGCCTGATCGATCTGCTTCTGCTGCGCCTGCGCTTGCTGGTTGAGCGCCTTCTGCTGCTGATTGGCGCTATAGACGGCGGATGCTGCGCCGACAACGGCGAGCACACCTGCCGTGATGCTCACGGGTTCACACACTAGGGAATAATCCGAACTCGATGAAAGGGAAGCCGTTGCAGTCGTGGACTTTGTACGGCTTGAAGCCGAGCGCGAGCATCCACCGCTGTGCGCGGAGGTGGCGGGCATCGACGAGATTGAATAGGCCGGAATACATCGGGGAGATGTCCGCGATGAACTTCTCGGAGACCTTGAGGAAGGCACGAGCGATACGGCCACGCGGGCCGGTGCTGAGCATCCAAGGGACACCCAGGGTTGTATCAAGGGTGAAGTCAGCGACGCCGTGCGCGGCCTGGGGGAATCCGTCCCACCAGGCCACGGAGGCTTCCCTGCTGCTCTCTACGGATTCGATGAGGGCTTGCAGGGGTGACGCCCAGCCACAGGCGGCCAGCTCATCCAAGTCTTCCGCGCACATGTGAGCCGCGATGTACTCAAGCGATTCCCTTGTTGGTTCGCGGAAGGTGATTGTCATTGCTGTACCTTGGCCGTGTAGAGACCTTCCCATTGCACCGACTGGAACCAGGCGGGGAACGGTGAGTCGTTGGTGAAAGAAACATCGACTGCATCGGAGCGCGAGGCCACGAGGAAGCTGTAGGTGCCCGAGTGGATTGCAGGGGTGCTCGTAAGGAACGCAGCGTCCCCGGTCGTGCGGTTGGTGAACGTGCTCTCCAGTTGCGGCACGATGGCGTCGATGGCCTGCGGGCGACCCTTGGGCGTCACGAGGCACCGGAAGTACGCGGCGTCGTTGTAGCGCACGGTCATCCGCTTGAGCTGCAGGCGACCGATCAGCTTGCTCACGTTGTTCTGGTCGCGAATGAACTGCTGACTCAGCGTGATGCGCCGGTTGTATCGGTAGCCCACCACGACACGTCCTGTGTCCACTCGGCCCGGTAGGCGGATCGTCTGCCCGCCGTTAACCAGCGTGGCGGAGCGCAGATCGACATACGTTCCCGGTGAGGGCCAGTCGGTCGTCTTGAGCACCGAAAGGCCCGAGAGGGTCGGCAGGGTGAAGGGGACAGTGATGTCGGTGTAGTTGCCGAACTGCTGCCACACCGGAGTCACCGCCTCACGGCGGTCGAGGTAGATGTCATGGGCCGAGGAGATCAGCGGATACGTCGGCGCAGAACTCAGGTTAAGGCGCAGGAGTTCCACGCCGCCCGCGGGAGCCTTCGTAATCACGTAGAGCATCGTGCCGATGGCATGGACGTGTAGCACCAAGCCGGTGCCGTAGATGAACCAGCGGCCCCATGCGGACTGCTGCTTGGTATCGCCCGACCATTTGTACTGGTGGACGAACACCTCGCCGCCTGCAGCGTTGCGCTGAGCGACGAACAGCATGTCGGCATCGCCGGCCTCCGCCATGCATCGGGAGTTGCCCGGTACATACGACGGGACGTGAGCGGTCACATCGGCGGCCTCGGGGGTTACCGTGTCATCGGACACGAAGTATTCCCGCACGGTGCTCCAGGGCTTCGCCTGGTTGTCGTCGATGAAGAACAGGCTACTGCCGGCCAGCACTGGCTTGATCGTGGGCGACACACCGTAGGTGGTCACCGGGTCAATCTTTACCGTCTTGGGCGTCAGCGTCGGCGTGCCGGTGAGCTGGAACAACGAGGTCTTGCCCGAGGCGAAGATCATCAGCGCCTTTTGGTAGGAGACGCAGTGAAGCATCTCAGCCACGCCTTCAGTCGGGGCGTTCACGTCGATCACGTCGCTGTCCAGCAGCGAGGTCACCGTCGTGCGCCAGAAGTTGAAGTAGTGCCCGATCTCGGACATCACGATGTTGCCGGCGCTCGCCAGGAGACCCAGGCGGTCACGGTGGAAGAACACGTCGCCGAGGCGCTGGCCCACGATGGACGGAGGCGGACTCGACTGCGTGTCGCCCGCGTAGCGCGAGTCGTACACCAGGGGGCCGTAGGAGAAGTAGAAGCCGTCTGGGTTGATGGTGTCGGGGATGCGCTTCAGCCCGTGGGGCATCGTTGCGGAATCAAGGTAACCCAGCTCGTTCGGCTTGCTGACCTCTTTCCACACAAGGGCGGACTGGTACTGCACGAAGTAGTTATCGAAGGCGTTTGCGCCGTCCCCGCGAATCTCGTAGATCGCGTTGACCACTGCGGTCTTTGGGAGGTCTTGGAAGGTCTGCACGGAACCACTGAGAGTGCCGGCCGTCTTCTGCGCGGTCATCGCCACACGCACGTCGCGGTTCACGATGAAGGTGTAGTCGTCCACTGTGACGGCCCTGAAGGACTGCCAGGGTTCCGATTGGGTCGCCAGATAGGCCAGCGAAGCAGCGTCCTTGATGACCACGTACTCTTTTCCGGTCTCGTGATTGAACACGCGGACGTTGCCGGGGTAGACCGCCACCATGTAACGCTCACGGCTGTCGCGCACGATGCTGTGGAAGAACGCGTTGTCCGGGATGTCCGACCCCAGGACGTTGACGAACTCGGCAGGTGGCCGGGGGCCAGCACCACGCGCCGGACTGAGATCGCAGTTCACCGCATCGGCAACCTGAGTCGGCAGGCGCACCGACGCGTCCTGCTGAGAGACCCCGCCAATCATCGACGGGATGGTTCCAGAGGTCAGCGGCATCAGCGGGTGAAGATTTCGGACACGTCGTTGCCGTCGTTGAACATATTGGCGCGCGGCTCGAAGCTGCGCTCCTCCTCCAGCAGTGCGATCAGCGCGAACTTCTCGTCGTCCTTGGTGAACCCATAGGACTGCTCGCTACCCTGGAACTGCGCCTGGTACTGCGTAGCGGCGGTGACAGTGATGTAGCGACGTGCCGTCTCGGGCAGCGACTCGAAGTCGAACATCCAGACGACCTCGACGGTCGGGCCGTTGTCCAGCGGGAACACGTAGGTGGAGCCGTCGTTGTTGTAGAGCTTGCCGGCGCGTGGCGTGATGCGTCGCGACTCGGCGGTGGACGGGCGAATCGAGATGACGTTCGCCGGTAGAACTACCTGACCATCGCTGGCCGGGGTGAAGTAGAAGTCGTAGTCACGATTGAAGTACCAGCCCTTTGACTGGATTTCGCGTGCCTTGGTGCGGAGCGTGTCACGCGCAATGGATGCGTCGGTGAAGCCCAGGTTATCAAGCGAGTTGACCGGACTCTCACCCACTGCTTTCAGCAGTTGATTGACAGCCTCAAGCTCAGTGGTTGCGGATAGTTGCATGAGTCTCCAGTGGGAACAAAAAAAACCCGCCACGCCTTTTTAGGGACGTGACGGGTTCGGGGGCGTCGCTTAGGTGCCGACAGCGATCTCAGCAGCGCCAGCAGCTCGCAGCGGGCCGTGGCCCAGCGCGAACTTGCTCAGCATCAGGGTGCCCTGACGGCGCGGGTCGTAGGTGCTTTCCAGTGCCAAGTCCATCAGCTTCAGCGTAGCCACCGCGCTCTTGTGGAACACGGCGCAGACCGACTTGCTGTAGTCCGCGCGACGCGCAGCAACAACACTGGCGTTAGCCGAGTCGTCCTGGTTCGGGAAGTGGTTGGTCTTCAGCAGCTTGATGCGAGCGATCGACTGGATCACAGCCTGCGAAAGCGAAGCGCCTTCGGTCGGGTTGTAGTCACGGTCAACCAGGTCTTTCACCTGCGTCAGCAAGTACCACATCGCCGGCTTCAACGTGGCGATCACGTCTTCCTCGGGGATGTTCTTCTCGTCGAAGTTCTGACGAATCTGACGAATCGCCGCAGCAACGAGCGTTGCGTCGGTTGCCATCGTCGCCGCTTTGACGATCATGCCGCCCTGCTGGCCGGGAACCGGGCCGGTCGTCTGACGTGCGGCCAGGATCGCGCAACGGATTTCGTTGAGCTGACGCTGCTTCGCCAGTTCCAAGCCCTGCTGCTTGGTGTACTCGCTGCGCACATCGTAGTGGTTCATGGCCTCGTCGATGTTCGGGATGAACACATGCGAGATCAGCATGGGATCGAGGTTCACGATCACTTCGTTGTGCTGCACGTTCAGGCCCGTGATCTCGGTGCCCGGTACGTGGTACTCGGAGCCGATGGTGCCGATGGCCGGAAACGACGCCGACTTGCCGTGCATGATGTTGCGCTCGGTCACATGACCGGCCATTGCGTACTCGGCGACGAACGAAGCCAACACCTCACCAGCGTACTGCTTGAGGAATAGTGCCTGTGCATCACCAGCGCCCTGAATCTGACCAAGGCGGTTCGGAGTAGCGTTTGCCATTTTGTTCTTGGGTATTTCCCTTTGGTATTGGATGAGTAGTGGAAGCCCCCCGTCGACGACGCATCGGCTGCTCTTACCGGGCAGTGGCTACGTGGGTGCGGGGGTCTTGTTTAGAACTCGGAGAGGGCCAGCCGCTCCACGACCTTTGCGCGGAACGCAGGATCAGTCTTGTACTGCCGCGAGTTCATCGCGACGGTTACCTCGGCCTGCGACTTGAACGGCTCAACGCCGGTAGCGGCCTTCTTGCCATTTAGCAGGTTGTTCGGTGGAACGCCGTGCGTCTTGGCGTGGCGGGCAGTCAATGCCTCCACAGCAAACTTTGCACGGGCGGCGTCGCCGGATGTCACGGCGTCATTGAAGGCAACCTTCTCGGCCTCGGACAGCGCGGACTTCGCCCACGTCACGAGAGAGCCGTAAGCCTCCTCGCCACCAGCGGTGCCGTAAACAGCCGCATCGTATGCGTCGGCCTGTGCCTGCTTGCCCTGGATGTAGGTGTCAACGGCTTCACGCGGGATGCTGGACTTCGCCAGCTTCTCGTAGGTTTCCTCGGACAGCTTCCCGTCCTTCGCGTATTCCGCATTGAGCGCGTCCCAGTCCAGGCCGGCACCCTCGACAACCTTCTGAGCCTCCTCGTCCCCAGCAGGGATTTCCAGAGGCGGCTTGTCGGCTTCGTTTCCGGCAGAAGCCGCCGCTTCTTCAGCAGCGATGTCCTCGGCGGTCTTGGCCGGCGCGGCGGTCTTCGCCGTCAGCTCAGCGTGAGCGGCTACCAGCTCCTCGACGGTCTTGTAGCCACCATAGGTGACTTCTTCAGACGCCGGGTTGCTCTCGACCGGGTGTTCGACATTGAGTACGAGTTCGGTCTTTTCGCTCACAGTGCGACCTCAGTGAAGTTGTAGATCGACAGGCCGTCAACGACCTTGCGGTATTTCGCCAACGGGTCAGCGGGAGCCAGGGCTTCCTGCTTGACCTCGGGGGTGACCGCAGGGGTCGTATCGACGGCCGCAGTGGCCGTGTCGGTGACTTCGGGGGTTGCTGCCGGATCAGCCGGCGCGTCGGTCACTGGTTTAGCTTTCGCCACTTGGAACTCCTTGTGGTGCCATAGCGGCACCTGCGATGGTTGGGGCTGCGCGGATGGCGGCCTGGTGCATGGTGTCTTGCTGCTGTTCCTGCTGAAGCTGATCGTCCGACTTGATGAGACCCTTCATGGTCAGATCGGAAGCCGCGCCCATACGGGCCATCAGCTCGCCTGGATTGACGTACTGAGCGAACACCTGCGGCCCGAGGGCTGTCTGTGCAGCCTGCGACCACTCCATGATCTTCTGCATGTCCTGACCACGACCGAGGGCGGCGACGCCGACAACGATGCGAGGCTTGATGAGACCAGGGGGCAGATCAGGGAGCCGATGGGCGCGGGTGAGGCGATCCATGATTCGGCGAACCAGGGGAAGCAGTAGGTCTTCAGCAAGGATCGAGTAGATGCCACCGAGTACGTCCTCCAGCTCTTGAGCCAGGTAACGGATTTCCTCTGCAGTGACACGCTCGCCATTGCGCTGAATCGAGGTGCGTACACCGAAGGCCATCTCCAGCCGCGAGATGAGTTTGTCGATGTGCTGACCGACGAAGTTGAAGTCGCCGAACTTTTCCTGTGACACGGCCTTGAGCTGTTCGGCCTTGAAGCGCAGCACGTCGCCGGACTCGGCTTCGGTGATGGTCTTCGGGCGGATCGCGGCGTTCTCATCGAGTGCCCACAGAACCTTGGCGGCTGCTGCGGCTCCCTTGAGGATGGCCTTGCTCAGCTTCTCCAGTGCATCGAAGTCGCCGTAGTAGTCGTAGATCAGGCCAGCGCCGTAGTCCTCGCCGTCTTCCTCGGGAATCCGCAGGGGAATCCAGGGGCACGCGTCGATAGGGTAGGTGCCCTGGGAGCCGGGAACGATGTTGCTGTTCACTTCCTGGTACACCTGCCACAGCTCACCGTCGCGGTAGATGCGGGTATACAGCTCAACGTCCTGCTCGGGGCCGGAATCGGTCTTGCCGCCTTTCTTCTCGTCGAGACCCAACGAGGATTTCAGCTCGTCGCCCAAGGTGGACGGAGCGATGCTGTCGAGGGTGATGATCTCAAGGACGGAACCCATCCCGTCGCGGTCAACGACGTAGCGGGTCAGCGGGTACATCTTGGCGTTGCCTTCGTCGGGCACGTACATCAGCACGTTGCCGGTTGCCACGAGATGCTTCAGGCCGAGGCCCAAGCGTCCACGCATACCGGACGTTTCGATGTCGTTGATGACGGTGCGCTCGATCTCAGCTAGACCCATCTCCAGTTCACCCTGCTGGATGCCGGCCTGCTCTGCGAGCTGGTTAGCGTCCATACCATCGGGTGACAGCTTGAAGAAGTTGGCGTTCGCGGGGAACAGCGCCAGCAGTAGACGGGCGGACAGCGAGTTAACGCATCGCGCGCCTGTGCCTTGGTACGGGGTGGTGCGGGAAGAACTCGACTTGCCCTTCGAGACTTCCTTGTAAAGCGTCGGCAGTGTGAGAGTTGCGCATTGCTTGGCGCGGGACTCGGCGTTGTTGCGATCAGACTTGAGCTGAGAGTAACGGCCTTCTGCTGAGACGGTCTGCGGGGCGGACGTGCTCAAGTTGGGATGACGAGACTGCTTCCGTAAGGGGTGGAGGTGGAGTTATTCAGGTCGATGCGGAGATTCTTTCGACCGGCAGTCGCACTCTCCTGATCCCCAAGTCCGTCGCGGGCGGTCAGCAGGATTGCCGGCTTCTCCGCTTCGACAGGCTTGGGGGCCTTGGGTTTACTGGTACACATTCAGTGCTGCTCCTCTTGTTCGAGCTGTCGCTTTCGCAGGAGGGACAACACCAGCCGACGTTCACCTGATCTCAGAAGGAACTCGTTGTGATCCCCTTTCGGGTCGTAGATGACCTCGGGGTATCGCTTATCCAGCTCGTCGATCAGGTCGTAGGCGTGAAGGGGGATGGTGTCGGACATAGGGGGTTCCGTGGTTCGTGAACGGGATCTTCAGGAACCGTCGGAACCCTTGATGGGAAACGGTTGTTTCCTCCTATGCTTGTGTTTTTACCCCGCCTCTGTGCGTTCGCGGGAGATGCCAGCTATCCTCCGTGCCTATGGGGATAGTCCGAACAAAGTCGCATATATATTTCTGGATCGCAGGTGTATTTCTTGCGTCCGGTGTTGTCTATTACGTTTTGCCACGAGGCGACCTTTTCCAGCAGTTATCCGGTGTCCCACTTGTGGGTTCATTGGTGGGACTGTTGGTGAAGATTTTGCTGGATGAATCAGCACATCAGCGCGAAATTGCTAAAAATGCGGCGCAGAACAATTTCACCTTTGCCGCAACATCGCACATGGCAGCCGTAGCTTTTGATAAACATGTGGAGTTCAGTGAGGCGTACGCGAAAGGACTGCTTGAGGCTCTTTTTGAGCTATTCCGCAAAGGGCCGACAAAAGACGTGCGCGACCAGGCCAATAAGCTGTCGAATCTCAGGCACGATTACGTTGTGTGGCTCACAAAAGACATTGATTCGCAGCTGCAAAAGTTCGAGAAGGCTTTGCTGGAGCTTGCAATGGGTGCCAGCATTGTTTACGACGAGTCCATACCCCCAAATGCCGAGCGCCAAAAAGTCCTGGAGGAGATGTACCGAACGTTTGCGAAGGTAGCGAATATGAAGGAATGGTCAGGCCAGCAACTTACCGACGAGCTAGCTGTAAACACGGCACTTCAACAGCTCAGAACCATCCTTGGTATCGAGACGCTAGTCGGCCTTCGGATGCGAATTGTTGAAAACGCAACCAAAGAACTAGCCACGCAGCCTTAATCTACGGAAGCCACGCGGACTTGTTCCTTCGGGCCACGGTCGTCTGTACCGAGACCGCGTAGCCGATGAGACAGCAGCATCAAGATGCAGCATCCTGCATGCGCGAGATGGTCACGGCCGCTCTCCGGGTCGGTATCTTCCCCGGCCAACGAAGCGAACGTATGTCGAAGCATGGCGTCGTACAGACGCCGATGGTCGAACCCGCCAGTCCAGTTGAACGCGGCGTACTTCTGAGCGCCGAAACCGAAGACGTTTGCGATCTCGGTGATGGCGTCAGCGGGGATCAAGCTGAGCGGTGCCTTACCGGCATCGTGCTTGATTCCCGTTTTTACTGTGGTGTCCAGAGTTTGACCTCCTCGGTCTTGAAGTTGTAGTCGCCGTCGCGCAGGATTCGAGCGCAACGGGCCTGGACTAGCGCGTCCTCAGCGGGGAAGCCCTTGGACTCGTAGACCATCTGCACGGTCGCCCATAGGGCGGCCAGGTGCTCCTCTACCGACAGGCCCATCAGGGCCTCATGCGCTGGCACAAGGAACTCGTCGGCCTTCTTGGGGCCGATACCGGGACAGCCTTTGTAGTTGTCCACGGTGTCCCCGGTGAGCACCTGCTTCATCCAGAACAGATCGGCTTCGTGCTCGGTGATCGAGCGGGTGCCGATGTCGGGCTTGCCGGGGTTGTAGAGGCGGCCGGGGATGGTCTGCATGTCCTTGTCGATGGACACGATGATTCGCTTCCCAGGGCACAGGCGCGGCTTCGGCATGGTTGCCAGCAGACCCAGGATGTCATCGCCTTCGAGGTATTCGCGGGTGATGATCTTCTCCGGGTACAGCTCGTGCAGAAAGCCATCCACTGCGTTCCACAGGGCCGGCTTCGGCTTCGTGCGGTTGCCCTTGTAGGTCGGCAGGATTCCCTTGCGGAAGTTCGTGGACACCGAGAGGGGCAGGAGGAAGTTGCGGGTGCCGAACTTCTCCAGCAGCTCCTCGATATAGTCGTCCAGGTCGGCCTTAGCCTTCTCGGGGTTGGTGACCTCTGCGACTACTACGTCAGCGCCATCGTCCTCGTCTTCCCACTTCACTGTCTTGGTGTTCTTGAACGACAGTTGGTAGCGGAGAACGTCGGCGTCGATGAGGAGGGTCAGCAAACCGACAGTGATCCTTCGATACGAAGCACGCGGCAGAAGCGGCGCGGGTCTTCATCCAGGAACTCGTTCATCTTGACCATGCCTGACCGGATCAGCGCGTCGGCCAGCTCATGCGCGAATCGACGACGTTTGGCCTCGCGGATGTGATCGAGGCGATCCATCTCCAGGCGGGAGTTCACCATGCTCATGTGGTCAATGACGGACTCCGCGCCGACCTTCAGAACTTGCGCTTCCTTCATGTTGCTTACGGCGTGGCTCATCGCTTCGAGCTGACGCTGCAGCTCGGCTTTCGTGGTGGTCTTCGGTGGCATCAGGATTCCTTGGTCTGCATCTTGCGAATTGCAGCGGCGTACTTCGCGAGCTGCAGGTTGTGGCGTGCGGCACGCTCGCGGCTCTTGTGCAGACGCTTCTGCGTGATGGTCTCGACGATGCCTGCGAGGACGAACTGAATCAGTTTGTTCACCTGTGCTCCTGGTAATAGGCGGCCACGCGCAGCAGCTCCTCGGGAGTTGCGTTGCTCTTGATGGCGTTGGCTTTGGACGAGATGACCGTGACGTTTCCCTTCGTGTAACCAAGGGTCGGGTCGTTGCGGTCGAGGGATGGGGAGTTCGGGCCTTGGGCCAGTCCTCCGGTGTTGCGGTAGAGCGGTAAGCCCAGCACCGGGCAGAAGTCGGGGATCACCACGTCCTCTATCGAGAGGTTGAATGGGATGCCCCGCTTCTTCGCCCGGTGCTTCGTCAGTGCAAGTAGACGGCTTGCCGGTGTGGCGCTCTGCCTCAGTGGCAGTCGTGCCAGTTGTTGCCGACTTTGAACTCGCCGGCCAGCGGGCAACGGAAGCCGTAATACTCACCAGCGCGGAAGATCGCGTCGGTGGCGGCGGCACCTACGGTCTCGGCAAGTTCCTCATCGACCTCTAACTGGAACTCGTCATGCACGTTGGCGACGAACTCGTAGTGGAGGCCGGGGATCAGGCCGTTCTCTTGCAGACGCTCATCAAGTAGCACGAGAGCCTTCTTCATCACGATTGCACCGGCACCCTGCAGCAGAGTGTTCAATGCAGCGTGGGCACTGCGGACATGCACACGGCGGCCATCCAGGCCCTTGAGGTATCCCTGCTTGCGAACGGTCTGCTGGATCGCCTTGATGAGCGAGTCCAGAGCTGGCAGTCCTTTCAGGAATTGAGCCTTCAGCTCAGCCCCTCGCTTCGCACCCTTGCCGACAATCGAGCCGATCTTCGCGTCACCTGCTCCGTAGAGGAAGGCGTAGATGAAGGTCTTGGCTTCGTTGCGGGTGAGGAGTCCGGCGGCGAGCTGGTTGGTGGTGTGAACGTCACCTTCCAGGATCACCTTCGCGTATGCACCGCCATCCCATCGGCCCATGAAGTGAGCGAGGCACCGCAGCTCAAGACCGCTGGCGTCTGCGCCGACTTGCTTCTTGCCCTTGGGCACGCCGAACAACGCACGGCACTCAGGGCCGTACAGGGAACCGGAGGAGGGCACCTGCGCCATGTTGGGCGAGGAGTGCGTCATGCGACCGGTGACTGCGCCGTTCTGATTCACTCGACCGTGGATACGGCCGTCCGCCTTCACTGACTTGAACCATGCCTGCTTGCCTTCGCTGAGCTGGCCCAGCCGTTTCTCAACGGTCAGGTATTCGATCAGCAGGGGCACCTCGGGATACTTCAGGCCCTCCAGCGTGGTCTCGTCCATCTTGACCGTGCCGGCGTCGGTGAACTCCGTGGGCTTCCAGCCGTAGAGTGCGGACAGGCGGTCGGCGATGTGCGCGCGTGATCCGGGATTGAAGGTCACGGTCTTCCACTTCTGGAAGGGGACACCGACCTCGTAGCCCTTCGCCTTGTTGGCGCGCTTCGGGATGATGATGCCGGCCTTCGCCTGCCACGGTGGGAACACCGCACGCAGCTTCTCGACCAGCTCGGCGCGGCGGCCGATCAGCGTAGCTTCCAGCTCCGCACCCTTCGCCTTGTTGAACAGGAAACCGTAAGCCTCCTGCCGCCGAAGGATCGGCGCGATGTCGTGCTCCAGGCGGATGCTGTCTTCGCTGAAGCCTAGAGCCATCAGCTTGTCGTACAGCTTGGCGGTGACGCGGATGTCCTGGACGCAGTAGTCGTCCATCTCCTGATTCCACTCCGCCCAAGGGTCGAGGCCCTTGGCTTTCATGATGTCGGAGTAGTCGCCCTTCCAGACGCCCATACGCCAGCCCCACGCTTCGAGCGAGTGCTTGCCCATGAGCCTCTTCGGGTAGATGCCGGCAGTGCGCCGGCCCGCTGCAGCATCCTTCTCGTGCTGCCGTACTCGCTTCACGTCATCGTTGAACAGATCGGTGAACATGAGTTGGGACATAATTAGCGTGTCCCACACACGACCCTTCGGCTTGAACCATGGGTAGACCTTCTGGATCGCAGGGATGTCGAAGCCGATGACGTTGTGCCCGCAGATGTCCGGGGCTTCCATCAGGATGCGCAGTGCTTCCTCAATGCTCAGCTTCGATCCGTGATCGTTGGCCCTGTACGTGATGCCCTTCTTGATGTCGCGCATTGCGATGCAATGAACGCGATCCATTTCCGGGATGAGGCCGTTGGTCTCGATGTCGAATATGAGCATCGAGTGCTTAGTCGATCAGGGCTTTGACGCGGGCAGCAACGCGCTCGGCGCGGTCGGCTTCGTCATGCGCAGCGTCGGCCATGTCCAGGAAGTCATGGGCCAGGTCGGTGTGCGACTCGGCAGCAGCGCGGTGATCCAGTGCCAGCTTCTCCAGCTTGGACACGTCCTTGTTGAAGCGGTTGGTGATCGCGTCAACGGTGGTCGGCACGACAGCGGAGACGACAGCAGCGATCAGGTTCTTGAAAAACAGGTTCATGGCAGTTCCTCGACAGTGATGGTTACGCGCACACGTCGGCCGCCCTGCGGGAATCGCAAGGCGGCATCGGTGGCGGTGGATGGGGTTGCGTAGGGGAAACAGGCGGACGCTGCAGCGAGTAGCGGGGCGTCCTTGGGGATGTAGAAAACGTGCTCGACAGCTTCGGACTCAATCAAAAGTCGTTGCTGCCTTCCCCTGGTTCATCAGGGAACATCGGGGACTCCTCAAGCTCCTGCTCGAACAGCCGGCCGGACTCCACGTCGTAGCCGAGACCGATGGTCTTGCCCGTCGCTTGTCCGGTGAAGCGATCCTTCAGGATGCGGAACGTGGTGTGCTGGCGGACTGCGATGTCCTCCGCCTGCTGGTCACGCTCCAGGCCGAACATGAAATGCGCCCAGAAGCCAATCGCGCGGGAGCCTTTGAAGTGGCGAATCATCACGCGGCCACCTTCCTCATGCGGCTTGCCCTCGGGCGTAGCCAGATGCGAGATGACGTACATGCACACGTTGTTCGCCTGTGCAAACGAGGCGATCTCGGCGGTGATCTTTTCCAGGGCCTTCCGCTCGTCCTCCTCTGCAGCCGCAAGGGCCGTGAGGTGATCGAGGAAGAAGTGTTTGACGCCCTCGGCAGCGGCCAGGTACTTCATCTTTGCGAGCACGGTGGCCCATTCGGTGCTGCCGAAGGAGTCGTACATGAAGACGTTGCCGCTGGCCTCGACCTTCTCGAACGCGTCGGTCAGCTCCTCCTGTGACCACGAGTCGTCAGGCACATGGAAGCGGCGGCCGGCGAGCTTGCCAGCAACACGCTTGCCGGTCTCGACAGGTGGCTGCTCCAGGTAGAACAAGCCGCACTTCTCGTTGAGGTCGATGGCGGTGTGGACGATCTCCTGAGTGAACAGGTCGGTCTTGCCCACGCCTGTGCCGGCACCGAAGAAGTAGCTCTCGCCGTAGCGGCGGCCGTAGGTGGCAGCAGTCAGCGTCGGGAGGAACCAGGGGAGTCCCTGAGTCACGGCGGAGAGCGCCTTCTCCTTGATGTCGCCGAAGGTCACGATGCCATCGGGACGGAACACCTTGGCGTTCCAGATAGCCGTGATGATGTCGCGGGCCTTGCCGGCCAGCAGCATCTCATTCGGGTCTTTCATCGGGAGATGGGCGATCTTGCACTTGCCCGGTGTGAACAGCAGCGCGCACTCCTGTGCGGCGGACTGGCCCACTTCGTCCATGTCGAACAGCAGCACCACTTCCTCGAACTTCTCCAGCCATTCGAGTTCGGCAGCGATTGCCTTGCGTGCGCCCTGCGCGCCGTTGGGAACGGACACGACGGGCCACTTGTTGTCCTGTACCTGACTGACGGTCAGGCAGTCGATCTCGCCTTCAGTGACGACGATCTTGCGGCCCGGACTCCAGAGGTGTTGACCGTACAGGCCAGCGCCCTTGAGTGAGCCGCGCACGTTGAACTCTTTGCCGGCGTACCGGACTTTTTGCGCAACCACTTCGCCATCGCGGATGTAGTTGGCGATCTGTACTGGCTTCCCGTGGTGCTCTCCGACTGTGTAGCGGAACTTGGCACAGGTATCCTCTGACAGCCCACGCTTCGTTAGAGCCTGGGGCTGTCCGTGTAGAAACTCAGCGGACATTCGCTTGCTCCGTTTGTGTGTGTTGGTGCCGTCGCCCTGGCGGGTCTTGCCGCAGGAGAAGCAGTGCGTGTGCCCATCGGAATAGAGGGCACACGCATCAGAGGAACCGCAGTCGTCGCAAGAGCCTTTCGAGACCAGCTCGGATTCAGCGCTTTCCACGCTGGATCGACCACATGGTCTTGCGGGTCACCAGACCGACGTGGCGCTTCAGCGCCGAACCGACGAGTGCGGTTGTCTTGTTGGTGTGGTTCGCAGCGATGTAGGCACTGTGGAACGCGTTACGCATAGCGGTGGCAGTACGGGTCATGCAGATTCCTTCAGGCGGTTGATGAGTTTTTCCACAGCGCAGCGGCAGTAGCCGAGTTCGTGCATCGTTTCTTCGATGTGTTCGACGGTCAGGCGCAGACACTTCGCGCGCGGCGGATTGATGGGGCCGGCGTAGCGCTTCTGCGCTGCGCTCAGGGAGTAGCGGATGTAACGCTGACCAGTGGCGTCACGCGCCTCGGTCTTGGTGACCTCGTATCCCGCCGCAACGATCTCGTCGATGCGCGAGGCAAGGCGTCGGATGCGGTACACGCCTTCGGCTTGCCATGAGGTGATGTGCGCTTCGGCACGGAGGTGCGCGAGCACGGTCTTTGATTGCGGCGGGAGGTTCATCAGGATTCCTTGAGGAGTTCTTTCAGTGAGAGGAGGGGTGGCTCGTGGCCGAACGCCAACGGCACGCCACGCAGCTCTGAAGCGCGCCGCAGCACCTTGATCTGCTCAGGAGTGAATCGACCCTTGGTTTCCAGGGACTCGTTAAGGCCACCGATGAGGCAGACCTGGAGCGAGCTGGAGGCATGGGTGGGCGCAGCAGCACCACGCAAGCTTTCGTCGCGTCCCTTCTCCACGGTGCCGTCCCGTCGAATGACGTAGTGAACAGCGATCTCGGAGTAACCCTGGCGGCGATGTGCGCTCGCCAGTTCCGCAACGCCGATGTCGGCGGAGGGAGCGGTCATGGAACAGGTAACGAAGATGCGCTCGATGGTGTCGAGGGCTTTGATCTTCACAACGAGTAAATACTGAGGGAGGTGTGCGCTGGCTCGTCAGGTCTGACGAAGCGCTTGGTTGTAACCAGGTGGACAATCTGATTGTCGTCAGCCCAGTAGCCGCCGATCTTCGTGATGATGTCGAGGGCCGCCTTTGCGGTGTTATCGACATCCATGCGGGGGAAGAAAAGCTTGGACGTGCGGGCCTTCGTACAGACGGCCGTGGTCACAACGAGGAGCGGGAGGTTCTTGTCGAGCCAGAGGTTGCCCTGGGGGACGACCTTGAGTGCAGCGTCGATCCACTGCTTGTACGGCTTTGCGATGTAGGTGCCCCACTTGGTAACGCGGGGGCGGGATGCGGGTAGAGGTTCGAGTGGGATGACGATGGTGGCGAGATGTCCCGCCACCACTGCTTCCGGCTTCATGCCCGGTGTCAGGAACTTAGAAGTCCCCGCTGCCGCCATGATCGCCCTCGTCACTGCCCGACTCGTCGGAGTCGAACGAACCCGATGCCGGTGTGTCGTCGTCGGCCTCGTAGCCGCCTTCGTCTTCGCCGAAGCCGCAGCCTGCAGCGGTCACGCTACCGAACGTCACCAGCTCCAGCAGCTTCACGCCGACCAGCTTCGGTGACAGGTAGAACTTCTTGGCGCTCGGCACGCCGCCGCCACCCAGCTCGCAGGCAACGCGGAGAACCGAACCGCCACCGATGGTCGGCGGGTTCTTGATTTCCTTGCCCTTGCTGTCGAAGATCGTGGGCTTGCGCGTCCACGGCTTGTTCGTCTTCTTGCTGACGCCGCTCGCCTTCATCTTGAAGTTGATCGTGATGCGGCCGGTTTCTTCGCCTTCCTTGTCCAGCTCCTCGGTGAACACCGGGGCAACCTCGAACTTCTTGTGGGCCGGCTTCTCAGCCTTGAACTCCTCGAACAGTTCGTCGCGGACTTTTTCCAGCGTGGAGATGAGCTTCTGCACTTCGGGCAGGTTCGGATCGAACGCCAGTCGCGCGGTGTACTCGCCTTCGGGCTTGAACTTCGTGTCCGGGGCGTTAAGGTTCGGCCATACGGCCACACCCTTCGGGGTGTTGAGGATCGGGTACTTCTTCTGTGCCATTCAGTCTTCCGTTTCGAGGGTTGAGATTGCAGTCAACACGGCGGTGTCGATGCCGGCCGTGTGGAGATTGCGCAGGGTCGTGGGGGACAGGGAGCCGGATTCATCCAGCTCCCGGTAGGCGTCCCGGAGGAGTTCGGTGGGGGTTATCACGGGGCTTCGACGGTCAGCTCGTGGCCGACGATGAGTACGCCGAGGTTTGCTGCGACGCGGGCCGCGTGCAGGGTTGGATGGCCGGTGGAGTAGCCGTCGCGGTAAATGTTGATGAACGTGGTGAGCGTGGACTTGGTGGGGATCAGATCGAAGCCGCAGTGGCCCAGGTTCGAGGCTCGCCCATCCGGGTAGTAATCGCGCACGGTTCCGTTAACGTCAGCGATGATGGACTTCGCGCGCTGCGGGAAGACAGCGAGCACTTCGTACTTATGGCCTGCCTCGGTCTTGCCTTTCATGCCGGTCTTGAACGCAGTGCTTGGCTTTCCTTTTGCGGCCTTGACCAGCTCCAAGCGATGCTCAGCAGCAGGCTCAGGGAAGGTGCCGTTGTCCAGCTCTACGTAGTAGCAGTCGTAATTCCCCAACGACCTGACGACGCCCACCGAACCCAGCGGAGCGCCGTGGACGCTGTAGTCCTTGATGAACTTCACTCGGTCACCGACGTTGAACTTCTTGTGGCTCATGCGTATTTCCTTTTGATTTCGCCTTCGACGTACAGCGTCACGGCGGTGAAAAAGTCTTGGTTGTCGAAGCGCGCCTGAGCCTCCATGCGAGTGACGATCCCCAGCAGTTCGCGGGGGTCGATCTCGAAGACATCGGCGGTCACCTTCAGCGCGGCGGCCAGTGCGAGAACCTGGCGAGCCGGGTGAAGGTCTTGCAGGGCGTTGATGACCTCGAAGGCCCCCTGAGCCGCAGCTTCAGGGGACGAGGAGAGAACGCGATCCCGGACGGTTGACGCGAGACTCAAGAAAAGCGCGCCATCAGGCCGAGGTTCGTGTCGATGCGGGCGTAATTGACGCCGGACATCGGACGAGGCCACGAGTGGCGCAGCAGGTGGTTGTACGCGCGCCACTTGATCGCACGCTTGATCTCGCCGGTGACGGTGAGGATCAGGTTCAGATCGTTGGTGCGCGTAGCGGCGACGGCCATGCGCTGCATGCGCTTGGTGTAGAACGGGGAGACGGTGCGTGCCTTAGCCATGTTTGCGGTTCCAGAGGTTGCGGAAGGAGTTGCGGATGCGGCGCGCGGCGCGGCGGCTCAGCTCGAAAATCCAGAGGACGACGAGAGCGCCGCTAGCGAGGGCGAAGAAGGAGACGGCGATGACATCGCTCAGAGTCCAGATCAGCACCGGGTCAGCCTCCGACCAGGGCGCGGGCGGTGGCGCGGAAGTCCGCGAGGGTGCCGTGGACGGCCGGGTTGTAGACGGCCAGCACCACGCCGTAGCGGTCGGTGGCGGTGTGGGTATGCAGCATCGAGTTGTATTGAATGGTCATACGCATCCTCAAGGGTTGACTAGAGTCAAGTGATTAGGCAAAAAAGTAGAGGGACTGCTCCACGAGGGAGAGGTCGAGGTCGCCGTTCGGCGGGAGTTCGGGAAGTTCTACGGCCACTTCAGCGGGTAGCTGAGCGACCAGCTCGTTGCGGAAGTCGGTGAGGACTTCACGGGAATACTGCTCGTTGAACGCAGCTCTCAGCGAGGCCGCCAGCACGTCGGTGTCCGCCGCGTGGGTGCCGTATGAATCGTGGATCATGGCGAAGTCCACAATGCCGTTCTCAAGGGCGGTGCAGACAGTGAGCATCAGGTGGGCCGCGTCGCAGGAGTGGATGAAGTTCGGCGAGATGCCGAGGGCCTGACGACGTGAATCAAGTTTTGTTCCTTCTACGCTTGTGTTTATACGCACCGATCTGCCGGAAACATAGGTCTGGACTTGCGTTGCGAGGCTTTCGCGATACTCCTGAAGGACGGGGAAGCCGGCCGGCGTAGTCCAGCTCACAGGCATGTCGCCCTTCGCTGCAACCTTCGCCGACGCCTTCAGCCAATCCATCGCGACGCGCGCGGCGATCACGACCTGACCGATGGAATCCCACAGGACACCAGCAAGGTACGAGGCTTCCTCGTGGGCACCCTTGTCACGGTCGTTGCCCATCTTCTCCATGAGCTGACCGCGCATGCCTGCCTTGGTCACTCCATAAGGAAGGGTCATCACGGGACGCTTAACAATGTCTCTCGTGAGCTGGCCGTCCCAGCGGGCCGCCATCGGGTCGCCGCCTTCGGCTTCCTTCTTGATGCGCTCGGCGGCGACCTTCATCACCTGCGTATAGATGTCAGCGGGTTTCTCCTGGGGGATCAGGTTGGTTGCCTTGCCGCCCACGGGGTCACGCAGCATGGCGCTGAAGTTCTGCAGGCCATTGCATGAGCCGTCGAGGGCGATGGGGAGGTGTGACACGAACTCCGTGCCAGTCATTACATAGCCGGCCCACTCGAAGCAGGCGGCCAGCGCCGACCACGGGGAATCCGCTTCAGTCCAGAAGCGTTGCCCGTCGAGCGGCTGCAGGGCGGAGTCGAGAATCTGCTCCTGGTGATCCTTCACCCACTGGATGCGCTCGGCGAACGGCACCTTGTCCACGCCGAACAGGTTGGCAACGTGGATTGCCAGCCAACGCGCGCCACTGGAACCCAGCGGTTTGCCCTTGGCGAACGTCAGCAGCGCCTTCGCCGTGTCGTCGCCCTGGGGATTCAGGGTTCCCGGTACGGGATAGACGCGGCCCCGGAAGTCCAGGGAGTGCGGGAAGTAGATGGCCTCCTCGCTGGAGAAGCGGGTAGCGAGCGCGATCTTCTGCGCCGCCGAGACGCGCTGTGAGGTAGTGCGTGCGTTGAGTTCGTAAACGTCGGCGCGGGCGCGCTTCCACGCCTTGAACTCCTCGGGCTGCTCTACCTTATATCTGTCCATATCCAGCGACGGCAGTGGTGCCACTTCGATCAGGTCGCGGGAGGGCAGGCCAGCGATACCGCCGCCTGCATCCCACGCATCACGCATGACATTCAGTACCGATGTGTTGATCTTCCAGGCCGTTGCCTGGATCGCGTTGACCGACTGATAGACGGCTGGCATGTCCACGTTCCCCAGCTCGCGCAGGTAGGGCTTGTTTCGGGTACGCACCAGCGGCACCAGGCCGCCAGCGTCGGTCAGGTATCCGCCGCCCTTGGAGGACACCCAAGGTGTCGGAGGAACCAGCATGGGCATACGGATGGGGCTGAAGTGAGCTGCCGCGTCGTGCGCGTTCTCAAGGAAGTCGAGGACGTGCTGCGTGCCGCGCAGCAGGACGCGCTCCTTCGTCTTCCCGTGGGACGAGTCGTTGAACAGCATGCCGAAGCCGGTGGACTCGATGAACAGCTCGACCATCTTCATGCCGAAGTGGACGCCATCGTGGCCGGGGAACGCGAACTGCTCCAGCTCGACGCGGCGGGTTGCTGCTTCCATCACGTTGCGCGAGTGGCGCTGCGATGTGCTCTTTTTCAGGACGTTCTGGATGTGCTTGTGGAGACCGGGGGAGACCTCGCGGAATCGCGAGTAGTTGATGGAGTCCTCAATCGACGTAGCGATGGCCTCAGCGACCGTCTGCACACGGGTATCCCTGTTCGAGATAGCGTTGAGGCAGTGGCGGACGGTGATGTAGGCGAGTTCGGTAGACGGGAACTTCTCGACCCAGCGCACAGCGGTATGCTTCTTGCCGGGCTTCCCGTTGCGAGCGTCGGACACGAAGGTGTCGATGGCTACGGAGAGGGGGTTGATGCTGTCGGTGATGAGACGGCGGCCGGGGCCGGAGTCGGCTTCGTCCTGGCGTCCGCGCTCCTTCTGGTAGCGGTCGATGCCGAGGGTCAGGGATTCTTCTTCGAGGGCGAGCTGTCTGTCGCGGAGGGAAGCGGTCTGCTGCACGGTATCCATGCGGGTCTCCTAGAAACGAAAAAGGCCCCGGTGAGGGGGCCTTGAGGTGGTGAATGAGTTGTTGGTGGATCAGGCGGTGGCGCGCTTCAACCTGCGGTGCAGGTAAAGCAGTCCCTTCGCGGTGACGCGGACTTGCTGGCGGAGACCGTTGTTCCTCTCCACTATCCGGGTCACGAGATAGCCTTCGTTGAGCATCGCCTGCTTCGCCAGCCAGGGGCCGCCCATCTTGTAGAGGAGTCCTTTGGAATCCATCCAGAGACCGAGGGCCTGCCCACTCATCTCTAAGAGGTGGGCTGCTTCTGTGATCGAGTAGGTGCCCTTCAGGTCGCCGACCTTCGAGTGGAACCGCAGCGCCTCATCGGCACCTTCGAGGTTCTTCTTCAGTGCCGCGTTCTCGTCGTGCAGGTCAGCCAGCTCCCGGTAAATCTTTGATAGGTTCGACGGCAGCACGTGCCCTGGCTCGGCGACTTGCGCCATAGCGTCATAGGCATCGACTACTTGATTGTGGAAGGGAGCCGATACCCACATGGAGTAGGAGTAGACGAGGCCCTTGATGACGTAGGTGCCGCCGTATCGACCGCGCGTGGCGACCACAGGCGCTAAGTCACTAATTTGTGCCTTTAGCCGGTCGGCGATGATTTCCTTCACCTGCTTGTTGCGCAGCCAGTAGGCAGGCTTGTGGTGGTGCGCCCCGCCTGCAGCGAGGTGGATGTCGTTCAGATTGAATCTGCCCACGCTGTCCATGCGGACGGTGGTGTTACCGAGGACGATACTCATGGGGTTCTCCTGGACACATAAAGAAGCCCCGGAACCGTGTGGCTCCGAGGCTGGAAATGAAGATGGAAGGGGGACACACTGGAGACCGGGTAGTGCTCCTAAAGAGTCTTTAGGTTCTCTCTCTTGGTTCGTCTCCCCTAGGCTTGTGTTTATATCCACCTGGCACCTGCCGATGGCACCCCGAGAGGCACCGCTGGGACCTGATTGGCACCGAAAACGGCACCTGTTAAGCTAAGTGGCTGTTTATTGTTTGGATGCGTCGGCTTTAGGTTCTGGCGACTAATCATCGTGGGGGTTCGAGTCCCCCCTTTCGCACCAAACCGGGTGATTTTTCTTTTTTTTGTCGGCGGCGGTTGCTGCCAGGGTGCCTATTGCAGGCCCATAACATCAGGTTGTACCAGGAGACGTCATGCAGGTTTCGGTTGAAAACATCGGCACGCTCGAGCGCAAGCTCACGGTGAAGTTTCCCGCGGAGCGGTTCGAGACGCAGGTGACTGCACGTATTGCGGAAATGGGCCGTACGGTGCGTCTGAAGGGCTTTCGTCCGGGCAAGGTGCCTACCACGGTCATCAAGCAGCGCTTCGGCGCGCAGGTGCGTGGCGAGGTGCTTTCCGACCTGATCGGCAGCACGCTGCGTGAAGCGGTGGAGCAGGAAAAGCTGCAGCCCATCGCCAATCCCTCGATCAACACGACCGGCCAGCCGGAAGATGGCGAAATTGCCTACACCGCTACCTTCGAAATCCTGCCGGAGTTCCCGGTCATCGACGTATCGGGTCTGGAAATCACCCGCCCGGTCGCCGTGGTGACCGATGCCGACATCGACAAGATGCTCGAAACCCTGCGCCAGCAGCGCCGCAGCTTCGATGAAGTGGAGCGGGCGTCGGTGGAAGGCGATTTTGTGATGTTCGAATATTCCGCCGAGGCCGGCGAGTATCGTTTCCCAGCCGAAGGCATGGAGCGCGCGGGCAGCGTGCTGGGTTCGGGCAACCTGTTCAAGGCGCTGGACGATGCGCTGGTCGGTCACAAGGCCGACGACAGCTTCGACACCGATATCGCCTTTCCGGCCGACTTCCGCAATGAGGAGCTGGCCGGCAAGACCGCCAAGGTCAGCTTCAAGATCATCAAGGTGCAGGAGCCCAAGCTGCCCGAGATCGACGGCGAATTCGCCAAGCTTTTCGGTATCGAAGACGGCGATCTGGAAGTGTTCCGCAAGGAAGTGCGCGCCAATCTCGAGCGCGAGCTGAAGGCGGCGCTGATGGCCCGTCTGAAGTCCGAAGTGGCGGAAAAGCTCGCCAATCTGCACGGCGAGCTGGAAGTGCCCAAGCTGATGGTGCAGTCCGAGGCGCAGAACATGGCCGCGGGCAACGTGCCGCGCGGCCAGCAGCCGCCGCCGCAGTTGATCGAAGCGGCGCTGCCGATCGCGCAAAAGCGTGTGATTGCCGGGTTGTTGATGGGCGAAATCGCCCGTAAGCAGTCGCTGGTGATCGATCGCAAGCGCGTCGCCGAGCAGCTGGCAGCTATCGCGTCCACCTACGAAGAGCCCGAGAAAGTCATTGAACTCTACAACGGCGACCCCCAATTGATGTCTGGGCTGCAGAATCGTGTGATGGAAGACCAAGTCGCGGAGTGGGTGGCAGAACATGCTAAAACTACGCAGCAAGATCTGAGTTTCGATGACGTGATGCGTCCGGCTAACGCCTGAGCCTTACCAGGTCCATTCAACGGAGAGCTGCAACCATGGCTATGGACCAAATCCAGAATCTCAATTTGATACCGATGGTCGTCGAGCAGACGGCCCGCGGCGAGCGCTCCTACGACATCTATTCGCGGCTGTTGAAGGAGCGCGTGATCTTTCTGGTCGGTGAAGTCAACGACCAGGTCGCCAATCTGTTGGTCGCCCAGATGCTGTTTCTGGAATCGGAAAATCCAGACAAGGATATCCAGTTCTATATCAACAGCCCGGGCGGCGCGGTCACGGCCGGTTTGGCGATCTACGACACCATGCAATTCATCAAGCCGAACGTCAGCACGATGTGCATCGGTCAGGCGTGCAGCATGGGTTCGTTCCTGCTGATGGCGGGTGCCAAGGGCAAGCGCTATGCGTTGCCGAATTCACGCATCATGATCCACCAGCCCTCCGGCGGCGCGCAGGGGCAGGCGACCGACATCGAGATTCAGGCACGCGAGATTCTCTACATCCGCGAGCGCCTGAACCGGCTCTACGTCGAGCACACCGGCCAGCCGATCGAGAAGATCGAGCTGGACATGGAGCGCGATCGCTTCATGAACGCCGTCGACGCCAAGGCTTACGGCCTGATCGACGAAGTGCTCGGCAAACGCGCGGGCGACACGGTCAAATCGGCCTGATCCCCTCGCTGCACACGCGTGTCCCGACCAGCGTTTCGCTCCTGCATGCAGAGGCGGAACGCTGTGTTATTCTCGGGACGCACCCAGATTTACCAGCGGGATCGAAAGTATGAGTGACGATCGGCAGGGCCGTTCTAGCGATAGTGGCAAGATTCTCTATTGCTCCTTTTGTGGCAAAAGTCAGCACGAAGTACGCAAGCTGATCGCGGGTCCCTCCGTGTTCATCTGCGACGAGTGCGTGGAGCTTTGCAACGACATCATCCGCGAGGAGCTGGAGGAGAAGGCCGCATCCGGCCGCACCCAGCTGCCCAAGCCGCGTGAAATTCGAGAATCGCTCGATCAGTACGTGGTCGGCCAGACGCGCGCCAAGAAAGCGCTCGCCGTTGCCGTCTACAACCACTACAAGCGTATCGAATCGCGTCAGAAAAGCGACGACATCGAGCTTGGCAAGTCCAACATCCTGCTGATCGGTCCGACCGGCTCGGGCAAGACGCTGCTGGCGGAAACGCTGGCTCGGCTGCTCAATGTGCCGTTCACGATCGCCGACGCCACCACGCTGACCGAAGCGGGCTATGTCGGTGAGGATGTCGAGAACATCATCCAGAAGCTTCTTCAGAAGTGCGACTACGACGTCGAAAAGGCGCAGTCGGGCATCGTCTATATCGACGAAATCGACAAGATTTCGCGCAAGAGCGAAAACCCGTCGATCACCCGCGATGTGTCCGGCGAAGGCGTGCAACAGGCGCTGTTGAAGCTGATCGAGGGCACGCTGGCTTCGGTGCCGCCGCAGGGTGGCCGCAAGCATCCCCAGCAGGAGTTTCTGCAGGTCGACACGAAGAACATCCTGTTTATCTGCGGCGGCGCGTTCGCCGGGCTGGAAAAAGTCATCCAGCAGCGTTCCGAGAACACCGGCATCGGCTTCTCGGCCGAAGTGCGCAGCAAGGAGCGCACCGAAAACCTCGGCAAGACGTTGTCCGATGTGGAGCCCGCGGATCTCGTTCGCTTTGGCCTGATTCCCGAATTCGTCGGTCGTCTGCCCGTGGTGGCCACGCTCGACGAACTGGATGAGCCGGCGCTGGTCAAGATTCTCACCGAGCCCAAGAACGCCGTCACCAAGCAGTTCAAGAAGCTGTTCGAGATGGAAGAAGTGGAGTTGGAATTTCGTCCGGAGGCGCTGCAGGCGATTGCCCGCAAAGCGTTGAAGCGTAAGACCGGTGCGCGCGGTCTGCGCACCATTCTCGAGCAGGTTCTGTTGGATACGATGTACGAACTGCCGTCGCTGGAGCACGTCAGCAAGGTCGTTGTGGATGACGCGGTGATCAATGGTCAGGCCGAACCCTACTTGATCTATCGCGGCAACCTGCAGCAGCGTGTGGCAGGAGAGGGCGGCGACGCTGCCTGATTCGATCGCAACATGCTGCGTAAGTCGGCATCAACAGCGGCTCCGGTGAATTCCGGAGCCGTTTTTGCTTTACGCAACGGTGATACCTTGAGTGGGCGCTGGTTGGCCTCCACATGAGTAACAGATGCACCCGACGCCGTGTCGGGGCTAACTTATATTCGATTTCCGAGGGAACCCTCTTCGATGGCCAAGAACATCTCACCTCCCGTGCTGATTGACGCGCTGCCGGTATTGCCATTGCGAGATGTGGTGGTTTACCCGCACATGGTCATTCCGCTGTTTGTCGGACGCGACAAATCGATGCGCGCGCTCGAGCGGGCGATGGAGGGCGAGCGGCAGATTTTGCTGGTCGCTCAGAAATCCCCGGATATCGACGATCCGGAGATTTCCGACCTGCATCAGATCGGCACGCTCGCCGGCGTATTGCAGCTGTTGAAACTTCCCGACGGTACGGTCAAGGTGCTGGTCGAGGGCCAGTCGCGCGTGGCAGTCGAGGATTTTCGCGAAGAGGGCGGCATGCTGACCGCGCGTTCGCGCGTGATCGAGCCGGTCTACAACGCCAAGGAGCGCGAGCTCGACGTGGTGTCTCGTACCCTGATTTCGCTGTTCGAGCAGTTGGTCAAACAAAGCCGCAAGCTGCCGCCTGAAGTGTTGGCCAGCCTTTCCGGTATCGATGATCCGTCGCGCGTTGCCGACTCTATCGCAGCGCATCTTTCGGTGCGTATGGCCGACAAGCAGAAGGTGCTTGAAACCACCGACGTGGGCGAGCGCCTGGAGCTGCTGATCGGGCTGGTCGACGGCGAGATGGATTTGCAGCAGGTCGAAAAGCGCATCCGCGGCCGGGTCAAGTCGCAGATGGAAAAGAGCCAGCGCGAGTACTACCTCAACGAGCAGATGAAGGCGATCCAGAAGGAGCTCGGCGACAGCGAAGACGGTACCAACGAAGTCGAAGATCTGCAGAAAAAGATCGAAGCCGCCGGCATGCCGAAGGCGGTGCTGACGAAGGCCCGGCAGGAGTTCAACAAGCTCAAGCAGATGTCGCCGATGTCGGCGGAAGCTACAGTCGTGCGCAACTATCTGGACTGGCTGGTCGGCGTGCCGTGGAAAAAGCGCAGCAAGGTTCGCAAGGATCTGCAGATGGCACAGGAAGTGCTCGACGCCGATCACTTCGGTCTGGAAAAGGTCAAGGATCGCATCCTCGAATACCTCGCCGTGCAGCAGCGGGTCAGCGTGATGAAAGGCCCGATTCTCTGTCTGGTCGGCCCGCCCGGCGTGGGCAAGACCTCGCTGGGACAGTCGATCGCCAAGGCGACCAATCGCAAATTTGTGCGCATGAGCCTGGGTGGCGTGCGTGACGAAGCGGAAATTCGCGGTCATCGCCGTACCTATATCGGTTCGATGCCGGGGCGTATCGTGCAGAACCTCAACAAGGTAGGCGCAAAAAATCCGCTGTTCGTGCTGGACGAGATCGACAAGATGTCGATGGACTTCCGCGGCGATCCCTCATCGGCGCTGCTCGAAGTGCTGGATCCGGAGCAGAACCACGCGTTCAACGATCATTACCTGGAGGTCGATCTCGATCTTTCCGAAGTGATGTGGATCGCGACGGCCAACTCGCTGAACATTCCCGGTCCGTTGCTGGACCGCATGGAAGTCATCCGCATTCCCGGCTACACCGAGGATGAAAAGATCGGCATCGCGCAGAAATATCTGTTGCCCAAGCAGCTCAAGGCCAACGGGTTGAAGCTTGAAGAACTGAGCGTCAACGAGGAAGCGGTGCGCGACATCGTGCGTTATTACACGCGCGAATCGGGCGTGCGCAATCTCGAGCGCGAGATCTCCAAGATATGCCGCAAGGTGGTCAAGGAACTGACTCTTGGCGAAGTGAATAAGGCCAAGGCCGGCGTCGCTGCATCGACGAAGTCGACCAAGGCCAAAGCCAAGGCCAACGTCGGCAAGGTGAAGGTGACCTCCGACAATCTCGAGCATTATCTTGGCGTGCGCCGCTTCGACTTCGGGCGCAAGGAACTGCAGAACGAAGTGGGTCTGGTTACAGGTCTCGCATGGACTCAGGTCGGTGGCGAGTTGCTGAGCATCGAGGCATCGGTCGTTCCCGGCAAGGGTCGGCTGGTGCATACCGGCCAGCTGGGCGATGTCATGAAAGAGTCGATTCAGGCGGCGCTTTCGGTGGTGCGCGCGCGCGCCGATCAGCTCGGCATCGACCCGGATTTCCATCAGAAACTGGATATCCATATCCATGTTCCGGAAGGCGCCACGCCGAAGGACGGTCCGAGTGCGGGCATCGCGATGTGCACCGCGCTGGTGTCGGTATTGACCAAGGTGCCGGTGCGTTCCGAAGTGGCGATGACGGGTGAGATCACCCTGCGTGGTCGCGTGCTCCCGATCGGTGGCCTCAAGGAAAAGCTGCTGGCGGCGCATCGCGGCGGTATCACCACGGTGATCATTCCTGAAGACAACAAGAAGGATCTGGCGGACATGCCGGCGAACATCACCTCGTCGCTGGAGATTCATCCGGTGCGTTGGATTGACGAGGTGCTGGACATCGCGCTGGAGCGTCCGCTGCAGCCGAATCAGGCCAAGGAAGAGACGCCTACGGCCGCGGTCGGCGAGCCGCCGGAAGTGCACTCGCGCACGCACTGATCGGCGGCGTGTCGCACGTCATGGATAGGGTTGTGGCGATTTGAAGAAATGCTTCGCTGCGGCGGAGCATTTTTTTTGTGGATGACGATCATTGCAACACGATGTTCCGTCGTGACGGTTCCGCTTTTGTTTCGCAACCGATTTTGTCAAGTGTGTACAGGCCAAAAACGTTGGTGCAGCTTGTGTTGCGGAGTCTGGCAACGCACTGGTATAAAGACGTTATCGCAATCCAGGCGCTACGTGTGAGCGCAGTCATGCGGGTTGCGTAACGGCGCTTAGCAAGAGTAAGAGCAAAGATTTAACCATCCGTGTCGGCGCCTTTTCCTCCATTTCCGATAAACGCCGGCCGTAAACCGAATCAAGGGAGTTTCTCAATGAATAAAACTGATCTGATCAATGCCATCGCCGAATCCGCCGAACTGACCAAGGCCGACGCCGGCCGCGCCCTGGAGGCTTTCTTCGCCACCGTGCAGAAGTCGCTGAAAGCGGGCGAAGACGTTTCGGTGGTCGGTTTCGGCACTTTCACCGTGCGCAAGCGCGCAGCACGTACCGGCCGCAACCCGCGCACGAACGAAGCGATCAAGATCAAGGCTTCGAAAGTACCCGCTTTCAAGGCTGGCAAGACTCTCAAGGATGCCTTAAACTAAGCGGCTGCTTGGTTTCGGGTGCTTAGCTCAGCGGTAGAGCGTCGCCCTTACAAGGCGGTGGTCGTAGGTTCGATCCCTACAGCACCCACCAGAAAAATGTGGAGCGGTAGTTCAGTTGGTTAGAATGCTGGCCTGTCACGCCGGAGGTCGCGGGTTCGAGTCCCGTCCGCTCCGCCACAGTTCGCAAGGGCGCCCCTGTGGCGCCTTTGTTATTTCGGCAGTGCGCGTTTGTTGGGGTGCAGTAAACAGGTAGCGGCCGCTTGCGGCTATGTCTGTGCTACTGGTGGGTACCCGTTTGACGCGCCATCAATCACGTTGCGGGAAGATTTCGATGCTGCAGGCAATACGTAACAAGATGCATGGGTGGCCATCGGTCATTCTTCTGGGTATTTGCGTTTTGGCGATGTCGCTGTTCGGTATGGAAAGCTATTTCACCTCGCACAACGATACGTTCGTGGCCAAGGTCGGCAAGCACGAAATCACCCAGAATGATTTCCAGACGCGCGTGAACCAGCGGCGCCAGCAACTCAGCGAGCAGGAGGGCGACCAGTTCGACTCCACCGCGTTCGAAAAGCCCGAGGTCAAACAGCAGATTCTCGATGCGATGGTCGATCAGCAGCTCCTGCTGCAGGCCAACGACGACTGGGGCATGCGCGTATCCGATCAGGCGGTTCGCGATTACATCGCGACGATCCCGGCGTTTCAGCTGAACAACCAGTTCGATCCGACCACGTACCGTACCTATCTCGAAAGTCAGCGGCAGACGCCCGACAGCTTCGAAAACGAAATTCGCGCATCGTTGGCGACTCAGCTGATTCCCGATGCGGTCAACGACAGCACCATCATCACCGATGCCACCACGGATCGTTTTCTCAGTCTTATCAGCCAGCGCCGCGATCTGCGTTACTTCGTGCTGCCGCGGCCGAAGCTTGCCGATGCTCAAGTCACCGACGCCCAGATCGACGCCTACTACAAGGCGCATCAGGCCGATTACATGAATCCCGAGCAGGTTTCGGTGAAGTATCTCGAAGTCAACGGCGCCGATCTGAAGCCCGATGCGGCGCCCAGCGACGACGAACTCAAAAAGCGCTACGAAGACGAAAAGCAGCGCTTCGTGCAGCCCGAGCAGCGGCTGGTGTCGCACATCCTGATCAACGTGCCGACCAACGCCACGCCGGATCAGCAGAAGGCTGCACTGGCCAAGGCCGAGAAAATTGCGGCGCAGGCCACGCCCGGCAATTTCGCCAGCCTGGCGAAGCAGGATTCCGAGGATCTGGGTTCGAAATTGCAGGGCGGCGATCTGGGCTGGCTGCAGAAGGGCGTGACCAATGCGCCGTTCGAAGCGGCGATGTTCGCTTTGCAGAAGAATCAGATTTCCAAGCCGGTGCTTTCGCCCGACGGCTACCACATCATCTTTTTGCGCGACCTGCGCAGCGGCGAGTCCAAGCCGTTCAACGAAGTGCGCGATCAGCTGGTCAAGGAGCTTTCCACCGGCGGCAAGGATCGCAAGTACAACGAGGTGGCCGGCAAGCTTTCCGACAATACCTATCAGAACCCGTCGTCGCTTGAGCCGGCTGCCGCGGCGCTCGGCCTGCCGATCAAGACTACGGCCCTGTTCTCGCGCAAGGGCGGCAGCGATGCGCTGTCGTCCAACCCCAAGTTTGTCGCGGCCGCTTTTGGCGACGACGTGCTGGTCCAGGGCAATAACTCGGCGCTGATCGACCTGGGCAACGACCATTCGGTCGTGCTGCATATCGACAAGCTCGTGCCGGCCGCGCTGCGTCCGCTGGCCGAGGTCAAGGCCGACGTGCAGAAAAAGATTCTCGGCGAGCGCACGCTGGCCGCTGAAAAGAAGCAGGCGCAGGACATGGTCGCTGCCTTGAACAAGGGTGAAGCCATGCAGTCGGTTGCCGCGTCGGTCAACGCACCGCTGAAGACAGTGGCCGAGGCCGTTCGCAGTCAGGCGCCTCAGGCTTCTGCAACGACCACGCCCACGCCGGCGCCGCTGCTCAAGCAGGCGTTTTTGATGCCGCACCCGGCAGCCGGCAAGTCGCAGTTCGCCGCGGTGGACATGGGCGACGGCACGTTCGCACTGCTGGCGGTGGACAAGGTACAGGACGGCGATCTGTCCAAGGTTCCGACCGAAGAGCGCGATGCCTTGCGCCAGCAGATGGCCCAGGCCTACGGTGCCGAAGCGACCAGCGAATTGATCGATCAGCTGAGAGCGAAAATCAAGATCCAGATCAACAAGGCGCAAATGTAGCCAAAGCCACGCGGAAAACCTCAGCGTAGAGCGGCCAACCGCATGCGGAACTCGTGGCGAGCATCGAACGAATCGTTTGCGGGTGTCACGTCGATACCACACCACGCAACGCATGACATATCGATGCCGCCAGTTCCTCCTGCTCCCGTATACCGAACTGCACGGAGCGATCAAAATTCTGCGCCCATGTGATACGCCGAAGCGAGTAATCGACCAGTCGTATGGAGGTACGTATCCGCTCCGCGTCCACCCTCATGCTGCCCTCGATAAGCCGGCGCGGCGTGCCGGGGCCTGCGGCGTCCGATGCCGCCTCCTGGCGCACGAAAACATCACCGAATGATGAGAACAGCTGGTTGATCAGCTCTTCGTATAGTCCGTTTGCGAACGCTCTGCCTTCCGTGCGGTCCGCCAGATATCTGATCGGCTGAACCAGAAGGCGGTCGTCCTGCGCCACCGACTGCTCCGGCCGCACGATACGGCGGAACACCGGCGTCAGACGTCCCAACGGGATACTGATCTCGACATCGCCCGATACCGCGTGTTCGGTGTAGTAGCCGGCCAGGCGGTGACGGAGTCGGCCCACCTGCACCCTGATGGCTGGATCCTCTGAGATGAAATCTTCCGGCCGCCGATCGAATACCTCGATGCCGATGGTGTACTCGCTGACATTGCCCGAACAACCTTCCAGCGCCTGATCCACGAGGTATCGGAAAAGGCGACGCATGCGATGTGCCTTCAGGAAGGTTTCACTGGCCAGCACCGACTCGTAAGCGACTCGTATCTCTCCCTTGGCTACATCCTCACTGACTTCGTTGTCATTCTTCACCACATTCCCCCCTCCTTGAAATCCCACTCCGTCCTAGATGGCGCGCGCCCGGCCCAGTGGCGTGCTGTGGGGGCGTACGGGTCAGATGGAAGGATGTCCGATACGCGTCGACCTGCCCCTTGGACCTCCGCCCTCTCGTCCGGGCGCGAATGCCGGCGTCAAGAAAACGGCATCAGCCGAATTGCCGACGGCTAGGAGTGTATGGCGCATGGATGGAGTCGACTGGGTCTGCGTCTCCGACGATAACTCCAGAGCCGCTGCAGTCAGGCATTGTTACCGCAACACGGCATCCGCGGTTACGGTAACGATACTTGTATCCGGTACCTGCGCTCATAAGATCACTCCATCGAAACGGGCGAACGACAACACGTCGCCCTTTAATCCATGGGGGACACATGGCTGGCCAACTTCCGGATGACATAGTCCAGGCAATCGCGATATCCAACGCGAAATCGATCGGCGAGCAACCAGCCATCCTGGCGAACCTGGCACTCGCCCAGCAGATCTTCAACCAGAACATGCAGCAGCAGATCAGTCTGAGCCAGCAGCAGGCGATGAACCAAGTGCAGATGGCCGCCACGGCCAAATGCGTGGCGATAATCGACAACGCCGGCTGCAAGAACCAGTCCTCCATCGACCAGATGGGCAAGGACATAGAGAAGATTGTCAAGGACATGGAGCGGCTCATCAAGAACAAGGAGCAGGGGCGCCAGTCCCAGGACGACACATGACGGGTGTTCGTGGATCGCGCCACCCGCATAGCGAATTCATGCGCATTCATCGCAAGTGAATGCGGTGGATGCCTCCGTCAGGAGGCTCTCATCAGGCAAGTCGGATACATCAACCATCACCTTCTAACAGGAGAATTCGTATGGCAACCCTTCCCGAAGACGTCGTGAGCGCAGTTGCAATCGGCAATCTGAAGTCCATCTCCGAACAGCCCGCGATGCTGTCCAACCTGGCCTACTCCAATACCGTGGCCAGCACCAACCTGTCGCAGCAGAACGCCGTGGCCAACCAGCAGGCCATGAATGAGCTCGGTATCTCCATCGTGGCCAAGGCCTCCAACACGATCAGCAACCTCGGCCCCCTGGAAGCCCGTTCGGCCGTCGACATCCTGACCAACAACGAGCTGGCACAGACCATCGCCGACTTGAAGGCAACGCTGCAGGCGTTCCCCAAGTAAGTCGATAGCACTGCCGTTAATCAGGAGGACGGATCATGTTACATGAACAGATAGTCAGTGCGGTGGCGACGGGCAACCTCAAGGCGATCTCGGAGCAGCCGGCCTTGTTGTCCAACCTGGCCTACTCGAACGTGGTATCCACCACCAACCTGGGCCAGCAGAACGCTGTGGCCAACCAGCAGGCCGGTAACCAGATCAGCACACCGATCGTGGCGAAAGCGGTCAACACGGTGTCCGATCTCGGCCCGATGGACAGTCGTTCCGCGTTGGATGTGCTCACCAACAACGAGCTTGCCCAGACGATCGCCGATCTCAAGGCCTCCGT
Organism: Rhodanobacter sp. ANJX3; assembly: GCF_014200755.1. Lineage (GTDB taxonomy): Bacteria > Pseudomonadota > Gammaproteobacteria > Xanthomonadales > Rhodanobacteraceae > Rhodanobacter. Next base: position 787,562 of record NZ_JACHCM010000001.1, on the reverse strand, counting down.
CGAAGCCTTCGCCGCTCCGCATAAGGGCGCAAAGCACCTGCGGCTTCGTGATCTCGATCTGGCGATCAACGATCAGGGACAGCTGGTGGTTGTCGTGCCCGATGGCCGGGCACTTGAGGTCTTCATCCCAGGGAAGTTCACCAAGGATGATGTGGAAGTGGCCGTCGATACTGGTCGCGGCATCGTCCTCAGGGTGAAGCGTTCGCGGTAATCGCCTTGCGGCAATGACTCCGGGATGGCCGTGCGGCCATCCCGGCTTTTCAGAGGGTCGTAAACATGGAAACGATAGACGTAAGCATATCCATCGAAGAGGCCGACGGCAGCGCCGGCCCCAAGGGAGCGGTTTCCGTGGCCGGCGCGACCATTGCCGAACTTCCTGGCGCCCTGAGCGATCTGGCCTTTTCCAACCAGGTCGGCAGCACTGGCATGGCGGCGCGGTCGCAGGTCGCCAACCAGGATGCTATGTACCGGTTGCGGCAGATGATTCTCGCCGACGCGGTAAACGCCGTACAGACAACGTCACCCACGACGGCACGATCCGCCGTCACCGTGTTCACGTCCAATGAACTGGCACGCGAGATCGCCGGGCTCAAGGCATCCATCGAGGCGTTCGCATCGCCATGACGAACGAAACGCCCATGGAGGATTACAACCGGATGCTCATCGAGCAGATCACCTCGCGCGCGCAACAGGGCTTCAAGGCAAACCTCGTCGTGCCGCACTACGCGGTGGTGCACACCGGCGAGGACAGGATTCTCACCATCGTGCCCGCCAGTTCGCTATCGGAAGACCAGCCCCCGGCCTTTGGTCCCCGCCCATTCGCGGATTGCATCCAGTACGTCAACCGGCAGCTCGTCGTCGATCCGGGAAAGCCGAGGCATCCACTCCTGGAGTCGAATGACGACACCACCCATTCTGCGAGGACAAGGCGATGAACGAGAAGGAATCGATCTCGCAACTCAGCGAGGCCGTGGAACGAATCGCCGAGTCGATGACGAAGGTTGCGACGAACATCGCATTGCTCGGCGTCGAAGGCGACGCAGATGAGCAGATGCGCATCATCACGGAAGAGAACAACAAGGTGCTCGATCGCATCCGCAAGCTCTACAACCTTCCACCCGCACCGGGCCGCTGAGCCATGGCGGCGACCGGAAGCATCGTCACGGCACCGCTCGCGGCCGCCGACGCGCTCAACGCGACGGCGATACCGAGCGCAGAAGCCGGTTACACCTTCATGATGCAAATCCTGGGCAACGAGGCCACGCCGCTCATCTTCGCCTCGCTGGCCTTGAGCGGCACGGCTATCGTGGAAGGCCTTTTCGCCTATGAAGCCGTGACGGCGCTGGCACGAAAGGACTGAACCCATGACCAGGCAGCGCTACGAACCTCGGCCACTTCCCGAACAGGTGATCGTCGTTGCGTTTCCCGACGCCTGGAGCCAGTCCTCGTGGCCGTCCGGTGCGCCACAACCCGATGGCGATTTCTTCGTGGTGCAGGCGAATAGCCAGGAAGTTGTGCTGCCCCGGCATGTCATCGACTGGCTGACGCTTCACGCGCCCACTCCGCTGGGAACGGACATAAGTCGCGTCGATTACCTTGCGCAAACCAATGTCCAGGGCAAGCGAAGCCTCGTCGCTCCCGTGATCGTCAAGGGAAAATCCTATGAGGTGACCTTCATCCAGCAACCCGGTGATCTAGTGCAGGACGAACTCGCCCGGACGCTGAATTGCCCGTTGAACCTCGATTGCCAAATCGCCGTCGGCTTCGTCGCGAACCTTATCCAGAAGATTCCCGTTCCTCCCATAAAGTACATCGTGCTGCTGATCGCCATGCTCGCCATCCTCGTACTGGCGGGCATCGTCATGGCGCTGCGCCACGCGTTCGCCGGCGTGCCCGAACCGCGGCCGCTGTCCACGGATATCCATGGCGTCCCGATCGTCATTGTCCCCGGCATACCGGTGCCTTTCGCCTTGCCCACGAAGGCGATCGCCGCGGAAGACCAGACCATCGGGCTGCAAGCAGCGCGGGCCATCTACTGGCTGGCAAAGCTGGCGCTTTGAAAGCCGGTCGACGATCGGGTTCCGGTGCGCCCCGGACCCGGGTCATAGCTTGAACCAGGGCGTACCCATACTCAGCCACTGCAGGAGTACAGCATCATGCCGACACCTCGATATCGCTCCATACTGCCGCTCAGCCTCATGGCGCCCACGTTCTATCCCGCGGACCATGGCATCGTACAGCCCAAAGGCCAGGCGCCGCTGATCCAGCTTCAGGATCCGGACCTCCAGGCTCGCGCCCAGCGCCTAGTCAACGTCCTGTACTGGACTGCAAACACCTACAAAGATCACGATGGCATGGCCGACAGCGACACGCTGAAGGTGTTCATCGTTCCGGAGTTCTATTTCCGCAAGGCTTCCGCGGAAGAAGTGCGCCGTGGCGGCTTCGTGCCGGGAACCAGTTTCGGCTCGTATCCGGAGGAATCTCGCTACGCCCTCGCCGAAGCGCTCTACGACGCTATCCATCAGTCCGCCCTGTTCAATGACTGGACGATTGTCGCTGGCACCATCTGCTCGGCCATGACTCCGCGCCCCGATGGGCGGCTGAACCTGCTCAACACGGCCATTATGCTGCGTGGCAGGCGGCCGGTGATGGATGACAGTGTTCCCTATGTTCTGATGGAAAAGCACTACATTTCCAATATCGACGGCCCCGACCCACACTCGCATGCCAACCTGGACCCCACCACCACCTACAGTTTCCGTCTCAATCCCGACCAGCATCTCGACAACCTGATCTACTGGGACGGCATGAGCCTCGGCCTCGAGGTGTGCCTTGATCACTGCATGCAGGTGGTGAAGAACGCGGTCAGCGTCATCCGGCAATCGCTGGGCCCGGACTCGATCAATCTCGACCTACAGCTGGTGACCTCCTGCGGCATGTCCATCGTCGACCAGGCCGTGGCCGTACGCGATGGTGCGCTGGTGATGTTGACCGACGGCATGTCTTACGCGGGTAACCATTTTCCCGAGCCGATCTTCCAGGTAGGTCGTTACAACGCCCGCACCGGACGCGTCGACGTCAACGATCCCGACAATTTCCTTTTCACCGAATTGCCTGGCGAGTCCAGCTACCAGATCTTGCAGTACGCGCAGGGCAGATATGTCGAACTGGGCCGCCGGCAGGGCGTATGGGTGAGCAACGATCGCCTGCCGATGTTCATCGTCTGACGAATGCCGAAGCGGTGGGGGCACTCTCTGCCATCGCTTCGCATTTCCGGCAGGTCCACCATGGAATCCTGTGAGCCTGCACTTATGGCGCTGACAGCATTGCCTCGAACAGGCTCTTAGGCGAGGTCGACATAGGCATCGATGATGCACCATCGCGCCAGTCTTGCCGGCCGTGCCTGGAACGCGGTCGAGCGCCCCTGGATGCCTTGGTGGGCCTGGGTATCGGGCCAGGGACTGCCTGTAGATCAGCTCGTCTTTTCCACTTGCTCGATCACCGACAGCTTAAAAGTCAGCGTGTAGCCCCGTTATGTGCGTTTGATCCTTGAATTCATGAGATCGCCTTTTTTTCAGGAAAAAGGCGTCAACTCAATTCAGGACGGATCAGCCGCGTCGGCAAGTTCATTCGTCGCCGCTCACCTTAAGCACCTGTCCAGGCTTCAGCGCAGGGCCACGCAGATGATTCCACTGCTGCAGTTTCTTGGTGCTGACAGAATATCGGTGCGCGATCTGCCACAGGCTTTCGCCGCTTTTTACTGTATGGGTTTTTCCGCTCGGTGCCGGTTTTCTCGTGGCTGCTTTTGAAGGGTTTGTTTCAGCCGTTGCGTCGGCGTCCTGCTGGACGTCATCCGCAGACGGCACGGCATTGGTATCAGTCGCGCTCGGCGTCTGCAGTAGCGAGTCACGAAACTGCTGTGCATGATTGGCAGGCAACAGCACATACGACACGGCGCCGGCATCCATCGTGTTGCCGCGAAACGCCGCGTTGAGATCTTTCATCTTGCTCACCGGTATGCCGGCCTGATCCGCAGCTTTGGCCATTGGCATGGATTGCGAGATGCCCACCTGCACCAGATGCTGTTCGTCGGAAATGGTCGGCAAGCTGACGCCGAAGCGCTCTGGTTCGCGCACTACGCAGGCCATCGCCAGCAGTCGCGTCAGGTGCTCTTTCGTGCCGCTTTTGACCGGCAGATGCGGGATTACCGGTTCCGCCGGTGGCGTACCGAATTTGTCGACCAGCTTGGCGACGTTGAATTCGCCGGTGTTGTACGCGTAATCGACGACGCGCCAGTCGTCGAATTTATCGTGGTAGTGGCTGAGCAATTTCATGACCGCGTTGGCGGAAGCATCCACGTCAAGCCGTGCGTCGAAGCGGCCGTCCACCCGCAGCCCCATCTTGTTGGCTGTCATCGGCATGATCTGCCACATGCCGGCGGGTCGGTTGCGGCGTCCCGGCAGCGATTGAAAACCGCTTTCGATCCACGGCAGCAGCGCGAATTCGCCGGCAACGCCGTAGCGGGTGGCCACCTCGTGCACATAGATCAACTGCGGCATCGCCTGGCGCAGCTGATCCTCGAAGTGGTCGGGGTTTTTGGTATAGCGCTGCGCCCACGCCAGGACGGCAGGGTCCGCATCGCAATCGCTCATCGCAAAACTGCTGCGCATCTGCGGCCAGAAGTCGGGCACCGCGGGTACGTTTACCGAGGGTGGAGTGACCGCCGGCGGAGTGACGTGATTGATAACGACGACGGGCTTCTTGATAACCGCTCGACGAGGACTTTGCGAGGGCGTGCCGACGCAGGCGGCCAGGAGTATCGACAGGGCCGGCAGCAGCGACCGCCATCGCCGGGCGTTCAACGGAAAGCGTCCTTGGCGCTGCGCAGCGCCGCGAAACGGGCGATGCGATCGTCGCCAGTGGCGCCTTGCTGACTGCACCATTGCGCGATCGCGTCGCTGTCCACGCGAAGAAACGGATTGGTCGCGCGTTCGACGGCTATCGTTACGGGTAGCGTCGGCTTTTCCTGCGCGCGCAGTATGGCTACTTCTTTCATGCGCTCGTGCAGATGGGGATTGTGCGGCTCGATGGTGCAGGCAAACCGCCCATTGGCTTGGGTGTACTCGTGGCCGCCGCAGACTTCGGTGGTATCGGGCAGTGCGCACAGCCGATCCAGCGAGCTAAGCATCTGCTGCGGCGTACCTTCAAAGAGTCGGCCGCAGCCCATGCTGAAAAGAGTATCGCCGCAGAACAGCAGGCCGTCGCCGACGTAGGCCACGTGGCTGAGGGTATGCCCAGGAACCGCGATCACCTCGAACTCGACGCACGGCGAGGCCAGCGCGATGCGTTCGCCGTCGTGCACATGCACCGTGGCTTCGCCGATGCGATCGTCGGTCGGCGCATACACGGGCACGTCGTGATGACGGCGCAGTTCGGCCACGCCGCCGATATGATCGGGGTGGTGGTGCGTCAGCAGGATCGCCCGCAGAGTGAGATGTCGCGTCGTCAAAGCGTGCTGCACCACCGCGGCGTCGCCCGGATCGACCACGATCGCCATACCTTCGTCGTCATGGAGGAGCCAGATGTAGTTATCGGCGAGCGCCGGCAAGGGTATGAGGTGCACGAGGATCTCCGAACTCTCTGGATCGACAATCTGAGAATGGGCTGCCGAAAAGCTGCAGCGGTCACCGGCCTTTTCTCAACTTATGGCGCAACTCGCGCACGGCCGGCGGTATGTCTGGTGTTCGATCATCCCCTTGCGCAAATAAGTCGGGCAGGCGTAAGCCGAGCGACTATAAACAGCTCCGCCCGGCGGGTCGTTATCAAGGCGTTAACCGCCGGATGAATGGTTCAGCTCGCCGGCCGAGTTCCTACGGCGATCGATGGGCGAGCGGCACCGCCTTGCCGTGAGCCGTTACACTCGCACGGTAGTTCCAACCGGAAAGACCGCATGTCCCGACGCGACGAAAATATCTACGCCAGTGCGCCGGTACGCCGTTTGCAGGATGAGCAGACGCGGGCGATGACTCCCGCCTTGCAGCGCTGCGTAGGCGATTACGCGCTGCTGATCGGAACCTCGCCCGACGAGGCTGCGCCACCGGCACTGCCCATGCTTGGATGCTGGATCCGCATGCAGCTGCAGGGTGGCCGCTATCGCGGCGATCTGCTGGCGGCGGGCGACGAGTCGCTGCCGTTTGTCGATGACGCCTTTGAACTGGTTCTGTTGCAGCATGCTCTGGAAGCCAGTACCGTGCCCGGCCCCTTGCTGGACGAAGCGGTTCGCGTGCTGGCGCCGGGTGGAGTGCTCGCAATCACCGGCGTGCATCCGATGAGCGCGTGGGCGCCCTGGGTCCGCTGGCGTTCGCGCGGCGCGGGCCTCAAGTTCAGCATGCCGCTGCGCCTGATGACCGATCTGCAGCGCGAGGGTTTCGACATCGAGCAAGCCCAGCGGGTGGGCGGCGTACTGCCGGGCAATGCAACCGCGCACGCAAGCAGCGCCAAACTGCTTGGCGGTGGCTTCGTGCTTATCGCGCGCAAGCGCCGGCGCGCGGTGACGCCGCTGCGGATTCAAACCAACCCGGTCGCGGTGCCGGCAACCGGCCGGCTGTCGCCGAGTACGCGGCGCAGCGCCAGCCTTTAGTTTTGACCAGAAAGACGAGTACCGATGAGCGAAGTGGAAGCATTCACCGATGGCGCCTGCCTCGGCAACCCGGGGCCCGGCGGCTGGGCCGCGCTGCTGCGCGCCAAGGGCGGCGAGCGTGTGGTCGCCGGCGGCGATCCGGATACCACCAACAACCGCATGGAGCTGATGGCGGCGATCGGCGCGCTGGAGGCGCTTACGCGCCCTTGCAAGGTCAAGCTGACCACCGACTCGCGCTACGTGATGCAGGGCATCGAACAGTGGGTGCCGAAATGGCGCGCCAACGGCTGGCGCACCGCCGACAAAAAGCCGGTGAAAAATCAGGATCTCTGGCAGCGGCTGTCCGAGGCGGTGAGCACGCATCAGGTTCGCTGGGAGTGGGTGAAAGGACATAACGGCCATGCCGAGAACGAGCGCGTCGATCAGGCGGCGCGCGAGCAGGCCGAACGGATGAAATCTGCTCCGTCGACGTCGGCGCAAACGCCGACTGCCCAAACCCGGAGCCCGGCATGAGGCAGATCGTCCTTGATACCGAAACCACCGGCCTCGAGGTGCGTCAGGGCCATCGCCTGGTCGAGATCGCCTGCGTCGAACTGGTCGAGCGCCGCCTCACCGGCCGCTACTACCAGACCTATCTCAACCCGGGCCGCCCCATGGACGAAGGCGCTCGGCAGGTCACCGGCATCGAGGACGAGTTTCTGCTCGACAAGCCGCTGTTCGCCGACGTGGTGCAGGAGTTTCTGACCTTTGTCGATGGCGCCGAGCTGATCATCCACAACGCCAGCTTCGACGTGGGCTTTCTGGACGCCGAACTCGCTGCGCTGGAGCAGGGCCTGGGTTGCATCACCGACCGCTGCAGCGTGCTGGATACGTTGAAGATGGCGCGCGATCGCTACCCCGGCCAGCGCAACAGCCTGGATGCGCTGTGCAAACGACTGGGCGTGGACAACTCGCGTCGCGATCTGCACGGTGGCCTCATCGATGCGCAGCTGCTGGCCGATGTCTATCTGGCCATGACATCGGGGCAGGTCGCCTTCGACCTCGGCTTTGAAAGCGCTGGCGAAGAGAACCACGCGGTTACCCTGGCGCCGATCACGCTGCGCGCGCGCCCGCGAATTCTCCGTGCCGATGCCGACGAGCTGGCGCTGCACGAACAGCGGCTGGATGCGCTGGATAAAAGCGCCGGCGGTAAAAGTCTTTGGCGCCAGCTCAACTGAGCGAATCCGGTCGTCAGGTGTAGCGCACCATGACGACCGTGATGTTGTCATCGCCGCCGCCGTCAAGCGCACCGAGCAAGAGCTGATCGACGCATTCCTGCGAGGCCAGATCCGTGCGCGTAACAGTGTGGGCAATCGCAGCGTCGCTGATGCTCTCGGTCAGGCCGTCGGTGCACAGCACGAACGCCATGCCGGCTTCCAGCCGACCGCGCGCCATGCCGATATGCAGCTGCTCCGTCGCCGTGACGCCCAACGCCTGTGTCAGCACGTTGCGCTGCGGATGTTTCGACGCTTGCGCGGCGTCCAACTGGCCGGACTCCACCAACGCCTGCACCAGCGAGTGATCGTGGCTGATCTGCTGCAGCCCGGCCTTCCAGCGATAGATGCGGCTGTCGCCGACCCAGGCTACCTCGTAACCGTCGGCAACCACGCGCAGCGCCGCGATGGTGGTGCCCATCGGCAGCATTTCGCGGCCTCCGCGCGCATGCGCCAGCAACCGCTCGCCCGCACCCTGCACGGCCTCCACCAAGCTGTGGCCGCGCGTGACCAGATCCACCACGGTGTCGCGCACCATCGCCGAGGCCACCTCGCCGTGCTGGTGACCGCCCATGCCGTCGGCGACCAGAAACAGGCCCAGCGATGCGTCGGCGTAATAGGTGTCTTCGTTGCGCAGGCGGCGCAGGCCAACGTGCGTTCCGTGTCCGAATTCGATCATGACTTGTCTGGTGCGGCGAGTGGGTGGAGCATGCCGGATGTCATGGTTGTTGTCACGAAAGCCCTCTGCGCGTATCATCTCCGGCTCGCATGAACCACCATGCAAAGCCTTTGGAGAGGTGGCAGAGTGGTCGAATGTACCTGACTCGAAATCAGGCGTGCGTGTAAGCGCACCGAGGGTTCGAATCCCTCCCTCTCCGCCAGAAAAGCAAAGCGCCCCGTAAGGGGCGTTTTGCTTTTCTGGCGGACGACGACAGGGTGAGAACCTCAGGGGTTCGCCGAATGCGTCCGGAACGCATTCGAACAGCCGCAGGCTTGCCCCTTAGCGCGGCGCGCGAAACTTCCATTTTTGATACGTAACCGATTCAACCGCCTTGGAGGCAGGCACTTGCAGGCCTTCCTTATTACCTAAGTCTGTGCGCGACCCCGTCGACGCAGCGCCTGTGGCGACTGGCCGTAGATGCGAAGACACACGCGGCGCATACGCTCCATCGCGCCGAATCCTACTTTGATCGCGATCTGGTCGAGCGGTTCTCGTGTGCCCTCGATGCGCGGAAGCGCCGCTTCGCAGCGCAGGCGTTCGATGGCATGTGCCGGCGTTTCGCCGGTTTCCGCGACGAACTGGCGCGCAAACTGGCGCGCGCTGATGTTGGCCACGTCGGCCAGTTGCTCGACGGAGAGGCGTTCGTCCAGGTGCGTGCGGGCGTAGGCGAGGGCGTCACGGATACGCCCGGGCCGCGGCTCGAGCTCAAGCATGGTGGAGAACTGCGACTGGCCGCCACTGCGTCGGTGATACACGACAAGATCTCGGGCGATCGCTTTGGACGTCTCGATGCCGCAGTCCTCTTCAATCATCGCCAGGGCGAGGTCGATGCCGGCGGTGATGCCGGCCGACGTCCAGAGATCGTCCTCACGAACGAAGATGCGATCCGCCTCGACCTTGATCGACGGATGGCGCTGTTGCAGTTTGGCGGCGTAGCGCCAGTGCGTGGTCGCGCGGCGACCGTCGAGCAATCCTGCTGCGGCCAGCAAAAACGCGCCGGTGCAGACGCTCGCCGAGCGCCTTGCGCGCGGGGCGAGCGCGCGCACGAGAGCGGCGGTCTCCGTTTGCTCGTCAAGGATATCCACGGTGGGCGCCCCGACCACCATCAGCGTATCCAAGTGGTTCGGCGACGGCGGCGGCACGCTGTCGATCGCTACGCCGGAGGACCCGCGCACCAGTCCGCCGGAGGTTGAAACGATGCGGATGTCGTAGCGCGCCTGATGGAAGTCCACGGCAAGGTTGAACGCGCAAAGCGGTCCCCCAAGGTCGAGTAATTCGAAGCCGGGAAACACCACGAACCAGAGGGTTCTCGATACACCGAGACGCTGCATGGCGCTTTCCTTGATTGGCAGAATAAGAGGGAAATATGTCATTTCCGCCAGCTGCTGCCAAGCCTAGACTTTCTCCTGTCGATTCAACCGCCGCCGACGGCCAACCACTCACGGAGAAAGATGATGACGACCGTATCAAACGTAATTCTGGTTCATGGCGCCTGGGGCGATGGTTCGAACTGGGCCAAGGTGATTCCGCTGCTTGCCGAAAAAGGGATGGCCGTCACGGCCGTGCAGCTGCCGCTCACGGGCTTCGAGGCGGATGTCGCGGCGGTGCGCCGCGCGATAACGCTGGCCGAGGGCGATGCGGTACTGGTCGGCCACAGCTATGCCGGCGCGGTGATCGGTGAGGCCGGCAACGATCCCAAGGTCGTGCGCCTGGTCTATGTGGACGCGTTCGCGCCGGACGCCGGTGAGTCGGCGGGCACGCTGTTCGCCCAGTTCCAGTCGGCCCCGCTGAATGCCGAGATTCGGCCCGACGCCGAAGGCTTTCTCAAGCTCACCCGCACGGGCATCTTCGAGCTGTTCGCGCAGGATCTGAGCGACGACGAAAAAACCGTGGCGTTTGCTACTCAGGGTCCGATCAACGGTGCCGCGCTGGGTGGTGTGTTGAGACAGGCCGCGTGGCGCAGCCGGCCGACGTACTACCTCATCGGCGACCAGGATCATGCGATCCCGCGGGTCGAGCAAGAGCGCATGGCGGCCCGGATGAACGCAACGGTAGTGCATGTGGACAGCAGCCATGTGCCGATGCTTTCCCAGCCGAAGGCGGTGGCGGCCATCATTCTCGACGCCGCCGCCTGACCAAAGCTCGCCATCTTTCCCGCTAGGACCACAGTCATGATGATCGTATCCAATGGCATCGAGCTGCACGTTGAGCAGCGCGGCGCCGGCTCTCCCGCCGTCGTTTTTCTGCACTACTGGGGCGGCTCCTCGCGCACGTGGCAGCACGTCGTTGACCCGCTGGCGCCGGATCTGCGCACCATCGCGATCGATCAGCGCGGCTGGGGAAGGTCGGCGGCGCCAGCGAGCGGCTACGCTTTGGCGGACATGGCCAACGATGCGCTGGCCGTGGTCGAAGCGCTCGACCTGGAGCGTTACATCCTGGTCGGGCATTCGATGGGCGGCAAGGTGGCGCAGCTAATCGCGTCGCGTCGCCCGCGCGGATTGGTTGGCCTTGCGCTGGTGGCGCCAGCGCCGCCGACGCCGCTCAATCTTCCACTTGAGATTCGCGAAGGGATGGTGCGGGCCTACGATTCACGCGAGAGCATCATCGCCACGCTCGATCAGGTGCTCGCGCCGGACGGACTCGACGCGGAGGACCGGGAAACCGTCATTGCCGACAGTCTTGCAGGTGCTGCTGCAGCGAAAGAGGCGTGGCCATTGGCCAGCAGTCAGGAAGACATCGCCACAGCGGTGGCGGCGATCGATGTGCCGGTCATCGTCATCTCGGGCGAACACGATCGGGTAGATCCACCGGAAGGACTGCGGCGTGAGCTTCTCCCGCGCATACCGCAGGCGGAGCTTTACGTCTTGCCTAAGGTCGGCCACCTCTCACCGCTGGAAGCGCCCGACCTCGTCGCCGATCTGATCAGAACGTTCGCGTTATCTATCGTGCAGGAAGGATTCCCCTCAAGGTCCCAGCATGCACAGACCGCCTTATTGAGGTGTCCAGAATGTTGGGCGGCCCGCCCGGCGACCGGCAGAAACTGACTTCGCTCGGGAACGTTGTGAGAAGTGACGGCCCTAGCACCACATGGCTGGAGTCACTCACACGGTGGCCCAACGCATCCGCTCCATGAAGATTGACCCCACAGTTTTGCATTTAACCCCATGCACCTCAGAGGAAAAGCTCATGTCTAATCCAGAGATCATTCGGATCCCCATCTTGCCCTTCGGCATGGTGAACGCGCACCTGATCAAAAGCGAGGCAGGCTGCATACTCGTCGATACAGGGATACCCGGTTCAGAGCGAAAAATCGCGCGGGTACTCGATCAGCACGGCCTGTCCTTCAAGGACATCAAGTTGATTGTCGTGACGCATGCACACACCGACCACGCGGGCAGCGCTGCAGGTGTACGGAAACTGTCAGGTGCACCCATCTTGGCGCACGAGGCCGACGCCGATTTTTATAATCGTAAAGTGCCGATGACTTACTGTCCGACCGGTTGGTTCGGCAAACTTTTTCTGAAAACGCCAGCTCCGCACGAGCCTTATGAAGGCTTCGAGCCCGATATTCTGATGGATAAAGTGAAGGCCGTGAGCCTGCTTGATTTTGGCATAGACGGAATTGTCCGCCACACGGCAGGGCACACCCCCGGCTCGATCGCGATTGAACTATCGACGCAAGATGCCCTGGTTGGTGACTTGATTGCATCGGGAATTCTGATCGGTGGTATCGCGTTCAAAGGCCATGCTATTCGCCCTCCGTTCGAAGATGACCCGCAACGGGTTGCGCGTGAACTCGAACGCCTCGTCCAGGGCGGCGCGAAGCGCTTTCATATGGGCCATGGCGGACCGCTTGAGGCAGCTGAGGTTTTGCGGCATGCGAGGTTCTTGTCGGAGCTAGAGCCAACTCCTTCCGCTCATCCGTATTGCAATCATCCATCCCACTGATGGGATTTGAGGCAATACGGTGAAGTAGCGGCAAGGCCATCGGGCTCGCCATCTCAGCGGAATCCTTAATGCAGTCGGCCTATCTACAGATAACTGAGAGCGTCAATGCGATTCTCTGAGCAAAGAGCCTTAACGGCGCTCCGTCACGTTGATATCCACTTCGTCCGGAGGATCGAGCAAGTCCCAAACCTCATCCTCATTGCCCTCGGCAAGCAGCTCCCAGGGAGTGCGGTGATTGGCAGATCGGTGTGAGCGGGCCATCCATCGCGCAGCGCGCTGGGGTGTGCTCATCCGCTCAATCAGCATATCGGCAAGAGATGGGCGCAGTGCTTGCAGATCATCGAACGCCGATGCGACCAGGGCTTCGCGTTCCGCGCGAAGGCGGGCCAAGTCGTCGGCGACACGGGTAAAGTTCAGAGTGGGCATCAGCAGTCTCCGCAGAATGTGGTCCGCTGGCATGGGTACCAGCAAGGACGGTCAAGCAAACCCGGAACTAGCCAGCCGAATTCTTTATTTGCCGTTTAGGCGTCGGTTTTACTGGCAGAAGCATCGCAGAGCTCCGGGAAATGCTGATGCTCATCTCTTGCATGTTGTCTATAGATCGTGCCGAAAGAATCAACAGAGCTTGGCCGTGTGAACAGCCTTTGCTGCCGGGCCCGCTGCACTTCTCCGGCTCGATAGCATTCCTTGCCGTTGGAAAGCTTGCGAGACGGCAAACCTCACTCAATCGCTCATCGGCCGACCGGGAGTCGAGCTTCGTCTGAGCCCGCAACGGTGACTTGTTCATTCTTAGCAGACTTGGTGATATTTGATCAAAATCGATTTCAAGCGCACTGCCGCACCCTAGAGCGCCCGAGATATTCCGCTTCACCACATCGTTCGGCGGCTGGGAGCAGTCACGAAACATCGGCTCTTGGTCATCAATCTAATGCGCGGACTGCAAGTGCCTGGTAGCGACCTCCCCATTTAGCTTGGGCGTAATCCGAAGACACCAAACAATTTGTGGGTCGCACTCAGTTCTTGCTGCGAATCTTTGGATGCTCGGTCCCTTGCGTTATTCGTTGCCAATCGGAAAAGTCAAAAACCCGCGTAAAGAGCCAAGACGTCTGGTGGCTCGCTGTTTAGATTAGGAGGGCAATCGACATCGGCAACGACTTCTTTCGATACGGCTTGCTTCTTGCACCTCACGCTCAAGCCGTCGCCCGGAAATGCAATCGACGCTGATGGAACAAATTTTCCTTAGGCAACACATGACTACGCCGCATATGAAATATTCGATCCGACCCTTCCACGCGATTGTGGTTTTCTGCCTTTTTTGCTCCAGCTTGTCCGCCAGCGCCAACACGCTGGAAGTCGAGGCGGGACGAAGTTATTCCGACAGCCGGGGTACGAATACGCTGTTCCTGGAGAATGTGTTCGAACCAACGCCTATTGGCATCAGCCGTTTCAGCTGGGCTGCCGATGTCTCTTTTGGTTGGATAGATGGGCGCAATGAATTCAATTATCGACCTGGCCGCTATGACGTTCGCGATCACGCATTCGTTGCGGCGGCTGGAGCCCGATTCCAATACGGCAATAAGGCCGACTGGTACAGGCACCTATTTTTCAGTTTCCAGCCGACCTTCAACACGGGGCGGACGCTCGCGCTGAGCAGCCCTTATGAATTCACCAGTTCACTTGGTTGGCAGACCAAGCATTTCAGCGTCGCCGTGCGTCATATCTCCAACGGCGGCATCCATGATCCTAATCGCGGCGAGACCATGGCTTTGTTGGGACTGGTTTTTTAGCGCGGCCCACATATTCACCAACCTCGTGATTGGCGGCGGCACCGATGGTGCCGGTGGCCGGGCTTAGCCGTAAGTCGTATAGCTATTGCTGAAAACACCGAGCCTTGTGCGGAACCTCGGTGTTGGACAAATCAAGGATATTGCATGACCTCTCCGATCAAACGTGTGGCCATTGTTGGCACAGGCGTCATAGGCGCAAGTTGGGCAGCTGCTTTTCTGGCAAGCGGCCTTGATGTTTCAGCAAACGACGTCGCGCCTGGTGCCGAGGTGCGTTTGCGCAAATACATCAGCGAGGCGTGGCCAGCTTTAGAGCAGCTGGGGCTAGCCAAAGACGCGTCACGCGAGCGCCTGACGTTTTCAGGAGATCTTGAAACGGCCGTGAAGTCGGCGGATCTTGTTCAGGAGAACGGGCCGGAGAAAATCGAATTCAAGCGTGGTCTTTACGAGCATCTGGATGCATTGCTTGATGCCAACGTCATCATTGCGTCGAGCTCGTCGGGCCTCACTATGGGTTCCATTCAGTCGGCTTGTACGAAACACCCCGAGCGATGCGTCATCGGCCACCCCTTCAATCCACCGCATCTGATTCCCTTGGTAGAGATCGTCGGTGGCGCATTGACCTCGGAGGATACGATTGAGCGCGCAACCCGGTTCTACAGGTCGCTTGGGAAAAAGACGATTCGTCTTCGCAAGGAGGTTCCCGGCCACGTTGCCAACCGGCTGCAGGCAGCGCTTTTTCGTGAGGTAGTTCATCTGATTGCAGAAGGCGTTGTCAGTGTCGAAGACGCCGATGCCGCCGTGTCTTGGGGTCCGGGCCTTCGATGGGGTGTGATGGGGCCGACGATGCTATTCAATCTAGGAGGTGGGGAAGGCGGCATCGCGCATTTTCTTGAACAGTTCACCGGTCCGATGAATGCTTTATGGAGTGCGCTCGGTTCCCCCGTTCTTACACCTGAGCTTTGCGCGATGATTGCCCAGGGTGCAACAGAAGAACTCCATAACCGTCCATTTGCCCAGCTTGTTTCGGAACGTGATGAGGTGTTGCTTGGTTTGCTGGCGTTACGCAACCAAGAGTTTGTCGCGCCATGAATGGTTTTTTCACTCGTGGGCGTCAGCGAGCTTTCGATCCGAAATCGCGTCCAGTCTCCCCCTTAGCGGCAATCGACGATTGCCATGCAACCAATACGGCTTCCCAATGCCTTCAGCTTAGGTCCTCGAATCGAGTTGGGCCGACTTGGCTCGGCTTAAATTCCTTGGGTATGGGAAAGGCAGTCCACATTCCAATGGATGGAGAGACTGTTTGCTCGACATGGACAAAGTTCTTCGTCTCTTTGACATATGGCCAGCAGGCGCCTGAGGTTAGCGCCAAGCTTCCATCAAAGTGAGCCTCTCAGTGCGACTCCATCGTAACGACGGAAAGATGTGCAGGCTTTGGTAAGGCATTTCGATCAGGGGCGCTCGCGACCGAACTTTTGCGTCATTAATGAGCGCATGCCCAGTCCGTTGAATCGGTCCCTGTTTGAAGTTTGCTCGAGACGGAAGCCGCCAGGACTCAGATTCGTATTACAAAAGCCTGCGTTACCCAAAAAGGTTTTGGCGCGCACGCGACCCGAGATGAAAAGCGCTTGGCCGGGGCTTGCGTTCGAACGTGTCAAAGTCGACTTCGACCAAGCCGAATCGCTGACCGTAACCGGCAGTCCATTCATAGTTATCCAGTAGTGACCACTGGATAAAGCTGCGGACATCAATGCCTTCATCGATGCATGCCTTTACTTCAGCCAGTGCCGCGTCGATGTAGGCAATGCGACGCGAATCATCGTCGGTGGCGACGCCGCTCTCGGTCACGTAGACCGGCTTCCCGGTGCGAGCGGCAGCCAATCGTATTGTGGCGCCCAGCGCTTGCGGATAAAACTCGTAGCCGGCAGTCGTCATCTCGGCATCCGCTGGTGGGTCGATGCGTCCACGTAGCCCTATCTGTACGCGCGTGTAGGTCTGTACACCGATGAAGTCGGCGCCTTTGGCCTCATCCAGCCACGGGCCGTAAAGTCGGTCGGTGACGACCTTTGCCAAGTTGATCCAGCCAACACCCTGAACGTCCTGCATGGTCAGCGAGATGCCGACGGGAAAACGGCCTGGTCCGGCCTTGATCGCGGCCATCGCCTTGCGGTGCGCGTCCAGCAGCACCGGCTCGGTCTTTTTGAAATCGGTAAATACTAGCGATGAAAAACGCGCTGAGCCGCATCGCCTGGCACATGCTTCCAACATCGCGTCAATCCCAGGTTGCGCATCGGACGTGCGGATCAGGGCAAGTAGCCGCTGCACATTCGCTTCGTTGAACGTGGTAGCCGCAGCCATGCGATCACCCAACCGCTCGGTGGCTTTCTCGGCAAACCGAGCGAACAGATCGGCACCGTCGGCTACCTCGAAACCGCCGCGCGCCGCAAACCAGAGTGGTACGGAGAAATGGCTGAAAGTCACCATGGGTGCGAGCCCGCGCTGCGCGCATAAATCAAGCATGCGTGAATAGCGGTCGAGTTCGGCCATCGAAAACTTTCCAGGCTCTGGCTCGATGCGCGCCCACTCGATGCCAAATCGATAGCAGTTGAATCCGAGGTCGGCAGCAATCGCAATGTCTTCGGCAAAACGGTGGTAGCTGTCGCAGGCTTTTCCGGAAGGATCAACGAAGAGTGTCGGCGTGACATTCTCGGCGAGCCAGATGTCGGAATTGGTATTGTTGCCTTCGCTCTGGTGCGCGGAGATAGCTACACCCCAAAGGAAATTTTTAGGAGCGGGACGAGGTGCCTCGTTCAATGTGCTTTGCCTTTTGATGGTGCTTTGCGTTTTGATGATTTAGTGTCTCTGGCGGGATAGAGCAGGCCGAGAATTTCACCGAGCACCGCCAGAGAGTTTTCACTATCGGCCTTATCACGACGGAACAAGGCTTCCATCGATAGGCCGCGGATAGCTGCAACGAATAGCCGGTGGACGGCTTCTCCATTCGGCCGATCGTGTAGGCCCGCAGCGGCGAGTCGCTCAATAATCCAGTCGTGCGATCGGGCATCGATGGCCTGTTGCTTTGCGCGCAGCTTGTCTGCCAGTTCGCTGTCGGAACGCGATGCGAGCATGATTTCCATGACTGCGGTGCCCGATGGACGGCTGACCGCCTCCCAGACCGTTGCCGGAAGATCGAGAACCCACTGCTTGGGTGACTTTGCCATGACGGTTGACTGGTAATACTTCGCGTCCGCTTCGAACACTGCCTCGACGACCGCCAGCATCAGGTCGGTTTTTGCAGGGAACTGATGGGACATGGCGCCGCGACTAACCTTGGCCTCCTCTGCCACCATGGTGACCGTCGTAGCGCTATAGCCGACGCGATGAAGGCAAGCAATTGCCGCGTCGATCAGTTTCGCTTGTGTATCGGCGCTGCGTTGTGCCTGCGGCCGCCGCAAAGGCGTCGACGAAGAACCCGTATTTGCATGGGCTGGCGAGACCGGGGCACTCCGTTTGGCTTGAGTTTTCTTCGTCAAGAGAATCTCTCTATTGGTCAACATCTGCTCAATACAGCGGCGTGTTTTGCCAGAAGGCGCGCTGTTTAGAAAGATCGTTACCTATTAAAATTTTGCGTCGAACGAAACGCCGATCGTACGGAATGCATCGGCACCGAAAGTCTGGCTGTAAGTATTCGTGTCGCCCAGCGTCGTGCCTATGGGTGTCACAAAACGAAATTGTGGCACGCGCTCATCGGTCAGATTGCGACCATAGACATAGATACCCCATCGGCCATCGTGTGAGCGGACACCTATTTTTGCTCCGAACAACACGTGGCTACCCGTAGTGTCGGTGGGATCATAGGCCTGATCGAAATAAATGCGCGACGTGTACACGCCGTCGGCCGAAACGAAACCGTCCAGCGTTGCATTCAGGGCGCGGCTGTAAGTTCCGTTGAGGGTGACTTTCCATTTGGGCGAAGCGACCAACTGATTGCCTCCGGCATCGGACTCTCTCGTCGTCTTGCCGGGCACCGCGTGGCACCCGTCGGCGTCGGTCTGAAAGTTGGGCGCACAGCCGACGAAGTAACCGTTGCCGTACTTGCCGTTGTTATACAGCGTGCCGAAGTTGAGCGTGAAGTTGTCATTGAGATGTCCAAAGGCGCTCAGTTCGACGCCCTTGATCGTGACCGTCGGTGCATTGCCGTAGACAAAGGTTGCCGATGTGGGATCGAAGTAGAGCGCCTGGAAGTTTTCAATATGCGTGTGATAGATCGACCCATTCACGCCGACGCGGCCATCGAGCCACGTCGTCTTGAGACCAGCTTCCCAAGCGATGGGAATTTCTGGCTTAACCAAGAGTGGAACGTCGGTGCTGGTGGCCTGGTCATTGACCGCAGGACCTTTGTAGCCCTTGGTAAACGTGATGTATCCCATGGCATTGGAGGTCAGATCGTTCTGTATGCCCAAGCGGAAGGAGTTGTATTTGTTTTCCGTACGACCGTGGATGTCCGCGGTGCTTGTGATGGGGAAAATCGCCCCTGGCGCGAGCTGACGCAGCGTAGTGGCTGAGACATCGTCGTCGCCGTAGCGTAGGCCAATAATGCCGCGGAACGTCGGCGTGAATTTCAACGTCGCTTCACCGTAAGCCGCGTAACTGCGTTCACGCGACTGCGTGAGCGACGATTGACCGAGCAGGAACGGCAGGCCGTCCTCCAGCAGCGGCATACCTTCCTCTACGGTGCTGGTGACATTCGTGCTGTGGTAGTAGTAGAGGCCGCCGACATAATCCAGGAAATCGTTGTTAGATGACGTCAGTCGAAATTCTTGGCTCTGCGTGCGCAGATTGATGTCTTTGGTGTTGGTATTGACCAGATCCACCGGAGCGCTGTCGGCATCGCCACCGTCAGCCGCTCGAAGGTGGCGTACGGCGGTAATCGACGACAAGGTGGTTGCGCCGAAGTCATAGTCGACTTGGCTGGATAATCCATCTGACTTTGCCGTGCTGCGGTTCGGGCCATCCGAGCAGGTGCGATTGTTGTCTTGATTTGGCACGATCCCGCACGTGGCAAGCAAATTGCTCAGAACGCCGCCGGGTGTTGCCTGGAATACCGGGAAGTCGGTATCGCTGACCTTTGAGGTGACGCGACTATAGTCGGCGATGATGTTGAAGGTGAGTTTGTCCGTGGGCTGCCACAGGTAACGAATACGTGCACTGCGTGCCTTGTTGTCGTCCCAGATGTGCTGGTATGCGTTGTAAATCGTGTCTGGTTGTCGCGTATCCGCCACCGACAGGCGCAGCGCAGAGTAGGTTGACACAGGCAGATTAAGCACTGCTTGGTCGGTGTAGCTGTCCCGACTTCCCTGGTCCGAGTGGAGAGTCAACTCAGTCTTGCTGGGATCCGGTGCGTTGGTGGTGATATTGAGCACGCCAGCAGAGGTGCTGCGCCCGAACAGGGTGTCCTGAGGTCCCTCAAGCACCTCTACCCGCGACACATCGAACAATTGCGGGGATGCCGCGGTAGCATTACCCAGCGATACACCATCCACCACGACGCCTACACTAGGCTCTGCGGTTTGAGCATTTTGCGGTACGCCAATGCCGCGAATCTGCAGCGTCGTAGGTTGGCTTTTTTGAGCCGTCAATGCAGGGACAGCATGGGTGAGATCCTGCACTTCGTTCAAGCCTTGATTCTGCAATTGCGCAGCATTGATCACCGTCACGGTCACCGGCACCGACTGAATCGACTCCGCGCGTTTTGTTGCAGTCACCATGACTTGCGAGAGATTGGCCGCCTTTTGGGGCGACGCGTTATCGGTTTCCTGTGTCTTCTCGATCCCTCTAGCTGCTTTTGTGCCAGCAGTGGACTGAGCGTTCGATGCCTGTGCCGAATCCAAACCGAAAGATGTCTCCAGCGCGTACACCGGCGCGGTGACCGATATCAAAGCGCTGCTGCAGGCGAGCATGATGAGATAAGAAGTGCGCACAAGGTACCCCTCCAACGATTCTAGTGGTGGCGCTCTTCATCAACGCTGCTGTCGGGCGGCAATTACAAAGCGTGGCCGAAAGATAGGGACATATTTACAAACAGGCAAGTCTGTTTGTTGGTGCGATGCAACGAACTAGATGCTGAGGCCTAGCGCGGAATGCCATGCGATATGCGAAGCCAAATAGGCTTGGCGGCGAGCGATTGTTCAATCGTACGCTGCGAGTGATAGCTCTTCTTCAAGCCGTTTCGCTGATCAAGTCGACATTGACTATCTTTAATGGCCAGGGCGTTTCAGTACGTCATCGATGCTTTGCGCGGCTGAGGAAAGCGCAGATAGACAAGGGGGAAATCAGCGTGTGCAGCGCAACATCGATTATTTTCCCGAACCAAATTTTCGTCAGAGGGCAGCTCTTTCCGAGACAATCTGCGTAGTACAAAAGTGGTTTGATTTGTTTTCGTAATACGTTGTTGAACTGCCGTTCTCGCGGTGGGGAGCGTCGGCTGCCATCGCGCTAAAGGACATACTGTGCTGGATGTCGGCATTGGATTTCATGCTTGCCGTGCTCGAGACCCATACGCGCGGCATGAGAGGGTTGCAGTAGAAATATGTGGTCGCGCGCGTTGGTTCGTCAGAACGCGCATGTCTCAGGAAGGCAATGTCATCCGTGCTCACGCTATTCTATTTGGCTAGTCACGGTATCGAGACTTATGCTCGGCTCAACTTGCCCTGCGCTAGGGCTTTCTGTGCAACCGGGCTGCTTTCGTACCGTTCCATTGGGCACGTCGGGACTGATCGACGCGCTAGAGTCGTCCCCAAATGGAGGAAAGGTAAACATCATGAACAAGCCTGCTGCAGCCAATCCACGTAAGGCAATGACGAAATCGAGACTGTCCGCCGCCGAACGACGCAGCAAGTTTCTTGAGGCGGCAGCTGCCATCGTCGTGGAGCAGGGGCTCCCGGCAGTTACGATGGAGGAGGTAGCTGCCCGCACGGGGGTCAACAAGCGCCTGGGCTATCGTTACTTCACCAACCGTGAAGAGTTGCTTCGAGCCCTGCTAAATCAAGAGATGAGAGAGGCTGGTAGCCGAGCTCGCGCGATCCTGCCTGCCAAACCGGATTTACGCCAACTCGTCAGCGCCAATATCCAGGTGTGGCTAGAACTTGCGCGCGAGCGTGGGCCTTTGTTGTCAAAAATGTTTTCCGACGATGCGGTGTTTCCAGACATCGCCAAAGAAGTTCATGACCTTGCAGTCAAGGACTGGGCTGCAGTACTGCGTAACTCGCACGCTATTCCAAAGGCAAGAGCGGACGTGGTGGCGAGAATGTATCTGGCGGCGCTGCGTGGCGCGGTGGACGCGCTGGGGCTCAAAGTCGCAACGCTGGATGAAATTGTCTCGATTTACACCACCGTCGCTGTGGCAGGTGCCGACGCTGTGGCAAAACTCAAACGCGCTCGTTGACGCTTGCACTGCGCCTTAAGTCACGTTAACGTGACAACTCATGAGGGGCTGATTTTGTCGGCCGTCTTGTTGGTTGGCGTGTGTGAGAATCGACATGTTCAGTACTTGGTGGGGGAGTGATTTCGATGTTGGCGCGGCTGCTTCGGGTCAGGTAGGACGGGTCGGTGCAGAAGCACATGGCTGGGTCGAAGTTTCCCTGCGTGGCCATTTTTATCCCGCGCTGCACACGGCAAGACGCTTACTCGATTCGTGCGACGACTACGCCGAGAATGAGTGCGCATCGAGCAAGAATCACGAATGGTGGTGGTATGCGGATGTCGATGCACCATCTCTGGCGTGAAGACAGCAGCTGTTCCTCGACTTTGAAGCCCTCGTCCCAATTGCCACGGTTTGTTTGAGTGGCGAGGTGCGCGGTTCGATCGACAGCATATTTTGCGCCGATGAACGTTGAAAAATCGTGGCGCGCAATGATGATTTGGCCAATTCGCCTTAGAAGATCCAGATCGTCAGCGGCCGAACGGTTTGACTCGGACGAGCTACCCGTTTGCTTTTATCCGCGACGAGCTTTCATCAACTTCCACTGAAGGATGTGACCAATGACCCAGGCGCAAACACCCGTCGGCATGGTGGATCGGCTTGATCCGACGCCGCGTAGACATTCGCCATTCGAGCAGGCATTACTTAAGTTCCTGCTTGGTTCGGGTCCAGCGGGGCCGGAGCTGATAGCTCTTGTTACTGACCCAGAGGCTCGCGCCGCTTACACCGCCGCAGAAGTAGGACAGCGCTCGCGCGACTGGCCCTTTCTCGGCCTGTATCGCGGAGAGAACGAGACTGTACGAAAAGAGGGTTGTCCGAAAGTGGTTTTCATTGGCGACTCCATCACTGAGATATGGCGTTACGCCGATCCAGGCTTTTTTACGAACGGTATCATCGGCCGAGGTATCAGTGGCCAGACGACGCCGCAGACGTTGATCCGCTTTTATCCCGACGTGGTGGCGTTGAGGCCACAGGCGGTGCACATCCTTTGCGGCAGCAACGACATTGCCGGCAACACCGGCGCAACGACGCCGCAAGACTACAAGAACAATATTCTGGCCATGCTCGACATCGCGCAAGTCAACGGTATCAATGTCCTGCTGGGCAGCATCACACCTGCCGCGGGGTTTACGCATAGCCCTCAGGTTAGGCCGATCGCGCGTATTGCCGAGTTGAACGACTGGTTGCGCCATACCGCAAACGAGCGCGGTGCGGTTTTTATTGATTACTTCAGCGCACTGGCTGCCGAAGACCGTTCGCTCCCTCCGCGATATACGAATGATGGGCTTCACCCTAATCGGGCGGGGTACGACGTTATGCGCCCACTTGTGGTCGAAGCCATGAGGGTCTAGCCCAATCTTGAACGGCATAGCTTGGATCAACCGGAGCGCGTCGTTCTTCAGGCGTATGGCACAACCGGTTTGGTCATAGCTAGTTTTATAATTTTCCGTGCAGAAATCGCCAAAATGATGTTGCTTTCGCAAAAAACTTCGGCATCAATCGTCGCGATTTCGTTCAAGATTCAGTACGCGCCGGCCATAGATCAGGGCATCGAGCGAGTAAGCCCCAGGGCCCAGTAGAAACAGGGCCACGCCCAGCGTTATGGTGATAGCCGAAACGCTCTGACCCAAGCCGCTCAAGCGTAATATCCCGGCTATACCCGAGAGCACAACCAAGCAGGAAAAAACGGGCGTTAAAAATCCGATGACTAACGCGATGCAGACAAGCACCAGTCCAATCAGTAAAACCGTACCAGCGTGACTGGCTGGCGCGCAGTAACCCAGCAGAAGGCCTAGAGCCAGCGCAATACGTAACAGCAGTAGGCCAATGCCGGGGCCACCGTGTGGAAACATGGAATATAGTCGTTGCACGGCAGAAGCCTGGTGGCTTTATACGCGATCAGAATCTTCTTTAAGAGATGTGCATGCGACACCCTTTCGGGTGATTGACCGGGAACTTTATGGTTATTGAACACTTGCTGGCCGTGGAGGCCTGAGCCATTGCGGCATTTAGGTAGACATGAGTTGCTCAACAGAGGTATGTCCTGCCTGCTGGCGGGATGTCTTTTTTTTATTCTGACAGGGATGGCTAGATCCTTCGACATTACCGCCTCCCCGATGGATCAGTTCCATCACTCGGCTTGGAGTGCAGCAACGGGAGCGCCGCGTGATGTCTGGTCGATCGCGCAGGGAGTCGATGGTTCTCTATGGCTGGGTACGGGCGCTGGGCTGTATCAGTTCGACGGAGTCAAATTCAGATCTGCCATACAGTTTGATAAATCATTTTCATCGTCCAACATCACGTCACTGAGCGTTCTGCCGACCGGGGAAATTTTGGCCGGCTTTTATCTGGGTGGCATGACGCTTATCAAACAGGGCCATGCCACGACCTATGGAAAAGACGACGGTTTTCCCAGCGGGTGGGTTTTGGCATTTGCGCAAACCCAGGATGGTGTCATCTGGGCAGCTGCGAGGCATGGATTGGCCCGGTACGAGAATGGGCGGTGGACCACGATAGGCAATGATTGGGGCTTTCCTCCGAACAGTGCTGGATGGGTGCTGGTCGATAAGGAGGGAACCTTGTGGGCGTCGGGCCCCTCGTCGCTTCTTTTTCTCGCCAAAGGCTCTCATCGATTCCAGGACACTCATATTGCGCTGGGCTCTGGCGCGGTGCTGGCATTGGATCGTGATGATGGTCTATGGGTGTCCGACAAGGTTCATGGTACGCGTTCGCTCCCCGGCGTGACGGTTCTTCATCCGAGCCTTTCGATCGCGCCCAAGTTACTTTCACAGAACTTCATAACGTCCAACCGAATGCTTTTTGACCGTAACGGGCACATGTGGGGCACCGATTCTCAATCGGGTGGCGTCTATATCGTGCTTGACCCCAAGACTGTTGCGGATGGCCGTTCTTTACAGAGCAGCGATCTCTCATACGTGGTGAATCGGAAAAATGGTCTGACTTCAGATTTGACAGACCCTCTGTTGAACGATCGCGAAGGCAACGTCTGGGTTGGCACAAATTTTGGACTTGATAGCTTCAGAAGCAGCAACGTTTCCGTCGTTCCCGGGTTGGAGGTGATTCCAGGCGTAGACTTCAACGGGACTGTCGACAGCGCGGGGAATGTCTGGATACTGAACGGAAGATCGATATATCGGGTTGAGAACGCCGTACTTCATTCTGTCATCAAGATGCCGGAAACCGTCCACGATCTGGCCGGCACCGAAGATGGTTCGCTTTGGTTTGAATCAGAAACTGGGATATATCGTTATAAGGACGGCGTTACGCAGTCCATTCCCTTGCCGGCGGGAGTCACCAACGCCTCGTTGGCGGCTTTTACTTCGGACCATGCGGGCGGAATATGGGCGTCTTTCGTCAACGGTCGATTGTTTCATTGGTCATCGGGACGATGGAGCGTTAGCAGCGATTCCTTGATTCGAGATACGCCGACGGCTTTAGCTCTGGCCAACGAAGGCCTGTGGGTTGGTTTTACCAATAACCGGGTTGTGGTGGAGGACGCACACAGCGCACGGTTATTCTCTTCGAAAGATGGTGTCGGCATCGGCGCGGTGAGCTCCTTCAATGTGGCGACATCACTGAAGCTCGTGGGAGGCGAACTGGGGCTGGCCCGTTTCGAGAACGGCAAGTTCCAAACGCTTTCGTCGATTGGTGCCAGCCCGATCAGCGGTATTTCCGGCATCGTGCAGTCGGAGGGAATGTTTTGGCTTAATACGGGCCAAGGAGTGCTTAGAATCAGTGCTCTGGAATTAAAAAAAGCGTTTGACGATAGCAATTACAGTCCCACCTATAAATTGTTTCAGTATCGCGATGGATTGCCCGGTTTCGCACTGCAATCGAAGTCGCTGCCAACGGCATGGGTGGATAGGGATGGCCAGATATGGGTCGCTACGAATCTTGGTATTGCCTGGATCGACCCGCGGCATACTCATCTGAATCGCGTACCACCAACCGTGGAAATTGTGGACGTGTCGAGCAATGGCCGGCACTACCTGCCAGAGCCGCACGCCGATGGTGAGACTAGGAATGATCTTTCGGTGATGCAGTTACCGAAAAGAACGTCCAATTTAGCGATTGAATACTCTGCTACAAGTCTGTCTGTTCCGGAGGGTACGCGCTTTCGATGCAGGCTCGATGGTGTGGACGAGGTTTGGCAAGATGTGGGTACACGCAGGGAAGCTTTTTACGCCAACCTTTCGCCGGGTACCTATACATTTCAAGTCGAAGCTGAAAATGAAGACGGTGTGTGGAGCACTTATCCAGCGTCGGTGGGGGTGACCATACCGCGCATGTTCTATCAGACAAACCTGTTTATCATTGCTTGTGTGGCAGCTGTCTTGATCATCACAGCCTTGTTATTCGGAATGAGGCTTCGTCAGGTCGCCGACAACGTACGCAGTCGGCTGAATGAGCGCTACGCCGAACGGGAACGGATCGCTCGAGAGCTGCACGATACGCTGTTGCAATCGGTGCAAGGACTGATATTGAGCGTTCAAGCGGCCGCCCAGCGAGTCCCCATGGGCGAACCGGCAAGAGCAATGATTGATAAAGCCCTTGATAGGGCCGACGACGTACTGGTTGAAGGGCGCGACCGTCTGCTTGACCTAAGGACAACCGCCGAACAGGCCCGTAATCTACCCCGCGCTTTTGCACTAATCGGCGAAGAGTTGGGTAAGGACGCTAATGTATCTTTTCAGATCCTGGTTGAGGGACTGGAACATCCGGTCGATCCGATGGTTCGAGAGGAAATTTATCGTATTGGTCGGGAGGCAATTCTTAATTCCTACCGGCATTCGGATGCCGACGCGATTGAGATCGAGATCAGTCACGATAGCGATGAGCTCAGAGTGCGGTTTCGGGATAACGGTCGCGGGATAGGCGAGGGCGTCACCCTTAGTGGGGGCCGGCCTGGGCATTGGGGACTGGTGGGAATGCGCGAGCGCGCTGTTCAAATGGGCGGCAGTCTCGTCGTTTGGGGCGGGCCCGATCTGGGTACAGAAATTGAGCTGAAAATTCCTGCTGCGGTTGCGTATGGAGATACCCGCCCATCGTTTCGTCATATTCTGCGGCGTCTGGTCAAGGGTGGAAGATAACCTATGCAATCCGAAGATAACCTTATCCGAATTCTCACCGTCGACGATCACCCCATGCTGCGCGATGGCATCGCAGCGGTTATCGAAACGCAGCCCGATATGGTTCTGGTAGCTGAGGCAAGCGATGGCTATGAAGCCGTTGAAAAGTTTCGGCAGTACCGGCCCGATGTGACTCTTATGGATATCCAGATGCCGGGTATGACGGGAGTTGAGGCGATCAACCAGATATGCCGGGAGTTTCCTGCCGCGGTTATTCTTGTCTTGACGACTTATAAAGGAGACGTCCAGGCAGTCAATGCCCTGAAAGCGGGCGCGAGGGGGTTTCTACTCAAGAGTGTATTGCGTAAGGAGATGGTCGATACCATCCGCAAACTCCATGCAGGCAAGCGATGCATCGTTCCTGAAATAGCGGCCCAGATCGCCGATCACGCCATCGACGACGAACTAACCATGCGTGAGACGCAGGTGCTCAAGCAGGTCGCAGCGGGCAACTCCAACAAGAACGTGGCAAACATGTTGGGCATCAGCGAAGAAACGGTCAAGGCGCATATGAAGGGCATTCTGTCCAAGCTCGGTGCCAAAGACCGGACCCATGCGGTCATGATTGCGGTCAATCGCGGAATTATCCAGGGCTGAATCCGATCATAGTTGCTTACGTCGTTTATGAGGCCAACGCAGCAACAACCCAGGGCTCCCACGTTCAATAAGATACGCCAGAACCCAGCGAGGCATCTATCGCGAGTGCGACTGCCCGCATTCCCTCAACGTTAGGATGAAATGGCGCTGTCCAACGAGCGCTTGGAAAGCGGCCGTTAACCCAGGCTTGGGCTGAGCATGCGCTATGGTCGGTCGTCTGATCGTTGGGATCGACGTATGCTGCACTGCTCGCGATCGCTGCAGCACGTGTGGCTTCCTTGAGGCGCTTGGCGATTCCACGCATCTGCACGATGTCTTTGTCGCTTAGACCGAGTGACTCGCAGCTCCCTTCGGCGGGTAAGACATCTAGATAACCGACAAAAACGATGTGCGCTCTCTGAGAACGCGCTCGAATTTCCTTAGCGATGTCTCGAAGATGAGCCCCGAGTTCGCCAAAATGTTTGTCGACTAGGCGTGTCGGTGTAATGACACACGCCCTCAAAACAAAACTGACAATCGAATGGTCGCTTGAACAGCTTTTAGCAACGAGATTGGAGAGATACTGCACATCGTTGCCGCCGATCGTTATCGTCACCAGAGTCGTCGAAGGACCAATCGCATCCACTTGAGGGCTTTGAAAATACTGCCCGCCTTTCAAAATATCGTTAGTAGTAGCGCCGGCACAAGACACGTCGACCAGCGTAAGGCCTCGCTTGCGAGCAAGCATGTGCGCGTAATTGTGATCGGACCGCGCGCACAGCAAAGGGCTACCTGCGCTTTGATGAGGAATGCCGGGTCCGGAGGAAAATGAGCTGCCGAGCGCTACATACTGGGCGCCGTGCTGGACGCGAGCTTTGCCTTGCATATAGACAATGAGTACGGCTGCGATAGCAGCGGCCAAGCACGGAACAACAAGTGCCAATCCCACACGTCGGCCCAATGTTCTCAACGATCTTGCTCGATGGACTGACGCCACTTTTAGCTCTTTTTTGGAATGATTCCGCTAACCGACGATATCGTAGCGACGTCGTATCGAATATTGCCATCTACTCGCTTGCAACACGCGAGGTCTCGACCAACGAAGGCCTATGTCCAATGGTAAATCAGCCAGTAGCCGCAGCAAACATGATCAGCAGGCGCGACTCGTCGGCGACGATCTGAGCGGCTTCTTGCAGGCCTGGATCCTTGAGCATCTTGGAGGAGGAGGGCGTCTTCTCCGGTGACAACGCTCGCTCAGACGGGTCGAGTCCGTCATCGGCAATTGCCGCATCATCGGAGTCAGCTGGAACCCCAGCTGCTTTATCTATATTTCGACGACGGTCTTGGAAGGCCTTGGTAACCGCAATATCGGCATCACGGTCAGCCTTTCTCACAGCAAGGTTGAGCGAAACCGATGTGCGCGATGACGCTCTTTGGAAAGCGTTGATCTCATCCAGCATGAGCTGCCAGGCGGGCGAGTCTGCCACGCGTTTCTCGTGTGTCTCTTCTAGCACGCTGACGAAGCGCGCTTGTGCTGCGCCGGCCTTGCGCGGAAGTGCGGAAATGCTAGAGGCAGGCAGGGCGTTCTTATAAATCGATTCGCCGAACAATTTTTCCTGGCCGGTGGAAGGGAAGGAAATATCCGGCCGTACACCGACCAGTTGGGTGCTCACGCCATTGACGCGGTAAAACTGGGCGATGGTCATTTTAAGTTCGCCCAGCTTGTTGCTCCCATCGCGTCCAACTACTGAGTCAAGGTCTACAAGATTTTGAACCGTGCCCTTGCCGAACGTGGTCTCGCCGATGATGAGGCCGCGCTTTTTGTCCTGGATGGCGGCCGCAAAGATTTCAGAAGCGGAAGCCGATCCATGATTGACCAATACGCCGAGTGGTCCTGTCCAGACCGCCTGGTCGTTAGGCGCGCCGTCGACTTCAACGTTCCCCCGGGCGTCTCGAACCTGCACAACAGGACCTGATCCGGAAAAAAGGCCGGCTAGCGCCGTCGCTTCGGTCAGAGACCCGCCGCCGTTGTTACGAAGATCGATGAGAACACCATCGACATGTTTCTCGTTGAATTCGGTGAGCATGCGTTTGACGTCGCGACTGACGCTGCTGTAACCGGGGTCACCGTCACGCCTTCCTTCGAAGTCCTCATAGAACGACGGTACGCTGATGACGCCGATCCTCTGTCGATGCCCCTGATCGGCAGTTTCGATGACGGATGAACGTGCTGCCTCATCCGCGATCGACACCTTTCGCCGTTGAAGGACGACCGTACGCGTGACGGAATCGCCTTTGCGCTCATCAGACAAAAGCTCGATGCGAACAGACGTCCCTACCGCGCCGCGAATCAGCCCCACCACATCATCGGCGCGCCAACCCACCACGTCGACCAAACCCGCCTTGTCGCCTTGACCCACCGCAACGATACGATCGCCCACGTGGACTTTGCCCGATGTTCCCGCAGGGCCTCCTGGTACGAGCTCGCTGATCTGCACGTATTCGTCGTGTTCGCGCAGGTACGCGCCTATACCGACGAGAGACAGCGACATCTGCGTATTGAATTCGAGCGCAGTTTTGGGGACGAAATAATCCGTGTGGGGATCCATGGATTCGCTGAAGGCTGTCATATAAATCTGAAAAGCATCTTCAGGCGTTGTCTTTTTGAGCCTCTCCGTGACACGTTGGTAACGATGCGTCAGCGTCTGGCGGATTGCTTCATCATTCTGTCCGGCGAGCTTCAATCGCAGCCAATCGTCTTCTGCATGCTTGCGCCACAGGTCGTGCAGCTCATCGGTCAAGCTGGGCCACGGCGCGTCTTTGCGCTCGATCTGGACGGATTCTTTCGAGGTAAAGTCGAAGCCATGGGGGAGCAGGGTCTGAGCGTATTGATATTGCTCGAGCGCACGGTTGAGGTAGCGATTCACAATGAAGAACGCTGGCGAGAGCTCGCCGTTTAACGTCGACGGAGCCAGCGCGTTTGCTTCGGGGGCGAAGCTGTCGATGTCAGCGCGCGTGAATGACGAACGCTCCGGATCGAGATTCTCGAGCAGATGATCAAAAACGACTTTCGAAAACGACTGATCGAGCGGTTGGGGCCGATAATGAAAACGTGTGAAGAGCAAGCTAACGACTTTCGCGGCTTCTGGCTCGACCGGGCTTGGAGACAGATGAATGGGGGCCTGTGCCTGGCCGGTGCCGTCGGCCAAAGCGGGCCGAAAGCACAGCGCTGTCAGTGATAACAGAACGCAAAGCGAAATCGAACGGTAGGGACGGTTCATGAGCTCAACTTGGAAAGTGTTCGATAAGGCTGCTTTCGCTAGGCAAAGCGCAAGCAGCAAAAGTTCATGCACGAGAACGGGGAATGAGAGGGGGTTAAGCAGTCTGATCAACCGTCTTTGTATTACTGCTAGCGTCTGGTTTCATGCCCCAGTTGGGGTATTGCTTTGCGAGGCCATGACATTGGCATGCCGATACCTGGCCCGGCAACGACGCTCGCGCCGGGTCCATCGGAAGTGTGTCGCCAGAACTGATTTGTGCCATACAAAAGCAGGGTAGCGTCAGCTCACAGAGCCTTAGTTCGGGACGCATGTCTGACTTTGCGCCGTTGCTTCATGCAGGCCAGGGCGGCGTATCGCCAAAACTGGCTACCAGATGATCGATAAACCGGCGCAGCTTCAACGTCACATGACGGGCGGACGGATACACCGCGTGGATGGCCAGCGAGACGGTTTGAAACTTGGGTAGCAGGGTGACAAGGTCGCCGCGCGCCAAATGCTCGCCGAATACAAAACTCGGGCCGTAAGTGATGCCCGCACCTTCGAGTGCGGCGGCGAGCAACATTTGGGTATTGTCACTGGAGAGCCGGATTGGTCCATCGAAAGTATGCGTCTCTCCCTTCGCATCGGTTGCCGTCCAGTCGCCTTGCGATACCGCGTTACTGAACACCAGGCGTGGCGCTTGGCGTATGTCATCCAGCGTATGTTTCAACCGATGACGAGTGAGAAATTCCGGCGCGGCGCAGAAAACCATGCGGCAAGGCGCCAGGCGTCTTGCAACCAGATCGGAGTCCAATAGTTTGCCGATGCGGATGGCCACATCGATACCACCGGCCAGCAGGTCCACATACTGATCGTCGAGTCTTACATCGATCGTGACTTCCGGATGCTGATCCAGATAGCGGGCAACGACGCCGCCTAGATGCATCGCGCCAAAGGTCACCGGCGCCGCCACTCGCAGCGGTCCGCGAACGACAATCTGGGCGTCGCTGGCTTCACGGTTCGCCTCGTCGACTTCCTCGAGAATTCGCTGGCAGCGCAGGTAATAAGCGCGCCCTGCATCAGTCAATGTGAGCTTTCGCGTCGAGCGCTGCATAAGCCGCACACCGAGTTCGGCCTCAAGCGCACTCACGTGCTTGCTCGCCATTGAGGGCGACAAGCCAAACTTGCGCGCTGCTGCCGCCAGGCTGCCCTCGGCGGCAGCAGCGACAAAAACACCAAAGCTTATAAAACGGTCCATGGCCCGGCCTGATTATCTCGATTTTTTATCGAGTGATGATAGTAAATCACTCATTGTCGACTGTGCGAGCGAGATCTATTTTGGTTGTCGAGCCGCAGTCATTCGCCGATTGCGGCATCCACAAACGAGGACAGATCATGAAAATTGCAGCCAACGGTATTCAAATCTTTGTTGAAGAGCAGGGTGAGGGCGACCTTCCGCTGGTCTTTCTTCACCACTGGGGCGGTTCGCATAAAACCTGGCGCCACGTCGTAGATAAGCTTTCCGGCAGCTACCGGACGATTACGACCGATCACCGCGGATGGGGAGTTTCTGACGCTCCGGTGAGCGGATACGGCTTCGCCGATCTGGCGGCTGATGCGGAGAGCGTCATCAATGCGCTCAACCTCAAGAAGTACGTGTTGGTCGGCCACTCGATGGGCGGCAAGGTGGCGCAGCTCATCGCATCGCGCCGACCCGCTGGCCTGGCGGGCCTGGTCCTTGTCGCACCCTCGCCACCGCCTGCGGTCGTGCTGCCGCAGGAGATGGCGGAGGCAATGGCCGGTGCCTATCTCACGGCTGAGTCGGTAGGTGCAACGATCGATCACGTGCTGACGGGACGGGTACTTTCTGTGGAGGATCGCGCGCAGGTGATTGAAGACAGTCTGCGCGGCGCGCCGCAGGCCAAGGTGGCGTGGCCTCGTGCCACCATCCTTGAGGACATTTCTGCCCAGGTGCATGCCATCAATGTTCCGACGCTGGTTATCGCCGGCGAACTCGATAAGGTCGACAGCGTAGAGATGCTCAAATCGCATCTGCTGCCGCATATTGCTCATGCTCAAATGGAGGTGCTGGCCGGCACGGGCCACTTGTCACCGCTGGAATCGCCCGCCGAAGTCGCCAACCTTATCACTGAGTTTGTCCGCGACCGCGTGGTTCACTGAAAACTTTTAGCTTTTTGTTTTGCTGGAGCGACGAAGAGGCCATGGATGGCCTTTGGCGTACTCGCTGCGTTTCGCAGACGCCGCGATATCTGCGCCAAGCCAACGATGATGAGCGCGAGAATCACCTAGCCTCAGAGAGCCGAGAATGGGCGGCACGATCCTGGACGTGCACACTGCTTAAACCTAGCTGTTAGAACGCCGATCCGCCAAACGGCATTCTTCTGCCGGAGCAGCCGTTAACTCATGCCACCACTGTTTCCTCGCAAAGACAACTGCGCCTGAAAAGTGATCACGCAAGGTCGGCGAATTTTCCCGCTCCGTTGGCGCAAGAGCGATCGCGCACACAGCGGTTGCTAGGTCATTGTCCGAATTCAAGCCGGCCGTCCCAAATAAGCAAGAACCGCACATCGCCTTCGACAAGACTTGTGCTTGTAGGAGTTCGACTATTGGCTCTGAAGCGGGCCAGGCGTAATAGGACGAAATTTCCGAGGACCAACAGGCACCTTTCATGGGCCACATGCGGGCAGCGATACAGCGCCGCTGACCGTATGTATTCACGCGCTGCAGGAGCTTCACGTATGAATCTGAGTAAATTTCTCGCCGCCACCATGGTGGGTGGCGCGGTCATCGCAGGCGGCGCAGCTCAAGCTGCCGATACCCGTCCTTCGGTGGTTCTGGTTCACGGCGCATTCGTTGATGGCTCGGGCTGGAAGAGTGTCTACGACATTCTCACCCACGACGGCTACAAGGTCAGCATCGTACAAATCCCCACCAGCTCGCTGTCGGACGACGTTGCGTACACCAAACGAGTTCTCGATAAGCAGACCGGACCGGTCGTGCTCGTCGGTCATTCTTACGGCGGTGCGGTGATTACTGAAGCCGGCACCGCTGATAATGTTAAGGCGCTTGTCTACATTACGGCCTTTGCTCCCAACGCTGGTGAGTCCGTCCAGACGCTGATCTCCCATCCCGTTCCGGGCGCGGCGCCGCCGCCGATCCTCCCGCCGGACAATGGCTGGTTGTTGCTGGATAATGCAAAATTCGCCGCGGCTTTTGCTGCTGATCTGCCGCCAAAGACCGCGCAATTCATGGCTGATTCTCAGGTGCCTTGGAATGTTGCGGCGATCGGTGGCGTCATCTCTACGCCTGCATGGAAATCCAAACCGGACTTTTATCTTGTCGTCGATGGTGATCACATGATCCCGGTTGAGGCGCAGCGCGCCATGGCCAAGCAGATGAATGCGACGGTGACGAACGTCAAGGGAAACCACGCCATCTATATGTCGAACCCCAAGGTTGTTGCCGGGATCATCGAACAGGCGGCAAAGCATGTAGAAGCAGGCGCGAAGTAAGTTTTCGGGTGGTGCAGAAGGCTCCGAAAGGAGCCTTCTTTTTTTGCGTTGGAAACCGTAGCGTTTTAGGCAGGCTCGATGTTCGATCGGTCTGTCGTTAGAGAATGGAGTGGCCACATTTGGCGATCATTGGCAAAAGGTCAACGAAATATTTCGATTCTAATCTCTCGGGTCTCATGCAACGAATGCGCTGCTTCTCGATAGTCTGCGTAAAGCAAATAGTAGCGAGTGACGTGTGATCCTTTGTACCGCCACCTCCTATTCGAGAATCCCGGTTTGATCCGCGTCAGATAAAATCAGGCAACCAAAGGCGAATATTGCAGCATAAAGGCGGCAGGGCTAAAGCCTTCTCCATGCAAGTAGGATTCTGACTGGGTCCGGCAACTGCACGCGCGCAGGACAGCAGTGACTATAGCCCGATAGTTTTATGGTATCGCGATTGCGGATTCGGTCAGCGTTCTACGTCCATATTCATCCTGCTGGTGTATCCAAAAATGGCAATCAGACCAAAAATTAGTATGTCCGCTTGACTATCGCCCACTTGCTCGGCACCTCCTTACCGTAAGCCTGCTTGCACGGAACCACTAATTTCATTTCTGCGCCCCCTTGTGGGCGATTGTGAAGTGAGAGTTTGGCCTCTAGAGCCTTCGCTCGTTCTTTCATGCCGACAAGACCCCAGTGTCCTGGCAATATTCCTGCCGCCAATACGTAGGCCGGTAGTCCTTCGCCATCGTCACTTACCGTGAGTGTCAATGCGTGTGATGCATATTCAAGAGCGACTAATATATGGCAGGCCTTGGAGTGTATCGCTGCGTTACGTATAGCTTCTCGCGCGATCTCCACAATCTCTTCGAAAGCTTTCGTTTGAAGTTCCCGGAACTCGCCCTTCACCCGTATGTCGAACACGGAGGTCACCCTGAGTGCCCAGTACTCGCCCGCTTTCCGCAACTCACTCAAAAGGTTGGGCTTGTCAGAACTCGTAAGGCGAAGCGCGAGAATACGCTCACGGCCCTCACGCAGGGCAGTCGTTGCGGAGTTTGCCGCACGCTCCATTTCCAGATGGCGTCGATCCAGACCGTCCTGCGACCACGCCTGGATTTGCAGTATAAGGCCCTGCATGGATTGCATTAGCGTGTCGTGCAACTCGCGCGCTATCCGATCCCGCTCATCGTGAACGGCCTCCAGCCGCGAGTGGACACGTGCACGAAGTCGCTTAGAGCGCCACGCGAATAAACCCCATAGCGCGAGCAACAGGGATGCCATACAGAGTGTCTTGAACCATCCTGTCTGGTAGAACGCCGGCGCGATAGTAAAGCTTGCCACTGACGGACGAACGCTCCAGACGCCATCTTCGTTTTCCGCCTCGACTTCAAACTGGTAAGTGCCAGGGCGAAGGTCGGTATACGTCGTCGCGCGCCGGTCGCCCACGGTGATCCAGTCGGGGTCGGAACCTTCAAGGCGATAGCGGAAATTCACTTTATCCGGTCTTGTCAGCGACGCTGCCGTATACATGAAGCGCACCGCATGAACCAGCGCAGGGAATCGGGGCGCTGGCGAAATGCCGTGCAGTATGCCGTCCGAAGCGATCGAAACCACTACCGCGACCGGGGCTATCTCGTTGCGAATCATTTTCCCGGGGTCGACCCACGATACACCTTGGGCACGCGCAGCCCAGATGCGCCCTCCACTTTGAACAAGCGATGGACCCGAACGGAAGCCTATCGTACCGCCTAGCAATCCGTCGTTCTGGTCAAATAGCTCAACGCTTACCTTGTGCGTTGGGTCTTTTTCGGTGAACTTCAGTTCACTGTGTTTTATCAGAAACAGCCCTGACGAAGCATTGATCCATAAATCTCCCTGCGCTGTCTGAGCGATCCCGTCGGCGCTTGCGAAGGTTGTTGGATCTGCTGAGCGTAGAGGCACGAATTGTTGGCTAAGCAGATGTTCCACCCCTTTCGTGCCGGCAGCCCAGACATCTCCGTGCTGCACGCTAAGCGCCAGGATGGCGCCAATGGAAAGGCCATTTGCCGCCGTGTAATTCCTGACGCCTGATTTAGTGATAACGGCAATATGATTATCGGGATAGGTGAACCATATATCGCCATTCTCCCCAGAGAACATCCTTAAAGGGGGGGCTTGAGCCAGTCCAGGAAGCCCAGTACCCGGCAACCAGGCGTTACCCATGAATCGATAAATGCCTTGTATAGACAAAAAAATATAACCACCGCGTGGGTCTGGCAGCATACTCACTGCCGACCTGGGGTCGACATCATCAGGATAGGCGATGCAATCGATCTTTCCTTCTTTCAGCCGGTGGATACAGCCAGCCGATTTATAAGGTGTATTGAACGCGACTCGGGATAGAAGCCAGGTGGTTTCGTCATTTCCGCTTGCTATAAACGATGTCGCCCCGTGAAGAGACGGCCATGGCGTTTCGACATCGCCGTTGACACTCATTACGCCGTCATTTTTTGACGAACCAATCCATACGCCACCGTGTAAATCCGGTGCAATAGTCGGGGCCAGGATTTTACCGTAGCTTTCAACCGTGCGTAGTTTGCTAGGTCGAAACTGTAAAAGTCCGCCAATCTCACCCGCCCAGATATTTCCCTCTCGATCCTCGAATAATGCGTTAATAGCCTCGCCGTACGGTGTGCCCTGACGTGCTAATGAATCGGATGACAATGATTTTTCGTTGGATGCTTGAGTTGTCCATCGGAAATGATCGAGGGCATCACTTGTCAACGACCAGATGGATCCTGATGAGTCTTCTATAACCTTGCCATTTACAAACCGTGGATGTATTTCGAAGTAGTTGGACAGTTCTTCAATAAGATCGTGAGCTTTACCTGACTTATTCGTGTCATCGATGTTGTAGATTGATGCTAGCAATTTTTTTGGTTCTACAGGCACGAAGCCGGGTTTGCCCGGTTTCTTCATCCATGCGTGTGGCCCGCCATCTATCCAGAGCGAGCCATCGCGCAGCAATCCCATCGACAAGAAATAGCTATTCCCTTCATATCCCTGTTGTGGCCCTATTTGTTCCCACTTTGCGCCGGAGAGATAATAGACGCCTTTCGGTGTGGTTGCCCAAAGAGTCTTATCAGCGTCTCTTACAATCGAGTAAACGGTATTATCTGGCAAGCCATTCGACAAATCAGATATCTGACTCTCGTGTAATCGGCTTATCCCACCAAACGTGTATCCCACCCAGAGGCTGCCGTCGGGATCGACCCAGAGAGCGCTGATGTTTTGCTGAGGTAAGGTTGTGTTGAAAGGTCGATCAAATGTCACGCCATCGAACCTAACCAAACCGTCCGGACAACCCAGCCAGAGCAGTCCATCGGAGGTTTGTGCGATGACATTCACTTGGCCTGGCGCCCCCTCTCTAGGCCCGTACTCGGTAACCGTGAAATCTTTCAGGGGTCGGTTCAGGTGCTCTACGAGTGATCGTTGCAAATCCACCGGCGCGGCGATCGATAGCTGGAGCGATGGGTCTGCACGGACACAAAGAGGCGCAGCAGTGACGAAGCACGCCAGCAACCATGCCGTTGATGCGTGTCGTACAAGACCCAGAACCCTAGCAAACCCCATCCTTTTGCCCCCGACATACCAAAAGCTCCAACGGGAGCTGACGTGGTTGAATGATCGGATAAGGACATCAGTTATTTCAGGCGCAGAAAAAGCCCAACTCGCTGTAGAACGACCGATTTTACTGGCAACTGACTAAATACCCGATGACGAAAACGCGGGAAACTTGTCTACGTTTTTGCGCAGTGCTCCAGCTCCGAAGTTATGTCGTTAAACGCCGGCACTGTGACGTGAGATAGCGAGTTGGCGCATCCCCCACTCGGGGTACTCCAGATCGACTATCCACGTCATCCCTCGGATATTCGCGGCGCAGAAAAGCTCTCATTTGATGGCTGGAGAAGGCCCGATCCGATGGACGAATGGGAAACTGGGTCATGGCGTACCCGGACGGTGGCCACGAGGCGTTTTCGTTATGCGTAGTGCGTGGCGTCCGCCGTTGACGAAGACATATGGGTGTCCCGTCCGGCTCATTTTGGCGCATTTCGGCATGTAAGCGCAGCCAGATGCTGCAACGCAAGTATCTCGTCACTTGATGGTGACGCGCCATATTCACGGCAAATGTGCGATTCAATCCTTCAGCGCCATATGTCCTCTATGGTGGAGTGATGAGGAGATTTTGTACGTCGAAGGCGGTGCTAAATGTCTTTTAGCGTCGTCGGTAAAATAAGCATCCGAAGACTGGAGAAAGAAATCAGAAGATCGGTGGATAGTTATCGTGAGATGAACGTCGATATTTGGCACGAAGATTTCTGTGATATGGCAGTCCTAAAATGAGTATTTTAATCATCCTGCGCGATGTCGCCTGAGTAAAATGTTGACTGGGGCATCTTGTATTTCTTGCATCAAGGCAGCGTCAGCATTGCTGCGACGGCCAGAGAGCCTAGAAGGCCAGCCCGGTGACAATTCCCGGACATCGGTAAATTTCTTTCAGAGAGCCTCCGTTAAAAGGCACCCTGTATATTCGTCCGCTCAGGTCACCCACGTAGACTTTTCGTTCCGCCTTGTTGATGGCCAAGCCAATGCCTTCCTGAAGACCGATTGCCAGGACCACGTGATCCATCAAACCGTCAGGGGTAATAGCTGCTCGGTTCACGCTATTACCTCCTTCGAGGTTGCCTCTGTCTGTCCAGTAAAGATGATGACGTTCGTGATCGATTTCGAGGTCAATGGGCTCAGGAAGTCTGTCGATTAGCAGTTCGACATCTTGACGTGTTTCGGCGGTCGCATTGTGCGGCATGTCTAGCTGCATGCGAAAAATGCGTCCCAGCCCGGCATCTGGCGATCCCTTCTGCGTCCAATATACGTAGCCGTTGAGGCGATCCAACGCGATGCCGACACAGTGACGCAGATCGTCTGCGCTCTCATTGGGCCATCGCCCTGTGTGCAGGAGTACCGTTAGCTCGCTGCCGTCGGTCCGGCATCGCATGACCGCCATCCCTTCGCGATCACAGAAGTAAAGCAGCCCATTGTCGGCATCAAGCTGCAACTGCTTTGGCGTAACGATTTGTCCTTTTTTAACCAGGACCGCGTGATTTGAACCATCGAGGTCACAGCGTTCAATCGTGCCGTCTCGATCAAAGAATTTCTCGCCGGTATTTGGACGAGATCCCATATTCGTCCAGTAGATGGAATTGCCAGGTTGGTCTATTTGCACGCCATCCAGGACTCCGTCCAGGTTCGAAGCAATGATTCTGGCGGATTTCTCATCGGTATCTATAGCCAGAATTTGAGGCGGATAGCCTTGCAGGGCAAAAAGGCTATTTACGTTGGCGTTGGATGGCGCGTTGGTCATCGAATGTTTCCTTTTCCCTCGTTTTGGGATTGATGATTTTGATTGATTCGGCCGCGGTCTTATATGTCACGTGCCCGCTCGCTGACGCCGTGCTACGGTTTTAGCTCGACCGGGTTCAGTTCCGGGCGCAACTTGCTTGAGGATGCGAAAAACCATTCCTCGTTGGACCGTTATGTCTTCGAGCGGAGTTCCTTCGACGGGGATACTCTGCGACTGTCCTGTTCCGATAAACGTGGTCGCTCCAATCGCCTCATGCATTG
The DNA here is from genome assembly GCF_014200755.1 of Rhodanobacter sp. ANJX3. Lineage (GTDB taxonomy): Bacteria > Pseudomonadota > Gammaproteobacteria > Xanthomonadales > Rhodanobacteraceae > Rhodanobacter. The sequence continues at coordinate 747,574 of NZ_JACHCM010000001.1, read as the reverse complement.
TGACTAAGGGGCTACGGGATTCTTGTTCGTTTTGTCGATACGTGGCGAAAATGATCACGATCAATCTTCGCTGCGTCGGTATACCCAAACGAGGGATTGAAGGCGCAATCGTGGCGAGTGATAGTCGGATCCCGACCGCGCTTGGGAGCGATGAGCAACGAGATGGCCAGTGTTGATTAGCGTGACGGTTTCGCCAAAAACGTATTTGGTGTTGACAGTAGCTGCAGCCAAAAGCCAACTGTCGTTTCCGCTTTATTGAGCCGACCAAGGCGTACCGGATTGCCTACCGTTAACGCTAGACAAAAGTGCTCAGCGATTCTTCGACCGAGCGAAAAGGGTTGGTTGGCCATGAAAAAGTCAGCGCAGTGATAAGCAACGTCCTATCAGAACGGTTTGTGCGCCCATTTCAATAATGGCGCCAAGAAAATCGGTCAGAACTGACATTCGAAGGGAGGTGTCATGCGCACGCGAACCGGTAAAAATGGGTTGACACTCATCGTGGAGGATCACCAACTTGTCGCACGTGTCATCGGCGAAACGTTTGAACAGAGGAATTATTCGGTCGACTACGCTTCAGATGGAACGACTGGGCTTCATTTGGCCGTCTGCGGTCTCTACGAAGCAATAATACTTGACCTGACTTTGCCGGGAATCAACGGATTGGAGTTATGTCAAAAGCTGCGACAGGTTCATAAAAAATCCACTCCCATACTGATGCTGAGCGGCCGCGATACGCTTGACGACAAGATCGCCGGATTGGAGGCTGGGGCGGATGACTATCTGGTCAAGCCTTTTGATCTGGCTGAGTTGGAAGGCCGTGTTCGAGCTCTGATTCGGCGCTACCGTGGACAGGTGGTCACCGGCGTATTTACCGTGGCTGATATGACGCTCGATAGTTCAACCGGAGTCGTAACGCGTGCAGGTAAATTCCTCACTCTGTCGCCCATGGGTTTAAGGCTGCTTAAAATCTTGATGCGTAAGTCACCTAACTATGTGACACGGGAAGAGATCGAGCGTGAAATTTGGGGTGACACCCCGCCAGACACCGATACGCTTCGTTCCCACATTTACACGCTCCGCAGCGCCGTTGACAAACCGTTTTCTCAGCCACTGCTTCAAACGATTCCTTACAAGGGTTGTTTTGGATTGGTCCCTCCGGAGTACGTCCCTGCATTGCGCTCCTCACTGGGTCGTATGAGTACAAATAAACCGAAAGCGTCTTTGATGCTAAGAGCTGGTCAGAAGTAGAGTTTCTATCGAAGAAGCGCTGCATGAGTGTATCGAGGTTCAATGAAAAGCAGATCGTCTATGTCCTCAATGACGTCGAGCTTTGTCAGACGTGTACGCGAGTGCCTCAGGCACGATTTCAGCCAGCTGATACATGACTCATGGGAGAACAACCCGTTTCTGGCATATTTGCAACGTTGTTTGAGTGGTGATGGCATGTTGTGCGGCCAAAGAACTCATCATCTATCGGCGATGTCTCCCTCAAACGAGTAACGCTCCAATCTTTTTTTGGAGGCAGAATAGATGTGTTGGCAACCTGCGTTTCTGAAAGCAAATTTGAGGAAAACCAATGATCGCACCGGACTTTTGGCGATGGTTGTCACGGTCCATTTCGGAAACGGGTAGGGAACACATCGAAAGATCGGGCAGGTTTTGTCATGAGCGAGATAGACCACTGCATCTATGTCATTGATAGCGACCCGCGCATGCGTGGGCACTTGCTCAGGCTGTTGGCAGCTTATGCCATGAGCGCAGTTGCCTTCGACGAAGTCGACACGTTCTTTGCCGAGGCGCGACCGGATCTGCCCGGTTGTCTGATCCTTGGCTCTTGTTCACCTACGCCGAGTGAGCTCAACGCCCGCTGTCAAGAAGCTAATCTTAGGTGTCCGCCGATCGTCTACATCACGCGTGGCGCGGACGTTCTGTCGGCCGTGCGGGTAATGCGGGCAGGAGCTATCGATGTTCTCACTCGTCCGGTGTCGAAGGATGCGTTGCTGGCGGCAGTCCACGAAGGTTTATCGCGTGATCGTGAGGAACGGTTCCTTCAGCAAGAGTTGCGGGTGCTGCGACAACGCCAAATGCGACTGACGTCGCGCGAAGTTCAAGTATTTAAGCTCGTGGTAGAAGGAAAGCTCAACAAACAGTCGGCCTGGGAACTTGGCATCAGCCAGTCCACCCTTCAGGCGCACCGCGGTCGGCTGATGCACAAGATGAAGGCGCAATCGCTGGCTGACCTCGTCCGCATGGCTTCCATGCTTGGACTGACGCAATGGGGCGTAGAGGTAAGATCGATGATGGCCCGTTCGGCCCAGTAAGACTTACCGAAGGTCAGGCGGGCGGATTTGCTTGGATACAGTCTTCATCGCGCTTTCCTGGATTCTAGATGGGCGAACGCGTGCGGGAATGGCGCGTGTCGAAGATAGAATTCGATGAAGGTGATTCACGCTGGGACACCGAACGCGCCCGTGTTGGCGCAGCCCTTCAATAAATCGGTGCGCGCTGACGGTCGCAGTAAATGATGCGGTGGAGAAATTGCTTGACCTGTTCGCCCTGGCCGAGAGCGACCAGCTCAGCAGCGGTGAGTCCACCTAGAGAATCGATACGGTCGTCGGTAAACCACTGGCTACGAAGCTCGAGGCTTTCCTCGACGCGCGCCGCCAGTTGCAGGATGGTGACGCGTTCCCGCGAGTGCGATGGCTGAATATCTTCCTTGAGCTGCAAATCTTGGAATAGACGGTGGAGACCGTCTAGGCGACGGACAGAAGTGGTCATCGGTCGTCCCCAATGATTGACTGTGATCTTATTTTGCGTAGCGCGTTCCTGATGGGCTTGTGCAATTTGAATCCAGCGCGCCTATTCGATCGGAATCGGAGAGGTGAGCTCAGAAAGTCGTCGGCACGAACGCCTCATCGATCGATGCTCGCTCACCCTCATAACGAAATTGGTAACCGTTCGTTATGATTTTTTGCGCACCTGTACACGAAAGATCTCGGAAATTCGTAGAACCTCATTTGAGGGATGCAAACAATCCCCAGGAGGGGATGGCGGCAAAGGCCCCCAGATTTTATTGTTTTTTTACAGACGAATAGCTTCTGGAGGCTTTCTGTGCGCCTTATTGCAAATATGCCGCCAACTCGCCCGGCGAGAGTAAATGGATCCAACGCGGTGGCCTACCTGACGAAGACTGACGCAGGCTGCCTTATGAGCCTGGTCCTTTATGTCAGTGATCAGCGGATTGTCGGGGGGCGCCTTATGAAAAGTGATCTGGAGCCGACGTGTGAGGCGATGGTTAGCGCGCGACTTCAAACGCTTGCCGCTCGGCTTTCGCTTGAATCATCGCCTTCTTCGGCTATAGGCGATCACGTCCAAAAGGCTGCCCGCGTGCTCGAGTTTGCCTTGCGAAAAAAACGCCCTGCCGAAGAGTGCGTACTCTCGGCAAAGATCTTGCGCATAGCCAAAGAAATATTGTCTTCGGAGCTGAGTCGGCCCATCCATATGCCGGAGGTGGCCAATGCGTGCGGTATCTCTGAAGGTCATCTGCGTCGGGCATTCCGAACCTGTACTGGCGTATCGCCGCGGCAGTGGCGACAGGAAAGGCGGCTGCAGTTTTGCCGCAAAGAATTGGTTGAGACCAACAGGCCTCTGGCACATATTTCGCGAGAGGCAGGCTTTGTTGTGCAGAGCCATTTCAGTCGTGTTTTTATCCAGTCCACCGGTATGAGCCCGAGCGAATGGAGGCGTGTGTTCCAGAGCGCGTCAAAAGCCGGCAATGCAGCTTTTGTCAAATAAGGCCTACAAAAACCACGAGCTGAGGAGTTTTCGATGAGCACGACGGATCACCAGCCGGTCTATCTTCCTCGTCAAGACGAAGCCATCGATCCCGTTCTTGAGGAATTGGGTAGCATTCTGCTCGATTGTCTACGGCTGAATCGTTCCAGCGCCAAGGCCACTAACCACATTTTGGATGCGATCAACGCCCGTGTGCGGGAAACACATATATCCGAACGATTACCTTCTCGAACTGACCAGTCGCTTCAGCCTTGGCAAGAAATCATGGCCACCGGGCTGTTGCTCGCCCCATCTAGCGATCGAACTACGATTCAGACCATTGCTGTCGCCTGCGGTGTCACAACAACGCAATTTTCTCGAGCGTTCAAAGCTCAATTTGGTCAGTCGCCGCAACAATGGCGGCTTGATGCGCGCATCGAACGTGCCAAGAAACTCATGCATGAAACAACACTGTCCCTTACCACTATTGCGATCGAATGCGGGTTTGCAGAACAAAGCCACTTCAATCACACTTTTCTCAAGCGGGTCGGAATCAGCCCGAGCGCATGGCGAAAACAGCGCGCACAGATCGAAGCTTCAACGCATATTCTGGACGGTGAGATGGCGTGACATCCATCAATGATCCCATTCGCATCCTTATCGTCGATGATCATCCTCTTATGCGTGAGGGGGTCCGATCGGTGCTGTCGTCCTGTCCCGACATGATTGTTGTGGGTGAAGCAGGGGATGGTGAAACGGCGATCAGCCAATTCCGCGACCTGCGCCCCGATGTCACGCTGATGGATCTGCAATTACCGGTCAAGACTGGCGTCGAAGCTATCGAGGCCATTCGGCAAGAGTTTCCCGGCGCGGTAGTGGTGGTGCTCTCGACGTTCAAGACAGACGTCCAGGCGATCCGCGCGCTTCGTGCAGGAGCGCGCGGCTACCTCCTCAAAGACACGCTTTCTTCGGACCTGACCAAGACCGTGCGCGCAGTGCATGCTGGACGCCGGTATGTGTCGGAGGTGATCGCGGAAGCCATTGCGACTCACGTCAATGATGACGCCTTGACTGGGCGCGAAATTGCAGTGCTAAAGGTGGTGGCCGAGGGTAATTCCAACTCCGACGCTGCCCAGCTACTTTCCGTCAGCCTCGAAACCGTCAAACAGCATATGAAGAACATAGCTGCCAAGCTCGGGACGTACGATCGTGCACATGCTGTGGCCATCGCGATCAAGCGCGGAATCATTGATCCCTGATCGCGCTGATTGACTCAAAGTTGCCCGGTTTGGATCAACGCAGCTTTTCCAGTCAAGAAGAAAGACGGAGACGGAGCCATCTTGAGTCTGGCTCGGTTCGTCGATGAGCGACGGCCGCTTTACTTGAGGAGAACCCCGTGGACAAGCTCACGACTGCTTTCGGCGCACCGGTACCCGACGATGACAATACCATGACCGCGGGATCGCGCGGTCCGGTGCTTCTTCAAGATGTCTGGTTTCTCGAAAAGATGGCCCACTTCGATCGGGAAGTCATTCCTGAACGACGCATGCACGCCAAGGGGGCTGGAGCCTTCGGTACTTTTACCGTCACGCACGACATTACGCGTTATACCCGTGCGAAGCTGTTTTCCGAAGTGGGCAAGAAGACCGATATGGTTGCACGTTTTTCCACAGTGGCTGGAGAGCGCGGTGCAGCGGATGCCGAGCGCGATATTCGCGGATTTGCGCTGAAGTTCTACACGGAAGAGGGTAACTGGGATCTGGTCGGTAACAACACGCCGGTGTTTTTTATTCGTGATCCCCTGAAGTTTCCCGACCTCAACCATGCGATCAAGCGCGACCCGCGCACCGGCCTGCGCAGCGCGGACAACAACTGGGACTACTGGACGCTGCTCCCCGAGGCGATCCATCAGATCACCGTGGTGATGAGCGACCGCGGCATACCGCGGTCGTTTAGGCATATGCATGGGTTTGGAAGTCACACTTTCAGCTTTATCAATGCCGCCAATGAACGCTTCTGGGTGAAATTTACCTTGAAGACTCAGCAGGGCATCGAGAATCTCACTGATGACGAAGCAGCCCAAGTCATCAGCGGCGATCGCGAAAGCAATCAGCGGGATCTTTACGAAGCCATCGAGAAAAAGGATTTTCCTCGCTGGACGATGTATGTCCAGATCATGCCCGAAGGTGACGCGGAGAGGGTTTCCTATAACCCGTTCGATCTGACAAAGGTGTGGCCACACGCGGATTACCCGCTGATCGAAGTGGGTTTTTTTGAGTTGAATCGGAATGCGGAGAACTACTTTCAAGATATTGAACAAGTTGCTTTTGCGCCGGCCGTTGTTGTGCCGGGCATTGGCTTCTCTCCGGACAAGATGCTGCAAGGCCGGCTGTTCTCGTACGGCGACGCGCAACGCTACAGGCTAGGTGTCAACTACGCTCAGATACCTGTCAACGCGGCGCGTTGCCCAGTCCACTCCTATCATCGCGACGGCGCCATGCGAGTTGATGGCAACGGCGGTGGGGCTACGCATTATTCACCTAACAGCCGAGGCGCGCTGCAGCCGCAGCCGGCATTTGCGGAGCCTGCGTTCGCTGCAGGCCAGGTTGCTACCCGCTGGAACCATCGCGAAGATACCGACTACTACTCGCAGCCCAGGCGTCTGTTCGAGTTGCTGAGTCAGAGCGAACGGGAACGTCTCTTCGAGAACACTGCGCGTGCGATGCAGGGAGCAAGCGCACCCGTCAAGCAACGTCATGTGGACAACTGCACTCGTGTCCACGCTGATTACGGGACGGGTGTGGCGAATGCGTTGGCCAGGATTGTCTAGCTGCAGAACGAAAAAACGAAAGAAGCTCGCCTTGCCTGCGGCCTTCTTTCGTTTTGCAACATGCTTAAAGCATTGATGTTCAATATAGACAGTGCTTATAGGAGATAAGTGGTTCGTGCCAACAGACCACTCAGGACTAATAAGACTGTGCCAGAAACAACGTATTGAGCCGATCGACAAAACCATGCTCATCAGGGCCGGCATTGTTGCGGCAAGCTGCTGCTTCTTTCACCAGCACTTCAGCCGCGTCCGTGGCAAGCATTTGCATGGTCTGCGCGATAAACGAGTCTAGCGGCATTGCCAAAGGATGATCGGGAGATCCGGCGAGGCCGTTTCCCACCCAGGGCGGGATGATCTCCTGGACCGTGACTGAGCTTTCCTTGAGCAAAAAACGCTGCGAGAGGATATATGAATGCAGCGCCGCCTTTGTGGCCGAGTAGATGGCAAACAGCGCAATTGGCGCAAAGCCCAGGGTAGAGCTTGTATAGACGATGTGTGCTCTGGGCTGGCGCCGCAGGTGCGGCATTAGCGCCGATGTGAGACGGACGGGCCCGAGCAGATTAACCGCAACTTGCGTGGTGGTGTCAGCCTCATCCATGCGATGTCCGGGGTCATCACCAAGCATGGTCGCGGAGCTATTGATGAGTACATTGAGCTTGGGGTGATCTCGCAAAAGCGCGGCACTTGCTTCAGTCACCGATGATGGATCGGTGATATCGAGTTCGAGTGTCGCCATGCCTGGATGGGCATGCGCGACCGCATCGAGCTGATCGCGTCGGCGTCCCGCCACGACCACCTGATTGCCAAGCTCGTGAAATGCCTTGGCCAATCCCGCACCGATGCCCGAGCGGCCGCCGGTGATAAGGACCGTGTTCCCGGTCAATTCCATGACAAAAGCTTCCGGTGATATTAGGCGGGCCAGCCAGACTGGCGAATGACTTGGCAGAAATTGCCGCGGACGAAGTTGGGATCCTTATCGGCCAATACATCGGCCTTTACGTTGCCAAACGTTGTCTCAGGCTTGTGCTTGATGCCATCATAAAACGCCTGGATGATGTCTTCCTTGAACTTCAGCGTTCGTGGGTACGCCCGAACGACCTGGTCACGCTCTTCGGGGGCGAACTCGGCGTAAGTCAGGCCAAGCACGTCCATTTCGACGCCGGCGGTGACCAGAGCGATGACCGGATGCATGTGGCAGGGAACGCCCGGCGTAGTGTGGAGGGCGATGCCCGTCCACACCAGATCGATATCCGATTTGTCGATGCCATGACGGGTCAGGAAGTCACGCGCGGCGTTGGCGCCGTCAACTTCGAAACGTTCGGTGTCCGAACTATAAGACCTAAGCAGGCCCATATCGTGAAACATGGCGCCCGCGTAGAGAAGTTCAGGATCGAACTTCAGTCCCTGGCGGTTCCCCTGAAGTGCGCCGAAATAGTAGACGCGTGACGAATGATTGAATAAAAGCTCCGTACTCGCGTCGCGCACCAGCTCGGTGATCTCTCGGGCGAGCTGACTGTCGGGAACGTGGATGCCGTTGATAAGGGGGGCCATGGCGCACTCCATTGAGGGGACAGATGGCGCACGAGGCCGGCGTGACAAAACATCAACGCATTTCTGGAAGAGAAAATTTTCTCTGTCCAGTCCGTGAGGCACTCGGCGGCGATGTTTTCTAGGCTCCGCTCCCTCTTGCATCAAGACTTGTCTCTAATCGATCTTCTTATCTGGATTGATTGCAGGTTTTTGCGTTAACCCCAAAAGACCATCTTGCACTCGTTACCCGGATCTCCAGGCACAGCAGCGAGGCATTTTGGTTGCATGAGCCCAATCGCCACGAATTCATGTTGGTTTTGTATTCTTGCTGGGTAAAACGATCAATCGGCCGCGCGAGTCTCTCGTCAAATTATCCCCGAGGTGCGTTTGCTATCACGTCCAGCTAATGGACGCCAGACTGCAGCCGCTCGTCAAGCAAGCCGCGTTATCGCAATTTGTTTTCGCTTTTGGCTAGAACGCTGGAGCGCTGCGGCCACCGGCTGGCAAGTTATCCATGTCCGTATTACTCAACCGAAGAAGGCCAGACCGCTATGCTTGAATCCACCGAAATCGATCAGTTAGCTCCGATGGAAACGACCGGCATTGCGTGTCCAGAAATTAAAGCGCGCGTCGAAATTTCGACACTGTTGAATGCGTTGTTGGCCGACTTTTTTGCGTTGTACGTCAAGACAAAAAATTTTCATTGGCATGTCTCGGGGCCACATTTTCGCGAATACCATCTTTTACTGGATGAGCAGGCCGATCAGATTTTTGCAACGATTGATCCCATCGCCGAGCGCGTCCGCAAGCTGGGTAGTTCAACCATTCGATCGATTGGTCACGTAGGCCGCCTTCAGCGACTCCGGGACAACGACAGCCATGCCACGACGTCCGTAGGCATGCTCGTCGAGCTGCGCAATGACAACGCCAAGATGATCTCCTTCATGCAGGAAGCCCACACCGTGAGCGACCGTTATGGCGATGTCGCAACGACCAGCCTGTTGGAAAACTGGATCGACGAAGCCGAACGTCGCGTCTGGTTTCTGTTTGAATCATGCCAGGAAGCCTAGCGTGAAGCGACGCTCTCCATTTGCATTGAATCATCATGTCCGAGTGTAGTTTTCGCTAAACGGTGACCGTTGGGTTTCGCCGCCGCTCGGTGGGAATTGACGATTGCAGGGGAAAAAGGTGACGCTGGTGCCCGCGTCGATCGTAATGTTTCGACCGGCTGTGTTTTGGGACGCCAACATGAATCTTTTTGATAAAGGCATTGCGCTTGGGGTAGGCGTTTTGCTGCTTTATATTTTTGCGTGGCGCTTCTACAGGGCTGACGATTCTCGGCTTCGTCTTGGCGTTCGGATCGCTCTTTTCCTGGCTCTCAGCTACGTGCTTTGGGCAACGGGAATGATTCCATTCCATGTTGCGCCTTGGACAGATGATCCCTCCTTGCATCTTCTGGCTCAGGTGCTTGAGTTGCTGTGGTGGCTACAGGCGGCGCAGGTGACCACGGCGCTTGCAGGCGGTGCTTTTTTGCCGTCTAGGATGAATCGAGCGCGATTGTTTCAGGATGTGTTTCGTGCGCTGATATTTTTGGCCGCCTTTGTAGCAGCGATTGGCTATGTGCTCGATCTACCCGTCAAGGGGTTGCTGGCAACCTCAGGTGTGTTAGCTCTTATCATCGGCCTGGCGGTTCAAAGCACGTTGAGCGACGTCTTCTCCGGCGTGGTGCTCAACGCTACTCAGCCCTTTCGCATCGGTGACTCAGTCGCCATCGGCGATATTCAAGGTGAGGTGATCGAGAGCAACTGGAGGGCTACAACGCTACTCAATGGCCAAGGCAACTTTGTCGTCGTACCCAACAGTCTTGCCGCCAAAGCCAGTATCGTCAATCAGAGCCTGCCGCCGAGAATGCATGGTTTGGAGGTGGCGATACGCCTCTCGCCAAGGTTTAGGCCCGCCGCCGTGATTGCTTCTTTGAACGACGCGGTGATCAGTACCGCCGGCATACTGGCATCGCCTAAGGCTTCGGTCAGTGCCACTACGGTGCGGCGAAAGTACATTGAGTACACCATACTCGTGTATGTCGCATCGTCAGCCGAAAAAACACAGGCGCGCAACGAAATCATCGATCAAGCGTATCGCCATCTCAAGACGCATGGCATCGGCCTGCGCAGGGGCGCAAAAGGTGCCAGTGGCATGTCGTCCCAGGAGAGGCTGCTTCGCGATGTCGAGATGTTTCATGCCCTGACGGATGAACAATTTTCGCTGTTGGCAGAAGCCCTGGTCAGCCAGCATTTTTCGCCCGGCCAGCTTATTTATCAGGTCGATGTTCTTTGTCCTGACGAGCGGCGTGCGCTGTATATCGTGGCTTCCGGCGTGGCGGCGCTAGAGAGCCCGCATGATGGAAAAAACGTGGAGCTGCGTCGGTTGTCGCCCGGCGATTCCATCGGCCGCGCCGGTATTCTGACCGGTATCAGCAGGCCTATCATTCTGCGCGCTGTCAGCAAGGTTTCCATTGTCTTATTGCATAAGGACGCGTTAACGCCGATCCTCCAGCAAAATCCAGAGGTCGCGAAAAGCATGCTCGAATCGCTGATGACCTATGAGGCCAAGGCCGCTCAATTGCTGAGCGAGGTTCCTGTCAGCGAGCGGGGACCCGAAGACGTACTTCACCGATTGCTGTCGGGCATGCGGCGTCTACACGGTATTAAACACTAATCTGTAAGAGCTTTGTCGTCGGCTTGGCCTGTGAGACATTCCGGCAGGGGCGGTACAGCGCGTTTATCAGGAGGCGTTCGCCCAGAGCCGCGGCCTCGATGGCTTTAAGCAAGCTTCTTGTCAGAGATGCCGGTATCGCTAGCAAGACGGAGCTGACATCTTATCCGTGAGTCGGAGTCTTTGTTGTCGCGGCCCACAGCATTGATGTCTGGATTGGGGCTCTCGGCCAAAGAAAAGACCCAAGGTTCACCGGCGATCCGGCGAACTTTGGGTCTTTTTAACACCTCAGCTCAGTGCTTAATTCGACAACTTATAAGCAATCACATAGTCGCCAATCTTCGTGCCGAACGATCCATGCCCACCGGCCGCGGTAATCACATACTGCTGTCCATCGATGGCGTAGGTCATCGGCGTGGACTGGCCACCGGCCGGCAGGCGGTCCTGCCAGAGCTGCTCGCCCGTCGTGACGTCGTAGGCGCGGATGTAATAGTCCAGCGTCGAGGTGAGGAAGGTGACGCCACCGGCAGTGGTCATCGGGCCGCCGAGCGTGGGCACGCCGAGCTTGAACGGTAGCGGGATCGGCGAGCTGTCGCGGATCGTCCCGTTCTTGTGCATCCAGACGATCTTCTTGGTCGTCAGATCGATGCCGGCCATGTAACCCCACGGCGGGCGCATGCACGGAATGCCGACTGGCGAGAGCAGCGCGTGCAGGTCGACGCCGTACGGCGTGCCGTACATCGGCTGCACGCCGTTTTCGGTGCCCGACGGATGCGCGTCGTTCGGCGCGGACGGGTTGTTCGGCCCGCGCGGGATCAGCGTCGACACGAACGGGATCGCCATCGGATTGGCGATGGCGATGTTGCGTGTCGGGTCCACCGCGATGCCGCCCCACTCGAACATGCCCAGGTTGCCGGGGAACACCAGCGTGCCCTGCAAGGACGGCGGGGTGAACGTGCCCTCATAGCGCAGCCGATGGAAGGTGATGCGGCAGGCCAGCTGGTCGAAGATTGTGGCGCCCCACATGTCGGCGCCGGTGAGCTTGGCCTCGGGGCGGAAAGTCAGTTCGGAGAACGGCTGGGTCGGCGAGGTGCGATCGCCGGGCGCCGCGCCCTGCGGCACCGGACGCTCCGGCGCCGGCACGATCGGCACGCCGGTGCGCCGGTCGAGCACGAACAGGTTGCCGGTCTTGGCGGGCTGCAGAATCGCCGGCACCACGCCATTGGCCGTCGGCAGATCGGCCAGCGTCGGCTGCGAGGGCAGATCCATATCCCACAGATCGTGATGCACCGTCTGGTACGACCACACGCGCTTGCCGGTGTTGATGTCGAGGGCGACCAAGGCGCTGGAATAGCGCTCGGCCAGCGCCGTGCGGTTGCCCGCCCAGATGTCCGGCGTCTGCACGCCCATCGGCATATAGACCAGGCCGAGCTTGGGATCGTACGACGCGGTCATCCAGGAGTTGGGCGAATTGTTGGTATAGGTGTGCGTGGCCGAGGGCAGGGCGTTTTCGTCCTGCGCGCCCGAATCCCAGGCCCAGACCAACTTGCCGGTGTGGATGTCGAAACCGCGGATCACGCCGGACGGCTCGCGCGTGGAGTAGTTGTCGATCACGGCGCCGGCGACGACGAGAATCTTGTCGCTGACGATCGGCGGCGAGGTCGGCTCGTAGAAGCCTGGCGTGTGTTCGCCCATGCCGACCTGCAGATTGAGCGTGCCGTGCTCGCCGAAGCTCTCGCACGGTTTGCCGCTGTCGGCATCGAGCGCGATCATGCGGCCGTCGTTGACCGGCAGAAAGATCGTGCGCGGGCAGTCGGTCGGCGCCGGTGTACCGTCGGCATTGAGCGCGCCGGCCACGGTTTCGTGATACGACACGCCGCGGCAAGTCAGATGCTGAAAGGTCGGGTTGTCCTGCACCTTGGGGTCGTACGACCAGCGCAGCTTGCCGGTCCTGGCGTCGAGCGCGAACAGCCGCTGATGCTGCGAGCACAGGTACAGGGTGTCGTTCACCTTGATCGGGGTGACTTCAAAGGTGGTTTCCACCGGATCGTTCTTGCCCGGCAGGTCGCCGGTGCGAAAGGTCCAGGCGACCTTCAGGTTTTTGACGTTGGCCGGGGTGATCTGCTTCAGCGGCGAATAGCGCTGGCCGAACTGAGTACGGCCGTAGTCGCGCCAGTCTTCGTCCGGCTGCTTGTCGTCGTTGGACGGCAACGATGCAGCGGCGGCCACAGCGGCCGGCAGGCTGCCGTCGATGTCGTGGTAATCGGAGCATAGACCGATGCCTAGCACCACGATGCTCAGCAGCGAGGCGCCCCACAGGGGCAGGGTCGAAGCTCGCGAAGGAGAGCGATTACCGTTATCCAGACCTCGAGTGACCCACGGCGTCAGCAGCCACAGTCCCAGCGGAAAGATCACATCCAGGCGCGCAGCCAGCGGCCACCAGTCGAAGCGGATGTCGCTGATCGACCACAGCACGGAGCCGGCGACGACGAGGGCATACAGCCACAGCGCCGAACGGCGCCGCGCGATGAGCAACGCGCCCGTAAGCACGATACCGAGGCCTGCGATGGCATAGAACAGCGAGCCACCGAGGGCGATGAGCCAGGCGCCACCGCCGGTCAGCGCCATCCCGATGAGGATAAAGACGATGCCGGTGACGGTGGGAGTTTTTCGCGTTCGTTGTAAGCCGTGCATGTCGATTCCTTGCCTGGGCATCATGTGATGTCACTGGGTGCGATACAGGCTGAACCTGTGAGAGTCGCGAGTGGGTGAGGGTAGGCCAAAGGGTAACGAGTGCCTGCGGGAGGATCGTTGGCGACATCCTTGCTGGTGACTATGGGAAAAGTCGTCATCCACCGCGCGCCCGCGCCCGCACGCAAGCCGAGCCCTCGTAGTGACCACGGGTTGCGAGTGAAGGCCGGCCGCGGACAAATTTCAGGAAATGATAGCGTGGCATGCAGTTTAAAGGCAGGGCTCGCTGCGTGCGATCAGGCGCTGGCGTTTGCCAGCCAGCTCAACCAGCGCGACATCTATGCCTACATGCAGTTGTTCGGCGGGCCGCGGATTTTTCGAGCGCAAGCTGGACGAGCTTTTCACTACCAGTTCGGTACTGCCCCGCGGATGCGCCGCCGGACATTGCCGGCATGGTCGGTCAGTACGCGCACGGCAACGAGCCCAGCCATTACCTGTATGCCTACATCGGCGCGCATCACAAGACCCAGGCTCGCGTCAGGTCGTTGATGGCCGCGGATGGCCTTGCCGGCAACGAGGACTGTGGCCGGATGAGCGCATGGAGTCTGTATGCGGTCGATCGGCGGCACGCCGGAGTTTTACAGGCGGGGGCTTTGCCCAATTGTCGCCGGCATCGATCCCGCGGATCGTCCGCCTGCTTTCGGCCAGTCGGCGGTCGCAGGGCATTCCATGGAAGGCATGAGCGTGGTTCCTGCGCGCAGCCATCCCATCAACGGCAATGCTGTGACGAACACTATGGCTCTGCGGCAGAGTGCAGGTTCTTTCGGCCGAGCTGGACTCTGACCGGTCGGGAGGCACTGCTGTTGCGACAGCGCATCCCGCCCCTGCATTTTCCTGGTTCTGCGCGGATCGATAGCTCTGCTGCGGTGGGGCTTGCCACGATCCAAACGAAAGCTTTATGCTCGTCATCAGCAAATATGAATTCTGTATTTATATTTAAATGACGTGTGCGGGGGACATACGTGCCGCTCGGCCGGATGCTGGCGTCTGCATGACGCGTGGGGCTCGTCATGTGCGGCTGCCATAGCCATCGCATAAAAAACGAAAAAGTTTGCAGGGCGCCGCAAGGCATTCAAGGGCCGGCTTCGATTCGGGATCGAGGCCGGCAAACACCATAAAACACAATAGATTTTCACGGGGAGGTGTCAATCATGAAACGCTTTTGCTGCACCCGCAGGGTTCTTGCCAGTTCGTTGGCGTTGGCGCTGGCGACACCGCTGGCCTTTGCGCAGACGTCAGCTTCACCGTCCGGCGATCAGCCGGCCACGCAACAAGATGCTTCGGCGAAAAAGTCCAAGCCCACCACGCTGGACAAGGTGATTGTCACCGGATCGATGATTCCGCGTGTGGATATCGAGGGCAATGCGCCCGTGGTTACTTACACCGGCGCGCAGATCAAGCAGCAGGGCTTCACGACGCTGTGGGAGTTCCTGGATTCGTTGCCGCAGATGGGGCCTCAGGTGCAGGACGCGTCTTCATATGGCGCCACGGCAGTTAATGCGCGCCCGCTCAACTTGCGTGGCCTGGGCCCGCAGTTTAGCTTGCTGCTGATCGATGGCCATCGTGTGGTGGATTACCCGCAGCCGTTTTACGCACACAGCAACTTCCAGAACTACAGCAACATTCCCACCGGCATGGTTGAACGTGTCGAGATCCTCGCTTCCGGCGCTTCATCGATTTACGGTTCGGACGCGGTGGCGGGCGTAGTCAACGTGATCCTGAAGAAGAACTATCAGGGCAGCGACCTGCAGGTGACCGGTGGTGGCGCGCAGCGCGGTGGGCGTGCCTACGGCGACGTCAACTTCTTCGGCGGTCAGTCCGGCGACAACTGGAAAATCCTCTACAACGTGGAAAAGTCCAACCGTACGCCGTTGTGGGGCAGGGATCGTTCCTACCAGGATTCGGTGGCCGATGCCGGCTACGGTTCATGGAGCCCGGCTTCGCGCATGTTCGGCTATCAGTACGATGCGGCCAGCGCCGTTGCCCTTTCCGTGAAGGACGGCAACGGCCAGTACATCACGCCGCCCACGGGCACCTGTGGCAAGTTCACCAACTCGCAGCTGAGCCAGTCGCATTCGGTGTCCACCAATGGGACACAGATCACCGGCGTGACCAATAATGGCTATTACTGTTCGCAGCCCACATTGTGGCAGGACTGGGTTTTGACGCCGGGTAGCCGCAGCAACAATGGTTACCTATCAGGCGAATATGATTTCGCCAATGGTCTGCAGCTTTACGGCTCGGCGGCTCTGTACGAGACGGTGGGTACTTCCAATACCCAGTTGTGGGGCGAGAGTACGGGCCAATTCTACGATCAGACCACGGGGCAGGTCATCAGCAATGCCGTCCGCCAGTTTACCGCGCAGGAGATCGGCACGTCGGGCAACACGCATGATCGTGAGGAGAACTGGAACATCACGACCGGCCTGCGCGGCACCGTGTTCGACGGCAAGTTCAACTGGGACTTGAGCCTCAATACCCAGAAGTACACCGTGCGCGAGGATTACACGGCCTTCAACCAGACGGCCACGAACAATTTCTTCCTCGGCAAGCAACTGGGCACCACCGCCGCCGGTCTGCCTATTTATGCCTTTAACTGGCAGCAGTGGTGGAACCCCATCACGCCGCAGCAGTACAGCCAGTTCGCGGTCAATGGCGAGGACACTGCCTCGTCGTGGCTGGACCAGGTGCAGCTTCGCGTCAACGGCGACCTGTTCAAGCTGCCGTGGGTGGACCAGTCGGTGGGCTGGGCCGCGGTGCTGGAAGCCGCGCACAACGGGTATCTGCTTTCGCCTGATGCGCGGGCGGCGAATCCGGCGACTTTCGTGAACCCGTTCTTTTCAGACAATACCGGTGGGGGCACCCGCCAGCGCTATTCGCTGGGTACGGAGTTCCGCGTGCCGGTGCTGGATTCGCTGACCTGGACCATCTCCGGTCGATTGGACAAGTACAACGACGCCAGCCGTGCCGACGTGGCGCGCACCTGGGGTACGGGTCTCGAGTGGCGTCCGTATAATGGCTTGCTGCTCCGCGGCAGCTACGGCACCAACTTCAAGGCGCCGGATATGCAAGCTGTTTACGCGACCGGTTCGACGTCCCCTGTGGGCGACTATACCGATCCGTTGCGATGCATCAATGACATCAAGGCGGGCATAAACAACAGTACGTGGTGCAGCACCGTGCAGCGCCCGTCATCGCAGTACTACACCTTGTCCACGCAAGGCAGCCGTCTGCTGGAGCCGGAGACAGGGCATTCCTGGACGTATGGTTTCGTATGGCAGGTGCCGGGCGTGGAAGGCCTGTCTGCATCCGCCGACTACTGGCATATGGGCGTGGACAACGCCATCGAGTACCTCGACAAGGCTACCGTGCTGAACGACGAGGCGGGTTGCCTTACCGGCTTGCAGCCGAACGGTTCGTCCGGTTTGTCGCCGTACACCGCGCACGTGCAGGGTTCGGCGTACTGCTCGATGGTGACCCAGATGGTTCAGCGCAATGCGGCCGGCCAGATCATCTCGGAACAATCCGGTCCGATCAATGAGGCTTCGCTGTACGTGAGCGGCATAGACGCCTCGCTGGACTACAAGTGGCACAGCGACGATTATGGCGACTTCACCACCGGCATCAACTACACCGACAATCTCGCGTTCAAGCAGCGCGTGCTGGCCTCCGATCCGCTGTTGAACACGCGTTATCAGAATCCGGCGAGCCGGGTTTCGTGGATCGGCAATTGGCACAAGGGTGACTGGAACTTCTCGCTCTCTGGCGTGCGAGTGGGCAGCGTGCGTGCTCCCAACTACGGCGGTTGCGACACGTTGCCCAACGGTATCCAGCCGGGCGCGGTCACAGCCACGGCGGCTAACGGCACGGTCTACAGCACCGGTGTTTGCACGGTGCAGCAGGATGGCAACACCGTGCCTGTTGCGGACACCACGTACACGGGGCGCATCCCGCCGTGGATCACCTGGAATACCGCGATCAGCTGGCAAATCAACCCCGGGACCAAGGTCAGCTTCACGGTGTCCAACGTCTTCAACAAGGTTGCGTCGATCCCGTATTACGCCGGCGGCTTCGAGTACGTCCCGACGAACCAGTCCGCGGATGAATACACCGGTCGCGAAATGTTCCTGACGTTCGATTACAAGTTCAACTGATCCTTGCTGGTTGGATATCCTCCCGCGCCCCGGCTCTGCCGGGGCGTTTTTTATGTCGATTGATGACAGCCGCGGTCTTTCATGCGGCGTCTGCCGACCGAACGCGCACGCGGCAGCGCGGCTATTCCTTCCGTGCTGCCGTCCGCCGTGCCAATCGATTCGTGGTCGCCGCTACGGTTGCGGTTCGAGCAGTCGATACTGTTTCTCGACGCCGACCCACGATGCCTCGTCGTCGGTGCGCGCCCACAATCCACTCTCGCCGCAAGGCACCAAACCGGATTGAATACGTCAGCCTGCTGTTCGGCGGCAACCGCAAGACTCTGGTGTTGGATGGCCGGACAGTAAAAAAGGCAGCAGACAAACGAAGGATCCCGGCAGTCGCCGGGATCCTTCGTGCTTTATGAGCTTTGCGCTGGTGGGCGGCTGCGCTCGTTAGATGACGTACATATCCATGTAGGCGTTGACCGGAAGCGCCTCGAGCTTCTTCTGGTCGAGCGACACGTCGAGGATGGCCTGCTGCTGTTTGGCGGGAAAGCGCCGCGCCAGATTGATGCGGAATTTTTTCTCCAGCAGCGGAATGCCGTCGGCGCGGCGGCGGCGGTGCCCGATCGGATACTCCACCACGATTTCGTCCAGTCGGCTGCCGTCGTTGAATTCCACGGTCAGTGCGTTGGCGATGCTGCGCTTGTCCGGGTCGTGGTAGTCCTTCGTGAACTGCACGTCTTCCACGCAGTCGATCTTGTCGCGCAGCACGTCGATGCGAGGATCAGCCGCCACTCCGTCTTCGTAGTCGCTGGCGGTGAGGTTGCCGAAGATCAGCGGCACGGCCACCATGTACTGGATGCAGTGATCGCGATCGGCTGGATTGTTGAGTGGGCCTTTCTTGTCGATGATGCGGATGCACGCTTCGTGCGTGCGGATGGTGATCTTCTTGATGTCGTCGACGGTCTTGCCGGCTTTGGCAAGTTGCCCATGCAGGGTGACGGCGGCCTCCACCGCGGTCTGGCTGTGGAACTCGGCCGGAAAGCTGATCTTGAACAGCACGTTTTCCGACACGTAGCTGCCGTACGTGCGCTGGAAAGCGAAGGGCTTGCCCTTGAACAGCACATCGTAAAAGCCCCAGGTCGGCGCGGTCAGCACCGAGGGGTAGCCCATCTCACCGGTCTTGGCGATCAGCGCCAGTCGCACGGCGCGGCTGGTGGCATCGCCGGCCGCCCAGCTCTTGCGGCTGCCAGCGTTCGGTGCGTGGCGATAGGTGCGCAGGCTCTGCCCATCGACCCAGGCCAGCGACACGGCCGCCAGTGTTTCCTCGCGCGTTAGACCAAGCAGGCTCGACACCACGGCGGTGGAGGCAACCTTGACCAGCACCACGTGATCGAGTCCCACGCGGTTGAACGAGTTTTCCAGCGCGATCACGCCCTGGATTTCGTGCGCCTTGATGATGCCGGTGAGCACGTCGCGCATGACCAGCGGCGGCTTGCCCGCGGCGATATTGTTGCGACTGATCCAGTCGGCCACAGCCAGAATGCCGCCGAGATTGTCCGAGGGGTGGCCCCATTCGGCAGCCAGCCAGGTGTCGTTGAAATCGAGCCAGCGGATCATCGCACCAATATTGAAGGCGGCCTGGATGGGATCGAGCTGGAACTGCGTACCCGGCACCTTG
Source organism: Rhodanobacter sp. ANJX3 (assembly GCF_014200755.1). Classification (GTDB taxonomy): domain Bacteria; phylum Pseudomonadota; class Gammaproteobacteria; order Xanthomonadales; family Rhodanobacteraceae; genus Rhodanobacter. Next base: position 728,157 of record NZ_JACHCM010000001.1, on the reverse strand, counting down.
GCGCCGTTTGGCACCGTGGTGCCCGGTACAACCGGTCCGAGCAACTTGGTGCAGGCCGGATATTCAAGCGCTTCCAGGCCGCAACCGAGCGTGTCGATGAGAATATTGCGCGCAGTGTCATAGGCCAGCGTGGAGTTGACGCTGTAGTCGAGCGCGTAGTCGACGATGTCGACCAGGACTTGGTCCCAGTCGGGTCTGACGTTGCTGATGTGGCTGGTCATGGGTGTCCTTCGGATACGGAAACAGTGGATGCAGCTGGCACAGGCGTGGGAAGAGCTAGCCAAGGCGCCGCGCCACCGGATACGCAATTTTGCCATCGATGTGCGATTCAATACAGTGCGGCGCCGGATTCGACCTGGCGAGCTACGGACTCTGCGAGCACGATGATCGACTGCACACTGGGCATTCCAAAACGGGAGCCAAGCGCGATGTACGGATAGCTGCGCATCCACTCGCTTCTTGGCGGCTCACTCGCTAATCTTGCGGTTCCGAGCGAAAAACCGGGCGTTGAGCCCTTCATGGCGTTTTATCCGTTTGGAAAACAACCCAAGTTGTCCTACATTGCGCTAGCCGCAAAAGTGGCTCATTGAACCTATAAATCCCGGGGAATCACATGGCAAAAGCTAAGAAAGCTGCACCTGCAAAAGCCGCGACCAAGAGCGCGTCGCCGGCTGCTCACAAACCCATCAAGGAAGTCTTGAACAAGACTGGCCTGGTTGCCCATATTTCCGAAACGAGCGGCGTGGTGCCCAAAGACGTTCGCGCCGTGTTGGCGGCACTCGAAGGTGCGGTAGCGGGCTCGGTGCACAAGAAAGGCGCCGGTTCGTTCACCCTGCCGGGCCTGCTGAAGATCTCCGCCGTGCACGTGCCGGCCAAGGCCAAGCGCAAGGGCATCAACCCCTTCACCAAGGAAGAGCAGTGGTTCGCGGCCAAGCCGGCATCGATCAAGATCAAGGTGCGTCCGCTGAAGAAGCTGAAGGACGCCGCTGCCTGAGAAATCCGTCTGCGCCGCTGATCTGTCAATTCGATAGAGGCTGCCAGATGGGCAGGTCGCGAAGCTGGGTCGTCAGGCCCATAAAAAGAAGGGCCGCTTTCGCGGCCCTTCTTTTTTTTTGCGACGAGTAGCGGCTTACTTGAACGCGTACGTACCGGTCAGACTGACCACATCGCCGTGATCCTTGAAGTAGCCCACGGCAGTACCGGCACCCAGGGCGACCGGGTTGGTGAGGTTGATCGGCGTGTTGCTGACGAACTGGTGCTGATAGCCAAGATCGAACGACACACGTTGCGTGGCCTGATAGCCGACGCCCAGGCCGACGATGCGGCGCGAACCGTCAGGGATGCGTGGGTCGCGGCTGATGATATTGGTCGGCGATTCGTCGTAGCCGACGCCGGCACGCAGCGTCCACTGATCGTTGAGTTTATAGTCGCCGCCGATGGAGTAGCTGAACGTGTCCTTGTATTTTTCCGGCAGGGATACGAGGGTCTGACCTTCCGAAATCAGATTCAGCTGCGCGAAGTTGGACCAGTCTGTCCAGTTCACCGATGCGGCGAGGCTGAACTGGTCGTTGAACTTGTGCAGCCAGTCGACGCCGGCGAAGGCTGGCGTATCCAGCGGTGCGCTGGCCGATGCGCCGGCCGGATTCAGCGTCGGCAAACCGGCGTTCGGAAACACGACGGGAGCAAGCGTGAGCAACTGCAGGCTGGCGGCGGGACCGTACAGTTTGTAATTGCCGCTGAGCGTCTGCTGCACGCGCGAGTGATAATTGACGTCGATGCTGTCCTGCTGGGTCGGCTTCCACTCGAAGCCGCCGAAGTAGCCGAAAGCGAAGCGCTTTTTCACATCGACGTTCAGCTGCACGTCGCCGCTCTGAGGGGCGCCGAGAATCGGGGCGCCGAACAGGGCTGCGGCCGAACCGTAAGGGTCGAGCTGGGTGTTGAGCTGCGCCTTGGTTCGCTGTCCTTCGATGCCCGCACCGATTGAAAACTCGTCATTGACCTTGAAACCGGCCGATAGGCTCACGGCAATGGACTGGAGACTGGTATAGGTGCCGAAGTAGCGGCCCTGCCAAGTCGGGTTGTACTTGCTGACCAGACCGTAGGGGACGGTAACACTGCCGCCAATGGTCAGTCGGTCATTGACCGGAAGCGCCCAGGCGATATCCGGGAACGGAATGAAACGGCCAAAGCCGTTCGGATTGTTGCCCGTGGTCGGATTGCCCTGCTGATCCTTGAACTGACCCTGGAATTCCGCGCTCGGACGAATGCCGGTGCCGGTGACCTGAATCATGGGCGCATCGAAGAACGCCATGGCGGCAGGGTTGTTGTAGGCGGCGGTGACGTCATCGGGGAACAGCGAGCCACCGGCGCCGGCGCGGCCCCAGCCGGCTGCGTTGGTGGTCGGCAGCTGGAAGGAGCCGGCCTGCGCGCAGAGCGGCAGCGACAGCGCGGAAACGACGGCGAGGGCGAGACTGGCCTTTGCGCCGAAGCGGATGAAGCTTTGCGAGGTTTGACGGTTCACGGTGGTTCTCCTGTGACGACAATCTGAAGTGATGCTCCAGAACAAAAGTCGTGTGGTGGGACTGAAACGATTGGGGAGCAGGCGACGGGGTCAGCGGTAGCATCGTCGCTTACAAGCGTTTGAACTATTGTTTTTATTTAGAGGGCCAGCCTCCCTTCCTTGAGCCATTCCAGAACGCCCGGCGTCGGCTGCGTGTCGCTGCCGGGTTCCGCGATTGCCTTGCGAGCGGCTTCGGCGGTCGCGTCATCGAGTTGCAGCACCTGTTCGATGACCCGGATCTGGGCCGGGCTGCCGAACGGTGCGGTGAGTATGGGTGAGATGAGCGAGATCAAACGGGCGAGCAGTTCGCCATCATTGATCGTCTCGCCCATGCTGAGGTCGTCGATCAGCTTCTGCATGTCTTCGCCGGCAAGAATGCCCGACAGCGCCTTCAGGCCAAAATGCAGCCGTAGGCCGAGTTCACTGCGCGGCAGGTCGGGCAGGGTGCGCGAAAAGGCTTCGAAAAAACGCCCGAAAATTGGCCGATAATGCTCCTGTAAATAGGCGCGGATAAACGGTGAGCGATCGCTGTAGACGCGACCGAGCAGGCGCATGAACGATTTGCCGCCGACGCTCTCATGGCTGATCCGAAACGCCGGAATGAACAGCATGGCGAATACGGCGGTGGCATCCGTGTCCTGCGGCCACTGTTTTTCGCAACTGCTCAGTAGATTCAGCCGTTCGAGATTCAGGCGGTCGAGCCGCTGCGAAAGCAGCTCGTGCATCAAGGCTTCCTTGCTGCCGAAGTGGTAGTTCACCGCGGCGAGATTGGCGTGCGCCTTGGCCGTGACCTGGCGCAGCGACATCGCCTCGTACCCGCATTCGATAAACAGTGCCTCGGCCGCTTCGAGCAAGCGCCTGCGCGTATCGCTCGCACTGGAGCGCAGCGGCGCGCTCACGCGGCCGCTGTCCCTGAGTGCTGGCGTACACGTATCGGCATGGCATTCAAATCTCGGATTCAAACATGTGTGTGAACGTTAAATGGCGCATCCTTTGGCAGCAAGCTGCAGCGCACTAAAGTCTTTCAAAGCGGCTCGCAAGGCCTTGCCCGCGTTGCCGATTCCTGAAAATGCCGCTGTGCAAGCGATGCCGGGGCGAGATGGGCTCCAGCGCGTTCAGTCGGGCAGAAAAAAGGGATGAGCCCAAGCTCATCCCTTGTTGCGGTGCAGCGATAAGTCGGTTCAGTTACAGCCGGTTTTCGCTCAGCCAGCCTTCTTTTTGGCCAGCCGCAGCCACGTGTCGACCACGGTATCGGGATTCAGCGACACCGATTCGATGCCCTGATCCATCAGCCATTCGGCTAGATCCGGGTGATCGGACGGGCCCTGGCCGCAGATGCCGATGTACTTGCCCTTCGCTCGGGCCGTCTTGATCGCCATGGCGAGCAGCTTCTTGACCGCCGGATCGCGCTCGTCGAACAGGCCGGCGACGATGCTGGAGTCGCGATCGAGGCCGAGCGTGAGCTGGGTCAGGTCATTGGAGCCGATCGAGAAGCCGTCGAAGATGTCGAGGAACTCATCAGCCAACAGTGCGTTGGATGGGACCTCGCACATCATGATCACCTTGAGGCCGTGCTCGCCCTGGACGAGTCCGTTCTTCTTCAGAACCTCGATGACCTTCTTGCCTTCGTCCAGCGTGCGCACGAACGGAATCATCACCCAGACGTTGTCCAGGCCCATCACTTCGCGCACGTGCTTGACCGCCTTGCACTCGAGGCCAAAGGCATTGGCAAAGCTTGGGTCGACGTAACGACTGGCGCCGCGGAAGCCGATCATCGGGTTCTCTTCGTGCGGTTCGTAACGCGAGCCACCGAGAAGGTTGGCGTATTCGTTCGACTTGAAGTCCGACATGCGGACGATCACCGTTTTCGGATAAACCGAGGCGGCGATGGTGGAGATGCCTTCGGCCAGACGATCGACGTAGAAGCTCACGGGATCCGCATAACCGGCGATACGCTCGTCGATCTTGGCCTTAGTCGCGGCATCCTGTTTGGCATATTCGAGTAGCGCCTTGGGATGTACGCCGATATGGCTGGCGATGATCATCTCCAGCCGCGCCAGGCCGATGCCGGCGTTCGGCAGCATGCCGAAGTCGAACGCGCGATCGGGGTTGGCCACATTCATCATGATCTTCAGCGGCGCCTCGGGCATGTCGCCCAGATCGGCGGTGATCCGCTCGAACTTCAGAATGCCCTCGTAGATCGTGCCGGTATCGCCCTCGGCACAGGAGACAGTGACGTCGGCGCCGTCGGGAATCTTCTCCAGCGCGTTGCCGGTGCCTACCACGGCCGGCACGCCCAGTTCGCGCGCGATGATCGCGGCGTGGCAGGTGCGACCGCCGCGATTGGTGACGATCGCCGCAGCACGCTTCATCACCGGTTCCCAGTCGGGATCGGTCATGTCGGCGATCAGCACGTCGCCCGGCTGCACCTTGTTCATGTCGGCCAGGGTGCGGATGACGCGTGCCTTGCCGGCGCCGATCTTCTGGCCGATCGAACGACCTTCGGCCAGCACCTTGCCCTTTTCGCCGAGGTGGAAACGCTCCAGCTGGGTAGCATGCGCGCGCGACTTCACCGTTTCCGGGCGTGCCTGCACGATGTACAGCTTGCCGGTGTTGCCGTCCTTCGCCCACTCGATATCCATCGGGCGACCGTAGTGCTTTTCGATGATCAGCGACTGCCGCGCGAGCTCCTCGACGTCGCTGTCGGCGATGCAGAACTTGTTGCGCAGTTCGGCCGGCGTGTCTTCGGTGCGCACGCGTTCGCCGGCTGCGCTGGAATAGACCATGCGCAGCTGCTTGGAGCCGAGGTTGCGACGCAGCACCGCCGGCTTGCCCGCGTTCAACGTCGGCTTGAATACATAAAATTCGTCGGGATTGACCGCACCCTGCACGACCATTTCGCCCAGGCCATACGAGCCGGTGATGAACACCACATCACGGAAACCCGACTCGGTGTCCAGCGTAAACAGCACGCCCGACGCGCCCACGTCCGAGCGCACCATCAGCTGCACGCCGGCCGACAGAAACACGTCGTCGTGCTTGAAGCCCTGGTGTACGCGATAGGAAATCGCGCGGTCGTTGTAGAGCGAGGCGAAGACTTCCTTCACCTTGTGCAGCACGTCGTCGATGCCGACCACGTTGAGAAAGGTTTCCTGCTGACCGGCGAACGAGGCGTCCGGAAGATCTTCCGCGGTGGCGGAGGAGCGTACAGCGACAGCGATGTCGTCGCTTCCGGCGTCCTTGCAAAGCTTGATGTAAGCATCGCGAATCGCCTGTTCGAGTTCTGCGGGCAGCGCCGTGTCGACGATCCAGCTGCGGATTTCCTTGCCGGCGGCCACCAACGTATCGACGTGATCGACGTCCAGACCGTCCAGGCGCTGCTGGATGCGTTTGGCCAGTCCGCTCTTTTCCAGATACTGCTGGAAGGCGTCGGCCGTCGTGGCGAAACCACCCGGGACCGAGACGCCAAGCTTGGCAAGGTTGCCGATCATTTCGCCGAGGGATGCGTTCTTGCCGCCGACCTTGCCCAGGTCGGTCATACGCAGTTGGTCAAGCCATAGCACCAGATCGTTCAAGGGTGTCTCCTCAAGAGCGCGGTAAAAAGTGGGATTGGTGCAGGATGCAGTTACAAAGCGGGCTGCAAAGGACTGGTATTGTCCGCTGCCGGTGATGCGCAGCACAAGAAGACCATTCTATTGACGGGCCACTCCAACTGCATACCAGTCAGCGCACAGTCAATCGGCGACAGCCTTTGGTGCTTGCGCTAAGGTGCGAACAGGCTCATCAAATCGATCAGGCGTGGCCATGCAGCGAACCGTTTTCTTCATCTCCGACTCCACTGGTATCACGGCAGAGACCATCGGCAACAGCATCCTGGCGCAATTCGAGGGCGTGCAGTTCGACAAGCATCGGCTGGCCTTCATCGATGACGCACGCAAAGCCGAGGCGGCGTCGCTGCGGATCAAGACGCACTACGCGCAGACCGGCGAGCGGCCGATTGTGGTCAACACCATGGCCGATCGTGCGCTATGCGACCTGGTCGCTGAAAGCGGCGCACTGATGCTAGATGTCTTTGCGCCGTTTATCGGTCCGCTGGAAGAAGAGCTGGGCGCGAAGCGCTCCGGTGCTGTGAATCGCTCGCACGGCATGGTCGATTTCGAAAAGTACGAGGCGCGCATCAATGCGACCAACTATGCCCTGACCCACGACGACGGCAGGGATTTCGACTACAGCAAGGCGGATTTGATTTTGGTGGGCGTGTCGCGCTCGGGCAAAACGCCGACCTGTCTCTACATGGCCTTGCATTACGGTGTCAGCGCCGCCAACTATCCGCTCACCGATGACGATCTGGACAAACTCGAGCTGCCGCGTCGGCTCGTGCCGCACAAAGACAAACTGTTCGGCCTCACCATCGATCCACAGCGATTGGCGCAGATTCGCGAGCAGCGCCTCGCGGGTAGCCAGTACGCCACGCTCAAGCAGTGTCGCTGGGAGCTGGAGCAGGCTGACAAGCTGATGCGCCACGCGGGCATCTCCAGCCTCAATACGACGCACGTGTCGATCGAGGAAATCGCCAGCAAGATCTTCTCCCGCTTCGGCATCGAGCGGACCATGTTCTGATCAGGCCGCATGGATCTGCAGCCGCCAAGGAATTTCCGATACCGATGATTGCCTCACCCCGCCGACCCCATCTGCTGCCCGGGCGCTTCGAGTTCCTGATGGGGCTGTATGCGGAAAATTATCATCGGCTGGCGCGGCTGTTCGGGCCGCAGGATCTGAGCCCCGGGCACTACATCTCGAATGTGGACGACCACTTGGATGTGCATCTGCATCTTCAGGAGGTGCACCCGTATACGATGGAGCTTGAGCTCACCTACGACTTTGTCGACGCGCACACGGGTCAGCGTTCGCCGTCGGCGCAGCTGCGCATGTATACCGACGCACACGTGGCCGAAGCGCTGCATTGCCATCCGGGGCGGCATCTATGGCAAGTGCTCGGTCCATTTCCGGCGGCCACGACCGTTTTTCAGCATCGCCTGCGGATGAACAGTTTTCTGTCGCGCTGGCTGGAGTATCTGAGCGAGCAGGGGCATTCGATCGGGACGCTGGTTCGCCAGGAGTCGGACATCTGAGGGGACGTGACGTCGAGTTGCCCCGCAGGAGCCCAAATGGCGCGCAACAAAAAACCCGCGCTAGGCGGGCTTTCCATTGGTGGCGGAGCGGACGGGACTCGAACCCGCGACCTCCGGCGTGACAGGCCAGCATTCTAACCAACTGAACTACCGCTCCCCAGTTTCCAACAGCTACTTTCCAGCAACAGCATTTACAACATCTTCCAGCACTTGCGAGTCAACTTGGCGTCCCCACGGGGATTCGAACCCCGGTCGCCACCGTGAAAGGGTGATGTCCTAGGCCTCTAGACGATGGGGACAATTCAAGTTGGTGGAGCCAGGCGGGATCGAACCGCCGACCTCCTGCATGCCATGCAGGCGCTCTCCCAGCTGAGCTATGGCCCCGCTGCTGGAAGCCCGGAAGAATAGGTCCGAGTCACATATCCGTCAAGACTTTTTTACGTTCGGCGATGAAGAAATGAAATCGGCCCTGCGGCGCGTCGATCCATCAGAGTCGCTGACGATGCTCACGACCAAAGACCAAAACGCAGCACTTCGTTTAAGCTGCCAGTGACTTTGGATGTTGCGGACAAGGCATGCACGAAATCGGTTTTATTCGCGACCTTGCCATGGTGATGCTCGTGGCCGGCGCCACGACAATTCTTTTTCAGCGCCTGCGGCAACCCGTCCTGCTGGGATACATCCTGGCCGGCGTGCTGATCGGTCCGCATACACCCGGCATGCTGGTGGCCGATCCGCAGGCGATCGACGATATTTCCAATCTCGGTGTCGTGCTGCTGATGTTTACGCTGGGTCTGGAGTTCAGCGTGCGCAAGCTGCGCGAGGTCGGCGTCAGCGTGCTCGCGGTCGCGGTCGCGGAAGTCGGCCTGATGATGTGGATCGGCGTCGGCCTCGGTGGCCTGTTCGGCTGGAAGGGGATGGACGCGCTGTTTCTCGGCGCGGTTATCGCGCTGTCCTCGACCATGGTGGCGACGCGCACCTTGTCCGAGAGCGGCCAGCGGCACAAGCCGTTTGCCAAGCTGGTAGTGGGGCTGCTGGTGGCCGAGGACATGCTCACCATCGTGATGCTGACCCTGCTCACCGCCGTCGCGATCGGCGGCTCGGTCAAGGCGGAAACCGCATTCACGCTGATCGGCCATCTGGGGCTTTTCGTCGTGGTCGGTATGATTCTCGGTCTGCTGCTGCTGCCGCGGCTGGTGGACTATGTCGCCGGTTTCGGCCGCGACGAAACGCTGCTGGTCAGCGTGCTCGGCATCTGTTTCGGCGCGAGCCTGCTTGCGGTGTGGATGGGCTTCAGCGTGGCGCTGGGTGCCTTTCTGGCCGGCGCGGTGGTAGCGGAGTCGCAGAGCGTCAATCGGGTGATGCGGCTGATCGAGCCCTTGCGCGACATGTTCGCTGCGCTATTTTTCGTGGCGATCGGCCTGAAGATCGATCCGGTGATGCTGGTGCAGTACGCGCTGCCCGCACTGCTGATTGCCGTAGTCGTCATCGTCGGCAAAACGCTGGCCTGCAGCCTCGGCATCTTTATCGTTGGCCATGATGCACGCACCTCACTGCGTTCGGGTTTGGGCATGGCGCAGATCGGCGAATTTTCCTTTGTGATTGCCACCCTGGGGCTGTCGCTGCACGTTATCAGCGACTTTATCTATCCGATCGCAGTTGCCGTATCGGTGGTCTGTATGGCGGCTTCGCCGTACCTGTCGCGTTCGGCCGATGCGCTGGCCAATGGCCTTCGCACGGTCACTCCGCGATCGGTGCGGCTGCTGGCCACGAGTTACAGCGGTTGGCTGGAAAACCTGAAACCCGTCAATGAAAACGCCGCCATCGCGGCGATCTTTCGGCGATTGCTCTGGCATATCGCGGTGAATGTGCTGCTGGTCGTGGCGCTTTTCATCGGTGGTGCCTACATCAACGCGCACAACTGGGACTGGTTCTCGCTGTTCGGCATCGGACGCGATCTGCGGCATACGGTGATCTGGGCCTGCGCGCTTTTTCTGTCGCTGCCGATGCTGATAGCCGTGTATCGCAAGGCCGAAGCGTTGGGCATGCTGCTGGCCGAGCTCGGCATACGCGAGCGCTTTACCGGCTCTTATACGCAGGCGATTCGCAGCGTGCTGGCGCGAATCATTCCACTGGCAACCCTGTTCGCGCTGGCGCTGCTGGTCGGGGCGCTAGGTTCGGCGATTCTGCCGCCTCGCGGCGTGGCGCTCTCGCTGGTGCTGGTCGGGCTGGTCTTGGCGATAGTGCTGTGGCGAGGCATGGTGAAGATGCACGCGCGATTGCAGGCGGCGCTGAAAGAGACGTTGGAGAAGCCGGCGCCGCCGTGAAGTTAAGTCGTGGTGACGACTGCCCCACGCACGCCGGGGGACGCACCGTGAACCTTTATGCTGACTGACGGTCACTGCATGGCGACGTTGCCAAGATTGGACTAGCGCCTCACAATGTGGGGCCTGCCTCCATTGGGGGGGCCCGGTTGGCAATGCCGGCAAAACCAAACACGAGGGAGTTACGAATGAAGCAATTTCTGCGTCCCACGCTGACAGCGGCCGCAATGGCCGTTGCGCTGGGCATGACTGCGAGCGTGTACGCCCAGGCTGCCAAACCCGGCGCCGCCGCCACGGGCACGGTCGACAAGGCAAAGGCCAGCTACGTTGTGGGTTGGGAGATCGCTTCCCAGGTTCCACCGATCATGCGCGATGAGCTGGATGCAGCGGCCGTCGGTCGTGCCGTGCAGTCTGCGCTGTCCGGTCAGAAGCCGACCATGAGCGATGCCGAGGCCAAGCAGGTGCACGATGCCTTCATGGCCAAGATCCAGGCCAAGTATCAGGCCGAGATGGTTCGTGTCGGTGCCAAGAACAAGGCCGAAGGCGATGCTTTCCTTGCCAAGAACAAGAGCGCGCCGGGTGTAAAGACCACGGCGTCGGGCCTGCAGTATCAGGTGATCAGCCAGGGTACGGGCGCTCGCCCGGGTCCGAATGACACCGTGCAGATCGAGTACACCGGCACGTTTGTCAACGGTCAGGTCTTCGATGCCTCGGCTAAGCACAACCCGCCGGGCCCGGCTTCGATTCCGCTCGCTGGCGTGATCCCCGGCTTCCGCGAAGGTCTGCAGCTGATGCAGGTTGGCGGTCATTACAAGCTTTTCATCCCGTCCACGCTGGCCTATGGCGCCGAGCCGCAGCCGCCGATGCCGCCGAACGCCACGCTGATCTTCGACGTGACCCTGGTCAAGACGGGCCCGACGCCGGCTGGTGCCGCACCGGGTGCCGCACCTCCGGCTCCAGGCGGTCAGTAAGTAACAGATCCGAGTTTGACCAAACTCGAAACGGCAAGGGCGCGAAGCGATTCGCGCCCTTTGCTTTTTGGCCGGCAGTCATTCGATGCGTTAACCGCAGCTGGGTAGAATGTCGGGCTGAAACTTTAGAGAAGTCGCCCCACTCATGATGAAGATCACCATTTTCGGTACCGGCTATGTGGGACTCGTCACCGGCGCCTGCCTGGCCGAAATGGGCAATCAGGTTGTTTGCGTCGACATCGATAGGGCAAAGGTCGAACGCTTGAAGCACGGTGAAATTCCGATCTACGAGCCAGGCCTGGAAGCCATCGTCAGGCGCAACCACGCCAGCGGCCAGCTGGATTTCACTACCGAAGCGGCGTCGGCCATTGCCCATGGCGACATCATTTTTATCGCGGTGGGTACGCCGCCGGATGAGGATGGCAGCGCCGATCTGAGCTATGTGCTGGAGGTGGCTCGTTCGATCGGCAGCCATCTGAATCGCTACGCGGTCGTGGTCAACAAGTCGACGGTGCCGGTTGGCACTGCCGATCGCGTGCGTATTGCCGTCCGTGCCGAGCTAGCCACGCGCGACGCCAATGTCGAGTTCGACGTGGTATCCAACCCGGAATTCCTGAAAGAAGGCGCGGCGGTGGAGGACTGCCTGCGCCCTGACCGCATCATCGTGGGCGCGTCCAGCGAGCGCGCCGTGGCGGTGCTGCGCAAACTGTATGCGCCGTTCAATCGCAATCACGACCGCATGGTGGTGATGGATGAGCGTTCGGCCGAGCTGACCAAGTACGCCGCCAACGCGATGCTGGCAACCAAGATCAGTTTCATGAACGAGATCGCCAACATCGCCGAGCGCGTCGGTGCCGACGTGGAGCTGGTGCGTCAGGGCATCGGTTCGGATCCACGTATCGGCTACCACTTCATTTACCCCGGCGCGGGCTACGGCGGCTCGTGTTTTCCCAAGGACGTGCAGGCGCTCGAGCGCACCGCCCGCAGCTACGGTTACGACGCGCAGCTGCTGACGGCCGTGGAAGCGGTCAATCGGCAGCAGAAGGACAAATTGTTTGAGCTGATCGCGCGCCATTTCAATGGCGCGTTGAACGGACGCACCATTGCCTTGTGGGGGCTGGCGTTCAAGCCCAATACCGACGACATGCGTGAAGCCTCCAGCCGCTTTCTGATGGAGGCCCTGTGGAAGGCGGGCGCTAAGGTTCGCGCGTTCGATCCGCAGGCTAGCGAGGAAACGCAGCGGCTGTATGGCGATCGTGCCGATCTGGTGCTTTGCCCAAACGCGTACGAGGCGCTGCAAGGTGCCGACGTACTGGCCGTGGTCACCGAATGGAAAGCGTTTCGCAGCCCGGATTTTCAGCGCATCGGCAGCCTGCTCGCCGAGCGGGCGATTTTCGATGGACGCAATCTCTACGACCCGGCCGCAGTGGAAGATGCCGGCTTAGCGTATTACGGCATCGGTCGCGGCCGCAGTCTGCAATCGAACGCGCAGGTATGAACTCATGAATGCATCTAACGATACGCTCGAACAGCGGCTGACCGACATGGAGGTCAAGCTCACCTTTATCGATGACACGGTGCACGCGCTGGCATCGGCCGACGCCGATCAGTCCGTGCGCATCGCTTCGCTGGAACGCGCGCTGCGCGATTTGCGCGGCGAGCTTTCATCGATGCGCATCGGCAACGCGGACGACCCGCACAGCGAGCCGCCACCGCCGCATTATTGATTTCAGACAACGCCCAGACCCTCGACTTCGATCACGGATAGCCAGCATGGCCGATTCTCTCCGCGACCTGCTGCTGAAAAGCGGCATCGTCAAACAGCTGCACGACAGCAAGCCCAAGCCGCCGCCGCAAAGCGGCCGGCCTGCACACAAGGGTGCCAAGCCGGCGAACGCCGGGGGAAAGTCGCATTCGTCGCAGAATAAAAACACGTCGCGACCGCCGAGCAAGGATCAAAGCGACATCGATCTGGCCAAGGCTTACGCAATCCGCGCGCAAACCGAAGCCAGCGAGCGCAAGCGCATCGAGCAGGCGGCCGCCGAGCAGGCTCGGCTGAAGCGCGAGCGCAAGCTGAAGATTCAGCAGTTGCTCGAAGGCAAGACGCTCAACAAGCCCGATGCCGATCAGCCGCGCAATTTCGAGTACGGCGGCAAGATCCGTCGCGTGCACGTGGATGACGCTCAGCTGGTGGCGCTCAATGCCGGCGAGCTCGGCGTGGTGCAGCAGGCGGGTCGCTATTTTCTGGTTACGCGCGATATTGCCGAACAGGTGCGTGCGATCGATCCGCAGCAGCTGGCACTGCTGGTCGAACCGGGCAGCACGGGCGGCATTGCCGAAGACGGCGTGCCCGACGACCTGATGTGGTGAGCGGCGCCAATCGCTCTCAATAAACCGCCCGGCGCATGGCCGGGCTCTTTATTGGATGATCGATGCCAATCAGGCCGCTGCCGTAGCCAACGATGCGGCCTGCTGATCGAGCGTCTGTGGGGCGAGCGCGGGATGATCCCAGCCCTGCTTGGGAAGAAAGCGATCGCCGTAGCGTTTGGCCAGTTGTTCCAGCCGCTGCTTGAGCTTGTCGGCGCCTTCGGTGCGAACGTACTGGATCGGGCCGCCTCGGAACGGCGCAAAGCCGGTGCCGAAGATCACGCCGGCGTCGAGCAGGTCGGCGTCGTCGACCACGCCATCGGCGAGACAGGCGATCGCTTCGTTGACCATCGGCAGAATCATGCGCTCCTGCAGGTCGGGCGGCATGATGTACTCCTTGTCGACCTCGGGCTTCTGCGGCTTGCCTTCGCTCCAGGTATACAGGCCCTGGCCGTCCTTCTTGCCGCGCTTGCCGACTTCCATCTTGTCTTCCAGACCCGGCGGGACTTCCAGCTTAAGGAAGGGCGCCAGCTCCTTGCCGACCGATGCGCAGACGTCCAGACCGACGGTATCGGCCAGTTCGATCGGACCCATCGGCATGCCGAATTTCTTCGCTTCGCGATCCAGCACGGGGCCGGGCACACCTTCGCTGTAGAGCCGCATCGCTTCGAGCAGGTAGGGCATCAGAATGCGGTTGACCAGAAAACCCGGCGTGCCTTTTACGGCAACGGGCAGCTTGCCGATCGCCTTGCAGAACGCCAGTGCGCGTTTCTCGACGGTCGGATCCAGCTGGTCGTGCCGCACGACTTCGACCAGCGGCATTTGCGCCACCGGATTGAAAAAGTGCAGACCGAGGAAACGCTGCGGTGCAGCCAGCCCCGTGCGCAGTTCGTCGAGCGGAATACTGGAGGTGTTGGTCGCAAGTATCTGGCTGCCTTGGAACTGCGGCTCGATTTTGCCGTAGAGCTCGCGTTTGGCATCGGCGTTTTCAAAAATCGCTTCGATGGCCAGATCGGCGCTGGCCACGCCTGTGCCTTCGACATCGGCGCGCAGGCGACGCGTGGTCTGCTCTATTTTTTCCGGCGTCTTGAGCTTCTTCTCGTACAGTTGGCGCGCACGATCCAGCGCGGGCTGGATGAACTTCATCTCGCGATCCTGCAAGGTCACTTCGAATCCGCGGAAGGCTGCCCAGGCGGCGATGTCGCCACCCATCACGCCGGCACCGACCACATGCACGTGCTTGATCGCGGCATCCACGCCGGCGCCCTGGCTCTTGAGTCGCTCCTGCAAAAAGAAGATGCGGATCAGATTCTGCGCCGTCGATGTTTTCGACAGTTTGGCAACCGAACGCGCCTCAAGCTTCAGCCGCTGGGTGATGCCGGGGCCACCGCGCTTCCACACGTCGATCATGGCGAAGGGCGCGGGGTAATGCTCTTTGCGCACTTTGGCGGCGGTCTGCTTGATCATCACCGGTGCAAGAATCTGACGGGCGAGCCAGGTGTTGGTTGCCCACGCCTTCGCGCGCAGCGCAAACGGGCGTTGTTGCGGTCGACGCAGCAAGTGCTTGGCCTCGGCCAGCAACTCCTCGGGCCGGCACAGGCGATCGACGACGCCCATGCTGAAGGCGCGCTTGGCCGACAGCGCGCGGCCGGTCAGCATGATCGGCATCGCTTCGGTCGCGCCGATCAGTCGGGGCAGTCGTGCGGTGCCACCCCAGCCGGGGTGGATGCCGAGCATCACTTCGGGCAAACCGATCTTGGTCTTTTCATCGTCGGCCGCAATGCGCTGACGGCAGGCGAGAATCAGCTCCGTGCCGCCGCCCATGCATGCCCCGTGGATCGCCGCCACCGTGGGGCAGGGAAGTTTTGCCAGCGCCTCGTAGACGCGCTGGCCGTGCTCGATGTTTTCCAGCACGGTATCGTTCTTGGCATATTCCAGAAATGCCTTGATGTCCGCGCCGACGGCGAACCCTGCGGGCTTGGCCGAATGGATGATCACGCCGGCCGGCTTCTCGATCGCCAGACGCTCGACGATCTGCTCCAGTTCGTTGAGCACCGCGCGCGAAATCGCGTTAACGCTGCTGCCTTCGCGGTCCATGCTCAGGGTGACAATGCCGTCGTCGCTCTGGCTGGTCTTCCAATGGTTGAAACGCAGTCCTTCGAACATAAGCATGCAAACGTCAGTGGGAGAGGTAGGAACCATACCGTTCCGCCGCCTTGATTGCGAGATGTGACCGGTGCACTTGACCGTAAAGTAAAGGCAGTGTGAAATCGCTCTCGTCATTCCTGTGGGTTGTATCGCTGAACGGCACGCCAGAGCTGTTCTGCGCGGGTATGGGCGCAGCCTGCGCCCCGATCGGCTACTGAAAAAGAAGAAAACATCGATGTGCCGTGCTTCTACAGCGCAAGCGCGATACCCGGTCAAGTTTTCGGCCAGTCCACGATTGAACGCGGCATATGCCACCGCCGTTCGAAGGATGGGCAACTCATGTCGTCCGCTATGACCGCCTCGACGCCGCAGGCGGCTGCGGAAATTCTCGACCGCATTATCGATGCGTCCAGCGGACTCGTGCTGCTGGATGGCGCCGACCCGCTGAGCCTGATCGCGCAGTTCCGCGCGGTGTCGCGCAGTACCGGTCAGGCCATGTACCTGTGGCAGCCCGACACCGGTCTGGGAAGCCTGCGCGACGTGCATGTGCGTGTGCCCGACTGCCAACGCCTGGGCAATGCGCTGCGGTACATGCAGCAGAGCATCCATTTCGGCATCTACTTTCTGGTGGGCCTGGAGTTGCCGCTGTCGGCGATGGATGCCACTTTATTGCGCCAGCTGGCGCGCATGCCGAGGGAGCATCTGCGGCGGGTTGTGCTTATCGATGCGCCGGCGGCTCTGGCCGACCACCTGGGCGAATTGGCCGTACGCCTGAACAGTGCCGACAACTCTCCCAGACACTTGCGTCTGCGTGACGGCCGCTGGCTGGCATGAGGCCGCACGCATGAATTTGCATTCCGGCATTCTGGTGGTCGCGGCCGAGCGCAATCTGCGCCGCCAGTTGTTCGATGCGTTGGATCAGGCGGGCTATCCCTGCATCCACAGCGCCCGCGATGTGACGCACGCAGCGATCCTGCTGGAAGGTCGGCCGGCGCTGCAGCTGATTATCGCGGTACTAGATGGTGACGAGCAGCAGGCGCAGCTGACCTGCGAGCAGATGCAAACTTTGCCCGGTGGTTTGGATACGCCGTTGCTCGCCGTGCTGGGCGAGAGCGCATCCTTCGATCCCAGCGAGCTGCCGTCCTGCGTTTGCGACTGGCTTCACGTGACGCAAATCGCCAGTGAGCTGGCGACGCGCTGGCGGCGTCTGCAAACCCGGCTGCCTGCGGGCGCAAACAACCGATCGCCTAGCACCGACGGGCAGGGCGATTATCGTTACCTGTTCGACGAGAGCGATAGCGAGTGGCTGATCGTCGACCCGACGTCGCAATGCGTGCTTGAAGTCAGTTCCACCGTGGTGCGGCACAGCCGCCTGCACGCCAGCCAGTGGGAGGGCATGCCGCTGGCCGAGATGCTGCGTTTTGAAGGCGTCGGCATCGAGCAGGTATTGCTCGATGCCGACCGGCGCTGGTATCCGTGCCAGCGAAAGTCCGCGCAGGGCGACGATACCGGCCAGGCCAACGTACGTCGCATTCCTCACGCGGGGAGCGCGGCGCTGGCACTGATGTTTCGCAGCGACCGCGCCGACCTGCGCGCGGAAGCCGCGCTGGCGCTGCTGTCACGCATGTTTATTTCGACCAGCGGCGTGGACACGCAGATCGCGGCGGCCCGCCTGCTGTTCGATGAGCTGGGGCTGGATTACCTGACCGTGTGGTCGGTGCGCACCGGCGCCATCGACGCCCCGAATCAGCTGCTGCAGCTGTGGAGCGGCGATGACCTCGAATGGCCTGCGGCGCAGTGGCAGACGTCGCTGCAGTCGGTGCTGGCCGGCAAAGCGTTTCTCTACCGTAGCGATGCGCTTGCCCTGGCATCGCCGGACCCGCTGTTGCTGCAGCTAGGGTTGACCGGGTTTGCCGGCCTGCCGTTGTACGACGAGCGCCACACCGTGCTCGGTGCGATGCTGGCCGGCAGCCGCAAAGCCTTTGGCGAAATGGCAATCATCGAACCGGTGTTGCGCTGTGCGGCGGCACGTTTCGCACAGGTCATCGAGTTGAACCGCACGCGCGCACAGGCGCGCGCCGAGGGTCTCGTCGACGCGCTCACCGGCTTGCCCAACCGCCTGCTGTTCAACGACCGGCTCGACACGATCCTCAGCGAGGCGACGCGCAGCGGCGAATGCTTCGCCGTGCTCTTTGTCGATCTCGATCAGTTCAAGGCGATCAACGACAGCCACGGCCATGCGGCGGGCGATCAGGTGCTGCGCGTGGTCGCCCAGCGGCTGATCGCCAGCGTGCGTGCGTCCGATACGGTAGCGCGCTATGCCGGTGACGAGTTCATCATCGTGCTGCGGCATATCGTCAAGAACGACGACGTGCAGCGTGTGGCCGAAAAGATCGTGCAGGCGATGAGCACGCCGCTGAATCTGGATACGGGCGTTACGCTGAATGTCACAGTGTCGATGGGGCTGAGCTTTTTCCCCGACGATGCCGGTGACACCGAAATCCTGCTCCGGCACGCGGACGAGGCGATGTATGCGGCCAAGAAGCAGGGTCGAAATACCTTCAAGATCTACGAGATGAGCCCGGAATACGCGAAGCAGCATGGCACCGTGCTGCGTTCGCGTCTGCGTCACGCCGAGGGCAACGGCGAGCTGCGCGTGGTCTACCAGCCGCAGGTGGATACAGGCAGCGAAGACATCGTCGGCATGGAGGCGCTGGTGCGCTGGGAGCATCCGGAGCTCGGCATGATCAGTCCCGCGGTTTTCATTCCGCTGGCCGAGGAAACCGGCTTGATCGTCTCGATCGGCGAATGGGTCATGCGCACCGCCTGCCGGCAGGCGCAGGAATGGGAGCGACAGTACGGGCTGCGCCTGCGCCTGGGCGTGAATCTGTCCGCCGTGCAGCTGATGGAGCCGCATCTTCTGGATACCGTGGCGAGGGTGCTGACCGACACCGGGCTCGATCCAGATCTCCTGGAGCTGGAGATTACCGAAAGCATCAGCATCAAGGCGGCGCCAAACCTGATCGAGAATCTCAACGCGCTGCACCGGCTCGGCTGTCACATCGCGATCGACGATTTCGGTACCGGAGCGGCTTCGCTGGATTACCTGCGGCGGCTGCCGACCGATCGCATCAAGATCGACCAGAGTTTCGTCCGCAATATCGGCGTCGATCCGGACGACGAGGCGATCGTGCGCGCGACCATCGACATGGCGCATCGGCTCAATCGCGCCGTAGTGGCCGAGGGCGTCGAGACCGAGCAGCATTTCGAATTTCTGCGTGAGCATCGGTGCGATGAGCTGCAGGGCTATCTTTTCTGCCGGCCCCAGCCGCCGCTCCATTTCGGCAGCCTGCTGGCCGAACGTCAGCGACTGCTGGATGAGCGCACGACGGTGGCGGCTTGAGCCCGGCTCGGCTGTCCCCATAACCCTGCCAAGCGGATATGCGTGCAGGCCGGGTCTGGTCTGACAATCTTCCAACGGGCGTTGCGCTATGTTTGACGGAATAATCACGCACACGCTGAACTTGACCGGCAGGTTGCTGTCTGACCCGCGTGTCCAGTTTTAACCCAGTTCCCGCAGCGGATGACGGCATTGACGATGGATACAGCCCGAATGGGCGAAAACGAACTGGATCGCGCGCTGGTCGAGCGTGTTCAGAACGGGGACAAGCGAGCTTTCGACCTCTTGGTGCGCAAGTACCAGCATAAGGTCATCGCCCTGGTATCCCGCTACGTGCGCAGCCACGCCGAGTGCGAGGATATTGCGCAGGAGTCGTTTATTCGCGCGTGGCGGGCCCTCGGTTCGTTCCGCGGCGACAGCGCGTTTTATACGTGGCTGTACAAGATTGCGGTAAATACGGCCAAAAACCATCTGGTGGCGATGGGCCGCCGTCCGCCGACCGACGATGTGGACGCCGAGGATGCGGTTTTCATGGCAGGCGCCGAGCGCATGCATGACAGCGCCACGCCCGAACGCGAAATGATGCGCCAGGAAATTGAACAATCCGTATTTTCCACTGTCCAAGCCTTGCCCGAAGAACTGCGTACCGCCATCACGCTTCGCGAAGTGGACGGTCTGAGTTATGACGAAATCGCAGAGGCGATGGGTTGCCCGATCGGTACGGTGCGTTCGCGCATCTTCCGGGCACGTGAAGCGATCGATGAAAAGCTGCGGCCGCTATTGTCGGACCGCGAGGACAAGACATGAACAAGCCAGACATGACCCCGAACGCCAACGAAGACCTTTCCGCCGGCCTCGACGGCGAGCTGTCGAAAGAGGCCATGCGCTTTTTATTGCGCCGGCTCGATCACGACGTCTCGCTGCAGCAGACGTGGACGCGTTACAACCTGGCTCGCGATGGGCTGCGTCGGCAGTTGCCGGCGCTGGCGTCGTCGAGTTTCGCCTCTCGGGTGATGCTGGCGATCGATCAGGAGGCTGCGCCTGTCGGCACAAAGCGCAATCACTGGCTGCGCTGGTCCGCCGGCGGCGCCATCGCTGCCAGCGTGGCCGCGGCCGCGCTGATGATCGGCCAGCCTGTGGCGGATGTGGATCGCACCGCGGCGGCACCCAGCGGTCAGCGGGCGGCCGGCAGCAGTGCCGTTGCCGACATCACGCCAGCGCGCAAATCGTCGATTCCGGCCACGGTGCCGTCCTGGCTGAGCGGCAATTCGGCGGGCACGTTGAGCCAGCAGGCGTCCGCCACCAGCGAGATTTTTCCGGGCGGCAATCAGCCGGTGTACGGCAGCAAGCGTCTCTCGGCGTATCCGCTGATGCACCGCTACCGCACTTTGAACAATAACGACGGTAGCTACTTATTGCTGCTCGATCCACAGCAGCAGCCGGTTTCGCAGAATCCGCCGCGACAGGCTGCGGCCGCGGTGCACTGAATTTGCCGTTACGCCAGTGACGGGTGCCGCCGCCCATCGTGTTTGTCTCCGAACCGTCGGCCCACCCGGGCCGACGGTTTTTTTATGGGCGGATGCCGCTGCCTGGTTACCGGGCATCCCGCCTGCGGCGGCGAGGTTCGCAAGTCGAGCGATCGGGCGGCGCCCATGTTTTTCATCAAGCCAACCCTACTAGGAGGAGTCATGAAATTTCCCGTCTTGCGCACTCTGGCGTGCGGCGTGTCGCTGAGTCTTGCTGTCGCCACCGGCAGCGCATGGGCGCAGACCACCACGATGGCTACTGGCGGCCTGCCGGATTTCACCGGCATCGTCGAGAGAAACGCGCCTGCCGTGGTGCACGTTGAAGCCAAATACAACGGCAAGAGCCGAAAGCCGTCGCGCGCGTCGACCGATCCCGATCAGGACGGCAGCCCGGACGATCCGCAGGCGGAAATGTTTCGACGCTTTTTCGGCATGCCGATGATGCCCTCGCCGGAAGACCAGAAGCACACCTCGCTGGGTTCGGGTTTCATCATTTCGCGCGATGGCTACGTGTTGACCAACAACCACGTTGTCGACGGCGCCGACGAGGTGACCGTGCGCTTGCAGGATCGGCGCACGTTCACTGCCAAGGTCGTCGGTACCGATCCGAAATACGACATCGCCGTGCTGAAGATCAACGACGGCGACAACTTACCGGCAGTCAGCGTCGGCGATTCGCGCACGCTCAAGGCCGGCCAGTGGGTGCTGGCCATCGGCTCGCCGTTCGGTTTCGATTACACCGTGACGCAGGGCATCGTCAGTGCCGTCGGACGCAATCTGGGCAGTGCCGACCAACCGTACACCTCGTTTATCCAGACCGACGTGCCGATCAACCGCGGCAACTCCGGCGGTCCGCTGTTCAACCTGCAGGGCCAGGTGGTCGGCGTCAATTCGCAGATCTATTCCAG
This sequence comes from Rhodanobacter sp. ANJX3, assembly GCF_014200755.1. Taxonomy (GTDB): domain Bacteria; phylum Pseudomonadota; class Gammaproteobacteria; order Xanthomonadales; family Rhodanobacteraceae; genus Rhodanobacter. Next base: position 706,821 of record NZ_JACHCM010000001.1, on the reverse strand, counting down.
CACCGGAGGCTACCAGGGCGTGGCGTTCTCGATCCCGATCGACGTGGCGATGAGCGCGGTCGAGCAGATCAAGGCACATGGCTTCGTCACTCGCGGTCAGCTCGGCGTGCACGTGGGGCCACTCAGCGACGATGTGGTCAAGGCGCTGAAGCTGCCCAATGCGAATGGCGCCATCGTTTCCGACGTCGACGCCGGCAGTGCTGCCGGCAAGGCCGGGATACAGCAGGGCGACATCATCGTCGGATACAACGGCCAGCCCATCAGCCAAGCGCCCGATCTGCCGCCGCTGGTCGGCTTGACCAAGCCGGGCACCAAGGCAACGCTGGACATCATTCGTGACGGCAAGAAAATAACCATCCCGGTCGTCGTGGGCGCCGCTCCGCGTGATGACAAGACGTTGTCGAGCGCGTCCGACGGCGGCTCTGCGTCCGCGCCATCGGGTTCGACCGCGCTGGGCCTTTCGGTGCAGAACATCGATGCGGCAACCCGTCAGCAGCTGGGCCTGAAATCCGGCGAAGGTGTCCAGATCGGCGGCATCACCGGGCGCGCGGCGGCCAGCGCCGGCCTGCAGCAAGGCGACATCATTTTGATGGTGAACCAGCAGCGGGTCGGCAACGTCACCGCCTTCCAGGCCGCCACCAAGGGCCTGAAAGCAGGCGATACCGTGCTGCTGCTGGTGCGTCGCGGCGACCAGAGCCAATTCATCGGCTTGACGGTGCCGGACGGCAAATAAGCGCGGTGCTTGTGCTGCCGCCACGTTTCGGCCTGATGCCGGGTGTGGCGACAGCTCGTATCGCTCAAGCGGCACCTCTCGATCTCCGCCGTGGCCATGCGGCCGGGGCGGTGCGTTCCATGCAATAATGCCGGGTTAGCATCACCCGTCGGTGGTGCGCTGCCTGCGCGCCGCGTGTGGCGGCAGACCCACGTTCGACAGGCCGCCAGCGCTCCATGGAATTGATCCGCAACTTCTCCATCATTGCCCATATCGACCACGGCAAGTCGACGCTCGCCGATCGCATCATCCAGCTGTGCGGCGGTCTGGCCGATCGCGAGATGGAAGCGCAGGTGTTGGACAACAACCCGATCGAGCGCGAGCGCGGCATCACCATCAAGGCGCAGTCGGTGTCGCTGCCGTACACCGCGCGTGACGGCAAGACCTATCAGCTGAATTTCATCGACACGCCCGGGCATGTGGATTTCTCCTACGAGGTCAGCCGCTCGTTGGCCGCATGCGAAGGCGCGCTGCTGGTGGTCGATGCGGCGCAGGGTGTCGAGGCACAGTCGGTCGCCAACTGCTACACCGCGGTGGAGCAGGGGCTCGAAGTGATTCCCGTGCTCAACAAGATCGATCTGCCGACGGCCGATATCGAAAAGGTAAAGCTCGAGATCGAGGCCGTGATCGGCATCGATGCCACCGACGCGGTGGCGATCAGCGCCAAGACCGGCCTCAACGTGATCGAGGTGCTGGAGGCGATCATCGCCCGCATTCCGCCGCCTAAGCCGCGCGATACCGATCGGCTGCAGGCGCTGATCATCGACTCGTGGTTCGACAATTACCTGGGCGTCGTGTCGCTCGTGCGCGTGATGCAGGGCGAGATCCGTCCCGGCGACAAGCTGCTGGTGATGTCGACCGGCCGCACCCACGAAGTCGGCGACGTCGGCGTGTTCACGCCCAAGCGCAAGAAGCTCGACCATCTGGGCGCGGGCGAAGTCGGCTGGATCAACGCCTCGATCAAGGACGTGCACGGCGCGCCGGTCGGCGACACGCTGACCCATGCAGGCAAGCCGGCGGAGAAGGCGCTGCCGGGTTTTCAGCACATGCAGCCGCGCGTGTTCGCCGGCCTGTTTCCGGTGTCCTCCGACGATTACCCGGCGATGCGCGAGGCGCTGGACAAGCTGCGCCTGAACGACGCCGCGCTGTTTTTCGAGCCGGAGTCGTCCGAGGCGATGGGCTTCGGTTTTCGCTGCGGGTTTCTCGGCATGCTGCACATGGAAATCGTGCAGGAGCGGCTGGAGCGCGAATACGATCTCGATCTGATCACCACCGCGCCCACCGTGATCTACGAGATCCTGAAAACCGACGGCAGCATCATGATGCTGGACAACCCTTCCAAGCTGCCGTCGTCGCCGCAAGTGCAGGAAATCCGCGAGCCGATCATCGTGGCCAGCATCCTCACCCCTGAGGCCTACATCGGCAACATCGTCACGCTGTGCCAGGACAAGCGCGGCGTGCAGCGCTCGATCCAGTACTTGGCCACGCAGGTGCAGATCGTTTACGAAATGCCGCTGGCCGAAGTCGTGATGGATTTCTTCGACCGGTTGAAATCCGTGTCGCGCGGCTATGCCTCGATGGACTATCACTTCGAGCGCTTCGAGGCCGGCCCATTCGTGCGCACCGATGTGCTGATCAACGGTGACCGCGTCGACGCGCTGAGCCTGATCCTGCACCGCAGCCATGCCGACCGCAAAGGCCGCGAGCTGGTGGAACGCATGAAAGACCTTATCCCGCGCCAGCAATTCGACGTGGCGATCCAGGCTGCCGTGGGCGCGCAGATCATCGCTCGCTCCACCGTGAAAGCGCTGCGCAAGAACGTTCTGGCCAAGTGCTACGGCGGCGACGTGAGCCGCAAAAAGAAACTTCTGGAAAAGCAGAAGGAAGGCAAGAAGCGCATGAAGCAGGTCGGGCGGGTGGAAATTCCGCAGGAAGCGTTTCTTGCGGTGTTGCGGGTAGATAAATAAGCGCTGGGTCATCGATTTAGGCGATGATCTGACCGATATCGAATTGAAACCGGTCTGGATCGATAACGACGGAGCACTCCATGGATTTTGATTTTTCGGCGATTCTGCTTGGCCTCACTGTGCTGTTCGGCGTGGTGTGGGGCCTGGATCGCCTGTTTCTGTACAAAAAGCGCAAGGCACGTCTCGATGCCGCCGGCACCGAGTACACCGATCCGGTGGCGGTAGACTGGGCGCGCTCGCTGTTTCCGGTGGTGTTGGTGGTGCTGCTGCTGCGTTCGTTCGTGGCCGAGCCTTTTCGCATTCCCTCCGGCTCGATGATGCCGACACTCGATGTCGGCGACTTTATTCTGGTCAACAAGTTTGCCTACGGCCTGCGCATGCCGGCCTTCAACACCAAGTTCCTCAGCATTGGCGAACCCAAGCGCGGCGACGTGGTGGTATTCCGCTTTCCTGGATATCTCTGCAAAGATGAAAGCGGTCAGATGATTCGCGTCGGCGGCGGCGAAGACGGCGAGCCCGCCCTCGGCCCGGATGACACCTGCCCGACGCCGCATCTGCCGGTGCAGAGCCAGAACTGGATTAAGCGGATCATCGGCCTGCCGGGCGACACCGTTGAGGTGCACGATAGCCAGATCATCATCAACGGCAAGCCGGTGGTCGACGAGGAAATCGGTCCGTTCAAGGGCAACCCGCAGCGCGAAGAAGACGCCCAACTGCTGAATTTCGAGGCCACCGTGTGGAACGAACACCTCGGCACGCGCGATCATCTGATCGCGCGCATGCCGCTTCGCGGCCCTACGCGTTCGATCCCGAATTCCAAAGTGCCCTCGCTGGTGCCGCAAGGCTGCTATCTAGTGATGGGCGACGATCGCGAAAACAGCCTGGACAGCCGCTGGTGGGGCTGCATGCCGGAGCAGAACCTGGCCGGCAAGGCGTTTCTGATCTGGATGAGTTGGAAGGGCCTGCACACCGGTGGCGTGGATTTCTCGCGCATCGGCACGCTGATTCACTAGGCGAGATTGCGTCATCCGATTCTGCCGGACTGCTACTCCGGCAATCGAATTGAACACAAGCGCGCCGGCCGTGCGAGAATCCGCTGGCGCGAGCGGTGCGTCGGCAATGCCGGTGGCAGCCAGAGGTATCGAAGGGACGAGTGAATCCGCGCGGGTCATTTTTCAGGCAGGTTATCTTTTAGGCATGGCCGCGATGTTTTATCGCGCCGTATTCTTCGATATGCAATACGCAGACCATAAGCACGCCACCTGGCGGCATAGTGAGGGGACTATGAAATCGAAACAGTCGGGCGTCACTCTGATCGGGTTTTTGTTTCTCATCATCATCGTCGGCTTTTTTGCCTATATGGCGATGAAGTTGTTCCCGTCCTATTCTGAATCGATGGGTGTCAGCAAGGCGATGAACCAGATCGCCACCGCAGGCACCAACGGCAAGACGCTCGACGATATCCGTCGCGACCTGTTCTTCAAGCTGGGCTTCCAGTACGTCGACGACGCCACCATCAAGCCGAGCGATATCACGATCAAGCGCGATGCGGGCGGTGGCAACACGCTCAATGTCGATTACGACAAGCAAATCCCGTTCATGTACAACATCGATTTTCTGCTGCACTTCCACAAGAGTGTGCCGCTGCAGGGCAATGTAGGCCAGTAAATGGTGCAACTGTCCTATCGTTTTCGCGACCCGGCGCTGGCGCAGCTGGCGCTCACCCACCGCAGCGTCGGCAAGCCGAACAACGAGCGACTGGAGTTTCTTGGCGATGCGTTGCTGGGTGCCGTCATCGCCGAACTGCTGTTCGAGGTTCATCCCAAGGCCAGTGAAGGCGAGCTTTCACGGCTGCGCGCGCAGCTGGTCAACGGCCAGGCTCTCGCCGCGGTGGCGCGCGAACTGGCGCTGGGTGACGAGCTCAAGCTCGGGCCCGGGGAGCTAAAGAGCGGCGGTTTTCGTCGCGATTCGATTCTGGCCGATGCCTTTGAGGCACTGATCGCCGCGGTGTATCTCGATGGCGGCTTCGACGCCTGTCGCGAAGTGCTGCGCGGCCTGTTTGGCGAGCGGGTCATCGCGTTGCGTCGATCCTCCAAGGATGCCAAGACCCGATTGCAGGAGTATCTGCAGGCCGGCGGCTGGCCGCTGCCGCAATACGATCTGCTCGCCAGCCACGGCGAGGATCACGCCAAGACGTTCGATGTCCGTTGCGCCATCGATCAGCCGCTGCCGCTGAGCGCACAGACGCGCGGCGACAGCCGCCGCGCCGCCGAGCAGGACGCGGCCGACATCGTGCTGAGCGAGCTGCTGGAAAAGCAGCGCAAAAAATCCTGATTTCTCTCGCCATGGCCGCCCTTTGGCGTTCGGCGGGCCTCTCCCAACCCGCCGGGGACTTCGTGCGCACCGGTCACCTTTCCATGCTGTTTGCGGCGAAGCACTACACTTGCCGTCCGACTTGTCGAGCAATTCACCTCATGAACCACGAACTGGACCACCCCAAAGACACCGGCCCCGAGCTGCCGCACGAGGATTTTCGCTGCGGTACGGTGGCGCTGGCCGGCCGTCCGAACGTGGGCAAATCCACGCTGCTGAACGCGCTGATCGGCTTTCGCCTGTCGATCGTCAGCCCGCGGCCGCAGACCACGCGCCACCGCATTCTCGGTATCGCCACCAGCGAAGCGGGGCAGATTCTGTACGTCGATACGCCCGGTCTGCATCGCGGTGCCAAGCGCGCCATGAACCGCAGCCTGAATCGCGCCGCGCGTTCGGCGATCAGCGACGTCGATCTGGTGGTGCAGGTGATCGAGGCCGGTCGTTTCACCGATGAGGACGAGGCGCTATATGCGGCGTTGGTCGAGCAGTCGTCGCCACGCATTCTGGTGATCAACAAGGTCGACCTCAACAAGGACAAGACGGTGATGCTGCCGTTCGTCACCGAGTTGGTGACCAAGCATAGTTACGATGAAATCCACTACGTCAGCGCGCTGAAAAAGCAGGGTTTGAGCGAGCTCGAACAGGCGATCCTGAAGCGCCTGCCGGTGCAGCCGCCGCAGTATGCCGATGACGAGGTCACCGACCGCAGCGAGCGCTTTCTGGCCGCCGAAATGGTGCGCGAACAGCTGATGCTGCGGCTCGATCAGGAGCTGCCGTATGCCACCACGGTAGAAATCGAGCAGTTCAGCGACCGGCCCGACGGCATCGCCGAAATCCACGCCATCATCTGGGTCGAGCGCGACGGCCAGAAAGCCATCGTCATCGGCAACGGTGGCGCCCAGCTCAAGGCGATCGGCAGCGGCGCCCGCCGCAATATGGAGCGCATGTTCGAGCGCAAGGTCTTCCTCAAGCTGTGGGTCAAGGTGCGCGAAGGCTGGGTGGACGACGAGAACATGCTGAAGAAGTTCGGGTATACGGATTAGGAGCGAGGGACGAGAGGCGAGTAGCGAGGGCGCCCTCAGGAAGGCTCTTCGAAACATAACGCCGAAGAAGGCGATTCGGATTTACGCCCTCGCGACTCGTCCCTCTCCCCTAGACAGCCGCCATGCGCATCGAACAGCAACCCGCCTACGTGCTGCACGCGCGGCCTTACCGCGAGACGTCGTTGTTGCTGGAGTGTCTGACGCGCGAGCACGGCCGCATCGGTGTGATCGCGCGCGGCGTGCGCGGCGAAAAGGCCCGCCTGAAGCGGGCGCAGCTGGAGCCGTTCCAGCCGATCGCGATGGATCTGCTGCTGCGCGGCGAGCTGGCCACGTTGACCGCGGTCGAACCGGTCGGCGTGCCGCTGCGGATGGTCGGCGACGCGGCGCTGGCCAGCCTCTATCTCAACGAGCTGGTGGTGCGGCTGACCGAGCGGCAGGATCCGTTTCCCAGCCTGTTCGATGCCTATGCGACCACGCTGGTACGGCTGGCCGGCGGCGAGCCGCTGGCGTGGACGCTGCGTCGGTTCGAGCGCGATCTGCTGGAAGCGATCGGCTATGGCCTGCAGCTGGAGCTCGACGCTGAAAACGGCGAGCCGCTGGAAGCCGACGAGCACTACCGCTATCGGGCCGATCAGGGTGCCGTGCGCAGCGTAGCCAGCCATGCGCGGGCCATCCGAGGCAGCGATCTGCTCGCGCTTCAGCAGGATCGGATGCCGGACAATGCCGGCTTGCGTACGCTGCGCGACCTGATGCGCGAGATCATCCGCTTTCATCTCGGCGGCGGCGAGCTGCGCGCCTGGCGCGTGCTGGCCATGGCCAGCACGCGCCGCTGATCAGCGATCCAGCGCCTGGATCGTCGCCAGCAGCGCGCGGCGGAAACGCACCAGCGAGACCGGCGCGGCATCGGCTCGGGCCAGCTGTCTTTGCAGCAAGGCCGTCTGCGTCGAGAGCGTGGCGGCGCCGCAAAATCCGCATGACGACCGCAGCCGATGCAGGCGCTCGCCGAAGTCGACGCGATCCAGGCTGACCTGGTCCAGCTCGCGCTCGAGCACCGCCAGCTCTTCGCGCAGCAGCAGGCGCAGCGCGCGCATCGTGGTGGTATCGCCGGTGGTCATCAGCGCGGCGCCGTCGTCGAGTATGGCGATGCCGCTGCGATCCGACAGCGTCAGCAGGCGCTGCAGATCGCTCAGCCCGCAGGGCTTGAGCAAAATCTCGCTGAAGCCGGCGCCGAGCAGCGCCTTGCGATCGGCCGGCGCCAGTTCGGCGGTCGTCGCCACGGCCGTGCTGTCGGCGGACAGTGCTTCGGCGTCTTCGCGCAGCAGAGTCAGTATTTCCAGCGCACCGGCGCCAGGCATCCGGCAGTCCAGTAGCAGCAGATCGAACGTTTCCAGCCGCGCTCGCTCCAGCGCCGACAGGCCATTGCCGCAGGCCTCGGCGCGCGCGCCCATCGAGCGCAATCCATCGCACAGGAAGCGGCAGCTGCCGGGATCGTCGTCGGCGACGAGTACGCGTAAATGAGTGGCTTGCAAGGGTTTGACGGAACCAGCGGCTGGGCTGTCGATGGACGCGGCCGCCTTCGAAGATGAGTCGGAAAACCATCGATGCATAACGAAATCCATATCGTTCATCTGAGTTTGGCAGAATGGCGCGACATGCGTTCGACATCAAGCCATCTTTTGCTGTGCTGCCTGCTCCTGCTGGGCAGCCTGTGGGTAGCGCCCGCGCGGGCGGATATCGTGCTGAGCGCCAGGGCCGTCAGCGTGCCGGGCGTTCGACTGCAGTCGGTGAACGTGCGCATCGGTGAGGACGGCAAGGGCGGCCTGCGCCTGCAGCTGCATGCCGCACAGGCGGATATTGCGGCCATGGGCTGGCATCGGCTCGGCCTGACGCTGGATGGCAGCCTGCAGCGCGACTCGCAGCTGCGCTGGATTGTCGACAGCGGCGTGCAGCTGGCGAATGCGCCAGGCGGTGCGTTGAGCAACGCGCATGCGGTCATGCAGCTCAGCGAAGCGGCCAATACCCTGCAGATCGACATCGCCCAGGGCAAGGCGCAGGTCAGCACCGCCATGCCGCTGGATCAGCTGAGCCACCTGCAGATCGACCTGAAAAACCTGCCCGCCGGCTGGTTGCAGGGCCTGCTCGGCACGGTGTGGTCGGGCCACGCGACCGGCGGCAAACTCGACGCCAAGCTGGCGCTGGACGTGCGCGATGTCGGATTGCAGTCGTCCGGTCAGTTCACTCTCAGCGACGCGGGCTTCGATACGCCGTCCGGCACGCTGGCGGCGCAGCGGCTCAGCGGTGGGGGCCAGTTCGATCTGGACACTACCGACGGGCCGGCACAGATCGATCTGGAAACCAGCCTGCGTGGCGGCGAGATCCTGCTCGGGCCGATCTACGCCAAGCTGCCGAACCATGCCGTGCCGCTGAGCTTGCAGGCTACCGCGCAGAACGGTGCCTTCGCCTTGAATCGCCTGCAGATCAACGACGCCGACGCGCTGCAGCTCGAGGGCGCGCTGGCATTCGATGCCAAAGGCATGCTGAAAACCCTGAGCTTGGATCGCTTCCACGCCAGTTTTCCGGCCGCGTATCAGCGCTACGGCGAGGCGTGGCTGGCCACGATGGGTCTGCGCAACCTCACCAGTGCGGGGCAGCTCAGCGGCACCGTGGATATGCGCGCCGATGGGCTGCATGCGTTCGCCTTCAACACAGATAATCTCGATCTGGCCGAGGCAGACGGTAGTGTGGCGATCAGGAATCTGCGCGGCGGCATGGACTGGGCGGTGCAGGGCGATCGGCCGGCCACCACGCTGGGCTGGAGCGGCCTGCAATTTTATCGCCTGACCAACGGTGCCGCCCAGGCGCACTGGCAAAGTCGCGATGGCCTGCTGAGCCTGCAAAAACCACTCGACGTGCCGTTGCTGAACGGTCATCTACGCGTAGGGCAGCTGGACTGGCGCCCGGCTGCGGCGAAGGGGCAGCGGCTCACCACCTCCCTGGTTCTGCTCGGCATCGACATGAGCGCGTTCAGCCGTGCCATGGGCTGGCCCGCGTTTCCCGGCACCCTGGCCGGCGCGATTCCCTCGCTGCGCTGGATCGACGATCGCATCGAGTTGCAGGGCGGACTGTCGGCCAGCCTGTTTGGCGGCTTTGTCGACATCACTCGGCTGTCCGTGCAGCAGCCGTTCGGCCCGAGTCCCGCGCTGAGCGGTGACATGAGCCTGCGCCAGCTCGATCTGGGCGCGATGACCAGCGTATTCGACTTCGGCAGCATCACCGGCCGCATGGACGGCTCGATCGACAAGCTGCAACTGGTCGACTGGAAGCCTGTGGCGTTCGACGCACGCCTGCTGGCCGGCAGCGGCGGGCGGATCAGCCAGCGCGCGGTCAACAATCTCACCACGGTCGGCGGTGGCGGCATCGCGGCCGGCCTGCAGGGCGTGGTGCTCAAGCTGTTCAAGACCTTCGGCTACAAGCGCATCGGCCTCAACTGCACGCTGCAGGCATCGGTCTGCCGGATGAGCGGGCTGGACTCCGGCGGCGACAGCTACACTATTCTCGAAGGCAGCGGCCTGCCGCGTTTGCAGGTCGTCGGCCATCAGGCACAGGTCGACTGGCCGACCCTGGTGGAGCGTCTGCAGGGGGCCATCAACGGCGCCGCGCCGCAGGTGCGTTGAGGCGTTTCTTTCACCCCTTGTCGTTATTCAACGTTGGAAGGCTCATGCGCAAACTCGTCGTCGGACTCCTCGCCACTCTGGCCATCGCCCTGGTCGGCTGCGTCACCATCAACGTGTATTTCCCCGAGGCCGCCGCACAAAAGGCCGCCGATCAGTTCATCGGCAACGTGATCGACAGCGCCAGCCCGGCCAAGCCCGCGCCCAAGGATCCGCCGCCGGCAGCGGATAGCGGCCAGCACCCGTCGGCGATGCTGCTGGACGTGCTGATTCCCACCGCCGCCGCGGCCGATGTGCCGAACATCCGTGTGCAGACCGCCGCTACCGAAGCCATCAGCGCCCGCATGAGTGGACGCTTTCAAGGGCCGCTAGGAGCGCTGCTGGACAGCGGCGCGGTGGGCTTCACCCGCGATGGCATGGTCGCCATGCGTGACGCGTCCAAGGTGCCGCTGAGTGAGCGTGCCCAGGCGTCCGCCACGGTGGCCGACGAAAACCGCGATCGCGCCGCGCTGTATCGCGAAGTGGCCAGTGCCAACGGCCATCCCGAGTGGCAGGCGCAGATCCAGGCGACGTTTGCCAAGGGCTGGATCGATCGAGCCAAGGCCGGCTGGTATGTGCAGAACGCTTCAGGCGCCTGGCAGCAGAAATAGGCGCGTTGTCCTTGCCGCAAGGCGGCGTGGCAATCGATCTGTGATAATCGGCGGCTAATGTGTTTCGCATCCGTCGATGCGCCGATTTTCTGGCTTGCTGATTACCTATGTCCCGATCCAATTCCGTATCCACCACACCGTTCGAAGCGGTGATCACCGACCTCAGCCACGACGGTCGCGGCGTCACCCGCGTCGACGGCAAGGCGGTGTTCGTCAGCGGCGCGCTGCTGGACGAACACGTGCTGCTGCGCTTGCGCAAACGCCATCGGCATTTCGACGAGGCCGAGGTGGTCGAGCTGATCACCCGCTCGCCGCACCGGGTCGAGCCGCGCTGCCGGCATTTCGGCGAATGCAGCGGCTGTTCGTTGCAGCATTTGGACGCGGACTCGCAGATCGCCACCAAGCAGCGCGTGCTGACCGAAAACTTCGAGCGCATCGGCAAGGTGACGCCGCAGCAGTGGCTGCCGCCGCTGACCGATCAGTCGTGGGGCTATCGGCGCAAGGGCAGGCTTTCCGTTCGCAACGTGGTGAAGAAGGGCCGCGTGCTGGTCGGCTTCCGCGAAGAGAGTAACCACGCCTTTGTTGCCGACGTCCAGCAGTGCGAGGTGATGCATCCGGCGCTCGGTCCGAAGATCGGCCTGCTGGCCGATCTGATCAACGGCATGGATGCGGCCAGCGATATTCCGCAGATCGAGTTCGCTGCGGGCGACGACACTATGGGACTGGTTTTCCGGCACATGCAGCCATTGAGTGAGTCCGATCTGGCCAAGCTCACCGCGTTCGGTCAGCAGCACGATCTGGCTATCTTTTTGCAGCCCGGCGGCAACAGCAGTGTGCATCCGCTGTGGCCGGAGAACCCGCGTCTGGCCTTCCGCATTCCCAGCGCAGACACGGCCATCGACGACGTCGAGCTGGAATTTCAGCCGCTGGATTTCGTCCAGGTCAATGCCGGCATGAATGTGCGGATGATGGCGCGCACGATGGAGCTGCTCGATCCGCAGCCGACCGATCGCGTGCTCGACCTGTTCTGCGGCTTGGGCAATTTCACGTTGCCGATCGCCCGGCGCGTCGCTGAAGTCGTCGGCGTGGAAGGCGAGCACGGTCTGGTCGAACGCGCGGCGCAGAACGCCGCGCGCAACGGCATCGCCAACGCGCGCTTTCAGGTGGCCAACCTGTTCGAGGATCAGCGCAGCGCCGACTGGGCGCGCCAACCATGGGACAAGATGCTGCTCGATCCACCGCGCGCTGGCGCCGACAAGGTGCTGGAATACCTGCCGCACAAGCAGACGCGCCGCATCGTCTACGTGTCGTGCCATCCGGCGTCGCTGGCGCGCGATGCCGGCATCCTGGTCGATCGGCACGGGTTTACCCTGAAGTCCGCCGGCGTGATGGATATGTTTCCGCACACTTCGCACGTCGAATCCATTGCTGTATTTATGCGTTAGTCCTTTAACGCGAAGATCAAAAAGCGGCCATCCATGGCCGCACTTTTCAACTAAAAGCCATGGCCATCGAAATCGAACGAAAATTTCTTCTGCGCGACGACAGCTGGCGCGCCGGCGTTTCGCACAGCAAGACCATCGCGCAAGGTTATCTGGTCGGTGCGCAGGCGCTGCGCAATGGCGACGCACGCGCGTCCGTGCGCGCGCGCATCGCCGGCGACCAGGCCTGGTTGAACATCAAGGCGGCGGTGGCGGGTATCGAGCGGGCCGAGTTCGAGTACGCCATTGCGCTGGCCGACGCGCAGGCGCTGCTGGCCACGTTGTGCGACGGCGTGCTGGAAAAGATTCGTCACCACGTACACGTCGGCGAGGCACTGTTCGAGATCGATGAATTTCTGGGCGAGAACCAAGGTCTGATCGTGGCGGAGATCGAACTGTCGGCAGTGGACGCCGCGTTTCCGAAACCCGCCTGGCTGGGCGCAGAAGTGAGCGCGCTGACGCGTTACTACAACGTCAACCTGATCGCCCATCCGTTCACGCAGTGGTCGCCGGCAGAGCGCGCCGCGGAGGACGCGGCATGCTGATGATCGGTATCGCCGGCCTCGAACTGGCCGATCACGAAAAGCCCTGGCTCGCGGCGCCGGGCGTCGTCGGCGTGCTGCTGTTTTCGCGCAACTACGCCAGCCGCGAACAGCTGGTGGCGCTGTGCGATGCCATCCGCGAGGTCGGCGGCGACGAGCTGCTGATCGCGGTCGATCAGGAAGGCGGCCCGGTACAGCGCTTCCGCGACGGCTTCACCCGGCTGCCGGCGCTGGCACGCATCGGCGAGGTATACGATCGCGATCCGCTGGAAGCGGTGCGGCTGGCCGAGGAGCACGCCTGGGTCATGGCCAGCGAGCTGCGCGCCAGCGGCGTGGATTTCAGCTTTGCGCCGGTGGTCGATCTGGCGCGTGGCAACGCGGCCATCGGCCTGCGCGCGTTCCATGCCGATCCGGCGATCACCGCCGAGCTGGCGCAGGCCTATGTGCGCGGCATGCATCTGGGCGGTATGGCAGCGGTACTCAAGCATTTCCCCGGCCACGGCTCGGTCGCTGCCGATACGCACAAGGCGCAGGCGATCGACCCGCGCGATCTGGACACCATCCGCCGTGACGATCTGCTGCCGTTTGCCGAATGCATCGAGGCCAAGGTCGAGGCGGTGATGATGGCGCACGTCACCTATCCGGCGATCGACGGCGAGCCTGCCGGCTATTCGCGCGTATGGATCGAGCAGATCCTGCGCGGCGAGCTGGGTTTTGCCGGCGCGGTGATCAGCGACGACATCAGCATGGCCGCCGCCGGTGCCGCCGGCAGCGTGGAAGAGCGCGTGTGCGCCCACCTCGACGCGGGCTGCGATCTGGTACTGGCCTGTTTCCCCGACGTGGTGGCGCAGGCGATCGCCGCCGTGCAGGATCGCGCCTCCGACCGCGCGAGCCTGAGCGCCCTATCGCCCGAACTTGCCGCGCTTCGCGGCGCCATCGGCGCCAGCTGGGCCGGTCTTCTCAACAATCCACAGCGCGATCGTTTCGTCGCGCGCATCACGGCGTTGAACGCCGATCGGGAAAACGCATGAACACGCTCACACCTTCGCTCGCCGATGCGCTCGCTACTGCCGACCTGCTGCATGAGCGCCAAGAGATCGACAGCGTCATCGCCGAGATGGCGCACAAGATCGATGCGGCGCTCGACGGCGAGCGTCCGGTGTTTCTCACCGTGATGAACGGCGCGCTGATCTTCGCCGGTCAGCTGGCTCTGGCCATCCGCACCGATCTCGAATTCGACTACGTCCACGCCACGCGCTATCGCGGCGAAACCACCGGTAGCGAACTGCACTGGCTGCGCGAGCCTCAGGTGTCGCTGGTCGATCGGGTGGTGCTGCTGGTCGACGACATCCTCGACGAAGGCCACACGCTGAAAGCCGTGCGCGACGACTGCTACCAACGCGGCGCAAAAAGGGTGCTGATCGTCAGCCTGTGCACCAAGCGCCACGATCGCCTGGTCGAAGGCATCAGCGCCGACTTTCACGGCATCGAACTCCCCGACCGCTACGTGTTCGGCTTCGGCATGGACTTTCACGAGCAGGGCCGCAATCTGCCGGCCATTTATGCGTTGAAGGAGGGCTGAGCTATGAGCAACATCGACCTCGCCGTGATCGGTGGCAGCGGCCTGTACAAGTTTCCCGGGCTGGAAAATACCGTGCGGCATGCAGTGGATACGCCGTACGGCCCGGCCGCCGGTGACGTGGTGATCGGCGATTTTGCCGGCAAGCGGGTGGCCTTTCTGGCCCGTCACGGCGAAAGCCACAGCCTGCCGCCGCATCGAGTGAATTACCGTGCCAACCTGTGGGCGTTGCACAGTCTGGGCGCGCGCAAAGTCATCGGCGTCAACGCCGTCGGCGGCATTCGTGCCGATATGGGGCCACGTGTGATCGTGGTGCCCGATCAGGTCATCGATTACACCCACGGCCGCTATACCAGCTTCTGCGACGCCGACGGTGCCGAGGTAAAGCACATCGATTTCAGCGAGCCGTATACCGAGTCGCTGCGGCAGACGGTGCTGGCCGCCGCGGCCAAGGCCGGCATCGCGGTGATCGCCGGTGGTTGCTATGGCGCCACCCAGGGACCGCGACTGGAAACCCGCGCCGAGATCGCGCGCATGAAGCGCGACGGCTGCGATCTGGTCGGCATGACCGGCATGCCCGAGGCCTCGCTGGCGCGCGAGCTGGAGCTGCAATACGCCTGCCTCGCGCTGGTCGCCAACTTTGCCGCCGGCTGCGGCGACGAGTCGGAAATCAGCATCGAGGAAATCTTTGCGCACCTGGCGGCGGCCACGGCCGAGGTGCCGCGCATTCTCGCGGCACTGCTCGAGAGCTGAGGATGCCGTCGCGGTCTACGGTAATTTCCTAGGTCGCGGATATTGCGCTGAGACCGGACATGTTGATATTTTTCGGCAGGTCGGGGGCGGCGAACCAGGGGAACGAGGGTGGTTCTGCGCGCGCCTGGCGCACCCAATCCATGTTCAGAGGTTCACGCAATGCGTTTCGGTACGGTCAAGTGGTTCAACGATGCCAAGGGTTTCGGTTTCATCGCGCCCGAGGACGGTGGGGATGACGTTTTCGTCCATTTTTCGGCCATCAACACCAAGGGCTTTCGCAGCCTGCAGGAAGGCCAGCGCGTGCAGTTCGAAGTGACCCAGGGGCCGAAGGGGGCCCAGGCCTCGGCGGTCGAGGCAGCGGCCTGATCGACAGGCCTGCGTTGTGAGGCACAAAGGAACCCCGCACACTGTGCGGGGTTTTTTATTTTCCGCAATGGAGCACCGCATGACCGATCGCAGAAATTTCCTGAAGGCCTCGCTGCTGGGCGCGTCCGCCTCGGCGCTGGCATGGGCCGGCAAGCTGGCGGCGAAGCAGGCATCGACGAGCCAGGCTTTCTCCGGCGCGCGTGTCGTCTCGACCTGGGATTTCGGCGTGGCCGCCAACAAGGCGGCGTGGACGGTGCTGAGCCAGGGCGGCCACGCGCTCGATGCGGTGGAAACCGGCGTGCAGGTGCCCGAGTCCGATCTGAAAAACCATAGCGTCGGCAAGGCCGGTTATCCGGATCGCGATGGTCACGTCACGCTCGACGCCAGCATCATGGACGCCGACGGCAACTGCGGCGCGGTCGCCGCGCTCGAACATATCGAGCATCCCATTTGCGTGGCGCGCCTGGTGATGGACCGTACGCCGCACGTGCTTCTGGTCGGCGAGGGCGCGCTGCAGTTTGCGCTGGCGCAGGGCTTCAAAAAGCAGGAACTGCTGACGCCCGAATCGGACAAGGCCTGGCACGAGTGGCTGAAGACCGCGCGCTACCAGCCGTCGATCAACAGCGAAGTGCACGACTACGGCCATGGCGGCAGCCCCGGTATGCCCGGCGGCGCCGGCAATCATGACACCATCGGCATGCTCGCCATCGATGCGCAGGGCCGCCTCGCCGGCGCCTGCACCACCAGCGGCATGGCCTGGAAAATGCGCGGCCGGGTCGGCGACAGCCCGATCATCGGCGCCGGCCTGTACGTGGATGGCGAAGTCGGCGCGGCCACCTCCACCGGCGTCGGCGAAGAGGTGATCCGCAACGCGGGCAGCTTCCTCGTGGTCGAGTTGATGCGCCAGGGGCGCTCCCCGCAGGAGGCCTGCAAAGAGGCCGTGATGCGCATCATCCGCCGTCGGCCCACCCAGACGAAAGAGCTGCAGGTCGGCTTTCTCGCCATGAACAAACACGGCGACGTCGGCGCCTGGGCGATCCAGCACGGCTTCTCCTATGCCGTGTGCGATGCCAAAAAACAGGATGGCCTGATCCCCTCATCAAGCGTCTACAGCACGAGCTTTTCGTGATGTTGGAAATCGCCGCCAACTCCGTCGCCTCAGCGCTGGCCGCACAGGCAGGCGGTGCAGGGCGCGTCGAACTGTGCACCGCGCTGGAGCTGGGCGGCCTCACGCCCTCGTATGCGCAGATCGCGCTGGCGCGCGAAAAGCTCACCATTCCGCTGTACGTGCTCATTCGTCCCCGCGCCGGCGACTTTCTCTACAGCGACCTCGAATGCGAGACCATGCTGCGCGATATCGAAGCCTGCGCAAAGGCTGGTTGCGATGGTGTAGTCCTCGGCGCGCTCGATGCCGACGGCCACATCGACCTGCTGCGCTGCCGTTCGCTGATGGCCGCCACGGGCAATATGGGAGTGACCTTCCACCGCGCCTTTGATCTCACTCGCGATCCGCTTTCGGCACTCGAAGACGTGATCGCATTGGGTTGCGAGCGCGTGCTGACCTCAGGTGCGCAGTTGACGGCGATCGAGGGAGCCAAGTTGATTCGTCAGCTGGTCGAGCTGGCTGGGGGACGTATCGCCATGATGCCGGGGGCAGGGGTGAGTGTCGGAAACATCGGCGAGTTGATCGCGCTGACGGGAGCGAGCGAGTTTCATGCGTCGGCGAAGCGGCTGCTTGCGTCGCAGATGAAATGGCATCCATCGTTGCTGAAAGATATGCAGGGCGGCGAGTGGCAGAGCGATGTCGAACAAGTACGAAGCATCAGCACGGCATTGAACGAAGCGCGACATGCTAAAAATCAATTGGCCTTGGGCGGCTGACCCATGCCAGCTCATCGCGCCATCACCGTTCGAACATTCAAAGCAACAGAATTTCGGACTTATCGGAACCTGCGTTTGTCGGCGCTTGAAGAGTCGCCCAATGCTTTTTCAAGCACTCTCGCTTTAGAGCAATCGCACACCGATGATGAGTGGGATTCGCGGCTTCGTGTGGCGAGCAACTCGGGCTTCGACCTGCCATTGATCGGTTACGTCGGCGCGAAGACAGCCGGTTTGGCCTGGGGTAAAGTCGATCGCTCTGACAGCACCATCGTCAACGTTTACCAAATGTGGGTAGCGCCGGAGTGTCGAGGCCACGGTTTGGCGCGTCTTCTGTTGCGAACGATCGTTGATTGGGCGGTATCAATGCGGGCTCGCTCAGTGCAGCTTGAAGTGGTCTGTTGTGACTCATCGGCCATGCGCTTGTATGTCAGCGAGGGTTTCGTTCCGATGGAAAAAGTTGCGCCATTACGCTTTGCCCCCGTGCTGATGACCCAACGTATGCGGAGGCACATTCCTTAGGTCGGTGTCTGAATGCGGTCCGCTGAAATCGCCGCAGGAGCGCGGCAATACACGCCTTATCGATCCGAACAAAGGCGTCATCAGTATGGCTCAGGCGCGCGTGTGTTTTTAATGCAGAAGATTCGTATGGCGAGAAACGAATTGAAAGCCGGGATAAACAAGAATTTTTCAAGCGCTCCATTTATCCCACGCCAGCTACGCATACAAACATGGCAGCCGGACAGCCAAAACGCGCTTATGTGCCTGTGGCCGATTTCGCTGTTACGCTGGCAAAAGACCAGCTGCGCGATAACTATCAATCAGTGAGTCGTACAGCGCGATATCCGAACGGCTTCTTGCCATCAATTGGGCGCCAGCGACGGCCGCAAAAATGGCGCGCGCGCGTGGTTCGCTCTTTTCAGGACTGACCACGCTTGCAGCGATAAGAACCTTGGCCAGCCACGCGACATTCACGTCGGCAAAGGTCTGCACTTCTTTCTTTACCGCTTCGGGCAGGTCGTCGTACTCGGCAGCCATGAAGCTGCACATGCACATGCGGTTGTCGCTCTCCAGCGGCTTGCGGAACGTGTCTGGATAATCGCGCAGGCTTTGGATCGGATCCGAGGAATCGGCCAGCAAAGCATCCAGACGATTCGCTGAGTCCTCCCAATAACGTTTCGCTACGGCAGCGCCGAGATCGGCCTTGCTGGGGAAGTGGTGATACATGCTGGCGGCCCGGATGCCGACATCTTCGGCGAGCTCGCGAAAATTCAATCCGCCGTAGCCGCGCGCCTGCGCGGCGCTTCGTGCTGCTGCCAGGATGTTTTCCCTGGAATTTGAGCTCACATCATTTTTCACGGCTGCAGCCCTCGAGCGAAAACAGAACACGGTTGTTGACGGCGGAGATTATATCCTGCAAAGTATACCTACCAAGTGATCGGTAGGTACATTCTTCCACACGTAAATCCGCGCCGCCGTCGTCTTCCGGCATCTTCAACGCCATGCGCACCAACATTGAGGAAACAGCACCATGACAAACAAACTCCGCCTCTTCACATCCCCTTCGGCCTTCCCCAACCCCCAGCGCCTTCGCCTTTTCCTGCATGAAAAGGGTATTGCCGATCAGTTTGATGAGCGCATTTACGATATGTCGCCGGTCGGCGAGCAGCGGCAATGGCCGCATCTGAAAATGAACCCGTGGGGCGAAACGCCCACCTTGCAGCTGGCTGACGGCAGTTTTATTTCCGAGACGGCTGCCGTCGTGCGGTATCTCGATCAGTCTTTCCCCGGGCGCAAGATCATGGGCGAGAGCGCGCTGGAGCAAGGCCTCGACAACATGTGGGATAACCGCATCTGGGTGCACATCCTCTATCGCATCGTGACCGCTTTCCACGTTCTGCATCAGGGTCTTGGACCCAAGCTTGAACTCACTACCAATCACGCCTGGGGCGAGCACTGCCGCAAGGAAGCCTTGGCGCATGCGGGTCTAGTCAATCAGCATTTGTCGGATGGACGCGAGTGGCTGCTCGGCGGCGATACACCGACCTTCTCGGACATCACGCTGGCCACCGCCATCGCTTTTTCCAAGTTCCCAGTCAACGCGACCCCGTTGGATGAGCGCTTCGAACATCTGGATGCGTTCTGGAAGCGCTGGCAGCGTCGGCCGAGCTTTCAGGCGGCCTATGCCGACCGCAGCAGCGGCGTGCCGGAGTTGGATAATCCCAAGTAAAAATAATCCGAACGGACGGCGAAGGATCTGCGTGCGCTTGTCTCGAGCTTAAGTCGCAACCGGCACCAACCCCGCCGGTGTAACGGCAACAATGCGTTCGCCGGGTGTAGGCGGTGTTTCATGCAACCCCGTCAACGTACCGAACGCGGGCAGCAGTCCGCTGTGCTCGCCAAAACGAAAGGCCGGCAGGCGATGCTTTCGCCAGCCGTCGTGCAGCATGATGCCGGGGTGGACGTGCCCTGCGAGAACGTAGCGGCCCTCGATGGTGGCGGGTTCGTGGCGCAGCAGGATGTTGTCGATGCGCAGCGATTCGGGGATGACTTCGAAGCTGAGGTCGCGCGCGTCGAAATGGCGGTCGTGGTTGCCGGCGATCAGGGTCATGGTGATGGCGGCGTGTCGCTGTCGCCACGCGTTGACCTGCTGGATCCAGGGAGCATCGAGCGGCGCGGCGCCGTGAACCAGGTCACCGAGTACGAAGACGCGCGTAGGCCGGTAATGGGCGATCAATACATCGAGTCGGGCGAGATCGTGAGCCGTCTGGCCTGTCGGGACCGCCACGCCGGAACGCCGCAGAACGGAGCCTTTGCCGAAGTGCACATCGGTGACCAGTAGCGCCTTGTGCCGCGGCCAGTACATGGCCCGGTCGGCGTGCAAGGTCCAGCTATCGCCGGCGAGGCGGATACGCGATTCGATCATCGGTCGGCGGCTTTTTCGAGGGTGGCCAGCATACGCTCGACGCGGCTTTTCCAATCGTCCGCGTGCACCCCGCCGCGCAGGCGCTCCACCCACAGCGGAAACGACAGCGGCGTGAGGCGCGGCGGTTCGACGTAGAGGATTTTGCCGCGCGCGATACGGATCAGGCAGTCGCGCAGGCGCGGATAGTCGAGCTGCTGGTCGAGCACTTCGCGCTCGGCCTGCCACAGCAGCGGATGCTCGGGATCGTGCTGGCGCAGCACGTCGAACAGCAGGCCGCTGGACACCTGCAGCTGGCGCAGCGTCTTGTCCTGGCCTGGGTAGCCGTTGAACACGAGGCCGGCTACGCGCGCCACTTCGCGAAACTGCCGCCGCGCCAGTTCGGTGAGGTTGATGCTGGTGCGGATATCGCGGCGCAGGCCCCACGGATGCAGCAGCTGGCGCATGGTCTCGGCATCCAGTGCGGGCAGCCTGCGTGCGGTGATGGCGAGGCCGTAGTCGTTGACTGCGTAGCCGTAGTCCGCCTTGGCGATCTGCGCCAGCCGATAGCCGAGCACGGCGGCCAGGCCTTCGTGCGCGAGCCGGCCGGCGAACGGATAGACGAATAGATGTTCGCCGTCGCGCGTATGCGTGCGTTCGATCAGCACCTCGTCGACATTGGGCAAACGCGACTGCGCGCGCTGGATCGCCAGCAGCGGATGCAGAGCGCGCATCTCGGCTTCGGGCGCATCGGTGTCGGCCAAGGTGCGGCGCAATTCGGTCGACAGCTCGTTGGACAAAGGCATGCGCCCACCCATCCAGCGCGGCACGCCACCCTGGCGATTCGGCGCCGGCCGCACGTAGGCATTCATGTCGCGCACGCGCACCAGCTCCAGATGTTTGCCGGCAAATAGGAAACGGTCGCCCGGTCGCAGCCGCGAAACAAAACTTTCTTCCACGGCACCGAGCCGCGCGCCTTTCATATACCGCACCTGCAGGCTGCCGTCGGCCGTGATGGTGCCGATGGAAAGGCGATGCAATCGCGCGACGCGCTTGCTTTCGACGTGGAAATGGCCGTCCAAATCGCACTGCAGTTTCTGGTATTCCGGATAGCCGACCAATGCCGTGCCGCCGTTTTGCAGATAGGCCAGCACGGCATCGAACTGCGCGCGCGGCAGCTGCGCATAGGCACGCGTGGAGCGCACTTCGGCATAGGCCTGGTCCGCTTTGAAACCGCCGCCGAGCGCGCGTGTCAGCAGATGCTGGGCCAGCACATCGAGACAGCCGCGCAGCGGATGCCGCGGCTCCAGATGGTGGGCGGCCAGCGCGCGCCGCGCGGCCGCGATCTCGGCCAGCTCCAGCAGGTGCGTGGGCACGCACAGAATTTTCGACGGCAGGCCCGGCGAATGGCCGCTGCGGCCGGCGCGCTGCAGCAGCCGCGCCACGCCCTTGGGGCTGCCGATCTGGATCACCCGGTCGACGCTGGAAAAATCCACGCCGAGGTCGAGGCTCGACGTGGCGACCACGCAGCGCAGCGTGCCCTGGCGCAAACCTTCTTCCACCGCGAAGCGCAGCTTGGGATCGATCGAGCCGTGGTGCACGGCCAGCGTTTCCGGCGCTTCGGGCCACACGGCGGCGAGCGCCTCGTGCCACAGCTCGGCCTGCGATCGCGTGTTGGCGAACACCAGCGCCGAGCGTACGTCGAGTACGGCGCGTAGCACTCGCGCCAACTGCTTCAGTCCGAGATGGCCGGCCCAGGGAAAGCGTTCGCCAGCATCGGGCAGGGCGGTCTGAATCTGGATTTTCTTGTTGCCGCTGCCGCCGATCAGCACGCCGTCGCCAGCGAGCGTCTGCATCGCTTCATCGAGATTACCCAGCGTCGCCGACAGTCCCCACACGCGCACTTCGGGCTTCAGAGTGCGTAACCGCGACAGACCCAGCTGCAGCAGCGTGCCGCGCTTGTTGCCGATGAGTTCGTGCCACTCGTCCACCACCACGCCGCGCAGATGGCGAAAGCGCTCGGCGACGTCGGGATAGCTCAGCAGCAGGGCCAGACTCTCCGGCGTGGTGACCAGCAGTTCGCAGTCGCCGCGGCGCAGTCGCGCGCGCTCGGCGCTGCTGCTGTCGCCGGTGCGGCGAAGCACGCGCCACGGCAGCTCCATTGCTTCGACCGCCGTGGTCAGATGCTGCGCCGTGTCCGTGGCCAGCGAACGCAGCGGCGTGATCCACAAAAGCTGCAGGCCGCGCGCGGGATTGAGCACCGCGTCGATCAGCGGGCCGCCCACCGCCGCCAGCGTTTTGCCGGTGCCGGTGGGCGCATGGATCAAACCGTTGTGGCCTTCCGCCCATGCTTTCCATGCCGCGCGCTGAAAAGCAGCGGGCTTGCGATCGAGCGTGGCGAACCACGCGCGCAGGCGGGCTTCAGCCCGACGCCAGGCGGCGGAGGTCGTCGAGCTTGTCGGCATCAGCGATGCTCTTGTCGGTGCGCCAGCGCAGGATGCGCGGAAAGCGCGTGGCCACGCCGGATTTGTGCCGTGCGGAAAGCTGCACCGCTTCGAACGCGAGCTCGAACACGTGCGTGGCTTCTACCGCGCGCACCGGACCAAAACGGTCAGTAGTGTGCGCGCGAATCCAGCGGTCGAGCTGGCCGATCTCCTTGTCGTCGAGGCCCGAATAGGCCTTGGCCACCGGCACCAGCGTATCGCCGTCCCAGACGCCGAAGGTGTAGTCGGTGAACAGGCCGGAGCGGCGTCCGTGGCCCGGCTGCGCGTACAGCAGCACGGCGTCGAGCGTGTACGGATCGACCTTCCACTTCCACCAGTCACCGCGCTTGCGGCCCACGCGATACGGCGAGTCGAGCCGCTTCAGCATGAGGCCTTCGGTCTGGCGCTGGCGCGACTGCTGGCGCTCGACGGTCAGCGCGGTCCATGAGTCGGCAACCACGGGAGGCGACAGCATCAGCGCCGGATCGACACCGTCGATCAGTGCGGCGAGCATGTCGCGGCGTTCGCGCAGCGGCTGTTCGCGCAGATCGCTGCCGTTGTGCTCGAGCAGGTCATACGCCATGAAACACACGGGTGCGCTGGTTAGAAGCTTGGCGCCAGGCTTCAGTTTGCCGATGCGCTTCTGCAGCGCGGTGAACGGGCGCGGCAATTTTTCCTGCGCATCCCAGGCGAGGATTTCGCCGTCGATGACGCCGTCGGATTTCAGCGCGGCGGCGGCCTCTTCGATTTCGGGGAAGCGGCCGTCGAGACGCTCCTCGCCGCGCGACCACAGGCCGACGTGGCCATCGCGGCGCATCAGCTGCGCGCGGATGCCGTCCCACTTCCATTCGGCCATCCATTCGTCCATGTCGCCGAGCATTTCCACCTCGTGCTCCAGCGGCGAGGCGAGAAAAAAAGGGTAGGGGCGATCGGCCAGATGTTCGTCGTCGCCGGCGGCGTGCGTCAACGCGGTCAGCGCATCGGCGGCGGGTTTCCACTGGCCGCTCATGCGATGCGCGATAAGGTCAGTCGGCTGGCCCGACCACTGCGCGATCGCCTGCACTACGAGGCGATGCGATACGCCGACGCGCAGCGAGCCGGTGATCAGCTTGTTGAGCAGAAACACCTGCGCCGGCCTTAGCGCGCGCCACCAGGCCTGCAGCTGCGCGACGCGATCGGCGCTTTCCAGCTTCGCCAGCGCGGGCAGCTTTTGTTCCATCCATGTCTGCAAGGGCTCATCGGCCAGCGAGCCGTCGCCTTCGGGCAGCATCAGCGCAATGGTTTCGGCCAGGTCGCCGACCTGCTCGTAGCTCTCGTCGATCAGCCAGTCGGCGTAGCCGGTGCTGGCGGCCAGCGCCTGACGCAGTTCGGTCGAGGTGGCCAGCCGGCGCAGCTTGCCACCGCCGAGCACGTATGCCGCCCAGGCG
Organism: Rhodanobacter sp. ANJX3; assembly: GCF_014200755.1. Classification (GTDB taxonomy): domain Bacteria; phylum Pseudomonadota; class Gammaproteobacteria; order Xanthomonadales; family Rhodanobacteraceae; genus Rhodanobacter. The sequence continues at coordinate 682,934 of NZ_JACHCM010000001.1, read as the reverse complement.
GCGTCGCCCGCGGGGGCGTCGCGCAGATAGCTGGCGATGGCCCCGCGTTTGGCCAGGGTCGAGGCGGTGCGATCGAGTTCGGTATACAGCGTGGCGAAGCGGTGCATCAGCCGCCGCTCTCGTTGTCGGTGCCGCGCAATACGTGCAACGACTGCGCGTCGTGGCCGAGATCGCGCAGGTGACGAATCAGCGTATCGCCATCGCCGTGTGTGACGTAGATGCGGCTGGCCTGGCTGTCTTCGACGCTGCGGATCAGGCCGGGCCAGTCGGCGTGATCGGACACCACGAAACCGCGGTCGTAACCGCGGCGGCGACGGTTGCCGCGTATCTGCATCCAGCCCGAGGCGAAGCCGGTCGAGGCTTTGCTGAAGCGCTTCATCCACGGCGAGCCGGCGGCCGAGGGCGGCGCAAGGATCAGTTCACCGGCAAAGTTGCGGCCGCGCGCGGACTCGCTCACCGGCTCGGTCGGCACCATCCGCACGCCGGCCTCGCGATAGCTCTCGACCAGCCGCAGCATTGCGCCGTGCAGATGCACCATGCGCTCGGTGCGCGGTGCGAGCTCGGCAAGGATGCGCTGCGCCTTGCCCAGCGCGTAGCAGAACAGCACGGCCGGAATTTGTTTCTGCGCGCAGTCGTCCCACCACGCCAGCAGGTCGTCGATCACCTGCGTCATCGGCGGCCAGCGGTACACCGGCAGACCAAACGTGGACTCGGTGACGAACACATCGCAAGACACCGGCTCGAACGGCACGCAGGTGGGATCGGGATCGCGCTTGTAATCGCCCGACACCACGACCACGCGCCCGCCGTAGGCCATGCGGACCTGCGCCGAACCCAGCACGTGCCCGGCCGGATGCAGCGAGACCTCGACCTCGCCCATGCGAAAGGTTTCGCCGTAATCGTGCGCGTCGATCAGCGCATCCTGGCCCAGCCGCTCGCGCATCAGCCCGATACCCGCCGCCGCGACCTGATACCGCCCGCTGCCCGAGCGCGCGTGGTCGCCATGCGCATGCGTTACAACCGCCCGCGCCACCGGCAGCATCGGGTCGATAAAGAAATCGCCGGCCGGACAATAAAGGCCTTCGGGGCGCGGCTGGAGCAGGGGATCGGACATGCGTTGAAGTTAGGCGGTGAAGCGTCAATGCTGCGGCAATGCCCGTGACTCCGCGACGCGTCGCATTGTCACGCGTGCTTCAGGCTAGAACCTCCCGCAACGCCGCGTCTTGCGTGCGCGGAGGGTCGCTGAAAAGCACGGTCACACCCTCGGCAGTGTCGAAGAGAAAATGACATGAAGGCCCTGGCGCTCCATGTTCTGTGCTCGCACCACCCGGTCGCTAAAAGCAGGGGGAAGTTTTCCTGCGGGTTACGCGGCACCGCAACAGCGCAGCGCATTGAGCAACACGGTGAATGCCTGAGTCGGCTGGCGTCGGTTCGGGTAGTACAAGTGATAGCCGGTGAAGGGCGGCGTCCAGTCGGTGAGCAGTTGGACGAGTGCGCCGCTGTCGAGGTGCGATTGCACCTGCGTCTGGGAAAGGTAGGCGATGCCGAAGCCGTCCAGCACCGCCTCGAGCATCGGCAGGATGCTGTTGAAAATCAGCTGCCCTTCGACGCGCACGCGCAGCTCCTTGCCGTTCTTTTCGAACTCCCAGGCATAGAGGCCGCCGTAGGTCGGCAGGCGCAGGTTGATGCAGGAATGACGGGTGAGATCCTGCGGCGTTTTCAGTTTGGCTCGGCCCTTCAGATACGCCGGCGCGGCGACCACCAGCATGCGCATGGCGGGGCCGATCGGCACCGCGATCATGTCCTTGGCGACCATGCCGCCCAGGCGGACGCCGGCATCGAAGCCCTCCGCCGCGATGTCGGTCAGGCCGTAATCGGTCACGACCTCGACCTTGATGTCCGGGTAGTCCGGCAGAAATCGGCGCAGCGCTGGCCAGAGCACCGAGGTCAGCGCGTTTTCATCGGCGTTGATGCGGATGGTGCCGGCGGGCTTGTCGCGCAGGTCGCCGAGTGCGTCCAGCTCGGCCTCGATTTCGTCGAGCCGGGGGCCGACCGAGCGCAGCAGGCGCTCGCCGGCCTCGGTCGGCGTCACGCTGCGCGTGGTGCGGGTGAGCAGGCGAATGCCCAGGCGTTCCTCGAGGCCACGCATCGTATGACTAAGCGCGGACGGCGATACGCCCAGCTTGGCGGCGGCACGGGTAAAGCTGCGTTCGCGCGCCACGCTGAGAAAGGCGACCAGATCGTTGGTGTTGACGCGTGCCATTGCTGAGATTTTCTCATAACTTCATACGCATATTGGCATCTAGTCGCATGTGTCCTCGCAGACTACCTTGAACGCCGGACCTCGACGCTGGCGACGAGGTTCGCTCTTTCCACGCCAGCGACGAGGAGCATCACCATGGAACTGAAGCGCGCGGGCTCGCAGCCTTCCCAGAAAGGCCCGGACGACTATTTCACCGGCACGGTACGCATCGACCCGTTGAACAATCCGCCGGCGCCGGCGCGGGTTTCCTGTGCGGCGGTGACGTTCGAACCCGGTGCCCGCTCGGCCTGGCATACCCACCCGCTGGGCCAGACGCTGATCGTCACCGCCGGCTGTGGCTGGACGCAATGCGAGGGGGAGCCGATCGTCGAAATTCGTGCCGGCGACGTGATCTGGTGCCCGCCGGGCCACAAGCACTGGCATGGCGCGACCTCGACCACGGCGATGACGCATATCGCCGTGCAGGAGGCGCTGGACGGAAAGAACGTCATCTGGCTCGAGAAAGTCACCGACGAGGAATATCTGGCCGGTGCGACGCCGGGCTGACTAGCTTCTGGCTCCCGGGCATGGCCGCTTGTCCAGCGCGGCAGCCATGGCAAGGCGCGCCGAGCGGCGCCAAGACAACTCAAACCAAACACTTTCGAATCCGAGGAAACCATCGATGAATCCGACCTTTGACTTCAAGGGCCAGGTCGCCCTCGTCACCGGCGCCAGCTCCGGCCTGGGGCTGGCGACGGCCAAGGCATTTGCCCAGGCGGGCGCGGCAGTCGTGCTTGCCGATCGCAACGAGGCGGCATTGAGGGCTGTCACCGACGCGCTGACGGCAGTCGGTCATCAGGCCATCAGCGTTGTCTGCGACGTCACCGACGAAGCGCAGGCGGCTGCGATGGTCGAACGCACGGTCGCCACGTTCGGTCGGCTGGACATGGCGTACAACAACGCCGGCATTCTCGGCCCAATGGGCGACGTCACTGACGAAACTTCGGAGGCGTTCGACGAAGTGAATGCCGTCAATCTGCGTGGCATCTGGACCTGCATGAAGCACGAGTTGCTGCAGATGCGCCAACAGGGCAGCGGGGCGATCGTCAACTGCTCCTCGCTGGGCGGGCTCGTCGGACTGGCCGGTCGCTCGGCCTACCACGCCAGCAAGCACGGCGTGATCGGCCTGACCAAGAGCGCCGCGCTGGATTACGCCACGCGCGGCATTCGCATCAATGCCGTGTGCCCCGGTTGCATCGATACGCCGATGGGCGACGGTATCGACCCTGCGGCGATGAAAGAATTTCTGCGCGACCAGCCGATCGGCCGCATGGGCCGTCCGGAAGAAATCGCCGCGGCGGTGCTGTGGCTATGCAGCCCGGGCGCGAGCTTTGTGCTCGGCGTCGCTTTGCCGGTCGACGGCGGTTTCGTCGCTCACTGATCGTCGGTCGCTGATCCACGATCATCCCAACAACCGATCGAACGCGCTTGGCACCTACCGGAGAAATGCATGGCTGACGAACCCACCAACGCACGCCAATCGTTTGGCGATATCGCACCCCACCTGGCCGAGATCACCGACAAGGTGCTGTTCGGCGATGTCTGGGAGAACCCGGCGCTGTCGGCGCGCGATCGCAGCCTGGTGACGATTACCAGCCTGATCTCGCTCTACCGCACCAACGAGCTGCCGTTCCATTTGAAAAAGGCCCTGGACAACGGCATTACTAAAGACGAAATCATTGCCACGATGACCCATTTGGCCTTCTATTCCGGTTGGCCAACGGCGATGTCTGCGCTGCAGATCGCGCGGAAGGTATTCGAAGACAACAAAGCTTAGAAAGCACGGTTCGCCCCGGCGTCAAGGCACCGATGCGTCGGTGTTCCTGAGGCCCAGCAGGATGACGCGAATCAACGGAGCGTAAAAAAAAGAGGCCCCGCACTGCGGGGCCTCTTCCATTTCAGCGGAGGACCGATCAGCCGCCGTTCTTCTTCAACCACGCGTCGATGGCCGGCAGGCGCTTTTCGCGAATCATCATGCGATAGCGTATGCCTGCGATGGTGGTGTCGGCCGCGCGCCTCGAGCTTACGGCGATATGGGCCTTGGAATAGGCTTCGATCTTGCCGATCATCGCCGGATCCACCGACGCTGCGCCCAGGCTTGGGTAGTAACGGCTGCTGGAGGTGGAGTCGACCAGCTTGTCGACCTGGTCGCGGTGGGCCACGGCGAAGTCGAAGGCCAGGTCCGGATGACGGCGTGAGACGTCGGAAAGCATGCCCGCGCTGGTCGTGGCGCCGGGCTCGGGCGTGAGAGCGAGATCCAGCGCGCGCTTGGCCAGCGTTTCGTCCTCGCTGGTGGACAGCAGGCCGTAGAGTTCGTCCTTGATCAGCGGCGTGGTCTCGGCCTTGGCCTGGGCATGCAGCTTGTCCCAGGTGGCCGCGTCGGCGTGGCTGGCAACAACGTAGAGAATGGACTTGCGCAGCTCCGACGGCATGGTATCCGGGTGCGCATAGTAGTCGCGCGCCCTGGGGATGAGGTCCTGGTCGCCCAGCTGCGAGAGCGTAGCGATGAGTTCAGTACGCAGGATCTTGGTCGGGCCGCTTTCACCGGTCTGCGGCGTCCAGCCGATGCGAGCAAACTCCGGTGCAAGGCGTGCAATGGCGAATTTGCGCAGCACGGCCTGGCGTGCGGTATCGCCCTTGTAGTAGTTGTCCAGACCGGACAGTACGCCAGCAACTTCTTCCCATATTTCCGGGCTGGCGTCGGCCTGCACGCGCTGGACCAGATCCAGCACGTCCGACGCTGGTTGCAGGCCGGCCATGCCGAGCGACCAGGTATCGCCCATCAGGCCGAGCTGGTCGATCTCGGGCAGCTTGGTGAAGGATTCACTCAGCGCCTTGAATGCCGTCGGCGTGTACAGCGTGCGGTAGTAACCGCTCTGGCCGGCGTTGACCACGATCGGGCCGCACCCCGGCACATTGAGCGTTCCGTGACCGTCGACCAGGGTGCTTACCGGGGCACCGCCGAGCGACTGCGCGATTACCGGCACATGCCAGCGCAACGGCGTCTTGTCGGGGCGATCGCGGGTGAATTCGCCCTGCGTGAGGTTGACCGTAGTCGTGCCCGACTGGCAGCTGGCCGCTTCCACTTTGATCAGCGGAATGCCGGGCTGCAGGGTGAAGTCGTGCGCGATCGCGGTGATCGGCTTGTTGCCTTGCGCGTCCATCGCCTTCCACAAATCGTCGGACACCGTGTTGCCGTAAGCGTGCGCCTTGATATAGCGCTGAACGCCGGCACGCCAGGCGTCCTCGCCCACGTAGCCTTCGAGCATGCCGATGACGGCCTCACCCTTGGAATAGGTGATGGTGTCGAAAGCCTGGCTGGCCTGCTCGACGGTGGCGATGTTTTGCACGATGGGATGCGTGGTGGCGACCGCGTCGACGCTCATGGCGCCTTCGCGCACACCTACGGCGTAAAGGTGGGTGTGCCACTCCGGATGCAGCTTCTCGGTGGTACGGCTGGCCATCCACGAGGCAAAGCCCTCGTTGAGCCACAGGTTGTCCCACCAGCGCATGGTGACCAGATCGCCGAACCACTGGTGCGCCATTTCGTGGGCGGCGGTATTGAACACTTCCTGCTTGTCGCTCTGCGTGGCGATGGCTGGATTCAGCAGCAGGCTGTATTCGAAGGTAAAGATCGCGCCCCAGTTTTCCATCGCGCTGAAGAACTGGCTCTGCCCAGGTGCCGCGATATTGTCCAGCTTGGGCAGCGGGTAGGGCACGCCGAAATACTGGTTGTATTCGTGCAGCACGTCCTTCGCCGACTTCAGCGCAAAATCGGCCTGACCGACCGAGCCCTTCTGCGCGATCACGCCGATCTCGGTGCCATCGGACGTGGTGGTGGCACGATCGAACTGGCCGGTGCCGAAAAACAGCAGATAGGTCGACATCTTCGGCGACGGCTGGAACGTCACGCGGCTCAGGCCGTTGGCCAGCTTGGTGGTCGAGGCCGCCGGCATGTTGCTTACCGCCATCTGGTCCGATGGCACGGTGACGTCGAGGTTGAAGGTGGCCTTGTAGGCGGGCTCGTCCCACGAGGGAATGAAGCGGCGCGCGTCGGAGTTCTCGAACTGCGTGTAGAGCGCGCGCTGCTTGCCGGCCTTGCTGTCATAGTCCAGCGCAAAGAGGCCATTGGCCTGGGTGCCGATCTTGCCGGTGTAGGTCATCGCCAGCTTGTAGCTGCCGGCGGCCAGCGGCTTGGCGAAGGTGAAGGTCGCCGTCTGCGCGTCGGCATCGATGCTAACCTTCGGGGTCGCCACCGGCTTGCCGTTGACCGAGGTCAGGGCCACTTTCGAGAACACCATGTCCTCGGCATTGAGAGTGATGCTGGCGGTCGGCTGCTGCACGTCGACGGTGATGGTGACCTGACCATCGAAATTCATCGCCGCCGCGTGCGGCACGATGGAGACATCGTAATGGCTCGGCACCACGCCGCGCGGCAGTTGGGTCGGCGCCAGTGCCGATGCTTCGGCTGGCGACGTGGTCGGCGCTGCGATGCCGACGAGGCTGGCACCGCTCAGGGCCAGGGCGATACCCGATACCAGCAACCGGCGCATGTAGAGTCTCCGCATGACGATCTGCTCCCCAAAACCGTCGATGCTGGAGGGGATGCGTTCCGGCGGACACTGCCGAAAGTCATGCCTGCTACGCTAGGGGCCTCAGGCGACGAACTGAAGCTTCGCGAGTTCCGAATACAGCCCACCCTCAGCCAGCAGGTCGTCGTGCGTGCCTTGCGCCACAATACGACCGCCGTCCATCACCACGATCCGGTCGGCGCGTTTGACGGTAGCCAGGCGATGGGCGATGACTAGGGTCGTGCGGCCTTTTTCCAGCCGCTCTAGCGCTTGCTGGATGGCGGCTTCGGACTGCGCGTCGAGCGCGGAGGTGGCTTCGTCGAGCAGCAGCAGCGGCGCATCGCGCAGGATCGCGCGGGCAATCGCTATGCGCTGGCGCTGGCCGCCGGACAGGCGCACGCCACGCTCGCCCATTTCGGCCGCGTAGCCGTCGTTGAGTGCGCTGATGAAACCATCTGCTTCCGCGGAGCGCGCAGCCTCGCGTACTTCCTCGTCACTGGCCTCCTGTCGGCCGAAGCGGATATTGTCCGCCGCGCTGCCGCTGAAGATGATGGTTTCCTGCGGCACCAGGGCAATCGTTTTGCGTAGGTCGTCCAGCGCCAGCGCGCGCAGGTCGACGCCGTCGATGCATATCCGTCCGGCCTGCGGGTCGTAGAAACGCAGCAGCATCGACAGCACCGTGCTCTTGCCGGCACCGGATGGGCCGACCAGCGCGACCGTCTCTCCCGGGTTGATGACGAGGGTGAAGTCATGCAGTGCCGCAGCGTCCGGGCGGGTGGGATAGTTGAACGTCACGCCCTCGAAACGAATCTCACCGCGCACGGGCTGGGCGAGCCGCGTCGGGTTGGCCGGTGCGGTGATGCTGGCGCGCTCGGCCAGCAGTTCGCCGATGCGTTCCATCGCGCCGGCCGCACGCAGCACGTCGCCCCAGACTTCGGACAGTCCGGCGACCGAGCCGGCAGCGAAAATGGCGTACAGCACGAACTGGCCCAGCACGCCGGCATCCATCGTGCCCTGCAGCACATGACGTGCGCCGACCCACAGCACCAGCGTGATGGCGCCGAAGACCAGCACGATGACCGCCGTGGTCAGCAGCGAGCGCATGCCGATGCGGCGACGGGCGGTGGCCAGCGCGCGGTAGATGGCCGAACCGTAGCGGCTGCTTTCGATGTCCTCGCGGGCATAGGCCTTGACCGCCGTGGAGGCGTTCAAGGTTTCGTTGGCGATGGCCGCGGCGTCAGCCAGCCGGTCCTGGCTGGCGCGCGACAGCTTCTGCACGCGCTGGCCGAAGATCAAGATCGGCAGCATGACGCCGGGAATCACCAGCGCGGTGAGGCCAGCCAGCGAGGGCGCCGTCCAGACCATCGCCACGGCCGCGCCCAGCAGCATGACCGCACTGCGCAGCGCAATCGATACACCCGATCCGATCAAGGCCTGCACCACTTCGGTATCGGCGCTCAGGCGCGAGGTCAGTTCACCCACGCGGCTCTTTTCGAAAAAACCGACGTCGAGGCGAATCAGATGCGAATAGAGCTTGTCGCGCAGCGACGCCAGCGCCCGCTCGCTCAGCAGGGTGATGCAGAAGTAGCGTGCGGCAGTGGCAAAGGCCAGCACCAGCGCCACGCCGAACAGTGCGATAAAGGTGGCGTTGATAACGCCCAGACTGGAGTGACCAAAACCCTGGTCGATGATGTGCCGAAAAGCCATCGGCAGCACCAGCGACGCGCCCGATGAAAGCGCCAGAAAGAACAGCCACCCAATGGCCAGCGCGCGATGCGGTTTGATGAAAGGCCAGAGCTGGCGCAATGCGCCTACGCGGCGAACAGAGCGGGGTTTGTCAGTCGAGGAGTCGCTCATGAGTTCTCGCAAGATGGGTCGATAAATTTTTGGCTGTCCGAAGCGCGCAGATCAGGTCGGCAAGCCACCCTCACCGTTCACCCTCGGCGCGCCGACACGAAGTCGAAGGGCCGCGGGCTGGAACTTTCAGCGATTGCGCGCCCGCTGTCGAACGCAGACGTTGCCATTGAAGTGGGGCGCATGATCGCCGATTCAATCCAGCCATACGGCCATGCCGCGCCCGCGGCTGATGTCCATGATGCGCGCCTGCGCCTCGGCGACGCGACTTTCCGGTAACTGCAATTGCAGCTCTACGCCGTCGGCGTCGAAGGTTTCGCTGTGAATATCGGCCTGCCAGTCCTTCAGTCGCCCCTTCAGCAAACTCAGTTCGGCGAAATCGCAGTGCAGACCGAGGCGTGCCATCGATACGATCGGCAGCCGCTCGGCGCGTCGCAGGCATTCCGCCGCGGTGCCGCCATACGCGCGCACCAAGCCACCCGCGCCGAGCTTGATCCCGCCGTACCAGCGCGTGACCACGACCACGACGCGATCCATGCCCTGACCTTCGATCGCCTGCAGGATCGGTCGTCCGGCGGTGCCGCCGGGTTCGCCGTCGTCGTTGAAGCGATAGTCCTGGCCGGTGCGATAAGCCCAACAGTTGTGTGTGGCCGTGGCATCGGCCACCTCCTGCACAAACGCCAGCGCTGCCGCCGTCGATTCCACGGGCGCAGCCTGCGCCAGAAAACGGCTTTTCTTGATGTCGTCCTGATGCCGGCATGGGCCGGCCAACGTATGCGGCAATTCGCTCATGGTGGGGCAAGTTTCGCATGCGGCAAGAGGATCGGGCGGCCTATGGCCGCAGTCACTTTACCGTCGCGGTAGCATGGCGGTCTTTTCCACGCTTTTGTCGGACCCTCGATGATCAACAACGACGTCATACGCAGCATCCGCTACATGCTCGATCTCAGCGACGGCAAGGTGGTGGAGATCACCAAGCTGGCAGATGCGAATTTTCCGATCGAGAAAGAGAATGTGCAGGCCTTTCTGAAAAAGGACGGCGAGGAGGGCTACGTCGAGTGCAGCAATACCGTCCTGGCACATTTTCTCGACGGCCTGGTGGTGCAGCGCCGCGGCCGCGACGAGAGCCAGCCGCCGCGACCGATCGAAAAGCGCGTCACCAATAACGTGGTGTTGAAAAAGCTGCGCGTCGCGTTCGAGCTTAAGGACGTCGACATGCACCAGATTCTGGCCGACGCCGGTTTCCCGATTTCCAAGCCCGAACTCAGCGCGCTGTTCCGCCAGCCCGATCACAAGAATTTTCGCCTCTGCGGCGACCAGCTGCTGCGGAATTTTCTGAAGGGACTGATGCTGCGCCTACGCGGCGCTTGAAAGTACACGCCTTGCTTGGAGCAACGCGGCACGACGTTAGAGCCGGTTCAATATCTCCGCGTTGCCCGCGCCGAAGCCGTCTTTGGCACGGTGTACGTGGCCAGCGCGCTAGCGGTGGTGCCGGCCCTGGCGAGAAAACGTCGACGGCCGGCGTGCTGGTTCGCCAGCGCATCGGAAGACTCGGATTCGGTATCTCCGACTGACCTCTTATTTGGCGAGGGCGCCGATCTGCTGCAGGAAGGTCAGGTTGTCTTCCAGATGCCAGTTCTCAGCGATGCGGCCTTCGGCAATCCGGTATATGTCGGTAGCGATAAAGTCGATCGCCTGACCTTTGCCGTGCATGCCCTTGAACTGGCCGGTGAAGTGACCCGTGAAATGCAGGTGCGCGACGACGCGGTCACCCGCGACGATCATCTGCTCGACCGTGCAGTGCAAGTCGGGAACGGCCGCGTGGAACGCTTTTGACGCGGCGAGTGGACCGGCAACGCCCTGCGGACGTCCCGATGGCAGGGTGCGGTCGATGAAACCGGGAGCCAGCGCTGCGCGCGCCAGCGCTTCGTCACCGCTGGTCCAGAACGTGTCATAACGACGCGCGGCCAATAGCTGGGAGTCGAGCCGATCTTTCGGCAGACTCCTGTCGACCACTACCGTCTCCGGCTCGACCAGTGTGTCCGTGGCCGACAAGGCCGGCGCGGCCAAGACGACGCCCCACGACGCAAGCAGCAGAAAACGAGTGGATCGGCGGCGTTTGATCGGTGCTGGTGACATGAGATGGCTCCATTGCTAAAGAGGCAGCGCGACAGGGCGCCCGGTCGGTAGTTTTGCCGGCCGAAGCAGAGCATCACTCTTTGTTTGCAGCCGAAATACTGGCGTGGAAAGGATGAATCCTTTCCATTTTGTAGATAATCATCGCCATGATCGATAGCCTCCCGAACCTCGCCGCGTTTGCCCGCATCGTTTCTGCCGGGAGCCTGTCGGCCGCCGCACGTGAGCTTGATATCTCACTGGCGGTCGTCAGCAAACGGCTGGCGCAGCTGGAAAAGAGTCTGGGTGTGCGCCTGATCCAGCGCACCACGCGACGCCAGACGCTGACCGAGGAGGGCGTACTGTTTTACGCGCAGGTCGTGCGGATTCTGGCCGAGGTGGAAGAGGCCGAAGCCTTGATTTCACGCCGTCGGGGAACCGTCGGCGGATTGCTTCGCCTGAGCGCGCCGAGGGCGTTCGGCCGGCAGTGGATCGCGCCGATCGTCAGCGATTTTCAGCGGCTGCATCCGCGGCTGAGCGTGCAGCTCGAATTGACCGATACCGTTATCGATCTGCTGGAGAACGGTGCGGATATGGCCATCCGTTTCGGCAGCCTCGCCGATTCGTCACTGATCGCACGGCAGCTGGCGCCGAATTATCGCGTGCTGTGCGCGGCGCCTGCCTATCTGAAAAAGTACGGCGTCCCTAAGCATCCCGACGAGCTGGTCGGGCACCGCTGCATCATCATGCGTGACCAGCCCTGGACCGACTGGCGCTTCGAAAACGGTGACTCCATGACTGTGCGCGTCACCGGTCCGTTGCTCAGCAACGACGGTAGCGCAGCGCACACCTGGGCACTGGAAGGCGCAGGCATTGTGCTGAAGTCGATCTGGGACGTCGGTGACGATATCGCCGCCGGCCGCCTGCGCCGCGTGTTGCCGAAGTACCGCATATCTTCCGCACCGCTGCACGCCATCTATCCACACAGCCGCCATCTCGCACCGCGCGTGCGTGCGTTCATCGAATATCTCGGTGAGCGGTTGCGTGAGGCTTGGCGCTGGGATGAAGGTTGACGGATTTTTCGACTTTTGCCGTCGTGCAAGAGTCTCTTGATCCCTGAAGAGGTTGGCACGGCTATGTCGATGGCGATGGCGAGATTCCCTTCGGCAGGCTCGTATCGATCCATTTGTCGATGAAAACCTCAATCGCCACGCGCTGAGGCACATCGATACCGGCCTCCCGCACAAAGGCCGCCGCTGACTTGACGAGCGACTGCCTCGCCACGTTGCCGGCTTGTCGCGTGGCGGCCTGCTTCTGCCGAAGCCCGACGATGTGCGGCGAGGGCTGCCCGGGTTTGGAGAATTTCTGGTATCGGCGAAGTTCGTCGGCGACCAGCGCGGTGTCGAACGTCGTCTGGAGTAAAGCTTTGCGGGCTTTCAGCAGCGCGATCAGCTCGTGGGCCGCCCGGGTCAGCGTGCCGCTTCCATCGGCGTTCAAAACTAGCGTCGTCAGCTGCGAAGGCAGTTGCACCTCGGCAGCGGGTGTCGGGGCATCGGCGAGACGCTCCAGATGGGCGAGAAATCCGCTTTGCGCAAAGGGCTGCAGTGTCGTCATGGGCGTATTTCATCAGGCTCGGATCGGAGGCATGGACGATACGCGTTAAACAGGCGCTAAGGGCATACGACATCGGGCGTCCGAACATGGCGCTGGGCGCCATCGCACCCACGCGGAGTAGCCTTGACCTCCTAGTTCCACTTTTGGCGAGCGCTAGAAGCGGGGTGATCACCATGCCTACTTCCCCACATCTCCTCCCTTCAAATCGATCATCGGGATCGAGCCGGCGCCGACGACCTGGGGCAGGATGCCGTTCCAGCGCTGCATACCGTAGAAGTGGACGTAGTCGGGGTTGGTTTTCAGCGCGTTGCCGACGGTGGCGATGGCCTTGGCCTGAGCGTCGGCCTGCAGCACGGTGGCCTGGGCTTCGCCGTTGGCGCTTTCGACCGCGGCCTGTGCTTCGGCGGAGGCGGTGACGGTTTTCTGCTGGCCTTCGAACTTTTTCTGCGCGACGGTGTTTTCCGCCTGCACCGCGAGGTTCTTGGCGCGCACGGCTTCCTCGATGGACTGGTCGAACACGGGCGAGTAGTGGATGCCGGTGAGCTGCACGTCGATGGTCTCCACGCCGAACAGTCGCAGCAGCGCTTCGCTGACGTCCTTGCGCATCTGCAGAGTGATCTGCGAGCGCTGGTCGGAAATGGTCAGCGTGTTGTAGCGTGCGAAGGCGGCCAGCGCGCGGTCGCGCACCACCGGCAGGATGGTGCCGTCGATATCGAAGGCGCCGGCGCGGCCGACGTGGTAAAGCAGGTTCATCACTGCGGCGCTGGGGATCTGATAAATGATGCTGACGTCGATGGTGACTTTCTGATTGTCGTTGGTATAGACGTCCAGCGCGTTGAGCGTGTAGACCGAGCGGCTGGTCTGAATGCGGTCGACGTTTTCGAAGAACGGCACCTTGAAGTGCATGCCGGTGGTCAGCGGCGCGGTCGTCATCGGTGTACCCCCGAGCCAACGCGTGCCGGCCTCCTCGCTGGGCGAGATGACGAAGACGCTGTTCAACAGAAGAACAATGACGATAACGACGATCAGAATCGCACCGACCGAAAATTTTCCGGCGGCGCCTGTGCCGCTGTTCAACAGCAGATTTTTCATGTGCTTTCCCTTTCCCCTGGCTATCGCTTGCGCAGATCGCGGCGAGGGTGGGGAGCGTACACCGGTGCCGATACGGGTAGCTAGCGAGGGCTGGCTGGTAGTCGCCAAGGGTTACTGACAGCATTACGGCGTCGCTTCAGCGTCGGCGCTGAGCGTTCCGCAAGAAAGCGCGTTCGTACGGGTTCGACTGCGGCAGCGAGATGCCTGCGCTGGCAAATTTTGTGAACGGCATGCGGGCCTTTCACCGCCGCGACACAGCGTCATCACCTAGGCGCGGCCATCTTATCGTCAAAGATGCTGTATTTTTTTGCGCCGCAGGAAATCGCGGACCGACGAGGAGGCTATCCATGACTTACAAACCGCGCGTACTGATGGTCGAAGATGAGGTGTTCATCGCGATGGTGCTGGACGACCTGCTTTCCGATGCGGGCTACGAAGTCCACGGCGTGACCAGCCTCGCCGAAGGGCTTCGGGTATCGAAGATCGACGGTTTCGACGCCGCCATTCTCGATGTAAACCTTGGTCGCGATCTGGTATTTCCCCTGGCGGAACAGTTGCGCGAGCAAGGCGTGCCGTTCGTATTTGCATCCGGGTACGGCAAGGAAGAGATACCGCAGGATTTTCACAACTACGAAACCCTGCTCAAGCCGTACGACTCGAAAACGATGTTGAAAGCTGTCGCCACGTTGCTGTGCGACCGCGAGAAGGTCTGAGCCATTCCATAGACCGACATTGGCCCGATACCAGTGACCAACGGATACGAAAAAGGCGCCTGCTTGGCGCCTTTTTCGTATCCGTAACGCTAACGGCAGCTAGGCACCGAGAAACGCCAGCAGATCGTGGTTGAGCTGATCCTTGTGCGTGATGTACAGCCCGTGTGGAGCGCCGTCATAGGCTTTGAATGTGGCAGAAGGAAGCAGTTTGGCGGTGCGTTCACCGCTGGTCTCGAACGGTACGGTCTTGTCGCTCTTGCCGTGGACGATCAAGGTAGGAACGTCGATCTTTTTCAGGTCGTCGCGGAAATCGGTTTCGCTGAACGAACGCACGCAGTCGAGCGTAGCTTTCAGCGACGCGCGCAGCGCCAGCGACTGGTTCCAGTCCAGCACGGCCGAACTCACGGCGTGGTGCAGGGCACTGACGCCGAAAAAGCCCTTGGCGAAGCTTTCCAAAAAATCTGGACGGTCCTTGGTGATGCCTTCGACCATGCCGTCGAATACGCTTTTGTCCACGCCATCCGGGTTGTTGTCGGTCTTCAGCATGAACGGCGTTACTGCGCTGATGAAGGCCACCTTGCTGACACGCTCGCCGCCATGCCGGCTCATATAGCGAGCGATTTCGCCGCCGCCCATCGAAAAGCCCACGAGCGTGACGCCGGTGAGGTCGAGCCCCACCAGCAAGCCTTTCAGATCGTCGGCCAGCGTGTCGTAGTCGTAGCCGTCCCACGGTTTGGACGACTCGCCGAAACCGCGGCGGTCGTAGCTGATGACGCGAAAACCCTTGCCGGCCAGAGCCAGGATCTGGTTTTCCCACATCTGCTGGCTGACCGGCCAGCCGTGGATCAACACCACCGGCGCGCCGCTGCCGACGTCTTCGTAGAAAAGCTCGACCGGCTTGCCGCTTCGGTCCTGATTGACTTGGATGGTGGTCATCGAATGCTACCTATATCGGGGAGGGGACACTCTTGATATCAGCGCATCGATGAAAAACGTGGCAATGAAAACCGCGTGAGTCAACGCTCAAGAGCGACGCCGCTCTTGAGCGCTACATGGCGTGCCTATGACCGACTGCTGCCTATTGCACGGCTACGCGGGACGTCGGCGCGGATTCCAGCAGATCGTCGTCCTTCATCCGGCTGACCAGACGCAGCGGCTGGCCCCATGGCGTAAGAAAAGTCACGGCAAGCTTGCCCGCGTCCTGGCCGGTGGTCAGACGGATCGGCGATCCCACCAGATGGACGTGATTGGCGCGCAGCCAGCTGGCGACGGCAGGCGCATCGTCGGCGTCGAGCGTGAGCGTCGGTGAAGCCCCGATCGCACGCGGCGCGGGATGTGTGGAGACCTGAGTGATTTCGACCGTGGTGTCGCGTCCGCAGGCCATCAGCGAAGCGGCGGCGGATGCCGTATCGCCACCGTCGCTGATGACGCTGCAGTTCATCACGTCGCGGAAAAACGTGACAGCCTGGGGCAGGTTGGGAACCTGCACGGCGACATAGTCGCCCGAGTCATGAGTCGCATGGACCAGCGCGGGTAGCGTAGCAACGGTCAGCAATAGCGCGGCAAAGAGGTGCAGCAGTGGCTTGTTCACGACAGGCGTCCGGTGGAGTGACAGCAACGTGGTCACGGCAGGTCGGTCGTTCAATAGGCCGATCGTCACCAGTGTGTTTCCTGCAAGGAACGATCCGGCGCGGCGTCCCGTGCCGACAGACGACCGGCTGCGCTACTCTGCAGGCGCCGCTCCGGACTACCTCATGTCGCTCTCCCTGCTTGGATTGCTTGTGCTTTTTTCGTTCGCCGCCGGTCGCGCGGGATGGCGCTGGTTGGCCCGTAGCATCGGCGTGATCGCCCTGGCGTTGTTTCTGGCCGTGGCCTGCGGGCCGGTGCCGGCATGGCTGCTGGGTCATTTGCAACGGGAGTATTCCGCCACGCCTTTCGTGCACTGGTCACCGCGCAATGTGATCGTGCTGCTCGGCGCGGGCACGGCACGTATCGACGATGACGGCCCATTGCGTCCGACGTTGTTCGCCAACGGCCGCATCCTCGAAGCCGTCACGCTTTATCGCAGCTGCAAGCTTTCGGGTGGCCAGTGCCTGATTTTCGTCAGCGGCGGCGATGCGCAGCACCACGGCACCGCGGAGTCCACCGTCTACGCCGGTATATTGGCCAAGCTGGGTGTGGCGCCACAGGACATCCAAACCGAAACGCAGAGCACCAACACGTTCGACAACGCGCGCTATAGCCGCGGCTTGATGCTGGTCTGCGATCCGCAGACGCTGGTGCTGGTGACCTCGGGCGCGCATCTGCGTCGCAGCCTGCTGTATTTCCAGCATTTCGGCATGAGGCCCATCCCTGCCAGTGGCGATGTGGTATCGGCGACGCTGGGTTTCTGGCCGCAGGCGGCGAATCTCGAACTCTGCGACCTGGCTCTGCACGAATACATCGGCGTGGCGCAGTTTCATGTCTACGAGGCGCTGGGATGGAACACCATGCCGGTACGCGGGCCGATGAAACCCAGCGGCCGGGCATGACTTTAGCTGACGGCCAGTCGGCGCCGCAGGCTCAACGCTCGCGCATCACCATCAACCGCATTTCGGTCATGTCCTCGATCGCATAGCGCACGCCTTCGCGGCCCAGGCCGGAAAGCTTCACGCCGCCGTAGGGCATGTTGTCCACGCGAAAGCTGGGAATATCGTTGACCACCACGCCGCCCTGTTCCAGCTCGTTCCAGGCGCGCATGGCGTGCGCCAGGCTATCGGTGAAGATGCCGGCCTGCAGGCCGAAGTCGGAGTCGTTGACCATCGCGATGGCGTCATCGAATTGGCTGAAGCGGGTGAGCAGGGCGAACGGGCCGAACGCTTCCATCCGGTTGGCCTTGGCGTCGTGCGGCACGTTTTCCATCAGCGTGGCGTCGAGCATGTTGCCGTTGCGCTTGCCGCCGCACAGCAGCTTGCCGCCGGCCTTGCGGGCCTCCTCGATCCAGCCGTACAGGCGCTCGGCCGCTGCCACGTCGATCATCGGGCCGAGAAAGGTGTCCTTGCGTTTCGGATCGCCGGCCTTGAGCTTTTTCACGGCAGCGACCAGCTTCTTTTTCAGCGCGTCGTAGATGTCGTCGTGCGCGATGATGCGCTGCACGCCGATGCAGCTCTGGCCCGACTGATAAAACGCGCCGAACACCAGCCGCTCGACCACGTAGTCCAGTTTCGGCCCCTGGTCCGCGTCGACGATGCACGCTGCGTTGCCGCCGAGTTCCAGCGTCACTTTTTTGTGGCCGGCGCGCGCCTTGATGTCCCAGCCGATCTGGCCGCCGGTGAAGGACAGCAGCTTGAAGCGCTCGTCCTCGACCAGCGCATTGGCGTGCTTACCGTCGAGCGTGAGAATCGAGAACGCCCCTTTGGGCAGATCGGTTTCGGCCAGCACTTCCCCGATGATCAGCGCGCCGATCGGCGTTTTCTCCGAGGGCTTCAGGACGAACGGGCAGCCGGCCGCAATTGCCGGCGCCACCTTGTGCGCGACCAGATTCAGCGGAAAATTGAACGGACTGATCAGCGAGACCGGCCCCAGCGGTACGCGCCGCGTATAGCCGTGGTAACCGTCCAGTCGACTGGCCAGCTCGAGGTTCAAGGTTTCGCCATTGGTACGCACGGATTCCTCCGCGGCGATCTGGAACGTTTCGATCAGGCGAGTGACTTCGCCGGCGGCATCCTTGATCGGCTTGCCGGCCTCGATGCACAGCGCTTCGGCCAACTCGTCGCGGCGCTCGGCAAAGCGCTTCGCGCAATGCTGCAAGACCGCTTGACGCGCCCACGGCTTGAAATCGCGCATCGGTCTGGTGGCCTTCACCGCGGCCACGATCGCCTTTTCGGTCGCCTTGGCGTTCGGTACCGCCACGCGGGTGGCGACCTCACCCGTGTACTTGTCCAGCACCTCGAGATCGGTGTTCGGCTGCTGCGGCTGGTTGGCAAGGTAGTAGGGATAGGTTTTTTTGAGCATGGCGGGAGTCCTGCGACCGATAGTTCGCAAAGGATAGAAGAGCGGCATGTTCAGCGATCGTGAGATGCGATAAGCCCGCCAGTGGCCGTCATCGGTCGAAGGCGTTGTCGGCATAGGGCAGGCGTACAATGGCGGTCTGCAACTTCCTCATGTCGTGGGTGCAACGTCCATGTCTCTGCTGATACCGATCGTCTTTATCGCTTTTCTATTTATTTCCGGCCTGCGGGTTCTGCAGCAGTATCAGCGCGGCTTGGTGTTTCGGCTCGGCAAGTATCAGACCACCAAGGGGCCGGGTCTGACCTGGATCATTCCGGTAGTGGACCGCATGCAGATGATCGATATGCGCGTGGTCACGCAGGACATCGAGCCGCAGGAAACCATGACCAACGACAACGTGCCGGTGAAGGTGCGCGCGGTCGTCTGGTACAAGGTGATCAACCCCGAGCGCGCGATCATCGAGGTGGCCAACTTCGAGGACGCTGTGCGCCAGACGGCGCTCACCAGCCTGCGCAGCGTGATGGGTCAGCACTCGCTGGACGAGTTGCTGAAGGAGCAGGAAAAGCTTTCCAGCATGCTGGGCGACATCATCGACAAGGTCACCGAGCCGTGGGGCGTGATGGTCGATCGCGTGCAGATCAAGGACGTGGAAATTCCTCAGTCGATGCAGCGCGCGATGGCGCAGGAAGCGGAGGCTCATCGCGAAAAGCGCGCTCGCATCATCAAGGCCGAAGCCGAGCACGATGCTGCGCTTATGCTCACCGAAGCGGCCACCAAGATGGGCCAGACGCCGATGGCGATGGAGCTGCGCCGCATGCAGATGCTCACCGAGGTTGGCGCCGAACAGAACACTATGACCATCGTGATGATGCCGTCGGAGTTTGTCAGCGCGGCCAGTGCGCTGGTGCGGCTGGCGGACAAGGCCACGGACGCCCCGGGCTAGTCAAAGCTCGGGCTAGCCGAGACGCTTATGCGCAGGCAGTGTCAGGTCTGATCAGTCGTCGGTGACCTTGACGCGCAGCTCGCCATCGGCAAGCCGCGCGGTCAGTCGATCGCCCGGTTGGGTGGCGGCGACCGAGCGAAGCACATGCCCGGTGTCGTCGAACACGATCGCGTAGCCGCGCTCAAGCGTGGCCAGTGGACTGATCGCGTGCAGCGCGCGAGCGATATGGCGGATGGACGTCTGTTTGCGCTCCAGCGTGAGCGCCATGGCGCGACGCAAACGCTGATCCTGTTCGGCCAACCGGCGCGCCAGCAGCGGCAGCCTTGTGCGCGGATGCTGCGCTAGCAAGCGGTTGTGCAGTCGTTCGAGTCGCGTATGGCGCTGCTGGCTCTGTTCGCGCAGCACCGCGGTGAGCCGGCTCTGCAAATGGATCAGCCGCTCGCGATCGCGGGCCAGGCGCGCCTGCGGACGCTGTGCCTGCAGTCGAGCCAGCAAATGATCGACACGCTGCGAATGCGCCTGCAGTTTGCGCTGTTGCAGCGTCAGCAGGCGCTGCTGCAGCTGCTGCAGATGCCGGGCAACCGCCACGGCATCGGGCACCAGCAGCTCGGCCGCGGCCGAGGGCGTGGGTGCGCGCAGGTCGGCAACGAAGTCGGCGATGCTGAAGTCGATTTCATGGCCGACGGCCGACACGACGGGCACGGCGCTGGCATGGATGGCGCGCGCGACGGCTTCGTCGTTGAACGCCCAGAGGTCTTCCAGCGAACCGCCGCCACGGGTCAGCAGCAGCACGTCGTAGCGCTGGCTGGCGGAGGCTTTCTTCAGCATTTTCACGATGGCCGGGGGGGCGTCGCGGCCCTGCACAGGCACGGGCAACACCTCGACGTCAGCGAGCGGCCAGCGCCGGGCCAGCACGCTGAGCACATCGCGCACCGCCGCGCCGGTGGCCGAGGTGATCACGCCGATGCGCCGGGCGTAGCGCGGCAGCGGACGCTTGCGCGCAGGCGCGAACAGGCCTTCGGCATCGAGCCGCGCCTTGAGCTGCTCGAATTCGCGCTGCAGCGCGCCTTCGCCCGCTGGCTCCATCGACTCGGCAACCAGCTGAAACTCGCCGCGGGGCTCGTACAGGCCGACCTTTGCGCGCAGCAGCACCTGCATGCCGTCGACCGGACGAAAGCGCAGCGACGCACTTTTCGGTTTGAACATCGCGCAGCGCACCTGCGCGCCGCTGTCCTTCAGGGTGAAGTACAGATGCCCCGATGCCGGCCTGGCGACGTTCGACAGCTCGCCCTCGATCCATACGAACGGAAACACGTCGCCCAGTAAGTCACGCACCAGCCGGTTCAGCGTGCTGGGTGTGAGAATCGATTTGGCGCTTTTTTCTTCAGGTACAAACATGGGAGAGCGAGCCTACCATGCGTGCGCTTGAAGAAATGAACGATTGCGGGCGGTCGCGTTAAGTTGGCGAGAGGTGCGATATTGCCGTGCCGGTGTCGATGGGATCGTCCGGCACGGCCGATATGGGCAGGCCCGTTGCGCATTGGGCCGTCGAAAGAGCTCTTGCCCGTCTTGCTCTACTCAGGATTTGCCGAGCTCTGCCTTGAGCTTTTCCAATTCGGCATCCACGGCATTGTTGCTGCGCAGGGTCTGAAGCTCTTTTTCCACATTGCTTCGATGATCCAGCGGATCGTTGAGCACCCCCGACTGCAGCAGTCCGTCCATAGCTTCCGCCTTGGCCTGCATGCCGTTGACCTTGTCTTCGGCACGGCGCATCGCGTCGGTCACATTACCCAGGCGATTGCCGATGCCGGTGAGCGACTCGGTGACCTTGACCTGCGCCTGCGCGGCGGCGTAGCTGCTTTTCATCACGTCTTTCTGGGTGCGGAACTGCTCGATGCGATTTTCCAGCGTGCTTTGGTAGTCGATCAGCTTCTTCGCCTGCGCGGAGATGTTTTCATGCGCCTTGTTCAGTGTCACTTGTTTCTCCAGCGCCGCCTGCCGCTGCGCCAGGGCGGCCTTGGCAAGGTCTTCGCGAGATGACTGTAGCGCCAGTCGCGCATTGTCCTGCGCGGTGTCGGCTTCCTGCTGGATCTGGGCGATCTGTCGTTCGAGCAGCTTTTGCTCGGTCACCACGTCAGCCAGGTGATGCTTGGTTTCCTGCAGGCCAGTGATCATTTTTTCATAGGACAGATCGAGGGTCTCGTTGGGATCCTCCATCTTGTCCAGCAGCTTGTTGGTCTTGGCATGCAGCAAATCAGCCATGCGTTCGAAGATGCTCATCGGTGTTCTCCGGATGTGACGGGCGTTAATTGTTGACGGACAGAACCAGTTGCGGGTCCGGGATGGTCGATGCATCCAGCTCTTTCGAAATGGGCACGACGGCGGTACCAACGGCAAAAAATTCGATGATGTGCGGCTGCCAGTTGTGCGAGCCCTCGTGCAGGTCGACTCCCACCACGCCTTCAGCTTCCGCCTCAATGGCTTCGTGCTGCATGCGCTCCATGGCGATCTCCCTCGCGTCGTACAGCGCTTGCGAAAAATTGATCAGCTCCACGTTGTTGCCGGCGTTGCCGAGCGTCTTGAACATGCCCTGGTGGGCTACGTGATACACGCACGATCCCATCACCATTTCCAGCGGGCGATAGCCTGCCTGCAGCAAGGTCCAGAAATCCTGGCCGGAAAGATCCGAGGTGAACGGCTGGCCCTTGGGTCCCTTGAATCCGCCATGGCCCTTCGCGTGCACCACACCGGTGCCGATGGCCATGAACTCCAGCACATCACTGTCCCACTCTAGCCGCTTCACCGTGAGATCGACGCCGACAATGCCGTCGGCGCCCATGCTCTTGGCTTCCTCGCGCATGCGCGTCATGGCGAGTTCGCGCGCCTCATACATCGCTTGCGATAGCACATCCATTTCCTGATTCTTGCTCCAGCGTCCGTACTGTACGCCCAGGTGGTAGATGCAGGTGCCAACGCAAAGTCCGACTGGCTCGAAGCCCGCCTTGCGCACCAGCAGGAACTCATTGACCGAGAAATCGGAGGTGAAGATGCCGCCCGAATGCCCCTCGCTGCGCAACCCCTTGAGTCGCTCCAGCGCGTGCTGCGGAATGGTGTTGGTATCGGTCATATCGAGCCTTCTTCCTCATTGGTGGCGTATACGTTGTGTCCGTTCGGTGCTGCATTGAGCAGCGGCGATTCGCCGTCGCACATGTCGACCACAGGTCGGATCGCGTGATGGAAGGAATCCATGCTTTTACAGTCGACGACGGTGCCGACCACGATATGGCGCCCGAGATAGCTGCGGTTCCGTTCATCGCCTGCTTCGACCAGTTGCCCGAAATGCGTGTGCGCAAGAATGCCGTTGCCCATCGATCGGGCGCTATTGCGCAGATCCTGCATCGCTCGGCGTCGCACGCTTTCCCAAAAGTGCCCCAGTTGCGTCAGCGGCTGGTTATACCAACTCGCCTGGCCGGCTAGGCTGCGGTTCCACGAGTTCAACCACTCGTAGTGCGCGCCGATGGCGATGCCGGCAGGAACGATGTCGGCCTCCAGCAGACGCACGAATTCAAGCGCGTCGACGGTAGCCACGATGGGATTGGGACTGGGCGGCAGATCCTTGACACGCACCGCGGTGCCGATGACGGTGAAATCCATGCTCGCTTCGAACTCCATGCTGATCTTTCGCATGCGTACGTCGACGATGGCATTTGCTCCGGCCGCGGCGGCTTCCATCTGCATGCGCTTGATCGCCGTCTGCCATCCGGCGGCGTGTCCCTTGGTCCAGGAAAAACCGTAGTGATACCAACACGTGCCCGAAACCAACGCAATGGGTTGCATGCCATGGCTGCGAGCTGTCAGGAGCTCGACCGGCGTCATGGTGGCAAGCCATGGCGTTTTGCCAGTGGCGGCGGCGGTTAGGCGATCCTTGACGAATGGCGGCAACTGCTTTTTCTGCAGCGCTTCTTCCCATTGCACCAGGCGCTCCGCATCGCTGAGTCCAGCGTCGTGCTGTGTCCTTCCATCACTTCCGGAAAGCGCAGGATCGTGGCGGTTATCGCGCGGACTTTTGAACCGATCAAACCAGGACATCCAGATCTCCGGTGAGGCCTATTGTGAATTTTTCTGAGCTTTGCTGCCGAAATCAGGACATCAGAAAGTCATGCAGCACGTTTTGTGCGGAGCCGCTGTGAGTGGCGAGTGCTTCTACGTCCATGCCAAGTGACTCAAGCCAAGCCGGTACTTCCATCGGCTCGTTCTTTAACGTCACGCCGCGCACGACCTTGCTTCGTTCGGCCGAAAGACGGCCGGCCTGAAAGCTCAGTGCATAACGATGATTCACTGTTTCGATGGAAACGTTCACGACATGGCTCTGTTTCGAAAACAGGCCATCTTTTTTTCGTTGCACAACGGTCTGCGAGGGGAGGGCGCTTTCCATGCGCACGGCGAAGGCTTCTATGAAGGCGCGAAGGTCGCTTTCTGACCGGCGAAAACCTGCTGCGCTCAAATCAAAATCGTTGGGGCCGCTCAAAGCGATATCTTCCTTGGACCACGGTTGCGAAAACCGGCTCATAACTTCGGCCGTGCAAAGCCCGGAAACGTTCCAGTCTCGTTGGAGGGCTTGGCGAATGTGGGGAATCCTAAACCAGCCGGCGACCGTTTCGCACGCTAAAAATTTAAGCGAAAGAAATTGCGTCATTTATGGTTCGGGCGATCATTCAAGTTGCTGTATTTGCTATGACTTATCCGAAGATGTCCGAGTTTGAGTGCGCCGAGGCGGAATTTATCGCGATAAAGCTCGTTGGCGAATGAGCTATCTGCTTACGCTTGCTTTGGACCGATTGGAGTCAATCGATCTGCGGTCGGCGACGCGCACGAATACGCCAGCCGCGAACCCCCAGATTGAGAGCGAACCAGGCGGCCAATACAGCGAATGGCCACGCTATACAGGCTGGCCACAAGATGGCAATCACCATCAACATCGCCAGCCCCAATGTCCCCAGGAGCATCGGCCCGATCGAGGCATCGCCGAGCACGCGGCGATTGGTCAGCACGGCGCCGACGCTGTTGGCGATGCGCAGTGCGCCAACCGCGGCGCGGCTGGAGCTGCCGCCGCCGTGGCGTACGCGCGGCGGCCGCGTTTCGCTGCTGCGTACTTTTTCGGTGGTGTGGCGACGGTGCTGGCGGGGCACCAGCACGATCTCGGTGGCGTTATCCAGATCGCGCTCGTATTGCGCGGCGAGCTGGCCGGCGAAGGTTTCGTCCTCTACCGCCACGTCGATTTCGTGATTGCTCAGCCAGCTGGCGATATTGAGATTGGACGACCCCACGCGCGCCCACTGGCCGTCGGCGACGGCGGTTTTGGCGTGCAGCATCGAGCCGTTCCATTCGAAGACGCGGATGCCGGCCTTCAGCAGCGGCCGGTAGCCGGCGCGCGACATGCCGGCTACGATCGGGATATCGCTGCTGCCAGGCACAAGCAGGCGCACGTCGACGCCGTCGCGCGCAGCCGAAACCAGCGCCTGCACATAGGGCGACACGCCGACAAAGTACGCATCGGTGAGCCACAGCGTTTTGGTCGCCATGGCGGCGATCAGCTGATCGAGCCGATACATGCTGGCGCTGGCTGGTTGCGTGGCGATGATGCGCACGTCCGTGGAGCCGACCGGATCGATCGGATCAGCCACGGCGGAAAACGCCGGTAGTGCAGGGCTGACCACGCCGCTCCAGCTCTGTTGAAACGCGGCCTCGATTTCCGCCACGGCGGGGCCGCGTATGGCCACGCCGGTATCGCGCCACGGCGGCACGTTGCGCGAAGCGTCGCCCAGCCACTTCGCGCTGATGCACACGCCGGAGAGAAAGCCCTGCACGCCGTCCACCACCAGCAGCTTGCGGTGATCGCGGCTGAGCCAGCCGAACGATTCGCCCAGCTGCGGCGGGTTGAACAAGTGCACATGCCCGCCGGCCGCGCGCAGCGGATTCCAGAACGAGGAGCGCGACTGGCCCAGGCAGCCGGCCCAGTCGGTGATCACGGCGACCATCACGCCGGCTTTC
Organism: Rhodanobacter sp. ANJX3; assembly: GCF_014200755.1. GTDB lineage: Bacteria > Pseudomonadota > Gammaproteobacteria > Xanthomonadales > Rhodanobacteraceae > Rhodanobacter. The sequence goes on along the minus strand of NZ_JACHCM010000001.1, from coordinate 657,689 downwards.
GCTCGCTCGGTCAGCGCGTCGCGAAATTCGCGGCCGACCGCGTCGTCGCGGATGATGTAGTTCTCCAGCAGCACGCGCCGGGTGGCGCCGCGGATCGCCTCGAGCCAGGCCTCGTAGTGCGCGGCGGCGTCGATCAGCAGTTCGACCGCGTTGCCGGTGATCAGTGGCGCGCCGGCCGCGCGGCTGAGCGCCTGCTGCGCCAGCAGGCGGTGCGTTGGTGAGGCGATGAGTGGCTTGACGGTCATGCCGCGAGTCTAGGCCATGCTTCGTCAATGTCGTGCGTCCGAAGCCGGCGGCGTTTGGTCAGGCCGCGTTTGCTGGCGTGGCTTAATCATCGACGCGTCTGGCATGATTTGGCCCATGCCGATTGAGCACTGTTATACCGACACCGAGGCGTGCGCCAAGCACGTTAGCGATCGTGTCGGCGTCGATCTTCGCGTGGCGGCGCCGCTTGGTCTGGGCAAACCGCATGGTTTGCTCAACGCGTTATACAAGCACACCGCCAACGACAGGTCGCGTTCGATGCGGCTGTTTACCGCGCTGTCGCTGACGCGGCCGCAGCCCAAGCCGGGGCTGGAGGCGCGTTTTCTGAAGCCGTTTCTCGAGCGGCATTTCGGCGCCGATCAGGTCGACCCGCAGTACGCGCTGGATCAGGCGCGCGACGCGGTGCCGTCGAATATCGAGGTGCACGAGTTCTACATGCAGTCCGGCGCGCTGCTGCACTCGGGTTCGGCGCAGCGGCAGTACATCAGTCAGAACTATACACACGTGGCGCGCGACCTCGCGTTGCAGGACATCAACGTGATCGTGCAGCTGGTGGCGCGGCGCGAGGGGCCGGACGGCGTGCACTACAGCCTGTCGTGCAATCCCGATCTCACGCTCGACCTTCTGCAACAGATCGAGGCCGCCGGCAAGCCGCGACCGTTGTGTGTGGCCGTGGTGCATCCCGACTTGCCGTACATGAGCGGCATGGCGCAGGTGGCGGACGATTTTTTCGACGTCGAGCTGCGGCCGGCATGCTCGCCCAGGCTGTTCGCGCTGCCGCGCCTGCCGGTCGATACGGCCGAATACGCGCTCGGCCTGCACGCCAGCGCGATGGTGAAGGACGGCGGCTGCCTGCAGATCGGTATCGGCGCACTGTCCGATGCGCTGGTCAAAGGCCTGCTGCTGCGCCAGCAGGAAAACGAGCAGTGGCAGCGCGCGCTGGCAGCATTGGATATCACCGGCAGTACGCGGGCGATGGCGGAACGCATCGGTGGCCTGGCGCCGTTCGCGCAAGGCCTTTATGGCGCCAGCGAAATGGTGCTCGACGGTTTCATGCATCTGCAGCGTGCCGGTGTGCTCAAGCGCCGCAGCTGGGACAATCTCGCACTGGAGCGCGCGTCGGCCCAGGGGCGGCTCAACCCGGCAACGCCGGGCGGTCACTATCTGCGCGGGGCGTTTTTTCTGGGCACGCGCGAGCTGTACGAATGGCTCGCCGAAACCGAACGCGTCGATCCCGATGCGATCGACATGTGCCCGGTGTCCAACGTCAATCATCTGTACGGCGATCATCAGGCGCTGGCGAGCTTGCAGCGGCGCGGCGCGCGTTTCTTCAACACCTGCATGATGGCGACACTGCTCGGCGCCGCGGTTTCGGAGACGCTCGACAACGGCAGCGTGGTCAGCGGCGTCGGGGGGCAGTACAACTTTGTGGCCATGGCGCACGAACTGCCGGACGGCCGTTCGGCGCTGCTGCTGCGTGCCACGCGTCAAAGCGGCGCGGGCGTGGAAAGCAATATCCGCTGGAACTACGCGCAGGCGACGATTCCGCGGCATCTGCGCGATCTGTACATCACCGAATACGGCGTCGCCGACCTGCGCGGCAAGACCGACAGCGAATGCATCGCGGCGATGCTGTCGATCAGCGACGCGCGCTTTCTGGACGCGCTGTGCGCGCAGGCCAAAGCGCAGCGCAAGCTGCCGCTCGACTTTGCGATACCCGACGCGTGGCGGCGCAATACGCCGGAGCATCTGCACGAAGCGCTGGCGCCGTTTCAACGCAACGGCCTGCTGCCGCCGTTCCCGTTCGGCAGCGACTTCACCGATATCGAACTGCGCCTGCTCGACGGCCTGAACTGGCTGAAATCATCGCAGGCGAGCTGGCGCGGTCGTTTACAGCTGCTGCGCGCGGCGTTGAATCCGGGCGAGGCCGTGCCCGAGGAGCCGGCTGCGCTGGCGCGGATGCAGCTGGAACATCCGCAGACCTTGGCCGAACGCGTGGAGCGACGGCTGCTGCTGGCGGCAATGCGGCGGAAATCGTCGCCTGGCTGATGGACCCCGAATCAAGCCCGCGGCATTTCCACCGAAAACCGGCTGCCGCGGCCGGGCGCCGACGCCACGCGCACTTGATGACCGAGCGATTCGGCGGTGCTGCGCACGATCCACAGGCCCAGGCCGAGGCCTTCGCTGTGCGGATCGACCTGGTGAAACGCGCCGAACATGTCGCCGGTTTGCCGCTCGTCCATGCCCAGGCCGGTGTCGATGATCTCCACCACCGCGCGATCGCCGCGACGGCGGCAGCCGACCAGCACCGAGCCTTTCTCGGTGTACTTCACCGCGTTGGCCAGCAGGTTGCCGAGCAGGGTGGACAGCAAGGCCGGGTGGCTGCACACGCGCAGCCGCGTCGGCACGTAGCGCAGGCGCAGGCCCTTGGCTGACGCCGCCTCTCGCCAGAGTTCCAGCAGCGGTGCCAGCACGTCGGCCAGCGCTACGTCGGTCTGATCCGGGGCGACCAGTGCGCCTTCGGTACCGGCCATCGCCGCCAGCTGGGAGAATTCGCGATCGATGCGCGCCAGCGCTTCGGTCGCCACATTCAGCGGCGCGCCCTGCTCGGGCGTCAGCGTGCGCTGCACCTTGCGGATGGCGTACGAAGCGGTGCGCACCGGCGTTTTCAGATCGTGGCCTGCGATCGCCATCAGCTGGCGCCGGTAGTGGTTCGACTCCTGCGATTGGGCCAGCAGCTGGCGCAGTTCGATCTGTGCCATGGTTTGTCGCGCCAGCGCCTGCAGTGCGTCGGCCTGTGCCGCCGTGAGTTTGCGCGGTTGGCTGTCCAGCACACAGACCGTGCCCAGCGGGACACCGTCGGCGGTGTGTAGCGGTGCGCCTGCATAGAAACGCAGGTTGGGCTCGCCGGTGACCAGCGGGTTGTGGACGAAGCGGGCGTCGGCCAGGGTGTCCGGCACCACGAACAGGCCGTCTTGTTGAATGGCGTGCGCGCAGATCGAGCTGCCGATGGGTGTTTCGCTGACGCCCAGGCCCACCTCGCTCTTGAACCACTGACGGTTCTGCTCGACCAAGCTGATCAGCGCCATGGGCGTGCCGCAGATCAGCGCCGCCAGCCGGGTAATGTCGTCGAAGGCCGCCTCGCGCGCCGTATCCAGAATCTGATAACGGCGCAAAGTGGCCAGCCGATGGAGTTCGGCGGACCGGGCGGGCGGCGCTGGCTGCACCGTCGAGTCCGACATGGCGGACGGTTCAAGTGGGGTCATGGGCAACGGTGGCAGATAGGGAAAGGTATCGGCTCACGAGCCGCATCATTTTGCGCAGCTTAAGCGACTGTCTTGCTGCTGTCTTGGTGCATACGGAGCATCGGGTATTCTTAAGGCTTATCGCGCGATGTTGCGCCTGTGCTTGCCGGTTACCTTTATGAGCCCCGAATCCCCCTACCAGCCGCGCCCGGCCGAATCCGCGCCCCGCCGCCCCAGCGTCAGCGTCCAGATCGGCAAGATCATCGTTGGCGGCGGCGCGCCGATCGTCGTGCAGTCGATGACCAATACCGACACCGAGGACCCGATCAGCACGGCCAAGCAGATCGCCGAGCTGGCCCGCGCCGGCTCCGAGCTGGTGCGCATCACGGTCAATACGCCTGCCGCCGCCGCCGCGGTGCCGCGCATTGCCGACCGTCTGGCGATGATGGGCGTGGACGTGCCGATCATCGGCGACTTCCACTACAACGGTCACCAGCTGCTGGAGAGCGAACCGGCCTGCGCCGAGGTGCTGGCCAAGTACCGCATCAACCCTGGCAACGTCGGTTTCGGCAAGAAGAAGGACAACCAGTTCGCCGCGATCATCGAAAAGGCGATCGAGTACAAAAAGCCCGTGCGCATCGGCGCCAACTGGGGCTCGCTCGACCAGAGCATGGTCGCCACCCTGATGGACGAAAACGCCAAACGCGCCGAACCGTGGGATGCCTCGCACGTGGCGCGCGAGGCGTTGATCCGTTCGGCGCTGGACTCCGCCGCGCGGGCCGAGGAACTCGGCCTGGCACGCGATCGCATCATCCTGTCGTGCAAGGTTTCCGGCGTGCAGGAGCTGATCGCGGTGTATCGCGATCTGGCCGCACGCTGCAATTACGCCCTGCATCTGGGTCTGACCGAGGCCGGCATGGGCTCCAAGGGCATTACCGCATCCAGCGCGGCGCTGGCCGTACTGCTGCAGGAAGGTATCGGCGACACCATCCGCATCTCGCTCACGCCCGAGCCGGGCGGTGCGCGCACCGGTGAAGTGATCGTGGCGCAGGAACTGCTGCAGACCATGGGCTTGCGCTCGTTCACGCCGCTCGTTACCGCATGCCCGGGCTGCGGCCGCACGACGAGCGAGTTTTTCCAGGAGCTGGCCAAGACCGTGCAGGAGCACGTGCGCGAGCAGATGCCGCTGTGGCGCATCAAATACGACGGCGTGGAAAACCTCACGCTGGCGGTGATGGGCTGCATCGTCAACGGCCCGGGCGAATCCAAGCACGCGAACATCGGCATCTCGCTGCCCGGCAACGGCGAATCGCCGGCCGCGCCGGTGTTTATCGACGGCGAAAAGGCGATGACCCTGCGCGGCGACAATATCGCCAGCGAGTTTGTCGGCATTCTGGACGATTACGTGGCACGTAAATACGCGGTGCGCGATACGCATTCGTCTTGATCCATCAGCGGGATGTTTTTTCTTTCGTCGAAACTTCATCTCTCAACAACCTCGTATCCTCGATTCGCTCGCTTTTGCCTTTGGTGAGACTCATTCGGTTTCTAATTTCAGTCTCAAGAGAATTAAGGCAAAAGCGAAACTTCTTAGCGCAAAAACGTGCTTGTTGACCGCGCGTATTCGTCTGGCTAATGATCCGCGCCGGGGACCTCACGGACTGATGGCATGGCGCAGGGAATCGCTCATGGTTTGAGCTTTCTGAAAAAAGCTCACGCAGGTGAATAGTCATATTCACGCTGATACGGGAAACGACAGTTTTGCTGAGGCGAGTGTCGCTGAGATAGACAGCGGGCTTGCGTGCCTTGCCCTGATTGCGCGATTCCACGGTATTGCGTTTAATCCCGCGCAGATAGCCCACGAGTTTCAGGAGCCTGGTCGTTCCTTTGGGCGTGATCTCATTCTTTTGGCCGCTAGAAAAATCGGCCTCAAAGCCAAAGCTGTGCGATCGTCACCGACGCGTATCGCCCATTTGGCTCTACCTGCCGTTGTTATCGATCACGCCGGCCATGCGTATGTGATCGCACGTGCCAACGATCAGAAAGTCTTGATCCAAGATCCGCGTCATGCGGCGCCACAGCTGCTTTCTCCGGCTGAAGTCGAAGAGCGCTGGTCCGGCGAAGTGCTGCTTTTTACTTCGCGCGCGTCGCTGGCGGGTGAGTTGTCACGCTTTGATTTCAGCTGGTTCATTCCGGCGGTGGTCAAGTATCGCAAGCTGCTTGGCGAGATCTTGGTGATCTCGTTTTTCCTGCAGATGCTTGGGCTTGTTACCCCTCTCTTTTTTCAAGTCGTGATGGATAAGGTGCTGGTCCATCATGGGCTAACCACGCTGGATGTCATTGCCGTCGGTTTGCTGATCTGCATGACTTTTGAATCGATACTTAGTGGTTTGCGCACCTACGTATTTGCGCACACTACAAGCCGTATCGATGTAGAACTTGGTGCGCGCTTGTTTCGCCATCTTTTAGCACTGCCGCTGGCCTACTTTCAGGCGCGCCGTGTCGGTGATTCCGTAGCGCGAGTCCGCGAGCTGGAAAATATCCGAAGCTTTTTGACTGGCAATGCCATTACGCTAGTGATGGACGTGCTGTTTTCGTTTGTATTTATCGCGGTGATGTGTTGCTACAGCGGTTGGCTCACGTTGGCAGTGGTTGCTTCGTTACCGCTTTACGCGTTCTTGTCCGTGGTTTTAACCCCCGCTCTACGTGCGAAGCTTCGTGACAAGTTCAATCGTGGCGCCGAGAACCAGGCCTTTCTGGTCGAGACCATCAGCGGCATCGATACCGTCAAGGCGATGGCGGTAGAACCGCAAACCACGCGGCGTTGGGACAACCAGCTGGCAGGCTATGTGGAATCCGGCTTTCGCACCACGGCGCTCGGTACGGTTGCGCGGGAAGGCGTCAATTACGTCGGCAAATTGGTCACCGTAGTCACTATCTGGGTGGGGGCGCGTTTAGTCATCGATGGCAGCATGACGGTGGGCCAGCTGATCGCCTTCAATATGCTCGCCAGTCGCGTGGCGCAACCGATCATGCGCATAGCCCAGTTATGGACGGATTTCCAGCAAACCGGTATCTCCATGCAGCGGCTGGGTGACATTTTGAACGCGCCCACTGAGTCGGCCAACAGCAATCGAAGCGCGTTGCCAAGGCTAAAAGGCAGCGTCGAACTCGATAACGTCAGCTTCCGGTATCGCCCGGGTATGCCCGAAGTGCTGAGCGGCGTGAGTCTCGTCGTACAGCCAGGTGAGGTGATCGGCATTGTCGGCCGCTCCGGTTCTGGCAAAAGCACGCTGACGAAACTTATCCAACGCCTGTACGTTCCCGAACGCGGCCGCGTACTGGTGGATGGCGTGGACCTGGCGATGGTCGACGTGTCATCGCTACGTCGGCAGATCGGCGTGGTGTTGCAGGACAACATTCTCTTCAACCGGACGCTTCGCGAAAATATCGCGCTGGTAGACTCCGGTGCGCCGCTGGAAGCCGTCATCGCGGCCGCCAAACTTGCCGGCGCGCACGATTTTATTCTCGATCTTCCCGAAGCCTACGACACCATGGTGGGCGAGCATGGCTCGACGCTATCAGGCGGGCAGCGGCAGCGGGTAGCCATCGCGCGTGCGCTGATGAACAACCCGCGCATCCTGATTTTCGATGAAGCCACCAGTGCGTTGGATTATGAATCCGAACGTATTATCCAGGCCAATATGCGTTCCATCTGTCAGGGGCGAACGGTAATCATCATCGCGCACCGCCTCTCTGCGGTGCGCGATGCGAACCGCATCATCGTGATGGATCGCGGCTGCATTGTGGAGCAGGGGTCGCATACCGAGTTACTCGTTCATCAGTTGGGCCATTACGCCCGATTGCATCAACTTCAGCACGGGTGAAGCCATGAGCCTGCGTCAGCAAGCTTTAAGCGATTTGCGGGAACGTTACACGCAGGTATTCAAGGCCTCGTGGCGCCTACGCACCGAACTCGATACGGTGCCGCGTATGCGGCATGAAAACGAGTTTCAGCCGGCCGCACTGGCCTTGCGCGATACGCCGATGCATCCGGCGCCGCGCGTTGCAATGTTTGTCATTGCGGCACTATTGACCGTGGCTCTTGCCTGGGCCTGCTTCGGCAGCCTCGATATCGTGGCCACCGCCAAAGGCAAAATCGTACCTACGGGCGAAGTGAAGACGATCCAGTCGCAGGATACCGCGGTAGTGACGGCCATCCATGTCGTCGACGGACAACAGGTCAAGCGTGGTCAGCCCCTGCTTGACCTGGATGCCACCGATGCGCAGACCAACGCCGTCCATGCGCAATCCGACCTCAGCGCGACCCGTATCGAAGCGTTACGCGGTCGCGCGATGCTCGATGCAATCGACAAGGGTCACGAGCCGGTGTTGGGCCAAGATAACGACTTGGATCGAGCTACGGCGGAGGCAGAGCGCCATGTATTGGAAGGCGAGTATGCCGATTACCTCAGTACCGTGCAGGAAATGGGCGCCGATATCGCACAGAACGCAGCCACCTTGCATGAAATCGATGCGCAGATTCGAAAGCTCGCCGACACCTTGCCCATCGAACAAAAAAAGGAAAAGGACTTTGCCGGCCTGATCGTCAACGGCGACGTCGGCCTGCACGACTATTACAACGAACAGCAGGCTGTCATCCAGATACAGCAAGATCTCTCGGCCGAACGCGCCAAACTGGCGGAAGCCGAGGCAACGCTCGATGCATCCCAGCGCAAACGCGAGGCTTATATAGCGCAGACGCGTCGTACCTGGCTGGAAAAAATCCACGATGACGATGCTAAGGCGGCCGGTCTTGTCCAAGACCTGACCAAGGCGCAGCAGCGTGGCCGGCTTATGCGCCTACTAGCGCCGGTGGATGGCACCGTGCAGCAACTCGCCGTCCATACCGTGGGCGGCGTCGTGACTCCTGCGCAGGTGATCATGACGCTGGTGCCCGATCAAGGTCCGCTGATGGTGGAAGTCACCATAGACAACCAGGACATCGGTTTCATCAAGAATGGCCAGATCGCTGAGGTAAAAGTGGAAACCTTCCCGTTCACCCGCTACGGCACGCTGCACGGCACCGTCGTGCAGGTATCCAACGATGCCAAGCAGGACGATGCCGACAAAAAGAGCTGGGTGTTCACCGCTCAGCTGGCGCTGTCGCAGAACACCATGCAGATCGAGGATCGGGAAATTCGCCTAACGCCGGGTATGACCGTGACCGCGGAAATCAAGACCGGGCGGCGGCGGATTATTGGCTATTTGCTCAGTCCGTTGATGCAGCATGCGAGGGAGAGTCTGCATGAGCGGTGAAGTGGTTTGTGAAACCGAATGTCGAAGATGTTTCAAGGCTAGTACATGTTATGGAATGAGTGATTCCGTTAAACAATCAACATGGCGATTATAGAAATAATGAGGATAAAAGATGAAATTGATACGCGATGGCTTGTTCTTTCTAATCAGCTTGGCAATGTTAGTAATAAGCGTGTGCCCTGCGGTTGGCCATGAAGAAATTTCAATGGCGTTGAATGATCAAGTGGCTCGGATGAAGGCAAATCCACCCTACACCGGACCGGAGCTTTGGGGCAAGGTTATGACATTGATTGGTCGCAAAGATGGATTCATAACGGCTTCCGATGTCGATGCGGTGATGGGGATGAAATTAGAAAGATTTAAAGACTTTCCAGATGGTGGGCACAGTGATTATTTTCCACGTTATCCTGTGTCTTTTAGTTATATGTATAAAGTAAGTAAACCATCTGCAGGAAAAGACGGCGCGGCCAGTGCAGCATCGACATTCCGAGTTGATTGGCCCTTTATGTCCGACGATAAAAAAGAGCAATGTGTACGAGCAGATGTGGCATTTGGGGATGTCGTCAAGTCAGGCTGGGAGGTTCATCATGAAAAGCCAGATGGCATAACAGAATTCGCTGATCCCAATCACATTACGTTCGTGAAAAAAGGTGCGCATATCGCTTTGGCGTATACAGGGACATACAATCAGTCGAAATATCGCGAATCTGTAAAGCCTGAAGACGGCTGCATCACTTTCATTCAAATCGATGGGAATCTTGAAAAATAAATGTTAACGCGGTTGGTATGCTTCAGATATGAGGCGCAAGGCAAATAAGGTAGGTCGCTCCTCCGTTTGTCTACAACCAGGCATTATTTTATCTAATTAAATATAAATAATTTTCCCAAATACTCAGGTAGATATTTATGTCAATTAATGTTCAAGATATCAATGCGATGTCCGAGGCTGGCCCCAATGATGCAGCTCCTGCGACGACGCCTCCATCGATACCTCCCAATAATCCAGCGTTTAATGATGACGTCAATAAGATGTTTGGCGCTCTTCAATCAGCGATGTCTGGGAATATTACTTTGGTGAACGATTTCAATACTATTTATAACGATTTACTTTCTTCGCCAACAGCTATCAATGAAATCAATCAGTCTCAGTCGCAAAATTTGCTGAAATCTTTTACTTACGACACTAACTACTCCAATCCTCCCGGATCGACTCTTAACTATAACTCTGGTGCTTACGACCCGTTGAGCGACTCGATGATTCTTGGCTCGAACTTTGTGGCGAACCAGCTTTTTTCGCAAGCAGTACAATCAAACGCTCAATTGCAAAGCGAGGACATCGCATCTTTTTTTGGTCACGAAATGCAGCACGCGTTAGATGCGCCTGGCATTGCAAATGCCGATAGCCAATTTGCAGCTGCCGCTTCATCTGAGGCAGGGAATGCATCGGAGCTTGATTCCATTATCGAAGATAATGTTACTGCAAACCTGGGCGATGAGGGTTCAGCGGCGATTAGCGGTTTTAATTCTGCGGTGGATATTGCAGCGGCAGCAAACGGTGGTCAAGTAAATCAGATTGTCATTAATTCGGCTATTAATAATTACGGATATCTTTCAACAGTAGAAAGTATCATCTATAATTCGGATGGAAGTATAAATTACGGAGCCTTTGATGCGAATGGTCATATCGCTTCAAGCGATCAGAATATTCAGGCTGCCGGTGCTTCGTTCGCTTCCTTGCAGCCTTCTGGGTATCCCAGTGACGTTACTTATCTTGACAAGGATACGGCATATGATCTTAATGTGGCAGAGCAAGAATCAAATAATCATACGGTTAGCATAAATACTAGCGATCTTGAGTTGAATAACCCTAGTCCGTCTTCTGGTAACAGTAACTTGTTAACTACTGACGACGTTATGCAACAGTTGGTCGATGCGGGATTTAACTGTGGTGGAATGACGTCATGTGCGATAAGTAACGCTGCAGATAGTTCAACAACTTTTTTTAGTTTTAGTTCTTCTGGAGTTTTCCAAGGATACGGCGTTGTAGATGGACTCAGTCCTCTTAGTTCTACAAATGCCAACAATTTTTTTCAATCGAACCAATCTGACGATCAGATTGATGCTGACGTATCGAATGCTGATCTTTATTTTAATAATGACTTGACGCCTTCAATAAATATTAATGGTGTCGATGATGAGGTATCTGTCAATCAGGATTCTTTGACCATACAAGGCAACAACAACACCGTCACCGCCACAGGCGGTACGATCGACGCTGCTTCGGGTGATACTGGTGAAACATTCAACCTAACTGACAACAGCGGCAGCGACGTCACGTTTGGCGGTTACTCGAGCGGCGCGGTCAACGGTGCCGGCGCGAGCGTCAACCTCGGCTACGGCGCGTCGGTAAACTGGAACCTGGACGCCAACGGCAGCGATGCGGCAGCGGGAAGCACCGACGCGCTCAGCGGTTACTACAGCAACGCGACGATCAA
>NZ_JACHCM010000001.1:228217-646269 GCF_014200755.1 Rhodanobacter sp. ANJX3 | reverse complement strand
AGCGCGGGGTCGCAGACCAGCATCGACGGTACCGGCGAAACGCTCAATGTGGCCGACAACAGCGGCAGCGACGTCACGTTTGGCGGTTACTCGAGCGCAACCGTCAACGGCTCGGGGGTCAGCCTCAATCTGGGTTACGACGCCTCCATCACGCTCACCCAGGGCGATACCAACGAGTCGATCATTGGCTACGACTCAGTGATTTCGGCTAATGGTGGTTCGTTCTCGCTCGCAGGCAACGGCAACGACATTACGGCGAGTAATACGACCATTACTGTGGGCGATAACCAGGATGTAACTATTACGGGCAGCAACGATGTGATCGACGGTGGAAGCGGAGATACTTTCAATGTCGATGGCACGGATATCTCCCTTACGGCGGACGATAGCTCGGCGATTTTCCAGGGATCTGATGCGGGTGACGTATTCAGCGGCTCGGGAAATGATTGGTCTGATCCGAGTCTCGATCAGGACGGTGGCGGATACTTCAACGGCGGATACGGGTACGGCGGTGGCGGAGATGGCTATTACGACGGTCTTACCCGATATGGCAGCAAGGATCCTAGTGCCGTGCGAATTGCTGCTGCCGAGCGTACTGGCAGTGTGTACGAGGGTGCGTCATGGACCGATAAAGTCATTACGTGGAGTTTCGCCAACGCGTCTGGGGACTATAGTGACGCGATTACCGATAACGGCGAGCAGGCGGCTGTCGAGCAAGCATTCCAGACGTGGGCAAAGGCCTCGGGTTTCAAGTTTGAGGAGGTGGCAGCAGGAGCGTCAGCCGATATAGAAGTAGGCTTCAGCGATCTCGACACGGCCGCCACGAACGAAATCGGTCAGACTCGTTACAGCACCAAGGGCGCCAATCTGAATGCCGGTGTGCAGGTCGAGCTGGAAGATCCCAGCCAGGTACCGTTGACGACAAACACAAGCGGCGCGCTAGCGTATACCTCAACGGACGCTACGTTCGAGCAGGTGGCGCTGCATGAGATTGGTCATGCGCTCGGTCTGGCGGATACCGATGTCGCCGGATCAATCATGAACGCCGTATTGGGATCCACTAACCAGACGCTCGATACTGCGGACATTGCCAATATTCAAGGGCTTTATGGCTATACGCCGACATCAGCCAAAGACAACCTCAAATCTTCCGCCCAAAGCAGAGTCGTGCCTTCCAGCCAAAACGATGGGCAGATAGCTCAGTTGCATCAACTGGTGCAGGCGATGGCCTCGTTCGATGCGGGTGATGGCGGATGGGATACCTTCGAACCACCGATACCGGCATGGCATCACAGCGCAGTCTCGCTGGCGGCAACGCCCCATATGTCCTCTCACCCCGCACAGTTGGCGTAATTCACTTGTCCACATCGACTGTTCATTTGATATCGGGGTTGCCGCGGTCGGGGTCGACGCTACTGTCGGCCTTATTGCGGCAGAACCCACGCTTTAACGCGGCGATCACCAGTCCGATCTGCTCGTTGTTTTCAGCCGTATTGCCAAGGATGAGTGGCAGCGCCGAGTTTGCGCCATTCTTTTCTGACGAGCGGCGCTATCGCATACTTCAAGCACTTTTTTGGTCTTACCATCATCTCGATCCCGCGCGTCAGGCTCAGGTCGTGTTCGATACCAATCGATCGTGGACGGCGAAGCTGGCCTTGGTCGATAAGCTGTTCCCTAGCGCTAGAGTGATTTGCTGCGTGAGAGATGTGCCTTGGGTGATCGACAGCGTTGAAAAAATGGTGCGGCGTAACCCTGCGCACGTATCCAATCTTTTTAACAACAAGTCCGTGCGCAATGTGTACGGACGCGTCGACAATTTGATGGATTGGGGCACTGGTCTGATCGGCTTGGCTTGGAGTTCTTTGCGGGAGGCATGGTTTGGGGAGAATGCGAACAAGCTCATAGTGCTGCGTTACGAGTCATTGGCACGGGAGCCGGCGCAGACGATGGAGCGTTTGTACCGTGCATTGGGTGAACAGCCATTTCCCCACGATTTCGAGAATGTGGCCTACGAGGAGGATGAGTTCGATCACCGATTCGGCATGCCTGGCCTGCATACCGTGAAGCGACGAGTGGAGTTTGTTGAGCGCGCAACCGTATTGCCGCCCGATATCTTCCGTAAATATGCAGACTCAAACTTTTGGATGAATGAGAAATTGAATACCAAAGGTGCTCTCGTTCTTTAAGCGCAAACAAAATAGGCGGCATCTCGCTGTTTGATATGGCGAATGGCTGGTTGCGCGGTTTTTGTTGATGTTGAGCGGCCTTTTACTGTTTTGATAACAAGTCGCGACCCATTACGCCTCGCGAACGGATTGATCACGTCGCTTTCAGGGGCGGGTAGTGCAAGGTGGCTCCCTCGTTTTTTCGAACACGATGGGAGCTACACCGCATGACCGACAAGCAATCCCTGTTGAAGCTCAACGACGGCGTCTACGCGCCGCAGCTTGGCTTCGGCGTATACCAAATTGAAAGTGACAAGGCGAACGAAGCGGTCTCCAACGCCCTCAAAGCGGGCTACCGCTCGATCGACACCGCGGCGTTCTACAAGAACGAGAAGGGTGTGGGCGAGGCAGTGCGCAACTCCGGCCTGCCGCGCAGCGATATCTTCGTCACCACCAAGTTGTGGAACGGCGATCAGGGTTTCGATGCGGCGCTGAAAGCCTTCGATGCCAGCATGGACAAGCTCAAGCTCGATTACGTCGATCTGTATCTGATTCATTGGCCGTGCCCGGCCAAGGACCGATACGTCGAGACGTTCAAGGCGTTTATCCGCCTGCGTGACGAGGGCCGGATCAAGTCGATCGGCGTCTCCAACTTCCAGCCGAAGCATCTGGACAAGGTGATCGAGGAGACCGGCGTCGTACCTGCGGTCAATCAGATCGAGTTGCACCCGGATTTCGCGCAGGTGGACGTGGCCGGCTTCAACAAGTCTAAGGGCATCGTCACCGAAGCGTGGAGCCCGCTGGGCCAGGGCGGTGATCTGCTGAAGAACAAAATCATCAAGGACGTGGCCGACGCCCACGGCAAGACGGCTGCGCAGGTCATCATTCGCTGGCATCTGCAGCTGGGCCATATGGTGATACCGAAGTCGGAAACGCCCTCGCGCATCGAGGAGAATTTCGATGTGTTCGACTTCGAGCTGAGCAGCGATCAGCTGAAGAAGATCAACGGTCTCGATGGCGGCAACCGGCTGGGTCCCGATCCCGACGAACTGAACTGAGCTGCGCTCACGTCAGGAACGATGGCTTGGCGTCGCGCCAAGCTCCCGACGGTACGTCGATCGCGGACAGCGCTTCGACTCGTGCGAGAAATGCCTCGCGCGGCATGTCGATGGCGCCCATGCTGACCAAGTGCGGATTGGTCACCTGGGCATCCAGCAGCGGATAGCCGCGTTCCGCCAGCAGGGCGCACAGCGCGATCAGCGCGGCTTTCGAGCCGCCGCTGACCGCGCTGAACATCGACTCGCCGCAGAACAGCTTGCCGACGGCGACGCCGTAGATGCCGCCGACCAGATGCACGTCATCCCAGATTTCCACGCTGTGCGCGTCGCCACGATCATGCAGCGTTTGATAGGCCTGCATCATGTCGGGGCTTATCCAGGTACCGCGCTCGTTGGCGCGCGCGCCGGCGCAGCCGTGAATGACCCGATCGAAGGCGTGATCGACAGTCACGGTCCAACCGCAGCTCGCCAGCGAGCGCCGCGTGCGCCGGCTGACGTGCAGGGCATCGGTGCGAAACACGCAGCGCGGATCGGGCGACCACCACAGAATCGGTTCGCCCTCGTTGAACCAGGGAAAGATGCCGTGGCGATAAGCATCGAGCAAGCGTTCCGCGGATAGATCGCCGCCGAAGGCCAGCAGTCCGTTGGGCTCATGCAGCGCATGCCGCGGGTGGGGAAACGATTCGTCGATGCCGGCATGCAGCCGTGGCAGAACGATCATGGTTGAGCCGGAGTCGCAGCGTACGGCGAATGCTCCATCAGCTCATCGTAGTAAGCCTCGCGCGAGCGTGCCTCGTGCACCAGCGCGTTGCGTACCGCGGTATCGAAGCTCTCGTTCATCAGGTAGTGGCGCGAGTGCGTGCGGGTGGGCAGAAAGCCGCGGGCCATTTTGTGCTCGCCCTGTGCGCCGGGCTCGAAGGTCTGCAGTCGATTGGCGATGCAGAACTCGATGCCGAGGTAATAGCACAGCTCGAAGTGCAGCCCCTGCACCTCGACCAGGCTGCCCCAGTAGCGGCCGTACAGCGTGCTGTTGCCGACCATGAACAGCGCCATCGCCACGATGCGGCCCTCCATGCGCGCGGTGGCGACCTGCACGCGGTCACCCAGAGTGCGACCGAGATGCCGGAAAAACGGCAGCGTCATCGCCGCGTGGTTGCCCTTCATGTCGAAGGTGGTTTCGTACAGCGCATGCAGCTCGCGCCAGTCGCCTTCGCCGATCGTGCTGCCGGCTTCCATCGCGATCTGCAGGCCGGATTCGCTGGCCTGACGGCGCTCCTGCCGGATGTTTTTCCGCTTCTTGCCGGTGAGGCCGGTGAGAAACGCCTCGAAATGCCGGTAGCCGCGGTTGTGCCAGTGAAACTGCCAGTCGAAGCGCTGCAGCCAGCGTTCGTCGAACGCGGGCAGGTCGGTCTCCAGCAGAAAATTGACGTGCACCGACGACAGCCCGAGCCGTTCGGTTTCGGCGACCAGCGCGGCGACCAGCAGCTTTTTGGTTTCCTCGCTACGCGCGAGCAGCCGCGGTCCAGGCACGGGCGAGTAGGGCGCGGCGCACAGCAGCTTGGGGTAGTAGTCGCCGCCGGCGCGCTCGAAGGCGTTGGCCCAGGCGAAGTCGAATACGAATTCGCCGTGCGAGTTGCTTTTCAGATACGCCGGCGCGGCGGCGATCAGCCGGTCGCCATCGACGATGACCAGATGATGCGCTTGCCAGCCGTAGTCGCGCCGCAGGCAGCCGTGCTCTTCCATGCCGCGCAAAAAGGCGTAGCTGACGAACGGGTTGCCGTCGTCGATCAGCGCATCCCACTGCGCGGCGTCGACGCTGGCCAGATTGTCGAGCACGCGAAGTTCGCTCATCAATCTACTCTACGACAGCGTTGATCAATGAACCGTCCAGCGCGACGCCGGTACGCACGGGCGAACTCAGCCGATCAGGTTCTGCTGATCCAGCCAGCGCTCGGCGTCGAGTGCCGCCATGCAGCCGAAGCCGGCCGAGGTGATGGCCTGGCGATAGACGTGGTCGGCGACGTCGCCGGCGGCGAACACGCCGGGCACCGAGGTCGATGTAGCCATGCCGTTCAGGCCGCTGTGAATCTTGATGTAGCCGTCGTGCATCTCGAGCTGGCCGTCGAAGATGCCGGTGTTCGGCGTATGGCCGATCGCGACGAAGAAGCCGGTGGCCTCGATCTCGCGGGTGGCGCCAGTGTCGATGTCCTTCACGCGCACGCCGGTGACGCCGGAGTCATCGCCCAGCACTTCATCGATGCCCGAATTCCAGACCAGCTCGATCTTGCCGGCGGCGGCTTTCTCGAACAGCTTGTCCTGCATGATCTTCTCCGCGCGCAGCTTGTCGCGGCGATGGATCAGATAAACCTTTTTCGCGATATTGGACAGGTACAGCGCCTCTTCGACAGCGGTGTTGCCGCCGCCGATCACCACCACGTCCTGCTCGCGGAAAAAGAAGCCGTCGCAGGTGGCGCAGGCGGACACACCGCGGCCCTTGAACTTCTCTTCCGAGGCAATACCGAGATATTTGGCCGTAGCGCCGGTGGTCACGATCAGCGCGTCGGCGGTGTAGGTGCCCGAATCGCCCTTCAGCACGAACGGGCGCTGCTGCAGATCCACCGAGTGGATGTGGTCGAAGATCATTTCGGTGTGGAAACGCTCGGCGTGTTCGGCCATGCGCTTCATCAGATCCGGCCCCTGCAAACCCTCCACGTCGCCGGGCCAGTTGTCCACCTCGGTCGTGGTCATCAGCTGGCCGCCCTGCTGCAGGCCGGTGATCATGGTCGGCTTGAGGTTGGCGCGCGCGGCGTACACCGCAGCGGTATAGCCGGCGGGGCCGGAACCGAGGATCAGCAGACGGCTGTGTTTGGTGGCGGTGCTCATGGGTATAATCCTTCGGTTTGCTGGACGCTTTGATCGCAGCTTGATAGTCGTTCGCGTCATTCCGGTTGCCGTCCTTCGAACGGTCTGGAATGACTGCTTTCCGTCCGCAAGGATGGGGAACGCCGGCCCACGATTCAAGCACTGCGGCAACGGAACACGCTTAACCCAAAGATCCACACCGAATTCAACCCCATCCGGCGCCCATCCCCAGCGCCTGCCATGACAACCACAGGACTGCCTCCCATGCGTATCGGTATCCCCTCCGAAACCAAGACCCTCGAAGGTCGTGTCGCCCTGGTGCCCGCCGCCGCCGCCGATCTCGTGCGCCGCGGCCACGAGGTATTCATCCAGGCCGGTGCCGGCCTGAAAAGCGGCTTTTCCGACGAGGCCTACAGCAGCGCCGGCATCAAGATCGTGGCCGACGCCGCGGCGCTGTACGAAGCCGGCGAGCTGATCGTCAAGGTGAAGGAGCCGGTGGCCGGCGATCTCGCTCTGCTGAAGAAGCACCACCTGCTGTTCTGCTACCTGCATCTGGCCGCCGAGCCGGCGCTGACCAATAGCCTGCTGGATATCGGCCTGACCGGCGTGGCGTTCGAGTCGGTGGAAGAAAACGGCGCGCTGCCGCTGCTGCTGCCGATGTCGGTGATCGCCGGCCGCATCGCCACCCAGATCGGTACCACGCTGCTGCATCGTCCGCAGGGCGGCAAGGGCAAACTGCTCGGCGGCATGGCCTCCACCCCGCGCGGCAAGGTCGTTGTGCTGGGCGCCGGTGCGGCCGGTGGCAACGCCGCCGCGCTCGCTGCTGCGGCCGGTGCCAACGTGGTGGTGTTCGACAAGCGTCAGGATCGCCTCGCCGAAATGATGGCGATGGGCCCGAACGTCACCGCGCTGTACGCCTACGAGTCGTCCGTGGCCGAAGAAGTGCGCAACGCCGACATCGTCGTCGGTGCCGTGCTGATCCCCAGCGCCAAGGCGCCGCGCGTGGTCACCGAAGCGATGGTCAAGACCATGGAACCGGGCAGCGTGCTGGTGGATATTTCGATCGACCAGGGCGGCTGCTTCGAAACCTCCAAGCCCACGACCTGGAAAGAGCCGACCTATGACGTGCACGGCGTGACGCATTTCTGCGTCACCAATATGCCGGGCGCGGTGCCGCAGACTTCGTCGGTGGCGATCTCGGCGGCGATCCTGCCGTACGTGCAGCGTCTGGCGGCCGGCAACGAGTGGCGCGAGTTTGCGCCGCTGAGCGGCGGCATCAATATCGACGGCGGCAAGCTGGTGCATCCGGCATTGCAGGGTATGCTCTGAGCAAGTCCGCGAAAGGGAAGCCTTCCAAGGTGGCGCGCATTGCAACCGCAAAACAGCAACCCAAGGAAGGCCTCAGCGAGGAGCTGAAGCGCCGGCTGCGTGAAGCAGGCGCCCTGCTGCTGATGCCGCTGGCGCTGTATCTGCTGGTCTGCCTGCTCAGCTACGACGCCCGCGATCCGAGCTGGACCAACGCGAGCCAGATCAACATCGTGCAGAACTTCGGCGGCACGTTCGGTGCGCATATCGCCGATCTGCTGCGCTGGATCTTTGGCTACGTCGCCTACTGCTTTCCGCTGCTGCTGCTGTTGCTGGGCGTGCAGGTGCTGCGCCAGCGCGGCGAGCGCCGCGTGCACGCGTGGGAGCCCTCGCTGCGGCTGATCGGCTCGGTCTTCTTTTTCATCACCGGCCCCGCGCTGCTGTATCTCAACTTTGGCGACGATCCCGTACCGCCGCAGGGCGCCGGCGGCATCATCGGCCTTTGGGTGGGGCGTCCTCTTTCGCAAGCTTTGGACAAGGGTGCGCCGCTGCTGCTGCTGGCGCTGTTTCTGGTGGCCGTGACGCTGGCCACGGGGCTGTCGTGGTTCAAGCTGATGGATTGGACCGGTCAGGCCGTGCTGCGTCTGGCCGGCTGGTTCAAGGGCAAGATGCGCGAAGCGCCGCAGGCCATGGCGGCACGCCAGGCCCGCACCGAGCGCGACGTGGTGAAGAAGGCCGACGCGGTCAAGCAGGCCAATCGCGAGCCCGTGCGCATCGAGTCGCCGCCAGCGCCGGTAGCGAAGAGCGAGCGAGCCAAACTGGAAACGCAGATTCCGCTGTTTGCGGGAGCGGCCACGCCGGGCGAGCTGCCGCCGCTGTCGCTGCTGGACGAGGCGCCGCCGCAGGGGCCGGGCTATTCAGAAGAGACGCTCGAAGTGCTTTCGCGCCAGGTCGAGTTCAAGCTCAAGGACTTCAAGATCGAGGCGAAGGTCGTCGGCGCCTATCCGGGCCCGGTGATCACCCGCTTCGAGATGGAGCCGGCCGCCGGCGTGCGCGGTTCGCAGGTGTCGAGCCTGGACAAGGACATCGCCCGCGGCCTGTCCGTGGTCAGCGTGCGCGTGGTCGACGTGATTCCGGGCAAAAACGTCATTGGCCTGGAAATCCCCAATACCAACAAGCAGATCGTCTATCTGTCGGAGATTCTGCGCTCGGACAAGTACGACCAGCTGAAGTCGCCGCTGGCGCTGGCGCTGGGCAAGGACATCGGCGGCAAGCCCGTGGTGGTGGATCTGGCCAAGATGCCGCATCTGCTCGTGGCTGGCACCACCGGCTCGGGCAAATCGGTGGCGGTCAATGCGATGGTGCTGAGCCTGTTGTACAAGGCCAGCTCGAAAGACGTGCGCATGATCATGATCGACCCGAAGATGCTGGAGCTCTCGGTGTACGAGGGCATCCCGCATCTGCTGGCGCCGGTGGTCACCGACATGAAGGAGGCGGCCAACGCGCTGCGCTGGTGCGTTGCCGAAATGGAGCGCCGCTACAAGCTGATGGCGGCGGTGGGCGTGCGCAACCTCGGCGGTTTCAACAAAAAGGTAAAGGACGCCGAGAACGCCGGCCAGCCGCTGCTCGATCCGCTGTTCCGGCCCAACCCAGAAATGCCCAACCTCGCCGCCGAGCAGCTGGAGCCGCTGCCGTACATCGTCATCATCATCGACGAGTTCGCCGACATGATGATGATCGTCGGCAAGAAGGTCGAAGAATTGATCGCGCGACTGGCGCAGAAGGCGCGTGCCGCCGGCGTGCATCTGATACTCGCCACGCAGCGTCCGTCGGTCGACGTGATTACCGGCCTGATCAAGGCGAATATCCCCACGCGCATCGCCTTCCAGGTTTCCAGCAAGATCGACTCGCGCACCATTCTCGACCAGTCCGGCGCCGAGGCGCTGCTGGGTCACGGCGACATGCTTTACCTGCCGCCGGGCACGGCCACGCCCGAGCGCGTGCACGGTGCTTTCGTGGACGACCACGAGGTGCATCAGGTCGTCGCGTGGCTGAAATCGCAGGGCGCGCCGCAGTACATCGAAGGCGTGTTGGAAGAAGTGCAGGCGACCAGCGACGGCAAGTTCATCAACGACTCCGGCCTGCCGCAGGACGGCGAAGAAGGCGGCGGCGACGCCGAAACCGTGCTGTACGACAAGGCGGTCGCCATCGTCACGCAGACCCGCCGCGCGTCGATCTCCGGCGTGCAGCGCCATCTGCGCATCGGCTACAACCGTGCCGCCCGACTGGTCGAACAGATGGAGGCCGACGGCGTCGTCAGCGCACCCCAGCACAACGGCAACCGCGAAGTGCTGGCGCCGCCGCCGCCGAAGAACTGATCGTGTGGATTCGTGCATGGACGCTATCCAAAGCGTCCATGCGCGGCCATTTCGTTTAGATGAGGGCAGGCCGACTGGCTTGTAGCGTTCGCGCGATTTACGGCAAAGCGATCGTTCGGCCTTCGCTGGCACTGCGCTGCGTCAGCTCGATGATGCGCATGGCGTCGAGTGCTTGGCGCGGCGACACCGGCACGTCGCCTTCGTCGGCGATGGCGGCGGCCATGCCGCGGTAGAAGCAGGGGTAGTTGCCTGCAGCGACCTCGATGTTTTCTTTTTCATCTTCATCGGCGCGCGTGAGCACGGCTGTCGAGGTGTATGTGCTGCTGCCCCAGTTGCTGCCGCTCGGCGTCTTGCCTGCCTTGAGGGCGGCTTCCTGTCCGTCGAGGCCGGTGATGATCAGACTGCCCAGCGAACCGTGCACCGTGAAGCGCGGGCCGGGTGCCGCGGCCAGCATCGAGGCGTGCAGCACCACCCGGCGCCGGCCGTAGCGAAGCACGACATGAAAATAATCGTCGATCTGAGCCTGCTCGCGCTGGATCGCGATGTCCGCGGTGACTGCCTCCGGCATTCCGAACAGCTGCAGCGCCTGATCGATCAGATGCGCGCCCAGGTCGACGAAGACGCCGGAGCCGGGCTTGGCCTGTTCACGCCAGCCTTGCTTGATGGCGGGACGAAAGCGGTCGAAATGCGATTCGACATAATTGATCGAACCGAGCACGTCGCGATGGATCAGATCGGCAACGGTGAGGAAGTCGCCGTCCCAGCGCCGGTTCTGAAATACGCTCAGCCTCAGGCCGCGCTTTTCCGATTCCGCAACCAGCGTTTCCGCTTGCGCCACCGTCACCGCAAATGGCTTGTCGATCACCACATGCTTGCCGGCCCGCAACGCAGCCAGCGCGAGCGGGTAGTGGGTTTCGTTGGGTGTGGCGATAACGACGAGATCGACCTCGGCGCTTTCGATCAGCGCTTCGGGCGAGTCATCGATGTGCACCTCGGGAAAAGCACGGGCGATAGCGTCGCGCCGGCTGCTCGCGATGCGCGCCAGCTGCAGGCGCGGCTCCACCGCGATCAGCGGCGCATGGAACGTGGCGCCGGCGGCGCCGTAGCCGATCAGGCCGGTACGGATAGGTTGCATGGGCATGTCTTGCGATGAGGGCAGGGTGTTTGGCGATCAGTGGTGCAGCGCGTTCCACTGCGTGATCGCGCGTTCGTCGCGTTCGAAGCCGAGCTTGCTGATCGATGCGGTGCCGAGCACCAGATGCGCACCCAGGCGGGCATCGTCGGCCATCCAGCAGCCGGCCAGCACGCGCAGGATATGCGCATGGGCAAACAGGGCGATACGCCCGTCCAGCGTCAGCAGGTGGCCGATCAGGGACTCGGCGCGCCGCTGGATCGCCGCCACGTCCTCGCCTTCGGGCATCGGCAAATCCCACACCGACCAGCCCGGCGTTTCCTGGCGGATGTCCTGCGTCTTGCGGCCTTCGTAGATGCCGTAATTCCACTCCAGCAGGCGCGGTTCCAGTTCCATCTGAGCACCGAGGCCCGCCAGGCGGCAGGTGTCCTGGGCGCGGGTCAGCGGGCTGCACAGCACCCGGTCGAACGGCTGCTGCGCCAGCACCGGCCGCAGCGCTTCGGCCTGGCGCCGGCCGTTCTCGGTCAGCGGAATATCGGTGCGGCCGGTGTGCTGTCCGGACAGGCTCCACTCGGTTTCGCCGTGGCGGATCAGCCAGATTTCAGGGTGTTTCGTGGTTTGGTCATTCATGGGGAAAGCTTGCGCAAGCGGTGGGAAAGTTACTGTGAACGGTCCGGCTGACAACGAGGTGACGCGTCATGAGTTCAATGCCTCGGCAGGTCGAGCGTGTATCGGCACCGGGTCTGCGGTCTTAGACTAGCTGCCATTAAGTCGCCGCTGCGCAAACTGCGCGTCGACGCATCCACCTATCGTT
The DNA here is from genome assembly GCF_014200755.1 of Rhodanobacter sp. ANJX3. Taxonomy (GTDB): domain Bacteria; phylum Pseudomonadota; class Gammaproteobacteria; order Xanthomonadales; family Rhodanobacteraceae; genus Rhodanobacter. The sequence continues at coordinate 634,555 of NZ_JACHCM010000001.1, read as the reverse complement.
GCAGGAAATTCCATGAAGCGCCTGACCCTTCTTCTATCCACCGCCGCTCTCGCTTTGGGCGTGTGTGCGGCCCACGCGGAACCGGCTGGTGCGGCGCGCGCGCGGCTGGACGCGTTTGCGCAGAACCTGCATTCGCTGACCGGGCAGTTCAACCAGTCGCTGACCGATATCAACGGCAAGTCCACCAAGACCAGCGCCGGCACCCTCGCGCTGGAAGCGCCGCGCGAATTTCGCTGGGACACGCTGACGCCGTACAAGCAGACCATCGTCGCCGACGGCAGCCGGGTGTGGATCTACGATCCCGAGCTCGAGCAGGTCACCGTGCGCGTGCAGAGCAGCGAAGAGGCGCACAGCCCGCTGACCGTGCTCACCGACGTCAAGCAGATCGACAAGAACTTCAAGGTGAGCGAGCAGGGCGAACGCGACGGCCTGCAGTGGCTGCGGCTCACCTCCACCAGCAAGGACCCGCAGTTCGACTATGCCGACCTCGGCTTCGACGCCAACGGCCTGGCGCGCATGACGTTTCGCGATCAGCTCGGCGCCACCACCGATATCCGCTTCTCCGGCTGGCAGCGTAACGCGGCAGTGCCTGCGACCACCTTCAACTTCGTGCCGCCGAAGGGCACCGACGTGATCGGCGATGCGCCGGTAATCACCACCCAGCCGCTGAAAGACTGAGCCCGATCGTGCCTGTGCTGCGTCAGTTGCAGACCTGGGCGTGGATCGGCGGTGGCGTGCTCGCTTTCATCGCCGGGGTGATCAACGCCGCCGGCTACATGGGCTTTCGGCACCAGTCGATCAGCAATCTGACCGGTTCCACCAGCCTGCTCGGCATCGCCGTGGCCACCGGCGACGGCGGCGAGGCGCTGCATTGGGTGCTGTCGATCGCGGCGTTTGTCATTGGTGCCACGCTCAGCGGCCTGATCGTGCAGCAGAGCACGCTCAAGCTGGGCCGGCGCTACGGCGTGGCGCTGGTGTTCGAATCGATGCTGTTGTTTGCCGCGGTGCCGCTGCTGGTGGCGCAGCATCCGCTGGGCCTGTACTTCGCATCGATGGCGTGCGGGCTGCAGAACGGCATGGCCAGCACGTACAGCGGCATGGTGTTTCGTACCACTCACGTGTCCGGCATTTTCACCGATCTGGGCATCTACCTCGGCCAACGCCTGCGCGGGCTGGAGGTGGACACGCTGCGGATCCGCGTCTGCCTGCTGGTGGCGGGTTGTTTTTTGTTTGGCGGCATTGTCGGCGCACTGCTGTTTCGCGTCATGCAAGAGCGCACGCTGCTGATACCGGCCACACTCACCGGCCTGTGCGGGCTCGGTTACGGCATCTATCGGCAGTCCACCATGCGGCGCGAGGCCCACACCGGCGCCTGACGGGGCATGTCGTATCATCGGCCGATGCCTCGCTCCAACACCACGCCCACCGCCGGCCTGTTTCCTGAATCCGATGCGCTCAAGCCGCTGGCCGAGCGCATGCGTCCGCGCAGTCTCGACGAGATCGTCGGCCAGCAGCGCCTCGTCGCAGCGGACAAAGCGCTGCGCCGCGCGCTGGAAGCCGGCAAGGTCCACTCGATGGTGCTCTGGGGGCCGCCCGGCTGCGGCAAGACCACGCTGGCGCTGCTGGTGGCGCGCTATGCCGACGCGGATTTCCGCGCGATTTCCGCCGTGCTTTCCGGCCTGCCGGACGTGCGCAAGGCGCTGGCCGAAGCCGAGGTGAATTTCGCCCAGGGGCGGCAGACCGTGCTCTTTGTCGACGAGGTGCATCGCTTCAACAAGACCCAGCAGGACGCCTTTCTGCCGCACATCGAAAAAGGCGTGATCATCTTTATCGGTGCCACTACCGAAAACCCCTCGTTCGAGCTGAACTCCGCGCTGCTGTCGCGCTGCCGCGTGCACGTGCTGGAGCCGATTTCGAAAGACGACATTGTCGCTGCTCTCAAGCGCGCGCTGCGAGATACCGAGCGCGGCCTCGGCGATCAGCACCTGCAGGTGGCCGATAGCTCGCTCGATTCCATCGCGCAAGCCGCCGACGGCGACGTGCGCCGCGCGCTGACCCTGCTGGAAATCGCGGCTGAGCTCGCCGAAAAAGGCAGAATCGACGACGCCACCCTGAGCCAGGTGCTGGCCGACCGCACGCGCCGCTTCGACAAGCAGGGCGAGCAGTTCTACGACCAGATCTCGGCGCTGCACAAATCCGTACGCTCGTCCGACCCCGACGCGGCGGTGTACTGGCTGTGCCGCATGCTCGACGGCGGCGTCGATCCGCTGTACCTGGCCCGTCGCATGACGCGCATGGCGGTCGAGGACGTGGGCCTGGCCGAGCCACGCGCCTGGCGCATGGCGCTGGACGCGTGGGACACCTACGAGCGCCTGGGCAGCCCCGAGGGCGAGCTGGGGCTGGCGCAGCTGGCGATCTGGCTGGCCATCGCACCCAAGAGCAACGCGGCCTATATGGCCTACAACAAGGCGCGGGCCGCGATCAAAGAGCAGGGCACGCTCGAAGTACCGATGCACCTGCGCAACGCGCCGACCAAGCTGATGAAAGGCCTGGGCTACGGCAAGGGCTACCAATACGACCACGACGCCGAAGGCGGCATCGCGCTCGATCAGCAGTGCCTGCCCGACGAGCTGGCCGGCAGCGTGTTCTACGAGCCAGTCGAGCGCGGGCTGGAGCTGCAGCTGCGCGAAAAGCTGCTGGCTCTGCGCGCCGCAAGGGCGCAGGCGCGCGGCAAGTAGCCACGCGGCTTGAGCGATCGTCATTGCGGGTATTGCCACCCGGCGGCGATAATTCACTGCTCAAGCCTCATTCTGGACTCGATCATGCTGGATCCCGCACTGCTGCGTTCGCGCCTCGCCGAAACCGCCGCACGCCTGAAGGAAACGCGCGGCTACGCGCTCGACGTATCCGAAATCGAGGCGCTGGAAAACACCCGCAAGCAGCTGTCCACCGAAACGCAGGATCTGCAGAACCTGCGCAACACGCGTTCCAAGGCGATCGGCCAGGCGAAGGGCAAGGGCGAAGACGTGGCGCCGCTGATGGCCGAGGTCGCCGGCATCGGCGACAAGCTCAAGGCCAACGAGCAGGCGCTGGCCGACGTGCAGGCCAAGCTGTCCGGCATCTCGCTGGTCATCCCCAATATTCCGCATGCGTCCGTACCGATCGGCAAGGACGAGAGCGACAACCTCGAAGTCTGCCGCTGGGGCACGCCGGCGACGTTCGATTTCGCGGTGAAGGATCACGTCGAACTCGGCGAAAAGCACGGCTGGCTCGATGGCGATGCCGGCGCCAAACTGTCCGGCGCGCGCTTCACCGTACTGCGCGGCCAGCTGGCGCGCCTGCACCGCGCGCTCGGCCAGTTCATGCTCGACCTGCACACCGGCGAGCACGGCTATCTCGAATGCAACGTGCCGGTGATCGTCAATGCCGAAAGCATGCTGGCCACCACCCAGCTGCCGAAGTTCAAGGACGACCTGTTCGCCACCGAGATCGGTGAGACCACGCGTTACCTGATCCCCACGGCCGAAGTGTCGCTGACCAACCTGGTGCGCGACACCATCCAGGATGCCGACGCGCTGCCGCTGCGTTTCACCGCGCACTCGCTGTGCTTTCGCGCGGAGGCCGGCAGCTATGGCCGCGACACGCGCGGCATGATCCGCCAGCACCAGTTCGAGAAAGTCGAGATGGTGCAGGTGGCGCGCGCCGCCGACTCCTACGACCAGCTCGAGGAAATGGTCGGGCATGCCGAAACCGTGCTGCAGAAGCTCGGCCTGCCGTATCGCAAGCTGCTGCTGTGCACCGGCGACATGGGTTTTCAGTCGACCAAAACCTACGACCTCGAAGTGTGGCTGCCGAGCCAGCAGACCTACCGCGAAATCTCCAGCTGCTCCAACTGCGAGGATTTCCAGGCGCGCCGGCTGCAGGCACGCGTGCGCAACGCCGACACCGGCAAGCCCGAGCTCGTGCACACCTTGAACGGCTCCGGCCTCGCCATCGGCCGCACCCTCATCGCCGTGATGGAAAACTTCCAGCAGGCCGATGGCTCGATCGTCGTGCCCGAGGTGCTGCGCCCGTACATGGCCGGGCTGGATCGCATTGCATGAACGCACCGGTGCAAAGTGGCCCGACGCCGAGCAGCCAGCCGCAGGGACGCTGGAGCAAGGTGGAAAAGGTCACCAGCATCTGCCTGCTCGTCGTGCTCGCGTCGTTCATCGGCACGCGCCTCGCCTTCGCCACGGTATGGCAACTGCCCACGCTCGACCTGACCCTCTCCGTTGCCGCCCTGATACTGGTGCTGGCTGGCTTTTGGTTCGGTCGCCACAGCCGCCGCTGGCGCCTGTGGACCGTGGCGCTGGCCAGCGCCACACAGATCGTGCCCATGGTCTGCCGCGAACCGGTGCTGCTGTTTCCGCTGCTCGCCGCCGCCATTCCCATCGCCATCGTCGTCGGCTGCCTGATCGCCCTCTCGAAAAAAGACACCCCGGTTCGTCCCGCACCAGGTTCCTGATAAACTGCGGCACTTAGCCAGCGCTAAAGATATAAACCGATGGAGTGCGCAAGGCGACCATCGAGCAAAAGTTCATGGAGAGATGGCCGAGTGGTTTAAGGCAGCAGTCTTGAAAACTGCCGTAGGTGTGAGCCTACCGTGGGTTCGAATCCCACTCTCTCCGCCAGCAAATACACTAAAGCCACTGTTTTCAGTGGCTTTTTTGTTTCTGGTAAAAATACAGCCCCACTTTTAGCCCCACATTGATGGGCGGCTGATTGCCCCTTCTTCATAGAGCTGGTGCTCTTTGCGAGGAAACTTGGCATCAATCCGTCGAGATACTTCAATCTTCTTGACTTTTCGACCCTGGACTAGGACTTGGCATGAGCACGAGCACGAGCAAAGAAGAGCCCAAACGGCTTACACCTACGAAGGCGACGATTCGTCAGCTCTTTGCATTGTCCGGAAATCTGTGCGCCTTCCCTGATTGCGTCCATCTTCTCATTGATGCGGATGGTGAGTTCATCGCCCAGGTGGCGCATATCGAAGGGGCAGAGGAGGGTGGGGAGCGCTTCAATCCGAAGATGACGAACGAACAGCGGCGCCATCCAGAAAATTTGGTCCTGCTTTGCTACAAGCACCACAAAAAGACCAATGACGTAGAGGCCTGGACCGTCGAGAGGATGCGGAAGATGAAGGCGGACCACGAGCAGCGCTTTCAAAATCCGGAAAAGGCCATTCTGGAAGGGCTCAAGGACTGGACTCAGTCCGACGAGCTCATACCGCCTAAGAACTTGGACGCGATGCACAAGCAGTCAGACTCCCCATACCTTAATTCAGACAACCAGGATGAGAAGAAGGTGTATCTGAGTGAGGTGCAGAAATACCTTGAGACCTATAAAAACGTGCCTCACGACACCCGCATCTTTCTGGGTGCTGTAGTGGAGCGAATGCTGACTGTCGAGGACAATGGGCTGATGAAAATCGGAATCCATAAGACGACAATTCCAGCAGAGGACCTGAGGACTGCTCTCAACATGTCGCGTGCGAAGCTTAGGCGAAGCTATGAAGCACTGGAGCGTTACGGTCTTGGAGGTTTAGATGAGGGCTTCGATGGAGAGCACTTCATCTCAATCCGCCACGTGTACGTCGCACCCTTCTGGATTGAGGTTGCGCAGTACTGCAAGGCGGTAGGGCAGCACTTCCGGACCTACTATATGGACCTGAACTTCAGCGGTCTGGATGCCTGACCGTTAAGGGGCAGGCTGGAAAACCTGGCATACGTATACCATCTGGTGGTTTCCTGAAGCAGCGAGCTCGAAATCCCTCATTCGATAGCATTTCGTAGAACGGTGAATCAGGCATCAGAAGCTGATACTTCTTCGCTGTCTCTGCAAAAAGCTCAGGTGGGCAGGCCTGAAGAAGCGACTTATCGACGATGACTCCCTGATATTTGGGCATGTTCGTCCTTAGGTGTTGGTCATCTGTTGGCTGCTCTCTATGCCAGTTTGAAGTGAAGCGAAAGCAAGCGCGTTGGCTTTCGCATATTCCTCTCGGTCATGGTCAATCTTTGCAAGCCGTGACCGCATGTACTCAACTGGATTCCAATCGCCATCTGTTGGTCTGGATGGGAGGTGTGCATGAGAGCGAAGGCTTGCAGACAACTTAGAAGCACGTATGCCTAGAAGGGCATATTGATACTGGCGTTCTTGAAAAAATTCCTCAAAGTCTGGCGGGTCGCTAACAAACTCGCCAACGTTATGAATTTTTGCCTTTGCGGATTCAATTTCAAGCGGAAAGCTCAACAAGTCGTTCATCAGCTTTGCTGGCAAAGCCTTCCATTCAACCTCAGCGGATAAGGGCTCAAAGGTAGGTGGGACGGTTTGGGTCCTCCTATTCCCATCGCTATCGGGCTGGCCGTGGAACAAGCCATCATCGCCAACGACTTCAGCGCATCCGGCTAAAAAGCGCTCTAGCATCGAGGCGATAAGAATTGCTAGATATTGCGTATCTTTCCGCTTGTCTCTTGCCTTGAACCACCATTCTTTGAAGATGGTTAGGAGTGCACCGACTACAACACCAATCAGGCCGAAGATTGCGGTTTCCATGGTTCCCCTTTGCATGATTTTTGAGCGTGCGACGCATTACCGAAGCTGGATATCGTCTACTTCGTAACGTACGTGTGACCCAATCCTTGGGTGCGTGTTCTTTGGTAGTCGATGACGGTACATCGCTCCTCTCTTGTGGAGAGGAATGGAGCTGTATTCGCGGCGTATTTTAATGAGATTCGGGCTGAGACGAATTGGCAGAAGCGCTTCGAAGCTGTGCACGATTTGTTCCATCGAGCCATCCGCGTTCTTTGCCATCTTTGTGGTTACGAAAGTGGTGCGACCCTGGGGGCGACGTGCCTTGCTATCACGGCAGAACGCCTCGAATTCTGGATTCACGTCGTCCATAAAATACAGATTCTCGTGCGCATTAAGCGCTTGAAAGGTGTTGAAGCAACGCACGTCCCGTATGTCCTTCAAGGTGGTTACGTGTCTTGCCCCTGGGTCACCAGTCACTCTGTAGGTGTCTGCGTCGTACAGCATCAAAAGATGCCTTGGGGATAGGGGAAGGAATGCTTGCAAGCCCCGGCAATCCCATCCAAGAACGCCTCTGTACGTGATGCCCTCGCAGTACAAGTTGTGGGAGACCACTGGGTCGTCGCCGGTAATGAACTGTTCGGAGGTTTCGTTGACAAGGAGGTGCATCTGGAGGTCGGCGGCCACAAACATCATTTGCGGTAGCGAGCTAAAGATGATTTTAAGTGGAGGCGTTTGGTCCTCCATCATCTCTTTGATGAAGGCCTCTGGAGCTTCTTCCGGGCCCTTGTTTACCTGCTCTCGCAGAAATTGATTCATGGTGTCTGCGGACTGGATGGAGCGGGTTGTTCGTGCTTTTTGGAACACCAAGAATATGAGAAGGTCCAGCCATTCTTTCGTGCCACGGGGAGGAAGTGCCTTTCCATCTATCACAGAGCGGATGACGATGGAGGCTGCCGCTTCCATTACTCCTAGCCTCTTCTCAAGGCCTGGCTCAAAGGCGTGCAATTTCCGCTTATAACACTGACCATCAACACCGGCCTCTGTAATGAACCGGTCGCCAGCAAAGTTGTAGAGATTGATTTGCTTTCTGTTGGTCGAGAAATTTTTGAGGTAGAACCTCGGGACATAGTGATGCTTCTTAGGTTCACTCATGTTCTACCTGCCAGGCCGCGCGAAAGTCATTTTTCAAGCCGTGAGCTATGGTCAGAAGGGTACGTCATCATTCCATGTTGGCCGCGTTGGAGGCGATATTTCGGTGGCTTTTTCTTGAGGTTTTGGAAGTGTTTTGGATTCCACGCGCTTCAGATGCTGGCGGCTGACAAAGGTGTTAACGGCTGCTGCGAGATTGATGGCTAGCTCGCCATACTCTACGGGAATTTCCAGAGTGTCCGAGCCGTGCCCGTGGCCCGCAAGCTCATTTCGAAGAGTTGCTGTGGGCATTAGTGCCTTCTACAAAGATTGAGCTTTCGACTTTGGCAAGCCCTCCAGGAGATTCGCGTTGGCATAAGCTTGGGTCAGGTCAATCCCCGTCTTGGGAGAGTTTCCCAAAGCAGCCTTGAAGGCGCTTTCTACACTCGCGCCTGCATAGAAGATGGCGTCGCGGATGTTGCCTTCCGTGAGTTCGTTTCGTGCGCGCTGAAACTCATCTTTTGCTCCGCTAAACGACGCTAACGCTAGGATTGGTGGCGTATCGGCCAAGACGATGTCCTCCATGAAGTCATCATCAACGATAAGACCTTGGCCGTCGCTCATCCGCCATCGGCATGTGTAGTCACGGAAGACATCATTGATAGCTGTTTGTGCTTCATCGCGTCGCTCAGCATCAAGCCACGCCAAGAAACATTCGAGCACATCGAGTGCAGACTCGACCTTTCCTGTTTGGATTATCTCTTCGATGACTTCTCCGACATAGCGAGCCGATTCTGGCTTGGGCGTGCCCAATAGCCTGGCATAAAGGTGCTCGACTTCTTGGATGTCTGACGATTGCTCGTTCCACCCGGGATTGTCGGGCGGGCTGTAGTAGAAGGGCTCGTCAATCTCTCTAAGCGTAATCCAAAGACGGCGCCGCGCTTGTGCCGATAGGTCTGGAAGCGAACCCTTCTCTACGAGTCGCCGATGTCTAAGCGAGAATGGTTTGAGTCTTATGTGGACCTGTTTTTGCATCGAGCTTCACCTCACAACTTTCTTGGATGTTGCGATTTTGGGATGGCTATAGTGGTGAAGCGTATTGTCACGACTTCATGGCCCACCTCTGCAAGTAGGGCGGCGGGTTACAGCCTGCTGTATGAACTGCCGGGGGTGTGGCCCTGGGGATGATATGGGTGGCGACACCGACGCAGCAGGGTTGGCTGTACCTGGCCGCCGTGCTGGATATGTACAGCCGGCGCATTATCGGCTGGGCCATGAGCGAACGTCCTGACCAGGCACTCGCCAGCGATGCCTTGACGATGGCGCTCGCACGCCGACATCCACCCAAAGAGACCATCCACCACAGCGATCAGGGCTCGCAGTACACCAGCAAGGCCTATCAGCAGCAGCTTCAAGCGGCTGGCCTGATCGCCAGTATGAGCCGCAAGGGTATGCCTTACGACAACGCCGTGATGGAAAGCTTCTTCGCCTCGCTCAAACAGGAGCTGACGCACCACGAGCGGTTCGTCGATCGCGATACGGCCAGGAGCCAAGTCTTCGACTACATCGAGAGCTTCTACAACCGCCAGCGGCTACACAGCAGCTTGGACTATCGCTCGCCCGAAGTGTTTGAGAGCATGGCGCGGGTGACTAATTAATCCGTCCGAGAAATCGGGGGTAGTCCACTTCGTCCCGGTTTCACAGGTTTCCGAGGCTTCGGCCTCACGTAGGAAGCCAATAATCTGTTCATCGGAAAAGCGCTTTTTCACCTCCAATCTCCGTCAGTGGGGGGATTGGACTCCAAACCGCTGTGCTACTCAAAACTGAGGGGACGTCGTCGCTTCAGTAATAAGGAGCCGGTAGTCTGCTGAACTTTGCCCAAGAAAAAGCCCCGCAAGATTGCTCATGCAGGGTTTAGAGTTTTAGGACTGAAGGTAGAACTTACGCTTTTGCCGTCTTCTTGGCTGCGGACTTCTTGACTGCTTTCTTGGTGGCCTTCTTTGCCGTTTTGGCAGGAGCTTTGGGGGTGGTTCCACCAATCAAAAGACTCTCAGCAGTTACGCCGCGTTTCTTGATGGCTTGAGTGAACCAGAGAGGCTGACGGCCGCGCCCGGACCAGGTCTTGGTCGGATCAACAAGGTCACGGTACTTTGGGGCAACCGAACTTTTCGTGCCCGGCGCTTTCTTGCCTCCACGGGTTGGGTAGACCTCAGCCAAGGTCAAGCCACTGATGTTCAACAAGGCATCAATCTTTTTGCGTACATCTTCAACGAGGTTCGAGTGGGCCGATTTCATCTTGGATTCCGCTTCAGCAATGATGGCTTGCAGTTCTTTGGGGGAAAGGTTTTCGAGGTTAACGGCCATGGTTATTCCAGTTAGGTAAAGAATGAAGGTGCGTTTGAAGCGGGTAGCTTCTGAAACTTCCATGTGTAAGTACATAGGATAGTGCTAATCACTGCATGTGCGTTGAAATATGACCCATTACTGGAATATTTTGAGCTCTTCTTCAGATGCCTCAGAAAAGAAATCGCCATCGGTAACGATGGTGAAAGTGGGATGTCCGTTCTTTAAGACGATCTGATCAACGCCGAGTCCAACCCAAAACTGTGCAAGGCCAATGTCTCCGGTCAACACAGCGGTAGGCTTGTCCGGGAACAGCGCGATAGCGTAGGTGAGCAATTTTAGAAGTCGTACGTCTGAAAGGGCGTTGTAGGCTTTCACCGATGCGTTTCGATGCTCATGAGGCTTCAGGATACGAAATGCAGGGTTTTTGTCTTGGGGCAGAACCAAGGTCAGCCACGCTAGTAGAAAAGCAAACGATTTGACTGACACCTCGTTTTTCTCGGCTATCGACCGCAGCTCCGCGATCACTGGTTTACGTTTACCGGCAGAGAGAACCGGCCGAAGCAATGGGAAGGCCTCCATCAAAAAGTGCTGTTCTCGTTCGAGGGATGAACGCTCGTCGGCCAATAGATTCATCAGGCCTTTGGTAGCACTGGCGATATTTGGTAACACCTTTGCGCTTGGCATCGCGCGTCTAATTTCACTGTGCGCTTTTTCCAACAAGCGGCCGACCTCGTTTTCGTCGGGTTGGTGGCCCTGCGCGCCTTCCATGGCGTACGCCATAGGGTTAACGGTGACAGCGTTATCGAGGAGGAGATCAAGGAGGTCTTCGGGCCTCCCCGCATCCACCAATGCTAGGCGTCTTGCGCCCAATCGACCAACGACGTTGCGATCAGGCAACAGCATGTAGTGCGCCCCTGATAGTTGAGAGGGGAGCCAGCCGCCTTGGACGAGCGCAAAAAAGTCGTTCGAGTAATCCGACTGGGCTTCGGATTTAATTTCATATCCGCGGCAGTCGTATTCAGTTCCATTGGCGTCGCGTGCGATCACCTCGGTGAACTGTGTCGTCAATTGCGCAGGCGTGCGACCTTTTGCAGACTTCAGTCGGTCATACAACAGAGGTAACGGTGTCCATGACTCGAGAACAAGCGGACCGTGATGGTCTGAGATGATGTGTATGGGATAGAGGGTCATGCATCCATCAATAACGAGGGCTGATCCACCGAGCAACTTGACACTTCGGTTCTGATAGAGGTTTGGTTTGACAAGTATTTTCGGTGGTTCCAAGATCGCACCACACATCACACCACGGTATGTGGGCTGTCAGGCAAGGCGATGGCTTGGGGAGATCACCTCCCACTCTCTCCGCCAGGTAGGTCAAAGCCCTGATTTTTCAGGGCTTTTTTATGTGCTTGAGAACGGCGCTTTTTCAAGTCGGTTGGTCAACACGACATGCGTCTAGCTCATCATCTCCTTCGTCATCCCACCGGCTTGTGGCACTTCCGACTGACGGTTCCGCGCGATCTGCATGCGGCATTGGGTTTGCGGGTCATTAAGAAATCCTTGGGCACCTTCGTGGAGTTTGCCCGGCGTTTTGAAGAACGTGTCGAGGCCAAAGAGTCCAGGCGGCGGCAACCTCGCCGGCCGAGAGCGAGTTAGTCCGTCGCACCACGATTCGTGCATCGTGACGTCAGGAGTAACATCCTGTCGTCTTGATTCGCCATCGCTGGATATGGCCATGTCCTTCCAAAATCGTTTATCTCGCGCGCCTCGCTGTGTCAGCGCTGGACGTTATCAGCGTAGACAACGTCAAAAATAGACTTCGCAAGGCGGCATTGCTCAAAAGACGATGACAAAGGCCCGACTCGGCAATGATGCCGAGCGCTTCATGCTTTGCGTGTAGGGCTTTCTGAATGTACATCGGTTGGTTTTTGCTGGTTCGAGTAAGCGTTACACTCGGACCACCGACGCACGGAGCCGCGTGATGATGTTGAACGTCACTTCGAGCGCAGCCGCAGCGCTGCGCGTGGAAACACTCGATGTCAGAGCACCCGATGCTCGACGTCAGGCCACAGCTTACCTACCTGAATTTGCCGGCCCAACGATCGCGGACGCCATTGGTGTGCCTGCGACTGAGAACCATCCATGACGAAACAGCTTTTCTTCGGCCTGTTCTTATCGGCAACCCTTGTCACCACTGCTTGCGGCTCATCGACCATGACGACACCTGACATCAAATTCAATCCGCACCCGACCAAGCGCTACGAGCTGACCGTCACGATCAAAGATGCCCCCGGACCGTTTGATTCGATGCAGACCTATGTTCTCTACGATGTCACCGATCCGTTTTGCGTGCCGACACTCCCGGGAAGTGGGGCAACAAACGAACCCAGGAAAAGCGTTCCGCTAACACTGACGAAAGTTGGTGAAAACACCTACACGGGGACGTTTTACAGCGACCTAATCAAGGATGAGGACTATTCCGGCAAGGGTGTATGCCATTGGAAGCTCAGTGCGGTTTCCATGTATTTGCGGCACGAGAAGCTGACATTACCGCCCTCAATCACTTGGGAAAATATCCTCGCCGGTAAGCCACAAACCACTTATTTTTCGGGACTTTCTTATGCCGATGCGAGCGCCGAGCGCGTGGACGCGGGCATTGAAGAAGGTGGCAAGCTGCGACCTTCTGATCATCCCTTTACGGTCACATTTGAAACGAAGGCGCATGTGCAATGACGCTTCGAACGGCGGACTACGCCGCGATCAGCAATGACGTCTACAAAGATCCCGTGGTCGATCAGAGAGCGCCGGATGGTCAGGTGCTGACTTATCGACGCGTCGAACTCAATGGAGTTTGGTATCAGCCCATCGCACACGCCGACAATCCGAAAACGGGGTTTCAAGCCACTGCTTATGAGCGATTGGATGGCACGCATGCAACAGTGATTGCTTATCGCGGGACAGAGATGGACCGCGAGTTCAAACAGGACTTGCTGACCACCGATGTGTCCATGGCCATCAAAGGGGTCAATACTCAGGGCCCTGACGCCGATGCGTTCACTAAAAAAGTGATCGCCCAAGCCACCCAAAAAGCAGAGCAATACGGCTATCCGCCGTCGATCTCGGTCACCGGCCATTCTTTGGGTGGCACCGAAGCGGAAATGAACGCGTTCAAATATGGTTTGAAGGGCGAAACCTTCAACGCCTACGGCGCGGCGGGTCTGAGCGGCCTGGGCATCCCCGAAGGCGGTACTCAGGTCATTGACCACGTCCGCGCGACAGACGTGGTGAGCGCGGCCAGCCCGCACTTCGGCCAGGTTCGGATCTATGCCGTGCCACAGGACATCCAGGCTCTGCAGGGCGCCGGCTATCACGACAGCCGACTGCTCAACGCCATCACGCCTGACGAGCCCATTCTGGGGAAGATCCAGGGTGAGGCACACAAAATGGGGAACTTCTTGCCCAACAACAGCGTGACCGGGCAATCGCTCCTCACGCCGCAAAACGAGGCACTGGCAGCCGAGCACAGCGTGATGATCGGGCACTACCGTGGCCAGATCGAGCGCGCCCGAGAAATGGCGCACATCGAGTATGAAATTCAAAAACCCGTGATCGATGCGACGGGGGCAGTCGTGCATCAAGTCGAAAACAACGTCAAGAAAACGGGTGAATTTCTTGGCGCGGTCAAAGACAAAGCCGTGGAGGACTACCACGGCACGGTCAACGCAGCCTCGCGCGGCATCGAAGGCGCGGCGCATTCCATCAACGCGCACCCCGTGCTGCTTAATCATCCGGCGCACCCGGACTACATGTTGTTTCAACAATCGCTGGGTGCCGTGCATCGCCTGGATGCCGAACATGGCCGCACGCCCGACCAGTACAGCACCAACCTCGCCGCTGGTGTCGCGGTTGGTGCCAAGGCGCACGGGTTGAGCCGGGTGGACCACGTCGTGCTGAGCACCGACGGCGCAAACGCGTTCGCCGTTCAAGGCGACCCGGCGTCGCCATCGAGGGAAATAGCGCGCCCCATCGCCACAGCGCAAGCGGTCCACACGCCGGTTGAGCAACACACCCAAGCGATGCAACAGGTCAATCATCAGCAACAGCAGGTCCAGCAGCAAGTGCAGCAGGCGATGCAGGTGCAGCAACCCCAGCAGCAAGGGCCAGCGATGGGGCGCTAGCGCACTGAAGCTCGGAAAAGCTGCGAATTGGCTATGCGTTCGCTTAACTCAGCGTTAGGTCACACATGAGACTAGTCGACCCCACCTTACGATTCCTGCATTGCTTGCCAAGGCGCGAGTATCTTTACTCCGCCTTGAGCAACGGGTTGATGTTCACGGATCATGAAGTGAATTTCAGTGTCACCGAAGATAAAGATCAGCTTTGGAAGATAATCCAAGAAATTCTCCCCATCCTGCATTACAAGTTGGCGACCCTAGGCCTAAAGCTGGAATCTCTCCCAGAAGATAGAAAACAGACCATCTTCGCTGGTCTTGGAAGGGTAAAAAGCAAGATTCCAATGGTCTGTCTAACGGAGATTCCACCAGGAAAGATTCTTAGCAATCATCGCATGCAGTTTGGCAGCTACGCTTTAGTGCTTAAGCCTTCGTGGGTTTCCTCAAACGAAGCTGATCGAGTCATCTACATCGGCCAGAACTCGCCAACCTCACGAGCGATCTTCAGATGCCTTGCCACAATGAACATCCTTGGCCTGAACATCGATAAAAACGGACTTCTGCTCTTTGATATGCGAACGAACAAGGAGGTGTTTTCCCTTATTTCATATTATGAAACCCGTGAAAATGTCACCGAGGCCGAATGGCGAGTATGCGGAGAGACAGGCTACTTCGGAGGAACTCGCAGCACAGGAACAACTGTTCCTCTTGGGTTAGATGATATAGATCACATCTTCGTGCCAGCTTGCGACATAGAGCAAACCAAAAAACTGGTAGAAAATCTTGCAAATGCGCAGTCTGTATCCGTCAGTCCATCAGTAGGCGAATTTCCACAGGCACTTGAAGGCCTGACCTAACAAAATTTTCAAGGCGGACGGCTGCGCCGCCGCTTAACTCCAGCGTTGAGCGTCAGCTTTCGGTCGCTCGCTTTCTGACAGTCGCGCAATCAGCCGATTCAGCGCCCGGGCATGTAACGGTGGAATTCCCCTGACCAACGCATACGCGGTGACTTAAATTCCGCCATCACATCGCTCGATGAATGCGGGCGGATCACGATTTCACCGTCGACCAGTTCATCGCAAAAATGTCCGCCTTGAGGTGTTTCGATCGCGTAATGGCTGGTGTGCGGATCACCGTGCACCAAGTGGGCATGCAAGACACAGATGTGGGGCCCATGCACTTGGGCAACCAAGCGGTGGGGCTCGAACCGGATTTCGGTGTAAACGCCGTGGGGACTGCGGGCGTGCAGGACGCCATCGAAGAAAGGAGCCGTGGCTGTCGGTGCGCAAAGTGCGCTGGCACTGATGCCCAGAAGCATGACGGCGGCCCATGTCTTTACCTGCGCCCACTTGCCGAGTGTGCTGCTAGGTGAAAGCGGAAGCGTTGGATCAGCATGTACGGCGGTAGGATCGGGCATGGCAGTCATTTGACCATCTCAAAACTGGCCGACAATTAGATCATTTGGCGGTCGCAAGCGTTGAGATTTTGATTGCATCATCGTGCCCGAACACCACATAGATAAGAGGCCTACCTAATGCATCAGGAGAAGGCGGATCGACATAACGACCGAACAGCTGGAGCGGTGAGGTCGTCCAGCGTTAGACCGTGCTTCGGGAAATTAGACTGATCTCAATTCTTGAGAACGGATGTGGGCAAAGTAATCAGCAATTCACCACCGGAGGAAGGCCATGCAGCTGCGTGCCATCATGCCCCATGAAAATGTCTATAACGCTGTAGATGCAGTCATCGCCCACGGTTTTGCTGCCGTGGAGGGGACAAAATCCCAAGCGGTTCCGTTTTGCGAACGGATTATCGAGGCACTTGGCCCATACGACGATGTTGTGCCAATCACCTCATATCAAAATGTCCGGAATCGGGGCTATCTATACTTGGTTGTAGATACGGAGCGCTTTCCTTTGGATGACACGAGTGTTTTGAAAAGGCGGGTGGCTGAGTTGGATCGTTTGGAACCTGGCTAAATCGCGGCGTCGAAGGTCGGGATGTCCAGGCGATGCATGCAAAGCCTACGCTAGCGCGGACCCTTAAAGGGGACGGAGGCTGAGGTTTCCCCACGTTTTCATGCTGCCACAGCCATTTGATCGAGCAGTGCCGGAGATGGCTTTCGCATCTGCTCCATGAGCTCTTCGAGCCTGGCGTTTGACCATCGTCGCAGCAGCGCTTCACGGCCCAGCCGCATGATCGAGTACAGCCGTCGCTTGGATCGAAACGGCGCCAGCCATTGATCTATCCCTGCGGTTTCGCAAACCATGCCGACCAGCCAGCTGGCGAAGGCTGCCATCGTGTGGAGCAACAGCAACACTTCGATGCGCTTGTCCTTGCGGGTCAGGCTGTCTTCAAAGGCATGACCGTAGCGGTGGGATTTGAGATCCCGGAAAGACAGTTCGATCTGCATGCGTCGCGCATACAGCGCGACTATCTGTCGGGCACTCAAGTGACTCAGTGTCGGTGAAGCGACGAGGAGCCATGGCTCCCGCTCACGCGCCGCATTCTGCTTACTCTTCTTGGTGCGCGAGGGCACACCCTGACGATTGCGTTGTTTGCGTCCCTTCGGTGGTTTGGCATGCACCACCATGCGGCAGCGCCACGGCTTCGCTCGCACCGTATCCATCAGCCCCAGGTCGCGTGGCGCGGCGACGGCCAACTCATAGAGCGCCCGACACGGTACCCACGCATTCGGTGTATCCACTTCCTCGACAGGCTTGACCAGCGTGCGGTGGCGCAGACGACCAAGCCAGTACCAACCCATCGCTTCGACGGCACGGAACCATGGCGCGCGAAAGCCGGCATCAGTTACCAGGATCGGCTTTACATCATCGGGAATGAGCGTCGCCAACCGTTGCAAGAATTGCTTCTCTGCCGCCGGCGAACCCTGTTGCCCGTCGGGGAAGACCATGTCCAAGATCGTCAGGGTACGACCACCGACAGGAACCGCCGCGCGCAAAAGATGCCAGCGCTGATCGGCCTTCAGATTGCACCAATCCAGCACGATCACCGGATGCCGGTCGCGCAGGAGCCAGCGGGCCATGGACGCATGTACGTGCTCCCGCTCGGCGTGCAGATGTCGATTACCTAACAGTCGATCAAGCGCCTTCAAGGGTGCTCGGACGCGCTCTGCGCCTGGCCATGCGCGCGCGACATCGATCAGGGTCAGACGACGGCCATGGATCAACGCCTCAACGGCCCGCAGCAACACACTGCGGCGTAGTGCGTGCATCGGCTGAAGTGCATCGCCCAAGCACTTTTGCAATACTTTGGTCGCGCGCATGGTGTGGTCTCCTCTGGCTTCGTAACCCGTGAGGAATGACCGCATCATGCGCGCACTGTTCCTTCAGTCCCCACGCAACGTGTTGATTGAGCGAGGAGATTCGTGGGGAAACCTCAGCCTCCGTCCCGGTTTCCGGAAGTGATGCGCGGAGCAGGACTGCCGTCTTTGGCAACAATTTCTGACTGGAAAATGCTAGCCGATGGGAACGTATCGAGTAGCCCAAGTTTGTCTGAACGGACATACCATCACCAGGGCCGTGGACCGCATGCCGGAATTGCAGGAGAAGTTCTGCTCGAAGTGCGGAGAAGTAACCATCATGGAGTGCTTATCGTGCGTCACGCCGATACGCGGTGAATTCGAGACCGAAGGGGTTTTGATACTTGGTAGTGGGTATACGGCGCCGGCTTTTTGTTACACGTGCGGAAAACCGTTCCCCTGGACGCAAAAGCGCGTGAAAGCTGCGATCGAACTCGTTCAGGCTGCCGATATCGAAGGGCAGGAGTTGGCACAGTTCGAACGCGATGTGCAAAGCCTGACAAAAGACAGTTCAGAGACGACCATCGCTTCCATCAGATTTAAGAAAATCATGGGAAAGGTCGGATCTTCGATTGCCGGCGGCGTAAAAGACATTTTGGTAGATGTAGTGAGCGAGGCTGCGAAGAAAGCGATTTGGGGCATATAAAGTTTGCAGCCGACGTAGAATTTTTTTGCTTTGACCTTCAAGCGTGGATAAGCCGATGCACATGCCAAGCAAAAGAATCCGTAAGGAAATGTATTCGGAGGATGCTTCGTTATGGTTCACTCTTGCTAATGGCGGCGCCGAAACGGCAATTCTGCTCAAGCTAACCACGACATCTCTGAAGGCGCTCATGCAGGGGTGTCGGTTCGAAATTTTATTTGATCGGATAGCGGGCTACGTTTGTTGGTGCGCGAGAATTTATGATGTGCCAGAGCGCGCCATGACCGTCACCGGGGTCATCCGGCATCCTGACGAGTTCGGTGCAGTGATCCGTGTTTTAAACGAGAACGGCGCGCCATTATTTTTGTATAACGAAATGGATTTTTGTGTGGCCTGGGCTGATGTCACTCTCGACGATGTAGCCACGCGAAAGGCGTTGGGCTTGCTGAGCGAGACGTCTTTGAAAATTACGATACCGTTTGATGCCGAGGCATCAGGCGCTCTCGACGTTTTCTGCGCACGACTTAAGGAGAGACATTCTGAGAACACAAGTATGGTCTCGGTGCTAGCGACAACTGAGACTTGGACGTCGGCGAAGATCGCCGTAGCTGGCGTGAATGATTTGAAGCGCATTGATGTCAGTAGTGAGGATGAAGGCTTTGCTCTAGAAGCAATTACATGGTCGGCGCTTGAGTCTGTATTTCCGTTCTCCTTGCACCATAGCCCGAAGGTTACGGAAGGCATTAAAGAGCGTGAGCTGATCGATATCATCGCCAGCTACGAGTTCGGGACTTTTCTGATCGAGGCGAAAGACCTTGCCGTGCTTAGGGCAAAGCCTCAGCGGACTCATTCCCGGCGGCTGTCTACACTTAGGGCGCACATCAGTAGGGCAATCGGCCAATTAAAAGCAGCGGCTAAGTCGGTGCAGCAAGGTGTCGAGGTTCGCACGCAAGGCGGCGAAGTGATATCCCTGAATCGAGAGCAGCCACTTCACTGCATCGTCCTGGTGACTGAGTTTATAGAGGATGATGACTGGGAAGAGGTATTTATGGAGTTATGCAATGCGTGGATAGAGCGCGAGTGTTTCTTTCACGTGCTTGACCTCCGCGAGCTTGTGACGATGCTGAAAATCGCCAAGGGCAGATCCAGTCATTTGGACTATATGCTCATGCAACGTGCGAAGGTGTGTGTCGAGCACTCGGTGCCCCACGTTCGCAGCCGCGTAGCAGGGTCGGACGCGGCCTAACAGATTGTGGATTTCCCTCACGAGGTGACCGGCACGTTGGAGTTTGCGGTATGGAATGCTACGTTCACCCTGGACACTTCCCCTAGGCACTTTGTTGCGGGCGGTCGCCACCGAAAAGGCTTGATTTGCGGGGCAGGGGAGAGAGACATACGGTCTACCACTCTCTCCGCCAAAAGTGGAGCTAAGTCGCTGAAAAGTGGATATAAATCGCTGAATTAAAAGGTTTTTTACTGCGTATTTTTCACTGTCTCTACTTCTGTCCCTATGCCGCAACCCGCTTGTGCGTAGACGGCTACGGACACGGATGGCCGCAGTATGCGAAGCGATTTCGCTGTGCGCGGGCTGCGGGCCAGTAGTACGCGCACTGGCCTCACCGCGCGACCCGCTACTGCACATTGCCTGCATGGGATACACACAGTTCTTGTCCCGTGCAGGGCGCGGCGCTGGAGCTGACGCCTTGATAGCGAGATACTGGGCCGTCTCCCAAAGATAGGGACAGGGGCCAACATGAACGTTCTCGTCAGCATCGCGCTCGCTGGGTGCAGCACGTATCAAGCGCACAGCAATCTAGCTACACCCCATGTGCCCACCGATCCGAGCAAGGTGCAAATCCTCTACTCGCCCCCGCAGCGCGCGTACATCTCCATCGGCATCGTCTCGGCTAACCGCTACAAACTCGGCTGGACTGATACGACTGTCGGCGACGGAATCCCTCAGTTACATGCTGCCGCGGCGCAGATTGGCGCATTGATCTATCGTGCCAGCAAAAGACTCAGCCTTTATAAGGAGTAAATGAAGTGGCTCAAGCGAAAGGAAAGGGCGGAAAACCCGTTACAAAAACTGCAAAAATCGCCAAGTTTGCCAAAAAACAACAATCGGTCAAGGCCGATGAGAAACGCGTCTATTTCAGACAGTCAGATTTTCCGATGATGACGCTTCAACAAACTCAGAAAATCGCGTCGTCGCTCGTGGATAATTTCGCTGGCGACTCCGCCTCGCCGCCGGACGTTGCGCTCGCACTTGGTATCAGTCCAACTAGCAGCAGTTGGCAGCACCTCACAGGTGCATCCATCGCTTATGGATTAACAGATGGAGGAGTAAATGCCAACGTGATCAAACTTACTGCCTTGGGGAAACGCCTCGTTGCACCGGAAGAAGAGGGGGAAGATGTGGTTGCCCGGCGCGAGGCTATTTTGAAGCCTCGTATTCTGAAAGAATTTTTTGAGAAGTACCGCCGCGCAAAACTGCCAAATGAGACAATCGCAATCAATGTCCTGAAATCGCTCGGTGTCCCGGTTGAACGAGCACAAGCGGCGTTTCAAATCATAAAGGCGAACGGAAGTTACGCTGGCATCATTCGTGAGACACCTACTGGCCCGTTCGTAAATCTTGACTCTCCTGGCGTTCCTTCACCAGCAACCACTCAGGACATAAATGACCGTCAGCCAAATCATACGATAGACATGGTGACGCCCGAGACGGAAGAAGAAGTTGATCAGCATTCGCCCGCAGCCGTAGCGACGAAACCCAATGTTTTGCCTGACGCCAAGGCAAACCGAGTATTCATAACTCATGGAAAGCAACATGCGATCGTCGGCCAAATTAAGGAGCTACTGACGTTTGGAAATTTTGAACCAATTGTATCAGTCGAGCGTGAAGCGACCGCTATCCCAGTGCCAGAGAAAGTATTCGAAGATATGCGTTCCTGCGGCGCAGGGGTGCTTCATGTGGGGGCTGAAGGAAAATATCTAGACCGGGATGGGGCCGAGCATGTCAAGATTAATGACAATGTGTTGATCGAGATTGGCGCGGCCATGGCACTTTACGGAAAGCGTGTCATTCTTCTGGTAGAGAAGGGCGTTGTTCTTCCATCAAATCTCCAAGGTCTTTATAGGTGTGAATTCGAGGGAGACAAGCTTGACTACGACTCGACCATGAAGCTGCTTAAAACTTTCAGTCAATTTCGCTAATGAAAACGGCGGAAAGCGTCTCGCAGATTTTCCGTCTGTATCACGCCTTTCATTGTTCACTTCGAATAAAAATGCGTAATGAAACGGGGTCAGAAATCAGGGGTAGCCCAAGTTGACCACCTTTGCTTGCCGAAGAGCTTGGACCATCTGGACTCTTTCTTCTGAAAAAGCGGAAAATGTTCAGGGGCGCGTTGAATCAACATGGCGGACTCCCTTTGAGATGGTGCCAATGCAATAAAGCATCTGATTCCTGATTATTCCTATGCCTTCTTCTTGCTGTTCGCTTTTGCCAACATGGCTTCCATTGCCTTCTTTAAGTTTGCGCTCGTTTGAACAGGCTTTGATACTTCTTTGCCACCCACGGTTTCTTTGAACCTTGCTTCCCTGTTGTTTTGCCACACCTTACCTTGATGAATGTAAAAGATGCTGCGGATGCCGGTAACAGTCCAAAGCACGTCGCTGGGCTCTTTGAATTGTGGCGGCGGCGTATCGAGCACTTCAACCTCATCGATTTGGAGGAAGTAATTCTCGGCGGCCACAAGGTCAAACAGTACGACCAGCGGTAGCCTAGCACTGATGTCCAGAAAGCCGTTGAAGGACTTGTCAGAGGGATAGTGCGTATCAATGACTTCGATTGCTACCCACGGATTTCGATCCGTAAAATTTAGAAGGGAGAGATTCGCGCCAAATAGATCGTGGCGGCATTTTTGGCCATCACTCAGCGCGCGTGTCACTTCACCTTTCCAGGTATAACCATCCAATTCACCGATGGTGTGCCAATCCTGCTCGACTCGCTTGGTCGCCTGCCATACGTCCGACCGCATCATCGTCGTCCCAACTTCAACAACCGTTCCCGACGCAGTCAGATCCACCAATTTTTTCAGCAGCTTTGCTATGCGCTTGTTGTGGGCATCACTGGTTTCGGGCTTTTCCGTGAGCGCACGAGCCTTGGACGTTGTATAGAAATGGGGTGTTTTTCCGCCACGCACGAACAGGGTGAATTCGTCGCCTGGATCCACCAATACTTTGCTGCGAGCGAGGTGGAGGACATCAGGCTCGCCCAAATCCCTGGCAAGGATCGAATGCTTCACTCCGCTCTCGTAATAATTCGCTTCGACGTGCTTGACCATAGTTTTCCTTGGCGACTGACGAATAACCAACCCTGTGACTCATTAAAGCAAGAATGGCTGGTGTGCCATATAGGCGCGCTCCCTTTCTTGCCTCTGTGGGAACGAAGTGGGTCAGAGCTCCTCACTCGTTTGGATTCTTCACGTACAGCGATTGACACCACGCACCCGCGATAGCAGACTTCCACCCCAAGGAGCGTAGAAACTCCTCTAAGAGCGGTACCC
Source organism: Rhodanobacter sp. ANJX3 (assembly GCF_014200755.1). Classification (GTDB taxonomy): domain Bacteria; phylum Pseudomonadota; class Gammaproteobacteria; order Xanthomonadales; family Rhodanobacteraceae; genus Rhodanobacter. The sequence goes on along the minus strand of NZ_JACHCM010000001.1, from coordinate 611,803 downwards.
ACCTCCGACAAACCGGTGGGTTTTTTGTACCTACGTGTGCTGTAGGTACAACCGACGCGAAGCCTGCGTCGGGAGGGCGGCTAATAAAACACCCGCAAGGGGAATACGCCCGCCGACTCTTAGCGGTTTCTAACCTCCCGACTTCCCGTCCGTCGTCATGCCGTGGACGGGCACTTCGATGGATGGAATCAGGAGGCGGCCATGTCAACGTTCGATGCGGATGATCGGGACACGATGGGTTATTTTCTGCCGGAGCACAGCCAGCGCCGGCTGCAGAAGCTGCGCGACTACGCGGAGTTTCTCTCGCATATCGCGCAACCGCGCACGCCGGATGCCGAGCATGAAGGGCTCCCCAAGATCAATGCGGAGCAGGTCGCGATCTGCCTGGAATTTCTGGTGGAGCAGATGGGCCTGGTGCTGAGCGATCTCTCCTTTCCGGCCTATCGCGCCGAAAGCGACGCGGCGCCTGCCGCCGATGAAACGCCTTATGCCGCCGAGTCGATGCCATACGACACGGGCGAGCACCACCGCTTCGGTATCACCCTCGACCAGGTCGACACGCTCAACCGGCTGATCGACATGATCACCGCCCACGGCGACGTCATCACCACCAGCCACGCCACCGAACTGGCCGATCACACGCTGTCCCTATTGGGCCACGCCATCTTCACCGACGCCCGCGCGTTGCGCGACATCATCGACCAGATCGAAGCCCAGCGCCTCAACCCCTCACGCCATCCGCCCACCGGTGTCGGCGAAGCGCAGGCCGTCTACTGTATTGGGCGAGAAAGCTCTTGGGAAACTCCGATTTTGTCCCGACGTTGGCCGGGCGAATCGCATGGCATGAGAACCGGCGAATGTTTCAACTCGGACCTTACGAATACTCGTCCAAGGAAGCACTGAAAGCCAGGCTGAAGTCGTACCTCGATAGCGCATCCGATGGACCGATCACGAACTTGGTGGCGATCGAAAAGTTGCAGTATTTGCTGCTGTTTCATCCGCGCGCCAGCGAGAAAATCGGGGCAGGCGTGGCATCGTTCGTGATCGCGAGAAACGAGCGGGGTTTGGGCAAGGGATTCAAACTAATCCGCGTCGATGGTACCGAGGAACGGTTCTCCTATAAGGTGTGTCTGGATGGTCAGACACCGACGAACCGCTCACGGGCCACTGAGGCATTACGGTTCGCCGTGCGTCCCCAACTCATGGCGTTCCGGCGGTCGCTCACGCTTCCTGTCGCCTGTGCCTTGACGGGCGAGGTCATTGCCAAACATGCAGATCTGCACATCGATCACGCCATACCATTCTGGCGATTGGTACAGACGTTTTGCTTAGGCGAAGGTGTCAACCTCGCGGCATTGAAAACGGTGGGGAGCGGCGAGCATTTAACGCTGCAGGACGAAGCGATAGTGCTTCGATTTCAACGGTTCCATCAGGAGCATGCTCACCTTCAGCCGACAGGGAAGCGTGCGAACCTCGAAAAGGGAGGCGGCTATGAAGGTCGTTTCTCTTTGAGCTTACGTCCGCCACCGGCTTGACGCACATAGTCCTTGCCAGCCTCGCGTTGACGCACGGGAATCAACGGTTCAACGCGCTTTACCATTAATCCTGTGAGCAGATTCAGCCTGGCATGCTGCAACCAACAACGATCAACATGCAGGAAGAATGATTGCAGCACTGGCGTGCCTGGTGCTACGGTATTCTTTCGTCAACCGCACGGAATGCCGGTTTATGAGCTTTCCTCTTGGTGATTGCAGTCACTCCACGCCGGATGCCGTCAGTGTTATCACCGGCCAACGCAAGGTCGCGCCGTGGCCAGTGAACGCGGTATCCGTGTTGCCAGCAGCAATCAATGTCTGCCCCGAACGTATTAGCATTCTTCCCTTCCTCTGTTGAGCAAGAAGCGCTGTGATGTCGAAGCTTCCGCCCCCGCCCGTCCCGGAAAAACTGCGGGAGATGTTGAAGGACTATCCCGAATTAATCCAAGAGCTTCAGGATGCCCTGAACAGTTTTACTAAGAACCCGAAGCCATTGCAGCCGTTTGACGAGGCCATTTGGCTTCTTAAAGACATGCTTGGGGCTTTTTACTCCGAAGCCGGTGTCAAACTCAGATCCGCTGAAAACAGCGGCAATGAGCAGGCGATTCAGAAGGCAAAAGAAAAAGAATTTGCCATTGGATATGCCCGAGGCAACATGGGGGCGATGAACGATCTTTGGGCCTACTTTGAAGCCCATGGAGGCGTTTGAATGAATGCCTCTGCCGATCAGCTCGACTCGGAAACCCATGCACGTATCTTCGAGGAAAAAATCGCTCCCCAAAGCTTGCTGCAAAAGACATCCTACGAACATCCCAAAGCCATCATCCTGGGAGGGCAGCCGGGTTCTGGTAAAGGTGGATTGGCACGCGCTGCCGACAACGAGCTTGCGAATACTGCCGTCACGATCGACCCCGATGCGCTCCGCGAATATCACCCCAACCTCAAAGAGTTCCAATCTACCAACCCCTACACTTGGTCTGGCCGTACCCATGCCGACGCCAGCCAATGGGCCGACGAACTGCGCAATGCGGCCGTCGCCGGTAAGAAAAACATCATCTTCGATACCACGCTGAGCAATGGACAGTGGACATCGGAGCTGATCAAGGATCTTCAAGCGAAGGGTTATGACGTCGAAGTGCGCGCCGTGGCGGCACACAAGCTGGAAAGCGAGCACGGTGTCGATAGCCGGTTTTCCAGAGCGCTCGATCAGAGTGGCTCTGGTCGTTATGTGCCGGCCGGCGCACGCGATGCCATCTACGACAAGGTGCCGGCCAGCCTGGACACGATCCGCGCGCAGACAGATGCACCGATCCGCCTCTTCACCCGTGAAGGCAAAGAGCTCTACGACAGCCGCACCGATGCCCGGTTGCCGGGACAGGTGATGAATGAGGCCCGCGAGGCACGGCTGAGCGATCCCCAGATCACCCGTGACCTCAATCAGCGATGGAAAGAACAAGCCCAATGGCACGAGAAGCTGCCCGATACACTCGCTCATAACCCCAAGGTGGCCCCGGGCACGGCGCAGCGGCTGTTGACCGAACGCAGTGCGTTGAACGTCGTCGAAGGCGTGGAGCGTAATGCCGCCCAAGCGGCAAGCCTCGACTATGCGGTGCGCATCCACCCCAATGTGGTCAAGGGTGTGGGCATCGTCGGTGGTGCGGCGATGGCCTACGACGCCTACCAGACCGCGCAGCAATATCAGGCCCTGAGCGCCAAGGGCAACCAGTTCGGCGCTGATGCCTTGCTGCACCAGTACGAGGGGCGCACGGCCGGTGGGCTCATCGGTGGCTTTGCAGCCGGTGCAGCCTATGGTGCCGTGGCCGGTTCGGAGTCGGGGCCCGGTGCGCTGGTCACGGGTGCGGTCGGAGGCGTGGTCGGCGCGTTCGCAGGCGACAAGATCGCCACCGCCTACAACGAGCATCAGGTCAATCACCAGACTGGCACGAATGGGGTGACCTACGCCTACGACAAAGGCCAGTGGACTCAGACCGAGCACCATCTTGGTTTAAGCAGCTATGACCTGCCGACGATCAAAAGCACCACGATCCACGCCCCTGCGGATCAGATCTCCACCCTGGATTACCAGCGCACCACGGCGGTGACGGCGTTGGCGCTGGCCAACCCCGTCACGCAGGACACCAAAAACATCACGCTCGACGGCACTGAATGGCACGCTTCTCGTGGGGGTTGGACGAAAGAGGTGCAACAGACGACGCCGGGGCTGCCTCAGGCCGACGATTTTGGGCGGCCCATCACCATCAGCGAACCGGCCGACGCCAAAACCGCCAAACAGTTGGATCAGCTTGCCGCCAACCGCCAATACAACAACGCGCATTACGCCGAGAGTGTGTCGCAAGCCTATGTGATGGATTACTACGGCAAGGGCTGGAACAAAAATGGGCCCTTGCCCGAAGTTGTCACCCAGGAACTCAAACGGCCCAGCGAAACCCAGATCACAGATCCTGCGACTGGCCATACCTGGACCGCCGATGGCAAAGGTCATTTCAGCCGCGAAGAAACCACCGTGGGTTTCGACATGCCGGTGACGATGACGGTCAAAGCCGACGGTGCGGAACTGGCGCGCGTGGGCAAACTGCAGCAGGAAGCGATGCAATCCAACGCGGCCTATGGCAGTCAACTGATCGCGGATAAATACGCGCAGTTGCAGCAAACCTCCATGCATCAACAAGCGCCAGTCCAGCCTGCACCGGCGGCGACACCCGATCATGCTGCAGTCAACCCGGCGGCCTCGCACACGCCGCCGCATGTTGCCGAGGCACCCTCGGCGTTCTTCCACGAGATGTCCGCCAAGATTGATCGCTTCGACAAGGCCATGCAGGCAGGGGACCGGACGGCGGTGATGAAGGAAGTGGCGCATGTCTACGAGACCCCTGAATGGCAGGCGAGTTATGGGCGTGCCAGGGAGACGGCGGCGAAGGAACAGCAGCAGCGGGAACACGAGCGTGCCCAGAACCCCCGCGATCCACGCGATGCGGGGCACCCGGACCACGCCATGAATCAGAGTATTCGCAAGCAAGTGGAGACACTGCACGAACGGGCTGGAACCTATATCGGTAACCAGGAACTCGATCGCCTTACCGCGAGCGTGGCCAACGATGCGCGCAAGCAGGGTATGACCCGAGTCGATCAGGTGCAGTTCGGCGGCGATAAGAACCAGGTCATAGCTACTCAGGGCGGCCCCCACGACATGCTGTCCAAACACAGCGTTACCAACGTTCAGCAGGCCATGCAGACGCCGCCGGAACACGCCTATCAGCAGATGGGGCAGGAGACGCAACGCCAGGCCCAAGTGCAGCAGAACGTTCAACAACAAATCGCCCAGTCCCAGCAGCAGGGACAGTCCCTCGGGCGCTGACATTGCTTATAGGTTGCACGCATGAACGACGACGAATTCAAGCGATTGACGGAGCAGTTGCTGGCGGTAGTCGCTCGCATGGACCAGCGCGATGACCGGCTGGAACAACGCTTGCCTACTATCATGGAAGAGCAGACCACCCGTTGGTTACGAACAGTCAGCGGTCAGGTCGAGAGCGCGGCGCGGGCGGGTCTGGAACCCTCCTTGGCCGAAGGCCGACAAAAAGTCCAAGGCATCGCCACGGAAGCCGACCAAACCGTGCGGACCTTGCAGACCAACCGTCGCGACTTCGCTTCGATCCTGCGTTGGGTTTGGATTGGGGCGTGTGTTTCGTTGCTGCTTTCCGTGGTTGCCCTGGTCGGGACGTATGAAATGCTTTATGGCCACTACGCCACCCGTTACGACGAATTGAAATCGCAGGTGACCTACCTGGATGCGCTCAATCACTCGGATGTCATGCCGTGCGGTGAGGACCGGTTGTGCGCCCGCATTGACGACAAGGCTCCGCGCTTGGGCGACAAGAAGCAGTATCGGTTGATCGAGCTGCGGCAGTAGCGCGCGCTGTCGGCTGCCGGACGGCCTGTTGAATGATTCGGTCACGTTGTTGGAGATCTGTGGTCAGTAAGTGTGAACACATACAGGCTGAGGTCACCGTCATTGCGTTCGCGGTCTTCGTTCAAGGCCAACGTTTGAGCGTGTGTAATAGCCAAGCACTTCCTGTGCTGGTCAGGCCGCTAAAGCATATGCCTCGGCGGGGGTCTTCATGTCCAGCGCCTGATGGGGGCGACGGTGGTTCAAGAACTGGAGCCATCCGCCAATCATGCGCGTCGCGTGCGGCTGTGTTTCGAAGCGATGCCGATACGCGCACTGCGCCTTCAACGTGCGAATGACATGCTTCACCATGCCGTTGTGCTGCGGGCAGTGCGGTGTGATGTATGCCTATAGCTGCGTACCTGTCGCGTGTAGTGTTGGCCGGTAAAAGGCCAAGCCATTGTGCCCCGAGGGCAGGTTTCGCGCTCGGAGCGCAGCAGGAAGGAACGCCACGGGTCGCTGGCGATAGGCGCGCCCGCTCCGCACTCCAAGTCGAGCAACGAGCTGTTCAGTGGAATGAGCCCATAAACGATCCAACCACTCGCGCTCGTAGAGGTTTCCCTCCCGCAGTCGCGCACTCGCCCACGCAGCTGCGCGTCGCTGCACGTATTCATGAAGGAATCTTACGGCTTCCAATAAGGCGCCTCGATCACTGCAATGCTTGGGCCGTAGCCGATAAGCTTCGGCGTCCTTGCCGAGAACGCGATCCACTTGCCGTCGGGTGACCAGACTGGATGTTGGGTATTCCTATCGAATGGCGTCAATTGCTCGACATGCTGGCCATCGATGGTCGACACGAATGCGGCATAGAACGGTGGCCGCGGACTGCCTTGATTGCTTTCAAAGACAATCCTTGAGCCATCTGGCGACCACTCGGGTGCGCGTCCTTGCATCGTGTTTTGAATGAGCGGGTGAGCCTTGCCGGTGTCGACGGAAACGATCCAAATTTGGTTCAACGTCTGATCGTAGATTTGGGTCTTTTTGGGCTGGGCGGCAACGGCAATCCATTTTCCATCCGGCGAGACTGAAGCCATGCCCGTCATCAGGGCGGGAGTGGTATTTATTCGACTTATGGTGCCGTTACGAATGTCCACCGTGCGCAGGGTGCTGTCGTCGGCGACCATCTCCAAGATTCTCTCGTTGTCTGGAAACCAACTCGGATAGAAGGTGCTTTCACTTTGGAAAGATATCGCGCGTCGGATATGGGTTCCGTCTTTGTCCATCAGCCAAGTCGCGCCCTTGCTGCTCGATTCAGTGCCCGTAAAAGCGATCATGTCACCTCGTGGCGACCAACGCGTGCGCGTCTGTGCAACTGGAATATCGCCAGGCCCCAGGGGCTTCGGCGTGCCTCCCTGGAGGGGCACGCTATTTGTCTTCGATATTCCGCCCGTGAGTGGTTGCCGATCGAAAATCAGGAATTTTCCGTCTGGCGAAAACTGCGGACCGTAATCCGTTCCGGTCGGATCATCGGTGACATTTCTGATGGTCTTATCGGCCGCCCGTGAATCTGACGGATACAACGATGCCAGTAGAAGTGCCGCGGAGATAAATACCCAGAGGGAAACTTTCATCGGTTCATTCCGCCGCACCGAATGGAATTAGTTCGCTGCAAAAATTCTTTTGAGCATGATGGACGTATCGAAGCCGGCCGCACTGCAAACGCGTTGCGCGCCTTTGAGCTGCTGTTGATCAACGTGAGCGTTGGTCATCTGCTGGCACTCATTGGAAGTGCGGTGGAGAAGCCAAACGAAGTTCATTGAGTAAACGCTGTACGCGATGAGCAAACCCAGGCCAATTCTTGCCGTATTTGTCACGTCGCTACCTCGTGAAACGTTTTGGGATCGAGAGAATGCTACTAAATTTTAGGCACAAAAACGCGACCCCGAAGGAGCGGCGCAGAGCGGGGGAGCACCACCGGTCTTGATTAAGAACGTCCGCATCTAAACATGGCGGCCACAGACCACGTTGTATTTACCGCTCGTCGGTCGAAACCGAATCAAGGAACCTCATAAGCTGCCGCATCCCTGGAGAAGCGGCAGAGTGATCTTCGGCCCGGGGTGTCTCACGTGTCCACTGTTCCTGGCTCAGCTGTTGGATGACGCTGCGTGGTGCGTCTCGAAACCCCATGAACCAGTTGCGAAAGAGCCGCTGGGGGATGCGTCGCTGTTCCAGCTCAACCAAGTCGCTGTGAAGCGCTGAGCGACGAATGCGGCCATAGACGTGCTCAATGTCTGCCGGAAGACCTTCAATGTACTGGATAAACTGGTTGCCGCCGAACAGCAGCACGCCAGTCACCCCTCTCTGCGAATTGAAACTGCGAGAGTCCATCAATAGTCGGTCGAGATCGAGAGGCACCGTGGGGTGGGTCGATCGGCTCATGTATACAACGCCAACCAAATCCATACGATCGCTCAACTAGTGGGTAACTTTCAGTCGCCTATAGTGACCCGTGCTCATAAAGCTGGCAATGCCGGCAAACCGCGATGTTTCAGCGAGTGACTCGTGACCGTTACATTGAGCGGCTCATTCTTGAGCTCGGTTCGTTGCTTCGCCGCATCAATGACTTTTTGTGTGAACGCTATCGGCTCTGCCGCCTGGCTGTTGGTGCCCTTGAAAGTCATGGCCGCATCCGCCAACCCGTCTTGCTTTGGTTCGCGATCAAACTCCGTCCCGCGATAGGCGATGATCACCTCTTTGGTGTCTTTATGTTGATATGCCGTCGCCTGAAAGCCCGTCTCAGGGTCGTCAAAATGATCGGGCGGCCGTTAGGTCACGCCATCAAGTTTGACTTCTCTATACGTCACGCCCTCCGGCCCACGGCTCTCGACCATGGGATCCTTATAGGCGTCTTGGCTCAACAACGCATAGTCTGTTGAGCGCATGTTCATTGGAAATTCTCTCTGGCCGTAAACGTGACGGAGAACGTGTTGGCGGGGGCCTTAAATGCGGACCGATCAGCATCGCCGATGTCTACGCCAGTTAGCTTTGGGTTGGTGAAGTTCTGGTTTGAAAAGTAGTGTTCTGCCTTCTTGTGCGCGACGACGTCCTCTCCTTCGATGCCGGTCGTGACCGTGCTTTTGTTCACGCGCAAATAGCCTGAAAACGCGGTGAGCTTCCCATGGAAAACGCCTTGCCCGTAGTAGTCCTCATCGACCAGTTGATCGGTATAGATCTCACCTCGATACGAGTTGTCTTCGACCTTCGGCATGTGAATAGGAACGGTTTTATCAGGAGCAATCGTGGCCCCGCTTCGCGGCGTTCGTCATAGGTGCTTCTCAGACGCGAACGCGCTGAAGGCGCACACGGTTGATCGGCGTCGAAGTCGAAGGGGTAGCCGTTGCCAGACGCCGAGTACCTCGTTCCTGGAAGGCTTGCTTATCTGCGTTTCGCCCATGGGATGGTATCGACGTGATGCATGTCACCATCACCGTGCTCCGTGCGTCGGTGTTTCGAGTGTGCCCCTATAGCGGCACGGTAAAAAACCAAGGGCTGCACATTCAGAAATATCCGCAAGCGAAGCGTGATGAAAGCTGCCGTCCATGGCTGAGGCCAGGTGACCACGGCCATGGTGCTTCTTACCAACAGGCGATGGAGATAGGCCGCGCGTCGGTATCGGTAGAAGCGTGGCTCGTACACGCTTGTGCTCAAGGCGCGTAACGCGATGCCGGGCATGGTCCGTGCGACGCGTAGTCCTAGGCCTACAAGCGACAACTGCGCTCCCTGATACTCGACGCTCTTGCTGCGGCGCAAACTTAAACTGCTCCGCGCATTCGGCCGGGTATGACAGCGTTTGGTAGTAGCCGATGCGGCAACGTCAAATAGAGCTGACAACCGGCTAATTCTTTCCGATGCGGGATGCCTCATGCTTGAAATCCGACCAGCACGTAAAGGCTTCATCGTGTTCGATACCGATGAACAGGAACCCATCATGCGATTCGACAATCGGGCCGACGCCACCGACCTGGTGGCGGAGCTGGTGATGGCCGAATCTCGGGAGCAGCTGCAGGCGTGGCAGTCGCCTCAGGCACGAAAAAAGTTTTATCTCGTGCGCTAGGCGATTAATTGGTCAGCTTTCCAGCCGCCCGTCGACTGGTCTAGCATCGTCGATCGCCAGGAATGAGGCATCGTAAAATTGGCTGGGCCAGATCGGTTTTCGAATGCATGCCCAGTGACTTACCAGCTCAAGTGCGACGCCCTACTGTCGTTGTCTGGTTGAAAGTCGTCGACGGAGGATTCATCCAAAACTCCACGCGACGCTGCTGGGGATCGGCGCCATCAGTGGGCTTCTTTCTTTCTTGCATCATCTGCACTTTTTCCATCCTTGGCGATATCCACTTGTTCGCCTTCATACAGCGAATCCGGCGGGCTCAGCACAATGCGTGATTGGGCATCGATGCCTTCGGTGATTTCCACCGTGCTGCCGAAGTCTCTTCCGATGGTGACGGGCTGCAGATGGATGTGGTTCTGCGCGTCGACCAGGGCCACGCGCAGGCCTTCGCTGCGGAAGAGCAGGGTATTGGCCGGGATGATCACGTTATGTGTGGCGCTTGAGACGCCGAGTTTGACGTTGGCGTAGACGCCAGCGACGAGCGACTGGTCGGCGTTGTCCAGGTCGATTTCGGTGCGTAGCGTTCGGCTGTTCGCATCCAGTGCGTCGGCGGTGCGCGCTACCGTGCCGGTGACCGGCTTGTCGCCAAAGCTGCTGACCGACACTTGCACGGGCATCCCTACGTGCACGCTGCCGGCGTAGATTTCCGGCACGTTGACGAAGACGCGCAGCTTCGACGTGTCGGCAATCACGAACAGGTTGCTACCGGTGGAGCCGGCGTCGACCAGTGCGCCGACGTCGAGGTTGCGCTGGGTGATGACCCCGTCGAACGGCGCGTTGATGTATTTGAACTGTTCCATGTTTTCCAGTCGGGCGACGTTCGAACGATCCGCCTCGACGGTGGCGAGGCTAGCGCGCGCCTGCGAGTCGTACTGATCGCCGGTCTGCTTGGCGACCAATCCGGTCGCGACCAGCTGGTCGTAGCGCGTGGCGGTCACCTGCGCAAACTTGGCGTTCGCCTCATCGCTGCGCATCTGCGCCTGACCTTGGCTGAGCTGATTGTCGACGTCGGGCGTATCGAGGTCGGCCAGCCGCTGACCTTTCTTCACCTTGGTACCGATGTCGACGTACCACTTGGCGACGTAGCCGGTGGTGCGTGCGTAGATCTGCGCGTCCTGCCAGGACGATACCGTGCCGGGCAGGCTCACCGTTTGATCGCCCGGTGCCGCCTTCGGTGTGAGTACAGCGACTGTCGGCGTGGCGTCGCGGTTGGTTTCGTCGGCGAGTTGGTGATGCGCGTGCAGCCGCTCGACGATGCCGTAGACGGCGAGCACGACGAGTATCAGCGCCAGAATGATGAGCACCAGCCGTGCGCGGTGCGTCGAACCCGGCGGCTGGCGAAGTGGTGAGCTGGAATGATCGGGCATGGGTCGGTATCTCAGTCGGCAGCCGCATGCTGGCGCGCCTGATGGCGCCGATGCAGCAGGCTGAAGAACGTGGGGACAAAGAAGAGTGTGGCTGCGGTAGCCAGCAGCAGGCCGCCGATCACGGCGCGGCCCAGCGGAGCATTCTGTTCGCCGCCTTCGCCAAGGCCAAGCGCCATCGGCACCATGCCAATGATCATGGCGAAGGCCGTCATCAGCACGGGGCGGAAGCGACCGTAACCCGCTTCGATCGCGGCTTTTACCGGGTCATCGTGATGCGCCAGCCGTTCGCGCGCAAAGCTGATCACCAGGATCGAGTTGGCGGTCGCCACGCCCATGCACATGATCGCGCCCATCAGCGCGGGCACGGACAGCGGCGTGTGCGTGAGGAAGAGCATCCAGACCACGCCCGCCAGCGCGGCGGGCAAGGCCGCAATCACGATCAGCGGATCGATCCAGGTTTGAAAGTTCACCACGATCAGCAGATAAACCAGCCCGATCGCAAACAGCAGTCCACCGATCAAACCGCGATACGACTCGCCCATGGTTTCCACCTGGCCACGTACGGTGATGTCCGAGTCGCGCGGCAAGTGTTTTGATGCTTCGTCGACGATCTTCTGTACGGCGCTGCCTACGCTGCCCAGATCGGTCTGGTCCACCGACCCAAACAAATCCAGCGCCGGTCGGGTGCTGTAGTGCGATACCACGGCGGGACCGGCGCTGCGCGAGAAGGTGGCCACGTTCTCGAGTATCTGACCTGCCGTGCCGCCGGCTGGAGCGCTCGTACTGCTGGCGCCGTTCACCGTAGCGCCTGTGGCACCGCTGGCGCTAGTAATCGACAGGGTTTTCAGATCCTGCAGGGTATCGAGCCGGTACTGCGGCGTCTGCGTGGCGATGGTGTAGCTGACGCCGGATTTGGGATCGACCCAATAGGTGGGACTGACCTGCGAAGAGCCTGCCAGCGCGGTGAGCAGATTGCTGGCGACGTCCTGCTGGGTCAGACCGACCAGGTTGGCGCGAGTGCGATCGACGTTGACGTTGATCTGCGGCAAATTCTGCGCCTGTTGGATATGCAGGTCGACCAGGCCTGGCACATGCGCCAGCTTGCCCAGCAGATCGTTGGCGATCTTGGACGCCGTCTCGGGATTGTGCCCGGTAACCTGCACGTCGATGGGCGCGGGCGAACCGAAGTTGAGGATCTGCCCGATGATGTCTGCTGCGAGAAACGAGAACGTCACGCTGGGATATTTCTGACGCAGCTCCTGCCGCAGCGAGCGCACGTAGTTGGCCGTCGGATGATGATCGTCGTTCAAGGTGACAAAGATGTCGCCATCGGAGGTGCCGATAACGCCGGTGTTGCTGTACGAAAGGTTGATGCCGCTATAAGGCAGGCCAAGCGTATCGACCACGCTGCTGAGCTCCGCTTTGGGCACCGTCTGACGGATGACATTCTCGATGCCGTCGGCCAGCCGCGCCGTTTCCTCGATGCGCAAGCCCGTCGGCGCATGGAAGTGCAGCTTGATCTGGCCACCGTCCACGTAGGGAAAGAAGTCGCGGCCCAGCCAGGGCACCAGCAGCGCGACCGACAGCGCGCATGACGCAAAGAACAGAACGGCAAACAGTCCGCGATGCGACTCGGCCGTTTCCAGCGCGCGACGATAGCCCCCGCGCGTGCTTTCGAAGCGACGTTCGAAGCCCGCCTGGAAACGGCTGAGGCGACCGCTGGGCTGCGCGTGGTGGTCGTGTTTTTTCAGCCAGTACAGCGACAGCGTCGGTACCAGGGTTCGCGACAGCACATACGAGGCCAGCATCGCAAAGACCACCGCTTCGGCCAGCGGCGCGAAAAGGTATTTGGCGACGCCGCCGAGAAAGAAGATCGGCACAAAGACGATACAGATCGACAGCGTCGAAACCAGCGCCGGCACGGCGATCTGATGCGCGCCTTCCAGGATCGCGTCGTAGACCTCCTTGCCTTCCTCCAGATGCGAGTTGATGTTTTCGATGGTCACGGTCGCATCGTCGACGAGGATGCCGACCGCCAGCGCCAGGCCGCCGAGCGTCATGATGTTGATCGTTTCGCCCAACGCAGAGAGTGTGATGATCGAGGCGAGAATCGACAGCGGAATCGAGATGGCGATGATCAGGGTGGAGCGCCAGGAGCCGAGAAACAGCAGAATCATCAGGCCCGTTAGCGCTGCGGCGATGACGCCTTCGCGGATCACGCCGGATATTGCCGCACGCACGAACAGCGACTGGTCGGCGATCGGTTTGATCTGCAGGTTTTCAGGAATGGCGGCGCGAATGCGCGGCAGCATGTTGCGCAGCGAGTCGACGATATCGAGGGTGGAGGCATTGCCGATTTTCAGGATGGACATCAGCACCGCACGCTGCCCGTCCACCCGCACGATATTGGTTTGAGGCGGCGAGCCGTCGTGCACGTGCGCCACGTCGCGGATATAGGTGGTGATGCCGTTGACGGTGTGGATAGGCGCGTTGTTGAGATCGCTGATCTGCTGCGGACTGCCGTTGAGCCGCACGCTGTATTCGATATCGCCGACTTTTTCGGTGCCGGCCGGCAGAATCAGATTCTGCGCGCCAATGGCCGTCACCACATCACTGGGCGCCAGCCCGTGCGACAGCAATGCCTGCGGGTTTAGATCCACCTGGATCTGCCGCTGCTTGCCGCCATAAGGGTAGGGCGTGGCTGCGCCGCGTACCGACGTGACAAAGGTACGCACGATCTGGTTGGCGTCATCGAAGATGGTGGATTCGGAAAGCTCTTTCGACGACAGCGCAAACTGCAAAATGGGCACGGTGGAAGCGTTGTAGACGATGATCAGCGGCGGCGTGGTGCCCTGCGGCATGGATTTGACCGCCGACTGCGCCACGGCGGTGATCTGCGCAATGGCCATGTCCACGTTGACGTTCGGCTGAAAAAACACCTTCACCAGACCGACGCCGTTGAGCGACTGGGTCTCGGTGTGTTCGACGTCGTTCACGGTAGTCGTGAGCGAACGCTCGAAACCGGTGACGATGCGGTTGTTCATGTCATCGGCGGGCAGGCCGGTGTACTGCCACACGACCGACACCACCGGGATATTGATGTTCGGGAAAATATCGGTCGGGGTACGCAGGATTGCCAGGGGCCCGAGAATCAGTAGCAGCAACGCCAGAACGATGAACGTGAGCGGGCGCTCGAGCGCAATTTTGACAATCCACATAGGCGTCTTGGTCCGTCGATCACTCGCGCGGCGTATAGCCTGTGCGCAGCGTATGGTTCACTGAAGACCGGAATAGTAGCGTGGGCCGTTTCTTTAATTTCTTAGTGCAACAAGCGCGCGCGGCCTATCCGCAGGAAACCTCGAAATATGACAGGTGTATCGGCAGTTATTACGACGCGTATTCAAATTTACCTTTTGTGTATCAGTCACTTGTCGTGTTTGGTCCGATACGCAGCGGCACACAACGCGTTTGATGAAACATTTTTTACCCAGTGGTCAGCGCGCTGCGCGATCGATGCGCTCCAGGATACGGCGCAGATGGGCCAGATCGGTTTTGGACAGATCGTGCACGCCCGGCGGGGCATCGTCGCGCACGGTGCGTCGGACCAAGTCGATCATCTGCTTGCCTGCGCCGGTGAGTGATACCAGCTTGGCGCGCTTGTTTTCCGGATGCGGGTAGCGTTCGACCAGGCCGCGCGTTTCCAGATCGTTGACCGCGACGGTGGTGGCGGGCGCATCGCTACCGGTCGCCTCGGCCAGCTGGGTCAGTGTCATCGGTGCATCGAACAGTCGCCGCAGCACGCGCGTGCGGCTGAAGGGCAGGCCGGTGACTTCGCTGACTTTTCGACGCCATTCGCCGCGGGTTTCCCAGACCAAGCCGACCATCATCTGCCAGAGTTGGTCCGCTTCGTTGCTGCGTTGGGCCGGCGCGGTCATGCTGCCGCTCCGGTCGGTGCCTCTTCCAGCAGATGCGCGGCGTGGCGGGTGGTGTCTTTTGCCCAGGACGTATTGGACAGCCACGCGAGAAAGAGCACAGTTACCCCGCCGCCGGTGATCATCCACCAGAACGGATGCGACGCTTCGGCAAAACCGTTATGCACGTGTCCGGCGAGGATGGTACCGGCCAACGCAACGCCGAGGGAGGCACCGATCTGCCGGCTGGTGGATGCGACCGCGGCGGCCAGTCCGGCTTGTGCCTTGGGCATGCCGGATACGGCGGTATTGGTGATCGGCGCATTCACCATGCCGAAGCCGATGCCGAAGATCACGTACGTCAGCAGCAGAAAGGGCAGCGGTGTGGTCGCCGTCAGCTGCGTCATCATCAGTGCGCTGACGACCGTTGCGGTGCCCGAGGCCAGTAGCGAAGGCCGCGTGCCGTAGGTGCCGACCAGCCGCCCGGAAAGCGGCGAGCAGAGAATCGTCGCCAGTGCCAGCGGCAAGGTGCACAAGCCGGTATGGAAGGCCGACAGGCCACGTACTTCCTGCAGGTACAGCGCATTGAGAAAGAGGAAGCCGGAGAACGCCGAGAAACTGCAAATCGCGATCAGGGTGGCGCTGCTGAAGGGCGCGCTGCGGAAGAACCGCACGTCGATCAGCGGCTCGTGGCGACGCGGTTCGTAAACCAGCAGTGCGATCAGCGAAAGCGCGGCGGCGGCGAACAGGCCGATGATCGTGGTCGAGCCCCAGCCGTCATGCGGGCCCTCGATCACCGCGTACGTCACCGAGGCCAGAATGACGAGCACCAACAACTGTCCCACCGGATCGACGCGCCGCGCCCGCGGCGCCTTGGACTCGGGAATATAGCGAGCGGCCAGTAGCATCGCCGCGGCGCCGATAGGCAGGTTCACCCAGAAGATCGAGCGCCAGCCGACGCTTTCGGTGAGCGCGCCGCCGATCACCGGACCCAGCGCCATCGACACACCGGCGACGGCACCCCACACGCCGATGGCTCGTGCGCGCTGTTTCGGTTCGGTAAAGGTGTTGGCGATGATCGACATGGCGACCGGATTGAGCATCGTGGCGCCGAGCGCCTGCACGATGCGAAACGCGACCAAGCCGTGGATGTTCGGCGCCACGCTGCACAGCAGCGAGCCCAGCATGAACAGCGCCATGCCCAGCTGGAACACGCGGCGGCGCCCGAAGCGGTCGGCCATCGAGCCGGCCAGCATCAGCAGGCTGGCGACCACCATGGTGTAAGCGTCGATAACCCACTGCAGCCCCGATACCGACGCGGCGAGATCGTGCCGGATCGAAGGCAGCGCCACGTTGACGATGGTGGCGTCCATGGCGACCATCAGCAGGCTCAGGCAGCAGATACCGAGAATGAGATTGGGGTGGCTGTTGGCCCGTCGGGCGTCGCCAATAGTTGTATTCATACAACTATTGTTGATTAACAACTATCGCCTGTCAACGTTCGAGCTTTACCAAGAAGGCGCGCCCATTGCGCCTGCCACGACGCGCGCGCATCGGATCGCCTGCAATGGTGGTTCGAGCTTGTCGCGACCGCCAAGGCAGATAACCGCCATCTGGCGCTCAACCGAGGACAGTTATCGGAAGACAGCGCGCGAAAGCTCAGTCTCATTCGCCAACGTGCGTTGCCAGCAGGGTGTCAATGCGTAGCCTTTTGTTCTTCGGCCGGAGAGCCGCCGTCCGACGCCTGCGCGAGAATCGCCTCGAGCAGGCCTGGAAAACGCGCATTGAGTTCGCTGGCGCGCAGCGTGTTCTGGTGCACGGTGCCGGCGGCGCGCGTGTGCACCAGACCGGCATCGCGCAGGATACGGAAATGGTGCGACATGCTCGACTTGGGCCGGCCGCCGTCGAGTTCGCCACAGGTGGCGGCTTCCACGCGCGCGAGGTGGCGAACGATCTCCAGCCGCGCGGGATCGCTGAGCGCATGAAAAATGCGCTCCAGCGTTAATTCATCGGCATTGGGATGTTTGTACGGGCGCATGCGGCAAATGGTACGTCTTTTGACGATCGCTCGATAGTTCGACTATTATCGAACATTGGTAACTGAATCGGAAACTCCCATGCCTTCACTGTTCGAACCGTTCAAGCTGAAAGATGTCACCTTGCGCAATCGCATCGCCGTGCCGCCCATGTGCCAGTACTCGGCCGAGGACGGGTTGATCAACGATTGGCACCATGTGCATCTGGCCGGCCTGGCGCGCGGCGGCGCCGGCCTGTTGATCGTCGAGGCCACGGCGGTCTCGCCCGAGGGGCGTATCACCCCGGGATGCACCGGCATCTGGAACGACGCGCAGGCGCAGGCATTCGTACCCGTCGTGCAGGCGATCAAGGCAGCCGGCGCCGTGCCCGGCATCCAGATTGCCCATGCCGGTCGCAAGGCCAGCGCCAACCGGCCCTGGGAAGGCGACGATCACATCGCGGCCGACGACGCGCGTGGCTGGGACACGATCGCCCCGTCGGCGATCGCCTTCGGCGCCAACCTGCCGAAGGTTCCCAAGGCGATGACGCTGGATGATATTGCGCGCGTGCGCGCCGATTTCGTGGCGGCGGCCAAGCGCGCGCGCGACGCCGGCTTTGAATGGTTGGAACTGCATTTCGCCCATGGTTATCTGGGCCAGAGCTTCTTCTCGACGCACTCCAATCAGCGCGACGATATCTACGGCGGCAGCCTGGAAAACCGCAGCCGCTTTCTGCTGGAAACCCTGGCCGCCGTGCGGGAAGTGTGGCCCGAACATCTGCCGTTGACGGCGCGCTTCGGCGTGATCGAGTACGACGGGCGCGACGAAGAGACCCTGGCCGAGTCGATCGAGCTGACCAAGGGTCTGAAGCAGCGCGGATTGGACATGCTCAGCGTCAGCATCGGCTTCTCCACGCCGTCGGCCAAAATTCCGTGGGCGCCGGCCCTACTGGCGCCAATCGCCGAGCGAGTGCGTCGCGAAGCCGGCCTGCCGGTGTCGTCGGCGTGGGGCTTCGGCACGCCGGAGCTGACGCAGGCCGCGGTTCAGAACAACCAGCTCGATCTGGTGATGATCGGCCGCGCGCATCTGGCCGATCCGCACTGGCCGTACAAGGCTGCGCTCGCGCTGGGCATCGAGCGCCCGTCATGGACGTTGCCAGCGCCCTACGCGCACTGGCTGGAGCGCTACTCGGCCTGAACCTTCGGTTCGCCTCACTCCCGGCTACTGGCCGCTTCGACGAGTAGCCGGTAGCGTGGCGTGCGCATGTCACAGCCGGTTCACGCGCTTGTCCTTTAACTCGTAGGACATCATGCGGAGATCGGCCATGGCGCGTCCTATCTGGACTGGTACTTTGTCGTTTGGACTGTTGAATGTGCCGGTCTCGCTGATGACCGGCTCGCGTTCGGTCGACCTGCATTTTCGAATGCTCGACAGCCGCAGCAAAACCCCGATTCGCTACGAGCGGGTCAACGCGGAAACCGGCGACGAAGTGCCGTGGAAAGACATCGTCAAAGCCTTCGAATACAAGAAGGGCAGCTACGTGGTGCTGGAAAAGGACGATCTGAAATCCGCCGCCTCCGAAGGGCGCGAAACGGTGGAAGTGGAGGCCTTCGTGGATGCCGATTCCATCGGCCCGGAGTATTACGAAAAGCCGTATATCCTCGTGCCGGGCAAGAAAGCCGAGAAAGGCTATGTGCTGCTGCGCGAGACGCTGAAGCGCACCGGCAAGATCGGCATCGCACGCGTGGTCATACGCACGCGTGAATACCTGTCTGCAGTGATGCCGAAAGACCACGCGCTGGTGCTGATGATTCTGCGTTTTCCGCAAGAGCTGGTCGATGTGTCGGAATACACGATTCCGGAAGGCAACGTATCGAAGTATCGAATCGCGCCGAAGGAGCTCGACATGGCAGAGAAGCTGATCGAGTCGATGTCGGGCGAATGGAAGCCGGGTGATTTTCGCGACGAATTTCGCGAGCGGCTGCAGAAGGTGATCGCCAAACGGATGAAGTCCAAAGGCCTGGTGACGCCGGCCAGTGACGATGCCGAGGCCGACGACGCGTCGGAGAATACGTCCACCAATGTAGTGGACTTCATGGCGCTGCTGGAAAAAAGCCTGGCCTCCAACAAGCGTACGCCGGCCAAAAAGCATGGCACGAGCGCCGCCAAACCCGCTGCAAAAAAGGCCACGAAGAAAGCTTCGCCTGCGAAGAAGGCTGCCAAAAAAATCACCATGAAGGTCGTGCGAAAGGCCGGCTGATGACCAGCTATTTTTTTCGCGACTTCGCCAAATGTTTCAGGACTGCGGGCAGGTCCTGCTTGATCGTCGTCAGCGCCTTCCACGGATCGCTGCGCAATTTGGCCAGCCGTATCGGGATGGTCTTGATCGTAAACGCCGCGCCGCTTTTGATCTTGCCCAGTTCTTCCCAGCGCAGAGGCGTGGCTACCGGCGCACCGGTCCGGGCGCGCAGCGAGTAGGACGCCACGCTGGTGGCGCCGCGACCGTTGCGCAGGTAATCGACGTAGATTTTCCCACCGCGTTGGGTCTTGGTCGCGGTGGCGACGAACTCCAGCGGATGCGCCCCGGCCAGGCTGTTGGCGAATGCCTCGGCAAATGCCCGCACCGTCGCCCATGCGCAGCTCGGTTTCAGCGGCACCAGCACATGCAATCCCTTGCCGCCGGTGGTACGTACCAACGACTCGAGCCCCATCTGAGCAAGCAGCTTTCGCACCAGGCGCGCTGCGGCAACCACGCGATCCCAGAATACGTTCGGCCCGGGATCGAGATCGAACACGATGCGATCGGCACGATCCGCATCGGCTACGGTGGTTCCCCACGGGTGAAACTCCAGCGCGCCGAACTGCACCAGTTCGATGATCGACGTGGCGTTTTCCGGATAGATGTAAATCGCTTGGGCGCCGGACTCCTCTTTCAGCTTGGCCGTGCCCACGCGGTGCAGGCCCTGAATCAGGTGCTTCTGAAAAAAGCAGGCTTTGGCCGTGCCTTCGGGGCAGCGGATTACCGAGGTCGGTCGGTTAAGCACGCCGGGAAGAAACCAGTCCATCACCTTGGCGTAGTAATCGACGACGTCCTGTTTGGTGATCGCTTCATCGGCGTAAACGACGCGATCGGGATGCGTGATGGCGATGGCATCGGTTGGATTTTTGGCGGCTGTCTTTTTACCTGTTTTACGTGGCGTGGATGTCGCCGAAGCATCGCGATCGGAATCGCGCAGATCGGCAGGCGCTTTGTCCGGGCGCAGCGTTTTGAGACTGGTTTGGCGCAGCAGAGTGTGATTGCCGATGCCGCGATAAAACACCTCGGCCACCACGCGGGGTTTGATCCACAGCGCGCCCCGCAGCTGCGGATCGATGGCTGCCAGCGGCATCGGCGGTTTTTTCGCGCCGCCGGTCGCCAGCGATCGCGTCAGATCGCCTAGCTGTGTGTCGGTAAAGCCTGTGCCGACGCGACCCACATAGATCCAGCCGCGCGCGGTGTCGGGATCGGGTCTTGCCAGCAGGAGCGAACCGAAACCGGTGCGGCTGCCCTTGGGCTCGGTATAGCCCACCACGGCGAACTCGTCGCTCTCCAGCCGTTTGATTTTCAGCCAATCGTCGCTGCGGCCGGAGCGGTACCCGCTGTTCGCGCGTTTGGAAACGATGCCCTCGAGCTTTTGCTTGTTGGCCATCGCCAAGGCCGCTTCGCCGTTGCCGACGCTGTGGCTGCTGAAGGCTAAGGGATGCGAAGCGTGGGCAAGGACACGCTTGAGCAGCGCCTTGCGATCGCTCAGCGTAGCGCGTGTCAGGTCCGTGCCTTCGAAGTAGGGCAGATCGAACAGCATGTACGCGAGCGGCTTCTGCGCATCGCCGGACAAGGTTTTCTGCAGCCCGTTGAAATCGCTGTGGCTTTTTTCATCGAGTGCGATCAGCTCGCCATCGAAGTGCGCGGAGGATAGCCCCAGCGCTTCGATCGCTTGGACGATTTCCGGCAGCCGGTCATTCCACGGCAGGCCGTTGCGCGACCACAGGTGCACTTTGCCATCGGCGATGGTGGTGAGAATCCGGTAGCCGTCCCATTTGACCTCGTGAATCCATTCGCTGCCCGTGGGCGGATGCTCACGCAGCTTGGTCAGCTGCGGCTTGAAGAAGTCGGCGTTCGGTGGCGACCTGATGGCGCCGGGGAGGGCGGCAGCGAACTTGGCCAGCGTTGATCGTGCCGCGGCTTTCGGCTTGGGCACGGCCTTTTTTTTTGCCACTGATTTTTTCGCAGCCGCTTTGGACATCGTCGTTTTCGCTGCCTTCAGCGTGCTTGCCTTCATGGTCGCGTCGAGTAGATCGTCGGCGTCGATATCCGCAGCGAAAGCGTCCTTGGCCTTGACGAGAAACCACGACGGCTGGCGCTCCTTGCGACCGCTGCGAATCAGGTGCCAGCGGCCCTTGAGTCGCTGGCCGAACAGCTCGAACTCGAGATGGCCTTTTTGCAGCTGGGCTTCGGGGTCGCCCTGGGTCGACCACACGCCCTTGTCGAACTGATCGACATGACCTTTGCCGTAACCTTCGGCGATGTCGCCCTGAAAATCGGCGTAGGCGATGGGGTGATCCTCGACTTCGACAGCGAGCCGTTTGACCGAGGGATCGAAGCTCGGGCCCTTCGGCACCGCCCAGCTTTTCAACGTATCGCCCACCTGCAGCCGGAAATCGAAGTGGCGGCTGCTGGCGTGATGAAGCTGCACCACAAAAATCGCGCGACTTGCGTTGTTCTTCGCTGCGTCGGCACGGGGCTCGGATGTCTTGGTGAAGTCGCGTTTGCGCTGGTAGTCGCGAAGACTCATGCAGGCTCCGTCGAGGATACGATGTGGAGTGTTGCAATCCATACGGCGGCGGCTCGACCGAAGACGCTTTCTCTTGGCCGCCGCTTACCCGCAACGTGCGCCTGCCGCCGTCAAACGCGGGTGAGCGGGCGCCAGGATGCATGAAACGGTCGCGCGCCGCCGCGCGCGATCAACTCTTCAGCGCAGATGATCCAGTCGCAGGCGCTGGCGATGGTCGGTCAGTCGCCACGCGGCGGCATAGGCCACCGCCACGGCGACCAGGCCGCTGGCGCCGGACAGCAGAAACATCAGCAGGATCTGGTACTTCACCGCCTCGATCGGATCGAGCCCTGCCAGGATCTGGCCGGTCATGATGCCGGGCAGGGTAATGATGCCGGCGGCCGACATCTGGTTGATGATCGGCAGCATGCCGCGGCGAATCGAGCCGCGAATCAGCGAAGCCATCGCCGCCCAGTACGAGTGGCCGAGCATCAGCCGCGCCTCGATGCCGGGCTGTGCGGCTTCCATGCCGCCGAGCACGCCGTCGAGCGCGATGCTTCCCGCGTTCAACACGCTGCCCAAAATGATGCCGACCAGCGGGATGGCGTAGTGCGGATCGAACCAGGGATCGGGCCGTATCGCGGTGATCAGTGCGAACACGCTGGCCAAGGTCGCGGCGCCCGCCACGCTGACCAGGCCGATCAAATAATTCTGTCCGTGGATGAGCGACCGATCGGGCCGCGCGGCGACTTCGCGCGCAGCGACCAGCACCATCAGCATCACGATAACGGAGGTCGCGATCGGACTGTCGAGTGCGAACACGAATTTCAGCACGTAGCCGATCATGACCAACTGCACGACCATGCGCGCCGCGGCGAGGGCGATCTGCCGATGCAGGCGCAGGCGCAGAGCGATCGACAGCCCGATATCGACGATCACCAGCGAGGCGGCGATGCTGAGATCGAGCGGTTGCAGCAGGATGGTTTTCATGCGGCCACCGCCTTTCCGCCGGCGATATGCAGTGTCTGCTGACCCATGCGCGCGGCCTGCGCGGCATCGTGCGTTACCAGTACCAGGATCAGCCCACGCGCAAGCTCCTCGGCAAGCAGCGACTCCACCGCGGCCACGCTGTCCTGATCCAGCGAAGCGGTCGGTTCGTCCAGCAGCAGCGCGGTCGGCCTTGTCACCAACGCCCTAATCAGCGCGAGCCGCTGTCGTTCGCCGGACGAAAGGCGCAGCACCTGACGTTCGAAAATATCGCTTGGAAGCCGCAGTCGATCGGCGAGCGGTCGAGCGTTGGTCATCGTCGCTTCGGCAAAGTGCTCTTGCACCGTGGTCGCCCACCAGCCGGCTTGCGCCGGCACCAGCATCACGCGCTGTCGCCATGTCGACGCCGACATCGCGCGGCGATCGATGCCTGCCAGCGACAGCTCGCCTTCCGCCGGGTCCATGTCGGCCAGCATGCGCAGCAGCACGCTCTTCCCCGAGCCGGACGCACCGGTAACACAGAGGCATTGGGCAGCCTCGATCGACGCATTGAACGGCCCGGCCCAGGTGTTGCGCAGCATGTGCATGCGTAGAGTCATGGTTCGATCGGCCTGTTTGGTGGGCATGGCGCACGTGCGGCGGCCAGTGTCGATGAACCGCCGTGATCGTTTGTTGCAGAACAGGAATACACGCTCAGGCTTACGAAAAGCTTCGCCGGACGGCGCGAGCTTTCGTGCCCCCTTGCCGTGCGGATATGAGGCGCGCTGCGTATCAGGAAAGATCGAAGTATTTCGCAGTTCAACGTGCTTCTACCTCACTCATGTGGGCGCACACAAAAACCTAAATAAATCCTGAAACGGGGGTCTTGAAAACATGCCGTGGGGAAATTATTTTTCTGTGCGCCGGCCATCCAGGCGGCGCTGCCACCTCATGGTGAGGTGACGGATTCCATATTGCTCCCAGGAGGATATGTCATGCGTACCAACCTCGATTTTGCTCCCCTGTACCGTTCCAGCGTGGGTTTCGACCGCGTGTTTGCCCTGCTCGAAAACGCCTCGCGCGCGCAGGTCGTGGATAACTGGCCGCCGTTCGATACGGTCAAGCTCAGCGACGATGCCTATCAAATCACCATGGCCGTCGCCGGCTTTGCCGAAAACGAATTGGACATTTCGATGCAGCCCAACTTGCTGATCGTCAGCGGCGAGCGCAAGGCGAACGACGAGAATGTCGAGTACCTGCATCGTGGCATTGCCAATCGTGCGTTCACCCGGCGCTTCGAGCTGGCCGATCACGTGCATGTCACTCAAGCGCAGCTGGTCAACGGCCTGCTTACCATCGAGCTGAAGCGCGAAGTGCCGGAGGCGATGAAGCCCCGCAAGATCGCCATCGGTGCGAGCCACGAGGCAACCCAGCCGAAGCTGGTGGAAAATCGCGCCGCATAAGACCGCGACGCATCGGGTCGACCGGGCCTTGCCCCAGCCGCCGCTGCCATAGAGTGGAGGCAACGGGTCGGCAACGATCTCGACTATGGAATGGGCGGCTCGCCTCGATGCGAGCCGCCTTTTTATGCGTTCGGTTCAAGCATGAGCGGAGGCTGCGATCGGGACAGTCGCGACCGAGCGCGATAGGTTGTTGTGGTCGATCGGCGCGATCAGCGCTCTGCGCCGATCGCCGATTTCACGGCCAGCGATAGATCCACGCGGTTATAAGGTTTGCGAAGTATCTGCAGGCCTTCGTCCATATCGTCGGTTTGAAAGCGCTGGGCAGTGTAGCCGGAAGTCAGCAGCACGGGTATGTGCTTGTAATTGGCCTTGATCTCGCGTGCGAGCTCGATGCCGCCCACTTCGCCCGGCATGATCACGTCAGTGAAGACCAGATCGATCGGTGCGCCCGAGTCGATCAGGGTCAACGCCTTGTTGCCGCGGTCGGCTTCGAAAACCATATAGCCGAGTTCGCGCAGCATGCTGCTGGCGATTTCGCGCACGTCGTCGTCGTCTTCCACCACCAGAATTGTGCCGTGGCCCTTTACCTCGCGGGTCGGTGCACGGTCGTCGGCGCAGACGCTGGGTGCCTCGGCGTGGGGCAGGTGGATGGATACCGACGTGCCTTCGCCGACTACGCTTTCGATGGTGACGAAACCGCCGGACTGCTTGGCGAACCCGTAGACCTGGCTGAGGCCGAGACCCGTGCCCTTGCCGACTTCCTTGGTCGTGAAGAAGGGCTCGAAGACTTTCGACACCACCTCGGCGCTCATACCCGTACCGGTATCGGCCACAGTAACGACCACGTAGTCGCCGGCGACGGTATTGTTCAGTGCAGCGGTTTTCGATCGTATCGTGCGCATGCTGGTAGAGACGGTGAGTTTGCCGCCCTGGGGCATGGCGTCGCGTGCGTTGATCGCCAGATTAAGAATTGCCGTTTCCAGCTGGTGCGGGTCGGTGCGCGCGTGCAGAAGGGCGGGCGGATCCTTGATCGTGACTGCGATCGTCTCGCCGATGGCGCGATCGAGCAGGTTTTCGAACGAGCTCAGCAGGGCTCCTATGTCGACCGACTCGGTGCGCAAATCCTGCCGGCGCGCGAACGCCAGCAGCTGCTGGTTGAGCTTGGCGCCGCGCTCCACGCCGTGCCGTGCCGTGCTGAGGTAGCGGATGGTTTTGGCGTCGCCGCCCACGCGGCTTTCCAGCAGATCGAGACTGCCGGCGATCACCATCAGCAGATTGTTGAAGTCGTGCGCCACACCACCGGTGAGCTGACCGATGGCCTCCATCTTCTGCGCCTGGCGCAGCTGCTCGTCGATCAGGCGACGGTCGGTAACGTCGGAGACCACGCCGGCGATGCGCACAGGCCGGCCCTCGTCATAAAACGTCAGGCCCTTGATCTGAACCCAGCGCAGCGACCCGTCGTTGCGCCGGCGAATGCGCTTTTCCAGGTCGATAAAGCCGCTGCCCATCGCCATGGCAAACGCATCGGCGACGGCGCGTCGGTCTTCGTCGACGAACAGCTGCGCTGCTGCCTGCGGCGTCCATTGGGCCACGCCGATATCGCCGATGATCTGATCGAAACGGGCCGACCGCGTGGTTTTGCCGGTGAGCAGATCCATGTCCCAGTTGCCCATGTCGGCTGCATCCAGCGCCAGCCGCAGCTTGTCCTCGGTGCGGCGGCGCTCGTCAATTTCGTTCGCGAGCTGCTGGTTGGCGGCGGCCAGTTCATCGGTGCGCTTGCGGCTGCGGGTGAGGTCGGTGATCACGCCGCAGAGCAAATCCGGCATGCCCGCTTCGATTGGCATGTCCGCGACTGACATGTTCACCGGCACACCGCCCTGTGCGTCCGTAGTAATGAGATTGAACTCGGCGGAGCGTCCTATGACCGAGCCACGCGCCAGCAGTTGATCGAACACCGGGCGATCTGCTGTCGCGACGAAATCCTGCAAATGCCGCCCAACGAGCGCCTCGCGTCGCACGCCGGTCAGCGTGGACAGGCGCTGGTTGCAATAGAGAATGGTGCCGTCCAGGCCCAGCGTGAAAGCGCATTCCTGCATTTGCTCGATCAGCAGACGATAGGGGCGGTCAGCGTTTTCCAGCGTGTAGATCAGCTGGCCTTCGGGGCCACCGATGACTACCGCGTCTACCTCGCCGGTGCGGATCGCTTCGAGGGTTTCGTCGGCCTCGGTCAGCCGCGCCTCCAGGTCGGCGATGCGCAGCAGCGCTGCGACCAACTCTGCATTGCTCTCCGTGCCGCTCATTTCGATCGGTTATGCGCCGCGCCCACGGGCGCCAGGTTGAGGCCGGCCAGCACGCGCTCTTTATCCGACAGGTCGCCGATGATGCGCCGCAGCGGCTCAGGGAGAATTTTCACCAGCGTTGGCGTGGCGATGATCTGCAGATCGCGCGTGGCTTCGGGGTTTTCGTAGACGTCGATGATTTCCAGGTCATAACGTCCATGCAGATTTTCGTCACAGATCTTTTGCATGTTTTCGATAGCACGTGCCGATCGTGGTGTGGAGCCGGTGACAAACAGGCAAAGCTTGTAGCGTCCGGGGTCAGGGATGGGCACGGCGGCGTCCGAGGTCATGACGTGCTGGCCAGACGCGGTCGAATGTCCAGACCCACCAGCACCTTTTCCGTATTCGACAAATCGCCGATCACGCGTTTCAGCGGCGGCGGCAGCGTGCGCACGAGGGTAGGCAAGGCCACGATCTGGTCGCCGGCAGCAAGTTGTGGCGTCACAGTCAAATCGATGACCTCGATGGAGTAGCGACCGGAAAGATGGTCTTCGCAAATCGCTTTAAGGTTGGCGATCGCAGCCAGCGACTTTGGCGTCTGCCCGGCCACATAAAGCCGCAAGTTGTACGCGCCCGCCTCGGGGCTTTCTATTTCGATGGAATGTTGGTCTGCATCACTGGCCATGCTGCTGCCCTCGCGCTGTCGCCATCGTTGAGCGATCGCTGCCGAGCGTTGCCTCTCTGGCTTCTTCCTGCTCGATGATCCTCCGCACTTCGTCTTCTTCGCGTGCAAGATCGGCGTGCAGTTCGGCAATGCGACGTTCTGCCGCCTCGCGCTTGCGCGTGAGTTCGCGATGCATTTTCTGGATATTTTGCTGACGCGCCTTGCTGGCCTCGCGCTCGCGCGCTTCCTGCGCCAGCCGCGCCGTGCCGGTAAGCACACCCTCCGGACCGGCGTAGACGTCGACGAAGTGGATGCCCTTGTCGGACAACTGGTATTCGCGCAGCTGCTTGGAATGGCTCATGCCGCGTGACTTGAGGATATACAGCACGCGATTGCGCTCGCCGTTGGCCTCCATGTCGGTCAGCGAAATCCAGGTGTCCATCAGCGAGGACACGCTGCGCTCGCTCTCGTTCATCTGATCGCCGACGGTCGACAGGCTGGTGAAGACCGCCGTGATACCGCGCGATTTGCAGATATCCGCAATGCGCACCAGCGTGGCGTGAATTTCCATCGACGGGCCACGGAAGGCGGATATCGGATCGACCACGATCGCCTGTGGATCGAAACGCTCGATGTCGCGATACATCCGCGCCAGATGCATCTCGAAACCGTAGATACTCGGTCGCGCCGCCTCGAAGCGCAGCAGGCCACTGTCTGCATGCTGCTGCAGATCGAAACCGACCGAGCGCATATTGCGTGCGATCTGCTCGGGCGATTCTTCAAAAGCAAAATACAGGCAGCGCGAGCCACGCCGGCACGCCGCATCGACGAACGCCGCGCCGTAGGTCGACTTGCCGGTGCCGGCCAGGCCGGAAATCAGCACGCTAGAGCCGCGAAAATAGCCGCCTGCGCCAAGCATCGCGTCCAGATCGTCGACGCCGGTCGAAACGGGCTCCAACGAAATCTTGTGCTTCAGGCCGGCCGAGGTGATCGGTAAAACGGTGATACCTTCGGCGTCGATCAGGAACGGATATTCGTTGGTGCCGTGCGCGGAACCGCGGTATTTGACGACACGCAGGCGGCGCGTGGTGATCTGGTCCTCGACGCGGTTGTCCAGCAGGATCACGCAGTCGGACACGTACTCCTCGATGCCGAACCGGGTCAGCTGACCCTCGCCACGCTCGGCGGTGATGATCGCTGTGACGCCCTTGTCCTTCAACCAACCGAACAGCCGGCGCAACTCGGCGCGCAGCAACGCAGTGTCCGAGAGACCCGAGAACAGCGCCTCGATGGTATCGAGCACGACGCGCTTGGCGCCGATGGAGTCGATCGCGAAGCCCAGCCGCACGAACAGCCCTTCCAGATCGTAGTCGCCGCTTTCCTCGATTTCGGAGTGCTCGATATGGATATGGTCGACCACCAGCTTCTTGTCCGCGACCAGATCGGCCAAGTGATAACCCAGCGAAGCGACGTTTTCCTCCAGATCCCGCGCGCGCTCCTCGAAGCTCATGAACACGCCCGGCTCGTCGTAAGCGGTTGCGCCGTTGACCAGAAAGGTCATCGAGAACAGCGTTTTTCCGCAGCCCGCCGCGCCGCACAGCAGCGCAGGGCGACCTTTGGGCAGGCCACCCAGGGTGATATCGTCCAGGCCCCGAATGCCTGTCGGCGTCTTGGCGAGACCGGCCGCAGCGGCCGAAGCGTGATGATCTTGCTGATGCTGCACGTAACACTCCCGTGGAAGAGCGCGCGCAGGTATTTGGCGGCGCTGTGTGGCGGCGGGCAAAGGCCCATCTTCGACCCACGAGCGGATTATCGCAGGTGGGCCAGTAAAAAAAGCCCCGTCAGACTCGTGGAAGGCGGGTGAAACCCGCGTCGAGGGTGACATCACGCCGTACCGCATTCGGCGCAGCAGCCCTGCGCCTGACAGGGCGGAAGGCCTGCGGTCAGACTTCCAGCCGATCGTCTTTGCGGGCCACCAGAGCGTACAGCGCTGGCATCAGAAAGATGCTGATCAGCAGTCGAGTAAACAGCCCACTGACGATCACCAGCGCGAACGGCCGCTGCGTATCCGTGCCCACGCCGGTGGCCAACGCCGCCGGCAGCAGGCCCAACGCCGCGACCAGGGCGGTCATCATGATCGGGCGCAGGCGCAGGATGGCGCCCTGGCGAATCGCCTCGGTCACGTCGATGCCGCCACGCCGCAGTTCGTTGACGTAGGAAATGTAGACCACCGCTGTTTGCACCGACACACCGAACAGCGCCAGGAAGCCGATGCCGGAGGACACCGAAAACGGCGTGCCGGTAAGCCATAGCGCCACGATGCCTCCGACCGGCGCCGACAGCAGCACGCCGGCCACCGTGATGAAAGGGAACTTGAAGTTGCTATACAGGGTGAACAGCAGCAGGAAGATCAAGCCCAGCGTCAGCGGCAGGATGATGTTGAGCTGCGCGCGCGACGCGGTGTATTCGGAGTATTCGCCGCCCCAGTCCAGGCGATAACCCTGCGGCAGCGTGATCTTCTGGTGGACCTGCCCGATGGCGTCCTCCACGGCACCGGCCAGATCGCGGCCCTCGACCGAAAACTGCACGCCGATATAACGCGAGTTGTCCTGTCGATAGATGAACGATGCGCCGTTGGTCACCTGGATGTCCGCGAATTCCCGCAGCGGAATATTCTGGCCACCAGGCGTGGCGACCAGGATGTTGCCGATTTCCTCAGGGTTGTCGCGATACTTCTGCTCCAGCCGCACCACGAGATCGAACTGCTTCTCCTGCTGCACCACCTGGGTCGCGACGTCGCCGCCGATCGCCGTGGTGATCAGGCCATTGATATCCGAAACGTTGAGGCCGTAGCGCGCGATGGCAGCACGATTGATCTTGATGCTCAGGCTGGGCTGCCCCAGCTCCTGCACCAGGGTCACGTCGCGGATGCCGCGCACTTTCTCCAGCACCTGCTTGATCGCTTTGCCCTTCTGCTGCAGGGTGTTGAGATCGGCGCCGAAGACTTTGACCGCGAGCGCGCTCTTCAATCCGGTCTCGGCTTCGTCCACCGCATCCTCGGCCGGCTGGGTGAAGTTGAAATTGATGCCGGGGAAGGCAGACAGCTTGCGGTTGATCGCGGCGATCAGTTCGGGCTTGGTGCGATAGCTGCCGCTCCACTGCGAATAGGGTTTCAGGCCGACATAGAACTCGACGTTGAAGAAGCCGGTCGAGTCCGTACCGTCATCCGGTCGGCCTAGCTCCGAGGCCACGGTCGTGACCTCGGGGAAGGTGCGCAGGATGTCGCGAATCTTTGGCGTGATGCGGGCTGATTCGTCGAACGAGATGGTGTACGGCATGGTCGCACGCACCCACAGCGCACCTTCGTCGAGCTGCGGCATGAACTCGGCGCCGATGCGGGGGATCAGCAGCAGCGAACCGAGCAGGACCACCGTCGCTGCCAGCGTCGTCACCCAGGGAAAGGCCAGGCACACGTCCAGCCCGCGGATATAGACCGATTTGATCGCCTCGAACACCACGTTGCGTCGCTCGCGCACGCCGCGGCGCATGAACCACGCGCACAGCACCGGCAGCAGGGTGAGCGTGACGATCAGCGAGCCGACCAGGGCGAAGATCATCGTATCGGCCATCGGCTTGAACAAGGTGCCCGACGGACCGGACAGCACGTAGATCGGCAGAAAGCTGACCACGATCACGGCCACGGCATAGAACAGCGGCCGATCCACTTCGGCCGCCGCATCGCGGATGATCGCGCGGATGCTCAGCGGCGAACCCTCGGTCTTGCGTTCGGCAATCTGGCGGAAGATGTTCTCCACCATCACGACCGCGCCGTCGACCAGGATGCCGAAGTCGATCGCGCCGATCGACAGCAGATTCGCCGACGCGCCTTGGACGTCCAGACAGATAAACGCAAACAGCAGCGCCAGCGGAATCGTGGTGGCGACGATCAGGCCGGCCCGAAAGTCGTACAGGAAAAAAATCAGCACCACGATCACCAGCAGCATGCCGCGCAGCAGATTGTCCTCGACGATCTTGGTGGTCAGCGTGATCAGGTCGGTGCGGTCGTAATAGGGCACGACCTTGACGTCTATGGGCAGCACGCCGTTATTGAGTTCGTTGGTCTTGGCCTCGACACGCTTGAGCACGTCCTGGGTTTTCTCGCCGGTGCGCAGAAGAATGACGCCTTCGACCGCGTCGTCCTGTTTCTCGTAGCCGAATTCGCCCAGGCGCGGTGCGATGCCGATCACCACGCGGCCCACGTCCTTGAGCAAAATCGGGGTGCCGTCATGTACGGCCAGCACGACGTTACTGATGTCTTCCAGGGTGTCCATACGGCCGAGGCCGCGCACGTAATAGAACTGCCCGCCCTGCGAATAGAAGCCGCCGCCGGCGTTGCTGTTGTTGGCGGCCAGCGCCGCTTCGATCTGCACAGCCGACAGGCCGACCGAGGCGATCTTGGCCTGGTCCAGCAGCACCTGATACTGCATCGTGCCACCACCAAAGCCCGAGTCGTCGGCTACGCCGGGCACGGACCGGTACTGCGGTTCCACCGTCCACGCTTCCAGCGTTTTCAGCTCCATCGGCGATCGATCGGGGCTTTGCAGCACGTAGCGATAGATCAGGCCCGAGGGGGCGGACAGCGGCGATACCGACGGCGTCACGCCGCTGGGCAGGCTGGGATCACCGAGTCGGTTGAATACTTCCTGGCGGGCGAAATTATTGTCCGTACCGTCGTTGAAGGTAATGATCACGTCGGACAGGCCATACAGCGAAATCGAACGCGCGTTGGCGACTTTCGGAATGCCGTTCATGGCCAGCTCGACCGGTACGGTGATGAGTCGCTCCACTTCCTCTGCGGCGTGACCGGGCCACTGCGTCACGATCTCGACGATCGGCGGCGAGAGGTCGGGATACGCATCCACCGGCAGGCGCTGCAGCGAGCGTGCGCCGGCGCCGGTCAGCAGCAGGGTCAACAGAATGATCAGCAGCGGCTGCGCCAGCGAGGAGCCGACCAGCCGGTTCATGATCGACGCCGTGCGCGAGGGCGTCTCGTCCGCAGGTAGTTGGTCGCTCATTGGTTTTGCATGAACTGGACGAAGATGCCGCCATCGACCACAACCTGGTCGCCCGCGTGCAGGCCGTCGGGAATATTGAACTGATCGCCGGTGCGCTCTCCCAGCGTGATGGCGCGCCGCGCGAAGCTGCCGTCCGGCTGCGCGATATAGACAAAGGGCAGGTTTTCGTCGTCGCGCAGAATTGCCGACACCGGCACCAACGTGCCCTGGCTTTCCCGCCGCGATTGAATGCGTGCAGTGACGTACATCTGCTTTTTGAGGAAATTACCGGGGTTGTCCACGACCACGCGGGCGATCACCGAGCGCGTATCCGGATTCACCAGGGCGGCGATGTTGTCCACGCGCCCGACAAAATTTTTGTTGTCGATGCCGGTCACCACTTCTGCCGGATCGCCGACGCTGATGGCGCCGAGGTCGGCACTGGAAACCTGCGCCATGACCCATACCCGCGACAGATCGGCAACCGTAAAGCATGCCGTCGTGCCGGCCTGCAAAAGCAGTCCGGGTGTGATCAGTTTTTCCGCTACGGTGCCGGCGATCGGGGAGCGGATAACGCCCTCGATGTGCGACAGCGTGTGGCCTTGCTGAATCCCCTTGATCGCCGCCGGATCGACGCCGAGGCCCAGCAGCGCCTGCAGGTCGGCATCGCGATCGGCTTCGGCGTTGACGGCGTCGGTTTGCGCCTGGTCGTTCTCGCGCTGTGCAACGCCCTCATGCTGGCCGAGATCCTTGTCGGCATCGGCCAGGCGTCGATCGGTTTTTGCCGTGGCGAGCGCCTTGGCGTAGGCGCTGACCGCGGCGGCAAAGTCCGGTGAATCGACCATGGCCAGCGGCTGGCCCTTGCTGACGTGGTCGCCCGGCGACACCAGCAGCCTCGTCACTGGACCGGAGAACGGTGCGATGACGCTAGTGGCCTGGTCGTTGTCGAAATCGACGGCGCCGGAGGCCTCGACCGTCTTGTGGAAAGTCGATTGTTTCACGGTGTAAAGCTTGATGTGCTGGCGCTGCTCGGTCGTCATTGTGACGTTGTGCGGCGTGGTGGACGCCGGCGCCGGATTGGCGTCATCGTCGGTTTTCGACGCGCAGCCGGTCATCAGCACGGCGAACACCATCAATGCTGTGAGCAGCGCAAAGGTCGGGCGCGCCGCGTGCTTTTTATTTGCCATGTCGCATGCGCTGCGAGGCGAATTACTTGTCATTTTTTGTCCGCATGGCATGGGTGCTGCTCGCAGAAGGTGGTTGGGCGCTAGTGTCAGCGTCGCTTGGCATCGATGGCGTGCCGGTGAGGTCGGCCCGGTTCCACCAGCCGCCGCCCAGCGCCTGAAACAGCCCGGCGGTGTCGGCAAAACGATTGGCCTGCGCCTGCACCAGATTGATGCGCGCCTGCTGGTAGCCCTGTTCGGCCGTCAGCAGCGAAAGGTAGTTCGCGTAACCGGCTTTCCACTGGCGCTGCGAGAGATCCAGCGTGACCTTGGCGGCATCGGCTGCGTGGGCCGATGCTTTCAGCGCGTCGGCATCCTGCTCCAGCGCGGTGAGGGTGTCGGCGACGTTCTGGAACGCGCTCAGCACGGTGCCGCGATACTGCTCGGCCGCTTCGACATACGCAGCTTTGGCGGCGCGTTCCTGATGCAGCAGCGTGCCGCCCTGAAAAATCGGCGCGGTGATGGTCGAGCCGATGTTCCAGAAACCGGTGCCCGACTGGAACACCTGATT
This sequence comes from Rhodanobacter sp. ANJX3, assembly GCF_014200755.1. Taxonomy (GTDB): domain Bacteria; phylum Pseudomonadota; class Gammaproteobacteria; order Xanthomonadales; family Rhodanobacteraceae; genus Rhodanobacter. The sequence goes on along the minus strand of NZ_JACHCM010000001.1, from coordinate 577,929 downwards.
GAGCGCGAGACCGGTGCTGCCGACGTTGGCGGTCAGCGCGATATTCGGCAGGCGGTTGGCGATGGCCACGCCGATCTGTGCGCTGGCGGCGTGCATATTCGCCTCGGCTTGCCGCACGTCGGGACGCTGCGACACCAGGGTCGAGGGCAGGCTTACGGGTAAATCCTGCGGGAGCTGCAGATTCGCCAGATCGAAGTTCTTATTCGGCAGCTGGTTCGGGAACTGGCCAACCAGCACGTCCAGCGCGTCTTTTTGTTGCGCCAGCTGTTTCATCAGCGGCGGCAGCGTGGCGACCACCTGCGCCAGCTGCGACTCCTGCGCGGCGACATCGAGCCGTCCGACGTAGCCCTTGCTCAGCTGGTACTGCAGGATCTTCAGCATGTGCGTGTTGATGTCGACCAGCTGGCGCGTCGCATCGACCTGCGCCTGCAGCGCCGCTTCCTGCACGACGGCCGCGACCACGTTGGTGCTCAGCGTGATCTGCGTGGCGATCGTCTGAAAGCGGACAGCCTGCTCCTGCGCTTTCAACGACTCCAGCGTGCGGCGGTTCAGACCGAAGATGTCCGGTGCATACGAGATGCTCAGCTGCGGGGTGAACAGGTCGTAGCGATACGCGTTGTTGCTAGGCACGGGGGCGAGCGAGCCGGGCGGGTCTTTTTCGCGCGAGGCCGAGAAGCTGCCCGAGACGCTGGGATAGAACACGCCGCGTCCGGCCTTGGTCGTTTCATTGGCGACCAGCAGCGCAGCCTGCGCGGCCTTGAGATCGGCGTTGTGCTCGAGCGACTGTTCGATCAGCGCATTCAGCGGTGCGGAATGAAACAGCGTCCACCAGTCGCCGGGGATATCGGCGCCGCTGGTGAATTGCTGCGCTTGGCCGCCGCTGAGGTTCTCTGTTGTGGCTGTGGTTGTCAGCGGATGATCAGTGTAAGCGGCAATCGTGGGCGCAGCGGGTCGTTTGAAGTTGGGGCCCACTGCACAGCCGGCCACCAGCACGCTGCAAAGCATGGTGACGCCGGCCTTACTGATCGGGCCCGACGCCTTATCTGATTTTTTTGAGATGCCCATAAACTTGCCGCCGGAGGTACGCGCCAATCGCCCGAATATCGAACAGCGCAGGCGGGCTAGATTTGAAAGCTCGCGACAGCGTCGATTCGATACATAGTAACAATGATGGCAAGGCCGCGAGGATAGGGCTTTCGCAGCGTTTGGAGAAGCTCTCAAATGGCGTCAGATGTACGCTTGGCGTCGCAATAGAGGGCGGTTCTGCCGCAATTACTTGCATGTCGCTCGCCAGCTTTTCGGCGCGGCTCTCAACCACATGGGCCGCGCCGAAAAACGCGCGCTCTCGTCTCTGGGAAACGACGGCGAAAAGGTATTAAACGTCACCGCTCGCCATCACGAACTCTTGTCTTATCTCCTGACACATTCGCACTGCAAGCTAAGGCGACCTCACGAGATATCACAATGAATACCACGACGTTTGTAGTGTGCGGCTTCCATCAGGGGCGCAAATTGAAGCCGCAGCATTTCAGTACCGAAGCGCAGGCGCGGGAGCACGCGCTCTACATGGGCAACACGATCGATTGCGTGGTACTGACCACCAGCACGGAGCGTTCGTCGACTCAGCGCGACTATCAGCCGCGCTCACTGACGCGAGCCGCGTGGGCGCCGGAGTTGGCTGAAGCCTGAGTTTTCAACGGGGCTTGGGCCGATTTCTGTCGGTCATGTGGCGTAGAGCTGACGAAGGCACCGGCTTAATTCAGTGCGGTGAGCCCATGCCCGGCTTCCAGCCACGTTGCTTGGCGAGATCCGTCGACGCGGACGTACGGCAGGCATAAAGAGTTGACCATTCCACCTGATTCTTCGCGGTACCGGCGTGGCAGGCGATCAGCGTGTTGGCGCGCAGCCGGTCATTGTCGAAGTATTGCGCCGGGTCGTAATGCGCCGCGCGCAGGGTCGCCGGATCGGGCGACTGCTGGCATGCCATGACCGAAAGGATCATGGCGGTGAAAAGGATGATTTTTTCGACGGCGGTCAAGACAGTGGGCTCCCGGGCTGTGTGAGCGCCACCATTGAGCCACTGCCGGCGCCGGATGGCAATGGGAAAATACGCCGTTCGTAGCGATAGTCGGCCGATGCGGGTGGGTCCGTCGTCGGCAACGTGAACCGTGGCATGCCATTCGGCCGGCCGCTGACGTGCCGCTACCGAGTTGTCAAGGCAGGTGGGTTAATCTAGCGGCGAACAGCTTACTGACACTTGAGCCTGATCGCGATGCAGACAGCCGAAACCACGAGTGCGGGGCCGATGCGGGACGTTGGTGAGCAATCCCGCATCGCACGCCTGCGATCACTGAATATCCTGGATACGCAGGCCGAGCCGCTTTTTGACGCCATCACCAGGGCGGCGGCGCTGGTCACCGGCATGCCGATCGCGCTGATTACCCTGGTCGACGAGAGGCGCCAGTGGTTCAAGTCCAACGTCGGACTTGCCGGCACCGCCGAAACGCCACGCGATATCGCGTTCTGCTCCTATACGATCCAGGGCGATGACGTGATGGAAGTTCCGAACGCGCTCGGCGATGCGCGCTTTGCCGATAATCCGCTGGTGACCGGCAGCCCGGACATGCGCTTCTACGCTGGCGCACCGATCACTCTGCAAGACGGCCTGCGCATGGGCGCGCTCTGCGTCATTGACCGCCAGGTCAACGCACTGACGGACGATCAGCGGCAGGCGCTGCGGGAGCTGGCGAGGGCCGCGTCGGAGGCGCTGGAACAGCGCGCCGTGCTGCTGGAAAAAAATGCGGCACTCGAGCACGAGGCAGAGATCGCCGACCGGTTGGAAAAAAAATTGCGCGCCAGCGAGGCTTTTCTGGACCGGACCGGGCGTGCGGCCGGCGTTGGCGGTTGGCAGGTGGACCTGACCACCGACGAAATCACCTGGTCCGACGAAACATGCCGCATCCACGATGTGCCGCCGGGCTATGCGCCTACGCTGAAAGAGGCGCTGGATTTTTATGCGCCGCAGGCGCGCGAGGTCGTGCAGGCGGCCGTGCAAAAAGGTCTGGAAGAGGGGCGGGCATGGGATCTCGAACTGCCGTTTATTACCGCCACAGGCCGCCATATCTGGGTCCGTGCCGTCGGCAACGTCGAGCTTGAGAACGGTGTGCCGCAACGGCTGGTGGGTGCGTTTCAGGACGTGACCTTGCGCAAGCGCGCGGTGAAGGCGCTGGAAGACAGCGATCGGCGCTTCCGCAAACTGTTCGAATACAGCCTGGGCCTGATCTGCACGCATGATGCCGACGGCATTCTGCTTTCGGTCAATCCGGCGGCGGCGCGCTCGCTGGATTACTCCATCGCCGAGCTGCTGGGTCGTTCGCTGGCGGACATCATGCCGCCGGGGCGTCGCGCCGGCTTTCAGAGTTATCTCGACCGAATCTTCGCCAGCGGCTCCGATTCGGGCGTGCTGGAGCTGATCGGCGGCGACGGCAGTTTACGCATCTGGGAATACCACAACGTCCTCGATGAGGATGATGACGAGCCTTACGTATTGGGTCACGCACAGGACGTCACCGAACGCCAGCAGCACCAGCGCAAGCTGGAGGAGTGGTCGATACGCGACCCGCTGACGGGCTGCTTCAACCGCCGATTCGTCACCGAGCTGGCCGCTTCCATCGGCGAGCTGGACCGCTGGGGCTGCATCACGTTCGATCTGGATCGCTTCAAGCAGATCAACGATCAGTTCGGCCATCAGCGTGGCGATGAGGTGCTGGTGGGCATGGCCAAATTCCTGTCGAACCATCTCCGGCCGGAGGACGCCGTGGTGCGGCTGGGCGGCGACGAGTTCGCGGTGCTGCTGCGGCACGCCGACGGTGAACTCACCCAGAGTGTTGCCAAGCGGATCGATGACGATCGGCAAACCGCGCCGATCGGTTTCACTATGGGAGCCGCTTATCGACATCCCGGCGAGCCGCTGGAGCACATGCTGGCCGAGGCCGACAAGCGTCTTTATGAAGTTCGCGCGGCGACGCGTTCGCCGGCTGGCGCGGAGCGCGGGCAGCAGCGCTAGCGATTCGGCGCGTCTGTCCGCGTCGTACGCTCATACATCCCGATCCGGCAAGCCGTCGCGAGAACCTTTGCCGAGTGGTAGGTTTGGTTTGCATGAATCGTGTCTGGCGCGCGCCTCGCGGTCGAGTAGAATCTAGGGCAGGGGAACTCGAATAACCCGCAAGACTCGAGGGAAGGCCATCATGGACACCGACAAGGTCGTCCTCATCGTTGACGATGATCACGCTGTGCTGGAGACAATGCGCATCCTGCTCGAAGGCCGGGGTGGTTTTCGTGTCAAGTGCGTTGTGGGATCCAGCGGCGCCTCCCATTTTTTGTCGACCCAGGACCGGGTAGACGTGCTTATCGCGGATGTGCTGCTGGCGGGCGAGATCAACGGCATCGACGTGTGCAATCTCGCCAGGCTTCAGCATCCTGATGTCGGCTTGGTGGTGATCTCGGCCGATCCCAATACCGATGAGCGCCAATTGCCCGAACGCATCGTCTATCTGCGCAAGCCGTTCGGCGGCAAGGAACTCGTCGAGGCGATCGAGCGGGTTCAGGCCTTTGCCACCTTGGGTCTGACCGAGATACGGCCCAAAGCCGACAGCGATTCGACAATAGAGCCGGATTCAACGACGTCCCTCTAGCCCAGAAAGACGCCCATTTCGGGCGTCTTTCTGGGTGCCGCGGCAAGCGTTTCGGCGCCGGATATCAGTTACCTTGTGTCGTAGGCGGTGGCGGCGTCGGGTCCGCTGGACTACGCCCCAGTCCGCGGCCTGGTCCGAACTGGCCCGGGCCGCCGGGTGGCGGTGGGGGCGGCGTTGCCGCCGACCAGCGCGCGATGGCCTGATCGCCGAGAATGCCGCGCAGATCCTTGCAGGTCTGCGCGTCCAGATCCCGGTGCTGCTGATCCATACGCTGGGCCTGTGCCTCCTGTCGTTCGAAAACCTTCTGAACCTTGGACGCCTGTGCGCTGCTGATGCCCAGCCCTTTGACCAGATCATCGTCGTTGGCAGGAGCCGGCGGACGAGGCGGTGGCGGCGGCAGGGCTGCATGGCCGGCGCAGCCGGGAGGGAGCGGCGGCAGGCTGCCGGCGATCGGCGCGGGCGGTGTGCCGGCGGCGGGGGATGGCGGTTGAATGGCTTGTGCCGCTGCCGTACCGGCCACCGCCATCGCGATCAGTGCGCAGAGAATTCGGGTTTGCATGGGGATGCTCCTTAGTATTGCCGGCCAACCCGGCAGACTCCACGATGCCCTCCCACTTCGCAGGAATTATGCAGGGATTGCGGACGCACGCTTTCGGGCAGCGGGTTATCCTGCGTCGCTCATGGATACCCCTATGCCTGCCTTGCCTCGTTCGCCGCCGCGCACTCGTCTGCGCCTGCGCGTGGTGCACAAGCTGTTTCTGCTGCTGGTGCTGGCTGTTGCGCTGGCGCTCGGCGCGCTGGGCAGCATTACCATCCTCAATCTGCGCAGTGGCTTTGTCGCCTACGTCAACAGGCTCGACCTGGCGCGGCTGGCCCCGCTGGCGCAGGAACTCGATCAGCGTGCCGATGCGGCGCAGGGCTTCGATGGCCTGCGCAACAGCACGACCTGGGACGCGCTGCTGCATCGACTGCTCGACCCGAAGCCGCCTCGCGACGAGCCCGATCCGGGCGCAAACCGTCCCCCACCGCCGCCTATGCTAGAGCCCTCGCTGCGCGCGCCGGGTCGCGGCGACGATGCGCCACCACCGCCGGCGTTGTCGCCGCGAGTTTCGCTGCTGGACGCGCAGCACCGCTGGATCGTCGGCGCGCCGTTGCGTGCGGATGCTTTGGAGCGGCCGCTGCAGCAAAACGGCGTGCTGGTCGGCTGGCTGGCGCTACAGCCGCTTGCGCATCCGGTGGAAAGCCGCGACACCGATTTTCTGTCGGCCCAGATCCGCGACATGTCGCTGCTGGCCGGCGTGCTCGTGCTGCTGGCACTGGGCGTGGCCTGGATCTTTGCGCGCCACTTGCTGGCACCACTGCGCGATGTCGAGCAGTCGGCCGACCGGCTGGCCAATGGTACATACGGACAGCATCTGGAAACGTCGCGGCGCGACGAGCTGGGCGATCTGGTCCGGCACATCAACCGCTTGAGCAGCGCGTTACAGGCCAACGAGAGTGCGCGCCGGCGCTGGATTGCCGACATCTCGCACGAGTTGCGCACGCCGCTGTCGATCGTGCGCGGCGAGATCGAGGCCATGCAGGATGGCGTGCGCGTCGCCGACGCCGGCGGCTTGCGTTCGCTGCACGAGGAGGTGATGCGGCTCGATCGTCTGGTCGACGATCTGCATCAGCTGTCGATGGCCGACCTGGGCACGCTGAGCTATCGGCCGCGGCTGATCGATATCGCCCAGCTGATAGACAGCGCTTGCACGAGTCTCGAGCCGATCGCGCGCGAAGCCCAGCTGACGATCGAGCGCGATCTTTCATCGGCGCTGGTGCGAGTCGATCCCGACCGCATGCGCCAGTTGATCGACAACGTGATGGGCAACAGCCTGCGCTACAGCGATGGCGGTGGGCGGGTGCACATCAGCATGGAAAAGCAGGCACAGTCGGTGGCTGTTTTTTTCGACGACACGCCGCCGGGCGTGGATGACGATTCGCTCGCACGCCTGTTCGAGCCGCTTTATCGCGGAGAGGCATCGCGCGACCGAAAGCGCGGCGGCAGCGGCCTGGGTCTGGCCATTGCCCAGCGGATTGCGGCGGCACACGACGGAACGCTGCATGCGCTGGCGTCGCCGCTCGGGGGCCTGCGCATCGTTTTGACTCTGCCCCTGGTACAACGCTGACATGACGCACGCCCATCACATCCTGATTGCCGAAGACGAGCCCAAGATCGCCGCCTTGCTCAGCGAATATCTGCAGGGTGCCGGTTATCTCGCGTCGATCGTCGAGGAGGGCGATCGCGTTCTGTCGGCCATCGGCGACACGCGCCCGGACCTGCTGCTGCTCGACGTGATGCTGCCGGGCATGGACGGTCTGCAAATACTGCGCGAGCTGCGCAAGAGCAGCCAGTTGCCGGTGATCATGCTCACCGCACGGGTTGAGGAAATCGATCGCTTGCTGGGCCTGGAATTCGGCGCCGACGACTACGTCTGCAAGCCGTTCAGCCCGCGCGAGGTGGTGGCGCGCGTGCGTGCGCTGCTGCGCCGTAGCCGCGGGCCGGCATCTCCCAATCCGTTTGTGGTCGACGAGTCGACGCAGCGCATCCTTGTCGGAGGCAAGGCGTTGCCGCTGACCACCACCGAGTATCGGCTGCTGCAGACGCTGTTAGCCCATCCAGGGCGCGTATATTCCCGCGACCGGTTGCTCGATCTGATGCACGACGATTTGCGCGATGTCACCGATCGCGTGGTGGATAGCCATATTCGGAATCTGCGACGCAAGCTGGATGATCTCGTGCCGGGCGGCCCGTATGTCCATTCGGTCTACGGCGCCGGCTATCGTTTCGAGCTGCCTGAATCCGCGCCGAGTTGAGCGGTGGCTTTAAGAGCCCCGATCTAATCACCCCAGGTAACGAACATCACGATCGCTGCAACGGCCATGGTCGCGGTGGCCAGCCAGCCGAATATCTTCAGCGGCAGCGGCATGGTGAAATCCCCCATGACCTTCGCCTGCGATCCCATCAGCATCATCACGACCATCAGCGGTACGGCCACCACGCCGTTGATCACCGCACTCCAGTACAGCGCCTTGATCGGATCGAGCGGCGTCAGGTTCAAGGCGATGCCGGCGACGCTAGCTACGATAAGCACGCCGTAGAAAAACTTCGCTTCGCGCACTTTGTGCTGCAGGCCGCTCAGCTGACCGAAGGCGCCAGCCGCCGCATAAGCCGTTGCACCGGCCAGAACCGGTACCGCCAACAGTCCGGTGCCGATGATGCCGGCTGCGAACAGCGCGAAAGCCAAGTTGCCGGCCAGCGGCCGCAGCGCTTCGGCCGCGTCGGACGACGACTGGATATCGATCTTGCCGTGCGCATGCAGAACCACGGCGGCGGTGAGAATGATGAAGAAGGCGATGAGGTTGGAAAAAATCATCCCCACCGTCGTGTCGATCCCGACCCGGCGAAGCGTATCCGGTGCCTGCAAAGGCGCCAGCAGCAGCGGGCTGCGATCGGCATGCGCTTCAATCTCTTCGACCTCCTGCGCCGCCTGCCAGCAAAACAGGTAGGGGCTGATGGTGGTGCCCAGCAGGGCGACCAGGCCTACGGCGTATTTGGCATTCCACGTCACTGGAGGGATAACGATGCTTTTGAGCACGGGCAGCCAGTGCACGTGTATCACCATCACCGTTCCCACGTAGGCGAAGAGGCTGAGCGTCAGCAGCTTCAGGATCGGCGAGTAGCGCGAGAAAGGGATGAACACCTGCAGCACCAGCGACAACACGGCGAAGCCGCCGGCATAAAGCAGTGCCGGGCCGCCAATCAGCAGCTTCAGCGCCGCGCCCATCGCGCCGATGTCGGCCGCCAGGTTGATCACGTTGGCTACGAAAATCGATACCACCAGTGCATAGACCAGCTTGCGCGGATAGTAGGCGCGGATGCCGTCCATCAAACCGTGTCCGGTCACGCAGCCGATGCCGGCGCTGATCGCCTGAATCGCGATCATCAGCGGCATGGTGAACAAAATGCACCACAGCATGCCGTAGCCGAACGCGGCGCCGACCTGGGAGTAAGTGGCAATACCGCTGGGATCGTCGTCCGCCGCGCCGGTGATCAGACCTGCGCTTAAATTGCGCCACACCGGTATGCCCGGTTTGTCCTTGTTGGGTGGCGCGTGAGAGTCCATGAGGCGAATTTCCTGCGCGAAGGTGCGGTGTGTGCGGTGGGGAGCATCGCACATACGCCTAACCGCTCAGCAACTAATTCATGCCATTCAGACTCAACCTCCCGACCGATGACGTTTGCCGCTTACGTAACGAGCCGACCACAGGCATTTCATTTCCTAGAAGGCAAGGTGTTCGAGTATTTTTAAACAGGTGTAGCCGATGACAGAACACATCCAGTTGCGTAATCGACCCAGCCGAGCCTCGTGGTGCCGGCGGTTTCGATGCACCGACAGCGAGCTGCTTGAGGCGGTACGCGCGATCCATAGCACCGACTCGACAGCTGTCGGTATCTATCTTTTTACGCGACGTGCATTAGAGGCTTTCCGACTTCCCAAGGTGGCTTGAGTTACGTTTCTTTAGGTGGGCAATGTGCACTCGACTTGCGCAAGAAAAACGCCCCTAACTGGGGCGTTTTTTATGAGGCTGATTCAAGGAAGTCGCCGTACGGCTGTTTCAGCGGATGCGCGTGATGTTGCCGTTCTGATCGAGCTGCACGATATCGCCGGCGCGGATGCCGCTGGCGTCCTTCACCTGCACATTGTTGTAGCTGCCGTCGCCCATGCGCATGCGCACGAGATAGCTTTCGCTGCTGCCGCCCTTGCCAATGGCGTTACCGGCAAAGCCGCCACCGACCGCGCCGCCGACGGTGGCGATCTTGCGACCATTGCCTTTGCCGATCTGGTTGCCCAGTACGCCACCGGCTACCGCGCCGATAATGGCGCCGGCCACGCCGTGGTTGCTGCCCTGGGTGATGTTGCGCTCCACGCTCTGCACCGTGCCGCACTGGTCGCAGCGCAGATAGATGCCGTCCTGGCGTACCAGTACGCCGCTGGCATCCGGGCTGGCGCTTGCCGCGCCGATGCCGCCGAAGCTCAAAGCCATAGCGAGGGAGAGGGAAAACAGCGGCTTGATGTTCATGAGTAGTCCCGAAGTGGAGAAGACACGGTTGTGTTGCAGCACCATCAGTCTAATCAGCTCAGCTGAATCGCCCCCGTCAATCCGCCGAATTTTCCTTGAACCGTCTTTCGTCATGTCATGTCATGTCATGGAGCGGCGTTGGCATTTGTCTGCGGCAAGTCGTCGCCGCTGTTGCCGGTGCGCCTCAGCAGCCACGCCAGCACCGGCGGCGTCACCATCGCAGTGAGCAGCGACATCGCCACGATGATGGCGTACATGCGATTGTTGAAGATGCCCGCCGCCAGGCCAAGGCTGGCAATCACTACGCCGACCTCGCCACGCGGCACCATGCCGAACCCGATAATCGTGGCGCTGCGCCGGCCCAGCGACAGCGAGCCTAGCCAGCCGCCGATCAGCTTGGAGACGATGGCGATGACGGTGGCGATTGCCAGCATGATCAACGCGTCGGCGCTGGCCAGTTCATGCAGGTCGATCTTGCTGCCGGTCACGACAAAAAAGAACGGTGTGAGCAGGGCGAGCAACGGCATCATTTGTTTTTCCAGCGTATGCCGCTGCTGCGTTTCCGACGCGATCATGCCGGCCAGGAAGGCGCCGATGATCGCGGCCAGCCCGAACAGCGTGGAGAGATAGGCCAGGCCCAGGCACATCGCCAGCACGATCATCAGCGGCGAATGCGGATCGCGCGGCTTTTCCAGCCAGTCGGAATTCCAGCGCATGACGCGCGTGCCGCCCCAGCCGATTACCGCTATAAATCCGACGGCGCCCACCAGCACCGCCAGCAGATGGCTGGGGTCGAAACCGCCGCCGCCCTGCAGCGAGACGACCACTCCCAGAAGCAGCATCGCGAGGATGTCGTCGATCACGGCGGCGCCGAGAATCACCTTGCTCTCGATTCGCTGCAGCGCATGTAACTCCTGCAGTACGCGCGCGGTGATGCCGGCCGAGGTCGCCACAAAAGCGGCTGCCACGAACAGGGACTTGTCCCAGCCGAAGCCGCTGCCGTGTGCCCACAGGCTGCCCATGGCGAAGGGTACGGCAACGCCCAGCACGCCGACGAGAAACGCCACCTTTCCGACCTTTTTCAAATCCTCCAGTCGCGTTTCCAGGCCGACGGAAAACAGCAGCAGCACCACGCCGATCTCGGCCAGCACGTCCAGCGGCGTGCCGATGGCGATCTGGTCCGTGGCGATAAGGCCGAGCAGAGAAGGGCCTATCACGCAGCCGGCGGCGATCTCGCCGACGACGCCGGGCAGCTTCAGCCGCTGCGCGATTTCACCACCCAGCTGGGCGGCGATAAACACCACAAACAGCGTAAACAGGATGTCGCTCGCGTGCTGCATTCGGTGCGCTCAAGCGGTCTTCGAAAGCGCCATGCTACATCGACAGTCGCGCGACGGTTGCCGCAGCGCGTGCCCCGATCGATCGGCGCGCAGATCAGCGCGCCGCGGCGGCGCTGGCCAGTGGTCTATCCTTCGGCAGCCGGCTGAAGATACGGCTGGCGATCGCGGTGATGCCACCGAGCAAGACCACCGTCCAGCGGAAGGCGACGATGTATTGCTCATGCGCATGGCCTTGCAGCAGCGCTTCCATCAGCAGCGTGGCCAGGGCGATGCCGAAACTCATTGCCAGGTACTGCGCGGTCGAGGCCATCGACGACGCCATCGAGGCATATTTGATATCGAGATCGTTGTAGATCAGTGTGTTCATCGCTGTGTACTGCATGCCGGTGCAGGCGCCGTAGACGAAGACCAGCAGCGCCGTGGCCCACATCGGCGTGGTCGGCCCGAGCAGCGCGAACATCGCCATCAGCACCGAGGCGATCAGCGTGTTGCCGAACAGCAGGCGGCGATAGCCCAGATAGATCAGGGTGCGGTTGATGGCCCACTTAGCACTGATCGAACCGAGCGCCTGTGGCACCATCATCAGGCCGGCCATCAGCGGCGACCAGCCGCAGCCGACCTGCAGAAACAGCACCAGCAGCAGAAACATGCCGGAGATGCCGAGCCGGGTAAACAGGCCGCCCGCGAGCGCCACCCAGACACTGCGCACGCGCAGCAGGGTGAGGTCGGCGACCGGAAATTCGGTGCGTCGGCTGTGCCACACGTAAACCGCACCCAGCAGCAGCGCGAGCAGCGTGCACAGGCCGATAGAACTCCACGGCACCGGCGTGCTGCCGGCCAGTTCCGAGGCGGTGAGCAGCAGGGCTGAGGCGGCGGCAAACATCAGAAAGCCGGTGAGGTCGAAGCGATTGGCTTGATCGAGTCGGTAGTCCGGCATGTCGCGCCGATTCATCCACACCCCGGCAATCGCTACCGGCACGTTGATCAGAAAGATCAGCCGCCATGAAGTGAACTCCACCAGCGCCCCACCGAGCAGCGGGCCGAGCACCGAGCCGAGCAGGCCGAAGGTCGCCACCGTACTCATGGCGCGGACGAACTCGCGCTTCTCGATGCTGCGCACCAGAACATAGCGGCCCACCGGCATCAGCGAGGCGCCGCCGATACCTTGCAGCACGCGCGCAGCGACCAGCTCGGGCAGCGTCTGCGCCAGACCGCACAGCAGCGAGCCGGTGCCGAACACGATGATGGCCAGACCGAACACCCTGCGCGTGCCCAACCGGTCGCACAGCCAGGGACTGGCCGGAATCAGAATGGCGAGCGTCAGCACGTAGCTGGTCAGCGCGGTCCGCATGCCCAGCGGCGTGACGCTCAGCGCGTTCGCCATCGCCGGCACCGCGGTGTTGACCACGGTGGAATCCAGCGACTGCATGAAAAACGCGGCGGCCACCAGCCACAGCAGCCCACGATAGCGCTCGCGCGTGGATATCTCCTGCACCACCTGCGAAACCGAGGCGGGCTCGGCGACCGTGGCGACGGCAGCACGTGTCTCTGCAGTGGCGGCATCGAGGGACATAACCCTTGCATGATAGCTGCTATGGCAGCTTGTTCCTCGTGAAAGATCTTTCAGAAGTCAGCTCGGCTTTAGCTGCGCCGCTGTGTCGTGCGGCTTCGAGCGTGTGCCGGTCATCCGAAAGCCCGCGGTGTCGTTAAACTTGGACGACCCAGGAGATTTGCATGACCGAACGTCCAGCCCTTGCCGATTCCGCTGCGCGCGCCGCGACGCTGCGGGAGCTGATCGAGCAGGCCAACCATCGCTATCACGTGCTCGACGATCCGCAGATGCCGGACGCCGAATACGACCGGCTCATGCGGGAACTCGAAGCGCTGGAGGCCGAGCATTCCGAGCTTGCCACGTCCGATTCGCCGACCCGCCGCGTCGGTGCCCGCGCGAAAGGTGGCTTTGCCGAGGTGCGTCATGCGCTGCCGATGCTGTCGCTGGGCAACGCGTTCGAACAGGAGGGCGAGAACGACCGCGAACGCTTCCACGAAGTCGCCGAATTCGAGCGTCGCATCGAGCAGACGCTGGACCGGCGTGAGGCGGTATTTTCTGTCGAGCCGAAGCTCGACGGTCTGGCGATCAGCCTGCGCTATGAGCACGGCGTCTTCGTGCAGGGCGCCACGCGCGGCGACGGCGAAACCGGTGAGGATGTCACCGCGAATCTGCGCACCGTGCGTGCCATTCCTTTGAAGCTTCGCGGCAAAGGCTGGCCGTCGGTGCTGGAAGTGCGCGGCGAAGTGATCATGCTGCGCAAGGATTTCGAGAGCTTCAACGAACGCGCCCGCGCCAACGATGAAAAGCCGCTGGCCAATCCGCGCAACGGCGCGGCCGGCTCGCTGCGCCAGCTCGACCCGGCCATCACGGCGAAGCGGCGGCTGAGTTTTTTTGCGTATGCCATCGGCGTGGTGGAAGGCGGTGAACTGCCGCCGACGCATTCGCAGACGCTGCAGCAGCTGCGCGAATGGGGCTTTCCGGTATCGCCCGAGGTGGATATAGCCAAAGGTTTCGATGGACTAATCGCGTACTTTCATCGTATCGGTGCCAAGCGCGATGCACTGCCGTACGACATCGACGGCGTGGTCTACAAGCTCGACGACTACGCCGGCCAGCGCGAGATGGGCTTCGTCTCGCGCGCGCCGCGCTGGGCGATCGCGCACAAGTTCCCCGCGCAGGAACAGCTGACGACGGTGGAGGCGATCGAGATCCAGATCGGCCGCACCGGTGCGGCCACGCCGGTAGCGCGTCTGGCGCCGGTACAGGTGGCCGGCGTGATCGTCACCAACGCCACGCTGCACAACGCCGACCAGATCGCGCGGCTGGATGTGCGCGTGGGCGATACGGTCATCGTGCGCCGCGCGGGCGACGTGATTCCCGAAGTCGTGCGCGTGATGGACGAGCAGCGGCCGGCGCACACGGTACCGTGGTCGATGCCGACGCATTGTCCGGTCTGCGGCTCGCAGCTGCTGCGCGAGGAGGGCGCCGCCGCGTTTCGCTGCTCCGGCGGCTTGATCTGCGCCGCGCAGCGTAAAGAGGCGCTGATCCATTTCGCCTCGCGCCGGGCGATGGATATCGAGGGCCTGGGCGAACGCTTCGTCGATGCGCTGGTGGAGCTCGACATCGTCAAGACGCCGGCCGACCTTTACGGACTCACCGTCGAACGCTTTATTGCCATGAAGCAAGCTATCGACGAACGCGATGGCACTACGCCGGAGACGGTGAAGGCCGGTAAGGTCGCAACGAAATGGGCAGAAAATCTGGTCGAGGCGATTCAGGCGAGCAAGCAGTCGACGCTTCCGCGCTTTCTGTTTGCGCTGGGCATCATGCATATAGGCGAGAGCACAGCCAAGACGCTGGCCGCCTGGTTTGGCCGTCTGGATCTCGTGCGCGCGATGCCGGCGCCGATACTGCGCGTGTTGCCGGATATCGGCGACGAGGTGGCCAACTCGATTGCCGGCTTTTTCGCGCAGCCGGGCAATGAAACCGTCGTCGACGCGCTGCTCGCGACCGGCATAAGCTTCAGCGACGAGGCGGCGCCCTCGCCAAGGCTGCGCGAGCGGCTGGGGCTGGGCGTGCTGCTGGATGTCGCCGCTATTCCCAAGCTTGGCAGCAAGACCAAGAGCGGCGAATTGCTCGGCAAGCATTACGCGACTCTGGCTGACTTGAAGAAAGCGGGTTCGGCACATTGGGTGGTCGCCGGGTTGCCGTCCGCAGTGGCCACCAACTTGCAAAATTTTCTCGACGACGATGAAGCGTTGGCGCAACTGCGTGACGTCGATGCGGCGATGCAGTCGCTGCTCGATGCCATTCCCCAAAGCGCCAATGTGCAAAAAGCGCCGCTCGAAGGACAAACCGCGGTGCTGACCGGCACGCTGCCGACGCTGAGCCGCGAGGAGGCCAAAGAGCGGCTGGAGGCGCTCGGAGCGAAGGTGTCCGGATCGGTCTCGAAGAAGACGGATTTTGTCGTGGCCGGCGAAGCGGCCGGCTCCAAACTCGACAAGGCGCAGGAGCTCGGCGTGGCCGTGTGGGACGAAGCGCAGCTGCTGGCGCTGCTGGCCAAGCACGAGGCTACCGCTTGAGGTCCCGGAAGCTGACGCTAGCCGGGGCGCTGCAGCTGCGCGCGAGCATCTATGCGCTGATCCGCAGCTTTTTCGCCACGCGCAACGTGCTCGAAGTGGAAACGCCGATCCTCTCGGCGGCCGGCAACAGCGAGCCGAATATCCAGAGTTTCACCACGCGCTTCAGCGGACACGTCGACGCGGGCGAGGCGCAGCGCTGGCTGCGCACCTCGCCGGAATATCCGCTCAAGCGACTGCTCGCGGCAGGCATCGGCGACTGCTACGAGCTGGGCCGGGTCTTTCGCAACGGCGAGGCCGGCGGCCGGCACAATCCCGAGTTCACCATGCTGGAGTGGTACCGGGTCGGCTGGGACCATCGCCGTCTGATGGAAGAAACCATCACCCTGGTCGAGGCCGCGCTCGCCATGGTCGGTCGCCGGGCCGAGGTGCATATCGTCAGCTATCGCCAGCTGTTTCTCGACGAGCTGGGCATCGATCCACTGCATGCGCCGATCGACGAGCTGCGCGCGCCGCTGGCCGAATACTCGATCGATCCGGCCGGCCTCACGCGCGACGACTGGCTCGATCTGCTGATCACCCATCGGCTGCAGCCCGCGTTTTCGCGCGACTGCATCACGGTGATCCACGATTACCCGGCCACACAGTGCGCGCTGGCAAAAATCCGCGCCGGCGATCCGCCGCTGGCCGAGCGGTTCGAGCTGTATCTGGGCCAGCATGAGGTAGCCAACGGCTATCACGAACTCAACGACGCCGACGAGCAGCGCATCCGTTTCGAACGCGACCAGACCACACGCCGCGAACGCGGTTTGTCCGAGTCGCCGCTAGATCATCGGCTACTGGCCACACTGGATGAAATGCCCGACGCGGCCGGCGTCGCCATGGGCATCGAGCGCCTGCTGATGTGTCTGGCCGACACGAATGCCATTGCCGACGTGCTGGCGATTCCATTTCACGAGGCCTGAGCGGCGATGACGTCCAAGTCCAACGCTGTGTCACTACTGACCTCGATTCACCATGTCGCCATCATCTGTTCGAACTATCAGCGATCGCGCGCGTTCTATAGCGAGACGCTGGGGCTTTCGATCGTGCGCGAGGTGTATCGCGAGGCGCGGCAGTCTTGGAAGTGCGATCTCGCGCTGAGCGACGGCGTGCAGATCGAGCTGTTTTCTTTCCCCGAACCGCCGCCGCGGCCATCGCGGCCGGAGGCTCAAGGCCTGCGGCACCTGGCCTTCGTCGTCGACGATATCGATGCATCGATCGCCACGCTGTTGCAGCGTGGCGTGACCTGCGAGCCGGTTCGCCTCGATGAATACACGGGCCGGCGTTTTACCTTCTTCGCCGACCCGGACGATTTGCCGATTGAGCTCTACGAAGCGGGCTGAATCGCCGGGCTAGAAATTCGCGCCGATGGCGAAGCTGAGAAAGTCGTGATCCTTCAGCAGATCGTAGGGCGCATTGTCGACCCAGTTGGTATAGCTCAGCGTGGCGAAGTAGCGCTTGGCGTATTGCGCAGCCAGGCTGATGGTGTACGGCTTGCGGCCCTGCACCAGCTGGTTGTCGACCGAGAAACCGTGCACGTCCTGACCCCACGACAGCGAGGGCGACAGTGTCCAGCGGCCGGGCAGCGAATAGTTGAGCTGGCCTTTCAGCCGATAACCCCAGGCCTGGCGCGTGTAGTAACCCTGGCTCACGCAGCCCTGCTGGTTCTGCACCGGCGAGCAGCTGCCGTCGCTGTACTGTGGCGAGAATCCCCAGGCAAAGCCGCGGCCGTAGCGCGCTTGCGACAGCGGCGGCAGATTCACGTGACTCCAGACCGCTTCGCCGCCGATCGTGGCGGTGTCGGCGCCCCAGATGTCGTTGAACAATCGCGTCGCGTTGATCTGCCCCTGCGTCTTGTCGAAGCGGTCGTAGCCCTGCAAGGTGTCGCCGGGCAGCAGCAGCGCCATGCGGTTGCCGATCGGGCCACCGTCGCGGGTCAGTGCCGCGAACATGTCGGCGGTGTTGATCTGTACCGGTTGATCGGCGGTGTAGGAGACTTCCGCCGCAACTTTCCAGCCACTGATATGCGTCGATGCCGAGAGGCCGGCGATATGGATCCCATTCGGAAACGCCCAGTAGTCGGTGATGCCGGACAGGCGCTGCGACAGCGCGGCATCGGCGGCCGGTACGCCGGCGGCTTCGAGCGTGGGAATCAGGCTTTTGTTCTCGATCGCCGGATTGATCGTGGTGGCGTCCAGATACGGCGCACGCGAGTTCAGGCGCATGTAGTAAAGGCCGAAATCGGTACCGATGCTTTCGGCCTTGTAGTGCAGCAATAGGCCGAACTGCCCGCTGTTGCTGCCATGCAGATCGTTGCCGCGCGGAAGAATGCCGCCCACCGCATTCTGGTAGCCGTCGCTCAGCCACTGACCGGCGCCTTTCGAGTACGCATTGAGCGGATAGTAGGCATTGCTTTCGATGCCGGCACAACCGCGGTCGATGCCAAGATCGCTGCCGGAGAAAAACGTACCGCAAGGGTCGTACTCGTTCGGCCGCCACTTCCACTGGTAAAACCCTTCCACACTCAGCGGGCCGTCGAACGTCAGCTTGCCCCACAGCATCTCCACCGGCAGCTGCGCCTCGGTGGACGGATCGGTACCGGGGCGGTGCAGGGTGGTGTAGTCGGTGGGATTGATCTGGTTGATGTTCTGGACGAACAGATCCTCGCCCCACTTGATGCTCTGCTTGCCTGCGCGCACGTCGAGGCTCGTGCTGTCGCCCATGTCGAAGTGATCGTAGACATAGGCGTTGAGAAACATGAAGCCGGAAAACTGGTTGCTGTGATCGAAGCCGCGATCGCTGAGCGGGCGGTTCGGCGTAAAGCCATTGGGCGTATTGCCCTGCGGCACGTCGCGGTTTTCCAGCGCGGCGTCGTACCAGGCGCGTGCGCTCACGTCGATGCCGAGATTGCCGTATTTCAGATCGACGCCGCTGACGATCTTGTAGAGGTTGGAGTAGACGTCGCCCTTGCCGTAATTGAGGTTGCCGTCGTCGGCGGTGTCCGCGCCGTCGCCCCCCTTGGGCCTGCCATTGGATTCGAAGCCCTTGCCGACCAGATGCCTGGACGGATTGCTGGTGCGCATGGCCGCCCCGGCCACCAGCCGGGTTTTCCATTCGCCGATGATGTCGCCATTGGCGAGCGTGAAATCCTCGGCGTGCAGCGGAACTACGCAGGCGAGCAAAACAACGGATGACAGGGCGGTACGGCGTATGAAATTCTTCCGTGAGTGGTGCATGACATGGGCTCGTTGCTCAAGTAAGTGCGGTTTATAGCACTTTGTTGTCATGGCATCTATTGGGTTTTCGGGTGGCTGCAAGAACTCGCCGATAGGAGCGTGAAACCGCTTTCAAGGCTGAAATATTGGTGTATGTTCGCCGTCCGACGCCCACGTAAACAACCAGTCGAGTCCTCGATGCCATTCCAAACCCAGTCCTCGCGATCGACAGCCCGCCCGCTCGATCGCAACGACGCACGAACGCTGACGCTTTCCGCATTGGGCGGCGCGCTGGAGTTCTACGACTTCGTGGTGTTCGTGTTTTTTGCGAAGGTGCTGGGCCAGCTTTTCTTCCCGGCCAGCGTCGAGCCCTGGCTGGCGCAGCTGCAGGTGTACGGCATCTTTGCCGCGGGGTATCTCGCGCGCCCGCTGGGCGGCATTGTGATGGCGCATTTCGGCGACAAGGCCGGGCGCAAAAAGATGTTCACGCTCAGCGTCTTCCTGATGGCGCTGCCGACGCTGGCGATCGGCCTGCTGCCGACCTATGCGCAGCTCGGTCTGCTGGCACCGCTGCTCTTGCTGCTGCTGCGCATCGTGCAGGGCATCGCCATCGGCGGCGAGATTCCGGGTGCCTGGGTGTTTGTCGCCGAGCACGCGCCGGTCGGCCGGGTCGGTTTTGCCTGCGCGGCGCTGACCTGCGGACTCACGGCCGGCATCCTGATCGGCTCGCTGCTGGCCGCGGCGATCAGCAAGCACTATGCGCCGGATCAGGTGCTGGCCTTTGCATGGCGTATCCCGTTCGTGCTCGGCGGCGTGTTCGGTTTCATTGCCGTATGGCTGCGCCGCTGGCTCAGCGAAACGCCGGTGTTTTCGGCATTGCGCGAGCGCAAGCAGCTGGCGCAGGAGCTGCCGCTGAAAACGGTGGTGCGCAATCACCTGGCCGGCGTGTGGCTGTCGGTGCTGGTGACCTGGATGCTGACAGCCGGCATCGTCGTGGTGATTCTGATGACACCGACTCTGGTGCAGGTGAAGTTTCATCTGGCGCCGACGCTGGCCTTCGAAGGCAGCAGCATCGCCGCGCTGTGCCTGTGCTTCGGTTGCCTCGGCGGCGGCCTGCTGGTCGACCGCATCGGCCGCGGCTGGGCGCTGCTGCTCGGTTCACTGGCCCTGCTGGCGGCCACGTATGCGCTGTATCTTGATCTGGCCGCAGGCGGCGCGCATTTTTTGCCGCTGTATGCGATCGCCGGCTTCAGCGTGGGCGTGGTCGGCGTGGTGCCGTCGGTCATGGTGGCCGCCTTTCCGCCGGCGATCCGCTTCACCGGCATTTCGTTTTCCTACAACATCGCCTACGCGATTTTCGGTGCGATCACGCCGCCCCTGATCGGCGTGCTGGCGGAGAAACTCGGCCCGCTGGCGCCGGCACATTACGTGGCGATCACGGCTGCGGTCGGCATCGCGGTGGCGGTTTATCTGTTGAGCACGCGCCGCGCGTTCTACGAACGCTGAGACACATCAGAACTCCAGCTCCTGCGCGGCGCAGAGATAGTCGACCAACGGCGATACTTTCTTGTACGTCGATACGAGCCACGGCAGCAGCTCGTCGGAGCAGGCCAGCGCTTCGTCGAAGTGTGCCGAGGCGACGAAGTCCTTGCGCTTGAGGTCGTCGATCAGTTCGTGGGTGGGATCGTAGCCGCGCGGCGGCCGGCTCAGCGACTCGCCGCCCAGCGTCAGATGTTCGCGAAATGCCTTGCTCTGCGTGGCACGCTTCCACGTCGCCGGGTTGTCCGCGATGAATTCGCGGATGTGTTTCAGCGCATCCGACTCCGGATGCCACATGCCGCCGCCCGCAAAGCAGTCGCCGGGCTGAATATGCATGTAGAACGAGGGCGCGGGAATCTCGTGGCGGCGCTCGTGGAAAAACCGCGCACCCTGCCACGATTTGTAAGGCAGTTTGTTGTTGGAAAAACGCGTATCGCGAAAGATGCGGAACAGCGAGCCGCCGTTCTTACGGGGATCGGCGCGGTAGTGCGTGCTGATCTTCGCCAGCGGCGCCTGCAGGTCGGTAATCAGCTGCAGATACGGTTCGCGCACGTGGCGCTCGTAGTCGTCCTTGTGCGCATGAAACCACTCGCGGCTGTTGTGATGGTCCAGCGCGGCGAGAAAGCGAAAGGTGGCGGGCGTGAAATAGGCTTTGGACATGCGCGATCGTCAGGCGATAGTGAGATGAAAATAGTCCGACAGTTTGCCGTATGCGGTGTACTTATGGCGCGATAGCGCTCGTTGAACGGCCCGGGCAATAGGTCGCGCTAGACGCTTGCAGCAAGCTCCTCTCCCCACGCCTGCAGCTGGTCGAGCAGGCCGAGCTTGCCCTGCGCCTGCGGATCGGCGCGCAGTTCGGCGATACGGGCGAAGTATTCGTCCAGCGTCAGGCCGGTCAGCGGGGTATGCCGCGTCAATCGTGCTTTGCGGAACGCATCCCAGCGCTGACGCTCGTCATCGTCCAGAGTCTGCGGCCAGTTGCGCGCGCGATAGCGAAAAAGCAGTTCGGCATAGCGCGCGTCGCGAAAGGGAAAGTGGCGTTCGCCCAGTTGTTCGGGCGGCGTCGCGCGCACCTGGGCCAGCAGCTTCTTGTCGGCATCGGGCAGAAAGCCGCCGCCGTAAAGCGCCAGCTCGGGATCGTCCGGCGGCGGCAGCTCGGCCGCGCGCTGGAACACGCGGCGCAGCTTTTCGGTCAGTCCTTCGGCGGCATGCAGCATACTGCGGTGGGCGAGGCAGGCATCCATATTCAGCTGCAGGCGATTGGTATCGATGCCCTGCAGTACGGACAGCGGCGCCAGCGCGGGCGCGTGATTGGCGCGCACGGTGCGCAGTGGAATGCGCTCGATGCCCTCCGGCAAGTCGGCACGTGAAGTGAAGATGCGATCGGCGATCTCTTCTTCATCGAGCGCCAGCCACGTCGTCGGATCGGTGGCGAGATCGTAGACAATCACTTCGCCCGCGCGGCTGGGATGCGGCGCCAGCGGCGCAATCACCGTGAGGCAATGGCGGCTGGCCGGATAGCGCGAGGACACATGCACCACCGGTGTCATGCCGATCACGTCGAGCATCTCGAACACTTTCTGCTTGCGCCGCAGACCGTAGTACCAGTCCCACAGCCGCGGCTGGCGTACGCGGATCAGCCGAGCCAGGTCGATCAGCGCGTAGACGTCGGACAGCGCGTCGTGCGCGCGCTCCTGCGTGAGCTGGTTGGCCGTGGCCAGATGCTCGAGCTTGAAGCTGGGCGAGCCGTCCTCCCGCGTCGGCCACACGATGCCTTCCGGGCGCAGCGCCTGACACATGCGTACCAGATCGATCAGGTCCCAGCGCGAGTTGCCGTTTTCCCACTCGCGCCCGTACGGCTCGTAGAAATTGCGGTACAGCATTTGCCGTGTGAACTCGTCATCGAAGCGCAGCGAGTTGTAGCCCACGCCGCAGGTGCCCGGGGCCGACAGCTGCTCGTGTACGCGGGCGGCAAACTCGCTTTCCAGCAGGCCCTCGCGTTCGGCCAACTGCGGCGTGATGCCGGTAATCATGCAGGCGTCGGGATGCGGCGGCATTTCGCGCGACGGCCTTCCGTAAAACATCACGGGCTCGCCGATAATCTCCAGTTCCAGCGTAGTGCGGATACCGGCGAACTGCAGCGGGCGGTCGCGCCGCGCGTCGGCGCCGGAGGTTTCGTAGTCGTGCCAGAAGAAAGTCTGCATGGCGTGAATCATCGCACGCGCCACGGCGGCCGAAGCTCAAGGGCGCGCGTGTACGTATGTGAATAGGCAGGTCGGCACACGCATTTGCTGGGCAGATCGAGCAAGACTGATAAACTGGCTTTCCCAAGGAGCATGCATGAGCCTCGTGAACGAAGAAAACCTGATCTGGATCGATCTGGAAATGACCGGACTCGACACCGACAACGACTCGATCCTCGAGATTGCCACGGTGGTGACGGACAAGGATCTCAACGTGCTGGCCGAAGGTCCGGTGTTTGCCATTCGCCACGAGATCGACCGGCTGGAGTCGATGGACAGCTGGAACAGCAACCAGCATCACAAGTCCGGTCTCTGGCGGCAGGTGCTGAACTCCGAAACCGATCATGCGATGGCCGAGCAGGCGACGGTAGAGTTTTTGCGTGCCTGGGTGCCACCGGGCAAGTCGCCGATGTGCGGCAACTCGATTTGCCAGGACCGCCGCTTCATGCACCGGCAGATGCCGCGGCTGGAACGCTATTTTCATTATCGGAATCTGGATGTGTCCACGCTGAAGGAACTGGCCCGGCGCTGGGCGCCGAATGTGGCCAAGAGTTTCGGCAAGGAATCGGCGCATACCGCGCTGTCCGATATCCGCGATTCGATCGACGAGCTGCGCCATTATCGTCGGTTCATGGGCGAGCTTGGCGGCTTGTCCGTCGCGTGAGCCACGCCAGCGCTTTGGCATCCATCGAACGTCGAGGAAACGAACATGTCGGTTGATGCATTTTCTGCTGATACATTTTCTTTGGACGCATTCGCCACGGTGCTCGATTGCGCGGGTCGTCCGCTGCGGCTGGATCGTCCGCGCGTAGCGGGCATCATCAACGTCACGCCGGATTCGTTTTCCGCCGACGGTCTGCACCATCAAGTCGATGCCGCCGTGGCGCAGGGTCTGCGCATGGCGGACGAAGGTGCCGACATGCTCGACGTCGGCGGTGAATCCACTCGACCAGGTGCCGCCGAGGTTTCTGTCGAGGAAGAACTTCGTCGCGTGCTGCCGGTGATAGAGCAGCTGATCGCGCGCACTGCCTTGCCGATTGCCATCGACACCTCCAAGCCTGAGGTGATGCATGCCGCCGTGGCCGCAGGTGCGGGCATGATCAACGACGTTTACGCGCTGCGCCGCGACGGCGCGCGCAGCGCCGCGGCCGAACTGGGCGTGCCGGTGTGCCTGATGCACATGCAGGGCGAGCCGGGCAACATGCAGGATGCCCCCCATTACGACGACGTTGTCGCCGAGGTGCATCGATTCCTCACCGATCAGCTGTTTTCCTGCGAGTTGGCCGGTATCGACCGAAAAAAAATCCTGGTCGATCCGGGCTTCGGCTTCGGCAAGACGCTGGAGCACAATCTGGCTCTGCTCAGCGCGCTCGAACGTTTCGGCAATCTGGGAAGCGGTGTGTATGTCGGCCTGTCGCGCAAGGGCATGATCGGCACGCTCACCGGCAAGACCACGCCAGCCGAACGTGCGGCGGGTTCGGCCGCGGCCGCGCTGATTGCGGCGCAGCGCGGCGCGCGCCTAGTGCGCGTGCACGACGTGGCGGCGACCGTCGATGCGCTTGCGGTGTGGCGCGGAGTGCACGCGATCGATGCCGTGCCCAAGCGCCAAGAAAAGACCGCCACGCCGCGCTGGCCCGACGATGACTGAGCGGCGAAACCGGCGCGGCGCTATGCTCCCGCGTCTTGGAATGCCGTTGAAAAGGGCGACACAATGAATCAGCGTAAGTATTTCGGCACGGATGGTATCCGCGGTCCGGTCGGTCACTGGCCGATCAGCGCGGACTTCATGCTGCGGCTCGGCCGCGCGATGGGCGCGGTACTCGTGCGCGAGGGAAGGGATCGACCACGGGTGCTGATCGGAAAAGACACGCGCGTGTCCGGCTACATGTTCGAATCCGCGCTGGAGGCCGGTCTGGTGGCCGCCGGTGCCGACGTGGGCTTGCTCGGCCCGATGCCCACGCCTGCCGTCGCGTTTCTTACCCGCTCGCTGCGTGCCAGCGCAGGCATCGTGATCAGCGCCTCGCACAACGCGCACCACGACAACGGCATCAAGTTTTTCTCGGCCAACGGCGAGAAGCTATCCGACGCGGTGGAGCTGGCGATCGAGCAGGAGGTCGATGCGGACTTCGTCACGGTCGACTCCGAACGTCTGGGCAAGGCCCGGCGCATCGATGATGCGGTGGCGCGCTACGCCGAATTCTGCAAGGCCACGGTGCCGGAGGATTTCAGCCTGCGTGGCTTCAAACTGGTCATCGATTGTGCGCACGGCGCCACCTACCAGGTGGCGCCGAAGGTTTTCAGCGAAATGGGCGCCGAGGTCATCGTCATCGGTGACAAGCCCGACGGTTTCAACATCAACCGACAGTTCGGCTCGACCCATCCGCAGGCGGTGCAGCAGGCGGTGCTGGCGCACGCTGCGGATATGGGCATGGCCTTCGATGGCGACGGCGACCGGCTGGTGCTGGTCGATCGCCACGGCGCACTGGCCGATGGCGATGACATTCTCTACGTGCTGGCCAACAGCCTGCATGCGCGCGGCCTGCTGAAAGGCCCCGTCGTGGGTACCTTGATGAGCAATTTCGGCTTGGAGCAGGCGTTGGCCCGGATCGACGTGCCGCTGGTCCGCGCCAACGTAGGCGATCGCTACGTGATGCAGCTGCTGCGCGAACGCGGCGGCATGCTCGGCGGTGAAACCTCCGGCCATATCCTGTGCCTCGATCGCGCGACCACTGGCGATGGCATTGTCGCTGCGCTGGCGGTGCTTGAAGCATTGGCGTTGTCTGGCGAGGATCTGGCATCGGCACGTCAAGGCCTGCATAAAATGCCGCAAGTGATGCTCAACGTGCGCACGCAGGGCGCACGCGAAGCCATGGCGGGAGCGGCGGTGCAGCAGGCGTTGGCGGAAGTGGAACAAACGCTCAGCGGCCGCGGCCGCGTGGTACTGCGCGCTTCCGGCACCGAGCCCCTGGTGCGCGTGACGGTGGAAGCGGAGGATGCCCTCGAAGTGCGGGCGTTGGCCGAACAGCTGGCCGACGTCGTAAAATCAGCGGCCCAAACCTATCTCGCCGACGTCTCATGAAACAGGTTCCCACGCTCGATATCCGCCGTTACGACACCGACCGCGATGCCTTCGTTGCCGAGCTCGGCGCAGCCTATCGCGAGTTCGGTTTTTGCTGCATCAGCGGACACGGGATCGAGCGCGAGCTGATCGACAACGCCTACGACGCGTTCAAGCGCTTCTTCGCGCTGCCTGCCGATACCAAGATGAAGTATCACGTGCCCGGCAGCGGCGGTGCGCGTGGCTATACGCCGTACAAGGTCGAAACGGCAAAGGACAGCAAGCATGCCGACCTGAAAGAGTTCTGGCACGTCGGCCGCGAGATAGCGCGCGATTCGATATTCGCCGACGTCATGCCGCCGAACCTTTGGCCGGTCGAGGTGCCGGATTTCAAGCCGTACGGCTATGCGCTGTATCAGGCGCTGGATCAGCTCGGCGCGCGCGTACTCCACGCGCTGGCCCTGCATATCGGGCTGCCGGAGCGCTACTTCGACGACAAGATCGATCAGGGCAATTCGATTCTTCGTCCGATCCACTATCCGCCGATTACCCAGGACAACATCCCGAACGAGCGCGCCGGCGCGCACGAGGACATCAACTTCATCACCCTGCTCGTCGGCGCCAGCGCCGAAGGGCTTGAGGTCTTGAGCGAGGGCAAGTGGCTGCCGGTCACTACCGAGGGCGATGCGATCGTGGTGAATATCGGCGACATGCTGCAGCGGCTGACCAATCACGTGTATCCATCGACCTCGCATCGCGTGATCAATCCGGCGAATGCCAACGCGCGCAAGCCGCGTTATTCGGTGCCGTTTTTTCTGCATCCCAACCCGGACGTCGTGCTTGACCCGGTGCCCGAGTGCATCACGCCGGACAATCCCAGCCGCTACAGCGAATCGATCACGTCGCACGCGTATCTGATGCAGCGACTGCGCGAGATCAAGCTGATCTAAGAGCCTGTTCAACGTCTACACGTAGCTCGCGTTGTCTCGCCGTGGCCGCCAGGTGGTTGTGCGTGGCGCAGCGCTTGCCTGACTGGCAAGTCAAGCCTTGCGCTGCCGCCTGGCGGCCACGGCGAGACAACCCGCAGGGCGGGGTCTGTTTGCCCCCATTCCTGCGTCATCACTCGGTCGTGGACGGACGCCCACTCCTCGCTCCTCAAAGCCGGTGCCATCCATGGCGCCTCCCCGTATACCCTCGTTCTTCCTTGGCCTGCGCGCAAACAACTCCCGGCGCGTGCCACGCGGAGACGTTGAACAGGCTCTGATACCCGTTCGCGGCATCGGTCTGACGACGTGAGGTCAGTCGTGTCCGTTGCGATAGCGCTTGGACTGCTTGGCCGACAGCGCCAGCGCGAGCCGGTCCGGCACCAGTTCGAACACGGCCTTGATGAAGCGATTGAGCTTGCCGGTCACGTGCACCGCATCGCCACGCTCCACGGCATCGATGCCTTGCCGCACCACTTCTTCCGCGCTGAGCCACATGAAACCGGGCAGCTTGTTCATCTTCTCGCGCGTGCCGGTGACGTCGTGGAATTCCGAAAGGGTGAAGCCTGGGCATAGCGCGCAGACGTTGACCCCGGCGGATTTGTTCTCCAGCGCCAGGGATTGCGAAAATTTGATCAGATAGGACTTGGTCGCGGCGTAGAGCGTGTGGCCGGAGGTACCGGGGAGAAAGCCGGCCAGCGAGGCCACGTTGATGATGCGGCCGTAGCCGCGATCGCGCATGCCCGGCAACAGGCGTCGCGCCAATTCGGTCGGCGCCGTGAGCAGCACCTGCAACGAATCGGCATGCGTGCTCCACGGGCTGTCTACCAACGCACCCGGCACACCGTAGCCGGCATTGTTGATCAACCAGTCGACCTTTATGCCGCGCTCGTCCAGCGTAGCCATCAGTTTTTGCGGCGTCGCCGGGTCGGCAAGATCGCAGGGCAGCACGGTGACGTTAGAGCGGTATTTATCTCGAAGTTCAGCCGCGAGCGCTTCGAGGCGATCGCTGCGGCGCGCCGTAAGCACCAGATCGTGCCCGCGTGAGGCGAGCTCGCGTGCGAAGGCGGCGCCAATGCCGGCCGAGGCGCCGGTGATCAGACTGACGGGGCGTGAGGGTTTCATCGGTTATTCCTGCGAAAGTTGCCCATTCTTGACCGTATCCGTCGCCGGGCGCCACCGACGAGCGGGTTTGTCGATGTTTCATCCCGGGGTAAGCTTGCGGTTTGACCGAAGCGGAAGCGAACCCATGCGCACGAAACTCGTCGCCGGCAACTGGAAGATGCACGGCAGTCGCTCGATGGCGACCGCTCTGGTCGACGAGATCGTGGCGGCAAAACCCGCGTCGATCGACGTAGCGATTTTCCCGCCGTTCCCTTACATCGCCGCTTTGGCCGAACAACAGGGCGACGCCGGGCTGGCTCTGGGCGCGCAGGATGTCAGCGAACACGAGGGGCAGGGCGCGTATACGGGTGAGGTCTCGGCGGCCATGTTGCGCGACATCGGCGCGCAGTGGGTACTGGTCGGTCATTCCGAGCGTCGTCATTACCATGGCGAAAGCGACGAGCTGGTCGCGCGCAAGTTCGCCGCCGCCCGCGCTGGCGGGCTGACGCCGATTCTCTGCGTCGGCGAAACCCTGGAGCAGCATGAGGCAGGGCAAGCGCAGGCCGTGATCGGCCGCCAGCTGCAGGCCGTGCTCAAGCTCAACGGTATCGCCAGCTTCGATACTGCCGTGGTTGCCTACGAGCCGGTCTGGGCCATCGGCACGGGCCGCACCGCCTCGCCGGAGCTGGCCCAGCAGGTACATGCCTTCATTCGTAGCCAATTGGAAAAAGAAGATGTTATAATTTCGCGGCTAACACGACTGCTTTACGGCGGTAGCGTTAAAGCGGCCAACGCCGCTGAACTATTCGCGCAAGCGGACGTGGATGGCGGGTTGATCGGGGGCGCCTCACTGGCTGCAGCTGATTTTCTCGGTATCTGCCACGCGGCGCATCAAGCGCAACAGGCCTAAAAGAAACCATGTTCGTCATTTTCAGCGTGTTCTACATCCTGATCGCTGCTGCCATGATCGTTTTGATCCTGCTGCAGAACGGCGCGGGTGCCGATGCCGGCTCCGGCTTCGGCAGCGGTGCGTCGGCGACGGTATTCGGCGCACGCGGGTCGGCCACGTTTCTGACGCGGGCTACCGGCGTTCTGGCGACGCTGTTTTTCCTGTTGAGCCTCGGCATGGGTATCTACCTGCACGCCAATGGCCAGTCGCGCGCTGCCGCTGCCGATCTGGGAGTGATGTCGGGCGTCACCGGTGCTGCCAAGTCGTCATCGGCAGCCGCCGTGCCGGTCGCACCGGTCAATTCCGAGGTTCCCTCGGCCACTCCGGCGACCCAGCCTGCGGCTCCGGCGAAGGCGGACAATCAGGGTGAAGTACCGGCGGCACCTGCAAAAGATTCAACGAAAAAGCACTGAGTAATACGTAATACACCTGCCCAGGTGGCGGAACTGGTAGACGCACTACCTTGAGGTGGTAGCGACGCAAGTCGTAGGGGTTCGAGTCCCCTCTTGGGCACCAATAAACGTTTCAGGGATTCTCCTCAAGTCTCTTAAACACAGAAACCCCGCATTGTTGCGGGGTTTTTTGTTTCCGATGGTCCTGGTCCATCAGGACGGCCAGAATTTTTGCGTAGGCGTAACTGCTGGCTCGGTCATCGTCGGCGATGACCGAGCCAGCTCTCCCTCAGATCCGTGACGCGGGTCGGTCAGTAAGAGATACTGGACCAGGCACGCTTCATGGCGAGAACCCAGCCGATCACGCTCCAACCCAAAAGCAGGTTGAGCGTAAAGATGGCTGAAGTATTGGGATCTCTGCGGCTTGCGGCGATAAGCGCCGGCGCAAAGTACCAGGACAGACCAATCGCAAAAGCGACCAGAAACATAGTGGTTTGCACGATTCCCCCCGGAATCCGCCAGAGAAGTGTTGTGTTTTGGCGGCAGCACGAATATACCGCATCTTTTTGCAGCAAGTTACAACCAGGCCAGATCCAGGCTTTGTGTCGAGTCCTGCCGCCGCGTTCCACGGGCAACCCTGCGCGGGCCAGGCGGTTTGTCCGCATCTCGGCGTCATCACTTCGTCATGGGCCGGCGCCCACTCCTCGCGCCTCAAAGCCGACGCCATCCATGCGTACCCTCGTTCTTCCTTGGCCTGCGCGCAAAGCGCTCCCGGCGCGGCGCCAGGCACGGGTAGATCTCGAACAGGCTCTACTAAGAGCTAACGGCAGCCTGCCGCGCTATCCACCGCCGTCAAAGTGCCACAGTCGTATCCTGCCAACTCAGTGCAGGCGGTTCCAGGAGCGAATCGAAGCCTGATGGCGAGCTTGATCCACTGCAGATTTCAGCTGGTTGAGGCCAAACGGTTTCTGTAGATAGGGAGCGTGCCCAGGGAGCGGATTGCATCCATGCGACGAGGCGACGACGTGCGCGACATCTTTTGCGTCCAGCGCGTTCAGCACAGGCTCGGTCGAATGGCCTCTGACGTCGGTCTCGATCACAGCGAGGTCGATGTTTTCACTGTTCACCGCGTCCAGCGCGGCTTTTATCGAACCCACTGTCTCAACTGACGTATAGCCGATCGCGGTGAGGCCATCAGCGATCGTCTCAGCGACGAGTGAATTGTCTTCCACGACTAACGCCGATGGCGATACATCTTCCTGCTGGCCGAAAGGCTTGTTTGCCATCATCACCGGATTTCCTATCTACTCAGCGTTGCAACAGCCAATCATCACCATACGCGCTCGATCATCCCGGGATGTTACGGTCCCACGCCGGCCGGGCCGTTGTCTGACGGGCGTGCTTCCTGGTGCGTTATGCCGAGATAGAAACCCGTAACCAAGATCGCGATCGTTGCCGCGATGAGAACCAGGAACGCCCAGCTGCGCTTGCGCTTCATGAGCTCAGTCTACGCGCCATCGCGACGATCATGTGGCGAGCCATATCGAGCAAGCCCAGAAAGCCCCACAGGAAACAGACAAAGGGTGCAATCGTGAGTGACTTTTGGTGTAACTTTCAGCTCGAAACTCCGCGGGCATTGCTTGAGCTAGCCTTTCGTGGCCTCTCTTGGCACCAGGTAAAT
The DNA here is from genome assembly GCF_014200755.1 of Rhodanobacter sp. ANJX3. Taxonomy (GTDB): domain Bacteria; phylum Pseudomonadota; class Gammaproteobacteria; order Xanthomonadales; family Rhodanobacteraceae; genus Rhodanobacter. The sequence continues at coordinate 547,434 of NZ_JACHCM010000001.1, read as the reverse complement.
GTTTCAGGCCAATCAATCGTGACAGAAAAAAGAATCGCCATTCGGCGATTTTGTGCTGAATTTGCTTCGGATAGCTTGGTGCTGAATAGTTTGAGCTTTGAGCAGGGTAAGTGGCAAACGGCGCCCGAACCTCGTCGTATTCTGACGCGACGCGTCCAAGGCACAGGCCGTTGCGCCTCATGGTTTAGCCGCTATTACCGCACGAAGTATGTGGGCCTCTGCCGACAGATCGTGGGCGGACAACGTGGCACATTAAGTGCTTGAGTGACGGAGGCCAACGGCTTTGCGCCGTTTCTTAAATGAGCTTGTCATGGACGGGTTGACGCAATGGTGATCATTTCCCTGAAGCAGGGGCGTAACGGCAATTGGAACGTCACCCGCGCGCATATCACGTTATTCAGTGACCTGCAGCTGGAAGCGGGTATCGCGCTGGCAAAAGAAGTCGCGTACGACGAACATGTGCGCAGCGGTCGCCCTCTGCGTGTCGAGATGCCTGGGCCGGCATCGACGCTGGTACTGGCTCGCTATCTGAACGCGTCGGAAGCGTCTTCCAAAGATGTCATGGCCGCTTGATTCTTCACCGGCACGGTTTGCGGGCGAGTCGTCCCGTGCGATAAAAAATAAAACATTGAGTGCCTCACGCTGGCCGCCGTACCCGCGTCGAGCTTTTTCAACACGGCTGAGCTCGCGCTTGCCAGGCATGGTTGGAAGGGACTTGGTCGAACTATTCAAGGAGCGATGACATGATAAATATTGTTCTGGTGGACGATCACGAGTTGGTTCGCACCGGCTTTCGCATGATTCTTCAGCAGCATGCGGATATCAGCATTGTTGGCGAGGCAAAAAATGCGGAAGAGGGGCTGCGGCTGATTCGAACGCTGGCACCGGATATTGCCTTGGTCGACGTTCATATGCCGGGCATGAGCGGCGTGGAGCTGACCGAACGCGTGTGTCGCGGCAAGATGTCTACCCATGTGGTAATCGTTACTGTCGTGGATGACGCGCGTTTCCCCAAGCGGCTTCTCGATGCTGGCGCGCTGGGTTATCTGACCAAGGGCTGCACGTCCGAGGAGCTTGTCGCCGCTGTGCGCCAAGTGGCTTCCGGTCGGCGCTATCTGGCACCTTCCGTCGCCCAGCAGCTCGCGCTGGCTACGCTGGACGGAAACACCTCGCCGTTCGATGTGTTGTCCAGCCGCGAACTGGAAGTGGCGATGATGCTGGTCCGTGGCAAGCCGCTGACGACGATCGGTGAACAGCTCAATCTCAGTCCAAAAACCGTATCTACCTACAAGCAGCGCCTGATGGAAAAGCTGCGCGTCGATCATGTGCTCAGTCTGGCTCATCTGATGACTGTGCATGGTTTGCTCGATACGTCCGGTCAGCAGGTCGGCGGCTGAAGCCTCTTTCTATCAGCCAAGAATCAGGCAAAAAAAACCGGGCGAACGCCCGGTTTTTTTATCCGAAGAAGCTTCCCATCACTCCTTCAAATCGTCCTTGCGCTCGTGCTCTTGCTCGGTCGTATCCTTGGCATGCGCTATTTCGGGCTTGCCGAAGCTTGCCTCAACGGCATGAGACGTCGCTTGCGCGAGCAGATCGCCCTGCTTGGGCAGCGGCGCCACGGGTACGTCGACCTTGATCTCGTTGGAAGTGTCGGTATGCACGTCGTCAGCCACGACGGATGTAGCGACGGGTTCGATCGCCTGCACCGGGGGACGCGCTGATTCGGAGGCATTCACCAGGCTGACCGTCGAGGCCTGATCGGTGCTTTCACTGAGGTCGGCGAATGCTGCGATCGACTGCCGGTCGAGCACGGCGTCGGCAGGTGACGCTGAAAGCGTCTTCGGCTCTTCCGCCGCTGCACTAAAGGGCAGCGTATGCGAGGAGTCTGCCTGGGTAGACGCTGGCGGCGCCTTGACCGTCAGCTCGTCGGCATGATTCACCGGTTCGGAAGGCGCTGGAGCGCCGGCTTGGTCGGGAATCGGCGGAAGCGTCGGCAGGTTGAAACTGGTCGCCGCGGGCAGGGTCGTTGTGGCGACGTCGTCCGTCACGACATCGCTTTTCGGCGTCGCAGGCGCCAACGCATCAGCCGGAGCCGGCGAAATCAGCGCCGGCGTTTCTGCCACATCGGCGGAAGCACGGGCATCATGGCTCCGATCTCGTTTCGGTCCTGCGGAGGGACGGACAGAATCGGAGTCGTCAGCAGCTACAGGCACAACGCGCGTAGGCCGGGTATCGCGCGCAGCGGCCGGCTTTGGCAGCTCAGCTTTTTCCGTCGGGTCATTGCGGTCTTCGTCGTCCAGCCCGGCTGCCTCTGCCGTGTCCAGCGCTGTTCCCGTCGATGCGGTTTCGTCATGCCGGCGCCGGCGACGACCACCGCGACGGCCGCGGCGGCGACGTGACTGACTGCCGTCGGCATCGAGCTCTTGCGCGCCAGATTCGGGCGCTACCGACTGAACCGGCGTCGCGGTCAGCTGGGCTTCTTTCGCGATGGTTTCCGGTGCCTCAGCCGGCGTCGTAGAAGCATCGTTCAACGGCTGCTCGGTCACGGCTGGGCGAGGCTGGCGCTCGGCCTTGGGCTGCTGCGGTGGATTGGGCTTGCGCTCGGCGCGCGGCTGATTGCCGTCGACGTTGGCAGGCTTCGGCTGCCGCTCCGCCTTGGCCGTTTGCGACGACTGCTGCGGCTGGCGCGACTGTTGGCCGTCATTGTTGCGCTGACGGTTGTTCTTCGGCTGCTGCTGGGATCCGGGCTTCGGTCCGTTTTGTGCCGACGAATCGCGGCGCGGCTGCTGCTGACGCGAACCGTTGCTCTGGCCACTGTTGCTGCGACCAGAACGCTCGTCGCGACGGCTGTCGCGCGAAGCGTCGCTGTATTCCGTGCGCGGTTTGGGGGCGGGCGCCGGAGCCGGCGTTTCAGCGCCACGGAACCAGCCCAGCACGCGCGACATCAGGCCGCCCGAAGAGGGAGCCGCCGCAGCGGCGGTGGGCGCCTGACGGACGGCAACGGGTGCTTTTGCGACGGCGGCTTCGGCGACTTCCTCGCGCACCGGCGCGGGGCTGGCGGGCATGATGCCGCTCACCGCGGGCTGTTCGCTGCTGCCGAGCGTCTGGCCCATCTTGGGCAGTCCGGTGGGCTCGACGGCGGTCAGGCGCTCATAGCTGGGCTTGCTGTGCTCGCCCATGTCCGCTTCGCGGATGCGCTGGATTTCGATGTGCGGCGTCTGCAGCTTCTCGTCGGCGATGATCATCACATGCACCTTGTGGCGCATTTCGATCTCGACCACGCTGGCGCGCTTTTCATTGAGCAGAAAGTTGACCACGCTGGACGGCGCCTGCACCAGCACCTGGCCGGTGTTCTCCTTCATGGCGTGCTCTTCGATCAGGCGCAGGGTCGACAGCGCCAGCGATTCCACGCCACGGATGTGGCCGTGGCCTTCGCAGCGTGGGCAGACGATCTGCGACGCCTCGCCCAGGCTGGGGCGCAGGCGCTGGCGCGACATCTCGAGCAGACCGAAGCGCGAGATACGACCGACCTGGACGCGGGCGCGATCGTGCTTCAGCGCGTCCTTGAGTTTATCTTCTACGTCGCGCTGATGCTTCGGGCTGTCCATGTCGATCAGATCGAGCACGATCAGGCCGCCGGCATCGCGAATACGCAGCTGGCGGGCGATTTCCACCACGGCCTCGCAGTTCGTATTGAACGCGGTTTCCTCGATATCGCTGCCCTTGGTGGCCTTCGAGGAGTTGACGTCGACCGCGGTGAGCGCCTCGGTCTGATCGATGACGATCGAGCCGCCGGACGGCAGGCGCACCTGACGATCGAAGGCATTCTCGATCTGCGTCTCGATCTGGTAACGGGTGAACAGCGGGGTGTCGTCTTTGTAAAGCTTGAGCTTGCGCAGGGCGTTCGGCATCACCTGCTGCATGAAGTCGCGGGCGTCGTTGTAGAGCGACTCTTCGTCGACGAGAATTTCGCCGATGTCCGTGCGCAGGTAATCGCGCAGGGCGCGAATGAACAGCTTGGACTCCTGATAAATCAGGAAGGGCGCCTTTTGCGACATGGCCGCCGCGGAAATCGATTTCCACAGCTGCAGCAGATAATCAAGGTCCCACTGCAGCTCTTCGGCATCGCGACCCAGACCGGCGGTGCGGACGATCAGGCCGACGTCATCGGGTACGGTGACGTGGTCGAGCGCTTCTTTCAGTGCCTGCCGGTCTTCGCCCTCGATCCGCCGCGAGACGCCGCCGGCTTTGGGGTTGTTCGGCATCAGCACCATGTAGCGGCCGGCCAGGCTGATGAAGGTGGTCAGCGCTGCGCCCTTGTTGCCGCGCTCCTCCTTTTCGACCTGGACGACGACTTCCTGGCCTTCCTTGATCAGCTCACGGATGCTCGCCTTATGCGGGTCGAGCCCGGTGGTGAAGTAGTCGCGGGAGATTTCCTTGATCGGCAGAAAGCCGTGACGTTCGGCGCCGTATTCGACAAAGCAGGCTTCAAGTGATGCTTCAACGCGGGTGATGCGGCCTTTGTAAATATTGGATTTTTTCTGTTCCCGCGAAGGGATTTCGATATCGAGGTCGTACAGGTTTTGGCCATCGACAATGGCCACGCGCAACTCTTCACGCTGAGTCGCGTTGATCAACATACGTTTCATGGTGGTTTCCTCAGCTTTGCCGCGCGTCGCGCGCCTCGGTGGCGCCTGCGAATGGCGGCCTGCCGGGGATCGCGCCGCAGCGGTTAAGCGGCAAAATGACCAACGCCGATACCGGCGCCGGGATGATTCGGTCAACTACGCCTGCCGCCTCGATGCCCGATGGCACCGGACAACGGCAGCCCGAACCGTTACGATGAAAGGGAGTCGAGGCTGGATGCCAATCGGGCAACCGCCGCAATCCTCGCCGACGTGACGGGCCGTCATTCGACCCGATCCAGACATCGGTGGGCAAAATGTGGCGCCCGCCGAGTATCCTATTTCACCAGGTTTTTTTCAATGCAGACGGTAACTTCCCCCGACGCACCTCAAGGTGTACGTCAAGTAGCGATCGGCCCCGAGCGCGATGGTCAGCGGATCGACAACGCCCTGGTCACCCTGCTCAAGGGCGTGCCCAAGAGCATGATTTACCGGCTACTCCGCACCGGCCAAGTGCGCGTGAACGGCAAGCGGGCCAAGCCCGATACCCGTCTCACCGATGGCGATATGCTGCGCATTCCGCCGGTTCGCGTGGCCGAGCGACCCGAGGGCAAGGGGCCTGCGACCGGCATGGTGGCGCAGGTGGCCGATGCCATCATTTTCGAGGACAAACACTTTCTGGTGATCGACAAGCCCGCCGGCATTGCCAGCCATGGCGGCAGCGGCGTGAGTCATGGCGCCATCGAGCTGCTTCGCGCCGCGCGGCCGCAGGAACACCTTGAGCTGGTGCATCGGCTCGATCGCGATACCAGCGGGGTGCTGGTTTTCGCCAAGACTCGGTCGGGGCTGACCGGACTGCAGGCGCTGATCCGGGGCGGCGAGGTCACCAAGCAGTACCTCTGTTTGATGCTCGGCCACCCGTCGAAGGCCAAGTTTGACGTCAACGCGCCGTTGCTCAAGTCAGTCATGCAGGGCGGCGAGCGGATGGTGCGGGTAGCCGACAACGGCAAGCCCTCGCTAACGTTTTTTCGTGAAATGGAGCAATACCCCGCCGCGCGTCTGATGCAGGCACAGCTGGGTACGGGGCGCACTCATCAGATCCGCGTCCACGCCGCCCATATCGGGCACCCGCTTGCGGGTGATCCCAAGTACGGCGATAAAGAGATGAACAAGCGGTTCAAGGACATGGGACTGAACCGGATGTTCCTGCATGCGGCGCACCTGAGCTTTGAGCTGGAAGATCGCTCATACAGCTTTTCCGCCCCGTTGCCGGATGACCTGAAGGACTTTCTCGACGTGCTTTCGGTCAAAGGCAAGCGGCTGATCTATACCCTGCCCAAGTCCCGCACCGACTTTTGACTAGCGCGCCAGCAACTGTTCGACCCGCGCCGCGCAGATAAAGTCGTTCATCGACAGACCGCCGACATCGTGCGTCGACCACAGCACCTGGCAGTGGCCGTAACCAGCCTCGATATCGGGATGGTGATCTTCATGGTTGGCCATGAAGCCCACCGCATTGATAAAGCCCAGCGTGTGGTGGAAGTCGTCGAATTTGAAGTCTTTGATGATGGCCGCCTCATCATCGCTGAGCTTCCAACCCGGCAGCTGCTTGAGCAGCGTGGCCACTTTTGCGGCGTCCAGTGCGTGTTCCTTGCCCTTCAGAGGCCGGCAATGCTGTGTGGCTAAATCGTTGGTGGTCATGGGTATCTCCGGTGATTGAAAGAGCTGCCAAGCGTCGAGTGTGAATGCCGGAAAGTCAAAGGCGCGCATCGGCGCGCTAAACAGGACTAAAATGGTGCTGTTTCGCCTGTGTATGACGGCAGGCGTTGATCAGATTTTCGCGGAGTAGACATGATCGAGATTTCAGAGCACGCCCAACAGCATTTTCTGCGGCTGCTTTCGCAGCAGGGCAGTGACGGCATGAGCATCCGGCTGCGGGTGACCCAGCCGGGTACGGCAGCGGCGAACTGCGAGCTGGAATTTTGTGAGCCGGCGGATCTACAGGGTGGCGAGTGGACCATCGAGTGCAAAGGCTTCGATTTCCATATCGATGGCGACAGCGCGCGCTGGCTGGAGGGCGCCACGATCGATTTCGAAACCAATGCCACCGGCGGCCAGCTCAATATTCGTGCGCCGAAGATCAAGGGCGAGGTGCCGTCGGCCGAGGCTGGCCTGATCGAGCGTGTGCGCTACGTGCTCGATGCCGAGATCAATCCCCAGCTGGCTTCGCACGGTGGTCGAGTCACGCTGCTCGAAATCGATGCGGAGGGCGCTGTGCTGCTGCAGTTCGGAGGAGGCTGCCATGGTTGCGGCATGGTTGACGTCACTCTCAAGCAGGGCGTCGAAAAGACCTTGCGCGCTCGCGTGCCTGAGATAACGGCGGTTCGAGATGCCACCGATCACTCGGGTGGAGAAAAACCTTATTACAGCAAGACCGAAGGGCGTTCCGCGCTCGGTTGAGTCATTCCTGCGGGCCCGCGGTCGCACGAACTCCAATATAAAAAGGCCCGCAATTGCGGGCCTTTTCGATGTCGTCGCCGATCGACCGGCGCAGTTATTTGTCGCCGCTGACGTGTCCTTCCAGGGTATCGAGCTTGGTGGGCAGGCCTGAGAAATAGGCCGCGATGTCTTCGATATCCTGGTCTGACAGAGTCGCGTCCATACCTTTCATGATGGCGTTGTTGCGCCGTCCGTCTTTGTATTCGTGCAACGCCTGTTGGATGTACTCATCGTACTGGCCGGCCAGGCGCGGATATTGGGGGTCGACCGCATTGCCGTCGGTGCCGTGGCAGGCGAAGCAGGTGCCCGCCTTCTTTTTGCCGTTCTCGGCATTGCCGTTGGCCAGCAGCTGCGTGGACGCAAACGCCAGGATGGCACCTAAGGAGAGCAGGGTGAGCGCACGGGTCATGCGAAGAGTCCTTGACGACTACTGAGCGAGGCTGGAAAGGTAGGCGGCGACGTTCTGGATGTCCGTATCGGACAGGCTTTGCGCCTGCCCCCCCATGGTCGGGTGCGTGCGGTCACCGCTCTGATAGCCATGCAGGGCGTTGATGATGTACTGCTCGTTCTGCCCGGCAATCTTCGGCACCGGATACTGCGGGTATGCATTGCTGTAGCCGGGCACGCCGTGGCAGCCGGCGCAGGTGTAAACCAGCTTTTTGCCGGCCGCCTTGTCGCCCGCGGCATGCGCGCCCGCGGTGGCTAGAAGGGCAGTGGCCGCGGCCAAGCTGAGTAGTTGCAGTCGGGTCATCGAGATCAGTCTCACGATTGCGGCGAATTCGCGGTCATGTAAGCGACCGAGTATAGAGGTTGCGTCGCGGCCCGAACAACAGTCCGGAGGCTTTCGCCGCATGACCGATGCCGCTGCGCGCGCCCGCTGTATTCTGGAACGTGTCGTGCCTATAGAAACACGCCTACGGCCGCGGCGATTCCGCCTTTTTCGCAGCGACTTATCCATCTGCGGCCCACAATGACACGGATTCGATTGATGATCGTGCCGTCGTCCCCATATACTCGGCAGGTTAAATCGTTTTCCCCGGGGGTGTTCTGGCTTCGACGGGGGTAGTGAGATGACTTGGTGCATGCCGAGGGGGCAGCTTTCCTCGTAAATCCAGCAGCAAACTTCTAGTTGCCAACGACGACAACTACGCTCTCGCCGCTTAAGGCGTAAGCCCCGAACCCACTTGTGCTCGTGCTTGTCGGTGTAGGGTCATTATCACGAGATCGCCGAAGACTGCCGCCTGGCGGTACTAGGTCAAATCAATCAGGCTGGTTCCGCGGTGCGCTTTGCCCATCGTGCTTGTCGCGGAACGAGATCGAACGTTGAGCTAAGCATGTAGATCCGGGCGTTGAACGCTCTCGGACGCGGGTTCGACTCCCGCCACCTCCACCAACAACTCGGCAGCTCTTTAATTTGAAAGAGAAATTTGGTGCCTTCACTACCCCTCACAGGGTACCAATGAAGGTACCAAATGCCGAAACCTCTGATGCTCCAACGACGAAGCGGACTTTACGTCCGCTTTTTCGTGCCCGTTGATTTGCAACCCAGGGTGGGGTCCACCTATCTCGTTCGAAGCCTTCAAGGCGTCCGGGCCGACACCGCCCGTCTCATGGCGGCGGCATTTGGGTATGCTTTGAACCAAGTGTTCGAGCGGTTGAGGATGGATGCCATGATCGAACCCAAGGGGCTGCTAGACGTTGCGCTGGCAGGGGTGAAGACCGGTAAGATTTACGACATCGAACTTCCAAACGGATTAAGAATCCGAACGGATGGCAGTGACACCGAGCATCAACGTGTTCGAGAAACCATTGATGACTTGACGAAGGCGGGGGCCTTCCAGGCTATCCCCACATCTGCACCGGCCCCAACCAAGGCGGGTCTTCTCTCCGAGCGCGTCCAAGTCTTTTTGGAGCAGATGAAGCTTCGGGAACGGAGCGAAACCGACCTACTCGATTCCACGTTCACCCTGAAAGTCTTCCTGGGTATCGTTGGAGACAAAGACCTGACGGAAGTCAGCCCGGATGACATGGACCAGTTCATGGTCGCCCTGTCGCATTGGCCTGCCAATGCCAGCAAGAAGCCCCAGTACAAGGGTCTGACGCCCACTCAGGTCGTCGCCAAGGCCAAGGCTAGTTCCGACAAAAAACTAGCCCCCAGGACGAAGGAAAAACACCTCGACCGGTTGCGGGTTTTCTTTAAAAACTGCATGGACCGACGGCTGCTTTCCTACAACCCATGCGATGGCTCGCGCGTCACTGGCAAAGCCCAGGATGAAGAACAGACCAAGCGACCTTTCGATGAGAAAGACTTGAAGGTTCTGTTCGACCCGAGCCATGTCACGCCAACCATGCCCCACAAGCACTGGATACCGATCCTTGGCCTGTACACGGGTGCCCGGCTCAACGAACTAGCGCAGTTGCAGGTGGAAGACCTTGAGCAAATCGATGGGATCTGGGGTATCCACATTCGCCGCCAGGTGAAGAATCGAAGCTCAAAACGCTTTGTGCCGCTTCGGCAAGAAGTGCTCGACCTCGGATTCATCGACTATGTTGAAAGCGTCAAACAAGCCAGGTTTGAGCACGTGTTCCCTGGCCTTCCCGCATGTACACGTAGCACCCCCATGCGATGGGTGAAGGAGTCTTCCCTTTAACCGTGCCCTTCGGATTCCACGAGATTTTCGCCATGGTGCCGTCCTAGCTTGTCTGGTGAAGACCATCATGCCTCAGTGGATGGGTGGTCAGGCAACGGCCTGCAAAGCCGTGGATGGCAGTAGACGGGATCTACCTTTGCGATTCCGCGCTTGTCAGCTTTTCGTGCTTGTCTGATGTACTGAGCTTGTCATGCACTTTCAGAGCAGCATTGGCTTGACCGGAGCCACGCCAACACCGGAAGGAAAACAGGCCCAAAAGCAGTAGTACCCAGCCACCAGCGACACGCTGCTCATGTACGGTCTTTTCAATATAGGCAGTTATTTTTGGGTCCGGCCATAGCTTGCAGATGCTGGCTGCATCGCCTGGTGTGAACTTGGTCTTGGCCACATCCCCAAGCTTGGGCTGAGTGCACTGATCTCTGTCAAATTCCTCTGATGACCATACAAAGATGGCCTTCGCACTGTCCTGCCCAAGCAGGAACCACCGCCCTGAAGAATTGAATATTAGTATCGCCCGATATGTAGCGAAGGTCAGAAGCACCGGAAGCATGACCACCATGAAGAAGACGGAGAGCGTGCCAAACGCTCGCTTGTCGAACTTCAGCCACCGGACCTTCTTCTCCTTGATGCAACGCAGCTCTGGATCAAAGTAGTCACCCGCCCGTCCCACGGTCTCCAAGCTGATGTTCTTGGACTTGGCCCAGCGAATCATCCCTCGGGCGTCTTTGTTGGTTTCAGCATCGACAGCCACAAAGCGGAAGAGCATCAAGCTTGACTGCTCACCCAGGTAGCTTTTGATCACGGGGTCGGTGATGCCGCCCTTGCCGTGGAACATTCTCCAAAGAAAATACTTGAGGATGTACCAAGAGCGCGTCTGGAAAACTATCCAGCCAAAGAAGACGAGGCCAGCCAGCCCGCTCAGGAAGCCAGCTAGGTGGCTGTAGGTAAAGAAGTCCTGGAACATCCATTGCCCCTATCCGTTTGAAGAACCTGCCATATATCGGCAACCCGTCGCAACTTCTGAGACGACCGGCCACAACAGGTCAGGCCATGGCCGTGTGGGACGCAGGTTCGATTCCAACTTTGGGAATCGAATGACACTCGTCGGATGCCTGCTTATCGCGAAGCCTGGATCACCTGTGTTCACCCACGGGCGGGGGAGCATGGCTAAGATGCAAGGTACGACTTGAGGCACCAAATTTGCGCCGAGTTGATACTTGTTCGGGTCTGAAGGACCCAATGGCATCAAGGGGTTGGCTCGGGTTCTCTGAAACGTCCCGCCACCTCCACCAATTTAGTGCGCGACGCTGTACAACGAAGGCCGGTAACCCAAGCGAAAGCAAAGGTTCCGGCCTTTTTTGTGCGCGTATTGTCGGCTTGGGGCTTGCTGCAATCCGAGCTGGAAATCGCGAGAGCGTCTCTGCCCTCTGGTCTCCTTCAAGCGGCCCCTAGGTGCAGTTCCTTCAACGATGTGCCGCCGCGAGCAGCGCATCGCAGGCAAGAGCCGGGCTGCCGGTGCGCTCGTAGGTATCCACCCAGCTGCGGTAGTTATGGATCACCGGTTGATCGTTGGGATGAAAGCCGGGCTTGAAGTAGGCCAGCAGTTTGGGAGTCAACGATCCGAAGACGCCTTTTCTGGGGCCATGAATCCACAGAAGATTCTTGATGTGCAGCCACAGCCGCTCCGGCCCGGAATAGCCATCGGCCTTGAGCATGCGATTGGTGATGGAATACGAGATACCCAGGATGTCTTTGGTGAACACCACCATCGCGGCAACGCGCTTCCAGTAGCCCACTTTGGCGATCTTGCGCATGACATCGAAGGCTACCGACTTGTGCTCCATTTCCTCGATGGCATGCCAGGCCAGCATGGCACGCATGCGTGGATTCATTCCTTCGGTAGTCGACACCTTGGCGAAAAACGCCTCGGCCAGCATCGCGGTGAAGTGCTCGGCTGCTGCCGTCAGCGCCAGATTGAACTGCGGCGAGTAGATGCGCATGCGCCGGGCGATCAAGGCCTTGATCTGATCCAGCAACGCCTCGACCGGCAGGCCCTGCGCTTCAAGCAACTGGTTGTAGCGCGTGTGGGCCATGCCATGCTGACCCTCCTGGCGCGTAAAATCGCGGACGGCGACTTGCAGCTCGGGGTCCGTGATCTGATCGCGAAATGCCCGTACGCAGGTGATGAAGTAGCGCTCCCCGTCGGGGAAACTGAGCTGTACGGCATCTACGTAGCGCGATTTGTAGGCATCGCCGCGATACCAATATTTGGGAATGCTCGCATCCAGGCCGAAGTCTAGATTTTCGCGGGGAACGATGGTTTCGCTGTAGCTGATAGCGGCAGGCATGAGGTATTCCTCTGCTATTTCATTGTGGCTAGGCTAGGCGGTCGCCTACGGGTAGGCTATGCCGCGTGACGCCAAAATATGTCTTTTGGCGACAGCTGCGTTAGAGTCGTCGCCCAGAGACTCATGCGAGGCGTAGCGGCCGATGACGGCGGACAATGGCGATTCCGTTGAGAAAGGCGACGGCCACGGGGGGCGTTCCATTTCCTTTCGCGACGTTTCTCTTCTCGCGCGAGTCGCAGCGCTTTGCGGCTTCGATATCGAGTCGGTGCTGTCGGACGTCGGCATCCGGGTGTCGGACATGCAGGACGACGGCGACCCGGGCGATGTGCACCTGATAACCACCATGATGGATTTCGGCGTGCGACGCTCCACCCGGGCCTACTTTCCCTTTGCCCTCGGCGAACATTACGCCTTCGAGCACACGCCGGAAGTACAGACCTTTCTGGCCACCTGCAGCTCGTTGAGGGAGGCGCTGTGGCTGCTGGATTTTCTGCCGCATTTCGTCCACCCGAGCATGACGGCGAGGTATGACATCGCCGGCGATCGCTTCACGATCTATTTCGAGCTTCATGACGCTTCAGACGCTCTTGTCAGCTCGCCGGGCCTGACCGAGACTGTGCTTGTCGTTCTGAATCGCGTGCTGAACCAGCTGTTGGGCCAGCATTCCTGTCCCGACATCACGTTCCGACATCAGCCGATGACGAACCTGGCTGCCTATGAAAAGCAGTTCGGCTCGCTTCCTCGCTTCGGCGGCAGCTTTGACGGCGCCAGCCATCCGCTGGCGTTGCTCGATCACCCGATACCCGGCAGCTCGCCAGCGCTGCACGCCAAGATGCGACTGTTGCTGGAGCAGCGGCTGAAGCAGCTGCAGGAGGTGGATGGTCTCGAAAAAGCGCTTTCCGGCTTGCTGCGGCACTCGCCCGCGATGACGGTCGGCCAAGCGTCGAAGCGACTGGGTATCGAGACGCGCACACTGCAGCGCAGGCTGAAGAAAACCGGCAACTCGTTTGCCGCCATCCAGGCGCAGGCCCGGTTTCAAGCGGCCAAAAACATGCTGGCCGATCATGATTTGGACATCGATACGATCGCGCTGAAGCTGGGTTTTGCCGATCGCACAACCTTCAGCAAGTCGTTTTCAAAGTGGTCGGGGCTTCCGCCGGCGACCTATCGTCGGGTGCGAGCGAGCCAGGGCGCTGACCGCCGGTGATAACTTGCGCGCTCGATGAGCGAAACCGTCCGGAGCCTTTGCCGGTCAGCCTGACGAGTTCGGCGTAGGCGCGGCCCAGCATCGGCTGGGAGTTTTTCGATCAGGTGCCGCGATTGTGCGAGCGCATGGTGCGCTGCTTTTCGATCTGCCAGTCGCGCTGCTTTTCGGTGTCGCGCTTGTCGTGTTCCTGCTTGCCGCGTGCCAGGCCGATTTCGACCTTGACCTTGTTGCCCTTCCAGTACATGGCGGTAGGGACCAGGGTGTAGCCCTTGCGCTCGACGGCGCCGACCAGCTGATCGATTTCCTTGCGATGGAGCAGCAGCTTGCGCGTGCGCCGGTCTTCGGCAATCACGTGGGTGGAGGCACTGATCAGCGGCGGGATCGACGCGCCGACAAGAAAGACTTCGGCATTCTTGGCGACAGCGTAGCTCTCGCCGAAGTTGATGCGGCCGGCTCGTAGCGCTTTCAGCTCCCAGCCCTGCAGGGCGATACCCGCTTCGTAGCGTTGATCGATGTGATATTCGAAACGCGAGCGTTTGTTGAGCGCGATAGTGCCGCCGCCCTTGTTGTCTTTGTCCTTTGCTTTAGCCATGTCCGTTAAACTCGGGCTTAGTTGCCCTGATGCCGGATCGACCGCATATCGGGTCGAATCCTGCGTGATATGAAGAGGCTGCCATGATCGAAATTCGCCGCAGCGCCCTGGTGAATTACTCGCCGGCGCAGATGTTCGACCTGGTCAATGACGTCGAAGCATACCCAAAGCGGTTCGCTTGGTGTGCGGGTGCCGAAGTTCTGGAGCGCGGTAATGATGTGCTGGTGGCCAGGCTCGATCTCAAGTTTGCCGGGTTTCGCCAGAGCTTCACCACGCGCAATACGGTAAATCCGCCGGCGCGCCTGCACATGAGTCTGGTCGACGGTCCGTTTCGCAGCCTGGACGGGGTATGGGAGTTCATTGCCCTCGGCGACGTGGGCTGCAAGATCAGTTTCGCGCTGGATTTCGATTACGCGGGCCGACTTGGCGGTGGCGCCATCAAACTGGGATTTCAGGGACTGGCCAACCGGATGGTCGACGATTTTTGCCGCGAGGCCGAGCGGGTTTATGGTTGAACGCGTCATCACCGTGGAAGTCGTTTATGCCGGCGCCGATCGTCAGCATCTGCGACGTGTCGACGTGGCTGAAGGCTGCACCGCGCTTGAAGCGATCGAAGCGTCCGGTATCGCCGACGCCATGCCTGCCGGAGTCATGCACCGCGACCGGCTGGGAATTTTTTCCAAGCGTGTGCCCTCTGATCACGTCGTAGAACAAGGCGACCGGATAGAAATCTACCGGCCGCTCGTGCTCGATCCGATGGAGGCGCGCCGAAAGCGCGCCCGCTGATCCGGGCGCGCGAATCTCGCCATCAGTGACCGTCGTTGCCGCCGCTGGTGGGCGAGGGCTGTGTGCCGTTGCCGGTATCCGTGCCAGAACCGAAGGTGCCATCGTCTTTCTTGTCGTCGGCTGACGTGTTCTTGTCGCCCTTGGTTTCGTTGACGGGATAGCTGGCGTGATACTTCTTGCTGTCCTTAACGAGCTGCTGCGCATCCTGCGCGAAAAAGTCGCCCTGGGTCCGTACCAGCGTGTCGTTGTTGAAGGTCAGCGTAAAGGTGCGCAGCTTGATCGGGCCGCCGCGATGCTGCTGCGTCGACACGTAGTCCCAGCGGCTGCTGTCGAAGGGCGTGCTGACCGATGGCGTGCCCATCAGTACCAGAACCTGACGCTTGGTCATGCCGGGCTTCAGCTGACCGACCATGTCCTTATCGAGCAGATTGCCTTGCTGCACGTCCGGGGTATAGACGAGGTGGCAGCCGGCCATCGAGAGCGCCAGCACGGCGAAAACCAGCAGGGTGATCAGCTTTTGCATGCGTCTTGCGTCCAGATCGTAAAGGTGTCGGATGATACACTACGGGCTCGATGGCGCCGCGTGCGATAGGGTCGGTTATGGAACAGGAAACCAGAGAACTGCGTCGGGTCGGCCTCAAGGTCACCCATCCGCGGATGCGAATTCTGCAAATTTTCGACGAGGAGGGCGTGCAGCACCTCACCGCCGAAGACGTCTACAAGAAACTGCTCGCCCACCAGGAAGACATTGGCCTCGCCACCGTTTACCGGGTGCTGACCCAGTTCGAAGCGGCCGGCATCATCGTCAAACACAACTTCGAGGGTGGTCAGGCTGTCTACGAGCTGGATCGCGGCAAGCATCACGATCACATGATCGACGTAGACAGCGGAACCGTGATCGAGTTCGTCAGCGAGGAAATCGAGCGGTTGCAGCGCGAGATTGCCGACAAGCATGGCTACGTGATCGAGGATCACAGCCTGGTGATTTACGTGCGTCCGAAGAACCGCCCCAGGAAAGGTTGAGCGAAGCCGGGGCCTTCTGCCCTTCTGCCGGGCAAATAGCGCGCATAAAAAAGCCGTGAAGAGGACTCCTGTCCACTCACGGCTGCTCCACTATCCTGACTCACGACCGGCGAGGGCATTGCGTGCCGTTTGCCGAGGCTCGTCGCCGGATAGCGGCGAAACAGCATCCTGCCGTTTTTCAGAACCACCGTCCCCACGGTGACCCTGATCCACCATCTTGCAATGGTGGCTCCCCCACATCGATGACCTGATCGTAACGAAGTCTTTACGTTCCAGGTATAAGAAAAATTCTTACTCCAGCCGAGTGAGATCGGGCAAGCTATTGTTGCTTCGCAACAAAATGCGCAAGTGCACGCCGGCGTGATCCGCACGTAGCCGAAACTGTCCGCCGAGTGAAGTCACCCGATCGCGCATGCCTTGCAGACCGCGGCCGCCGCGGGGCATGCGATTGGGCAGTCCGGTGCCGTTGTCACGCAAGTCGAGCAACGCAAGCACCATGCCCTGGCGTTCGCCGATACGCAGGCGCACCCTGAACTCGCTGGCCTGCGCATGTTTGACGGTATTGGTCGCGCTTTCCTGGGTCAGTCGATAGATCGCCGTTCGCGTGTCGTCATCCAGAAGGCGCGGATCGCCGTGGAGTTCGGTGAAATAGGCGATATTGGCCGCCTGCAATAGATCGCGGATCGGACCCTCGTCCAGCGCGCGAATCAGCCCGAACTCGTCCAGTACGGCGGGGCGCAGATCGTCAAGCAACCGATGCAGCGCGCGGCGCATGTGCCCCAGGATGGTATTGATCGAGGCGCTGATGTCCTGCATGCCGGCGTCACGCAGGCGGCTCTGTGCCAGCTTCACATGGGTCTGGATCGCGGTGATGTTCTGCCCCAGCTCGTCGTGCAGCTCGGCCGCAAGATAGCGGCGCTGGTTTTCATCGGCCTGCAGATTGCCGCGTGCGGCGCTGCGCAGCTGCTGTGCCAGCTGATCCAATCGTCGATTCACCGCGCCCAGATAAACGTTCTGCTCGGCCACCCGCGCGCTGCTGCGGCGCAGGGCGTCGGTCGCCGAACCGAGCATGATTGCGCCCGTGCCGGCCACCGCCAGAAACAGATAGGCCGCCGCGGTGGACGGCGCATGCCCGAGATGCTGTTCGACCAGATTCATGCCGAAACTCGAAATGATCATCGCCATGCTGGCTCCGCGCCAGCCGTGGCGGAAGGCGAAAAACAGCACCGGCGCCAGCGACAGCACGCGGGCGAATTGCGGCTGCGGCGCGGCCTGCTCGGACAGCACCAGCAGTATCATCATCGAGGGGAACATCACCAGCAGCCCGTCCATCGCCAGGCTGGCCAGCGAGCGATGGTCGAAGCGCGTGCGCAGCAGCAGAATCATCAGTGGCACGATCAGCAGAATGCCCAGATAGTGGCTGAGCAGTTCCTCCCCGAGGATGCTGATGATCAGCTCGGGCGAGCCCGGTTCATGGATCAGGTCGAGCAGGGCCGCGTCGACAGCGGTGGTTGCCGCGACGACGAACACGACCGAGAGCAGCAGCCGGGTCACCTCCTGTGGGCTGTTCAAACTGGCGTGCAGGTTGAGGCGCCGCAGCAGCCATAGCGCCAATGCCATCACCAGCGGCTCCGGCAGCTCGGTAATCAGGAATCCGTTCCAGCCCAGCGGCATGCCGTGTGCCATGGCGATGCCGGCGGTGACCGCAAGCTCTGCTCCCAGCAGCCAGCCCCAGTGGCGCAGTGGCGTAAGCAGCAGCGCGCCGAAGCGTAGACCGTACGGCAGCATCCAGTATGGCTGCACGGTCAGCCACAGCAGTAGCCACAGCAAGACATAGCCGATAGCCAGCAGCGGGCCGGAATCCGGCAGATGGAGTGATTTCAGGCGCATGCGCGGATGGTACATGCGACGTCCGGCGCTCGGCGGACAAGCCTGCCATCGGCGATCACGGTCACTGCATCTGCCTAAGTCGCCATGCACTGTGTAAAGTAATGCGATGCATACCATTGTCCTGGTCGATGACCACGCTATCGTTCGTGAGGGATTCAAACGGCTGATCGAGCTCGAGCCCGATCTGGACGTGGTGGCCGAGTGCCGCAATGCCGATGACGCGGTGGAGGCAGTCAGCCGGTGGCGGCCCAATCTGGTGGCGCTGGATCTGTCTCTGCCCGACGGCAGTGGGCTGCCGTTGATCGAGCATCTGCTGAGCGTTTCCAGCGAAACGCGCATCGTGGTACTCAGCATGCACGACGGCGATCCGTATGTGTCCGAAGCGCTTCGTCGCGGTGCCAGCGGTTATGTCACCAAGGGTGTAGCGCCGGAGGAACTGGTCGCCGGGCTACGCGCGGTGATGAATGGCGAAACCTTTCTAAGCTCCGATCTGCAAGAGCGCCGCGCCGGCCGTTCAAACGCCGGGCTTGATCCGATCAGCCGACTGACGGCGCGCGAGCGCGAAGTGTTTTTGCTGCTGGCCGGCGGCCTGACGCCGAAACAGGTGGCGGCGGAACTGGGCATCGGCCAGAAAACCGTTTACATCCACCGCGCCAGCCTCATGGGAAAACTGGGCGCGGGTTCGGAGCTCGACCTTTACCGCATGGCTACGGATCGCGGGCTGCTGCCGGTCAATACCTGAGGCTCGATTGGGGACCGAAATGCGACGCGGAGAAGGGCGTCAGCTGTTCTGCGCCCGCTCCAGCATCTGCTTTGCGTGCGCGCGCGTTTCGCGGGTGATCTCCACGCCGCCCAACATGCGCGCCAGTTCATCGCGTCGACCGGCGGCATCGAGCGTCTCGATGTGCGTGCGGGTCGCGTCGCCGTCGGTCTGCTTGCTCACTCTGAGATGCGCGTGGCCCTGGGCCGCGACCTGCGGTAGATGGGTGACGCACAGCACCTGCCGCTGAGAACCCAGCGCACGCAGCTTCTGGCCGACCACCTCGGCGACGGCGCCACCGATGCCGGTATCGACCTCGTCGAAGACCATGCTGCCGACCGTGTCCTTGCCCAGCGTCGCCACTTCGATGGCCAGGCTGATGCGCGCCAGTTCGCCGCCGGAGGCTACCTTGCGCAGCGGTCGCGGTGGTTGGCCGGGGTTGGCGCTGACCAGCAGTTCGCAGCGTTCCTTGCCTTGGGGATCGGGTTCATCGCCATCGATCGATTCGAGCTCGATGCGCAGGACGCCGCCGGCCATGCCGAGCTCGCTCATCAGGGCGCTTACCTCGGTGGCGAGTCTGGCGGCGGCCGCGGTGCGTGCTTTGCTGAGGTCAGCAGCAGCGACGTCGTAATCCTTCTGCAGGCGCTCGCGCTGCGCGGCCAGCTTTTCGAGCGCTTCGCCCGCGCCTTCGAGTTCGGCCAGCTCGATGCGCACGGCGCCGAGCTTCTCGTGCAGCTCGACGACGGGTAGCCGATGGCGTCGTGACAATTCGTGTAGGCGTGCCAGATGCGTGTCGACTTCCTCGAAGCGCTCAGGGTCGAGATCGACATCCTGCGCATAGCGGCTCAGACCGTCGACCGCCTCGCCCAGCTGGATCTCGGCGTTGTCGAGCAGCTCCAGCAGCGGTGCCAGCCGGTCGTCGATCGCGGTGAGCTTGCCGAGCTCGGCATGGGCGCGACCGAGTGCGCGTCGCAGGGCGAACTCGCCGTCGCCGTCGAGCAGTTCGACCACGCCCGAGGCGCCTTCGGCCAGACGCCCGGCGTTGGCCAGCCGCTTGTGGCTGGATTCCAGTTCGGCGAGCTCGGCTGGCGCAAGCGCCCATTTTTCCAGCTCGCCCAGTTCATGACTCAGCAGCTCGATGCGCCGGTCGCGATCGTCGCCGCCGCTGAGTTTGCGCACGCGGGCGCCGAGCTCGCGCCACTGCAGCGCGCTGTCGCGCACCTTGGTCAGCAGCGCATCGTGGCCGGCGTAAGCGTCCAGCAACGCCATTTGATGGGAGCGCGACAGCAGCGCCTGATGTTCGTGCTGGCCGTGGATTTCCACCAGCAGCGAGGCCAGTTCGCCTAGCTGGCGCGCATTGGCCGGGCGTCCGTTGATCCAGGCCTTCGAGCTGCCCTCGACGCGGATCACGCGGCGCAGCTGGCATTGACCGTCTTCGTCCAGCTCCTCGCGCCGCAGCCACTCGCGCGCTTCGGGCAGATCGCTCAGATCGAACTCGGCAGTCAGGTCGGCCCGATCGCTGCCAGCGCGTACCATGCCGCTGTCGGCGCGGGCGCCGGCCAGCAGCATCAGCGCATCGACCAGCAGCGATTTGCCCGCACCGGTCTCGCCGCTGACCACGGTCAGGCCTGGGCCGAAGGCGATCTCGGCGCCTTCGACTACCGCAAAATGACGAACATAAAGCGAAGTAAGCATGGGGGAGACAATGATGAGGTCGGTGGATTGTAGCGGCACGCTGCCGGTACGAAATAAGCCTTGTACTTGCAAGCGACGCGCGCAGACCTTATTTCTGTGCAGTCTCAAGGACTGCTACAGCCCATGATCAATTCGCACGGCCCCGATCTCGACGCCCGCACGCGACGCCTGTTGCGTACGCTGATCGCCCAGTATCTGGTCAACGGCGAGCCGGTAGGTTCGCGCACGCTGTCTCGCTCGTCGGGGCTGGACGTGAGCCCGGCGACCATTCGCAACATCATGGCCGACCTCGAAGACGCCGGGTTGGTGTCCTCGCCGCATACCTCGGCCGGGCGCGTACCCACGCCGCGCGGGCTGCGTCTGTTTGTCGACAGCCTGATCGAACTGCAGCCGCTGCCGCAGGAAGAGATGGCACGCCTGCAGCGAGAGCTGCCGCCGGGGCCGACCAACACGCTCGACCTGCTCGGCAACGCATCGACACTGCTGTCGGCGATGACGCACTTTGCCGGCGTGGTCACCGTGCCACGACAGGCCGACTTTCCGCTGCGCCATATCGATTTCGTGCCGTTGCCGGACGCGCGCGTGCTGGTGATTCTGGTGTTTTCCGACAACCAGGTGCAGAACCGCATCGTGCAGCTGGCCAAGCCGCTGGACAGCCGCGAGCTGGAAGAGGCGGCGAATTATCTCAACGCGCAGTTCGTCGGTTTCCGGGTGGATGACATCCGCGCGCACCTGCTGGCCGAGCTGCGCGAGGCCGGCAGCGAGCTCAATCGCCTGTTGTCCAGCACGATGGAACTGGCCACTGCGTCGTTTGCGCCGCAGGCCGGCGGCAGCGACGTGCTGGTCAGTGGCCAAACCAATCTGATGGCGTACTCGGAGTTGTCGGATCTGCAGCGACTGCGCGAACTGTTCGAGGCATTCCAGCAGAAAAACGAATTGCTGCAGCTGATGGAAGTGTGCGCCCGCGCGCCGGGCGTACGGCTTTTTATCGGCGAGGAATCGGGTTTCACCGCGCTGGACGGTTGCAGCGTGGTCACCGCCAGCTACGGCGCGCAGGGGCGCGTATTGGGTGCAGTGGGGGTCATTGGCCCAACGCGCATGGCCTACGATCGGGTCATTCCGGTCGTGCAGGCGACTGCCACATTGCTCAGTGACGCCTTGAATCGCGCCACGACGGCCTTATAACCGCAGCGGGAGATACGGGTTTCCCGCCAATTGTCGAAGGTCGGCCATCCGCAGCGGTGCCGGCCATGGAAAAGTCTGGGAGTGTTTTCAATGCATAACAATGATCCGCACGCGTCCAACGACGCGCAGGATGGCCATGATGATCTTGCGGCCGAGTCGGCACCGGAAAATGCCGAGCTGGAGGCATTGCAAAGCCAGCTGAAAACGTTGGAAGCCAGCCACGCCGAGCTGCGCGAAACCGTATTGCGCGAGCGGGCCGAGCTGGAAAACCAGCGTCGCCGCATGCAGCGCGATCTGGAGCAGGCGCGCCGCTTCGCCAATGAAAAGCTACTCAACGAGCTGCTGCCGGTGTATGACGGTCTCGAGGGCGGCTTGGCGGTGGAAGGCGGCGATCTGGCCTCGATGCGCGAAGGCATCAGCCTGACCTTGAAGGCGCTGCTGAAAGTCGGCGAGAACAACGGCATGGTCCAGATCGATCCGCTCGGTCAGCCGCTCGATCCCGAGCGCCACCACGCGGTGAGCATGGTCGAGGCGCCGGACAAGGCACCGGGCACGGTCGTGACCGTGCTGCAGAAGGGTTACGTATTGAACGACCGCTTGCTGCGTCCGGCGCTGGTCGCCGTGGCGAAGGATTAGGACTTTTCCGGCTGGCGCCTGGCTGAATGAGGCGCCGGCAAATGGATCGAAATCGCATTGAGGGCGTTGCTGGCATTGAATCGCCGGGCCACACCCCCACCTGATAACCAGTCGCGGCCGCGGGGGCCGCTAGTAAAAATATCGGAGTAGTAGACATGGGCAAGATCATTGGTATCGACTTGGGCACCACCAACTCGTGCGTCTCCGTCATGGAAGGCGGCACGGCCAAGGTCATCGAAAATTCGGAAGGCGATCGCACCACGCCCTCCATCGTCGCCTTCAACAAGGACGGCGAAGTGCTGGTGGGCGCCTCGGCCAAGCGCCAGAGCGTCACCAACCCCAAGAACACTTTCTACGCGGTGAAGCGCCTGATCGGCCGCAAGTTCGCCGACGCGGAAGTCCAGAAAGATCTGAACATCGTGCCTTATGCCATCGTCGCGCACGACAACGGCGACGCGTGGGTACAGACCTCTGACGGCAAGAAGATGGCGCCGCAGGAGATCGCGGCGAAAGTGCTGATGAAGATGAAGAAGACCGCCGAGGATTATCTGGGCGAGTCCGTCACCGAAGCCGTGATCACCGTGCCGGCCTACTTCAACGACAGCCAGCGCCAGGCGACCAAGGACGCCGGCAAGATCGCCGGCCTCGACGTCAAACGCATCATCAACGAGCCGACCGCGGCCGCGCTGGCCTATGGCATGGACAAGAAGGGCGGTGACCGCAAGATTGTGGTTTACGATCTCGGCGGCGGCACGTTCGACGTGTCGATCATCGAGATCGCCGAAGTCGACGGGGAGAAGCAGTTCGAAGTGCTGGCCACCAACGGCGACACCTTCCTCGGCGGCGAAGATTTCGATATGCGCGTCATCGATTACCTCGTCGACGAGTTCAACAAGGAGCAGGGCATCGACCTGCGCAAGGATCCGCTCGCCCTGCAGCGTCTGAAGGATGCCGCCGAGCGCGCCAAGATCGAGCTGTCGTCCAACCATCAGACCGACGTCAATCTGCCGTACGTCACGGCCGATGCATCCGGTCCGAAGCATCTCAACATCAAGCTGACCCGCGCCAAGCTGGAGTCGTTGGTCGAAGAACTGATCAAGCGCACCATCGATCCGTGCCGCACCGCTCTGAATGACGCCGGTCTGCGCGTGTCCGACATCAACGAGGTCATTCTCGTGGGTGGTCAGACCCGCATGCCGAAAGTGCAGGAGTCGGTGAAGGAGTTCTTCGGCAAGGACCCGCGCAAGGACGTCAACCCGGACGAGGCCGTCGC
Source organism: Rhodanobacter sp. ANJX3 (assembly GCF_014200755.1). Lineage (GTDB taxonomy): Bacteria > Pseudomonadota > Gammaproteobacteria > Xanthomonadales > Rhodanobacteraceae > Rhodanobacter. The sequence goes on along the minus strand of NZ_JACHCM010000001.1, from coordinate 524,264 downwards.
TGTCGGCGCTGCCATCCAGGGCGGCGTGCTGGGCGGTACGGTCAAAGATGTGCTGCTGCTGGACGTGACCCCGCTGTCGCTCGGCATCGAGACGATGGGCGGCGTGATGACCAAGCTGATCGAGAAGAACACCACGGTGCCGACCAAGGCCGCGCAGACGTTCTCCACAGCCGACGACAACCAGACCGCCGTGACCGTGCACGTACTGCAGGGCGAGCGTGAGCGCGCCAGCGCCAACAAGTCGCTGGGCAAGTTCGACCTGTCCGGTATTGAAGCAGCGCCACGCGGCATGCCGCAGATCGAGGTCACCTTCGATATCGACGCCAACGGCATCCTGCACGTGTCGGCCAAGGACAAGAAGACCGGCAAAGAACAGAAGATCGAAATCAAGGCCGGCTCGGGTCTGTCCGAGGACGAGATCCAGCGCATGGTGGCCGACGCCGAGGCGAACAAGGAAGAAGACAAGCGCTTCCACGAGCTGGTCGCCACCCGCAACAAGGCCGACCAGCTGGTGCACTCGACTCGCAGTGCGCTGAAGGAGCACGGCGGCAAGATTCCGGCCGACCAGCTCAGCACGATCGAAGGCGCATTGTCCGATCTGGAAAAGGTCAAGGATGGCGAGGACAAGGCTGCGATCGACGCCAAGGTCGAGAAGCTGGAGCAGGCGGCGCAGGCGCTGCAGGCCGCAGCTCAGGCCGGCGGTAACGCCGATGCCGGTTCACAGTCGGCGCCGGGCGGCTCGGCTCAGCCGGACGACGTGGTCGATGCCGAGTTCACCGAAGTGAAAGACGAGAAGAAATAAGAAATAATCGGCAGCCGTCCATCACCAAAAGATGCGGCAGGGTCGTCAACACCAGCCCGTGCCGGGATCATCCCGTCGCGGGCTTCGTGTTGAGGGGCAAGGCGTTGATGACACGAGGATCTGGAGCAGTATCGCTCGATCTTTAACCGGCAAGCGGCAAGCAGTGTGGATGCATGAATGAGCAAGCGTGATTACTACGAAGTGCTGAGCGTCGAGCGCAGCGTCACTGAAGTCGAGCTGAAGAAGTCCTTCCGCCGGCTGGCGATGAAATATCATCCGGACCGCAATCCAGATGACCCGGGCGCGCAGGAAAAATTCAAGGAGGCCAAGGAGGCCTACGAAGTGCTGTGCGACCCACAGAAACGCGCGATCTACGACCAGTACGGCCACGCCGGACTCGAGCAAGGTGCCGGCGGGCGCGGCGGGGCCGGCTTCGGCGACGTGGGCGATATCTTCGGTGACATTTTTGGCGACATTTTCGGTCGCAACAGCGGTGGTCGTCAGCGTCGCGGTGCGGATCTTCGCTACATCATCGAGCTCGACCTGGAGGAAGCCGTTTTCGGCGTCAGCCGGCAAATCGAAGTGCCGACACAGGTCAACTGCCACCACTGCAACGGCAGCGGCTCGGAAGACGGCAAAGTGGTGCAATGCAAAACCTGCCGCGGTCATGGCCAGGTGCGCATGCAGAACGGCATTTTTTCGGTACAACAGGCTTGCCCGCACTGCGGCGGAACTGGCAAGGCCATCGAGAAGCCGTGCAAGAAATGCCATGGCGAAGGTCGTATCGAAGAGTCGCGCACGCTTTCCGTGCAGATTCCGGCGGGCGTGGACAACGGCGACCGCATCCGTTTGAGCGGGCAAGGTGAAGCGGGCCCGGGCGGCACGCCGGCGGGTGACCTTTACGTAGAGGTGCGGGTGCGCGAGCACGCGATCTTCCAGCGCGAAGGCAACGATTTGTACTGCGAGCTGCCGATCCGATTCACGCAGGCGGCCTTGGGCGTGGAGCTGCCGGTGCCGACGCTGGAAGGCGAGGTGCCGATCAGCATTCCGGCCGAGACGCAGACCGGTACGCAGTTCCGCCTGCGCGGGCGCGGCGTCAAGTCGGTGCGCAGCACGCGACATGGCGACCTCATCTGTCGTGTGGTGGTTGAAACGCCGGTGCGTTTGACCAAGGCGCAGCGTGAGCTGTTCGAGGCGCTTGAGGCCACCTTCGAAGAAAGCGACGGCGATCGGCATACGCCGCGCGCCAAGGGCTGGATCGACGGCGTCAAAGAATTCTGGTCGCGGGTCACCGCTTAACCGCTGCTCTCCATCGAGGCGTTGCGAACGGCGGCCTGGTGATTGCTGCCGGCTGTGCCGCTCGCGCTACGATGGATCGTTCAACGCACAAATAGGGAGCGCGCCGGTGACTCAATCTCTCCGCCTCGGCATCAGTGGTGCGTCCGGTCGCATGGGCGCCGCCTTGCGTGACCTGCTCAATGGCGACGAGCGGTTCGAGCTGGTCCATGCGGTGGTGTCATCCGCATCGGCCCACGCGGGCCAGCCGGTTTTCCCTGATGGAACGCATCCCCTGCGTTACGCGCGGGATTGGTCGAATGCTCCGGCTCTCGATGTGGTGATCGATTTCAGCGGTCCGCACGGTTTGAGCGCGACGCTCGACTATTGCCTCGCCAACGGCACGCCGCTGGTCACCGGCACCACCGGTATGGACTCGATGCTGGAAGCCCGTCTGCAGAAAGCCACGGAAACCATCGCCCTGCTGCGCGCGGCCAATTTCAGCCTCGGCGTGGCTGTACTGACGCATCTGCTGCGTGACGCGGCGGCGAGTCTGCCCGAGTGGGATATCGAGATTGTGGAGGCGCATCACAGCCGCAAGCAGGATGCGCCTTCCGGTACGGCACTCGCGCTGGGACATGCCGCCGCCGCGGCACGAGAGACGACGCTGGATGCGGCAGCCGTCTATACACGCGAAGGTCGGACAGGCGAACGGGTTGAAGGCTCGATCGGCTTTGCCGTGGTGCGCGGCGGTGACATCGTCGGCGAGCACACGGCGATGGTGATCGGGCAGGGCGAGCGGCTGGAGCTGTCGCATCGGGCCACGGATCGTTCGATTTTTGCGCGGGGCGCGTTGCAGGCGGCGCTGTGGTTGCGCGGTCGTGCCACTGGTCTGTGGAGGCTCGAGGACGTCATCACCACGCCGCGTTGAGTACGGTCGCTGGCTGTTTTCACGTATTGGCCGGCGAGCAATTCCTTGCGATTTGCGCCCGCTGTCGTTAGCATCACGGCCTTGTCATTGGGGAGTAGCCAGCCTCGTACCCAGAGGCGTTCGCATCAACACAATTGGGGCCGGACTTTCCGGAACCATGGTGCGATCAGCAAGCCGTCGCTTCGCGCGACGGCTGTGCCCGGCGAGACCTTTGGCCATCGACATGCTCACCCGGCCGGGCGAGCGGTGTCGATGCGCCATCGGTTTCCGCTCGCCCGGCCCTCGTGCATTTCATGCCGCTTACTTTCGCGTTATTCATTGGCTCGGCGGTCGCGATTTATCTCGCCTGCGAGTATTTCGTCAACGGCGTCGAGTGGTTCGGGCGCAAACTCAAGCTGAGTTCCACGGCTACCGGCACGGTGCTGGCCGCGTTCGGTACGGCCTTGCCCGAGAGTGCGGTCACCTTTGTCGCGGTGATTTTCGGCAAGACGCCCGAGGCACGAGATATTGGCGTGGGCGCTGCGCTCGGCGGTCCGCTGGTACTGGCCACGATCGCCTACGCTGTCGTCGGTGGCGCGCTGTGGCTGCACCTGCGCCGGCTCAAGCGGTCCGACCGGCTGATTCGCGTCGACAGCAAGCGACTGGCGCGCGATCAATCCTGGTTCCTCGCGATCTTCGTGGTGAAGTTCGGGTTGGGCCTGGTTGCCTTTGCCATCAAGCCCTGGCTTGGCCTTCTGTTTCTCGCCGCCTACGGCACGTACGTCTGGCGCGAGATGCGCAGCGGCGACCACACGCCGGAGGACGAGGAACTCGAGCCGCTGAAGTTTCGTCCGACCCAGCTTGATCCGGCCATGCGCTGGGTGGTCGCACAAACCTTTATCGCCCTGGCAGTGATCGCCGCCGCGTCGCGACTGTTTGTCGGCCAGCTCGAAGCCATCGGTGCGCTGTTTTCGCTGCCGGCGCATCTGGTGGCCCTGGTGCTGAGCCCGGTCGCCACGGAATTGCCCGAAACCGTGAACGCACTGATCTGGGTGCGCCAGGGCAAAGAGCGGCTGGCGCTGGCCAATATTTCCGGCTCGATGATGATCCAGGCCACCATTCCCAGTTCGCTGGCTCTGTTCGCCACGCCGTGGCTGTTCGACACCCCGCTTGTGGCAGCCGGCGTGCTCACCATGATAGCGATAGGTTATCTGTGGTGGCTGTTCCAGCGAGGCCGGGTCGACGCGCGCTGGCTGCTGCCGGTGGGCGCGTTGTACGGCGTGTTCGCTGCGTTCGTGGGCTGGTATTTCAATCGATGACCAGCATCGCAAATACCGGGGAGACTTGCGCGAGCTTGCCTAGTCCGGGTGAGAAGCGTTGCGATCGCGGCCGGCGCCGAGCTTGGTATCCAGGCTGCCGAAAAGTTTCTTGAACACGCGCGAGAATTTGCCGCGCTTGGTCTTGCGCAGTTTCTCTTCTTCGCTGGTCAGCCACGCCACCTGGATGACGCGCCGCTCACCCTCGAACGGCAGGTGGCCGTGAAAAGAGTTGTCGCAACGCTTGAATACCGCAAATTCGCCATACAGCGGCGTTAGCTCCGGCACCACGATACTGTCGATGTCGTCGATCTTGTGCAGAAAGCGCAGGCAGCCGTCGCTGGTATCCGGCCACTGCGTGTTGAGGTAGATCAGCGCGGTGGCGACCTTGGACTTGCTGTCGGTGTGGATGGTGCCATGGCGCTTGTTGAGCAGCCGGCACAGCGTGACCAGGGTCGGGTACTGGCCGAGATCGTCGATGCCCAGCCGCTCGCCGACCGCCCGGGCGAACGCCGGAGAGGTCATGTTGTCGATCAGCGCATTGACGCTGGGGCCGCAGTCGCTGGGGTCGTAAGGGAAAAATCCCGCGCTGGGATAGCGCGGGAAGTCCTTGTCCAGCTCGTTGCGGGCCTCGTCCGGCAGCTGACCGTGCGCAACCATGAAGGGAAACGGGTGCTGCGTAACCGTAGTATCCGGACGATCGAGTCGTGCGGGATCGAGCAGAACGGCGGCGCTCATGACGGCTGGCTCCCTGAAAATATCGGTTAGTTTAGCGCCCGCCGGTCCGGAAATAACGTGAGTTCCCCGTGCGGTTCATGCTTTGTAAGGTGGACAGAAAGGACGCTGCGTCTTATCATTTCAACCCGCCCAGATACTTTCCCTCCCGAGCTCCACAAGCCAGCCATGGCGCGGCTTGCGGGTCTTGCTGCATCAAAAAGGCGGACACCTCATGCATATTTCCGCTCTGCTCGCCCTCGAAGACGGCAGCGTGTTTCACGGCTACGCCGTGGGCGCCACTGGCGACACTGTCGGCGAAGTGGTTTTCAACACGGCGATGACCGGCTATCAGGAGATCCTCACCGATCCCTCCTACGCGCGCCAGATCGTCACGCTGACCTATCCCCATATCGGCAATACCGGCGTCAATGCCGAGGATGTCGAGTCCAACGCGGTGCACGCGGCAGGCCTGATCGTTCGCGACGTGCCTCGCCGTGCCAGCAACTGGCGCAGCAGCGAAAGCTTGCCCGATTACCTCAAGCGCAATGGCACCGTGGCGATCGCCGGTATCGACACGCGTCGGCTCACGCGCATCCTGCGCGACAAGGGCGCACTGTCCGGCTGCATCATGGCCGGCGAGCATGTCGACGCGGAAGCGGCCTTGGCCAAGGCGCGCGCGTTTCCCGGGCTGAACGGCATGGACCTGGCCAAGGCGGTCAGCGTCACCAAGCCGTACGTCTGGAACGAGGGCGTTTACGACCTCGACAACACCCGCTTCAACCAGCCGGCCAAGCGCTTCAAGGTCGTCGCTTACGACTTCGGCACCAAGCTCAACATCCTGCGTCTGCTGGCCGAGCAGGGCTGCGAGGTTACCGTGGTGCCGGCGCAAACCTCTGCTGCCGACGTATTGGCGATGAAGCCCGACGGCGTGTTTTTGTCCAACGGCCCGGGCGACCCGGCGGCGTGCGATTACGCCATTGCGGCAACGCGCGAATTCCTGGAGGCGAAGATTCCGCTCTTCGGTATCTGCCTCGGACACCAGATCATGGGCCTGGCGGTCGGTGCTTCCACGCTGAAGATGAAGTTCGGTCATCACGGGGCCAACCATCCGGTGAAAGACCACGACGACGGTCGCGTGCTGATCACCTCGCAGAACCACGGCTTCGCGGTCGATCCGGCCACGCTGCCAGCCAACGTGCGCGTCACCCATACCTCGCTGTTCGACGGCTCGCTGCAGGGTTTCGCGCTGACCGATCGCCCCGCGTTCTGCTTCCAGGGTCACCCGGAGGCCAGCCCCGGGCCGCTCGATATCGGCTACCTGTTCGATCGTTTTGCGGCACTTATGCAGGAGGCCCGCTGAGATGGCCAAGCGTACCGACATAAAAAGCATCCTCATCATCGGCGCCGGTCCGATCGTCATCGGCCAGGCCTGCGAGTTCGATTACTCCGGTGCCCAGGCCTGCAAGGCGCTGAAGGAAGAAGGCTACCGGGTGATCCTGGTGAACTCCAATCCCGCCACCATCATGACCGACCCGGAAACCGCCGACGCGGTCTACATCGAGCCGATCAACTGGCAGACGGTCGAGCGCATCATCGCCAAAGAACGACCGGACGCGGTGCTGCCGACGATGGGTGGCCAGACCGGCCTCAACTGCGCGCTGGATCTGGCCGATCATGGCGTGTTGGAAAAATACAACGTCGAGCTTATCGGCGCCTCGCGCGAAGCGATCCGCATGGCCGAAGACCGCGAGCTGTTCCGCGTCGCGATGGCGGAAATCGGGTTGGATTGCCCCAAAGCCGAGGTCGTGCGCACCTTCGAACAGGCGCTGCTGACACAGGCCAAGGTCGGCTATCCGACCATCATCCGGCCCAGCTTCACGCTCGGCGGCTCGGGGGGCGGTATTGCCTACAACCGCGAAGAGTTCGAGGAAATCGTCAAGCGCGGCCTGGATCTCTCGCCGGTGGGTGAAGTGCTGGTCGAGGAGTCGGTGCTGGGCTGGAAGGAGTTCGAGATGGAAGTTGTCCGCGATACCGCGGACAACTGCATCATCGTGTGCTCGATCGAGAACCTCGATCCGATGGGCGTGCACACCGGCGACTCGATCACCGTGGCGCCAGCGCAGACGCTGACCGATAAGGAGTACCAGCGCCTGCGCGACGCCTCGATCGCCGTGCTGCGCAAGATCGGCGTAGATACCGGCGGCTCCAACGTGCAGTTCGGTATCAATGCCGAGAATGGCCGCGTGGTGGTCATCGAAATGAACCCGCGCGTCTCGCGCTCCTCGGCGCTGGCGTCGAAGGCGACCGGTTTTCCGATCGCCAAGATCGCGGCCAAGCTCGCCGTGGGCTACACGCTGGACGAGCTGAAGAACGACATCACCGGTGGCCTTACGCCGGCGTCGTTCGAGCCCTCGATCGATTACGTGGTAACCAAAATTCCGCGCTTTGCGTTCGAGAAATTCCCCTCCGCCGATGCGCGTCTGACGACGCAGATGAAGTCGGTCGGCGAGGTGATGGCGATCGGCCGCACGTTCCACGAGTCGCTGCAGAAGGCGCTGCGCGGTCTGGAGATCGGCAAGACCGGTCTCAATCCGACCGGTCTGGATATCAGCACCGACGACGGTCTCGCCGTGCTCAAACGCGAGCTGCGTGAGCCGCGGCCGGACCGTGTCTTCCATCTGGCCGATGCGTTCCGTGCCGGCCTGTCGCTGGAAGAAGTGCACAACCTCAGTCGCGTCGATCCATGGTTCCTCGCCGCGTTCGAGGACATCGTGCTGACCGAGACGGAGATTGCCGAGCAGGGGCTCACCGCGATCGACGAGCCGCGCATGCGCGAGCTGAAGCGTCTCGGCTTCTCCGATGCGCGCGTGGCAGAACTGCTCCATACCGACGAAGCGGCGGTGCGCCATCTGCGCCATACGCTGGGCGTGCGGCCGGTCTACAAGCGCGTGGATTCCTGCGCGGCCGAGTTCGCCACCAGCACGGCCTACATGTATTCGACCTACGAGGAAGAGTGCGAGGCCGCGCCGACCAGCCGCGACAAGATCATCGTGCTCGGCGGCGGCCCGAACCGGATCGGTCAGGGCATCGAGTTCGACTATTGCTGCGTACATGCGTCGCTGGCCCTGCGCGAGGACGGCTACGAGACCATCATGGTCAACTGCAATCCGGAAACCGTCTCGACCGACTACGACACCTCCGATCGCCTGTACTTCGAGCCGCTCACGCTGGAAGACGTGCTGGAAATCGTGCACATCGAAAAGCCCAAGGGCGTGATCGTGCAGTACGGTGGCCAGACGCCGCTGAAGCTGGCGCGTGCGCTGGAAGCGGCCGGCGTGCCGATCATCGGCACCAGCCCGGACAGTATCGATCTGGCCGAGGATCGCGAGCGCTTCCAGCACATGATCGAAAAGATCGGCCTGAAGCAGCCGCCGAACCGCACGGCGCGCAACGCCGACGAGGCGCTCGCCTTGGCGCGCGAAATCGGCTATCCGCTGGTGGTGCGTCCGAGCTATGTGCTGGGTGGCCGCGCGATGGAAGTGGTGCATGACGATGCCGACCTCTCGCGCTACATCCGTGACGCGGTACAGGTGTCGAACGATTCGCCGGTGCTGCTCGATCGCTTCCTCGACCACGCGGTCGAGGTGGATGTGGACGTGATCGCCGATGCCGAAGGCAACGTGCTGATCGGCGGCATCATGGAGCACATCGAGGAGGCGGGCGTGCATTCGGGCGATTCGTCCTGCTCGCTGCCGCCGTATTCGCTGAGCGCGGAGATTCAGGATGAGATGCGGCGTCAGGTGACCATGATGGCGCGGGAACTCAAGGTCATCGGCCTGATGAATACGCAGTTCGCCATTCAGGGCGAGACGGTATTCATTCTGGAGGTGAACCCGCGCGCGTCGCGCACCGTGCCGTTCGTCTCCAAGGCGATCGGCGTGCCGCTGGCCAAGATTGCCGCGCGGGTGATGGCGGGGCGCACGCTGGCCAGCCTGGGTGCCACGAAAGAGGTCATCCCCGAGTACTACTCGGTAAAAGAGGCGATCTTCCCATTCCTGAAATTCCAGAACGTCGATCCGATCCTCGGTCCTGAGATGCGTTCAACCGGCGAAGTCATGGGCGTGGGTCGCAGCTTTGGTGCGGCGTTCGCGCGCGGTCACGAAGCAGCCGGCATCAAGCCGCCGAAGGTAGGCAAAGTCTTCCTGTCCGTCCGCGACAGCGACAAGGAGCGCCTGCTGCACGTAGCCAAGGAGGTCGTGGCGCGTGGTTTCAACCTGGTGGCGACGTCGGGCACGGCGAGCTATCTGGCCGAACACGGCGTGATCTGTGAGCGCATCAACAAGGTGCTCGAAGGCCGGCCGCATATCGTCGACTTGATCAAGAACGGCGAGATCGTCTATATCGTCAACACAACCGAGGGCAAACAGGCAATCGCCGATTCGTTCTCGATTCGGCGCGAGGCCTTGCAGCATCGCGTGACGTATTCCACCACCGTGGCAGGCGCGCGCGCGCTGGTCCATTCGCTGGATTTCCGCAGCGATGGCGACGTGCACAGCCTGCAGGAACTGCACAAGGAGCTCAGCGCATGAGCCGTCCACCGATTACCAAAGCGGGCGCCGAGCGCCTGCGCGCCGAGCTGGAGAAACTGAAGTTCGTCGATCGGCCGCGGATCATCGCGGCCATCGCCGAGGCACGCGCGCACGGTGACTTGAAGGAAAATGCCGAGTATCACGCGGCGCGCGAGCAGCAGAGCTTTGCCGAAGGGCGCATCGCCCAACTGGAATCCCTGCTGTCGAATGCCGAAGTGATCGACGTGACCCAGCTCAATCCGGGCAGTCGCGTGGTGTTCGGTGCCATCGTCGATCTGGAAGACGAAGACACGGGTACGGCAGTGACGTATCAGATCGTTGGCGATCTGGAGGCGGACATCAAGCTGCACATGATTGCGGTATCGTCACCGATCGCGCGCGCGCTGATCGGCAAGAACGAGGGCGACAGCTTTGAATTCACTGCGCCCAATGGCGTCAAACACTACGAAATCACCGGCGTTCGCTACAGCTGATACTTACATGGCGAGATGCAACCGCGTCTCGCCATGCGAAAGCCATTTCGATGGGCATAAAAAAAGGCCGCTTGCGCGGCCTTTTTCATTGCATCGCTAACGTGTGGGTCCGACTGGACTCAGCGCTGGCGAGCCTTGAAACGCGGATTGCTCTTGCAGATCACGAACACCTTGCCGCGACGGCGAACGACCTTGCAGTCACGGTGCCGCGCCTTGGCGGACTTCAAAGAGTTAAGCACCTTCACGGCCAGCTCCTGACACTATTCAAAAGTTAAGTCAGCAAGTGTAACGGGGCTACGTGGTTATCACAAGCCTTGCACGGCGGTCACCGCATCGGCCACGGTGGCCATAAATTGCCTAAGGGCAGGGGAGTCGTCGTCGACGCGGCAAGCCACAGCCAGTAGAAGATAGGCGTCGGAATCCTCCAGCGCTAAATAGCTGACTCCCGCCAGACGCACCGCGCGCATGCTCGCAGGCACCAGCGCCATGCCAAGTCCTGCCGCGACCAGTGCCAGCAGGCCATTGATCTGCTGGGCCTGTTGAATGATCAGTGGCTCGAAGCTCGCCTTCGTCGCCAGTTTGACCAAACTGTCGTAGAGCGTGGCGGCAAGCTCGCGCGGCTGGGAAATAAACGCGTCACCGGCGACTTCGATCAGGCGCAGGCTTTTTCGGCCGGCCAGCCGGTGGCCGATCGGCACGGCAAGCACCAGGGGTTCGCGATCGATCACGCGCAGCCGTAAATTGCGCGCATCCTGGGCGTGCAGCGGTTCATCGCGCACAAAACCGACGTCGATGTGACCGGCCAGCAGCGCGGCGAATTGAGGTTCGGTGTACATCTCGCTCAACTGCAGGCGCACGTTCGGCGCAATTTGCCCGTAACGCAGTAGCGTCTGCGGTAGCGCAGGATGGAAAGAGACGGAAGTCGTGTAAGCCAGGCGTAGCTGTCCGCTATGGCCTTTCGCCGCCGCGACGACGTGGCTGCGCGCCTCATCGGCCTTGGCCAGAATCTGCCGCGCCTCTTCCAAAAAAATCTTGCCGGGCTCGGTCAGGGCGACGTTGCGCTTGTTGCGCTCGAGCAGTCGCACGCCCAGATCCTGTTCCAGCGATTGAATCTGCTGCGATAACGGCGGTTGCGACAGGTGCAGCCGGATCGCCGCGCGAGTGAAGCTGAGCTCCTCGGCGACGGCCACGAAATAACGCAGCTGGCGAAAATCAAACATATCGACACATTGCTGATTTATAGCGTTATCAAATAAGTAAGAGCCTAAATATATATTGGATACTTAGATGCGTCGATCACATACTTCCGCTCGTCCCGCCGCTTCCCCTCCCCCTAGCGGCGGTGGCCCTCGCCCCGCGGTAACGCTAAATACGACATCTGGTCATCTCCCCCCTGACCCATGTTGATGCGTTACAAACGCGGGGCGTTCTTTTTTTTGGCAGCCCACCGGCAGCTCTCGCGCCGAGGCGGCTACATCCGGCTGGCGACCTGCGTACCCTGCGCGATAGCGCGTTTTGCATCGAGTTCGGCCGCCACGTCGGCACCGCCGATGACGTGAACCCGGATGCCGGCGGCGATCAAGTCATCGGCCAGCCGGCGGTTCGGCTCCTGACCCGCGCAAATTACGATGTTGTCGACCGGCAAAATCTGCGACTGGCCGCCGACAGTGATATGCAGGCCCTGGTCGTCGAAGCGCTCGTAGCTGACGCCACCGAGCATCTGGACCTGCTTGGCCTTGAGGGTGGCGCGGTGGACCCAGCCGCTGGTCTTGTTGAGCCGTCCGCCGGGTCGACCCTCGCTGCGCTGAAGCACCCAGATCTGCCGAGCCGGTGCCTCGGGCTGCGGTTTCTGCAGGCCGCCGCGGTGCGCCAGCTGCATGTCCACGCCCCATTCGTGGGTCCAGCGCGCCACGTCGGTGGCGGCTGAGGGAGCGTTTTCCACGAGAAACTCGGCCACGTCAAATCCGATGCCGCCGGCACCGATCACGGCGACCTTTGCGCCGACCGGCGCGTGGCGCGCCAAAACATCCAAGTAGCTCAGAACGCGAGCATCATTACTGCCGGGAAAGCTCACCGCGCGCGGCGTGATGCCTGTGGCGATGACCACCTCGTCGTAGCCGCCGGCGACCAGCGAGACCGCATCCGCGGTCTGGCCCAGTTGCACGTCGACGCCGTGGTCGGTCAGCTGATGACCGAAGTAGCGCAGGGTTTCATAAAACTCTTCCTTGCCTGGGATCTGCTTGGCGTAATTGAACTGGCCACCGATTTCCTGCGCCTTGTCGATCAGCGTCACGGCGTGGCCGCGCTGGCCCAGCGTGCTGGCACAGGCCAGGCCGGCTGGGCCTGCGCCGATGACGGCAATGCGTTTGCGTTTCGAGGCTGGTGTAATGACCAGCTCGGTTTCATGGCAGGCGCGCGGGTTGACCAGGCAACTAGCGCGTTTGCTCTGAAAGACGTGATCGAGACAGGCCTGATTGCAGGCGATGCAGGTATTGATGCGGTCGCCACGTCCGGCCTTGGCCTTTACCGCCCACTCGGGGTCGGCCAGCAGCGGCCGCGCCATTGAGACCATATCGGCGGCGCCGTCGGCAAGAATGCTTTCCGCCACGTCGGGCATGTTGATGCGGTTGGTGGTGATCAGCGGGATCGCGACCTCGCCCTTGAGCTTCTTTGTGACCCAGGCGAAACCGGCGCGCGGCACGCTGGTGACGATGGTCGGCACGCGCGCTTCGTGCCAGCCGATGCCGGTATTGATGATGCTGGCACCGGCCGCTTCGATGCCCTTGGCAAGCGTAACGATTTCGTCCCAGTCCTGGCCGCCTTCGACCAGGTCGAGCATCGACAGGCGATAGATGATGATGAAATTCTTGCCCACCGCTTCGCGTGTGCGACGAACGATTTCAATCGGCAGGCGCATGCGCCTTGCGGCGTCGCCACCCCAGGCATCGCTGCGTTGATTGGTGCGGGCGGCGATGAACTGGTTGATCAGATAGCCTTCCGAACCCATGACTTCGACGCCGTCGTAGCCGGCCTCCTGCGCCAGCTTGGCGCAGCGCACGAAGTCCCTGACGGTCTGCTCAACCCCGCGCGTGCTGAGCGCGCTCGGTGTGAACGGCGTGATCGGCGATTTGATCTTCGAGGGTGCCACCGACAGCGGGTGGTAGCCGTAGCGGCCGGCGTGCAGTATCTGCATGCAGATCAGCCCGCCCTCGGCGTGCACGGCATCGGTCAGCTTGCGGTGGCGCGGTTTGTGCCATGGCATCGACAGGCGACCGCCGAAGGGTTTCAGCCAGCCGCGAATGCTCGGGGCGATGCCGCCGGTCACCATCAGGCCCACGCCGCCGCGGGCGCGTTCGGCGAAATAGGCGGCCAACTTATCGTAATCGCTGGCTTTGTCCTCGAGCCCAGTGTGCATCGATCCCATCAGGATGCGGTTGGGCAGGGTGACGTGGCCAAGGTTCAAGGGGGCAAACAGGTGCGGATAGTTCATGCGATCACGGCCGGTTCAAACAATCGTATGAATGTGCCGGTGTTCGAGGGTTGAAAGCAAGTGTTGGATGGAGCGTATTGCCGTTTCAGGCCAGCAATTGGTGCACGAGGGCGATGTAGCGGCGCATTGCTTCTTCCTCCGATACACCTTGCAGCTTGGCCCACGCCTCGTGTTTGGCCGTGCCTATGAAATCGAAAAAACCGGGTGGCGCGCTGTTCAGATCACCCTCCGATCCTTGCTTGTAAAGCGCGTAGAGCTTGAGCAGGGTGTCGTTGTCAGGGCGCTTGCCGTGTCGCTGAATATCCTCAGCGGCCTGTTCGAACTCGCGGCGAAGATCGGTCATGATGGGGGTCGGAAAAGCTTGCGAACCAAGCGCATTGGTGTGATATCACGCGACTCAGTCGGGGTCAACGAGGCGGTGCACGCGCTAAACTGGCGGCCTGCTTTTCCTCGAACCAGGATTCTTCATGAGCCATGCCACGCCCGCGCCCGTTCTGACTATCGATGGACCATCGGGATCAGGCAAAGGCACGATCAGCGCGCTGGTGGCCCGGCATCTGGGCTGGCGTCTGCTCGATTCGGGTGCGCTTTATCGCGCGGTGGGCTATGCCGCTGGTATGGAGGGGCTGGATCTGTCCGACGTGGACGCGGTAACCCGCTGCGCGCGCAGCACCCGCATCAGGTTCAGCGCGGCGATCGATGGCGGCGAGACTCGCGTCCTCGTCAACGGGCATGACGCGACGGACGAGCTGCGCACGGAGACGGCTGGCGCGGCCGCCTCGGCGATTGCCTCGATGCCATCGGTGCGTGAAGCCTTGGTAGCGCTGCAGCTCGGCTTTCGCAAAGCGCCCGGGCTAGTGGCCGACGGGCGCGATATGGGGACGGTGATCTTTCCGGATGCCGCGTTCAAGGTGTTTCTTACCGCCAGTGCCGCCGAAAGAGCGAAAAGACGCTATAAGCAGTTGAAGGAAAAGGGACTTAGCGTTACACTTTTCGGCCTTCAGCGCGAAATTGAGGCGCGTGACAGCCGCGATGCATCGCGTGCGGTCGCGCCGCTCAAGCCTGCCGAAGATGCCTTGCTGATCGACACCACCGGCATGGGCATCGAGGAGGTCGTCGCGAAAGTACTCGCCGTGGTGCAGCCGTAAACAGCGGCACCGCGGTTTTCTCGTCCCGGTCGAAGCTTCCCTTTGGAGGCGACGTCGGGATTTTGGCCAACGGTGACAAGGGTTGTCGTTCCTGCGGGAACCACCCGGACTTGCCCTCAACCGGTGGACCGGCCGGTACGTGCGCAATCTTAAGTAAAGCGCAGCGAGCCGCGGTCTTTTCCCACTATGGAATCAACATGACTGAAAGTTTTGCCGAACTGTTTGAACAGAGCCAGCAGGCCATCTCCAAGCTGAAGCCTGGCGCCATCGTCACCGGTATCGTTGTGGAAATCCGCAACGACGTCGTCGTGATCAACGCCGGCCTGAAGAGCGAAGGCATTGTCCCCATCGAGCAGTTCCGCGATGAGCAGGGCGTGCTTGAGGTGCAGGTAGGCGACGAGGTGAAGGTTGCCCTCGAAGCTTTGGAAGACGGTTTCGGCGAAACCAAGCTGTCGCGCGAGAAAGCCAAGCGTTCGATGGTGTGGGACGATCTGGAGCACGCGTTCGACAAGGAAGAGACCATCGTTGGTCTCATCTCCGGCAAGGTCAAGGGCGGCTTCACGGTCGACATCAAGGACGTCCGCGCGTTCCTGCCGGGCTCCCTGGTCGATGTGCGCCCGGTGCGCGATCCGGTTTTCCTCGAGGGCAAGGAACTCGAGTTCAAGATCATCAAGCTCGACCGCAAGCGCAACAACGTCGTGGTCAGCCGCCGTGCCGTGGTCGAGACCGAGTTCTCGGCCGAGCGCGAGCAGCTGCTTGAGCGCCTGACCGAGGGCGCGGTGGTCAAGGGCACGGTCAAGAACCTCACCGACTACGGCGCGTTCGTGGATCTGGGCGGTATCGACGGCCTGCTGCACATCACCGACATGGCGTGGAAGCGCGTTCGCCATCCGTCCGAAGTGGTCAACGTCGGCGACGAGCTGGACGTGCGCGTGCTGAAGTACGACAAGGAGCGCAACCGCGTTTCGCTGGGCCTGAAGCAGCTGGGCGACGACCCGTGGGTCGCCATCGCCCGCCGCTACCCGGTCGGCAGCCGCCTGTTCGGCAAGGTCTCCAACGTCACCGACTACGGCTGCTTCGTCGAGATCGAGCCGGGCGTGGAAGGCCTGGTGCACGTCTCGGAAATGGACTGGACCAACAAGAACGTCAACCCGGCCAAGGTGGTTCAGGTGGGCGACGAGACCGAAGTCACCGTGCTGGACGTGGATGAGGAGCGTCGCCGCATCTCGCTGGGTATCAAGCAGACCCGCTCGAACCCGTGGGAAGCCTTTGCCGCCATGCATAAGAAGGGCGACAAGGTCTCCGGCCAGATCAAGTCGATCACCGATTTTGGCGTGTTCATCGGCCTGGATGGCGGCATCGACGGTCTGGTCCATCTGTCCGACATCTCCTGGCAGGTGACCGGCGAAGAGCTGGTGCGCAACTTCAAGAAGGGCGACGAGATCGAGGCCGTGGTGCTGGCCGTCGATCCGGAGCGCGAGCGCATCTCGCTGGGCATCAAGCAGATGGAGCAGGATCCGTTCGGCCAGTTCATGGCGGCGAACCCCCGCGGCACGATCGTCAACGGCGTGGTGAAGGAAGTCGACGCCAAGGGTGCGTTGATCGACCTGGGCGAGGGCGTCGAGGGTTACCTGCGCGCCAGTGACATCGCCAAGGAGCGCGTCGACGATGCCACCGAGCATCTGAAGGTTGGCGACAAGGTCGAAGCCAAGTTCACCGGCATGGATCGCAAGGGTCGCCAGCTGGCGCTCTCGATTCGCGCCAAGGATGAGGCCGATCTGCCGGAAGAGCCGGCCGCTCCAGACTATGCTTCCGCCTCCACCGGCACGACCAAGCTGGGCGCGCTGCTGAAGGAACAGTTCGACAAGGCCGACTGATCGTTGCGAGAGCACGACACGGGGCGGCACGAGCCGCCCCGTTGTTTAACGTCACGGACATTGGGGTCCCATGACCAAATCTGAATTGATCGAGGCGCTGGCAAGGCGTCAAACCCATCTTGCGTTTGCAGACGTCGAATTGGCCGTCAAAAGCGTGATCGAACAGATGAGTCATGCCCTTGCTCACGGTGAGCGTATTGAAGTGCGTGGCTTCGGAAGCTTTGCACTGCATTATCGGCCACCGCGCATGGGGCGCAATCCGAAGTCGGGCGACGCCGTTGCGCTACCCGGCAAGCACGTACCGCATTTCAAACCCGGTAAAGAGCTACGGGAACGGGTGAATCAGCATCTGGAAGAAACCAGTAGTTGATTGCGTGAGCAAAACACGTTTATCGAGGCAGGCGACCGCAAGTCGATCCTGCCTTTTTTATGTATGTCATTGTCGGAACCGCGCAAGCATCGCAAGCCGTTGGCCCGCGGTCGGCGCTCGCGTCGGTATCTGTGCCAGTCACGGTCAATCGGGTAAAGTCGACGCATGCGATTACTAGTCATCCTTATTCTTTTGGTTTTTGCGGCGGCGGGCATCGTGGTCGGTGCGCTGAATGCCGACATGGTCAACTACGACCTCGTACTTGCCCGGGTGCATGTGCCAAAGGGCGCGGCGTTGCTGTGTGCGCTAGTGATCGGCTGGCTGCTCGGCGGGCTGACAGCGTGGCTGGGCGTGATCACGCGCCAACGCCGTGAACGTCGTCGGCAGCTGCGCGACAACGAAAAGAAGCTGTCGGCCGCTGCATGAATTATCCCTACGCGCTGGTTCTGCTGGTGCCGGTGGCTTTCGTACTCGGCTGGCTGGCCTCTCGTCGACTGGGCGCGAAACGCTCCGGCGCTGAAGTCAGCGAGCTGTCCTCGGATTATTTCCGCGGCCTGAATTATCTGCTCAACGAAGAGCAGGACAAGGCGATCGAGGTGTTCCTCAAGCTCGCCGAGTACAACCGCGATACCGTCGAAACGCATCTGGCGCTCGGCAATCTGTTTCGCCGCCGCGGCGAGGTGGATCGCGCGATTCGCCTGCATCAGCATCTGGTGTCGCGCCCAGGCTTGTCCGACGCGATGAAAACGGTGGCCCTGCTAGAGCTGGGCGAAGACTATATGCGGGCCGGTCTGCTCGATCGCGCGGAGGCGCTGTTTTCGGATCTGGTGGCGATGGACGCGCATGCGCCTTCCGCGCTGCGGCATCTCATTGCGATCTATCAGCACGAGCGCGATTGGCACAAGGCGATCGAGCACACGCGCCGGCTCGAGGCCATGACCGGCGAAGACGAAGCGGCGATGAAGGCGCAGTTTTTCTGCGAACTGGCCGACCGCGCGCGCCAGCACGGCGCGCGCGCCGAGGCGCGCGACTACCTGCGTCAGGCCTTCGAATGCCAGCCCGACTGCGTGCGCGCCTTCATGCTGACCGGTCGGCTGCAGTCCGAGGACGATCATCACGCGGAAGCGGTGCTGGCCTATGAGTCCGCCATCGATGCCGATATCGCGTTTGCGCCGGAGATTCTGCCGCCGCTGCTCAACAGCTATGCGCGCTCGCAGCAGATGGATCGTGCCGAATCGTTTTTGCGCGACATGCTCAGCCGCTACCACGGCATCTCCCCGGTGCTGGCGCTGGCGCATATCTATCGCCAGCGCGACGGCGAACGTGCGGCGATCGACTTTCTCACCTCGCAGCTGCGTCAGCGCCCGTCGGTGCGCGGCCTGATGGCGCTGATCGATGCCACGATGGATAGAATCGAAGGCGAAGCGCGCGAGAATTTCCTGATCCTGCGCGATCTCACCAAGAAGCTGCTGGAGGGGCAGGCGATGTATCGCTGCAGCCGCTGCGGCTTCGGTGCCAAGGCGCATCACTGGCAGTGCCCCAGCTGCAAGAGCTGGGGCACGGTACGACCGATTCATGGCGTGGCCAGCGAATGACGACAGGTATCGTTTCTGTCGCTGCCTGGCCATTCGTCGCTCTGATCATCACATTTTTCCTCGTCCGTGGTGCCATTGCTTACGCACATTGGCGCGGCATGCTGGATCAACCTGGGCAGCGTCGGTCGCACCGCATTCCCACGCCGCGTGGCGGCGGTATCGGCTTGGTTCTCGCGCTCCTGGTTTGCATGCCAGGAGCCTTGCTCAGCACACAGAAAGCATGGACAGCTCCCATCGTCGTCAGCCTGGAGATCGCTTTCGCACTCGTCGCTCTGGTCGGCTGGTGGGACGACCATCGTCCGCTGCCGGTATTGCCCCGATTCGGTGCGCAGCTGCTTGCCGTGCTGTTGTTTTCCAGCGCCTTGCTCGCTACCGGTTTGTCGTGGTGGTGGCTGCCGCTCTTGCTGGGCGCGGGTGCATGGAGCATCAATCTGCATAATTTCATGGACGGCATCGACGGGCTGCTGGCGCAGCAGATCATTTTTGTCGGGGCTGGATTGGCCTGGATGAGCTGGTCGATCGGGCAGTTGGCGCTGGCCATCGGCGCAACGGCGATGGCCGCCTCGGCGTTGGGATTCTGGCTATTTAACCGCCCGACAGCACGTATTTTTATGGGCGATGTCGGCAGCGGCAGTACGGGCTTTCTGATATTCGGCCTTGGCGCCATGCTCTGGGGGCTCGATCACGCGCTGCTCTGGCCGGTGCTGATTCTCTCGTCGGCATTTGTGCTTGATGCCACGTTGACATTGGTGATGCGAATGTTACGAGGCAAGCGCTGGTACAAGCCGCATCGAGAGCACCTGTATCAGTGGATGACCCGACGCGGTGGCACGCACGGGGGAACGGATGTTCGCTATATGGCCTGGAATCTCCTGGTGGCTGGCCCGTTTGCATGGTTGGCGTTCAGTCATCTGAACATCGCCCTGCCGATTACTATGGCGTTCTACCTAAGCGCATCGGCCATGTGGCTTTTGCTCAAACGTCGCTGCATGCGACGCAACCTGTCGAAGGATCGTCATGTCGCTGCGTAAATTGGTTGGTTTTATCCACCCGCGCGTCGCCGTCGTGATCCACGATCTGGCGATGACCGCGCTGGCCTGGTGGATCGCCAAGATGTTGCGCTACACGTTCAACCCCGGCGACGTCGTCAGTTTCCAATTGCTCGAATTTCCCATCGTTCTGGTTATCCAAGGGCTGATTCTGCGATGGACCGGTCTGTATCGAAGCGTATGGCGTTTTGCCAGCCTGCCGGATTTGTGGAATATCGCCCGCGCCTCGCTGATAGGTGCAGTAACGATAGGCTTGGCACTGTTTTTGTACGACAGACTGGACGGCGTTCCCCGCACCACCTTTCTGCTTTACCCGCTGGTGCTCGGCGCGCTGCTGGGGCTTCCGCGGCTGGCCTACCGTTTCTGGAAAGACAGCCGCCGCGAGCTGCTTAAGAACAGCGATGACGTGAAGCGCGTTCTCATCGTTGGCGCGGACCGCGCTGGCGAGGTGCTATCACGCGATCTCCGTCGCGACAGCCGCTATGCCGTAGTTGGTTTCGTCGATGACAAGCCCAGCCTGCGCGGCGCCAGCATTAATGGCCATCCCGTATTGGGTCGCTTCGACCAGTTGTCGGACGTGGTGCGCGAGGCGGCGGTGCAGATGCTGCTGATTGCGCTGCCTGGGGCCTCGACCAGCGAAATGCGGCGCGTCGTAGAGCTTTGTGACCATACCGGACTGCCGTATCGCACGATTCCCCGGCTGGAGGACGTCGTTGCCGGGCGCGCGCAGTTCAACCAGATCAAGGAGGTGGCGATCGAGGATCTGCTCGGCCGCGATGCCGTCGAACTCGATTGGACGTCCATCCGCGAAACGCTCACCGCCCGCCGCGTACTGGTAACCGGCGGCGGCGGCTCGATCGGCTCGGAGCTTTGTCGTCAGATTGCGCGACTCGGTGCGCAGTCGCTGATCGTGGTGGAGCAGAGCGAATACAACCTTTATCGCATCATGCAGGAACTGCGTGCCGATTTTCCGGAGCTGATCTTCGAGGGCATACTGGCCAATTGCGGCGATCAGGTCGCCATGCAGAAAGCCTTCGCCGAAACCAAGCCGCAGGTGATTTTCCATGCCGCGGCGTACAAGCACGTGCCGATGCTGCAGGCGCAGTTGCGATCGGCCTTCCGCAACAATGTGCTCGGCACGCGCACAGTGGCCGATCTGGCGCGCGAGGTAGGGGTCGAGTGTTTCGTTCTGATCTCCACCGACAAGGCGGTCAACCCGACCAGCGTGATGGGTGCCTGCAAGCGCGTGGCCGAGATCTACTGCCAGAACCTCAACGCTCACGCCGATACCCGTTTCATGACCGTACGCTTCGGCAACGTGCTGGATTCGGCGGGCTCGGTCGTTCCCCTTTTTCGCCAGCAGATTCTGGACGGTGGCCCCGTCACGGTGACCCACCCTGAAATCTCTCGCTATTTCATGACCATTCCCGAAGCCTGTCAGCTGATTCTGCAGGCGGCGAGCATCGGTAAGGGTGGGGAAATTTTCGCGCTCGACATGGGCGAACCGGTGAAAATTCGCGATCTAGCCGAGCAAATGATTCGCCTTACCGGCAAAAAGCCCGGCACGGAGATTCCCATCGTTTATACGGGTCTGCGCGCTGGCGAAAAGCTGTTCGAAGAATTGTTCCATCCGCTGGAAAATTACAGCGGCACCGGCCATTCGAAAATTTTTCTGGCGCAGCACCGCGAAGTTTCGTGGGAGCTGTTGCAGGCCCTGTTGAACAAGGCCGCCGAAGCCAGCGATGTGTTCGACGAAGAAGAGCTGCGGCGCTGCGTGTCGAGCCTTCTGCCGTCCTTCCGCTGGACCGAAGTGGCGCAGCCCGATAACGTGGTGTCGATACGCCGCATCAACCCGGAGAAGAGTGAGTGAGTAAACCCCTGCGCAAGGTCGTGTTCCCCGTTGCCGGACTCGGCACGCGTTTTCTCCCGGCGACTAAGGTCGTAGCGAAGGAAATGCTGCCGGTGCTGGACAAGCCGTTGATCCAGTACGCGGTCGACGAAGCCGTGGATGCCGGTGCCGATACGCTGATCTTTGTCACCAATCGCTACAAGCACGCGATCGCCGATTATTTCGACAAGGCCTATGAGCTGGAAGCGAAACTGGAAGAAAAGGGCAAGGACGAACTGCTGGCACTCGTGCAGGGCACGCTACCCTCGCATGTGCGCGCGATCTTTGTGACCCAGCCCGAAGCGTTCGGCCTCGGTCACGCGGTGCTCTGCGCTAAGCCGGTGGTCGGCGACGAACCGTTTGGCGTGGTCTTGCCCGACGACCTGATCTGGAACGGCAAGATCGGTACCGGCAAGGGCGCGCTGCGGCAGATGGCCGAGCTGGCGAACGCGCAGGATGCGGGTGTCATTGCCGTGGAAGAAGTGCCGCACAGCGACACCGATAAATACGGCATCGTCGATGCCACGCCGGTCGATGAACGCAGCGCCTGGATTCACCACATGGTGGAGAAGCCCAAGCCGGCCGACGCCCCGTCCAACTTGGCCGTTGTCGGGCGCTATGTGTTGCCCGGACGCATCTTTCAGCTGCTGGAGCAAACGACGCCAGGAGCCGGCGGCGAGATCCAGCTGACCGACGCGATCGAGGCGCTGCTGAAAGAGCAGGGCAGGGTTCTCGCCTATCGTTTCGAAGGCACGCGCTTCGACTGTGGCAACAAGGCCGGCCTGGTACGCGCCACTATGCATATGGCCATGCAGGACCCCACCCTGGCTGCCGTGGTTCGCGATTTCGTCGGCAAGATTTAATCGTCCGACTCATAAGTCGAAGCCCAATCTACTGTGCGGGCGATAAAGGCCGACATCCGATGGATGTCGGCCTTTTGCTTTGGGGGAGCGTGCCGAACGAGGCCTGCGCCGACTGCCAAGCTCTTCCGCGACATGTCAGAATCGGCGCCGCAGTCTGCCATTTTCGACGCGCAGAATGCCTGGGGAAATAAGGAACAATTGCCGTCGCTACGCCCGTAGGCGCATCAATGCGGGCGATTTGAATGCACTGTTGTCGCAATCATCGGATGAAGAAAAGGGGACGTCATGGATCTGCTGCGGTTTCTGCTCATGTTGCCGGTGCGCCTTGCGCGTGGTTTGTTTCGTGGACTGGGCTGGATCCTGCGGCCCATTTTTGGTCATGTATCCTGGTCCGCGCCCACCTGGGCGCCCGCGACCGGCGCGGCGATCAAGCGCAAGCCGCGGCAGTTTGCCGGCGGCTTTTTCATCGCGTTGCTGGTGATCGCCGCCGCCTGGCTTGGCTGGCAGTGGTACCAGCATCGCCCCAGGCCGATCGAGCCCGAACGCATTAGCTTCGAGGCGAAAACGCCTGCAGTGACCGACTATCTCGCGCAGCCGGACGGCACGCCGAAAATCACCATCCATCCGCTCGATATCGCTTTTTCGGGATCGGCAGCGCCGATCGAGCTGGTCGGCAAACCGGTTACCAAAGGCATCAACATGCGCCCTGCGCTCAAAGGCGCATGGACCTGGACCGACGATCACACATTGCGCTTTGTCCCTGCCGAGGATTGGCCTGTCGGTGCGCATATCGAGGTGCGATTTGATGTTACCGATGCCTTTGCGCCCCACGTGCTGATGGCGGACGATCGTCTTGCGGTCGATCTGCCCGCTTTCAGCGCAAAATTGGGCAACGGCGAGTTCTATCAGGATCCGCAGGACCCCACGGCCAAGACCACCATAGTGCCGGTCAATTTCAACTATCCGGTGGATACCGCGCAGTTCGAGAAACGTATCGCGATCGCGCTGGCCGACAAGGACGGCAAGCCCGGCACGCCGATGAAATTTACCGTCACCTACGACGCGTTCAAGCTCAACGCGTGGGTGCATTCGCAACCGTTGGATCTGCCGCGCGATGACAGTGCCGTACTGTTGAAGCTGGACAGCGGGGTACGCAGTTCGCACGGTGGTGACGGTACGCCCGATGCCTTGCAGGCGCGTATCCGCGTGCCCGGCCTATATAGCCTGACATTGCAGGACATCGGCCCGACCCTGGTCGACAACGACAAATACGAGCCGGAACAGGTGCTGGTGATCAACGCCAGCGGCAAGGTACGCGGCAGCGATCTTGCCGGCCTGACCAAGGCCTGGGTGTTGCCGCGCAAGAAGGATGGTGTAGACCAGGCCGATGATGACGTACCTTACGGCTGGGACGTGTCCGAGGTCAGCGACGCGGTCCTGCGCAAATCTCAGCCGTTGCCGATCGCGCTGGTGCCGACCGAAGACGATTTCGCCACGCTGCAGAGCTTCAAATATCACGCCGAACCCGGTCAGCGCATCTACGTGCATGTCGGCACGGGGCTTAAATCCTTCGGCGGTTATGTGCTCGGCAAGCCGACGGCTCAAGCCTTTACGGTGCCCGACTATCCCAAGCTGCTTCGCTTCATGGCCGACGGCTCGCTGCTCTCGCTCAGCGGGAGCAAGCGCGTCTCGGTCGTGTCGCGCAATCTGCCCGGGATGCAGTTGGAGATCGGTCGCGTGCTGCCAGACCAGCTGCAGCATCTGGTCAGTCTCAACCAGGGCACTTATAGCCATCCGGAACTGATGTATGGCTTCAGCGAAGACCATATCGTCGAACGCTTTGAACAGAAGCAGGCGTTTCCCAAGACCGACCCCGGCAAGGCGCATTACGAGGGCGTCGACCTTGGCCAGTATCTGAAAGACGGCAAGCGCGGCGTCTTTCTGCTGCACCTGTCCGGCTACGACCCGGTGGCCGAGAAGAAAAAGGCCGCGGCGGCGGCCAAGGCAAAAGCGCGCGCGCTGGAGGGCACTGCGCAGGCGCCCGGCGGCGCGCCTGCGAGCGACACCAGCGCAGCCGGCGAGGACAGCAGCGATACGGCCGACAGCGCCGATCAAGGAAGCAGTGAGGCCGACGAGGGTGACGAGTCAGCCGACGGTGCTGCCGACAACGCGGCGATGCCGACCGACACCCGTCTGATCGTGGTGACCGATCTGGGCATGCTGGTGAAGCGCTCGCTCGACGGCAGCCAGGATGTTTTCGTGCAGTCCATCCGCACCGGCCAACCGGTGGGTCAGGCCAGCGTCTCCGTGCTCGCCGTCAACGGGCAGACGCTCTACACGCAGGCTACAAGCGGCGATGGCACGGTGCACTTCCCGACGTTCAAGGGACTGGACCGTGAAAAGAAGCCGGTCATGTACGTGGTCAGGAAAGGCGACGATCTGTCCTTCCTGCCGATCGGCGGCGCGGATCGCCAGCTCGATTACTCGCGCTTCGATATCGGCGGCGAACAGAATGCGGTGAACCAGGGCCAGCTTTCGGGCTATCTGTTTTCCGATCGCGGCATCTATCGTCCGGGCGACCTGTTCCACATCGGCTTGATCGTGCGCGCGGCCAGCTGGACGCGTAGTGTGGCCGGTATTCCGCTGCAGGCGGAGGTGGTCGATCCGCGCGGTGTCACCGTCAAGCAGATGCCGTTGACGATGGACGCGTCCGGCTTCGGCGAGCTCGATTACACGCCGGCCGAAACGGCGCCGACCGGCACCTGGACGGTCAATCTTTACATCGTCAAGGACGGCAAGGCCGACGCGCAGATCGGCACGACCACCATACAGGTGAAGGAATTTCTGCCCGATCGCATGAAGGTCAGCGCCAAGCTCTCCGAGCAGGTGCCGGAAGGCTGGGTCAAGCCTGACCAGCTCAAGGGCATCGTCGATGTGCAGAACCTGTTCGGCACGCCGGCGGCCGACCGCCGGGTGGAAGCCTCGCTGACGCTGCGTCCGGCGTGGCCGGCGTTCCACAGCTGGCCCGACTACCACTTCTACGACGTGCGCCGCGCCAAGGAGGGCTACGAGGAAAATCTGCAGGACGGCAAGACCGACGACAAAGGCCACGCCGAGTTCAATCTCGACCTGAAGAAATATGCCGATGCCACCTACCAGCTGTATTTCCTCAGCAAGGCCTACGAGGCCGAGGGCGGTCGCAGCGTGGCGGCTGCCGCGCAGACGCTGGTCTCGCGCAACGACTGGCTGGTCGGTTACAAGGCGGTGGACAACCTCGACTACGTCAAGCGGGACAGCCCGCGGACGGTGCATCTGGTGGCGATCAATCCACAGGCAAAAGCCTTTGCACTCAGCGACCTGAAGGCACAGCTGATCGAGCGGCGGTTTGTCTCCGTGCTGACCAAGCAGGATTCGGGCGTCTACAAATACGACTCCAAGCTGAAGGAAATCGCGATCAGCGAGCAGCCGCTGGCGATTCCCGCAGCCGGTCTCGACTACGCGCTGCCCACCGATAAGCCCGGCAATTACGCCCTGGTGATCCGTCGCGCCGCCGATCGCACGGAAGTGAACCGCGTCGAGTACTCGGTGGCCGGCGACGCCAACATCTCGCGCTCGCTCGACCGTAACGCCGAACTGCAGCTCAATCTGAGCAAGCAGGATTACGCCCAGGGCGAGCCGATGGAAATCGCCATCCGTGCGCCATATGCGGGCAGCGGCCTGATCACCATCGAGCGCGACAAGGTCTACGCCCACGCGTGGTTCCACGCCGATACGACCAGCTCGGTGCAGCACATCACGGTGCCGGCGGATTTCGAGGGCAACGGCTATATCAACGTGCAGTACATCCGCGATCCGTCGTCGGATGAGGTATTCATGAGCCCGCTGAGCTACGGCGTGGTGCCGTTCTCGGTGAACCTGGACGCGCGGCGCAATCCGATCACGGTGGATTCGCCGGCGCTGGTCAAGCCCGGCCAGACGCTGACGCTCAAACTGCATTCGAGCCAGCCGACCAAGGCCGTGGTGTTTGCGGTGGACGAGGGCATCCTGCAGGTCGCGCGTTACAAGCTCGGCGACCCGCTAAAGTTCTTCTTCCGCAAGCGCATGCTGCAGGTCGGCACATCGCAGATTCTCGACCTGATCTTGCCGGACTTCGAGAAACTGATGGCGATGGCCGCGCCGGGCGGCGATGCCGACGGCGCCATCGGTCGTCAGCTCAACCCGTTCAAGCGCAAGCGCGACAAGCCGGTGGTGTTCTGGTCCGGCATTGTCGACGTCGACGGCGAAAAGGATTTCAGTTACACGGTGCCCGATTACTTCAACGGCAAGCTGCGCGTGATGGCGGTATCCGTGTCGCCCGATCGCATCGGCACGTTCGAAGGCTCGACCACGGTGCGCGGTGATTTCGTGCTGTCGCCCAACGTGCCCACCACGCTGGCGCCCGGCGACGAAGCCGAGGTCAGCGTCGGCGTGGCCAACAATCTCACCGGCCTCAACGGCAAGCAGGTGCCGGTGGCGGTGACGCTGAAAACCGGACCGCAGCTGCAGGTGGTCGGCAATGCCACGCAGAGCCTGACCCTGGGCGAGATGCGCGAAGGTGTGGCGATCTTTCACATCAAGGCCACCCGCACGCTGGGCTCGGGCACTCTCGCCTTCAGCGCCGGCTACGGCGACAAGTCGGCCAGGCAGAGCGTGGACCTTTCGGTGCGGCCCGCCTCGGCGTATCGCACCCAGGTCGACGTTGGCCTGGTCGATGCGCACAGTAAGGTGGAGCTGCCCGATCTGCGCAAACTTTACGACGCCTACGCCTCGCGCGACGCGGCGATCTCGACCCTGCCGGTCGTGCTGGCCGAGGGGCTGACCAGCTATCTGGTGAACTACCAGAACTACTGCAGCGAGCAGCTGATCAGCGCGGCGATGCCGCGTCTGGTGGTGGCAAAATGGCCGGTGGTACCGGTTTTCGCCCACGTCCTGCAACCGGCGCTCAGCGAGAAGAAGATCAGCAACGACGAGGCGCTGGCCCAGTTCCTCGATGCGCTGCATTCGCGTCAGAACGGGCAGGGCGGCTTCGGCGTGTGGTCGGCTACGCCGGACTCCGAGCCGTTCGTGTCCGCGTATGCGATGCATTTCCTGCTCGAGGCGCGCGACCGCGGCGTGACCGTGCCGGCTGACATGCTCGACGCCGGCAACAAGTATCTGCATCAGCTGGCGGCTGACGAGAGCATCGATTCACTCGATGCCCTGCGTCAGCGCGCTTATGCGGTGTATCTGCTGACCCGCCAGGGCAACGTCACCACCAACGATCTGGCGGCGGTGCAGAAGCGTCTGCAGGAAGCGTTTCCGAATGACTGGAAGAGCGATCTGGCGGCGGCATGGCTGGCAGCGTCATACGAAATGCTCAAGCAGGACAAGGAGGCCAATCAGCTGATTGCCGGTCCGCAGAAAGCGCTGGAGCGCAAGCTGGACAAGGACGCTTACGTCTACCAGTACTACTACGATCCGCTCACCCGGGACGCCAGCGTGCTGTACCTGCTGTCGAAGTATTTCCCCGATCGGGCCAAGGCGCTGTCACCGCAGGTGATGGAAAACATTACCTGGCCGTTGGCGCATAACCGCTTCAATACGCTGTCGTCGGCGATGACGATCCTGGCCATGGACGCGTATGCCACGCAGAGCGCGGGCGAACTCGACAAGCTGGCCATCGACGAGGTGCACGGGGACGGTACGGTCAAGTCGATCGCGGCCATTCAGGGCAGTCTGCTGCAGGCCGGAAGCTGGAGTACAACAGCGGCGAAGCTGCGTTTCTCCAACGGCAGCAGCCTGCCGGCCTGGCACGTGGCCAGCCAGGGCGGCTACGACACCGACGCGCCATCCAAGGCGATCAAGGACGGCATGGAAATCGTGCGTGATTACACCGACAGCCAGGGCAAGCCGCTCGATCAGATCAGCGTGGGCGAAGAAATAGACGTCCATATCAAGATCCGCGCGACCGGCAGCGACGGCGTCGGCAATGTCGCCATCGTGGATCTGCTGCCGGGTGGCTTCGAGCCGGTGATCGATCCGCCGCCGCCGGTCACCGACCAGCAGCAGGTCGATGCGAACGGCGAAGCCGATCAGGGCGGCGACAGCCAGGTGAAGCCGACGGCGTTCCGTTCACCGGTCGGACTGTCAAGCTCGACCTGGTGGCCGGAGTACGCGGATATACGCGAGGATCGCGTGGTGATCTACGGCACGGCCACGCCGGACGTGCGCGAGTTCGTCTATCGCATCAAGGCCAGCAATGCGGGCAAGTTCATCGTGCCGCCGGCCTATGGCGAATCGATGTACGACCGCAGCGTGCAGGCACGTTCGCCCGGTGGCGGCGTGCTGACCGTGGTGAGCAAGTCGCCGTGAGTTTGAACGTTTCGCCCGGTGCCCGACCCTGAGCGTCTTTGGAATCGGGCGAAACGCCGACGCCATTTATGAAAAAAGGGTTTCCCATCCATGTCGTCAGCCAGCTCGTTCGATGGCTGATTGGCTGGCAGAACTGGCTGGTCGGCTTCGCGCTGATCGCCCTCGTGCTGATCGGCTGCCGGCTCTGGCCACATCCGCGTCTGCGCGACTGGCTGCCGTCCTCCACGGCGGTCTACGACGATCGCGGTCGGTTGATGCGGCTGACCCTGGCCAGCGACGACCGCTATCGACTGTGGGTGCCGCTCCAGGAGATCTCGCCGCAGCTGAAAGACGCGGTGCTGCTGCACGAGGATCGGTGGTTCTACTGGCATGCCGGCTTCAACCCGTATGGACTGGCGCGCGGCGCATGGGTGACCTACGTGCGCCACGGCGATCCGCAGGGAGGCTCGACCGTTACCATGCAGCTGGCCCGGTTGCTGTGGAAACTCAATACGCGTTCGCCGCTGGGCAAGCTCAAGCAGGTCGCACGCGCCGTGCAACTGGAGTTGTTGTATTCGAAGCGGCAGATTCTCGAGGCTTATCTCAACGACGCGCCCTACGGCCGCAACGTCGAAGGCGTCGGCGCGGCGAGTCTGGCCTATTTCAATAAATCGGCGGCCGCGCTGAGCTTGCCGGAGGCGCTGACGCTGGCCGTCATTCCGCAGGATCCGACGCGGCGATTGCAGGGAACGCCGCCCGCGGTGGACGCGAACGGCAACGACAACGTCATCAACTCCCAGCTGGCCGCGTCGCGCAATCGCCTGTATGCCCGCTGGTTGCATGACCATCCCAATGACGCCTCGCTGAAACCGCTGTTCGCGCTGCCGCTGAATCTGCGTCCTCTCTCGCAGCTGCCGTTCGAAGCGCCACAGGCGGTCGAGCAGGTGCTGGTAACGCGTCAGATTGCCGGCGGTAGCGGTAGCTCCCACGTCGGCACCACGATCGACCTGGATATCCAGCACAGTCTTGAGCGGCAGATCACCCAGTACGTGGCGCACAACCAGTCGCGCGGTATCCGCAATGCGGCGGCGCTGCTGATCGATACGCGCGACATGGGCATCAAGGCGATGGTGGGCTCGGCCAATTATTTCGATCGCTCGATCCAGGGTCAGGTCAACGGCACGCTGGCCAAGCGTTCACCGGGCTCGACGCTCAAGCCTTTCATCTATGCGCTGGGTTTCGATCAGGGCGTACTGCATCCGCAGACCGTGCTGCGCGACGTGCCCAGCTCGTTCGGACCGTATACGCCGGAAAACTTCGACGGCCATTTTCTCGGTCCGATCACGGCCACCGACGCCTTAATTCGCAGTCGAAATATTCCCGCCGTGTGGGTCGCCGCGCAGCTGAAGCAGCCGACCCTGTACTCGTTTCTGCACGATGCCGGCATCAGCCGCATGGCCAGCGAAAAGCACTACGGCCTGGCCCTGGTGCTGGGCGGCGGTGAGGTGACGATGCAGGAACTGGGCGGCCTTTACGCGATGCTGGCCAATCGCGGCGAGCTGAGACCGCTGCGCTTGAACAGTAGCGATCCGCAGGTGGACGGCACGCGCCTGCTCAGCGACGAGGCGAGCTTCATGGTGATGGACATGTTGCGGCAAAATCCACGGCCCGATGAAACCAGCGGTGCGCAACCGTCGTCCCTGCCGGTGTACTGGAAGACCGGTACCTCCTGGGCGTTCCGCGACGCCTGGACAGCCGGCAGCTTCGGACCCTACTTGCTGGTCGTATGGATAGGCAATTTCGACAGCACGGGCAATCCGGCGTTTGTCGGCGCGGAGGCGGCGGCGCCGCTGTTTTTTCAAATCATCGACGCGCTGCGCGCCGAGCGCCAGCAAATGGTGGAACCGATTAGGCACATGCCGGCCCATCTAAAGCGCGTGCAGATATGCCTAGCCAGCGGCGATCTGCCGAATCAGTGGTGCCCGCAGAAAGGCATGACCTGGTTTATTCCCGGCAAGTCGCCGATCCGCGTAAGCAACGTGCATCGGCCAGTGGTCATCGACGACGCGACGGGCCAGCCCGCCTGTCCGCCTTACGACGGCAAGCGCACGCATGTCGAGGTTTACGAATTCTGGCCGTCCGACCTGCAGCAGGTGTTCGCCCAGGCCGGTATCCCTCGCCGCAAGCCGCCGCAAAACCCGGAGTGCACGAACGCCGGCGCCACCGCTGGCGACCCACCGCAGATCACGTCGCCTTTGCGTGGCAGCACTTACGCGATGCGCCTCAACGGTCGGGGACAGGAGCGTATCGCCTTTACCGCCACGACCGATGCGGACGTCCATGCCTTGTACTGGTTCGTCAACGACGCTTTCGTCGGTCGCAGTGGGCCGGGCGAATCGTTGCTATGGCAGCCGCAGACCGCGGGCAGCTTCAACGTGCGCGTGGTCGATGATCACGGTCGCAGCGATCAGCGGGCGCTCGGTGTGAGCCTAGTCGACTAGGCAAGCTGTAGCCTGCGCTATGCTCAGGCTTTACGTTGGCCCATTCGATCGTGACGCAAGCGCCTGCCTCTTCGTATTACCGTGCCACGGCGACGCCTTACGACGCGTATGCACCGTTGGAAGGCACGACGCATGCGCGCGTCGCGATTGTCGGCGGCGGTTATGCCGGCTTGAATACGGCACTGGGTTTGGTCGAGCGCGGTGTGCGCGACGTGGTGCTGATGGAGCGCGAGCAAATCGGTTTCGGCGCGTCCGGTCGCAACGGTGGTTTCGTGTTCGGTGGGTACTCGCTCGGTGAGCAGGCGCTGCTCGATCAGCTGGGCGCGTCGCGTGCGCGCACCTTGTTCGATCTCACGACGGAAGCGGTTCAACGGATACGTCGACGCGTCGTCGATTACGGCATTGCCTGCGACATGGTCGACGAGGGCGTGATCTGGGCCAACTGGTTTCGCGATCCCACGGTGTTGCGCCAGCGGCAGCAGCTGCTGGCCGAGCATTACGATTCATCGTGGCAATGGCTGCCGCAGGAGCAGCTGCGCGAGCGCGTACGCAGCGACCGTTACCACGACGGCCTGTACGAACGTGACGCGCTGCATCTGCACCCGCTCAACTACGCGATCGGTCTGGCGGCTGCCGCGAGCGGGCAGGGTGTGCGTATCCATGAAGACAGCGGCGTGATCGGTCTTGCCCGCGAAGGTGCGCAGTGGCGTCTGCGTACCAAGCAGGGCGATGTGCTGGCCGATCAGGTGGTACTGGCCTGTGGCGGCTATCTCGCCGGGCTGCGGCCGACGATCGACGACGCGATTCTGCCGATCGCTACCTACGTGATGGTGACCGAGCCGCTGGGCCCGCGCATGGACGACTGCCTGCGCACGCGTGCCGCCGTTTACGACACGCGTTTTGCATTCGATTACTACCGGGCGCTGCCCGATGCACGGCTGCTGTGGGGCGGCCGGATCTCGGTACGCAATCGCTCGCCGAACGCAGTGAAGCGGCTGCTGACGCAGGATATGCTGCGCGTTTTTCCGCAGTTGCAAGGCATGAAGATCGATTATGCGTGGTCGGGGTTGATGAGCTATGCACGGCATCAGATGCCGCAGATCGGCGGCAGTGGCGATGGCTTGTGGTGGGCGCAGGCGTTCGGTGGCCATGGTCTGGCGCCCACGTGTGCCGCCGGCGAACTGCTCGCCGCGGCGATTGCCGCAGGCGACAATCGCTGGACGGCGTTTGCGGATTACGGTTTGCAGCGCACGTATCGGCCGTTCGGTTATCTTGGTGCGCAGGCAGGCTACTGGTGGCAGCAAGGCAAGGATCGGTGGAAGGCAGCGCGAGAAACATAGGGAACGAACATGAGTGAAGAAAATCACGCGGCGTTGGGAGAAATCAGCTGGGCCGATTTCGAAAAAGTGCGGATCGTCGCCGGCACCGTCGTGCGCGTGGAACCGTTTCCCGAGGCGCGCAAACCGGCGTGGAAGGTATGGGCGGACTTCGGCCCCTACGGTGAAAAGAAAACCAGCGCCCAGATCGTCGCGCTGTACAAGGCCAAGGATCTGGTCGGCCGTCAGATCGTGGGCGTGATCAACTTTCCCGAAAAACAGATCGGGCCGTTCCGCTCGCAGTTTCTGCTTACGGGTTTCCACACCGTGGAAGGCGTCGTGCTGACGTCGGTCGAGCGTCAGGTACCCAACGGAACGAGACTGGCCTGAGCCGCCATCAGGCCGCCTTTTTTTGGTTGTCCAGCCAGACTTCGAGACCCTGCGCGTTCAGTTCGATATCCATGCCGATGATGTCGACCAGCGCCGGCTTGTCGCGCGACCAGCCGTGCGCGTTAGCGCGTCCGAGATAGAGGTCGGCCAGCAGATCCTTCAATATGTCATGTCGCTGGGAGGTTTTGTCTGCCGAGTGCGCCAGTTCGACCATCGCATCGATTTGAGCGTGCAGGTCGGCGGCCAGGCGATCGATGTCCTCGACGCGACCGTAGTGGGTGAGGTACATCGCGGCCGGCTTGAGGGCCACCAGGCGATCAATGGAGGCATGCAGCTCTTTTTGATCGAACTGCACGGGGGAGGTGGTCGGTACGATGAACGGACGTCCGTCCTGGTCGAATTCGCGATACGACAAACCGAACACGTCGCCGGTGAAACACACGTTGGCGCGCGAATCGTAAATCGTGTTGTGGTGCTTGGCATGTCCTGGTGTATCCAGGCAGAGCAGCGGTCGCCCGGCAAGATCGACGAGGTACTCGTCGGTGGCCTCGATCACGCGCTCGGCGGGTATCGGACGCAGGTGGCCATACGTTTCTACCATCACCGCCTCGCCATAGACGGCGCTGGCACCGGCCCATAACTTGGATGGGTCGATCATGTGGCGGGCCCCACGCGGATGTACCACAAGTTTGGCGTTGGGTAGCTGCGCGATCAGCTCGCCCGCGCCGCCGGCGTGGTCCAGATGCACGTGCGTGAGGATCAGCCAGTCGACATCGGCCGGCGTGAGCCCGGCCTGATCCAACGCGGTAAGCATGCGCGGTACGGCGTAGTTGGTGCCGCAGTCGACGAAGGCGCCACGACCGTTTTCCACGATGAGATAGGCCGCATCAAATTGCGGTCTGACGAAGCCGGTGTCGATGGTGTGAATGCCGTGGCTGGTTGTCATGCTTACTCTCGCGCACGTTGACTATGAAATAGCGGTGCACAAGCGTAGCAAAACCCTCAGCAACGAAATGTTGACACGCTTAGGTGGCGATGGAACTAGAACGCTGGGGGCTGAACCCCCAGCGTTGGTGGCCACCTAACATAGCGTTTCTCGATCAGGCCGAGGCATCAACCAGGACAAGGTCGGTATCTTCCAGCGCCTTGATCCGCAGCACGGGCTCCTGATGAATGGCCGCGCCATCGCGCGTGTGCAGCGTGACGCCGTTGATCTCCACCGAGCCGCGCGACGGCACCAGATAGCCATAGCGATGGTCGCCCAGCGCATAGTCCGTCGACTCGCCGGCCTTCAGCGTGGCGCCGAGCACGCGCGCCTTGGTGCGCAGGGGCAGAGCATCGGCGTCCTGCGCAAAGCCGCTGGCCAGCGCGACGAATTTGCCGGAGCGATCGCCGGCGGGGAACGGTTTGGCGCCCCAGGAAGGCGGCTGCCCGCGCTCGTCGGGGATGATCCAGATCTGGAAGATGCGGGTGGTCTCCGACTCCAGGTTGTATTCGCTGTGGGTGATGCCGCTGCCCGCGCTCATCACCTGCACATCGCCGGCTTCGGTGCGGCCGGTATTGCCCAGGTTGTCGCGATGGGTGATCGCGCCTTCGCGCACATAGGTGATGATTTCCATATCGCCGTGCGAGTGCGGTGGAAAGCCGGTCTGCGCGGCAATCGTGTCGTCGTTCCATACGCGCAGAGCGCCCCAGCCCATGCGCCTGGCGTCGTTGTAACCGGCGAACGAAAAATGATGCTTGGCGTCGAGCCAGCCATGGTTGGCTCCGCCCAAGCTGTCAAACGGTCTGCGTTCAATCACGACATCTCTCCGATAGGTGTTTCGCGCCGGTATCGGCGCCTGCGGCAAAGGTAGGGGTTCCAGCCTTGCGCTTAAATACGCAGCCGGGAAACGGACTGTCACCCAATTGGCCGTTTTTGACGAGGATTGCCGGCCAATGGCCATGAGTCGCTATGGCGAACGGTCAAGCAGCGGCGTAACGATCTGCTCCAGCCGTTCGGGCGTCCATACCGGGTTCTTGTCCTTCCAGCCGTTGTCGACGAGATCGCCGCTGCGATCGATGGTAAAACTGACCGGCAAATGCCAGATGCGGCCATAGCCGGGCACGTGAGGATCGCCCAAGAGCCCCACCGGAAAACTCACGTTCCGTGAAATCGCGCGCACCTGGTCCAGCTCATCTGGGGTGTCGAGACTGAAGCCGAGAACGACCAGCCCATCGCCGGCATGCCGCTGCGCGTAGCGGGAAAGCAGCGGCAGCTCTTCGCGGCATGGACCACACCAGGTGGCCCAGAAAGTCACGATGACGACCTTTCCCTTCAGGTCCTGCGTGGCGATCGACTTGCCGTCGAGCGTGGTCAACCGGATCGGCGGAGCGGGCTGACCCACGACAAGGCTGTTGGCGCTCGCTGCCGTCGACAAGAGCAAGGCGGACACCATCGCGATCAGGCAGCGCGAGATGACGGTTCTCACGCAGCTTGTTGGTCGGGCGGATGGGGTGCTGTTGCTGCGCATGACGTCTCGGGATGATAGCCGCCTGAAAATACAGGCGGCGGCTTTGGATAAACGATCTTCACAACGCCATACTGATTCCAACGGTTCCAGTCCAGCCAGGAAACAGTTGATAGCCCGCCAGATGGCTGTACACCGGCACCTGCACGAAAGCGTACAGCTGCAGCTTTTGGGTGATGCTGGCGCTGATGCCGGGGCTCAGGTAGGCCACCGTGCCCTCGGTATCGGGCTGATCGGCGAAGGCGCCCTGGTCGGCACTTTTGTGCAGCAGATTGAGCTGCAGTTGCGGCACCCAGTCCGCGTGCGCTTCATAGCGTACGCCGATGCTCATCGTGGCCAGATTGCCTGGCCGGTAATTGGCGCCCGCCGCACTCATCCGCTCCGAAACCGCCGCCTGGAACTGGCCGTTGACGAAGCCGTCGAAGTTCTGGCTGATTGGCTGGAAGTAGTAGGCGCCGACGATCAGGTCGGTACTACCGGTACCCGCCTGCAGACTCGAATCCAGCGCCTGACCGGCACCCGGGCCGTTCTTGAATAGCACCGGCGTGCCGACGAAGGTGCCGTCGTCCGTTTCTCCGCCGTAGTTGCCGGTAGGCAATTTGACGCCGAACTGCACGCCGAGATTGTGCGTCGGCAGAAAGCCCTGATAGCTGGCCAGCAGCTTGATGTCGCCGAGGCTGGACACGCTGGCGTTGCTGAGCTGGTCCGGCGCGCTTTCGGCCGGCGTGTACGGCTGCAGCTGGGTGCCGTAGGTATCGTGATCGCGCTTCACGTAGGGAACCAGCAGGCTGATGCCCCAGTCGGCGTTGAAGCGATAGGCGGCGGTGAAATTGAGGTACTGGTTTTTGGTGTTGTGTTCGATTTCACCGCCGCCCAGCGACGGGTCGGATGGCCGATTGACGACTTGCTCGGGGCTGGCGTGGCTGTCGCCGCTGCGCAGTTCGTTCTGATCGATGTACGTGTAATCCATATTGATACGCCAGCCCGATTCGGCGGAATAGCCGGTGGCGGCATCGGTGCTGAGCGTGCAGCCGCACGTGGCGCAGGCCTGTGCCGCGATAGGCAGTAGCGATAGCAGCAGCGCGGCGGGAAGTGACAGCGTTGCCTTGGAACACGATGAGAAATGCATGGGGGAAATCCTTGCCGGCACGGCGCTGAGGCCGCGCATCAATGAGGGCTTCGGCATCTCGCACGACATCGGCGCACGGCCGTCAGCGCAATCGCGCCAGCCGCTTTATGGCCTGGATGTGTGGAGTACCGAGCATGATTAGATCAACGCTCGTTTCGTCGATCGGACAAACGAGGCGTCAAGATCAACTACCGTCAAACGTGCGACGGCGGCCCTCGGGGATGGGCGCTCAGCAGCCGCGGAAGCGGGCCGGCGGGAATGCCCTGTTGAAATAAAGTCTGGGCAGGGAGCAGCAGCGGCGGCAGCGCGAGGCTGACGTCACCCAGAGCCAGCGGACTGTGGCAGAGCAGGCTGCAATAGCCGCATTTGTCCAGCGGCGAGGTCGGCTCCGACGGGCTGTTCGGGTGATGGTCGCTGAGCCCGTGCGGCGTACACCAGCTGCCCATGTCCATCGACATGGCATGGCTCGGCAGCATCTGCGAAACCACGGGCATGCCCACCGTGAGCCACATGGCGAACAGAGCCAGCCATGCCACCCACGTCTGCCGCCTTGTTTTTCGCAATCCCACCATCCCGATCCCGCAAGCCGGTCAATCAAGCGGGCGTAGGATCGCATATTTCTTCCAGCCTCCGGCCTCGGCGATACGCGACATAGCGCCCCATGGCCGCGCTCGGCTCGTCTTATCTCAACGCCTGTCGCGTGTTACCACTCCAGCATGATCTTGCCGATATGCGAGCTGCTCTCCATCAGCCGATGCGCTTTGGCGGCATCGGCTGCGGGAAAGACCTGGTGGATGATCGGCTGCACCTGGCGCGATTCCAGCAGCGGCCAGACAAGGTCATGCAGCGCTTTGGCGATGGCGGCCTTGAAAGCGACGGAACGCATGCGCAGCGTGGAACCGGTAATGGTGAGGCGGCGGCGCATGATCAGGCCGGCATCGATGGTGGCCTTGGCACCACTCAGCGTGGCGATGACTACCAGTCGGCCGTCTTCGGCCAGCAGCTCGATCTCGCGCGGCAGATAGTCGCCGGCGACCATATCGAGAATCACGTCGACGCCCGCACCGTCGGTATGGCGTTTTACCTCTTCGACGAAATCCTGCTCGCGGTAGTTGATGGCGATGGCGCCCAGCTTTTCGCAGGCGGCGCATTTGTCGGCGCTGCCGGCGGTAGCGAAGACGCGATAGCCGAAGGCGTGCGCGAGCTGGATGGCCGTGACGCCGATGCCGCTGGAGCCGCCTTGCACCAGCAGCGACTCGTCCTTGCCGCGACTGCCCTGGCCGAGCAGGCCGCGATCGAAGACGTTGCTCCAGACGGTGAAGAAATTTTCCGGCAGCGCCGCCGCCTCGACCATCGAGAAACCTTTCGGTACGGGCAGACACTGCAGTAGCGGCGCCACCGCATACTCGGCGTAACCGCCGCCGCCGATCAGCGCGCACACCGCGTCGCCACGCTTCAGGCCGAACGGATTGTCGCCATCCAGATCGCCCTCGACCAGTTCGCCCGCCACTTCCATGCCGGGAATGTCGGAGACGCCCGGCGGCGGCGGGTAATGACCCTGGCGTTGAAACACGTCGGGCCGATTGACGCCCGACGCGGCGACCTTGATCAATGCCTCCCCCTTGCCGGGCTTGGGAATGTCGCGCGATCCGAGCTTGAGAACGTCCGGCTCACCGGGGTGCGTAATGTCGATGACTTGCATGGTAGACATAGGGTCTCTCTGACAACGAATAGAATCGAGCGGCGACGCCCGGCGCACGCCGCTGAAAGATACAACTCAGGCGGCGGCTTTCTTGCCCGCTTCGTCGAGCGACTTGAACTCCTCGTCCGATAGCTTGATGCCTACCGCCGCGACGTTTTCTTCCAGATGCGACACCTTCGACGTCCCGGGGATCGGCAGCATCACGGGGCTGCGCTGCAGCACCCAGGCCAGCGCGATCTGGCTCGGCGCGGCGTTGTGCTTCTTGGCAATGGCGTCGAGGACGGAGCCTGGCTTGGCCAAATCACCGGCGGCCAGCGGAAACCACGGGATAAAGCCGATGTTGTGTTCGGCGCAGTAGTCCAGCACCTTTTCGCTGGCGCGATCGACCAGGTTGTACTTGTTCTGGACAGTTGCGACCTTGAAATGCTTGGCCGCGGCTTCGATGTCGTCGATCGACACCTCGCTGAGGCCGGCGTGCGCGATGATGCCATCGTCGATCAGCGATTTGATCGCGGAAAACTGCTCGTCGCGCGGTACTTTGGAATCGACGCGGTGCAGCTGCCACAGATCGATGCGTTCCACGCCGAGATGCCGCAGGCTTTTGTGCGCCTGCTGGATCAGATATTCCGGGCGGCCCACCGGTATCCATTTATCCGCCCCCGTGCGCGTCAGGCCACCCTTGGTCGCGATAACCAAATCCTTATAGGGATGCAGCGCTTCGCGGATCAGCGGTTCGGATACGTCCGGCCCATACGAATCGGCGGTATCGATGAAATTGACGCCCAACTCGGGCAGGCGTTTGAGCGTACCCAGGCATTCGGCACGATCGGCCGGATCGCCCCACACACCCTTGCCGGTGATGCGCATCGCGCCGTAGCCGAGGCGATGAACCTCGAGCTCGCCCCCGATCTTGAATGAACCCGATTGCGATGCGTTGATACTCGACATGGGAAGCCCTCAGTTGGAAATGAAAAGTGGTTTGTCCGGCTGCCGGCGGCAGAGGTGCGCTTGTCCATCTTCTATCTGTGGGCGTATTGCCGGTCGACAACCTTAACCTTCCATGGCACCGACGCCGCCACGTGGGCGACAGTGGCGATTGTCCTGGCCTTGTAGAACGTCAGGGAGATGCGGGAACAGCCGCCGCGGTTCTGCCGGGCTCGCCGGTTGCCGGCGTTACGCGCCATACGATATTGCCCACATCGTCGGCGACCAGCAGCGCACCCTTGCCATCGGTGATCACGCCAACCGGTCGTCCCTGCGCCTGACCTTTGGCGTTGAGGAAGCCGGTCAGTACGTCTTCGGGTAGGCCGGAAGGTTGGCCGTTCTGAAAGGGCACAAAAACGACTTTATAGCCGCTGCGCGGATTGCGGTTCCACGAGCCGTGCTGGCCGACGAAGGCGCCGTTGTCGTAATGCACGGGCAACAAATGCGCGGTGTAAAAGGTGAGACCCAGCGATGCCGTGTGCGGGCCCAGCGCATAGTCGGGCACGATGGCTTTGGCGATCAGGGCGGGATTCTGCGGCTGCGCGCGCTCGTCCACGTGCTGGCCGTAATAGCTGAAGGGCCAGCCGTAGAAGCCGCCGTCCTTCACCGAGGTCATGTAATCGGGGACTAGATCGCTACCGATCTCGTCGCGCTCGTTGACGGCCGTCCACAGCGCGCCGCTTTGCGGTTGCCACGCCATGCCGTTCGGGTTACGCAGGCCGGTGGCGAACACACGCGAGGTGCCGCTGGCGATGTCGAATTCGAGAATGCGCGCGCGATCGTGTTCCACCGCCAGACCGTTCTCGCCCACGTTGCTGTTGGAGCCGACAGTGATGTAAAGCTTGCTGCCATCGGGGCTGGCGATGACGTTCTTGGTCCAGTGATGATTGATCGTGCCGGCCGGCAGATCCATGACCTTGGTCGGCGCCGCCGTAATGGTCGTTTCGCCCGGCACATACGGAAAGCTCAGCAGCGCATCGCTGTCGGCGACGTAAAACGTATGACCGACCAGCGCCATGCCGAACGGCGAGCTGAGGTTTTTCAGAAATACCGTCCGCGTATCGGCGATGCCGCTGCCGTGCGTGTCGCGCAGCAAGGTGATGCGATTGGCACTGGGCACACCGGCGCCTGCGCCGGCCATCACCTTTTTTGCCACCCAGCCCTTGATGCCGCGGCTGTCGTCAGGTTTGGGTGGTGCGTTGGTTTCAGCGACCAGCACATCGCCGTTGGGCAAGGTGTAAAGCCAGCGCGGATGATCCAGGCCCTTGGCGAACGCGTTCACCGACAGACCCGCTGCCGCAACAGGCGCTGCGCCCTCGGGCCAGCCCACCGCTTTGGCAGTCTTCATCGTGGGAAGCAGCGTCTTGTGTGGCGCGGGCAGCTCCGGATGACTGCCCGTGCCATCGCGCACCTGCAGCGTGGCCGTATCGCCGCAGCCGACCAGCATCAGCGCCGTCGACAAGGCCATAGCCGAGGAAACCGCGGTTCGAAAGAAAACACGCATGACCGTACTCCGTTGAGCAAGACGCTAGTGCATACCTTTACCGGGGAATGCTGTGTGAAAACTTAGCGCGGCATGGACACACGCATCACGCGCGACGTGGAGAAATGCCGAACGGCGAGCGCCACCGGCACCGCCTGATTCTCACTTTCATCGCCCGCGTTGGAGCAACTCATGGCTGATCAGAAAAAACTGTTTCTCACCGAACTTCGTCTGTGCGGTGAGTCCAATCACTGGCGCGTTGATGCGCGCTACACCGGCGCAGTAGAACAGGAGGAGGGCGGCGACGACTCCGCCGATCAGCAGGGCGACGGAGAGAAAAAGAAGTCTTCCCAGCCGGAGGAAATCCAGCTGTCGATTCTGGTGCCGGCGGGCGACCGCTCGGTGGTCGATCTGCAGATCGACGCGATGGATCGAG
Organism: Rhodanobacter sp. ANJX3; assembly: GCF_014200755.1. Taxonomy (GTDB): domain Bacteria; phylum Pseudomonadota; class Gammaproteobacteria; order Xanthomonadales; family Rhodanobacteraceae; genus Rhodanobacter. The sequence continues at coordinate 483,082 of NZ_JACHCM010000001.1, read as the reverse complement.
CCATCGCCTTTCTGCAAACCACAGTGAACGCGGCGCGCCAGGAGCAGCTCAACCGATCGGACGCTGCCGTCCGCGAATAGTTCTGCAGGCCGACGCCGCTGGATCAGCCCGCAACGTATTGCCGCGCGTACGCTTTGCGGGCATGGTTGATCGCCTTACAGGTGACCAACGGACCCATCCTTGAACGGTAACGAAAACCTGCTGGCGATCGATCGTGCCAACGTGATGCAAGGCGATCGCCTCGTACTCGACCGCTTGAGCCTGAGCATTGCCGACGGGCAGCACACGGCGATTCTCGGCCCTAACGGATCGGGCAAATCCACGCTGGTGAAGGTGATTGCGCGCCAGCTCTATCCGCTGGCGCAGCGCGATGGCAGCGGCACGGTACGCATCTTTGGGCGCGACCGCTGGAACGTGGCCGAGCTGCGCAGCCTGCTGGGCATCGTTTCCCCGGCGGTGCAGCTGGATTACACCAGCGATACGCCAGTGGAGGTGTTCGATGCGGTGGTGTCCGGTTTCTTTGCGGCGCGCGGCGTCAGCTTTCATCATCAGGTAACCGACGACATGCGTAGCCGTGCGGCAGAGGCGTTGTCGCAAGCCGGCGCGGCGAATTTGATAGGCCGTGACATGGCCAGCCTGTCCACCGGCGAGGCCCGACGCGTGCTGATTGCCCGCGCGCTTGTCCATCAACCGCGTGCGCTGTTGCTGGACGAACCGTGCGCCGGTCTGGATATGGCCAGCCGCCGACGCTTTCTGGAAAGCCTGCGCGAACTGGCGCGCGCAGGCACCACACTATTGCTGGTGACGCATCATGTCGAGGAAATCCTGCCGGAAATCGACCACGTGGTATTGCTGCGCAAAGGGCAGGTGTTTCGACAGGGTTCGAAGGCGGATACCCTGACCGACGACGCCCTGTCCGGCACGTTCGGCATGCCGGTGCAGGCGACGCGGCACGGCGACTACTACGCTGCGGCGCTGGACTGAATCGGCGTCTCGATCGATCCGCGCGCTATGCGTGCTTACCAGTCCGTCGGCTTGTAGTCCTTCAGAAACTGTCCCCACACGTGATTGCCGGTACGCACGCCGTGGACGATCGGATCGACGATGCGCGCCGCGCCGTCGATGATGTCCAGCGGCGGATGAAAACGCTCCTCGATGACTTTCTTTGCCGCCAGCCCGGCCGGATCTTCATCGGTGACCCAGCCGGTGTCCACGCTGTTCATGTGGATGCCGTCGTTGTGGTAGTCGGCCGCGGCGGTGCGCGTCATCATATTGAGCGCGGCCTTGGCCATATTGGTGTGCGGGTGGCGCGTGGTCTTGAAGCTGCGATAGAACTGACCCTCCATCGCGGAGACGTTGACGATGTGCTTGTCCCGCTCCGGCGTGCGCAGCATCAGCGGCTTCAGCCGCGCATTGATGATGAAGGGCGCGATCGCGTTGACCAGCTGCACCTCGAGCAATTCCACCGATGGCACTTCGGCCATCAGCAGACGCCAGGAGTTGCGCTCGCGCAGGTCGATCTGCTGCAGGTCCTGATCGAGTCTGCCGTCGGGAAACAGATGCTGCTGCGCCAGCAGCTCTTCCGGCAGCAGCGGCAGCTGCGAGAGTTCGGCCGCACGGGTGAGGCCGGCCATGCTCGATGCGCCGCCCGTCGCTGCGACGTCGCTCGCTCCGGCCTCGGGCAACAGATGTGCGCCACGCAGCCCTTCGTAATGGCCGACCAGCTGGCGCACGTGCGCCGGCAGATCGTGCAGTGCGGCCGTTTCGCCGTCCATCATGTGGGCGTAGAAATCGGGCGGACGACGTACCGTCTGGCAGGCGTTGTTGATGATGAAATCCAGACGCGGCCGCGTCGTCAGCAACTCGTGGCAGAACGCCTCCACGCTGGGCGTGTGGCGCAGGTCGAGGCCGTAAATCTGCAGCCGGTCGCTCCACTGCGCGAAGTCGGGCTCTTCCGCATAGCGCGCCGCGGAGTCGCGCGGAAAGCGCGTGGTGACGATCAGTTCGGCGCCGGCGCGCAGCAGTTTCAATCCGGCCTGATAGCCGATCTTGACCCGGCCGCCGGTCAGCAGCGCCACGCGTCCGCGCAGGTCGGCCAGCTCGGTGCGCTTGGCGTAGTTGAACGTCGCACAATCCGGGCACAGCTGGTCGTAGAAAAAGTGAATGGCCGAATACCTTTTCTTGCAGACGTAGCAGTGCTGCGGCTCGATCGCCTCACGCGGTTGCGCGGCATCCGCATCGGGCGGCACGTCATGGGGTTCGAAGCCTTCCGGCGCAAACGCGCTGGGCGCGCTGAACACCGGCTTGCGCCGCAGCGCGCGAATGCCGGTCTGGTTGAGCACCTCGTCGTCGGCGCGGATTTTCGACGCGTAATGCGCTTTTTGCCTGGCCTTGAGCTTGATCCGTCGCACCGCCGGATCGGGGTGGTACACGTTGGCTACGGCCTGCTGCAGTCGTGCGCGCTCCTGTGCCGGCAACGCGGCCAGCAGCAGCGGATCGGCCACCAGCGATTCGAGCAGCGCGGTGGCTTCGCGCAGGCGATCGAGCAATGCCGATTCCGTCTCGTCGGAATCGGGCGGGTTGGGCGGGAGGCTGGTCAAGACGTTTTCCGTATTCGTGAGAGGCGCAAGTCATGCCGAACAACGGCGCATTGGTCGACGCCTTGCTGAGGCAGCCGGTTATTTTGCCTGCATTCTCCTGCCAGCGCGCGTGCTCCTGCGAGCTGTCGTATCGTTATCGGTGAACGAGCCGCACACTTCAGCTCTGCTAAAAGGTGCACGAAACACGAATGTCGGCTTGCGTGCTTTTACGTCGAGCTTCATCAACGCGAGGTAATCATGAGCAGCACGACAGCATTGCCACACGTGATCATCATCGGTGGCGGCTTCGGTGGACTGAGCGCGGCGCGTGCGCTGCGTAAGGCGCCGCTGCGTATCACGCTGATCGACCGTACCAACCACCACCTGTTTCAGCCGCTGTTGTATGAGGTGGCGACAGCCGGCCTGTCCGGGCCGGATATCGCGGCGCCGCTGCGGCATATTTTGCGCAGGCAGGCCAACATCACTGTGCGCATGGAAACCGTCACGTCCATCGACGTAGGACAGAAGCGCGTCTCGATGGGCGAAGACGTGATGGCGTACGACTATCTCATCGTGGCTACGGGCTCCAGCCACGCTTATTTCGGCCACGACGACTGGGCCACCGATGCGCCGGGCATGAAGACGATGAACGACGCGCTGGCCATCCGTCGGCATATCCTCAACGCGTTCGAGGCGGCCGAGCGCGAGTCAGACCCGGCGAAGCGTGCGGCGTGGCTCAGTTTTGTGGTGATCGGCGCCGGGCCCACCGGCGTCGAACTGGCCGGTACGCTGGCGGAGATCGCGCATCACACCTTGGCCAACGAATTTCGGGTCGCCGATCCGCATCAGACGCAGATTCATCTGGTCGAAGCGGGCTCGCGCGTGCTGGCCTCGATGCCGGCCGATCTGTCGGCCAAGGCGCAGCGGCAGCTGGAGCAGATGCAGGTGCGCGTGCATCTGAATTCGGCCGTCACCGGCGTCGGCGAGGACCATGTGCAAATCGGTGAGCAGCGCATCGAGGCGCGCACCCTGGTCTGGGCGGCGGGCGTCGCCGCGTCGTCGCTGGGCCGTCAGTTGGATACGCCGTGCGATCGCGCCGGTCGCGTGCAGGTATCGCCCGATCTGTCGCTGCCGCAGCATCCGGAAGTCTTTGTGATCGGCGACTTGGCGCATCTGCAGCAGGATGGCAAACCGGTGCCGGCGCTGTCGCCTGCCGCCAAGCAGATGGGCGCGCATGCGGCGCAGATGATTTGCGAGCGCATGGCCGGCCGCGCCACGCGTGCATTCCGCTACAAGGATTACGGCAGCTTTGCCACCATCGGTCGCGGCAAGGCCGTCGCCGATCTGCGCGGCCTCCATCTGTCCGGGCTCGTTGCGTGGTGGCTGTGGCTTGTCGTGCACATTTTCTTTCTGATCGGCTTCGGCAATCGCATGCTCATCACCACCGGCTGGGCCTGGTCGTATCTCACCTGGCAGCGCAATGCGCGGATCATCGTCGGCGGCGAATCGCGAAAGTAGCGCGCCTGGTTAATCGCCGCCGCTGCGCACCTGCGCATGGCTGATCAGCGCAAAGATGAAACTGCCGCCGACGATATTGCCGGCCAGCGTGGGCAGCGCAAAGCGCAGCGCGTAGTCGGCGAAGCGAATATCGCCCGCGAATACGAGGTAAAGCGACTCCACCGTGCCCACGATGATGTGAGTAAAGCCGCCGATGGCTATCAGGTAGGTCACAATCACGATGATAGCGATCTTGGCTTTCTCGGCCGATGGCAGCAGCCACACTAGGGTGGCGATCAGCCAGCCGGCGAGGATGCCCTTGGTGAACATCTGCAGCGGCGAGTTCTTCATCAGCTCCTTGCCGATATCGGTGAAGGCCGATTGCGTATCGCCGTCGAACTGCTGCAGATGCAGAATGCCATAGGCAAACATCGCGGCGCCGATCAGGTTGCCGATCAGCACGATGCCCCACATCCGCAACAGGGAAGCGAATTTGCGCAGGCTGGGTTCGGTCATCAGCGGCAGCACGGCCGTCATGGTGTTCTCGGTAAACAGCTGCTGCCGGGCCAGGATGACCACGAGATAGCCAAAGCAATAGCCGAAATTTTCTAGCAGAAACCGTCCGGGAAAATCCCTCAGATGCGTGTGCAGCAGGCCTCGCGCCAGCAGCGAAAAACCCATCGACAGGCCGGCCGCCAGCGACGACCAGCCCAGCGCCGCGACGCCGCGCTTGAGCTCGTGCTCGCCTTCGCGGCGGATGATTTCATGCAGCACCGCCGCCCGTGGCGGGCGCTTTTCCTCGACGTCGCCCTGCTCATTGCCGGACAGTGCGAAGCCGTCGCTGGGACCGGCGTCCTCGTTATCGGCTTTGCCGTGTTGAGGGGATGGCTGATCTTTCACGCGCGGGCTCCATTGATGGGCTTCGTCCATCGAGCCGTAGGGCGCTCATGATGAATGGCGCGATGTATCGGCAGCGTCCACGCGCGGGAGGGCAGGGATCTATCTCGGCGCTAGCCGCTGTTTCGGCCGATAACCGCTCAATTCATCACCGGCGTCGTGCGCAAAGCCGGCGTGCCAGCGCATCGAACTAAGCGAGATCAGCGTCACCACGACGAAGGCGATGGAGAAGTCCATCAGATGCGGTTCGGCGTGGTCGCCCACGGCCATGGTCAGCTTCAGGATAAGCGCGCCGCTGCACACGCCCACGGAAAGCATCAGCTGCTGCAGCGTGGTGTACAGGCTGCTGGCCGCGCTGGTGCGCGAGTTGGGTACCGCCTCATAGGCGACGGTGTTGTAGGCGGCAAACTGAAACGACATGAACGCGCCGCAGCAGAACAGCAGGGTGAACATCAGCCAGTCGGGCCAGCCCGGGCGGAAAAACGCGCAGACCGCGTAGCCCAGGCTGGAAAGCATGCCGTTGACCATCATGCCGCGGCGAAAACCTGTCATTCGCAGCAGGCGCGGCGTGACGCTGCGCATCACCAGCGCGCCGAGCGAGGTGGCCAGAATCAGCTTGCCGCTTCTTACCGCCGACAGGCCGAAGCCGATCTGGAACATCAGCGGCAGCAGAAACGGCTGCGCGCCCTGGGTCACGCGCATCAGCGAACCGGAGATCACCGACAGGCGGAAGGAGTCGATCTTCAGCAGCGACAGATCCATCAGCGGATCGGGCCGCCGCTTCGCATGCCAGACATAGGCCGCGCAGGCGGCCGTGCCGATGGCGAGCAGGAGCAGGGCGCGCAGCAGGTCGGCGTTCTGCCCGATCGTTTCGAAGCCGAACAGCAGGCAGCCCAGGCCCACACCGCACAGGGCAAAACCGAGAAAATCGAAGCGCGACGGCGTCGATTCGCTGGGAATCTCCGGCACAAACCGGCGCACCAGCCAGAAGCCGAGCAGGCCGATCGGCACGTTGATGTAGAAGATCCAGCGCCAGCTGAGGTAGCTGACGATGAAGCCACCCAGCGGCGGCCCAATCAGCGGCCCGAGAAACGCCGGCACCAGCGTCCACGACATGGCCGAGACGAGATTGCGCCGCTCCACCGTGCGCAGCAGGATCAGCCGCCCGATCGGCGCCATCATCGCGCCACCGGCGCCCTGCAGCAGTCGCGCACCCACCATCGCGGGCAGGCTGGTCGTCAATGAGCAGACGATTGAACCGGCGACGAATACGCCGATCGCCACGCTGAAAACGCGCCTCGCGCCAAAACGGTCGGCCATCGCGCCGCTGGCCGGAATGAAGATCGCCAGCATCAGCAGGTACGAGGTAATCGCGATGCTCATCGCCGGCGCGGTCACGGCAAAATCGTGCGCCATCGTCGGCAGCGCGGTGGCCAGCACGGTGGCGTCCATCTGCTCCATGAAGATGGCGCAGGCGACAATCAGCGAGGTCACGCGGTAATCGGGAAACACCGGCGCCGAGGGAGCAGGCACCACGGTTTCCTCAAGGGAGGGGCTTGCCACTGAAAATCCTTTGGGCGAGCAGTCAGGCCAGTACGGCGAGCCAGGGGAAGCCAGCCAGACCACTCAAGAAAGCGACGCCCGGTTCGCGCGTCGCAACGCGCCAATTATTCGCCTGCGGGCGAGCCAGGACAAGCGCGGCGCTTGCTCTGCCGGCGAATAGCCTTGAGTGGCGTTGACGCTATCGTCGCGCGAGCGCATCGGCCTGGGGCGAAGTAACGCAGCCGGCACGAGCGCGGCGGGCCAGTAACGTAAGATGCCGAAGGTAAGACAAGATCGCCGATCGTCGGGTTGACGACGTGTCCAAAAAACTTTCTTCGTGTGCCGGTAACAGAGCCAGCGCATTCCTTTCGCCTCCAACCATCGCCTTCCACGCCGAGTTACCTATTCCATGCTGACGGTGACATCGCTACGCAAGGCCGTGCCGGGCGGTAGGGTTCTTTTCCAGGACTTGAATCTGACGGTCCGCAACGGACAGTTTGTCGCCATTACGGGCGAGTCGGGCGTAGGCAAATCGACCCTGCTCAACCTGCTGGCCGGGCTGGACCGAGCAGATGCCGGATCGGTGGTGATCGACGGCACCGCGCTGGAGCTGCTGCAGGACGATGAGCTGACCCGGCTTCGACGCGATCGAATCGGTTTCGTCTTTCAGGCCTTTCACGTGCTGCCGCATTTGGACCTGGCGCACAACGTGGCGCTGCCGCTGGTGCTGCAAAAGGTCGACGCCCACGAGGCGCTGGCGAGAGCGACTGGCATGCTCGAGGCGATCGGCCTGGGCGGAAGGGGCGCGGACTATCCGCGACAACTTTCCGGCGGCGAGTTGCAGCGCATCGCTATCGCTCGCGCCTTGATCCATCGTCCAGGCCTGATTCTCGCCGACGAGCCGACCGGCAATCTGGATCCGGAAACGGCGGCGAAAGTCATGGCGCTGTTTGTCGATCAGGTGCGCGAGGCTGGCGCCTCCGTGGTGCTGGTCACCCACTCGCCGGCCTCGGCAGCGGTGGCTGATCGTGTACTGCACCTCACGCGCGACGGGCTGGTCGAGCATGGGTGAGCGCGGGTCGCTGCCGCTGGTCGCGATGCGCTGGATGATCGTCAGCGAGTGGCGAACGTATCCCTCGCGAATCGCGATCGCGGTGTTGGCCATCGCGCTGGGTGTCGCGCTTGGCTTTGCCGTACATCTGATCAACGGTTCGGCGCTGAGCGAATTCGATCATGCCATTCAGACCGTCAGCGGCGATGCGGATTTGCAGGTCCATGCCACCAGCGCGGCCGGGTTTTCCGAGGCGCTCTATCCGCAGATGGCGCACGTGTCGGGCATCGCCAAGGTCAGCCCGGTGGTCGAACTGCATGCTCAGGCGCAGGGTCATGCCGCGCTGACGATCCTGGGCCTGGACGTTCTCAGTGCGGCGGTGGTCACACCGCGATTGCTGGGACGCCGCAGCGACGGCCAGCATGATCCGAGCGACTTTTTCAGCGACAGCGCGATTTTTCTATCAGCGGCCGCCATGCAGGCCAGCGGCCGGCGCGTGGGGCAGTCGATCGACATCACGTCGATGGGGCACAGCGCCAGTTTTCGCATCATCGGCGACCTGCCGGGTATCCCGGCGGGTCAGGCCATCGGGGTGATGGATATTGCCGCGGCGCAGTGGCGTTTCGGTCAGCTCGGCAAGCTGCAGCGGCTGGACTTTCGCCTCGCGCCTGATGCGGATCGGGCGCAGCTTTCATCGGCACTGGCATCGCGCTTGCCACTTGGCGCGGAGATCGTGACCCGGCATAACGAGGAGACGCGCAGCGATAGCTTATCGCGCGCGTATCGCGTCAACCTGGACATGCTGGCGCTGATGGCGCTGCTGACCGGCGGATTTCTCGTGTACTCGGCGCAATCGCTTTCGGTGGCACGCCGACGCCCGCAGTTCGCGTTGATCCGGGTGCTGGGGCTGGAGCGCCGTAGCCTGGTGGCGCAGATTTTTCTGGAGGCGCTGGTGGTTGGTGCTGTGGGGGCACTTGGCGGGCTGCTCCTAGGCCTCGGATTGGCCGCGGCGGCGCTGCATCTGTTGGGGAGCGATCTCGGCGGCGGCTACTTCAGCGGCGGCGTGCCGCATCTGAGTTTTGCGCCGGGCGCTGCCATTGCTTTCGGCGCGCTTGGTGTGGCCGCTTCGCTGGTGGGCGGCCTGCTGCCGGCGCGCGACGCAGCGCGCAGCCAACCGGCGCTGGCGCTGAAAAATCTCGGCGATGCAATCGATCCCCGCGTCCATCCACGCATCCGGCTCGCCTTGCTGTTGGTGGTTCTGGGCGCGGCAGGAAGCCTGGCGCCGGCGGTGAACGGGCTGCCGATCTTTGGCTATGCGTCGATGGCGCTGCTGCTAGCTGGCGGCATCGCCATGATGCCTTGGTTGGCAAGAACGCTGCTGTGGATTTTTCTACGGCGACCGATAAGCAACGTATCACTGTCGTTGGCGATACAGCGACTGTGGGGCGCGCCGTCGCAGGCGGCGCTGGCGCTGAGCGGTATCGTTGCTTCCACCAGCCTGATGATTGCCATGGCCGTCATGGTGGTGAGCTTTCGCGGTTCCGTGGAGGCCTGGCTGTATCAGGTGCTGCCGGCCGATCTCTACCTGGCGCTAGACGACAGCGGCGTCGGCGGCGGGTTCGATGCGGTGACGCAAAACAACATGCGTCACGTGGAGGGCGTGGCCTGGATGGGTTTTATGAAAGAGACGCCGCTGCGGCTCGCGCCGGACAAACCCGACGTATGGCTTATTGCGCGCACCGTCGACGGCCCCGCCGGCGGTCTGCCGCTGCTGAGCCCTGGCCTCGCCGTGCCGCCCAACGACATTCCGGTATGGGTTTCGGAACCGGCCGCGGGCATTTACGGCATCCATCCGGGCGACCATTTGGTGCTGCCCATCGCCGGGGTCACGCCGCGCGTTTTTGTCGCGGGAATCTGGCGCGACTACGGGCGTCAGCAGGGTTCCATCGTGATCGATAGCGATACCTACACGCGCCTGACCGGTGATGCTCGTCGCAGCATCGCGTCGGTTGCCTTGAAGAAAGGCGCGTTGGCCGATGCGGTGATCGCCCGTCTGCGCGCGGTGCTGCCCGCCGGGGTGGCAGATCATCTGAGCGTGAGCCGATCGCAGGAGATTCGCAGCAAGGGCATTGCCGCGTTCGATCGCAGCTTCGCCATCACCTATCTGCTCGAAGCGATTCCGATTCTGGTCGGTCTTATCGGCGTGGCCGCGACCGTCTCCGCGCAGACGCTGGCCCGAATCAAGGAGTTCGGCATGCTGCGGCACATCGGCGTGTTGCGTCTTCAGATCGTGGCGATGCTGATCGCCGAGGGCGCGCTGCTGGGAGCGATCGGCGGGATCGCCGGCATCGGCCTTGGGCTGGCCATGAGCCAGATCCTGATCCGCGTGGTCAATCCGCAGTCGTTTCACTGGACCATGGATACACGCATTCCCTGGCTGCTTTTTATCATCGTGATCGTTGCGCTGATCGTTGCCGCCGGCGGCACGGCGCTGTTCGCCGGACGGCGTGCGCTGTCGACCGCGGCGGTGACTGCGGTGCGGGAGGACTGGTGATGATCCGGCGGCGCATGACGCGATGGATCCTGCTGGTAATCTGGCTAGTTTCGTGCGGCTTCGCACAGGCACCGGCGCGCGCAGAAGGTCCGGTCTATGCCGATGTGTTGCCGGGTCATTCGCTGACCTTTCCCGCCGACTACGGCGCCCATCCGGACTTTCGGACCGAGTGGTGGTACGTCACCGGCTGGCTGCACACGCCCGACGGTCCAAGAGGCTTTCAAATCACGTTCTTTCGCTCGCGACCGGATGTCGATCAGAACAATCCCAGCGCGTTTTCGCCCAAACAAATCATCCTTGCTCACGTTGCCCTGTCGGATCCGAAGCTGGGCAAACTGATCGATGACCAGCGTATTGCCCGCCAGGGATTTGGTCTGGCAAACGCCGCCACGGGCGATACGGCGGTGGTGCTCGACGACTGGAGCCTGGTGCGCGGTGCCGACGATGTCTACACCGCCAGGGCCGGCACCGAAGCGTTCGGCCTAAACCTGCATTTGCGGCCGACGCAGGCGTTGCTGATTCAGGGCGACCGCGGATACAGCAGCAAAGGCGCGTCGGCCGGCGAGGCAAGCTACTACTACAGTGCGCCGCATCTTTCGGTTGCCGGTACGCTTCGTCAGGGTGGCCGCACGGTCGAGGTGAGCGGCGATGCGTGGCTCGATCATGAGTGGTCGTCCAGTTTTCTGGCAGCGCGTTCGGCCGGCTGGGACTGGACCGGATTGAACCTTGATGACGGCGGCTCGCTGACCGCATTCCAGGTTCGTGATGCCGCCGGTCAGCCGGTCTGGGCTGGCGGAAGCTTCCGTGATGCGAGCGGCGCTACCGTCGTGCTTCGACGCGACGACGTGCAGTTTTCCACGAAGCGCAGCTGGCTATCGCCGCGCACCGGCATCCATTATCCGGTGGTGCAGACGCTTACGATCAAACTGCCATCGGGGTCAAGGCAGTTCATCCTCACGCCGCTGTTCGACGATCAGGAGCTCGATAGCCGCGCGACCGGCGGCCCGGTGTACTGGGAAGGCGCGGTGAAGACCGACGGTGGAAAGGGCTATCTCGAATTGGTCGGGTACGCCACGGCGGTGAAAATTTAGCGGCGCGGTAGAATCTTAAGTATCGCTTCGCTATCGAGACGCCTCGGCGGCTCTTCACGGTAGTTCGCGTGGCAAAACATCATTCTTACATTTCGCTTGGCTTAGCCAGGCCTGCTTCGCTTTCAAGGAAACCCCATGCGTTTGGCTGTTGGTACGGAACTGGTTGCCCAGGCTTTGTTGTTTGATATGGACGGTACGCTGATCGATTCTCGCGTCATGGTCGAGACCTTGTGGAAGGACTGGTGCGACGCGCACGGCGTGGATTTCGACTGGGTGCTGCCGCAGTTGCACGGCGTTCGTCTCGCCGATTCCGTCCGTCATTTCACGCCCGCCGGTTATGACGTGGAGCTGGAAATCCGCACGATGTACGACATCGAGCTGCGCAGTACCGATGGCATCGTGCCGATCAAGGGCGCGCTCGAACTGCTGGCCACCCTGCCCGAGGATCGCTGGACCATCGTGACTTCGGCCGATCAGGAACTGGCGCGCGCGCGGCTGGCGGTTACCGGCATCGTGCCGCCGCCGAAGATGGTTGGCGGCGACGATGTGAAAGAGGGCAAGCCGCATCCGGCGGGTTATCTGGAAGGCGCGCGACGGCTGGGATGCGCGCCGGAAAAGACCCTGGTATTCGAGGATGCCGTCGCCGGCATCCGCGCCGGTCAGGCCGCGGGCGCGCGCGTGATTGCGCTGGCGACCGGCCATCCCGGTGAGATCCCTGAGGGAGTGGAGTGGATTCCCGATATGTCGGCACTGCGTTTTGTCGGTGTCGATGCCGACGGCGTGCACCTGCGCGTCGTGGCCTGAGTCGAGGACAAATTCTTATGCGCATTCTGGTTCTCGGGGCAGGCGGTACCGGCGGCTATTTCGGCGGCCGGCTGGCGCAGGCTGGCGTCGATGTGACTTTTTTGGTGCGGCCAGCGCGCGCCGCGCAACTCGATGCCAACGGTTTGATCATCCGCAGTCCGCTGGGCGATGCACAGCTGACGGTGCGCCATCTGACGGCCGAACAGCTGGCGGCCGCGGCGCCATTCGACGTGATTCTGCTCAGCTGCAAGGCGTACGACCTGGAAAGTTCGCTCGACGCGGTGGCGCCAGCGATGGGCGAGCACACTACCTTGTTGCCGATTCTCAATGGATTGCGTCACTACGAGACGCTGGATCGACGCTTCGGTACGGCGCGCGTGCTCGGCGGGCTGTGCTTTATCAGCGTGACCAAGCCGGCCAGCGGCGAGGTGCTTCATCTCGGTAAGCCCGCCTCGGTGACCTTTGGCGAGCGCACTGGCCAGCCGTACAGCGAGCGCTGCGCCGCCATCGCCGCCGCGTTTTCGCAGGCGAAGGTTGAACACAAGCATTCGCTGACGATCGTTCAGGACATCTGGATCAAGTACAGCTTTCTGACCGCGCTGGCTGCCGCCACCTGCCTGATGCGCGCGAGCGTCGGCGTGATCGTTGCCACCGACGATGGTCGTGACTTCATGCAGCGGCTTTATGCCGAATGTATCGAAGTGGCAGCTGCCAGCGGCTTGCCGATACCGGCTACCGCGCAGGAGCTGGCGATCAGGAATCTGACGCAGGATGGCTCGCCCGTCACCGCCTCGATGCTGCGCGATCTGGAGTTCGGCCAGCCGATCGAGGGCGGGCATATCGTGGGCGACATGCTGGCGCGCGCACGCGCCTTCGGTATCGACGTGCCGCTGCTCAGCGTGGCCTGGAGCCACCTGCAGGCGTATACGGCGCAGCGCAATAGCTGAGCGCACGGCAGCGCGTATAAGCACTGACATTGGGCAATAAAAAAGCGCCGTAGTTGTACGGCGCCTTTTTGGTTTGCGGCCAGCAGTAATCGATCAGAGCGCTTCGAAAATACCCGCCGCGCCCATGCCGGTGCCGATGCACATGGTGACCATGCCGTATTTCTGCTTGCGCCTGCGCATGCCGTGCACCAGCGTGGCGATGCGGATCGCGCCGGTGGCGCCGAGCGGATGACCCAAGGCGATGGCGCCGCCCAGCGGGTTGACCTTGCTCGGGTCGAGGCCGAGGTCGCCGATGACGGCAAGTGCCTGCGCGGCGAAGGCTTCGTTGAGTTCGATCCAGTCCATCTGATCGAGAGTGAGGCCGGTCTGCTTGAGCACCTTGGGAATGGCTTCCTTCGGGCCGATACCCATGATTTCCGGCGGCACGCCGGCGACCGAAAAGCCGACGAAGCGCGCCAGCGGCTTGAGGTTGTAATCCTTGACCGCCTGTTCGCTGGCCAGCATCACGGCGCCGGCACCATCGGACATCTGCGAGGACGTGCCGGCGGTCACCGTGCCGCCGTACTGCGCGTTGCGAAACACCGTGCGCAGCTTGCCCAGCACTTCCATGGTGGTGCCGGCGCGCGGGCCTTCATCGGCGTCGATCAGACGGCTGTCTGTGGTGATGTCGCGGGTGATCAGATCGGGGTAATGATCGTCCAACTGGAACGGCGTGATCTCGTCCTTGAATTCACCGGCGGCCTGAGCGGCGAGCGCACGGCGGTGGCTTTCCACGCCGAAGGCGTCCTGCTGTTCGCGCGTGACCTTCCACTTTTCGGCGACCTTTTCGGCGGTGATGCCCATGCCGAAAGCGATGGCGTAATCCTCGCTCTTAGCGAAGATGGCCGGGTTCATCGCAATCTTGTGGCCCATCATTGGGATCATAGTCATGCTTTCGGTGCCGCCGCCGATCATCAGGTCGGCATCGCCGAGCCGGATGCGGTCGGCTGCCTGGGCCACGGCCTGCAGGCCGGACGCGCAGAAGCGGTTGACAGTCACGCCGGGCACGGTATTTGGCAGGCCGGCCAGCAGCACGCCGATGCGCGCCACGTTCATGCCTTGCTCGGCTTCGGGCATGGCACAGCCGATGATGGTGTCGGCAATGCGATGCGGATCGATGCCCGGGCTCTGCGCCACGACGGCGCGGATGACGTGTGCCAGCAAATCGTCGGGACGGGTGTTGCGGAATACGCCGCGCGGCGCCTTGCCCACCGGGGTGCGGGTGGCGGCGACGATATAGGCGTCTTGCACTTGCTTGCTCATGAGTTTTGCTCCGTTGCGTCGCGCGGTTCGCGGCGACGTGCGTTGATTTTTTGATCGTCATCCCGGCAGTCGACGGGACGACGGTTTCCTTTGCGGCGGAGAGTCAGTTCCGCAGCGGCTTGCCGGTGGTCATGGTGTGGGCGATGCGCGCCTGGGTCTTTTCGGTCTTCGCCAGTTCGACGAAGTGCTTGCGCTCCAGCGTCAGCAGCCACTCTTCGTCGACCAGCGAGCCGCGCTCGATCTTGCCGCCGCACAGGGTGTCTGCAATGCGCGTGGCGATATCGATATCGTGCGGCGAGGCGAAGTAGCCTTCCTTCAGATTGGCCAGCGAGGCCTGGAAGGTGGCGGTGCCCGTATCGCCGGCGACAGGAATGGCGCGCGCCGGCATCGGCGGACGGTAGCCGCTCTCGGCCAGCGACAGCGCCACTTTCTTGGCCACGTAAAGCAATTCGTAGGCGTTGAAGATGATGATGTCGCTGTCGCGCAGCAGGCCGAGCTGCTTGGCCTCGAACGCGCTGGCCGAGACCTTGGCCATGGCGATGGTTTCGAAAACCTTTTTCAGCGATTCGAACGGGTCGTCCGGATTGGCCTTGGCCGCGCGCACGGCCAGCTCATGTAAACCACCGCCGGCCGGAAGCAGGCCGACGCCGGCCTCGACCAGACCGATATAGCTTTCCAGCGCGGCCACGGTACGGGCCGAATGCATCTGGAATTCGCAGCCGCCGCCGAAGGCCATGCCACGCACGGCCGAGACGACCGGCACCAGTGATTCTTTGATGGTCATGCTGGTGCGCTGGAAGTTGGCGACCATGGCGTCGAAGTCGTCGAACTTGCCTTCCTTCAGCAGGCCGAGCGCGCCCTTCAGATCGGCGCCGGCCGAGAACGGCTCGCCGGTCTGCCAGATGACGACGGCCTTGAGCTTTTCTTCGGCCAGCTTGATCGCATGCTGCACGCCGTCGAGCACCTGGTCGTTGACGGTATTCATCTTGGTCTTGAACGAGAGGATGCCGACCTCATCGTCGCCCAGCGTCCACAGACGCACGCCGTCGTTCTCCCACACGGTGACGCCCTGGTCGAACTTCTCGCCGAGGATCGGATCGGGGAACAGCTGACGCGCGTACACCGGATGCTGCGAGCGCGGCTTGTAGGTGCTGTCGCCAGCCGACCACGAGCCTTCTTTCGAATGGACGCCTTTACGGCCGTCCGTGACCCAAGCCGGCAGCGGCGCATCGCTCATCGCCTTGCCGGCCTTGATGTCCTCGTCGATCCACTCGGCGACCTGCTGCCAGCCGGCGGCCTGCCAGGTTTCGAACGGACCGAGCTTCCAGCCGTAGCCCCAGCGGATCGCGAAGTCGACGTCGCGCGCGGTGTCGGCGATATCGGCCAGATGGAAGGCGGAATAATGAAACAGGTCGCGGAAGCTGGCCCAGAGGAACTGCGCCTGCGGATCGCTGGAAGCGCGCAGCTTGCCGAACTTCTCCGATGGATCCTTGATCGCGAGGATGGCCGCAACTTCGTCCGACGGCTTTTGCTCGGACGGCACGTAATCCTGCTTGGCAACGTCGATCACCACGATGTCCTTGCCAGCCTTCTTGTAGAAGCCGGCGCCGGTCTTCGAGCCCAGCGCGCCCTTGTCGATCAGGCCCTGCAGCACGGCGGGTGCCTTGAAGTATTTCAGCCACGGATCGTCGGGCAGGGTGTCGGCCATGGTCTTGATGACATGGGCCATGGTGTCCAGGCCGACGACGTCGGCGGTGCGATACGTCGCGCTCTTCGGACGACCGAGCGCCGGACCGGTGAGGGCGTCAACAGTATCGAAACCCAGCTTGAACTGCTCGGTGTGGTGCATCGCGGCCAGCATCGAGAACACGCCGATGCGGTTGCCGATGAAGTTCGGGGTGTCCTTGGCGATGACCACGCCCTTGCCCAGGGTGGTGGTCAGGAAGGCTTCGAGACCATCGACGATGGCCGGGTCGGTCAGGCGGGTCGGAATCACCTCGACCAGATGCATATAGCGCGGCGGATTGAAGAAATGCACGCCGGTAAAGCGGTGGCGCAGCTGCTCCGGCAGCGCTTCGGCCAGGCCGTTGATCGACAGGCCCGAGGTGTTGCTGGCGAGCACCGCCGTGGCGGAAACGTGCGGCGCGATCTTCTTGTACAGATCGAGCTTCCAGTCCATGCGCTCGGCAATGGCTTCGATCACCAGGTCGACATCCTTCAAATGATCCAGATGTTCGTCGTAGTTGGCCGGGATGATGGCGGCCGCAAAGTTTTTGTCGGCCAGCGGTGCCGGCGACAGCTTGGCCAGGTTGGCGATGGCTTTCAGCGCGATGCCGCTCTTCGGACCTTCTTTGGCGGGTAGGTCGAACAGCACGGTTTCGACGCCCGCGTTGGTCAGGTGCGCGGCGATCTGCGCGCCCATGACGCCGGCGCCCAGCACGGCGGCCTTCCGGATGCGCAGGGGTGGATGTGACTCGGATGCAGCGGTCATTGGCTTCTCCAGTAGAACGAACGCAAAGCTTGGGTGGGAAAGTGCGGCCGTTGCCGGCCGTTGTACGAAACGATGTCGGTGTGAGGACGGACTTGGCTGAGGTCTAGGGGTGACTGAGTCCGGCCACGGCGAAACGGATGAGGTGCTGCGCGGTCTCTTCGCGGTGCTCGATCTCGCTGACCCCGCTTTTGCGCTGGATCATGCCGAAGCCCGACATGGCGTGCGTCAGCGCGCCGCTGACCAGGTCGATGCGCCAATACAGCTCCTGCTTCGTCAGCTGCGGCAGCAGGCGGGCAAATTCCGCAGTGAACTGGCGCATCACGTGGCCGTAGTTGTCGGAAAGGAACTGCCGCAGCGTGTCGTCGTGCTCGGCGAAGGCGCGAGCCAGCACGCGCATGAACAACGAACCCGACTCGTCGTGCGACAGGTCCAGCGCGGGTCGGATAAAGGCGGACAGCACATCTTCCAGTGTGGTCGTTTCGGCCCCCTCGACCAGCGACAAGGCCTGCAGGCGGCTGTTGTTCAAGGCATCGAGCCGGCGTCGGAAAATCTGTTCGACCAGTTTTTCCTTCGAGCCGAAGTGATAATTGACCGCGGCCAGATTCACGCCGGCGGCCGATGTCAGCTGCCTCAGCGAGGCGCCATCGAAGCCGCGCTGCGCAAAAAGGGACTCGGCCGCGCCCAATATGCGTTCCTTGGTGGAGCCGGACGGGTTCACTTGCACAATCATCCTGCGGCAGAGGGTCGGTTCAAACGATCGTTTGAGGATACGCGGAGCGGTTTGTCATCGTCAAACATCCCTCTGGATTCGTGATCCTTGTTAAGGACAGGTGATTTGCGTATCCGGTAGAATCTGTCAAACTTTCCTGTACTAAACCCATATTCCACGTAAGGTTTAGCCTTTTTTGTCGGCCCTTGTTGGCCATGACAGCCTTTTTGAAATCCTTTCGGAGCAGATCCCATGGCGCTCGAGCGCACTCTTTCCATCATCAAGCCCGACGCCGTCGCCAAGAACGTCATCGGTGAAATCTATGCGCGTTTCGAGAAGGCCGGTCTCAAGATCGTTGCCGCCAAGATGGAGCAGCTGTCGCGTCAGGAGGCCGAGGGTTTCTACGCCGTGCATCGCGAGCGTCCGTTCTTCAAGGCACTGGTGGATTTCATGATTTCCGGTCCGGTGATGATCCAGGCGCTGGAAGGCGAGAATGCCGTGCTCAAGCATCGCGATCTGATGGGCGCCACCAATCCCAAGGAAGCCGCCGCAGGCACCATTCGCGCCGATTTCGCCGACTCCATCGATGCCAATGCCGTGCATGGTTCGGATGCCGTCGATACCGCCAAGGTCGAAATCGCCTATTTCTTCGCTTCGACCGACGTGCTGTCCAGGTAATTCGTCGTTCCATCATTGGATTTCAGGGAAACGAAAGCGGCCTTCACTGGCCGCGCTCTCGAAGAAACATGAACCAGGTAGCCACCACTTCATCTGACGCAAAGATCGCGAAGGTCAATCTGCTCGATTTCGATCGGCAGGGTCTGCGCGACTTTTTTACGCAGATCGGCGAGAAGCCTTACCGCGCCGAGCAGGTGATGAAGTGGATCTATCACGACCTGGAAGATAACTTCGAGAACATGACCGACGTGGGCAAGGCGCTTCGCGCCAAGCTCAACGACTCGTGCTACATCGGTCCACCCAAGACCATGCTCGACAAGGCCGCCACCGACGGCACGCACAAGTGGTTACTGGGCATGGACAAGGGCAACGCGGTAGAGACCGTGTACATACCCGAGCCCACGCGCGGAACGCTGTGTGTTTCTTCGCAGATCGGCTGTGCGCTCAACTGCCAGTTCTGCTCGACCGGCGCGCAGGGTTTCAACCGTAACCTGTCGACCGCCGAAATCATCGGGCAGGTGTGGGTGGCGGCGAAATATCTGGGCAATATCACCCATCAGAATCGCCGCATCACCAATGTAGTGATGATGGGCATGGGCGAGCCGCTGGCCAATTTCGACGCGGTGGTCAAAGCCATGAGCCTGATGCGCGACGATCTGGGCTTTGGCCTCGCTGCCAAGCGCGTGACGCTGTCGACCGCCGGCATGGTGCCGCAGATCGACCAACTTTCCGACGCCATCGACGTCTCGCTGGCGGTTTCACTCCATGCGGCCAACGACGAGCTGCGCACCGAACTGGTGCCGCTCAACAAACGCTATCCGATTGCGGATCTGATCGCCGCCTGCCAGCGCTGGGTCGCGCGTAAGCCGCGCACTTCGATCACCTTCGAATACACCTTAATGAAGGGCGTCAACGATCAGCCCGAGCATGCCCGACAGCTGATCAAGCTGATGCGCAAGCTGCCGACCTGCAAAGTCAACCTGATTCCGTTCAACCCGTTCCCGGGCACCCGGTTCGAGCGCTCAGGCGCCACCGATATCCGGGATTTCCAGACGCTGCTGCTCAATGCGGGCGTGCTGACCATGTTGCGTCGCACTCGCGGCGACGATATCGACGCCGCCTGCGGCCAGCTGGCGGGGCAGGTCACCGACCGCACGCGACGCAGCGCCGATATCCGCAAGAAACAGGACGAGGAAAGCGTACATGCGCATTAATCGCGCGCTGATGCTTAGCCTGCTGCTGCCGCTGGCCGGTTGCGTGACCACGCATACCGACAGCAACCCCATCGGCAAGAACATGCCGCAAACGAGCAAGGCGGACCAGGCGGTGGAAGCCGCCCGCGTGCATACCGAGCTGGGGCAGCGCTATCTGGCCAGCGGTGATCTGCAGAAAGCCTTGGCCAAATTGACGACAGCCCTGCAGTTCGATCCGAACTACGCCCCCGCGCATACGGTGATTGCTGTTGTCTATGAACGCATCAATCAGCCGGCCCAGGCCGAGATCCACTATCGCAAGGCCGTCGCACTGGAGCCAACCAAGGGCGATGCGAACAACAACCTGGGCTTATTTCTTTGCTCGACCGGTCGCTATGCCGAGTCCTACGGTTATTTTCAGAAGGCGATCGCCGATCCGTTTTACCAGACGCCTGATATTGCTTTGACCAACGAAGGCATCTGCCAACTGCGCAACCACGAAGTGGCAGCCGCGGAATCGAGCTTTCGCGATGCCATTGCGCGCAACGCCAATAACGGCGAAGCACTATTTCAGCTTGCCAAAGCGCTCTATCTGAATAACGATGCGTTCCGGGCGCGGGCTTTCATTCAGCGCTTCGATGCGCTGGGGACGCCAACGGCGGCGGCATTGAAGCTCGGTTACGATATCGAATCTCATCTGGGCAACCAGGATGGCGCCCTTACTTATCGCACTCGGCTGCAAACCCAGTTCCCGGATTCGGAACAGGCGCGCGCCCTCAATACCACTGTCAGCCAATGACTTCCATGCAGCCTGATCCGACCGAACCCGGCAAGAGCACGCCCGATCTTTTCGGGGTCAACCTGCTCGATATGGACGCGACTTCAGCAGCGACGCAGGCCATCAGTTTTGGCAGCCGACTGAAGGCGGCACGCGAGGCGCGAGGCTTGAGTATCGAGACGTGCGCCAGTTCGCTGCGACTGCCTGTGCGCGTGCTGCGCGAGCTTGAACAGGATATGCACGAGGGTATCGACTCGAAGATTTATCTGGGCAGCTACATCACCAAATATGGCCAGTTTCTGGGCATCAACGACGCCTCGATCCAGGTCGAGCTCGATCGCATCAAGCAGGTCGAGCCGCCGCTGGTGGCTACCGGCGGCATCTCGCACTCGCGCTTTTTGCTGGATCGCTACGCCACGGCAGCGACCTACGTGGTGCTGACCGCTGTGATCGTGGTGCCCATGATCTGGCTGGGCGTGCGCGGCACGATGGATCGCAGCCTGACCCACTTGGCGCCGCTCGATGCGGCCCCGGTGGCGCAGCAGGACGCTCCTGCTGCAGTCAGCAGTACTGCAAACGCGGCGAATGCGTCCGCCGGCAGCAGCGCTGTGGCGCAGATTCCGGCACCGCCGCCGAGTGTTGTGGCAGCGGCTCCCCAGGATCAGCCGCTGATGGCGTCGATGGCGCCTTTTCCCAGCATGGACAGCGGTAACCTGCAGCCGGCCAAGTCGGCTGCTCCGGTCGCCGTGGATACGGGCACCGGCAGTCACAGCCTCGGCGTCACGGTTGACGCCGCCAGCTGGGTCGAAGTGATCGGCAAGGACGGCAAGCGGCTCGAATACGGCCTGCTGCCGGCCGGAAGCAGCAAGACGTATCACAGCGATCAGCCGCTGGATGTGCGCATCGGCAATGCCAATGGCGCGCAGATCAGCATCGATGGCCAGCCTGTCGGGCTGGATGATTTCCGGCATGCCAACGTAGCGCATTTTCGCGTACAGGTGCAGGACGGCAAGGCCTCCGCGGCCAGCCTCTGATCCATACCGGGGCCGCTTCGAGCGGCCCTTTTCGGTTATGCTTGCGCACCGTGTGTTCGCCTCACGGCGGAGACGAGCGGCTTTTACTTCCATCCCTCGCGCGGCCTGAGCACGGGCCGGTGATCGAGTGACTTTGAAGGATGATTCATGGCATTTGACGAATACGACAAATACGAACAAAGCGAACTCGTTCAAAAGTGGCTGCGCGAGAACGGGCTGTCGATTGTCGTGGGCATCGCCATCGGCCTGGTTGGCATTTTTGGCTGGCAGCAGTGGCGTAACCATCAGGCGCGCAACGAGGCCAATGCGGCCCAGTTGTATAAGCTCGCCCAGGTATCGGTAGCTGCCAACAAGCCGGAGGCCGCCAACGCCATCGTCGATCAGCTGATGAAAGACTACGAAAAATCGCCGTACGCGGTTTTTGCCGTCAGCGATCGGGCCAAGCAGCAGGTGCAGGCCAAACAGCTGGACAAGGCCGAGGCGTCATTGGATTGGGCAGTCGCCCATGCCACGGACCCGGTACTGAAGTCGCTGACCCAGCTGCGCAAGGCGCAGGTTGAGCTGGCGCGCAATGACGGCACGGCCGCGCTGGCGACGCTCGATGCGATACCGGCCAATAGCTATCAGGGCCTGGCCCAGGAACTCCGTGGTGATGTGCTGGTCAAGCTTGGGCGCGCAGACGATGCGCGCAAGGCTTATCAGGCCGCGCTGTCGGCGCTGAAAGAGCAGGCGCCGCAACGCGGTGCGCTGCAGATGAAACTCGATGATTTGGCCGTGGCCGGGAAGCAGGGTGCATGAAAGCTGAAATAATGAAACGCGTCTTGCTGATTTCGCTGGTGGGACTTGCCGGTTGCCATTCGTTCAAGAAGGAAAATGTCCAGCCGCCGACGCCGCTGGCCAAGGATTTCAAGCCCACCGTGCAGGTTACCCGGGTTTGGGAAACGCGCGTCGGCGGTGGTGCCGGCGAGACCGGCGCACGCCTGCGTCCGTCGGTCGTCGATGGCGTGCTTTACGCCGACAGCACCGACGGCAAGCTGGCCGCTATCGATGCGGCCACCGGTAAGACGATCTGGACCAAGAGCACGCGCACCAAGGGCTGGTTCGGCTGGGGTGACAAGAAGCGCAAAGATGCGCTTTACGCTGGTGGCCCGGCCGTTGTCGGCGACCTGCTCGCCGTCGGCACGCTCGATGGTCACGTCTACGCAGTAAACGCCAAAGACGGCAGCCCGCGCTGGGAAGCCGAGTTGTCCTCCGAAGTGCTGGCTTCGCCGGTGATCGTGGGCGATCTGGTGATCGCACGTACGCAGGACGGCCGCATCTACGGGCTGGAATCGGCCACCGGCAAGCGCCGCTGGGTTTACGACCAGGACACCGTCCCGCTGCTCAGCCTGCGCGGCAACGGCTCGCTGCTGGCGGCCAACGGCGTGATCTTCTATGGCAGCGACGACGGTCGCCTGGTCGCCCTGCGTCTGGACAACGGCTCCAAGCTGTGGGAGCAGAGGCTCGCCAGCGGCGAGGGACGTACCGAAATCGACCGCCTCGACGATGCCGACGGCTCGATCCTGCTCGACGGCGCGGTGCTCTATGGTGCCGCTTATCACGGCAACCTGCTGGCCGTGGATGGCCCCAGCGGCCGTCCAATCTGGACCCATCCCTTCTCCACCTTCGTCTCGCTGGCGCTGGGCGGCAATTCGCTTTATGGCGTCAACGAGGATTCCCAGGTCTGGGCTTTCGACAAGACCGGCGGTGCCGATATCTGGAAGAGCGACGCGCTGAAGTATCGCTGGCTGACCGGTCCTGCCGTGCAGGGCAACTATGTCGTGGTCGGCGATATGGAAGGCTACATCCATTGGCTGCAGATCGGCGACGGCGCCCTGGCGGCGCGCGAGCGTCTGTCCAAGAAAAAGGCCATCCGCGCCCAGCCGCTGGTGGTTGGCGATACTGTTTACGTTGAAGATGTAAAGGGCCATATCGGCGCTTATCGTCTATCCGCGCATTGATCGCGGAGACCATGTACACACCATGCTGCCCGTCGTCGCTCTAGTTGGTCGCCCCAATGTCGGTAAATCGACCCTCTTCAATGTATTGACGCGCAGTCGTGACGCCCTGGTGGCCGATATGCCGGGCGTCACCCGCGATCGCCACTACGGCGTTTGCCGTACCGGGGAAAGGTCGTTCGTGGTGGTGGACACCGGCGGTCTGTCCGGTGTCGATGAAGCCATGGATGTGTTGACTGCCAAGCAGGTGCGTCTGGCGATCGAAGAAGCCAATGTGTTGGTGTTCGTGGTCGATGCGCGCGACGGCCTGCTGCCGCAGGATCATGTGATCCTCAACGAGCTGCGCCGCACCGGCAAAAAGATCATCGCCGCGGTCAACAAGACCGACGGCCTGGACGAGCAGAACGCCCTGGCCGAGTTCGCCGGGTTCGGCATCAACTTCACCGTGCCGCTGTCGGCGGCGCACAACCGCGGCACCGAAGATCTCATCGATCTGATCCTGCCGCTGCTGCCGGTCGACGAAGAAAGTGCGGTCGAAGGCGACGGCGAGAGCGGCAGTATCCGCGTGGCCATCGTGGGTCGCCCCAACGCCGGTAAATCCACGCTGATCAACCGCCTGCTCGGCGAAGAACGGCTGATCGTTTCCGACGTGGCAGGCACCACGCGCGATCCGATCCGCGTGCCGCTGGAGCGCGACGGCAAGCGCTATACGCTGATCGACACCGCCGGCATACGCCGCAAGGCGCGGGTCGAAGAAGCGCTGGAGAAATTCAGCGTGATCAAGACGCTGCAGTCGATCGCTGCGGCGCAGGTGGTCGTGGTGATGATCGACGCGCGCGAGAATCTCGCCGATCAGGATCTCACCCTGATCGGCTATGCGATGGACGAGGGCAGGGCCATCGTCATCGCCGTGAACAAGTGGGACGACATGGACAAGTACCAGCGCGACGAATGCATCCGTGCGCTCGATCGTCGACTGGTGTTCGTCGACTGGGCCAAGCAGGTGCATATCTCGGCGCTGCACGGCTCCGGTCTACGCGAGCTGATGCGCGCCGTGGTACGCGCTCATTTCTCGGCGACCAAGGAGATGGGTTCGTCCGAGCTGACCAAGACGCTGGAAAAAGCCTACGAGAGCTACCAGCCGCCGCTGGTCAACGGTCATGCGCCCAAGCTGCGCTTTGCGCATCCGGGCGGCACCAATCCGCCGACCATCGTGATCCACGGCACCCGCACGAAGCACATCGCGCCGGCCTATCAGCGCTATCTGGAAAACTTCTTCCGCAAGCGTTTTAAGCTGGAAGGCACGCCGGTACGCATCGCGTTCCGCGAAGGCGAAAACCCGTATGCGGGGCGCAAGAAAGTGCTGACCAAGGAGCAGCAGCAGAAGGCTCGCCGCCGGGTCAGCGACCTGATCAAGCGCACGCGCTGAGCGGACTTGATTGCGCGCTGGTCGACATCTCGTAGACTGGCGGCATGAACGAACCCCTGAATCGCGACGGCTGGCTCGATGCGCTACGCGAAACCATCCCTGAGATCACGCCTACCCTGGCGCTGACCACGCAGGCACAAGGCGGCCTGCTGATCGATGTGCGTGAGGATGCGGAGCGTGCCTCGGGCATGCCCGCCAACGCGCTGGGCCTGTCGCGCGGGTTTCTCGAGCTGCGCATCGAACAGGCCGAGCCCGATCGCGATCGGGCGATCGCCTTGATCTGCGGCAGCGGGCAGCGCTCGCTGTTGGCCGCCGAATCGCTGCGGCGCATGGGCTATCGGCGAGTGAGCTCGGTGGCCGGCGGCTTTGGCCGCTGGAAAAGCGAGGGCTTGCCGATTTCCCGCAGTGGTCTCGACGCGGATGCGAGCGAACGGTATGCCCGCCAGCTGCGTCTGGCCCAAGTCGGCGAGGCCGGACAGGCGAAGCTGCAAAACGCCAAAGTGGTGCTGCTGGGCGCAGGCGGCCTGGGTTCGCCGGCAGCGCTGTACCTGGCCGCGGCCGGCGTCGGTCAGCTGACTCTGATCGACGACGACGTGGTCGAACGGTCCAACCTGCATCGCCAGATCATCCATGCCGATGCGCGCGTCGGCATGAAAAAAACCGAGTCGGCGCGCATGGCGCTGCAGGCGCTCAATCCGCGCGTGCGCATCGTGACGCATGAGGAGCGCCTGCAGGCGGACAACGTCGAGCGTCTGCTGGCCGGCCACGATGTGCTGATCGACGGCGCGGACAATTTCGCTGCGCGCTATCTGCTGACCGCCGCGTCCTTGCGGGTCAAGTTGCCGATGGTCTATGGCGCCGTGGAGCGTTTCAGCGGGCAGGTGAGCGTGTTCGATCCGCGTCGAGACAATTCTCCCTGCTACCGCTGCCTGTTCCCCGAACCGCTGTCCGTTGCCGACGCACCCAATTGCAGCGAGGCCGGGGTACTCGGCGTGCTGCCGGGAATGATCGGGCTGCTGCAGGCGACCGAGGCGCTGAAGCTGATCCTCGGTATCGGCGACTCACTGGTCGGACGTCTGCTCTGCTTCGATGCGCTGGATATGCGCTTCAGCGAGCTGCAGCTGGCGCGCGATCCACGTTGTCCCGGCTGCGGAGCCGATGCCACGTTCGGCGGCTACGAAAATATTGCACGCCAGTGTGCCGCCGTCGGAGGCTGAGCGCGGCATCTACCCCGAGCGCATGTCGATACGACTGCTGCGCAGAGTCAGTTCGAGGTAGTCGGTTGGCATTGTCAGGCTCCGGCTAGCATGAAGGGAAAGGTGCGAGGGACGAGTAGCGAGGGCGCATGCTCACGAGACAGACCCGCACCGCCAACCTACGTAATGCCGTTGGAGTCGCTACAGACCACGGCCGGTTTGTAAGCGCGTCGTCCAGCCGGGATAATGGCGGACTTTACGGCCGGGCATATCCATGAGCGCACGCATCCTCGACGGCAAACGCATCGCGCAGGAACTGCTGGAGCGCGTGGGGCGTCGCGTCACCGAACGCCTGGCGCAGGGGCTTCCCGCGCCCGGTCTGGCGGTCATTCTGATCGGCGACAACGCCGCGTCGTCGGTCTACGTACGTAACAAGCGCAAGGCCTGTCATCAGGTCGGCTTTCGGTCGTTCGATCACGACCTGCCGGCGGATACCAGTCAGGAAGAGGTCTTCGCGCTGATCGACAACCTCAATGCCGATCCGGACGTGCACGGCATCCTGGTGCAGTCGCCGCTGCCGGAGCATATCGACGAGGACGCGCTGGTCGACCGCATCGACCCGGCCAAGGACGTGGACGGTTTTCAAGCCATCAACGTAGGTCGATTGGCGCTGCGCCGCTTCGGCTTGCGGCCGTGCACGCCGCGCGGTGTGATGACCCTGCTTGGCCATACCGATCGCCCTGTGCGCGGCCAGCACGCGGTGGTCGTGGGGGTATCCAACCACGTCGGTCGCCCGCTGGTGCTGGAGCTGATGATCGCCGGCTGCACCACGACGTCCTGTCATCGCTTCACCCGCGATCTGGAAAGTTTCGTACGCCAGGCCGATATTCTGATCGTGGCGGTCGGCAAGCCGGGGCTGGTCAAAGGCGAATGGATCAAGCCCGGCGCGGTGG
This sequence comes from Rhodanobacter sp. ANJX3, assembly GCF_014200755.1. Taxonomy (GTDB): domain Bacteria; phylum Pseudomonadota; class Gammaproteobacteria; order Xanthomonadales; family Rhodanobacteraceae; genus Rhodanobacter. The sequence continues at coordinate 456,360 of NZ_JACHCM010000001.1, read as the reverse complement.
TGATCGATGTCGGCATCAACCGACTGGAGGACGGCCGGCTGGTCGGCGACGTGGATTTTCAGGCGGCCTCGGAAAACGCCAGCTGGATCACCCCGGTGCCCGGTGGCGTGGGTCCGATGACCGTCGCCACACTGATCCAGAACACCCTGGAAGCCGCCGAGGCGCACGCTTCCCACGGAGTCGATTGCAACTAAGTACGGCAATGTTCAGTCGCTGATCTGGCGAGCATCACGATGACCCGCGTATAATTCCCTCTTTGCAGCGGGACTTTCGCATGCGCATCCTCGCCGAGGCACTGACCTACGACGACGTTTACCTGGTTCCCGGCCACTCCATCGTGCTGCCGCGTGACGTAGACACCTCCGCCCGTTTCACCCGCAACCTGCGCCTCAACATTCCTATCGTCTCCGCCGCGATGGATACGGTGACCGAAGCGGGACTCGCCATCACGATGGCGCAGTGCGGCGGCATCGGCATCATCCACAAGAATCTGACGCCGGAACAGCAGGCGGCGGAAGTGCGGCTGGTGAAAAAGTTCGAGGCCGGCGTGATCCGCCGCCCGATCACCGTCACGCCCGATACGTCGATCAGCGAAGTGCTGCGACTGACCCGCGCGCACAACATCTCCGGCGTGCCGGTGGTGGAGGGTTCGAAGCTGGTCGGTATCGTTACCAGCCGCGATCTGCGCTTCGAGCGCAAGCACGACGATCCGGTACGCAACATCATGACCCGCCAGGAAAAGCTGGTCACCGTGCGCGAAGGCGCCAGCCAGGACGACGTGTTGCTGCTGCTGCACAAGCACCGCATCGAGAAAGTGCTGGTGGTCAACGACGACTTCCAGCTGCGCGGTCTGATCACCGTGAAGGACATCCAGAAGGCGCGTGACAATCCGCATGCCGCCAAGGATCAGCAGGAAGCCTTGCTGGTCGGTGCCGCCGTCGGCGTCGGTGGCGATACCGAGCGGCGCGTAGCTGCGCTGGTGGAAGCCGGTGTGGATGTGCTCGTGGTCGACACCGCGCACGGCCATTCGCAGGGCGTGATCGAACGCGCCGGTTGGGTGAAGAAGCACTATCCGCAGGTGCAGGTGGTGGCCGGCAATATCGTGACCGGCGACGCGGCCCGTGCGCTGCTCGACGTCGGCGTGGATGCGGTGAAGGTCGGCGTGGGTCCGGGTTCGATCTGCACAACACGTGTGGTGGCCGGCGTCGGCGTGCCGCAGATCACCGCGATCGACATGGTGGCCAACGCGCTGAAAGACGAGATTCCGCTGATTGCCGATGGCGGCATCCGCTATTCCGGCGACATCCCCAAGGCGCTCGCTGCCGGCGCGTCGACCGTGATGCTGGGCTCGATGTTCGCCGGCACCGAGGAATCGCCCGGCGAAGTCGAGCTGTTCCAGGGCCGTTCGTACAAGAGCTACCGCGGCATGGGCTCGATCGGCGCGATGCAGCTCGGCTCGAAGGATCGCTATTTCCAGGACGAGGCGGACGCCGACAAGCTGGTGCCCGAGGGCATCGAAGGTCGCGTGCCGTACCGCGGGCCGCTGCGCAACATCATCCACCAGCTGATCGGTGGACTGCGCGCATCGATGGGCTACCTCGGCGCGGCCAATATCGAGGACGTGCGCCACAAGGCGCAGTTCGTCAAAGTCACCTCGGCCGGCGTCACCGAAGCGCACCCGCACGATATCCAGATCACCAAGGAAGCGCCGAATTACCGGCTGAATTCTTGATGGGGCAGGGATGAGGGGCGAGTAGCGAGGGCGCGATAAGCGGCGTCCTTCGCTACTTGTTTGAACTGTTAGTCAGTGGGCGCATGTTGACGTGCTCTTTATCGACGTTCCTTAGGGATCGGTTGCCGAGCCCTCGCTACTCACCCCTAATCCCTCGCTTATTGCAAATCCAGCCAAGCGCACTGAACCGCAATTTCCATTCGCCCGTATCCCCAAGCCGCCAACCCATGACCAACATCCATAGCGACAAGATCCTCATTCTCGATTTTGGCGCGCAGTACACGCAGCTGATCGCCCGGCGCATCCGCGAGATCGGCGTGTATTGCGAAATCTGGGCCTGGGATCACGACCCGGCAGAGATCGCTGCTTTCGGGGCGAAGGGCATCATTTTTTCGGGGGGGCCCGAGTCCACCACCTTGGCCGATGCGCCGAAGGCGCCGCAGCAGGCGTTCGATGCGGGTTTGCCGATTCTCGGGATCTGCTACGGCATGCAGACGATGGCCGCGCAGCTGGGCGGCGCCACCGAAGCGGCCGACGCTCGGGAATTCGGCCGTGCCGAAGTGGATATCGTTGCGGATAGCCGTCTATTCAAAAACCTCACCGATCACTCCAGCAGTCATCGCCTGGACGTGTGGATGAGCCACGGTGACCACGTCGCCAAGGCGCCGCCGGGTTTCGTCATCACCGGCACCACGGACCGCATTCCGGTTGCGGTGATGGAGAACGAGGAAAAGCGCTGGTACGGCGTGCAGTTCCATCCTGAAGTCACGCATACCAAGCAGGGTGGCGCGCTGCTGAAGCGCTTCATCACCGAGATCTGCGGCTGCCAAACGCTGTGGACGGCAGCCAACATCATCGACGATCAGATTGCCCGCGTGCGCGAGCAGGTCGGCGATGACCACGTGCTGCTCGGGCTTTCCGGTGGTGTGGATTCATCCGTGGTCGCGGCGCTGTTGCATCGGGCCATCGGCGACAAACTCACCTGCGTGTTCGTCGACACCGGCCTGCTGCGCTGGAAGGAAGGCGATCAGGTGATGGCGACCATGGCCGAGCACATGGGCGTCAAGGTGATCCGCGTCGATGCGCAGAACCGCTACTTCGACGCGCTCGCTGGCATCAGTGACCCGGAAGCCAAGCGCAAGATCATCGGCGGTTTGTTCATCGAGATTTTCGACGAGGAATCCTCCAAGCTCACCGCCGACGGCGCGGGCGCGGTGAAATGGCTGGCGCAGGGCACGATCTACCCCGACGTGATCGAGTCCGCCGGCAGCAAGACCGGCAAGGCGCACGTGATCAAGAGCCACCACAACGTCGGCGGCTTGCCGGCGCACATGAAGCTCAAGCTGGTCGAGCCACTGCGCGAGCTGTTCAAGGACGAGGTGCGCCGCATCGGCGTGGAGCTGGGGCTGCCGCGTGAGATGGTGTATCGCCATCCGTTCCCGGGTCCCGGCCTGGGCGTGCGCATTCTGGGCGAGGTAAAGCGCGAGTACGCCGATCTGCTGGCGCAGGCCGACGCGATCTTTATCGACGAACTGCGCAAGGCCGACTTGTACGACAAGACCAGCCAGGCGTTTGCCGTGTTTCTGCCGGTGAAGTCGGTCGGCGTGGTCGGCGATGCGCGCGCCTACGAATGGGTCATCGCGCTGCGCGCGGTGGAAACCATCGACTTCATGACCGCGCACTGGGCGCACCTGCCGTACGAGTTTCTGGGCCGGGTATCGAATCGCATCATCAACGAACTGCGCGGCGTTTCCCGCGTGGTCTACGACATCAGCGGTAAGCCGCCTGCCACGATCGAGTGGGAGTGATTTTAACCCCTCCGGCAGTATCAATTTGTACGCCCACGTACGCCATAAATCGTTGAACTATGGGTTCACCCCCCGATTTCACTGACACTTACGAGAAGGCCGATGAAGGCCGATAGGAGTGTTCATGTCGAAGCGAAGAAAGTTCAGTGTGCAGTTCAAGCGTGGTGCGCTTGAGCAAGCGAGGCAACCGGACGTCAGTTGTGCCCAGGTTGCTCGTGAGCTGGGGATCCGGGACAACCTGTTGACGCGCTAGAGGCGTGAGGCCGGGAGTCAAGGCAATAGCGCCTTTGCCGGTACGGGCACGCCACGGGATGAGGAGCTGGCGCGTTTGAAGCGCGAACTGGCGCGGGTGAAGAAGGAACGGGATTTTTTGCGCGAAACGGCGACGTTCTTTGCCAAGGGATCATCCTGAGGTATCAGGTGATCGAACGTTACCGCGATGAGTTCCCGATCCGCCTGATGTGCCGTTGCCTGCGGGTATCGGCCAGCGGTTATTACGACTGGAGCCGGCGTCTGCCTAGCGCCGGCCAGCTCGACAATGTACGTTTGCTGAGGCGTATGCGTGAGCTGCACGAAGACAGCCGAGGCACGCTGGGTGCCGGCCGGATGCAGGAAGACCTAGCCGATGAAGGTCAGCGGGTCGGCCTGAACCGCGTGGCTCGGTTGATGGCCGCTGATGGCTTGCAGGGTTGGCCGCGCCCGAAGCGTCAGCGGATGCGAGCACGGCCGGCACTCACACCGCTAGGCGTACGCAACCGGCTGGAACGGGACTTCACCGCACTGGAGCCGGAAACCAAATGGGTCACGGACATCACCGAGATTAAAACCGGGGAAGGCAAGCTTTATCTATGCGTCGTCTTGGACCTGTTCGACCATCGGGTGGTGGGTTGGTCGATGCACCATCGGCAAGATCGGCAGATGGTGATCCGGGCCGTACAGACGGCTGTATGGCAGCGACAACACAACGAACCGGTGATCCTGCATTCGGATAGAAGTAGTCAGTTCAGAAGCGGTGATTATCGGAAGTAATTGCTGGCCAACGCGCTGGTGTGCTCGATGAGCGCGGTTGGCCACTGCGGCGATAACGCTGCTTGCGAGGGCTTCTTCGGCCTGCTCCAGCGCGAACGGATTTATCGCATGACCTATCCAACACTCGATACCCCAAGAGCGGATGTGTTCGAATACATCGAGCGCTTCCATAACCCAAGAATGCGGCGAAGGACCGCCAGGCAGGAATTGAAGTTTTCCACCCTTTCACAACCGTCCGTGATTTCGGGGTAGAACCCTTAGGCGGCGGCTGCTTCTTCGACCGCCTCAATGAAGAGAGCAAGGCCGTTCGCGCGAAGACAGGCGCGAGCTGTTGCCGCGTAAGCGGCTTTTGGACCGGCGGCAGCGCTCAACTTTTCTATCAACCGCTCTACTCGTTGATGATCCTGGAGCGTACAAGCTTCATATGTATCAGGACATGCAAGGCGGTACTCCTCGATCAAATCGGAAATTTCTCGCCATTTCTTTTTTCTAGCAGACACCAAACGAGGACTGTCCAGATAAAGAAAATGTACTGTTGTCTCGACCCGCTTCTTCACAATGGCATTGGCCGGATCGACAGGGATTGGCACACCCTCCTCGTCGAATGTCATCAACTTCGGATCCGTCTTACTGGCTGGATCGAGGAGAAGGACCGTTTCGCTTGCCGTACTTCTCTGGTCCCAGGTTGCTCTTACCGAGCCATTCGATAATGGGAAGTAATCCCATTTTCCTCTTGTAGCGCCTTGGCCATCAGTGTGCGGCGAGTTTGGATAGCTGCCGGCGATCCGGTAGTTCTTCCAGTCGAAAGCCAGCCACGGATAACCATCGTGGGCGGTTCTATCTTCATCCAAGGCTCTTAGTTTCGGCCGAAAGTGATCGACGTGCCAATCCGAAACGGCATCCGGAGCCTCAGAATACCAACATTTGTTGTGAGACATTTGAAGAAGAAGGTCTTTAACCTCTCCCCAAATTCCCATCTTACTGTCAATGTAGGCCTTTCTCTTGGCCTTCGTATCGAGCTGATCAAGAGCTATCTGCAGGGCAGCAACTTTTGCCAGCCAAGCTGCCGGGATTTTCGTTTCATCTTGAAAGACGTAGATCATGGGCGATCGCCCTTAGGGGCCATGATCTCGGTCAGCAGCAGTTTCGCTACATGATTACGTTGTGCGATCGTTTCCGGCGATAGTGCCTTCCGCCCTTCATGCTTGAGGTCTGTGAGAGCGCGCAGGAACAACTCGTACTCTGGCTCTCGGTCTTCGAGAACGAAACCTAGTCTCCTAAGCCGCTCGGTTAATTCCAGCAGTCTATGTTCCTGGAGAGTGTTGCGTGGATCCACTCGCAGGAGCTGGTTGCGCTCGTCGAGTTCTTGCTGAGTATCTGGGTCAAGGGTGGTAGGAAGACCGAATATCTGTGTCAGGATGCTAGTGAAACCAAGTCCACGGGGATCAACCTCTGGCGGCCTTATAGAGACACTGCCATCCTTAGATCGTGCCATCACCTGGACTTGAGACGCTTTGAGGCTTCCGATTGTCAAAGGGTCATGAGTGGTGAGGATGATGTGGCTCTCGCCGCGTTGCGCCACGTCCTTCACTAAATGCAAATAGTCCCATTTCCAATTTGGATTCAGATGAGTGTCCGGCTCATCTAGTAGGAAGAGACTTTCATCTTGACTCGTGAAGCGCATCAGGCCAAGCACACTCAGAAGCTGCTTTTCACCGTCGCTGATTTCGTGAAAGGGAATTTCCCCTTCAATGTCATCCTTATCGACCCAGATGCGCACCTCACGAATCAAGTCGGAAATGTCGAGTGATTCAAGGAGTGCGAAAAATGTTCGCTCGTCTTCAAATGAACGCGCTATATCGTTCAGCGCAGCCAAGTCTTTCAAAAATATATATACTTGCTCTTCATTGGTGGGTTTTGCACGGTAGTCGTCTTGCTCCCGAGCGCGGTCGGCGATCGGCGCTAATGCTTGATTCCACAGCTTGTCGAGGAGCGTTCGAACCAGCCCTGACGAGTTCCAGAACGTTTGATCGCTTGCCTTTACATTGGCTGCCGAAGAGCGGCCATCAGCCCAGCGGGGCTTCCTGAGGACGAGAAGGGCGCTGTCAAAACCAGTGATGCCCATATGCTTTTTCAGAAACGTTTTTGCGGAGTCGGATCCGAAAGCGAAGTAGCTCAATAGTGCTAACTGGCCATAGGCCGGTCGACAATAGAACAGTCGGCGAAGATCTAGATTCTGAATGTCTGCCGCCGAAGAACCGGGAGAGATCACCCTTTTATAATATCGAAGCTGGTGTCTATCGAACAACTGCTCCAATCGCCTACTAGAGCCCGAATAGTAACCAAAGATGTTGGCTGGTAGATAAGTAGATCTGTGAGCATTGAACGCGGATCGGGTTTTCGCCTTACCGTCAACTTTCACGGAAAACGCGCCATCCTCAGCCGAGTTCTCAATTTCGATCCGATGCCCATGACAGTTATACGCAATAGCGTAGGAAAAGGATGTTTGCTCCCCAAAATCCAAGTCACGAAAAATGGTGACTAATGCCTCGATCACGTTCGATTTTCCGGTTCCGTTCTCCCCAACAAGTACGGTGGAAAGCTCGCCTTCGTCGAAGTCGATTTGGACATCAACGAGATTCTTGAACTGACCGATCTTTAACCAATCAAGCCGCATGTCGGACCACCAGTTCGTCATTGGTGCTGCCGATCGCTACGTCGCCCCGGTCTATTTCCTGCCGAAGTTGCTTGTAGAATTCATCGATGATCATCTCGCTTCTCCGCCAAAGCTCCTTGGCAGAAGCGATCCCTCCCATGTCCACTAGCGTCAATTTGAGATAGTCAGACGTGACGTCGGCTCTCCTCTTTTGCGACATGAGGGCTCCTCTTTTGATAGTGTGCGTTTTGCGCTTCGGCTGCACAATGCGTTGACGTCGGCGGGGAGGTTGAGCGTTCTTGGTTCGCTTTATCCGCTCAAAGAGAAGGTCCGCGGGTTCGTCGCTCGGTGCAGGCTGCACCAGTTCGCCACGAAATGCCCTGCTCAATATTGCCTTTTGAAGATGCCGTAGTGTCTCCAGTGTGTCGGCTGCTGTTTGCCGCATAATCTCAATCGTTGCGAATTCACGATCAATAAAATCTGCGGCTTCGAGGAAATTTCCGCCTGGAGGAATGGGGATTGGCAAGCCTCTAAGGGTCGCACCGCTTATCTTCGGCATATTCCCCGCAGTGCCGGTGGCATGTTCGCGAAGATAGCGGCGGGCGTTAGCGGAATTCAGATAGCGCCATAGATAGCGACGCCGACTCTCGTCGCCCACCCGTAAACGCATCATCAAATCAGGATAGATGTAGGTCTTCTCAGGCCCGTCGAAAATTGCCGTCGCACCAAGATGCTCAAGCGCATTAGCTCGCTGAACCAGCAGATCGCCTGACTTCAGCCAATACTTCGAATCGTCTTGCGGTCGCTCGTAAACGCGCTTCACCGCAGCCTCGTCGAGCCGCAGGTATCCTGATGTCGTTGCGGTAAGTCGTAGTGCTAGCGGGCCGGTGGCATCCGGGCCAGTTTTTGGAGACCAGCCGTTCGCGGGTCCTTCATCAACCAATTCGACTAGGGGCAGGTAGTCCGGGCGTTTCCCCTTGTAGCCGGGGTTCTCCTCGAACGCTTTTCTTAGAACGGCTTCTTTGTATTCCTCGCTCGCGGAAAGCGCGGTTTGAACGCCAGCGTAGGTTACGTCGATCCTATCGCTGTAAGCTGCAATCGCTGCAGCGATGCGGCGCTGTTCATTGGTGGGAGGAAGGCTGATCCTCGTCTTCTGAAACGTACCTTTGGTGACGTGCCGAAGTCCGACGCCGCCGTGGGCTTGGCCGATGAGCTCGTCGAGAGTTTCATTGATTGCAAACTTGAAAAATACAGGGTCTATAAGCTCTCGGTCGAAGTCTACTCGGTAAATGTGCTGGTTCAATACGGCGGGGCCGCCTTCCCACAAGTGCGCTCCGAACGATGTGCCCGGGGTACCTGACCATGCAAACAGCAGGTCTCCGTCATCGACGGCAAAGCGGTCATCGATCGGCCCTTCGAAATGATTGAATGAGGCCGTCGGTCTATTGAGATTTTGAATCCGGACGATTGGGTGGCCCGTTTCCGACCACTCTGAAGGCTTGAACGCGCGCCCATTCACGAGGTCACAAATGTCGCCGATGGGAACAGTAACCCAATGTTGCGGCAGCGACGTCATCGCGCATCATTTCCTTCTGCGCTCAGCTCATCGCTTAGCAGGTCAATCTGTTCGATGGCGGCGCGAAGGAGCTGTGAAATCCGGGCAGCGAGCTCTTCGGGCTCCGCATTCGTGCCAGCGTTGTCCTGATCTGCGCGTAGCCAATCGATATCGAGGTTCTCATTGCGCGCCGCGATTTGTTTACGCGTGAAGCGCCGGAAACGACCCTGCTCGCCGAGGTCCTGACGAGGACTTGTCCCGAGCGGATCGGGACCGAAACAAGCCTCAAACTCTTCGAAGTGTGCCGTTGCGAGCGGTTGCTTCTTACCAAACGCTGGCATGCCCGTGCGCATGTCGTAGATCCATGTTTCCTTGGTATTTCCCCGAGGCTTTTCGCCCCGAGAAAAAAATAACACGTTGGTCATCACTCCCTGGGCGTAGAAGATGCCCGTCGGAAGCCTAATGATGGTATGCAGATTGCATTTCTCGAGGATGTCCTGACGAACCTTTCTCCCTACACCATCTTCAAACAGCACGTTGTCCGGCAGCACCACCGCAGCCCGGCCACCAGGTTTCAGAGCAAGATAGATGTGCTGGAGAAACGCGAGTTGCTTGTTGGCAGTAGGAAAGGGAATGTCGCGCCGCTGCCGACGGGCACCACCAGCACGAGCGCCGAACGGAGGGTTGGCTAAGATGACGTCCGGATCCGTCAAATTCGCAGAGTCGACGGTGAGCGCATCACCCAGGATAAGCCGTAGATCCAACCCGTGCAAAAATGCGTTCATTAGACAAATTCGGTAGGTGCCCTTCTCAATTTCCATCCCCTCGAAACGAGGCAAGCTTCGCTTAGCAGTTTTCGATTGTGTTCGTCCGAGAACGAAGTCGTTGGCAGATACGAGAAAGCCGCCACTGCCTGCGGCTGGATCTTGGATCAGTTCGCCACCCCTCGGCTGGACTAGGCGAACGATAGAATCGATGAGTGCTCGAGGCGTGAAGTACTGCCCGGCTCCCGAGCGCGCATCCTGTGAATTTTTCGCAATGAGACCTTCGTAAATGCCACCCATCGCGTCTGTTGAGATGGAGCCCCAATCGAGCCTGTCGATTCCGTCTATAACTGCTCGGAGGTTCTCACTATGGGAGAACACCGTCGTCGGGAAAGCGTAGATCTTTCGGACCCGATCGTCATTTGCATGCCCTCCGAGGAACGTCAGGACGTCTCGATAATGTGTAAGAAGATCGCCGCCGGTGTATCCCACGATATCATCCCAGCGATATCCATCAGGGATAAGCTTTTCAGTCTCGTTCTCGGCGGCTATTCTAAGGAATAAGAGGTACGTAAGCTCGGATATATATTCATGATAGCTCACCCCATCACCCCGAAGGATGTGGCATAAGTTCCATATTTTTTGCACGATATTTTCTTGTTGCACTTTACGACCCCAGACGCATTGCTAAGTATTGCACCGGTTTCTTCCATGCCTTTGCGTTTACATAGCCCGATGCGGTTGATGTCGCTGAGCGTCTGATCGGAAAGGTTTTGCTAACCGCAATCGAAGCCCTCAGGCGTACGGCGAACTCAGTGCGCCTTGGCACCTTGTGCCCGTGCTGGAGTAGCGATGATTACTGCACCGAGAAACAAGTCGATTGATCGGGGGGCAGCTGCAGTCGATGGTCTGCATCATAGCGCTAACGCCCGTTTTAGATCATCTTGCTTGAAGGCGCTGGCCATCCGGTCAATTTCGGCGGAGCGCGCACCGGCGGCCTTGGCGGTTGCACGCCACGTCGCGGTCACGGTCGCGACCTCTTTGATGATTGTGCGTGCCTGCGGCAGTGTGAGGCCGAAGAACTCCGAAGCCGACTCAAGCAGGTCAAGCGAGCAGGTGCCCTCGTCGAGGTCGATGTTCGTCGTCAGCACGCGTACCTTGAGGTCGGTGGGCGCAGGATTGAGGTCATAGGCGGGAGAAAGAGACCACCCCGTCTTGCCGAGCCAAAGGAAGCCATGGTTGCGCAGGTGGTCGTCGACATTGGAAATTAGCACGTTAAAGACGATCCGCCGATAGAGGGCATGAGCGTCGGTCTTCCCCTGCGCGCCATGTTGCGTAAGAGCGTCGACGATCTCCGGATAGCTGCCGCGCTCACCGTCCTTGGCATGCATCATCGCCATCGCTGACAGGAAAGGAATGCGGATCGCGGATCGAGCCGGAACGATCGAAGCGTCGGGACAGCATCACAGCCTTGCTTGCGACTTCGATCAGCTCATGGTGCGGCGTGGTAATACCGGACTGCTCGGCCAGCCGCAGTGCGATCTCTTCCCATGTTTCTATGCTGTAGTCGTCGGTCTCCTTCGGAAACTTGGCGATGGATCGGTGATCTGGAGCAGCCGCCCGAGTTCGATCAGGGCTGGGACGCCGACGCGGATAGGCGCTTGGAACGTTTCTTCGCCTGCCCAGCGGAATCTGAGGGCACCCAGGCGGGTCTCGTCGGCGACGCCGAGCAGGTAATCGCTTTCCGCAAGGGTGCGAACAGCGCGGCCTTCGCGTTCGGCAAGACGGCGCCCTTTGCATAAGACGGCGCCCCTATGTGTCGGGCGCTGAGTCTCATACGGAGCCGAAGGTCACCCGTCCGGGCGGAGGGGCGAAGGAACCGCGGGTCAGGGCAAGGGCAGGCTCAAGTGAGAACCGGTCTGGATCGGCGAGCCACGCGCCATCATATTCGAAGAGGATAGTTTCCGTGCCTCGAACGCGATTGCTCCTCGCCAGGCCGATAGGGCGCGTGCGGCCGTTCAGGTCGATATGTACCTCGAAGTCAGCCATCGCGAGATGATCCGGCTGTTCGCTTGAGATGCGCGTGCTTGGGCAGTTCCGCGCTGGCCAGCGCTTGGCCAACCGGGTCGTTGCCGAAGTCGGCGATCTGGCCCAAACCGTCGAGCAGGCTGAGCGCCTGAAGGACGCTAGCATAAATGCCGATGCTGACATTGGTGTTCCCAGCCTCGACTTTTTGCAGGGTCGAGCGGGATGTGAAGGCACGTTCTGCGACGATAGCCATTGGCAGCCGCCGCCGCCGACGGGCATCGTTGATGTCTGCACCGTGCTTGCGCAGGACGCGCCGCACAGCGGCGGGAGGGTTATGTGGTGTAGGCATTTGTAACCTTCGAACTACATATTGACGAAATATGTAGCCTGAAGATTGCAATATTTTTAGCCCTCGCGCGATGGGCATGCATTGAGGGGATAGCGGACCGAGCTCATGAGGGTATAACTCTGGGGGCTGAATCTTGACCGGCGCGGGCTGATGTGACTTTCGAGGGTGATGGCGCCGTTCGTGCAACATCCGGCGGCTAACACTTCCCGAGAGGACTCGGTTGTTCACTACAGCCGCTGATCGCCCCCCGAAGAGTCAATCGATCCGCCTAGAGACGGTCACTCATGGACAGGCAACATGGGCGCGGCAAACGCTGATGCGATATCTGCACTCAACATCGAGGAGAAACCGACCTTTAGGAGCCGTTGGCCGGATCACGCAGTCTCATGCATGCCAAGCGATGTCGCGTCAGAAGGGAAGAACGGGATTCGTATCGCCCAGGAATTGTTCAGGTTTTGCTCGAAAATGTTGAATTTTTCGGCCTTATAAAAATTGCCCACGGGTGTTTTTGCAACGTCGGCTCCATTCGCGACGGCCTGCGCACTTTGCATGAAGCTCAGAAAACCCACGGCATTGCCTGGATCCTGCGTTAGATCGATCTTCGCCCCGTTGAGGGCATAAATGTCTTTATCGTCCGCGTTGGGTACCTTGCTGCTGGCTCCCATTTGCCTGAACAGGCTCATGAAGCTGACGAGGTCGTCTGCCTGCTTGCTGATCGCGTTGGACTGAGCGTCGGTCAGCGGATTGCCGTCGGCATTTGCCCAGGCCAAATATCCGCCCACGAGGTCGTTGTGAAATGACTGGACGGCGTGAACCAGGGAGCCGTTACTGTTCAGCAGGTTCTGCAGCCACGCTCGGTCACTATCGCTAAGCGTGCCGGACGTTACCTTAATCGCGCCGTTGTCCGACTGGAAGTCAAACTTCGCATTGGCGAGATCGGGCCGCTGGAGAATGAGTTGTTGCATCGACGAAACGAGTGCCGTTGCCACCGCTTGGGCATCCTGACCCGTACGGGCATTGCTGTCGAGTGCCTGTTGGTACTTCGCAAGTGTCGTTGCAGCGGCGCTCAGCGAGGTCTGATTCTGCAGTGCGGCGGGCTCGAGACCGTTGGCCGCCATCATAGCCTCGACGCCGCTCCACTTGTTCATGAACGCTTCGTTGGCCGCTGTGTCGACGGGCGTCACAGCGGTCGCCGCCGCAGTCGAAGGGTTCGTGGCGCCGCCCTCGAATGGAGCAAGCGCTACGTAGCTGAGTCCTGGCGTTGCGGCTAACGCCGTCGCGTTTGTCGGATTGATGTTGATGCCCATCTTTCTCTTCCCACTATCTGGCAACTGTTATGACGGCGCGGTGTAGCAAAAACTTAAGCTCCCGATGATCGTCTGATTAGATGCTGGACCAAGTGAGATTGTCAGCAATCCGAGTGGTTAAGTTGCAATCATGTCTTTTCAATAGGACTTTTAGCGGCCGTTGAGGTGATTCCGACCTGCTGAACAAAGTCGACCTCATCGCCAAGAATCACTACCTCACAGAAACCCTCGCCACACGTTGGCGGTTCGAAGATTCTGAAGACGTTTTCGACGGCCTCATCGGGAACTGTTTCGTCGGCCGCTCGGCTCTTGTTGCGGCGGAGCGCGGTCTCCAAGTCAACCTTCACCCATACCGCACGGATCGGGACTCCAGCGGCTTTGGCAATTTCGATTACCCGTGCACGGCGATTCGCGGTGGCGAACGTTGAATCGACGTAAATGGCGTCGTTCGACTGCGCTGCCCATTTCCTCGTCCAGGTAGATTTGCCCGCGCCTTGCACACCGATGACCATGATTATCCGTCGTGGGCGCGCCAGGAGCGCCGCAGATAAGTCCGTATACAACCGTTCCCATGCGGCGGCATGGCGGTCTGCCGTAAAGACTCGACCGGCGGCAGTCTGCAAATAATGGTCTGGGTTGAGATGCATCAGATCTGTCTTTCCGATGTCGATCTGCAGTCGGTGATTGTCGCCAATCGGGAATGTCTCAGAGTGGTCGATGGTTACATACGTTGCTTGCCAGAAACCGATTCGCGTCAGACCGCAGTCGATCCGAAACCGCCTGTTGCGGACGGCCGTTTTCGGGAAGGACAGCGACGCAAATCAACATCAGTTTTCGCCCTGACAAAGCCGAACTCTATCAGCAGCTCCTGAAGACTAACCTTCAAGGCGGGGCTCGCCGGAAGGTAGGGCCGTGGCTGGTGTAGATGGCGGTGGAGGGTGATCACTAACGCATAAATGAGTGTCCGCCAAGCTTCCAATAGTGTCCGCGGACAACGCCCGCAGGCTGCGGTGAGCGGTAATGCATTGAAACGTCATCGGAATTCATATTCGTGCGATTGGCACGGTATTCGCTCCGAACAGTCGATTTCCAAGTCTTACGTCGCTGCCCACGAGTGTTAATCAGGAGTCCATCCGATGCTGAGGTCTATCGCCACACTGCCTTTACTTTGCCTGTCGTTGACCGCTGCCGCCGCGGCCCCCGTTCCGGTCAAAGCACGGCCATTCGACGCACAACTGGCTAATCGCATCGATGCCGACGTGCAAACCATCATGCAGCGTACGGGTACGCCCGGTGTGACGATCCTTGTCGCCGAGCGCGGCCACGTCGTCTATCGCCACGCATACGGCTTGACCGATCGCGAGAACCATAAACCAGCCACGGTGCTTACCGAATACGAGATCGGCTCGATTACCAAGCAGTTCACCGCTGCGGCGATCCTGCTATTGCAAGAGGCCGGCAAGCTGCATCTCGACGACAAACTCTCCGTCTACCTGCCAAACGCCCCGCACGCCGACGAAGTCACATTGCGACAACTGCTCTCGCACACCAGCGGCTTGCCGGAATACATCGATGCGGTCGATACAGCCAAGGCGATCGATAAGCCGGCGACCTTCAACGAACTGATGAAGTACGTCGCCGACAAACCACTGGACTTCCCACCCGGCACCCATTGGTCGTACTCCAACACGGGCTACATCCTGGCCGGTCGAGTCATTGAGGTGGTGTCGCACGAGACATATGGGCACTACCTCCAGACTCATCTGCTCGATCGCGCGGGCATGACGCACACCTCCACCGTGGCGGAAGAGGGCAAGTTGCCCGGTATGGCGATCGGTTACGACCGCGAGAAGGGACAGATCACGCGTGCGCGTACCATCGCCGCCTCGGTGGGTTGGGCCGCGGGGTTCCTGGTCTCGACCGTCGATGATCTCCAGAAATGGAACCTCGCTCTACGCGGTGGAAGGATCGTGACGCCGGTCGATTTCACACTGATGTGCAGCTCGGTCAAGACGAAACAAGGTGACGCTGGCTACGGCCTAGGTCTGTTTGTCGACAACATTGACGGCCAGCCTCGCGTGGGTCACACAGGCGGCTCGCTGGGGTTCACCACTGCGAACGAGTACTTCCCGCGTCAGGACATGCAGGCAATCGCCTTCACCAACTTCGTGGACCACCCGGAACCCGGCGAAATGATTACGACGGCGATCTTCGAGGATATGAATCCCACTATCGCCGCAGATGCGATGCGACCGGCTCAGGGCGAGAATCCGTTGGTCACGGCAAAGGTCAATGCTTACTTCGTGCAATTGCAGGCCGGTGATGCGGACTCTCCCTATCTCGCAGACAAACTCGCGAAAAAAATGAGGACGGGCTTGGCCAAGCGTCTAGGTGATGAGTTCAATGGCTACGGAAAGCCCACAGCCTTGGTGTTCAAGGGCACGCACACCGATGCCGGCGTGACGTTTCAAGATTACGTGATCCATTTCGGGCCGGGCAGTCAGCTCAAGTTCGGTATCGCACTGGATAAGGCGGGAAAGATCGGAGCGCTTTCGTTCGGATGAATCACGCACGGCGGTCGCTGCTGATCGGCTTCGCCGAAGCCAACTAACCTCAAGCAAACGCGAACTGGGGCTGTTTTACGGGCCATGAAGGGGACGCGTGGTGTTCACGAAGTTGGCGTATCGAAGCCAGTGCGCTTTCGAACCGGAGGCGGCGTCCGTGACCGATCGCTTTGCTGCGATCCAGCTGAAAGGGCGATTGTCCGCAGATGGCCGAACAGCGACACAGAGCGATCGGCCCATCGCCCCTGAGTCGACCCTTCCCGGGCGAGGCGGTGAACGTCTCCAGCCGGCCAGAAAAATGGGCCGTGCAAACTTCGATTTCCTCTGGCCATGGCCTCTTGAGTGGACAGCAGCTTTTTCGGCGTGAATGCGTGCTCTACAACGCGTCGAGTGGGATTTTCAGATAACGCGTGCCGTTGTGTTCCGGCTCAGGCAATGAGCCGGCACGAATGTTGATCTGGACGGCCGGAAGAATAAGCGCAGGCATATCAAGCGTCTGATCGCGGGCCATGCGCATCGCGACGAACGTATCTTCCGAGCTATCGTCATGCAGATGAATATTGCTCTTGCGCTGCTCTGCCACTGTGGTTTGCCATTGCGGTTGACGCGACTGCGGCGGGTAGTCGTGACATGTATAAAGCCGGGTCTCGTCAGGCAGCGACAGCAGTTTGCGTGCTGAGCGATAAAGCGCATGCGCGTCGCCGCCCGGAAAATCGCAGCGTGCGCTACCTACGTCCGGCATGAACATCGTGTCGCCGACAAACACGGCATCGCCGATCTGGTACGCCACGTCAGCCGGCGTATGTCCGGGCACGTGCATGGCTTGTGCACTCAGCTCGCCGATCTGGAACGTCTCGCCGGCAGCGAACAAATGATCGAACGGCTGACCGTCGGCCGGCACGTCCGCCCCCAGGTTAAAGACACGCTTGAATACATCCTGCACTGTGCGAATGCCATCGCCGATGGCGATCCTTCCTCCCAGTCGTGCCTTCAGATATTGCGCGGCCGACAGATGGTCCGCGTGGGCGTGCGTTTCCAGCAGCCATTCAACTTTCAGCCCGCGTGCCTGCACAAATGCCACGACTTTGTCGGCCGATTGCGTCGAAGTACGGCCGGACTTCGGATCGTAGTCAAGCACCGAATCGATCACGGCGCACGCAGAGCCATCGCCAGCGTGGACGACATAGGTAACGGTGCAGGTGGTCCGATCAAAGAACGCTTCTACCAGTGGCTTCATCGCATGCTCCAATCAATACATTGAAAAACAATATATATTTTCATATATTGTAGGTCAAGATGATTGTCAGGTAGAAGGACGCCGATTCATGAGCACACCGTTATCGCCCGCCGCGCTCGACGTGCTGCGGCAATCCGCGACGAAATGCTGCGCCCTTCTCAAAGCCATGGCGCAGGAGGACCGTCTGCTGCTGCTGTGCCAGTTGATCGAAGGCGAACACAACGTTGGAGAGCTGGAAGCGGCGGTCGGACTTCATCAACCGAGCCTTTCGCAGCATCTTGGCGTGTTGCGCGAGGAGGGACTCGTCAGTGCGCGGCGCGAGGGAAAGTACATGTACTACAACCTCGCGAGCGTCGAAGTCTTGAGCATCATGCAGACGTTGTCGAAGCTCTATTGCGGCAAGGTCAAAGGGCGCCTGAAATGAGTGTCGACCTGGTCCACTTCTCGCCGTTTTCCGCGCTCGTCGGCGGCTTATTGATCGGCTTCGCGGCAGCGCTGCTCGTGCTCGGGAACGGCCGCATCGCCGGCATCAGTGGGATTATCGGTAGCCTGCTCGACACGACATCCAGCGATCGTGCTTGGCGCGCCGCATTCGTGCTCGGACTTTTCGCCGCGCCCTGGATATTCAAGCTGTTCACGGCACTGCCGCCAGTCACGATTGCGTCATCGCCCCCTGTGCTTGTGGTGGCCGGCCTGCTCGTCGGCATCGGCACCCGTTATGCGTCTGGTTGCACCAGCGGTCACGGTGTGTGCGGCCTCTCACGAGGTTCGGCCCGGTCTCTTGCCGCCACCGTGACGTTCATGGCGATGGGCTTTTTCGCCGTTTTCGTTACCCGCCATCTGCTGGGGTTTTGACATGCCGATTCTCAATGCGCTGTTGGCTGGGCTGATATTCGGCGCAGGACTGCTCGTTTCCGGCATGGCCAACCCGGCGAAAGTGCTGGGCTTTCTCGATATCGCCGGCAACTGGGATCCGTCACTGGCGTTTGTCATGGCCGGCGCCATCGCCATCGGCAGCGTCGGCTTCGCGATGGCGCGCAGGCGCAAATACAGTCTGTTTGACGCCGCCATGTTGCTGCCGACCGCAAGCCGCATTGACCGCCGCGTGCTTGCTGGCAGCGCCATGTTCGGTGCCGGCTGGGGTCTGGCAGGTTTCTGCCCTGGACCTGCGCTCGTGTGCGTCGGCAGCGGTGAGTTTGGAGCGATGCTGTTCGTCGTCGCCATGCTCGTTGGCATGAAGATTTTCGCTCTGGCCGAACAACGTCCTAGCCAAACCAACGGATCGTAATCTCGCATACATTCGCGTGCATGCCCGGAGTCAGCGGACCGTGTTGGCCTGTTTTCCGCATTCCGCGGAGCGGGATGTGTCGGCGAGATTGAGCCGGCGGCAGAAGAGCTCGTGGCCCCTGCAAATGCTCTTCTGCCGGTATCCCGTTCTTTTGGATCGACCGTGACCGACGTGTGGTCGCGCGAGGCGGGCAGGACGGTAAATACCTGGGCGGAACGCGCATGCCTGGGTCGCGCACACGATGGAGTCGCGGCGCTTTGACAGCGCTCGATCAACGAGCTTGACGTGTTGGCCGCAAAGCGTGAGCGGGCCGACGGCAGCACCGTGCATCCGCGGTTGAACAGCGAAGCGATAACCGATCGAGCCAGCGGGACTTTGCAAGCCGGACGCCGGGGCATCGACCTTTGAAGCCGTCGATTGGCAAGACGCGGCAGGTGCCGCCGCCATGCCGCGAGCCTCGTCGCTCTTCATGGAGCCCTAAGAGCCTGTTCCCGGTTTCCCCGTACCTTGCGTTGTCATCGAGCGGCCGTCAGGTGGTAGGGCGTGGCGCCGGCTTGCCTGGCTGGCGAGTCAAACCGCACCCTGCCGCCTGGCGGCCGCTCGGTGGCAACCCTGCGGGCAGGGGCTGCCTGCCCCCATCCCGGCGTCATCACTCCGTCGTGGACCGAATCACTCCGTCGTGGACCGACGTCCACTCCCCTCGTTCTTCCTTGGCCTGCGCGCAAACAGCTCCCGGCGCGGGGCACGGGAAGATCGTAAACCGGCCCTTAAGACTATTTCGCATTGACACGATGAAAGTCGGCAGGCTAATAGAAGCCCGAAGGGAATGACGATATTTACCGACTTTCAGAGTCCGGTGATAAAGCGGCAACCCGTTCATTTCGCAGAGGGAAACCGGCATGCTTAAGGGGTTGAGGACGCGATGGCAGCAGCACTTGCTCGTCGCCGCGCTGTTCTGCGGGACGTACCTGCTGGTGCGCGGCCTGTCCATGGCCTATTTTGCTTACTGGATGCCTCAGAACGGCATCTGGCTAGCGGGTGTGCTGCTCTTGCCGCGCCGTTTCTGGCCGACCTTGTTGATGGCGAACGTGGTGGCATACGCACCCGTCGCTTATGCGTGCTTCGATCAATACGGTTGGGGTGGGTCGTTATTGCATCTGGTTCCGATATCGGCTTTTGCCATGGGTGTCGCATGGCCGCTGCGGGCGCATCTCCCGGGCACCGTGTCCGGCAAGCGGATCCTCGAATCGGTCACGGCCAAGCAGATGGTGGCGCTGGTCGGCTGCACGTTTGCCTTCGCTCTGCTTTGCGCCGCGGATAGCACCTTGCAGCTTGTTCTGCAGTTTCAGCCGGGGGATAACGGTCCCGCTTGGGTCCGGCTGTGGGCGCCGCGCTACCTGTTGGGAACCTATTTCGGTTCTCTCACGGCGGTGCCGCTGGCGTTGGCCGTCGTCGGAGCCGTTCGCCGGGCGGACTCATGGAGTGGCTTGCTTCGGCAGATGGGTCGCAGCCGTTTGCTGCTCGAGGGTGTGGTTCTCGGCCTGGCTTGCGTCGGCGTACTGACCGCGATGGGGGCGGGTGTCGCCGGGGACCTCTGGCGCCAAGCCGCACGCATGGCCCTGTTTTTGCCGGTGGCGTGGATGGCCGTGCGCTACGGCTGGCAAGGTGCGGCCGTCGGCGGTACCGCGGCCAGCATAGGCATCATGCTCAGCATGCCTGCCCAGTACGATCCCGGGGTCATCAACGCCCAGAATTTCATGGCCATTTTTCTCACGGTGTTGCTGCCGCTCGGTGCGAGACTGAACTGGCTCAATGAACAAGAGCGGCAGCTGGCGACCGACCAGGTGCAAGTTCGGCAGGCGGCGCAGCGCGAAATCCACCAGGGCGAACTGCGCTTGCGCCGCGGTATGGAAATGCAGGGGCAGGCCCACGAGTATATGCAGGAGGGTTACGGACGGCTGCTGGAGCGTGTCGGCGACATGCTGCCCGAAAAAGAGCTGCATTACTTTCGCACGCTGCTGGTTCTGGTCCGGCGCTTCACGTCCTCGGTGCAAGGCAGTTTTCTTCCTGCGCCATGGAAGTGGCCGCGCCTAGGCTTGCTGACGGCGCTTCGGGGCGGCGCGATCGCCGACACCCTCGAAGAATGCGGCATCACCTTCGATGACCATGTTTCGGAACGGGTTGCACTGCTGGCGCCGGGGGCGCAGTGGACACTCTATCGGCTGGCCTGCGAGGCAGTGGCCTATACCCTGATGCAATCGCCCGCTACACCATGTATCCGTCTCTACGTTCGGGTGGCCCTGGTGGGGCCGATGCGCGATATACCTTGGGCCGTGCTGGTCGTGGTCGGCGAACCCGAGCCGCCCACGGCGCCGCCCCTGCTGATCGCGTTACCCCAAAGCAGCCATCTGCTGTTATCCCGACTCGGCGCCCTGGGCCTGGACCTCGCCGGCATGCGGGATCGTGCCAGCCTTCACCAGGGCAGGTTGCGCTCCAACAAGCGGTGGCAGCGCCTTAGCGTGTCGTTGCTGGATGCGCCGGACGTCAAGCTCGATGCCGGCTACGCCGCGCATAAAGGCCGACGCGCTGTTTGTGCGGCGTAAGAACCTGTTTATGATCTCTCCGTATCTCGCGTTTTTATCGAGCGGTCGTCAGGCGGTTGTGCTTGGCGCCGGCTTGCGTGGCTTGCGCGCTTGCGGGGCGTGGCGGTTGGCTCGCGTCCCGGCGCGCGGCACGGTGAGATCGTGACCGGCTTCCAAAACGGAAAAAGACACGGCACGCTTTACGGCAGCTGGTTAGAATTCCTCGATACCTAAACGCTTGTATGCGAATGACCCGATAGAGGTGACACCATGATTCGACACAATGCACGGCGTGCATCATTGCTGGTGGGTTTGATCGCCAGCATCGCGGCGCTGCCTGCCATAGCACAGCGGCAGGCTGGAGCCAGTCAGCCACAGCCAAGCCTGGGCCAGTCATGGCCGCAGATGACGAATGTCAGTGCAGCGCCCGGCTGGCGCGTCTACGTGTTCGTACAGGACAAGGTCAAATACATCCAGGTCAACGATCTGGTCGGCACCGTACGCGCAACGGTGGCCACGGCGAATGGTCATTTTCTGGTACTGCCGTTGGGTGCCGATGCGCGACGCGTGTCGACACCGACACAGCCGCTTGCGGCGGCTCTTGATAGCACCTCGCCAGCCATCATCGTCTACCAGGACAATGAGGTGCAGCTGACGGCCCGATACCAGAGCGACGGCAGTACCGTATGGACGGCTACCGCCAAGAAAGCGTCGGCGACAACAACACCCTCCAGCGCGGCACCGCCAGCAAAACCGGCAACGTCCGTGGTTTGTCCGCCATGCGCCGGTGGTCAGTCCAATTGATCCATCCGCGAGCGCCGGTGAGGCTCGTGGATGTGAAAAGCTCATGCCGCGTCGGAAAACGCGGTGCTGCCAAAGTCAGCCATTGAGCCGGCTGTTGTTCCATGGAGCTTCCTGCCGCGGCAGCTGTCATCCAGCCTCAGCGGCCAGGCAAAACGGCTGACCCGTCGGCTAGCAACACGGCAAAGAATTTAGCGCGCTTGGGCTGCCGTCATATGGCGGCGGCATAAGCCGATGCAGCCTCAGAGCCTGTTGACGATCTCCCCGTGCCCCACGCTGGGAGCGATTTGCGCGCGCGAGGGTACTCGGGGAATTGCCATGGCTGGCGCCGGCTTTGAGGAGCGAGGAGTGGACGTCGGTCCACTACCGAGCGATGACGCCGGGATGCGGGCAAAAACGCCCTGCGAATAGCGTCGTTGTACCATCCCGATCAAGACAATCCGAGGATCGACATACGGAAAATCACGACATGCGCCAAGAACATTCCTCGGCCATCCCGCCCACGGATTGGTTGGGCAAGTGGGCGGCATCGATCACCGACTATTCGATCAGCGCCATCTCGTTGGAGGGCCGGGTGCTTACGTGGAATCCGGGGGAGAAGTTATCCACGGATACCGACCCGACGAAGTCATCGGACAACCGATAGGGGACTTCTACACGGAAGGTGACCGACACAGAGGCTTACCCGCGACAGGACTGGAGCGGGCTAGGCAGGTCGGCCGCCACGATACGGAAGGGTGGCGGGTGCGCAAGGACGGCACGGTGTTTTGGGCCAGCGAACTTCTTACCGCTTTGTATGCGCAAGACGGCCAGATCGACGGCTTCGCGAGGATTGTGCGGGACATGATCGACAGCAAGCGCGCGCACGATGCGGTGCTTGAAAGCGAGCGCAGATTCCGCATGCTGGTCGATGGCGTGACCGACTATGCGATTTTCATGCTCTCGCCGGACGAGGCGGTCACGAACTGGAATTTGGGTGCCCAGCGGATCAAGGGCTACGCGGCGCAGGAAATCATCGGTTCGCATTTTTCGCGCTTTTACACGCCCGAGGATGTCGCTGCCGGGTTGCCTCAGCGCGCTTTGGAAGCAGCAGCGCGCGATGGGCGCTTCGACGCCGAGGGATGGCGCGTCAGAAAAGACGGTACGCACTTCTGGGCGCAGGTCGTCATCAATGCGATACGTGGCGACGACGGTACGATTGTGGACTTTGCCAAGATCACGCGGGACATCACCGAGCGCAGGGAGTCGAACCGCCTTCTGGAAGAAACGAGAACGGCCTTGGTTCAGTCGTAAAAGATGGAGGCCATCGGCAAACTGACCGGCGGTGTCGCCCATGACTTCAACATTCTTCTACCGATGTTGCGCGGAAACCTGGAGCTGCTCGAAAACCGTCACTCTGGCGACGTTTGGACCCGTGAGCGGCTCGGTAGGGCCATGGATGCGGTGGAGCGTGGGGCAAAGCTCGCTGCGCAGCTCCTCGCGTTTGGGCGCCGACAGCCGTTGCGACCGGTCGTGATCGATCTGGTCCCCGCTATTGCAGGCATGGAAGATATTCTTCGGCGCGCGCTGGGGGAAAGCCGTCGAGATACAAACCGTCGTGGCGGAAAAGCTGTGGAGCACATGCGTCGATGTCGACCAATTCGCGAACTTCGTCCTGAATCCGGCGATCAACGCGCGCGACGCGATGCCGTTCGGCGGAAGGCTGACCCTGGAGCTGGCGAACGCGGTGCTCGATGATCGCCATGTGACCGGTATGCCCGACGTACCCGCAGGGCAATACGTCATGCTGGCCATGACCGACACGGGCACCGGCATGCCACCCGAAGTGGCCGAGCGCGTATTCGAACCGTTTTTCACGACGAAGCCGGAAGGCGCGGGCACGGGCTGGGTTTGAGAATGGCGTACGTTTTCGTGAAGCAGAGCGGGGGACACATCCGTGTCTCCAGCGAGCCGGGTGACGGCACGACCGTCAGGATCTATCTCCCGCGCTTCACTGAACCCGTCGTCGCCATGCCTCCGGATGCAGTGGAAGCCAGTGTCAGATCGCTCGGCGGGATGGAAACCGTTCTCGTCGTGGAAGACGACCTGAAGGTGCAGTCGACCGTCGTCGATACCTTGTCGAGCCTTGGCTACAAGGTATTGAAGGCAGATAGCGCCGCACAGGCACTGGAGCTCGTTCGAAGCGGCATCCACGTCGATCTTCTACTGACGGATGTCGTCATGCCGGGCCCACTTCGCAGTCCCGATACGGTCGCGCAGTCGGTCACTATCCTGCCGCGCCTGAAGGTGCTCTTTACGTCCGGCTACACGCGCGACGTGATCGCTCACGGCGGCCGTCTGGATCCGGGCGTGGAACTGCTGAGCAAGCCTTACAGCAGGGAACAGCTTGCCGACAAGATCCGGCAGATGTTGAGGTCTGCCGATGCTGAAAACGTCAACCGCGTGCTCGGATAAGACAAATGAACCGCCGGATTTGCCCATATTCCGGGGTGCCCGTGCGGCTGTTCGAGTAGGACTGAAACATCGTGCGGCAGCCAGGACAGGTCGGCATGGCGAACTGCATGACGCTGAAATCGATCAATGCGCGGGATTTCGAAACAAACGAAGTCCGATACATGCAGTCGTCTTGCCGACGATAAGAAGCCGTAATGTCGGCATCGCTCGATCGTTGCCGCACGCGTTTGTGAGCTGGATATCTAGCGTTATGCAGAGGCTTGATGTCCAGCTCTCCCGCACTCGACGGGCAGGCAGCCCTGCTGCCCGCATTTTTCGTGCGCAGTGTGGTGGCCTGATGATTCTGCATACCCTCGCAGGCGAGGATGGTCATCAAGCGATGTCCGATAAGCATGTCGCGTCGATCGGCATTTATACTGCGGCGGTAACGATCTGAACCATCTCTTGCGGGTGCCCGCCGTCTGCCGTCGAAGATGGCGTGGAAGGTAACTTCCCCTGCTTTTTATCGGCCGCCTATATGGCGTGCGGCGCCTCCAGGCAATAGCCACAGTTGACGAAACGTTTGGAAGGCTTTATGGCCGATAGGCACGATCGGTTTTTCGATTCCTTGTCGCGCAGGCTAAAGGGAGTCGCAGTGACCTGGCGCGCTGAGACATTGTTCCGGCGTGAACCGGAAGATGTCTACAAGACACTGGTTGCCGATTTATCGCAGACTCTTGTCCCGACCACCATCATGGGAGTGACCACGATCGGTGTGGATTTGTTCGCGTGGCTATCGAGCAAAAGTTCCATGCTCTTGCTTGCAGCTAGCATCGGCGGATTGGCCTCGGTCGCCAAGATTCTGTTGATACTCGTGCAATTGCGGCGTGGCGTTCGTGATGACATGTGTATTCGCGAAGCGCGGCGTTGGGAAGCCTCGCATTACGCAGCGACCACCTTGGTCGCGTTATCGGTCGGCATGGCTACGTTTGTGATTTTTCGCCGGTCTGACGTCCAGTTGCACTTGTTGGCGACGGGACTACTTTTCGGTTATTGCGCGGGCATCGTCGCACGGATAGCCATCCGTCCTCGGATGGCTATCCTCGCATTGATTCTCGCGGCCGGTCCGGGCATTGTCGCTGCCGCATCGTGGAACGATTTGCCGCACAAAATTATCGCGGTGATATTCACTATCTTCTTACTCGGCGGCTTTGAAACCGTAAGGCATGTCCATCGCACTGCCGTGCGGCATATCACTACCCGGCTGGACATGGCCGCGCTCGCTCATAATGACCCGTTGACTGGCTTGGCCAATCGACTCGGCTTGCGGGAGGCGTTTCGTGACGCCGCTTTTCATCGAGGAAACGTTGCCGTTCATTGCCTGGATCTGGACGGCTTCAAGGCCGTCAACGATCGCTACGGGCACGCCGGGGGCGACGGTATCTTGATTTGCGTCGCTCAACGCCTTCTTGCGATCGCTCCGGAAAATGCCACGGTGGCCAGAGTGGGCGGCGATGAGTTCGTCGTACTCCAATGCGATGTGCGTCATGAAAGCGAAGCAAACGCCCTGGCGCGCCGGATCATATCGACTCTCTCCGAACCCTTCGCGCTCTCGGAACAAATCGTGGAAATCGGTGCCAGTCTTGGCTACAGCCTGCCGACAGCTGGAAAGAATCTCGACGACTTACTGCGTTCAGCAGACGAAGCTTCTTATCGTATCAAGCGAAGTGGAGGGGGAATGGCCAGCGCGATCGGTTGAATGGCATCGGCGTTGGATGCGTCATTGAATTTCGCGGCGGCCGCAGCCAAACGCGCCGAGAGCACGATGCATGCGAGTAGCGACATCGGGTTCCCCGAGGATTAATGTCGATCGATGCGGTGCATCGTCGTTCTTCCTTGGCCTGCGCGCCAACCGCTCCCGGCGCGGCGCGAGGCACGCGGCACGCGGCACGAGGAGATCGTGAACAGGCTTTTAGTTCTTCGGTATGCCGGCCGCTGTTCGGCAGTCAATTGCCGCCATGCGCAGGTGCCCGCTCAAAACAGTGTTCGACGACCCAGCTTGCCGGTTTTATCTCGCCGTCGGGGCCGAACGTGAGCGGTCGTTCCGCGAGAGGGCCGCTGGTGGCCGTAGCACCAGTGCGGTGTGGCGTATCCAAAACCCCCAAGGTGATAATCGTCGACACGGAACGCGTGGCAAGAATCAGGTCGAGGTAACGTTTGTAGGTCTCGGCGACGATCGCATCGCGAGCGGCCGTCGAGCCGGAGAGACGACTGTCGTCAACGTCCAACTCCGTCACATAAACGGACAGCCCGAGATCCCGTATGGCCCAGATGAAGCGCGAAAGCCCGGGTCCGAAGCTGTGTGTCTCGCCAGCGCGCAGATGGGACTGGATACCTAGCGCGTGCACGGGCACACCGCGTTTCTTGAATCCCGCCAACATCGTGAGTACGGCAGCACGCTTGCTTTCCCCGTCGGGCGTGTCGTTTTCCAGGCCGTAATCGTTATAGCAAAGCATCGCGTCGGGATCGGCCTGGTGTGCGGCTCGGAATGCCGTGTCGAGATAGCGTGGTCCGAGCATCTGATACCAGAACGCATTACGCAGGCCATCGGGTTGACCGTCCTTCAGCTGAATGGCTTCGTTGACGACATCCCATGAGCTGACCCGGCCTCGGTAACGACCGGCGACTGTGCGAATGTGGGCGGTCAGCACCGCTTCGGCATTGGCCGGCGTGACAGTCCGGTAAACCCAGTCGGGCAACGCCCGATGCCAGCAAAACGTATGTCCACGCATGCGCTGACCGTGGGCCTGCGCAAAGTCGGCAATGGCATCGGCCGGCGCAAAGTCGTAGCGTTCCGGCTCGGGGTGGACCGACTGCCACTTCAGCGCGTTCTCGGGCACCACGATACCTGCCTGACGAGCGACGACATCGCGATAGGTCGCGTCGGTATTCAGCTTTGCCGGGTCGAGCGCAAAGCCGAACTGGATGCCTTTTTTGGCGGCCAGCTGGCGCAGCGGCACGAAGGGCGCGCCAGCAACCGACAGGCGAATGCCTGCGACTGGGATGCACGCTAGCGCACGAAGGGTTGTCGCCATGAAACGGCGACGGCTTGCTGAGTCCATAAGTTGAGCCCTCATCACAGAACGAAGCGGATAAGCCTCTCGCCAGCACTGGTTGAAGCGCTTGAGTTTAAGTGGAGGCGATGGTTCGTTCGATAGGAACGAATGGCGATGATAGGCCGCAAGCTTGCGCTGCCATTCGGGCGGCCGGTGCAGAGGCTGCGGGGTCGCTGAGGCCTCTTTGGGTAAGTATGCTTCTCGTCGTGTGGGAGCATTGGCCGGCGATCCGATAACAGCTCACCCGATGGGCTTTGTAGAACTATACGAGCGAAAAGCGTCGCGAGTTGTCGAATATGCGTATCCGCTTTCAGGCGATAGCGCGGCTGGATCGTGCCGCGGAACATATTGGGATGATCAAGTCATGTGGTGTGAGCTGGCACGAATAGCGTGGATATGGACCCTGAACAAATAAGATTTTTCGGCGCGTTATCCATCGGATGGATGGCTCTGGTCAGCTTAGGCGATGGGTAGCATTTTTTTCGATATTTGTGTCGTTATGATTGGTATGCGTATTGGTCGATCTTTTCCGATGCGAGTCTGGCAAGTGCGACGAGCTTGTCTTGCTGTTCGGAGGCTATCGAACGCGGATGTCGGTCGAGAACGCAAAGCGCCCCTAGCGGATATCCATCGGCGTCGCGTATGGCAATCCCCGCATAAAAACGTATCGAAGGTTCTTCCGTGACCAGCGGATTGCTGCTGAAGCGTTGATCCAAAATGGCATCTTCGAGAACGAAGATGCCATTTTGCATGATCGTGTAATTGCAAAATGCCCAAGCTCTCGGTGTGTCAGTGACAGTCAGGCCGTGACGTGCTTTGAACCACTGCCGATCGGATGAGAGAATGGTGACAAGAGCGATCGGCATCTGAAGTAATTCGGCGGCGGCAATGACAATGTCATTGAGTTCATGCTGCTCACCGCGGGTCAAGACGTGAGACTTTTCCAATGCGCGCAGACGGCTCTCCTCATTAGTAGGAACAGGGTACGTGAGCAATCCTGTTTCTTGCCTTTGTGGCGGCAACGATATCGCCTCCAGTAGTTGTTCCTGGCTGTGAGTAGGGGGCAGGACTTGCATTCGAGGATGGTCTCCCACGTCGATCTTGATTTGTTCCAGGTGCATAGTCGTTATAAGGACGATCCGCGCATGCGCGAGTGGGCGCGATTGGAGTATCCGCCTGAGCATGGCCAGGCGACCCCAATCAGAGTGCGCGATTTCAATGATGAGAACGTCCGGCTTTTGATGACCCGCTTCGATAAGAAACGACAGCGCATCGCCGCATGTCGTAATACGGGCATTTGGAACAAGCCTCAATAATTCCATGGGCTGCAATCCCGATTCTCCATCCGTCAGGACGAGTAGCGGGATGACGGCTTCGTCGTTGCGTGCGATCAATCGCTCGCGCAAGGCAAGCACCGCACTTCGCCTCACTCGTCGGTGTCCGCCTGGTGTCTTCCACGAGTCGATAACGTCCTGCTCGATCCAGGTTTGGACTGTACGAATCGAAACGCCCAGTAAAAGCGCCGCTTCACCGGTGGTGAGGATGGGATCGTCCATAAGGCATCTCGGTTGGCGGAGGTCGGCAGATCGTACGTCTGAATTCGGTAAATATGTAGAATTTTCAGATAAAGATGGAAAATTCGAAATTCGAAAGAGGCAGTCTGTCGTCGTGTAAATGAATAACCTATTGTATTTCATAGGCATATGTTTCATTGGCGCGATGGTATCGACTTGGCTAGATCGTGCCAGGGTTTCTATCTGGCAAAAATTAAAGTTCGTGCTTGCTCTGCCGACATAGGCATCAGCGCGGCAATTGAAGATGTCCAGAGCCCATGCACCATGCACCGGCATGCGAGAAGAAACATGCAGATAGAAAAGTCAGGCTGTCCCGAGCAGTACGTCGGTAGACAGCCGATTCTGGATGCCGGTGGTCGGCTGGTGGCCTATGAGCTTCTTTTTCGTAACAGCTCTCAGAACGATGCTCGTATCACGGACGGTGTCATAAGCACGATGGCCGTCATTGGGGCGTCGCTCGGCGAGTTGGGTCTTGGCGATGTGCTAAACGGGAAAGATTGTTTTCTCAATTGCCCGGATGAATTTTTTTACTCGCCAGCTTTGAAATTACTTCCGCCGGAGCGCTTTGTGCTTGAGGTGATGGAAACAAGTGCGCTTGGCCCCGAACTCCATTGCGTATGCAATCGTCTGCGTGAGGAGGGTTTCAGGATCGCGTTGGACGACGTAACCGCCTATACCCCGGACGTGGAGCGAATGCTTTCGGCTGTCGACATTGTCAAAGTCGACTGGAAGTACACGGTTCCGAGCGAGCGGGCCGCATTGTGTCGCGTGTTCAAACAAGCTGGGGTGCTCGTTCTCGCTGAAAAGGTAGAGGTTTGGCAGGACTTCCATCTTGCCTTGGATGCCGGGGCTTCGCTGTTCCAAGGTTATTACTTCAGTCGTCCGGAGGTGCTTAGTTCGAAAGCGATCCCTCCTACCGTGGGCGCCGTACTCGAGATTATGCAGATGCTGTTGGAGGATGCGCCATACCGGCATGTCGCCGCTGCGCTGCTGCGCATCCCGGCGTTATTGGCGCAACTGCTGCGGCTCGCTGCCAGCGGGGCCACTCCGTCAAGGCGGACTTCGCGATTCGAATCGGTCGACGATGCATTGCTGCTCGTGGGAAACGATCGACTGATGCAGTGGTGTGCTCTTCTGCTTTATTTGAGCCATCTTCCCGATGGCGATGATCCGTTGGCTCACATGGCGACTCAGCGCGCCATCATCATGGAGAGGTACATCGTTTTTCATCATCCAAAAAATCCACGTCTTCAACGTAGAGCCCACTTGGCGGGAGCCCTCTCATTGCTGCATGTGGCGTATCAATGCGAGGCGGAAATGTTTTGGCGGGGGCTGTGGCTCGACCAGGAAATCCGTGACGCCGTCCTTGCGGAGCGCGGCCCTATTGGGGACGCGCTCATGTTCGTTCGCCGCTGCGAACATGGCGATTTGTCCCACTATGCCAGCCCGGTTCAAGCTGAACTATGAATGCCGCAGCATTCGTTGAATGAGTCAGAAGGCTGCGAAATGAGATTGTTTCCTCTCGCTTAAAAGCGCTTTTCACGACGAGTTTTATCGGACTTATGCTTCTGGGTTCGATGAATAATCACATTTCTCGATAGGCGAAGGCGACCGAGCTGATTTGCACGCGCATGCACAAGGGCGCCATGTAGCAGCGAAAGTCGTTGGCCGTTTACGAGCTCGGCACTCGCCTGCGACCAGGCATCGCGTATCCATCGGTTGCTTGAGGGTAGCGGGGAAATACTCGCTCAAGTTTTGAATGAGCCTGCCGAAAGCATGGTTGAGCGCAGCACGGATAGGCGGTCTACAGAGAGCTAGACTCGAGCTCACCTGGCGCTGTGGTCGTCGATAGGTTGGAGCGGCTCTTTGCCTGAAACAGGTACTTCAACCAATATTTCCCTAGCAGGCGATGATCTCGGGATTCACTGGGAAAGTGGCGCACATGCGTCTTTCGCTCAGCCCAAAGCAACGATGGAGGCAGCATGAACGGACGCGTTCAACCAGGCCGACCGAAGCCTCATTGTCGATGCGATACCTGTTGATGCAGATGGTCGCCGGCGGGGGCGATATCGCGTCTCAGACAAGTTACCTAATACAGGGGAAATTGATGAAATCCGCAAAATTCACGGTAGCCCAGCGCGGCTTGCTGGAGCCTTCGGCATGGTGGTTATCGTGGCCTTGGTGGGAGGCGGGATATCGGTAGTCAACTTTGCCAAGTTGAACCAGGCCAACGACTGGAATGTACACAGCTACAAGGTACTCAGGCACAGCGACAACATGCTGACCCAGATGGTCAACATGGAGACGGGCATTCGCGACTATGTCGCCTCGGGCGAAGAGCGTTTTCTCGAACCCTACAATGCCGGCAAACGCCAGTTCGATATTTCCTTCGACGACGTCAAGGCGCTTACCGCCGACAATGTGGCGCAACAGCAACGTCTTGCGAAACTCAGGGAGTTTCACACTGCAATCGAGCAAGTGGATCAGAAGCTGATCGACATGCGCAAAGGTGTGTCGACGGGCTCAACCACTACTCAAAGCCTGATCGATTATTTCAAGGAAGGTCACGACAAGCAGGCCATGGATGCCTACCGGGCGCTGGCGACGGAGTTCAACAACGCAGAAGAAACCCTGTTGGCAAGTCGCTCGGATCTGGTCGTAGAGTTAAGCACTTCGACCAAGTGGTGCCTGTCGTTGGCTGCGTTGATGACCGTCCTTTTGTCGGCAGGACTGGGCACCTGGATCACCCGCTCGATCGTGCGCGCGCTCGGCGGTGAACCGGATGTGGCCGCTGCGGCGGCAAGCGAAATTGCCAGTGGCAACCTGGTCGCCGCCATACCGCTGACGCGCGGCAACGCCACCAGCCTGATGGCATCGCTCGAGGCAATGCGTATTCAACTGAACACGATCGTGCGTGAAATCCAGTTTTCCAGCGAAGCGATCACCGTGACGGCGGGACAGATTGCCCAGGGAAACACCGATCTCTCGCAACGCACCGAAGAGCAGGCGGCATCGCTGGAGGAAACGGCGGCCAGCATGGAGGAACTGAGCGCAACCGTGCGGCAGAATACGGGAAATGCGAGCCAGGCCAATTCGCTGGCGGTCAGCGCCTGCGATGTGGCAGCCCGCGGCGGTCAGGTCATGGGTCAGGTCACGGCCACCATGCAGGAGATCTCGCAGAGCTCGGACAAGGTCGCCGAAATCATCGGTGAGATCGAAGGCATTTCATTCCAGACCAACATTCTTGCGTTGAACGCCGCGGTGGAGGCCGCCCGGGCGGGTGAACAGGGGCGCGGATTTGCGGTCGTGGCCACTGAAGTCCGTTCGCTCGCGCAGCGCAGCGCTACTGCCGCCCGAGAAATCAAAGAGCTGGTGAGCCAATCCGTCGAACGCGTGGCGCACGGTTCGGAGCAAGTCTCCCTGGCCGGCGCGACCATGGATGAGATCGTCGGGGCCGTCAAGCATCTAACGAGCCTCATCGGCGAAGTCGCAGCGGCATCCAGAGAACAAGGCGCCGGCATCGAACAGGTCAACGTGGCGGTGAGTCAGATGGATGCGGTCACCCAGCGGAACGCGGCGCTTGTCGAAGAGAGCGCCGCCGCGGCGCAGTCGATGGCCGGGCAGGCGAGGAGTCTGAGGGACGCCATTGGAATCTTTCAGGTCGAGGTCGGTCAGGTCGAGGGCACTCGCGTTCGCGAAAAGATCGCCACTGGCAGGCTCAGCGTCAGCCCTGTTGCATTGCCGGCGTGAGGTGACCTGTTCGAGGCGGTCGCTCGCCGCCTCGGTCAGGAATGGCACCATCGAGGACATTGCGGACGCCGTCCGGAACGGCGGCTATCCTAGCGGTATACGCGGGATTGCAATCGACGTCGTATGGGCGTGCTTTCACCGTTTCGGGCCGCCCATACAAACATCGGCAGGCTGACATTCGTCGATGCCGATGGAAATCCGATCGCCATCGTCGCGCCGCGTGGACTGGCCGGCGGAGGAGGCTCCTTTGCGAGTGAGAGTCACGGTAAACTGCTGGCTAACGATCTTGGACAACGGGTACGGACGGGGACTTCGCCTTTCCGGCGGCGGTTGGCGAAAATCGTCAAGGCGTCTGGAGATATCCCGCACTTCAACGTGTCAGTGTAAGTACTGCCTCGCTCCAGGTGCGTCATCCATCAGCGATTGACCACTCTCATGAATGAAGATGTCATTGCCGTCGACCCGATTGCCGCGTTCAGCGTCGACGACATGCTCCACATGCGTCGTGCGTTGCAGCTGGCCGAGCACGCGCGCGATGCCGAAAACGAGGTGCCGGTAGGTGCCGTACTGGTGCTTGACGGCGATATCGTGGGACTGGGCTGGAATCGCAATATCACCTTGCACGATCCCACGGCGCATGCGGAAATTCAGGCGCTGCGCGCTGCCGGCGAAAAGCTCGCCAATCACCGACTGTCTGGCGCCACGCTTTACGTAACCTTGGAGCCTTGCTCGATGTGCGCCATGGCGATGATTCATGCGCGGGTAGGGCGAGTGGTCTACGGCGCGGCCGATCCCAAGACGGGTGCCGCCGGCAGCGTGTTCGATACGCTGGTGTCGGAGAAGCACAATCATCGCGTCGATGTCGGCGGTGGTCTGTTGGCGGAGGAATCGGCCACGCTGCTGCGCCAGTTTTTCAGGGCCCGTCGCTAGGCTCGACTAAAGAAACGACAGCGCCTGCGCGCAGGATGCATCGACCTTCAGGGTGAGCAAGGAATCGGCCCGCGTGCGGCCCTGATTGACGGCAGCGATGGGCTTGCCAGCCTTCGCCGCAGCATGCGCGAAACGATAGCCCGAATACACCATCAGCGACGAGCCGACGATCAGCATGGCGTCCGCCCTGTCCAAGGCTTGCATGGCCAAGTCGACGCGATCGCGCGGTACGTTTTCGCCGAAGAACACCACATCAGGCTTCAACATACCGCCGCAGTGAAGGCAATCGGGCACGTTGAAACCGGAAAAATCCTGCATCGGCACGTCCGCGTCGCCGTCGGGCGCATCCAACGCATCGATATGGGCCCAGTCGGGATTGAGCCGCAGCAGTTCGGTCTGGAATTCGCCACCGCGGGGCTCGCGTCGTTCGCAGCGGAGGCAACGGATCACGTCCATGCGTCCGTGCAGGTCGATCACCTCGCGGCTGCCGGCGGCCTGGTGCAGCCGGTCCACGTTCTGGGTCAATAGCAAAACCAGCTTGCCTTGCTGCTCGAGCGTGGCGAGCGCGCGATGCGTATCGTTCGGATTCGCCGTGCCGAAGCGTCGCCAGCCGACCAGGTTGCGCGCCCAGTAGCGTTGCCGCGTTGCGTAGCTGCCGACGAACGCTTGATACGTTACCGGTGGCGTGCGTTTCCATTCGCCGTTGGCGTCTCGATAGTCGGGGATGCCCGAGTCCGTGCTGCAGCCGGCGCCTGTCAGCACAAACAACCGTTCATGCGTGCCGATAAAGTCGGCCAGTGGCGTGTTGACTGCCGGATGGTTATGTAATGAAGCCGTGCCGAGCAATGCGCATACTCCGGTGATATGGATGGCCGACTCGTTGCGATATTAAGACGAACGCAGCGAGGATTCAGTGACCTCCGGCGTCGCTGCCGACCACTTCGGGCCACTGCTGCGGCACCTTGCGGATATCGGAAACCTTGTAACCCATCGCGGTCACGCGGGCCACCATCGCATCGTAGTCCGCCTGCGGGATGGTCGGCGTGCGCGCCATGATCCACACATAGTCGCGCTTGTCGCGCGCGATGATCGTCTCGCTGTAATTGTCGTCGAGGTACGCAATGACGTACTGCGCCTTGATCGGCCAGACGATCTGCACGCCCCATACGGCGTTGTGGGTGTTGGGCGTCACGAAGCCGGTGGACTTGATCGTCTTTATCGGGTTGGTGAATGCGCTATTGCGATAGCGGAACACCGTATCGATGTGGCCGTTCGGCGCCAGCGTGTAGGTTTCGACGGCGTTGAAGGCCTTTTTCTCTAGCGTCGAAGGGATCGACGCGATCACGTACCACGGCCCCATGAAGCGCTGAAGGTCGACCTTGTCGACCGGTTTGATCGGCGCCATGTCGGCGGCCATAGCGGTGACGGACGTCAGCGCAAGCACGCAGCTGAACAAAAGTGTGCTGGAAAAACGCATGTAGTACTCCGCAGTGGGTTTGGCAGCGGCGATCCAGCGCGGATCGCACGCGTATCAGGGACGGACGAACCGATAGTGGGCAACCAGCCATTCCTGGCCGTTGTCGTAGCCGAAGAGTTCGGCGCACGACATCCAGAACATCCGCCAGCGCTGAAACCACAGTGCAGCCGCCTTGGCGCCGTACGCTTCGGTCAGCGTCGCCATCACCGACTCCTTGCGCGCATCCTGGTTGGCCAGCCAGTGATTGGCCGTGCGCTGGTAGTGTGTGCCGTCGACGTGCCAGCGCTGCTCGATCTTCAGATCGCGCTGGAACCACAGCAAGGTATCCGAGGCGGGCATCAGGCCGCCGGTGAAGAAGTGCCGGCCCATCCAGTTGTCGTCACCTTCGGTCTCGAACGGATACATCAGCGTCTTGTGCGCAAAGATATGCACGAACAGCTTGCCGCCGGGTTTGAGCCAGCTGGATACGCGGCCGAGCAGGGTTTCGTAGTTGCGCATGTGCTCGAACATCTCGATCGATACGCAGCGGTCGAACTGCGCGGCTTCGAGCTCGAGCTGATTCACGTCCTGCGTGATCACCCGCACGTTGGACAAGCCCCGCTTCGCACACTGCGCTTCGATGTGCTTGCGCTGCGGAGTGGAGTTGGAGACGGCGGTGATCCGCGCGTTCGGATATTTTTCTGCCATCCACAGCGTGAGCGATCCCCAGCCGCAGCCGAGCTCGAGAATCGTCTGGCCATCGGCCAGCTCGGCACGCTGACCGTACAGCGTCAGCATGGCGTCCTCGGCCTGCTCCAGCGTTTCATCGCCACGCGGGTAATAGCAGCCCGAGTACTTCAGGCGCTTGCCCAGGCACTGCTCGAAGAACGCGGGCGGCAGCTCGTAGTGCTGTGCGTTGGCGGCATCGGTGTGGATGGCTACCGAGCTCTGACGCAGCATGTCGATGCGCTCGGCGTAGCGAGCAGCCTGCGCATCGAGTCCACCGGTCAGCTCCTCGCGCAACCGCTGTGCGCACATGCGGCGGATGCCCTGGCGCAGCAGCGCATCGGGAAGATGGCCGCGTTCGGCCAGGCCCAACAGTCCGGGGGCAGGCTTTTCCTGCGGCAGTTCGGCGGCGGCGGATTGACTCATCGTTCGGTCCTCTTAGGAAACCAGGGAAACAGCATGGGCGTGGTGCGCTGGTAGTCGCGGTAATCCTCACCGCGACTGCGCAAGGCGTGCGTTTCGGTATAGGGAATGCCGCTGATCCAGCGCAGAAAGATGTACATCACCAGCGGCCCGGACCACGCCAGCCAGAAGCGTGTCGAACCCACCGCCAGGCAGACGTAGGCGAACCAGTGGATCCATTCGAAGAAATAATTCGGGTGGCGCGAATAGCGCCAGAGCCCAGCACGGCAAGTGCGGCCGCGGTTCGCCTCATCGCTGCGAAACCTGGCCAGCTGCGCGTCGGCGATCGCTTCGCCGATCACGCTGATCAGCCACACGATAAGACCGGCCGCGATCCAGCCGCCGAACGTTTCCGGATTGTGCGCCACCGACAGAAACGGCAGCGAAAACAGCACGATCAGGTACGCCTGAAACTGAAAGAACAGGAAAAAGTACAGCTGGTTGCCGTTCCAGTGTTCGCGCAGATGGCGATAGCGGCCGTCTTCCGGCTCGCCGCTGACGCGCTTCCACAAATGGGCTGCCAAACGCATGCCCCACAAGCCGCCGAGCACGGCCATGACGACCCGCGGCCACGCGGCGCCGTCGCCCAACATCGCGAACAGCACGGCGCTGCCGCCCACGCCGCACGACCACAGCACATCGACAATGCCGGCGTTCGAACGGGGACGCTGCCACATCCAACCCAGCGTCATCATCAGTGCGGCCAGTACCCACAGGCACAGCAGCTGGATCCAGGGATTCATGACGCATGCCCCTGCAGCCGCGCGGTCGACGTCGGTGCAGCGGCGGGCGTACGACCGGACAGCCAGGCCAGAATCGGCGTGGCGATCGCCCAGCCGGCCCCCAGAAAGAACAGCCCGCGCCAGCTGGGATCGGTAAACGTCACTACGTGAAAACCGTGGCTGGCGCTCATATAGGCCACCGGACCACCGATGGCGCCGAACAGCACGGCAACCCACAGACGCTTCTGCAGATAAGCCAGGGAGATGATGAAAGTGAGCGAAAACGTAGCCCACAGTGAAACGATCCACAGCGGCGCGAACGAGGGTGAGGGCCACGGTGCGCCGTAGTGCGCCAGACCACTGTAGGCCAGGCCACCGTCGACCATGCAGCCCATCACTATGGCGGCGGCCATCAGGGAAAGATGGGTTTTTACGTGGCCGGTGAGGCTCAGCTGGATCGATGCGTAGATCAGCATGCCGACCAGTCCGGGCCACGGCAGCCCGTGCTCCGCGCCTATGACCGCGGCGAACCAGACCATCTGGTAACCGATCAAACAGGCCCAGAATTTCATCCGTTTGCCTTGAGAGCCGTATCCAGCGGCGGCAACAGGGACGGGCGCCGATTGTCCGGTTTAGCCAGCAGCAGATGCGAGACGCCGATCGAGCGTTCGCGGAAACCGCCTTCGCAGTAGGCGAGGTAAAACTCCCACATGCGAATAAAACGATCGTCGAAGCCCTGCGCGCGAACCTGTGCGAGTTGCGCCATGAAGCGTTGGCGCCAGGCCTCCAGCGTGCGTGCGTAGGAAAGTCCGAAATCTTCCATCTGCACCAGCGCCAGATCGGTGGTGCGCGTCTTGGCATCGAGCATGGCGCTGATCGACGGAATGAAGCTGCCGGGGAACACGTGGCGTTTGATGAAGTCCACTTCGTTGACCGCCTTGGCGTAACGGTGGTCTTCGATGGTGATGGCCTGCAGCAGCGCCAGGCCGTCGGGTTTCAGCAGCGAGCCGAGCTTGGCGAAATAGGTGTCGATGTACGGCGCGCCGATCGCTTCGACCATCTCGATCGAGACGAGCTTGTCGTAGGTGCCGATAAGGTCGCGGTAGTCCTCCAGCAGCAGCGTGACGTGCGCGTTCAGGCCGGCAGCTTCGATACGCGCTTTGGCCAGGTCGTGCTGCTCTTTGGAGATCGTGGTGGTGGTGACGTGGCAGCCATAGTGCCGCGCGGCGTACAGCGCAAAGCCGCCCCAGCCGGTACCGATCTCGATCACGCGATCGGTCGGCTGAAGATCGAGCTTGCGGCAGATCCGTTCCAGCTTGCGCTGCGACGCCGCCTCCAGCGTATCGTCCGCACCGTCCCAGATCGCCGAGGAGTACATCAGGTCCGGCGACAGAAACAGCTCGAAGAAATCGTTGCCCAGGTCGTAATGCGCCGCGATATTGCGGCGGCTGCCGCTGCGCGTATTGCGCTGCAGTGCATGCCACGCGCGCATGGCCATGCCGCCTAGGCGCGCCATGCCGGTTTCCATGCCGTCGAGCAGATCGCGGTTGCGCACCAGCAGCTGGATCAACCCGACGAGGTTGTCGCAGCACCACAGGCCGTCCATATAGGCCTCGCCGGCGCCGACGCTGCCGTTGGCCGCCACCGCGCGATAGAAACCGGTGTCCAGCACGTCCAGATGCACCACCAGATCGGTCGGCTCGTGTGCAGGCGTACCCAGTTCCACCTTGCCCAAGGCGTCGGTGAGAACCAGACGTCCGCGCTTGAGGCCGGCCATCTGTGCGAGCAGGCGCTGGCGCAGAAAACGCGCGCCGGCCGATACGGTCGACGCATCGGTGCGCGCGGCGACAGTGGAAGGGACGACAGTGGATTTGGCGACAGCGTTCATGCGGACCTCAAAGCGATTTCGGATGGTCGTAGACGGGATTGCGTTTCAGCCACAAACGAAGGGCCTGCCAGTGGATGGCGCTGACGACTCGTGCGGTCATCAGCGGATAGCGCCAGAGCACGCGCGCCAGCGACGCACCGGTCAAGGGGCGCCGGTGCAGGGTCAAGGTGGCGTCGAACTCGCGCACACCGTCGCGCAGTACGTCCATGTGCACGCGGAGATCTTCACCCGGCGCGGTGAATCGCCAGGCATAGTCGCGCGCCATCGGCATGAACGGCGACACATGGAAAACCTTGGGGAACATCCAGCCCAGCGCGCGCCCGTGCGCTTGCGCGCTATCGATCGGCAGCACATACGCGTGCCGCTCGCGCCAGGGCATATTGGTGATTTCGGCGACGATGCACACCAGGGTCACACCGTCCTCGGCAAAGCAGTAGTAAAAGCTCACCGGGTTGAACGTGTAGCCGAAGTAGCGCAGATGCGTCAGCAGGCGAATCGGACCGGTCGGACGTTCGCCGGTGGCATGTTCCACGCGCTGGCGCACGGCGTCGGATAGCGACAGCTCGGTGGGGCCGAGATAATCCTGGCGGCGAAACTGCGCCACGTTGGATTTTTCGTTCGACCACAGCCAGCGCTGCTCGAAAACGCGATCGACCTCGTCCAGGTCAAGATACAGCTGCGCCATCTTGTAATCGAAGCTGTGCGTGTGCGGTGCCATCCGACGATGACGCACCGTGCCCTCGTAGATGGCGCTCGCGAACGGCGCCGTCTCCTGCAAGCGCATGCTGGCGGGCTTGGCTGTCACGCGGGCAGGGCCTCTTCATTTCGTTCGATAGCATGCGAATGGACAGTCGTATCGGACCAGCGCACGCCAAGGGATTCGGCCACTTCCACCGCACTACGCATGCCGTCTTCATGAAAGCCCCAGCCCCAGTACGCGCCGGCGAACCAGGTACGCCGCTTGCCCTGGATCTCGGGCTTGCGTGCTTGCGCAGCGACCGACGCCGTGCTGTAAACCGGATGGTCGTAGCTCATGCGACGCAGCACCTTGTCGGGGTTGATCGCATGCGTGCGGTTCAAGGTTACGACGAACGGTTCGGGTGAGTCGATGCCCTGCAGCAGGTTCATGCAATAGCTGACCGTGCATGCTTCGGTCGGATCGCGCGGCAGCCATGCGTTCCACGCCGCCCATGCCTTGCGCCGTACCGGCAAAATGCTGGCGTCGGTGTGCAGCACGGTGTCGTTTGTCTGGTAAGGCATGGCGCCGAGAACCGAGCGTTCGCGTTCGTCGGCGTCGGCCAGCATCGCCAAGGCCTGGTCGCTGTGGGAGGCCAGCACCACCTGATCGAAATGTTCGACGCCCACGGCGCTTTCCACTTCGACGCCGTCGACGTGTCGCTTGATCGAATACACCGGACATTTCAGCCGCTCATGCACGGACCATACGGCGCGCAGCGCCTTGACGTAGGTCGATGAGCCGCCCTTGACCACGCGCCACTGCGGGCGATCGCTGACCTGCAGCATTTGATGATTGGCCATGAACTGCACAAGATAGCGGGCGGGGAAACCCAGGATCTGCGTCGGCGGCGAGGACCACAGTGCAGACGCCATCGGCACCAGATGTTCGTCGCGGAAGGCATCGCCGTAGCGGTTCTGCTCGAGATAGTCGCCGAGCGTCATGGTGTTGTCCTGCTGCAAGAGCAGGGCAGGCGCCTCGCGATAAAAACGCATCAGGTCGCGCACCATGCCGATAAAGCGCGGCGACACGATATTTTTGCGCTGGCAGAACAGCGTATCCAGCGTGGCGGCGTTGTACTCCAGCCCGCTCGACTCGTTGTGCAGCGAAAAGCTCATCGTCGTGGGCTGCCAGGCCACGCCCAATTCGTCAAACAATCGCGTCAGCAGCGGATAGTGCAGCGGGTTATGCACGATGAAGCCGGTATCGACCCGGTAATTGCGCCCGTGCAGGGTGATGTCGTGCGTATGCGTATGGCCGCCCAGATAGTCGCTGGCCTCAAACAGGGTGACGTCATGCTTGCGCGACAACAGCCACGCCGAGGCCAGCCCGGCAATGCCCGATCCCACCACGGCGATACGCATGGTCTAGCCCCGCGCCTTGGCATGAACCCACGCCGGCACCGGCTTCAGCCCATGCACCAGTCCGAGTGCCGACATCAGCTTTAGGCCGTACCAGGTGATATCGATTTCCCACCAGCGAAAGCCCTGGCGGCTGGAGCCGGGAAAGTAGTGATGGTTGTTATGCCAGCCTTCGCCGAAGGTGATCAGCGCCAGCCAGAGATTGTTGCGGCTGCTGTCCTTGGTTTCGAAGCGACGCGAACCGAAGCGGTGCGCCAGCGAGTTGATGGTGACGGTGGCATGGAACAGCACCACGGTGGAAACGAAGAAGCCCCAGATCAGCATCTGCCCGCCGCTGGTGCCCAGCTGCGGCGCCACGTGATGCAACAGCACGCCGAGGAAATACATCGACACCGCCAGTAGCACCGGCACCAGCGTGTCGTAGCGGTCGAGCACGCGCAGCTCGGGAAACTTCGCCAGGTCCGGCACGCGCGAGATATCGGTCTGGAAGTTGCGCGGGGTCAGAAACCAGCCCACGTGGCTCCAGATAAAGCCGTAGACGTTCGGCGAGTGCGGATCGAGCTCGGTATCGGCATGGCGATGATGATGGCGATGATGCGCCGCCCACCACAGCGGCCCGCGCTGCACGCAGGAGGCGCCGATCAGCGCAAAAATGAACTGGACTGCTCGTGACGTGCGGAACGTGCGGTGGGAAAAATAGCGATGGTAGAAGCCGGTGATCGCGAACATACGTACGGCGTAGAGCGCTGCCGCCACGATCAATGCTACCGGCGAAACGCCGACCCAGATCACTGCGATGCAGGCCAGATGCATCGCGATGAACGGCGTGGCGCGCAGCCAGTCGATGCGGTCGGCCCGCTCGTCGTCCACGCTCACGATAGCCGAGGTATCGAACCACGCACGCAGCTGCCGGACGACCCAGGAGCGTTTTTCCGTTGGCATCGGCCTACCCAGCGACTTGGAGTCCACGCCGTCGGGGCAGGGCATCGAAACGGATTTGGAAAATGCCATGAAATTCTGCCTGTCTTACCTGTGGCTATACGTACGAACCGGCATGCCACTCGGATGCATGGCAAATCTGCGCAATCGCTGTCGTGTTGCCCCCGACGACCGGCCTTGTCCACGCCGCGGTGCGGGTGGAGATGCGGGATGCTGTCGTCCCGACCGAGACTACATCGTCGCAGGATGCGCGCGAACTATCAGTGATCTTTCCCGGACTGATAGGCTGCCAAAGCGTTCTCGCGGGATTTCGCCAGATCCACGATCGGCGACGGATAGCCGCTGCGCCTCAAGCGGTCGGGATCTTTCCAGGGCTCATGCAACAGATCGCGAGGAAAATCCGCCAGTTCCGGCAGCCAGCGTTTCAGATAGACGCCTTCAGGATCGAATTTTTTCGACTGTGTCACCGGATTGAACACGCGGAAATACGGTGCGGCGTCGGCGCCGCAGCCGGCCACCCACTGCCAGCCGAGCGTGTTGCTGGCCAGGTCGGCATCGACCAGGGTGTCCCAGAACCAGCGCTCGCCCTCGTGCCAGTGCTGGCGCAGGTTCTTGGTCAGAAAACTCGCCACGACCATGCGCACGCGGTTGTGCATCCAGCCGGCATGCCACAGTTCGCGCATGCCCGCATCGACCAGCGGAATGCCGGTACGCCCCTGCCGCCAGCGTTTGAGCAGGGCTTTATCCGGCGGGTTCCAGCGAAAGTCCCTGAAGCGCGGATTGAAGTTTTCGGTGGGCGTCTTGGGAAAGTGATAAAGCAGATGGTAGGCAAACTCGCGCCAGCCCAGCTCGCGCAGGTAAGGCTCGATCTCCGGCCGCTTCTTGGTATCCGTGCGCTTGACGTGGTTGGCCAGCGCGAAGTGGATCTGCCGTGGAGAGATTTCGCCGAAGTGCAGATGCGGCGAAAGCCGCGAGGTGCCGTGGCGGGCTGGCAGGTCGCGCGCATGCGCGTAATCGGTGACCGCATCGTCGCAAAACAGATCCAGCATCTGCGCCGCGCCATACTCACCGGGCTGCCAGTGTTCGGCAAATCCGGCATCCCAGGAAAGGGTCGGCAGTAGCCTCAGCGCCTCCAGATCCAGGTTGCCGGATAGCGCCTTCCAGCCTCGTATGGCCGGTTCGGGCAACGGTTCGGCCGGGCTGATCTGCGTGCGTAGATTGCGCCAGTACGGCGTGAATACCCGATACGGATCGCCTTGCTGCGTGGCGATCTGCCACGGTTCCAGCCAGAGCGAGGCATTGTGGCTGTGCACGGCGACGCCCTGTTCCCGTAGCGCGGCCTTGACACGGGTATCGCGCTCGATGGCGGCCGGTTCGTACAGTCGATTCCAGTACACCGCCTCGGCGCCGCTTTGCTTGATCAGTGCCCGCAGGCAAGCCAGGCTGTCGCCTTGCGCGATATGTAGCCCCGCATGGTGACTGTGCAGCCGCTTCTGCAAGGAGGCCAGCGAATGGTGCAGCCACCACTGGCTGGCGGCACCGATGGCCCATGCGCCTTCTTCAGCCGGCGCATGGATATACACCGGCAGCACGTGCTCATGCGATGCGCATGCCGCGGCCAACGCGGGATTGTCGTTCAGGCGCAGATCGCGCCGGAATAGAACCAGTGCCGTGCTCATGCGCCGCTCATACGCAACAGGGGACCTGCAAAGTCAGACGGACTTGCGCGCGGCGGCCGCGTTGATCGCTGCCACGCGCACCACGTGATCATGCGTTTCCGGCGAACCGCTGATGGCGCCCCTGGCGATCACCGCACCGGTCGGCTGACCGGTCGGCGAGCCGCCCACCGGTTCCACCGATACCGCCAGTGCGGCGGTCGGGCCCAGCTTTGCCAGCAACGACGGTTCCAGCGCGATGGTGGTCGGCGCATCGCGCTTGATCATGGCGACGGAAATCGGCTTGCCACCCGCGGGAATCAGCCACAGCTCGGGCGCTTTGCCGCTGGGCAAGGCCGACGGCGCGGCCGGCACGACGATCATGCGCGCACGATCCAGATCCATGGTGGCCGTCCAGCCGGTGACGCCGCTGTCCTGCTGGATGGTGGACACCATATAACCGGCCGGCGCTTTCGGCGACGAGGTTTCCGCCGTTGCCGGCATGTTTTCGCGAGGCAGCGTGACGACAACCGCGAGCAGGGCCACCGCCACGGCGGTGGCTCCGATACCGAGCCAGTGCCATAGCGCCAGATTGTTCCAGAGTCCCTTGCTTTCGCGGCGCGGCGCGGCGGCCGTTGGCGCGTCCAGCCGCAGGTCGTCGCGAATTCTGGCCCAGACATAGGGCGCCGGCGTTACGCTGGCGATCTGCTCGCTGAGCGGCATCAGGCGCCGCTGCCACAGGGCGACCGCGGCGGCAGCCTCGTCCGTCGTTTGGACTTCCTGGGCGACCGCTGCGCGCGCGTCGGCGTCGAGTACGCCAAGCACGTACTCGGCATAGCGCAAGTTGTCGTTACCCTCGTCGGCTGGCGTATTCATTTTTCCAGGCATACCCGTAGTTGCATCAAGCTGCGACGGATCCAGCTTTTCATGGTTCCGAGCGGCACCTTGGAGCGCGTCGCCAGTTCGTTATACGTAGCGCCGGTGAAAAAAGCTTCACGGACCGAGTCGCGCTGTTGCGGTTCGAGTGCGTCCAGACACTTCTGCAGCCGGCCGTACTCCTGGCTCGTCTCCGCGTCGACCGCTGGCGTGGGCTGATCGTCCACTGCCTGCTCCAGCCGCGAGGGGTCGTCCACCAGCTCTTCGCGATGCTGGCGCAGCCGATCGATGGCCTTGTTACGCGACAGCGTGATAAGCCAGGTGATGGCGCTGGCCTTGGCCGCGTCGAAGCCGGCGGCGCGGCGCCACACCGTGGTGTAGGTTTCCTGCAGCACTTCCTCGGCCGCGCTGCGGTCGCGCAGCATGCGCAGACACACGCCGAAAAGCTTGGACGA
This sequence comes from Rhodanobacter sp. ANJX3, assembly GCF_014200755.1. GTDB lineage: Bacteria > Pseudomonadota > Gammaproteobacteria > Xanthomonadales > Rhodanobacteraceae > Rhodanobacter. Next base: position 411,581 of record NZ_JACHCM010000001.1, on the reverse strand, counting down.
CGTGCGCTTGTATAACTCGGCAAAAGCTTTCTGGTCGTTGCGTCCGGTTTGTATCAGCAGTCGATTTAGCTCTTCACGTTCAGCGGGGCTGGTGACGCTCATGGTTAAACGATCCTGTGTTCATGAAGAATCCGGCGCTCCGACAGGCAAATTCCGGCGGCCGAAGGCGATGCCCGCAGCATTCCCCTAGCATGAAGCGGCCATGCCGGGCTTGCAAGCCTGGGCAGCGGCACAGGCTTGCGAACACGCTAGCGCGGGCAGCTTTGTGGACTCGGCCGGCGGCCTTTTGCGATGGCTTCTCGCTAGACTGGCGGTCTGACCGGCTATCGAGCCGCCCGGGGATACGCCATGACCGACCGCCATGTTTGAACTCAAAGGCATGCTGTCGCTGCACGCCGGCGATCGGACGCTGGGCGGACTCAACCGTATCGAACTGCTGGAGAAAATCGGCGAAACCGGTTCGATCACCTCGGCGGCCCGCGCGGTCGGCATGAGCTATAAAGGCGCCTGGGACGCGATCGACGCGATGAACAATCTGTCCGACGAGCCGCTCGTGGTGCGGGTGGTCGGCGGCAAGCGTGGCGGTGGCTCGGAGCTGACTGCGCGTGCACAACGGCTGATCGACGTATTTCGAGCCATGGAGCGGGAGCATCATCGCTTCATGCGAGAGCTCGGCGCTCTTAGCGATGTGTCGATCCGCGATATCGAATTGATGAGGCGATTCATGATCAAGACCAGCGCACGCAATCAGCTGTCCGGCGCCGTGGTATCGGTGCAGAAGGGGGCCGTCAACGACGCCATCGAGCTGGAGATTCAGGGCGGACAGCGCATCGTTGCGACGGTGACAAGCGACAGCACCGACAATCTGGGGCTCGTGCCGGGCAAAGCCGCGGTGGCGCTGATCAAGGCATCGTCGGTGCTGCTGGGCATTCCCAGCGCGTCGATGAAGCTGTCGGCGCGCAACCAGCTGGCCGGCACGGTAAGTCGGATCACGCGCGGTGCAGTCAATGCCGAGGTGACGATTCAGCTCGACGGTGGCGGCGTGGTGGTGGCGATCGTCACCAACGACAGCGTCGACTCGCTCGGACTGATCGACGGGCTGGCGGCGATCGCCATCATCAAGGCGTCCAGCGTGATTCTTGGCACGACGGACTAGCTATCCGTTGCCGCGTCAGCTGCCGGTAGCGGCAGAGTCGCTGAAAATACGGCCGTCGCGAATCTCCAGCACGTGCTCGCCCAGCGCATCGACGTCGGCCGGATCGTGCGTGATGATCAACATCTGCAGATCGAGTCGCGATTGCAGCGCCGCCAGCTCGCTGCGCATGCGCACACGCAGCGGTGGATCCAGTGCGGAGAACGGCTCGTCGAGCAGCAAAATGTCGGGCTCGGCGGCTAGCGCGCGGGCCAGCGCCACGCGCTGTTTCTGGCCACCGGAAACCTGCGACGGGTAGTGCGTCGCCACGGCGCCCAGCTCGAAGGCATCGATCCAGCGCGCTGCCGCTTCCGGCATCGACGACCGGCGCGGGTTGAGGATGCCGGTGCGCATGCCGAAGGCCACGTTTTGCGCCACGGTCAACTGAGGGAACAGCGCATAGTCCTGGAACAGATAGCCGACCTTGCGCACCTGCGGCGTCAGGTTGACTCCCTTCGCCGAATCGAACAGCACGTGCTGGTTGACCACGATACGGCCGTCGTCGGGCGTCAGCAGGCCGGCTATAGCACGCAGCGTCATGCTCTTGCCCGAGCCGGACGGCCCGTACAGAACAACGCGCCGACTGGTCGAGTGGAACGCCACATCCAGCTCGAAACGTCGATCGGTATCGGCCAGCAGGCGGCGGAAAGAAATGTCTACGGTCATGCGTCAATACACCCGCAGGCGCGAGCGATCGGGCATCAGCCGGCCGGCAATCAGCAGCACGACCACACAGGTGATCGATGCGACGACGACGAGAATATTGGCACCGCGGTCGTCGCCCGCCTGCACGGCGGCGTAAATCGCCACCGAGAGTGTCTGCGTGCGGCCGGGTAGGTTGCCGGCAATCATCAAGGTGGCACCGAACTCGCCCAGCGCGCGGGCAAAAGCGAGCAGTGCGCCAGCGGTGATTCCCTTCGACGCCAGCGGCAGCGAGACGCGAAAAAATACCGCACGCTCGGGCAGGCCCAATACGCGTGCGGCGCTCTCCAGCTGCGGGTCGACGTTTTCGAAGGCGGCGCGCGCGGCTTTCTGGATCAATGGAAAGGCCACCAGGGTCGAGGCGATCACCGCGCCCTCCCAGGTGAATACCGGATTGATGCCCCAGCGCTCCAGCCACGCGCCGAACACGCCGCGTCTCCCGAGCAGCACCAGCAGGTAGTAGCCCAGCACGGTCGGTGGCAGGACCAGCGGCAAGGTGAGCAGCGAGTCGACCAGATCGCGCAGCGGCGAGCGCCAGCGCGACAGTCCGAAGGCTACCGCGACCCCGAGCAGCAAATTCAACGCGGTCGCGCAGATCGCCACTTTCAGCGACAGCAGCAGTGGAAACCAGATGCCCATGGACCGCTGTCAGGGTTTGAGAAATCCGGATTTGGCCAACAGCTGCTGGCCCTCCGGCGACAGCACGAAATTCTCGAAGGCCTGCGCGTCGGCGACATGTTTCGACTGCGACACCACGGCGATCGGATAGCTGATCGGCGTTGGCGAGTTCAACCGCAGCGCGACCTTGACCTTGTCCTTCGCAATGGCCGCATCGGTGGCAAATACAAAGCCGGCATCGACCTCGTCGCGGGCCACGTAGTCCAGGCTCTGCCGCACGTTGGCCGCGAGCACCGCTTTGGCCGAGACCGCTTGCCATGAACCATCCGCCTGCAGCGTGGCCTGCGTATAACGTCCTACCGGCACCGATGTCGGATCACCATAGGCAATCCGCTTGATCGATGGCTGCCCGAGGTCCTTCAGGCGGGTGATGGTCAACTGGCTGGCCGTCGGCACGATCAGTACCAGTTGGTTGGTAGCAAAATTTTTCCGCGAACCGTTCAGCAGCACGCCCTGCGCCTGCGCCTTGTCCATCGCTTTCTGATCGGCCGAGGCGAACACGTCGGCCGGTGCGCCGTTGGCGATCTGCTGCAGCAGGACATCCGACGCCGCGAAGTTGAGCACTACCTTGGTGCCCGGGTGCTTCGTTTCATAAGCGGTGGCGACCGTCTTGAACGCATCGGTGAGGCTGGACGCTGCAGATACCACCACGTCGCCGGCGGTAGCGCCAACCGACCAGAGCAGGCCGATAAGTAACGAAACGAGGGCGACGCGAGAGGAGGTGAACCTGCGCATAGGTAGTCCGGAAAGTCGTGGAGTAGCTCGATAGGTAGTTGAGTATATAGCGCCAGTCGAATGCCGAAATGATGGTGCGCTCGGGGGCTTCGGTTACGTTTCGCCACCGTCGCGGTTCGTGCGGATGAGCCGCGAGCCAGGCGCCTGTCTGGCGACGTCAGAGAAACAGGTGCGGTACGAAGCAACTGGTATTGCGTGTGATCCGGTCGTTGTCCTCGCGGATGCCGATGCCTGAAGGTTTGTCGCCGATCATCCAGGAACCGACGAGCGCATGGTGGCCATCGAAAACCGGCAAAGGCGCCAGCGCCTGATAGACGGTAAACGGTGCCTGCCTGCCGGCGTCACGCGCGTCGAGTACCACGATGCCCTGGCCTTCTCGACCCCAGAAAGGCTTGGACACAACCGCACCGTCGATGTCACCGCGCTGATAGCTGGCGGGCAGTAGATTCGGGTGGTTGGGAAAGAACTCCCACAGCAGCGGCAGAACCGCCTTACTCGACAGCAGCATCTTCCACGGTGGCTCGAGCCAGCGCGTGCCGCTGGTCGCGATGTGGGGCGCGAACCTCTCGCTCAGCAGCCATTCCCACGGATACAGCTTGAACAGCCGCTCGATCGGGCGATCGGCCAGGTCGATAAACGCCTTGCCCGACCACCCGATAGATGCGATATCCAGCGCCTGTACCTGATGCCCGGCCTGCATGCAGGTGTCGAGCAGGTAGTCGGTGGTCGTGCCGTCTTCGGGGTTGTCGTAACACGCGGCGAAATGCACGCGCGGGCCGCCGCCGACGTGTCGCCAACGATCGATCAGCTGCTCGTGGATCGAGTTGAACTGATCGGCGTCGGGCGCTACGTCTTCAAGCCAATGCCATTGCACTACCGAGGCCTCGAACAGCGACGTGGGCGTGTCCGCGTTGTACTCCAGCAGCTTTGGCGGCGAACGGCCGTCGAACGACAGATCCATTCGCCCGTACAGCGCCGGGTCGCGGTCGAACCAGCTGCGCTCGATCAATCGCGCCGCGCGGTCATCGAGCCCCAGCTCGGCGTAGCGACCGGCGCGAATAATGCGGTCGACCGTTTCCATGAACAGCGCGTGCAGCTCGTCGGTCGCCGACTCGAGAGTATCGATTGCCGCTTCGTCGAACAGGTAGCAGGCGTCTTCGCGCCAGTAGGCCTGCCCATCGATCGTATGAAAGCCGAAGCCGAGCGCCTCGACCCGGCTATGCCAATCGTCGCGTGGAACGAGGGTTTCGCGGCGCATCAGCCGCCTCGCGCGGAAACGCGGCCGCTCGAACCGAATCCGCCGCGCTCGCCAAAGTCGAGCCCGGTCGGACCACGGCCGGCAGAGTCGCCGCCCAGCGCCAAGGTTCGGCCGGGACCGGGATCGTTCTTGAGTGGGCCGTTGCGCCAGTCGTCCCGGTACCAGGGACCGTAATAGTGATAGCCGCCGTAGCCACTTACCGACTGATCGCGTGTGCACTGGCTTGCGGAGTAGTCACGTTCACAGTCTTCCGGCGAGCTGTAGCTATTGCGCTGAACGTTGGTGCCTCCAAACGCCAGCATGCCGCCGACGGCGACGGCGCCCAGTGACATCAGTGGCACCGCCAGCGAGCGCTTGCGGATCAGCGGCGTTTCCGGTGGATAAAACGACGGATGCCGGTAGTTGGCCGGGAGCCTGGGCTTTGTATCCATGGCGTTGCTCCTCAGTACGTCATGGCGGCGGCGTTGATCGTGCCGATGCAGATGGCAATGATCGCCACGAACAGCGCGACCGACTGCGTATTCGCCTCGATACGACCGCGCAGGTCGTGAAAGACCAGGCGCAGCACGAAGTGCGCGAGCAGTTGCACGACCCAGGCAACCAGCCCCCAAAGGGCAACATCCGTCAGACTGACGGCGTGCGCGATGGCACTGGCCAGTGGCAGCACAAAGCCCACCGCGGCGCCGCCAAGGCTGATGGCCGCCGCGATATTGCCGTCACGAATCAAGGCTATCTCACGCTGTGGCGTGATCCAGATGTAGGCAACGATAAAGCCTGCGAAATAGACAATGCCCACGGCCAGATAGGCCACAAACGCGGGCAGGGTGAAAAGGTTCGACAGAATCACAAAGCGTCCCCGGGTCGCGCGGCCTCCCCTTGGCCGCGGCAGCAGCATAGGCGATTTGTCCGGTGGCTCCCATAGGTTGATTGCCTTTGGAGTTTCAGAGCTGGCAAGGGGTCAGTCACCGCGCTACGGCTCGAACATCTTTGGCGAGTCCTGCAGCCGGGCTTGAAAAGGAAACGTGCCGACGTCGTTGCAATGCCTGGGTGCTGGCGTCGCTCAGCCGACGACAGCCGGAACGTTCATTTGCTTCACCGCTTCGCTGGCCAGCGGCAGCAGGCCTTCGCCGCCATCGGTGACGAAGTCTTTGAGCTGTCGGCGCATCACCGGGTCCCAGAAGCGGGTGAGGTGATCGCGTACGCCGGTCACGGCGGTGGCGTGGTCGGGCTCTGATGTGAAGTAGGTGGCGATGTCGTTGGCCATGGTGACCAGTCGTTCGATGTGCATCACGGTTCCTGCAAACGTTCGGACAGCTGATCGTCCAGCAGTCGATGGGGATGGGTATAGACGTTATGGCTGCCGGGACGGGCGAAGCCGATCAGGGTGATGCCGGCGCTGCGCGCCAGCTCGATCGCCAGCGCGGTGGGCGCTGAAATGGCCGCGAGCAGGGCGATGCCGGCGCTGGATGCCTTGGTGACCATTTCATAGCTGGCGCGACTGGTGACCAGCGCCATGCCGTTTTGTGGATCGATGCCGGCGCGGTGCATTGCACCGATCAATTTATCCAGCGCGTTGTGGCGGCCGACGTCTTCGCGCACCAGCACAATGCTGCCGTCGCGATTGGCCCATGCCGCTGCGTGCACGGCGCCAGTGGCCGCGTTGATCGGCTGCTGCGACTGCAGCTGGCTCAGGGCACGTTCCAGTGCGTTGCGCGTCACGGTGATGCCTGCGCTGACCGGCGGGCTGTGCCGTATCGCCTGTTCCAGCTCGCGCGTGCCGCAAATACCGCAGCCGCTGCGGCCGGGCAGCAGGCGCTCATGCTGATGGGCGAGATGTGCGCCGTGCGCTTGGGCATCGACCTTCATCGACAGCTGCATGCCTTCGAGCAAGGTCTGGACGTCCACCTGCAGGAGCTGCGTCGGTGCGGTGACCAGACCTTCGCTGAGCGAAAAGCCCAGCGCAAAGTCTTCCAGATCATGCGGCGTCGCCATCATCACGGCAAAGCTCACACCGTTGTAAAGCATCGCGATCGGCATTTCCTCGGCGACGCAGTCATCCTCGTGGGTCGACTCGCCGTGCCGCCATCGATCGACCGCACGATGGACGAAGCCGGACGCTTTTTCCTGGCCATCCGGCATTGCTGGCTTACGCAGGCCCAAGCGTGCTGGCCGGTTGCGGCGCTGCCGACTGTTCCAGCAGCGACTGTTGCTCGTTGGAGAACGCGCGGAAGCGCTTCTGCCATTCGGACGGCTGCGACACGCGGGTCACCTGCACAGCCGTGACCTTGTACTCGGGACAGTTGGTCGCCCAGTCCGAGTTGTCGGTGGTGATGACGTTGGCGCCGGATTCGGGGAAGTGGAAGGTGGTGTAGACCACGCCCGGCTGCATGCGCTCGGAGACGAGGGCGCGCAGCACGGTTTCGCCCGAGCGGCTGGCGATACCGACCCAGTCGTCGCTGGCGATGCCGCGTTCTTCGGCGTCGTGCGGGTGGATTTCCAGACGATCTTCGTCATGCCACATCACGTTGGCCGTGCGCCGCGTCTGGGCCCCGACGTTGTACTGGCTGAGGATGCGGCCGGTGGTGAGGATCAGCGGACGCTCGAGATTCACCTTTTCGCGCGTGGGCACGTACTCGGTCAGCATGAAGCGGCCCTTGCCGCGCACGAACTTGTCGACGTGCATTACCGGCGTGCCGTCGGGATGCTCTTCGTTGCACGGCCACTGGATCGAGCCGAGCTCGTCGATGCGATCAAAGCTCACACCGTGGAAAGTCGGCGTCAGCGCCGCGATCTCGTCCATGATCTCCGAGGGATGCTCGTAGTTCATCGGGTAGCCCATGGCTTGCGCCAGCTTCTGGGTGATTTCCCAGTCGGCGTAACCGGCCTTGGGCGCCATCACCTTGCGCACGCGCGAGATGCGGCGCTCGGCGTTGGTAAACGTGCCGTCTTTCTCCAGGAACGAGCTGCCGGGCAGGAACACGTGAGCATATTTCGCCGTCTCGTTGAGGAACAGATCCTGCACCACCACGCACTCCATCGCGCTGAGCGCGGCGGTGACGTGCTGGGTATCCGGATCGGACTGGGCGATATCCTCGCCTTCGACGTACAAGCCCTTGAAGCTGCCGTCCATCGCGGCCTCGAACATGTTCGGAATGCGCAGGCCGGGCTCGTTGTAGAGCGGCACGCCCCAGGCTTTTTCGAACAGCTCGCGCGTGGCCACGTCGCTGACGTGACGATAGCCGGGGAACTCGTGCGGGAACGAGCCCATGTCGCAGGCGCCCTGCACGTTGTTCTGGCCGCGCAGCGGGTTCACGCCCACGCCTTCGCGACCGATATTGCCGGTGGCCATGGCCAGATTGGCGATCGCCATCACCGTGGTGGAACCCTGCGCGTGCTCGGTCACGCCGAGCCCGTAATAGATCGCGCCGTTGCCGCCGGTGGCATACAGCCGCGCGGCGCCGCGCACGGCGTCGGCCGGCACACCGGTCTGCGCTTCCATCGCTTCGGGGCTGTATTTGTCCTGCGCGACAAAGTCACACCATTTGGCGAAGGCATCGTCCTCGCAGCGCTGCGCGACGAAGGTCTTATCGACCAGGCCTTCAGTCACGATGACGTGGGCCAGCGTATTGAGCACCGCCACATTGGTACCCGGCTTCAGCTTGAGGTGATAGTCCGCCTTGATATGCGGCGTGCGTACCAGGTCGATGCGGCGTGGGTCGATCACGATGAGCTTGGCGCCAGCGCGCAGCCGCTGCTTCATCTGCGAGCCGAACACCGGATGGGCGTCGGTCGGATTGGCGCCGATGACCAGTACCACGTCGGTCTTTTCGATGGAGTCGAAATCCTGCGTGCCCGCCGATTCGCCCAAGGTGGCCTTGAGGCCGTAGCCGGTTGGCGAATGGCAGACGCGCGCGCAGGTGTCGACGTTGTTGTTGCCGAAGCCCGCACGGACCAACTTCTGCACCAGATAGGTTTCTTCATTGGTGCAACGCGAAGAGGTAATGCCGCCGACGGAGTGGGTGCCGTACTTGGCCTGCAGCCGCTTGAACTCGCTGCCGACGTGGGCGAACGCCTCGTCCCAGCTGACGATCCGCCACGGATCGGCGATATTGGCGCGGATCATCGGCGTGGTGATGCGGTCCGGATGGCTGGCGTAGCCGATGGCGAAGCGGCCCTTGACGCAGGAGTGGCCATGGTTCGCATGGCCGTCCTTGTTCGGCACCATACGCACGATCTCTTCGCCCTTCATCTCGGCGCGGAAGCTGCAGCCGACGCCGCAATAGGCGCAGGTGGTGGTGACGCTGTGCTCGGCCTGACCCTTGTCGATCAGCGACTTCTCCGACAGCGTCGCCGTGGGGCAGGCCTGCACACAGGCGCCGCACGAAACGCATTCGGAATCGAGAAAACGGTTGTCCTGGCTGGCCGCGACCTTGGATTCGAACCCGCGGCCCTGAATGGTCAGCGCGAACGTACCCTGCACCTCGTCGCATGCGCGCACGCAGCGCGAGCAGGCGATGCACTTGGACGGATCGAAGGTGAAGTAGGGGTTGGATTCGTCCTTCGGCGCGAACAGCGGGTTCGCTACCGGCGCGGCAGCACGGCCGTCGAGCGCGATCTGGCTGTCCTTGCTGGCCGGCATCTTGGCAAACACGTGATTCGCGCCTTCGTAACCGTAGCGCACCTCGCGCAGGCCAACCACGCCCGCCATATCCTGCAGTTCGCAGTGGCCGTTGGCGGGGCAGGTGAGGCAGTCCAGCGGATGATCGGAGATGTAAAGCTCCATCACGCCGCGACGAATTTCCGCGAGCTTCGGCGTCTGCGTGCTGATCTTCATGCCGTCGGCCACCGGCGTGGTGCAGGAGGCCGGATAGCCCTTGCGTCCTTCGATCTCGACCAGGCACAGGCGGCACGAACCGAATGCGTCGAGCATCTCGGTGGCGCAAAGCTTGGGAATATTGATTCCGGCCTGCGCGGCGGCGCGCATCACCGACGTGCCTTCCGGCACGTGGATGCTCTTGCCATCGATCTGCAGCGCAACGGTTTTCTCGGATACGGCTTTCGGTGTGCCGTAATCGATCTCAACGATGGACAACATGGCGCGTTACCTCCTCAGGGCGTGACCGCTTCGGCGGCGCCTGCGAAATCTTCGGGGAAATGATCCAATGCGCTGAGCACGGGGAAAGGTGCCATGCCGCCCAGCGCGCAGAGCGAGCCACCGAGCATGGTCTGGCACAGATCGCGCAGCAGCACTTCGTTGCGATCGCGTTCGGCGGTATCGCCGGCCTTGAGCCGGTCGATCACCTCCATGCCGCGGGTCGAGCCGATGCGGCAGGGCGTGCACTTGCCGCAGGATTCGATCGCGCAGAACTCCATCGCATAGCGCGCCTGCGCCGCCATGTCGACGCTGTCGTCGAACACCACGATGCCGCCGTGACCGAGCATGCCGCCGATCGCAATAAAGGCTTCGTAATCGATCGGCGTATCTAGCTGTGAGACCGGGATGTACGCGCCGAGCGGACCGCCGACCTGTATCGCACGCACCGGCCGGCCGCTGACCGTGCCGCCGCCGTAGTCTTCGATCAGTTCGCGCAGGGTCAGACCGAAGGCGCGCTCCACCAGACCGGCACGCTTCAGATTGCCGGCCAGTTGCATCGGCAGGGTGCCGCGCGAACGGCCCATGCCGTAGTCGCGGTAGAACGCTGCGCCCTTGTCTAGAATCGTCGGCACCGAGGCCAGCGTCACCACGTTGTTGATCACCGTGGGCTTGCCGAACAGGCCTTCGATCGCCGGCAGCGGCGGCTTGAAGCGCACCATGCCGCGCTTGCCTTCGAGGCTTTCCAATAGCGATGTTTCTTCGCCACAGATATACGCGCCGGCGGCCATGCGCACTTCGAGGTGAAACGCCTTGCCGCTGCCGCGGATGTCACCGCCGAGATAACCTTCAGCCTCGGCCGTCTGGATGGCCGACTCCAGCGCACGCTGCGCGTGCGGGTATTCCACCCGCAGATAGATATAGCCCTGCGTCGCGCCCACAGCCAGTCCGGCGATGGTCATGCCCTCGATCAGCACGAAGGGATCACCCTCCATGATCATGCGGTCGGCGTAGGTGCCCGAATCGCCCTCGTCGGCGTTGCAGACGATGTACTTCTGCGACGCCTGCGCATCCATGCAGGTTTTCCACTTGATGCCGGCCGGAAAGGCTGCGCCGCCGCGGCCGCGCAGGCCGGAGTCGGTGACCGCCTGAACGACCTCGGGACCGCTCATGCCAAGCGCATTTTCCAGGCCGCGATAGCCGCCGTGCGCACGGTAGTCGTCGAGGCTGCGCGGATCGACGATGCCGACGCGGGCAAAGGTCAGGCGCTGCTGGCTTTTCAGATAGCCGATCTCTTCGGTCAACCCCAGGCTCAGGGCGTGATGGCCGCCATGCAGAAAATCCGCGTCGAACAGTCCGGCCACGTCGGCCGCCTGCACCGGGCCAAAGGCGACGCGGCCCTCAGGCGTTGCGACTTCGACCATCGGTTCCAGCCAGTACAGGCCGCGCGATCCGTTGCGGACGATCCGGATATCGAGATTGCGCTGCCTGGCTTCCGCCGCGATGGCGACGGCCACGGCTTCCGCGCCGAGCGATAGCGAGCCGGCATCCAGCGGCACGTAAACCGTGATGCTCATGTTGCCTCCGCGGCGAGCCACGCGTCGAACTGCTTCGGCGTCACTCGGCCCTTGAGTTCGTCATCCACCATGATCGCCGGCGAGCAGGCGCAGTTGCCGAGGCAGTAAACCGGCTCCAGCGTGTACGCACCATTGGCGGTGGTTTCATGGAAGTCTACGCCGAGGCGCTGCTTGATGTGCTGTTCCAGCGCCACCGCCCCCATGGCCTGGCAGGATTCCGCCCGGCAGACGTAGATGACGCGCCTGCCGGACGGTTGGCGGCGAAAGAAGTGATAAAACGTGATCACGCCATGCACGTCGGCACGAGAGAGGTTGAGCTCCCGCGCGATCAACGGCACCGACGCCTCCGGCACATGGCCCAGCGCCTGCTGCACGCCGTGCAGCACCGGCAGCAGGGCGCCGGGCATATCCTTCAGCCGGCTCGTCACCTCGAGTACCGCGGCGCGAATATCTTCTGGAACATCCGGCACCGCGTTGGGGTTGGCAGCACGTTTCATCACATCACCTTCGAAGTGTTTCTCAGAACAGCGCGGCAGCTTTGGCCAGTGCGATATACAAGCCGATGAGGAACGGTACGCCGACCGCCAGCCACGCCAGCACGCCAACCGCGCCGAAGCCGCCACGCGCCGAGGTCTCGGCGGTGGATGTGACGCGATCCTCGTGCTGCAGCGCGCGCTCACTCGCCAACTCAGCATCGGTCATGAACACCGACGCCTTTACCGGCCGTACCAGCGCGTTGCAAATCAGACCGAGCAGCAGCAGGCCCGCCATGATGTACAGCGTGTTGTCGTAGACGAGGTTCTTGGCCACGCCAGCGTCGAGCTGGGTCTGGCGAATCGCAGCGATGAGGAACGGACCGATGACGCCGGCCGCCGACCACGCAGTAAGCAGTCGGCCGTGAATGGCACCAACCATCTGCGTGCCGAACAGATCGGCCAGATACGCGGGGATCGTGGCAAAGCCGCCGCCGTACATGCTGAGGATCACGCAGACGGTGGCGACAAACAGACCGGCCAGACCCAGATGACCCCAGGTCGGCAGCAGGCAGTACAGAACAATGCCGAGAATGAAGAACGCGAAATAGGTGTTCTTGCGGCCGATCTTGTCCGACAGCGATGCCCAGAACAGGCGACCCAGGCTGTTGAACAGGCTGATCAGCCCGACTAGTCCCGCCGCGGCAGCGACGACGGCGGCCTTCTGCGCGGCGGTGAGCGTGGCCGCGGCATCCGCAAGGCCGGCGAGCTTGCCGCCGAACACGTCCTGCAGCATCGGGCTGGCCACCGCGATCACCGAAATGCCGGCGGTCACGTTGAGAAACAGCACGGCCCACAGCAGCCAGAATTGCGGCGTCTTCCACGCGCGGCTGAGATGGACATGGTTATGAGTGACCATGGTCTTGCCGGCATCCTTGGCGGCCGGCGTCCAGCCACGCGGATACCAGCCGTTGGGTGCCACGCGAAAGCCGAGCGCACCTGCCGCCATCACGATGAAATAGATCGCGCCCATCACGATAAGCGTGGTGGCGACGCCCTGGGCGCTGGTCTCGGAAAAGTGCTTCATCAGCGCGGCTGCCAGCGGCGCACCGATCATCGCGCCACCGCCAAAGCCCATGATGGCAAAACCGGTCGCCATGCCGCGACGATCGGGAAACCACTTGATCAGCGAAGACACCGGCGTGATGTAACCGAGCCCGAGACCGACGCCGCCGAGCACGCCGCAGCCGAGAAAGACCAGCCACAGCTGATGGCTCGACACACCGAGGCCGCCGATGATCAGGCCGCCGCCCCAGCACAGCGCCGCGACAAAACCGGCCTTGCGCGGGCCGGCGTGCTCCAGCCAGCCGCCCCACAGCGCTGCCGAAATGCCGAGCACCGCGATAAACGTTTCGAAGATGTGTGTGACCTGCGCGACGGTCCAGTTGCAATTGGTACTGGTCAACGCGGCGAAAAAGCCGAGGTTCGCGCAGGTGGCAGCGTCGGTGGTACTGAGCAGTTTGGACATCGGCAGCCAGAACACCGAGAAGCCGTAAGCCATGCCGATGCACAGATGGATGGCCAACGCGGCCGGCGGTACCAGCCAGCGATTGAATTGGGGGCCTGCGATGGTGCGTTCCCGCGCGAAAAAGCCCGGCGACGTTCCTGTCCCCGCGGATGAAACAACTGCTTCTGGTACCCCTGCCATGAGCGTTCTCTCACTAATGAGTGTATGAAATGTCAAATATCCGGCGATGCCGAACGTACCAGGCGAGCGCGTCTTGCGATCACTGCTTTTGAACGTGTCACTGGCGCCCAAGTGAAACTTTCACGCTGGATATTTCAATGCGTTACTCCGCGATCAAGTACGTTGGACACCGCTGCCCATGGATGCCAGTGTCATTCGGACAGCGACTGACACTACCGGCAGCTTGCTTTCGCTTCACAGCTTCCGCTATCCGTACCATGCACGGTTGCCTTACCAAGTATCACGCTGCAACGCAGTAAAAATTTTGGTGCGAGGAAAGGTCGCTGATACCAACCTTCGCCGGCGATTTTTGCGGCGAAACGTGCGGCTCGACCGCCAATCCGTGGTTCGCCGCGACAATGTGTCAGCGTCAGGGCTTGGCGGCGCCGCCGTACGTGAGAAACTTGCCGCTTGACTCTAAGAGCCCGTCTCGGCACCCGATGATCAACTACACCCAGGCACTCGAACGACTTCTGGCGCAGATCGGCCCGCTGCCGAGGGAAAACTGCGTGCTCGGCGATGCCGTGGGGCGGGTGCTGGCGAAGGCCGTTACCAGTTCGATCGCGCTGCCTTCGTTCGATCACGCGGCGATGGATGGCTATGCTTTGAACGCCGCGACGCCGTGGGCGGCCGGATCGGAACACGCCATATACGGCTCGCACGCCGCAGGCGATGCCTTGCACGAGGCCAGTCAACACGAGGTCGGGCAGGGCGCCTGCGAGATCATGACCGGCGCGTCGCTGCCCGAAGGCCTCGATGCGGTGATCGCCGTCGAGCGCACCGAATGCCTCGCCACCGGCCCCACCGGTATGCCGACGCGAATCCGCCTGCGCGACGCGTTGCGTGCCGGCGACAACGTGCGCTACGCCGGCTCCGACGTGGCGCCGGGTGCGCAGGTGTTGGCGGCGGGAACGCGTATCGGGTCGGCCCAGATCATGCTGCTGGCCGCCCTGGGTGTTGCGACGGTGCCCGTCGTGACGCGACCGCGTGTGGCGGTCATTTGCACGGGCAAGGAGCTGCAGTCCGATCCGACCCATCCACTGGGTGCCGAGCGCATTCACAACTCCAACGGGCCTTATCTTGTCGCGGCGCTGGGCGCGGCCAACGCGCGGGTGCTTGCGTGCGAGGCGGTGGACGATACGGCAGTGACTTATGCCGGCGCCCTGCAGCGCGCCATCGAGGCCGGCGCCGACCTGGTGGTCAGCACCGGCGCCGTCTCGATGGGCCGCTACGACTTCGTGCCGGACACGCTGCGCCGTTTTCATGCGCAGCTACTGTTCCACAAGGTGGCTATTCGTCCCGGCAAGCCCCTGCTGGCCGCCAGGCTCGCGAATGGCCCGCTGGTTGTCGCGCTGCCGGGCACGCCTATGGCGGTCGCGGCCGGTTTGCGCTTTATCGTGATGCCGGCCTTGCGCGAGATGAGCGGGCAGAGCGGCGAACCGGCCATGCATGCCCTGCTCGACACACCTCAGCAGCCCAAAGCCGGCCTGCGGCACTTTCTGCGAGCCAGCCTCTATCAGCATTCGGACGGCCAAATGCACGTCACCGTTACCGAACAGCAGCAGCCCTTCCGCATTCGCCCGTTCGCCGACGCCGATGTCTGGGTCGTGCTTCCCGAAGACGCCGGCGACTGTCCTGCCGGAACCCGCGTGCAGGTGGTCGGCGTTGAACCCGGCGAGTCTCCACGTTTGCGTGTCGTGCACTGACGGCCGGTTTATCGAGTGCTCTTATGAAACTGCAGATTGAAGGCCAGCACCTGCGCGTGCGCATCGACGAAGACGAACTCGCGTGCCTGCTAGCCGGTGAGGCGATCCATGCGCGCACCCGTTTCGCCAACGCGTTTTCCGTCGGCTTCGAGTTGGGCCTGGTGGAAACCGAAGCGGCAAACCTGACGGGGAAGGCCGAGGCCTGGAAAATCGCGCTGCCGGAGGCCGCCGTGCGCGAACACGCGAGCCGTCTGCCGACGCGCGAAGGCTTGCGGTTTTCTCTCTCGGGCGCCGGCGTCGAGGATGTGCTGACCCTGCTTTTTGACGTCGACGTGCGTGACAGCGTGAGGCGTCGCCGATCGTCCTAACGGCGATCGGCCATCCGAGCGATCACCAGATCAGATCGTCCGGCACTTCGAACTGCTTGTAGAACGCGTCCTCGTCGCTTTCCGACTGGCCCGCATCGGCGCGACCGTGATCCAGCACGATCATCGCCGGATCACGCGCATAGACCTTGTCCACCGCGACGCGCGGCAGCAGTTCGTAACCCTGATCGTGGCGCACGATCGCCAGCGTACCGCTGGCCAGCTGTGCCCGCAGCGCTTCGTTGACCAGCACGCTCTTGATCGCCGCGGCGTCGGTGAAGCGATAGGCGATCTCGCCCTCGCGCTTCACCTTGTGTGCCTCGACGATCTGGCGCACCTGCGCGCGCTGCTCGGCGGCGCGTGCCGCCGCATTGCGATCGGCTGCCAGCGCGCGATCGCGCTCGGCGCG
The DNA here is from genome assembly GCF_014200755.1 of Rhodanobacter sp. ANJX3. Lineage (GTDB taxonomy): Bacteria > Pseudomonadota > Gammaproteobacteria > Xanthomonadales > Rhodanobacteraceae > Rhodanobacter. The sequence goes on along the minus strand of NZ_JACHCM010000001.1, from coordinate 395,647 downwards.
TTCGGCCTGCAGGCGCTGCGCGTCGACCTGTTCGGTCAGCGCTGGCGTCGGGGTTTTGCCGTGGCGTTGCTTGGTCTGCTCGCGCACGACTTGAGCGGCCTTGGTCTTGTTGACCAGGCCGGCTTTGAGCAGCTGTTCCTGCAGAGGATTGCGCATGGGGATCGATGGGGTGGTAGGTGATATCCGAGCGTTCTATTGTAGCGCCGCTGCCTGGTGGTATCGGTCCACTGGCCACGACAAGTACACGTCGGACCTTCGATATTCGCGTTTGAAAGCCTCATTCCCGCGCGGCATTTTTCATGCTGCAACGAAGCGTGGAATCGCCGAAAGCCTGTGCTAGCGTGCCGTTCGGCAGGCGCGCAAGCCCATCCGACGCCGTGCCGCGCGGCCATCGGCCGCGGCACCTATCAGAGGCTCCAGCCATGTCATCGATTACTGCCACGTTTGACTATATCGTCGTCGGCGCGGGGCCGGCCGGTTGCGCTACCGCCACGCGGCTGGCGAAAGCGCGGCCAGGCGGCACCGTGCTGCTGCTGGAAACCGGGCCGGCCAAGAGCGGCGTGCTGTCGGATGTACCCGTGGGCGTAGCGGGCCTCGTGCCGTTTCAAAACGCACGCAACTATTCCTATCTCACCGTGCCGCAGCCGGGCCTCGGCGGACGGCGCGGCGTGCAGCCGCGCGGGCGCGGCGTGGGTGGCTCCAGCCTGATCAACGCGATGATCTATATGCGTGGCCAGCACGAGGACTACGACGATTGGTCGAACGCCGGCGCCGTCGGCTGGTCGTGGCGTGAGGTGATGCCGTATTTCCTGCGCGCGGAGAACAACGAACGCGGCGCCAGCGAATGGCACGGCACCGGCGGGCCATTGAATGTGGCCGACCTGGCCAGCCCCACCGATTGCGCCAAAAATTTCATCGAGGCCGCCCAGCAGTGCGGCCACCCGCTGAATCCAGACTTCAACGGCGCCACGCAGGAGGGCATAGGGCAGTATCAGGTCTTCCAGAAGAACGGCAGCCGCTACAACGCCGCCCGCGCCTATATCGGTGGCCTGGCGCCCAAGAATCTCACCGTCATCGCCACGACGCAGGTCGAGCGCGTGCTGATCGAGCAGGGCCGTGCGACCGGCATCCGCTGTGTCGACGGCAAGGTATTTGCCGCGCGTGCCGAAGTGGTGCTCTCCGCCGGCGCCTTCGGCACGCCGCAGCTGCTGATGATGTCGGGCATCGGTCCAGCCGATCACCTTCGCTCCATGGGCATCGACGTGCTGCACAACAGCCCCGAGGTCGGCGGCAATCTGCAGGACCATCTGGACTTCACTATCTGCCGCGCCACCAACGACCGCGAGCTGCTCGGCATCGTGCCGTCGGTGTTTCCGCAAATCCTGCGGGCGATCAAGCCGTACAGGCAGGGTACCGGCATGCTGACCAGCAACGTGGCCGAGGCGGGTGGTTTCCTGAAAACGCGCAAGGAGTTGGATCGCCCGGATATCCAGTTGCATCTGTGCATCGGCATCGTCGACAACCACAACCGCAAGACGCATCTCACGCGCGGACTCAGCCTGCACGTATGCAACCTGCGGCCGCAGAGCCGCGGTGTGGTGCGGCTGGCGTCGAACGATATCCGCAAGGCGCCGATGATCGATCCGGGTTACCTGTCGCATCCCGGCGATCTGGACACGCTGGTGGCGGGCACGCGCATCGCGCAGAGCATTCTGGCGGCGCCGGCGTTTGCGCGTTACGCCGGCAAGACTTATTACAACGCCGACAGCGCGGACGAGAACGGGCTGCGCCAGAGCATTCGCGATCATGCCGACACCATCTACCACCCTGTCGGTACCTGCCGCATGGGTAGCGATGCGCAGGCGCCGGTCGATCCGCAATTGCGCGTACGCGGCGTGAGTCATCTGCGTGTTGCCGATGCCTCGATCATGCCCACGTTGATTTCGGGCAACACCCAGGCGCCCAGCGCGATGATCGGCGAGCGCGCCGCGGACTTTATCTTGGGCGTGCGCGAGGTTTCTGCTGCGGCGGTGACCGAGATGATGTCGTAGGCTTCCTCGCCGATGCGTTTCCCGTAAATTTTTGTGCCGATCAATCCACCGTGGGATTTCAGCGCGTAGTCCGGCATCACGCCACTGCGCTTGCATCCCGGTGCCCCACCATGAAAGGGCACGGCCTTAAGCCGAAGCGCGGCTGGCGGTTCACAAGGCCTTACGACTCTAGGTTCACGATGGGCAAACTTTCCCTGAACAGTGGCCAGAGAAGTCATCTTTCAACGCAGTGGCGGCATCGGAGGACGTAACCTTTCGTTGCTCCAGGGCGAATGGCACAGGTCGGGCACTTATCCACGAACGCATTACTCAACCAAGGACAGACACATGAACACGATCGCACTCCAGCGCAAGGCCATCCTCACCGCCATGGCAGCAGGGCTCGCCCTTACTGCATGCACGACTGTCGTTGCCGCCGATCAGCCGGCGACACCGGTGCATATCCGCGGCACCGTGCTTGCGGTAACCGACGCAGGCTTCACCGTGCAGACGCCTGCCGGCACGCAGACGATTGCCGTGGCTCCCGATACCAAGATCACCGGCGTGGTGCCAAGCACCCTCGACGCGATCAAGGCCGGCACGTTTATCGGTACTGCCAACGTGCCCGGTACCTCCGGTGCCCGCGCACTCGAAGTCGTGGTGTTCCCCGATGCGATGAAGGGCTCCGGGTTGGGCGATTACGCCTGGGATCTGCCGGCCAAGAGCGGTGCTGCCTCAGCCATGACCAATGGCAGCGTCATGGCTTCGGCGATGACCAACGGCACCGTCAAGACGATGAAGCATCCGGCCATGTCGGCGATGACCAACGGTACGGTCAAGACTTCCACTGGCAGCGGCGCACGCACGCTCGTGGTCGACTACGGCAAGGGCGAAAAGACCATCAATGTGCCGGCCAACGTACCGGTAGTGACCTTCCAGGCGGCCGACAAGACGGCCATCGTCAAGGGCGCGCACGTGTTCGTGGTCGGCAAACCGGGTAATCCGGTCGGTGCTGGTCTGGTGGCTGTCGGCCTCAACGGTACGGTGCCGCCGATGTAATGGTGCGTTTCGCACTTGCGAGAAATCGCAGGTGCGATGCTTGAAAACGGGATGGCCTTGCTCGCGTCGCGAACAAGGCCTTTTCGATGACGCAATGTTTCAAGCCGTCTGGCGGGCCGACACGATCTTTACCGGCACCGACTTGTACGCCGGCGTGCCCGAACGTTCGTCGTAATTTTCCAGGGCGACCAGCGAGTTGCCTTCCGGGTAGTACATCGCCACCGAGCCCCGGGCGATCTCGTAAGCCACCGCCGTGTATCCGCGCACGGCGCGCGGGTCGCTGCCGTTGGTCTGGCTGGACACGGTTTCCACGTCGATGCGGTCGCCGTGCTGCAGGCCGCGCGCTGCCAGATCGCCGGGATGGATGAAGATCACGTCGCGCCGACCGGTGATGCCGCGATAGCGATCGTCCATGCCGTAGATCGTGGTGTTGTACTGATCGTGCGAGCGGATGGTGGTGAGCGTAAGCGCGTCCTTGATTTCCGGACCGTCCTCGTCCAGCCCTTTGCCGACGAGAAAGTGCGCGCGCTTGTCGGGCGTCGCCCAGATCCGTTCGCAGGCGGCGATATACAGGCGGAAGCCGCCGGGGTTGCGCACGCGTTCGTTGAAATTCTTGAAAATCGGAAACACCGCTTCGATGCTGTCGCGGATCAGGTCGTAATCGTCGATCATCGCCTGCCAGTCGACCTTGGTATTCGGCAGCGTCGCCATCGCCATCATCGCGACGATAGCCGGCTCGGAGCGCAGCGTCTGCGCCGCCGGCTTCAGCCGACCTTGCGAGGCATGCACCATCGACATCGAATCTTCCACTGTCACCGACTGGAAACCGCCGGCCTGCAGGTCCAGCTCGGTACGACCCAGGCAGGGCAGGATGATCGACTCGCGCGCCAGAATCAGGTGCGAGCGATTGAGTTTGGTCGCGATATGTACGGCCATATCGAGTTTGGCCATCGCTGCAAACGTGGCTTCCGGGTCGGACATCGCCACGGCCAGATTGCCGCCGAGGCAGATCAACACCTTGGATCGGCCGTCGCGTATCGCCTTGACCGCCTCTACCGCATCGTGCCCGTGCGCGCTCGGCGGCTCGAAGCCGAAGCGCTTGCGGATGCCATGGAGCAGCTCGTCATTGGGTTTTTCGGTGATGCCGACCGTGCGATCGCCCTGCACGTTGGAGTGTCCGCGCAGCGGACAGATGCCTGCGCCCTCACGGCCGATATTGCCGCGCATGAGCAGCAGGTTGGCGATGTGATGCACATTCTCGGTGCCGTGCCTGTGCTGGGTGATGCCCATGCCGTAGCAGACGATGACGCGTTCGGCGTTGACGTAGACCGACGCTGCCGCCTCGATATCGGCGCGCGACAGGCCGGATTTGCGCTCGATCGTCTCCCAGGTCGTGGCGTTGAGATCGTCCACCAGGGCGTCTAGGCCGACCGTATGCTGGGCGATAAACGCGTCGTCCAGCTTGCCCGGTCCACCGGCCGCGCGATCGGCGGCATCGGCGGCCAGCACGTACTTCATCATGCCCTTGAGCACGGCCACGTCGCCGCCGACCTTGACCTTGTAATAGGTAGTGGCGAGCTGGGTGGCGTTGCCGGTCAGCATTTCCGCCGGGCTCTGCGGGGAGACAAAACGCTCCAGCCCGCGCTCGGGCAACGGGTTGAAAACGATGATCGGCGCGCCGCGCTGCGCTACTTCGCGCAGGGTGCCGAGCATGCGCGGGTGGTTGGTACCGGGGTTGTGGCCGATCGAGAAGATCGCATCGCAGTGGTCGAAGTCTTCCAGCGATACCGTGCCCTTGCCGACGCCGATCGACTGCGGCAGGCCGACGCTGGTGGCTTCGTGACACATGTTGGAACAGTCGGGAAAATTATTGGTACCGTACTCGCGCGCAAACAGCTGATAGAGGAATGCGGCTTCGTTCGACGCGCGGCCGGAGGTATAGAACTCGGCCATATTCGGATCGGGCAGGGCGCGCAGGCCGGCCGCGATGCGCTGCATCGCTTCCTCCCACGACACTTCCCTATAGGTATCGCTCGCCTTGTCGTAGGCCAGCGGATGCGTGAGGCGGCCTTCGTCCTCCAGCTGATGATCGTGCCAGCCCCACAGTTCGCTCACCGTGTGCTTTGCAAAAAAATCCGGCGTGGCGCGCTTCGACGTCGCTTCCCAACTCACTGCCTTGGCGCCGTTCTCGCAGAACTCGAACGACGAGGTGTGCTTCGGATCGGGCCACGCGCAGCCGGGGCAGTCGAAGCCGTTCGGCTGATTCATCCGCCGCATCGCAGAGGTTTCGCGCACCACCGCCATCTGCTTGCTGATGGCGCCGGCCACCGCTCGCAATGCGCCCCAGCCACCGGCGGGGCCGTCGTATTCGCCAACGCCGGGAACCTTTTTCTCACTCATGGACTATCACCTTGCTCGATGCCGGAGGCTTAGTAGCGAATGCTGCGCTGGCAAATGATGTTACGGCATGCGTGGGAATGGTGTGACCGTTTGCCGCCTAATCGAGGCGATTGGCCGCTAACTGCGATCGCGCCAGCTTCAAGTCATCGGGGCTGTCGACGTCGATGATGCCTTGCCATGTGAACGACTCCACGCGGTCGTTCTCCCGCCGGAGCAAGGCCTGAGCGCCTCGGTCGCCGGACCAGTGCATCAATTCGGTCAGGCAGTCCTGCGGAAAAAGGGTCGGTGGCCCGGCTACGCCATGTTGCTCCGTCGCCAGAATTCGGTCGGGCTTTTGCCGATGCCGCGCCAGCATTCGGGTGTAGCAAGCTGTTCTCAGCAGCGGCTGATCGGCGAGGCACAGCAGGGCACCGGTGGCTTGGGGATAGCGATCGACCACGTAGCGGATGCCGGCAGCGAGCGAGCTGCCCATACCGTCTGCCCAGCCGGCGTGGTGGACGATATGAAGCGGCAAGTCGGACAGCGCGGCGCCGACTTGCCCGGCGTTGGCGCCGGTCACGACGATGAGTGCTACACCGGTGGCGAGCGCCGTGCGGGCAGCGCGATGAACCATCGTTTCGCCATCGATATCGGCCAGCTGCTTGATGCCGCCGAAGCGCCGGCTTTCACCGGCGGCCAGCAGCACGATCACCGGCGCACTGTCGCGGCGTTCGGCCATCAGTGGATCGCGCCTTCGTTGTCGCGCAGCGGGCCCCCGCTGCGGCCGTTGATCACGGCCATGATTTCGGCGGCGACGGCGAGGGCGATTTCCTCGGGCGTTTCCGAACCGATATCCAGGCCTGCCGGCGCATGCAGCCGAATGCCCTTGAGCTGTACATCGCCACGCATGCGGCCCACGCGCTCACGCGAACCCAGGGTGCCGAGGTAGGCGACCGGCGCATCACGCAGCGCGGCGAGGTAAGCCATGTCGCGTTCGATATTGTGGGTCATCACTACGACCGAGCTGTGCGCATCCAGCGGCAGCGCGTCGCGAACCTTGTCCGGTGCCGCGCAGACGGCGCGCAATCCAGCGGGCAGGTCGATGGCCGCAAGGCGCGCGGGATCGTGATCGACCAGGGTCGTCTGCCAGCCCAGCGCGCTTGCCACGGGCAGCAGCGCGCGCGCGGCGGCGCTGTCGCCGATCACGATCAACGCGTGCGGCGGTGCGACCGGTTCCACCAGTACGTCGACCTTGCCTTGCGTGCCGCTCAGGTGCAGGGCAACCGGGCGTGCCGCGTCGTTCGAGGCGATGGCGTCGAAGATCGCCTGCATCACGGCGGCATCGCCGATGCTGTCGTAAAGCACCTCGTCGCCGCACCACAGCAGACGCTGCGGCGGCACCACCGCGCTGTCGACGGCGAACACCGTGGCCATGCGGGCGCTGCGCCGCTGCGCCATGCAGTCGGCCAACGCGTCGACGAAGTCCATCGCCTTGGGCGCCAGCAGCGGTTCGAGCAGCACCTCAAGCTCGCCGCCGCAGCCCATTTCCATCAGCACATCGAGGCCGGATTCGGCGTTGTAGCTGACCAACCGCGGCGCGCCGTTTGTCATCACCTCCAGCGCGCGCTGCACGATGTCGCGCTGCGGGCAGCCGCCGGACAGTTCGCACACCACGCTGCCGTCAGCCAGTACGAGCATGCGCGTGCCGGCGCGACGAAAGGTCGAGCCGCGCGTGCGCACCAGGGTGGCCAGGGCGGCTCGGGGCTGCGCATCGTGCGACAGCGTGCGCAGCGCGGCGATCAGCGTGGCGAGTTCTTGCGCCGAATTCATGCCTACCTCGAAGTGGAATCGGAAAAATCAGGGTGCGCCCCAGGACACAGCATAGGCTGCGCGCGGCGCCAACGCAGCGGGCCGATCATGCGACTGACCGGCCCGCTGCGTTGCGCCCGACATGCGGTGGTACTCAGGCGACTTTCGACACCAGCAGATCCTCGACGTGCACCGGCAGGTCGCGTACGCGTATGCCGGTGGCGTGATGTACGGCCGCGGTGACCGCCGCCGCCAGCCCGGCGATACCGATTTCGCCAATGCCGCGCGCACCCATCTCGTTGAGCTTGGTGTCGGGGTAGTCGAGGAACACCACGTCGATATCGGGCGCGTCGGCGTGGGTCACCATGACGTAGTCGGCGAGGTTGCTGTTGATCGCCATGCCGTTGCGCGCGTCGTAGCTGGTTTCCTCGAACAGCGCCATGCCGATGCCCATGGTCACCGCACCCTCGATCTGGTTGCGGCCGGTCATCGGGTTGATGATCTTGCCGGCGTCGATCACGCTGACCACGCGCCTGACGCGCAGCTGGGCGATCGCCGGCTCCCAGCTCACCTCGACGAAATGCGCGCCGTAGGAGTGCGACGAATATTTCGGGTGCTTGTCGTTCATCGTGCCCTTGGCCTTGCCGCTGCCTTCGACATGGCCGAGGCGTGCGGCGGCCAGAACGTCCTCGAAGCGACGGCCCCGATCGGCCGATTCGTTTTTGCGATGCACGCGGCCGTCGGTGAAAGCCAGCTCGTCAGCATCGATCTTGGCGAACGCTGCATCGCTTTCGCTGGCGCTTTTCAGAAGTTGCTCGATAGCCTCGCGTGAGGCCTCGGCCACCGCGGGGATCAGCGACGCCGTGGCCATGGACCCGCCTGAGAAGGGACCGGCCGGCAGGCTACTGTCACCGATCACCACCTTGACCTTGTCCATGTCGACGCCGATCAATTCGGAGACCATCTGCGCCAGCATCGTATAGGTGCCGGTGCCGATGTCCTGCGTGCCGCTGGCCACGCGCACGCTGCCGTCGGCGTTGATCATCACGCTGGCGGTGGCGTCGGCGCGCGAGGCAATCCAGCTGCACGCGGCCATGCCCCAGCCCAGGATCACGCCTTTGTCGCGCATCGAGCCAACTGCAGGGTTCCGCTTCGACCAGCCGAATGTTTCCGCCCCGGTGGTCAGGCATTCCTTCAGATGTCGCGACGAGAACGGTATGTTCTTGCTTTCGTCGATTTCCGGCTCGTTGATCAGGCGCAGTTCGACCGGGTCCATCTTCAGGGCAATGGCCAGTTCATCCATCGCCGATTCCACCGCGTACAAACCGGGCACCGCGCCGGGACCGCGCATCGAGGTATTCGGCGCGATATCGCGACGGGCGAAGGCCGAGGTCACGCGCAGGTTCGGCGTGCTGTACAGAAAGCCGGTGGCCTCGCCGCAGTCTTCCTTGGTGTCGTCCAGGCGCGAGCTGTGCTGGATGAAATCCTGTTGCAGCGAGACCAGCTTGCCGTCCTTGCCGGCGCCGAGGCGCACGCGCTGCTGCGTGTTGGTGCGGTGGCCGACGTTGTGAAACATCATCTGCCGCGTCACCACCAGTTTGATCGGGCGATGCAGTTCGCGCGCGGCTGCGGCCGCCAGCAGCGCATGCGGCCAAGGCCACAGCTTGCCGCCAAAGCCAGAGCCGAGATATTCGGTGATCACGCGCAGATTCTCCTGCGGCACGCCGAGCATCTTCGCCATCACCGCGCGGTGATTCATGATCGCCTGCGAAGTTTCGTACAAGGTGAAGCGCTCGCCGTCCCACAGCGCCACGCTGGCATGCAGCTCGATCGGATTGTGCGTTTCCGGAGGCGTGGTGTAGACGTGATCGACGGTGACGGCCGCCTTGCCGAACGCCTTGTCCGGATCGCCGCGTTCGGTATCGGTTTCCGGCTTCTCGTCCGGGCTGAGTTTCATGCGGACATCGGGAGCTTTCGTGCCGGCGTAGGTCGCCACCACCTTGTCGGCCGCCGCGGTGGCCTGCTCGAAGGTGTCGGCAACGACCATGGCCACATACTGGCCGTAGTAGCGCACCTCGTCGTCTTCCAGCGGCGGGCGGCGTTCGTCGATCTGTGCCTTGCTCGACTTTGGTACGCGATAGAAGGTGCCGATGTTCTCGCGCGTATAGATTTTCTGCACGCCGGGCATGGCCGCCGCTGCCGCGGTATCGATCCACTGGATCGTGCCGCTGGCGATGCGCGCGCACACGGGCACGGCGTAGAGCATGCCGGGAAAGTGGAAGTCGGAGCTGTAGCGCGCTACGCCGCTCACCTTGAGCGGCCCGTCGATGCGCGTGGCCGAGCGGCCGATGATGGGCAGGGACGTGGCGGCCGTTTTGTCGCTGGACAGGGTGTCGGTAGACATGGGCGTTTCCTCGAAACATCGATCTTGAATTGTCGGTACGCGCGAAGCAGGCGATCGCGTAGCGACGCGGTCAGACGTTCGCCACGGTGGCGAGCGCCTGCGTGAGGCAGCGCTGTGCCAGATCCACCTTGAAGGCGTTCTCGCTCTGCGGCTGCGCGTCGCGCAAGGCGACGGCCGCCGCGGCGGCGAAATTTTCGGGCGTGGGCGAATGTCCCTGCAGCGCCTTCTCGGCGTCCGATGAACGCCACGGCTTGGTGCCGACGCCGCCGAGCGCAATGCGCACGTGGCTGATCTTGCCGGCGTCCGTGGCGAACACCACGGCGGCCGACGCCAGGGCGAACTCGTACGAGGCGCGATCGCGCAGTTTCAGATAGTGCGAGCGGGCGCCTTTGACCGGCGCAGGCAGCAGCACATGGGTAATCAGATCGCCCGGCTGCAGCACGGTTTCGTGCTGCGGCGTGGTTCCCGGCAACAAAAAGAACGCGTCGATCGGCACCTGCCGCTCGCCCTGCGTGCCTTGCACCACGATCACCGCCTCCAGCGCCGCCAGCGCCACATTCATGTCCGACGGATTGGTGGCGATGCAGTGATCGCTGGTGCCGAGAATGGCCAGATTGCGGTTGGCGCCCTTGATCGCCGAGCAACCGCTGCCCGGCTCGCGCTTGTTGCACGGCATGTCCGCATCGCGGAAGTAATTGCAGCGCGTGCGCTGCAACAGGTTGCCGCCGGTACTGGCCATATTGCGCAGCTGCGCGGACGCACCGGCCAGCAGTGCCTCGGACAGCACCGCGTAATCGCGCTGCACGACCGGGTGGTGGGCAAGGTCGCTGTTGCGCACGAGCGCGCCGATCTTCAGCCGTCCATCGGCCAGCGTCTCCACCTCGCTCAACGGCAGATGATTGATATCGACCACCTGCTGCGGTCGCTCCACGTTGAGCTTCATCAGGTCGATCAGGGTGGTGCCACCGGCGACGAAACGTACTTCGGCACCCTGTTGGGCGGTACTGGCACTGGCCGCCGCCGCGATCGCATCGCGCGTCTGACTGGCACGCGAATAGGTAAAAGGTTCCATGTCTCGCTCCTCAGGCTTTGCGGACCTGCTGAATCGCCGCAACGATGTTGGAATACGCGCCGCAGCGGCAGATGTTGCCGCTCATGGCTTCCTTGACGTCGGCATTGGCCGAGCCACAAGGTTCATGCAATAGCGCGGTGGCCGACATGATCTGGCCCGACGTGCAGTAGCCGCATTGGTAGCCGTCGTGCTGCAGAAACGCCTGCTGCATCGGATGCAGGCTGCCGGGTTTACCGAGGCCTTCGATGGTGGTGATCTCGTCGCCTTCGTGCATGGCGGCAAGACTCAGGCAGGCGTTCACCCGTCGACCATTTACATGAACCGTGCACGCACCGCATTGCCCGTGGTCGCAGCCCTTTTTGCTGCCGGTGAGCTGCAGGTGATCGCGCAACGCGTCGAGCAGCGTCGTGCGCGGGTCGACGCGCAAGGTCTGGTTGCTGCCGTTGACTTTCAGCTTCAAGGAAAGCTTTCCGGGGTCGGCATCCTTGATTTCCGCGGTGGCAGCGAGCGGCACCGCATGGCCGGCCTTTGGCAAACCCAGACCGGTGGCCGCACCGGTCACGCCGACCATCTGCAGGAAATTTCTGCGGCTCAGCGTGGCACTATCGATCGGTGCGTGGGTGGCGGGAACGTCGGCTCCCGATTTCTTCTCGGACATGGCTGGCTCCTGAGGCTGGCTTGGTCGCGTTGAATGGCGTTACGCAGAACCTTCCATAGGCTGCGTTAAAAGAGGGGTCGAGCGGGGGCGTACAGGGGACAAGGCAGAGTCATGCCGCGATGGTGCGTTCTGGATCAGGTGGCGCGTTTCGGACAATCCAGTCATGGACGACAGACGCAGGCTATCGAGCGCCAAGTCAACTTTCGGTGAGCTTGGTTTGCGTCGTCTGTGGCCGGCATTTGCAGGGTCAAGCGCCATATGTTTACAAACATATATTACATATATAAAATATAACCACACGAGCCAAACGGTATGCGCCAGTGAACAACAGCTTTGCTCCCACCGAACAGCGTCTGGCAGTCACCTGCAAAAAGTACCCTTCTTTTCCCATGGGTCCGGGCAAGCTGGCACGCCTGATAAAGCACATTCACAAGGCGATGCACGATGACGCCAACGCCATCCTCAAGCCTTACGGGATCAATCATCCCGAATACAACCTGATGATGATGATTTACGGCACGGAAAGCGGCACGATGCTGCCATCGGAGTTGGCCGAGGCAGCTGGCGAGAAATCGGCCAATATCACCCGCCTGACCAACGAGCTTTGCGAAAAGGGGCTGATCGTGCGCGCCAGCAGCGCCGAAGATCGACGCAAGGTGGAGCTGAGCCTCACCCCAGCCGGTCTGGCTCTGATCAACCGTTTTCTGCCCGACATCTGCGGGCTGCTGGAGCGTCAGGGCCGCGACCTGAGTTCGGCCGAGCAAAAACAGCTGGAGAAGCTGCTGAAAAAAATGTTGAACGGACTATCCGCCTAAGGCGCATCGCATGTCAGTCGACGCTACCGCTATCGTCTCGCCGCCAACGCGTACTGTCGTTGTCGACACGCTACGCGACGAAGCGGGCGTGTGGCTGTTCGTATTCAAAACCCTGCTGGCGTTTTACCTGACCGGCTGGCTGGCCATGCGCTTTTCGCTGGCGCAGCCGTCGACGGCCATGCTTACGGTCATCATTGTGGCCAACCGCCAGTCCGGCATGGTGCTGGCCAAAAGCTTTTACCGGGCGATCGGCACGCTCGCCGGCGCGGTCGCCGCGTTCGTTATCGTGGGATTGTTTCCACAACAGCGTGAACTGTTTCTGCTGGCCTTGTCGCTGTGGATCGGGCTGTGCGCCGGTGGCGCCACGCTGTATCGCAATTTCAAATCGTATGCGTTCGTGCTGGGCGGCTATACCGCCGCGATTATCGCGGTGCCGGTGATCAATCATCCGCCGGCGGTGTTCGATTCCGCCGTGGCACGCATCAGCGAGGTGCTGCTGGCGCTGATGGTGAGCGGCGCGGTGAACGACGTCGTGTTGCCCAGCCGCATGCGTGACGTGCTGCGTCGTACGGCAAGGGCGCAGTTCGCGCATTTCATCGGCTTCGTCCAGGGCAGTACCGGCGGCACCATTCCACGCGACGCGATGGAAAATGCCCACCTGCGTTTCGTGCGCGATGCGGTGACGCTGGAAGACCTGCGCAGCTCGGTGATCTTCGAAGACGCCGAAGCGCGTGCACGCAGCGGCCATCTGAAATTGTTCAACCAGCGCTTCATGGCGGCCTCGACCAGCTTTCAGTCGCTGCACCACCTGATCAACCGCCTGCAGCGCAATGGGCAAACGGCGTCGGCGAAAGCGATCATCGAACTGTACGCCCCGATCGGCGCTGCGCTCGATGCCCCGATCGAGGCCGGTGCCGCCGCGGCCATCCTGCTGCCGCGACTCGTTGCTGCACGCAAGACCATGGCCGCTCGCGCGCCTCTCCTGCGTCATGGCCTGGTCGGGCCAAACGCCGTGCGCGATTTCGATACCGGTGCCAGCCTGCTGTTGCGCTTTGTCGAAGAACTGCACGACTACGTCGAATCGGCCGCCTCGCTGCAGGCGCCCAGGCTGGTCCTGCGCACGCCCGAGCGCGTGAACTTCGAGCGCGGCAATGACTTCGCCAGTGCGGGTCTGGCCGTGTTTCGCACCACGCTGACCATGCTGGTGCTGGGCATGTTCTGGATCGACTCGGCGTGGCCGATGGGTGGCAGCGCCATGCTTATCGCCACTATCTTCGCGGGGCTGTTTGCGACGGCCGCCGATCCGGTGCGCGCCACCCGGTCGATACTGGCCGGCTACGCCACTGGCATGACCGCCGGATTTTTATGCGTGTTTTTCGTGCTCACCCGAATGGATGGCTACGGTCTGCTGGTCGCCGGCACCGCGCCTTTTCTGATGGTGGGATTGATGTTGCTAATGCAGCCTTCGGTCGCCAGCTATGGGCTGGGTGGCTGCATGGGCTTTGCCTATATTCTGGCGGTGAAGAACCCGATGGTCTTCGACCCGTCCAGCTTCCTCAACGACGTGATCGCCCAGCTGATCGGCCTGAGTGCGGCAGCGATTGCGTTTATCGTGGTGCCGCCGGCGATCGGCAGCCATTGGCTGCGGCGACGCCAGCTGGAGCGGCTGCGCCGCCAAGTGACGCTGGCCGCGGAAGCACCGTTGGCCGGATTGCGCCAACGCTTTGAAAGCGTCAACCACGATCTCTTCAGCCAGATCGTGGCGCAGACCGCGCCCGGCAGCGCCGATTCCCGCGCGCTGATCGCCTGGGCGCTGGCCGTGCATGAAACCGGGGGCGCGCTGATCGCTCTGCGTCAGGATCGGTTGACCCACCGCATGCCGGAAGAGGTCGATCGATGCATCGCTGTAGCGATCGACGCGTTGGCTCGCTTCTACGAGCGGCCCGATAGCGCAGGTTATGCGCGCACGCGCGACGCCGTCGCCAACGCCATCGACCGAGCCTCCGCCGAGCCCAGCGCACGACCGCTGCTCGACCATCTGCATCTGATCCGGCTGGCGCTGCTCGATGGCGAGTCGGCCATCGCCGATTACATGTCGCCGACGCCGGCGGCCCAGGAGTCGACCCATGCCTCGTGAAATTGCTCTGGGTGATGCGCTGGTGCCCGGGCTACTGCTGCTGTTCGTTTTTTCGCTGGCGCTGCTGTGGTTGATCGACTGGCTCGCCGGTCGCTTCGGACTTTATCGACTGGTCTGGCACCCGCCGGTGTTCCGACTCGCGCTTTTCGTTTGTGTCTTCGGTGGCCTTGCGCTACTCCTGTTTTGAGAATGACCATGAAAACTGCCACGCTGATTCGTTTCGTTGTGACTTTCATCGTTGTGCTGGCGGCGGTTATCGTCGGGCATACGCTGTGGAAGCACTATATGTATTCGCCCTGGACGCGCGACGGTCGCGTGCGTGCCGAGATCGTGCGCATGGCGCCCGACGTGTCGGGTCTGGTGACCAAGGTCGATGTGGTCGACAACCAGACGGTGAAGAAAGGCGATCGGCTGTTCGAGATCGACCCGTCGCGATACCAGAATGCGCTCGATCTGGCCAAGGCCAACGTGGCCGCGGCGCAGGCCGCCGCCCGCGCTGCCAGGGCGAACGTGGAAGCGGCGGCGGCCGCTGCCGTGCAGAGCAAATCGTCGTACGGCATGGCGGCCGAGCAGTCGAGCCGCCGGCAGCGACTCAGCGACGTGGTGTCGGAGGAAGCGCGCGCCGATGCACGCTCGGCTGCCGATGCCGCGCGTGCCGGTTTGAACAAGGCGCAGGCGGGCCTGGATCAGGCGATGGCGGCCGAACAGCAGGCGCAGGCGGCGGTTACCCAGGCGCAGGTTTCCGTCGCGGCCGCCCAGCTCAATCTGGATCGCACCGACGTCCGCGCACCCACCGATGGCTATGTCACCAATCTGCTGGTGCGCGTCGGCGACTATGCCAGTGCGGGCGCGCCGCGGCTGGCGTTGATCGACAGCCATTCCTACTGGGTCTACGGCTATTTCGAGGAAACCAAGCTGCCGCAGGTGCGCATCGGCGATGCGGTGGATATCCGCCTGATGAGCGGCGGCGTGCATCTGCATGGCACCGTGCAGAGCATTGCCCGCGGCATCACCGATGCCGGCAATCCGACCGGATCGGATCTGCTGTCCGACGTGAACCCGACCTTCAACTGGGTGCGGCTGGCCCAGCGCGTGCCGGTGCGCGTGGCGATCGATACCGATCACCTGCCGGCCGGCACCGTGCTGGCCGCCGGCATGACGGCCACGTTGATCGTGCATCCGCACAAGGCCGACGATGCCGATACCAAGGCGGCCGCGACGCCATGAACCCTTCTCTGAACCCATGGATTCGCGCCGTCGCACTGGCGCTGAGTATCGCCCTGACCGGCTGCGTCAGCACGGGCGGCCTGCACACCACCGGCCAGCTGACCGACACGGCCAGTCTCAAATCCGAACGCAGCTTCGCCGACGTATCGCTCAGCCCGACGGCATGGCCCGCGCAGGATTGGTGGGTGAGCTTCGGCGATCCGCAGCTGAGCGCGTTGATCGACGAGGCGCTGAAGAACAATCCGTCGCTGGCCGAAGTGGAGGCGCGCGCGCATCGGGCGCAGGCCGCCGCCGATGGGCTCGATGCGGCGCGCGATCCGCAGGTGGGGCTGGACGCCAGCGCCATCGGCGCCAGGCTTTCGAGCAAGGATCCGGTCTATCCCGAGTACGCCCTCGGCAGCTTTGCCTGGGCCAAGTCGGTGACCGCCGGATTTTCGTGGGATCTGGATGTATGGGGCGGCAAGCGCGCCGCGTGGGAGGCGGCGCTGGGGCGCAGTCGCGCGGCGCAGATCGATGCGCATGCCGCACGTATCCAGCTGTCGGTGAATGTGGCGCGCGCGTATGTCAGGCTGGGTTACGCGTTCGCACAGCAGGACGTGGCCGAGGCCGAACAGCAGCGCGCCAGCAAGTCGCTGACGATTACGCGTCGACTGGTGGAGGGCGGGCTGGGCACGACGCAGGAGGCGTACCTGGCCGACTCGCAGGTCGCCAGCGCCCAGCAGCAGAAAGTGCAGGCGGATCGCGCCATCGATGCCGCGCGCAGCAGCCTCGCCGTGCTGCTGGGGCAGGGCCCCGATCGCGGGCTCGCCATCACTCGCCCGCATCGGCTCGATCAGGGCAAGATCGCGCTGCCGGAGCAACTGTCGGTCGGCTTGCTGGGACGCCGCGCCGATCTGGTCGCCGCACGCTGGCAGGTCGAAGCGGCCGCCAAGGACATCAAGGCCACGAAGACCGAGTTTCTGCCCAATATCAGCCTCAGCGCGATGGCCGGCGTGGTGGCCGTCGGCGACAGCACCAACGTATTTCAGCTGCCGGCGCGCACGTTCAGCGTCGGCCCGGCGCTGAGCTTGCCGATCTTCGACGGCGGCCGCCTGCGCGCCAAGCTGGCCGCCAGCGACTCGGTCTACGACGCATCGGTGGCGCGCTACAACAGCCTGCTGGTGGCGGCCATCAACGACGTATCCGATCAGGTCTCGGCGCTGACCTCGGTGCGCCAACAGATCGAACTGGAAAAACGTGCGCAGGACGACGCACGCAAAAGTTGGGAGCAAGCGCTTGCCGGATACAAAGGTGGCGTGAGCGGGCCGCTGGCTCCGCTGATCAGCCGCCAGCAGTTGCTGCTGGCCGATCAGCGCATCGCGGCGCTGGAAAGCCAGCAGGCCGATATTTCGATCCGTTTGATCGAGGCGCTGGGCGGCGGCTACGGCGTGGAGGCATCCTCCGCGGCGAATCAGGCAAGAGCAGGGCAGACATCCCGGTAGCTCGATGCGGTGATTTTTCGGCGATTCGCTCGGGCCATGGTTTCACTGTTTTGATGGCTATGAAAAGCTTTCACGCCACCCCCGATACGGTTCGTTGAAATAAAATTCGCGACCTACTCAAGGACCACGCCATGATCGAATTGCATCACCTCAACGAGTCGCGCTCGCGCCGCATTACCTGGCTGCTGGAAGAACTCGGTCTGGAATACAAGATCGTCAAATACCAGCGCGATCCGAAAACCCGTTTGGCGCCGCCGGCGCTTTTGAAGATCCATCCGCTGGGCAAGGCGCCGGTGATTCGCGATGGCGACGAGGTGATTTTCGAGTCCGGCGCCATCGTGGAGTATCTGATCCGCCGCTACGGCAACGGTCGCCTGGCGCCGACGCCGGATACGTCCGACTACAACCGTTACATCGAGTTTCTGCATTACGCCGAAGGTTCGGCCATGCTGCCGCTGCTGCTGAAGTTCTATACCAGCCGTCTCGGCGAGGCGGCCACGCCACTGTGGCCGCGCATCGACGGCGAAATGCAGAATCATCTGGGCTTTCTCAACGACCAGCTCGCCTCGCGCGATTTCTTCGTGGGCAACGAACTGACCGGCGCGGACATCCAGCTGATCTTCGTCACGCAGTTCGCCGAACGGTTGGCCGGCGAGAAGGCGTTTCCGCACCTGGCCGCTTTCAACCGGCGCATGGCGGCCCGGCCGGCCTATCGACGTGCGATGGAGAAGGGCGGCGAATAATCGCCGGCATCGAAGGCGAAGGCTTGTTCCATGGATCCGCGGTTTCCCGGCCCTGTGTCTTGCTAAGGTAGCGACCTGATCAGCCACGTTTGAACCTCCACGATCAGGAGCCTGCCTATGCCGACCGCATCTGATCCGCTGCCCGCCGCTCCCGCGCATTCGCGCGCGATAGCCATTATCACCAGCGCCACGGTGCTGGCCCTGCTATATCTGGGCAGGGAAGTGCTGGTGCCGATCACGCTGGCGCTGATTCTGAGTCTGCTGATCGCGCCACCGGTACATTGGCTGCGCAAGATCGGCCTTGGCCATGCGCTTTCCGTGCTGATCGCCGTGCTGGTGCTGGTGATGTTTCTGGCGGGACTCGCCACCATCATCGGCTCCCAGGTTGCGCATATGGCCAGCAGCCTGCCGCAGTACGAGCAAACGGTGCACACCAAGATCCAGGCGCTGAGCAAACTCACGGCGGGCCGCCTCGAAGCCGTGCAGGACGAGATCGGTCGGGTGGCAAGCCAGTTCGGCGATCACACGAGCGAACAGCCCGAACAAGTGGCCGATGCACAGCAGAGCCTGAAGGCATCGACCAGCATCGTGCCGGTGGAAATCCGCACGCCGCCGCCCAGTCCGATGGGCGTGGTCACGCGCATTTTTTCGTCGATCTGGCCGCCGCTGCAGACAGCCGGCATCGTGCTGGTCGTACTGATTTTCGTGCTGCTGGAACACGAGTCCTTGCGTGACCGTTTCATCCGACTGGCGGGCGGCGCCGATTTGCGCACGACCACGGAAGCCATCAACGACGCCGGCGAGCGGCTTTCGCGCTTTTTCGTCTCGCAGTTCGCGGTGAACTTCGGCGTGGGTCTGGTGATTTGGCTGGGGTTGGTCATCATCGGCGTGCCCAATGCACCGCTGTGGGCCACCCTCACGGCCATCCTGCGTTTCGTGCCGTATGTCGGCGTGTGGCTGGCGGCGATTCTTGCCACCTTGCTGGCGGCGGCGGTCGATCCGGGCTGGTCGCTGATGCTGATGACGATCGGCCTTTATATGGTGGTCGAAACGGTTGTCGGGCAATTGGTCGAGCCGCAGCTGTACGGTCATACCACCGGGCTGTCACCGCTGGCGGTGGTGGTCGCCGCGATTTTCTGGAGCTGGCTGTGGGGGCCCGTCGGACTGATCATGTCGACGCCGCTGACGCTGTGTCTGGTCGTGGCAGGCCGCCATGTCAAAGCGCTGAATTTGCTGGATATCCTGCTCGGCGATCTGCCGGCGCTCACCATGCCGCAGCGCTTTTATCAGCGTGCGATTTCGGGCGACTCCGACGAGATCATCGCCAGCGCGCGCATCTTTCTAAAGCGCAAATCCTTCGCCGCCTACTGCGACGCCGTATTGCTGCCGGCACTGCAGCTCACCCGCATCGATTTGATGAACGGGCTGATCGATCCGGGCCAGCAGGTGGTGGTCCGCAGCGCGATCGTGCGAGTCATCGAATCGCTCGGCAGTCAGGGGCGCAAGCATTCCCGCTGGCGTCGCTCGGCGTCGGTGCTCGAAGGCTCCAGCATCGGTCAGGTGCTGCGTCAGCGGCGCGAAAGCGTGAGCGGGCGCTGGCAGGGGCCGCTGGTTGTGGCGCCGCGCTCGGTGGTGCTGTGCACGGGCCTGGGCACGATCGGCGACGATCTGGCCACCGAAATTCTCGCGCGCATCCTGCGCGATCTGAATATCGACGCGCGCCATCTGTCGATCCAGGATATCGAAACGCTGGAAGCCGATCCGCCGCCGGAAGTGACGCGCGACGGCGTCTCGATGGTCTACATCGTCAGCGCGTCGCCGACCAAGGAACGAGAGGGCAGTGCCGTGGTGGCCAGTGAAATGCGCCGCCGGTTTCCCGACGCCTGCATTCTCGCCGTATTTCTTCCCGCGCTGCTGACCCTGCCGGAAAATACACCGCCCGATCCCGGCGTCAACCAGGTAGTCACCTCACTGGAAGAAGCCGCGCAGCAGGCCATCGCCCGCTTTCCGCGTGACGGTCAAAACGTCAAACCTTAGTTTTACGTTGGCAAGGGCGAGGGATTTAGCCAACGCGCCCTTTGCCCCACGCCTCAACGTCAAAGTTCGCCCGCCGCATCGGTAAGCACCATTTCCAGCGCCAGCGCGGCTTGCGATACCGACGGCTGTCGATCGATGACGTAATCGAGAGAACCCAGTTCCGGCAGACCGAGATCGAGACGCACCAGACCGTCGGGAATCGCATAGCCGGCAAACGCACTGATGCCCAGCCCAGCCATGACCGCGGCCTGGATCACCATGATGTTGCTGCTGACGATGGCCAGCCGGTACGGACGGCCGGCGGCTTTCAACGCCTCGAACATCCGTCGACGTGTGACGCTCGGCTCGGGATGTACCGCCAACGGCAGTACGGATTCGCCATGGGTCAACGGCGACGTAGGGCTACCGCACCAGTGCAGCGGTTCCGTGCGCACGATCGTACCGCGCTGGCTGCCGCTGAGCCGTTTAGCAAACACCAGATCATATCGACCTTCGTCCAGTTCGCGAAAAAGATCGCCGCTGAGGCCGGTGCCGATCACCAGTTCGACTTCCGGATTGCGCTGCGCGAAGCTGGCCAGTGCGGTGGTCAGCCGCGTGGAGGCAAAGTCCTCCGGCAGGCCGACGCGCACGGTGCCATTCAACGGCGGCCCGCACAGGCTCGTCATCGCCTCGTCCATCAAGGCCAGAATTTTTTCGGCGTAGCGTTGCAGCGTTTCGCCGTGCGGCGACAGCCTGACATTGCGCGTGTCCCGTTCGAACAGTGGCTGGCCCACCACATCCTCGAGCCGGCGAATGTGCTGGCTGACGGTGGACTGCGACAAGCTCACGTGGTCGGCGGCCACGGTGAAGCTGCCGGTCTGTGCGACAACGACAAAGGTGCGCAGAAGATCGGAGGGCAGCGGGCGCATCGGATATCCCTCTAAATGGCGTCTGATAACTTCATAAATCGGCAGCGCCGAAGGGATTACGATCGATTTGCCTGATGAACAAGCACGGCCTGCAGTCTAAACGATAGCTTTCCCCCATCCCCAAGGACACGACGATGAAAATCAACACCACCAAGAGCCTTTTTCTAGCCACGGCGCTGGCGCTGGCCACGTTATCCAGCACGGCCATGGCGGCAACCCCGGTGCACAACATCGTTCTCGTGCACGGCGCATGGGTCAACGGCAGCGGCTGGAAACCCGTGTACGACATTCTGGTCAAGGATGGCTACCACGTCTCCGTGGCCGAGCATCCGCTGACCTCGTTCGACGACGATGTCACCGCGGTGAAGCGCACTGTCGATAGGCAGGATGGCCCGACCATTCTCGTCGGCCACAGCTACGGCGGCGCCATCATCACCGACGTAGGCAATGATCCCAAGGTGGTCGGACTTGTCTATATAGCGGCGCATGCGCTCGATCAGGGAGAGACCGAAGTCTCCAACGGCAAGCTTTATCCGAACGCCACCAGCAAGACCAACGACGTCAAGAAGACCGCCGATGGTTTTCTGTATCTGGACCCGGCGCACTACCCAGCCGATTTCGCCGCCGATCTGCCGCTGAAGCAGGCGCAGTTCGAAGCGAACGCGCAGGAGCTCACCGCCGCATCGGTATTCACCGTGCCCGCCGGTCAACCGGCCTGGAAGAGCAAGCCGAGCTGGTACGCCGTGGCCACAGCCGACCGCATCATCAATCCCGATCTCGAGCGGATGTACGCCAAGCGCGCCCACAGTCACACGATAGAAGTGAAGGGCGCCAGTCACTCGGTTTACGAATCGCACCCGAAAGAAGTGGCCGCTTTGATCGAGCAGGCAGCGACTCATGCCGCACCATAGATAGATGACCAGCCATCTTTTCTAAAGCGGATAGACTGTCGTACGGCGGCAAGGGCAGCGCCCTTCGAACCTGCCGCGGTGCATGTGTATCGCAAGGTGGCAGGCAGAAACGTTGGCCCGGCGCCGCTATGTTGCCAGCGTCGGGCCTATGCGGGTCAAGGCGGCAAACCAATCATCGGCGCCGGAAGCCGGCACGCGCCGCGCTGGTGTCGCAGGCCGTCGTACCGATGGCGGGGAAGGGCTCCGACGTAAGCTATGTACAGCCAAAGCAATCGCAACGAATGCTAAATACCCGATCGCCGGGTCGGTCATACCCTGTCAACGTCGCGAGCGACACCGTCGTTAATTTGTCAGCGTAAACGCCATTCGCGTCGGGCCGGTTCCGTCGTATACGGCGGTATATGCAACATTTTAAATTTCGCGAGCCATCGATATGAAACGAAAACTCATGACGTTCGTCGCCCAGCTGGCCAGCGCAACGGGTTTGCTGGTTCCGATCATGGCCAGTGCACAGATCGTGGTCGTACCGCCGCCCGTGTATCACTACGAAAGGCTTCCGCCTCCGCGCAGGGGAATGGTGTGGCATTCGGGCTATTGGCGCTGGGCGCATGGCGCTTACGTATGGACACCGGGTGTATGGGCGCCTGTCGTGGTTGAACCAGCCCCCTATCGGGTCGTCGTTGTCCCTCCGCCTCCGCCGCCTGCACCGCCGCCGCCGCGGGTGGAGCGTCTATCGGCAGACGCGCTTTTTCCCTTCGACAAGGGCAGCGTCAACGACATTCGGCCGCAAGGCCTTGCCGATATCGCGCAGATCGCGGCGCGCCTGCGGACCAATCCGTTTGGGCACGTCGAAGTGCGCGGATATACCGATCGGCTCGGTACCGACGCTTATAACTTAGACCTGTCACAACGGCGCGCCGAGGCAGTAAAAGCGGAACTGATCGCCCAAGGACTACCGGCAGAAAAGATCCACGCCGAAGGGCTCGGCAGCCAGGACCCGATCGTTCAGTGCTCGAACGGGAGCCGCAATACGCTGATCCAGTGCTTGCAACCGAATCGACGCGTCGAAATTGTCACCTATGTGAGCGATCAGCCGCGGTGGTAGCGCATACGGCGCTCCCCGGGTTTGGCGCAGCGCCCTGATCCGAAGGTTCAATCCATGGCGTGAAGCGATGGGACGTAAAGAAGCGTCCTGTCGAAGAACCAATCGGGCGCTTCCAGCCCGAATCGGGAGTCCATGTGCGTGACGAAAAGTGGCGGGCGCGCCGCCCTGGCGCGAGCCGATTCGCTATCCGGTTGACCGCGAACTGAGCGAGCGCCAACCGCTGGCGATGGGAATAGCATGAGGAACGAACGGAAGAAGCCGATGGGTGCGGCCCGGCAACAACGACCTGCAAGCGGGAGCGAGCAATATGTTGCGCCATCGTTTAGAAACGCAGAACCTGCGCTTGCCAGCTGACGCCACGCCGAAAGTCAGCTAGTTCCCCACCGATGATTCGCCATGGCGTAGCGCGTGGCCCCAAAATCCGTTGCCCATTCCTGAGACTGCTGATATACGGTGGATTACGAAAGGAGGGGTCATGGAATCCATTGCACGATTGGCTCATGCCGGCACCCTTTTGATCGTCAATGCCATGCTTGCAGCCTTTTCGTCCGCGTTTTTCTTTTCTCTGTACTTTACCTATCCGAGAGTCAAAAAACTCTTGTCAGTGCGCCTGTGGGGATTCAGCTACGCTGCGTTTGCGGTCGGTTTCGGTATCTTGATTCTCCCTGCGTTCCATGTTTCTTTTCCGACTCTCGGGATCGTCGGCAATTTGTCGATCGATACTGGCGTAGCCATCGGCTTGGTGGCCGTTGTTACCTATTTGAATCTGGGCAAGCGCTACTTGTGGGTTTTGTTCCCTGCACTGGTCTTGGCTGCGATAGAAACGGGGATTGTGCTGCGCGAGGGCGAAAATTTCCGGTGGATGGTCATCATCGGAGGCGTGTTGACCGGGATGGTTACGGTCGTCACCGGTATCGCGTTTTGGCGTTGCACCGACGAAGCCAAACGTTCCGTGGCGCGGTTGATCGCTGCCTTCCATTTTCTTTGGGCACTGATGTTGCTGGTCCGCGCGACCTGGTGGGCCTTCCATCCACTGGCAAGCCCGAATCAGGATCCGACATCGACGTTCGGGTTGTTGTCGCGCATGCTTTTGACCTGGGTGATCGCCCCCGGCGTTCTCTGGATACTGACGCGACGACTCGATGCGGAGATGATTCGCTATGCCAGCCATGATCCCTTGACTGGGGTTTTCAACCGACGAGTGATATGGGAGCAGGGCGAGCGACGCGTCGCGCAGTTGGGCGAGGGCGAAGGCGATCTGGCCGTGATCATGATCGACGTGGACAACTTCAAGTCGATCAATGACCGATGGGGACACGATGGTGGCGATCATGTCTTGGTCGCCATCGCGGATACGCTCAGGAAACATGTTCGCCACAATGACATCCTCGCGCGCGTCGGTGGCGAAGAATTCATGGTGCTCATTCATCACGCGGCAGCTGTGCAAGATATCGCCGAACGGATGAGGCGCGCCGTGGAACAAGAATCGATCGTTATGCCATCAGGCGATAGATCATCCTGCACAGTGAGCATTGGTATTTTCGTGGCATCCACATCCAGCGCGAACAAGAGCTGGAAAGGCATCGTGGTCGCCGCGGACGAGGCCCTTTATGCGGCAAAACGAGGTGGGCGCAATCGTGTCGTGCTCAGTTCCAACACCACGTCGTTTATGTCCGTAACGGTAAATGACTGACGACAGTAGCTCTCACGGCTATATTCTGGGAAGGTCAGCTTCTGGCCCGAAGCAGATATATTCAGGGCATCGTTCGGGCCGTATTGAAGAACACCATTCGTGAGTCGATCCAGATGTAGGCAAGGGAAATCATGCGCAGTGTTGCCTTGGGCGTGGCCATACTTTGGGTCGTAGTCGCGTTAGCGGTGATGGCACGCGTTTCGTTCGTGTCGGCCGCGGCCAACGTGCTGATCGTCTTCATTGCCCTCAGTGGCGCGGCTTTCCTGGCGCTCGCGCGGGTTCGACAGACTCGTTATCGGATATTCACTGTACTGGCGACGATTGCCATATCGGCAGCGTATCTGGGGACATTGTTGGTACTCTCCTGGGGTCTAGCGCTCGATCCATGGATCAAGGCGGACCTGGAGCTGCGACAGGGGGCTTTAACATGTCGTGCGGTTTATTTCGGAGAGCGGACCGAGCTCAAGGTTTTCGAGACGTTTCCTTTGGGCATCGAGCAGCGGCTATCCGACGACCTATTGGATGATTCGTCAGAACCAATCACCTGCATGCGCGCACACGTGTGATGCAACCAAGGTCCGCAGACGAACACCGCCAGGGCAATCCCAGGCAGCAGTTGGGTCGAAATAGCTCGCTAAGCATAAAAATGCGATTTGACATAATATACATTATGCGAAATTAAGTCGGCAGCGAAACTGTCTGCGTCACGTCGACCTCGCAGGCTGGCTTCGACCGCTGTTCTGCGCACATCGAGTTCTACTCCCACGGCAGAAACCATAAGCAAATGGCCCAGACAAAGTTCTACAGCGCGGAATGTCTGCAGAGAGACTCCCTCACCTGAGAATGTGCCGCAGTAAAACTTAGGCAGCGGATAACGAACTGGAGTGCCAGACTGCTCGAGTTGTTCGCGCCATACAATGATTTAATTCAGAAATCAGCGCGCCCGCTTCCGGTCTTGCAGGAAATCGTGATAAGGAAACATTGTGCGGCTCTGCGGGTTATAGCGGCCATCCTTCTATGATGACTTGATTCAAGCAGAGTAGGATCACCATACCGCCTGTTCCCAGTTGACGGAGTCCTGACATGCGTGAGTTCCTACTAGGCATGCGCGATGGCTTTCGCAAAGGCAAGGCGTCGCCGTGGAGTGTAATCGTTGCCGGCTATTTCGCGCCGTTTACGGGTCTGGCGCGCACGATTCATTTCTGGATTGAACAGGCCACGGATGAGGCACAACGCAAGCATGATCAAAAGATCACCGATCAGTACAGGGACTCTTGAATGGGCTCAACTAAGGCCCTTTTAGCCCGTTTTCGGCAACAACACGGCGGTCGGTCGTCGATCCCACCAAAGCGCATCCCCCACGTCCCACTTCTGCAAAGCGGTGTGCACAGAATCTTCGTGCCGGTGGGAATCGGCACTCTTCATTGCGCAACAGCGGTAGAAACGGTGTGTAACTGAGGCGCTTAGCACTATGCAACTTCCTAGGAAGGCAGTTAAAGCTGGAACTATCTTCGGAAATGCGCTGAACATTGTGCAAAAGTCTCCGGCGAACTGCAGGCTCCTTCGACGCTCAAAGGTCTTCGTGGTCGGCAAAACGGTGCGGCTGATGAAACCTAGCTCGCTGCTGAGGCAACTCGCGCTTTTCGTTTTCCGGTTGTTGGCTTTTTAGCTGCCAAGGTTAGATCATCCAATTTGCCTCGTAGCGCAGTTTCCCGCTGAGTAGCGGCGTGTAAAGACTTTTGAGCGGCAAGCAAAGCGGCGGAAAGGCCATCCATTCGTCCTAATTGCTGCTCCAACGCTTTTGCGCGAGCTCCATACTCGGAGGCCAGATTCTCTGCAGCACGAGTCGAAACTACCACCGATTCTAGCCGTGCGGCTAAAGTCAATGCGTCCCGTTCCTTCTGGCGTAATGCTGCCTGCAGGGACTTCGTTTCTTCGCGGGCGCGATCAATTTCAGCATGGGCACGATCCTCGATGGCGCGAATGTGCGCCACCTGGGCCTCGCGTTCGGTCGCTGCGACGCTTTTGTGTTTTTCTAACGAATCGGCAAGCTGATCCGCCCGTTGTTGCAAACCATCGCGTTGCTGCAGGAGTTCAGTCAGTTGGCCCGCTTGTTGCTCCACGAGACGTTGGACGTCGACCAGCCGCGTTTCGGCGATCTCGCGGGCCTGGTCCGCGCCCTGGGCCAATTCCTGGGCGGCGGCAACCGCGTTCTCATAGACCTTTCGTTCTTGCATCAGTGAGGTCTGGGTCGCGAGAAGGGCGTTTTGCTCTTGTGCCAGGGAGGCTTGCGCCGCGGAATTGGCATGAGCTATGGCCAAGCGCCAACACTCCGTAAACGCCTGCCCTACTTCCGCCGGCACATCCGGTAACGACAGTACCTGATGGAGGCGTTCGGCCAGCGCGCCGCGCCACGTTTCCAGCATCCGGAGCACCGTGTTGGGCGAGCCGGTGCCCAGCTGCGCTCGAATTTTCTCGACCGTCGGCCGCTCGCCGGCGGTGACCAGCGCATCCGCAGCAGCGTTTACCTGTTCTTGGGTGATGCCTTTGCCCATACCGCATGTCTCCCTTATCGGCGCCCTGCCCTGATCTTGACGTACTGGTGATAAGTGACGATTATCGTGGCTAGGCGGTCTAAGTCGTAGTATAAATTACATAATATGAAAGAAAATTCCACAATCGCCACACTTAGCGAACCAGCCTCCAGCTTGGCGCTGCCGATCCAGCTAGCTCAGCAAGCTGCCGATGCCGTGCGCGAATTGCTAGCTGAAGCGGCCGCCGCTAACACCACGCGCAGCTACGCCAGCGCCTTGCGCTACTGGGCCGGCTGGCACGCGGCGCGCTACGGCATTGAAATAACGCTACCAGTGCCCGAAGCCACCGTGCTGCAGTTTGTGGTCGATAATGTGGTGCGGCGCTCGGCCGACGGCGAGCTCGCCTGGGAATTGCCGCCTGCCGTCGACCATGCCCTGGTGGCCGCTGGCCTCAAGGCCAAGCTCGGACCGTGGACGCTGGCCACGGTCCGCCACCGGGTTGCCGTGCTGTCGACGGCACATCGACTCAAGCATGCGACCAATCCGTGCGAACAACCGGCGATCCGCACGGTACTCAGTCGGGCCGCCCGCGCGGCGGTCAAGCGCGGTGAGCGGCCGCGCAAGAAGACCGCCATCACATTGGCCGAGCTCGAAGCCATGCTGGCGACCTGCGACGACAGCCTCGAGGGTCTACGTGATCGCGCCCTGCTCTGCTTTGGCTTCGCCAGCGGCGGACGCCGACGCAGCGAGGTGGCGGCGGCCGACCTGCGCGACCTCCGCCGGATCGGTCCGCAGGGCTTCATCTACCGTCTGGAGCACAGCAAAACGCAGCAAGCAGGCGTCACGTCATCCTCAACGCCGGATAAGCCCGTTCTGGATCGCGCCGGCCAAGCGTTAGAGGCCTGGTTGGTAGCAGCAGGTATCGACGAGGGGGCGCTTTTTCGGCGTCTATGGAAACACCGCGTCGGCTCTGCCCTCTCTCCGGCAGCCGTGGGCGAAATCGTGCAGCGACGTGCCAAGCTTGCGGGTCTCGACGGGGACTTTGGTGGGCACAGCCTGCGGTCTGGCTTCGTGACTGAGGCCAGTCGCCAGGGGGTGTCGCTGCCGGCGATCATGGCGATGACTGAGCATCGTGCGGTGTCCAGCGTGATGGGCTATTTCCAGACCGGCTCGGTCGACCAGAATCCGGCTGCGCGGCTGCTGGACGATAAGCCTTCGCCCGAGAAAACCCGATAGCAGAAAGATCGGGCACGCGGCTGGCGGCGCCTTGCATGACGTCATCACCCTCGGTGGGGTCTGAATATTAGGCAGGGGTTGTGGCAATTCTTGCGAGGCCCTTGGACCGCGAGTGATCTGTCGGACACTTCGTTGTGGCGAAGTTTGACTTGACCTTGCAAGCCAGGGCGGCGGCCCTTCCAGTACGGCTAATCTTCGTAACGATGCTCGACGTTGCGCACGACATTGGCGGCCAGGAACAACGTAACGGTGAGGATGTTCATGTCAGGCTGGATGGAGAAGGTTTTGGATTGATCGTACCAACGCCATTCGAAGCGCAAGGTCTCGTCACCATCTTGCCGCTCCCAAATCGTGTGCTGGGACGGCTTGCCATCTCCGAGTTCGACTAAACCGCATCGTTCGGCTGCCGCGACCGCGGCGCCCGCGGATTTTTCCTTTGCGGCGGGAACCACGGCGCTTGCGATGATTTCAAATGCGTCTGTCAGGCTGGGCAGCATTGCGTTTGCCTTGAAGATCTCAATGTGGCGATGAGTCATTGGATAAGGAAATGAGCTTTTTCGGCGCAATCTCCGAAAGAGAATTGATGCCGATCCGGAACATTGTGGACTATCGCTGATGCCCGTTCCGTCGTCTATGCTACCAAGCCAAGGAAGGGGGTATCCATGTATCTTCAGCGCGTTAAATTAGAGAATTTCCGATCGTTCGATGCTTCACAGTTTGAATTGCAGAAGGATCTAACTGTCCTGGTCGGTGAGAATAATGGCGGCAAGAGCAACGCGATCGATGCCATTCGATTGTTGACGAGGCCATTGAGTGGCCGTCGAGAAATCTATTGTGAAACGACCGATGTTCGTTTCCAGTGCGGCGCCAGCCAATTCGAGCTAGAAGCCCACTTCGCGGATCTCTCTGCCGGGCAACAGGGGCGACTGATTTCGGCCGCTACCGATGAGAGCTTGGCTAGGGTCTGCTTCGGCCTTCGATTTGATGGCGGTTACAGCGGCGCAAGGCCGCACTTATGGGCCGGGAGGGAAGGCAACGCCCCAGAGCCCGATTGCCATGAAATGATCCGGCATGTTTACCTGCCTACGCTACGTGACGCCAAGCGCGCGCTCGCCTCGGGCAATCCGACCCGAATCATGGCGCTCCTCAATCACTTTCTCGAGGGGACAAGCGCAGCAGATCTTGCTAAGGATCTTGGTCGCACGCGAGGACATGACGTCCTGACGAAGGTCGACTTGGCCGTGAAGAAGGGATTGTCGGCACTGACCGGCGGCGTGCGGCGTCAGACAGCATCGCTCGGGTTTGCCTCTGACGAATCGTTAATCGATATCGCCCGTGATCTCCGCTTCAAGCTCGCAGATCACGGCGTCGCTCCAGAGGATTTGCGCTATTCGGGTCACGGGTATGCGAACCTGCTGTTCATGGCCACCATAGCAGTCGAACTCGAAAAAGTTCGAACAGCGGATCTGACCCTATTCCTCGTCGAAGAGCCTGAAGCCCATCTTCATCCACAGCTTCAGGCGGCTGTTCTTTCCTTCCTCCGGGATCAGGCAGAACGCTCACGCTTGAACCCACCCGCAGATCATGCGCCGGCGGGTGAGCTGCAAGTGGTCGTGGCCACGCATTCGCCACACCTTTCCGCGTGGGTGAGTAGTGATCGATTGGTGGTGTTCAAGTCGGTGATCTCGTCGGCGAATGGATTGAAGCGCGCGCAGGACGAGCCGGCATCGCTCGATGCCAGCATCATAGAGAGTGTATTGGACTCGAAAATGACCAGCGGCGAGGCTGGCGCCGGATCGGTGGCAGCCACCGTCTCGGCCACGGTTCCCCGGCGTGCAACCCGATGTTTGCCGCTCGCAAACATGCCGCTTACGCCTCTTGATCGACGAAAGGTCGACCGTTACCTCGATGTGACGAAGGCGGCACTGCTGTTTGGAGGACGTGCGCTTTTGGTGGAAGGTATTGCGGAGGCCCTCCTTTTGCCTGCCATCGCAAAGCACCATACGCTCAAGAATCATCCCGAAAAGCTCAGGTTGTTTCGTTCGGCTGTCTTTTTGCCGATCGATGGAGTCGATTTCGCACCCTATGTGACTCTCCTGCTTACGGAGCTAAATGGTGTGCGTATCGCTGATCGTGTCGTTGTGATGACCGATGGCGATAAGGGGCTCAAATTAGAGGGCGAAGACGAGGAAGGCGACTTCGCGGATGATGCTGCGCCCGCCTCGACCAGCATGCCAGCCGCAACGCCAGCGGATCCGAGGGGATCATCCAAAGCAGGCGCTGAAGACGTCGGGGAGGAGGCGAATGAAGTCGAAGAATCGCTCATTCCCGGCGAGCAGCGTAAGTCGTCACTGGAGAAGCTCGTTGGAAAATTGGGGGCGAGCGACTATTTCGCCGCTATCACCAGTACGTATTCACTCGAGTCGGAGCTCATCGAAGCAGGAAACGTGGAGATCCTTGAGAAGTCATATCTCGAACTCCATCCACGATCAAAAAAGAAATGGCGCAATGCAATAAAGCTCGAGGGCGATGAGCGCGCCAAGGCTGTGCATGCGATTTTCAAGAAAGCGCGAAAAGGAGACTTCGCGCAGATCCTCGCTCGCTTGATCGAGGACGGCGAGGAGTTCACGGTCCCAACCTATATCGCGACCGCCATCGAACAGTTGGTTGTGGCATGACCGACGCCTATTCGCCGACGCCTGAACAAGAAGCCATTGTCGCGCATGAGGGCCCGGCGTTCGTAACGGCTTGTCCAGGCGCCGGGAAAACACGAACGATGGTCGAGCGTGCCCGACAACTCATGACCGATGACGACGATCGGCGTGGCGTAGCCTTCTTGTCCTTCACGAACGCTGCAGTTGATGAGCTTGAAAGCCGTCTGCGTAGCTTCAACATCCTCCCGACACCGCTATTTCCGAGCTTCATTGGCACGTTCGACCGATTCCTCTGGCAGTTTTTCGTCGCGCCGTTCGGCATGGAAGGTTGTGAGGTCGCTCCGCGCCTCATTCCGGACAAGCGGGAATGGCAGATTCAACCGCATCCAAAAATGCAGCCGCTACCTCTTCGTGCATTTGATCGCCAGACCGGAAAAGTGAACCGGCAGGTTGCAGCGGAGCTAGGATATCCCGCCGATCGCGACGTTTCGCGCCATGAAGCGCACGCGCTCAAGGTACTGACCGCGGCACTCACCAAAGGGCATGTGGACTTCGATGACGTGCGCCAGTGCGTCCGCGTGCGACTTGGTGATAAGGCATTCGCAAGTCGATTGGGAACGGCTCTCGCGGCACGCTTCCGAGAGGTAGTGGTTGACGAGGCTCAGGATTGCAACCCTGAAGACCTCGAGATCGTTCAATGGCTGCGGGATTCTGGTCTGACCGTCAAAGTGATCTGCGATCCCAATCAGTCGATCTATCAGTTCCGGGGAGGCGTCACCGACGAGCTCAACAAATTCGGTGCGCGCTTTGATGCCCGCGACCGATTGCCGATGAGTGGGAACTTTCGATCAACGCCGGCAATCTGTTCGGCGATTGTCGCTTTGCGTCCGCCGGCTTCTCGAGCCAGTCCCGATCAAGCGCTTGGACGACATAAGGGCGACCTAACTCCGGTTTATATCCTGGCATACGGCGGAACAGCCGTGCCCGACGCGGTTGGCAAGAGATTCAACGAAATCACCAAATCGCTCGAGATTTTGTCTGCAGATGCACCTGTTCTGGCCTCCAGGCTGGTAACCGCCGCCAAAGCGATTGGGCATCCATCACTTGAGGAGACCGAGCACATGACGCTGGTCCTCGCCAGGGCCGTGACCGATTTTTATTTTTCCTTTGGCCTGGGAAATCGGCGTGAGACGCTCGTTGGCCTCCATCGTGCAGTTCTACTCATCCAAGATAAGATCGGGTCGCTCGGTGAATATCATGAATATGTCGCGACCAATGCCCTCGATGATGGTCGCTGGAGGCCCGAAATCATCGAAATTGCTGCTGCTCTGCGGTTTGCGGATGGAATGGATGCTGGTGGATGGCTCACCATCGCCCGCGACCTCTTGGGTCCTGGATTCATCGGCACCGGAACGATTGGGCAGAGACTGAGGTCGCACGCCAAGTTAGGCGCAGCATTGGCGAGCCCGCCAGTGGATTTCCATCCGGCACGCACCATTCATTCAGCGAAAGGGATGGAGTTCCCTGCCGTCTGCGTTGTCCTCACGATCAAAAAGGCAGGCGATATCTTGGCCCATCTGGAGGGTGCGGGTGGTGCTGAGGCCGGAGAGGACGCACGCAAGATTTACGTCGCCGCCTCAAGAGCTCAGCAGTTGTTGGTGATGGCGATCCCCAAGAGCAAAGCGACACGACTGAGCTTGCTCCTCACGTCCTTCGGCAGTGCTACCGTCATTAATCAAATCTGAGTTGTACGAACACCGGGCCGGCGGCTGGACGCGATTTGGGACGTCATTGAGCACCTCCCCTCCATCCATGACGACATGTTTCTTTCGGGAGCTTCCTGCATGACCGAACGCCTGATCCCATGGGCGCAAGCCACGATCGAAGATGCCGAAGCCTTCGACTTTGCCGTTCCCGCGGTGGCGATCCGGGAAGCGGCCGCGCACGCCATCGGCTTGCAGTATGCGCACGAACGCGCTGCGTTGGAAAACGATGCAACCCAAGTGCCTCGGGTGCGCGTGCTGGCTTTGCTTTCATCCGCCCTGCAAATGCTTGAGCAACTCCATCTGCCGAAAGCCCCTTATGGTCCCAACATGCAGATGGGGGATGGTCGAACGGCCATTCCTGCCGATTGGCAAGGCGAGAGCGTCGCAGTCCTGGAACGCCTCGGACAACGCGCAACCCACCCAGCGATCCGAGCACGACTCCTTGATGTCGCCTGGTTCCTCGAACGAAAGCGCGTGCAAGGGGGCCACGGCGCGGCGGTGGCCTACCTGGCTATTGCCCAGGGCCTGCGCGATGGAACGCTGGTCAACGCCATGGACGCCGAGTTTCCCGGCGCCCAAGCCCTCACCATGCGGGACGCTTTGCGACGCGGATTGCAGATCTGCATGCAGCTGCGGCCGAACGAACCTGAGTTGACGGCGATCACCACCTTTGTCCTCGAAGTGGCGGATT
The DNA here is from genome assembly GCF_014200755.1 of Rhodanobacter sp. ANJX3. Taxonomy (GTDB): domain Bacteria; phylum Pseudomonadota; class Gammaproteobacteria; order Xanthomonadales; family Rhodanobacteraceae; genus Rhodanobacter. The sequence goes on along the minus strand of NZ_JACHCM010000001.1, from coordinate 362,298 downwards.
ACTTCGAAGCGACTGAGCAACGCGATGGTCTCTTGGCCATGCTGACCCTGGCTTACGATTTCGAACTCGGGAACTCCGAAGCCTGCGCCACACGCCTCGAAAAGCTGGCGGAGGGATGGACCGAACGCGATCCACATGTTCAGAGCGACACGTTTGTGTTGGCGGCCAACGCGTGGCGGCAAGCCAAGAGCGTTGAGGGCAACGAACGCTGCCTCATGCAGGCCAGCAGCATCCTGGCTGCTCATGCCGAAGCCATTGCCCATGCGCTCCATGCATCGCATTGGTTGCAGCAGGCGATTGACCTGCTTAGGGGACTGCGGTCGCTGAAGGCCAAGGAGCGCAAGCGGGACCTTCGCATTGAGCTCATCCGCAAGCAGGAAGCCATTGACGATGAGATGGGGCAATTTGAAGAACCCATCGATCTCTCCGACATCATCGAAGCGACGGCCGCCGAAGCGGAAGGCCTCTCGCTGTTTGACGGGCTGTTTCTGTTGGCCGATCTGGCTCATTCTCCGGATCCGGACGAATTGGCAGAAGACGCGCGGCGGCTCATCGCCCAAAACCCGTTGTCCGCGATGCTCGACGTCCAGCAACACGACAGCGATGGGCACGTGCGGTTTCGCGCATCGGGGGCGCTACCCGGGCAAGCGTTACCCGATGCCCTTGAACATCGGATCAGCCAAACCGAGTCGCTCAACCGCAGCCTCATCGTCGAAGGTCGAATTAAAGTTGTCATCCAAAACCTGTCGATGCACTATCCCATCGTCGAAGATGATCTCCTCCTGCTGTGCCGGGAGAGCCCTTTCGTGCCGACCGATCTCACGCGCACCTACGCCAAGGGCTTGACGGCATTCCTACACGGGAACATGGCGGTGGCCTTGTCGGTGCTCACCCCCCTGCTGGAGGCGTCGCTGATCTACGTGCTCAAAGGGCACGGAGTGGATGTCGTCCGTCACGACCAAGAGGCAGGCACGCAGGAAGACATGTCGATCACCCAGTTGTTCGACACGCTCCGCGACACGCTCCGCGACACGCTCAACACCATCTTCGGACAGGCGATCGTGGATGATATTGACCGGGTTTTCCTGGCGCGATCGGGCCCTGGCCTCCGGCACGCGGTCGCGCATGGAACGATGAACGACGGCACGCCTTACTCGGCCGACGCCCGCTATGCCTGTTGGCTGATGTTTCGGCTGGCCCTGCTGCCGCTCTTTGGACGGTATGCAGAACTTCGCGCCATCGTGGACCAGCGCCTCCGGCGTCATGGCGTGGGGAGTTGAGCCCAAGCGCAGTGCTGAAAGGGCCGCTGCCCCCATACGACGGAATGCCCCTGAATCCGTGGCGGGGGCCTTGTCGAACCTTTAGTGGGGGTGCGCCGCCCATTAGACTCCCGGGCCATCCCGACCAAACATGAGTGCAACAATGAGTGTCGAACGCGATGAAGCTGCCCTTGACTCAAAAGAGCCTGGCCGCCGCGCTATCTTCTTCTTGATCAAGGTGTTCACCGACGGGGCGCATGCCGACGCCTTTTTAGATGGAAAGCTCTGGTGCAATCGATTGTCCTACTTCAAGGGCATCGAAGATCCACAAGGCCAAACGCGTGGCGACCCCTTCGAGGGCGTCGTCACGTGGCGACAACCGGGGGACATCAAACTCACGGTGACGATCGATGACACCACGAGTTTCGACATAAACCAACTTGCCGCGCCGTTCCAGGTCGAAGCTACGGTTCTCAACGACGTCCACCTCTTCTGTCTTTACGCGGCGCACAGCGACCACCTGGTGGATGTGGTGAAGGACGGAAGCGATGTGATCGGCGGGTCGCTGCGCGTGCCGATGGACCTTGCCAAGTTCGGAGAACACGTCGTGCTGGTCCAGGCAGGTCCCTTCATTGATCGGGTCGCCGCCACCATCAAAGGGAACCGGCATTGGGGCACCGCCGGATTGGTTGAGTATTACGATCCCGAAATGTTCAGTGGTGAGTTCACTCCGAAAGAGGCGCTGCTGCGAAAGCGCAAAGAATTCGACTTTCAAAGCGAATATCGGTTTGCGTTCAACGCCGAGACCAGGGGAACGAGACCCCATACCCTCCAAGTGGGCTCTTTGCGAGACATTGCATGGCGGCTCAGCGGCGATGATTTGCGCGGAGGCATCACGCTGAACCTCACGCAAAAGGCCCCCGCGTAGACAAGCGCGCCGCCGTCGAAGCCATCGCTCTCGCTCATCGTCAAGTTTTTCGCAGAAGTGCCGATGTCCCTTCAGCCAAATCCGGGCGAGCCCCCCCGTAAACAGAAAAGGGCCCCGAGATTTTCGAACCTGGGGAACCGCACATCCAACGTGACGCGGCTGCATCCCAAGACGTTGCGACGCCCACACCGGATGCCCCCAAGGTCGCCGACTCGACACCCTGACGCGCCGGCGCCCTCCCGCGGTAGAAACGAAAAGCCGGGTGGGCCTGGCATCACGGTGCCTCGAGGTCAACGCCCCCTCAGCATTGTTGGGCGGGACACGCTGGCGCCCCCGCGTGGGCACAGGAGAGTTCGTCGCCGCACTCGACGTCACGGCTGATCCCAGACCTTGCCGAGCTGATCCCGTTGACGCGGTGCTGCTGGTAAACAAGGCAAACGCCTCGCTGCGCCAAGGGACAACGCATCGTTCTCTCTTCCATCGGAAAGGGCTGCAACCGCTGACTCATCTGTGTCACCTTTGGTTTGGGTCATGGTAACGACTTCCTCTTCACGACCGACGAAACCATCCACCGTGAACTCGCACGTTGCTTGCGCACTGTTCACCCGACACCCGCGCGCCGAATCACGACGCCCCTAAGTCAATCCTCCGGACGCCGACAGCGTCCAATCGAAATACGTCTTCGTTGGAAGGCGGCCGATCTAGACAGCGATTTGAGCGGCATTCACTTCCCACGGCGTTCCAAAACGATCGGTCAATCCATGGGTGGGATCACCGGCACCTTCATGGCCGAGTAAACACGCTGGGCACACTGATAGATCACATTTCTGTTGTAGCCACCCAGCTGGGTCATGTCGTCCGATCGGTGGTGAAAAAACAGCTCGTTGGGTGGCCGGTGATAGCCCTGCACGACCCACGATGGTGCATGTGGCACCAAGGCGTCCAACCGGCCGAACACGTAGCGAATGAAGGCGTGCGACGTCAGATTGAAATCAAATCCGTCTTTCCCATTTTCTCGGACGCTGGTGCTGAATGCGCGATCCGAGACCAAGCACACGGGATCGGCATAGGTGCAGATCATGACGCCCACCGCACCCTGCGGCCCTTCAAAGAGACTGGTCATCATGCCAGCGAGAATGCTGTTTTCGTCGCCCTCGCCCTTGTCACGTTCGACAAACAGCATGAAGAGCGCTTTCAACCAGTCCACATAGTTTTGATCGGTGATGCCCAGTTCCTGACAGAGCCATTGCTGATGGGGCCGTCGTCCGTTGAGGATGCGCTCGAAGTAAGCGCGTTTCTGAGGGCACGTCGGCTCATAGTTGGCGAGCACACCAAATGTGTTCAGAACCTTTTCGACGCAATAGGGGTTTCGGGCGAAGTTCAAGATCTTCGCGGTGAACAGCATCTTCAAATCCTGATGAAACGAAGGATCCACCTCTTTGAAATCCCTTCCGTTCGCCCAAGCGGCGCCGTCTGCCTTCAGGCGATCCAACACTCGCACTGTGGTGGCTTTGACAACGCCTTCGTATCGGCCGAACAGCGTTTCAAAGTTGGCCCTCAAGCCGTTGTCCGGTGCCACATCGAAACTGAAAAGATCACGGATAGCCGAGTTCTCGGAAATCAAACGGCCCTTTGGGTTTTCCAACTGCAAGGTCCGTTGCTCGCGGTCCACCAACTTGAACGAATAAATCCGCTGTCGGTCACGCGCCGCCCCAGGGTTGGCCGCATTCAATCGCTGCTCCACCTGGGGCAGATAGTGCTGGTGCTTGGTGGTGTTGATGAGTTCCGCGGTGCCTGAGTATAGGCCCCTGGTAGGGTTCGCCCGCGGGCCAGGGTTGGGATAGATGGATCCCTTTCGACCCACTATATTCTGCCTTGACGCACCCTGCGACGAATATCCCAACTAGGCATAACTTCTATTGAGTCGGCGTTTACGTTTCATCAAGAACGGCTTGAATGGCTGGGTGAGGTGACCACAGGTGATCGCCTCATCAGTGCTTTGGTAAGGGACACCGACGGCACCGGAGCCGTGCCTGGCCGTTCCGATTCAATGACGATGCGCATGCCGCCAGGCGGGCCAGCAGAGGTCTGACTGACCTCGCGAACACACCCAACAGAGCACCCACCAAAGGCCGTAGAGAGCGTATGCCCCACCCCCGATAACCCTTCCAAATCGCCGCGCCACTCAAGGTGAGAGGGATTCGCCTGCGCTACTCGTGACAGGGGAAGTCGGAAAGTAATCACGAAGGTCGCGTATCTGGCTCGGCTGGCTGCGGCCATCCCGTTTGACGATCTCGACAAATGCTTCATCGATGCCCGTCAAGCGCATTAAAGGTAGCTTGACTTGATGGGCCCGTGCCGCCAAACACCAATAGTTGGTTTCTGTAAGCATCACATGCTGTCGGCACACCATAGGCCTCACGGCGTAGATTCCGCACGTGGCTTTTTTGGTGAGGAAGGGGCAGCGTCTTCCGTGCCCAGGCTGATGGCTCGCCGGTAGCGACGGCAACGGCAGATCGAGCGATTGAGCGATGAGTTCGGCTTCCAAGGGGTATACATCGACTTTGTAGTAGCAACACGAACTGCAGGCCCGCCGGCAAGCCGTGAACGGGCCGATCGCCTTATAAATCGGCGCTATTCTTTGGTGAAGTATTTGCAACTGCTCTATTGGTGTGCCCGCCGTAGCAGCAATCGTCTCTGGCATTACTTTTTCGTCAGCCTGGATCGAAGGGGAAACACCCGCCTCCAAGCGCCTAGCGTTTTCATGGGCATGAACTACAGCCCAGGTGGGATTTATTTCAGGGTTATCGATCCATCGTGTCATCGAGCTTGATCTCTTGAGTGAACGTCTCTCACTGTGCCCCGCCCGCGCGCATCGCCCTAAGGGAGCTCGAATAAATGCCGAGAATTTAAGGCCCGAGAAGTTTGCGCGATCTTGCCTTGAAGTATGCGCGCCATGCCAGCGGCAATGTGTCCTAGATGCGAAGCCATGCACTCTGCCACCTTCGATAACTTGGCCATAATCACCTTCCCAGCGTGGCTTTAGCGAATTGTGACTATTGTCTCACCCGTACCGACCGTAGGACGAAGTTATCGCTGCGGAAATCCTGTAAACCAGTGTGGCCGACGTCCCTATTTTTAAAGTCGCGTGCGATTCCCGAGCTGTGTGCCGGACAGGTAGTCAGGTGGCTTCTCCTATCAACGGTTTAGCTGATCCAATCATGAACATGGCCGATCCGATCATTTCGTGACCGATCTGATCATCGGAGACTAGATGCCACAAAACCTCGGCATCTTTTTATCCGGAGCGAACAGATAGTGGCCAACTCAATCCGGACCAAGCGAACTTGGATCCCGATGCAACTACCACGTTGAACTAGATCCTCGTCGCGGATTTCAGCCGATTCGCGTGTTGAGAAAGATTGAGCATGTCCTGCGAGTGTGTCCAGGTAGCCCCTCGTTTTGGGGATGCGTCAGCATCGCGCTCACCGATAGCCTTGTCAGTGACGCCCTCGCTCGGGATCAGAGCTCCATCCCCCCGCACCATCGTGGAGACGAATCATGCATACCCTCAGTTCGATAAATTCCTACGCTGGAAAGACAGCTGTTGTCATAGGTGGCGGCGTGATCGGCGCTTCCTGGGCTGCGCTGTTTCTAGTCAACGGACTCAAGGTGATAATCAGTGATCCCGACCCAGAGATTGAATCAAAGGCTGAGGCCCTGATAACCGCGGCCCTGCCTGCGCTCAAAGCGCTTGGTTACAAGGCAACCGATGTCGAGGCAAACCTCTCCTTTGAAAAGGACAATGCCAAGGCAGTCGTTAAGGCGGACATCGTCCAGGAGTGCGCACCAGAAAAGGTCGAGTTCAAGCAGGCGCTGTGGAAGACCATCGAAGCAGCCGCACCTAAGCACGCACTGCTTTTTTCATCGAGCTCGACTATCCCCGCTTCGGCGCAGTTCACTCAGATGGTTGACCAGTCACGACTACTGATCGGCCACCCCTTCAATCCGCCTCACCTGATGCCGCTGGTAGAGGTCGTCCCGACACCGAAGACGGACCCGGAGATCACGGCGAAGGCACTCGCTTTCTACAGAGGTGTAGGCAAGATTGCACTGGAGATCAGGAAGGAGATTCCCGGGTTCGTAGCGAACCGGCTGCAAGCGGCAATCTTCCAGGAATCCGTTTTTCTCGTCGCCGAAGGCGTGGTCAGCTTGGACCAGCTCGACGACGTGGTTACCAGTTCCCTTGGAATCCGCTGGGCGACATCGGGTCCTTTCCTGTCGTTCCACCTTGGTGGGGGACCGGGCGGCCTTTCCCACTTCATTGAGCACCTTGGCCCACCGATGGAGCTCGCGTGGAAGCATCTAGGAAAGGCCAGCTTTGACGACGCCACCAAGGCGCTGCTCGCCAAACAGCTCGCGACTACCTACGGGACCTCGTCCTTCTACGCTTTATCGGAAGTCCGCGACGACAAGGAAGTGGCTGTCATCAATGGATTGGCTCAAGTCCAGAGCCCGGCATGAGCCAGATACCCGCCAGTACGAAGAACATCGTCATTGTTGGCGGGGGCGCTGGCGGCGCCGAACTGGCGGCGGCGCTGGGCCGACGGTTCGGCCGCTCAACCATGAACGTGACACTGGTTGACTGCGCAACCCATCACCTCTGGAAGCCGCGCTTGCACGAAGTGGCCGCCGGCCTTCTCGGGGCCGGTGAAGACGAAACCTCTTATCTGGCGCTTGGGCGGGCGAACCATTTTCAATTTCGCCTGGGCGCCCTAGTCGGTCTCGCCCCTTTTGCTAAAACCATCTCTCTGGCTGCCGTCAAGGACTCCCAGGGCGGCGATCTCTTGGGTCCGCGCGACCTCCAGTACGACCAGTTGGTGTTGGCATTCGGTTCGCAGGTCAACGACTTCGGCATCGAAGGCGTGGCTGAGTACTGCCACATGCTGGACAGTGGTGACCAGGCGCTCGCCTTTCAACGTCACCTCTTGGAACAAGCGGTCCGGGTCTCGGACGGCGCGCTTGAACGCCTGAGCATTGGCATCGTCGGTGCGGGTGCCACGGGTGTTGAGCTGGCCGCGGAACTCCACCATGCCGTAAGCGCCATGCATCGCTTCGGTGGATTGATGCCTGCCGAGCAGCTCGACATCACGCTGGTGGACATGGCGCCACGAGTGCTTGCTAACAGCGACCCATCGACATCTGCGTACGCCATGACCGCGCTCAAGCGGTTTGGTGTACGGGTCCATTTAAACGCCGGCGTGGAGCGGATTACCGCGGAAGGGCTCTTCCTCAAGGGTGGCGAGTTCGTTCCGTGCGTGATGAAGGTATGGGCTTCCGGCATCATCGGCCGGCCACTAGCCGCGACTCTCGAAGGAATTACCGTCGACCGATCGCGACGATTGGTCTGCGATGACCACCTGCGCTGCCAGGGCGTTAACGATATCTACGCTCTAGGTGACTGCGCCCTGACCCTCGATCCGTCTACGCAACGCCCGTTGCCGGCGACGGCGCAGGTCGCGCATCAGCAAGCTGACTATCTTGCCAAGCAGCTGGCAGCGCCACCGGCAAAGATCGCATCACGCCCTTTCGTTTATCGGCCGATGGGTTCCTTGGTTTCGCTCGGGACCGCGCCTGCCGCTGGCGAATTACCCCGCGCAGCACGCAGCCCCATCACCTTCCGCGGGCTGACTCCCAAGGTCCTCTACTCAGCGCTCCAGCTGATGCACCGCGGTGCACTGATCGGCTGGGGCCGGACCGCTGTCCTCGCACTGGCTGATCGTCTCCGCCGAATCACGGCGCCCCCCGTCAAGCTCCACTGAATTACTCACATATTCCCATCCAGGAAGTCAACATGTCTGTCGAAGCCGGTGAGAAATTTACCAAGCAGCTTGAGTTCAACCTGTCGAACCGCTCCACAAGCTGCGATTTCGACTTAGCTGCGGAGACGGAGGCCGTGCTGAACAGCGTCGGTGCCACCTCGTCTGAAAGCGGCGGCCGGCTGTCCTTCTACGGTAAGGATCCGATTGTCCCGAGTGTGGTGCGCTTCGGATCCATGGCCGCCGTCGCCTTGGCCGCGAAAGCCCTGCAGATCGCCTCGATCTGGCGCCTGCGAACCGGACGCTCGCAAGACATCCAAGTCGATGTGCGCAAGGCGCTACGCCGCTTCAGTCCTTTCATCGACCGGAAGTGGGAAACGGTGAATGGCTACGACGGCGGCATGTATTCCGACCCTGACAATCCGTACTTCGCCTTGATGTACGAAACCAAGGATGGCAAGTGGGTTCTGCCTACTAACCCTTACCCGCAGATCCATCTCAAGATGGCCACGCTACTCGGTGTACCGAGCACACCGGATCTCGTCGCCAAGGCGATCAAGCAATGGGATAGCGAGGCCCTGGAACAGGCCGCCGTCGACGCGGGCGTCGTTATGCCTCTCGCGCGACCGCTGAAGCAAATCCTTGGGATGGATGTGTTTCGCCAAGGCCTGCGGGATTTCCCCCTGATTTCCGTGCAGAAGATCACTGAGAGCGAACCCAAGCCGTTCGCCCCCAATGGCCGCGACCCCTTGTCAGGTATCCGGGCATTGGGCCTGGCGCACGTGATCGCTGGTGCGTCCATCGGGCGAGCCCTGGCCTTGCACGGGGCCGACGCCCTCAATATCTGGGCGCCGGAGGACTGGGAACACAACGTGTTCCTCTATACCTCTAACGTCGGTGTGCGGTCAGCGACATTGCGTATTAAAGACGCCGAAGCGCGCGCCAAATTCATGGAACTGATGGGCGGAGCCGACATCTTCTACTCAAACCGGCGCCCTGGTTATCTTGAACGTCACGAGCTCACCGCCGATGCGCTTTGCAAGAATTTTCCGGGGCTCATTCATGCTCAAGTTGTCTATGCCAATCAACAGGGCCCATGGTCCGACCGCGTAGGCTTTGACGTGTCTACGGGCTTGACGATGGGCCTGTTTTGCTTGGAAGGTAGTGACGATAAACCCGCTCCCCCACCTATCAAAGTAGTCAACGACTACGTCGCCGGCTGGCTTGCGACCATAGGCGTCCTCCAGGCATTGAAGCGGAGAGCGGTCGAAGGCGGCAGCTACAAGGTGGTGGTGTCGCTGTCGAAGGTGACGCTTTGGCTGATATCGATGGGCATCTTCGACAAGGCCTTCGCCGCGGAGACGGCTGGCTCCGCCGACGAGCACACCTATGTGGCGCCCGACCAGTTCAGCGCCGTCACCCCATTAGGACTCTATACCGGGGTGACCGAGCAGGTCGAGATGACCGAGACGCCGGGCCACTACCGCTTCGTGCTGGAACCCCGTGGTGCCGCGCAACCGCAGTGGCTTTGAACGCCGACCACAACCCCCTCTTGGAGACAAACACATGACCACGTCCTCGGACAGGCTTCTCCTGCTGAATATCGGCAATCCGTCCCGCCTCTTGTCGGCGTCCCCTGACGGCGGCGACATCCAGACTCTGGTGGCCGACCTCGGCGTAGCGCCTGACGGCATCGCGATCGACCCCATCCACCGTCACATCTTCTGGACCTACATGGGCACGAGCCATGATGGCGAAGACTTCTTTGTCAATGACGGCTCCATCGAACGGGTAGATTTCGATGGTAAGAACCGAACGACCATCGTGCCAAAGGGTGGAACCTTCACACCGAAGCAAATGCAGTGCGATGCAAAGCGCAGCTTCATCTACTGGTGCGATCGCGAGGGGCTGCGCGTCATGCGCGCCCGGCTCGACGGCTCAGAGGTGACGATCCTTGTTCAAACAGGCTCAACGGAGGAGGAGCGCCGCGATCGTCGCCGTCACTGCGTCGGAGTTGCGATCGATCCAGAAGGTGGCTTCCTCTATTGGACCCAGAAGGGCAAGCCCGACGGCGGCGAAGGGCGAATCCTGCGCGCCGCTCTGGATCTACCTAAGGGCATCGATCCGGCGAAGCGCCCTGACATCGAAGTGCTCTTCGACAATCTGCCCGAACCGATCGACCTGGAATGGGTTGAAGAAACGGGCTATCTCTACTGGACCGACCGCGGGGCTCCGCCAGCGGGCAATACGCTCAACCGCGCGCTCATCCGACCGGACCAGCCGATGATCTGCGAGATTATCCTGACAGGGCTGCACGAAGGCATTGGCCTCGCGATTGATCGCCAAAACAAGCGGGCCTTTACCAGCGACCTGGGTGGCTTCGTGCAAATGGTGAGCTTGGATCACCCGGATGCCGGCAAGGTCGTCTTCTCTGGGCACGGGCCTCTTACGGGCATTGCTTACCTCGACGCGTAGCTTGCAGCCTTATGCCCTTTCTCGATGGCGCGAGATCGTCACTGCGTCTGATCATTCCAGATGCTCTCAGCGCCGCTCTTGACCATCAAGTGAAGGGCCACCCTCACGGAATAGAAGATTGGCCACGCTATTTTGATGCTCCCAACGGAGGAACGAAGTCATGTCGAAAACCACTTCTCACGATTCATCTCGAAGGCGATTCATTACCCAAAGTGCCAGTTTGGCAACTGCCGCGGCACTTGTCCCTTCCCTCATCTCAAGTCAGCTGTTTGCTTCGACGGCGCCCATCAAATCTTCCTCTTCAAACCACAAAGGAGACTCGGCCATGAGTTCGATCACCACGAAAGACGGAACAGAAATCTTCTACAAGGATTGGGGTCCGAAGAACGCCCAACCTATCGTCTTTCATCACGGCTGGCCGCTCAGCTCTGACGACTGGGACACGCAGATGTTGTTCTTTCTCGCCCAAGGTTTCCGAGTCGTCGCCCATGATCGCCGCGGCCACGGCCGCTCTGCCCAGGTCAGTGACGGACACGACATGGATCATTATGCGGCCGACGCCGCAGCGGTATTTGAACATCTCAACTTGAAAAACGCTGTCCACATCGGCCATTCGACGGGTGGCGGCGAAGTAGCGCGCTATGTTGCAAAGTATGGACAACCCCAGGGGCGCGTCGCCAAAGCCGTTCTCGTCAGTGCTGTTCCGCCACTCATGCTCAAGACTGCGAGCAATCCAGGCGGCACCCCGATCGAAGTTTTCGATGGCTTTCGTAAGGGACTGGCAGCCAATCGGTCGCAATTCTATATCGATGTGGCGTCGGGCCCTTTCTATGGGTTCAATCGTCCGGGGGCGAAAGTTTCCCAAGGCATCGTCCAGAATTGGTGGCGCCAAGGCATGATGGGCGGAGCCAAAGCCCACTATGACGGCATCAAGGCCTTCTCGGAGACTGATCAGACCGCTGATCTGAAGGCCATCACTGTGCCGACACTCGTTCTTCAGGGCGATGATGACCAAGTCGTTCCCTATAAGGATGCGGCCGTCCTCCAGGCAAAGCTCATCAAGAATGCAACGCTGAAGATCTATCCCGGATTCTCGCACGGGATGCTCACCACGCATGCTGATGCGATCAATCCGGATCTCCTCGCTTTTATCAAGGGTTAGTCACAACCGCTACACCTCGGCTGCGATGCACGCGTGAGGGTGCATCGTAGTCGTTATCAATTGAGCGATTGGAGAGAGCCATTAATAGGCTTCACGCGAACAGTTCGTTTCATCCCTCATTTCAGTACCGGACACATGGCCGTGAATCACACCATTGACGCCCTGCTGCTTGCGCGAATGCAATTTGCGTTCACGGTGTCGTTTCACATCATATTTCCTGCGATCAGCATCGGATTGGCCAGCTTTCTTGCCGTTCTGGAGGGGCTGTGGCTGCGCACCGGGAAAGTTGTCTATCGCGAGCTGTTCTTTTTCTGGTCAAGAATATTTGCGGTTGGCTTCGCCATGGGCGTTGTGTCAGGCGTCGTGATGAGCTACGAATTCGGCGCCAACTGGGCCGGCTTTTCACAGGTTGCCGGAGCGGTTACCGGTCCATTGCTGGCCTATGAGGTCCTCACCGCGTTTTTTCTGGAAGCAGGCTTTTTGGGGATTATGCTGTTCGGCTGGACGCGAGTGGGTCCACGCCTGCACTACTTAGCAACAGTAATGGTAGCCATTGGCACGCTGATATCGACCTTCTGGATATTGGCATCCAACAGCTGGATGCAGACACCTCAAGGCTTCGCGATCGTCAACGGAAAGATCGTCCCGGTGGACTGGCTGAAGATCGTCTTCAACCCGTCATTTCCTTACCGCTTGCTGCACATGGCCATCGCTGCGTTCATCGTTGCTGCCATGATTGTGGGCGCATGCGCGGCGTGGCACCTGCTTCGCGGGCGACGCGATTCGGCCATAAAAAAATCCTTCTCGATGGCCATGTGGATGGTCATCTGCGTGGTTCCTATCCAAATGGTGGTGGGTGACGCTCATGGCATCAATACGCGCCGCTTTCAGCCCGCGAAAATTGCGGCCATTGAAGGTTTGTGGGACACCGAGAAGGGCGGCACATCGCTGAACCTTGTCGGCTGGCCCGATATGCAGGACGAGGTGACCCGTTACGCGATCAAGGTTCCGCATCTCGGAAGCCTGATTCTCACCCACAGCTGGGGCGGTGAGATCCAAGGCCTCAAGGCTTTCGCCCCGGCAGACAGACCGAATTCGACCATCGTTTTCTGGAGCTTCCGCATCATGGTCGGCATGGGGTTTCTCATGCTCTTTCTAGGCTCGCTCGCGCTGGTACTGCGTCGCGGTGGGAAGCTTTATGAATCGCGCTTTCTGCAGCGGTTCGCGTTGCTGATGGGACCCTCAGGACTGATCGCCTTGTTGGCAGGTTGGATAACGACGGAAGCAGGTCGCCAACCCTGGGTGGTTTACGGGGTGTTGCGCACGGCAGATGCCTCCTCTGCCTTGTCAGCGCAGCAGGTCGGCACGTCATTAATGATATTCGTCATCGTGTATTTCCTGGTGTTCGGTACAGGCATCTATTACATGATCAAGCTCATGGGTAAGGGCCCATCGCTGGGTGACCAGGCACCCGATCCTCATGACAGTGATATAGGGATAGGAGCGTCGCGCTTCGATCTTCCTCCCATCTCAGGCCTCAGCGACGCCATCGACGAGTAGATTCCGATATGCATATTGACCTTCCCATGATTTGGGCCGGCATCATCGGTCTGGGTGTCTTTATCTACGTGTTGCTCGATGGCTTTGACCTCGGTATCGGCTTGCTTTTTCCGTTCTTCAATGCCGAGGGTGATCGCGAGATCATGCTCAACACTGTCGCGCCAGTGTGGGACGGCAATGAGACATGGATGGTGCTGGGAGGTGCATGCCTGTTCGCGGCCTTTCCGGTTGCGTATGGCACGCTGCTTCCCGCGGTCTACCTGCCATTGATCGCGATGCTTTGTGGCCTGATTTTTCGCGGCGTTGCCTTTGAAATTCGGGCCAAAGCGCATCGAACACAACCCCTATGGGATCTCGCCTTCATGGCTGGCTCCTCCATGGCGAGTTTTTCACAGGGCGTAATTCTCGGAACGTTGCTACAAGGCATTGCGATTGTCGATGGCCGGTTTGCAGGAAATCCTTATGGATGGCTGACGCCCTTCAGTCTTTTTTGCGGCCTGGGACTGCTCGCGACTTACGCTACGCTCGGATGCGGCTGGCTGATCATGAAAACGGAGGGTGAGCTTCAGCGGCGAATTCGCCGGATGGAAAAGCCGCTCATACTCTTCCTGTTTGGCATCATTAGCATGGTCAGTCTGTGGACCGTTCTGGAACAACCCATCGTCGCCGCACGTTGGTTTGCCAAACACAACTTCCTCTACTTCGCACCGGTTCCTGTTCTAGTCGTGGCATGCGTCGTCGGCATCCTCATTTCCAACGCGCGCGAACACGAGAAGCTCCCGTTTTTGCTTACTCAGGCCATCCTTTTCCTCGGTTACAGCGGCCTTCTGATAAGCATTTTCCCGAACATCGTGCCGCCCTCGCTGACCATCTGGGTAGCGTCATCTCCGCCTTCGAGTCAGAAATTTGCCTTGGTGGGCGTCCTTATCATTCTGCCCATCATTTTGACCTATACCGCTCTTTCCTACTGGGTATTTCGCGGCAAAGTTCGACTCGGTGACGAGAGCTATCACTAATGGATCATTCCAAACCAATTCCGTTGCGCAAGAGGCTGCGCTGGTTCGTCCTGCTTTACGCAGGCGGGGTTCTAGCCATGCTCACTGTCGCAATGATCTTTCGCATTCTCGTCCTCGACGTGGTTCGTTGAAGCAGCCCGTGAATTGACATGCATACGCGTCCAAGCCCCTACACAAATACGCTCCTGACCTCACTGATCTCGATCATCCTCAGTGGATGCGCTGATCGCGGAGCTCCCTCCTTCGCCTTGGCTGGCGCCTTTTTCCCAGCCTGGATGATCTGCGCGCTCCTCGGAATCGTAGCGACGATCGTGGCACGGGTGGGATTTGTCATCTCGGGCATCGCCGACGTGCTTCCGTATCAACTCTTTGTTTGTACATCCATCGGGGTTTGCATCGCGTTCCTAGCTTGGTTGCTGTGGTTCGGGCAATGACCATGATGACTGCGGGCACACGCCATCACGCCTCCTGGGCCAAGCTGATCTCGCTTGCGATCATCATGGTGGCAGCCCTGTTCGGGCTCTACACACTTCATCAGCATTCGATAAAACCCTCCACCGACGACGCAACTATCGACGCTGACGTGGTGCACGTAGCCTCGGTGGTCGGTGGCCGCGTCATCGACATCCAGGTTGCAGAGAATTCCCGCGTCGCCAAGGGCGACCTGCTCTTTCAGATCGACCCAGTGCCATATCGCCTCGCTGTGCAGCAGGCGCAGGCCGACCTCAACATCGCGCGAGCCGCCTTGGCAACGCAGCAGCGCGTGCTGTCGACCCAGCGTTCCGCGGCGACCATTGCGACTGAGCAGGTGCGGCGTGCGATGATTAATCTCAATCTTGCGACTCGCACCGTCGTGCGGATAAGCCCACTCGCGGCCAAGGGCTATGTGCCGACGCAGCAACTGGATCAGGCCTTGACCGCTCAACACGATGCGGCAACCTCTCTTGAGCAAGCCCGCGAACAGCAGGCAGCTGCCACTCAAGCCGTCGACACGAAAGCCGGTGCCGAGGCGACTGTCCAAGCCCGGCAGGCAGCACTCGCCATCGCGCAGCGTGGTCTTGAGGATACGACCGTGCGCGCCAGCCACGCCGGACGAGTTGTCGGACTGTCGGTGCTTACAGGTGAGATCATCGCGCCTTCGCAAAGCTTGTTCACCCTGGTCAATGATGACGAGTGGTTCGCGGTCGCCAACTTCCGAGAGATCGATCTTCGCGCCATCGCAGTCGGCGATTGCGCAACAGCCTTCTCGATGATCGACCGTGCTCGGCCGATCAAGGGAGTCGTGCAGGGCATCGGTTCAGGCGTGCTGGACACCGACCGCATCAACCTGCCGCGCTCCGTCCCCTATGTCGAGCGCTCGCTCAATTGGGTGAAGGTCGCCCAACGCTTTCCTGTTCGCATTCGCCTTGAAGATCCACCTCAGGGGCTCATGAGGCTGGGCGCCACCGCCGTCGTCGAGGTGAACCATGGTGCTGCCTGCAAGTAAGCGGTCCGGCTCGACCATGGCAGGGCTGGCTGCACTCCTGGCACCGGCTCCAGGCCGACTGGGGTTCGCCGCCAGGCTGGCGCTGATTTGCGCAATGACCACGTTGCTCGTCGAGATTTACCAGACGCCCGAGCCGGCACTCACCATCTATCTTGTCTTCTTCGTTATCAAACCCGACCGGGCGACGAGCGTCGTCACCAGCGTCGTGTTGCTTTTGTTGATAACGCTGATCATCGGTGCTGTTCTTCTGATTACGATGCAGGTCATCGACCAGCCGCTTTGGCGTGTGGTTGCCATGACGATCATCTCATTCGGCCTGTTGTTTCTGGCATCGGCCAGTAAGCTCAAACCCATCGGCGGGATCATCGCCTTGATTGCGGCTTATGCCTTGGATCTCCTAGGCACAGCACATATGGGCGAGATCGCGACCCGGGCGCTACTTTATGCGTGGCTCTTCGTCGGGATACCTGCCGGCGTCTGCATCGTAGTCAACCTCTTCCTCGGGCCGCCCCCCCGGCGACTGGCCGAGAAAGCACTGGCGCATCGCCTTAGCCTCTGCGCCATCGTGCTTCGCACGCCAGATCCTGAAGCTCGCCGAGCGTTCGAGGAGTACTTAAACGAAGGGCTTGGCGAAATCGCCGCGTGGCTGAAACTGGCGGGCGCCGAGAAAACGTCACCGCCGAAAGACATCGCCGCGCTGCGGCAAGCGGTCCAATCCACCGTCGTGATCCTGTCGATGGTGGAGGTAATCGTCCGTGCCCCGGAACGGCTGTTCCCCGAAGCTCTTTGCGGACGCATCGCGCAAACGCTCGACGATATGGCTGCGATCCTCCGCAAGGGTGGCTACCCGATAGATGTCGCCCTGGATGATGTGGAAGATAAGACCATATTCATGCCGCTTGCGACTGCTGTCCTTGCGGAGCTCCAGGCAGCGCTGACGCACTTCGCCGAGCCTCCGGTGCCGGAGGCGTCCCCTAAATCGGAAGAAAGAGCCGCAGGAGGTTTCTTTCTTCCGGATGCATTCACCAACCCCGCGCATGTTCAATATGCAATAAAGACCACATCGGCAGCGATTTTCTGCTACTTCGTGTATTCGCTGCTCGATTGGCCTGGCATCCATACTTGCCTGATCACGTGCTATATCGTCTCGCTCGGTACGACCGCGGAGACCGTTGAGAAGCTGACGCTTCGTATCTTCGGCTGCCTGGTCGGCGCTGTCGCGGGCATCGCAGCTATCGTGTTTCTAATGCCGAACGTCACCTCGATCGGCGCTCTGATGACCCTCGTATTCCTGGCGGCGCTGGTCTCGGGCTGGATAGCCGTCGGCAGCCCCCGTATTTCCTATGTCGGCTTCCAGATCGCCTTCGCCTTCTTCCTCTGTGTGGTCCAGGGTTCGTCGCCCGCCTTCGATATGACGATCGCGCGTGATCGAGTCATTGGCATCCTCTTCGGCAATCTTGTCGTGGCGCTCGTATTCACCTTCATCTGGCCAGTGAGTGTGGCCCGACGCATTGATCCCGCCATCGCAACCCTTCTGCGGCGGCTCGGCACCATGGTGTCGGCACGAAGCCGACCGGCGCGATGGACGCTCGCCGCTGAGGCCCATGCGTTGCTCGGCGCCATCGAAACGGATATCACCCTCACCCGCTACGAACCGCGCTCGATTCGCCCTGCTCCAGGCTGGCTGGAGCGACGGCGGGAGGCTGTACAGACCCTGGCGCAGTTACAAGGGCTACTGCTGATCGGCGCCGAACAGGACCCTTCAGCTTCCGGCGTTATCACGCTCCGACTCAACAGGCTGGTCGATGAATTCGACCCTCATCGCGGACCCGCGGAAGTGTTATCCGGGAACGAGACCCCGACACTGCAAACCGAGCAAGGGGAAGAACGGACTGTCTGCGGCATGATCAGATTCATCGAGGACCCCCTTGCAAAGCTGGAGCAAGTAGTTACACAGCCATCTATAAGTGACGGGGAAGGAAGCGGCGACTATGCGCACGTGTAAGGGAGGCATCGTCCTCATCCTGACCTCGCTTTGCTTGTCTGGCTGCGCGACGTCGGCGCTCGATATGGCCCCAGAGAGTGCCGACCGGCCGTGGACGCCGACCACCACGACAAATGGCGAGATCATCGCGGGGGCGCGAGCAGAGTCGGATACGTCAGGTGGATATGTATTGCCGGCCAATTCGGCGCTCGCGTTCGTTGCAGCACCACCTGCTGTCGATTCCGGCAAAGCCTATTCTCTGCCAGAGCTGATCGATCTCGCCGAATCAAGTAATCCGGAGACACGGATTGCTTGGAACGATGCGCGGAAAGTTGCCCTCGCCGCCGGCATTGCAGAAAGCACGTATCTCCCAAGAATCACAGCGACAGCGATCGGTGGATATCAAGGGAGCGACGGACGTGATTCCGCGCTCGGGACGAACTTCAATAGCAACGGGTCGGCGAGCGGCACCGTCTCGGCGATATCTCTTGAATGGCTTCTTTTCGATTTCGGTGAACGCGCTGCGGTCGTCGATGCCGCGAAGCAGGCCTCGGTGATATCGAACATCGCTTTTACCGAAGTGCATCAGCAGGTCATTTACAACGTCGCTTTGGCTTTCTATGCGCATGCCGCGGCACAGGGGCGCCTTATCACCGCTACCCAGTCGCTGAAGAACGCGCTGATCGTGCAGGACGCAGCTGCGGACCGCTACAAGCACGGGTTCGGCACCGTCATGGAGACCGCGCAGTCCCGTCAGGCGACAGCCCAGGCCAACCTGACACTCGTCCAGGCGACGGGCGGAGTCGAGGACGCTTACCTCGCGCTGATCACCGCAGTGGGCATCTCGCCACTGACAAAGATCCGGGTGGCCGATGTCTCCGACCGCAAGCTGTCGCCGGCCATCGCCCCCTCTGTGGAGAGTATCATCACCAGCTCGCTGGCGAGGCGTCCGGACGTTCTAAGCGCCTACGCAGCCCAGAAGGCGAGTCTTGCTAACGTGCGCGCCGCGCATGCGGAGTTCATGCCGAAAATTTTTGTATCGGCGAACGGTTCGTACAATTCCGGCGGGTTGGATGTAACCGGGCTACCGTCAGTTGGCCAGCAACCGTCAACCGTCAACATCAATGGTAATCGGTTAGGCGGCGCTGTCTTTGTGGGAGTAACGATTCCGCTTTACGACGGCGGAATTAGAAATGCAAGACTGGCGCAAGCTCGCGCTGAGAGCGATAGCGCCGACGCCAGGCTGACGCGCGTACGCGAAGACGCCGTCCGCCAGATCGTGTTCGCCGACAATGCCCTGCACACGAGCCTTTCAGCTTATGCCGCTTCGCAAAGCCTGGCGGCCGCGGCACAGACGACGTTCGACGCTGCGCTGGCGGCCTATCGCAGCGGTGTCGGCTCCATCACCGATCTCACCTTGGCTGAAAGCCAGCTCCTGCAGGCAAAGAACGCGTCCACCGATGCTTACAGCACGGCGCTGTCGGCCGCCGCGACGCTGGCGCTTTCGACCGGGACGCTCGGCACTGCGCCACAATAAGCATCTGGGGAATGACGTGAATGTAACTTTGCTTCCCGCTGCCATCTTGTTTGTGATCGCCATTGTCGGTGTCTTTACGTTACGGCGTTTGTCGGATCGAATCCGGATCAGCTTCGACGCTGTCTGTTTCATCGCCATCAGTCTGTACCTGGTGAAACAGGGCACGTTCCCAGTGTTCTCCCCGCTAAGTGGATCAGCGGATAGCGCAGCGCTGTGGCTGCGCGCCATTGGCGGCGCCTGGTGGCTTCTGGGTTCTCGGATCGTCGTCGCCGGCCTTTGGTTTGTCATCCATCGACGGCGACGTTCACACGAGGCCCGGCTGTTCTCCGACCTCGCTGCCGCCGCCATTTACATCGCGACCGCCGCGGTAGTGCTGAACTCGGTCTTCGCGCTTCCAGTGACCGGCGTCGTGGCGACATCAGGTGTAGTAGCGATCGTCCTCGGGCTGGCGCTCCAGAACACCTTGGCCGACGTATTTGCAGGCATTGCAGTTGGGATTGAGGCTCCGTTCGGTGTTGGCGACCGAATCCAGATCGCTGATCGGATTGAAGGGCTGGTCGTTCAGATGAACTGGCGGTCGATTCGCATTCAGACAGATGGTCACGATATCGCGATCATTCCAAACAGCCTTATCGCCAAAGCCGAAATCATCAACAGAAGCTTTCCTGGTGAACGGCGAACAGCATTTGTTGAACTTACCTGCTCAGGAGATGCCGCCCCGGAACGTGTCATTGAGGCGCTACAGCAAGCGACAGCGCTATGCCCGGACATTCTGCGAGCACCGGCGCCGCGAGCGGTGCTGTCGCAACTTGGTTCCAAACGAAGCGTCTACAGAATTTCTTTCTTTGTTGAGAGCACCGCGCATCTCTCATAAACAAAGGATTTGCTCCTGCGAGGAGCGCGGCGCCAGCTTCACTATGCCGGCTTTCTCGACAGGAATCGTGGACGCGAAATAGCAAGCCTCGTTGTCAAAGACCACAGGCTTGCCACCCGCCGACTGTTTCGCGACCTTGCTCTTTTTGAATACCTCGCCGAACGGCAGATCGATGAACTTGCTGATCCTCTCGAAGCGCGTCATTTGGAACCTGGGGATGTCCTTTTTTCACAGGGAGAGTCAGATACCTCGCTCTATGTCGTAGGCTCGGGCATTGTCGAGTTCACACGGCAGGCAGGGGCAAATTTCGAAACGCTAGGTTGTATCGGCGCTGGAGAATATGTCGGTGAGATCGGCTTGTTGACCGGCGCTCCTCATGCGGCCACCGCCGTCGCGCGCACGTATTGCAAGATCTATCAGCTACCACGTGAGGCGATTGCACCGTTGCTGTCCGGAAATGCCGACTTGACTTCCGCTTTTGACAAGGCAGTACGGCGTGGCCTGGACATCCTTCACCGAGAAGTCGCTGTTCGCGCCACATCCGGTGTCGGCGTAAAAGGGCAATTGCTCTTACGTATGCGAAGGGTCTTTCATTTTGGCCCAGAGTGAGCCCTGCTTTTGACTTCCGCCAGAACTGAGCCGGGTTTGGCTCAGTTCTGGATGGAACTCAACAAACATCGTATTCAGAGCATCGTGCAAGCGATTACAACCCAGTCCAGCGATGCTGGTAGACCCTGCTCGATGGCATGCGCAAGGTCACTTCAGTACCCCTCTTGTCGCCGGGTCGCAGCGAGACGGACCCGCCGAACTGACGCGCACGCTCTTTCATGCCAAGGATGCCCCAACGCCCTGATGGCGCGCCGCCTTTCGAAATCGAATCAGGAATACCAAGGCCGTTATCGATGACGCGCACCGTAAAGAAGATCCACCCGTAGCGCAAAACAACGTCAAACGACGATGCTTCGGCATGCTTCCAGACATTGGTGATCATTTCGCGCACGATCGAGAAAATTTCATCCTCGGCTTTGTGATTCAAGGTGGTTGGATTGCCGGTAATCACGAGCTTGGCGGAGCCTGTATAGCCTTGCGACGAATTCAGAATGAGTTGACGAATGGATTCGGCCAGATCAAATGCGCCGCTTCCTTCGTTGCGAAGCTCCATCACCTTGTCACGGCCTTCCTTCAGCACGCTCTGTGCGCTTTGCACGGCCGCGGCAAGCACTTGTTGTCGGACTTGTGGGTTGGCGTCGTAGTCCGACGCGACGTGAACCTGCAAGATCAATCCCTGCACGCTTTGTAGAAGCGTGTCATGCAGGTCGCGTGCTACGCGTTCACGTTCGTTGCGACGAATACGCATGCGCGCTTCCAGGCGGCGAATACGCAAGTGATGCCATAGCCAAACAAATACTAGAAGCGCCGCAACGACGAGCGCGTCGAACCACCAAGTCTGATAAAAGTTGGGCGCGATGGAGAAGATGGCTTCAGCTTGGTTTGAACTCCACATGCCGCCCTCGAGCTTGGCTTGGAGCTCAAAGGTGTACGTGCCAGGCGCGAGATTGGTGAAATAGGCTTGCCGCCGTGCATCGGCGTCTTGCCAAGTCGGATCAAGACCTACGAGGCGGTACCGAAACCGCAGGCGCTCAGGTTCGCCCAAAAGAGGCGCTGTGTAGTCGACGCGAAGGCCATTTGTTCCTTTGGGAAACTCCGGGTGACCGGAGGCGGTGTAGGCGACTCCGCTGGCATTGAGCGTTTGAATGACCGGACGTAGTTCCGCGTTTGACAGACCGAGAAGCCGCGGGTCGATCCACACGACACCATTCTCTGTTGCCGCCCATAAACGCCCATCCGATCCACGGATCAACGTAGGCGTGGGTCGAATCTGGACGGCAGGGCCGTCGAGACCATCGAGCATCGTGAAATGGTCGAAGGTGACCGAGTATGCGGGCTCTTTATTGAGACGCTTAAGCTCGACGGCGGTGATTCGATAGAGACCGAAGGCCCCGTTTAACCACACATCGCCGTCGGCGGTTTCAACGATGCCGGAGATGTCTTTGAATGTCTCGCCATGGGCGCCTTTGAGTGGCGTGAACACGCCGCCCTTTAGGTAGTCGACACCTCGCTCACCACCGACCCACACCTGGTCATCGTGCGCTTCAATGACTTGAATCGCTCCGACCGCTATACCGTTGCTCGTGTCAAAGTGCGTGACCTTGTCACCGGAAACTTGGAACAGCCGGTTCTTCGAATAGCCAAGCCACATTGATCCGTCATATGCCGCCAACAAACTCAATGGATTTTGATCGCTTGGCAATTGCTTGAGACCGCCGTTGGCGGTCCACGATTCATCTTTGTAGCGGTACAAGCCATGCCCAGCGATGGAGAACCAGATTGAACCGTCGCCTTCTGTCGCTAGCGCTTGGCCTGAAAATCCCACAGTCTTAAGGCCCGATGGAAGACCGAAGTTCCTGATCTGGTCACCTTGCACCTGCATCAACCCAGGCGGGGCGGACAACCAGATGGTCCCCTTCCGATCCCGCGTCATCATTGACGTTAGCAATGGAATCGCAGGTACCTTCGCTACAACATCGGTGACGTGATAGCCGGTGTCCCGGGTGCTTGCGACCCAGATGTCGCCATGATCACCTGGCGCGAACGCGGGTTGAAAGATCGCGCCATCGAATGGGACGACATTGAGGCGCGTTGCTCTAAAGCGATCGAGGCCACCGTTTGTTCCCAACCAAAAATTTCCTTCGCTATCCTCGAACATGTCATAGACAAAGACTCCGCTCAGCGGTGTCTGGGGATTCAGCGTTTCAGCGACGGGGGGGGTAGCGTGGGGGCCGCGATTGGGCCATCGATAGCGAATAAGACCCGTCTTGTTCGCTTGCCACACGGCGCCGGACGAGTCGGCGACGGTGGCCGAGACGCCGAGCGTGTCGGGCGACGGTATGGACGCGGGCGAACCGAGTCCTTGTTGTGCGTACGCCGAAAGATCGAGCGTCTCGAAATGCTTCGCATTCGGTGGCAACCGAAATGCGTGCTGACCATCCGCAATCCATAACGTGCCATCGGACGCGAGATGCATTTCTTGCGGATGCGCAATCGCCAAACCCCACGTGGGATTGATCGAATGCCATGCGCTGTGGGTGAACTGCCCGACGCCCAAGGTCGTGACGACCCACAACACTCCGTCTGGCGTTCGTGCGATGCCGAACGCTGTCCCTGGGGGAAGCCCGTTTCCCGAATAGTTTGTGATCTGGCCATTCCGTAAAACGCTTACTCCGCCGACGGAAAAGCCTATCCACAGATCGCCGTTTCTATCTGCCCAAAGCGAATGAATGTGCGACGATTGCAGTTGGTCATCCGCGCGGATTTGAAAGCGAACACCATCGAACTGGTACAGCCCATAGTGAGTTCCGACCCAAAGAAATCCATCCGAGGTTTGCGCGAAGGATGTTACTCCGACCGGCGCACCATCGCGACCAGTGAAGGATGTGTGGTGAAGCGCCAAAAGCGGGCGATCGAGGGATGACGACGCTACGGTCGGCGCAGGTCGGGGCGGAAACGGAGTGGGCTCCGTTCGGGTTAGCCCTGGAACACATATGGCGATCGCCATTACCCAGCAACAGCTGACGGCCTTGCGATGAGATACCTGACGCGGATGATTCTCGGCCTTCCGCTCACTTGCTGCAGCCTGACCCAGAAAAAGTCGTCTTGCAGCTAGAGGGTATAGTGACCTGCGATCAAGCCATGACAGCATGACTGAGCCTCGTCATCCAACTTTTCCTCGGTGGAGGGCGGCCGATAGGACGCCGCGCGGATACTGCAACAGTCGAACGCAAAAATTACTTCACCTCATGATCTCGGCACACACCCTGCAACTGAGTTGATGCGCTCAATGAGAGTCGCAGCCATCCGGGGGGCGCTAACTACCGATGATTCCCCTCTTTATGCCAATCGAGACCGCATGCGTCCTATCTCGCGCTGCGAGCTTAGACATAAGCGCCCTCATATGACTCTTGACAGTCTCCTCGGAGATTGCAAGCTCTCGCGCAACCAGGGCGTTTGAGTTTCCCGCCGCCACTGAAGTCAACACGGCGATTTCGCGCAAAGTGAGCTCATCATCCACGGCATGGCTTGCCAACCCTGCGGCAATTTCCGCAGGCACGTACTTCTTGCCTCCCGATACAAGCCTTATCGCCGGCGACAGTTCATCCAACATGCTGCTCTTGAGGAGGTAGCCGATCGCGCCTGCCTTCAGCGCTCGAAGTGCCTCTACGTCACCTTGATAGGTGGTGACCACAAGCACATGCGCTGTTGGATGCTCCGAAATGATGATCGATGTTGCTTCTACGCCCCCGAGACCAGGCATCCGAAGATCCATAAGCGCTACGTCCGGCTTATGTTCTCGGTAAAGCTTCACTGCTTCGTGACCATCACTCGCTTCTGCCACCACCACCATGTCCACCTCTTTGGACACAACGGCAACCACTCCGGCGCGGAATAGCGGATGGTCATCCGCCACCAGGACTCGAATTCTCCTATACGCTTGTTCCACGGACCTCGATCTCGATAGATAGTTGGGTCAACATGAAAGCGAGAGGCTGACGACCGCTCAGATCCGTGAAGGTCTGTTGACGGCACCAGCAGTCCCGATCTTTGATATCGGGAGTCATTATCTCACCCTTTCCAGCATGAATACTGCGCTGCTGGCGGCATCAGGACAACATCCCCCTCTGCCTACAACCCCGTAAAAACGTGAAGGGGAAACGAGGTGAGGCCACTAAGGATGCGGTGAAATACTTTCCACGAAGCAACCCATGATCTGGGCCGCAAGCTTCGGATACTGGTGCTGAACACCATTACCCGCACGAGGTAAGACGCTGAGAAATAGCGAGCGCCATTTGCGCGGTAGATTGAGCCAATTTTCGACCGGGAACCCGATGTCATGGTCACCTGCGATGACCAAGATGGGAGTTTCCGACCTCTCAAGAAAGGCGCGATACCCACCGTCATCGTGAAAGGCTTCATCGTGCGAAGATTCTTTGAGAAGTCTTAGGTACAGATCCTCTGGCACATCCGGACTACGTCCAGATGTCCTAAGTGCTATGCGCAGGCGAGAGGTCCGGGCGGCCGCCCTGCTTTCTACGGACATGGGCTCGAAAAAAAGGATCGTCTCTTCATCCAAGCTATTGTGGGGCTTCAGCGCACAGGCTGAGAATGCCGGTGTAGAGCCGTGCGCGTTATCTCCAGGTGGCACAGTGCCAATCAGGATCATATGCGTCACGCGTTCTGGCCACACCGTCGCGACAACTTGAGCGGCTTGTCCTCCGAGCGACCAGCCCCCAATGACGAATTTGTCTTCGCCTATGGCATCGGCGAGAGCCACTACGTCACGGGCGAGTGATTTGGGGTCATAGCTCGGGTTACCTGTCGATTGACCAATACCTTGATAGTCGAACGTGATCACGCGAAATCGTTCTGCAAGGCAATCCAGAAAGGCGGGATCCCAAGTATCCAACGTGCCACGGAAGCGAGTGCAAAGTATGAGAGTTGGCCCCGCGCCATACGAACGATAGGCGATCTGGCGATTGGCCGCCTTTGCAAACTGCGTCGGGATGCCCGTAGATATCCAGTTTCCCACCGTGGTCATTGCAAATCTCCGGCATTGGACAAAATGCTCCGACAGAATGTGACCTGTCTGCGAACTCGCTGCGGTATGCGTCAACGCTGGCGACGCGATTGGGCAGACGCTTTGGCCTCAAAGACACAGGCGAAACTACGGCACAAGAGCCCCGCGCCAGAAACTATCGGACCAACCGCTCACTATGAATCTTGTGCGCTTTAGCAGCGTATTTACACACTCAATAGAATCACAATCGTCTACCTCAAAAGAGTGACCCGTTGGTCGCTATTTGATGCAACGAAGCCAAAACCCGGGGCGATGGAAAGCGACATTTCATCCCCTACGAGATCGTCGCCATAAAGCTACCCACGATAACAGCGGCTAATCGCCCGGCCCTGACTAGGCCACTGGTTAAGAGTGGAGGCGCGACGCTGGGGTTAAGCGGCGGCGCATGCCAGTGGAGACGACGAGATCATCACCGTGTCGTCAGTAATTTTACCCTATGCATATTGCCGGCAAAATTATTGACCTCCTCTCGGTGCGCGAGCCAGAAGCTTCAATCTGCCCGTCAGAGGTTGCGCGCACCCTGACTGATGGTGAAATGGCATGGCGGGCAATGATGCCAGCCGTGCGCGAGACGGCAGCCGCATTGGCCCGCTCAGGCCGCATCGTCATCACGCAAGGCGATCAACGGATTGACCCCAATGATGCATATCGAGGCCCCGTACGGCTGCGGCGAGGGCCCGTATTCCGATGAGCGCGTAGAACGCTCACCGCGAAATGCTGTAACCGGCTTCGCCAGAAACTGCGGTGGTTAGGCTAGGATCACCCAATGGAAATTTGCGGTAAATATTCTGAAGTCGGCAGCTCTTCGGCCCCCTTAGCTATAGCTTCCTCGACCTCATGGGGCGAGATGGGCTGCACGAGGCATAGGACATCCAGCTTTGCCTTTGCGCGCACGTAGAGCTCGTCAGTGGGCTTCATACGGCCTGTGCGCACTTCCCGCTCCGTAATTTCCCGAAGCGCAACTTTATTAACCCTTCCAGATAAGGTTGACGCTTCGCTTACGAGTAGGCATCGGAACTGAGTCTCATGAAGAGCTTTGAGCCTGCGAAGCTCTTCAAAAGTGCCAGCCTGTTTTTCCAGGTGTCGACTGAGACCAATGCGCATGGTTAGAAGGTGCTCTCTGCGCTCTATCGACTCCGCTCGGGCATATTCGGCCCTAATCCATCCACGCACCTTCTGGGCGATGAAGTATAAGTCGTGATTTTCCTGCCCGTCACACATAAGGGCTCCCCACCGATATGGTTGACTAAGTTGCGTCGATGAAAAAACTACCGGCGCGGCATACAAAAGTGTGTGAATTCAATCGTAAAAAAAAGTAAAAATTGTGGCTTACATGGACACACTGCCCATGCGACCATACCCCGGAGCGTCCATCTATACCCCAACGAATTGCTGCTGCTCTTAAGCTTAACGTGAACATGTGGAGCTTATCGACCGCTAGACAGCGCCCCTATAGCTGATCACCAATATCGCCGTGGAAATCGATAGCGTCGCAGCTGCCATGATCGATAGCTAAAGCAGAAAGGAGGCGTTTGCCGATGGATACCCTCAAGCGCTTAATTCCCCTGCATCGGTCAGCGAACTTTGGAGATCGGGTGGATAGCAAGGCCACAAGGTACAGGGTAGCGAATGGGACTGCTTCCACCGCCGTGACTCGGCACAGCATAGACGTGAGAAAAAAACCGTCTGCCGAAGCTCTCAATCCACAGGCTTGAGGTCGGGCGTGAATAACCGCCACTTCTTATCTCCGCCTTGCACGCATAAATAGCTACTTCGCTTTGTTCGGTAACCGTTTGCTTGGCAATTCTACGGGCAAATGCGAGTGCATCATTGCGTGAACCAAATTGCCTTTCCCCATCCTTCGGAATCGGTACTTTTCAACCGTGTGTAGCGTCTGGTTTGAAAGGGATATAGAAAATTTCCATCTATGTATCCTCGGCGTCAGGCCACGGATAAGTTCAAACCTGTGATCGCCGGGTATAAAATTTGTCGCATTCGAACGAGTTTAGTCATTCGAGCTAAATCGGTTCCTTCCCAGTCCCGTTGTCGCTAGCGAAGCGAATACGTCAAGCTTCCTTGCGTATATCGTTTTCGGCTTATCGGTTGGGCATAGCCAATCTGGGCCGCGAAGAAGCCTATATACGCAAGTTATTGCCGGTGCTCAGCGATTCCGGCGCGTTCTATACCCTGCTGGTAGGAGGTCTGGAGTGAACAAGCGCCACTGGTCGTCGGCACCCTGGACGCAGACCAAACTATCGCCATGACCCCTCTTACGGTCTTCATTCGCTAAAGCCAGTGCGAAAGCCAACGCTTTATCCCGGGAAGCAAATCTTCTTTCGCCATCGCCGAAAACCGGAACAATCCATTCCCCGGATGGGTCGGAATCAAACGGGATTTCAAAAAGCCTCAAACCCGCATCCTCGGCGAATGGTGGCGGCGAGGCTAGGCTGGCGATCGTGAAGAATCCGTGCATGGAAGAATCGCTAACTATGTGCGGACTACCGGACTCGGAGCGAACATATTTATTGATCCGCGATGGCGGCTTTGTTTAACCAACCTCTCTAAATTTTTTTATGAAACAGTGCAGATAAAACTGCGGGTCTCGTGCACAATTCGCCGCAAAGGCCTTCGTCACCTCAACACAATCTTCGGATGTCCTAGCGCATGACCCGCATTCCTAACGGCGATCCTCTAGCCTTCCTCGGTACTAACAGCGGGATCGCGGCGTTAATTCGATCGTATGACTGGTCTTCAACCCCGCTGGGTACCATTGCCGAATGGTCGACCGAGCTCAAAAACATCACATCCTTTATGTTGCGCTCCAACGTCCCTATGACGCTACTTTGGGGCCCGGAAGGCATCATGATTTACAACGAGGCGTATCAGGAGTTTGCCGGGCAGCGGCATCCTGCCCTTTTGGGGTCGAGGGTCTTGGAAGGCTGGGTAGAAGTCGCCGATTTCAATGCCCATGTGCTGAAAACATGCCTGGCCGGCGGCACACTTTCTTATCTCGATCAACACTTGATCCTATCCAGGAAGGGCGAACCAGCGGACGCGTGGCTCTCACTGGACTACAGCCCGGTCGTTGACGCCGGCGGGAAACCAGCTGGCGTTATGGCCATCGTTCGGGATACCACGGACAGAGTGTTGGCAGAACGAAAGCTTCGCTTTGCACAAGAAGTGGGGGGCGTTGGAACGTTCGAGTGGGATCCAGACACCGGCCAATTGGAGGTGTCCGACCAGTACCGAAAAATCTGGCATATAGCGCCGGATATTGAAGTGACCGAGTCGCTACTCGTTAGCCTGATTCATCCGGACGATCGGCACCTCCTCGGACCGAGCAGATATGGCTCGTTCAATCCCATCAGTTACGCCGAATTTCGGCGCGTGTATCCGGAGACGGGAGAGATTCGCTGGATCGCGCGACGAGGCGAAGCCGTGACGCTAGCCGCCTCGGATCGTCAGCGCTACATCGGTATCGCGATGGACATCACTGAGCGTAAGGCTGCCGAAGAGGCCGTCGCACGCAGTGAGTTTCGTTGGCGAGAGCTGTTCGAACAAATGCAGGAAGGTTTTTTTGTCGGCTATGCCATACGTGATGAAGGCGGTCGCATGGTTGATTTCCAGCTGTTGGAAATCAATCCGGCCTTTGGCACCCAGACAGGCCTAGATGCATCAACTGCGGTGGGGCATTCGATCCTGGAGCTCGTGCCCACTCTGGATGCATCTGTCATCGACACTTACGCCGAAGTGGTGAGAACAGGCAATCCCATTCAATTCGAGATAAACGTACCTGCCCTGCAGAACCGGTGGTTCGAAGCTCGCGCTAGACGCATGGATGCGGACCGCTTCGCGGTACTGTTCGTTGATATTTCCGCGCGTAAGGCCGCCGACGACGCGTTGCGAGAAAGTGAAGTTCGCTTTCGGCTACTAGCGCAATCCATGCCCAATCAGGTCTGGACAGCGGATAGTGCCGGACAACTCGACTGGTTCAACGACCGCGTGTACGAATACTTTCAAGTTGATCCAGGCGCCTTGAACGGGGGGCAGTGGACCGTGGTGGTGCATCCCGACGATCTGGACGGGACGCTCGCTGCCTGGAATGCTTCATTGAGCTCTGGATCTCCCTATCAGTCTGAATTTAGATTGCGTCGCCATGATGGAGCGTATCGTTGGTACAGCACCCGTGCGTTGCCCGTACGCGGCGATAGTGGAAGCGTTGAGCGCTGGATCGGAAACAACGCGGATATTCATGATCAAAAAGTCGCCGAAGAAGCGATCGCCGCGCTTGCGGCATCACTTGAGCAACGGGTGGAAGAGCGGACCGCTGATTTGATAAAAAGTCAAAACGCACTCAGGCAAAGTCAAAAGATGGAGGCGATTGGCAATTTAACTGGCGGTGTGGCACACGATTTTAACAACCTGCTTCAAGTCGTCAGCGGCAATCTCCAGCTGCTCGCCAGTGATGTCGACGACAACCCGCAGGCTTTACGCCGTCTTGATAACGCGATGGCCGGCGTCACGCGCGGAGCCAAGCTGGCCTCTCAGCTGCTTTCCTTTGGTCGCCGTCAGCCGCTTGCACCGCGCGTAACCAACCCGGCACGTCTCATTCGCAATATGGACGATCTGCTGCGGCGAACGTTGGGGGAAGAAGTCGAACTTGAAACAGTCATTTCTGGGGGCCTCTGGAACATTTTTATCGATCCGGGCAATCTAGAAAACGCTTTGCTCAATCTGGCCATCAACGCGCGCGACGCGATGAATGGGCGGGGTCGCTTGACCATAGAAGCAGGGAACGCGTGGCTGGATGACGAGTACGCACGCGCCCACCCTGACGCTACCCCGGGGAGATATGTCCTGGTTGCTGTGACGGATACTGGATGCGGCATGGCACCCGACATCATCGAGAAAGTCTTCGAGCCTTTTTTCACGACCAAACCCGAAGGACACGGCACCGGATTAGGCCTGTCCATGGTCTACGGTTTTGTAAAGCAGTCCGATGGCCACATCAAAATCTATAGTGAAATAGGTCACGGTACGACATTTAAGTTGTACTTGCCTCGTACGACGCGCATCGAAGATAGCTTGCCTGCACAGGAAAAGGGACCAATTCAAGGCGGTCACGAAACGATTCTAGTGGCCGAAGACGACGACTCCGTTCGCGAGATCGTCGTGACACTACTGATAGAGCTTGGTTATCACGTGCTTCAAGCGAAGGACGCGCAGAGCGCGCTGTGTATCCTGGAAAGCGGCATCGAGGTCGATTTACTGTTTACGGACGTCGTCATGCCGGGTCCTATTCGCAGTCCTGAATTGGCAAGAAGAGCGCGCGCACTTCTTCCTGGAGTGGCCATCCTCTTTACGTCGGGCTACACCGAAAACGCCATCGTCCACGGCGGTCGACTTGACGAAGGCGTTGAACTGATCAGTAAACCCTATTCCAATGAGGCGCTCGCGCGAAAAGTCCGTACCGTGCTTTCGTCCCGGCCTCCAGCTGCGCCCGTCGACGCACTATCCTCTCCTCCTTCAAAACCCAGGTTAGCAACTACTGTCCCTAAGACGTCGAAGCCGTTGCGTATCCTGTTGTGCGAAGACGATGAACTCATACGCTTGACAGTCGTGGAGATGTTGCAAATGCAAGGGCACGAAGTCACGGAGGCGACGACTGCGCAACAGGCACTCAACTTTTACGCCGATAGGAGTTATCACTTATTGATTACGGATGTCGGGCTCCCGGACGACTCCGGCGTTGAGCTGGCCAAGGCCATTAGGCAGCACACGCCAGACTTACCGGTGCTGTTCGCAACGGGACGTTTTGACGATGATCGTGTCCGATCAGAACACCGCACGCGCACCATTTTGAAACCGTACGGATCAGAAGACTTACTGCGTGCGATAGAACAACTAACCAACTGATCAACCCGCTTTTTCACATTTTCTTAACGTCTACGGATGTCCCCAATTCGGAAATTTCTCACGCCAAACAATTGCTCGTAAGTTTACGTACGCTTTCTATAGAGCTAAATCCCCGATAGCTACGAACGCGTGATCTGGACTACGTCGGTGCGCTGGATTCACGCTTCGAGATGACAGAATTATCCGTCGAGCGTAGTAATCCTATCGGGGAGCCATAGGCATTGCTAAGAAGGGGAATCGATGTGGGGCACAACGCACCGGTAGATGCCAAAAAATCGTTGTGGGCCAAGCTAGGCGCCGGACTCATCACCGGCGCCGCCGACGATGATCCAAGTGGCATAGCGACGTACTCCCAGGTTGGCGCAGCTTACGGCTACGCAACGGTCTGGAGCCTCTTTTTGGCGATGCCGCTGATGATCGCCATACAGACCATCAGCGCGCGCATAGGATGCGCAACGGGAAGAGGTATCGGCTCAAACATGCGGCTTTATTATCCGCGGGGCGTGGTTTATGGGCTGATCTTGTCTGTGGTCGTAGCAAACGTCATTAACCTGGCCGCCGACATAGGTGCCATGGGGGCTGCGCTGAAGCTGCTTATTGGCGGGCCTGCTGTGCTTTACGCCACCAGTTTCGCTTTAGCCTCGCTGGCCCTGCAGGTGTGGGTGCCGTTTTCTCGGTACTCACCCATATTGAAGCTTTTGACGCTGAGCCTATTTGCTTACATCGCGACCGTATTCGTTATCCACGTACCGTGGGGCGACGTACTAAAGGACATCGTTTTACCAAAAGCAAAATTCGATGCCAAATATGCAGTGGCCATCGTCGCCGTACTCGGAACAACCATCAGCCCCTATCTCTTCTTTTGGCAAGCAGCCCAAGAAGTGGAGGAAATACGTGCAAGCAGTGACCGTAAGGCACTCAAGCGTGCGCCGTCTCAGGGGCTAGAGGCTATTCGACGTATCGGTATCGATACGACGATTGGCATGTTGTTTTCCAACATCGTGGCTTGTTTCATCATTCTGACCGCGGCGGTTGTGTTACATGCACACGGTAAAACGGATATCCAGTCGTCCTCAGATGCTGCCCAAGCGCTACGACCTATCGCTGGCCCCTTTGCCTTTTATCTTTTCGCCGCCGGTATTGTTGGTACAGGACTTTTAGCCGTGCCCATTCTTGCCGGGTCGACAGCGTTTGCCGTTGCGGGTGCATTTGACGAGCCGTACGGCCTTGAACAAAAGCCAAGTCAGGCCAAGCTGTTTTACGGCGTACTGATGTTTGCCAGCGTGGCGGGAATCGCTCTCAATTTCACCCCGATCGATCCGATCAAGGCACTGTATTGGAGTGCAGTTATTAACGGCGTCGCGGCTGTTCCTTCGATGGTGATGATCATGAAGATGAGCACGAACTCGAAGGTCATGGGTGCGTTCACCATAAGCACCTCACTGAATGTCTGGGGATGGCTCGCCACGGCGGTAATGGCCGCAGCGGCGGTGGTTATGTTTGTTACCTGGGGTAAGTGACACCTAATCGCCGATTAAGCACCGGGTCGACCGGCCGCCGCTGTGGGTTTTTTTTAGCAAGGAGATTCTCCACTTCCACCTTGGCCCAAGCGCAGGACTTGCCGCTCGTTCAGAGGTTGGCTTAGCTCGCTGGACTGAGCGCCCAGTTCACAGTCAAGCGACAGTTCATAGGCAATCGCCTCACATGAGAGCGCTCATTGTATCGTGGTGGTCAAACCCACTGAGCATCGATGCAATTGCAGCGGCGGTTATCAAATAAACCTACCGCCTGCCAACGGAATCAAGCTATGACGCTATCTTTGGAAGGACGCGTAGCCGTGGTGACTGGCGCGGCTAAGGGTTTTGGACGTGCAGCGGCTGTTGCGCTAGCCACTGAGGGTTGCGATATCGTCGGAATAGACGCAGCGGCGCCGGTAAGTTCCATTCCTGATTATAGACCCGCGTCGCCTGAGGACTTGTCGCAAACCGGTCGCTCGGTGCAAGCGCTGGGCAGACGCTGGCTCGCTTATCAACTAGACCAGCGAAACATGCCTGCGTTACGAGATCTTGCCCATCAGATCAAAACTGAATTGAAACGCATTGATATCGTCTTCGCAAACGCGGGTATCCAGCCTGGCACGAAATTCGGAGCATCTTATTCAGCGTCAAAGTGGGGAATTCTCGGGCTGATGAAATCAGTCGCTTTGGAACTCGTAGAGCACAAAATTACGGTGAATGCCGTCATTCCAGGCCTCATTAATACGACTCTTACCCGGCATGAGGATCGATACGCGCAAGCGCTCGGGGAAGGCGGAAAGTCAGCATCGGTTGACCCCGAGAAAGACGAATCGGCGGCAATCAAAGTTCTTAAGGGGAAAACTCCCCTTGGTCTTCCCTGGATTGAGCCGGAAGACGTTGCGTCTGCTGTAGTTTTTCTCGCGTCCTACGCAGCACGTATGATTACTGGCACGACAATAGCTGTGACCGGCGGGGACAGTGCTCACGGAGTTGCGTAGAGACCCCACTGAATCTTCGTCAATGAAGCCGCCCATTACCGTGGAGCCTGCTGACCAAGCGTCTAGCGACTGATGCCTATCGACGAATGAATGACGCCACTTTTCGGAGAACGCATATGTCATCAATTATCAACGGACTTGCTCTGCCTTGGTGGGAATTCGCGGTACGAGGCGTCGCAGTCTACCTCATTTTGCTTTTACTGATGCGCGTATCCGGCAAACGCTCCTTCGGCGAAATGTCCGCGTTTGACGTCATCGTTCTTGTCTTGGTCGGTGGCACGCTGCGTACCTCCATCATTGGGGCTGACACCTCCTTCCTTGGGGCGCTGATCGCCGTTACGGGCATCTTGGCGACCGACAAATTTCTTGCAATCATCTGCACAAAATACCCGGTCGTAAATCGTATCGTTGAAGGAAAAGCGACGTTCCTTGTTCGTCGTGGAAAACACGTTCCCGGTGCACTTAAGCGATGCAACATACCTTTAGCCGCGTTTGATCGCGCACTTCACTCTGCGGGCCGCGAAGATATAAACGATTGCGACAATGCCCGTCTGGAGCCGAACGGTCGAATCACTGTTACATCAGATCGTTAGACAGCGTAAGAATCAGAACGGTTGGGCAAAGACGCTCACGCCGTTAGTCTCAAATCGGTGCCAAATAATGAGCTGCCCGCCCCGCCGTGATCGCGTTGTCGGCATCGGGCAACCTGGTTTCGACGTTCCCGGCATACGTTTTGTCGGGGAGCGCGGCGGGGAGAGCCAAATGAGAGTCCGCAGCTAAATATTCGAAACTCGCTCTCGACTGCGGCCGTTCACACCGAGCACGCTTCGAGGACACGCGCTGTTAATGGTCACTGTTGAACGATGCACTGCCATGCGGTTACTTGATACCGCCTCGCCTACACGGGCACGAAGAAATCCATGAAAGCTCTAAGTACTTCTTTAAGAGATCGCCTGCATCGATATTGGTCAGCGGCTAATTACCTGACGGTTGGCCAGATATATCTGCAAGAGAACCCCCTGCTCAAAGAACCGCTGGCGTTTAAGCACATCAAACCCCGATTGTTAGGGCACTGGGGAACAACGACCGGGCTTAATTTCATCTATACCCATCTCAATCGTGCGATCTGTCAGTTTGACCTGAACATGATTTTTATAGCGGGCCCGGGTCATGGTGGTCCAGGCCTAATTGCGCATACTTACTTGGAGGGCTCTTACAGCGAGATCTATCCCAGGGTTGAGCGGAATTCGGCGGGGATGAGACAGCTGTTTCGCCAATTTTCTTGGCCCTACGGCATTCCTAGTCATGCGGCTCCCGATACTCCTGGGTCGATTCATGAAGGTGGAGAGCTTGGATACTCGCTATCCCACGCTTACGGAGCTGCCTTCGACAACCCGGATCTCATTGTGGCTTGCGTGGTCGGCGATGGTGAGGCCGAAACAGGTCCATTGGCTACCAGCTGGCATTCCAATAAATTTCTCAATCCAATACGCGATGGGGCGGTCCTGCCGATTCTTCACCTCAATGGATACAAGATAGCCAATCCCACCCTGCTCACTCGGATAAGTGAAACCGAGTTACTTCAGCTCTTTCAAGGGTATGGCTATGACCCTATCGTCGTCTCGGGGGACGACGAGATGAAAATGCATGACGCTTTTGCCGACGCTCTTGATGGAGCTTTAGCAAAAATACGACGTATACAGCACGCCGCTAGAAGGGCCGGCGAACCTGCTAATCGTCCGGCGTGGCCGCTGATCATTTTTCGCTCGCCAAAGGGATGGACAGGCCCCAAAAGCGTCGATGGACTTCCAGTCGAGGGGAGCTGGCGCTCTCACCAAATTCCCATCGCTCACCTAGAGAAAAAAACGCATCTCAAAGCTCTCGAAAAATGGATGCGCAGCTATTCGCCTAAAAACCTTTTTGACGCGGACGGGCGATTGGTGCCGGACCTACAGGAGCTATCACCCAAGGGCCATCGTCGCATGGGAATGAATCCCCACACGAACGGCGGCTATTTGCTAAAGCCGCTGATACTGGCTGACTTCAGGGAGCAAGCCGTGCTCGTGGAGACGCCGGGTGACCGGAAGGCAGAAGCAACCAAGGTCTTGGGCATCTGGCTGCGTGACGTTATGCACTTAAACGACGCGGAAGCGAATTTCCGTCTTTTTGGTCCGGACGAAACCGCGTCTAACAGGCTGGATGCCGTATACGAAGTGAGTCAGAAAAGTTGGATGGCTGACTCCATTGAGACAGACACCGACTTAGCGACCACTGGCCGCGTCATGGAAGTTCTGAGTGAACACCAGTGCCAAGGCTGGCTCGAGGGTTATCTGCTCACAGGGCGACATGGTCTTTTCAACTGTTATGAAGCCTTTATCCACATTATCGACTCGATGTTCAACCAACATGCAAAGTGGTTGAAGGTAACCCGGTCAATGCCATGGCGTCCGAAGCTAGCTTCGCTTAACTATCTGCTCTCGTCTCATGTCTGGCATCAGGACCATAACGGCTTTTCTCATCAGGATCCTGGCTTCATCGATCACGCCGCGAACAAGAGCTCTGCCGTGGTTCGAATTTACCTCCCTCCCGACGCCAACTGTCTACTGTACGTGGCAGATCAATGTCTACGTAGCCGCCATCTCATCAACGTCATTGTTGCAGGCAAGCAAGCCGACTGGCAGTGGTTGAATATTGAAGACGCCTGCGCGCATTGCGCGGCAGGAGCCGGCACGTGGCGGTGGGCAAGCACAGATCCAGATGATCCAGAGCTTGTTATGGCTTGTGCCGGTGATGCTCCCACCGTCGAGGTACTCGCTGCCGTCATGCTACTGCGCAGCTATGAGCCGGATCTGCGTATCCGGGTGGTGAACGTCGTAGACCTGCTAATTCTTCAACCCACAAGCGAGGAACCGCACGGCATGGATAATGACCAGTTCGATCGTCTTTTTACCGCTGACAAACCGGTAATTTTCGCGTTTCACGGTTATCCCGGAATTGTGCATCGGTTGACCTATCGCCGGCATAACCACCAAAATATTCATGTTCGTGGCTACCGTGATGAGGGCACGACAACCACAGCATTGGACATGATGGTGAAGAATCACATGGACCGCTTTCAATTGGCCTTAGATGCGATTGAACGGGTTCCACGTCTGAAAGATCGTGTCGAAGCAGCAAGGCAGCGCTACTGGACCGATATTGAACGACACCATCTGTACGTCAGTGAAAACGGAATTGATCTTCCCGAGATTGTAGACTGGCAGTGGGTTGCCCCATCGGTCAGCTAACGATGAACGCGAGCCCTGAAAAGAGCGGCATCATTGTTTGCCTCAACATCGGTTCAAGCTCGTTGAAGTTCTCTCTCTACAGTCTGGCTTCTGCCGCGCTGACTGAAATAGGATCGGGGACTATCGGGTCTCGTGAAACCTCCCCTCAGCTGTCCTTCGATTACGTACATCAAGATAGAAAGCCGCTAAAGAAAGTGCCCATCTCCGGGCTCATTACGACCTCGCTTCGTGAATTGGCATTGGCGGAAGGTGAAATCATCGCGATCGGCCATCGTTTAGTGCATGGCGGTCTAACGATCTTGGAGCATCTTGTCTTGTCGAAGACAGTCGTTGCTACGCTTCGGCGTGCGGTGCCCTTTGCCCCTTTGCACCTGCCGCCTTCGCTAGATTTGATTGATGAGTGTTTCGAGACATTTCCGGGTACGCCGCAGGTCGGATGCCTTGACACAGCTTTTCATAGGACGCTCCCCGCTTTAGCGGCAACACTACCGCTACCCACTCAAATCCGCGATAGCGGCATAAGGCGCTTTGGTTTCCATGGCTTGTCCTGCGAGTCGGTCCTTGAACAGCTCAGAAATGCGCCGGTAAGGCGGTTGGTTGTCGCCCACCTAGGTGGGGGATGCAGCATTACGGCGATTCTCAATGGTCAATCCGTGGACACTTCTATGGGACTTACGCCCATGGGCGGCGTAGTCATGAGTCGCCGTACCGGCGACCTCGATCCCGGGATAATTTTTTATCTGATGCGCGAACAGCGTTACGACGTGAACACGTTAGAAGACCTTTTTGAACATCGGTCTGGTCTTGCAGGAATCTCCAAATCGGACGGCGATTTACGCGATCTGCAAAGCGCATCCGATAGGGGCGATGCCGATGCGGCACTCGCACTCGATATCTTCAGTCACTCAGTTGCGAAGCAAATCGCTGGGATGTGCATCGCCCTGGGGGCCATTGACGTACTGGTTTTCACGGGCGGCGTAGGTGAAAACGCTGGCGTAGTGCGAGAACGCGTCACACAACTCATCGGAGCCCTGGAATTGTCACTGAGCATCCTGGTTTTGCCAGCTCGCGAAAATGAGCGGATAGCCTTCCATGTCGCCAACCTGATCTAGCTTTTATCGACGAATACTAAACTTCGATGTCGAGATCTATGACTATGCAAACGTCAACTTACCGTAATGTCGTCTATCCGACGCACCATCTTTTCTCTAAAAAGGGTAGAAGTCTCGCGACTCAGTAATGTAATTAGTCGGCTTTGGATGTGGAGAGAGCTATGCCGATCGCAGCCGGTAATC
Source organism: Rhodanobacter sp. ANJX3 (assembly GCF_014200755.1). GTDB lineage: Bacteria > Pseudomonadota > Gammaproteobacteria > Xanthomonadales > Rhodanobacteraceae > Rhodanobacter. The sequence goes on along the minus strand of NZ_JACHCM010000001.1, from coordinate 323,493 downwards.
GAAAGCTAGTACTTGAGGGTTATGAGGCATGGCTCCATGCGACCGATGCTGAAAAGAGCCCCTACGCCGCAAGCTTATTCGCCAAGCTGATGACAGATTTCGGCTCAGCCAACTACGAGGGAATGACGCAGACCGAGGTAGAGGCCGTCATTCTGTTACCTGAATAAAACATCGAAGATCATAGAAGCCCCATAAAAAACTATGACGAAGATTAATTGGACTAGTGGCAACGAACTCACGGAAGCAGCCACGCTGACTTTCGGCACGGCACCTACGTCTGTGGATCATGTCAACGGATTTATCGTCGTGGCCGGTGCTTTTTTTGTTGATGATGTTGGCTGGTATGGGCAATGGTCGATCGCAGAGATGTATCCACCTAACTCGTATCGGTTGTTGCATGACGGTATTACTTTCGACGTAAGGGAGAGCGAGCTGGAAGCCAGAGCGGACGCAAGGATTGATGGGCTAAGCGCTGCCGCTACGATCCGACCCCACGTCGATCGCTGCTAGAGCTCGCCCGTGGTAACAATCGATGGCGACTTTAAGGTCACGTTTGAGAAATGTTGACAGCCTTCCTCCGCTCAGTTTTGTACCATGCCCATACGAAGTCCCAGCGAGGCCATGATCCATAGCGTGCCGGCCAGCATGATGGAAAGAATCAGGGCGGAGAAAATCAAAAGCTGAAGATCTTCGCGCTTCTGCCTGAAGCTGATATGCAGAAAGAAACGAAAGTGCACGACGATTTGCACGAGCGCTAATACGCCGATAACGGCAAGCACGGCTAGCGGCGTCATCGCACCCCATTTCACCATGGCAAACGGCACGATCGTGAGCGCGAGCGCCAAGCCAAGGCCCCAGACATAGCTGAGGAATTCCCGGCGTTCCTGCGCTTTGAGATCGGCTTTTTCGTTACCCGATGGCATGCATGCACCCCGGTAGATAGACGACTGAAAAAATGGCGATCCATATGATGTCCAGAAAATGCCAGAACAGCGCCAACCGCATGATGCCGAGCTTGGCCTTGGTATCCACACCGTAGCGCACGAGCTGGCCCAGCAACGCAATCATCCACAGGCACCCTGCCGCTACATGCAGCCCATGCAGCGGCACCAGGTCGAAGAACGCCGAAAGAAATCCGCTGCGCGTGGGCACGCCACCTTTAGCAGCCATGCTGGCGAAGTCGTGCAGCTCCACGCCGATAAAGGCCAGCCCTAGCAGCAGCGTCACCAACAGCCAGGCAACCAGACGTCGCTCGCTATGCCGATATTTCATCGCCAGCGATGCCATGCCGAAGGTGAAGCTGCTCGCCAGCAGCAGCAGGGTTTCGACGAACGTGCTGGTGAGGTCGTAGAGCTGCGAGGCGCCGGGCCCACCGGCGGTGGCGCTCAGCGACGTGAGGTACGTGGCGAAAACCATGCCAAAAAGAATGGCATCGCTCATCATGAATACCCAGAAGCCGAACATCAGCCCTTCGGCCGCCGCATCGTCTTTGCCGTGACCAGGGCCTAGATTGAGTCCAGGATGTTTGGCGATGCCGTCACTCATTGTTCGGCGCCCGTATCGATCGGCATGGCCAGCCCCTCATTGGCAGAGGTCGTTTCCTTGTCGCGCGCTATCGGCTCGGCGCGCGCCACGGCATCCATCCAATGCTGATGCTGGCGGCGCACTTCTTCCGCAGTCACGACGCGCGAAGTGTTGCGGGCAAAGCCACGAACGATCATCGCGGTGATTACTATCGTGCCGAAGATGATCACCATCCACCAGATGTGCCACACCAGCCCGAAGGCGATGGCGAATCCCGCCGCGCCGAGCACAGGCCCCAACGCGCTGTTTCGGGGAACCTCGATATCCTCGAACGGCACGGCCGCTGTGTAGGCCGCCCCGCTTTCCTTCATCACGGTAAATGCGTCGCGATCGGTCACCACAGGAATTGCCGCAAAGTTGTATTCCGGTGGCGGCGCCGAGATGGACCATTCCAGGCTACGGCCATCCCAGGGGTCGCCAACAAACACGCGGTTCGCGTGCCGGTGTTTGATCGATACCCACAGCTGCACACCCAGCGCGCATAGCGCTGCGACCACCAGGATGGCACCGAAAAAAGCGACCGTTTCCAGCGGCACATAGGCCGGCTCGGTGTAGGCCACGGTGCGCCGGGGCATGCCCATCAATCCCAGGGCATAAAGCGGAAAGAAGGCGAGCATGAAACCGAGAATCCAGCACACCGCTGACACTTTCCCCCCGCGTTCGTCGAGACGAAAACCGAACGCTTTGGGAAACCAGAAATGGTACGCCGCGATCATGCCGAACAGCAGCCCCGGCACGGCCACATTGTGAAAGTGCGCGACGAGGAAAACGCTGTTGTGCACCTGATAATCGATGACCGGGTCGGCCAGCAGCACACCACTCAGGCCACCCAGCACGAACAGCAGCATGAAGCCCATCGCATAGATCATCGGCACACTGAAACGTATGCGCCCGCGGAACATCGTCCACATCCAGTCATATATTTTGACGCCGGTCGGGATGCCGATCAGCATCGTGGCCACGCCGAAGGCTGCATTGAGATCTGCACCCTGCCCCATGGTAAAAAAATGGTGCAACCAGACCGTGAAGGAAAGAACGCCAATCGCCATGGTCGCCACCACGAGCGAACGATAGCCGAATAAGGCCTTGCCGGAAAACGTGGAGATCGTTTCCGAATAAACGCCAAACGCCGGCAGGATGAGGATATAGACCTCCGGATGGCCAAACAGCCAGAACATGTTGGCGAAGTGCATCATGTTGCCGCCAAGATCGTTCGTGAAAAAATGGAAGCCCAGGTAACGGTCCAGCGCCAGCTGCGCCGTCGCCACGGTCAGCGGCGGCATCGCGAAAATCATTAGGATACTGGTGCACAGCGCCGTCCAGGTGAAAAGAGGCAGGCGCATCAACGTCATTCCCGGCGCGCGTTTCTTGTAAATAGTGACCGCGAAATTGATGCCGGTGAACGTGGAGCCCAGCGAGGAAAGCGTCAGCGCCCAGATCCAGTAATCCGGGCCAACGCCCGGGCTGAAGCTGGCTTCCGTATACGGCGGATAGCCTAACCAGCCACCCGTCGAAAACGTGCCGAGCACCAGCGAGATCATGACCAGCGCGGCGCCGGCGGCCGTCAGCGCGAGGCTGATGGAATTGAGCACGGGAAAGGAAACGTCGCGCGCACCGATCTGCAGCGGCATGACGTAATTGATGATGCCGGTCAGAAACGGCATGGCCATGAAGAAGATCATGATCGTGCCGTGCGTGCTGAACAGCTGGGCAAAGTGGTTTGGCGTCAGAAAGCCACCGCCCAGACCGTATGCCTGTTGCGCCCGCATCAGCAGCGCCTCGAGCAGCGCCCGTATCAGCATGACAAAAGCCAGCACCACGTACATGACGCCGATCTTCTTGTGGTCCGGGCTGGTCAGCCACTGCGACCAGAGCACGCGCCACAGGCGATAGCGGCTGATCAGCGCGACGGTGACGATACCGCCCAACACCACCATCAATGCCGCACCGGTGGCGATGATGCCGTTGATCACCACGCCCTTGCTCGGGTGTTGCAGCATGTCCCAGAACGGCAGCGCCTGAAGGCGAAGCCGTCCGAAAGGATGCGCCAGCATGCCGGCGCCGATCACCGTCGTTGCCCCATCGGCATGTCTGCCGTCGTGGCTGCGGCGCCAGGTGTTCCGTTTGTCGCCGCAGCGGAATCCGCAGGGATGGTCATGGGCTTACCAGTACCGGTTGTTGCCACCACGGCGGAAAAAAGCGACGCGGGGACGTCCTTGAAATACACGCTGCCACCAGCGGCCCCACGGCTGGTCAGAGCCGCCACCAGCTCGCCCTGCGTCGACCGTCTGGCGATGAGCGCAAGCGCGGACAAATTCATGGGCACGCCCTGCGTGCGGGCGTGGCGCACCCAACCCAGAAATGCCGTCGGCGTCATGGCGACGGCCGTGAAGTGCTGTTGATGAAAGCCGTCGCCGTTGTACATCGTGTTTTCGCCCAAGAAGCGCCCTGCCTCACTGGCTTCCAGATTCAGCTGGGTAACCATACCGCCCATCGCATAGATCTGGCTGCCCAGCGCGGGAATCTGCAACGACTGCATCACCGTGGCGGAGGTCAGCGTCAGCGCAATGGGGCGTCCGACCGGAAGCGCCAACTCGCCGATGCTGGCCACCCCCTCGTCCGGATAGATGAAGAGCCATTTCCAGTCGTAGCCGATGACCTCCACGCGCATGGGGGCGACGCTGGAAGCGATACGCCTGTACGGATCCAGTGCATGCGTGCTGCGCCAGACCAGGATGCTGAGCAGGGCCACGATCACCAGCGGACCGCCCCAGGTTGCCACCTCCAGCGGCCCGTAATAGGACCATTTCGGCGCGTACCGCGCGCGTCTGGCGCGATAACGGTAGCGCCACGCAAACCAGGGCAGGATCACGAAAATCGGCAGCGCGACGAAGATCGCCAGCAGCACCACCACGTCAAGAAGCTGGTCGTGCTGCGATTGCGCGACGGGACCGTGAGGATCGAGGAAACCCAGACGCACGCTGCTGCAGCCAGCCAACGAAGAAGCCAGCTCGAGAAGGCCAGTCGCCGCGATGGCAACCCTTGTTCCGCGTCCGATGGATTTAAACCCCATGACGTTGATTCGCCCATTGCACATCGCTGAGCAGCGCCGACTTCGGCTCACAATCAAAGTTGCTCACAAATTGCCGCTCCCGGTCGGATCGACTTCTTGTGAGTTGCTCTACCATCCGGTAATCGTGCGCGCGGCCTTGTTCAAGCGACGTCAACCCAGTCGTCATTAACTCAAGCGGCGTTGGCTTGCTTGAGTTCATTCGGTCTCATACTGTTCGGTGAAACTCTCATCCTGCCTGGCGTCGATCGAAACGTCTCTCGCATGATCCCGATGCGCTGATAGGTGCTAACACTTTTGCGCCTTTCGAACTCCCAAGCGATCTGCGCGATTGGAGCAACGATGCTTCCAAGCGCAAGCTATCGACTTTTGCCATGCAGTTGCCGGTCCATACTTTTTCTGGTCAATGAAGTCTTTCGGCTCCATCAAAAGTTTCGTGAATGGAAAATCATGGCATCTGAACTCGCGCATGAAGAATTTTTCGGAGTGCCTCGACGTGCGCACGGAGGGCGTACGTTTGTGTACGTCCTCCAATGTCGAGGGGAAGACTTGCTCAAAGTCGGCTTTTCGCACCAACCGATCGTGAGATTCCACGCGCTGCATCCCCGGTTCTATGCGTTCTTCGACCTCGATGAGAGTTTTCTGATCGAGACGGATCGGCTAAAGGATGCCCGCCGTATCGAAAGGCTCTTCATCGAGCGCTGGCCAGAACATCAGGCACCCGCGCCGCTTGCTATCAAACCGACGGCAGGTGGGCACACGGAATGGTTTCGCGGCGTTGGCGATTCCGTTTTTCAGATCGCGCAGAGACTGGCCGAGCGATACGGCCATCCTGTCCACGCGCCGGTGCGCCTTTGGCTTCGTGCGCAAATGATAGAACGCGCAGACTTGCTCTTTGCGTGGTCGGATCGCCTATTTCAGATCGTCGACTGGCAAGATAAAAATCAGCACGACCAGGCGAGAGATCCGAGATACCGCCGCATGCTTTGCGACGCGCTGGATGCCATGGAATCGGTAGGTATTGAAAGCAAAGAACTTGTCCCCGAGCCTGTGCATCAATGGTATTTGTCGAGCTGCGCATTGAGGTCTTGATGCCTCATGTCGAGAGTCTCAAATTTTGATACAAGCTCGTTGTAAGCTCCGCCCAATGCGCCAGCCTTCCCTATTTGCCAGCGATACATCGGCCTTGTTGAGCGGGCCGGAGGGCGAGGTCCGTTACTACGCGAATGTCCTGACGCCAGAAGACGCCGGCCGATGGTTTGCAGATTTGCATGAGCACACCGTCTGGCAGGCCGAGCGACGGGCAATGTACGACCGTGAAGTGGACGTGCCCAGGCTACGTGCGCATTTTTTACGCAACGACCACCTGTCGCCCACCCTGCTCGAAGCTTTCGGCCTCGTGACCCACTATCTCAATGTTCCGTTCAACAGCGTGGGATTGAACCTCTACAGGGATGGACACGACAGCGTCGCACCTCACAATGACAAGCTTTCTTTTCTCGAGGCCGATCAGCCTATTGCGGTGCTATCCCTGGGCGCGACACGCCGTATGCTCATTCGCCGGAAAAAGGCGCCGTATAGGCGCCTATCCATTGATCTGGAAGCGGGAAGCTTGCTGGTCATGTCATGGACGAGCCAATGGCATTACGACCACGGCGTGCCAAAAGAGCGCGGCGTGGTCGGCCCCCGGATAAGCCTGGCGTTCCGGGTGTCGAAGGGCGCCAGCACCGGCGAGAGTTCTTCGTCCGCTTAGTTGGACGGGCCACCCATCACCGGCACTATGGCACCCGAAATGTAGCTCGAGCACGACGGCGCGGCGAGAAAGACATAAGCAGGGGCGACTTCCTCCGGCTGTGCGGGACGGCCCATAGGGCTGGATTTTCCAAAGTCTCTTATCTTCTTCTACGACTGATCGGCCGGGTTCAGCGGTGTCCACACAGGCCCGGGAGCAACCGCATTAACGCGAATCCCTTTGGCAACCAGGTTTCGCGCAAGCGCTTTGGTGAAGGCATGAATGCCGCCCTTCGTCATGGAATAATCCAACAGGTTTTCATTGCCGAAGAGCCCAGTCTCGGATCCCGTGTTGATGATGCAGTCGCCGCTTTCAAGGTGAGGTAGCGATGCCTTGGCCATATGGAAGTAACCGAAGAGGTTGGTTCTCAGCGTCAGTTCGAAATGCTTCTCGGTAATGTCTTCCAATTGATCAGCATGTTCCTGGAACGCCGCATTGTTGACCAAGATCGACAACTTACCGAGCTTCTTGATCGTCTTTGCCACCGCCTTTTTACAAAAACTGAAATCTCGCACGTCCCCATCGATCAACAGGCATCGGCGGCCTTCCGCTTTGACGTGATCTCGTGTCTTGCGGGCATCCTTGTGCTCGTTCAAATACACGATGGCGACATCGGCGCCCTCCCGCGCAAAGAGCACGGCGACAGCGCGTCCAATGCCGGAATCGCCACCGGTAATGATGGCGACCCGGCCATCGAGCTTCCCGCTGCCGTGATACGCCGGCGCTTCGAATTGAGGAGCCAGAGCCAAATCCGATTCCAGCCCTGGCTTACGCAAGTGCTTCTTCGGTAGCGGATTGGTTGGATACGTCCTTGCTCCCGCTTGTGAAGGCTTGTGAGCTTTCTTGCGCGTGTTTTTAGTTGCGTCTTTCGCGTCTGTTGCGCTTTGAATGCGACGCTGCAGCCGAGCGGTTTTTGACGTTGCTTTTTTTGCTGTTGCCATGGTCATCTCCGATATTTTTGACGATAGCTCGCCATGCGCATGTATCAATTGTTTATGGGCTAACGGATCGCACTATTCGCACGGGAACGCCCTTTGACGCAGGCGTCTTCGACGCCTCGTCGTGATACCACAGAGGTATCAACGGATTCATTTCCGGGTAGTAGCCACCCAGGCAGCCATCGGGGAGATTGAACGGTGTCACCGTCAAACCGGATACTTCTCGATGCACCCCGTCTTCCGCATCGCCTGTGAGATTGACGACATCGCCTTCATTCAAACCCGCGCGCGCCATGTCCGCAGGGTTGATCAGCAGAATTGTCCGCGATCCCTCAAGACCACGCAGTCGATCGCTGAAGCCGTAGATCGTCGTGTTGAACTGATCGTTCGAACGCATTGTGATCAGATGATATCGGCCCGGTGCATCGCCGATTCCCAGGGCCGAGATGACCGTTGGATGAGTAAATTCCGCCCTGCCGCTTTCGGTTTTCCAAATGCGATCATGCGCTGGGTTGCCCCGATAGAAACCTCCCGGCTGAAACATCCGTTGATTGAAGTCGTGAAACTCTTTTGCGTATGTCTCGGCGATAAGATCCCGAACCCGACTGTAGTCCGCCGTCCACTCGTCCCACGGGCGCTTGGGATGTTCGGGTAGCGTCGCTTTGGCAATGCCTGCGATGATCGCCAGCTCCGAAAGAAGGTGTTCGCTGGCGGGCGCTCGTTTACCGATGGACCCGTAGATATGGCTGAAGCTGTCTTCGATCGAGACAGACTGCGGACCGCTAGCCTGGATGTCTTCTTCGGATCGAACCAGACACGGCAGGAGATAGGAGGCTTTACCGTGCACCAGGTGACTGCGGTTGAGTTTGGTAGCGATGTAGACAGTGATTTCCTGGCGCGTCCACGCCTCTTCCATGATGGCCCGATCGGGTATCGCGCGGACAAAGTTCCCGCCCAGACTGATAAAGCCTTTAACTGAGCCATCGCGAATACCTTCGCAGGCGTCGACGGTGGTTAGCCCCTTTTCTCGGGGTGGCTCGAAATCGAACATTTCCGCCAGCTTGTCGAGCGGCACCAGCTCCGGTTTTTCCGAGATGCCCACCGTGCGCTGGCCTTGTACGTTGGAATGGCCACGCACTGGCGACATGCCGGCGCCCTGGCGGCCGATATTTCCCCGCAGCAGCATCAGGTTTACGAGCATGCCAATGCTCTGGGATCCATGAACGTGCTGGGTCAGGCCCATACCGTAAACGCCGATGACGCGCTCGGACGCGATATACACATCTGCCGCCGCCATAAGGTCAGCGCGCGCCAGGCCCGAGGCCGCTTCTATCGTTTCCCATGTCACCGCGCTGGCAATATCGACAAAGGCGTTGAACCCATGGGTGTGCTGGTCGATGAATGCACGATCGAGCACGCCTGGCGACCCCTCGGCAATCCGTGCCGCGTCGACCGCGAGCACGTGCTTGCAAAGCCCCATCAGTGCGGCGATATCGCCGCCAGGCCTAACCTGCAGGTACATATGCGATAGTTCCGTCGCATCATCGGTGAGCATTTGCAGCGGATTTTGAGGATTGACGAAGCGGAGCAGGCCCTGCTCGCGAACGGGGTTAAAAGTAATGATCTTGCAGCCTCGCTTGACTGCGTCCTGGAGAGGATGAAGGAAGCGGGGGCTGTTGGTTCCGGGATTTTGTCCAAAGTAGAAGATGGCGTCGCAGTGTTCGAAGTCTTCAAGCACACATGTCCCGACGGGCGATCCGATGACCTTTTTCAGGCCCACCGACGTTGTTTCGTGGCACATGTTCGAGCTGTCAGGAAGATTGTTGTTCCCGTACAGGCGCGCCGATAGCGCGTAAAGATAGGAGGCTTCCAGACCGGCCTTGCCCGAGGCGTAGAAGACAACTGATTTAGGATCGAGGGTTTTCAGCGACGATCCAATGCCTTCGAAGGCCGCCTCCCATGTGCATTCGACATACTTGTCCGTGGCTTCGTCGTAGCGCATGGGATGAGTCAACCGGCCTTCCATCTCCAGATCGTAATCCCGCCATTCGAGCAGTTCGGTAACCGTATACTTGGCGAAGAACTCCGGCGTACATCGGTTTTTGGTCAGCTCCCATATCGTGGATTTGGCCCCGTTTTCGCAAAACTCGAATTTGTGCGGATGTGCCGGCTTGCCCCACGCACACGAGCTGCACATGAAACCCTCGGTTTTGTTTTGGCGCAGCAGGGTCTGCACAATCGTTGGACTAGGTAATTCTCGAAGAAAGACGCTGCCAATACCTTTGAGAGACCCCCATCCGCCAGCCGGCTCACTCGGGGTTACAGGCTCCACCTTTTCGTCAGTCATAGCTACTTACCCGTTAGATTTTTTGGAAGGCGCTACCGCGCGAGTGAGACGAATCCAGCCTGCGCGCCTCGCCTACTGGTTGTGGTGGTTGTCCTCACCCGTACCGTTCAGCGCATCGCCGCTTGCGTCGGTATCTTCCGGCTTGGTGGGAATTGATGAACTCTCAGAGGATCGCTTTTTATTATCGCTATCGGGCTGAGTATCGGATTCGTTATTTTGGGGCTTATTCATCGATGGCTCCACGAGCTTGTGGTTTTAAGGCGCAGCGTTTTAACAAAAAAATCATTAATGCGATTTGTCGCGCTGCGGCGTTTGGACTTACGGTAGCGCTCATCAAGCGGGTTGAACGAAGATGCGCGAACCCGCCAGATTCACTATGGAGTGAGCACTACCTTGCGGCAGGCGTCGGCCATGTCGTTGAAGGTCTTGTAGCCAAGTGCCGCATCAGCAAGATTCATTCGGTGCGAAATAATCACGTCCGGCTGAAGATCGCCGTCTTCAATATGCTGAAGAAGTTTCGGGAGATATTTCTGTACGTGGGTCTGTCCCATCTTGAATGACAGACCTTTGTCGAACGCATCCCCTATCAGAAACGCGTTGACGAAGCCGGCATAGACGCCTGGAATGCTGACGATACCCGCACGGCGCGTCGACGCAATGCACTGACGAAGGGTTGCGCCCGAGCTAGTTTCCGCCTTTAACGCGGTCATCAGGCTGTCCCCCATATTCCCTTTGGCCTCAAAGCCGACTGCGTCGATACTCGCATCTACACCTCTTCCACGCGTCGACTCCAAGATCTTCTCAGAAGGTTCGACATCATCGAAGTTGATCGGTATCACTCCATATGTGGCTTTTGCAAAATCCAGACGGTAACCAACGTTATCGACCATGAAAATAGTTTCCGCTCCCATGAGCTTCGCTGACGCAGCCGCCATAAGCCCCACCGGTCCGGCGCCAAAAATGGCCACCGTTGATCCCTGCTTGATTTCCGCATTAAGCGCGGCCTGATAACCTGTCGGGAGGATGTCGCTTAGAAACAGAACGCGCTCATCGGACAAGCTACCCGGGACAGCAAATGGGCCAACGTTAGCTTTCGGTACACGCACTAATTCAGCTTGGCCTCCGGGCACTCCACCGTAGAGATGGCTATAGCCAAACAAGGCGGCTGGGGGCGTTATTTTATCCTTGTGCTTGAGCGCTGCGCCTTGGTTTGGATTGGTGGTCTCGCACGCGGAATATAATTCCTGCGCGCAGAAGTAGCACTCGCCGCAGGCAATAACAAAAGGAATCACCACGCGGTCACCTTTCTTAACTGCGGTGACGTCTTTGCCGGCTTCCTCAACGACTCCCATAAATTCGTGGCCTAAGATATCTCCAGATTTCAATTCTGGAATCTTGCCGTGGTACAGATGAAGGTCTGAGCCGCAGATAGCAGTCGCTGTGACTCGCAAAATCACGTCGTCACCCGCTTCAATTTTTGGATCGGGTACGGTTTCGACGCGGACGTCTTTCGTGCCGTGATAAGTCAAAGCTTGCATGATCCATCTCCTCTGGAAGGGAGCCCCACCATGCGAAATTTAAGGTCAATCAAAAGTGATTACCTGACGTCACTGCGATCTCACTTTCCCGCGCATCTCTGCTCCTAAGGAGCGACACCAGCGACTACCCCGAGGTGTGGTGTCTGAAAGATATGAACGCCGAAGCTTCAGCCGGCCCGCTTTGAGCACCTTCCTTTACAGGTCGATCGAATTCGTGATCGTCGGCATGCTCTGCACCGCCGAGGCACGAAGTGGCCCCGGCGATTGACGCGATTTTGCCTTTAGATAAAACAAGATATTTCTCAAAGCCCGATTGAAGAGGAATCGAATGAACGCAAAAGAAAGCTCCGGTATGCGGGCGGCGGCGGCAGCGATGAAATCGTCGAACTCAGAGACCAAGTCACGTTTAATCGTAGTTTCCAATCGCGTAGCTCTTCCCGGCGAAACCTCCACAGGAGGGCTTGCATCCGCCATGAGCGCAGCACTCGCCGAAAGCGGTGGACTATGGTTTGGATGGAGTGGAAAGATTGGTAGCGTCACAGGTGATGTGGTTCATCGTGTATCGAACGGGCAGGTGGACTACGTAACCATTGACCTCTCACGCCCAGATCATGAGCAGTTCTACACCGGCTTTTCCAATAGCGCGTTATGGCCGCTGTTTCATTATCGTCCTGACCTGGTCAATTACCGTCGAAAGGATCTGGATGGATACCTCCGCATCAATGAAACGTTTGCCAACAAACTTTTCCATTTGATCAATCCGGATGACGTCGTGTGGATCCACGACTATCACCTAATTCCCCTGGGTTCGGCGCTACGTGCGCGCGGCATAAAAAATAGAATAGGCTTCTTTCTGCACACCCCACTGCCCGCGGCAGCGCTGCTCATTGCGCTGCCAAAGCACCGGGCGCTATTCGGGAGCTTTGCCAGCTACGATCTCGTCGGCGTTCACACTGCGCGCGATGCGCGGGCCCTTGAGGACTATTTCCTCCATGAACTGGGGGCCGCCATGCGAACGAAGGGCCGGATCCGCAGCCCGAGCGGGAGGGTGTTTCAAGTGGGCGTCTTCCCCATTAGCATCGATACCGAAAAGGTGGCTCGCCTAGCGAGAGACGCGTCACAGGATGTGACGGTCAAGAACCTCAAGGCAAGTATGGTGGACCGGTCGCTGGTAATAGGCGTGGATCGGCTCGATTATTCCAAGGGGCTGGCCGACCGACTAAGGGCGTTTTCGGCGTTCCTGGAAAACAACGGCAACATGCAGCGAAAAGTAACGCTGCTGCAGATCACTCCGCCCTCGCGCGGCACAGTGCCTCAGTATCGGCAGATTCGTCGAGAGCTCGAACGTGAGGCCGGCCACATCAACGGAAAGTACGCGACCGCGGATTGGGTCCCGGTTCGCTATGTCAATCAATCTTTCCCGCATGAAGTTCTCGCCGGATACTACCGAGCCGCCAAGGTGGCGATCGTTACACCGCTACGCGACGGCATGAACTTGGTCGCAAAAGAGTATGTGGCATCCCAAGACCCCAGCGATCCTGGGGTTTTGATACTTTCCGAATTTGCCGGGGCTGCTCACGAGCTTGACGGCGCATTGCTCGTTAACCCGAATGATATCGATGAAGTAGTACAAGCGCTTGAGAAGGCCTTGAGAATGTCCCGGTCAGAACGTCTGAAGAGATGGCGAAAGATGATGGCGGTTCTCGAGAAACATGACCTGACCGCTTGGCGGCGAAAGTTCGTTGACACTCTGTCGAGCGAGCCACATTCGCTCCCCTAAATCTGACCGTCACTTTTGCCTGCCGGGCCACCGACCGATTGGATGTTGGAAGTGGTTACAAAGCGAAATCGGTAGCCCGGTCACATTTGCCTGCGCTCGATACGCAGATTGAAGTCTCTAAGCCGTATACGCTACCGATATTCAGCCCCAGACCTCGGCTTTTCGCTGGAATGGATTGGAAACGTCGAAACGGGGTATCCGGTAGGTAGCTCTTCTAATTTGCTGAGAACTGCATATTGTCCTGATCCTTTGAGAGCTCCTCATCCACTAGCGCTCGGATGTCAGTTTCACAGTCGGCTGCATTTTCCTTGTAAAACGTGAACGTTTTCTTGCCGTCTTTGAAGTGGATGTGACCAACAAAGGCGTCTTGGTCGATGGAGTAGCCAAATCTATAGCGCACGTTTCGATATTCGTGCATTTCAGGTACCGAGGTCGTCATGGGTGCTCCTCCAATTTCGTGGCATTCAGTAGCATCGACAAGTGTCGACGATTAGCTTTGCGGCGTGCGCTCACGCAGGCTCATAACTTTCAACCGCTCGCGGCCTCATCGAGCGCCCTCCTTGGCGCTCTTCAGCCGTTGAAGCTGAAGGCGCTGTCGGTTTGGTAGGACTTAATCTTCCGAGCGTAATGTTTTTTGACGCTCGGACGTATCGGTTGGCATAAGTCCAAATCTCACCTGTCTCCGCGATTAGAACAACCCAATACAAATCCGATTCCGGTCCGTAGTCCAGCATGACGTGGGCGAAGCCTTCGCCTTTTGGGGTATTCATAGGGATAGGTGGATTTAGCTGGATCATTACGTTTTCCGCCTAAGTTATTATCCACTTAATGTATTTTGAGACTTAAAGTTGAACCCTGCAGGGTGAACAAGTCGAGAAAAAAATGGATGTCCATATTTCACTCTGATGAGCCGAGAGGATTAATTTTTTCCGGCAGCTTTGCAGCCTCTCCGATCCACACATTCCTCACGCAGTTGGGCAGTAATATTGAGTTCCAGCCCAAGGAGAGTCGACATGTTTCCAAAAAAAGAAATGCTGGTTGGTTTGGCCATTGCTGCGGCGTTTGCTGCCCCAGTTGGTATGGCGCAGTCTGATGGCTCAAGCATGCACTCGAAACAGGACGCAGTGTTTGTCGCGAAGGCATCGTCCGGTGGACTGACTGAAGTGGCCGCGAGCAAGTTGGCTGAGGCGCACGCTAAATCCGACGACGTCAAAAGTTTCGCAAACACAATGATTGCAGATCACACCAAGGTCGGTGATGAGCTCGCTCAAACGGCGCAGAAAGATGGCTATACGCCGGCGACGGGCCCAACTTCATCGCAGCAGGCGAAGCTCACGAAATTGGGTACGCTCAATGGCGAAGCGTTCGACAAAGCGTATAAATCGATGATGGTCATGGATCATCAACAGACGGCTACTCTATTTAAGAAGGAGGCAGCGTCTGGCAAGAACAGCGACTTGAAGTCATTCGCCTCTGAGACGTTGCCCACTTTAGAGAATCACCTCGCCATGGCGACTAAGCTCTAATAGATACAATGAGCGCCGGCACAAGTTACTTAGTTTTGTGCTGGATGCTAAGGGCTAGCCATGTTTTCCCACTGCTGTTAAGGGAGAGAATTTGAAAAAGGCTGCAGGCTGGTTGTGACATTGACATTGCGGATCTAGACGTTCGGAATAACTTTTTTCGCATGATAGCGACGCTGGATCTGAAGGATTTCAGAAACGTTCATTTCATCCTCAAGCCTTGCGACGCTGACAAATGCAATGAGGGCGCGATCGCGCGTGGGAAGCCACTTCCAACACGCTTTCACTATTATTTTTGCAGAACGGCATTGACTTTTGTTGAGGCGTGCGGCAAGCCCGATGCTGTAGCTCTTTGCAATTTCCAGAGACTTCTAGTTATTTAGGATCCCGCGTTCGCCTTACGCGTTTAACTTCAAAGCGAACGAACAAAGGTAGCTTTGCAATCTTCCCGGCAAGCTCATTAATGGCAGAGTCAACTGTGGACTATGTAGGACTTCTTCAGTGGCCCGCGATGTTGATAACCGTCGTAGCCGCTTGGTTCGTTTCTTCGCAGAAAAAAGCCTCTCGCGGCGTTGGCTTTTGGTGTTTCCTTGTAAGCAACGTGCTCTGGATTGTTTGGGGATGGCATGCTGAGGCATATGCGCTTATCGTCCTGCAATTTTGCCTCGCTTTCATGAACATACGTGGTGCCAGAAAGTCCGACGCTCTGTGATGAGCTGCCATAGCGGATCAAAATTCGCGATCCCTATATGCGGGGGATATGGGCTATCGGTATAGGGTCGCGGTTGTCCTCTTACCAGTAAGCACGTTTTGTTTGGGATAGCCGCCCGAAAGAGTGTAACTATCAGGGAAACTGCCAGACATCCAGCCGATAGTTGGCCGTGTCTCGGCGCTCGAGCGAGGTCAGGTTGGCGTGTCTCGCAAACAGTTCGCATGCTTCGTCGGCACCCAACGGGTAGTCCGTTGAGCCAGTCCAATGCACTCCGATGCACACTGCTGAAGGTTTCACCGCTTCAGACAAGCGCTTCGCGAGCTTGAACAACGCTTCGTGCTCTAAGTAATAGAGGACTTCAGATGCAACGACCAGATCCATTCCCTTGCCTAGCCATCCCTCTGGCAAATGCGCCTGGCGGAAGTCGACGCGAAAGCCGGCACATACTTTTTTAGCTTCACTGATCGCTTTCTCGCTAGTGTCAACGGCGATGATACGTTCGCATCTTTCAGCAAGCAGGCGAGTAAGAACGCCAATTGAACATCCGAGCTCAAGACATAGCGAGAACCTGCCAGGGGGAAGCGCATCGATGGTTTTTTGATATTTATCTGCCTCATAGTCACTGTCCCTGAAGCGCCAAGGATCTATTTCTTCCTCGTAGAGCCGTTCGAAGTGCAAATGGTCATACTTTGACATTCAAGAGAACCTCGTAGGGTAGATCGCTGAAGCGCAAAAGACCTTCAGGCAATACAAAAGGGTCAGCCGCGTCGTTGATTAAGGTGCCGTGCTGGCTCTGGTGCTCAACAATGGCTTTTCTTTTTTTTTCGCGGAATTTCTCAATATCAATGCGGCGTCCCTCCGGCATTTCGCTGCCCACCATCTCGTCGGTTACCCAAGTCCAGACCGCATATGCAAGCATTTCTATATTCTGTACACACCGGATTGCGTCTTTCACCATCGCATGGGCGGCTACATGATCGCTGTGGGGATCAGATGCAGCAGGGATGCAAATGACGGCATCGTTGGATTGCTCGACCCAACTCCGGATATTGCTAACAAGGGCGGCCCGCTCCTTGTCCGAAAGTGCTAGCAGACCCGAGTCCGGTGCACCTAAAAATGTCGTGGCCACCTCGCTCAAACCCAGCGCGGCGCAAGCCTTCTTTCCTTCGCTGCGTCTAACGTTTCCCAACCGGTCTGGTGGGTAGAGACGTGATCCTGGGTGGGAACCTTCCCCGTCGGTGAGAAAGAGTACGCGAGGCTTGTTTCCTGAAGCCGCCGCCCACGCAAGTAATCCACCGCATCCCAGGCTCTCATCGTCGGGGTGGGGGGCGACAACGAGGAGATCTCGGTCGCCGATGACTTCCTGCGGCAAAACCAGTGGAAACGACGACATAACGGATGCATAGCTAAACCTCTGCGTCATCGCCACTCCCCGATAAGGTTGCAATGCCTTTAGCGAAAGCGTGCTCCCCCAAGAATTCAAGCAATGCATCGGGCGCGGGCTGACGAAGGTACGTCGTCAGATCGCGAAGAATGCGTTCCCCAGGATGATCGCGACTGAGTAGCTGCAAGCCGATGCCCCGCTGCACTATCTCCATCACATCCAGCAATGACCTCTCCACGACCACGCGCGCCGCATTGGCGTGCTGAATGACTTTTTCGACTGAAGGCCTCTTTGCAGACGCCAAATAAGCCGTATCAAGAATCCACTTTCTCCCTGTTTCGAGCGCGGTAACACAGTGAGCCATCCGTGCGCGTTGATGGGAGTCCGTCGTTCGTCCTCGCCGGACGAGCTCCAAGCGCATTAATTCAACCAACGCCTCTCCAGCGCCCAACTGAGCTGCGAGGAATCGCCACGAGCCACCGGAAAATTGAGGTTGGCTGTGATAGTCGTCGGCCTTTCCGAAAACATGCGAAGACTTGATTATGCCGTCAAACTTCACCGATCGAGTCACCGATGCGCGCATGCCATGCATTGACCACTCAGATGCGTCACCCACCTTGTAAACGATATCCGGCCAGACTATGACCAGGCCCTTCTGCGGGTGACGTGCGGTGACAAGCGGGCGCTGTATGCCGCCGGCTCCTGACGCATAGGCTTTAGGGCCTTTCAGCATTAGACCTAGGCCTTCCTCTTCACAAAGCAGAAGCTCGCCTTCACGCGAGGGTGCATTCCACACCCCAAGCAATCCACCGTCGGAGACGTAACGGCATACGCTATCCCGTTGAGCGGCATTTCCGAATGTCCATAAAAGCTGAAACGCGTTGACATGCCCTTCAAACAGCCGCGCACACGAGAGATGCAGTCCACCTATCGTGCGCAGTAGATTAAAAAGCAGATCGACGCTCTCAGCATGCCACCCTGCGCTTACCCCGCCATAAGCAAAAGGCAAAACGGATTTGAGGCAGCCTGCTTTTTTCAAAATTTCCATGCTGGCCGCGGGAAATGTTTCGGCTAGATCATCTGTTCGAGCGGACAGGCTCAGCTCTTCTCGAACTTTGCGCAACTGCTCGAGCACACTCTTAGTTAATGGCCTGGTTGTGCGGGTCGCTGCTGAAGTCATGCTCGCACTTCGCTCCTTTCAAAGTCCCAAGCATCCTCGTAGCCATCAACCAGGCTCCGTATGATCTCCTGCGCTTTTCTAATCTCGCTAGGCAGCTGGGAGGGCGGAATGGGAACTCTCTTCAACGAAGGCGCCATCCGCTCCAACTTCTGCCAGATGTCATCGAAATGTTTACAGGCACCTGCCTGGATTGCTAGTTGGTCTGCTATTTTAAGGTAGCGAACCCATTCCCCTGCAGCGCTTGGCCATCTCTCGCGATTGATCCATGCTTCGCGTAGACGTTTTCGAAGTGATGCACGCTGGTAGGCTGCCTGCGCCGTTTCGAGACGAGGGTCACATGGCGTGAGCGGCGCCTTGAGCCGGCGACGCAGAGTATCTGCCATTCCTCCCGGCGCTCGTCCGAACAACCTGCCGGATGTGAGTACTCGGGTAGCGCAGTCGTGCCGCACACGTCTGCCTTGTGCTTCCATCATCCCGATGAGAAGCCGGTCCTCTCCGCAGGGCACTATCGGGAAATCGCAGATCCCGCGCAGAGCGTCGACTCGCACTGCGATGTTCGCGCCCGACGCATTGTAGTGTCGAGGCCACGGGTCATGAGGAATGGGATCGACAATCGAATCGAGCTGATCAAGAAGCGACGTATATTGATTCTCGAGAGTCCCTCGGCTATCAAGCAGGGGAATAATATCGTCGCTGTCGTCTGGATTCAGATCCACCTGCCCTGCCACGGCATCGTATCCACCGCGCAGCATCTGGCAGTAGTTGGCTATCCATTGGGGCGGCGCGACGCTGTCGGCGTCCGTCATGAACAACAGTCCAGACTTTTCGTGGAGGAGTTCGATTGCTGCGTGGTTTGCCATACGGCGCGCAAAACCCGCGTTTCTACGTGTCTCGGGAAGTCGAGCGTGATACGCGGTTACCGCAATTCGAAAACTTTCGAGATTCCGGAGGACGAACTCATAAGTGCCGTCCGTACAACCATTAGCCATCAAGACGACGCGGACCTGACCCCTTCCTATCAGTAAGCCGGAAGAGTCGCGCTGTTCAGACAGCGCCTCCACGCATCGGCCAACGCGTTCAATCTCGTCACATACGGGTATAGCAATACAGATGAGCGGGCGCGGATGTTTTTGGGCTATGCGATTGGACTTGCAGTCAATCAACAACTTTTCCAATTGGCTCATGGCGCGCTTGTGAGAGCGCATAAGACCCAACGCGTTCCCGCGTAAAGCGTCTTCGGTGCCGCTATTAAGAGTTGGCTTGGCGGCGCGGCTCATTTGGGTTTGCACTGGCGATCCCTCCTATTCGCAGAGAGATTTTTAAACTTTGACCATCAATCGGCGGTGATGCAGTCGTATATCGGGCGTTCACGCAAGAGGGATAGAGAGAGCCTGTTGGCACATTGACTCGCACTCTGACGTACTTGGCGCGCGCCATTCTCCGCCGAACTGAACTAGACAGCTGGCGTCTAAACTCACCCTTTTTTTCCGACGACCCGGGTCGTGGGCTGCGGATTGGCTCCAACTTGACGGGTGTTTCACTGGGGCGCTGCTACCTGTAAAAGCACCCAGCGACGAAGGAGTACACCCCTGAGCGATGACAAATCTAAAGCAGGCAGTGCCGATCGCCAGTGCGTCAACGTCAACGAAACCTATGAATTGCGCGACTGGGCTAAAAAATGGGGGGGTCGGAACAGCAAGTTTGCGACGCTGTCGCATAAGTCGGCGTCATGGCGGATGACGTTGAGCGCGAGCTGAAGAAGTGAATCGTGTCACTCGCTCTTTATAAGCGGAAGCGGCAGTTCGATCACACTCCCGAGCCGAAAACCGAACGGTCGGCAAAAGGGTTCGCGCCCAATTTTCGTTGTGCAGCTTCACCATGCGAGCCGGCGGCACTACGACTTCCGGTTACAGGTAGGCGACATGCTGAAAAGCTCGGCATGTCCGAAGGGTCCCAGCTTCGATCCGGCAGTAAAGCGGCTCGCCGTTGAAGTCGAAGACCATCCTCTTTCTTACGCCACATTTACCGCGTATTTTAGTGGCTATGGGATAGCCTGCCCTAAGCATCGCACGTCGCGCGAGGCTTATTTTTGACCAGGGTCGGGGCTTAGGTGTTCAAAATTTGGTTCATACGCTTTGACAAACGCATTGCGAAGCACCGCAACGATAGCTTCTGAAACGCTCAAGCTTTTCTGGTCTGTGCGGCCGCTGATGGGCACACGCGTGGCGAACTGATCTTTGTCGTGGTTCTTGAATATGGATGTCACGCCTTGCAACGTGGCAGACCATGCCACCTGGATCGGATTTTTGTGCTCCTGTTCGACATCTTTTTTCCAGCTGAATATTTTCAAATCGTGGAATAAAGGCTTGGCATAGCCGGACAATTGCTGGTTTCGCGCCGCGAGCTGCATTACGAAGTCCCCCTTCCCGCTGGCAAAGTCGAAACCGCCATACGCCCGCGCCAGGTCATTCGCCTTAGTTAGATCTATGGAGAGCACTCTCAGTTCGAACGAGAAATTACCTTTAGTAGACAGTGGATCAAAGTCGCCTTTGAAGGTCAGGGGCGCCTGTCCGAGAATATCGGCGCGCACCTCTGCCGTCGCCACGACGTCCCCTTGATTACGGGAGGCGTTGGATAGATTGGTGAGCGTGCCGTTGACCTTCGTCGCTTTCAGGTCGACGCGCGGGCTCGATACAAAGTTTTGGAACGTCACCGTGCTGTTGTGAATATTCAACTCGTCAATACGGATGGGGGTGAGCGCCTCCATCTGCGCGCGCCAATCGGTGCCTTTGCCAGTTTGTGACGCCCCTTTTCCACCGCCGTCGACGAAATTAAGCGAAGAATCAAAGAAATCAATTTTCGAACGCACAACGCCATGCGTCAGTGCCCTCCAGCTGACAGCGATGTCGATGCGCGACGCTTTGAGAAACGGGACGGGCACCTTTCCCTCTACGTTCTCAATAACCATCCCGTCCATGGAGTAAGCACCGCGCCATAAATGGATATCGATAGCGGCGACGTGCCCTTTATAGGACCCCATGTTGGCCAGCCGCCGGTTCACATAGCTCAGGGCAAAGTGCGCCAACGCCAGCCGCAGGACCAGCAACAAAACGACCAATGCGGCAAGGGACCACAGGCCGACTCGATAACGGGTTCTCATGGCTTGGCGCCTCCGGCGATAGTTCTGAAGCTTTCCAAACGTACCGTCATGTGGACGTCAAACGAAGTTAGGGAGCCGTACCCTGCGTCAGCCTCCCTTTCTCTTGTCCGCTGTGCCATACGCCGAGGGAAAGCGTCCTCCAGCAACCACGGTGATGGCACCTGAATTTTTCATTGTCCCGAATTCACTAAGTTTGGTACCCGACCGTGATCATGGCGGGTATCGATTTAGTGAAAGTCCCTTGAGCGAGTATCGAGAGTTCCTAGCAGATGGGTTAGGTCGCGCAAATGATGCGCGATCAAGTGACACACGCCGTCCTGCACTTCCCACTGCCCATCGATCGCCAATAGTTGGCTTTCCAGCAGAACACGGTGCTGCAATTCAGCAATCTTTCTCCACACCACCACATTGACCATCCCGTATTCGTCTTCAATGGTCACGAATGTCACCCCACTCGCCGTAGCGGGCCGCTGTCGCATGGTGACCATTCCGGCCACGCGCACGTAGCTTTTGTGTGGGCGGGTATGAAGGGTCCTGCTATCAACGCAGCGCGAGGCATTTAGCCGGGCGCGAATCTGACGAAGCGGATGCGACCCGAGCGTGAGCCCCGTGCGCGCGTAGTCAGCCAGAGTGTTTTCCGCCTGCGTCGGGGCAGGCAAAAGCACCGCCTCCTCCTTTGGACTGCCGTTGCCAAACAGCGGCAGTTGTTTTTCAACGCCCGACGTGGCCCAACGTGCACGGTGTCGGTTGCCGGCTAATCCGCGTAATGCGGACGCATCGGCGAGCAATTCCTGGTGTCGCTTGTCAAGGCCGGCGCGCGCGCAGAGGTCGGGAATGTCATCGAAGGGTCGGACCGCGCGAGCAGTTTCAATGCGTAACGCGATCGCCTCGCTAAACCCGCGCACTTGTCGAAATCCCAGCCGAATGAGTGGTGCCCCGTCGGCATGACGAGGGTCATTTTCCAAGGTGCAATCCCAATCGCTGTAGCGCACATCCACCGGGTAGACGCGGATCCGATGGCGCTGGGCGTCCTGGACGATCTGACTGGGCGAATAAAACCCCATAGGCTGGCTGTTCAACAGCGCGCACGCAAACGCCGCCGGTTCGTGCGCCTTGAGCCAGCACGAGGCGTAGACGATCCCGGCAAAGCTCGCCGAATGGGATTCGGGAAATCCGTAGGACCCAAACCCTTTGATCTGCTCAAACAGCTGCGCTGAAAACTCAGCGGTATATCCCCGCTCGAGCATACCGGTCATGATCCGTTCGCGATGCTTTTCCATGCCGCCATGGCGCTTCCACGCGGCCATCGCGCGGCGCAGCTGGTCGGCTTCACCCGGGGTATAGCCTGCAGCCACGATGGCTAGCTTCATCACCTGTTCCTGAAACAGCGGCACGCCCAGGGTCCGCTCAAAAACGGCCTTCAAATCTTCGGATGGATAAGTCACTGGCTCTTCACCGCGGCGACGCTGTAGATACGGATGCACCATGTCGCCCTGAATCGGACCCGGCCGAACAATGGCTACCTGGATGACCAGGTCGTAGAACGTCGCGGGGCGGTGCCGGGGCAGCATCGACATCTGCGCCCGGCTCTCGATCTGGAACACCCCCAAGGTGTCGGCGCGCTGGATCATGGCGTAGGTCTGGGGATCTTCCGGTGGCAGCGTGGCCATCGTGTAATCCTGCCCGCGGTGACTCCGTAGCAGTTCCAGGCATTTGCGCACGCAGGTCAACATGCCCAGCGCCAAGCAATCAACCTTGAGCAAATTCATGGTGTCCAGATCGTCCTTGTCCCACTGGATAATCGTGCGATCCGGCATGGACGCGTTTTCCACCGGCACCAATTCACTCAACGGGGCATCGGCGATGACGAAACCACCGACGTGTTGGGACAGGTGTCTTGGCTTGCTGAGCAGTTCGCTAGTCAGCCGAATGACACGCCGGATGACGGCGCTGTCCGGATCAAAGCCGCGTTCGCGCAAATGATCGGAGATATCCGCCTCGCCGTCCCACCAAGCAAAGACACGGCTGAGCTGGTCAATCTGGTCGAGCGGCAATCCCAAGGCCTTGGCGACATCGCGCACGGCGCTCTTGCCGCGGTAGCAAATGACCGTCGCGGCCAAGGCCGCGCGCTCGCGCCCGTACTTGCCGTAGATGTACTGGATGACCTCTTCGCGGCGTTCGTGCTCGAAGTCGATGTCGATGTCCGGAGGTTCGTTACGCTCCTTACTGATAAAACGCTCAACTAGAAGATTCATGCGAGCCGGATCGACCTCGGTGACGCCGAGCGCAAAGCACACGGCGGAGTTCGCCGAGGACCCCCTACCCTGGCAAAGAATCCCCTGGCTTCGCGCGAACCGCACGATGTCGTGGACCGTCAGAAAGTAGGACTCGTACTTGAGTTCTTCGATCAATGTCAGCTCGTGTTCGATCTGCTGACGAACCTTGTCCGCACCCCCTTCTGGCCATCGCCAGCGCATCCCGGTTTCGGTCAGCTGGCGCAACCAGCTGGCCGCTGTATGTCCGTCGGGCACTAGCTCGGCGGGATAGCGATACTGCAACTCTTTCAATGTGAATGTGCAACGTCGCGCGATAACGACGCTTTCTTCTAGCAAGTGTTTCGGATAGATCGATGCGAGTTTGGGCAACGCGCGCAGGTGACGCTCACCGTTGCGCGCCAGCACCGCGCCGGCCTCGGCAATCGGCAAGCGATGACGAATGGCCGTGAGCGTGTGCTGCAGTGCCAGGCGCTTGCGGATATGCATGTGGACGTCACCTGCGGCGACCATCGGAAGGTTGAGCACGCGGCTCGCCTGCCCGAGTTCACGCAGACGTCGGGCGTCATCGGGTCCGTGATGTAGTTCGACAGCGAGCCACGCGCGTCCCCCAAACTGATCGCGCACCCATCGGCCCTCCTCCATCGCCACATCAAACCCGGGTATCCAAAGCACCAACGTGCCAAGCAGCCCATCCTCAATATCGGCACGCTCCAGCCGATACGTGCCTTTTTCCGAGGCACGCCGACCTTTGGTGATGAGCTGACACAAACTGATGTAGCCCTGTCTCGTCTCGCACAGAACAACGAGCTTAGGACCATCGGTCAACTGGATCTCACTGCCGACAATCAGCGGTACATCAGTGTCGCGCGCTGCCTCGAAGGCGCGCACGATGCCGGCCAGTGAGCACTCGTCGGTGATGGCCAATGCGTCGTACCCACAGATCTTCGCGCGATCAAATAGCTCGCGCGCACTCGAGGCGCCGCGTCCGAACGAAAAGTCCGACAGGCAGTGCAGCTCCGCATACCCGCTCACGCAAACCAACCGTGGATCATCCAGCCTGATTGTTCGCCCGGCGGGCAGAATGCCCACGCATGCTGACCCAATGACGTCTCCACCACGTAGTAATCGCGGCATACCTCGCCGTCGTCCCACCAGCCGGTTTCCAGGCGCTCAGGGCCCGACAGAATCAGCGGCTCGTACCCACGTAAAGGAATGGGCCGCTCCAATAACCACGTCGGCCGAGGGTGCGCTTCGATCGCTACGTCTGCGCTGGCCGCGATTTGTTGAGCGCGCTCCGGCCGTGGATCGGTCGTGCTGCCCAAGCCATAAACCGCACCATCTCCCAGACGGGCACGCAGACGCTCGCGCAACTGTGCAAACGGCAGCGCGTTGGCGGGCCGCTCATCGAAGAGATCGCGTCCTGCGGGCACGAACGCGGGCAGATCGCGCGCGATCAGTCTCAACGCCAGCACCGGTTCGGTGAGCGTCACGTGCTCCAGGCGGCCGCGGGCAAACTCGAACAGCATGGCTGAGTCGCGCTCGGCAGCGAGCAGGCCTACGACCACGTCGGTGTTGCGATCATCGCGGTGTTCCAGCCGCAAGAGGAACCGCTGGACCCCGCCATCGCGCCCGGCCAGATACGCAGCCAGGTCACCCGTCATGCGGCGAACCGGAAACACCAGCATGGCGAGATTTTCGACCTCGTGAACCAGCTCAATCCTCAGATCAAACACATCGGGCGGTCGGAAGCTGTCGAGCCCGGACGGCAGATCGCCGGTCACACGGTCCATGCTTGCCAGAAGCTCTGCGCCGAAGCGCCGGCGCAGGCCATCTCGAGGAAGCGCCAGAAGTTGACCAAAGGTGCGTACGCCCATCCCCGGCAAGCTCGATGCCGAGACGGGAAGCCGGCTTTTCTGGATGGGCACGCGTCGCAGCGCGTTTATCAAGGTGTCTCGGGTCAGGACAGCCAACCCGTCACTGGCACCGGCCAAAATGTAGGCGGCATGGGGCGTCGGTGCCGCCGCAATGCGGTGGCGGAACCCGAGCTCCTCCAGGTCGGCCCGCAGCATAGCTTCAAGGCGTGGCCAAGGGCCAAACAGCCCCATGCTCTTGCTGACTTCCAGCACGATGGCATGGGGCAGCAAACAGACTTCGGAGCTATAGCGGTAAGCCACCGCGGCCAGAAAACGGTGCCATTTCTCGACCCCGTCCGGGTCATACGGAACCGCATCGAATTGCGCCAGAAGTGCGTGGGCGGCGGTCAGCCTCTGACCGACGTGCAAACCCGATGCGCGCGCCGCGTCATTGGCGGCGACCACGGTCCGCGCGTTGACGGGTCCGTCGACGAGCACCAGCGGCCCATCGACGGGCCGGCGTCGGAGGATCCCATCCAGCGCCAGATGTGGCAGCAATAGACACGCCCACATAGCCGGCCGCCATCAATGCACGTGGCGCGAAAGGGGAACGGGCTGGCTCGGCGCATTGCCACCCCGACATTTGCGCACCCAGATCTGAGCACGCGGCGTCGCTTCCAGTTCCAGCCGCAGGGCCGCAGGCGACGCATTCGACAGATGACGACGGTCGCGAAAGGCCAGCGCGAGCGCTCGGCCCGTGTCGGCGGCAACCTGAAGGCGCCTCAGCGAGCGATCGTCGGCGTGATGCGGCCAGACCAGGACCGCTGAGCAGCTGCCCGACCGCAGGCACTGTTCGGTCGCCCAGAGCACGTCCTTGTCGGCCGCAGCGACAATTTCAACGCGGCGCATGTCGACGCCCCGCTGCTGCCAGCCGGCGACGCACGGCACATAGGGCGGCGCGACAATCACGACGCTGCGCTTGCCTTGGGTCAGCCGCGCGAGGGTGGGCAACACCAGCTGGAGCTCACCGACGCCATCTGCAGGCAGCAGGATTTCCGACAGTGCCGCGTCCGGCCAGCCACCGGCCGGCAGAATCGCGTCCAGAGCCTTCCAACCCGTCGGCTGATCGCCAGCCAGTGCAGGTGCCTCCCGGCTCCTCCAGACCTGGCGACCTTCCAGTAAGCTCGACAGTGCGACAACGGCGGCCATCAGCTGCGCCTCAACAAACCTGCGAACAAGCCTTCAATGGCGAAGTCTTCGGTGGGATCCGGATCAATCGGGTGGTAGCCGGGGCTATTGGGTAACAACCGGATCACTTCGTCTTTCCAATACAGCCGTTTGATGGTGAAACGATCGCCACCCACACGCGCAGCCACCACCTGGCCGTGGCGCGCCACCGGCGTGGCATGCACCCCCACCAAGTCACCGTTGAGGATGCCTTCATCGCGCATCGAATCGCCGATCACCTCGACCAGGTAATCCGGTTGGAGCTGGAACAGCCAGCGTGACACCCGCAATGTCCGCTCCACTCGCTCTTCTGAAAAGATGGGCTCGCCCGCGGCGATGCGCCCCACCAAGGGCAGCTCCATGGTGTCGGCATCAAGCGGGTCGGCTTCGTGGACCAAACGGATCCCACGAGCCTGATTAGGCTGGATAGTCAGCCGCCCTTTGGCTTCCAGGGACCGGACGTGTTTGAGGACCGAACTGACCTGACCGATGCCCAAAGCGTCGCCGATCTCATCCAGCGTCGGAGCCTGGCCGCGGCGCTCGATGTGGCTATGGATGAAAGCCAATATGTTGGATTGGCGGCTGGTCAGTTGAATGGTCATGACTATTAGTTTTCGCCTAAATGGGCGAAAATGGAAGCGGCAAAAAAGCCACCGGCAAGATCAAAGAGTTAGGTCTGGAATCCAAGTGAGGCACCCACATGGTTCAGCGGGAGGATGCCCAAGAGCGGTCTCAGGGCCTGAGATGGCTCCGTGATCCACTCATGACCGACGCACTGACCTGTCACACAGCGTTGGTGAGACTTGCCGGTATATCGTCCACGAACGCCCAGGAGCGCCGAAACCCCTGTGCTACCGCGCGCAAACATCGGCGCGTGGCTGAATCCGGATCCGAACGACCTACTAAGCCAATACGCCGTTCTGAATCGACGTGTGCGGCCCTTTTACGAACATTAGTTGGTAAAGCCCGAAAATTGATCCCTCCTATATTCCCTCACCTGCAGGGTGTCCACTTCCGACGATGCTAATGAGATCCCAGCCCTTGCCACATACGAATGATCCAAGTTCCCACCAGTTTTCAGATGGTCCGGTAACTTCCATGTCTTGTCCTTCTGCCGCATATGCGGACCCATCAGCTTCCCTTTCCTCTCGCAGCACGCTTGCGAAGCGGACACGGCTAAAGACATGGGCCGCCATCATGCTGCTGGGTATCAGTGCAAGCGCACTTTGCGCGCCGACGGCTCCGTTCTTTGACGGGGTTCTCCACGCCCGAAGTCCGCACGGTGTTTACACAGAACTCCGGTTTGAGCCTCATCGCCTGATCGCGCAGGTGCATGGGCCTCGAACATGTGTCTTGCACGCCCACCTTGTGCACGGCGATCCGCATGTCAGCCACTACGCGATCGAAACGCCTCAGGGCGGACATTTTTGCGACGAACTGGTCGACGGAGAAATCGTCATCCACCCACATTCACCGATCGACGTAATGGCTGAATTCAAGTCACCGCGTATGCGTTGGTCAGGTGAGTTTGACCGCTACATGCCAAGGCGCTGATTCGTTTTACCATCCAGGCCCGATATTTTCGAACGGATCCCAGGGAATACCAGAGGGCTCGCCCGTGTTTTTATTTGCCAACTTACAGCTGACTTCGCGCTATGCCCCTCGTCAACATACAAATCCAATGTTTTGATGCCCCCTCTCCCTCCTCGTGGGAAACGGGCACGCGCCAGTGGGTGACCGCCATTCTCAATGATGAGCCGCCGGCAGCCTGGACCGAGTTGTTCGACAGAGAGGTCGCTCAGAGAGGTGGAGACCTCGCGGAAAGCGAACCAATGATCAAAAAAAACACAATTGTTTTTTTCTCCGCGCCCGATAACGCCAGAAATCTCGCAGGTTTGTTTCGCGAGCTCACGGTAGCGGTCAATATCGCTTATGCGGCGACGTCCCTTACAATCGCTTCCAAGGACAAACCCTTCGCTCCGTAGGGCAACTGCCACGGCACGAGCGAGAGCGTTCCGCGCCTTTGCTCTCTTTCGTTTCGGCCCATTGACCCGACCGTAGGCAGCGTACTTTTTCACCATGGCCAACTTACCTACTGAAAAGATTTCACCGGAAAACGATCGGCATCCCAATCGCCCATTGCTATGGCGTGTGCTGCTACGAACGTTCAATGGTTTTTTCGATCATGACGTCTTGTCCCTGTCTGCATCGCTTTCGTTCTACACGCTGTTGTCATTCGCCCCGCTGCTCTTGCTCGGTGTCTGGTTGACTTCGACGGTAGGCTACGACGTGCGCCAGACGCTGCTCGACCAGATCGGTAAGCTCGCCGGGTCCGAGGCGCGAACGACCGCTGCAGCGGTGTATGCCAGCGCCAACCAGCATCCTTCAATCGGAACCTTCGCTGGCATTATCGGTATCGTCGTCTCGGTGGTGGGTGCCACCACCGTGTTTGCTCAGTTGCAGATCTCGCTGAACCTGATCTGGGGTATTCGGGCGCATCCGGGTAACGCAGTCTGGGGATGGCTGCACAGGCGTGTGTTGTCCGTCGGGGTCATCGCGGCGACAGTTTTCGTCATGGTGGTGTCACTACTGGTGAGCTCACTGATCGGCATGCTTCTACCGCTCAAAGGCTCGGTATGGGACGTTCTCAATCAGGTCATCAGCACGGCGGTGCTCGCGGTCCTGTTCGCCTTGCTCTTCCGGTATCTGCCAGACGCGCGTCTACCCTGGCGCCGCGTGACCTGGGGCGGCGGGGTCACGGCCCTGCTGTTCGCCCTAGGCAAATGGGTGATTGGGATTTACCTCTCCAGCGATAACATCGGCGGTGCCTACGGCGCAGCTGGCTCCCTGGTAGTGCTGCTGGTGTGGGTGTATTACTCCGGCGCGATCTTCTTCTTCGGCGCCGAAGTAGTTCACGCCTGGGCGCTGGAGCGCGGCGACCATGTGCAGCTCAGCCAGCACACCGAACGGCGAGACTGAGTGGGACATTTGACCCACAGCTTGATGGCAACCTCGAAATGTTGTCGCGTTTCGGTCGATCAAGCAAAAACTAACGCGCGCACAAGCGACGTTAAGCCCCAGCCTCACATTTAGGTCAGCAGACGGAACGCCAGCATGCTGCGCAGCGTTGGCTTTAATTGATATGACATAGGCATGATCGCCCCTCGATGCGGTGACGGACAAACCGATGTCGGCGCATACGGGTTCTAGCCCGTTTTTGCGCAGATTTCAAAGAAAGCCATTGACTTACTCCACTGGCATAGCCAATAGACCGCCGTCTCGCTCGGAAAGCTAACCCAAAGCGGTTGGTCGCGACGGGCAGAAATGGATCGGAACAAGCCGCCCGCCCTACCCCCGATAACGCTTCCTAATCACTTCGCCAGGCATTCGCGTAGCCCTCCCCTATTCCTCCCGCACCACTGTCTCTGGCCATTGAACCACCTTGTAGTTGGATGGCAAATTCACAGGTCGGTAGCCTGGTAGCCGCTCAATCCGCTCGAACACTGTTCGGTGAATGAACGCCCCTTCCGGGATGAAACGTGGCTCGGCGCGTGGCAAGTACCATCCGAGCACCGAACGGCGCTCCTTCCACTCCCTCCACTTGGAATTCTTGGGCAACCATTCGAGGGGCTTCCATCCGGCCGTCATCGACACGTGCAGCTCTCCCGTTGCATCTGGAGCTACATAGCTATGATTGCTGCCCTTCCTCGGGTGACCAAGAACGAGATGATTGACCATGGCACGATTGATAAGGAGGCCTTTGGCATGGGCCTCTTCGATCATCCAAAGAAGTGGATACTTTGAAAGGCCGCTTTCGGACTCGGGATAGCCTCCACCGACATCAGCATGGACACCGGCGAACCAAACTTGAAGGATATCTTGAGGGATTTCCGAAACGGGGTTAAAGGGAAATGGTCGATACGCTTGCCCCTCCTTCCAGGCATTCAGCCTAAACATGCGTCTACGCTCATCGATCGCCATCGCTTGTCGAAAAATCTTGACGCTTGAATTCGTCCTCGTGAAACGCAGTGTTTGCAGGTCGGGCAGAAACTTTTCTTTGCGAGGAGTGATGACTGACGCAACCGTATCCCATACCCCAACAAACTCGATACGGATGGTCTTTCCGCCCGCGACCCGGCTGAAATGCCACGCGGCCTCAAGCTCTGGGCTTCGATTTCCGTTGCCGGCTTCAGTCGCGGAGTTACCGATTTCCCAACGATTTACGCGCTGGCTATCGCCGCTTGATTTCTTGAAGGCCGTCAGAGCGTATCCGGCCAGATTCAGTTGATCAGGTCGCAGGAGACCTATGACATGGAGAAAGGCGGCGAGAACGCGAACTGTGTAGGCGCCGCGGCTGAATCCGAAGAGCCAGATTTTGTCGCCCTCTTCGTAGGTTTGGCTCAAGAAGCGGTAGGCGCCCAGTACATCGTCATCGAGCCCATAGCCGGTGGCTAGACCAAATACACCAAGCGCCTCTTGCTTGAAGCGCTGCCAGGCGTTTTTCTGGCCAATAGTCCCGATGCCTGGATTGTAGTAAACGCGTTGGCGATCGCCCTTTTCGAGAATTCGGTAAAGCTTGAGCACGTTCGAAATGGTGTTGTCGATCTGATTGCCGGTGCCGTCACAGCAAATGACAATATTTTTCGACATTAGGCCTCCGATTGTTCTTCGCCTCACACATTGCGCCGGCGCCCAAGCTAGCCGGTCCTATTCTGCATCGAATGGTTCTTTCCGCACCCAACGCACTTGCGGTATGGCCAACGTCCCGGGCGTTCAGAGCTGAGCAAGCACCCACAGACAAAAAAACCATTGCCGCCGCCGTGCTCCCAGCGCCAAATCCGAATGCTCTGGTACGAGATGCACGAAATATGTCTGCTTGCGTCAAAAGCAAACCACGGCTCTAGCCAGATAACAGCGGCTTATCGGATCGATTACTAAATCCCCCTCCCTCGCGGAGGAGAGGGTAAACACATCGCGATGGTCGATCAACGACATTAGGCGTCAATCCTCGAAGTCCCGTCTAACGAAATGTCTCTAGTCAACGATACAAAGTCAGCACGCTTGCCATCTACTGAATGAGACCTTTGCACACATAACCGCCCGTGACCGCCACGCACTGTCGATGAGTCTGATCGCACACTTGGCAGGTCTTCAACGGCGGCGGTGGTGGCGGGATGACATGGATGGGGCATTTGCCCGAACCGTTTGGAATGGAAAAGCCCTGGCAATTCGCGGTCCCCGGCGTACACGCCGTGACATAACTCGATGCATTGGGCTGCTCCTGCCCGCTAAAGCTCGTACCTGATTGCTGCAACTGCCCATTGACAGAAAAGTTGACCGTCATAGGGCAGGTGATTTGATATCCCTCATAGCCGCCCTGCGCGGGACAGCCTTTTTCAGCAAAACTACATTTCGTATTGGCTCCCCCCATGCAGATGGGGCCATAGCTGATCTGAGTGTTTCCATCACCCAGATTGTCCCAAACACGCACATAGACCATATGGCAGCCGGGTGCGAACGGGATCTGGATCGAACCACCACTGGGTGAACCGACCACTTGGGGACCGTCCCAGAAGGGGCTTCCAGTGCCCGGCGACGGCTCGGACTTTGGGTCGCCTGGGTCACGATCAGAATAAGCCGTATAGCCAGCAATACCTCGGTTGGCCCCATTGAACTGAAAGTCCACGGTGACCGGACCGGTATAGAGCGTGTCAAGTTGCGCTCCGCTGAAAGATACGATGGGTGGTGTCGATCCATTTGAAAGCAAATAGTAGTTAATGGCCCAAGCGAGCTGCATCATGTTGACCGAGCCAAGCCCAGTCGCCAAGTCATACCCGCGTGCAGCTTGATAGCCGTTGCTTTGACCATTCGCGTTGGATCCTTGCTCGATGTCGTAGAACGGATTGTGCGGTTGGTGAACAGTGGCAAAGATAATAGGACCTGCTCTACCGAGGGGCGCGCAAGGCGCGTCGTGATATGTACCGCAAATGTTTCCAAGCGTAAGTAGGTATGAATTTTCCTGCGCGAAGAAGCCGGCTAATTCAGGAGCAACGATGCTCGATCCTGTCGCAAAGCATCCCGCTCCATTGCCCTTACATTTGCCATAGCTGTAGTAAATACTTTGCCCCGCCCCCTGACCAGCCAGGTTCGGCGAGGCGTTCAGTGACATATCGGGAATCGCTCGTCGATTGCTCGGGCAGCCCGTATTGTTCCAAGCCGTCGCGGGAAAGGTATTGTTACTGCATCCCCCACCACCGCCGCCGCCGTTGTACGTTGGATTCACTTTGGCGCACGCATTCCCCGACCAGGCATTTTCTGATGAAAAGGTGCCATCGGTGTTTAGAATAAGCGTGGAGCCGCCAGCAGCGACGACGTTTGGGTCCGTCGCAGGGTATTGAACCACATTGGTAGTGTTGCATCCGTTGCCGCCGTAGTAGTCCACCCCCGTGTCGCCCGCAGCAGCAACAATCGTCCAACCAAGCGCCGTCATCGCATTGGTGATGTCGGTAAAATCGCCTATGGATGGCGTCCCCAATCCGCCATATCCAGACTCAGCCGCTCCGAAGCTGGTCGATGCGACGCGGGCCTTGTCGTCGGTAAAAGCTGCCTCCCACGCATTCAGTTGATCAGACAGCTGCGTGCCGCCACCTTCGTATACATGGATCGTTGCCGTATCAGAGTTGGCACCTTTGCTATTAGACATAGCCCCAGCCCATTCCGTATCTATCGTCATTTCATCATCGCAGCAGGCCGGGCCATCAATGGCGACATTTTCAATAACTTCGGCCAGACCATACTGTATGAAAAATTTATTCACATCGTTGGGGTCTGCCTTATTTTCACCAATAATGGCGATCGATGTTTCGGGCGGTGAGCCGGTGGCCAAATGGGCAGGATTGCAGCAATGGCTGAATTTCGCCAAGCCGTCGTAGTTATAGGCACTCTCACTCCATATATCTGACGGGACGTATGGATTAGATTGCGTGCGGATGTCCGCAGGCTTTGCTGAATTCATCGTGGCCGAGATCTTAGGCGTAACCACGTGACCGTGGACGGAGCCTTGAGCATCCCCACGCAAGACCGTGCGACTGATGAATGGCTCCGTGCTGACGCGTGGCGTATCTATCGGCGACGAATGGCCCTGGTCTTGCGACAGAGGAAGCACCTGCTGCATCGAATTAAGGCCCAATATGTCAGCGATTTTTGGCGCTATTTCCGACGAGATGGTAGGCCTCTTGTCATTTGCGTAATAGACATTTCCATTCAAGCTGTACTTGCCAAGTTTTACGCCGAGAAGCGTATTGACCTGTCCGACTGTTCCTTGGATCACAATCGCATGATTGGACGGCCATCGTTGGACTTCAGAAAGACCGCCTGCGCGCGCCCACGCTTCGACGGACTCGACATCAGCGTCTGAAGCCATAAAACGTGATTTCAACTGGTCGAAGGTAAGAAAGCGATGGAAGGTTGGGGAAGCAGGGTCGCTTACTTGGTCAATAAAGCTTGCAAGCTCACTGCGATGTGGCATGACGACGATCGTCAGCCGAATGGGAATGGTCGCCGGCAGATCTGCAGCCCGAACTGCGTGACCGGAAGCTACATCGGCTGGAAGCGATCCCACCAAAGCCATAGAGGGTACGACATTGGTCGCGACAGGCTTACTATCTGACGATGAAGAAGCCGCCGACGTTTTCATTCTATTCAATGGATTGGAATATCCAGTGCTACAGAAACATGTAGCGATGAATGCAATGACAATTTTAAAGGCAATGTTCATTAGTCACTCCCTTGTCAACGCATGGAACATCCGAAGAAAAATACACTCTGTGGCCGTACTTACTGTGCGGTTGCAAAAAATTTTAAGAATTGAACAAGACAAAATAAAAACAGATCATTTGATCGCAGTGCTTGCGTCGTCAAATTTTCAACATTACTAATCGATACCACTTTAACCTTGTGAAGCGAGCTCAGTCGCGCAGCGTTACGAGTTCCTTCCGTCGCGCTTTCCGATTGTATGCAAGCGTATTCATGCCTTCGGTTCCCACGTATTCAAATAGTCAAATGTGCGTCATGAAAATCGGGCGGCATATGTCCCGCTGGCCCCTTCCTAGGGCAGCATTCATAGGCGATTCTGTACTCCCCGAACCATGCCGCAGCGTCCGTTGGCGCATCGGAAAAATCTTTCCGGACAACGTTTACCACCTTTCCGCTCGCTGAAATTGTGGACCCGTCCTCACTTATCTGTGGTCTTTGCGCTTGAGGCATGCTCTGAAAGCGTCCGCGTCGGGTCGGCAGCAGTCCCTCCCTAGTATTGATAACTTGACCTAATCATCCGCCCTGCGCCGGCTCGGCTAAATGCGGCTACTTCCTCATCACTACCGACGATAAATCGTCGACGTCGTATTGACTTGCATTTTACATGCGGCTGCTGATTAGTTTTTATTCTAATCAAGACCACTTGCCCCACGTACTTGGAGCAGGGCTTCAATCTTTTTAATGTCTCCCGGACGGAATGGCTTCATATTGATATCAAAATCAAGCGTTCTGTCGTCTCCGACACTATGGATCTCCAACCGGTTTGGAGGTCGACTGCCGTGGGAGACGAGATCAATTTTCCTGACAGCTTTCATAATATTATTCAACTTAACTTTTCTACGTCTCAATAGTGACTGATAAACTAATTCACCGTCCGTTATTTGCAGCAAAAAAGATCTCCACCAGACGAAAATTAATATGCATAAGGCTCCGGCTATCACGGCGCCTCCCCATTCCGCATGATTAAACACCGCGCCATATAGAAATAGAAGAAACATAGGTACGGCGAAAGACTCAAAAATAATTAGCATTGAGGGTGCCGCCGTTGCGCGAATTGAAGGGTCATTCATCATTGGCATCCGCACTCTTCATCGGAACCAAGGGTATCTTCCACGGCAGAAACAACAGGGCCAAGTGCAGTTCCGGAAACTCCCTCAGCTTGCTTTACGGTCGCTATTTTCATGGCGGTGCTTACTGATATGCTTGAAATTGTTCCGTTCGACTGCTTCGTAACCATTTGTTTGAAGATAGCTGAATAACTTCCTCGACCGGATGTAATTCCTTCGATTTCAGGACCGATGATCCTACCTAATCCAGCGCCTAGACCAGTATCGAGCGCTAGCGATCCGTAGTTGAAATGACATTGCTTGTGAGTAGCCATCTTCAAGCCCTGCTTAGCTAAATTTGTGGCTCCCCCAAAAACGGCTCCTGTGGCTAGCGGCCCTAGATAGAGGCTTGCTTCTCCAGCAGCGGCGCCACCGAATGCCGATCCGGCGTAGTCCTGCCAACTGCTAAAATGTCCCTCAATGGCATCACTGAATCCCTGAGAAGCCAGACCGATTACTGCTCCTAAACCGGCGGCGGCGGCATCATCCACACCAAAGTAGAGCCCGGATGGATCGGTGTACATCAGTGGGTTTCCTCCGGCATAGGCATAAAAATTAAGTTGCCCACCGCCAAATCCCATCGGGTCCTCGGAGATAAACCGCCCCATCGTCGGTGAGTAGTACCGAGCCCGGTAGTAATACAGCCCCGTACTGTCCGCTTCCCGCCCGGTATACAGGTACGGGTTGGTAAATCCGATGGTGGTGTTGCTCTGCGTGACGTTGCCGTACGGATCGTAGCTGTACTGCTGTGTGATCGCGCCGGTGGGATCGGTCAGGGCGATCGTGCTGCCCAGCGCATCGGTCAGGAAGTCGGTCCGCCCGTTCACATCGTTCCGGGCGTAGCGCTCGTCTGTGCCTAGGCCGGTCAGTATGGGATTGGTGACGTTGCCGATCACTTCCTGCACCGCGTTCATCCCATCGTAGAGGTACGTCGTCGGTGCGGCCGCGCCCGCCGCGCTCTTGCTGGTGCGCCGACCCAGCGCGTCGTACGCATAGCTGAACTGGGTCGTTCCGCCCTGGGTGATCTGGGTCAACTGGTTGCGCGCGTTCCACACGAAGGTGTTGATACCGTTGCTGGTGAGGTTGCCGTTGGCGTCGTAGCTCATGGTGCTGCCGTTGAAGCTGGTCTGCCGATTGTTGAGATCAAACGTCCCCGGCCTAGTGCTGGGCGTCGGTAGTACGTTAGGTGCCAGACTGCCGCTCTGTCCGGTTCGCCGACCGTCGTTGTCGTAGCCATAGACCAGATTGCCCAAGACGGTGCCGTTGCCTTGCGCGTAGCTCAGACCGGTCAACTGGTTGCCGGCATCGTAGCCATAACTCACGCTAATGCCATTAGGCAGGGTCAGCGCGTTGCGTCGGTTGGCATTGTCGTAACCCAGCTGCACCGTCTCGCTGCCCTGCGTCAGCGACGTCAGCCGGTTCGCATTGTCATAAAAGTAATTGACGATAGCTTGCATCGCGGGCGTCATGCTGGTGCGGCGACCCGAGGCATCGTAGGTGTAGCCGATGGTGCCCTGCGGCGTGACGGTCGTGGTGGCCCGATCCAGACCGTCGTAACCCCAGCTGAGGTTGCCGCTGCTGGAGTCCACCAGGCCGGTCAGGCGATTGGCCGCATCGTAATTCGGCTGGGTGGTCGAACCGTCGGCGTAGGTCGTCAGTGCCGGGCGATTCAGCGCGTCGTAGCTGACCGTCGTGGCCTGCCCTTTGCGATCGGTGTGCGACAGCACGTGGTTCATGCCGTCGTACGTCCACGATTCGCTCTGGTTCAACGCGTCCGTTCGCGTGTGGGGGCGGTTGCGTGCATCGTACGTCGTGGCGATCACCGCTCCGCTAGGCAGGGTGGTGCTCAGCAGGTTGCTGTTGCCATCGTAGCTCAGGATCGTGGTCTGGTTCAGTGCGTCGGTCACCTGGCTGACACGATCGTCAACGTCGTACTGGGTCAGCGTGACGTTGCCCAAGGGATCCTGGGTGGCGATGGGCCGCCCGAGGGCATCTACCGTATAGCTCACGGTGCGACCCAGGGGATCGGTCACGCTGTGCAAGTCGTAACCCTGGTAACTCAAGGTCGTGGTATGACCGAGCGCATCGGTCAGCGTTACCGGCTGCCCGGCACCGTTGCACTGTATCGTGCTGCCATGGCCCAGCGGATCGATTATCTGGTTCAGGCACCGATGGTCATAACCAAAGCTGGTGGTATGCCCCAAGGGATCGGTCACGCTGGCAAGCTGATTACTGTCGGACGTGAAGGTGAACTGATAAGTCACCGCATTGGAGGTCCCATACAGTCGGGTAACGCCGGTGATGTTGCCCATCGCATCGTACGTATAGGCTGTAGTACGCCCCAAGGCATCAGTGACTTTATCGATCAACCCGGAGGGTTCGCGTACATACGTCGTGGTCTGCGCCAACGACGTGCCATAGCCATAGGTATCCGTGGCCGGATAGTGACTGGTCGGGTCGAAAGCCACCTGCTCCTGATGGCCATTCGGGTTCGTAACCAGCGTTGTGGTGACGTTGTTGTTGCTGTCGGTGGTATAGCCGAACTGGTAATAAGTACTGTCCGCGAACGTTTGCTTGGTAACACGCCCATTGGTGTCGTATTGATTGGTGACCCAGATCGTGCCGCGCCGATCCTGCATGGTGAGCATGCGATGGTTACTGTCGTAGGTGTACTGCTCCGTGGTCTTGTCCGGATAGGTCACCGTAGCTAGACTACCGGCCGGGTTATAGGCATACCCTACCGTGCGGTTCGCATTGTCCACGGCGCTGGTGACCCGATTGCTGCTGTCGTAGTTGAAGGTGATCGAGCGACCGCTGGGCGAAGTGACCTGATCGATAAGGCCACCGTTGTAGGCGAGCTGCACCTGGTTGCCATAACGATCGCGCATCCATTTCAGCAGATTGGGCACGTCGCTTTGGAAACCGTACGCGCTGCCGTCCTTCAGGGTGATCTGCCAGTATTCGCCGATCGCTGTTCCCGTGAAGAATTGCAGGGTCGCGCCATAGAAGGCGGAGTTAGTGCCGGTGTGCTCCCACACATCCCCGGCCAGCGGCCAGTTCGTCGCCGTGCCGCTGACGAGGTTGAAGGCAATACCCTGACCGCACGGCAACACCAGCTGTGGCGTCGTAAAGTTGTTGTTGCCGTAGAGGTGGATACCAAAGTTGGAATTACTGCCGACCCCAAACATATGCGAATTGCTATCGGCTGAGGTGTAGGCGCGGGTCAGCGACAACGGCATGATGTCGTTGATCGACAGGTCATTCCATTGATGGAACATGATGCCGGTCTGCAAGTCTATCGGACAGCCTTTGCTTTGATTGTTGAGCGTCTGCGCCGTGGCCGCATTAGCATTGGAGAGGGAGGCACCGGCCCCCAATGCCCAGACCAGCGCCACGCCCGGATCCGGTGCCAGCTGTTTGGCATCGGCGGTGATGTGGCCGCCGCCGTACATCTGCCAACCTTCCTTGACGCCATACACCCAAAAATTGCCCACTGCGTTCGGTTTGGCGTGACCATAGTTTGGATAAACCACCCGGATGCCTTTAGACGCCGTCGGCGTCAGACCCTGCACCACCGCATCGCCCGGTTGGATGGTGAAATACATCGGAAAGTTGTCCGGCAGCGGAAACGGCGCGTGGTCGACTGGCGTGGGTACGATGGCAATATGAGTTAAGACATGACCTTCGCGATCCTTGAAAACGGTACCCGCGGGCACGTGCAATTCGAGACCAGGCATGTCTGGATGCGTCAGCACCACTTCGCGACTGGTCGGCGACGGCAGCGTAATCTCGTCGCGCGGCAGCACGCGCGGCAGGTACATCACGTACGGCATGTGGACTATCGTTCGGCTCTTGAGGTCCGCTCCGACGAGGAATCGCCCGTATTGCGTTTCACCGTGGCTGGCAGTGCGTCCGTCCACAAACACCTCCTGCCGTCCTGCCGGTAGACCGCTGAGTACGAAGAGGCCCTGTGCATCGGTACGCGCCTTGAGATCGCCCACACTGACTTCGACATTGGCGACGGGTGTTTCATCGATCTGCCGAACCTGACCGATCAGCGCCGTGGTTCCCTTGGCAAGCGCGGCTTCGCGCTCGCGGGTATCGGGCAGACTCTGATGCGGTCGATACAAGCGCCAGTGCCCGCCGGTAGCATTCGGTGCATTATCCTGACCGGGGTACCAGGCGCCATCGCGGACAACACTGTGTTCGCGGCACAAGCTATCGACCTCGCGATCGATACAAGTTGAGCGGCCATTGCCAGTCATCAAGACCAGCGGCGGCAACGACACCTCATTAGCGACAGCAGAGGAGGGTTGTGGCCGCCCGCCCTGTCCAGCCACGACCACCCCGGTCGCCGTGGCCCGCGCTGTGGTAAAGCCAATCGCTTTGTACGGCACGACAATACCGGTCGCGGTATGTAGCCCCTTCACGAACAAGGTATAGCGCGAGCCTGGATACAGATCATCCGGCAGTTGCACGAAGGCCAGACGCCCCCCTTCGGCACCGGTTACATGAACTGACACTGCGCCCTCGGGCCCCAACAAGGTGACGGTCTTGGGATTCAGCTGGCGCACATCTACAGGTGTGGAGAAGCGCAATGCGAGCGGGCCCTGGATAGGGGCGGCCGTCGCCTCGGCGATGGGCAGACTTGCCACCACGGCAGCGGATGTTGCGGCGATGGGTGTGTCCGGTGTTGCGCCGGTCGGATCGTAGCGCACGGTGGAAGGCACGGCATGACCTTGAACATCCACGCCGCCTTCGATACGTACGGAACCATCGGCCTGCAACTGGGCGCTGCCTTCCAGGCGCGGACCATCGTGCACAGCGGCGAGCACCGTGTTCTGGCGGGACGTCGGTTGCCACAGCAGCGCCCCGGTCGCAGGCACGCCTTGCGCTGACCAGCCCCCGGTCATCAATACCCGACCATCCGTCATCACGGTCAGGGTGTGGCCGGCGCGGGCCGGCAGACCCAGGGCGTCGGCCGGTGCAAAGCGGCCCGTGGACGGCTCGAACCATTCACCAGTACCGCGCACCTGACCGCGCCCATCGATGCCACCCCATAACAGCACCTGGCCGCTGGGCATGACGGTGATGGAAGCAAAACGGCGTACTTCCGACAGCGATACCCGATGTCGCGTCGCCCCATCAATGACATACGCCAGGCCTTGCGCGCCATGGACTTCGAATGTACGGCCGTCTGGCAACAGCGTACGGGTGACTTCAGACGATGCCGGCAGCACATAAGTGTGACCGGCGCTGCTGATACGCGTCG
Source organism: Rhodanobacter sp. ANJX3 (assembly GCF_014200755.1). GTDB lineage: Bacteria > Pseudomonadota > Gammaproteobacteria > Xanthomonadales > Rhodanobacteraceae > Rhodanobacter. The sequence goes on along the minus strand of NZ_JACHCM010000001.1, from coordinate 282,936 downwards.
CTAGCGGCAGCGTGCACAGGGCCAGTGCTGCCGCACTCAGCGCCATTACGCAGAGCCCGCTTGCCACCCCCCGCACGCCCCACGTCTTCCCTTGTGCCGTCATCATCGACTCCTTCGAACGATTACGCGTTGGTCAACACGTTCTGACCAAAATGGTATGTTTCGCCTAACACGCTTACTGCGGAACGAGTGTCAGCTGCGCGCCGCCGGGCTGCCCATAACCGGTGTAGACCAGTAGGGTGTAAACGCCCGTGGCCGGCAGGTTTGATAAATTCAGCACCGTGCCCGACCCGCTGACGTCGGCGGACGCGTAGTAGTTTGTCGGCGTGATCGCCCCTGTGTCTGGACGATATACGTCGACATACACAAACTGTCCCGCCGGAAGGTTGACGCCGGACAAGTTCAACGCGACTGCTGCGCCCGCGTTCGCGCTGAAGGTCAAACGCTGCACCTGCCCGGCGCCCAAAGCGACCGTCGTTGGTGTGTTCGCCGCCAGTGCCGGCCCCGTGGCGTCGGATTCGAGAATCGCGTTGAAGCTCATCGTGCTGCCCGCACTCGGCGAATACACCACGACCGAGTCATTACCTCCTGGCAAGTTCCATAACGGGAGTCGGCAACCGCTTCCCGGATCGTCCACGTTGCACATCGTCGAGGCCACATAGTTCCCGTTAACGTCGTACACATCGGCTGTCACGGACGTCGCGCTCGATCCTGCGATCGTCAGCCCATTAAGGGTCAACTCTAGATTGGCGCTTTGATTGGTCGCGAACGACAGGGTGACGTTTTGACCAGCGGTCGTCGTGGCGTAGCTATGCGATGTACCGGTCGTAAGCAGGGTCCCTGTCGCCGCTGCCAGTAAACCCAGCTGGGCCGAGGCCGGCTCGCCATAGCCCGTATACACCCTTACCAGGTAGCTACCGCTTACTGGCAGGCTGGGCAGATTCAGGGCGTTGTTCGAGCCGGTGCTCTCGAAATAGGCATAGTAGGAACTGCTCGAGGTGATCGCGCCGACATCCGGGCGATAAATGTACGCGTAAAGGTACTGCCCTGCTGGCGTCGTGCTTGCGCCCGACATATTCAGGGTCACTGCATCGCCCGCGTTCGCGTTGAACGTCAGGCGCTCCACCTGACCAGCTCCAAGGGCAACGGATGTTGGCGCGTTGAACGTCATGTTCGGTCCCAACGTATCGGACTGAAGCAAGGCTTGGAAGCCGATCAGGCCCGTGCTGCCACCGGGCGTCAACACTACCGAATAGGTTCCACCCGGAAGGTTGTACAAGGACTGCGTACAACTCGCTCCCGGGTTCGATGCCGAACACGAGGCGCTCGCCACCGAACTTCCAGCGGCGTTGTATACGTCAGAGGTGAACGAGCCGCTGATGTTGTTGAACGTCAGCTCTAGGTTATTGCCTGGATTGGCGGCAAAGGACAGATAGACGTTCTGGCCGTTCAGCGCGTTGGCATAACTTTGCGCCCCGCCGTTGGTCGTCAGCGTCCCGGTCATGCCGGGCGCCAGGGTCAGTTGCGCCGAACCCGGCTCGCCATAAACGGTGTAGATCCTCACGAGATAATTGCCGCTGACGGGCAAGTTTGGCAGATTCAGCAGCATGTCCGAGCCGTTGCTGTAGAGCGTGGTGTAGAACGGAGTGCTCGCATTGATCGCGCCCGCATCCGGACGAAACACGTCGGCCTCCACAACCTGGCCCGCTGGGCTCGTGCTCTGGTTCGACAATTTCAGGAACACAGTATCGCCCGCGTTCGCGCTGAAGGTCAGACGCTCCACTTGTCCCGAACCCAGGTTCACGGTGGCCGGAGTACTGGCTGTGAGCGCCGTGCCGACGACATCGGGTGACAATTGGGCGTTGAAACTCATCGTACCGCTTCCGCCCGGCGGCGCTATCACCACCTCATACGTTCCTGCCGCCAGGGCGTAGAGCGGAAGCCGGCAGCTGTCGCCCGGATTGTTGGTGTAGCAGCTCGTGGAACCCACGTTGGTGCCGACACCGTTATACACGTTCACCGAAACCGCCGTTGCGCCCGAGCCGGTGAAGGCCAGTCCGGTCACGGCTAATTCGAGATTGTTGCCTTCGCTGGCTGCGAACGACAGATTGACGGTCTGATTGGCGACTGCGGTGGCGTAGTTCGTGCTGGTAGCCGACAGCGCACCTGTCACGCCCGATACCAGCGTCAGCTGCACGGAACCCGGCTCGCCGTAGGATGTATAGACCTTTACGGTATAGGTGCCGCTTGCCGGGAGGTTCGACAGATTCAGGGTACCGCTCGAACCTCCGCTTACGTTAGTCGACGTATAGGCATTGGTGGCCGTAATCGTGCCCGTATCCGGGCGATAGACATAGACAAAGACGGCCTGTCCTGTCGGCGTGGTACTCACGTTGGACAGATTTAGGGCCACCGTACTGCCGGCGGTGGCGTTGAATGTCAGGCGCTCTGTCTGCCCCGCCCCCAAGGTGACCGTCGTCGGGGTATTGGTTACTAGAGCGGGGCCGACCACATCGGGGCCAAGCATCGCGTTGAAACTGATGGTACTGCTTGCGTTGGGCGACGATACCGTTACCGAGTAAGTGCCGGCCGTCAGGTTCCATAATGGAAGCCGGCAGCTATTCCCGGGGTTACTCGTATAACACGTGGTCGAAGCGACATTCGTGCCCGAAGGACCGTATACGTTGACCGCGGCCGACGTCGAAGTGGATCCCGTTATCGCGAGTCCGGTCAAGGTCAATGTTAGGGTATCGCCCTGATTAGCGTTGAAGCTCATCATGACATTTTGCCCCGCCGCCGCACCGGCCTCGCTTTGTTGAACGCCGTTATCCGGCAGCGTAGGAGTGCCATACACAGGGGGGGCGGCGGACACATCGGACTCTAGCGTCAATTGCGCGGAACCAGGCTCGCCGTAGACGGTGTAGAGCCTCACGATATAGGTTCCGCTTGCCGGCAGGTTCGGCAGGTTCAACGTGGCGCTCGAGCCACTGCTGTTTGTGGTCGCGTAGGTATTGCTCGACGTGACCACACCCGTGTCTGGACGGTACACATTGGCATAGATCGTTTGACCTGTCGGCGTCGTACTGACCCCTGACAAACTCAGAGCAACCGTGTCGCCGGCATTTGCGCTGAAGGTCAAGCGCTCTATCTGTCCCGTTCCCAAGCTAACTGCCGTTGGCGACCCGACCGTCAAAGCTGGGCCAGCCACTTCGGGTTCGAGCAACGTGCTGAAGCTGATCGTGCTGCTCGCATTCGGAGGCGACACCACCACCGAATAGGTGCCCGCGGTCAGATTCCACAACGTAAGCCTGCAATCGTTACCTGGATTACTCGTAAAACAGGTCGTCGAAACGATATTCGTTCCGGCAGCGTTGGTCACGTTCACGTACGCTGAATTCGCGGAGGATCCCGAAATCGCCAAACCGGCCAACGTCAGGTCGAGGGTGTCACCCTGATTGGCGGTAAAGGACAGATAGACGTTCTGGTTCACCGCACTGCTGGCGTAATTTTGCGATGAGCCATTGCTGGACAGTGTCCCGGCAACGCCGGACAAGAGGGTCAGCTGCGCCGAAGCGGGATTACCATAGGTGGTGTACACCATCACTGTGTAGTTTCCGCTCACCGGCAGCTTGGGCAGATTCACCGTGCTGCTTGGACCGGAACTCGTGACGTAAGCGTAAGGAGAACTGCCGGAAACGATTCGGCCGTTGTCGGGACGGTAGACGTAGGCATACACGGTCTGACCCGACGGCGTCGTGCCTACACCCGACAGATTCAGAGCCACCGTATCACCCGCGTTCGCGCTGAACGTCAGGCGTTCCACCTGGCCCGCCCCCAGACTGATGGCAGTCGGCGTATTGGCAATCAGCGCCGAACCGGTCACATCGGCCTCGAGCAGCGCATTGAAAGCCATCGTGCTGTTGGTGCCTGGTGGCGACACGATGACTGAATACGTCCCACTTGCCAGATTCCAAAGCGGCAGTCGGCAGCTGCCTCCGGGATTATTGGCATAGCAGCTTGTCGACGCGACATTGCTGCCAGCAGCATTGTATACGTTGACTGCCGCAGGACCGGTGCTGGTCCCAGTAATCGTCAGGCCGGTCAAAGTCAATTCCAGATTAGCGCCAGAGGTGGCCGTAAATGACAGATACGCGTTCTGATTGACGGCCGATGCGTAATTTTTCGACGTATCGTTGATGGGCAGAGTACCCGTCACCCCCGGTATCAAAGTCACTTGCGCTGAGCCCGGCTCGGCGTAATCAGTGTAGATCCTCACCGTGTAGGCGCCGCTTACCGGCAGGTTCGGTAGATTCAGCGATGTGCCAGAGCTGGCCGTGCTGACGTATGAGTAATAATTACCCGCGGTGAGCACGCCCGCGTCCGGGCGGTACACATAAACGAATAGCGTTTGGCCGGCCGGCGTCGTGCTTACATTGGCCAGATTCAGGGCCACCGTGTCACCGGCGTTCGCATTGAACGTGAGGCGCTCCGTCTGTCCCGAGCCCAAAGTCACGGTCGTCGCGGTGCTGGCGGTCAGTGCCGGCCCGGCGGCATCGGGTCCGAGCGCGGCATGAAAGCTAATGATGCTATTTGTCGATGGCGGGGAAACCACCACCGAATACGTCCCGGCGGCCAAATTCCACAACGTAAGCCGACAACTGTTTCCCGGGCTGGTCGTGTAGCAGGTCGTGTAGGTGACAAGCGCGCCGGAGGGATCGTAAACGTCAACTGACGCCGACGTGAGGCTGGATCCGGTGATCGCCAGACCGGTCAAGGTCAGGTCCAGGGTAGCGTCTTGATTCGCCGTGAATGACAAATAGACATTCTGATTGGCGAAAGTTGCCGCATAATTTTGCGACGTATTCGTGCTCGACAGTACGCCACCAGCACCCGGCACCACTTCAACCTGCACCGTACCGATCACGCCGCTCCCAGGTGCAATGATGACCTGATAAGTTCCCGTGCTGGTGGTCGGCATGGCACCCAGAGAGATTGGGCCGCCCGTAGTTGTACTGCTCGTGTAACTTGCCCCGGTGGGCGTATAGACGGTGTACGTCACTGCATGGCTTGCCGGTGTCGTCGTGGTGCTAATCACCTCAAAGGTGAGCAGCTGATTGGCGACGGCCTGGAACAGCACACGCTTGCTCTGCCCTTGCACCGAGGTGACTACGGTGGCAGAAACACCGGTGCTTAATGTTGTATTGGTTTCTACGCCTACGGATAACTGCGCTCCCGCGCCATTGGGCGTAAAAGTGGCGAGGTAGGTACCGCCCTTCAGCTGCGGCAGATGGATCGTTGGCGATCCGGACGATAGGTTGCCCTGTTGGATCACTACATTTCCCGGGGCATAGATCGTGTAATTGATGCTGCCGGTCGTGGTAATGGCACTTGCCTGCAAGCTTAGCCAACTGCCAGCGGTACCATCGAAGGTCACCGCGCCGGTCTGGCCCGATGCACCGATGCTCAGTGCAACAGGCGATCCGTTGAGCGCGGCATTGCCGCTGCTGACCACATTGGTTGCATTAAGACCAGTGGGCAGAATGACGATAGGGAGCGCACTCGTCGCCTGACCGTAAGGCGTTTGCACCACCACATGACCGCTGACAGCGTTATTGGGTAGGACGAATTGCAGCTGAGCGTCGGTCGCTGACGACAAGGTCACGCCAAGCCCACCTGCAAGCATGGTCGTATTTCCTGGCACCGGATATAGATGCGTACCGGCCACTGTCACAGTTCCACCAACCGCCGAAAAAAGCGGGGTGACTTGCGCAATGCTCGGCGGCAACCCGGTGCTATCCACCACGAACGACGTGGCGCTTGTTGCCGTTTGGCCACCCACGGTGACCGTGATCGGACCGCTACTGGCACCGACCGGAACACTGGTAACCAACTGCGTGGCCGTTGCCGACATCACGCTAGTTGTGCTGCCGTTGAAGCTCACGCTGTCATTAGCCAGCGTGCTACTGAACCCCTGTCCCTGAATGGTGACCGGGGTACCGACGTTGCCATGCGCAGGACTGAAGGTGAATACAGCAAGTTGCCCCGCCGAGAGTACGCTGCCGATCCGTACCAAGTTGCCTAGAGTGTCGTAAATGTAGGGCGTGCTGGTGCCATCGCTCTTGGTGATAGCCACGAGACGCCCATTGGCGTCATAAACATAAGTATTGGCTGGACTAGCGCCGGTGACTTGCGCCTCAGTCACGCCCAGACACAACAAAAAAAGGCTCCACAGCAGCAGGCGTATGACGACGCGCGCAGAAACCCACCCGCGTAGCGGATATTTCCTTTTCGCGGGCAAAGACATCAAGGCGATATCTTCGACAACCGCTGATCGCTCGTCCTGCGATTCCATACGCACACTCCCTTCAACCAATCCTCAGAAGGATTGATCGGATTGTCGACGTGGTACTCCCTAGAGGGAAATGTCCTCTTTTCCCTACCTGTAGCAAAGCACAGTTTCCTGCGCGTTGACAAGCGCAAAAAGCTCTAGAGCAAGTTCGACAGTATTTCCATGCGGTGATACTTCGAATAAGGTTAAGCAACTTTTGTTTTTGGCTGTGAGTTCCATAAAACGTCACACTGGTGGACGACATCCCCTCGCACTAACCTAGCGCTTAGAAGGAACTTATGAATCGATCAGGATTACTTGCGGGTACGTGGGCTTGTTTGCTCGGCCTAGCCGTGGCCAGTTGCAATCATCAAGCGGCGGACAGCTCGCTTGCCACACCCCCTGCGGCGAGTGCTGCAGCGTCCCCGACCAAGCCGGCTATCTCAGCCGATGACACGACGTGGGGAAATTATCTCGCCGCGCAAGGCCATATCCATGTGAAAGACGTCAGCATGCACCCTTATATTTACGTGATTCCAGGCGGAGACAGCCCGCAGGCCGACACGCGTCGTCAAGAAGAATCCGATTCGATCAGCCATGCGGTCGGCCCTATTCTGATACCCGGCGGATTACTGATCATAGGCGGACCCAGCGCTCAGCAAACCAGCGCTTTCATCACCGCGTTGTCCAAGCAGCTGAAAGCGGATGCACTCAGAGGGATCGTCGTCTTGGTGGTGAGCGAGGCATCCCAGGAAAAGGTCGTTCAAGGCGCGCTCAAACCCACCGGCGCGACGATTCGGTTCGTTGCGTTTTAACGCAGGGGATGTCCGGCCACATCGTCATTGGCGAATCATCAGAACCTGCCAACGAAGACTACTTACGTCGTTCATGATCACTCCACGCGCGCTCGGTCCATGGCTCGTTCTGTTTGTATTGGTCATTGGGGGTGGCTGGTGGGCGGCGCAACGAAAATTAACTACCTCCTCCCCGAATTCGCTCGTCGCGCTGGGGCAAAAACTGTTTAACGATCCGCACCTCAGTGCTGATGGCAACGTACGCTGCGCTTCGTGCCATATTCTCGAAAAAGCATTTACTGACGGTCGACGCGTAGCGATAGGCATCAATGGACGAATCGGTACTCGCAATACGCCAAGTCTGGCTGCCATCGGTGCGTCGACGACGACGTCGTTCTTTTGGGATGGCCGACGTGCGGCGTTAGAACAGGCCGTGCTGGATCCACTGACCAATCCTGTCGAAATGGGGCTCCATGACAACACCGTAGCGGTGGGCAAACTCGTCAATGACGCGGGCTACCGTGCTGCATTTTCGAGTAGCTTCCCGGATGCCGCGCCATTTATCACATCAGCGCACATTGCCGCGGCCTTATCCGCCTATGTCCGTTCTCTGAACCAGCGCGCGAGCGCCTTTGATCGCTATCAGGTGACGCACGATCCCTCCGCGCTTAGCGCTCTAGCGAAACAGGGGTTAATCCTTTTTTCGGGTAAAGCGCAATGTGCCGAATGCCATCGGCTGGATGGAACACCTGTCTCGCTGACTGACAACGCCTATCATCGCACCAGTGCAGAGCCTAGCGCTGTAGAGCAAAATCTGCCGGCGTTGACACAGGCGGTGATTGAACGTTCGTTGCGCGATGCCGATATCGGCCGTCGTGTTGCCACGCACGTTGACGAAGCACAGCTTGGTCGCTTCAACGTCACATTAAATCCCGGCGATATCGGTCTGTTTCGTACACCTTCACTGCGCAACGTGGTGTCAACGGCACCTTATATGCACGACGGTAGCGTGCCGACGCTGGATGAGGCGATCGACCGAGAGGTTTATTACCGGAGCCTGCAATCGGGCCATCCCCTCAATCTGAGCGTAATGGAGAAGCAGGAGTTGAAGGCCTTTCTTGAAGCATTATAAAAGGGCCGCCGAGCATTCTTTACTCGTTGCATCTCCACCGAAGAAGCCATCAGGATTTGGCGAAGATGATCTTTGAATCAGCGGCGTCGCTGTAGTCACAATCTGCCGGGGAGCTACTCATTCAGCTGCGCGAACTGCTCGGTGAAGCCTATCGCCGAACCCGCGAGGGCTTCCAACGCTTGCAGCACATACAGACCGGAACAATTGCCAGCGGTTAACGCTTTCCAGCAGGCCACTCAGGTTGGGTCGGTCAGGTAAGCATCTTTTCCGACGATGACCAGTTGCACACAACCGAGGTCGATGGAGGAAACGCATTGCCGGGTGCGTTCGATAGGGAGCATAGGCTCAAAACGAGGTGACGAAGGGCGTAGCTTAACCGCCATACTCTCAGCCGATGCGACGGGCCCACTTCAAAATCAGTCCAGCTCACCAGGGCGACAACGATATGCACCTTTCCGGAATGCCTCGACCCCCTCGACGACACCGGCGTTTTCCCGCCGACTGCCGTCCAAGTTATCCCATTGAAGCCATCCGCTCCCTACCTCGTTTGAGCGGGCGCCTCGCCTGGTTGGTGGCCGATCTAGGACAACAAGCGGGTTCAGTCCTCGTGATCTGGGACGAGGCGCTATGGTGCTTGGTGCGACGTCACTCACCAGTAGACGACTTGTCCTCAAACACGTCCTTCGTTGCCTTCGCGGTCTTTTCGATCATGTTGGCGGCTTTAATAGCCAGGCAGCTGACGGAATCTCACAGCCACCTGCGATAACAGCGGCTTATCGGATCGATTGCTAAATCCCCCTCCCCCGCGGAGGAGAGGGTAAACACATCGCGATGGTCGATCAACGACATTAAGCGTCAATCCTCGAAGTCCCGTCTAACGAAATGTCTCTAGTCAACGATACAAAGTCAGCGCGCTTGCCATCTACTGAATGAGACTTTTGCACATAACCGCCCGTGACCGCCGCGCACTGTCGATGAGTCTGATCGCACACTTAGCAGGTCTTCAACGGCGGCGATGTCGGCGGGATGACATGGATGGGGCATTTGCCCGAACCGTGTGGAATGGAAAAGCCCTGGCAATTCGCGGTCCCCGGGGTACACGCCGTGACATAGCTCGATGCATTGGGCTGCTCCTGCCCGCTAAAGCTCGTACCTGATTGCTGCAACTGCCATTGACAGAAAAGTTGACCGTCATAGGGCAGGTAATTTTGGACCGACCAGAGTTTTGTAGACACTCAGTCGCTGATTTGCGCGTAGCGCCGTTCTAACTCGACAGGCGACAGGTCGCCATTTGAACTGTGGCGACGTTTGGGGCTGTAAAACATCTCGATGTCGTCGAACACGTCAGCCCGTGAAGCCTCTTTGGTCGGATAAATCTGCCGTCTGATCCGCTTGCGCTTGAGCAGGCCAAAGAAGCTTTCCACGGGCCCGTTGCCGTGGACGTTGCCTCGACGGCTCGTGCTGGACACAAGACCATGCGCCTTCCGGAAGCTCTGCCAATCATCGCTGGTATAAAACCGAACCTTAGTCCGAGTGAATCAGGACACGAAGTTTAGGCTGGCGCCGCCAGACCGCAGAAAGCAGCGCCTCGCAAGACCAGGTCTGTATCCGCCCGATCACGCATCGCCCACCTGACAAGCCCATTCTCGATCCAGCCAGTGTATAGGAGGCGTGGTTCGCTATTTTTCGAAGGTCGAAGGTTATGTCGGTCGGGCGCTGTCGCCTGCCTAGATCGTGTAGCTACGAACCCGCCTCGCAGGACTCAAGGTTGACTTCGCAACGCACAGTCTACGTTCGGGGATCGTGACCGAGACCAACCGTTGGTTCGTGTCGTAGTCGACGATCATGCAAATGACCGAGCATTGCGCGGTCGCCAGCGCGATGGGTTATTTTCAGGCACGCTCAGCGTCAGATAACCCCGCCACTCGATTGCAAGTATTCGCAGGCGTTTAGCATAGGCCTTCGACTTCAATTCATGAATCCTAGTCGGCCGTTGACTAAGTAACGATCGTCATCTAATCTCACGTAACGATCGTTATTTAAGTTTTGGCACTCATAAACGCACGTCACGTGATAGCAATTTCTTACTGGAAGCCTATAGGCATCTCTAAACCGAGCGTCTTTATAAAGTGAGTGTTCTGCGTATACCGGAGGCCAATTGATGACCAGCCTAGTAGTGGTCAGATCATTGTGGAGTATCTTTTCACGAAGAAGAACTATTGAAAAACCTTTCAGTTTTACCATTTGTAAAGTTTCGTTGTTCGATTAAAAACGTACGGAATGACGATTCTTGAATTTCATTACTTGCTGGAATCAATGTGATGCCGCCAGATGTAGGATCGAAGACATCTCCACTTCCTGAGTTGATTCAGATGATATGGGGATTTATGGCTAGCCAGGCTATTTATGTTGCGTCTTGCCTTGAAATATTTGATTTTTTATCAAATGGTGAAAAGAGTTCTAATGAACTAGCCATAGATTGTGAAGTTAGCGCGGATGCACTGGGTAGGCTGCTAAGCTTTCTCTCCTCGTTAGACTTGTTATTCGAGAATAGTAGCGGGCATTATTCTCTTACTGAACGTGGCGACTATCTACGGTCCGGCCATTCACAATCTATACGAGGTATGGCTTTGCTCTATGGGCAATCTTTTTTCTGGGAACCTTGGGGCAACCTGCTAGAGACGGTCAAAACTGGGAAGCCCGCCTTCGACAGGATCTATGGCGAGGGCTTGTTTGACTACCTTGAGAAAAACCCATCTGCAGCTGCGATCTTCCATATCGCCATGGAAGGTGGCAGCAAGATTAGCTTGCAGTCGGCCCTCGACGCCTACGATTTCTCCATATTCGAGAAGATAGTGGACGTGGGCGGCGGGTCGGGGGCGTTTCTGCGCGGCATCTTGAAAAAGAACACGCGGTCAAAGGGAGTGTTATGCGACTTACCTTCTGTTGTGGAGAGGGTTAAGTCAGAAGATCTACCATCTAGGATTGAAGTAGTCTGCTCCGATATGTTCGTATCAGTTCCCAAAGGTGGGGATGCGTATATATATAAACGCATTCTGCACGACTGGGACGACGATGAATCAGTGCGAATTTTGAGTAACTGCCGCAAAGCGATTGTTCGCCACGGACGACTTTTGGTTATTGAGTCCGTACTGAAACAGCCTGGCCAAGCGGATCCCGCGCGTTGGATGGATATAAATATGCTGGTTATGCTTACAGGACGAGAGCGGACCGAGGAAGATTACCGGCGTATATTCAAAGCAGCGGGTTTTACATTAACGTGTGTGACGTCTATCGGTCGGGAATCGATCGTTGAAGGACGTCCGTATGAGTAAATGAGATGGCCCGGATTTGACGGACCCCTTTGAATGGGGACAATCCCCCGGGAGGTGTCAGATGGTCAAGCGTCAACGGTTCACCGCAGAGTTCAAGCGCGAAGCGGTCAGGCTGCTGATGCTGGCGAACGTCCTGCATCAGAGGTAGCCATGCGCATGGCGATCACACATTGCAAACCTGCGGCGGGACTGATTCACCACACGGATCGGGGCGCGCTTTATAGCTCAGCCAACTACCGTCGCTTGATGGCCGCCGATAGGCTGCTACCTAGCATGAGCCGTCACGGCGACTGCTACGATAACGCTTGCGCAGAAAGCTTTTTCTCCTCGCTGAAGAACGAACTCGTCCATGGTGAGGTCTTCGCGATACGCGACGCCGCGAGAGTCGCCATCGTCAGCTACATCGAAGGCTTCTACAATCGCAAACGTCTACATCAACACTCGGCTATCTAGTGCCCGCTGTTGTCGATGAGTGCTTAATTCACGTGTCCGAAAAAGCCGGGCCACCTCAAAATGTCCCCTCGGCAAAGGCCTGTCTCCTTATAGCATCTCCGAGTCGACGCTTGGAAGCATTTGATACGGCTCATGCAGTTGTACCCGGTCGAGCCCACAAAGTGTCCAATTATGGACTCCCGTGCGCTTAGTGTTGGAAATATCTTCGGGTTCCCGGTCGCTTTCGGCGCAGGCTTTGTTTCATGGCAATCTTGACACCCAGCAGCAAGCTAGGGGGATTATCCACCCAGGTTGGCTACGATCAAGCACGCTCGTCATGCCGATGGAGGGGCATGGACGGTTTGCTACGTTGCTCTATCAGCCGCGGCACCTGCCATTGCTCGGTGTTCAACACTCTGTCACAGGGAACGGACGAGTGCTACTCATTTGCGGGCCGCATATGGGCCAGCCCACAAGCGCGTCGCGTGCTCACCTGCAACCGCTCGTGGATCCATCGAGCGACATTTTGAAGGCGGATTGGCCTCACATTTTTTTGAATCACCTCATACAGGATCTGCTTGCCAAAGGTCAGGTCTTCGACCAATCGCTTGAGACGGCTGTTCTCTCTTGCAGCTGCTGCAGTTCAGCTGCACCCATATTCGCGTACTTTTTAGAGCGTCGCTTCGCTGATGCCCATCGGCAGGCGGACATCGGCTACTTAGGTAGGAGTTCTTCATCTCCTAGAGATTAACTTTGACTCGCTTTTTCGACACGACTAAAAAAAGTAGAGTTACGGTCGCGTCATTCCAGACCCAGAAGGCTCAAAGGAGGAGCAATGAAGAAGTCACGATTTACCGAAGAACAGGTTACCTACTGCTTTCAGCTGGTCGAGTCCGGCACCTAGGGTCTGATGAGCACCCGGTGCTCAGTGAAGTAATAAAGTAACGCCAGCACTGGCAGCGCAAATCCGATCCATGAAGTAAACAGCCAACCAGACTGCGTGAAAGTCCACGCGCCGACGGCAGAGCCCGTGGCACCACCCATAAAAAAAAAGGCGATATATATGCCATTGAGACGGCCTCGGTATTCTGGGGCCAAAGCGAAGATTGCCCGCTGGCCAACCACAAAATTCATCGATACCCCAAAATCGAGCACGATGGCGGCCGCTACGAACATTGCTAGCCGGGTCGAAAAATGGCCCTTTCCATACGTCATCAAGAATGAGAGCGCCACAAGCAAGATCGCAAAACCCGTAAGCAGTCGACTCAGCCCCTTGTCGGCAAACTTTCCCGCAATCGGCGCTGCAATCGCACCGGCAACACCAGCCAATGCAAACCACGCAATGCCAGCTTGCGACAATCCAAATTCCGGGCCGGCCAACAATAGTGGAATAGTCGTCCAGAATAAGCTGAAGGCGCCGAACAGGCACGCGTGATAGAAAGCGCGTCGTCGTAACAGCGGCGTCTGGATAAAAAGCCGTAGCATCGATCTGAGCAATGCGCCGTACGTCAAGCTGGGCTCTGGGCGCCGCGCTGGCAGAAAAAGCATCAGCACACCAGCCAGAACCGCCATGCCAATAGCCGCCAGCAAGAAAACCGTGCGCCATGAGCCGAGATGGGTCAGGAAGCTTGCCGCGGGACGCGATAGCATAATGCCTAGCATAAGGCCGCTAACCACTTTTCCGAGCGCGTGACCACGCGCGGCCGGCGCGACAAGATGTGAGGCGTAAGGCATGACGATCTGCGCTGCGACTGCAGTCAACCCGATAAAGAACATAGCAAATAGAAAGATCGGCGCGTGCTGCGAGATGCCGGCAATGAACAAGGCACATGTACTGGCAATTAAAGCCATGACGATCAGGCTTCGATTTTCAACAATGTCAGCCAGCGGCACCACAAGAATCAGGCTTACCCCATAACCTATTTGGGTCATCGTGACGATTAATCCCGCTGACTGTGGGGACAGACCCAAGGCAGCGCTGATGGGGCCAATCAACGGTTGTACATAATAGAGGCTGGCGACGATCATTCCGCAGGCAATCGCCAGTAGCAAGGTAATCCACCCTGGTAATAATGTCGTCGTTACTCCTGGCTCTAGCCGCTCAACATATTCCGTTTCCATCTAGTGTGTCTCTTCGATGAAGACGGCGATGTCGGCTCTTAACTGTCCGATCGTCATGCCGTCGTCGCCGGTGAACACGATTCCATAAGATGGCTTGCCGGCGATGTCGTCAGGTTTCGTAGATCCAAATGGCCCGACTTGCGTACGATCAACATCGCAAGCTCCAATGATTGCTCGTAGTTGAGCCGCGGATCGACCACCGATTTATATGCATGGGCAAGGTCAGCTTCATTGAGATCGCGCGCACCGCCAATGCATTCGGTGACGGCTTCGCCAGTAAGCTCCAGATGCACACCACCCAATCGGGTTCCTTCCGCGGCATGGATGTCGAACGCTTGTTCCAGCTCACCACGAATATTGTCGAAGCGGCGCGTTTTGTAGCCGTTCGACGTGCTTTCGGTGTTGCCATGCATCGGATCGGTCACCCAAAGAACGCGCCTTCCCGCGCTCTGCACGGCGCGCAGCAAAGGCGGCAACCCGCTGGCAATTTGCGCATAGCCCATTCGGTGAATAAGGGTCAGGCGCCCTGGTTCGTCGCCCGGATTGAGTACGTCAATCAACCGCAGCAGCGTGTCAGGCTCTATCGAAGGTCCAACCTTCACGGCGATCGGGTTGCGTATGCCGCGAAAATATTCGGTATGAGCACCATTCAGGGCTGCCGTACGCATGCCTATCCAAGGAAAGTGCGTCGACAGATTGAACCAGCCTTGGTGACGTGGCACCTGGCGGGTCATGGTCTGCTCGTAGTGCAGCAGCAAAGCCTCGTGGGACGTGAAGAAATCCACGCGTGCACAACCATCAATGGGTCCAGCTAGCGTTTCCATGAAGCGCAGCGAGTCGCCGATATTCACGACCATACGACGATACTCGGCTGCCAGCGGCGCATGCTCGACCCAGGCTAGTTCCCAGTATTCCGGATGACGGAAATCAGCAAAACCGCCATCGACCAGAGCACGCACAAAGTTCATGGTCAAGGCCGAATGCGCGTGAGCCTGGATCAATCGTCGCGGATCAGCGAGGCGCGCCTCGGGTGTAAAAGCCAATCCGTTGACCATATCGCCGCGGAAGCTCGGCAGGATCACGCCATTGCGTGTCTCGCTATCGGTCGAACGCGGCTTGGCATATTGCCCCGCAAAACGCCCTACCCGCAACACTGGCATCTTGAGCCCGTGCACCAAAACTAGGCTCATTTGCAGCAGTACCTTCAGCCGATTGGAAATAATCGGGCTGGTGCAATCGGCAAATGCTTCCGCGCAATCTCCACCCTGCAGCAGAAAACTTCGTCCTTCCTGCGCTTCGGCCAACGCATGCTTCAACGCCAGCACTTCACTTGAGGTCACCAGCGGTGGAAGCTGACTCAGCTCAGTGGTTACCTGTGAAAGCTCGTTCATATCTTCGTAGCGCGGTTGCTGCAAAGCGACGCGCCGCTGCCATGAGTCTGGGGCCCAGTCTTTTATCGGGCTCGCCCATGGATAAGGGAAATTCGCTGCAATCGTCACGAGCCATGCTCCCTATTCAAGTGCACATGCTTGTCCGCGCGAGTCGCAATCGGCCCGGTTCATGCGCGTGAAATTAAATAAACAAGCTACGTATCGGTCTTCATCGTTTCGCTCCCTGCAATAATTTCGGCGCTCCTACGTAGGATCGTCTTCCTTATTGATAAAGATAGTCTTGCCCGACCAGAGCTATATTTCGTTCAACTCGTCTTGGTCGCCAGATTCGGATCCAACGCCAGTTTCGGAGAAACTACTGGAACGGTCAGCATCGTGCTCACTAGGGACATGATCAACAACGCCGTAAAGGCATCATTCGAAATGATCCCCTTGTCCAGCAGGATATTCGCGAACACGATAGTGATCAGCGACTTTGTTTGCAGCAGCCAGCCGATGATCGACGCTTCGCCCTCGCCCCACTTCAAGATGCGGCCGGCAATATGCACGCCGATCAATTTGCCCAGCACCGCTGCGATCAGTAGCAAGCCGGCCGCCACAAACACTGTCAAGCCACCGATCGACCAATTGGTTTTCAAGCCAGTAATGAGAAAAAACACCGGCATCATCATCAACAACACGTAATGCCGCAGCAGATCCATCTTCTTTTGATCGAACCAGCGCAGATCAATCACCGCGCCTGCCATGAATGCGCCGACCATGAAATGTAACCCCGCCCATTCCGCGCTGAACGCAACAGTAGCCAGCCAGATAATCGCCGCGAACCAGCGATCAACTTCCGATATGGCTGCCATGAGCTTACGGAAAAGAACAGTCACCAATCCAAAGCTGACCAGAAACAGCAACTGGGTTTTGAGTCGCTCGAGATCGAGCATGACAATCGCCAACACAGTCCAGATCAGAACATCGTCCAAACTGGCATAGCGCAGAACGCGCTGACCAATGGGCTGCCGAAGCAATTCCATCTTCTCCAAGAAAACGATCAGAATCGGCAAGGCGGTGATCGAGCAAGACATGCCTATGGCGAGCGTGAATTGCCAGGTATGCGCCTGCATGCCGATCCAGCCCGGATGCTGCGCAAGAAGAAGTCCCACAATGCACCCTAGCGACAAGGGGACGCCAAGCGCGAGGCCCGCCGTAATGCCGCTCTCACGCCGGTAGCGCCACACATTGCTGAGATCCAGTTCCAAGCCGGCCACGAACACGAAAATCATGACGGCCCAGGACGCTATGCCGTTCAAATTCTGAATCGTGACTTCACTGAAAACCTGCCTGTAATAGTCTTTGAAATACGCCCCCAACGCGCCAGGTCCAAGCAAAATCCCGGTAATGATCTGCACCACTACCATCGGGGCAAAATAGTCGGTTCGAAAATAACGCCAGATCAGGAACGGAATACTGAATATGATCAGCATCGCTATCAAGAATGCTTCTGGCTGCGTGATATGAAATGTCACAACAAACTCCTGTCAGACACCGAAGTCCTAACGCGATTACCCCAAGGTACGGCGCACCCCTCATCGGCACGCCGCACCTATTCAATTAGCAAGGGCCGATAAGCGCCTCCAAAGAACACCAGCGGCTTGCCTTCCGTATCGCTGGAAAATTTGTCGACGATGGCGATAAGGATGTCGTGATCGCCAGCCTCCATCCGTCCCCAACTGCAGCATTCGAAATGAGCCAGCGCCCCCTTGATAAAGGGCACGCCGCTCCCGGCGATCGAATAGTCCTCCGGGCTCATCACATGATCTCCCGCTCTCGCGTATCGATGAGATATATGTGCCTGATGGTCCGACAGTACGCTTATCGAGTAGCTCTCCAAATGTGAGAACAGTGGATAGCACAGCGATTGCTTCTTGATGCTCCACTGGATCAAGGACGGATCCAGTGACAGAGACGAAAAGGAATTGATCGTCATGCCGATCGGGGCACCCATGTCGTTGACGGCCGACACAACGCAAACCCCGGTCGTGAAACGGCCCAAAGCATTTCGATACTGCTTCTCCCCAAGGTCCATAGCGCCCCCCTTCGTATCATCGTATTCGCACGTCTGCATGCCGCTTTTAGCATGCAACCCTTGCTCAGCAGAATTACCCGATCACCGCAAGTTCCGCCGGCTCTTCGTCATACTCATACATATGCATGACCCTTCTCGGATACACACCGTGCATATCGGGATCGCCGTATTTGCGGAAGTTAAACGGCTTCATGTCTTCGCGAATGAACTTGGCGAGTGCCTCGGCATCATCTTGGCTCACTACGTCGAGCTTCGAGTACTCGATGACCTTGTTGTAGATCGCTTCGAACTTCTTGACGAATTCCTTATCGCCGGCGCTCAACAGAAGATGCTTGAGGTCCATGGCCTTGCCCGCACCGCCCTTCTCCAGGTAGCTCTCGGTACCCATGAAGCAGAAGAAGCAATAGTTCTTGAAGATCTCGAAGTGCTTGAAGGTCTTGTACATGCCGTCCACCATCTTGGCGACATGGAAATATTCCGTCTTGATGGCTTTTTCATAATCGAGCAGCAATTTCCGTTCGAAATGCTTCTTGGGGAACATCTGCGTGTGCAGGATGTCTACCAACCGGTGAACGGACATGAATGTTGCCGCCAGACCCGTGCTGAACCACGCATCTAGCCCGTAAGCGGATGCCGGCAACATCGCCCAGCGAT
The DNA here is from genome assembly GCF_014200755.1 of Rhodanobacter sp. ANJX3. GTDB lineage: Bacteria > Pseudomonadota > Gammaproteobacteria > Xanthomonadales > Rhodanobacteraceae > Rhodanobacter. The sequence goes on along the minus strand of NZ_JACHCM010000001.1, from coordinate 264,672 downwards.
CTCCAGCCAGTTCCTTGTTGATAAACTGCAGCCGCTTGGTCTTGATAAACGGCATCAGGGTTTCTCGCCCTTTTAGCAGCTCCGAAACCATGGGGTACTTGTCGATTATTCCCCAGAATTCCGCGCTGGCTTCCTTATCGTTCATCGGATACAGATCAATGTCCAGGTTGACGCCGACACTGGTCACCCCGTTGTCGAATGGAATGAACCATATCCAGCCGCCATCGAAGCAATGATGCTGGGTCGCCCGCGATCTTGGCACCGGCGAACGATCCGCGTAGGCAGGATGCTTTTTGATGGTGTCGTCGAAAGCGCCGATATCCTTGAAATGGGTAAAGATGCATCGGCTCTTGAGCGGCGTATCCAAAGCGTCGCCTTCCAGCTTGAGATCGAATTTCCGGCCGATCACGGAATTGAAGCCGGTGGCGTCGATCACAAAGTCTGTGAGGACGGTATAGCTCTCCTCGCCCTTCTTGCAGTCGAGTTCCGCGCATTCCTTCTTGAACACGATGTCTTCCACCGAGGTCTTGTCCGAGTACTCGACGCCATACTTGATGGCGATATGGACCATGCGCTCGTCTGAATAGGCACGGTTGTATTGCGCATCGACTTCCGGCGTCTGGACGATTACTTCCGGAAACGGACCGTATTGATCAGGAGTCGTCTGGCCTTCCTTGTGCACAAAGTATTGGAACAATTCTTTTGGACCGCATACAACATCTTTCTGCGTAGCGATGATGCTGTCGTAGGTCGACATCTGGTCGATTTCGGGAATGTCGTACTTACGGCTGATGTACCGCATCTTCCTGCTCAACGCCGGCGTGCCGGATTCCCCCAACGCAAATCGACGATGTGTCCCTCTCTCGATTAGCAGTACTTCGTAGCCTAGTTTTGCCAGCACCAAAGCACACGCGCTGCCGCCCATTCCACTTCCGATAACCGTTACATCATATTTCTTCATGACCAAGATCCTCGTGACGATTGGCTACACCTATCCGTCTCCGCCGCTTTGCGGCGGAGTTCCGTGATCTCGTAAATGGAGAGTCTGCTTCTACGCGGTCTGCGCTTGCGGCTCCAATTGATCGGCAGCGATCTTCCGGCCCTGCGACTCAAGCCTGCGCCGAAGAATTCCTGACAAAATACCGTCATATACGCCAGCGCGGGCATCCAGCATGCGCATGGCTGCGGTGTAGGTCTTCTCGAAATCCGAACGAGAGCGGATATAGGGAAGGCCCGCGGCGAACCATCCATCACCGTGCGATTCATCCAATTCGCAATGCACTACGAAAAACTTGACCAGCTTCTCGCTCAATCCACGCTTGCGAAGATTCGCCAGAATCCTCCTCTGCTGCGCGGGAATAGTCAGCTCAAGTGCCCCCATACCGCCCAGGCCATACTGCAGACCATCCGCGAACCAGCAAAGGTTCATCTTGGTATTGAGCAGATGATAGGTCTCCGGATTCCAGTCGTCCTCTCGCGCACCGCCGAAGTGCTCCATCAGCGGCTCGAACAGGTTGGGATGCGCCTGCTCAAAATCGCCTTGGCCGAATTCGTCGTGCAGGTTTTCGTACAGTTCCTCGCGCATCTTGAATGGCACAAATAGACTGTATGCAGCAACATGCAGATGGAAACGCTGCATGTTCACTCGATAGTTCGACAAAAAGTAGCGAATTTCCTCATCGCTTAAATCATTTTTGTCGAAATAGACAAACAATTCGTGGTCGGTGACACGATGCTCGTGGATTCGAGCCTTGAGCCATTCGATGAACTCTTCCGCGTCGACGATGTGCGCCGGAATATGCGCCTTGGGGGCCATTTCTTTTTCGACATTCTCGATCAGTGAGCGAATCTTCCATTCCAGCTCGCTTCGCGGAGTGCCCAAGGCAAAACCTTCCGACATCAACTTGATATTGAGATGGAATAAGGTTTCCTGCAGCGCGCCCCACAGGGGAGATCTTTTATTGGAGAGAGCCTCCCTAACGATCCCGTCGACTTCGCCGATATATCCTAACGATCGCATCACGTCGAATTTTGCTTGCGGATAGCTGGCCAACTGTTTCATATATAGTCCTTAATAGAAATGAAATAGGGGGAGATAAGCAGCGATTTGACGTCAAACCACTCCCAGTTTGGCCGTCTGTCGCTTCATGACTTCGTCTTTCAATACGCCTTTAATGACTTTTCCCGTCGCTGTCTTCGGAATAACAGCCTCCAGCACAAGGCCGGGAACCTTGAAATCGGGGAGATTCTTCCTGCAATGATCCAAGATCGCCTGTTCATCGACTTCCGCATGGACAGCGCGCTCGTATAACAAAATTATTATTGGCTTTTGCCCCTCACCGTCCATGCCGACGACGGCCACATCCTTTATGCCGGTGAGTTGGCTTGCTACGTTTTCGATTTCAACCGATGAAATGTTTTCCCATCCATAGGGTGTTTCTACGTAGATCAAATCCTTCATGCGATCCTTTATTTCCAGATAACCATCCGGATGCACCACCGCCATGTCGCCGCTATGGAACCATCCATCCTTAAAGGCATTTTCCGTTGCCCGCAAATTGTCGAAATAACCTTGCGCCACGGTGTTGCCAGCCATCAGCACCTCGCCCAGCGTTTCGCCATCCCATGCCACATCGCGCATGTTCTGATCGACAACCCGAAGACCGATGCCTGCATGAATCCCTGCTATACCCTGGCGTATACGCAGCTTCATTTGAAGCTCCTGGGGTAGGTAGTTCCATTCGTCGCGCGCCTCGCAAACTACAAAAGGTCCGCAGGTTTCATTCAAGCCGTACTGATGAATCAGATCGACGCCCAGCGCCTTCATGGCTTTGATCAGGTGCGGTGTCGGGCTGGCGCCGCCGGTCAAGACCGTCACCCCGTGCAGTATCGACGCGTTGAATATCTCGTCCGTCAGATGGCGTACCAGCCGCGGCGAACCCGCAAGATGCGTAACATGATTCGACACAATGCCGAGCTTCAGCGAGGCCGGCGTCAGCTGGATCGCCTGTTCGTCAACAATTTGCCTTGCCCCAACAGCGACTGCGGCCCACATATGTCCCCAGCCATTAACGTGGAACATTGGTAGGGACCAGTAGTACACCGATGACGAAACCAGGTTCATCATCATCACTTCGCCCAAGGCATGCAGGTAGGCCGCGCGGTGGCTGTAAATCACCCCTTTCGGATCGCCCGTTGTTCCCGACGTGAAGTTGATGGCGATCGGATCGTTTTCCGAACGAATATATCGATCGAGCGGGATAACGGAATCGTACCTATGCTGCTCGACGTCGAAACACCGCAATTTGGTGTCGATATCATTTGGCGACGACGACGCGTCAAGCAACACCACAATGTGACTGGACAATTCCTTGAAGAGCTCGCGATGCTGACGAACAAGTGAGCCGCTCGCCAGGATCACGCGTGCTCCGCTGTAGAGAATCTGCTTACGGATGTCCTGCGAGGGAAGCCACGGATTGAAGGAGACAATGATGCCGCCGACCGCAGGAATGGCGTAATGCGCTTCGATGGATCGCGTGGAATTATGGGTAAGAAGCCCCACCCGGTGACCATATTCGATACCCAGGCTTCGCAATAGCGCGGCCATGCGCCGGGCACGAAGCAACAGTTCTCCAAAACTTATATCGCCGTTACCTGACGTCACCGCTACCTTATCTGATAGATAACGGCCGCATCGCTCCAGGAATGTAAGCGGAGTCAAATTCACAAAGGAGTGCGTATTCTTCACGTCGTTTCCTCTCGATCCATCAAATAGAAAAAACTCTTCGAATAGCGATTATTCGGTGCTATCTAGGTAATTTTCCGGCGATCCTCCTTACGCCTTCCGCAGCGCATGCTTCATCCTTATCGCCACCGGGAGCACCGCCGACACCCAACGCAGCGACGATCGCGCCATTCGCCTTAATCGCGACCGCTCCGGGCAATAAAGCGATGTTGGGGATGGTTAAAAAGGACGGCTCACTCGGTTTTCCGTTAAAGGCGGCGGCGGCCTGGGAGCTGGTGTCAAATTTAAAAACCGGCCCTAGCGTCACGACCGTATAAGCCTTGCGGAACGCGGTGTCCTTGGTGTGAACCGTGCTACCGTCGCTCCTTAACAGGATGCGCATCTCACCGCTCATATCGACTACCGCGGCGCCAACGTGATATCCGCGCGCTGCGCAATATTCAATCGCCCCTTGCGCCGCTTGCAACGCAAGATTCAACGGGAGCTCATATTGTTGCTGTGCATGTACTTCGCCACCGAGCGCGCATAAGGCTACCGCCAACCATACCAATCGATTCATTTGCCACCTCTAAAAAATAACGGCTTATTTGACGAGCAATGACATCTTATGAAGAGCATGACGATTGAACAGACCGCTACGCGCTTAAAACGGATCCGTACTTGCATCGATCGATTCGATAAATTTCACCAACACAGCCTGTGCTTTGGGATCGAATAGCGAATCCGTTTGTGCCGACAATCCGGCACTGCGATGATTGACATCGGAAACAACACATCTCAGCGTTTCGCAGGCTCCGTTGTGGTAATACGGCTGTAGGTTGTAGGTCCCCAGGATGGACGAGATGCTGTAGCCCGATCCCTTGCCGTCGCCGTTGAAATCGAAGCCAAGTGCCTTCAACCCGCCAGAATCCGTCTCTACACCGCCAATCGCTGGATAGCCTTCGATTGCATTGCCGGAGCCGATGACGTTCAAGTTGTACGAATTGATACTTTTCAAGTATCGGTACAGGAACTGCGATTGATTGGCGCCAGTGGACGCGGCTTCCATCTCGATATCGCTATCGGCCGGCGGTGAGATGAAGTCCTTGGAACTTGCGCTCCACTTACCACTGGAATGACAACTGCTGCATCTGGCGCGCTGAAAAAGTTGCCGGCCCGCGGCGATATCCGCATCGTCGAAACCGCCAACCGGATCGCCTCCGCGCATCAACAACTCCTGCTTCGTCAGCGGGCGGTTGGGAGTACGAATGCCGTAATGCTGCCATTCTTTCATCGCATCTAGTCCCGGTACTTCGACCGTACTGCCCGGCAACTCAACCGTTGGCTGGGGTCTGCCCGCATTCGGCACCGTGAAAGCCGTCATGATGCATGGAGCTTCGGCAAAGTCGTGCCACTGGCCTATGACCAATCCATGGTCGGGATCGATCGTGCTTTCGGTAACGGAGGGATAACCCGGCGTCACCACGCAAGGCAAAGCTTCGGTCAACGGACCGGGACCTGAGACATTCCGCGTGTTGAAGTCGGCGTCCTGCACTTCGTCGAAGATCGCCGAAGCGTCGATGATGCGCTGATCAAGCGGATTTCTCGGATTAAATGTGCCATTGAGAGCCAGGGTTTTTCGCGGGCCGGTATTGAATTGCCAGATCACTCCATCAGTCAGTCCTACCGGATGGCAGCTCGCGCAGCTCTGCCGCCCTTTCTCGGACATGCGATTCCTGCTTGATCCAATTCCTGAGGGATTGACGAAGTTGCCGCGCGAAGAAAAGAACAACTCCGCGCCGACCAGTATCTTCTCGGCTTCCGAACCCGGCGTCGGCAGGCTTTCTATTTGAATAACCTTAACGACTTTGTCGGCATCGAGATCGACCACCGACACATTGCGCGACACATAATTCAACACATAGGCAAAACGGCCCGCTTTATTGATGACCAGGCCTATAGGATTCTTGCCAGCATTCTCGCCGCTAGTTGCCAGCACATCTGGATCATTGAGATCGATATAACGGGTGGTTGTGCCATTGACGGTAAAGCCAAGCGCACCGTTATCGAGCACTCGCAGCTTCACCAGCAGATCGCTGCCGCCGGAAGCCACATAGGCATAGCCGCCACCGCTCTGCGTGGTGAAGGCAATCGCATCCAAGTTGGCGAAATAAAGCTCTTGCTTGCCGGACTCGGGAACCCTGCCACCCAAGTGAAGATTAAGGTCGCCAGCGTCGCTAGGCTTGACTTCAACGTTATCAATCGCGTTAACGAAAGCCTGCGTATCAGTCTTATAATACAAAGGACCGGAAGGAGACGCTGCAATATTGGGAAGATATGCGGCCTGTCCACGTATCACAATGCTGTGCAGCTGATTAGGAAACGCGTAGGTAGCATTCCCTTTCGTATCAAGAAAACCGCTGTTCTGTGGCGCCATGCGGACTACTACCGGATTTGCCAACGCAGTCGCCGCTGTGCTCCAGGTGTCCACGCTTAGTCGGCATACGACGCCCTCTTTCCCCATATCGTCGCGCTGCACGCCACCGTTTGAGGTGAACGAAAGGTAGCGCGTAACTAACAAATAGCGGCTGTCACCAGTGATGGCCAGCGCACCCGGCTGAAAGTGCCTTTCATGATTGGGTTGATTGCATGCACTGTTCCTCAGGTCGTAAGTACCCAGGATGCGTTGGTCTTTGGCATCAATCCAGGTAATGGTGTCTTGGCTGCGGTTTGCGACAAACACTCTTTTGCCGTCGGGCGAGACCACTACGCTTCTCGGTTCCGACCCGGTTGTCAGTCTGCCGTCCTGAGCTGCGCTCCGATCCAACGCAGCGAAAAATCGATTAGGGTCGGCATTAATCACTTTGATCACGGAAATCGTGCTATCGGCAGAGTTAGCCACATAGGCGTATCGTCCATCAGGCGATACGGCTACGCTCCTAGGGTCCCTGCCTACCGCAATTGTTGCAATCAATCGCTGGGTGTCGGTACGAACGACTGTTACGCTATCGAAGTCCGGATTCACCGACCACAGAAATAAGTCGTCCGAACTAAGTGCTATCGGACTCGAATAACTCGACCTCAAGCCACCGAGGTCAGTTGAGCGGGAGCTCTGTGCATAAGCCGAAAACACCATCGTATGCAACGCAATGCCTAAAAACAACGCATAGCGGCTGACTTTATGTACAACACTTATATATGCCTGAAACATATGGCTAATCCCTTTAAGCCGAATAAGTTTTAAATGCCTACATATCATCCAGCGAGATCCTCCCGCCATACATGGCAAAGCGTGCCCGCGCCTTGCGCAACCATCACCGCGATGTTCTGCTTTTATATAGTCCCCAAAAATCCTCAGCTTCGGACGAAGTCGTCATTATTCCGAATGACTATCAATCCCTGCCTCGAATAACCCCCAAATCCGCTCGCCATCTGCGAATCATGCTGCCATGATCTGTATTATTAAGATTTACGTATGAAACTAAACATACATCACCGGTTACTATATGTTACCGCCGGATCAGCTAGGCAACTTACATAAATATGCTATTCAAAAAAGATTACAGATTAATAAAAAAGAAACGATTTGGATTGCATTACATAATTCTCGATGTTACGATCGAATTACATGAAACGCATCAGTTCACTATTTAAAATAGAGCACACCTACAAAGTGCTTAAGCTGCAGCCTATGGCGCATAGAACGATGCTTACTGCTCTTCAGCAACCATTTTTCGAACGCAATAAAAGCACCACCATTACAATGAATGGGCAAATCCAACAAATCCATCCCCGTCGAGGGCCGTTGAAGCCATCCACTAATTTCCCATGGCAACATAACTATCGTTATCCGATCTTACATAACGATAGTTATGCTGTCAACAATATCTACGACTGAATCTACAGCGATTTGCAAGCCATGGATTATAGAGACGAACAAAAGAAGTTGACGCGTCAGCGCATTGTGGACGCCGCAGGTCGCGGTTTTCGCAGAGGCGGCTACGGCGGCATCGGCGTGGATGGGCTGGCGAAAGAAGCTGGCATGACCTCCGGTGCGTTCTACGTGCACTTCGATTCGAAGAAAGCGGCATTCCGGGAATCGATGCTCTTGGGGATCGCCGAGTTGCACGATGGCGTGAAATATCTGCAAGCCGAGCACGGTGCCGCGTGGTGGCCCGAGTTCGTGCGCTACTACCTGAGCGTCAAGCGCACCTGCGACCTTTCTGATAGCTGCGCCTTGCAAAGCTTGCCGCCGGAAGTCGCCCGACTAGACGAATCACTGCGCGAGGAATTCGAAGCCGGCCTGCGCCGCATTGCCAAGACCATCGTGGAAGGCCCTTCGTCACCGATCACACCTGCAGACGAATATGCTGCTTGCGCGGCCCTGGCCTTGCTCACCGGCGCGGTCACTCTGGCTCGCGCCGTTGCCAGCGAGGATCTAGCCGAAAAGATCGCGCAAGGCGCTCTGCGCGTATTGCTGCCGACATCAGCAAAGAAGAAAATAGTAGCGGCGAAGAAGAAAAAGAAATAATCGACTCGCTGCTTTTATCCTCAAGTATTGAGCCTGCGTAAGCTCGGTTACCCGGACTTGATCTGGGGTAACACAGCATCCCAAGCTAAGCCCTCGCTGTGCAGTTCAGCATCCACTGCACGCCAAATTTATCGGTGAATTTTCCGTAGTAGTCACCCCAGGGCTGCACCGCCAGCGGCGTCGTGACATTGCCTCCTTCCGACAAGCTATTGAAAAGGAGCTCCGTTTGCGCCCGATTTTCGAGCATGAAGATCATGGCTGAGCCCCTCATAGGCTCGGCATCGTCATTGTCCGAGGCAAATAAATTGACGCCCTGCCCCGTAAATTGGGCATGCATGATTTTTCCGCGCATCGCTTCCGTTCGCACCGGCATGCCGTTCTCGCCGTGGCGGACCATGGAGACGACCTTGCCTATACCGCACTCGGTATAAAACTGCAATGCTTCTTCGCAGTGCACCGTAAAAAATAGATAGTTTGAAAGTTGCATCGCCGCCTCCGTTTATAAATACACCGCAAACTCGTTATTTAGGAACGGCTGCATCTTGTTCGACGTCTCAAGCCATTCCCGATACGGATCGCTGCGTTTGACGATACCGCTGCCCGCGTAAACGCGCACTTCATCACCGGTCATTCTCGCTGTGCGAATAGCCAGCGCAAAATTGGCGTCATCACCTAAAGTGAAAAAGCCAAAGCCACCGGTAAAGAAACCGCGCTCGATCTGTTCGTGACTGCGTATGCGCGCTCCACTCAGTAGCACGGGTTTCCCCCAGATCGTCGCCGGTGGATAAATCGCGGCCAGCAAATGAAACACGTTGATGTCAGGTCTAAGCTGACCAGTTATGGTGCTTTTGAGATGCTGCACATAACCAAGATCGAGGACGCCTCGCGATTCAAGCTGCTCGATTGACTCGGGAATGCATACGCTACTCAAATTATCGTAGAACATGCGTGCCGCGGTCTCATGCTCCTCGATTTCCTTACCATCGCTAAGCAGCTCGTTACGATAGCGCTCGCTCTTGTCCTTGAAGTTAGAGCCTTTTCGCGTTCCCGCCAACGGTTCCACCACAACTTTTTCGCGCTGCTTCTTTACCAGCATTTCGGGCGAAACCCCGACCCATGCATCACCACCGGACCATCGAAAGACGTATTCGTAATGAGCAGTTTTCTTGCCTGAGGCAGCCATCTGCAACAGTTCGAGAGGCGAAAGCTCGGATTGGTGGAACAGCCTCACCTCGCGGCAGATCACCACTTTGTCTAGCGCTTCTTGCGAAAGCTCGCCTATAAGATCTACCAGGTTATCGATGTACTCCCTGCACTCGGGTATGTCCCTGCGACGACTCACCCTAAGCTGGCTATTGGGCGATATGTCGCGTGGTAGGTCGACGATAGCTCCGCCGGGATACGGACATTCCTCGCTGTCGAAAAAACTGAATTGACACTCTTCGGCACTCACCCGGCACGTTATGCGCGGTATGGTGAAGATCAGCGGCTCCTCCAGGTTTTCCGGGTGAGTGCCGCATCGCCATCCGCCAAGCAGAACGGTTGAAGTCGGCAATCGATAATGCTCTGAGAGAAAGGAACGCAGTTCGTCGATAAAGCTCGCCGCATGGCGAAACACTTCCTCGTGCAAATCGCCGCCGTCGAGCCGATAGGTAGATTCACGCTCGACGACATCCCGATGCATGAGCCGCATGCGAAGCGTGCTGCCCTCCTTGTGCGTCTCGACCTGGAACTCACTGCCTACCCCGATGATCGAGAGCGTTTCTTCGGGCGATACATAACTGAATAAGCCAAGGAATTCGTTTGACAGGCCCGGGTACAGAATCTCAAACCGTTGCGCGATGGCTGCGCCGACGACACCTGTCGCCAGATCCGGGTGTGGATTGTTGAAAGTGTGGTGCTGCAGCGTAGTCACTGAATGCCCCTGTACGCTCGCGCCAGATCGCTACAAACATGAAGTACCTGGAGGAAATCGAGCCGCGAAGCACGCGATGCAACACTCTTTCCATGTTGTATTTGCGTGGCATGTTCAATTTCCAGCCGCAGGCCAGCCAACACACTGCCCTCGTCGGCGTGCAGCAGCGCGGTATGTTCGACCTCCGCGATAACATCGTCTATCAGCGGGCAGGTCGCGTCATGTCGGTCCACCGAATTTACCCACCATGGATCGCACATCCATACCGCCGGCGCCGCCGCTTCTCGCAGCACCTGTATTAGATGTCTCAACCCGCTCAATTGCCTCCCAAGGCTTGTCACCAGCACGATCTTGCCCGGTTCCCGAGTAGGATTGAGTTGCATGTAGATGTCGAGAAGCTGTGCTGCCGAAAGTTGCGGACCAACACGTATCCCTATCGGGTTGAGCACACCCCGCAGAAATTCCAGATAGCTGCTGCCAGAAAAGAGATTGATGCTCTCGAGCCATAGCAAATGCGCGCTAGAGGCGTAAAATCCATCAGAGATGCTGCCACGACGGACCAGCGCCTCCTCGAAGTGCAGGTTCGCACCTTCGTGTGAGATGTACGGCTTGAATTTACCGTGGCGAATCGCCCTCAGTGCGTGCAGCGAAGCCTCGTAGGCCATCAGCATGCGGTTGGCGTTCGGGCTGCGTCCGCGCGGATCTGGCGAAACTTCATTCACCATGTCCCCGTAGTAACTCGTCATCGTGATGCCGTCGATGACTTCAGTCGGGTGCACGCAAGATCGCGCATAATTGCCGGCAAGCACACCGATCGGCAGCACCGGCATGTCGAGCATGATGGTCAGATACTTGTGCACCGATTCAAGGTTCTTCACCTGTTCGCGCACGAGACCGGAACTGACATCCTCGAAACACTCCTCGGCATTGCCAAGCTGAAGGGCAAACACCCGACCCTCTGCCGCCGCTCGCAGCTCGACCTTAAGCGCGTGCACTTCCGCCACGTCCACTAGGCCCGGCAGGCGCGACAAGCTCGTCACGACCTTGGCGAGGTTCTCCTCCTGCGGGTATGAGGGCATATGCTTTGGTTCCTTGTCACGCCACCCGTGCGGAAGCCATCGGTCGTGTTCCTGCGACTCATGACTATTCATATCCTTTCGCCCTTATGGAGAAGAGTAAAGAGTGGATCGCGTGTTAGGTCGGATCGATCAGAAGGTGGCGCCGCCGTCGACAACGAGGTCATGCAAGGTGATGTGATTTGCCTCGTCGGAAAGCAGGAACGCGACCGCCTTGGCGATATCCTCAGGTTCTGCAATCTTTTGCAAAGGGATACCTGTTCGATACAAATTCTGATCGCCGTCGATCAGCTTGCGGTGCCGTTCATCCGTATGCCCAGCCATTGCTGCCAGCATGGCCGTATTGGTCGAGCCAGGAGAAACAACATTGCAGCGGATACCGTGCTTGCCAAGTTCAAGGCCTATGCATTTAGTAAGCATCGCGACGGCAGCTTTCGACGCGCAGTACGCCGACATGTTTATACGCGGTGTCGCAGCCGCATTGGACGCAATGGTGACAACTACGCCGCATCCTCGCAAAATCATCCGGCGGGTGACGCTATGCGATACGAAAAACGTACCATGCACGTTGATGTTGAATGTATCGGCCCATTCCTTTTCCGTTACGGCCTCGAAGGAATGCGGAAACAGCACGCCGGCGCCATTGACCAGGCCATCAATCGGGCGCTTGCTTTCGATATGGTCCACAGCTGCATCGACGCTATCCCTTTGTGAGATATCAACTGCAACAGCCTCCATGACGGGGCCGGCTTTATTCAGCTCGATGGATAGCTGTACCAGTCGCTCTCGATGGATATCCAACGCGTAAACAAACGCTCCCTCATCAATCAGTTGACGGGTCACAGCTTCGCCAATACCCTGCGCAGCGCCGGTCACGACGATCGTTTTCCTTGCGAATCGTTGTCGCATTGACCACCCCTATTTTTATCCCGCACCTTTGGGCGACGCTTCGCCGCAACTGATTCGTTTAGCTTTCACAAAACTTCCCAGCGAAGCCAATGTTCATTACCTGGGATGACCGCAAAATAACCAATGTTCGTTTTTAAATACGAACATTAAATGTGCCAAATAATCGTCAAAATCAAAAAATAATATTTCAGGATGTTACATAACGATCGCTATTCAGTCAACTCGAACACCACATCAGCTGACGACAAAACACGTCCCGAACAATGCGCAACGTGACGCAACGCCATCTCATGATGATTTAACGAAAAGTCGCCTAGTGCGTCCGAAACGAAGAACGGTTTGATATCCGCCATAAATGCATCCGTCGCGGTAACCAGGCAACCGATATGCGCATATACGCCGCAAATGATGAGCTGGGTGCGCTGGTATTTCCGTAACCGATCCAGTAAATCGCTCCGAGCGAAAGCGCTGTAGCGATGCTTTACCAGCACCTGGTCTTTCCCTTCAACAGGCGCTAGCCCGCGCACAATCGCCTGCGCCTCGCCTTCGCTCGGCATCCCAGCACCCCAGAAATCCAACAGCAGTCCTCTGCTTTCCGCGGCTTGTCCGCCGGGCTGCGCGGTATAGAAAGTGGGAATTTCAAGCCGATGGCATGCCTGCCTAATGACATCGATGTTCATCACGATCCGGTTGACGAAATCGGTCGACTCGTAGGGCTTTAGAAAATAATTCTGCATATCATGGACTAGCAACGCTGCATTGTTTGCGTCCACTTTCCATGGAAGTGGCGTACGAGCAAGCGCAACATCGGTAGGTAGCTCGTAATGTTTGATCTTAGGAATAGCCATCCGTGCCCTCGTTATCCTGAATTTCGTTCTTTCAATCAGATTGAATTGTTTTTGGCCTATAATCAAACTTTCCCGTATATTTTGATATAAGCATATCCATCATTAACCAGTCACCTTGGCGAAAACCATGGCATCAACCTTCGCTCTGCAGAAATCCGAACTTATCGATAAAGCACATGCGTCGATGGAGCAAGTGTTTGTCGATCAAACATGGAACCTGCGTCAAAAATTGGCCTTGACTTGTCGCATTCTGTTCGATGCCGGCCACAGCTCGTCACTGTCCGGACAAGTCAGTGCCCGCGCCGTGCCTAACGGCACGTTCTGTACCCAACAGTTCGGCCTGGGACTTGATGAGATACGTGAATCGAATCTTGTTCACGTCAACGAAGACCTCGAAGTGATCGACGGCAGGGGCATGGCAAATCCAGCTAATCGGTTTCATGCCTGGATCTATCGGCACCGAGCGGATACAAACTGCATCGTCCACACGCATTCTCCACACGTCTCGGCGCTATCGATGTTGGAGACTCCTCTGGTGGTGTCGCACATGGATTTCTGCCCGCTTTACGACGATTGCGCATTCCTGTCATCCTGGCCTGGCGTGCCGGTCGGAAACGAAGAAGGTGAAATCATCACGCTCGCACTCGACAACAAACACGCGGTACTGCTTGCCCATCATGGTTACCTGGTTGCGGGAAGAACCATCGAAGAAGCATGCATTCTTGCACTTCTGATCGAGCGCGCCGCTAAAGCCCAGCTACTCGCCATGGCCGCAGGAGAAATCAAACACCTTGCTCCGGAGCTTGCATTGGAAGCCAGGACCTGGATGACCACTGAGAAACGCTATGCGGCAACCTTTGCCTATTACGTCCGCGCCGCCCTGCGCCATCACGCCGACTGCTTGACCTAGATCACGCAGATTAAGCTCCCTGCCCGTGGGTGGCGCTCCGCCCACGGGCAGGGAGCATTGCAAAACACACGCACAACTTCAGCTACTTTCGTTGATCACTCATCAATACATCGATCGATGCTTGCATAACCCTCCTAGCTAAAATTATCGGGGCATTCCGCTTCGGTGGATAAGAACAACCCAAAATAGGAATATCCATCCGGCTCATCACGAGCCGCTGCGCTCAACGTTGTGGAGGAACATCAACCTCGGTCGTAGCGATGGTCGTAAGACCGTGATTGTTAGAAGCGATATAGGTAATCGTGTAGTACTGCTCAGTACCGCTCTTATTCGAGAAATCAAGATCAAAGCTGTAATCCGGTTCGCCGATATGCGCGTTCCGCACCGACTTGTTGATGTCGACATTCTTGTCCGAAGAAACAATGGACATCAATTCTGCATGCGACGACGGATCGCTGTAGTCCTTGAGATGGTGCTCGATGAAAACGTGCCTGAAGTCGTGCATAGCGCTAAGTGAACTGCTCCCCGCCACGTGGGAATACACATTGAAGATCGGACGCGGCGTAAAGGTCAGTCCCCTAGCCTCCGACAATCCATCCGGATTTCCGTCCGCGATGATGCCCAGGAATTTGCCGGTGACACGGTCGTACTCCATGACCTGGTTAGTACCGGTGCTGACTACATACAAATTGCTGTTAGGGCCACCGAAGCGAATCGCGTGCGGATCGACAATGCCGCCGTATCCAGGCGGAACGAATATATCCATGAAGGCCAGGGTCTTGCCATTGAAACGCAGTACTGCGTTGGTCCCCGCGCTCCCTACATATAGATTACCGTCGGGACCGAACTCCAATCCAATCGGTTGAACCAGATCGCTGGGATTCGGAGGTGCGATCGCACCGAGAAACTTCTTGGTCTGCAGGTCATAGTGCAACACGCTGTTGGTGCCGCCGCTGGCCATGTACATGGATGTCTGATCGAACGTTTGCATGAAGGGCTGGGTTAGGCCGCCGTCCACTTGATCGTGAGTGGCGAAGACATCGATGAACTTGCCATCGCTGTCGTAGCGCAATATCTGATTTAAGGTCGAGTCGCCAACGTACACCTTGTTATCTGGTCCAAAATTCGGGGCCGAAGGTGAGATCAGCCCCCCGTTGCCCTTGTCGATGTACACACCTTTATACGCACCGCTATACCCATCGAAACGCAGCACCTGCCCCGATCCGGATGCAGAAAGGAACAGGTCGCCGCGAAAGCCGATCTGCGATGCGACCGGTCCGGATACAGCGGCAATCACGCCGAGAAACTTGCCGGTATCCTCGTTGAACGACATGACTTGGTTGCTACCAAAGCTGCTAATGAAATAGGTCGCGTAAGGGTCATTGGAGTCGTTGCAATAGCCTGCTTGAGGAGCTATGCAAGCTCCCAGCAAAGCCGTGGCTATCAACAGCGAAAAGGCTTTCCGCCCGGGGCTAGCCACAAATCCTTCAACATATGAAGCAACTAGTGAAAACATAAACATCACCTCCTGTGTGGGGAAAATTTTGTCTGTTTTTCGCAAGAGCGGCTGCGACGCATCAGCTCGCTGGGCCAGCCCCTTTCAGCTTTCGGCCGTACTTGTCTACGGTAGGCAACATTTGCCCATGCGTGACTTGATGTCTCGCATAACGCTCATTTCAATGTGCCCCCACTTGCGTTATCCCCCTGGAAGATAACGATAGTTATTTGACTATAGATAACGATTTACATCTAGTCAATAGAAAATGTGCACTAAAAATCAGATTGGCGCGCAAGATTAAAAAATCGACGTTTAGATCGTGACAATTGATGATTCGAGAGCTTTTGGCCATATCACCGTAATGTGGATATGCCTTCATGCCATCGAATAAAAACAACATCTGGTAGATCAGATGGATGTTGTGATACGCATCACATGGCTTGTATACGAAATATTTACACCTGTAGCATATTTTGCGGCATTCAAAGCAGACTACGGAACATTTCAATAAGGTGGATGTGACTGTATCCATCGTGTTTCAAGCACAAAAAGTATCAAATTGCAGTCCATTAGCAGGCTGTTGAGAAACACCCATCCACGGGCTCCGCGATAGAAGGGTAGATCGTGAACCGACGGCGATGACCTTTCGTGCCGCCGGCCTGACGCACGCCACTCATGTCGGCGAGGGTTGCCACCACTCGCCGATACCGCCAAGTCGGATGAGGTTGTAGGCCGCAAAATTCCAGTGCACCCACGCGCTGACCTTCGCCAAGCCGATCCACGGCAGCTTGCGTAGGTCGCCGATGGTCTTGGCCCAGCCGAAGCCCTGCTTTATGCGTTTGCGTATTTGAAGACTGATGGCGTAGCCCTTGCCGCGCGCCGTGCGTCCGTCGATACCGCTACGCCGCCCGTTGGCGGTGTTGCGGGCGATGTGCGCCGATCCCGCGCTGTTTCAACTGGTCAACGAAATCGTGCACGTCGTAGCCCTTGTCCGCACTCAACGTCACGCCGCGATGCAGGTGCGCTTCGGCCAGTCAAGGCGCCCTCACGCTCTCCGGTGCCCGTGGCATGAAGCACATCTACGCCTACCAGCAGGCCGTTGCGATTTTCCATCAGGGCATTGGCCAGATACGCCAGACGCGCCTGCTGGCCCTGGCCCTTGCGGGCCAGTCGCGCATCCTGATCGGTGGTCGAAGCATGTGTATCGTTGCCGCGTTTCTGACCACGGAAGTCACTGCCATCGCCGTCGTGCAAGCCATCCTTGGGGCGGAAACTGCGATGCGAGGCTCAGGCTTCCAGCAAGCTGCCATCCACCGAAAAGTGCTCGTCGCTGACCAGATCATTGAGTCTTGCTAGCAAGACCATGCTGGTGAAAAACCGTTGGGCGATCTCGGCATCGAACAACCGATCCCGATTGAACGAAATGGTGGAGTGATCCCATACCGTGTCGTCGATGTTCAAACCCACGAACCAGCGAAACAGCAAGTTGTAGTTCAACTGCATCAACAACCGTTCGCTGCGCACGCTGTAGACCACCTGCTGCAAGCAGCCGCTCGAGGGGGAATCGATGCGCGTCCGACAGCGGCGTAACGTGTAGCCAGCACCTCGTCGAGGTCCTGCAGGATCGTATCGACCAGCACTCGCAGCTTGCGGATCGGGTGATCGGTCAGAACGCGTTCGCCCACCGGAACATACGAGAAAATGTCCAACTGCTGGATATCTGCCCCGCGCACCGCAACTACCCAATCATTGATGAGGGCTATCATTGTCGCGACTGCGAGGCGTTTTTCAACAACCTGTTAGAGGAAGCCACAGGAGGATCCATGCGAACTACTTATAATCATAAAACTCTCTTCACTCGCAATATGTGTGGACTGAAGACGCGCCGACTGCCCACACAAACGCTATTGTTCGTCGCGATGTTATGCGTGACATTACTTTTTGATGCGAGATTTTCGCATGCTTCGGAAGTAGCCGCGGTCCAGCCGATCACTCGCTCAATACTTGAACGACGGCCGATACTCGGCACTAATCTGGAACGGGAAGTCATCCTCGTCGCCTTTCAACCGGGGGTGATCGCGCCGCCACATCACCATACCGATGCAGGCTTCAACTACGTCATCGAAGGCACGGCTGAATCGGGTTACGGCAACGAAACACCCAAGCTCTATCATGCCGGCGAAACGTTCCTGGATAAGGCCGATGTGCCGCACACCGTTTTCATGAACCCCGAAAAAAACAAAGTGCTACGGTTTCTGATCGTGGCCAGCGTCCCGGCTGATAAGCCTTATACCATAGTGCCCTAGCCGAATATTTCGGGCTAACTGATCTCACAAACCAAAAGCCCATGACTGGCGTTGCCACTGGCTCAGCAAAAGATGATGCTTGTGTTGCCGCCAATCAGAGATCAGGCATTTATTGCCAGCGCATCGACCCCCTCACTGCTGTAAAGGAACACCGACTTCCGTCGTGTTGGGCTAAGTAACCGTGTAATCGCTGAGACGAATCCGTATTTTATTAGCATCGAATATTTGTATTAGCTACTATCCATTCCGTCAAAGTGCTTCACAACGGTTAACCTGACTTTAAAGCTGATAAATAATTAGACGAAGCCCTACAAACATTCACACCTCAGCTAGGGATCGAGCATTGGAACAACTTGCTAACTAGCGAAAGGCCTCATACAGGGGGCCTTTCGCAAGATGCTTGCAACTTATTAGGCGGCCGGAGCGCCACTCGTCAGCTGTGCATTGGTCAACGCGTGACCAGCAATGCCCCACGCCCCATCCACAGCATGTACGACATTCACCCAGATACGATCCTTAGGTTGTTTACCCTTGGACGCCTCATGGACGATATCGGTGGCTTCTTCGATATAGCCCTGCTGGATTTCACGGGTCGCAAAGGCAAACCCCGGAACTTTCCATTCGATAAACACGACCGGGCCTTCCATCGACCCAGAGAACGTATGGTCCTTGGGCACCACGTGGATCGAACCGACGATATTGCGCTTCAGATCCAAATTTTCAGACTGTCCATGCCACTTGAGCATGCAATCGGAGAGACGGGAAAACGTTGCCTTTTCGGTTCCTTTCGGCAGAACGCCTTCGGTGAGGGTCAGTGTGAGCGGCATGGGAGTCTCCCGATAGTAGTTAGGGACACACACAATGCGTGACCCTTACGAGCGCGTACATAACGATCGTGATTTCATCATAAATAACGATCGTTATTTAGTCAACTAACGGCTGGGACGTGGTTCAAGTGTAGGCCGGCACAACTCTACAGTCTCGGTCTTGCTATCAAGCCGCATGATCGTCTCCTGTTCTGTCGTGTTGAAACGACGAAGCCTGCTGGCGACGATCTGATCTCGAACATGGTGCGTCTCACATCAAGGAGAAACGCCCCGTTCGTCGGTTCCACCACACATTGCAACATCGGCTAGGCCACTCAACGGGCGGTATTGAGGTAGTCTCCCCTACCCGCGATAACGCTTCCTAATCGACACTGATCGTTGCCTTTTTTTGCTGCCTGTGCCAGGCCGTACAACGTGTGCTTGGGAATCTCGATGCGGGTGGCCACATCCACCACCGTAAAGCCCCGCTCGATGACATGCCTCACCGCCTCGGCACGGAACTCATCCGTGTAATGTTTGTTGCTACTCATAAACACCACCGTCATTGCCATGAATTATGGCGTCCGTATGTCTACGAAAGGCTGGTGGGTCCATTGCGACAATTAGCATGTGTTGGACGTCTTGTTTGGATTGCTCGAAGAAGCGCGCTATTGATGGCACGGTTTGCGGACGGGAATAAACGAGCAACGGATTTTAAAGTCGAGGATTATTCAACGTCTTGGACGTTGCAAGCACCGTACGATTACGACCATCGGCTTTCGCTTGGTAAAGCGCACGGTCGACGCTCTCCAGCGTAGCGTCTAGGCCCTGGCTCGAGCCTTCGACCAGGCCGGCCGAGAAGGTCAAATGTAGCTCCACGAGCGCTTCAGGCGCACGCCGGCGGTCGCCCAAACTGGAACGAATGTTGTCGATGAAAGCCATCGCCTCATCGACCGAGATGCCAGGCATCAACAACAGGAACTCTTCGCCACCCCAACGACCGAGCTCACAGATGCGTGGCAAGAGGGATTGTGCAACTGCTGCGAAGTGACATAACACCTGATCTCCCAAGGCATGACCAAACTGGTCGTTGATGCGCTTGAAGTGGTCCAGGTCAATCAGTGATATACACAAAGGGCGTGGCTGAGCGGTTCCACCTTGGCATGCTGCTGACAACCGTTCGCCGATATAGCGTCGATTAAACAGACCTGTAAGCAGGTCATGCGCCGCGATGACTTCCAGGCGAGCTTTGGCCACCTCTAGCTCGGTGCGCTGGGCACGCACCTTCAAACGCATCCGACTAACCTCGCTGAGCAGAAACGCCATGCAAGGCAGGCAGATAACGGCAAAGACGAAGTGCAACGCTTCGGCGCGCGGGTCGAACTGCTCGGGATAAAAATAGGCCAGCGATGCCATCATCGCACCGAAGCCGATCACGCTAAACCAAGCCAGTAATCGGGTTTGCCGCGGACTCATGGCCAGGAAGCCAAAGAGCGGCAACAGTGCTACAAGCAGAAATGTTAAGGCGCGCACTGGACCAACGGTTGGGTAAGCAAAGACCAGTGCGGTCACGGCAAATAGGTTCTGCGGCATCGTCAAAGCCGGATCGCGCAGGCGACGGCTCCAGCCACTGCGCACCAGCAAGTAAAAAACCACCGGACCAGCCAGCATGTAGATCGTCAGCCAGAACGCTAGTTGCAGATCACTGAAGCCGAAATACACAGTCAAACGCACTGCCAGGATGCTTATCAGATAGACCAGCATAGCCATTACAGTGCGTTCAACAGCCATCCGCATCGAGGCATCGCGACCAAGCACAAGACCATGCATTTCCTCCCCCACGGCAATGGCCCACGCCCGGCTCATGGGTACTCTACCGACACGGCTTGCTCGCTCATCACGCGATCACGCCCAGCATTCTTGGCACGGTAGGCTAGGTGGTCAGCGCGCTCGACTACTTGATCGGCGGTTTCCCCCTGTTGCCATTGAACCACGCCGACAGAGATCGTGACTCTTAGTTCGGGACGGTCTAGCCACAAGGTATCCCCGGTCATGTCCATGCGCAGACGCTGCAACACCGCGGTCGCCATGGGCAGGTCGGTATCTGATAGCAGCAACAGGAACTCTTCGCCACCCCAACGCGCGATCACATCGGTCTCGCGCAAACAGCGCAGGGCCTGTTCTCCGAAACGGCGCAGTGTATCGTCGCCGGCAGCGTGACCGTACTGATCATTGATCCGCTTAAAATGATCCAGGTCAACTAGGGCAATGCATGTGAGAACCGATTCGCCCTGCAATCGCTCCTGCTCACGCGCCAAACGCTCGACCATGAAACGACGATTGAACAAACCAGTCAGCGCATCGTGGCTGGTAAGCAGCTCCAGCCCAGCCAACGTTGCTTGTAGCGCCCGGCGTTGCTCATGCATGCGAGCCCGCAATTGCTCCACTTGTGCAGCGACGATTGACATGGTGGGCACCACGGCAACCAAGATGAGAAAATTGATCACCTCTTGTCGCGGGTCGAAGATTGCGGGCCAATGCGATCCGACTAATGCCATCGTACTGCCATAAGCGGTCAGCGTGAACACTGCAAGCCAACGTCCCTGCGATGGCGTTAGCGAAAATCTTCCGATCATGCCAAATGCCATGACCAACGGAACAAGTAACAGCGTGAGGGAGCGAAAAGCCGGAGTGAGTATTGCGTAGGCTATGCACATGACGACAATGGCGCACATCATCTGCAGCATAGTCATTTCTTTATCAGTCAAACGACTGTCTAGTTCGCAGCGAATCACTATATAGAACAGACTTGGGTTTATCAGCAAAATAAGCGTAAATACGCGAGCTCGGCCGAAATCGGTCAGCCCCAGCACGACACCGAACCATACCGCCAACACACACGCCAAGTAGATAACCATGGTCATTAAAGTGCCGATAATACGTGCGCGCTGTGCTGATACCGAACCCAGCACCAAGCGGAGGGTGGCGGCTTTAATCCGATACAGATAACGTGCCACTGGTTAAGCGACCCCTATTTAAAAGACCGATCTATCTTGTTTAGACGAATCAAAATATATACAGGCTATCGGCCAATGAGCGCAGGACTTTAAGTAGGCAGCTGAAAAGGTTAGGCGACATACTGGCTCAAAGTTAGTTGCCGGTAGGCAGCGACCGCTCACCCGCCAGAGAAAGCGCAAGCTTATGCGCTGCGAGCGCTGCATCGCTTTGCCCAAGCGCTTGGTAAACACTGGCCTGAACCATCGCCGCACGCATGTCAGTCGTCGCCCACGGCGCAAGTGTGCCGCTGATTGCCATTGCCTGATCAATATGTCCCGCCGCCAACGCTTTAGAGGCATAAGATTGTCCGACATCGACCAACAATTCGGGCACCCCCAATTGTTGGGCGCGGTTCATGATGGTCGCAAATTTTTGCAGTGACAACTCCGTCTCGCCCTCAGCAGCGATTTGTTCGGCTTCCGCCAATTCGATATAGATTTCAGACCAATCATCGGGCGTCTTCGTGGCAACCCACTCACGCATTGCCCTTGTTTCGATGCGAGCCTGTTTAATCTCTCCACTCCCTCTAAGCGAACGAATGAGGACCAACCATGTTTGTGCGTACGGAATATCGCTTGCATCTTTCAGCGCTGGCATCTTTGCTGCCGCAGCAGCGTTGAACGCCGTTTTATAGTCACCCTTAACGAGAGCGATGTTTGCTTGAAGCGCTTGAGTTAAAGCTAGTAAAGTTTTGTCAGTGGCTTCACTCTCTTTTAAAATCGAATTAACCATTATTTGCGCTTCCTTGACCCGTCCAACATCGGCCAACGCTTGCGCTCGATGAAGGCTTAGCCAAAAGCTGATGGGTCGTATTTTCACGAAAGACGGTGTCGGCCAAAAACTATCCGTCGTTTTCAAAGCCTCTCCAAAGTGGAGTAACAGCCTTTGGTCGTTGGCTATGTCAATGGATACGGTAAGCATTGCCTTATTTCCACCGATCCTCGAGAACTCCTCATAGGATTTCTTGAGAAATGACATCGACGCTTCAAGTTGGCCGCGGTCGGTCAAAATAAGCCCTGTTTGGTAATCTGCTATGGCGGCACCCTGCAGATCTCCCGCTCTGGCATAGCTGACTCTCGCGCGGCCTACGTCGTCTGAAGCCTGCACAAAAAGCTGAAGAGATTTTTCCACTTGCGCGCGGAAGGCGTACGCGTAGCCGAGATAGATTTCGTTACCATTTCCCTGTAGCAGTGGAACTGCTTGGTCAAAAAACTTCAAAGCCTCCTCTTTTTCCCCCTCATACTGAGCGTGCCCGCCGAGAGATTCAAAAATTTGTCCGCGAAGGACCTCCGTCTCTGGCCGCACAGGCAATTGCTCCAGCAATGCATGAAGGTCTCTCCCCGCGGTCCCGTAATCCCCCGCATCCATTTTCAGTAGTGAGTCGTAGTACCGAATGACCGGTAGATTTTTTACGGACGGCGGCGCTTGTTCAATAAGCCGCTGGGCAAGATCTTCTTGCGCAGAAAGGCGCGCCGTTATGATGCGCTGAACCAAAAGCTGCTGAGCCACCGGAGGGTCGACGTTCTTCAGTGGCTTGAGGCCGAATCGAACAAGAAGCAGATCCGCAGCAATATTGCCAGCGGTTAAAGCATCGTCAGACACCGCGTGGACGCGCACCGTTTCATGAGCTGAAGTGCGTGCGTCCAGCTCTACAATCCACTTGCCGTTGGCAAGTGAAACGCGTGGATTAATACGCATTGATACGCCCAATCGTTCGTCTGAGAACGCATCCTTGCGAATGTCACCGACTTTTACATCGAGTTGGCTTACGACAATCTGACTTGCCATCGTCGGCATTTTTGCGTGATTGAGCCGATCCGAAATGAGCGCCATAAGCCCCAATTGAAGCCATTGCCAATCGTTCGGCGCTTTCACTTCTGCAGGTAACACAACTGCTAGGCCGGTGCCCGTTGCAACGACGGGCAAGAATGCTGTGTCCTGATAGCGACGATGTAGAAAAACAAGAACAGCAATCGCAACGGCGACGACAAGTGAGGTGGATAGCGCAATCTTCGTTCGCGTACGAACTGTGTAAAGATCCCGCCATTTCGTTGACGATTTAGGTGGCTGCCGCGCTGCGACCTTGTCTTTATCCAACGAACCATCGAAGGGACTAACCTCGTTCGAAAAATCAGAGGCAATCGCCACATCGAAACTCTTCGGTATGACTGCCGTTGGTATCATCCATCGATAGCCGACACGGACAATCGTTCGAATGGCGCTCTGCTTACTACCGGCATCATCCAATTCACGGCGTAAACGGACAATCGTTTGTGCCAGAAGATTTTCGCTGACGTCTGTGCGCCCCCAAACAGCAGAGATCAACTCATCTCGGCCAACAGGGCGTTCTCTATGCTTGATTAGATAGGACAGACAGTCGAATGCACTGGCGGGCAATGCAATGAACACATCTCGGCGTTTCAACTCTCGCGCTAAAGGATCTAGCGAAAAATCGCCGAAAACATAAAGTTGAGCTTTCATATCAGCACGTTAGCTGATCGTTCACCAACACGCTACGTGAGCCATTTGTGAACCGCTCCGGTTTTTGAGGAGGCTCCAACTCTTGAAAAGATAGAGCCACGAACAAGTCGGCAAATTCTCCCCAGAAGTCCGCGAGTGCGCCGTGCTTATGCTGCAAGAGCACGAGGCTGATGATGGTTGCAGTCGACCTAGTCGCTGGCAGTTTAATTTACGGCCTCGCCTTGAAGTACATCGGTATGGGTCAATCGCACCATGAGCGGCCTTGAGTCCATCAGCATAGCGGTTGTGTTGTCAGGCAGCTCAATAAACTCAAGGAGATCCTGCTGCAGGGGAGTGTTGAGCTGGTTGGTTACCAGCAGAGGAATACGCAGCTTATCGGTGGTATCGATGCTAACTATGTTTTCCAGCGCGTCGACCACAAGGCCATATTTGTGCCCGCAGTGTTCGACGATGAGGATTTTGCTGTTGGCGAGGTTCTCCGCCTCGTCCATGCTGTAGTGGATCCGAAGGTCGACAACCATGATCAGTGCCTGTCTCAGGTTCAGCACGCCGCGAACGTAGGGTGGAGCGCCCGGTGGACGCACCAGGGTCGCGTCGTAATCGACTACTTCGCGAAGCTGTTCAATACGCAGACCCATGAGTCGATCAAGCCGAAACGTTATCCAGGTCTCGCGTATGCGCTGGCACCGATTTTCGACTTCGCGCTGTTCGCTGTCTGCCACTAGATAAAGATCACGGTGGCCCTGAATTATGTCAGTCATGAATGGGGCCTCCAGCAAAGCGGGCGCGTTGACCATCAAAAGGTCGTCCATGCCGGAATCGGGACAACTGATGCAGCCGGCGAATAAGCCCTCCTCGCCTCGGATAGTCGGCATCGGCAGCAGTTGTGTATCAAGGTAAGCAACAATGCTGCCGACGTTATCGACTAGCAGTCCGAGGTAAGCATCACCCTTGCGCAGTACAAACACCCGGCGTGGATCTTCTCCATCCTCTCCGTTCGTCGGTTCGGCGCCGTGACTTTTCAGTCCAAGGAAGCAGGCGAAGTCTACAACTGGCACCGGGCGACCGCGCAGTTCCAGCCATCCCAAGCAGCGCTCGTTACCGAGTACCGAATGCTTCAGTTCCGGCAGTCGAATAATTTCTTGGATCGCTTTCATCGGCACCGCCATCTGCCGGCCGCCGCTCTGAAAAGATATCGCCTTATGACGGTTGCCGTATGTCATTCGCCGTTGGTGAGCTTGCTGTAACACATCGGAATTGAGTAATTGCGGTAAGCCCGGCAGACGCGCCAATGCGGAGGCGGATAAGACCTGTAGGATGCGATCGTCGAAGAGAAAAGCGCTTTCGATCAGGACCAACGATTCGCTGTCATGGCGTGATGGCACTACCTCGTTCGTCGCTAGTTTCAACATCTCACCGATGCGATCGAACAGCAAGCCCAGGCGCGCTTGGCCAGAAATGACCAAAGCGATCCGCGCCTCACTGTTGTCCGTGCTATCGGGTAAACCGAGAAAGCGGCCCAGGTGCACGATGGGGATCAACATGCCACGCAGATTGAACAGGCCCAGCACATGCTCCGGGGCGTCAGGTATCTTGACGATGGTGCCGGGGAAGGTCACTACTTCCTGCAGCGCATCGATAGGCAGCGCCAGCTCGAATTCGCCTAGGTGAAATGAACCAAATAGCTTGACCGTGTTCGGCGCTGCGGGCGTGTCTGGGAGAGCCGAACGGTCCATAGCGGGTTCCTCTAATTGATACGTTCGAAGGTACGCACGACATATTGCTGCGTGTCGCAATGGATGCTCAGCTGACGACCACTGATGCCACCTATTTCGGTATGCACCACACGGATCCCCGCGTCCGCCAGCAGCTGCTGGGCCATTTTTGTGTTCTGCTCGCCGATCAATCCGTTGGGGGTTAGCCGGCGCTGGTACACCATGCAAGCACCGCCGGCCACAATGGCTTGGAGCTGGTTGTAACAAGAAGGCGAAGCACCGATCAGCTGCAATAGCGAGGGCACGGCATCCGTCACATACTTTGCTGATGGTTGCGCCGCTTGCGTTTGAGAATACGGCAGCAGGCAGTGTGCCAGGGCGCATAGGTTGCGCTCACGCCAGAGAAGACCGATGCCTACGCACGAGCCAAGCGTACTGCGCAACACCTGCGGCGCGCTGCCAGTCCGTACTTCGCACATTTTCACGTGGATATCGTTCCCATTCACGCCGCGGTTCGCTCGTTTTGGTAAATCAGCGGCTGTTGGTAGTTAAAGCCGGTGCGGATACGGTTGAGGGATTCCGATTCGCCCACTATGAGTACCGCCCCTGTGGCCATCGATAGCCGGACGTTCTCCAGCACCGTTTCCTGTCCGGCCCTATCAAAGTAAATAAGTACGTTACGCAGCAGGACCAGATCAAAGCACGCAGGATCGACTAGCCCCTGGTAAAGATTGTGTCGGCGGAAGGTGATATGGGTGCGCAATGAAGGCGCAACGGCGCATGCCGTGCCGTCACTACAGAAGTACTTTTCCAGCATCGCTGGACGCGCCTTTTTCAGACCCTCCACGTTACGGCCGAAGTATTTTCCCGAGCAGCCTACGTCGAGTACGCGTTGAGCGATGTCAGTGCCTAGGATGCGGTACTTAAAGTCGGGATGCTTTTGGTGAAATTCTTCAAACAGCATCGCTGCCGAATAGGCCTCCTCACCGGTGGACGCGGCAGCAGACCACACCTGCAACGTGACGCCCGCATGGGCGGCATGCCATGCGGGCAAAAATTCTTGCCAGAGGTAATTCCAGATTCTTGGCGTACGAAAGAACGAGGTCTCGTTCGTCGTAACCAGGTCTATGAAGTGCCCTACTTCGTCGGCCGAACTGTCCAGCACCGCGAGGTAATCGCTGTAGTTGGACAGTGACAATGTCTGCAATCGTCGTCGCAGGCGTCCGTGCAGAAGCGTCCACTTCCGATCGGCCATGTCGATGCCCGTGTGTCGCCGCACCTGGGCGAACAGTGCCCGTCGAGTGTCCATGTCCACCGCAGCTTCTATAGCTAGCATGATCTGCTCCGTCAGTTCTCGAAGTGGTTGACGGTGGCGCTTAATTCCCCCGCACCTTCCAT
Organism: Rhodanobacter sp. ANJX3; assembly: GCF_014200755.1. Taxonomy (GTDB): domain Bacteria; phylum Pseudomonadota; class Gammaproteobacteria; order Xanthomonadales; family Rhodanobacteraceae; genus Rhodanobacter. The sequence goes on along the minus strand of NZ_JACHCM010000001.1, from coordinate 237,498 downwards.
CAGATTTCCACACGCACGGGCGATGTTGTCGCAGGTCGCGGCAGTCTTTTCCGTCTCTTCGGCGATCTGCTGTACCGCCGTCGCCACCTCACGGGCAGCCACCGCCTGTTCGTCAGCGCCGCACGAAATTTCCGCCATCGCTTGCGTGGTACGAGCAACGCCGAAGACGATCTTGTCGAATGCCTCGGCTGCCTGTCTGGAAATTTCGCCACCTTGCGTGACGCGCTTGACCGATTCGTTAATCAGTATCGAAATCTCCTTCGCCGCCTTTGACGACCGCTCGGCCAGCTTGCGCACCTCATCGGCAACGACAGAGAAGCCCAGCCCGTGTTCGCCCGCGCGGGCCGCCTCGATAGCCGCATTGAAAGCAAGCAGATTGGTCTGACTGGCGATCTCGCTGATCACTTTGATGATCTCACCAATGTCCTCGGAGGACTTGTTGATCAGCCCCATGGACTCGATCGACTTATCAATCGCCTTGGCGCCGCGCTCGGCCTCCTGCTGCGTATCCTTGGCCAACTGGTCCGCGCCCCGTGCATTACTAGCGATGGAGTTGATCGAAGCCGTTAGCTCTTCAATCGTTGCATTCATTTCTTCGACAGTAGCTCCCAGCAGTTGCGCACCACTGGCCATGGAATTGGACTGCTCGGCGATTTCAGTCGATGCATGGGCGAACTCGCCAGCACGGCGCCTGACCAAATCCTCCAATTCTCCCTGAGCAGTGATATCCGAAGCGAACTTGACGACCTTCTGCAGAACCCCATCCCCGTCAAACATAGGGTTGTAGCTTGCATGTAGCAAAATTGGCTGGCCTCCCTTCCCTACGCGGCGATAGCGGCCAGAGTCGAAAACGCCGCTGCGCAGTTTTTCCCAAAAAGCAGCGTACTCGCGGCTCGCGGCATAGTCCTTATCGCAGAGCATGCGGTGATGCTGACCAACAATTTCATCGAGCCTGTAGCCAACCGCCGCGAGAAAGTTCTGGTTAGCCGTAAGCATATTGCCATCGAGATCGAACTCGACTATCGCTTGCGACTTGTCCAGCGCGGCCATCTTGCTATGAACTTCCGCCGCCGCATTTCGCGACGCGGTGATATCGGTCGCAAATTTAATTACCTTGTACGGCACGCCTTCGCTGTTTAGCACGGGGTTATACGAGGCGTTGAGCCACACCATCTCACCGTCTGCCGTGATGCGTTTGTACTCGCCCCTTTCGAAGTTACCGTTGGCCAGCCGCGCCCAGAACTTTGTGTAATCAGCGCTAGAGGCATAGGCTGGATCGCACAGCATGCGATGATGTTTTCCACGGACCGCTTCGAGCGTATAGCCGAGTATGTCCAGGAAGTTTTCGTTCGCATCGATAATGTCACCGTTCATATCGAATTCGATCACCGCCTGGACCCGATGAAGTGCGTCGTTGAAGGCGGATATTTCCTTCATTTCCAACGACAGATCATGTATTTCTTTATTCATGGCATTTCCTTTAAACCAATGTGTTTGGGGCCCTGAACATGGCCTATGAGATAAATGCATCCATGTCGAGATGAGCCCATGCCGCTCGATCCTCGCGTGCAACGATGTGGTCGTCGCAATCGTTTTGAGCTAAATCGAGGGTTATTCCGTGCGCGTAACTACGCGTGCGAATGGAATACACGACGCGTACGCACGGATTCACCGCCGACGCCGACGCCAATTGCGGTCGTTTGATCACGATGGCTAAACGCTGGGACGCCAGCCTGACCAGGGATCCGATGGGGTACACACCGATCGTGCGTACGAATGCCTTGAAAAGCACGGGATCAAAATGCCCCGTCCAACCCGCCATACGGTGCAACGCGTCGGCGGGATCCCAGCCTTTTTTGTAAATTCGGTCGCTCGTTACCGCGTCGTAGACGTCACAGATCGAGACCATTCGCGCAAGCATGGGAATGTCCTCGCCCTTCATCCGGTCGGGGTAGCCCGAGCCATCGAATTTCTCATGATGGCGGAGGCAAGCATCCAGGACACCAGCATCGGTGGCATCTTGCGAATGCAGCATTTCATAGCCCATCGCGGGATGTTCGCGCATATAAATCCACTCCGCCTCGCTGAGTTCGGCCGGTTTGTTGAGGATTTCTAGGCTTATCCTGGCCTTCCCGAGATCGTGTAAAAGGCCAGCCATACCGCAGCGACCGATCTGCTCTTCGTCGAAGCCCACGCCTCGTGCGAATGCCATCATCAGGCAGGCAACGGCGACCGAATGCACGTACGTGTAATCGTCGACTGATCGCATTCGCGCCACGCTTAGCAGCGCCGAGGGGTGTCGTGTAAGCGTCAGCGACATGTCGCTGACAATTTGCGTCGCCGTCCGCATATCGACCGTTTCGGTAATACGCGCGTTCGAAAAAATGTCCGCAACCACGTCCTTGGCGTGGAGGCAGACCTTTGAGGCTTCTTCCAGTTCGCGCTCGAACGGCATCGGCAGGCTGGAGGATTCGCGCCTACCAGGATCAGCCGCAGCTACCGTTGTGCTCGGCTGCACCGCCTCACGCGGTCCGTCAGCGTGAGCCGGTTCCGCCACATCCAGGCCGCGTGCCGTATCGATCCATATTCCTTTCAAGCCGGCCGTGCGCAGCGCCTGGACCTCTTCGCTCGACCGAATCAGAAAGCGCGGCCGCCAGAAAGGATTTTTGAGCCAGGAACCTTCCATGCGACCGACATACATGCCAGGTATGAGCTGTTCAAATTTTATTTTCTTCAACATCGGGGCACCGCCAAACGACCAAACCTCGTCGGCGTCGATGGATACGCTCAGCCTTAAAAAGAGGCATTCGGAAACCATGCGAACGGGATCGTATTTATATGACGGCTTAAAAATCAGTCACTTAAACGCACAAAATCACCTCACCCGAGCTGAATCCCCTCCAGCTTGGTGCGGTTATTGCCCCCGCTGGGCACGACTGTTGCCTGTTTACTCCTCGGAGATCGCGTTCGGTCGCGTTGATTTGTGCTGCTGCGACCTTCATTTTTTTTTCGAGCTGCCGATAGCTCTCTAGAGCACGGCGGATCTCAAGCTGATGAATCATCAAAGCTATTCCTTCAGAGGGTTTCTTCTTAACCCGCTCTCCAGAGAGCTCTGGCACGATGGGGAAGCGATTCCACTCTCCTCCAGCGCGTTCGACTGTCTTGTCTATCTTGTAGAGCATCGCGAACGCCCTATCGGGCGCGACGAACTTATTTCGGCGGTATGGGCAAGAGCTGATGTGAATGACAGTCTGTTGGCTCAAACTATCGTTCGCTTGCGGCGCGCCCTGGGCGAAGACGGTAAGGAGCAGCAAATCATCCGGACAATTCTCCGGGTCGGATACCGTTGGATCGCCGATACCGTGGTGCACGCGGGTCCGCCCGCGGCCGAGCTGACGACCAACCGCGCCACCTTGCTGCCGTCGACATCCAAAGCACTACCCATCGGGACTGACGGCCCCCCGGCGTACCGATTTCCTCCAATGCGCCGCCATGTTCGGATCATTGGCACGGCCGTAGCGGCTATCGTTCTTTCCGTGTGCTTCGCCTGCTTCGCGCTTGCGCATCGTCAGCTGCCAACGTGGTCCATGAGTCCCGCAAAACGCTCGTTGACGGTAGTGTTACCCGCAAAGGTAAACGCGCCGGCTCAATGGAACTGGCTCGGTTTGGGAGTGATGGCACTGGTGGCCGACCAGATCAAGATCGGCGATGTCCAAATCGTCTCGAATCCGACGGTTCTAGCCCTGATGAACAACGACCATCAGCTTACGCCGCAACAGATCTTTTTCAAACCAGAACTGGGTATTTCAACGACGATTCAGCCCACGGTGTTACTGAAGAATGGTATCTGGACAGTTCGCCTTACGATTGGTCGAGCTAACGAAGCTGGTGATGATGTGCAGGCAGCATCGGCGAATGTTCTGCAAGCCGCTCACGACGCCACGTACTTGCTGCTCGCGCGCATAGGAAAAACACGCAGCGATGGGCGCCAGAGCCCACCAGTCGCCAACTGATTCCCATAACAGCGGCTAATCACGAGGTATCGTCGGAGTTGAAGCCCCAGTCTTCATTTCGAGACTTCGCTTTATCCGACATACGCGCTGAAAGTTTTTCTCGCATCTCAAGCACTTCCGATAGCCGGTAAGGGAATGTTTGCCCGATTGTTTTCATGTTGAATTGCGACGATGACAGACGCCGATATTTCGCAAGGCTTTTCCTGACATGACACGCACGCTGTCACGCTCCGGGACAATGTCTGAATCTGTCTTTGCGTTCGTTATCCAGCGAACCCGAGAGGTCTTTTGCACCACCTCGTAAACGCCCTGCTCTTCGCTGACGTGGGTGTGCGAACTGCGCGTTGGGTTGAGCTGCTGCGATTCCACCTGGCGGATGATGCCGCGCACGGCGCGTGCGTCGTTGAAGATGGCGTGCCCCAGCAGCGATAGTGTGTGGTCGGCTAGCTCGGTGTCATGGCTGGCGGTGACGACATCGCCGTGGGCCACAATCATGTCGATCAGCTGGTTGAGTGTGTCGACTTGGTCGAGGGTGATGCCGAAGCGGTAGCGCTCGCCCGTGTCGTAGGGCATCGTCTCGGCGGCTTCGGGCTTTGCGTAGGCGCCCAGCTCGGCCTCGCGTTCGGATCGGTAGGCTGGAAACGAGAGGTTGTTCAGCACCAGGCCCAACTGCTCCGCCAGAAATTCCAGGCAGATCGCGACCTGCTCCGCGTTGATTTCGGGTATCCCTTCGTGCTCTGCGTCCGGCGTGCGCGGTTGCGCGACATGCGAGAGAAACTCGGCGTAGTCGCGCAGTTTCTGCAGTCGGAGCTGGCTGTTCTCCGGTAGAAAATAACCCCTCGTTTCCCGATCATTTGCATCGAACGTCGACATGGCCGCCTCCTCATTCCGTCGAAGTGCCCGTGCACGGCATGACGCCGGACGGGAAGTCGGGAGGTTCGAAACCGCACACAGCCGGCGGGCGTATTCCCCTTGCGGGTGTTGTATTAGCCGCCCTCCCGACGCAGGCATCGCGTCGGTTGCACCTACAAAAAGCGTAGGTACAAAAAACCCACCGGTTTGACGGAGGTGGGTACCGCTGTGTGGGGAGTTTCGACGCTCCTTGAGATCGAGTCTGCTATCGCCGCTCGACCGTGTCAAGAGAGCTTGGGAAGCGCGACGACTCTTGTGCGTGCGAGATTGAGCTGAGGTCATTTCTCAGTAATAAGAAGCGAATTCTGCAGTCGCTTCTTCTTACCGCTCGTCGGTCGAAACCGAATCAAGAAACACTATGAGTTGTTTAAGCCGCTACTCGACTTAGTCGAACCCCTTCATCACCTGTACCCACAGGCGGGTCTTGGTATTCACGTTGGGCAGAATGTCCGGCGTGTTGCCGATGGGCTTGGCCACCGACGCCGAGGCAGTCCAGCTGTGTGGACCCGTCCAGTTCAGACCGAGGCCGGCACTGCTGAGACGGCCGCTATTGATGCTTCGCTCGAACGTGTCCTTGTAGACCGCCACGCGACCGGTGTCGCCGAACAGCTTGGCCTGCCACTGTCCCGTCACGCCGGGGATGGTGAAGTTGTGTCGATATTCCAGGGAGAACAGATTGCCCTGCGAGCCGGCCAGTACGCCGACGTCGTAGCCACGCACGGTGCTGGGGCCACCGAGGAAGAACTGCTCTGACGTGTCGAGGTTCTTGCTCGCCCATTGCTGGGTGAAGCTTGCGTACAGCGCGTCGTCGTCGCCCAGTTTCTGCAGACGGGACAGCGAGAAGGTGTACTTGTTGTACGAACCCTGCGTACGTGCCGTGATGTAGTCGATGAGGTTGGCGAGACCGTTGGTGTAGTCGATGTCGCCGTGCGACATGCCAAGGTTGTAGTTGATGATGCCGTGCGCATCGCGCTCGTCGCCGGCCAGCGTGGCCACCCACACGTTGGCCTGGCGATCGGTGTCGATGCCGACGAGGCCGATGTCGTCCTTCAGCAGCTTGCGGTCGAACTCGATCTGGCCGTACAGGTTGGCCGCGGTGTTGCGCACGATGGGCTGGGTCAGCGTGAGGCTGCCCACCAGCGCCGAGCCGTAGGCATCCAGTGGCGACAGCTCATCCTCCAGGTTGTAGTGCAGCGACGACACGCCGGCGCGCAGCGTGGTGCCCTGCCCGTTCAGCAGATAGCGGTAGCCGCCCTGCACGTAGTTCATGCCGCCGCCCGAGCTGGCCGCGCTGAAGTCGAGCAGATCGCCTTCGTGCAGCAGGCCGTTCACGTCGAAGCTGCCGGTGGCGCGCGCGCGGCCGGTGTATTCGTTGCCGTAGTCATCCACGCCCAGTGTGCCCGTGTAGCGCGGCGCCGAGGTCACGTCCACCACGAGATCCGACGTGCCCGACGCGTCACCGGGCTTGATCGCGGAGCTGACCTGTGCGCCGGGGATGTCCGACAGCAGCAGCAGGCTGCGTTCCAGCGTGTCGTTCGACACCGGCTGGCCCGGCTGCAGCGGCGCCAGGGTGGACTGCAGTGGACCGTCCTTGACGGCGCTCTGGTTTTGCAGCACGACCTTGCCATAGCGCGCCTCGACCACCGCGAGCTTCACCACGCCATCGGCCAGGGTCTGCGCCGGCACGTACACGCGCACCAGCGGGTAGCCGGCGCGCAGATAGGCTGCGCTGATGACGTCGGCCAGATCGCTGAGATTGCCCAGCGTCAGCGCCTTTCCCTCGTAACCGATCACCAGCGAACGCAACTGCTCATCGGATAGCAAGGTGTTGCCGGTGATCTGGATGCGCTTGACCATGAAAGGCCGCGAATCGGCAGCCGGCTGCTTTTCGGAATGCAGCATGTGCAGGTCGAGATCGGATGGCGGCACCGTCGAAGGCTGCTGCGGCGCCTGCTGCAACAGCAGGCCGCTGTTGATGCCGCCGGTGCTGGGGATGCCGGTGGGCACGGATTGGGCATGCACCGCGCCTGACAAGGCCAGCGACATCATGGCGGCCAGCGTGCCGAGGCGCAGTACGGGACAAGACTTGGTGTTCATGGCTTTCACTTGAAGAGGGTTGACTGAAGAAAAGTGAATCGTTCGGGACATGCGGTTCACTTCCCTCACGGCAGCGCCTGCGCGGGCGGGCGCACGCCGCCATCGATCACCTTCAGGGCCAGGCCCGAGCTGAAATCGCCGCGCGACACGTTGCGCTCCACCGGGCGATGCAGCCGCTTCTTGTTGCCGATGAAGGTACCCACGCTTTCCTGCGCGGCAAGGCCGTAAGGCGTGGCGAGTACCTTCGAGTTCAGCACACTGTCTACACTGGCGAGTGTGCCGTTGCTGATCCCGAACGCCGACGCCTGCGCGCCGGTGATGTTGGCCTGGGTGTACACGGTCGGGCTTGCCAGCAGGTAGTTGCCTGCGTCGGCACCGCTCAACTGCACGCCCGTGACCGTGACCAACTTGTCGCTGCCGATAGTGGGATCGGAGAAGTTGGCCGTCCCGTAGCCGAACTGCACGGAGTCACCCGCCACCACGCCAGGGCTGCCCAGCGTCACCGTGTCCAGCGTGCTGCCGTTGTAGATCTTGCTGGTGCCGGTGGCGTCGGCCACGAGGGTCTTGGGCGTGATGCTGAGCGTATCGACGCCGCCGACCAGGGTGTAGTTGCCGGCCAGGCCACCGTTGCTGCCGTCGGACAGTGTCAGCGAACCCAGGCTGGTGAATAGCTTGTCGCTGCCGACGTTCTTGTCGCCTACCTGTCCCGTGCCGCCAAGGTTCACCGTTTCGCCATTGATGCCAGTCAGCAGGCCGCCATTGCCGAACGCGCTGGCAACCGCGTTCGTCGTGCCGTCGTATACGCGAGTGCCGCTGAGGTCCAGCACGTACGGGTTGATGGTGCCGACCAGGCCCGAAGGTTGCACGATGATGTAGTTGCCTGCATCGGTGCCGCCGATCGTCATGCCGGTGGTGACGCTTTCCGTGCCCGCATTCGCCGAGGCGAACGTGCCGGTAGCGTCGTTGCCCAGCGCAACGCTGTCGCTGCCGAGCAGCCCCTTCAAGGTCGAACCACCAAGACTTGCCGTGGTGTTACCGTCGTAGGTCTTGGTGCCTACCGTGGTGCCGGCGACCGTCAGCGTGGCCGGCGTGATCGTCAGCGTGTCGGTGCCGCCTACCAGCGTGTAGTTGCCGGCCAAGCCGCCGTTACTGCCGTCGGCCAGCGCCAGTGTGTCCAGGTTCGCGAACGGCTTGTCGGTGCCCACGTTCTTGTCACCCACCTGGCCCACACCGCTCAGCACGACCGTCTCGTTGCCGACCAGGCCGCTGATCGCCAGCAGCTTGGCATTCGCATCGGTGTCCGCGTCGTACACGCGCGTGCCACTGAGGTTCAGCACGGCCTTGTCGATATTCGCCGTCGTCGTCGCCGTGTTGTTGACCGTGTAGTTACCCGCATCCGTGCCGTTGGCCGTGATACCGCCCACCGTCACCGTCTTGCCGGTGCCGGCATTGGCATCGGAGAAAGTGCCAGCGGTATCGGCGAAGTCCACCGTATCGTTGCCGACGATGCCGCTGCTCGTCAGCGAGGTCACGACCGCCGTGGCATTGCCGTCGTAGGTCTTGTCGGCTGCCGTTGCCGCGACCGTGATGGCCTTTGGCGTGATCGTCAGCGTGTCGATGCCACCCGCCAGCGTGTAGTTGCCGGCCAGGCCGCCATTGCTGCCATCGGCCAGCGCCAGGTTACCCAGGCCTGTCAGCGCCTTGTTCGTGCCGACGTTCTTGTCACCCACCTCGCCCGTACCACTGATTACTACCGTCTCGTTGCCTACCAGGCCGCTGATGGTCGTCAGCGCGCCGGCATCCGCGTTGGTCGTGCCGTCGTATACGCGCGTGCCGGCGAGATTGAGGATCGCCTTGCCGACGTCGAGCGCACCATCGACGTAGCTGATGGCGTAGTTGTTGCTGCTCAGGCCGCTCGCGGTGATGCCGTAGTTGCCGGCGTTGATCGCGCCTTGCGACGTGCCGCCATAGACAAGGCTGCCGCCCAAGACACTCGACGTCTCGTTGTTGACGAGGCCGCTGTAGGTCACCCCGTTGCCGCCGGAATAGGCCAGCCCGTCGTAGGTCTTGCTGGCATCTTGCGCGGTGACCGTCAGCGCCGCCTTGCCGACGTCGAGCGCACCGTCGACGTAGCTGATGGTGTAGTTGTTGCTGCTCAGGCCGCTGGCGGTGATGCCGTAGTTGCCGGCGTTGATCGCCCCTTGCGACGTGCCGCCATAGACGAGGCTGCCACCCAAGACACTCGACGTCTCGTTGTTG
>NZ_JACHCM010000001.1:0-228122 GCF_014200755.1 Rhodanobacter sp. ANJX3 | reverse complement strand
CGCCCCTTGCGACGTGCCGCCATAGACGAGGCTGCCACCCAAGACACTCGACGTCTCGTTGTTGACGAGGCCGGTGTAGGTCACCCCGTTGCCGCCTGAATAGGCCAGCCCGTCGTAGGTCTTGCTGGCGTTCTGTGCGGTGACGGTCAGTGCCGCCTTGCCGACATCGAGCGCACCGTCGACGTAGCTGATGGTGTAGTTGCCGCTGCTCAGGCCGCTCGCGGTGATGCCGTAGTTGCCGGCGTTGATCGCCCCTTGCGACGTGCCGCCATAGACAAGGCTGCCGCCCAAGACACTCGATGTCTCGTTGTTGACGAGGCCGCTGTAGGTCACGCCGTTGCCGCCGGAATAGGCCAGCCCGTCGTAGGTCTTGCTGGCATCTTGCGCGGTGACGGTCAGCGCCGCCTTGCCGACGTCGAGCGTACCGTCGACGTAGCTGATGGTGTAGTTGTTGCTGCTCAGGCCGCTCGCGGTGATGCCGTAGTTGCCGGCGTTGATCGCCCCCTGCGACGTGCCGCCGTAGGCAAGGCTGCCGCCCAAGACACTCGATGTCTCGTTGTTCACGAGGCCGGTGTAGGTCACGCCGTTGCCGCCGGAATAGGCCAGCCCGTCGTAGGTCTTGCTGGCGTTCTGTGCGGTGACGGTCAGCGCCGCCTTGCCCACGTCGAGCGCACCGTCGACGTAGCTGATGGTGTAGTTGCCGCTGCTCAGGCCGCTCGCGGTGATGCTGTAGTTACCGGCGTTGATCGCACCCTGCGACGTGCCGCCGTAGGCAAGGCTGCCGCCCAAGACACTCGATGTCTCGTTGTTGACGAGGCCGGTGTAGGTCACGCCGTTGCCGCCGGAATAGGCCAGCCCGTCGTAGGTCTTGCTGGCATCTTGCGCGGTGACCGTCAGCGCCGCCTTGCCGACGTCGAGCGTACCGTCGACGTAGCTGATGGCGTAGTTGTTGCTGCTCAGGCCGTTCGCGGTGATGCTGTAGTTGCCGGCGTTGATCGCACCCTGCGACGTGCCGCCGTAGACAAGATTGCCACCCAAGACACTCGACGTCTCGTTGTTGACGAGGCCGGTGTAGGTCACGCCGTTGCCGCCGGAATAGGCCAGCCCGTCGTAGGTCTTGCTGGCGTTCTGTGCGGTGACGATCAGCGCCGCCTTGTCGATGATGAACTGGTTGCCCGTGGTAGCCAATGTGTAGTTGCCGGCGGCGCTGCCACCGAGGGTCAATCCATCGACGAAACCGCCGCCGTTGTCGTTGTAGGTGCCGACATTGGGGCTGCTCACCGTGGAGCCATTGCTTGCTACGGTCAGCTTGCCAAGATCACCGGTGTACACGTTGCTGGTTGAAACCCCCCAGCATGTGTTGCCAGCGGTGCAGCTGGCAGGGGTGCCGTCGATGAGAACGACGCTGCCATTCCCGTTCACGGTTTGCGTGCCGTCGTACTGGCGCACGCCGGTCAGCGTGATGACGGCCTGGCTGATGTCGTAGGTATCGTTGCCGCCCACCAAGGTGTAGTTGTTGCTGATGCCGCTGACGGGAACCAGCGTCAACCCGCCCACGCCGACCTGCGTGCCGGAAGGGGTGCCACTGGTGCCGCTTGCCGTGCCGCCGTAGTGACCGGCGTTTGCGCTGCCCAGCGAACCGGTGCCGCTCAAGGTGAACATGTCGGTGCCGACCCCGCTGAACGTGGTGCTGCCCAGCGTGGCGCTGCCCGCTGTCGCATCGACGAGATTGCCCGCGTTGACCTTGTTGGTGCCGTCGTACACGCGCGTGCCGCTGAAGCTGAGCACGTAAGGCGTAATGGTGACGCCACCGGCCAGTGTGTAGTTGCTGGCTTTGGCCCCGCTGTTGCCATTCAGCGTGAGACCGGCGATACCGCCGCCACTGGTGACGAACGACACCTTCGTGGGGCTGCTGCTCGTACCGGCCACATTCGCGGAAGACAGAGCACCGGTGCCGGTGCCGGCGAGGTTCAGCTTTTCGCCGTTTGCGCCGGTGAGCGTTACACAATCGGCGCCGCAGTCGCTGATACCCGAACTGGAACCATTGAGCGAGGTAACCAGATCGGCGTCGGCATTGGTGCTGCCGTCGTACACGCGCGTGCCGGAGAGGGTAAGAACCATCGGCGTAATCTGGAACGAGTTGCCTGTGGAGGCGATCGCGTAGTTGGTGTTGCTCAAGGTCAGGCCGGTAGCGTCGAACGTACCCGCGCCGGAGCCATCGCTGTTGTATGTGCCCACATCCGCGAGCGCCACCGAACCGATGCCGCCGTTGACCTTGACCGTGTCACCGCTCACCACGCCAGAGGATGCATTGCCCGAAACGGCGCCGGGATTCTGCCAGGTCGCGCCGCTGCCGCCGACCGCGGTGTCGGTACCGTCGTACTGGCGCGAACCGCCGATGGTGACGGGACGCTGAGTGATATCACCCGTCAGGTTCGCGGGTTGCACCAATTGATAGTTGCCGGCATCGCTGCCGCCGACGTCTGACGGGGTGATGTTGACGGTTTTGCCATTGCCGGCGTTTTTGTCGCTGAAAGTGCCGGCGATGTTGCTGCTGCCGATCGTAACGACGTCGGAGCCCAGCACGTCGCCCTTCACGTTGCCCTGAGTCAGGGTCGCACCGTTCACCGACGCGGTCGTGGTGCCGTCGTAAACCTTGGTGGCCACCGTGGCGCCAGTGACGTCCAACGGCGCCTTGGTGATGGTGTACGTGTCGACGCCGCCCACCAGAGTGTAGTTGTTGGCGTTGCCGCTGCTGGCCTGCAAGGCCAGCGTACCGAGGGTGAAGTTGCCGCCCGTGTAGGTGCCCACGTTCTTGCTCGACGCGGTGCCCTGCCCTGTCACGGTGAACTGGTCGCCGTTGATGCCGTTCAATGTGCCGAACACGTTGGCGTTGTCGGCGTTGGTGACGTTGCCGGACAGGCTGGAGTAGATATCGGTGGTGGCGTCATAGACGCGCGTGGCGCTGAGGTTCAGCACCAGGGGCGCGATGGTGCCGATCATGTTGCCGACCACCTGCGAGGGCAGCGCATAGTTCGACAGCGACGTGCCGGCGTTCGGCTTCCAGTCGGACGACACCAGGTTAGCGGTGACGTCGTAGGTGCCGGCGTTGGACTGCGGGCTGCCGGGGTCGCCGTAATACCCGGACTGCGTCTGAGTGATCGTACCGCCCTGGCCAGCCACCCAACCGCTGGTGCTGTAGTCGGCCGCAGGAATCGTGATGGTCGACGTGCCGTCGTACATCTTCGTGATGCTGCCGGTGAGGTTGGCGGTGATTTGTGCCTGCGCGATATCGGCGCTGAGGCCCGTGGGCTGGCTCAGAACGTAATTGCTGGCCGCGCTGCCGTTCAACGTGAAGCCGTTGGCGGTCACGGTGATGGGCTGGCCATTGGTCGAAAGGAAGGCGCCACTCGGATTCGTGTTGGCGTTGGGCGTGGCGAACGTGCCCGTGCCGCTGCCCTGGTTCAGCGAAACGTTGCTCGCATCCTGCGACAGCAGGCCATTGACGGATGAGCCGGTGCCGCCGGCCTGGCTGAAGCTGGGCGTGGTGAAGGTGAAGGTGGCAGCCGTGGTGCCGTCGTAAGACTTGTTGTTGGCCGAGATGCCGGTCACCGACAGCGGGCGCGGCGCGATGTTGGCCGTGAGGGTGAGCGGTTCCAGGGTGTAGTTGCCGGCCGAGCTGCCGCCGAGGGTGAAGGTGGTAGTTACCACTTGGCCGTTGCCCGCATTCGCGCTCGCGAATGCGCCACTTACTGGCGAACCGGTCGCGGTGAAGCTGCCGTTGCTGTTGGGGACGAGGGTGCCGCCCGTGCTGCCGCTGACCCCGTCGGCCGTGCTGCTGGTGGAATTGCCGATGCTCAGCGTGATGTCGCCAGCATTTTTGTCCACGTCGGCAAGTCCGGCTAATTGGCCGTTGCTGATGTTGACCAGCGCCCCCGTGCCGCCGTCGTAGATCTTGTTCTGCGCATATACGCCGTTGACGTACAGGCTGGCCGGGTTGATCGTGCCGTTACCCGTGGGAGCGTAGTCCAGGGTGTAGTTGGAGAGCAGCGTGCCGCTGTTGGCGATGTAGTTGTTCTGCGTGAGCGAGCCGGTAATGACATCGGTGCCCCCGACGACGTTGCCATTGCTGTCGCGGGCGACGTTCGCCGTGGCGTAGGTAAACGACGCCGTCGGATTGATGGTGGCGCCCTCGCCGTTGACGAAGCCGGCGACCTGGAAGTTGCACGTGGCTGTCGGGCACGCGGCCGTACCCAATTGGGTGCCCCCCGTGAGCGGCAGCACCGTGGTGTTGCCGTCGTACGTCTTGGTGGGATTGCCGATGATGCTGACGGTCAGCGTTGCCGGATTGATGGTGCCGGTGCCGTAGGCCATCACCGGGAAGGTGTAGTTGCCCTCGTCGCTGCCGGTAAAATTGAAATCCGATTCCTGCAACGTGGCGGTAATCGGCTGCGAGCCGACATTCTTGGTGGCGAAGGTGCCGGCGATGTTCTGGTTCACGGTGGCGCTGTCGCCGTTCACGAAACCCGAGAGATTGAAATTCCCGGGGGTCAGCGTGAGCGAGGTGTTGCCATCGTAGGTTTTGCTGGCGCCGGTAATGCCCGCGACAATGCTTACGCCCAACGCCTTGGGCAGGATGGTGCCGTAGCCGAGCGCTGTGGTCGGCAACTGGTAGTTGCTCAGCGAGGTACTGCTGCCTGCCGAGAAGTTGGCGCCGGTCAGCGCCGCGACTACGCCCCACGTGCCCGCGTTGCCCTCGTAGCTGGCTGCCCCCGGCGCGGCGGCGTTGGACGTGTCGTAGTAATTGCCCGCGAAGGCGCCGTCCAGGTTGATGGTTTGACCTGGAATCACGCCAGACAGCACGAAGTTGCCGGCAGTCAGTGAGGCCGAGGTGTCCTCGGTGCCATCAAACGTGCGGGTGGGATTGTTATTGATGGCTATCGTCAACGGCGCCGGCGTGATGCTGCCGCTGCCGACGACGCTGGTATTGAAGGTGTAGTTGCCGGCCTTGGCGCCACTGGCGAAGGTGAGATCGGACGACTGCAACGTCGCGGTCACCGTATCCGTGCCGACATTGGGCGCATCGGCACCGGTGTAGACCGCCGGAGCCTGGTTCACCGCGACGGTCTGACCCGCCACGGCGCCGCTGACCGTGAAGTTGGGCGTGGACAGCGTGGCGTAATTGGTGCCGTCGTAGATCTTGTTGGCGCTGCCGCTGAAGGCGATGGTCAGCGACGCCGGCGTGATATTCGCAGTGAGGCCCGTCGGTTGGGTCACCGAATAATTGCTGTTGTTGACGGTAAGGCCGTTGACCGTCACCGCGAGGGCGTTGCCGACGTCAGCCTGACTGAAGGCACCGGTGGCTGAACTCGTGGTCAGCGTTGTCGATGCCTGGTCGGCAGCGTTCACGAAGCCGCTGAGCACGGCGTTGCCAGTACCCAGGGTATCGGTCGTCGTACCGTCGTACACCTTGTCCGTTGCGGTGACGCCGGCAACGGTGAGCGCCTTCTGGTAGATATCGGCAGTGAGGTTGGTCGGTGCGATCAGCGCGTAGTCGGCGACCTTGGTGGCATTGCTGCCCGTCAGGGTGAAGCCGCTGAGGGTAACGGCGAGGTTGTTACCCGCATTGGGGCTGGCGAAGTTGCCGCTGGCGCCGCTCGTGTCGAGCGTGACATTGTCGCCGTTGACCACGCCGTAGATGCTGGCGTTGCTGATGTTCAGCGGGTCGTTGGTGGTGGCATCGTAGGTCTTGTTGGTGCTCTGCACGCCGCTCAGATAGACCGGCGCCGGCGTGATGGTGCCGTAGCCGGCGGTCGAGTCGGCCGCGAGCGCGGCGGCGGTCGTCGAGGTGGCTGTGGGCAGGATGTAATTGGAAAGCTTGGTACCCGAACCGGCGACGAAGTTGGTGCTGGCGAACGAGGCATTGACCGCTACCAGACCGCCATTGGGAGTCGTACCGCCATTGGTGTTGACGTCGGCGCTGGCATAGCCCACCGAACTGGGCTGATTCACGGTGACGCTCTGCCCTGCGGCAAGACCCGTGATGTAGTAGTTGGACGAGGTCAGCATGGCAGTCGTCGTGCCGTCGTAGACCTTGGTGGGATCGCCGATGACGGTGGCGTACAACTGCGCCGCGTTGATCGTGCCGATGTTCGCCGTCTTGCCCGTGCCGGACAGGGTATAGCCATAAACCGGGATGCTGCCGTTGACGACGTTGAAACTGGTGATGGACGACGGCGAGGTTACCGTGAGGCCAGTGCCCACGTCGGACTGGCTGTATGTGCCGGCGACCGAGCTGATGGTGTCGCCGTTGATCAAGCCGGAGTCGGTGATGTTGTTGCCGGCCAGCGTCGCGGTGGTGGCGCCGTCGTAGCTCTTCGTTACGGTGCCGGTGAGGCCCGTGACCGTGAGCGTGGGCTTGGTGCTGTAGAACACGCCGTTGCCCGTGGCTCCCGTTGCCGCCGCCGTGCCGATGGGGGCGTTGTACTGAATGAAGTTGGGCGTGAGGCTGCCCAGGTTCTCGCCCGTGGCCGCAGGGCTGGCGCTGTAGATTGCCCAATGGCCGCCCAGACCCGAAGCGCCCACGTTGTTGACGAAGGCATTGCCCGCATTCAACACCGTCTTGCCGCCGGCACCGGTATTGGTGATGGCGGCGTTGAGGTTGACGTTATTGCTCGCGGTCAGCGTGAGCGTGGTGTTGGCACCCCACGTCACCGCCTGATTGACGTTGACGTTGCCGGAGGTGCCACTGGCGCCACTGGCGCTGGTGAAGGCGACGTTGCCGCTGGCAAGCTGGCTTTCAAGCGTAGTGGCGGTGATATCGCCGCCGCTGGACGCGATAGTGAAATCGGTAGGGTCGACCAGCCACGTGCCGTCCTTGCCGCCGGGTGCCGCCTTGGTGGTGATGACGGCGCCATTGGCGATGTGCGCCTGCGCACCGGACGTTTCGATAAAGCCGCCGTTGCCGCCGTTCGGCGCGCTGGCGTCCAGCGTGCCTGCCACGTTGACCGTACCCGCCTGCATGCCGCCGAGCAGGGTGATGGTGCCATTGTGATCCTGCACGGTTTGCGCCTGCACCGTGCCCGTGTTGTTGACCGCGCTGTCGATCAGCGAGTTGCGCGCGCCGGCCGTCATCAGCACCTGACCACCGTCGGCGACGATGAGCTGGCGGTTTTCGACGAGGCTCTGCACGGTGTTGGCGTTCACCACCAGGTGCACGAGTCGGTTGTCGGCAAAGGTCAGCGTCATCGCGGTGCCGCCGGCCAGCGCCACCGTGCCGAGTTGCGCGCGGATCGTGCCCTGGTTCGAAACCGTGTTGCCCAGCAGCGCCGCGTAACCGCCGGGAGTGACGGTGATCGTGCCGAGGTTGACCACACTGCCCTTGCCGTTGCCGGAGAAGCGCACGGTGTCCGTGCCCAGCGTGCTCTGGTCGAGGTCGAGCGTGGAGGCGACGATGCCGCCCACGTTCACTTGTGCATTCTTGCCGAACAGCACCCCGTTGGGGTTGATCAGCCACACTTGGCCGTTGGCGTTGAGGTGGCCCTCGATGTCGCTGGCGGTGTTGCCCAGGATACGGTTGACCGCGATGGAGCTGCTGCCCGGCTGCAGGAAATTAACCGTCTGGTTGGCGGCGATGTCGAAGCTCTGCCAGCTCAACGAAAGATTTTGGCTGCTTTGCCGGATCGTGGTCGTATTGCCGCTTTGACTGATCTGGCCCACACCTGCGGTGACCTGTCCGCCCGTCGTGCCGGCACAGGCCAGGCCCGTCATGCCGAGCGCTAACGACAGGACGGAAAGCATCGCCGTACGATGGCCGATGACGCGACGCCGCGCCGAGCCGGGCGACGAGCTCTTCGCAAACTCACATGCCGGCACCCATTGTGCGCTGGAGCGATTCCAGCACAGGCGATAAATGCGGTTCATGATGGAACTCCCCTTGGATGAGTGCTTAAGGGGCTCCTCACTTCATCCGCGGCTCAGGCATTTCCAGCATGGTTGCCTGTACAGCCTCCGGATTAAGGCCCCACACCTACTATAAATCAAGCGTCTAAAAATGTGTTGATCTTCACGTTTTCACCATCAATTTCGACGTCCTTACTTTTGCCGGACATCATTTACAAGCCCGGAACACGCTCTAACGGCAGCGTCATGGAGCGCCGGTCTTCGGGCACCGGCCTTCACATACCGGGAGGAGATGCGCGACCAGCGGTCGCCGTCGAAAACGCTCTCGACCGCGGCACTGCCGGCCCATAGCCATCCGCGCTGGTCGACTTTGAGGAAATCCAGCCGCGTGCCCGGCTGCATGACATCGTTGGCCGGCTGCATGAGCAGCTCGTCAGACAAGCTCATCTGCGACACCAGCAATGGTGTATGAGACGCATACATATCCGTGGACGGGCATGGATCAGACCAGCGCAGAAGCTCTAGATGTAGAACCTATGTATGAGTCGAGGAATCGTCCCTGATCGTTTCGGCCATCGGCTTGTTGCATTGCCTGCTTCCCAACATTCAGGCATCTGCTTTTTTCGTTTCGATCCATGCATCGACTCGTTTCTCCAGAACATCCAGCGGCAAAGCGCCAGCGCTGAGAATTTCGTCATGGAAATCGCGGATGTTGAAGCGCTCTCCCAGCGCCTTTCGAGCCCGCTCGCGCAGCTCAAGTATTTTTAGTTGGCCTACCTTGTAAGCAAGCGCCTGGCCCGGCCAGACGATGTAGCGATCGACCTCCGATTGGATGTCTGAGTCGGTTACGTCGGAATGGGCGTGGAAAAAATCCACCATCTGCTGACGCGTCCAATGCTTGTAGTGAACGCCGGTGTCGAGCACGAGCCGATCGGCGCGCCACAACTCGCCGGTCAGACGACCATAGTCGGACAATGGATCCTTGTAGAAGCCGATATCCTTGCCCAGTCGCTCCGCATACAGCGCCCAACCCTCAATGTAAGCCGTGTAGTCGGCCTGTTGGCGGAAGGCAGGCAACCCAGGCAGCGTTTGCGCGATGGAGAGCTGCAAATGGTGACCGGGAATGCCTTCGTGATACGCGATCGACTCCATGTCCATCGTGGTGCGGTGAGCAAAGTCCCCGGTGTTGACGTAGAGCTGCCCGGGTCGTGAGCCGTCCGGTGTACCTTGTTGGTACGAAGCGATCTGAAATCCCTTTTCACGGTATGCCTCGACCGGCACGACTTCGAGCTTGGTCTTGGGCAATAACCCAAAAAGCTTAGGCAACTCCGGCTGCATCTGTGCGATGAAGCCCCGATAGCGATTGAGAATGTCTTCCCGCGATACGGGGTGTACTTTCGGATCGACTTTCAATGCCGCGCGGAAGCTGGCCAGATCTGGGTACCCTTGAGACTTGGCGATGGCGGTCATGTCAGTCTCGATCCGCTTGACCTCTGCAAGGCCGAGTGCATGAATGCTTTCCGGGTTCTGCTGGGTGGTGGTCATCTGCGCGACGTCGAAACGATAAATCTCATCGCCCTTGGGCAATTTCCATACCCCTGGCTCGATGCGCCCTTGCGGTGCGTATTCCTTCGCCACGAATTCCCCCAGCCTGCGATAGGCTGGTCGTACGTCATCGTCAATGGCTGCGATGATCGCCGCGCGCAGACGTTGCTGGTCGGCCATCGATACGCTGTCGGGGAAATGCTTCAACGGTTTGGCGAACGGGCTGTCGGTACTGGCCGTTTCGGCGATCCTGTTGAGCTGAACCACCACTTTTTCCAATAAAAAGCGTGGCGGCATCATGCCATCACGCGCGCCTTGTCGTGCCACGTCGGTCGCCTGTGCCAACGCGTTTGGAATTGCTCGTAGACGCGCAAGGTACTGCTCGTACTCTTTGGTATTGTCGAAGGGAATCGAACTTATCAAGGCGGGCAGCCTCAGATGCACCCCTTGATATTGGTCGATCGGCATTTCGTAAAGTTTCAAATCAAACGCGCGCAGGCTGGCTTTCAGCTGCCGCACCATCAACTGCTGATTGAGCTTTTCCTCTTCGGAAAATCCGGCGGTGTCTATCGCCACAAAACGCTTCAGGAAATTCGCCGTAACCTCGCGCTCGCTTCGCGCATGCGCTAACGAGCCATCTATCCAGCGGTCGTTATAACGCAGGTCGCCGAGCACCGTGGCGGATTCAGGATCCTCCTGCAGCGTATGCTGCCATTGCTCGTCAAGCAGCGCATGCAGCGCTTTGACGCGTTGCGCTGCGTCCTGTGCCTGATCCGGTGCCGAATACGTCAGGCCACCCAGCAAAACAATCAACGTCATCCATAATCCTGTCTTCATTCAGTCTTTCCTCTCGATATTTTCCGGGTCGGTGTCCGCCGCGCATTGCACAACCATTGCTTCATTCGTGGTTTTGAAGAGCCCCGAGGCCGTAACCGTCCGATTCGGACGCCCGGTCAACGAAACGCATACGAAGGCGATCAAGCTGCACGTAAATCACTGGTGTTAAATACAAGGTGAGTAGCTGCGACAGCAGTAAACCGCCGACCACGGTTAAACCGAGCGGCCGGCGCACCTGCGAATCGGCACCCAAGCCAAGGGCAATCGGTAGCGCGCCCATCAATGCAGCCATGGTGGTCATCATGATCGGCCGGAATCGCACGTGGCAGGCTTCGAAGATAGCGGCGGCGGCAGTAAGGCCTTCTTCGCGCTGCCGGACCAGGGCAAAGTCGATCATCATGATCGCGTTCTTCTTGACGATACCGATCAGCATCACGATGCCGACAAATCCAAATAGATCCAGAGGCAAGCGGCACAGCTGCAGAGTGAACAGCGCGCCGACCGCGGCTGCCGGCAGACCGGACAAGATGGTCAGCGGATGAATGAAACTTTCGTACAAGATGCCGAGCACCAAGTAGATTGCAAAAACCGCCAGCAGCAACAACATGCCGATTCCCTGCATTGAGGCTTGAAAAGCCTGCGCTGTGCCTTGCAGGTTGCCGGTAATACTTGCTGGCAAGCCGATCCTTGCCAGCGAGTCGTGGATGCCTATCAATGCATCGCTCAGGCTGACGCCGGGAGCAAGGCCGAAAGATATCGTCACCGACGGCAATTGGCCTTGGTGGTTCACTGTCAGCACCTGCGACTTGCGTACGAACCGAGCTATCGTGTCCAGTGGAACTAGCTTGCCGGTGGCGGAGGTGACGTAGAGTTTCGAAAGCACCGACGGATCGTTTTGCAGATTGCGCTGAATCTCCATCACCACCCAATACTGGGCGGCCGGACCGTAGATAGTGGATAGCTGGTTCTGGCTAAAAGAAGCCCCGAGTGCCGATTGGACCCGAGACATGGTCAAACCGAGTGGCGCCAGCTTGCTGCGGTCGACTTCGACGACAATGGATGGACTATCGAGACTGAGGTCGTTGGTCACGTCCTGAAAGCCGGGTATCGCCGTGAACGCCTGCGTCGCCACGGTGGACCATTTATACAGTGCTTCCAAGTCGAGCGATTGCAAGGTGAACTGGTATTGCGCCTTCGAACGCAAGCCGCCGATCTGGATTAAGGGTGGGTTGCGTACATAGGCACGCATTCCGATTACTTTCGCAAATTTCTTTCGCAACTCCTGCACAATTTCGTCCACTCCGAGGCGGCGCTGGTTCGCTGGCTTCAGCTTCAGCAACATCTCGCCATCGTTGATGGTCGAACCCCCTGCCTCGATCGAGGACATCCATGCTTCGATGTTCGGATCGTTCGCGACAATCTCTGCGAGCTGCTGCTGACGCGCCACCATGCCTCCATAAGAAACATCTTGCGGACCTTCGGTAATGACCTGCAGGCGGCCGCTGTCGCCAGCGGGAATGAAATCTTTTGGCACGGTGTAAAACAGCAGTGCTGTGGCCAACAAGCTGAGCGCAAACACGCCAAAAACAAGCCACTCTCGCGCCATACACCATCTCAGGCTGCGCACATAGACGCGCTGGGTCATATCGAAGCCGCGGTTGAAAACGATGATCAACCCGTTTTTCTTTTTATGCTCGTTCGCCTTAACGAAGCGGCTGCACAGCATCGGTGTAAGCGTGATGGAAATAAAACCGGAGATCAGGATGGCCACACTGAGAGTTACTACGAATTCGTGGAAGAGCCGGCCGACAATGCCGCTCATGAACATGACCGGGGTAAACACGGCGATCAACGACAACGTCATAGAGAGAATGGTGAAGCCGATCTCGGTCGCGCCCTTGAGCGAGGCTTCGTGGGGATCGAGCCCTGCCTCCACGTGGCGCACGATGTTCTCCAACATCACGATTGCATCGTCGACCACAAAACCGACGGCAAGCGTCAATGACAGCAGCGACAGGTTGTCCAGGCTGTAGTCAAGCAAAAACATGGCGCCGAATGTGCCAGTCACCGATAGCAGCAGCGCCGCCGTCGGAATCAGTGTGGCGGAGAGATTGCCGAGAAACAGATAGATCACCAGGACGACTAGCATCCCAGCCAATAACAAGGTGAATTGGACATCTGCCACCGAGGCTCGTATCGATTGTGCGCGGTCATACAACACGTTGAGCTTTACCGACGGCGGCAGCCCTGCGGTGAAGCCGGGCAAGATTGCATGGATACGGTCAATCAACGCGACGGTATTGGTGCCCGGCTGACGCTGAATCGCCAGCAGCACCGAACGGTCATGCTTGTACCAGCTAGCGAGTTGATCGTTCTGCACACTATCGTAGGCCCGTCCAATATCACCTAACCGAACGGGCGCGCCATTGCGCCATGCCAGCACGATGTCGTTATAGGGTGCTGCGCGCAGCAGCTGGCCTTCGTTGCGTACCTGGAATTGCTGGCTGGGACCATACAGCGCACCGGTCGATTGATTGACGTTGGCGTTTTCGATGGCTTTCTGCACCTGATCGATACCAATGCCGGCTACTGCCAACCGATCTGGATTGACGCTGATTCGAACGGCGTATTTGGCTGCTCCGTAAGCATAGACTTGCGCAACGCCGTCGATCGTTGACAAGCGCTGCGCCAGTTGCGTCTCGGCATACTCATCCAACTGCGACACCGGCAACGTAGACGAAGTCATCGCTAGTAACAGCACCGGAGCGTCGGCCGGATTTACCTTGCGCAAGGTCGGTGGCGTAGGCATGTCCGGCGGCAATTGGCGCTGTGCGGCGGTGATCGCCGACTGCACATCCTGCGCAGCAGCGTCGATATTTCGACTCAATGCAAAGCTCAGGACGATGCTGGTTCCACCCGGCGAACTCGATGAGTTCATCGTATCGATGCCCGGAATGGTGGATAACTGCGCCTCTAGCGGCGCAGCCACTGCGGAGGCCATCACTTCGGGCGAAGCGCCCGGCAAGCTGGCGAAAACGCGTATCGTCGGGTAATCGACGTTAGGTAACTCGTTTACCGCCAGTCGCGGATAGGCGACCACGCCGGATATGAGAACTGCCAGCATCAACAGCGTCGTCATTACGGGGCGGCGGATGCAAAGCGCGGGTAAATTCATAGCCCTGCGCTCATACATTCGGTGTCGTATGTACAGAGCTGCCATCGCTCAACAGCAGTTGGCCATTCGTCACGACGCGCTCGTTGGCTTCCAGCCCTTGATTGATGACGATGCGCCCCTCCGTCGTCGCCCCCATATCGACGAAGCGTTGATGAGCCTTGCCGTCCGCGCCGATCACAAAGACAAAATTGCCCTTGTCCGAACTTTGCAACGCTTCCGCCGGTACGCTCACCACCTTCGTCAAATGTACCGTCGGTAAACTCACCTGCACGAATTGGCCCGGAGTAAGTCGGCCGTCGGCATTCTCGAAACGCCCCTTGAGCACGATGGTGCTGGTGTTGACGTCCACCGTGTTGTCGATGAAGTCCAGAACGCCATGCAAGTACAAGCCGTTTTCACCCGGCAGCCGTGCTTGCACAGCCACAGCGCCGCGCGCTTGTGCTGCACGAACCGCGGCCAGACTGGCCTCCGGAATGTTGAAGCTGATCCGAATGGGTTCGATCTGATTCAGCACCACGATATCGGTGCTGTCGGCCGTCACCTGCGCCCCGGGCCAGACCGAGGGCAGCCCGACGATGCCGTCGAACGGCGCGGTCATTCGCGTATAGCCAAGCTGGAGTTTTGCCAGTTCCTGCGCAGCCTGGCTGGTCTGGAGATTGGCGCGAGCCACCTCTTCGTTGGTCCGATAGGCATCGAAACTGGTGCGTGAGATATAGCCTTGCGCCGCCACCTGACTGTAGCGTTGAAGATCCGCCTGTGACTGGGCGAGTTGCGCTCGGGCGCTGGCGGCGCTGCCTTGCGCCTGCACGAGCTGTGCCTTGAAAGGCAAGGGATCGAGCTGCGCCAGCAGAT
This sequence comes from Rhodanobacter sp. ANJX3, assembly GCF_014200755.1. Classification (GTDB taxonomy): domain Bacteria; phylum Pseudomonadota; class Gammaproteobacteria; order Xanthomonadales; family Rhodanobacteraceae; genus Rhodanobacter. Next base: position 213,811 of record NZ_JACHCM010000001.1, on the reverse strand, counting down.
CCCCCTTCTTCACCTTTGCGCCTGGCGTGAAATCCAAGGCTTGCAGCTGGCCCGAGGCGCGCGCGCGCACGGTGACGGTGGACCACGCTTCCGTGCGCGCCACCACGTTCAATGACAGGTCCACATCGCCACGAGTGGCCAGTGCGCTCTCGACGGGTACGGCGTTAGCGTCTCCGACGTGGTTAACTGGCTTCGGCGCCTGGGAATCATGGGAGAAATACATTGCCCCGGCCAACGTTGCCAGAACGGCGACGGCAACGATAATTGACTTCTTCCGTGGTGCGATCATGTGGGCACTCTTCAGCGTCTGTTGTTTTCACACACTCACGCGTTGTTAGTCCCAACCCGTATGCCTCGGCCATAAGCAGCCATCCGGACAGGCCAAAGGAGCAAGGCACTGACGTGCGTCCGAGGCAGCCGCGGAAAGAGTCGACGAGCGAACTAGCCCAAGTGACGGAAATCCCCCGCCGTTTTGGATTGGGTGCCACAGCGCCGTTCTTTCAAACGGCGTGCTCTCCAACGCAGAACGGGCTATGCCTCTACTGCCGTTTACTGGGGCTTGCGGAATTTAAGGATGAACTTGTCAGTGTGCCCTTTGATCTCAGGTGCGAAAATGATCTTGTCGTGGGCGTCCTGAGGATTGCTCAATAGGTCGCTGCGTGCTTCCAGTACGAACCCTGCCGCTTGCACTTGCGTGATCACCGTGGCTGGATCAATACGATGCAATGTGCCGGCATCGCGCCCGCCCGAACCGGGCTCTGCCGCATGATCGACCACCATGAAAACGCCGCCAGGCTTCAAGGCTTTGAAGGCTGCCGCATCGAGCTTGGCTGTTTCATCGGGGCCACTATTGCCTTGGACGGCAAACACGGTGACCTGTCCATAGACGTCATGATAATTCTGCGACGTCCAGACCACATCGAGGGATGAGGGGGCGCCCAGTTGGTCGTATGGCAGCACAACGAGACTGGTGTTGTGGTAGTTCATATCGGTGGCTATCGCCTTGATCGGTTCCAGCGCCTTCGGCCTCGCCGCCGCAATGCTCTGCGGTACGACGGCATAGACATGACCACGCGGCCCGACCACTTTGCTGAAGATACGCGTGAAATAACCGCCGCCCGGCATGACATCCGCCACCTTGTCGCCCGGTTTGATACCAGCCAATGCGACCAATTCGGCCGGCTTGCGGCTGGCATCGAGCTGCGTGTCGGCAAGGGGCCGCGCGCTATCGGCAACGGCGGCCGTGACATAGGTCGGTAGGGACATACCGGCATATGCCATCGCTGTCGCCGCGCACAGGCTAAGGCCGAACAAAGCTTTTTTCATAAGTCCTGACACTCCGCAGTTACGTTGGGTAATCCATGTCGCGCCTTCAGGGCAGGCGCTGCCATTGCACTTCGCCATGAGCACCTTCCCCCGCACCGCTAGACGGTTTGGCGACGGTGTAGGTCAACCGGTCACCGTCCAATGTGTAAGGGCTCGCACCGCTCTTGCCATCCCAATTGGGAAACGACGCTTGCTCGATATGCGTATGCAAGGTCGTGCCGTCAGCCCATACCTCCCCATAGTGCGCATTGCTATCCAGCGCAGCCGCGCGATATTCATCGGCGGTGCCTTTGGACTTGTCGTTGGCAGCAAAGCCGGTGCGCTGCGCGCGCACCATCTGCATGCTGTAGCGGCCGTGTGCATCGATGATCCACAGGCCCTGAGGATGCGGGCCGTATAGTTCTATGCGGTGACCGTCTGGATAGACGTTGTCGACTCTAACCAGCGTCCACGCGCCGACCAGGGAAGCTGGGACGGCACTCGACCCGGTCTCTGCAGCTTTATCGGCACGCCGCACGGCCTGTTCAAATGGCGAGCTTGTGGCCGCAGCTGAAAGCGGACCGAGTAACGGAACTAATCCACTAAGCGCTAAAACCCAAAGAAATCGGCGCATGGAGAAACCCTCTCGCTCTCGTACGAATGCACGCAGCGTAGTCGGCTACTATGTATGGATAAACACCATTTTCAGATATTTCAGTCATTTCAAATCGAGATGGATAAGCGATGAAAGCCCTTGACCTCGATGCTGTGAAAGCTTTTGTTCTGACGGCCGATCTGCAGAGCTTTACCCGTGCTGCGGAAGCTCTGGACAGCACTCAATCCGCGATCAGCCTCAAGCTTCGTCGATTGGAAACACAGCTCGGACGGCGCTTGCTCGAACGCACACCAAGGCAAGTGCGCTTGTCTGCTGAAGGTGCGGTCTTTCTGGTTTCGGCGCGCGACTTGGTGGGTGCGCATGATCGCGCCGTTGCTTCCTTCAGCATCGAACAACGCCGAATGGTTATTGGCATTAGCCACCAGATCGTAGGCAGCGAGTTGCCTTCCCTGCTGCGTCATATGAACGAACAGGACCCGCACCTGTTGATCGAATTGCGTGTCGCAGGCTCTCGCGAAGTGATGCAGGCCTACGATGAGGGTCGGCTGGATGCTGCCCTGGTACTCCAACCGGAAGACCGACACCGTCAAGGCGAAAAACTGTTTAATGAAAGCTTCGCCTGGATCGCCGCGGCGGGCTGGGAGCCACGTGCTGGACAACCGCTACCGCTGTCCACTCAGGGCGAGACATGCAGCATACGCGCGAACGCGGTGCGTGCGCTCGACCAAGCAGGCATCGCCTGGACAGAGGTCTTCATCGGTAAGGGCGCGGCCGTGGTCGGCGCTGCAGCCGCCGCTGGCATTGCCATCGCCGTGCTGGCCCGCCGGAGCGCTCCGGCGGGTACCGTCGATATCGGCAATACGTTGGCACTGCCCACCCTGCCGACCCAGGAGGTTGTGCTTTATTCCGCACTCAACGACCGTCGTTCGCGTCACGCGCTACGCATCTTGGGCGCTGCGTTCAAAGGTCTTGTCGAAGTCTGAGTTTTTTCTGGTCGCCCGATTTTTTGTCTGCATTGCCTAGCTAGAAAAACTGACGCAAAAACACTCGACCGAACAAAAGCGCCCTACTCGACGATGGCGGCTGGTCGCGCTGCGCTAAATCAGAGATCGGTCGATTCTGTTGAAAACATTCTTGCCGCGGTGTGATGAAAGTGATTGACGGATCACTCGTCGACCGAGCGAATTTTCGCGATGATGGGACGTCAGCAGGCGGCCGATGCTGACCGGGTAGAGCCCGCGCAAGCTGGCAGGCTCCACCACCTCGGCCGCCATCGGCACCCGTCAGCGCTTCACGAACCGATAGGCAAAGCGATCGGTCTTGCCCTTGATCGAGGGATCGAACGCCTTGCTCGAGTGCAGATCATCCTTGTTCGCGAGCAAGGAGCTTTGCTCGTCCAGCATGAAACCGGCCGCCTCCACCTCTTTGCGGACAGAGCCTGGCTCAATCCTATGCAGCGACTGGGTGTCGCTTTCGGCCGCCCCCGCCGCCGCCGCGTGGTCGACGATGATGTAGTACCCGCCGGGCTTGAGCCGCTCGTAAACGGCTCGGTTGAAGTCCGCCGCCGTCGCGCCTTTGGCCTGCATCAGCGCGGTGTGGAGATCGTGGTAGAACAGGTGCAGCCACAGGACATCCGCGAGCTGCGTGACCTGTTGCATCGCCACCAGGTCTGCCGAGACGGCTTCGACGTTCTCCCGGCCAGGCTCGTTCGCAAGCGTCCGCATGCGGCCGAACGGATCGTTCTTGAAGTGGGCGACTTCGGCCGGCACGAAGCTGTAGACCCGTCCTTCGGGTCCCACGACGTCGGAGAAGAGACGGGTCCAGTCGCCGTCGCCTGGGTAAACGTCGATGACGGTGGAACCCGCATCGACTCGTGCGAACCGGATCAACTCGGATAATTTGGATGGGTCGTACATCGCGATCTCCTTTACGGTGGGGTATTCGATGAGGGCGGCCGACGAGACGGCGATCCACGGCTGTTTTACCGTCTATCCCGACCCGATGACCGCGGATAGCCAGCACTATGCGCGCCCGGACGCGTCCATCTTCGCGGCCCGCGCCAGTGCTTGCGTGTCGACGTATTCGCGGATGTTCGTCAATTTGCCATCTCGAACGGTCATGGCGAAGACCCAATCGTCCTCGAATGGCTTATTCGTGGCTTTGACGTTTCCCTTGGCGAAGCCGACGACCAGAACCCGATCTCCCTGCGCCACGAACTCGGGGGCCTTGGGGAATGAAGTTTCCATCGTCTCGGAAGTTTTCTGGAGCAAGGCCGCCAATGCCGGGCGCCCGCGATGGGTGCCGGCCAGCGGCCAGTCTTCGCCCGGGATGATCCACTCGATGTCGTCGGCAACCAGCGCCAGCACACCCTCCTTGTCGCCACTGCCGATCGCGGCGAAGAAATCCTTCACGATCTGGACATTCTGCTCGGTACTCATTGGTAATGCTCCATGTCATGTCCCTGCCCATGGGAACGAGGTCGCAGTGACTCAGCCAATATCGACCCTGATGGCGATGTTCCAAGTTCCAGCGCCGTTTTTGGCCAGGCCGATCATCATCAGACCGAGCCACTCGAGCGACTGGGCCATCGGCAGGCCGCCGACATCCAACGGACGCAGTCCGATACTCTCGAGAAACGTCGAGACGCGGGCTTTGGCGTCCGCATCGTCCGCCGCGATGAACGCGTCGAGGCGTTCACCCTTGGCAAGTACGTGGCCGAAGAGAGTATTGAACGCCTTGACGATAGGCGCGCTGGCTGGGGCGGCCTTGGCGATCTCCTGCGCACCGGAACTGCCAAAGGGGGTAACCAGGCCCGAGAGATCGGGAGCGACCGGGTTGGTGATATCGATGATCACCTTACCGTCGAGCGCTTTCCCAAAATCGGCCAGTACCGCCGCCGCATTGGGATACGGCACGGCGAGAATAACGATGTCACCCGTCGGCGTGGCGCCGTAGGTCCCTGAGGTCGCTCCGGATGCGAGCTTGTCGGCAAGCGCCTGCGCCTTGGCGGGATCGCGGCTGATCACCTCGACGGTGTGTCCGGCCTTGGCGATACGGCCGGCGATCGCCGTGGCCATGCCTCCCGAACCGATGATGCTGATGGTGCTCATGTGCAGTCTCCGTTCTGAAATCAGGATATTCAATGTTTCTAGACGAATTACGCCGTCGCGGTTCGGCCACCCGCCGGGCGCAGTGCGCTTGGCGGTGTGCTGTCACCTCATCGGTCGATCGGGAAGTAATGACCGCTATCGAGATCGGCGAAGAGTCCGGGCTGGGTCGGTTCCCAGCCAAGAACCCGGCGTGTGATGGCGTTCGATGTCGGGGTGTCCAGCGTGACCAGATTCGCAAGGAACCCGAAGTAGCCGGGCAGCATCAGCACGTCCGCGGGAATAGGCACGGCCGGCAGATTCAACCGGCTGGCAATAGCTTCGGCGATCTGGCGGTACGGGATAGCCACTTCGGCGATGGCATGCCAGCTTCTGCCCGCAGGGCCTTTCTCCAGCGCCAGGCGAAACACGGTGGCGACGTCGCGAGCGTGCACGGCTCCCCAACGGTTGGCGCCGTCTCCGGGGTAGCCGACCGCCCCCTTTTCCTTGGCCAGCCCGATCAACAGCGGAAGGAAGCCGGCGTTATCGGTGGCGCTGTGCATGATCTCGGGGAGCCGCACGATCGAAGACCGTATGCCCTTTTCGGCGAGACCGATCACCGTGGTTTCCACGATGTTCCGAACCCGCAGGGTGTTCTTGTACAGATCGCCGCCGGGAAGCGGCGGATCCTCCTCGGTGGCCGGCCGGCCCAGGCCCTCCCACCCCGGCGAGCCGACGCTTCCCGACGCGACTAACGGCTTTCCGCTCCCCGCCAGTGCTTCGCCATAGGCGAGCATGATCTCAAGCTCCGCGGCCGCAACGGCGTTGATACCGCCGGTGGGCATCAGGTCCTGCCGGTGCGCGACGTGGATGACGCCGTCTGATGCTGCGGCCGCCTCCTTGAGCCCGTCGAGATCTTCGAGACTGCCGCGACGTACCGTGGCGCCCAGCGCCGCTGCCGCCGCTGCGGAGCTCTCGGACCGAGCCAGCGCAGTGACCTCATGGCCGGCGGCGATAAGATTGGAGATGATGTACGGACCGGAATGGCCGGTGCCGCCGGTAACAAAAACGTGCATGTTATTAACCCTTTTAGAGTGTGGTACGAGACGTGCGGGTGCGCGTGCGCTCAGCCGACGAGGCTGACGCCGATCGCGAAATTGGTGTGTTTGACCGAATAGGTCATGAGGCCCAATGACAGCAGGCAGACGTGCTCCAACGTCCGTGCCATGGACAGCTGTCCAGCATCCATGGGGCGCAGTCCGAGGCTCGCGACGAACGCCGAAACACGTGCCTTCGCCTCTGCGTCGTCCCCGGCGATGAACACGTCCAACGAGGGGTGGCCTTCCACGGGCCCGGCGGCCAGGACGTGAGAGAACTGAGTGTTGAACGCCTTGATGACTTTCGCGTCGGCAGGGGCGGCCCTGGCGATCTCCAGCGCGCCGAAACCGTCCGCTGGGGTCACAAAGCTCGTGAGGTCGGAGTCGACGGGGTTGGTAATGTCGACAAGAAGCTTGCCTGCCAGCGCTCCGCCGTACTGCTTCACCACATCGAGAACGGCAGCATAGGGAACTGCCAGAATGACTAGCTCTCCTGTCGGGGCCGCACCGAACGTTCCCGTTATTGCGCCAACTCCAAACTGCTCAGCCAGCGCCCGCGCCTTGGCGGCGTCGCGACTTATCACCTCAACGGCGTGTCCGGCCCCGGTAGCGAGGCCGCCGATCGCGGCGGCCATCCCACCTGAGCCAATGATGCTGACAATGCTCATGCGCAGTCTCCTCGTGAGGTGGGGTGCCCGCGCCGTGTAAAACGTGGGGTTGATCGTTCATGGATTGCCGGCCGAACTAGCGACGGCGCTCGACGTGCAGGCCATGTTGGACCTATCACTTGCAAATTACAAGTTACTTGCTAAATACAAGTAATGCTAATATGCAGCCATGAAGACGACATCGAAAGAAGACGTTCGGTCCCACTGCGCCGTGAACTACGGCGTGGAGATCTTCGGCGACCGATGGTCGCTCTTGATCATTCGCGACATCGTTTTTGCGGGCAAAAAGACGTATGGCGAGTTTCTGAAATCGGAAGAAGGCATCGCGACCAATGTGCTTGCCTCGCGCCTCGCCTTTCTTGAGGCGCAGGGAATTCTCTCGAAGGCGCCTAGCCCCGACGACAGGCGCAAGGACTTCTACACGCTGACCGAGAAGGGCCTGGACCTCATCCCTATCGTGCTTACCATCGTTCTTTGGAGCGCGAAATACGATTCGAAGTCGTACGTGCGGCACAGCAAGGGGCTGGTGGATCGACTAAGTCGAAGCCCCAGCGAGGTCAACGAAGAGTTGAAGGCGCTGGTGCGCCATGGCGGATGTATCTTTCCCGAGATGAAGGAATGAAGCAGACGGCAAAAACGAGGTCATCAACCTCTCGACCAGAATGGTCTTGACCGGGGCGCGCCGGCGGCGTGCAATTGCGTCTCATCGAACCGGGCAAGCCGAATCAGAACGCTCATTCAACGGTCGCCTGCGCGACGAATGCCTGAATACGCACGGTTTCTTTCGCTGGAAGACGCCTGAAAAAGATCGAATCGTGGAGAGTCGACTACGATCATTTTCGTCCGCACTCGTCGCTAGCTGACCGCACGCCAGCGTTGTTCGCAGAGACGGTCCGGATGAACTCTGCAGTGCCGAATTCACTCTTTTAGGTCGCTACAGCTACGGGGATAAGGTCACCTGCACCCGGCGACGCGCTAGCGTATCAGGCAAACCCAATCGCCATCACGGTCTGGCAGCCTACCCTCCACTGCAAATGGTTGTACGACGATGACCGTTCGCGATCGAGTCGATGACCGGCCGTTTTCTCGGCTTGCGCATTGTGTCGGTCGGATCATAGAACTTCTTGGGACAGGTCGTAGGCCGGAACGGCCTATGCGATACTTGATTCTCAACGATCGCGAAAAACGACTGTCTGCCGCAGCTCCGAGTTACGCCATCAGACAGCCGCATACACGTCACCGACGCATCTGAGCTAGGTCGACCAGCGCTTCCCCCGACGTATGTCGGACCTTGCTGCGTACTATCGCGCGTCGACGCGCGGGTCTGCAGTCATCGGAGCGCGTCATGAGCACTTACCCGGATCACTTCCCTGCATCGAAACATCCACGCATTGCCATCGTAGGCGCCGGCCTTGGCGGCCTGACGCTCGCACGCGTTCTGCACATCGACGGGATTCCTTCGACGATTTATGAAGCCGAAGCCTCGCCCGATGAGCGGGCGCAGGGCGGCTTGCTCGATATCCACGAATACAACGGCCAGCTTGGACTGAAAGCCGCGGGACTCCACGACGCGTTTCTCGCGCTCACGCTTCCGAGCGAGGATGCCAAGCGTGTCGTGGACAGACACGGTCATGTCCTGCTCGACAAACCCAGCTCGGGCGGCACGGCCAAACCTGAGGTGGACCGAGGCGCGCTACGTCGTCTGCTGATCGACGCCCTTCCTCCCGAGACTATTGTGTGGGGACGCAAGCTCGTCAAGGCAAATCGCCATGACAACGGACAGCATCATCTGGTCTTTGCCAATGGCTCGACGGCCACGGCGGATCTGCTGGTCGGGGCCGACGGCGCCTGGTCGAGAGTTCGCCCGCTTCTTTCTGCCGCCACGCCGGCGTACGTCGGCACCACCTTCGTCGAGACCCATCTCTTTGACGGCGACAACCGATACAAAGCCAGCGCGGATGCCATCGGCAGCGGTACGTTGATGGCCGTTGAACCGGGCAAAGGCATTCTGGCGCACCACTACGCCAACGGTAACCTGCATACCTACGTCGCTTTAACCAAGTCGCCATCGTGGTTCGGCGCCATCGACTTCAGTCAGCCGACGACGGCCCTGCGTCACCTCGCAAACGAATTCGAAGGGTGGGCACCCAAGCTACGGGCATTGATTACGGATAGCGATACGGTGCCCGTCGTCAGGCCTATCCATGCCCTGCCGATCGATCACCGTTGGAATCGCGTCAGCGGCGTCACGCTTGTGGGCGATGCCGCCCATCTGATGTCGCCATTTGCTGGCGAAGGGGCCAACCTTGCCATCTATGACGGCGCCGAATTGGGCCGCGCGCTGCGCAACCACCCTGGCGATATCGAGGCTGCATTGGCAACGTATGAAGCGGCGCTTTTTCCTCGCAGCGCCTCCTTTGCCGACCAAACGGCGCAGAATCACCGGCGCTTCTTCGGCGACCACGCTCCTCAGAGCGTGGTCGAGCTGTTCTCTGCGCACTAGTCGCCTACCACGGCACACCGGCGAGCGCCCAGCAGCGGTGGTCCGCTCGACGTTGAGCATGAACGTCCGGACGGCCAAGCCATGCTCGGTGGAAGACTGCAATGGGCCGACCTCGGCCCGTTGCGGCGTGTCGGCTCGTCACCTGCAACGCAAGGCGACGGTCGGCCGGTAATGGACGTTCAAAAGCGTCGAGAACCTTACTGGCTACTGTGCGTAGCGAACGATGTGGAAGCCTTCGTCGCTAGAGGGCGGCACGAAATGTCGGGTGATCTCGTTAAACTCGGTATCCGTGGGCGCAAAAGGATGAGAGCCCGTGGCATTGCGAGTTCGTAGGCGCATTTTGCACACCTCGTCGGAAACATCGAGGTAGTGCAATTCGTGGGCGACGCCAGCGCTTTCGATGATGTCTTTCATCCAACGACGGTTACCGAGCGTATTGGCGGGAAAATCGAGCACCACCGACACGCCGGTCCGCAGCAGTGACTCAATATGCGGCGCGAGTGCTTGGCGCAACTGACCCGAGCGATGAACGTAGTCGGCGAGCGTATGGATGTCGTTCGCATAGAGCTGCGACAGCCAAACATCTTCGCTGAGCAGCACCGTGTTTGGACGCGCGGCCAGTTGCTGGGTCAGCGTCGACTTTCCTGCGGCAATCTTGCCGCATACCAGGTGAAGAACCGGAGGCTGGAAACTATCGGGACTCATAAAAACTCCTTTTGGCTTTGAAAGCCCAGGAGCCGGATACAAACAACCCGCCTCCAGGGCGGGTTGTTTTAGCTGCGCAGCACGCGCGCTAACCCACCTTATTTTGTGGGCTGCGAATAATCAGCGAGGTATGGGTATGCGCGCACTTCATGGCCAGGACCATAAGCGACGAAATCATCCACGTCAATTCCGAAAGCGACATCGGCTGCATTTATGTCCGCAGCTGAAAGCGGATTCCGAACTACACCGATGACAGACGCCCATACGCGCAGAGCCCTTCCTGACGTGACACGTGTGCTGTCACCTTCCTTGGCAACGTTTGCATCTGACCCGTGCTTGCGCTCGTTATCCCGTGAGCCCGAGAAGGTTTTTGCACCACCTCGTAAACGCCTTGCTCTTCGCTCACGCCGGTGTGCGAATGGCGCGGCGGGTTGAGACACTGCGATTCCACCAGGCGGATGATGTCACGCACGGCGCGCGCGTCGTTGAAGATGGCGTGCCCCAGTAGCGACAGCGTGTGGTCGGCTAGCTCAGCGCTTTGGCTAGCGGTGACGACATCGCCGTGGGCCACAATCATGTCGATCAGCTGGTTGAGTGTGTCGACCTGGTCGAGGGTGATGCCGAAGCGGTAGCGCTCGCCCGTATCGTAGGGCATCGCCTCGGCGGCTTCGGGTTTCGCATAGGCGCCCTGCTCGGCCTCGCGTTCGGGTCGGTAGGCTGGAAACGAGAGGTTGTTCAGTACCAGGCCCAACTGCTCGGCCAGAAATTCCAGGCAGATCGCGACCTGCTCCGCGTTGATCTCGGGGATCCCTTCGTGCTCTGCATCCGGCGTGCGCGGTTGCGCTATGTGCGAGAGAAACTCGGCGTAGTCGCACAGTTTATGCAGCCGGCGCTGGCTGTTCTCCGGTAGAAAATAACCCCTCGTTTCCCGATCATCCGCATTGAACGTCGACATGGCCGCCTCCTCGTTCCGTAGAAGTGCCCGCTCTCGGCATGACGCCGGACGGGAAGTCGGGAGGTTAGAAACCGTAGACAGACGGCGGGCGTATTCCCCTTGCGGGTGTTGTATTAGCCGCCCTCCCGACGCAGGCATCGCGTCGGTTGCACCTACAAAAAACGTAGGTACAAAAAAACCACCGGTTTGTCGGAGGTGGGTACCGCTGTCTAAGGAGTTTCTACGCTCCGTGAGATCGAGTCTGCTATCGCCGCTCGACGGTGTCAAGAGAGCTCGGGAATACGCAGCGCTCGCACGACACTTTGCATTTTTAAGGCAGGTTCGACGCTCTATGCCGTGGACAACCATGTTGAATCCGGAGACATGGCTTGAACGAAAAGCGGGGCGTAAAGATCTTCATCGTGCTACTAGCTGGCGTGGAGACCAAGCACTTTGGAAGGCCATAAATGCGGCAGCATGTCCGCGTGCTGAAAAATCGGAATCCCCCTTTTCGCTTGCTTGTATCTAAAACCAGCGCGATACCTTGCGCCCGATAACAGCGGCGAATAGCCCTGGCCTAAGGTCCGAAATCGGCCAACAACAGCCTGCCGGCCTCTGTAAATAGAGGCCGCAAAGCGGCCAGCCAAAAGGATGACTGAGTACCCTGCAGCGCTGAATCGCGATGAGAGTTGCCTGGATGAAGCGTTCGATATAGGCGTTCTGGTTGGGCTTTCCCGGCTGGATGTGTAGCAACTCGACGCCGTGATGCAACGCCCATTGCCGCAGCGCGGCGCGGATGAATTCTAGACCTTTGACCAGATGCCAGCGAAAGGTCGTGCCGCGCAGCCCCACCAGTTCGTCTAGCGCCCGAATGGCTCAACTACGTTAACCAGCGTGAGGTATCGTGTCGAAGAGACAGTCAAAGGAATACACGCTCGATCCTTTAGCGCTTTATAGAAGTTTGGAATGAAGAAAAATTAGGAGGGGCGCCGTGTTCAACTTTGTCGACAAAAGCAAGGGCTATCTGTTTTCGACCCACGATCTCAACCAGATCATCGAACATCAGCTCGCCACGATGCGCCAAGAGGTGGAGGCGCTGGAGGCAGACCGTTTGCTCAACACCGCGCCAGACGACCTAGCCCAATATCTTGTCGAAAAGTATTCGATCGAGCCAATCACGTTGCTTCGGGAGGAGTGGACCTCCGAAGAGCAGGAAACCAACATTGATGTGCGTCACGACCCCTTCCGCCACATCAATGACCGAAGCCGTCCCGTTCTCATTCCTGGTCAACGCATTGAAGTCGCGGTCCCTTTTGAGGGAGACGCTGAGCTGTTTTACGCCCGAGGCAGTCAGTTCACATCGAAGCCGCCCAGAGCGACCGTGAGAAATTCGGAGCTGGTGCTCATATTTGAGTTTCCCAGCAACAGTGAACCGAACATCCGCTCTGATGCCGAACGACAACTGGGTGAAATCGAACAACATCTGGGATGGCTACGACCCCAAATTGATGCCCACAATCAGGAGCTTCCCTGGCAGGCTGCGGGCGCAATTCAGACGCGACGAACTCGATTGCTGGCTAATCAGGGACGCCTTGCTTCACTTGGCATACCAGTGAAACCACGGGCAAACGCACTCCAGACTTATGTTGTTCCTGAGGTCCGAAGGAAGGCTACACCGAAACTCCCACCCGCGGCATCAACACCCTTCGAACCCGAGCCTACGTGGGCTATGGAACACTATGAGCATGCGCTCTCTGTCATGCAAAACATGGCGACGCTCATGGAGCGCTCGCCTAGTGCCTTTGCCAAACAGAACGAGGAACACCTGCGAGACCAGTTTCTTTTCCAGCTCAATGGACACTTTGAGGGAAGAGCAACCGGCGAGACCTTCAACCTTTACGGGAAAACGGACATCCTGCTAAGAGAGGGAAATCGAAATGTCTTCATCGCTGAATGCAAGTTCTGGAAAGGCCCTAAGAAGTTCAGCGAGACTATCGACCAACTTCTCGGCTACACCGCGTGGCGCGACACCAAGACCGCCATTCTCATGTTTAACCGAGGCACAGACACCACGACGGTATTGAAGGGCATTGTTGAGACTGCCATTGCTCATCCCAACTACAAGCGGACCTTACCTTGGTCCCACGACAGCGGGTTTCGTTACGTCTTCCACCATACCGGCGACAAGAACCGGGAATTCATCCTGTCCATCCTTGTATTCCACGTTCCTGAGTGAGGCCGTTTGAGCATGAGCGAAGAACTCGAAAATAAGAGCCAAGGTCATGAAGATCCGATCTTAGCTGGCCGTATCGCCAACAGCGGGGAACCTATCCGATTTGCGAATGCGCAACGTCTTGACGGCTTCTCAGCACACTCTGCCTTGCCAGGACAGAACGTGCAGGTGTGGTGTCGTCTGGCCACCACCTCAGCTGACCCGATGTTCCATAGGATGGTCGAAAGTTTCAGTGTTGCGATTGGACATGACGCTGCTCAGAACCAGATAGGAATTCCTCCCTTGGATGGAGCCAAAGTAGTCCTGTATGTCATGAAAGCAGACGGGACCGCCGAACTTTGGATCGACAACATGGCTATCAGCATGACCTGCGTGTTCAAGCGCGATGTAGCCGCTATGACGTTCGTCTTTGAACACGATCTGGCGGATGTTCTCGACATGCGGTTTCCTTGTATTGAAATCCGAGAGGCTGATCGCGTGCTGTGCCTGTTCCGGGAAGGATGGCGTTACGCGCTTGCCTTTGACTTCAACCCGGAAGGTAAGCTCGATCTGCCTGCCTTCTATCGAACCTTAGGTTCGCTTCATCGAGAGCTCCGCTATCGGCACATTTATGATGCGATGGAGGATGAGGTGTTGTTCAACCGTCTGGCCGCAGCCGGATGGTTCCCATTTGCTGAAATCCTGACCTCAAATTTCAAAGAACTGCTCGAACACTGCCGAGCGGAATTCCCGCTGGTGGATCCGGAACAAAAGACGTTGGCCGCATTCAACAAAGAGCGACTTGAAAACCTCTTCAGGCGCTGGATGGCCAGACCTCACTTTGCTGCGAAAGAGGCCCTGTTTAGGTCGGCCATCGACGCCTTTAACCGCGGAGATGCCGTCGCGACTATCAAGATTGTCTTGACCGAGATTGAAGGCGTCATGGCCGAGGCATATCGGACGGTCCATGGTCAGTCAGCCAAAACTAAGGAGCTGTTGCGGTTTGTGATTGCTGCAGCCGAACAAAGAGCAGGACAGCCGAACAGCCTTATGCTGCCAGCGGCGTTTGCGCGCTACCTCGATACCTACACCTTTGCGAATTTCGACCCCGTTGCGCAAAGCGGAACAGCTGGATCTAGGCATGCGGTCGGACACGGCGCTGCGGCAGCCAATACATACACGATGACGAGGGCGCTTCAGGCGATCCTCACGCTGGATCAAATCGCATTCTTTACCTAAGCTGTTGGACTTGCACAGGATCGACGATGAACGCGCTGACATTTTCGTTATTGGCCAACCACCTGCATGATCAATAAATTGGGGCTGGCCCTTGGGTGTCAACACTCAAGGCAAGGTCAGTCGAGAAAGAACAGCACTGGTCAACTTTGAACGAGCTGCAACACTCACGGCTACTATTTTGCTGCTACCCCCAGAAAATTTGACGCCCCAGAGCGGCCGTTCGCGAGCGACTTAAATGAGTCGGAAGCTGCCGCCCACCCTACCCCCTATATCCCTCTCTAATCACCCACGTTGCGCCGGCTCGGCACTTGCTAAGCAGTGGTGCCATTCAGAGGTAGGGACCATTTATACGAGCTAATTTGCCCGCGCCAGCGCCGCGGTCGATTCGCCGCAATTGAGATACGTCGACGCGCCGAGCCAGCGCTGGTCGGGGTAGTACGAGAACACCAACTGGCCGTCTTTCAGCGCATCGATCAGCTGGTGCGCCACGGCGGTGCGAACGGCGGGGCAGCCCCAGCTGCGGCCGATGCGACCGTGCTGTTTCGCCATGTCGGCGCTGACGTATGCCGCGCCGTGGATCACGATGGCGCGTTCCATGGCGTGGTCGTTGAAACCGGGCTCCAGACCCTGCATGCGCAGCGAGTAGCCGTTGTGGCCGCTGTACGGACTCATGGTGCGATACAGGCCGATGCTCGAGGAAAGGCTTTCGTCGGCGTTGGAGAACCGCGTGGCCAAGTTGTCGCCGCTATTGCGACCGTGGGCGACCAGCTCCCTGAAAAGCAGCGTGCGGCTATCCAGATCGAACACCCACAGCCGCTGCTCGGTGGAAGGGCGCGAGTAGTCGATCACGGCGAGCCGGCTGGCGGGCGACATACCGCGCCGGTGCAACGCGACGCCGGCAGCGATGCGTCGACCGGGTGGCCTTGGGCCATAGATAAGTTCATGGCCGATGAGCACTTCGGAAAAATCGCTATTGGCGAGCTCGCAGGACAGCGGCAAAAAGGCCTTCGACAAAGCGCAAAGCGAGCCACGCGTGTTGAAGTGATTCGAAGTGCAGTGCGCCCCATCGCCGATACCCTGCCGTGAAGACTGCGTCCGCGTATGGCACTTCCCTATCCTTGCGGGGAAGCTATTCCGCTGAATCCAATCGGTAAGGTGGCTGCATCTAAGGGATTGATACCGCCATATCGGCCGGTGACCCAGAGAGCCGCCTCCATGATCGACCGTATTGCCATCGTCAGGTCCAAAGCTCGCGCGTTTCGGCTCGCCCCCTTGTGGGCGTCTCTTTCGCTGTTTTGCGCCGCGACGCCTTGTATGGCCACCACCACCGCAAACGCGCAGCTGCCCGATACGCCGGCGGGTCACCTCGCCGGTGAGCTGATCCGCCATGCCAATAACGATGACCCTGTACGGATCACGCAATGGGTGCCAAGCATTCTGTCGGCATCCATCGCCTCCGACGACAAGGCGGCGTTTATCGCGGACCTGGCTTCGGCGGCACGCGACAGCGGCGGACTGGACGTATTCGACGTGCGTACCGACCCGCATCAGCCGGGGTTGCTCGAAGTCGCCGTCAAGGGGCGACGCAACGCACAGTCCGCTCTGTTCTGGCTGGTCGCCGATCCGGCGCATCCAGACCAGCTCACGAATGCGCACTTGGTCCCGATGGACAATCCGTTTTATGCCGGCTGGCCCAAGGGCCCGGTGCCGCATGCGGAGCTGGGACAACTGATACGCGCCGTACTGGACAAACTGGTACGTGTGTCCGATTTCTCCGGCTGCGTGGCGGTTTCCGATGGCGGCGAAACCGTGTTCGACGAATGCCGAGGCCTCGCCGAACGTAGCTTCAACGTACCGGTGGACCATCAAACGAAGTTCCACATCGGCTCGATCGGCAAGATGTTCACCGCGGTCGCCATCGCGCAACTGGTCGAGGCCGGCAAACTCTCGTGGAACGACACGCTGGCGAAATGGGTTCAGGAATATCCCGACCAGGCGACGGCGAAGAAGATCACGGTATGGGAGCTCCTGCATCACACCGCAGGCCTGGGCGATTTCATGGTGCCGGATTATTTCGAGCACGCCGCGCGCTTCGTGAATCCGGTGGACTATCTGGGGCTGATCGCCCGCCAGCCCAAGTTGAGCGAGCCAGGCAAGGGGCTGAACTACAGCAACGCCGGCTACATTTTGCTCGGGCGCATCGTCGAGAACGTATCGGGCGAAAACTACTTCGACTATATCCAGCATCATGTCTTCGAACCGGCGCAGATGGCGTCCAGCGGCTTCGACAGCAAGGACGAGATCGTGCCCGGGCTTGCGGTCGGCTACTACCACGACGATGGGTTGTTCTCCCGCACGTGGAAGGCAAACTGGGCGCAGAGCGGCTACAAGGGCAGTCCCGCCGGCGGCGGTTATTCCACCAATGCCGATCTGCTGCGTTTCGCCAATGCTCTGCACGGAGGCAAGCTGTTGAAGTCCACAACGCTGGCGAAGATGTTCGACGACACGGTGCCGGCCGGTCCCGGTGCTGTGGGAGCCGGCATCGACGAACGGCTATCGCACGGTCGCCACATTCGCGGCCACCAGGGCGGCATCGAGGGCACCACGGCCGACCTGGAGATGGTTTGGGAAACAGGCGCCGCCGTGGCGCTGACCAGTAACGAAGGGCCGTCGCAATATTGGCTGCTGGCCGAGCAGATTGCCGACTTGCTTGCCGCCGAAGGCGCGAAAAACTGAGTTCCGCTACCGCCTAGTTCATCATCTGTCACCTGAGCCTTTCGGCTCGATAACCCTCTGGAGCAAGACCATGGATTACTTTTTGATTCCCCTCGTCGTGATGTCGGCCCCTGTGCTCATCATCCTGATCGTGCTGCGCTACGGCTACAAGCGGACACAGGCGCGTTACAACACTCTGCTTCAGCTGGCCGACAAAGGTGTAAACCTGACGCCGGAACTGTTGCTGGAACCGCGGGCGGTGTATAGCGAACGGCGTAGGGCGTTGGTGCTGATCGGTGGCGGCCTGGGATTGATAGCCATGTTTTTAGCGTTGCCCGGCCAGCTCGATAACGGCCTGGGCATCGATCGTCTCTGGGGTATCGGCCTGTTGCCGTTGATGACGGGTTTGGGTTACCTCGCCAGCTGGTGGTTGAACCGGCGGGGAGATGTGCGTGGCTGACAGCGCCGCCGAGGCGCGCATCGATCAGGCCCTGGCAGTACGCGTACGACTCGACGGCGACACCCGGGCGTTCGAGCAATTGGTGCGCCGGCACCAGGGCATGGTGCGCGCGCAATTGCGTCGGCTGCTCCACGGCGACGATGCCGCAGCCGACGACCTGGCCCAGGAAACTTTTGTGCTGGCGTGGCGCAAGCTGGATCAGTTCCGCGGCGAAGCGCGATTCTCCACCTGGCTGTATCGCATTGCCTACACTTGTTTTCTGCAGGCGCGCCGCACCCCTTCGCGAATCGATGCCCTCGACGACCAGGCCGCGGATCAACTTCGGGCGCCGGGGCATCGGATCGACCTGCAGCTCGACCTCGAACGCGCCATGCGTCAGCTGTCCGCCGCCGAGCAGGTGGTGCTGCTGCATTGTGCGCAATTGGGACTCAGCCACGACGAGGCCTCCTACGTACTGATGATGCCGCTCGGGACGGTGAAGACCCATGCGACACGCGGCAAGGCAAAATTGAGAACATGGCTCGCGGACTGGCGTCATGCCGGCAAAGAGGAAACATCATGAACGAATCGCACGACGACACTCTCGAAGCACTGCTGCGCCGGCAATTCGACGGGCCGGTGGCCGACAACGGTTTTAGCGAACGGGTGATGCAGCATTTGCCGTCGCGCCGCCCTCGTCGTACTGCATGGCCGCTATGGCTGGGCGTGATGCTAGGAGCCGTGACGTGCGGCCTTTGCCTGGCGAATGTGCCGCTGCTGCATATCGGCTGGCGGGACTGGTTGGCTGGAGATCTATCGACGTCTGCCATCGGCATGCTGCTGGCGATGGTTGCCATATCGTCGCTGGCTTTGGGATGGAGCTTGGCGGAGAGCGAAGATCGCTGAAAGAGCCCCTGCTCAGAACGTGGTGAAGCACGGTTAGTCGGGTTTATCGCCAGGGGGCGCTCGCGACCGGCAGAAAGGCATCGGCAGCAGGCTACCCACCTACCCTGCACCATCGACTTGCCAAAGGACTGAGGGGAACCTGGGGCATACATCCTTCGATGTACTGGTCTCCATCTCTATGCGCGGTTTTATCCGCCTTGCTCGGTGTGCTTCAGAAACCAGATGACGTGAAAGACCTGATCGAAACGATCGGCGCGTCAATGAGCAAACGATGCCGGATATGAAGCGGCAGCGATTCGTCGGGAGCGAGCCTTAATGCGCTTACCAGTCATCATCGATGATCTTAAAGCCAAACTTGTTGAGTATGTGGCCGATCTGATCGGAGACCCACTGGCGCTCTTCGGGAGGCGCACTCCGATGAATCTTTTCCGCACGACCTAAAAAATCTTTCAGAAATCGCTCGGTGGTGACATATGTTCCGGCGACGACGCGCATCTGCAACTCAAACGATTCAAGCTGTCGCCGGAGATTTTGCCGAGAAATTGCCATAACCAGCACCCATAGTCTCTGGTTATCACCATAAGCCCGCGTCCTAAACATTGAATGAACAAATTCAGGTAGGCGGCGAGGACGACGAACCTTTCAATTCACCGGCTTGAGTTCCGGTGTGAACCGCCACCGCTGGCGCTACGTTCGACGCAGAGATAAATCCTTTCGTTCTGGATGGCGACCCTATTTTTTAGCAACTTTGCGAGCGAAGGCCAACGCATGGTTTCTCGATGAAAATTGCTTTTCACCATCCTGGGAATAGGCACCTTCCAGCTGTCATCGCGATCTGGATTGAAGGGAGTATAGAAAATCTCCATCGCTTACATTCCCCTGCCGACTGTTCAGCAAGCCGAGGGGATGAATGGTTCGTGCGATCAAAATAGTGCGATAGTGTGTGAAAACAGAGACACTTGCGATAGGGCTAGTGTCGTCGTCCGGTCTACCATAAGGCGCTGGAGCGCTTGCTGACATGGCGAATTTAGCGATTCTCATTGTCGAAGACCAGCCAGACGTGCGCGACTCGATTGAGCGGATGGTGGAGCAATGGCCGCACGTCGACGTTCACTCGGCTGAAGGTTTCCTATCTGCTGCGATATCGATAAACGCTATGCAGCGCTTGGATTTGCTCCTTAGCGACCTCTACTTCCCCGATGAAATGAATGGGATAGACATAGCCGATTTAGCCGTAAGAACTCATGCGGAAGTTGCCATCGTTTTGTTCTCTGCTGATCGCCAGGCCGATATCGAGGGTATGCGCGAAGATTACGAGTTCATGCAAAAGCCTTTCAACCAGGAACAACTGACAGTTCACGTTGACAATGCATTTTCGAAACTGCGTACTTCCGCAGAGTGGCTGCTTGGGCTATCGGCTCGGGACGACTTCTCTCTGCATTGATCAGCACAAAGCTCTTGTCGGCTCCCGGTAATCTTGATCCAGGCACAACTGCTTGATCCAGGCACAACTGGAGGAAACCAGCTCCAAGGACGACGCTCCCGGTTTTGTGTAGCACCTAAGTTGGGATTCCAATTCATCAACTGACGGAGGTCGGACGTAGCGATTTACCGACGAACAAATCATCGGCATCCTGCCCAATGCGCTGGAATTCGAGCAGAAGTTGAAGCCAGGAGGTTACCGTGGCGCCGGCCGACTGCATCCGCTGAAGGCTCATCGAAGTCAAACCGCCGCAGGCATCGCCCACCACATGGACGCGGTAGCCGTCCGCGAGCGCCGACAGAACGGGAAACGACACACATGCCTCGGTCAGCAGTCCGCAGACTATCAATGCGCGTTTGCCGGTGGCCTCGATGGCGGCACGAGACGCGTCGTCCTCCCAGACATTCATGTTTCGTCGTTCGATGGCCGTCGTCCCCGGCAAGACCTCCTGCAGGTGCGGCATAAGCGGTCCGCTATAGACCTTCGATGCCGATGTCGAGACTACGACAGGAACATCGAACGCCTTGCCGTTCGGGCGACGGCAACAGCATTGCTTCGAAAGATCTGCCGATCGTGGGAACCGGTCGCGAACGCCAGTCCCGCCTGCAAATCGACCAGCAGAAGAACGCAGTCGTCGGGCATCAGTAATGACATGTCTATCGCCGAGTTGCTCTTTGGGGGTCGACTAGACGCGCGGAAAAGGGGTGAGATCGAAGACCAGGACCTCGGCATCGATGCCCTCGGCAACCTCCACCCGCTGCTTATCGGTCAGCTTGACGGCATCACCGGCCGCAAGCTGAGTGCCGTTGATGCCGATGCTGCCGCGCACGACATGCACATACGCAAGTCGCCCTGCATCCAGGTCGAGCGTGGCCCGCTCCTGCCCGTCGAAAAGACCGGCATAGAGGCGAACATCCTGATGCACGGTGACCGAGCCCCGTTCACCCGTGGGGCTGGCGACCAGACGCAGCACACCGCGCTTTTCGCTGTCGGGATACATTTTCTGTTCGTACGATGGCGTCAGGCCACTGCGGGAAGGAATGATCCATATCTGCAAAAAATGCGTCGTTGCGGCGGCGTGGTTGTATTCCGAATGGGCGGCCCCCGTCCCCGCCGTCATACGCTGGACCTCACCCGGCACGATGACGGCTTCGTTGTTCATGGAATCTTTGTGCGCCAACGCGCCTTCCAGCACATAGCTGACGATTTCCATATCGCGATGGGTATGAGTGCCAAAGCCGGAGCCGGCCTGGATCCGGTCTTCGTTGATCACGCGCAGCGGTCCGAAATGGACGTGGGCATCATCGCGATAGTCCGCGAATGAGAAGCTGTGATACGAATCGAGCCAGCCATGGTTGGCATGGCCGCGGTCATTGGCTTTACGCACTGAAAGCATGAAGTCCTCGCGGTATAAAGAGCTGTCGATGTAAACGCTCTGGCTTCCAGGTTAGTACGCCGCCGAAGTCCGCAACTCCCCTGGGCGTGCGCAAACGCATCCCCCATATTGGGTAGAAGCTTTCAGGGCGATTGCGTTCAGAAAAGATCGGCCTCGCGCCTCCAAGCTGTTGGACTTCAACCATGCCATCTGTATTTGCGAGACACTGGCCTTGCGGATCAAGTTCGGCTCTGCCCTAGGTCTTCGAGGTGTGCCATGACTGACGAGCTCCCGGATATCATCGCCGAAGGACTCGACGTGCTGTTCTGCGGAATCAACCCAGGGATGATGGCGGCCGCGACTGGTCGGCATTTCGCCGGAAGAAACAATCGCTTCTGGCGAGTCATCCATCTCGCGGGCTTTACCCCGCAGGAGATTTTGCCTGAGCAGGGCCACGAGCTACTGGAATACGGTTGCGGTGTGACGTCTGTGGTTAAGCGAGCGACGGCGCGTGCGGATCAGCTCTCGCCAAAGGAATTTACCGCTGCCGCTGCCCAATTCGAACGGAAGGTCGCACACTATGCTCCACGATTTATCGCCTTTCTGGGCAAGGCTGCCTACGGCGGACTTTCCGGTCGACGAGACATCGCCTGGGGACGGCAACCGAACCGCATGGAGGGTGCGGCGATTTGGCTGCTGCCCAATCCTAGCGGTAGGAATCTTGCGTTCGGTCTCGACCGTCTGGTTGAAGCGTATCGTGAACTTTATCGAGCGTCGGTCGACCATCCCACCTAGCGACTTCGCAAAACCACTCGCCGTATAGTGCTGAGCGAGTGTGCCGTTCTGCCCCGGCACACCGGCGCTTTCCAGCGAGATGCGATAGGCATGTTCAAAACCGATGGAGGTTCGAGTGGTTCAAAAAGAATCGGCTTCGGCCGTCTGGCCAGGCGCGCCCCTGTCGCGCGCTTTCTTTGATCCAGACGCTTCCACGGTCGCACCGCAACTGCTCAATAAAATCCTGGCGTCGGCGGATGGCCGGTCGGGCCGCATTGTAGAGGTGGAGGCCTACGTCGGCGCTATCGACCCAGCCGCACATACCTACCGGGGAAAGACGCCAAGAAACGCGGTCATGTTTGGGCGGTCGGGGCATATGTATGTCTACTTTACCTACGGCATGCACTGGTGCTGCAATTGCGTGTGTGGTCCCGAAGGCGACGGTAGCGGCGTGCTCATCCGCGCGCTGGAACCTCTGCACGGTCTCGCGCAAATGCGCGCAGCACGCCCGCGAATAGCGCGCGATCGTGATTTGTGCCGTGGCCCGGCTCGGCTGACTCAGGCCATGGGCATCAGCGGAGCACAAAACGGGATCGATCTGGTGGGCGCCCGTGATGGCTTTACCATTGTCGGCGACGGCATGGCTCCGCCTGAGGATCTGGTCGGCGGACCTCGCATCGGCATCAGCCTAGGCAAGGATTTTCCATGGCGGTGGAGTGTGCTAGGCAGCCGTTATGTATCGGGTACAGCTGCTCGACGAAACTGACCGCCGTCATCCAGAATCATTATTTGGAGCGGTGCGTGGCGCGCAGTGAAAGCGAAAAAAGTATGGCGGCAATGCCGAGGAATACCCAGTAGTCGCTGGGCGCTGGCCCCCACCAGTGAACATGCCAGGGAATGAACTGCGGCCGGAAGTGGGCGAGCCCGTAAGCGGGATTCAGGATGAACCAGAGAAAGTCCTCGCTGAGCCAGAACAACATGATGCAGGCGAGCACCCGGGCTTCGTGACGCCAGCTCCAGGTTCCAGAGAAAACGAGGGGGAAATGGAAAAACAGAGCCATGCAGGGAAACAGCCAGGCATGGTATCCCGTCATCGCCCGGCCGCCCCAGAAAACGTCTAGCCACCAGCGATGTTCGATCCGCCACGTCGGCAGGCTGGCGGCCCAACCCGCCGCGCCCTCCACCTGGATTTCGACATGGGCGAAAAAGAACGCCAATAGTTCGGTCCATCCCAGGGTGAGAAGCAGCAGCAGCGGACGATTGAAATCGAACCGGTCTTCTCTGCATCGTGGTCCCGCTTCGCGCCCATCCAACCCGATCATCGACACTCGACACCGTTGCAGGATTCGATCGGAGCCAGCTGTGCCAGAACGATGTGCAGCACATCCCGTGCGGCGCCGGGACGGCCGATGTCTCTCGCACGATCGCGCATGCGCTCCAGACGTGCGGTATCGGCAAGCAGTTCGTGCAACCGATATTCCAGCGACACCATATCGATGGCCTTGAACGCGGCACCTTGCTCTAGGAGGTAGTCGGCGTTGCGCTCCTCCTGACCGGCAATGGGCGCATAAACAATCATGGGAACGCCGACCGCAAGCGATTCGGATATCGTCAGTCCACCAGGCTTGGTGATCAACAGATCGGCGCAGGCCATCAGAGGCGCCACATCATGGGTGAATCCGAAAGGAAATAAACGCCCCGGATATTTCATCGCGAGAGTCTGGAGACGAGCCAGTGCCTGCTCGTTGCGACCGGCCAGCACGATCAGTTGAAAATCGTGCTTCAGCTGCATGAGCATGCCCGCCACTTCATCGAGCTTGCCCACGCCTGCCCCACCGCCCATCAGCATGATCGTCTTTCGCGCAGGGTCGAGTGCAAACCGCCGGCAGCATTCCTCGCGATCATGCGAGTCGCCGAACGCGGGCATTACCGGAATACCGGTGACATGAATCCGCTGCGACTCGATCTGATTGGCCCGCATCCGAAAAGCGATTTCCTCGCTCGCTGCGAAAAAGCCCGTCATGCCTGGAATCACCCACATGGCGTGCAGGTCGAAATCGGTCACTTGAACCCATACGGGAATATTCAGCCGACCGTGCCGAAGCTCGTGCGTCAACACTTCGGCCGGCAGGAAATGGGTACAGACGATGGCATCGGGCGCAAACTCGTTGACTGCCTTGCGCAGATCGCCGGTTCCAAGCCGTTCGACCGCACGTCGGAACTTATGCACCGGGCCGTCGGGATCCGCCTCCGCGCTACGTTGGTAGAGCATGCCCCATAAGGTCGGATAACTGTTGACGAGAAGGATGTAAAAGTCCGTATACAGTTTGCGCATGGCCGACGGGACGTACTTCATGACGTCCAGATGTTGCGTGACGACACCGGGCAGGCCCTTCTCCGCCGTCAGTCGCAGGGCCTCTGCTGCGCGCATGTGACCGGCACCGGCTGACACACTGAGGAACAGGATTTTTGGCGGCGCCATTGTTCAACCATCATATGAACCAGCGAATACCCGGTCGCGGGGTGTTATGCGTATCTGACCCGTACGATTTCGTAGTGCTCGACGCCATGAGAGCCGGTGAATTCACCATTGAGGCCCCGGACGCTGCCGATCAAGACGCATGTCGTTCGATGATACGGCAATCAGATGACACTTCGTGTCCGTCTCGCGCCACCTGCCGATATCCCCGAACCCGAGCCAATCTCGCCAGAGGCCGCTCCCGATCATGTCGTTTTGAATTCGAAGCGTTCGGCGTTGTCTTAAACTACGGTTCCCGCTGCCTCGCGCGCCCGCGCAGGCCTCTTTCCCAAGGCAATCGTATGACCCCCAATATCCCGCATGACGATAGTCTCCTCAGCCTGCTGCGAGGCGTCGAAAACTTCAGTCAGAAAGTCTTCCCCGAGAGCCGCCAGCTGTTCAGCGAACTGGCCGGGGGGCAGACCCCACATACCTTGTTCATCACTTGCGCGGATTCTCGCGTCGTTCCCGAGATGATCACCCAGACCCAGCCGGGCGAACTCTTCGTCTGTCGCAATATCGGCAACATCGTGCCCGGTTACGGTGAAATGCTGGGTGGCGTATCCGCCGTCGTCGAATATGCCGTGATGGTGCTTGGCGTGCGCCATGTCGTGGTCTGCGGACACACCGACTGCGGCGCGATGAAAGGCCTGCTCAATCCCGACTCCACGAAAGACATGCCTACCGTCGAGGCCTGGCTGCGTAACGCGCAGGCCGCCAAAAGCGCCATGTTCACACGCAAGCTCGAAGGCAACGAGGCCGTGCTGGCACTGATCGAAGAAAACGTCCGCCTGCAGCTCACCCATCTGCGCACGCACCCGGCCGTGGCCGCAGCGCTCGCCAATGGCGCGCTGAAGCTACAAGGCTGGGTCTACGATATCGGCGACGGCCAGATCGCGGTACTCGACGAACAGCACAACCGCTTCGTTCCGCTGACCGAAGCGATCCAGCGCGAGCAAGACAAATGATCCTGCCCGGTCGCGCGCACCTCGGACATATCCTGCGTTACGTGGGGCGACCGCTGGGTATCCTGTTCGCGTGGGACGTGGTGGTCACCGTGGTCTGGTATTTCATCCCCGCGAACTGGCTAGGTTTCCCCGCGCTGCCCCTGGCCTTGCTCGGTTCGGCGGTAGCGCTATACCTCAGCTTCCGCAATACCACCGCGTACGCGCGGTGGTGGGAAGCGCGCACCCTGTGGGGGGCGATGGTCAACGCCTCGCGCACGCTGGCCCGCGAAGCACTCACGTTGATAACGGATCGCGAGACGGCGGCCACCATCGTCCGCCGGCAGGTGGCTTACGTGCACGCGCTGCGCCTGCACCTGCGTAGGCAACCGCCGTGGGACGACTTGTCCGCGCGTCTCTCGACCGAAGAAATCGAATCGCTCCGCAGCGTCGCCAACGTGCCCAACGCCATCCATGTGCGTACGGCGCAACGGATCGCCGAAAGCCGCCTCGACCCGATATTGCTCGCCGCGATCGCACGGACGCTGTCCGACATATCCAACGCGCAGGGCGGCATGGAGCGGATCAAGAACACGCCCCTACCGCAGCAGTACGCGACCTACCCGACCATCTTCACGCACGGCTTTTGCCTGTTGCTACCGATCGGTCTGGTCGAGTCGCTGGGCATCTACACACCGCTCGGTTCTACGGTGGCCGGCTTCCTGTTCTTGGTACTGCTGCAGATCGGCAACGATATTCAAAATCCGTTCGAAAATGCCGAAGACGACGTCCCGCTTACGACGCTGACTCGCAGCATCGAAATCGACCTGCGCGACAGTCTTGGCGAAACGCACGCACTGGAGCCGGTGAAGCCGATCGACGGAATTCTTTGGTAAGAAGACCTCATAGCGCGTGGCGGGCAAGCGCCGTCACGTCAAACGCTCTTTGATGGCAACGGGCGACTCGCCTCCCCTGCCCTCAAGACGATGACGCACAATGCGGATATTCCGGCGATCGCTCTCAATCTGGAATAGAGCTTTTTCGCGATGCCCGCCGATCGTGCTCCGATGCGGGACATATCGAATCCGTTGTCCCGCGTCTTTGCTAGCGATAACGCACTGACGAATCCCCGAGCGCCTCTTTCAGGGGATCCAACCAGGGCTCATAGTTCGTCCACCGGTCAACGCCATCGCGAAAGATCGGCTGGCGCACTTGTTCCGAACTGGCCGTGCGTACGCTACGCTCGGTCTTGTAGAACTCGAGGCAGGCGGGCTCGAATCCCAGCCCGCAGAAATCGAGGATTCGGCGCACGTTGCTTTCCAGATCGTCGACGACGCTTTCATGATGGACCCGAAGCACCCGACCGGGAAGCACGTCGTCCCAGTGGTGCATCAGCTCCAGGTAAGTCCGATAATAGCGCGCGATGTCTTCGACGCTGTAGGTGAATTCCTGGCCATTGGCAAATAGCTGCTTCAAATTGCTGAAACAGCAGGCCATGGGTTCACGCCGCGCATCGATGATTTTCGCGTTGGGCAGAATCAGATGGATCAGGCCGATATGCCGGAAGTTGTTCGGCATCTTGTCGATGAAGTACGGTTTGTCTCCGCGATAGATGCGCGTCTCGCTCAGGTACTTTTCGCCAAGCCGCAGAAACTCCTGGGGCGGCAGATCGGCCAGGACGCCCGGATAACGCGGGTTGTCGAGGTCGAGTTCCCGTCCCTGCAGGTCGAGCACCATGCGCGGAATCTCGCCCAGTTCATGGGTACCTTCGACGCGCGAATGAGATGCCAGTATCTGCTCGATCAGGGTGGAACCGGCGCGCGGCAGCCCGACGATGAAGATCGGGTCCCGGCGCTGATCGCCGGCACCCTTGCGGCTGGCAAAGAACGCCTGGGTGCAGACGTCGATCTGGCGGCGCGTATTGGTTTCGATAATCTCGGCACGGTATTGGCTCTCGGATCGTTTGAGCGCGTTGCCTTGGCAGTAATAACGCCACGATTCGGCATGATCACCGCGATCCTCGAACGCTTTGCCGAGTGCGAAGCACAGATGATACCGATCCACGACTTGCGTTGCCGGCGCGGCTTCCGCTGCGCGCATGTGGGCGATCTCCTCATCGCTGAAGCGATACGTTTTGAGGTTGGCCAAACTCCAGTAAGCGTCGCCGAAATCGGGACGAGCCGTCGCGGCAGCGCGATAGGCTTCGATCGACTCCGCCCGCCGTCCCTGCGTTTTCAGCGAATGCGCGAGCGACAGATGAAAATCGGCCGTGCCGGGCAGCTCCTGCACGAGCTTCTGATAAAGCATGATGGCGCGCTCGTGTTCACCCAGCCCGACGCTGGCGCTGGCGTATAGCGCGCGGTAATCGACATTATCCGGTTCGATCGCAAGCAGCTTCTCGGCCTCTTCGCCGGCACGTTGATACAGGTGCCGCTCGAGCAGCACGGAAGCATAGTCGTAACGCGCCGCTCGGTAATTCGGCGCGATCTTCAGCACGGCCTCCAGCAGTATTTCGGCATCGTCCAGTACCTCGCGCGCAAGACCGATACGCGCGAGCAAGCGCATGGCCTCGACATCGTTGCCGGCCTTGAGTAAATAGGCGCGAATGATTTGTTCGGCAGGTTCAAGTTCGCCGTCCGAAAAATGACTGGTCGCGCGCACGACATCGGGCGCCAGGCGCTTGAGCGTGGCGACATGCGCGGCGGCGCTCGCCGCGTTGGCTGTATCGCCCGTCATGCGGTAAAGGCCTTCGAGCAGGTTCCAGCTCGAAGGCAGCGCCGGGTTGATGTTGACCGCGCGCAGCAGCGCATCGACCGCGCGCGGCGCATCGCGTAACACCACGTAGCAGTGGCCGCGCTCCTCGTACATACGACTGTAATGAGGATGTTGCTGTTCCATGCGAGCCAGCGTTTGCAACGCGGCGTCGATCTGTCCCAGATACCGTTGGTTGCGGGCGACGAGATAGAGCACCTCGTATCGGTCCGGCGCCTCGATCAGCAACGCCTGTGCCGCCTGCAGAGCGGGCGCGTACTGTCCGTCCAGGTGCAGCTGATGGATGCGCTGGATTTGAAGCTCCAACGGCGAGAGAGCTGGATCGGTTGCCGTAGCGTTCATGGTGACTAAGAAAAACCATTAAGAAAATGGGGGCAGCCTTGAAGACCGCCCCCCATTCTATGTGCATCGACTTCGCGCGACGCGACTCGTTTAGAACTTGTAACCCACCTTCAGACCGATGACGCGCGGATGGATGGGTACCTGCGACTCGATGAACTGGGCCGAGGATGTAAACACGCTCGCATGGCTGTTGCTGAGGTTGGTGCCGTAAAGCGAAGCGCTCCAGCTGTCCTTGGCCACACCCACCGATGCGTCGACGGTATTGTAACCAGCCTGCAGATAGCGCAGCTCCACCGTGGTGATGTCCGTCACGCCTGCGCCGCTGGGATAGGTCGCCGGCTGGTTGTACATCGAACCTGTGCGGTTTGCCCCGATCTGCCAGAACGCCTTATAGCCGCCGTTGAACTCCCAGTCGTAACGCAAGCGCATGTTGAGCTGCGAACGGGGCGAGAACGCCGGCGTGCTGCCCACCTCACCGAAGGGGTTAGCGAACGGCGTCTCGGCGCCAATGGCTCCGGTTTCCACGATGCACGAGTTATAACCGGCCGACCCCGGAATATTGTTGACCAAGCACGGTGAGTTGGTCTGTTTGGCATGGTTGAGCGAACCGGAGCCGATGAGGGACAGGCCATCGGCAATGCGCGCCTGAAATTGCAGCTCTAAGCCTTGTATCTTGTAATTTGGCCCGTTGACCGCGAACGTGGTGTTGCCCAGCACCAACGGGTTGAAGAACTGCTGCTGCACATTGTCCCAGCGCATGTCATACAGTGAGCCGTTGAGAAGCAGGCGGTTATCGAGAAACTCGGTTTTGAAACCGATTTCGTTGTTGGTCAGCGTATCGGGCGCGTAGCTGATCGGCTTCCTGTACTGCGGATTGCCGTCGAGTTTGGCAACGTCCGAGGTCGTGCGGTTGAAACCACCCGGGCGGAAGCCCTGCGAGAAGGTGTAATACACCATCGCATCCGGCGTGATGTGCCACGTCAGATTCGCATTGCTCTTGAACCCGTTATACGTGGTATGGGAATTGATCACCGTGTCGTCGCCGACGTAGGTACCATTGGGGACGTTCACCTGGGCGCTGGTGGTATAGAACTCCGTGCCGGTCTCGTATTCGGAGTAGTGGTAATAGCGCGTGCCGGCGGTGGCCGTCAGGACATCGGGGATAATGTCATATGACAACGAACCGAACGCTGCCTCCTGCTTGTAACCGCGCTTCGCATTTTCACCGAAAGCCGTGCCGGCGGGGAGCGTGACACCCGGAGAGGACTCCGCCACGGCGACGCAGGGGTTTCCACCGCCCAGGGCAGTGGCGAGGTTTTGCGGCGTACACGACGGAATCGTGATGTAGTTGAACCGCATGTGGTCGTCGATATTGAAGTCTTCGTAGTACAGACCGCCGATGGCGCGCAAGCGATAGTCTTCCGGTGTGCTGAACCGCAGCTCGTGGCTCTGATGCGTGCTGGTGACATGGTCGTTCCAATAGCCTTCCGGCGAATAGCAAGTCGGCTTGCCAGCGCTGGAAATACCCGCGGAAGTACCGGTGCATTGGTAGTAGATGCCACCTGCGCTGCGCGAGTAGTTGGTGTAGTCCTGCTGCTCGCTGATGCGGCGATTGGTGTAGCCACCGGTGTATACGACCGCGAGATCGCCGACCTGCCCGTTCAACGTCCAGGCGGTGTTGGTGTCATGGTCATTGTTCCAGGCCGGCACGAAGGCGGTGATCTGGTCGGTACCCAGCTTCTGGCCGTCTGCGCCGATCGGATAGGTCGAGGCCTGCCCCTTGGCGTCCAGGTTTTGGTAGCTTTCGGCGATCAGCAGGTTCCAGTTCTCGTTGATCTGCCATAGACCGGACAGTCGCGCCCCTTGGGTATCGACCGGATTCCAGTTGTTCTGTGCCACGGAATAATTGTTGAAAACCGAGGTGCCGCCAGCGGCGATGTAGGGAGCCATCACACCGCCGCCGTCGGTAGGCTGACGGGTGAACGTGCTGGGCACGTTGTCGATGTAACCACCTTGATGATCGTTGTAGATCACGCCACGCAAAGCGAACGTGCCTGGAATGATTGGCAGATTCAGCACCACGTTCGCCGAATTGTTCGGAGCGCCACCAGCGGTCACACTGGTGCTGGCTTCGGCGCTGCCGCTGACCTTGTCGAGATTCGGCTTGTTGGTGATGTAGCGCACGGCGCCCGCTTCAGCGCCGCCGCCGAACAAGGTGCCCTGCGGACCCTCGAGCACTTCGACGCGTTCCATATCCACCATGTAGATATCGAGGTTACGCGCCGGGAACTGCATGGACTGATCGTCCAGGTAGACGGCCACGTTCGGGAACGGTGCGATAGTCGCGCTGGACTGGTTGCCGAGGAAGCCGGTGCTCAGACCGCGCATATAGATATTGCCCTGGCCCGGGCCGTTCGCGGCGAAGGTCACGTTGGGCAGGTATTTGATCAAGTCACTGAACGACGTGGTGTTCAACTGCTGCAGCGTTGTGCCGGAGAAGGCCTGAATCGTAATCGGTACGGACTGGATGTCCTGGGTGGTGTGTTGCGCAGTGACGTTGATCGTCTGCAGCGTGTTCGCGTTCGCTGGTGCCGCTGCGCTTGAGCTTGCCGCAGGGGACGTTGCGTTGAGCGCGGCGACGGTCGGTGCGCTGTTGGGTGATGGGGTGTTGTCTTCAGCGGCATGAGACGCGCGACCTGCGACGAGCGCAGTCAACACCGCGAAGGCTATTTTATTGACTTTCAAGGTTCTCTCCAGATGGTCTAAGGCGGCGTGTCACAACGCAGCGAACTCAGCCAGCGATGGCGCAGATATCGACGCAGACCGCATTCGTGCTTGTGGACTCTTGGTTTGATCGGAAACTGGCAGCGGCAAGTCGCGCGAAGCATCCTGGAGCGCGCACTAACGTCGTAAAGCTCCCCAAGCAGAGACGAGATATTCAAGTGTTCCCCTGGGCGCGCCTTACGGATGACGGCGACATGCATTGGAGCGGAATCTGATTGCGTAAATGTTGTGCGGATATTTCAATGCGGCTGCGTCTATGCGACAGGTATGGCCACCTATCTAGTGCCTCTAAATTCGTTCGATTTTTCGCGTGATTTGCGCCGCGTTATTACGATACGCGTGCATGAACTTACGCGGCGCAGCGCGAGCTGTCGCCGATACCGCCGCTGGATTCAGTGAGGCGGTTCGGTGGTGCTGCCCAAACCGTTTTCCATATGCCCTGCCAGACGCCGCAGCCAGTTGCCTAGGCCGGAGACTGTCGCTTTAAGGTCATACCAGTTGGCGTTGCTGCCGATATTCCAGGTGTCGCTGACGCTGCCGCCGGCTTTGATCGTGTACATGCGAACATCTTCGTTGTTGTAACCGTTGGTCACGGTCATCGTGCAGCTGGTGGTTCCCGCATTCGTCATGGTCAATTGAATGCTGTTGCCCGTAGGGTTGTAGGTGATCTTTGTTTCAGGCATGACCGATGCCGTCTGGGCACTGCCCTGCCAGCTTCGCAGGAAGCCATTGGGGCCATGGGCTTGAAGCGCATACACGCCGCTGCCGAATACGCTGCCGTTCCAGTAATCGGACAGCGACTTGTTGGCTTCCACCGTATAGGTCCAAGGCCCCGAATAACTGCTGCGATTGAGAGCGTAGACCTGAAACACCGCGCCCACCGTGCCCGTGTTGATGAAGCTGACGTCGAACTGATTGGCCGAGGTATTGATGTTGCCCTGTGCATCCAGAACATACGGAAGCGCGCATGCCGGATACGTACCCGACTCGCTCGCAGGCATGGTTTGCTTGGTCGGTACGGTGGGCGCCGGCAGCGTCGAGCATTCATTGCTCGACTGAAACGTAGTTGCTGGTCGAGGGAAGACTCGGCCAGGTGGTGTTGTCGCCACTGAAATTGAATGCTGAGGTGAGGTCACCACAGACCGCGCGTCGCCACGCACTGATGTTGGTTTCCTTGACCGCAAAGCGCTGCTCGAGAAACTGCAGTACCGAGGTGTGATCGAACACTTGCGAACACACTCGCCCACCGTAAGTCCACGGCGAAACGATGATCATCGGTACGCGAAAGCCCAGACCGATCGGCGACGAGCCGATCGTGCTGCCCGATTCGTTCACCGTGGTGAGTTCGCCAGCCGTACTGACGGTGGACGAGCCGCCCTGGATACTGGACGGCGGGCACGGCGGTGGCATGTGATCGTAAAAACCGCCGTTCTCGTCGTAATTGAGAATGAAGACGGTTTTTGCATACACGCTGGCGTTGGAGACTAGTGCGCTGATCAAACGAGCGGACAGATCTTCACCATCGGCGGGTTGATAGCTCGGATGTTCCGACAAAGTGCTTGGCGCAATGATCCACGAGACCTGCGGCAAGGTGTTGTTGATCACGTCGTTCTGAAAAGCGGCGACGATATCGGTCACCTTCGCCATGCCCTGCTTGTACAGGGCGGAACTGGTCGCCGCGTTCTTGAAATTGGCAAACCACGCCAGCGCGTTGTCGTCGAAGTTATCGGCTTCTTGATACACCTTCCAGCTGACGCCAGCCGCCTGCAGGCGTTCGGCATAGGTTGTCCAGGTCCAGCCAGAACTCGACTCGGTGTCGTCCAACACAGGGGACTGGCTTACCGAGAGGCCATTGGTGCCAGTAAACAGGAAGAGACGATTGGGGTTGGTGTTGGTCAGGGTCGAGCAATAATACTGATCGCACATCGTGAAGTGATCGGCCAGCGCGTAGTAAAACGGAAGGGCGGCGCGATCGAAGAAACCCATGCCAAGACCCGCGGTTCGTGCCGTATTCCAGGCGTTGAACTTGCCGCCATTGACGATTTCCGTATCGACGGTAAAACCCATGGCCGACGCGCTCACGCAGGTGGCGTTGGTCGTTGTGGTATCCATGTGGAACGGCACCGTGTAACCGGCTGAATTGGCGGTGCTGGGCTGCTGCCAAACGTTGTTGGCGGTGAGCGTGGTGCTCGGGAGCGGTGCAGGGATAGGATCGTTGAACCCGCGTACGCCCGGTCGACTACCGTAATAGTGATCGAACGAACGGTTTTCCTGCATAAAGATCACCACGTGCTGCACGTCGTTGATGGTGCCAGTGACCGTGGCGGCCGGCGTGGCCAACGCGTCGCGAATAGCCGGCGGCAGCATGGACATGAAGGTCAGTCCACCCGCTGCGCCAACCGTCATTTTCAAGAACTTCCGGCGCTTGATGTCGTTGATCTCGCTCACGTCGCTCTCCCGATCAGGTGGAATATGCCGTTGCTACCCTGGTACGGTGCTAGCAGAGCGCAAAGACGTTTCAACCGATTGCCAAGAAATGGATCCGTAGGCAGGGTTGTCTAGTGCGAGCGCTTTTGTGCTGGCCGTTGAGAAAAACGATCTTCCGCCAGGCCGACAGACCGGCCTAGACAACGCCACATCGCTGTCATCTAGCGGCCACACCATGCGGGGCATCCCTCCGTGGTTTGTCTTTATGCCTCTTGCTTCCTGGTCCTCTGGCCCCTATCGCCATCGGATGGCGATCAACCTGCTTGCAGGCGGTGCCGCCTTTTTGGCGTACGCCTCGATGTATGCGTTTCGCAAACCGTTTACCGCGGCGGAATTCACCGGACTGCATTTCGCCGGCGTTGACTACAAGGTCTGGTTGGTCATCGCCCAGGTCTTCGGCTACATGCTGAGCAAAGTGCGTGGCATCACCTGGATCGCCGCGATGCAACGAAACCATCGTGCTCGTGCGCTGGCCGGATTGATCGGTTTTTCGTGGCTCGCGCTGCTGGGTTTTGCGTTGATTCCCGCACCGTGGAATATCGCCTGCCTGTTTCTTAACGGATTGCCGCTCGGCATGGTGTGGGGTGTCATATTCGGATACATCGAAGGCCGCCGCGGCACCGAACTGATGAGCGCTTTCATGTGCGCCAGCTTTATCGTGGCGTCCGGAGTCGTGAAAACCGTGGGCAAGTATCTGATGGTGCGATACGGAGTCAGCGAATTCTGGATGCCGTTCGCCACCGGCATGGTCTTTGTGCCGCCGCTCTGTCTGGCGACGTGGGTACTCGAACGCCTGCCTGCGCCGAGCGCCGAGGATATGGCCGCGCGCAACGCCCGCACGCCGATGGACGCACAAAGCCGCCGCGCCTTTCTGGCTAAGTTTCTGCCCGCCGTGATCATGATCGTGATGGCATACATCGCACTGACCGTCATGCGCGATTTTCGCGACAATTTCGCGGCCGAGATCTGGGCCGACCTTGGCCGCGGCAACAGCGCGGCCGTATTCACTCAGACTGAAGTGCCGATCGCCATCGCCGTGCTGCTGATTACCGCATGCACCATGGCCGTACGCGACAATTTCAAGGCGCTGATGCTCAACCACGTGATGATTTTCGGTGGTTTCGCGATCGCCTTGATAACCACCTGGCTACACGGCATGGGCATGCTCGATCCCGTGTGGTGGGTCGGCGGTAGCGGCTTCGGCCTGTATCTCGCCTACGTGCCATACAACTGCACGTTCTTCGAGCGCATGCTGGCCACCTTTCAGGTGGCTGGCAACGTCGGTTTCATCATGTATATCTCCGATGCCAGTGGATACATGGGCAGCGTCGCGATCATTCTGTTCAAGGAATTCAGCGGCGTGCATTTATCGTGGGCGGCGTTCTATGCCAGCGCCGTGGTCGCGCTATCGAGTATCGGCATGCTGATCACACTGGCGTCGGCGCTGTACTTCAAAGCGAAGACGCGGCGTGTTGACATGCCGGGCGTGTTACCGACACTCGCCTAGCTGGTTTCACCAACGGTATCTCGCACACCCTCGGCTCAGCCAGGTCACTTGATAGCATTCAATAAGGCTGTTCCGGCGTCGACGAGGCTGCCGTCGTTGGGAATCACCAGCGCATCGGCCGGTACATGATAGGCATCGCGGCGTGCCAGACGCTCGGCGATCGACGCTTCACTTTCGCGCCCGCGCGCGACCAGACGTGCGGCGATCGTCTCGCGGCTGGCGGTAATGACCACCGGCTGCAAAGCAGGAAAGCGCTTGTATGCCTGCGGGTACGCGTCACGCGATCCATTGACCAGCACGTGGGCACCGCGCTCCAGCCAGTGCTGCACTTCGCGGCCGATGCCGTAATGAAGGCCGTGTGCCTGCCAGGTCAGCGCGAAGAGGCCGCGCTCGGCGCGTAGACGAAACTCCGCTTCGCTCAAGGCCACATGGTTTTCGCCGCCGGCATCGGCCGGTCGCGTGATGTAGCGATGCGCACAAAGCACATCGTGCGAGACACCGTGCGAACGGACCCAGGCCAGTACGCTGTCTTTGCCAGCGCCCGATGGCCCCATGACGTAATAGAGTCGCCCTTCTTTCACGGCGCACGCTCCGAACGCAGCGCGACGCGCTCCAGCAATTCGAACGGGCTACCGGGATCAGCTTCCCGGCAGATCGCCAGCGCGTCGATACGCGCCGGCGGCAAAGCCGCTACGCGCGGCTGCAGCCATTTACGCATGGCGAGTTCTTCCAGTTCGCCGGCAGGTGCCGCCAGGGTCAGGTGAAAGCGATAGCGATCGAGCACATAGGGATAGCCATGCTTTTGCAAAAGGGCCAGCTCATCCTTGTCCAAGCCGGCACTGCGCTGCCGCAGTCCTTCATCGGACAGCGATGCGCGAATGGGCTGCAGCGTATGGAGGCAGGCCGCAGCGAGCGCACGTTCGGGGATACCGTCAACGAGGGGGCGCAGCGATAAAAAGCCGGCGAGCCGATCCAGTCGTAGCGTCAATTCGAACGGGGCGACGTTTTCCGCGAGCGCCGTGACCGCTGATCGCACGTCGCCATAGCTGGCTCCGCTTATCGGTGCGAACGGTGCGTGGATGGTCGCGTGCCAGCCGTAACGACGGGCATCAGCCAGCAGCGCCTGGCGTCGTTCCGAGCAGATGCCGGGCAGACTGAGTGCCTCCGACAGCCACTCGCGCCCCAAACGTTCCAGCGCCGTGTTGATGCCGGGACAATAATAAATCGCGTAGCGCATCAGTCGTTCGCCATCAGCACGAGTTGCACCCAGTCGCCGGAGAACCGCGTAATGCCGTACTGCACCGGCACGCCACGCGTATCGGCGTTGATGGATTGAACGTACAGCACCGGGCGACCGGCCTGCTGTTTCATCAGGCGGGCGGTTTGCGCCTCGGGCAGCCGCGCCGAGACGCGGGTGTGTTTGCGCATGTAGTCGTTGACGCCCAATTCGCTGAGGGTCGCCGTCACCGATCGCGTGCGGCGGTAGATCTCGGGCAGGCCGGGAAAGCGTGCCGCGGGGAAATACGCCGTGCAGTGGTCGATAATGTGGCCGTCGGCATGGCTCAGGGTGTCGATACGGAAGGTATATTCGTTGCGACCCAGACCCAGTGCCTCGGATACTTGTGCCGGAGGAATCTCACGCACGGTTTCCAGGATCTCGATGTCGTTATCGACGTTTAGATTGCGCATGTTCTGCGTAAAGCGGGTGCGCAAACTGATGGCATAGTCCAGCGTGTGTTCCTGGACGAAGCTGCCGCGGCCTTGCTCGGTACGCACCAGATGACGCTGCTCCAGATCCGCCATCGCCCGACGAACCGTATGCCGATTGACGGAAAACCGGGTCGCCAACTCTTGCGCGGATGGCAGCATGTCACCCTGCCGCAGGCGGCCCTTAAAGATGTCGTCCGCGAGGATGTCGCCAATCTGGCTCCATAGCGCTACGCCACGCCCACGCTCCACTTCGCTCATACGACTGCACCTACCTGTCTATTCACCGTCATGGCAGCGGCACGCTGAGCTGCTGGAATGCACTGCGACGGGATCGTGTGTCCCGCTCTGTATAGATAACTAGACAATTGTGACAAGCCGAGGAACAAGCTATGGACACCTGTGACCACTTGGCGCGTGCGCAATGGATGTCATTGCTGGCACAGGCCGAAGCGGACGAACTGATGCGAGCGATGGAAGCATTTGCGCCTGCGCTCGACGGCATGACCTGGCTGCGCCCTGCGCAGACCGGCCTGTATATGCTGCGCGGTCGCGTCGGCGGTACCGGCGAGCAGTTCAATCTCGGTGAGGTCAGTGTGACCCGCTGCAGCGTGCAGATCGGCGAGCGCATCGGGCATGCGTGGGTCCGCGGCGGCAACCGTCGCCATGCCGAACTGGCCGCCTGCGCCGATGCGTTGATGCAGGATATCAACCAGCGCGCGCACCTGCAGGCGCATGTGGTCGAGCCGCTGCGAAAATCGCTGACCCTGCGCCGCGAGGCCGCCAGCCGCAAAGCCGCGGCCAGCAAAGTGGAATTTTTTACCGTCGTGCGGGGCGAATGATGCTTGCTGCCTTTGCTCACCCCGTCTTCGACAGCCAGCGCAACTTTCGCGAATTGCTCCAGGCGATGGCGCGCCCGGCAGCGCCACGCGCCATGCCGGTCGTGGCGCCAGCGCCGGCGCCGATCCTGCCCGCTACCATGGCCGCCCTGCTCACCTTGTGCGATGCCGATACCACGCTTTGGCTGCAGCAACCCAACGATGAGGTGGCGACACATCTGCGCTTCCACACCGGTGTCCGCCTTACGCAAAGCGCCATGGAAGCCGATTTCGCCTTGATCACCGAACCGGCGACGATGCCTTCGCTCACGCTGTTTGCCCATGGCGAGCTGCGCTATCCCGATCGCTCCGCCACCCTGATTGTGCAGGTCGATGGTTTTACCGATAACGCCGGCACGCGCTTCAGCGGACCCGGTATCCGCGATGTCGAGCAGCTGATGATCGAAGGCCTGCCCGCTACGTTCTGGCAACAGCGCACGGCCATGCATGCACAGCTGCCATTGGGCGTCGACCTGATCTTTATTGCTGGCGACCGGATGGTTGCGTTACCACGCACAACTCGCGTCCTGGAGGATTGAATGTACGTTGCTGTGAAAGGCGGCGAGCAGGCCATAAGCCGCTCGCTGGAGCTGCTCGCCGAGGCTCGCCGCGGTGACCCCTCCATACCCGAGCTATCGCTGGACCAAATACGCGAGCAGCTGCGGCTGGGCGTCGCACGCGTCATGCAGGAAGGCTCGCTGTACGACGAGGAGCTCGCTGCGCTGGCGATGCGTCAGGCGGCCGGCGACATGCTGGAGGCGATTTTTTTGCTGCGCGCGTATCGGACCACCCTGCCCCGCTTTGGCTATACCCGGCCGCTGGATACCAACGCGATGCGCGTGCGTCGGCGCGTTTCCGGCACGTTCAAAGATATCCCCGGCGGCCAGGTGCTCGGGCCGACCTACGATTACACCCAGCGCCTGCTGGAGTTCGGCAACGTCGCCTCGGAACCGTCCACGCAGAGCGACGCGCCGCTGCCCGATGCCATGCCGCGCGTACTGGATCTGCTCGACGCCGAAGCCCTGATCGAACGCGCCGATGCCGGCAGCGATCCCGAACCGATCGACCTGACGCGCGATCCGATGATGTTTCCCGCCGATCGCGCCACCCGCCTGCAGAACCTTGCGCGCGGCGACGAAGGCTTTCTCCTGGGCATGGCGTACTCGACCCAGCGTGGTTATGCCGAAAGCCATCCCTTTGCCGGCGAAATCCGCATGGGCGAAGTGGACGTCGTGATCTGCCCCGAAGAGTTGGGCTTCGCCATCGAGATCGGCTCGATCACGTTGACCGAGTGTCAAATGATCAACCAGTTCCACGGTGGCAATGGACTCGCGCCTCAGTTCACCCGCGGCTATGGCTTGAGCATGGGCGAAGGCGAGCGCAAAGCGATGTCGATGGCGCTGGTGGATCGCACGCTGCGCTGTGACGAATTGGGTGAGCCGTCGGTCGCGCCGGCACAGAACCAGGAGTTCGTGCTGTCGCATTCGGACAGCGTGGAGGCCTCGGGCTTCGTTCAGCACCTGAAGCTGCCGCACTACGTGGACTTTCAGGCCGAGCTGTCGCTGCTGCGTACGCTGAGCAAGCAGCACGCCCGGCAGCACGCCGCGGAGGACATGCGCGCTCCGGAGACCAAGCCATGACGTCGGACTACAACTTCGCTTTTCTCGACGAAAACACCAAGCGCATGCTGCGTCGCGCGCTGCTCAAGGCTGTCGCCATTCCCGGCTATCAGGTGCCGTTCGGCAGCCGCGAAATGCCATTGCCCTACGGCTGGGGCACCGGCGGCATCCAGCTCACGGCGGCGCTGCTGGGACCGGATGACGTGCTCAAGGTCATCGATCAGGGGGCCGACGACACCACCAACGCCGTCAACATACGGCGGTTTTTTGCGCGGGTCACCGGTGTGGCGACAACCGAACGCACGAGCGAGGCGAGCGTTATCCAGACGCGTCATCGCATCCCTGAAACACCGCTGCGGGAAGATCAGATTCTGGTGTTCCAGGTGCCGGAACCCGAACCGCTGCGCACGCTGGAGCCCCGTGAAGCGGAAACCCGCACCCTGCATGCCCTGGCCGACTATGGATTGATGCACGTGAAGCTGTACGAAGACATCGCGCAATACGGGCACATTGCCACCAGCTACGATTATCCCGTGCTGGTCGATGGTCGCTTTCTGACGTCGCCCTCGCCCATCCCCAAGTTCGACAATCCCAAGCTCGACCGCTCGCCTGCGCTCATGCTGTTCGGTGCGGGTCGTGAAAAGCGGCTTTATGCGATTCCGCCGTATACGCACGTCGAAAGCCTGGCGTTCGACGATCATCCCTTCGAGATCCAGCGCTGGGAGCAGCAGTGCCAGCTCTGCGGATCGGGAGATAGTTATCTCGATGAGGTCGTCACGGACGATCGCGGCTCGCGCCTGTTCGTCTGCTCCGACACCGATTACTGCGGCCAGCGTCGCGCGGAGCCGGCGGCATGAGCGCACTGCTGCAAGTCCGAGGGCTCAGTCACCACTACGGGCAGCGTGTCGGATGTCAGGACGTCAGTTTCGATCTGCACCCAGGGGAGCTGCTGTGCATCGTCGGCGAATCCGGCTCGGGCAAATCGACGTTGCTCAAAACAGTGGCGGCACAGCTGACTGCCAGTTCGGGCTCCGTCCGTTACCACCAGCGGGACGACAGCTGGCTGGATTTGAATGAGCTCGACGAAGCCGGTCGCCGTCGCCTGGCGCGCGAGGAGTGGGGCTTTGTCACGCAGAACCCGCGCGATGGGCTGCGCCTCAACGTCAGCGCGGGCGCCAACGTGGCCGAACGATTGATGGCCAAGGGCATGCGCAACTACGGCCAGCTGCGCGCTATCGCCAAAGGCTGGCTGGAGCGCGTCGAAATTGATCCGGCGCGCGTGGACGATGCACCGACATCGTTCTCCGGCGGTATGCAGCAACGTCTGCAAATTGCCCGCACCCTCGTCACCCAGCCGCGGCTCGTGTTTATGGATGAGCCCACGGCTGGCCTCGATGTTTCGGTGCAAGCGCGCATTCTCGATCTGCTGCGCCGATTGGTGAACGAGCTGGGACTGGCCGCGGTGATGGTTACGCACGATCTGGCGGTGGCGCGCCTGCTGGCGGCGCGCACCATGGTGATGCAGGGCGGCCGCGTGGTCGAAACCGGACTCACCGACCAGATTCTCGACGATCCGCAACACCCCTATACCCAATTGCTCGTTTCCTCGGTGCTGACGACATGACCGCTTCCACTACGACCAACCACGCGTTGCCGATGCTTGAGCTGCGCGGACTAGGCAAATCGTTCGAGCTGCACCATCAAGACGATACGCATCTCGACGTGCTGAGCGATATCGACCTCACCCTGCACGCCGGCGAGTGCGTGGTGCTCTCCGGCCCGTCCGGCGCGGGCAAGAGCAGCCTGCTGCGGGTGGTCTACGGCAACTACCGCACCAGCCGCGGCACCGTGCGCGTGCGCCACGATGGCGACTGGCTCGATCTGACCGAAGCCACCCCGCATCAGGTGCTCGACGTTCGACGGCGCACGCTGGGCTATGTCAGCCAATTCCTGCGGGTCATTCCCAGGGTGCCTGCACTGGATGTTGTTGCGGGTCCGTTGGTCGAGGCAGGTGCACACGTAGAAGAGGCGCGAGATCGCTCCAGCGCCCTGCTGCGCCGACTGAATGTGCCGGAGCGCCTTTGGCGTCTGCCGCCCGGCACGTTCTCCGGCGGGGAACAGCAGCGGGTCAATATCGCTCGCGGCTTGATCGTTGCGCGTCCGCTGCTTTTGCTGGACGAGCCGACGGCCTCGCTCGACGGCGGCAACCGCGATGTCGTCGCCGAACTGCTGCAGGAAGCGAGCGCGGCCGGTACGGCAGTACTGGGCATCTTCCACGACGACGACATGCGTCATCGCGTTGCAACGCGGCTATTCCCCATGCGTCAGCTATCGATCGCTTAAATTCAACTCAACGGCACTTCTCCATGAATGATTTGGTTCTGACCAATGCTCGCATCGTGCTCGACGATAGCGTCGTGCACGGCACCTTGATTGCCCGAAACGGCCTCATTCGGCTCGTGGACGAGGGATCGACGCAAGCTCCGGGGGCTATCGACTGCGATGGCGATTTCGTCATACCCGGCTTGATCGAATTGCACACCGACAATCTGGAAAAACATCTGATGCCCCGCGCCGGCGTGATCTGGCCAGCGCTTTCCGCCGTGCTGACCCACGATGCGCAAATCGTGGCGTCTGGCATCACCACGGTCTTCGATGCGCTGTCGGTTGGAGATCTTGAAGAAGAAAGCGTGCGCATCGAAACGCTGCGTAGCACCTACGATGCCATTCTCGCCGGACAGGCCAGCGGCGCCCTGCGCGCCGATCACTGGATTCACCTGCGCTGCGAACTGGCATACCCGCGATTGCTCGAGGCGCTGGAGCCGCTGATGAATCACAGCAGCGTTCGCTTACTGTCGCTGATGGATCACACACCGGGACAACGCCAGTACCAGGACATCGAACAGTACCGAAAGTACTACAGCAAGAATCACATGACCTGGACCGAAGAGGAGTTCGCCGACGTCGTGAAGCGTCGCGTCGATCAACAAGCCAGCTACAGTGCGCGCCACGAAAAGGCCGTCCTCGACCTTGCACGCGGCAGAAATGTCGTGCTGGCAAGCCACGACGATACCAATGCGGAACAAGTGGCCCATGCACAGCACATCGGTGTGACTATTTCCGAGTTTCCCACGACACTGATAGCTGCCGATGCCGCAAAAAAGCTTGGCCTGACTACCGTCATGGGTGCACCCAACGTGGTGCGCGGCGGCTCGCACTCGGGCAATGCCTCAGCCTTGGACCTGGCCAAAGCCGATCGCCTCGATATGCTGTCGTCCGACTACGTGCCGGCGAGTCTGCTGCACGGTGCGTTCATGCTGCACACTCATGCAGGATGGTCGATGCCACGCGCCATAGCGACAGTCGCACTGAATCCGGCCAGGGCGCTGGGTCTGCATGATCGTGGTCAGCTTACGCCAGGGTATCGCGCGGACCTCGTACGGATGCGTGCGATGGACGGATTACCCGTCGTTCGTCAGGTCTGGGTAAGAGGCGAACGCACTT
The DNA here is from genome assembly GCF_014200755.1 of Rhodanobacter sp. ANJX3. Classification (GTDB taxonomy): domain Bacteria; phylum Pseudomonadota; class Gammaproteobacteria; order Xanthomonadales; family Rhodanobacteraceae; genus Rhodanobacter. Next base: position 170,692 of record NZ_JACHCM010000001.1, on the reverse strand, counting down.
TCTAATACGGCGTCGCTCCCTCGGCGGCTTCGGTTGATTCCGTGGAATAACCCGAAAGAACATGGAAACCCGAGCGTTCGCGCTTTGCTCGACGCTTGGCTCTCGCAGCGAGCGTAGCGATCATCTCCGGACGCCGAGGGAACGACGTTTGAATGTTGACTGCGCCGATCGATACCGTCGTCAACGGAAAAAACTGTTTGGCGCCACGGCGATCCTCGCCGTGGATGCCGCCTAGATCGAGGTCGCCGGCATCGAACAAGGAGCGCGAGCGCTCATTGAACTCGGCAATGATGGTGCGGCAGATGGACTGCCACTGCTCACTTTGGAAAAGCAGCATGAAATCGTCGCCACCGATGTGGCCGACGAAATCTCGCTCGGAGTCGATTCGTGCGGTGAGAATCGCTGCAAGCAAGCGGATCATTTCGTCACCGCGCAAGTAACCGTAATGATCGTTGAACGGTTTGAAGTCGTTGAGATCGACATAGGCGGCGACGAATGGGCGCCTCTCGCGCATCAACCTCTCGATATGTTCAGTCACCGGAATATTGCCGGGAAGGAAAGTGAGCGGATTGGCGTAGCGAGCCGCTTCGACTCTGAGCTCGGTGACACGCCTGACCAGCGACTCACCCGTGCCCAGACCGAGATAGCAGCCGTTACGCGTAATGATGAATCCATCGGTAAGGTAACGCTGGTCCTCGCCGCGAAGCACATCGGCCATGCTCTCGACGGATTGTTTCTCATCGCACAGCAAGGGGGACACGTTCATGAAGGTCTCGCAAGACTTACGACCGAACAGTTCCCGCGCAAAAGGCTGCGCCAGCCGTTCCGTAAATAGCCTGCGATTGATCAGGCCCAGCGGGCGTTCGCCATCGGTGACGGCCACGGCGTGTATCTCGCTATGCTGAGCGAAGACCGCAGCGACATCGTCGTTGGTGTGCTGCAACGTGACGGACGGCGCGAGAATCACGAGATGAGCCGCCTGCAGCGGCCTTTGGGTAACCGGCCCACGTGGGCGAGGAGGAACCGGCACCGTTTGTTGCCGAAGCGCTTCGCGAGCCTCACCGCTCGCAGAGATCACGGCGTTGGCAACGGGCCGACCCAGTAGAAAGCCCTGCGCGTAGGAGATACCGAGTTCCCGAAGCAGTCGTAGGTCTTCCGCGTCTTCCACGCCCTCGCCAACCAGGTCGGCACCCAGTGTCTCGGCAACACTGCACAGGGCTCGGACGATGGCAAGCTTTTCGGCGCTATGCGCCAGTCCATGGACCAAATAACGATCGATCTTCACCACCTCGGGATGTAGTTCATTCCACATCTCGAAATTGGAGTGACCGTTACCGAAGTCGTCTAGCGCAATACGCGTTCCCCGTGCTCGAAGATAGCCCAGCGCGTGCGCCAACTCCGCTGGATTTTCCACGATGTCGCGTTCGGTAATTTCGATCGTGATCCGGTCGAGGCTCACTCCCGCATCGGACAGCGCCGCAATAAGCAGGTCTGGCTTCAAGCCTCCGTGGAGAATGGTGTGCGCGCTGAGATTGACAAGCAACCGGCCACCGACGTCCTGAGCGGCAAAGGCTGTGCAAACCGTACGTGCGGCAAGCAACTCGAATTCGCCGAGACGTCCTTTGGAACGGGCCAAATCGAGCAAGTCGAGTATGCCAAGACCGTTCGTTGGGCGGGACAGCCCCTCGTGCGCAACCACCGCCATGGAATCCAGTCGCACGATAGGCTGAAAAACCGCGCGCAGGCCCGAACCGCCGGTGGCTTGGTCGAGCAGCGACAGGTTGGAATGGATCGAACCGATGTCTATGGCCATGTGAGCTATAGCGCCTCAAAAGGCACTCACCATTTGTATGAGGTGGTTGGGTTCGTGGTGGGAAAGTATCACGAGCATCTGACAGTCGTTCGCTTTTGTTTGGCGTCCAGTTTTTTCCATGCACAAAAGCCCTTCGGGCGATCGAAGGTTATGAAAGCCTGTTGCCAGCGTTCTTTTGCGTACCGTTCCGTTACACACGAAACTGTCACAGTGCGACGCTATAGTGCGCCGACTCTCCAATTAAGCCCCGTCCCAAGCGGGGCTTCTTTTTTGTCTGTCGTTTAGCGAATTCAAACCATCGGACGTGGCATGGCGACATGTCAGCCATACATCGATTCGCAACACTGGATGGATAGGCTGATTTGTTGTCAAGAACATTTCGCGATGCAGCGAACCAACCCGAAATCGGTGAATGCCATGTCGCGCCTCTTTGCTCGTACCCATCGCAAGTACATTCTTCTTGCGTTGGCACTTGTCGCGGTCAGTGCGTTGCTTGGCCTCGGATTGTGGCACTTTCATACCTCGACGATAGCGCCCGGGGATGGCGCCGCCGTGGGCAATTCCAGCGGCATCGGCGTTCTGTCGGGTCTTGCCGAGACGGCATTTCGCGACCACCATCTCGTCGCGCCCGAGGGCAGCAACCTTTACGAATTCTATTTAAGCGTCTTGGCGCTCGATCCTCACAACAAGCAGGCTCTGGAACGCCTTCACGCATCCTTCGAGCCCGCTTGCCGCGTCGTGGAGCTGACGATCGCTAAAGGCGACTTGGATGAAGCCGAACGCGAATTGCGTTTATTGCGCGATTACGGCACGCAACAGGATGCGGAAAGCGATTCTTATAAAGTCTCGCTTTTGGGTTCTTATCTCTACGCTCAACGCAGCGTCGTCACTCGCAAACACGAAGCCGAGGCCTTGCAGATTCAGGAAAGACAGTCGGCCAGTAGCTCTCATTGATGGGCACAGTTCGCCCTTTACAGCATCCAGCCGGCTCTAAAACGGTCACCCGGTTTGTTCAGTCATTTCATTGCCTTGAGACAACAAAGAAGACGTCATCGCACGACCTCTACGCTATGGGTACCAAGGCCACGGAGATCGCTCGTGTTGAGGCAGTACGTCCATCCTTCCAAACCCGGTTTGCTACGCATTGTCGAGCATGGTCATCGGTGGCGAACGCTACTCGATGAGTGCGAAGTCGGTCGGCATGAAACGGCGGAAATGGCGTTGGCGGCATTGCGGCGCTGCTGGCCCAACGCGCGTTTGCCTGCATCGCTGCTGGAATGGAGGTACTTGCAAGGGTCCAGTTGGTATTACTCGCGAAAGCGATAGGCCATGCCAAAGACCATATGTCTCACCGCCGACAGAGGCCGAGGCAAATTACTACGGCCACTCACCCGGCAGGCCGCCGTTCTGGAGGCGCGACTTCCACCAGACAGCCTCCACGAAACTCGGGACGAAACATCCAAGATCGACTAGCCCCAAAAAGAAACCGCCCGGCGAAGGACCGGGCGGTTGGGCATGCAGTGAACTGCACGATTTGTTCATTGCCGGAATTCGTCATCCGTGGCGAGGCAGAGAAGCTACCTTGACCGGCGATGCCAGTATCAGCGGCAGTACGTGAGCAGAATGTCATAGTAGCGCTGTCATTTTGTTCGAACGGCCCTGCTCCGCTACGCCATCGCTTGTTCACCGATCGGTAGTTACGCCGGCGTCGATCGGGACATCCACATCGCCGCTTCGTACCGAATTGCCGTTGCCCTGCGGCGTGCCTGCGGAGCCGGTGTCACTATCCGTTTCGGCCCCGATATTGCGAGCCGGATCCACGAGGGTTGTTGGCTCCGCTCGTCGGCGATTTCGATGGCTCATAATCGATGGCTCTTTTCGATGCGGCATCAGGGTCTCTTTACGGCGTCACCGCACCTCGCGTGGAGATTTTGAGCCGGCTCTTTCTGACTTTCATTCGGTGCTCCGGTGAACCCTATCCTGAACGGCCGGATGAGGAAGCGTGCGCCCTTTCTATGTTCTTCACGACGTTTCGCGCATCGTCTCGATTAACGTCAACCAACCGTAAGGTCTTTACCCATGAACGAGAATCAAGTCGAAGGCACCGTCAATAAAGTGGCCGGCCGCATCCAGGACGCCGCCGGTGCTTTGACCGGCGACGCCGACCAGCAAGCCAAGGGCAAGGCGCGCGCTGCCGCTGGCGATGTGCAGGCCACAGCCGGCGACGTCATCGAACGCGTGCGCGAGTGGGCGGCCGATCGTCCGTTGAATAAAGTGCTGATTGCCGCGGGTGTGGCATTTCTGCTGGGACGTCTGACGGCCAGCCGCGACTGACGCTCTCGCGGCAATGTGAGCGATAGCGAAAAAGCGGCCTGCGTGGCCGCTTTTTGCCTATGCCATGCGCCACTTGGATCAGCGCATCGCTGTCCTTCGCTCGCAGGTCATCTGCGAATTGACGCGTTCTATACGACATGTCACCCCGCTGTTATCCGGGGTTTACGTCGATGCGGGGATACTTGTTCGGCTGCACGTGATGACCAAGAGGCTTGCGGCCGGAGGCCGTGCGTCAGGTGAGCGGACACGACTCGCGCTGAGCGGCGCCGGCTGCAAGCCTCTTGGCCAATGCGTTCGCGACCTATTTTCCGGCGCCCGGTTTATCCCGCGTCACGAGCCGGTGGAGGCTTTGGCCTCTTTCTCCGACGGTGCCGATGCCATCGTCCGATAGTCGCGTGGCGTCATGCCGACCGTAGCCTTGAATTGCCGGGCGAACGCGCTCTGGTCGACGAAGCCGCAGGAAAGCCCGATGGAGGCGACGGTGTCGCTCCCCTGCAGCGCGCGCATCGCGGCTTCGATGCGGATCTTGGTGAGCACCTGTTGCGGGGTCAGTTGGAATACACGTCGAAAGTGACGCTCCAGCTGCGCGATCGACAGCGCGGCCAGTCCGGCCAGCGCCTGCACGCGAAGGCTTTCGGCGTAGTGCTCGTTCATGTAATTGAGCACGCGACGCAGGCGATCGTAGGTAGGGTGTCGACCGTCAGGCTGGCCCAGGTCGCGCGAGATGCCGATGACGCCGCGAATTTCATCGCGCACGATCAGCGGTCGCTTGCAGGTAAGGCACCAGCCCGGCGCGCGGTTGTTGAAAATATGCACTTCCAGCTGGTTTTCGATGATTTCGCCGGTGAGCACGCGCCGATCCTGAGCGGCGTAGGAGCCGCCCATGGTGGACGGGAACAGCTCGGTGACGCTTTTGCCGATGACCTGATGGCGCTGTTTCAAACCCAGCCGCCGCACCAGGGTCAGGTTGGCATGCGTATAACGCCCCGCGGTGTCCTTGACGAAGAACACCGCGTCGGGCAGCGCATCGAACAGCGCCTCTATTTCATCGGCAGAAATCTTCATACGAGTCGACGGCTCCACGACCTTGCCAGAACGGATGCGACGAAGGGTTGGCTCTCGGCACACCTAATCATAGACGGCGTTGACACCTGGGCGGCAAGCTTTTCCATCCGGTTCCCGAAAAGAACCGCCCGCGACCACTGTGCCGAATTCCGCACTCAATGCCCGCAAGGCTTTCTAGACGCGCCGGGCCGGCGAAGGCGAGCATGAGTGCATGCAGACTATCGACTTTATCGATTCACATACCGGCGGCGAACCCACGCGTGTGGTGCTGGCCGGCTTTCCCGATCTGGGCAACGGCACGCTGGCCGAGCGGCGCAACCTGTTTCGCAGCCATTACGACCTGTGGCGCCAGGCGATTGCCTGTGAACCGCGCGGTTCGGACACCATGGTGGGCGCCCTGCTCCTGCCGCCACAGGACCCCACCGCCTGTGCGGGGGTGATCTTCTTCAACAACGTCGGTTATCTGGGCATGTGCGGTCACGGTACGATCGGCCTGATCACCACGCTGCTGCATCTGGGTCGCATTGCGCCGGGCAAGCATCGGCTGGAAACCCCAGTGGGCATGGTCGGCGTGGAGCTGCATGCCGACGGCCGCGTGGCCGTCGACAACGTCGAAAGCTATCGCCATGCCAAAAATATCGAACTGGACGTGCCGGGTTACGGCAAGATCCATGGCGATGTCGCGTGGGGTGGCAACTGGTTTTTCATCACCAACGATACGCCACTGCCGCTGACGCTGGCGAACCAGCGCGGTTTGACCACGTATACCGAGGCGGTTCGCGCGGCGCTGGCGGCCGCCGGCATCACCGGCGCGCAGGATGCCGAGATCGACCATATCGAGATCAATGCCGGGTCGATCCAGGACGACGCCGACGCGTGCAATTTCGTACTGTGCCCGGGCATGGCCTACGACCGTTCGCCGTGCGGCACCGGCACCAGTGCCAAGGTGGCTTGTCTGGCGGCGGATGGCAAGCTGGAGCCGGGACGCGTCTGGCGCCAGGCCGGTATTCTGGGCAGCGTCTTCGAAGCGCAGTATCGGCCCGGCGCGCACGGCGTCCTGCCGCGCATTACCGGTACCGCCCACGTGACGGCACGAGGCCAGCTGCTGCTCGACGAGCGCGATCCGCTGGTCTGGGGCATCGGCGCCTCGTGAAAAGTTATGACCTGGTCGTAGTGGGCGCAGGCATCGTCGGTGCCGCTTGCGCCGACTATGCCAGCGCCCAGGGTCTACGCGTGGCCATGGTCGAACCGGGCCCCATCGGCGGCGTGGCCACCGCGGCGGCGATGGGTCATCTGGTGGCGATGGACGACGATCCGGCCGAACTGGCGCTGGCGCACTACTCGCTGGGCCTATGGGACGAGTTCGTCGATCTGCCGCAGGCCGAATTCAGCCGCTGCGGCACCTTGTGGGTAGCGAGCAACGCCGATGAATATGCCTCGATCCCGGCCAAGCTGGCGCGGCTCGCGGCAGTGGGCGTCGTGGCCGAGCAAGTCGACGCCGAGCAGCTCTATCGATTGGAACCCGCGCTCGCCCCCGGTCTGGCGGGAGGCATGCGGGTACCGAACGAGGCCGTCGTGTATCCGCCCGGCGTGGCGCGCTATCTGGTGGATCGTGCGATCGCGCGCGGCGCCGCCTGGTATCCACAGCGTGCGCATCAGTTGACCGGCAGCGGCGTGCGCTTGAACGACGGCACCAAGCTCGACGGCAACGTGCTGATCGCCACCGGCTGCGCCCTGCCGCAGCTGCTTCCCGAATTGCCGGTGCGCGGTCGCAAGGGGCATCTGGTCATCACCGATCGTCACCCCGGCCTGGTCCATCACCAGCTGCTTGAGCTGGGTTACGCCGACAGCGCACACGGCGATGCCGACAGCAGCGTCGCCTTCAACGTGCAGCCGCGGCCGACCGGACAGATTCTGATCGGGTCGTCGCGCGAATACGGCAGCCAGACCTCGGATATCTCCATGGCGATGGTGCGCCGGATGCTGGCACGTACGCTGCAGTTTCTTCCTGGCTTGAGCGGGCTCGACGCCCTGCGTATCTGGACCGGCTTTCGCCCGGTCAGCGTGGATGGACTGCCGTACCTGGGAAAAGTGCCGCAGCACGCCAATCTGTGGGTCGCCGCCGGTCACGAAGGCCTGGGCGTCACTACGGCGCTGGGCAGCGCGCGGCTGGTGATCGATCAAATGCTCGGAAACGTTCCGGCGATCGATCCGCGTCCCTATGATCCGATGCGGGTGGCGGCATGAAGCCGGCGCTGATCCGCTTGCAGATCAACCATCGCACGGTCGAAGTCGTCGCCGGCAGCAGCGTGGCGGCCGCGATCGCGGCCGCTCAATCATCGGCGGTGTTTCGCCGATCGATCACAGGACAACCGCGCGCGGCTTTCTGCGGTATGGGCGCGTGTTTCGAATGCCGTGTGCGTATCGATGGCACGGGCCAGCAGCGTGCCTGCATGGTGCCGGTGCGCGAAGGCATGCAGGTGATCTGCGATGAATGATCGCTACGACGTGCTGATCGTCGGCGCAGGACCGGCCGGACTGGCAGCCGCTCATGCCGCCGCCAGCCACGGCGCACGCGTGGGCCTGATCGATCAGCAGGCGACGGCCGGTGGTCAGGTCTGGCGTCACGATGTGCGGCGTGCCTTGCCTGCACTGGCAAGGCAAAGCATGCGCAATGCGTTGGATCATGCGACGGTCGATTGGCTGGCGCAAACGCGCGTGGTCACCGGCGAAGACGGCGGCTTGCTGGTGGAAGACCCGAAAAGCGCCCGCCTATTGCACTACCGCGCGCTCGTGCTCGCCACCGGCGCGCGCGAACTGCTGCTGCCGTTTCCCGGCTGGACCTTGCCCGGCGTCACCGGCGCCGGCGGACTGCAGGCGTTGGCCAAGCAGGGCTGGCCGCTGGCCGGGCGTCGGGTCGTCATTGCCGGTAGCGGTCCGCTGTTGCTGGCCGCGGCAGCCACCGCTCGCGCTCACGGTGCCCATGTCGCGGCTATTTACGAGCAATCCTCCCGCGAACAGATGCAGCATTTTGCGACCGGGCTCTGGCGCTGGCCGGGCAAGGCGCTGCAGGCGACCGCACTGAAGGCGAAGCTGCTCGGCGTGCCGTATCGCTGTGGCAGTGTGGTGCGCCGCGCCACCGGCGAACATCAGCTTCAGTCCATCGAGGTGGACGGACCGGGCGGCCTCGAACGCATCGACTGCGATGTGCTGGCGGTGGGCTACGGCCTGCTCGCCAACGTAGAGCTCGCCCAGCTGCTCGGCTGCACGCTGCAATACCAGGGCGCACACGCCGTCGTCGAGACCGATCGTTACCAGCAGACCAGCGTGGCCCACGTCTACGCCGCCGGAGAACTCTGCGGCATCGGCGGACGCGACACCGCACGTGTCGAGGGCGCCATCGCCGGCCACGCCGCTTGCGGCGAAGGCGCCGCGGCCGACCGCCTGCTGCCCGCGCGTCGGCGCGCGCGACATTTTTCCGACGCGCTGGATCGCTGCTTCGCGCTCGATGCGCGCGTGCATGCGCTGGCCCAGCCGGACACCTTGATCTGTCGCTGCGAGGATGTACCGCTTGCCGCTTTGGACGGCCATACCGATGCACGCAGCGCCAAGCTCGCCACGCGTTGCGGCATGGGCGCCTGTCAGGGACGGATCTGCGGCAGCGCGCTGGCCGAGATCGGTCGTTTTCCTCGCAGCGGTGCACGCCCGCCGCTTTTTCCGACCCGGCTTTCCACCCTCGCCGGCGTCGAGCTTTCTCACTTTCATGAACCCTGAGGATTTACCCATGAGCCATTCCCTCTGGCACGGCGTGCTGCCGGCCATCACCACGCCCTTCCACGCCGACGGCAGCGTCGACCATGCGTTTCTTGCCGCCCACGCCAGGCAATTGATCGACGCCGGCTGCAAGGGCATCGTGCCGCTCGGCTCACTGGGTGAAGCGGCGACGCTGAGCTTCGAAGAAAAGCTGGCCGTTCTGAAAACTCTGGTCAAGGTGCTCGGCGACAGTGCGCCGGTGATTCCGGGTATTGCCTCGCTGTCGACCGATGAAGCGGTCAGGCTCGCCCGCGAAGCCAAGTCGATCGGCTGCCGTGGCCTGATGGTGCTGCCGCCGTACGTGTATTCGACGGACTGGCGCGAGATGGGCGCGCACGTCAAGGCAGTGATCGCCGCCACCGACCTGCCCTGCATGCTTTACAACAACCCGGTCGCGTACAAGACCGACTTCACGCCGTCGCAGATGGCCGAGCTGGCTGCCGAATTTTCGAACCTGCAGGCGGTCAAGGAATCGTCCGGCGACGTTCGCCGTTTTGCCGCGATTCGCGCGCTGCTCGGCGATCGCCTACAGCTGCTGGTCGGCATGGACGACGCGATCGTCGAAGGTGTGAGCATGGGCGCGGTCGGCTGGGTCGCGGGCCTCGTCAACGCGTATCCATTCGAATCGGTGAAGCTGTTCGAACTGGCCAAGAGCGGCGGCGCCAAGGCGGCCGAATCGCTGTACGCGTGGTTCTTGCCGCTGCTGCGTCTGGATACCGTGCCGACCTTCGTGCAGCTGATCAAGCTGGTACAGGAAAAAACCGGTACCGGCAGCGAAACGGTGCGCGCGCCGCGACTGCCCGTGGCCGGCGCCGAACGCGAGGCCGCACTCAAGGTCATCGAGCACGCCATCGCCACCAAGCCGAGCTTTTGAAATGACCGCGTCGGAACCCGTATTGGTCGGCGGCCAGTGGCGTGAACCGGTGAATCGGCTGGGGCGTTTTCAGGCCGAAGATCCCACGCGCGGCGCGCCGATCGGGCCGCTCTTTCCGATCAGCGGCGCGGCGGATATCGAATCGGCCGTGAGCGCTGCCGTGGCGGTCGCCGACGAACTGGCCGCCACGCCGGCGGCTCGCATCGCCGATTTTCTCGATGCCTACGCGGCGGCCATTGAGGCGGACGCCGATACGCTGGTGGCGCTGGCGCACGCCGAAACGGCATTGCCGGTCGAACCGCGGCTGCGCTCGGTCGAACTGCCTCGTGCCAGCGGCCAGCTGCGGCAGGCGGCCAGGGCCGCACGTCATTATGGATGGACCGATCCGGTCATCGATACGCAGACCGGACTGCGCGCGCACCGTGCGCCGCTCGGCAAGCCGGTGCTGGTATTCGGGCCGAACAATTTTCCGTTCGCCTTCAACGCCATCGCCGGCAGCGATTTCGCCTCGGCTATCGCTGCGCGCAATCCGGTCATTGCCAAGGCGCATCCATCGCATCCGGCGACCAGCCAGCGGCTGGCGCAGCTGGCGCATCAGGCGTTGCTCGATACCGGCTTGCCGGCCGCCACCGTACAGATGCTTTATCACTTCGACAACGCGCTCGGCCTGGCGCTGGCCGGCGATGCGCGATTGGGCGCGATCGGCTTTACCGGCAGCCGCGCCGGCGGCCTGGCATTGAAGGCAGCGGCGGACAAAACCGGCGTACCGATCTACGCCGAGCTGTCGAGCATCAATCCGGTGTTCCTGCTGCCCGGCGCGCTGGCCGAACGGGGCGAAGCGTTAGCGCAGGAATTTTTCGCTTCATGCGTGATGGGCAGCGGCCAGTTCTGCACCAACCCCGGCGTGGTGGTGGTACCGGCGCAACACGATGGCGATGCGTTCATCGGCGCTGCGGTGGCGCACTTCGCCGGAGCGACGCCCAAGCCGCTGTTCTCGCGCGGCGTCCAGGATTCGTTGCGCAGTGCGATCGCTGTGCTTATGACGGCCGGTGCCGAGTTGCTCGCCGGAGGAAACGCCGGCGAGGGCGAAGGCTACCGCCATCAGCCGACCCTGCTTTGCGTCGACGCCCAAGCCTTTCTCGCGAACGCCGACGCGCTGCAGACGGAAGCCTTCGGACCGGTCAGCCTGCTGGTGCGCGCTGCCGACGCCTGCTCGATGGCGCAGATCGCCGCGGTGCTGGAAGGCAATCTCACCGGCACGATCTACCGGGCGGGCAATGGCCGCGACGACGACGCCTGGTCGGCTATCGCCCCCATCCTGCGCTCCAAGGTGGGCCGCCTGATTGCCGACAAGATGCCCACCGGCGTGGCCGTCAGCCCGGCGATGAATCACGGCGGGCCGTATCCGAGCACGGGCCATCCGGGCTTTACGTCGGTAGGCATGCCGGCCGCGATCCATCGCTTCACCGCCCTGCACAGTTACGACAACGTTCCCGATGCACTGCTGCCGATCGAGCTGCGCGACCGTAACGTGGCGGGTATCCAGCGGCGCGTGGACGGGCACTGGACTGAGCGCGATGTCGGTGACGGCGCATGAGCGGCCAGATCGGCGGTCTCTCCTTCGAGCAAGCAGAGGCTGCCCTCACACCGTGGAAAGAGCGGGCAGCGCCGATCGGCGCCGAGGAATATCAGCATCGGCTGGAGCAAGCGCGACGGCTGATGCGCGAGCGCGGTGATGAAGCTCTGCTGATCACCGCCGGCGCATCCTTGCGTTATTTCACCGGCATCTCGTGGGGTGCCAGCGAGCGACTGGTTGCGATGCTGCTGACGCTGGAAGGCGATCCGTTCGTGCTCTGCCCCGCTTTCGAAGAGGGCTCGCTGCAGCATGCGCTGAAGATTTCTGCGATAACACGGCTGTGGGAAGAACACGAAGATCCGCAGCAGCAGGTCGCCGATCTCGTGGCGGCCCATCGCGTTCGTCGACTGGCGCTCGACCCGGCGGCCACGTTCCTGATTTACGGGCGTCTGCGCACGGTGCTGGGTGCCTGCGAACTGGTGGACGGCAGTCCGATCGTGGACGGCTGTCGTATGCAGAAATCGGCAGCCGAACTGGCGCTGATGCGTCAGGCCACGGCGATGACCTTGCAGGTGCATCGCCTGGCCGCCGGGTTGATGCATGAAGGGATCGGCATCGGCGAGGTGCGCCGCTTTATCGATCGCGCTCACCGCGCCCTCGGGGCCGACGGCGGCTCGACATTTTGCATCGTGCAATTCGGCCACGCGACGGCCTACCCGCACGGCATTCCCGGCGAACAGCAGCTGCGACCGAACGAGCTGGTGCTGATCGACACAGGGTGCAGCGTCGAAGGCTACCAGTCGGACATCACACGCACGTACGTCTTTGGCGAGCCCAGCGTCGTGCAGGCGCGGATCTGGTCGCTGGAACAGGCGGCGCAGCGCGCGGCGTTCGATACCGTAAGGCCTGGCGTCGCGTGCGCCGAGGTCGACGCCGCCGCGCGTCGGATACTCGAAGCCGCGGGCCTGGGCCCGAACTACCGGCTGCCCGGGCTGCCGCATCGCACTGGCCACGGCTGCGGGCTGAGCATCCACGAAACCCCGTATCTGGTCCGCGGCAACGAGACGGCGCTGGCGCCGGGCATGTGCTGCAGCGATGAGCCGATGATCGTCGTGCCGGGAGAATTCGGTATCCGGCTGGAGGACCACTTCCACGTCACCGAGGACGGCGCGCAATGGTTTACCGAGCCGTCGCCGGCCATCGACGTGCCTTTCGCAAGCGCTTGATAACGGCATCGCCACCGCTTTTCAGCTGCATCGCGACTGTGCCCAATTCCGCACGGTGCGGGCACAATGCTTTCTATACACCGTGTCGGCCAGCGATGAGTATGAGGGTCTTACCCGATGGGGCGAACCCGCTGCCCGTCGCCACGTCATGACTTCCGGGGTGTCCTGATGCCGTTGAAACGGATGTGTTGCAGCCTCGGTCTGCCTTGGCTGATTGCCAGCGGCATACTCATGGCCTCGATGGCGCACGCATCGCCCCTGCCGATGAGTGCGCTCGCCGATACCGCTGGCGCAACCGGCCACGCCGATACCGCGGACAAGCGCTTCCACGACCTGTATACGCGCGAGTGGCACTGGCGTCAGCTGCAGTTTGCCGGTGCCGACGACGAGAATGGCCCGGCGCAGGATGCCGGCCATCTGCCCAAGGTCGATGCGGCCACGCAGGCGATGCGCGAGGCCTACTGGGCCGATGTGCTGACGACGCTCGACGCCATTCCACGCGGCCAGCTCTCCGGCGAGGATCAGGTCGACTACGACGTCTACAAGCAGCAGATTCAGGTATTGCTGAGCGATCAACGCTTCAAGACCTGGCAGATGCCGTTCAACAGCGATTCGGGCTTCTGGAGCGATCTGGGTTTTACCGCTCGAGCCACTTACGCCGACAGCAAAAGCTATCGCGATCACCTGGGCAAACTGCGCGACATACCGCGCTACTTTGCCGAGCAGACCGTCAATATGCGGCTCGGTCTGGCGCGTGGCTTCAGCCAGCCGAAAATCATTCCGCAAGGCCGCACGCCGTCGATCGGCGAAATCATCGCCGCGACCGGCGAAAAGAATCTTTTCTACACGCCATTTCTGCGGATGCCCGCCACCATTCCCGCCGCCGAACAGGCCGCGCTGCGCGCCGAGGCGCTGGCGACAATCGACGGTCAGGTGATTCCCGCCTATGCCCAGCTGCTGAGCTTCATGCAGAGGGAGTACATCCCGCAGGCACGCAGCGATATCGCGGCCGAGGATCTGCCGGACGGCAAGGCGTTCTATCGGGCGCAGATTCTCGAATACACCACGCTGGACATGAGCCCCGACGCGATTCACGCACTGGGCCTGCAGCAGATGGCCGTCATCCATCGGCAGATGCTGGACACGATCAAGCAGACCGGTTTCAAGGGCAGCTTCGCCGACTTCCTGCAGTTTCTGCGCACCGACCCGCAGTTCTATGCCAAGACGCCGGACGAACTGCTCAAGGATGCGGCGTGGATCGCCAAGCAGGTCGACGGCAAGGTCGGCGACTATATCGGCCGCCTGCCGCGACGACGCTTCGCGATCGAACCGGTTCCCGCCGACCTCGCGCCGATCTATACCGGCGGCCGCGGTGGCCCGGGTATCTATCTGGTCAACACCTACAACCTGCCCGCCCGCCCGCTGTATTCGCTGCCGGCGCTGACCCTGCACGAGTCGTCGCCGGGTCACGCGCTGCAGATGCCGCTGGCGGCCGAAACCACCGGCCTGCCCGACTTTCGCCGCTACAGCTATATCTCGGCCTACGGCGAAGGATGGGCGCTTTACTGCGAATACCTCGGGCAGGAGATGGGCATCTATCACACGCCCTACGAGCAGTTCGGTTATCTCAGTTATCAGGCCTGGCGAGCGGCGCGGCTGGTCGTCGATACCGGCCTGCATCACCTGCACTGGACGCGCCAGCAGGCGCGCGATTATCTGCGCGAGAATACCGCGCTGGCCGAGCACGAGATCGATACCGAAGTGGATCGCTATATTGCGTGGCCGGCGCAGGCGCTGTCCTATTACCTGGGCGAAATGGCCATACGCGACGACCGCGCACGGGCCGAAAAAGCGTTGGGCGAGAAGTTCGACATCCGCGCGTTCCACGACGCCGTGCTGTCGACCGGTTCGGTACCGCTGCCGGTGCTCAACGCACGCATCGATCAGTTCATCGCCAGCGGTGGCCAGTCGCCCTACGCCACGCCTTCGCCGTAAGGGTGGCATCGACCAATCCGGAGGTCCCATGGCGCACCAGGGAAAATTTCAGAAGCAGCTGAGCCTGGTCGACCTGACCATGATCGGCCTGGGCGCCATCTTCGGATCGGGCTGGCTGTTTTCGGCCAGCCACGTCGCGGCCATCGCCGGGCCGGCCGGGATCCTGTCGTGGCTGATCGGCGGTGCGGCGGTGCTGCTGCTGGGCCTGGTCTACTGCGAACTCGGCGCCGCCCTGCCGCGTGCCGGCGGCGTGGTGCGTTATCCCGGCTATTCGCACGGCGCGCTGCTCGGATCGCTGATGGGTTTCATCACGCTGATCGCTTTTTCCAGCCTGATCGCGATCGAAACGGTGGCCTGCCGCCAGTACGCCGCCGCGTGGTTTCCGTCGCTCAGCAAAAGCGGCAGCGGCGATCCGACGGCGCTGGGCTGGAGCGTCCAGCTGCTGCTGTTGACGGTGTTTTTTCTGCTGAACTATTTCAGCGTGAAGACCTTCGCCAAGGCCAACAACATCATCAGCATCTTCAAATTCGTCGTGCCGCTGCTGGTGATCGTGGTGCTGTTGACGCATTTTCAGCCGCACAATATGCAGGTGCAGGGCTTTGCGCCGTTCGGCTTTGCCGGTGTGGAAGGCGCGGTGTCGGCCGGCGGCATCATCTTCGCCTACCTCGGACTGACGCCGATCATCTCGGTGGCCAGCGAAGTGCGCGATCCGCAGCGCACGATTCCCATCGCGCTGATTCTGTCGGTGCTGCTCTCCACGGTGATCTATCTGCTGCTGCAGATCGCGTTCCTCGGCAGCATCCCGGCCGCCATGCTCAGCCACGGCTGGACGGCCATCGGCACAGAGTTTTCGCTGCCGTATCACGATATCGCGCTGGCCCTGGGCGTCGGCTGGCTGGCGGTGCTGGTAGTGTCGGACGCGATGATCTCGCCCAGCGGCACCGGCAATATCTACATGAATGCCACGCCGCGCATCGTCTACGGCTGGGCGCGCAGCGGTGCGTTTTTCAAGGTGTTTACTCGCATCGACGATAAGTCCGGCATACCCAGACCGGCGCTGTGGCTGACCTTTGCGCTATCGGTTTTCTGGACGCTGCCGTTCCCCTCGTGGGAGGCCATGATCGGCGTGGTATCCACCGCGCTGGTGCTGAGCTATGCGGTCGCACCGATCACGGTCGCGGCATTGCGCCGAAGCGCGCCGCAGCTGGCGCGGCCTTTTTACGTGCATGGCTTCGCCGTGCTCGGGCCGCTGTCTTTTATCGTCGCCGCACTGATCGTCTACTGGTCGGGATGGACGACCGTGTCGTGGCTGCTCGGCCTGCAGATCGTGATGTTCGTTATCTACGTAGCCTACAAACTCGGCACACGTGCGAACCGTGCGGTACTGCGGACAGAAGTGTTTTCGTCGGCGTGGCTCATCGGCTTTTACGCGCTGATGATGGCCGCCTCCTATCTGGGGACCTTCGGCGGAAAGCGCCTTATCCCGCACCCGTGGGATTCGGTGACCGTCTGCCTCATCGCCCTGCTGATCTACTACTTGGGCAGCTACACCGGCCTGCCGGCGTCGCAGCTCGATATGGGCAGTGAAGACGACGATTGATCTGTGCATGAATCCGCATGCGCGATGAACGAATTCGACAAGATGTCGTACCTCGCGCATCGCATGATGAATACTAGGCCTGCGTATTTTCGCGCCTGCGCCCTTCCCTCCGCGAGGCGCGATTCCCCGATACGCGGGCCTCTTTCTGCCACCACCGAATGATCCCGCCCGTTTCGGGGGAGTATGGAATCCATGCATCGTCGACGCTTTCTTCAAGGCCTGGCAACGACTGGCGCCGCCGTCGGACTTTACGCGGCGGGAAGCGATCCGGTCGCCGCGGCGTCGACGTCATCCACGGCAACGCCAAAGACCACAGCGCCACCGGTGCGAGTAGCGCTTTCAAAAATATCCACTCAGGGCCATCAACTGCTCGGCTCGTTCAAACAGGCCACGCTTGACTGGCAGGTGTTCGAAGATCTCACCCAGCCCGACGGCGAACTGATCCTGGTCAGCGGCGGTGTGGCCTGCGTACTGAGCAAGCGTACCGAGCCCTCGTTCGCCGCCGACGGCGCGCCCTACTTCGACATGCAGCTGGCCGACATCGCTCTTGCCGAAGCGGACCTGTTGGCCGATTACCTGCTTGCGCACGGCGAACCCGACGAAGCGCAGGTGCGCCTGGCCGCACCGCCCGTCGCGTCGCAGCTCAATCCCGAAAACTACTACGGCCGGCTGCCGTGGACGACCTTCGTCGGCACGCGCCAGTGCGCCGATACCATGCCGGTATATACCTCGGGCAGCACCCGCACCTATCACTCCGATCAGATCTTCGCCGAGCTGCACGATTCAAAGCGCGTGGCGCGTCGGCGCGAGGGCCTGCTGGGCGGATGGATGCCGGCCGTGCACAAGGTCGTACCGATCGACGACGACCGCTGGTACGACGTGCTGGTGTTTGCCGACGTCGATGCCACCGATCGATTCGTGGTGCAGACCTGGCATCGCACCGCGCTGATCGAGCATGGCAGCATCAGCAAGGTGGCGTATGGCCACAGCTATCCCAGCTATCCGCCGCGACGGCTGCCGCCGGAACCGGCCGCGTTCTATGCCGCCCTGCTGCGTTTTCATGATGACTGGCAGGCCGAACTGAGCGGCATCAGCGTGGCGTCGATTCCCGCACCGGGCTGGAGCGACATGGCGCGCTATGCGTTCGCCCGCGAACTGGTGGTGCGTCCCGACGGCACCTATCCGAAATACGGCGCGGTGGATCGCGATTACTACGGCAACGAATACGACGGCTTCCAGGACACCTTCACCAGCTCGCTGTACGCCAACCTCGAATGGGGCCGCTTCGCGCAGGCGGCCGCGGTACTGGACGAATACTTCACTGATTTCGTGCAGGACAACGGCCTGATCAACATGCGCGGCGCCGAAACTGCGCAGTTCGGTCTGACGCTCTCGCTGCTGGCGCGCTATGCCTTCTATGCCGGCGATCTTGCTCTGCTGCGCAAACATCGGCCCAAGATCGAAGCCACCGCGCAGGTGCTGCTGGAACTGCACGACGAGAGCCTGAAGCTGGACAGCGCCGATCCCGGCCACGGCTTGATCCACGGCTGGAACGAATCGGACGCCTGCCTGTTTCCCGATCCCACGCTGTGGTGGAAACCGTATTACGCCAATAGCGCCATGGCGGCTCGTGGGCTCTATGACCTCGCCGCTGTCTGGCCGAACATCGCGCCGGGTGACACCGCGCGCTCACACGACTGGCGTAGGCGCGCCGACATGCTGCGCGAGCAAACCGTGCGCACGCTGCGCGCCAATATCCGACATGATCTAAAGCCGCCCTATATCGGCCCGCTGCCGGGCGCGAAGCTCACCTTCCGCGAGTCGCTGGCCAAAGAGACACCCAGCGAGCAACAGTGGCCGCATCGCGCCTACGCCGAGCTGTTGCAGGCCGACATACTGCCCGACGAACTGGCCCATCTGGTGATCGACTGCATGCGCGGGCACGGCGCGACCAGCATCGGCGTGGTTGCCAACATCGGTCCGGTCAGCAAGGACGGCCGCGATATCCTCGGTTTCATTTCCTACGGCTACGCGCAGCAGCTGCTGCGCCTGGGACGCATCGACGAGTACCTGCTGTTTCTCTACGCCCACCGCCATCACGCGCACACGCCGGGCAGTTGGACCGCCGGTGAAGTGTCCGATATCAGCGGCGGCATGCCGCTGTTCTGCATCCCGGCACAGATGACGATACCGCTGCTGCTGCGCTGGGCGCTGGTATTCGACGACAGCGCGGGCGAAACGCTTTACTTGGGACGCGCGATTCCCCGCGCATGGATGGCCAGCGGTCAACCGGTAGGCATCGAACGCGCGCCGACGCGTTGGGGATACGTGAGCTTCCGCTTGCAAACAAGCAGCAACGGCGATGTCGAAGGCGAGCTGACCTTGCCCGATCGCGGCAGCCCCAAGGACACGTGGCTGAGCCTACGCGCGCCGACCGGCAAACGTTTGGCCGAGGCGCGGCTGGATGGCGTGGCGATCGATGCCGCCGATCGGCGCGACGACGCCGTTCGCGTTCGGGGCAAGCCGGGGCAGCGTATTGAGGTTGCCGCACGATTCATTTGAAAACCCGCCATTGAGGTCATCGCATGCGTCTGATCACTGCCGTTATTTTCAGCGCCGCGCTGTTATTCGGCGCACGGGCATTCGCCGCAACGCCGGTCGCCCCCACCCCGCCGATGGGCTGGAACAGCTGGAATTTTTTCGCCGACAAGGTCAGCGATGCGGACGTGCGCGCCGCCGCCGACGCGCTGGTATCCAGCGGCATGCGCGATGCCGGCTACGTCTACGTCAACATCGACGATGGCTGGCAGGGCGTGCGCGATGCGAACGGAGTGATCCAGCCCAACGCACATTTTCCGGACATGAAGGCGCTGGCCGACTACGTCCATGCGCGCGGTCTCAAGCTCGGGCTTTATTCCTCGCCCGGCAGCAAGACCTGCGGTGGCTATACCGGCTCGCTTGGCCACGAGACACAGGACGCACGCCGCTATGCCGATTGGGGCGTCGACTATCTCAAATACGATTTGTGCAGCTATATCCAGGACGTGATGCAGGCGCAGGCGCCGCACGATCCCGATCGGCAGATGCAGCTGATGATCGGTGCCTATCGGCGCATGCATGCAGCGCTGAAGGCGACCGGCCGACCCATCGTTTTTTCGCTGTGCCAGTACGGCTGGGACGCGCCGTGGGAGTGGGCTACCGGCACGGATATCGGCGGCAACCTGTGGCGCACGACCGGCGACATCACGCCGGAATGGGATCGCATTTATGCCATCGCCACGCAGCAGGCCGGACTCGCCGCTTATGCCGGCCCCGGCCACTGGAACGATCCGGACATGCTGGAAGTGGGCAACGGCAAGCTGACGCCTGCGGAAAATCGCGCCCACTTCAGCTGGTGGGCGATGCTTGCCGCGCCGCTGCTGGCGGGCAACGATCTGGCGCATATGACGCCGACGACCAAGGCCATCCTCACGCAGCGCGCGGTGATCGCCATCGATCAGGATCCGCTCGGTCAACAGGCCACGCGTGCGTATGCCGATGGAGAAATCGAAGTGTGGACTAGACCGTTGCAGGGCGGCGCGCTGGCGCTGGCGATATTCAACGTAGGCAGCGATCGTCACGCCGGAAGCCATCCGATGCATCTGTCGCTGTCGCGCCTGGGGTTGAAAAGTAGACAACCCGCGCATGATCTGTGGAGCAACCAAGTTGTCACTCTCGTGGAAGGAATGCCCATCGCCATGCAGCGGCATGACGTGATGCTGCTGCGTATCGATGCACCCGTCGCTGCATTGCCACCTCGGTAATTTGCCCGCCAACGTATCAACGACGCGGTACTGCACACGATCACCACGTGCGACGTTCTCGTACGCACAGGACGTTACATACGGCCTTGCAGCGATACACGCAGCGGATCGCTAGGCGCGCTGCGTCTGCGCGAAAAGAACAACGCGACGCATAAAACTATGCCGTATTCCGCATGCAATAGCCGCAAATGACACAAGACGACAGGTCTATGTGACGGCACGATGAAAGCGAAGGTGGAACTATCAGCGCATCTCGCCAAAGGCGCGATGCATATACGGGGATCGGGATGCACAGCGGCGACGTCCATCGCAGACGGTTCATCAAAGGCGCAGCCGCCCTGCTCGCCTCCGCTGCCGTGACGCCCGCCGTGCGCGCATTCGCTCCCGACGTTGCCGATCCGAAGGCCGCGGTTTCCGACGCCACGCTGATCGATGCGGCATCGCGCGAAAAGCCGGTGCAAAGCATGCATGCGTTCGCGCTGAATCAGGTCCGCTTGCTGGACAGCGATTTTGCGACCGGCGCAGCGATCAACCGTCGCTATCTGCAGAGCATTCCGGTCGATCGGCTGGCACGAAGTTTTCGCGTGCAGGCTGGCCTCGCATCGAGTGCAGCCCCCCTGGGAGGCTGGGAAAAGCCCGATTGCGAATTGCGCGGCCATTTCAGCGGAGGGCACTATCTGTCGGCGGCGGCGTTCGCGTATGCCAGCCAGGGCGATGAAATACTCAAGGCGCGTGCCGACGAACTGGTGACGCAGCTGGCGGCGTGCCAGCAGCCCAACGGTTATCTGAGCGCCTTTCCGGAAAGCTTCTTCGATCGCCTGAGCAGCGGCCAGAAAGTGTGGGCGCCGTTCTACACGATCCACAAGATTCAGGCCGGCATGCTCGATATGTACCGGTATGCCGGCAATCGACAGGCTCTGACGGTTGCCACCGGTATCGGCAACTGGACGGTGCGCTGGCTCAACGGTTTCTCCGATGCCCAACTCGCGCACATTCTGAAGACCGAATACGGCGGCATGAACGAGTCGATGTACGAGCTGTATGCCATCACCGGCAACGGTCGCTACATGGACGCCGCACACCGCTTCGATCAGGTATCCCTGTTCGATCCGCTCGCTGCGCATCGCGACGAGTTGCAGGGCTTGCACAGCAATACCCAGATTCCCAAGATCATCGGTGCGGCGCGACGCTACGAACTGACCGGCGATCCGCGCTATCGGCGCATTGCCGAGTTTTTCTGGGAAACCGTGACCACCGAGCGCACCTACGCGACCGGCGGCTCCAGCAACGGCGAGTTCTGGAACACCGGGCCTGGCGATCTGAAAGGCCAACTGGGTCTTTACGCCGCCGAGTGCTGCGTGGCCTACAACCTGCTCAAACTCACCAGACACATTTACGCCTGGAACGGCGATCCCCGCGCGTTCGACTACTACGAGCGCACGCTCTACAACGCGCGGCTGGGTACGCAAGATGCCAACGGCCTGAAGCTCTACTACTACCCGCTGCAGCCGGGCGGCAACAAGTTCTACAACTCGCCAACCGATTCCTTCTGGTGCTGCACCGGCTCCGGCGCCGAAGAGTTTGCCCGCTTCAACGACAGCATCTATTTCCGCGAAGGCAAAGACCTCTACGTCAACCTGTTTATTCCCTCCGAATTGAGCTGGCCGGAAGAGCAGCTGACGCTGCGTCAGGAGACGGCGTTCCCGCGCGAGCCGCTGACGCGTCTGGTGCTCGGTCTCAAGGCACCGGAACATCGCGCCATCCATTTGCGTATTCCGCAGTGGATAGGTCCGGATGCCGCCGTACGCGTGAACGGTGAAACGCTGGACGTATTTGCCTCGCCCGGCAGCTATCTGACTCTGCGCCGCGAGTGGCGTGACGGCGACCGCATCGAGCTGGATTTGCCGATGCAGCTGTATACCGAAGCCCTGCCCGGCGATGACGAGCAGCGTGCCGTGCTTTACGGACCGCTGGTGCTTGCGGCGCGACTGGGCAGTGCGGGACTGACGCAGTCCATGCAGTACTGCGGTTACGACGCCGCGCCCAACCCCGAACCCAAGCCGCAGCCATCGCCGACGATTCTCGCCAACGCCGCGCAGGACGTCAGCAGCTGGATGCGCGTCCACCTGGCATCCGAACTGAGTTTCGAAGCGACAACTCGACAAGGCAAGATCGCCGTTGCGCCGCTGAATCAAATTCATGCCGAGCGCTATGCGGTTTACTGGAAATCCGACGTCACGTCGGAAAATAGCTAGAACGTTTTCGCCGTAAAGACGTCTAAATAGAAATTTGTCGGATCGCTCACAAGCGCTTCGCATCGCACCACACATATCGCTTCGCAGCGCTGGCGTAGGGTCGCCGCGTCTGACGAAAAATTTAGAGAGCGTTTGCCCCGCCGTTCCGGAGCTTCCGGAGCGCAACGGCGAGGCGCGCATGGATGCCAGACCGTTAGTGCCAATCCACCACCCAGGCATGCGTCCCCAAGCCGCATCCACCGTCAGCCTATTCAAGCGAGGACATCATGCTCAATCTATCTCAGGTTCTATCCGACCATCCGCCCTGTCGACGTCATCCGCTTCTCTCGCATGCGGTGAGGGTTGCCCTCGCCGTCGGTTTGCTGGGTAGCGTCGTTGTGCATGCCCAGGACGCGAATACCGGCACGGACACCAACACGCCGGCGAAAGGCACCAAGAATCTCGACGCCGTGACGGTGACCGGTTCGCTGATACGCCGCGTCGATACCGAAACGTCCAACCCGGTGGTCACCATCGACAGCGCGCAAATCGCCGCCAGCGGCAAGCCGACCGTGGGCGATCTGATCCAGCAGCTGCCCGCGATCGCCGGCAATGCCACCAACCCCGGCATCGACAACGGCGGCGGCACGGGCGCGTCGACGGTATCGTTGCGCGGTCTCGGCTCCAACCGTACGCTGATCCTGGTCAACGGCCACCGCCTGGCCTACGACGATGTCAACATCATTCCCTCGTACATGATCGAGCGCATCGAGGTGCTCAGCGATGGCGCTTCGTCCGTGTACGGCTCCGACGCCATCGGCGGCGTCGTCAATTTCATTCTGAAGGACCGCTACACGGGCGTGCAGCTGACCAGCGACTACGGCATCAGCTCGCACGGCGACGGCAACCGGCGCAACTTCAGCGCGATGGGCGGCATCTCCGGCGATCGCTGGAACCTGCTGGTCGGCGCGAGTCAGCAGAGCCAGAACGCTATTTCATCCAGCCAGCGTAGCTTCGCACAATATGCGCTGGCCTTGAAAAATGGCGGCGTGGTCCATCTGGGTTCGTCGGCCACGCCGACCGGCCTGGTCGAGAACGCCGACGGCACCTATGTAACACTCAACAATGGCGTTACCGGTGTGACGACGCTCGCGGATTACCACACGTATACCTCGGCCGACTCGTACAACTACCAGCCCTACAACCTGGTGGAGACGCCGCAGGAGCGCACCAACCTGTCGCTGGTCGGCGATTTCAAGATCACGCCCAACGTCGACGCCTACGCCAACCTGTTCTACAACAAGACCTCGTCGTCCTCGATCATCGCGCCGGTGCCGATCTTCGCCAACTCCGACGACTTCTTCATTTCCAAGAACAGCTACTACAACCCGTTCGGCGTCAATTTCGGCACCGACCGCAGCACCGGCCAAAGCTACAACGACTTCAATACCCGCCTGACCTCGCTGGGCAACCGCGACTTTGCCAGCCAGACCTACAACCTGCAGTTCACACCGGGAATCAAAGGGAATTTCGGCGACAGCAGCTGGCAGTGGAATGCGGACATCAACTACGCCAAGGTCAAGCAGAAAACCGAGAACGAGGGCTTCATCAACTATTCGGGTCTCGAGGAAGCGCTGGGTGCGTCGTTCAAGGACACCGACGGTGTGGTCAAGTGCGGCTCGGCCGGCAACGTCATCGCCGGCTGCACGCCGATCAACATTTTCAATGTCAATGACCCCACCACGATTGCCGCGCTGAAAAAACTGATCGTCAATCCGGTGACCGAATATACCTACACCATGAAGCAGGCCGAGGTCAGCGCCAACGGTGAGTTGTTCGATCTGCCTGCCGGCCCGGTCAGCCTGGCGGCCGGCCTGTCGTACCGCAAGGAATCGCAATCCGACACCACCGACACGCCGATCGCCACCGCCATCAGCGACGGTGACTACGCCGGCCTGTGCGGCGTGGTGGAAGACTGCGGCACCGTGCTCAGCGGCAGCTACAACGTGAAAGAGGCCTATGTCGAAACGCTGATTCCGCTGCTGTCGCAGAAGCCGTTGTTCTATTCCCTGAACCTGGATATCGGTTCGCGCTACTCCGACTACAGCGCATCCGGCTCGACCACCAACAGCAAGGTCGCGCTCGAGTGGCGTCCGATTGCCGACCTGCTGCTGCGCGGCACGGTTTCGCAGGTGTTCCGCGCGCCGAACATCAGCGAGCTGTACGCCGGCACATCGGGCGGTGCGTATGCCGCCACCGACATTTGCGATGGCTACACGGGCGGTCACGCGGCGGCATGCGTCAACGTGCCTACCGACGGCAGCTTTCAGCAGAACAACGCGCAGCTCGGGGTCAAGAGTTCAGGTTCGGTCGCCGCCGGCTACGATCTGCGGCCCGAGTACGGCAAGTCCTTCGACTTCGGCCTGGTCTACGATCCGCATTGGCTCCCCGGGCTGTCGTTCAGCGCGGACGTGTGGCGCATCAATCTCAACGACACCATCGTCGACGGCCTCGATCCCAGCACGATCCTCAACGAGTGCTACTACAGCGAAAAACTGTGCAGCCTGATTCATCGTTCGGGCAACGGACAGATCAGCTATATCAGCCTGCCGACGGTGAATCTGGGGCAGACCGCCGCCAAGGGCGTGGACTCCACCGTTCAATACACGTTCGCCACCGACACTTACGGCAAGTTTGCGGTCAGCCTCAACGGCACCTATACCGCGCGCTACGACGTCGATACCGCCCCGGGCGATGCCAGCGTGCCGGTCACGCACTGCGCCGGCTCGTACTGCTCGGTCTACGGCGAGTTTCCGCGCTGGCGCGGCCTGGGCACGCTGAACTGGAAACTCGGCAACTGGGGCGCCAGCTGGACGATGCGCTATATCGGCCGCACCCGCGTAGGCAGCGACGTGCTTTCCGAAGGCTATTCGGCCGATGAAAGCATCCCCGGTGTCGAGCACAAGATCGGCGCGTATACCTACAACAACGTGTCGGCGAGCTACGACTTCGCCAAATATCACACCACCGTGTCGCTCGGCATCGACAATATCGCCGACAAGACACCGCCGCTGTTCTACCAGTGGGGCAGCAATTCCAATACGGATGCCTATACCTACGACCAGATCGGACGTTACTACTGGGTGCGAGCCAGCGTCACGTTCTGACTTTGCAAAAGATGGCCGGCGCTCGCGCCGGCCATCGAGGACTGTCCATGTTTTCTCTTGCGCGTTTTCGCTACCGGTTATGGGCAGGATGCCTGTGCGCCTTGTTTGCATCGCCATCGTTCGCTGCCGAGCTGCCCAGGCTGGTGCAACAACACGGGCGCTTTGCGCTGTTCGTGGATGGCGCACCCTATACGGTGATGGCCGCACAGCTGCACAACTCCAGCGCATGGCCCGACACCCTACCCGACACCTGGCGCAGCGTGGAAGCACTGCACGCCAACACCGTGGAAGCGCCGGTCTACTGGGAGCAGTTCGAGCCCGAGCCCGGTCACTTGGACACCACCAATATCGATGCGTTGATCGATCAGTCGCGCCAGCACGGCGTGCACCTGATCCTGCTCTGGTTCGGCAGCTGGAAAAACGGCCAGATGCATTACGCCCCCGGCTGGATCAAGAGCGATCCCGCGCATTACCCGCGCGCACTCGACGCACACGGCGAGCCGGTCGAGGATCTGTCCCCGTATGCCGCCAGCAACCTGCAGGCCGACGAAAAAGCCTTTGCCGCCCTGATGCGTTACCTCAAGCAGAAAGACGGCGAGCAGCACACCGTGATCATGGTTCAGGTGGAAAACGAGCCCGGCATGATCGGCGGCATCCGCGATCACAGCACTGCCGCCAACGCGGCTTTCCATAGCAAGCTGCCATCGTCGCTCGCCGCCGCCCTGCATCGACCCGACGGCAGCTGGAGCGACGTCTTCGGCACCGATGCCGACGAGATGTTCAACGCCTATGGCATATCCCGCTATATCGATCAGGTAGCGGCCGCCGGTAAGGCGGTTTACCCGCTGCCGATGTACGTCAACACCTGGCTGCGCTACAAGGGCAAACACCTGCCCGGCGACGATTACCCCAGCGGCGGCGCCACCTGGAACGTGCTGGATCTGTGGAAAGCCAGCGCGCCGCACATCGACCTGATCGGCACGGATCTGTACACCACCGACTACGGCGAATTTACCAAGGTGGTCGACCAGTATGCGCGCCCGGACAATCCCGCGTGGATTTCCGAGACGGGCGACGAAGCGGGCAATGCGCCGTATTTTTTCTACGTGCTGGCGAAGGGCGGCATCGGCTTCTCGATCTTCGGCGTCGACAACGCAGACGACACACCGGCGCTGCAGGCTGCTACCGCCGCGCATGCGCGCAACTTCCAGCTAGTCGGTGCCATGCAACGTCAGGTGGCGAAGGCCGCCTTCGATGGCCGGCTGCTGGCGGCGATAGAGCTGCGCGGCCAGCCGAAGAAGACGCTCGATATTGGCCGCTGGCAGGCCAAGGTGTCCTTCGGTGCGCCGATGTGGGGTGACGCCCCAGCCGAGCTTCCGGGCAATCCCTCGGCCGACGGCCACCTGCTGATCGTCCGGCAAACCGACACCGAGTTTCTGGTGTGCGGCGTCGATGCGCGGGTGGAATTCGAGAGACACAACGACGATCACCGTCACGGCCAGCTGCTGCGCGTCGAACAAGGCAGCTTCATCGACGGCCAGTGGCACATGCAGCGCCTGTGGAACGGCGACGAAACCGACTACGGGCTCAATTTCGGCAGCAGGCCGACGCTGCTTCGCGTCACCGTCGGCAGTTATTGACCGACCCGATTGGCCGGGACGGTAACGATAACCCCGGCCCTCATGCGGGCATCGCATGCGTATCTCTTGGTGCTCGGAACATTCGCGATCCGGTTATTCGGATCGCTCGCTTGGCATCGACACGTCGGAGTGAATTTCACATGCGCTTGGGGTTCTGCACAGTCGGCCAAGCTCACGATCGTAGCGCCCCTCTGACTTGTCACCTGAATACATATAAACGATAATTGTTCTCATTAAAGGTAGCCAGCCCACGCCAGCAGCCTCATCGCCTTGCTTGTGTGGCCGTCCCGTCGGTCCGACGAGCAACTTCGCTGACCTGACTGGGACTTCCTTTCGTGAAAAACGCTTTGCCTAAGCGGCGCGTTGCGCCGTTCGTTTGCTCCAGCCCTTCCCGCCTAATCTTCCCCGTGCCGCTTCATGGACTGCGCAAGCGTACGTGGGCGACAGCCTTGGCCGTGGCCATCGCGGCATCGTCCAGCTATGCCGGCGATGCGACGTCACAGACGGGTGGCGATGCAGTGCCCATGGAAACAAAAACCAGCCCGAGTACGCACGCAAAGACGCTTTCCAAAGTCACGGTGACCGCGCAAGGCGCCACGGGGTACGTCGCCAGCGATGGCAGCGCGGCGACAAAAACCGATACGCCGATCACCGAAACACCCCAGTCCATCTCGATCGTCACCCGGCAGCAGATCGACGATCAGCAGCCGCAAAGTCTCAATGAAGCGCTGCGCTATTCCCCCGGCGTCGTGCCTGAAACGGAAGGCACCGCGTCCAATTTCTGGGGTGCCAACAGCCTGCAGCTGCGCGGCTTTACGCCGGGCGTGTTTCTGGACGGTCTGCAGGACGACAGCTCGGCCAACGACATGGTCGATCCGTATTTTTATCAGCGCATCGAAGTGCTCAGCGGGCCACCGTCGGTGTTGTATGGGCAAGCCAGTCCCGGCGGTATCGTCGATGTCGTCAGCAAACAGCCCACCGCCACGCCCCTGCACGAAATCACCTTTGGCCTGGGCAACTATGATCGTTATCAGGCCGGCTTCGACTTCAGCGGTCCGCTCGACCAGGACGGCCATTGGCTGTACCGATTGACCGGCGTCGGGCTGACGCAGAGCACCCAAACGTCGTGGATCAAGCACAAGCGTTACGGCATTGCGCCGGCGCTCACGTGGCACCCCGACGAAAACACCTCGCTGACCGTGCTGTCGAACTTCACCTACAGCCCCGACATGGGCGATTACTCCAACGTTCCCGCCGTCGGATCGGTACTGCCCAGCCCGCTGGGCAAAGTCTCCGCCGACTTCAACCCGGGCGATCCGAGTTTCAACAAGGCCGAACAGCGCCTGGCCATGATCGGCTATCAGTTCGAACATCACTTCAACGACATCTGGACGTTTCAGCAGAACGCGCGTTTCACCGACAACCGCAATGAAGCGAACATGATCTGGCCTTCCGGTTTGGAAGCCGATGGCGAAACACTGGATCGCTACGCGTTCGTGCGCCATATGAGTGCCAGGTCCTTCCTGATCGATAACCGTCTGACGGCGCAGTTCGATCTCGGCGCCATCAAAAATACGATGCTCCTTGGCGCATCGTATTCGCGCTTCCATGAAAACTGGAATTACGGCTCCAACTTCGACGTACCGCCGATCAATATTTTCGCCCCGGTCTACGGCGTATCGGTACACGGCCCCGATCCGGCTTCGCTCAGTGCCTACGTCGACCACAGCCGTCAGACCGGTGTGTATTGGCAAGATCAGCTGAGCCTGGATCATTGGCGCTTGCTGCTCGGCGTTCGCCAGGATTGGATCAAGACGGATCAGACCAGCAACGATGCCAGTCTGGCCATCCCCAACCAGTCGGACAACAAGTTCACCTGGCGG
Source organism: Rhodanobacter sp. ANJX3 (assembly GCF_014200755.1). Taxonomy (GTDB): domain Bacteria; phylum Pseudomonadota; class Gammaproteobacteria; order Xanthomonadales; family Rhodanobacteraceae; genus Rhodanobacter. Next base: position 141,669 of record NZ_JACHCM010000001.1, on the reverse strand, counting down.
ACGGGTCTGGTTTATGTGTTCGACAACGGACTGGCGCCGTACGTGAGCTACGCCACGTCGTTTCAACCGCAGTTCGGATCCATCACGACGAGCGGTAAACCGGCATTGCCGACCACCGGCCAGCAATACGAAGCGGGACTGAAGTTTCAGCCGGCCGGAAGCAACAGCCTGCTGACAGCGGCCATCTACAACCTGACCGAGCAGAACGTGCCCGAGGCCGCCCCCCTCGACCCCGGCTTCGTGACCCAGGTGGGAGAGATTCGCTCGCGCGGAGTGGAACTATCCGATCGTACCGCGCTCGGCAACGACCTGAACCTGATTGCAAGCTACGCGTATACCGATTCGCGCTACACCCGAACACCGACGATCGACACCGGCTACGACGGTGTTGCCGCGCCAGTGCAGGGACATTACCAATACGCGGTGCCCAGGCAAACCGCCTCGCTATGGCTCGATTACACCGCGCACGGGTCGGTGCTGCAGGGCCTGGGCATGTCCGCAGGCCTGCGCTATGTGGGATCGTCCTACGGCGACGATGTGAATTCGTTCAAAGTACCCGCTTTCACGTTGCTCGATGCGGCCCTTCGCTACGACATGGGCACCGTCGACCCAGCGCTGCAGGGACTCAAGCTGCAGCTCAACCTCTCCAATCTGCTCGACAAAACGTATGTCTCGGCCTGCACCAGCAGCGCCACCTGCAACTTTGGCGTACGCCGCACGCTTTACGCCAGCGCGACCTACGATTGGTAAGCCGTCATGCTCGCCAAGCATTCGCTCAAACGCTGGTATCTCATTCACAAGTGGAGCAGCCTGATTTGCACGGCGTTCCTGTTGCTGATCTGCCTCACCGGCCTGCCCTTGATCTTTCGCGACGAGATCGATGGGTGGCTGCAGCCGCATCACTATGCCCACCTGCCCGCCGACACCCCGCAAGTCAGTCTGGATCGCCTGGCGACAGCGAGTCAACGCCTGTATCCCGACGAGGTCATCGCCTCGATGTTCGCCGACGATGACGAACCGCAAATCTATGTCTGGATGGCGCCTTCGTTCACGCAGATGCGCGCGCAACCCAAGAGCATGCATTTCATTCGCTTCGACGCACGCACCGGCGAGGTTCTGGAGACATCGAAGTCCGCTGCTGAGCAGCCCAGGACCTTCATCGACATCATGCTGGCGCTGCACACCGATCTGTTCGCCGGCTTGCCGGGTGAACTTTTTCTCGGCGCGATGGCGCTGATGTTTGTCCTGGCGATCGTGTCCGGCATCGTGCTGTATGCCCCTTTCATGAAGAAGCTGGCATTCGGTACGGTACGAGCAGACCGTTCGTCGCGTCTAAAGTGGCTGGATCTGCACAACATGCTTGGCATCACCGTCATGGCATGGACACTGGTCGTTGGCGCGACGGGTGCGATGAACGAACTCTCCACTCCGTTGTTCGCTCTATGGCAGCAGACCGATGTGAAAAATCTGCTCGGCTCGTATCAAGGTACGGCCGTACCGCCGCAGCTCGCCTTGCCATCCGTACAGACGGCAAAGGAAACCGCCAGTCGTGCTGTGCCGGGCATGACGGTAACCGCCATGGTTTATCCCGGCAACCCTTATGGCAGCCCCTATCACTATCTGTTTTGGGCCAAGGGGCGCAGCACGCTGACGTCGCGTCTGCTTACTCCGATCCTGGTGGATGCCCGCTCGGGCAAACTCAGTGCGGTTGTCGCGATGCCCTGGTACCTGCGCGCCCTGGAGGTGTCGCGGCCGCTGCATTTCGGCGACTACGGCGGGCTGCCGCTGAAGATTATCTGGGCGTTGCTCGATCTGATCACCATCGGCATTCTTATCAGCGGGTTGTATCTATGGATCGCTCGACGCAACACGCGATCGACGCGACTTGACCGCATCGTCGCCAAACATCTCGGCGACGCGACCGGGTCTGCGCAGCATTTGCCATGAGCCGCGCATCGTCCAGCCCACGCCACGGGCGCACCTGGTCCGCTCCTGTCCTGCTTGCGCTGACCACGGCGGCAGGACTGCTCTGCGCTTTGCTGGGCGAGCAAAGCGGCTGGAAGGTGCTCGCGTGGTTCGCCTTGTCGGCGCCCGTGATCACGGCGATCCGGTTTACTTGGTTTCCAAGATCGTAAGGAGAGGCCGGCAGCGTTCGCCTCGCGATCGACTCGGAGCATGCTTCGACGTGGAGGAAAGGATAGCCACCGCTAGCGGACCGTCACGCTTGACCCACAACACGTTCGGGCAATGCCGCAACAACCGTCGACCCGCCGCCGTTACCGGTGAGGCGCTGCATGAGCGGCACGGAGTCCAGCAGCATGATGGTGGTCTGGTCGGGCAAGTCGACGATCTCGCGCAGATCCTGGCGCAACTCGGTGTCGAGCTGGTTCGCGACCATAGCGGGAACGCGCAGCTTTTCGGCGCGTTCGATATTCACAATGTTCTGCACGGCATCCACCACAAGGCCGTACTTGTACCCGCCATGTTCGACAATGAGGATCTTGCTCGCAGCAAGGTCCTCTGCCTCTTTCATACTGTAAAGACTGCGCAGGTCGATAACCGTGATCAGCGTCTGCCGCAAGTTGAGCACGCCGCGCACATGGGACGGTGCGCCAGGCGGTCGAACTAGCGTGGGGTCGTAGTCGATCACTTCGCATAGCTGTTCGATTCGCAGGCCCATCAGTCGATCGAGATGGAACGTCACCCAGGTCTCGCGTGCTCGCTGGCGAGTGGTTTCCACGTCGCGTAGCTCATCATCGGCCACCAAATACAGATCGTGATGGCCTTTCGCCAGCTCTGCCATATAGGGTTCGGCCAGCAGTGCGGGCGCGCTGACCAAGATCAGGTCGTGGGCACCGGTGTCACAGCGGCTGATGCAGCCGGCGAACAAGCCTGCCTGGCCGCGGATAGCCGGCATCGGAAGCAACTGCGCACCGAGGTAGGCGACTATGCTGTCGACCTCGTCCACCAGCAGCCCGAGGTAGGAGTCGTCCCGCCGCAGCACCATCACGCGGCGCAGGTCTTCGCTGTCCGAGCCATCGGCTGCTTCCGTACTGCAGCTCTCCAGTCCAAGGAAACTGGCGAAATCGACTACCGGTACCGGGCGACCGCGCAACTGCAGCCAACCGCGGCAGCGAGAGTCGGCGAGCACCGAATGCTCCAGTACGGGGAACCGGACGATTTCATGTATGGCTTCCATCGGCAGTGCCATGGGTCGTCCCCCCACCTGGAACGATATCGCCTGATGGCGGCTCCCTTGGGCCATGCGACGCTGGCTCGCCTGCTGTGCAAGGTCGGGATTGAGTACATGCGGCAGGCCCGGCAGGCGCGACAGTACGTCGGCCGAGAGCACCTGCAGAATACGCTGACCGAGATGGAATGCGCTTTCGATCAAACCAAGCGATTCGCTGCCGTGACGCAATGGCACGATCTGGCCAGTCGACACTCGCAGGATCTCACCGGTGCGATCAAACAAAACGCCCAGGCGCATGTCGCCGGAGGCGATCACCGCGATCCGGGCTTCGCTGTGATCAGTGCCATTGGGCAGGCCGAGGAAGCTGCCCAGGTGCACGATCGGAATCAGCAGGCCGCGCAGAGTGAACATTCCTAGCAGGTGCGCCGGTGCCAGCGGCATCCTGGCGATCGCATCGGGGAAGGTCACCACCTCCTGCAGCGCATCGATCGGCAGTGCCAGCTCGAATTCGCCCAGATGGAATGAACCGTATAGCTGCACGGGGTTCTGAGCGGCAGGTGCAGCAGGGGAAGACGGACGATCCATAGGGCGGTCCTTTAGTTGATGCGTTCGAAGGTACGCACGACATACTGTCGTGTTTCGCAATGGATGCTCAGCTGGCGGCCACTCGTACCACCGATATCCGTGTGCACCACGCGGATACCCGCCTCGGCCAGCAGTCGTTGAGCCATTCGAGTGTTCAGTTCTCCGATCATCCCGTAGAGGGCCGGTCGGAGGTGATGCATCATGTAAGCGCCTCCCGCGATGACCGCCTCGAGCTGGTGATAATGCGAAGGCTCCGCACCGATCAATCGCAGTAGCGAAGGAATAGCGTCGGTGACGTACTTGGCCGATAGTTGTTCGGCACGCACGGCCGATTCCGGCAATAGGCAGTGTGCCAAAGCGTACAGGTCACGCTCACGCCATAAAAGGCCAATACCGACGCACGAGCCAAGCGTGCTGCGCAAGACTTGCGGTGCGCTGCCGGACCTCACCTCGCACATCTTCACGTGGACATCTTCCCCGATCATGCCGATGCGTCCGCATTTCGGTAAATGAGCGGTTGCTGATAGGTGAAACCGGTGCGGATGCGGTTGAGCGACTCGGATTCGCCGACTAGCAGTACGGCCTTCGATGCCATCGATTGCCGGACATTTTCCAGTACCGTTTCCTGTCCGGCCTCGTCGAAGTAGATGAGCACGTTGCGCAACATCACCAGGTCGAAGCGAGTGGGATCCTTGAGGCGCTGATACAGGTTGTGTGTGCGGAAGGTGACATGGGCGCGCAACGACGGTGCAACGGCGTGCGTTACCCCATCGGGTTGGAAGTACTTTTCCAACATCGCCGGTCGTGCCTTTTGCAAGCCCTCGACGTTGCGGCCGAGGTATGTTCCGACGCCGCCGACGTCGAGCACGCGCTGTGCGATGTCGGTGCCGAGGATGCGGTAGTTAAAATCCGTATGCTTCTGGCGGAACTCTTCGAACAGCATCGCTGCCGAGTAGGCCTCCTCGCCGGTAGATGCGGCGGCCGACCACATCTGCAGCGTGCTGCCCGCGTTGCCCGCATACCACGCGGGTAGAAAATCGTTCCAGAGGTAATCCCAGATCCGCGGCGTACGGAAGAACGAGGTCTCATTCGTGGTGACCATGTCGATGAAATGCCCCACCTCCACCGTCGAACTGTCCAGCACGGCGAGGTAATCGCCGTAGCTGGACAGGGACAAGGCCTGCAATCGTCGCCGCAAGCGCCCATGCAGCAGGGTCCACTTGCGATCCGCCATATCGATGCCAGTGTGCCGGCGTACTCGAGCAAACAACGCCTTCCGGGTGGCCTGGTCCACGATAGCTTCGGCATCGAACATGGATGACTCCGTCAGACCGCGAAGTTTTTGACGGTAGCGCTCAGTTCACCGGCACCCTCCATCAGATCGCCACAGGCGCGAGCGATGTTGTCGCAGGTAGCGGCCGTCTTCTCCGTTTCCTCGGCAATGTGCTGCACGGCCGTGGCCACTTCGCGCGCCGCCACCGCCTGCTCTTCGGCGCCGCATGAGATTTCCGACATCGCCTGGGTGGTACGAGCCACGCCGAAGACGATCTTGTCGAAAGCCTCCGACGCCTCCTTGGAGATATCGCTGCCCTGCGCGATGCGCTTGGTCGACTCATTGATCAGCTTGGAGATCTCCTTGGCGGCCTGCGACGAGCGCTCCGCCAGCTTGCGCACTTCATCGGCGACCACCGAGAAGCCCAAGCCATGCTCACCGGCGCGAGCCGCCTCGATAGCGGCGTTGAAGGCAAGCAGGTTGGTCTGGCTGGCGATCTCGCCGATCACCTTGCTGATCTCGCCGATATCCTCCGAGGACTTGTTGATCAGGTCCATCGCTTCGATCGATTTGTCGAGCGCCTTGGCGCCGCGCTCAGCCTCCTGTTGCGTGTCCTTGGCCAGCTTGTCTGCACCTTGTGCATTGCTGGCTATGGAGTTGATCGAGGCAGTGAGCTCTTCGATAGTGGCGTTCATCTCCTCCACCGTGGCCCCCAACAGCTGCGCGCCGCTGGCCATGGAATTGGACTGCTCGGCAATCTGCGTGGAGGCGAGAGAGAAGTGCTCGGCACGACGTTTGACCAGTTCCTCGAGCTCTCCCTGCGACGTGATGTCGGAGGCGAACTTGACGATCTTCTGCAGACGTCCATTGCCGTCGTAAATCGGGTTGTAGCTGGCTTGCAGCCAAATCGTACGGCCGCCTTTAGCGACGCGGCGATAGCGGCCGGAGTCGAACTCGCCTCTGCGCAACCTTTCCCAGAACGCTGCGTACTCCGGGCTCGCCGTATATGCTTCCTCGCACAGCACGCGATGATGCTTGCCGGCAATTTCGTCCAGGCTGTAACCGACGACCGCAAGGAAGTTGGCGTTGGCTGTCAGCACACAGCCATCGAGGTCGAATTCGATCACCGCCTGCGATTTTTCCAGTGCCGTCATCTTGCCTTGCAACTCGGCTCCTTGGTTACGCGAGGAGGTGATGTCGGTGGCAAACTTGATGATCTTGTAGGGCTTGCCCTCGCTATCGAGGACCGGGTTGTAGGAAGCGTTGAGCCACACCTCGCGTTTGTCTGCACCGATACGCTTGAATTCGCCCGTCTCGAACTTGCCGCTGGCCAGCCGCTCCCAGAATTTCTTGTAGTCGGGACTGGCTACATAGGCGGGGTCGCAGAATATACGGTGATGCTGCCCGATCACCTGCTCGAGCTTGTAGCCGAGCAAGCCGAGAAAATTCTCGTTAGCACCGAGAACCTTTCCCTTCAGGTCGAATTCGATGATGGCTTGAACGCGGTTCAGTGCGCTGCTCATCCCCTGCAGTTCTTGGAGGTTGGTTATTTGCAGGTTGGTTGCTTCGTTACCCATGGTTTTGCCCCTTGGTCAGTATGCGAGGGAACGGCCAAACCTGGCAGAGAGCTTGCCGATGAGAGACTCTTGGGAAAGGGTCTTTCGCACAGTCAAGGGAACCAATACCTGTTCGTCCGCTTTCAATAAACGGGGCCAAGCGGACAGGCTGTAGCCAGTCAGCTTTTTGCTGCTTTGGCATCTCCGCTAGCATCCTGCCGCGCATTGCCCGCGCGCTGAGCCTAGGGATTTATCGACGCGGCCCGAAAAAACTTTAGCTGCCATGTGGAATTGTGATGTATGCCTGTGCGCGGCTTTCAACTTTGCGGTATGCACATGCGAACCCCCGAGGAATTCACAGCGAACTGCTGCAAGGGTCGGATCAACCAGCTCCGATTTGATTGAATGGATTTGCCGCCGCAGCGAGTGGCCTTCCGTGCCGGCGACACGAGAGCGAGCCAAACCGGCGACACCGGTTCGGTCTATCTTGGAATACCGTACGGCAGCCCGTGTATGGCTTCCAAGATCGCAAGAAGATGCCGGTGACGTTCAAGCCTCGGCCGACTCGGAGCATGCTCCGATGTGGAGGACGTATCATCCATCCGCTGCGCGCCGAGCATTCAAGCTGAATCGGCGACACGCGCTGGCAGAATCCCCACCACCTGCAAACCACCGCCTGGCAGATTGTCGGCCTGGAGCGATATCGTATCCGCATCAATAGTCGGCAGGCGTCAACTTGAGCATCGAGTGCGCCGCCCAGGTCTTCGGCAACCACTGCAGAGTGCGAGTCATCCAGGCGGTCTGCCATGGGAAAGGAGCGTCCAGCGTCTCCCGCTCCATGGCTTTGACGATATGACGTGCGCAGACCTGCGCCGATATTTCGAACGGTGCGGGAATGCCGTCGTTGGCGGTGCGCTCGGTCGCGATGAAACCGGGATAGATCGAGGTAAATCGCACGTTGTGACTTTTCAGCTCCGCTCGGCAGGTATCGAGCAGGAGCCGGCACGCGGATTTCGCGGCCGAATACGGCCCCTGCATCGGCACGCCCAAAAACCCTGCCAGAGAATTGGTGTGGGCGATCAAGCCGCCACCCGAGTTCTTCATGTGGGCGATCAGAGGAACAAGATAATTGACGGTGACATCGTAGTTGATGCGCATGCAGCTCTTGATGGCCGCGGCAGAAGCGGTGGCCATGTTGCAGGCTGGCCCTTCACCGATGTTCAGCAGAGCGGCGTCGATCTTGCCGAACTCGGTGATGGCGCGCTTGACGGCTTCCTGTGCCGCCTTTTCGTCGAGTGCATCGGCAGCGACGACCAGGCAGCGGCTGCCCAGCGACCTGACCTCGTCAGCCACCTGCTCCAGCTCCACGAGTCGCCGCGCGGTAATGACAAGCTTCGTGTCGGCCGTAGCCAGCAGTTCCGCCACGCAGCGCCCGATACCCGCGGATGCGCCAGTGATGAAAATGGTCTTGCCTCGCAGCTTCATGGCGATGGCCTTGCTAGCGAACCAGCGCCTTGACGACGAAGTCGGCCAATTTCCCGTAAGGCGGCTTGATGCGGTCGCTGATCGGCCACGCGGCCTGTGTAAGAACCGGCATGGCCTTGCTGAAGGTTTTGAATCCTTCCAACCCGTGATAATGCCCTATGCCGCTTGCACCCACGCCACCGAAGGGAAGATCGCTCACCACGTTGTGCAACAGCGTTTCATTGACGCTTACCCCACCGGCCACGATATTTTCCAGCACGCGCTCTATTTCCGCTTTGTCGCGGCTGAAGATATACAGCGCCAGAGGACGATCGTGCCGGTTGATGTAGTCGATCGCCTGCTCGATGTCTCGATAGGTTTTGATGGCGAGAATCGGACCGAAGATTTCCTCTCGCATGATCAGCGCATCGTCGTCGGGGTCGAGTACCAGCGTCGGCGGCAACACGCGATCGCGGGCCGCCCGATCAGAATCACGCGGTTCGACCAGCGTCCGAACCGTCAAACCCCTTTGCCTTGCTTCGGCCAGATAGCCGCACAAACGCTCGAACTGGCCGGCATTGATCACCCGCGTGTAGTCGACATTGTCATCGATGACGCGATAGCGCTTTGCGACTTCGTCCGCGATCGCTTCCAGCAAATCATCGCGCCTGCTCTCATGCACCAGCACGTAATCTGGCGCGACGCAGGTCTGTCCGGCGTTGTAGAACTTGCCGGTCACCAGCCGGTTGGCGGCCCTGGACACATCCACGTCGCGGCCGACGATGACCGGAGATTTTCCACCGAGTTCGAGGGTCACCGGGGTAAGATTCGCCGCCGCGGCCAGCATCACCTTGCGTCCCACCGCCGTCGACCCGGTAAACAGCAGATGGTCGAAGGGCAGCTTGGCAAAGGCGTTTCCGACCTCCGCCCCGCCCAACGCCAGCGCCACACGATCGGCTGGAAAAACGGCAGTGAGCAGTTCGCGAAGAAAATCGCTGGCGTACGGCGTATGTTCGGACGGCTTGAGAAAGACATGGTTGCCCGCGGCGATGGCAGTCGCCAGCGGAATCAGCGCAAGACTGATCGGATAGTTCCACGGTGCGATAACGCCGACCACGCCGAGCGCCACGTAGCGCACCTGCGCTCTGGCCGGCCACAGCCGCCAGCCCACCGATCGACGCTGCGGGCGCATCCAGCGACGAAGGTGCGCCAGCATGTGATCGATCTCGGCCAGCACGGTCATGCCTTCGCCAAGCAAGGTCTCGTGACGCGAGCGATGGCCGAAGTCCGCCGACACGGCCTGGGCCATCGATTCGAGTCGTGCCTTGAGAGCCGATCGCAGTCGATTCAGATCGACTCTTCGTTGCTCATGCGAGGGACGATGAGCCATCCATGCGCGACGCAACGACTGAAAGGTCTGGTCCAGCGCCAGGGCGTCCGTATCTGCTCGAAGGTTCATTGACGTTCCATGAAAAACGACGAGGCGGCCACGTTCAAAAGCTGTAGCTCGCCTCGACACCGAACATGCGTGGCGGCGTGATCGAAGCGAACGGCGTTCCCAGCGTGGTTGCCGTGAGGTTGTTGATCTGGCTCACGTAGCGCTTGTCGAAAATGTTCGTCGCGAAAGCGGCAAAAGCCCACGGCTGCTTCGGCGCCGACCAGGCCACCCGCACGTCGGTGCGGTTCTGCGCGGTACCTAACTTGAACGCCGGCGTGACCAGACACTGCGCCTGCGCCACCGAGTCGCTGTTGCAGCGGGTTTTTCCGCGATAGGCATCCTGCACGGTAGCCACTACATTGCCGCCGTAGATGTCGTGCCAGGTGTAGTCGAAGCCACCGGCCACCGTCCACAGCGGTTCGCCCGTGGGCTGGTTGGAAATATTGGTGCCATCGGGTGCGATGTAGTGCTGGTAAGTCGAGTCGATATACGCCGACGTGAAATTGAGCTGCAGCGCGTCCGTGGCCTGCCAGTGCACCTCGGCATCCAGGCCGGTCGCCACCTGATTGCTCGTGGTCACCACGTAGAGCGGCAGCGCGCCGTTGCCGTTCGCCTCCAGTGTCAACGACTGCAGGTTGTCGTAGCGGTAGTGGTACACCGACGCATCCAACAGCAGGCGCGACGCCGGGAAATACGCTTTGATGCCGGTCTCGTAGTTCCACACTGTTTCCGGCTCATAGTGGGATGCGGGCAGCTGACCGTTGTAACCACCGGCCTCGTAACCCTTGGAGACGGACCCGTAGACCATGATGTCGGGGCTGATCTTGTAATCGAGCAGCACACGCGGGCTGGTATCGGTCCAGCTGTTGCTCACTCTCAGCGGCGCCTGCGTCGCGGCGGGACTGTTGAATTCGAGGTTCTGCTGGAAGGTCGACAAGGGCACGCCCACCGCGTTGAGAAATGCGGCAACAGCCGGCTCGTTGAGCGTGGCATCGAGCGCGGTCGCCGTGCGCGTGGGGTTGTACCAGCTGAAGTCTTTCTGGTCCCGCGTGAAGCGCACGCCGGTGGTGAGGTTGAGCGTATCGGTGAGGTGCCAGATGACGTCGCCGTAGGCCGCTCGAGCGGTCGACGTGCCCTTGTTGTACATGGTCTCCTGCCACGGGTCGCCGAGAAAGTTGGCGGGTATGCCGAAGGCCGGAAGCACCTGGCTCAGAAAACCGTACAGCGATCCGTCCGGCGAACCCTGCACCGGCGATACGTGCTTGATCAGCGTGTCGATGCTGGTGGTGGTGAAGTCCAGTGGCGTCGCCTGGCTGGCGTTGTCGTGGTAGTAGCTGATCCCCGCCACCCAGTCGGCCACACTGGTTTGACCGGAGAGTTTCAGCTCCTGCTCCCAGCTGGTGTTCTTCTCGATATTGACGTCGTCGACGTAGAGCTCCGGCTGATTGGTGCCGTCACCATCCTCGCGGTTGAACGTGGAGAAATGCCGATAAGCCGTGATGGCACTGAGCGAACCGAACGCAAAATCGTGATTCACGAAAAGGCTGGTGCCGTCGAAGCTGCGCTTCTCCAGCGCGCCGCCGACGACGTCGTTGTACAAGGGTGTCTTGCGCGGATCGAGGTAGGTATTCGGGTCCGGCGGAAACGTCGGCAGCCCGGGCGATGCGGGTATCGGCACAATGCCGATGGCCGGTCGCGCCGGCTGATTCAATTTTTCGTGCTCGTAGACCAGCCGCACTTCGGTGCCGTCGGGCACGTTCCAGCGCAGCTGCCCGCGTATGCCCCAGTCGTCGTTCTTTTCATAGTGCTGACCGGTCGCCGCGTCGCGCAGCCAGCCGTTGCTCTGGTTATCGACGAAGGTGATTCGACCGGCCACATCCTTGGAGATCGGCAGGTTCAAAAAGCCGTCGGTGTAGTGCAGCCCGTCATTGCCCAAGCGCTCGCGTATCTGGCCGCCGAAGGTATCGGTGGGTTCGTTGGTCACCACGGAAATGGCGCCAGCGGCGCTGTTGCGACCTAGCAGTGTGCCTTGTGGCCCCTTCAGCACTTCGACGCGTTGCACATCGTTGAAGACCAGCAGAGCGCCACCGGTTTTACCGGTGTAGACGCCGTCCTCGTAAATGCCGATGGGTGAATCCGTGCCGATGCCGACGTCGGTCACGGCGATGCCGCGCAGCGAATATTCCGGCTGCGTGGGCTGCTCGGCATTGATGTACAGCCCGGGAATATAGCCGTTCATCTTGCTCAGATCGGTCGCCTCGATCGCGTTGATCTGCTTGCTGGTGACGATCTGCATCGCGATCGGCACGTCCTGTACTTCCTGCGTACGGCTTTGCGCCGTGACAGTGACGTTGCCCAGCGATTTCGCGTCCGCGACCTTGGGCACCGGCGATGCCTTGGCATTTGGCGGGCTATCCGACGCGGTTTCAACGGGCGTCGTCTGCGCCAATGCGCATGTGCCGATGGCGCCATAAAGAACGACGCCACCACTCAGTGCAAAACGAAGGCATGCAGCAAGACGATTATTAGACTCTGACATTGTTCGATCCCCATCGAATGAAGCGCCAACGCCGATGGCACAACTCCCCAATCCTTCGTTGTACATTCGGCCCATCCACATCCACCGCCATAGACTGACGCGAAGCGCTGTTCTATGGTGGGGACTAATTCGGCCAATACGGATTCGAAGATGCCGCGCAGAAAGCTGGAAGTTCGGCAGCTTGTCCCTGAAATATCGCCTTACACGCTGGTTGCACTGATGGGCCTCGTGGCCACGCTGGGCGTCGAGCCCGAGCGACTGTGCGAAGGCATGCCCTTCAACAGCCACGACCTCACGATGGGCATGCTGGCCTCCAATCGGCAGGCATGGCGAATGATACGCCGCGCCATACGCCTCACCGGGCGGCCGGACCTCGGACTGGAACTGGGACAGTCGCAAAAGCTCAGCGACTTCGGTCTGACCGGGGTGGCCATACCCGTCCAGCGTACCTTTGGCGAGGCGGCTGCGCTGGCCATGCTCGATCAAAACCAGAACGGCAGTCTGGTCACGCAGCATCTGGTCTTGAACAACAAGGACGGTTTCGCCGTGCTGATCGGCGAGCCGCGCATTCTGGATGCCAGTCTGCAGCCGTTTCTGGTGGAAGAAATGTTTGCCAGCGCCCTGATGGTGGCGCGTGCACTGCTGGGCGCGGATTTTTCCGTGGCCCGCATCGAGTTCGCCTACCCGCCTCCCGCTTACGTCGAGCGCTATCAGGCGCTGTTCGCCTGCCCGATGTCCTTCAACTGCCGACAGAACCGCGTATTCATCGACCGACGGTGGCTCGATGCGACGCTTCCAGGCGCCTCCTCGGTGATGGCCGCCGAACTGGCGGATTTGATCAAGCGACGTGCCGACGCCGCCGCCGTCCCTGCCGACATTGCCAAAACCGTGGAGGCGCTGCTGATCCGGGAGGATCGTGTCGCCTTTAGCATCACCAAGACAGCCCAGGTGCTGGACCTGAGCGTGCGGACGCTGCGACGTCGCCTGGAAGAAGCAGGCACATCGTTTCGCGAGCTGAGCGATCGCGCGCGCGCGCGCGTGGCGCTGGAATTGTTGAACTCGCAAACCTTGTCCGTGGCGGCCATCAGCCAGCGGCTGGGCTTCAGCGACGCGCGCGCCTTTCGCCGCGCATTCAAGCGCTGGCAGGGTCAGGTTCCAGGCATGCTGCGCCACCGCGCCGGCACTACGCGTTAGAGCCTGTTCACGCTCTCTCTGCGCCCCGCGCCGGGAGCTGTTTGCGCGCAGGCCAGGGAAGAACGAGTGAGTTGACGTCGGTCCACGACCGAGTGATGACGCAGGAATGCGGGCAAACAGACCCGGCCCGCAGGGTTGCGAGGTACGGGGAGAGCGTGAACAGGCTCTTAGATTTGGCCTCGCCGGACCCTATGCCTGATCCGCGCCGACGGTGAGACTAAAGCCAACGTCGAGGCTCGGGAATAAGGCTCTTGTTGACTACCATCAAAACATCGGCGCGGGACACGCGAAGCCTCGGGACGCCGTGGAAAAACTGGTCGGGCTCGCAGGTCGCGCATCCATCGCTGCGCGCGATGCCGTCGTCGGAAGCCGAACTCTCGCTGCTCGTGCAGCAGCAGGCTCGTGTCCGTGTGGTCGGTGCGGGCCACTCCTTTACACCGCTGGCCGCCACCGACGACTGCATGATCTCGCTGGACCGGTTGTCCGGACTGGTGGCGCACGACACGGTATCGCACCAGGCCAAACTGTGGGCCGGCACGCGGCTGTTCGACTGTGGTCCGCTGCTGCAGTCCGTCGGTCAGGCGTTGCCCAACATGGGCGATATCGATCGACAAAGCCTTGGTGGCGTGATCTCCACGGCGACGCACGGAACGGGAATGGGCCTGCCCTGCATTGCCGCGGGTGTCACCGAACTGCGTCTTGTGACTGCCGATGGAAGCGTGCTCAGCACGAGTCCGCAGCGCGACGCCGACGTGTTTCATGCGGCAGCCGTATCGCTCGGCGCGCTGGGCGTGATCTCGCAAGTTACCCTGCAGAACGTCGCGCCCTTTCGTCTGCGCGAGCGCGTGGACGTGGTGCCGCTCGATACCGTTCTTGGCGATCTGCAACGCTGGAAGCATGAACATCGCAGCTTTGAACTCTGGGCTTTTCCGTATAGCCGTCAAGCCATCGTCAAGACGCTCGACATCACCGACGAGCCGCCGCAGATGCAAAAAAAAGGCGGCGATGCTGCCGATGGACTGCTGCGCCTGTGCAGCGAGCTGACGCGCATGTGGCCATCGCTGACGGCACCGCTGCAGAAGCTGGTCGGCCGATTCGTCAGTCCGACCTTGCGCATCGGGGATTCCTGGCGCATCTACCCCAGCGAACGGCATGTGCCGTTCAACGAAATGGAATATCACGTGCCGGCAGACGTCAGTGCCGAGGCACTGGATGAAGCCTGCCATGTGTCCGTGAACAGCCGAACCGCAGGCTTTTTCCCGATCGAATTTCGTTTCGTGGCGGGCGACTCGCACTGGCTCAGTCCCTTTCAGGGAGGCGGCCGCGCCTCGATCGCCGTACATCAGTATTACAAACAGGATTACCGCCCGCTGTTCGCCGCCGTGGAACCGATTCTCAGGCGTTACGGCGGACGGCCGCACTGGGGCAAGCTGCATACGGCGACGCATCGGGACCTGCTCCATATGTATCCGGATTTCGGCCGGTTTCTAAAGCTGCGCGCCGAACTGGATCCGACGGCCAAATTTCTGAACCCGTACCTGCAAAAGATTTTCGGGCTGGTGCACGCGTGACGACGGCGCACGACGTCTACTTTTCCGGCTTGCAGCGCGCGTTGAAGGACGCGGGCATCGCATGGCCGGTGATCGTGCTGGACCGCGCACGCATGATGCGAAACGCTGCGCGTCTCAAGGCATGGATCGCGCCGGATAAAACGCTGCGACTGGTGGAAAAATCCTTGCCGGTACCGAGCATGCTGGATCGGCTGATGCAGGCCACGCAGACGTCTGCGCTGATGGTTTTTCACGAGCCGCAGCTGCGCCAGACCGCGGTACGATTCCCGCACAGCGACCTGCTCCTCGGCAAGCCCATGCCGGTTGCCGCCGCCGCGCACTTCTATGCGCATCTCGGTGCGACGACGTTCGACCCGGCGCGGCAGCTGCAGTGGCTGATCGACACGCCGCAGCGGCTGGCGCAGTATCTCGACTTGGCGCGCGAACTTGGCGTGCGCCTGCGCATCAATGTGGAAATCGACGTGGGCCTGCATCGCGGCGGCTGCGCCACGCCGAGCGAACTGGCAAGCATGCTCACGACGATCAACGAGCATCCCGATCAGGTCGAGTTTGCCGGCCTGATGGGTTACGACGCCTTCGTCGGCAAACTGCCCGCCGTGGTGGAGTCCAGCGCGACCAGCTTCGAACGCGCCAACAGCAGCTATCGCGCGTTTCAGGAGGCGGCCCGTTCGGTGTATCCCGAGCTGTCGGCGAGTGTCTGCTGGAACGGTTCCGGCAGCCCCACGGTGGCTTTGCATCGACAAAACCGATCGCCGCTCAACGATATCAGCGCGGGGTCGTGCCTTCTCAAAGGCACGATGTTCGACCTTCCGCTGCTACGCGATTTCGAGCCGGCGGTGTTCATCGCCTCGCCCATACTGAAAGCCATCGAAGGCTCGCGGTTGGCAGGCCCGCCCTGGCTCTCCACGCTGCTGTTTGCCGGACGCAAGCAGCGTCAGCAAACGTATTTCACCTACGGCGGCGACTGGCGCGCCAGGATCGAGTCTCCGCCTCACGTCGCGGAAAACAAATACTTCGGCGTCAGTTACAACCAGGCGATGTTTTCCGGTCCGAGTGACGAGCGGCTGGCCGTCGACGATTTTCTGTTTTTGCGCCCGCACCAGTCGGAAGGCACCCTGCTGCAGATGGGGCCGCTGCAGGTATTCGAGGGCAGCCGCATCGTCGACGCGTGGTCGCCGTTCACCGAGTGATCGCCATCACCGAAGCATCTCGTTTGCCGAATCGTCGCCCGTCACATCACCAGCGACTGACGGCGTAGGCGCCACGTCAGCGGAATCGTCGCGGCGGAGAACGCGATCATCAGCATCAGCGCATATGCTGGACGACCGATCAATGCCTGCACGCCCATCGCGATGATCAGGCTGCCGGCATTGCCCGCCATCCACACCAGGGCGGTGGCGGTGCCTACGCGAGGACCGGCGCGGCGCTCGGTCAGATCCAGAATCACCGGCATTCCCGCCAGCAGAAACAGGCCATAGGTCGGCATCGCGATGAGCCCGACCAAAGTGCCTGGCGCCACGACGAGCGCCAGCATGGCGATCACCCCGACCGCACCGGACAGCAGCAGCAGCTGAAACTCGCGCTTTTTTCGGGACGCCAGTGCCGGTAAAAACGACACGCCGACGATGCCCGCCACGATCAGTCCGATGAGCATGAATCCGGCCGCGGCAGGGCTCACGCCAGCCGGTTCGAGAATGGCCTCAAGCCAGGTCAGCAGAGCGGTGAAAACGCCGATGCCGATAAACGACAGCAGGGTGATCGTGCGTATGAAACCGTCCGCCCACAGCGATGTGAGCGAAGCCCACGCCGGCAGCGACTGCTCGGTCGAACGGAACGCGCCGGGCTTGCGCAGGCTTGCCGCCAGCGCCACCGCGGCAATCACCGCATACAGCGTGCTGTAGCGAACCAGCAGCGATGTTTGCGTCGGCTCGGAAAGCATCGCGCCCATCATGATCGCCGCCAGCTGGCCGACGTAGATGCTGGCCATCGCCAGAGCCAGCCCGAGCGGGCGGCGACGCTCTTCCAGATAGTCGCTGGCCACCAGGGTGACGCCGTTGAGAATCAGCGGCTGCCCGATCGCGCAGATCAGCTGGCCGGCCAGTGCCCAGGCGTACGTGTCGTCGACCATCCGCAGCGCGGCTCCGCCCGCGATCAGCGCGGCGCCCAGCAGCAGCCCCGATCGAAAGCGGCGATCAAGCAGAAATCCGGCGGGTATCGCGAACAGCACATACATCAGCGGAAACACTTCACTGAGCCAGCCGATGGCTTCCACCGAGGTTCCGTAATGCGCGGCCGCGGTCGTCGTGACCGGCGCAAAGACAAGTTGCAGACTCATCGCCGCCGACGCCGCCAGCGCGTAGGCGCCGATCACCGACCAGGCGTTGTGCGAACCCACCGCGGCGGGAACCTTCGTCGCTATCGACATCGGATCAATCCTCGGCAAAGACATCGTGCAACGGCATGCGTGCCAGCGCGTTCTCGTCGACCGAGCCACAGACCAGCCATTCGCCTACCTCGCACGCGCTGGTGATTTTCCAGAAGGCACTCTGGCCGCGATGCTGCACGTTGGCCACCAGCTTGCCCTCCAGGCCGAACGCCAGCACGATCCCGTGGCGTGCGGGTTTGGGCTGAATCGCGGCCGGCAAGTTGGCGATGATTCTACGAATCAACGGTCGCTGCGATAGCGAATCAAGCAGCGAATTGCGCGGCGCGGCGATGGCCAGCCAGAAACGATCGCGGCCGTTGAAGCTGATGTTGTCCGGAAAGCCGGGCAGATTGTCGACAAACACGTCGGCCGTTCCGGCCTTGGGGCCTTTCAGCCAGTAGCGCTGCACGCGGTACTGCCCGCTCTCTGCCACGAGCACATACGCATCGTCCGGGCCGAGTGCCACGCCGTTGGCGAACTGCAGCCCCTTCATCAGCACGCTGGTTGTGCCTGTGGCGCAGTTGTAGTGAAGCAGGCGGCCATGACCGCCGTGTTCGATGATGTCGACCGTATCGTATCCGACACCCCACTTGCTGGACGAGTCGGTGAAATACACATGCGCGCCGGCGGCGTCCACAGCGAGGTCGTTGGTAAAGCGGTACGGCAAGCCCTCGGCCTGCGTGCTGAGTACGTCTATCGAACCGTCGGGGTCGATACGCAGCAGCCCGCGTAGCGCGTCGGCCACGAAGACCGTGCCGTCGTCCCGCGGTGCCATGCCGAGCGGACGCCCGCGCGTATTGGCCAGCGTTTCAAATGTATCGTCGCGCAGACGCGAGCGAACCACCCGACCGTCCCCATAACCGACCACGATCCGCCCGACGCCATCTACCGCCACGCCCTCCGGGCCGCTGCCCTCGATCGGATAAAAGCGCTGCAGCCGCTGCAGCCGCCGGTTGATCGCATACGGTCCCCGGTCGAGCGACGGCGCTGGCGGACAATGCCACGCAACCGGCCTCACCGGCTGTCCCTTAGCCATGACGATTTTTCCTCAGCGCGGCCTGCACGCGTCGCCCCTTCGCTTCGGCGTGGTCGACCATCAGCCGCATGATGCCGGTGGTGGCACCGAACAGACGCAGGAACTGCCCGAAGCCGGCGGGCATCACGACTTCGCTCGGCTGATCGTGTACAACCCGCATGATCTTCGACGCGACGAAATCCGCGCTCACCGATTTTTCGGAAAAAGCCAGTGCGGTGGAGTCGTCGCTCAATTCCTGCTCGAGCATGCCCGTCTCGGTCGAGGGCGGATGAACGATGGAAAACTTCAGCGGCCCCTTGCGCTCCTCCAGCGCCAGCGTGTGATGGAACGCGCGCAGCGCATGCTTGGTACCGGCGTAGCTGGCCATCCCCGGCATCGGCAGAAAAGCGGTCATGCTGCACACCGTGACAAAGTGCCCGCTGCCCTGAGCCTGAAAGCGCGGCAACGTCTGCTTCATGCCGATCAATGGGCCCAGATAATTCACCTCCAGCGTGCGGCGATGCTCGTCGATGGAAACGTCGCGGACATACCCGGTATGGATGATGCCGGCATTGTTGATCAGCACATCCAGACGGCCAAAGCGGGACCACACCAAGTCGAGCGTGGTGTTCCATTGCTCGACCGAGCGAATATCCAGTGGGACGGCCAGCGCCTCATGACCGACGTCCGCCGCCACGTTTCGCACGCGCTCAGCGTCGATGTCGGCAAGAACGATCTGGTGCCCCTCATCGGCGAGCCTGCGTGCGGTGGCCGCGCCGATGCCGCTGCCGGCGCCCGTAATGAGCACCACCTTTCGAACCCTGGACTGCATGCATTCCCCTTCCGCTTTTTCGCCATGCCGAGCATAGGCCTTTGCGAAGGAACCGTTTCGGCCAAAACGCGGCAAGCCCGTCGCAGGCGATTACCGCGGGTCTAGTATGCGAACGGTCGAAATCGAATAGGGAAACGTCATGTCTGCATTGCCGCCACAAAACACACCCAGTGCGAAGATCGACGTATCGGCACAGGAGTGGCGGCTGCGCGTCGACTTGGCCGCCGCTTACCGGCTCGTCGCCCTGCACGGATGGGACGACCTGATTTTTACGCACCTGACCGTGCGCGTGCCCGGGCCGGAGCACTACTTTCTGATCAATCCCTACGGCATGTTGTTCGACGAGATCACCGCGTCGTCGCTGGTGAAGATCGACCTGGCCGGCAACAAGGTTTCCGAATCGCCGTATGAGATCAACCCGGCCGGCTTCACGATCCACAGCGCCGTTCATGCTGCGCGCGAGGATGCGCAGTGCGTCATGCATATCCATTCGCTCAACGGCATTGCCGTGTCGGCACAGAAAGACGGTCTGCTGCCGATCTCCCAGCAGTCGCTGTTCGTCCTTGCATCGCTGGGCTACCACGGCTACGAAGGCGTGGCGCTGAACGCCGAAGAAAAGCCGCGTCTGGTCGCCGATCTGGGCAACCGCGTTTTTCTGATGCTGCGAAACCACGGCCTGCTTACCGCGAGCGCCACTGTGGCCGACGCTTTTCTGGCGATGTACATCTTTGAAACGGCGTGCGCCATCCAGGTGAAGGCCTTGAGTGGCCATCGCGAGCTGATTTCCATCGCGGCGCCGATTCTCGCCGGCATCCAGTCGCAGGCGGCCCAGGTGACCCGTGGCCTTGGTGGCGCCCTGGTCTGGCCGGGCCTGCTGCGCAAGCTGGATCGGTGCAACCCGGGCTACGACCAGTGACGCGGACGCAGAACAGCGGCTGGACGCGATCACAGCGCGGCGCCGATCGCCGCCGCGAATGACCGCCGACCCCGGCAACTATCTCACGCTGTGAGACGACGTATCCGTTCAATGAGGCACGCCGCCAGGACTTGCCCATGAACGCCCAGCTCGATCGTTACCATGCCGCCGACTCACTTGTGCTCCGAGGTCCCAGCGACGGGCGCACGCTGGCGCAGCGGCTGACCAAACGCTATGCGGCGAGAATCACCGGCGCGTTCGTCGTGCCCGGTTGCGAGGGCTCCTACGCGCCGCTGCCGGACGATCTGCCCGTGGCGCTGGCCGAGGCGCTGCGATCGCGCGGCATCGATCGGCTCTACAGCCATCAGGCGCAGGCGTGGGCAGCGGCGCAGGCGGGCGATCACGTGGCCGTGGTGACGCCGACCGCATCGGGCAAATCTCTTTGCTACACCCTGCCCGTCATCACCGCCGCCATGACCCAACACGCCAAGGCGCTGTACCTGTTTCCGACCAAGGCGCTGGCGCAGGACCAGGTCGCCGAGCTGCTGGAGTTGAACCAGGCCGGCGAGCTTGGCGTCAAGGCATTCACCTTCGATGGCGATACGCCCGGCGACGCGCGGCAGGCAATTCGGCTGCACGGCGATATCGTGGTCAGCAATCCGGACATGCTGCACCAGGCGATCCTGCCGCACCACACGAAGTGGGCGCAATTCTTCGAAAACCTGCGCTATGTGGTGATCGACGAGGTGCATACCTACCGCGGCGTGTTCGGCTCGCACGTGGCCAACGTGATCCGCCGGCTGAAGCGCGTGTGCGCGTTCTACGGCGTGCGTCCGCAGTTCATTCTGTGCTCGGCGACCATCGGCAATCCGAAGGAGCACGCCGAGGCGCTGATCGAGGACGTCGTCACCGCGATCACCGAAAGCGGCGCGCCGACTGGCGACAAGCACGTGCTGCTGTGGAATCCGCCGGTGGTGAATCCCGACCTGGGCCTGCGCGCCTCGGCGCGCTCGCAAACCAACCGCATCGCGCGGCTGGCGATCAAGTCCGGCATGAAGACACTGGTGTTCGCACAGTCGCGCACGATGGTCGAAGTGCTGACCAAGTACCTGAAGGACGTATTCGACAACGATCCACGCAAGCCCGCGCGCATCCGCGCCTATCGCGGCGGCTATCTGCCGAAGGAGCGCCGCGCCGCCGAACGCGAGATGCGCGCCGGCTCGATCGACGGCATCGTCAGCACCTCCGCGCTGGAGCTGGGCGTGGATATCGGCAGCCTGGACGTGGTGGTGCTCAACGGCTATCCGGGATCGGTGGCGTCGACCTGGCAGCGTTTCGGCCGCGCTGGCCGGCGCCAGCAGTCGGCCTTGGGCGTGCTGGTGGCCAGCAGTGATCCGCTCGATCAATACCTGGTGCGGCACCCGGAGTTTTTTCAGGGCGCGTCGCCGGAGCACGCGCGCATTCAGTCCGATCAGCCGCTGATCCTGCTCGACCACATCCGCTGTGCGGCGTTCGAACTGCCCTTCATCGGCGAGGAGATGTTCGGCACCGAAGTGGCCGCACCGTGGCTGGACGTGCTGGCCGAAGAAGGCGTGCTGCATCGCGAAGGCGATCGCTGGGAATGGATTGCCGACAGCTACCCGGCGATTGCGGTATCGCTGCGCTCCGTCGCCGACGGCAATTTCGTCGTGGTCGACCGCACCAACGGCCGCCAGACGATTATTGCCGAGGTGGATTTCAGCGCCGTGCCGGTGACCTTGTACGAAGGCGCGATTCATATGATCCAGTCGGTGCCGTATCAGGTCGAACGGCTGGACTGGGACGGCCGCAAGGCCTATGTCACGCGTACGCATGTCGACTATTACACCGACGCGATCGACTACACCAAGCTCAAGGTACTCGACTGTTTCGACACCTCGCACGCGGGCTGCGGGCAGGCGCACCACGGCGAGGTGCACGTGGTGCGCCGCGTGCCGGGCTACAAGAAGATCCGCTTCTACTCGCACGAAAACATCGGCTACGGCTCGGTCAACCTGCTCGACCAGGAGCTGCACACCACGGCGGTGTGGTGGCAGCTGGCGCAGGACGTGCTGGGTGCAGCGTTCGAGGATCGCCAGCAGGCACTGGATGGCTTTCTCGGCGCCGCGTACGCCCTGCATATCGTAGCCACGGTGGCGGTGATGGCCGAAGCGCGCGATCTGCAGAAGTCCGTCGGCAGCGGCGACGGTGCGTGGTTTGTCAGCGCCGATATCAACGGTCGTGGCCAGCTACGCGGCGTCGACGGCCAGCCAACGACGCTGGCGGCCGATGCGCCGTTTACGCCGACGGTATATCTCTACGACGCGTTCCCGGGCGGCATCGGCCAGAGCGAGCCGCTGTTCGATCGTCGCGAGGATCTGATCGCGCAGTCGGTCACGCTGATCGAACGCTGCGACTGCCGCGCGGGCTGTCCGGGCTGCGTCGGGCCGGTGCTGGCCGCCGATGAAGAGACCGCGACCACGCCGAAAGCGCTGGCGCTGCGCGTGCTGGCGCTGCTGGTCGCGCTATGAGCGCACTCGCAGGCAAACTGCGCCAGCTGCGCGCGCAGAGTGGCCAGGTAACGGCGTCACCCGTGGCAGCAAGGCCGGCAATGCCCGCCAACGTGCGCAACCTGCTGCTTCGCCATGCGCAGATAAAACAGCAGGGGCCAGCACGACTGGCCTCGCGCGATCGCGACGTGGCCGGCGACGAGATCGCGCCGGGCCTGCGCTACACCGAGGCGCGGATGGACTGGCTGCAGCCGCCGGCGCTTATCGATGCCGCATTCGCGCGGATGGAACCGATGCATCACGACAGGCTGCTGCATTTCGACACCGAAACCACCGGGCTCGCCGGCGGCACCGGCACGCGCGCCTTCATGATCGGCGCAGCCGACTGGATCGACGGTCGCTTTCGCATCCGCCAGCTCACCATCACCAGCATGGCGGCGGAGACGGCCATGCTGCGCACCTTCGCCGGCTGGCTCAGCGACGACACCGTGCTCGTGAGCTACAACGGCAAATGCTACGACGCCCCGCTGCTGGCGACGCGCTATCGGCTGGCGCGGCTGGCCAATCCCTTGCACGGGCTCGCCCATCTCGACCTGCTGCATCCGGTACGACGACGCTGGAAAGGCGTGTGGGAAAACTGCCGGCTGGCCACCGCCGAACGGCAGCTGATCGGCGTGGTGCGCGAAGACGATCTGCCTGGCGCCGAAGCCCCCGCCGCTTGGCTCACCTACTTGAAAGGCGGCTCGGCCGCCAACCTGCGCCGCGTTGCGCATCACAACGCACAGGATTTGAAGAGCCTGGCCGGCGTGTTGATCCAGCTGTCGAATCTCGGCGAGATTCCGCCGCCGCGGCGCGTGCGGAAAATCACCTGAGAGGTAACGACGTCGTTAAAGCTCCACCGGTTGATGCGTCTGCATCGACTGCCGCAGCGCAATGGCAATGCGCGTCGCCTCGGCCGCATCTTCCAGGGTGAGATCGAATGGCGTGTCGTCCAGCACGGCATCGACGAAATGCACGCACTGCGCATGAAACGCATCGCCAAAGCGTTCGAAGAAGCTCGGTGCGGAGAGCGCGCGAACGCCGTAGGCGTCGGAAATTTCCACGCGGTCCATGCGCGGATTGCGGCCCACGCTGAGCTTGCCGCCGGTGCCGATAATGTCGGTGTGGGTGTCGTGGCCGTGGGCCTGCGTGCGCGAGGCGTGGAACATCGCCACGCAGCCGTTTTCGAATTCGCAGATGGCCACGCCGTTGTCGATATCGCCCAGCGCCTTCAGCTCGTCGTACACCGCGACCGTGCCGGCGGCATACGCGCGAATCGCCTTGGGACGGCCCAACAGCCAGCGCGCCAGATCGACGTCGTGCACGCTGCAGTCGAGGAACAGGCCGCCGCTGGTCGGCGCGAACTTGACGAAGGCGCCGCTGGGATCGAGCAGGTCGGCCGTCTGCGAATACACCATGAAAGGCTTGCCGATGGCGCCAGCCTCGATCTGCGCCTTGGCATCGCGATAGCTGGCATCGAAGTGGCGGACGAAACCGACCATCGCACGCAGCTGCGGATAGCGCGCCGCGTGCGCCACCGTGCGCTGGCAGGCTTCCAGTTCCAGCGACAGCGGCTTTTCGCAGAACACGTGCTTGCCGGCATCGAGCGCCAGCTCGATCTGATTGGCGTGCAGCGAGGTCGGCGTGACCAGGAACACGGCGTCGAGCGCGGGATCGGCCAGCATCTGCGCGTAGTCGCTGTAACTTTTTTCGATACCGAGCGCGTCGCGCGCCCAATCGATTTCTTCCTGCACCGGACTGCAGACGGCTGCCAGACACGCACGCGGCACGTTACGCGCCAGGTTTTCCGCATAGCGACGGCCCAAGCGACCCAGTCCTGCCAGGCCGATGTTGAGAGTTTTCTGATTCATGCATGCACTCGATAAATTCATTCGGTGAAGTGGCGCGCGAGCCGCGCCACTGAGCTAGCAACACGCGGCAAGCGGACAGTTCACGGGAAACCAGACATCGCCGTTTCCCGTTCCCTGTTCCCGAGCTCTTAGATAGAGCACTCCAGCGCCTTGCCCTCCTTGAACGAGCGCGTGGCCAGCTCGGCCAATTCCAGCGATTTGATGCCGTCGGCGATCGTGGTGCGTACGGGCGTACCGTCATTCAAGGCATCGAAGAAATGCGCGATTTCCAGCGCGTAGGCATCGCGGTAGCGCTCGAGGAAAAAATGCTCGGGCTTGTCGGTGCTGATGGACTGCTCGCCCCAGGCGACGACCTGGGTGGGACGCACGTTGCCGGCCTGCAGCAGACCCTTGCTGCCCAGCACCTCGAAGCGCTGGTCGTAGCCGTAGGCGGCGCGGCGCGAGGTGTTGATCTGGCACAGGCCGCCGCTCTTGGTGCGAATGGTGACTACGGCCTGGGTGATGTCGCCCGCGGCGGCCACTTCCGGAAAGCCCAGGCTGCCGCCGGTGGCGTACACGCTCACCGCCTCACCGCCGAGAATCCAGCGAAAGATGTCGAAGTCGTGGATCAGCATGTCCTTGAACACGCCGCCGGAGCGCTCGATGTACGACACCGGCGGCGGCGCCGGATCGCGGCTGGTGATGACCAGCATCTCGGCCTCGCCGATCTCGCCAGCCTCGAGCCGCGCCTTCAGCGCAGCAAAGGTGGGATCGAAGCGGCGTTGAAAGCCGACCATGCAGACCACACCGGCTTTTTGCACTGCCGCCTCGCACTCGCGTGCGCGCTGCACATCGAGATCGACCGGCTTCTCGCAGAAGATCGCCTTGCCGGCAGCGGCCGAACGCAGAATCAGATCGGCATGCGTGTCGGTACTGGAACCGATCACCACGGCGCCGATGGCCGGGTCGTTCAACGCGTCCTCGACCGACACGACCTTGGCGCCGAGCTCGGCGGCCAGCGCCTCGGCCGACGGCGCATGCGTGTCGACCACGTATTTCAGCTTGGCCTGCGGGTGACGCGCCACGTTGGCGGCGTGGATCTTGCCGATACGGCCGGCGCCAAAAACGGCTACTTCAATCATCGTATTCTCCAGGGGGGGTGGTTTCTTCAACGGTCAGTTCGAGCTTGTAGGCCAGCGCGACGAACAGCGCCTGGCACAGGCAGATGGTGCTGGTCAGCGCACGAAAGGCGAACGCGCTGCCCTCGCGCACTTTCAGCAGGACGCTCGCGTGGCGGGCCAGCGGGCCCATGCCGCTTTCGGTAATCGCCAGCACCTTGGCCTTATGCTGGCTGGCGATGCGCGCGCAGTAGAGAGTTTCTTTTCCGTAGGGGGGAAAGCTGATCGCGATCAGCACGTCGTTCTTGCCGATGCTGCGCATCTGCTCGCGATACATGCCGCCGAGGCCGTTCACCAGCAGCACGCGCTTGTGCGTGTGCTGCAGGGCGTAGGCGATATAGCTGGCAATGGAAAACGCGCGACGCACGGCGACCACGTAAATCGTGTCGGCCTTGACCAGCAGATCGACCGCATCCTCGAAGCTTTTCGCATCGAATTCGTTGGCCAGCTCATCGAGCCCTGCCCGGCTGGCGTCAATGAAACGCAGCGCCATCTGCGCGGGCTGCATCTGTTCGGGCCCATCTTCGATTACCCGGCGGATGCGCTGCTGGTAACTGCGCGCGGGTGTGACGTGCGCCGTGTGTTCGCTGCGGAACACCGCCTGCATCTCGCTGTAGCCGGAAAAATCGAAGCGCTGCGCGAACCGCACCACCGCCGACGCATGCACGCCGGCGCCCTCGGCAACCTCGTTGACGCGCTGGAGCATGATGTTGGCACGCTGCTCCTCGACATAGCGCGCCACGTTCTGCTGCTGCCGCGGCAGCGCATCGAACTGCTCGGCAATGCGTTGCATCAGTTGTTCCACACCGCTGGTTTTTGTCATGTGTCCTTACCCAAGAGCCACCGCGTCGCGTCGCGGCAAGGTGCCTGTTATGCATCGAATGGAATATTTATTCCACTTTTTTTTATTGTGCAATGCAAATTGCAAATTGAAAAAAGGGGGTTCATCCTCGCCCCAGCTTCGCACCGCCTCGCCTGTCAACAGGCATGGCCCGATCTGAACCGAGCCGGCTAACCCGGCCCACGCGACTGGAGAGTGGTATGCAACTTCGGAAAATTTCCCTCTGTTTGGCAACCCTGCTGGCCGGCGTCACCCTGGCGCCGGCGCTGATGGCAGCCGATGGCCCGCACGCCAACGAGCGCTATGTGATGGTCAGCCACGGCGCCGATTCCGATTCGTGGTGGAACACGATCAAGAATTCCGTGAAACAGGCGGGCGAAGACTTCGGCGTGCAGGTCGACTATCGCAACCCGCCAAACGGCGACCTCGCCGATATGGCCCGCCTGCTTGAGCAGGCCGCTGCGCGCAACTACGACGGCGTCGCCTACGACATCGCCGATTACGACGTGCTGGCCAAACCCGCGGCGCGAATCACCGCCAAAGGCATTCCAACCGTTACGTTCAACTCCGGCACGATTGAAGAGAGCAAGAAGCTCGGCGCCATCATGCATATCGGCCAGCCCGAATATGCCGCAGGCAAGGCTGCTGGCGAACGCGCCAAGGCGCTGGGCATCAAGTCCTTCGTCTGCGTCAACCACTACGCCACCAACCAGGCCTCGTTCCAGCGCTGCAAAGGCTTTGCCGATGCGATCGGGGCGGACTTCAAAAGCTCGATGATCGACAGCGGCATGGACCCGACCGTGGTCAACAGCAAGGTCACCGCCTACCTGCGCAATCATCCGAAGACTCAGGCCATTCTCGCGCTGGGACCGAACGCCGCCGAGCCGACCGTGCAGGCCCTCAAGGCGATGCATTTGAACGGCAAGATCTACTTCGGCACCTTCGATCTGTCGCCGGGCATCATCAATGCGATCAAGGACGGCACGATCAATTTCGCCATCGATCAGCAGCCGTACCTGCAGGGCTATATGTCGATCGCCGCCGTGGTCATCGCGCACGAAGACAAGACGATGGACAAGGACAAGATCATCGCCACGCTGAAGGCCAATCCGAAGTTTCAGATGCGCCTGAAGATGTATGGCCTGTCGCCGGTCTATAACGCCGACGGCGTCAGCTCAGGCCCGGCTTTCGTGACCAAGGACAACGTGGCCACCGTCGAGAAATACGCCGGCCAGTACCGCTAAAGCGCTTCGACCGGCCGATCGTCTTGCGGCGATCGGTCGGTCAATAGCCGCACACATCATCCCTCGCGCAAGCGCCGGAGACTTCATGAGCACCACGACTTCCGATATGGCCATGACCCTCGCCAAACCTATTCCCTCGAACGCCAGTCTGAAGCCGCCTGGCGCCGATCATTCCGCGCCCAGCGACGAGCGCGTGCGCCGCATCTCGCCCTGGCGGGCCTTGTTGAATCGGCCCGAGCTGGGCTCGATCGCCGCCACCATTCTGGTGTTCATATTTTTCGGCGTTTTCGCCGGCAACTCGGGCATGTTCAACCTCGACGGCATCATGAACTGGTCGCAGGTTGCCGCGTATCTGGGCATCATCGCCGTCGGCGCCTGCCTGCTGATGATCGCCGGCGAATTCGACCTTTCGCTGGGCTCCATGATCGGCTTCGCCGGCATGATGATGGCGGTGCCCTCGATGTTTTTCGGCTGGCCGATGTGGCTGGCCGTGCTGTTCGCGTTCGGCGGCTGCATGGCGCTGGGTTGGTTGAACGGCTATCTGGTGATGCGCACCAAGCTGCCCAGCTTTATCGTCACGCTGGCTTTCATGTTTATCCTGCGCGGTCTCACCATCGTGCTGTCGACGCAGTTCGCGGGCAGCACCATCGTCAGCGGCGTGGGTGACAAGATTGCGCAGGATCCGATCACGCATGCCCTGTTCCAGGGCACTGCGCTGCAGGGCCTGTTCACCTGGATGGCGCACGCCGGCATCATCGACAAACTGCCCAGCGGCGAGCCGGTGGTTGCCGGTCTGCCGAAGGTGCTGCTGTGGTGGGCGCTGGTGGCCTGCGGCGCCGGCTTCGTGCTGTCCAAGACGCGTTTCGGCAACTGGATCTTCACCGTCGGCGGCGACGCCAACGCGGCGAAAAACGTCGGCGTGCCGGTGCGTCGGGTCAAGATCAGCCTGTTTGTATTGACCGCGTTCTGTGCCTGCCTGTTCGCGGTGCTGCAGGTCTCCGACGTGGGCTCGGCCGCATCCGATCGCGGCCTGCAGAAAGAGTTCGAGGCGATCATCGCCGCGGTCATCGGTGGCGCCCTGCTCACCGGCGGCTATGGCTCGGTGCTCGGCGCCTGCTTTGGTGCACTCATCTTCGGCGTGGTGCAGATCGGCATTTCCTACACCAACGTCAATTCCGATTGGTACCGCGTGGTGCTGGGCGCGATGCTGCTGCTCGCGGTGCTGTTCAACCATTACATCCGCTCGCGCGCAACGACCGGCAAGTGAGGATCGACTGATGGATACCGCAATCAAAAACGCCAGCGGCAGCGACGATTACATCCTGCAGCTCGAGGGCGTCAGCAAATTCTTCGGCACCGTGATTTCGCTGAAGGACGTGACGCTGCGCCTGCGCCGAGGCGAAGTGCACTGCCTGCTCGGCGACAACGGTGCCGGCAAGTCCACGCTGATCAAGACCCTCGCCGGCGTGCACAAGCCCAGCGAAGGCCGTTATCTGATCGAAGGCGAAGAGGTCAGCTTCAAGTCACCGCGCGAGGCGCTCGATTGCGGTATCGCCACCGTGTATCAAGATCTGGCCCTGGTGCCGCTGATGAGCGTGGCGCGCAATTTCTTTGCCGGACGCGAGCCGACCAAGAAGCTGTTCGGCATGATTCCCGTGCTCGATATGCAGCTGGCGGCCAGCACCGCGGTGGACAAGCTGGCCGAGATGGGCATCCACGTGCGCTCGCCGCACCAGCCGGTGGGCACGATGTCCGGCGGCGAACGCCAGTGCCTGGCGATTGCGCGCGCGATCCATTTCGGCGCGAAGGTGCTGATTCTCGATGAGCCGACCGCCGCGCTCGGCGTCAAGCAGAGCTGCAACGTGCTCAAGCTGGTGCATAAGGCGCGCGAGCGCGGCATCTCAGTGATCTTCATCACCCATAACGTGCATCACGCCTATCCCATCGCCGACAGCTTCACCGTGCTCAATCGCGGACAGTCGATGGGCACCTTCGCCAAGAGCGACATCAGCAAGGAGGAAGTGCTCGACATGATGGCCGGCGGCACCGAGATCCAGAGTCTCGTTGACGAGCTCGAAGGCCGTCAGGCCGCCTGAGCCAGCGTCGTACTGCCCTCCCCTATCGCCACCCCGAGTTTTTGCACCATGACCGAACATCGCTACGATCTGATTTGCCTGGGCCGACTCGCTGTCGACCTCTATGCCCAGCAGCACGGCGCACGGCTGGAAGATGCGTCCAGCTTCGCCAAATATCTCGGCGGCTCCTCCGGCAATGCCGCGTTTGGCGCCGCGCGCCTGGGCCTGCGTTCGGCCATGCTGACGCGCGTGGGCAACGACCATATGGGCCGGTTCCTCACCGAAACCCTGAGCAAGGAAGGCTGCGATGTCAGCCATGTCGTCGTCGACCCGGCGCGCCTCACCGGCATGGTGCTGCTCGGCATCAAGGATCGCGAAACCTTTCCGCTGATTTTCTATCGCGAAAACTGCGCCGACATGGCGCTGTGCGAAGACGATATCGATGAGAATTTCATCGCCTCGAGCAAGGCCCTGGCGATCACCGGCACGCATCTGTCCACACCAGGCACGCTGGCCGCCAGCCGCAAAGCGCTGGCGTTCGCGCGGCAGCATGGCGTACGCACCGTGCTCGATATCGACTACCGCCCCGTGCTGTGGGGACTGACGAATCGCGGCGACGGCGAAACGCGCTTCATCGCCGACGACGGCGTCACGGCGCACCTCCAGCGCGAGCTGGGCCAGTTCGACCTGATCGTCGGCACCGAGGAAGAATTCCATATCGCCGGCGGCAGCAAGGATTTGATCGCAGCACTGAATGCCGTTCGCGCGGTGAGCAACGCCGCGCTGGTGGTGAAGCGCGGCGCACAGGGCTGCAGCGTGATCGAGGCCGCCATACCCGCAAAGATCGACGATGCGCCAACCTTTCTCGGCACGCGGGTCGAGGTGCTCAACGTGCTGGGCGCCGGTGATGCGTTTATCGCGGGCTTTCTCTCCGGCTGGCTGCGCGACGAGCCGATCGAGCGCTGCTGCGCCTATGCCAACGCCTGCGGTGCCATTGTGGTGTCCCGCCACGGCTGTGCGCCGGCGATGCCGAGTCGCGCCGAACTCGACTATTTCCTCGCCCACGCCGAGCGGCTGCAGCGCCCGGATCGCGACGAGCAGTTGGCCCATCTGCATCGTGTCAGCGTGGCGCGCACGCACTGGGACGATTTGCATATCTTCGCGTTCGACCATCGCAGCCAGCTGTTCGAGCTGGCGCGCGAAGCGGGCGCCGACGAGTCGCGTATTCCGCCGCTGAAGCAGCTGCTGGTGCAGGCGGTGGCGCGCACGGAGAAAAATCTCGGGCTGACGCAGCGCATCGGCATGCTGTGCGACGGTCGTTACGGCCAGGATGCGCTCAACGATGCCACCGGCCGCGGCTGGTGGGTGGGGCGTCCGGTCGAACTGCCCGGCTCGCTGCCGCTGGAATTCGAAGCCGGCCGCGCCCTGGGCAGCGAGCTGATCCAGTGGCCGCTCGAACAGGTAGTCAAATGCCTGGTGCCGTTCGATCCCGACGGCACGCCGGAGCAGCGGCTGGAGCAGGAAACCCAGCTGCATGCCCTGTATACCGCAACCCGCGCCAGCGGACACGAGCTGCTGCTGGAGGTGATTCCGCCGGCCAACCCGTCGGTGCAGGCGAGCCAGGGCGAGCGCGTGCTGCGTTCCCTCAAGCGTATCTACAACCTCGGCATCCGACCCGAGTGGTGGAAGCTTGCGCCGCTGCCGGCGCAGGACTGGACCGCACTCGACGCGCTGATCGCCGAACGTGATCCGCATTGCCGCGGCGTGCTGCTGCTCGGCCTCAACGCGCCGTTTGCCGAACTGGCCGCGGGCTTCGCCGCCGCCGCGCACAGCCACAGCTGCCGCGGCTTCGCCGTCGGCCGCAGCATTTTTGTCGAGCCGGCGCGCGCCTGGCTTCGCGGCGACATCGACGATGCGACCCTGGTCGAACGAGCCAGCCACCACTTCGCCGAACTGGCCGCGCTGTGGCGACAGGCTCGCGGTGAGCGCGTCACGAGTCCACCTGCCGTCGAAAAAACGCATGGGGTGGAGGCCACCGCATGAGCAACACCGTTCGACTGACGATGGCGCAGGCGCTGGTGCGCTATCTCGCGGCACAGCAGGTTCTCGATGACGATGGCCGAACCGTTCCGCTGTTCGGCGGCGTGTTCGCGATTTTCGGTCACGGCAACGTCGCTGGCCTGGGCGAAGCGCTGTACGCGCAACGCGACAGCCTGCCGACCTATCGCGCGCACAGCGAACAGGGCATGGCCAATGCGGCGGTCGCCTATGCCAAGGCGCATATGCGTCGGCGCATGATGGCCGTGACGAGCTCGATCGGACCGGGTGCGACCAACCTGGTGACCTCCGCCGCGCTGGCCCACGTGAATCGGCTTCCGGTACTTTTGCTGCCTGGCGATATCTTCGTCTCGCGCGCGCCCGATCCGGTGCTGCAGCAGCTGGAGGATTTTTCCGACGGCACGGCCAGCGTCAACGACTGCCTGCGTCCGGTATCGCGCTATTTCGATCGCATCGTGAAACCCGAGCAGCTGCTGAGCGCACTGCCGCGGGCGCTGCGCGTGCTGACCGATCCCGCCCTGTGCGGCCCGGTAACCCTAGCGCTTCCGCAAGATGTGCAGACCGAGGCCTACGACTGGCCGGAACGTTTTTTTGCGCCGCGTATCCACAGTTTCCGCGCGTTGCCCGCCGCGGAGGACGACATCGCCGCGGCAGCCTCCGCGCTGCGTGCAGCAATGCGTCCCGTCATCATTGCCGGCGGCGGCGTGCTTTACAGCAAGGCCAGCGCGGCGCTGCGGCGCTTCGCGGAAGCCCACGGCATACCCGTGGCCGAGACGCAGGCCGGCAAAGGCGCGATGGCCTGGGATCATCCGCTGCAGCTGGGACCGGCTGGCGTCTGCGGCTCCACCGCGGCCAATGCGCTGCTGGCCGAGGCCGATGTCGTACTTGCCGTCGGCACGCGCCTGCAGGATTTCACCACCGGCTCCAATGCGCTGTTCAACGATGCCCAGATGATCGCCCTGAACGTCAACGGCTACGACACGCTGAAAGGCGGCGGCCTCGACATTCTTGCTGACGCCAGCCTTGGGCTGGATGCGCTGTCCCTCGCATTGCAGGACTGGAGCGCTGGCCGCGATTGGCAGGAAAACGCCAAGCGCCAGGCCAACGAATGGCGCGACATCGTCAGCCAAGTCACCGGGCAACGCGAGTTGCCCAGCGGCACCCTGCCCTACGATGGCGAAATCATCGGCGCGGTGCAGCGCTCCGATCCGCAGTCGATGCAGAACGATATTGTGGTCTGCGCCGCCGGCACACTGCCTGCCGAGCTGGAAAAACTCTGGCGCACGTCTACGCCGGGCGGCTACCACATGGAATACGGCTACTCCTGCATGGGTTACGAGATTGCCGGCGGTCTGGGCGTCAAGATGGCCAAACCCGATCGCGACGTGATCGTGATGCTGGGCGACGGCAGCTATCTGATGCTCAACGCCGAGATCGCCACGTCGGTGATGCTGGGCCTGAAGCTGATCATCGTGGTGCTGGACAATCGCGGCTACGGCTGCATCAACCGACTGCAGCAGGCCTGCGGCGGCGCCCCGTTCAACAATATGTGGGACGACTGCCTGCAAGGTGCCGACGGCGCACCGGCCATCGACTTCGCCGCGCACGCGCGTGCGATGGGTGCCGAAGCGGAGCACGTCGGCAGCATCGCCGAGCTGGAGCAGGCGCTGACACGCGCACGCTCGGCGAAGCGCACGTACCTGATTTCCATCGATACCGATCATCGTCGTACCACCGAACACGGCGGCACGTGGTGGGAAGTCGCGGTGCCCGAAGTCTCGACTCGCGCTAGCGTGCTTGACTCTCGACGCGATTACGAAACAGCCAAACAGCGGCAGCGGTCGACCACCGCGCCCGTCCATTCAACGCAGGTGAAATCCGATGTCTAACCGTCTGGAAGTAAAGATCGGCATCAATCCGATCAGCTGGAGCAACGACGACCTGCCCTCGCTTGGCGGGGAAACGCCGTTGTCCACCGCCTTGAGCGAAGGCCGCGAGATCGGCTATCAGGGTTTCGAGCTGGGCAACAAGTTTCCCAAGGACCCCGCCGCGCTGCGTGAGCTGATGGCCGGCTACCAGCTCGACGTGGTGTCGGGCTGGTATTCCGGCCGACTGGCCACGCGATCGGTGGAAGAGGAAATCGCGTCGGTGGAATCGCACCTCGATCTGCTGGCAAAGAACGGCTGCAAGGTGATGGTCTACGGCGAAGTGGCCAACGCCATCCAGGGCGAACGCAGCGTGCCGCTGTACAAGCGTCCGCGCTTCGACGACGAGTCGTTCAAGCGCTACGGCGAACGGCTGACCGCTTTCGGCAAACATCTGCTGACGCGCGGCGTGCGGCTGGCCTACCACCACCATATGGGCGCCTATGTGGAATCGCCGGACGATATCGACCGCGTGATGGCCTACACCGGCGAGGATGTGGGGCTGCTGTTCGATTCCGGCCATGCGTATTTCGGCGGCGGCGACCCGCTGACGATTCTGGGCAAGCACATCGGCCGCGTCTGCCACGTGCACTGCAAAGATGTCAGGCCGTCGATCATTCGCCACGCGCGCAACCGCCAGTGGAGCTTTCTGGATTCCGTGTTGAACGGCGTGTTCACCGTGCCCGGCGACGGTGCGATCGATTTCGCCGGCATCGTCGAACTGCTGCGTGAGAACCACTACAAGGGCTGGCTGATCGTCGAGGCCGAGCAGGATCCGGCCGTCGCGCCCAGCTATGCCTACGCCAGCCTCGGCTACCGCACCTTACGCGGACTGGTCGACAACGTGCGTACGAAGGAGGCCGCATGAGCCTGCTAGTCAAAGCTGCCCCTAAGGGACGCGCCATCGTCAAAGTGACGCCGGAGTCGGCCGGCTGGAAGCACGTCGGTTTTGAAGGCGTGCGGGTCGGCGCCGGCGAGTCGCTGCATCTCGATCTGCCGTCCGATCGCGAAGGCTGTCTGGTGGTGCTGACCGGCAACGTCGACGTCAGCATCGGTGACGAATCCTGGAAAAGCCTCGGCGGCCGCGCCAGCGTGTTCGAGGATCGCTCGACCGACGCGGTGTACGCACCGCCGGGATCGACGTTCGTCATCCACGCGCATGATGAGGCAGAGCTCGCGCTGGCCAGCGCACCGGCCACCGGAAAATATCCCGCGCGGCTGATACCCGCCGCCAGCATGAAGCGCATGGTCCGCGGCCAGGGCAGCAACACGCGCTACGTCTGCGACGTGTTGCCAGAGACGGAAAACGCCGAGTCGTTGCTCGTGGTCGAAGTGGTCACGCCGGCGGCCAACTCCTCCAGCTATCCGCCGCACAAGCACGACACCGACAACCTGCCGGTCGAGAGCTCGCTGGAAGAAACTTATTACCACCGCATCGATCCGCCGCAGGGCTTTGCCTTCCAGCGCGTGTACACCGACGAGCGCGACCTCGATGAATCGATGGCCGTAGGCGACCACGACGTGGTGATGGTGCCGCGCGGCTATCACCCGGTGGTGATGCCGCACGGCTATCGCGGCTACTACCTCAACGTGATGGCCGGCCCGCATCGCGAATGGCATTTCAAGAACGATCCGGCACACGACTGGCTGATGCCGCGCTGAGCGATTCGCGCGTCGACACCAGCCCCGATCCAACTTTTCGATTGATACGGAACCACCGACCATGTCTGCACAACTCTCTCGCTCCCCTGCTCCGGTCAATATCGGCCACTACATCGGCGGCCGCCATCAGGCCGGCAAAGGTTCCTCCGCGCCCAGCTACAACCCGGCCACGGGTGACGTGATCGGCGCCGTGGCGCTGGCCGACGCGAAAGAAGTCGACCTCGCCGTGCAGTCGGCACTGGCGGCATTTCCTGCCTGGTCACAGACGCCGCCGCTGAAGCGCGCACGCGTGATGTTCCGTTTCAAGGAGCTGCTCGAGCGCGACATGGACAAGCTCGCCGCCGCCATCACGCGCGAGCACGGCAAGGTCGTATCCGATGCCAAGGGCGAACTGGTGCGCGGCCTGGAAGTGGTGGAATACGCCTGCGGCATTCCCGAACTGCTCAAGGGCGACTACACCGAACAGATTGCTAACGGCATCGACGCCTGGACCATGCGCCAGGCGCTGGGCGTTTGCGCGGGGATCACGCCGTTCAATTTCCCCGCGATGGTGCCGATGTGGATGTTTCCGATGGCGATCGCCTGCGGCAATACCTTCGTACTGAAGCCATCCGAGCGCGATCCCTCCACCGCGCTGCTGCTCGCCGAGTTGCTGACCGAAGCGGGCCTGCCCGACGGCGTATTCAATGTCGTGCAGGGCGACAAAGGCGCGGTCGACGCATTGCTCGATCATAAGGACGTTCGCGCCATCAGCTTTGTCGGCTCCACGCCGATCGCCGAATACATCTACGCGCGCGGCACCTCGCAAGGCAAGCGCGTGCAGGCGCTGGGCGGCGCGAAGAACCATATGATCGTGATGCCCGATGCGGATATGGACAAAACCGTCGACGCGCTGATGGGCGCGGGCTACGGCGCTGCCGGCGAACGCTGCATGGCGATCTCTGTCGTCGTTGCCGTGGGCGAAGCGACCGCCAACACGCTGGTGGAAAAGCTTGCACCGAAAGTGCGCGCCCTGCGCATCGGTGACGGCATGGACGACACCATCGAAATGGGCCCGGTCGTCACCAGCCAGCATCGCGACAAGATCACCGGCTATATCGACGACGGCGAAGCCGCCGGCGCCGAACTCATCGTCGATGGCCGCGGCCATCAGGTCGCCGGCTGCGAGCAGGGTTTCTTTCTCGGCGGCACACTGTTCGATCGCGTCACGCCTTCGATGCGCATCTACAAGGAAGAAATCTTCGGACCCGTGCTGTGCGTGGTGCGCGTGCCGGATTTCGCCAGTGCGCTCGCGCTGGTCGATTCGCATGAATACGGCAACGGCACGGCGATCTTCACGCGCGACGGCCACGTGGCGCGCGAGTTCGCGCATCGCGTGCAGGTCGGCATGATCGGCATCAACGTGCCCATTCCTGTACCGATGGCGTTCCACAGTTTCGGCGGTTGGAAAAAAAGTCTGATGGGCGATCACCACGCACACGGTCCCGAGGCAGTGCGCTTCTACACGCGTCAGAAGGCCGTAACTCAGCGCTGGTTGGCAGATAAAGAAAGTGCTGGCGCCGAATTCGCCATGCCCACGCACTGAAAGACGTTTGCTTCGCCGCAATAGATTGTTTTTACTTCATAGCAGCACGTTTTTTGCCCCGCAGCGCAACACGAAAAAACACAATAGGCCTCGGGTGTTAGTCAATTGAGCGTGATGAGCATCCGTCCGAAAATGCCGAGTAATAAAAAAAACATAAAAGATACGAAAAGAACTCGTATTCATTTTTCGCTTGAAAAATGCTGAACGTTTAACGAACGCACCAGTCGCTTCACCATTGGGAGAGAGGGAATCATGGCTTCAACATTTCGGAAAAAATCACTCGCTTGCGCGCTGACTATCGCAGGTCTCGGTTTCGGCATGGGCCTGGCGGCACCGCAGGCGCACGCAGCGGATGACCTGACCACCAGCCCTTATCTCTTCGGCGACTGGAACGGTGAGCGCACCCGTCTGGCCGACGAGGGCATCAAATTCGATTTCGGTTACGGTGGTGAAGCGGCGCATAACTTTACCGGCGGCACATCGCACCTGACTCGCTACACCGATCAGTGGAAAGGTGGCGTGGCGCTGGATCTGGACAAACTGTGGGGCTGGCACGGCGCCACCTTCCGCATGATGATCACCGATCGTAACGGTCGCAACCTGGGCGCCGATGCCCACATCGGCAACAACCAGCTGATCCAGGAAGTCTACGGCCGCGGCCAGACCTGGCATCTCACCGAATTCTCGCTCGAACAGAAATTCTTCGACGGCGCCTTGGTGGTCAAAGCCGGTCGTTTGCCCGTCGGTTCAGATTTCGCGGCGTTCTCCTGCGACTTCCAGAACCTGACCTTCTGCGGCTCGCAGCCGGGCAATATCGTCGGCGGTTACTGGGTCAACTGGCCGACCAGCCAGTGGGCGGCCAACATCAAACTCAACACCACGAAGGAAACCTACGTGATGTTGGGCGCCTACCAGGTCAATCCGAACTACGTCAACGACAGCTACGCGGCGCACAAAGGCCTGATTCCGGACTTCCCGGGTGGCACCACCGGTGCGCTGATTCCGTTGGAATTCGGCTGGACTCCTACCGCCAACGGCCTGCCCGGTGCGTATAAGTTCGGTGTTTGGTACAACACCTCCAAGGGCAAGGATCTGTACTACGACATCAACCACGATCCGGCAGGTGAAACCGGCCTGGCAGCGCTGAACCGCGACGGCCAGTACGGTGCGTACATCAATTTCATCCAGCAGGTAACCGGTGACGCCGGCGGCAAAGGATTGTCGATTTTCCTGAACGCATCGCAGGCCGATCGCAACACCGCGGCCACCGATGGACAGGTCGCACTGGGTCTGGAATACAACGGTCCGTTCGCCCGTCCCAACGACATGATCGGCTTCGCCGTCGGCGAAACGAACTCCAACAGCCGCTATGCCGATTTCGTCAAGCAGAACAACGCGCGCACCGGTGAAAACGTCATCGTTGGCGACGGCAGCGAGTACGTGACCGAAGTGTTCTACAGCTGGTCGCCGATTCCGTCGATCTACTTGCGCCCGAACCTGCAGTACATCCTGCATCCGGGTGGCACCAGCCAGAACAGCAACGCGTTCGTGGCCGGCCTGAAGATGGGCTTCACGTTCTAATAGCGGTGCCGAGTTGCTGCGCTAACAACAGCAACACATCAAACATCCCGGCCCTTGTGCCGGGATGTTTTTTTATGATGGTCGATTCGTACATGAAGAATTCTTATCCAGCATTTTGGAGCATGGAACGAATGGTTTTCTTCCACGCTCGCACCTAGAGACGTTCGATTCCTCTCGCATCACATCGCATCCCTTATGCTTGCACTTCCCCTCCCCCAAGGCCGCGAATTTTCATGACGCGCATCGTTGTTGTCGGCAGCATCAATATGGATCTGGTTACTCTGGCGCCGCGCTTTCCCGCGCCCGGTGAAACCCTGATGGCCGAAAGTTTTCACACCATTCCCGGTGGCAAAGGCGCCAATCAGGCCGTGGCTGCCGCGCGTCTGGGCGCCGAGGTGTCCCTGATCGGAGCGCTCGGCAACGACATATTCGGCAGGCAGCTGCGCCAGGGGCTGATCGACGAAGGCGTCGATATCACCCACGTGCAGAGCCTCGATGATTGCGCCAGCGGCACCGCGTCCATCACCGTGGCGCAGGGCGACAATCACATCCTCGTCGTGCCCGCCGCGAATGCGCGCGTCACGTCCGAGCAGGTCGAACTTGCCAAAGATCTGATCGAACGCGCCGACGCCGTACTCGTGCAGATGGAGATTCCGCTGGCAACGGTCGAAGCCACGGTGCGACTGGCGCACAGGCTAGGTGTGCCGGTGATTCTGAATCCCGCGCCTGCGCAGCCGCTGCCGACCGACTGGCTCAAGCTCGTGCGTTACGTCACGCCCAACCAGCACGAGCTGGCGATCCTGCTCGATGCCGACGGGAACGACGATTTTCATGCGCTGATGCAGCGCGCACCCTGCCCCGTCGTGCTGACGCGCGGCGAGGAAGGCGCGTGGTATCGCGAAGACGGCAGCCCCATACATCAGTCCGGTTTTCATGTGGATGTCGTCGACACGACCGGTGCCGGCGATACCTTCAACGCGGCGCTTGCCGTGTTTCTGCACGAAGGCCTGCCGATCGCAGTAAAAAAGGCCTGCGCGGCGGCAGCACTTTCCGTCTCGCGCCTCGGGGCACAGGGCGGTATGCCGCGCCTGTCCGAAGTCAAGGCGCTGCTGGAGCGGCAGTCGTGAGGCGCGCCGGACTCCTGCACGCCGAACTCAGCCGCGTGATCGCCGCGATGGGGCATACCGATACACTGGTGATTGCCGACGTCGGCCTGCCCGTGCCGCGCGGCGTGCCGTGCATCGATCTGGCCCTGCTACCCGGACTGCCCTCGTTCGCGCAGGTATTCGACGCCATCTGCGACGAACTCGCCGTGGAGTCGGCCACCTTTGCCGAAGAAATCCACCAAAAGAATCCCGCTCTGGTGGCGCTGGCCGATCGACTGAAGCATAGCGGTATGCCAGTGGACGAAATCAGCCACGCGAATTTCAAGCAGCAATGCGCTCATGCAGTCGCCATCGTGCGCACCGGCGAAACCTCGCCCTACGCCAACGTGATCCTGCACGCGGGGGTGACGTTTTGAGCGCGCCGCTGCAAGCTGTACCGTATGACCCAGCCACCGCCATGCCACTAGTCAGCATGCACGGTATCCAGAAGGCGTTCGGCCCGGTAAAGGTGCTGGAAGGCGTGGATTTCGAACTGCGGCCGGGCGAAGTCCATGCGCTGATGGGCGAAAACGGCGCGGGCAAATCCACTCTGATGAAAGTGCTGACCGGCGTACACAAGGCCGACGCCGGCGATATCAAGGTGGACGGCCAAACGGTATCGATTCATTCCACGACCGATGCCGAAAAGCACGGCATCGCCATCATCCATCAGGAACTCAACCTGATTCCCCATCTGAGCGTGACGGAGAATCTTTTTCTCGGTCGCGAATTGAGCACGCTCGGTGTACTGCATCGGCGCGCCATGCGCAAACGCGCGCGCGAATGGCTGGCCCAGGTCGGCATGCAGTCGATCGATCCGGATATGCCGGTGGCACGCCTGTCGGTAGGCCAGCAGCAGATGGTCGAGATCGCCAAGGCCTTGGGCCAGAACGCCCGCGTGCTGATCATGGACGAACCCACCGCGGCGCTGAGCGAGCGCGAGACGGACACGCTGTTCGCGCTCATCCGCGAACTGCGTCAGAAAGGCACGGGCATCGTCTACGTGTCGCATCGCATGGAAGAAATCTTCGTACTGTGCGATCGCATTTCCGTACTGCGCGACGGTCATTTCGTCGGCACGCGCCCGATTCCCGGGCTCAGCCTGGACGAGGTCGTGCAGATGATGGTGGGGCGCAGCCTGGAGGCGCGCTTCCCCACCCGCGACGTGACACCGGGCAAGGTGCTGCTCAAGGTCGAACATCTCGGCGACAAGCAAGTGCACGACATCAGCTTCGAACTGCGCGCCGGCGAGGTGCTGGGCGTGGCCGGTCTGATGGGTGCCGGTCGCACCGAGCTGGCGCGCCTGCTGTTCGGACTGGACAAGGCCAGCGAAGGCCGTGTGCTGCTCGACGACGAGCCCATCCATACCCGCACGCCAGTGCAGGCGATCAAGGCCGGGCTCGGCTTTGTCACCGAAGACCGCAAGGCGCAGGGCCTGGTGCTGGATCTGAGCCTGCGCGAGAACATCAGTCTGCCGCGCGTGCCCGCGCATGCGGGTGTCATCGATCGCGCTACGGAAAAGCGCCAGACCAAGGGCCTGATCGAGCAGTTGAAAATCCGTACGCGCGACATGGAACTGCCAGCCCGCGCGCTGTCCGGCGGCAACCAGCAGAAGGTGGTGCTGGCGAAATGGCTGGCGCTGAAGCCGCGCGTGCTGATTCTGGATGAGCCTACTCGCGGGGTGGACGTCGGCGGCAAGGCCGAGATCTATCAGATCATCAACCAGCTGGTAGCCAGCGGCGTGGCGATTCTGATGATTTCCTCCGAACTGCCCGAAGTGCTGGCGATGAGCGATCGCATCCTGGTGATGCACGAAGGGCGCGCCAGCGCCCTGCTGGATGCCGCCACGGCGACCCAGGAAACCGTAATGCTTGCCGCTACCGGCGGCCACTGACCATGACGAGTACGAATGCAATGACGAGCAGATTTTCTTTTGGCAACGGCGCCGCGCTGCTGCAGCGGCTGGGCTCGGTGATCGGACTGCTGCTGCTGATCATCGCCCTGAGCGTGCTGAGCCCCGACTTTCTCAATGCGGGCAACCTGCTCACCGTGCTGCGCCAGGTGTCGATCAACGCGTTGATCGCCTTCGGCATGACCTTCGTGATACTGGCCGGCGGCATCGATCTGTCGGTGGGCGCGATACTCGCCTTCACCGGCGCGATCACCGCAGGCGTGATGGCGGCAGGCCACGGCATGGCGTTGGCGATCGGCGTGGGCCTCGGGCTTGGTCTGCTGCTTGGCGTGATCAACGGCGTGCTGGTGTCGTGGGGTCGCGTCGCCCCGTTCATCGCCACGCTCGGCACCATGACACTGCTACGCGGACTCACCCTGTCGTACACGCAGGGCCAGCCGATCGGCGTCAGCAACAGCAGCTTCGCCCTGCTCGGCGACGGCTACATCGCGCACCTGATTCCCAATCCGGTGGTGTGGATGTTCCTCGTGTTTGTCATCTGCGCATTTCTGCTGCGTGGCACCGTGTTCGGTCGCCACGTGTTCGCGCTGGGCGGCAACGAGGAAGCGGCGCGACTGTCGGGCGTGCGCATCAACGCGATGAAGCTGGGCGTCTACGGTTTATCGGGCCTGCTGTCGGCGTTTGCCGGCATCGTGCTCACCTCACGCCTGTATTCCGCCCAAGCCACCGCCGGCAGCGGCTACGAACTCGACGCCATTGCAGCGGTGGTGCTAGGCGGCACCAGTCTGGCCGGTGGCCGCGGCTGGCTGTTCGGCACCCTGGTCGGCGCGCTGCTGATCGGATTTTTGAACAACGGCCTCAACCTGCTCGGCGTCTCATCGTTTTATCAGCAGG
Source organism: Rhodanobacter sp. ANJX3 (assembly GCF_014200755.1). GTDB lineage: Bacteria > Pseudomonadota > Gammaproteobacteria > Xanthomonadales > Rhodanobacteraceae > Rhodanobacter. Next base: position 99,151 of record NZ_JACHCM010000001.1, on the reverse strand, counting down.
TGGTCAAGGGCGCGGTGATTCTGATCGCCGTGCTGCTGGATCGCCGTAAGTAATCGTACTGGCCCCTCGTTTCGTCAACGGCGCGCCTGTCGCGACCGCTGAAGTTCCATCCCGCTTTTTCTGACCACCCTCGGAGCACCTCCCATGAATAAACTCGGATTTCTTGCTGTATCCACCCTCACTCTGCTCGCCGCCGCCTGCAGCAACCAGGGCCCGACCGATGCAGCGTCGACGCCTGCCGCCGCGTCCACGAGCCCCGCGCCGGCTGCCAGCAACAAAACCATCGGCCTGGCGCTGTCGACGCAGAACAATCCGTTCTTCGTCGCGCTGAAAAACGGTGCGCAGAAAGAGGCGGCGGCAGATGGCTACACCCTGACCGTGGTCGACGCCCAGGACGATCCGGCCAAGCAGATCTCCAGCGTCGAAGACCTGATCCAGAAAAAGGTCTCGGTGATCCTGCTCAACCCCACCGACTCGTCGGCGCTTGCCGGCGCTGTGAAAGAAGCCAATGACGCGCACATTCCGGTGATCACCCTCGATCGCTCGGTCGACGGCGCCCAGGTGGTCGCTCATATCGCGTCCGACAATGTGGTCGGCGGCAGCGAGGCGGCCAAGTTCCTGATCAAGGCGCTCAACAACAAGGGCAACGTGATCGAACTGCAGGGCGTGCCGGGCACCTCCGCCGCGCGCGACCGCGGCCAGGGCTTCGATGACGAGATCAAGACCTCGGGCCTGAAAATCATCGCCCAGCAGCCGGCCAACTTCGACCGCGCCCAGGGCCTCAGCGTCACCGAAAATCTGCTGCAGGCTCACCCCGACGTGCAGGCTATCTTCGCGCAGAACGACGAAATGGCGCTTGGCGCCGTGCGCGCGCTCGACGGCGCCAAGCGCGCCAACGTGCTCGTGGTCGGCTTCGACGGCACGCCCGATGGCATCCAGGCGGTGAAGGACGGCAAGATCGCCGCCATCGTCGCGCAGCAGCCTGACATGATCGGCCAGCTCGGCGTCAAGAATGCCAAGAGCGTGATCGACGGCGAGAAAGTGGAAGCCAAAATCGCCGTGCCGCTGAAGCTGGTGACCAAGGACAACGCGCAGTAAGTTTCAGCTGATGGGCTTGTGAAATAAAAACGGCAGGCCCAAAAGCCTGCCGTTTTTTTGTCTCTGGGATAACCACGACTTCTGACCAAGGCAACAGGCTGAACCACCACCGGTCGGGAACCGTTTTCTCCCCTCGCTCGTGCGCCACGAAAGCTCGGAAACATCGGCATCGGAGCCGAGCGTCGCCTTGGCTCAGGCTCAGCCCCGATTCGAACCCGACAGCACATCGACCCACACGGCCAGCGCAAGAATCACGCCCTTGATGATCATCTGCCACGAGTTGTCGACATCCATCAGCTGCATGCCGCTGTCCAGGCTGGCCATGACCAGCGCGCCGATCAGTGCGCCGTAGACCGTGCCCGAACCGCCGCGCATGGACGTACCGCCGATGAAGCAGGCCGAGATCGCATCGAGCTCACCGCCGGTGCCCGCCGAGGGCGAACCCGAACCGGTACGCGCCACGGTGATGATGCCGGCGAACGCGCACATCAACCCCATCAGCGCAAACACCACCAGCTTGACGCGCGCCACGTTGACGCCCGACAGGCGCGTGGCTTCCATATTGCCGCCGACGGCGTAGATATGGCGGCCGAACACCGTCTGCGTCGATACGTAGGTGAACACCGCGAGCAGGCCGAGCAGAATCATCACCGGAATGGGAATGCCGTTGGCATCGTTGAGAATGCGTACGAAACCGAAGATCAGCAGGCCGATCGCCAGCACGCGCGCGATATCGATCCATAGCGCACCCTGCTGCAGCCCCAACTTCGCCCGACGCACGCGGCGACGGGCCGTCAGCACGGCCATGCCCAGGAAGATCAGCGCACCGATCCATCGCGAAATCGACGGTGGCACGAAGCCCTGTCCCAGCGAGATCAGATCATCCGGCGCCGGCGCGATGGTCGAGCTGCCGGTGATGTAGAGCACCACACCGCGAAATGCCAGCATGCCGCCCAGACCGACGATAAACGACGGCACGCGCATCTTGGTGACCACGAAACCGTTGAACGCACCGATCAGCAAGCCCAGCACCAGCACCGCACCGATGGCCGGCCAGGTGCCCCAGCCGTGGTTCACGGTAAGCAGGGCAACCACGCCGCCGAGCAGGCCGAGCTGCGACCCGACCGATAGATCGATCTCGCCCGCAATGATGACGAACACCATGCCGCAAGCGAGCATGCCGGTGATCGACATTTGCCGGAACAGGTTGGACAGGTTGCCCGGCGTGATGAACGCCGAATCCGTCTTGATGTGGAAAAAGATCCAGATGATCGCCACCGCGATAAGCAGCGCGAGAATCTTGTAGCGCACGAACAGTTGCTGGATTTGCTGCGACTGCATGGAAAACTTCCGTAATAACGTGGACGTGGACGTGGAGGATAAACGGATCAGGCCGCGTGCGCGGGACTCTCGGCCGCATGCGAGATCGCCGCGGCGAGCACCTGCTCCTGAGTGAGGCCGACATTGGGGAAGTTGCCCTGCAACTTGCCCTCGCCCACGACGAGGACGCGATCGCTGACGCCCAGCACCTCGGGCATTTCCGAGGACACCATGATGATGGCGACGCCCTTGGCGGCCAGCTCGAACATCAGCTTGTAGATGTCGTACTTGGAGCCGACGTCGACGCCTCGGGTCGGCTCGTCGAGAATCAGCACCTTCGGCTGCGGCAGCAGCATCTTGATCAGCACGGCCTTCTGCTGGTTGCCGCCGGACAAGCCGGCGATGGCTAATTCCGGACCGGCCGTTTTCACGCGCAGGCGCTTGATCTCGGCGTCGACAGTCTGCAGCTCCGCCTGACGATCGATCTGCCCCGCATGCGCATACTGCGCGAGCGTGGCGAGCGTGATGTTGTCGCCCACGCCGAGCATCGGCACGATGCCCTGGCGCTTGCGATCTTCCGGCACCAGCGACAGCCCGGCCTTGATCGCCTGCTCGGGCGAGCGGATTTTCATCAGCTTGCCTTCGAGAACGACTTCCGCTTCGTAGCGGCCCGGGTAGGCGCCGAAGATGGCCGAGACCAGCTCGGTACGCCCGGCGCCGACCAGGCCCGCGATGCCGACGATCTCGCCGCGGCGCACCTCGAACGAAATATCGTCCACGCGCTTGCGGTTAGGATTGGACACATCCCAGCAGGTGACGTGCCTGGCTTCGAAGATCACCTCGCCGACGTCGTGCTCCATCTTCGGGAACAGGTTTTCGATTTCGCGGCCGACCATCGCGGTAATGATGCTGTGCGTGGTCATCTCGCTCATCGGCTTGGTGACGATGTGCTTGCCGTCGCGAATGACGGTGACCGTATCGCACACGCGAGCGACTTCTTCGAGCTTGTGCGAGATGTAGACGCAGGCCACGCCGTCTTTTTTCAGATCTTCGATGATCGACAACAAGGTGTCAGTTTCGGACGAGGTCAGCGACGACGACGGCTCGTCGAGAATCAGCAGACGCGCATTCTTGGCCAGCGCCTTGGCGATCTCGAACAGCTGCTGATAGCCGCCACCGTAATTGGAAACGCGCGCGGCGACATTCACGTCTTTCAACTTCAGGCGGGCCAGCAGCGCCTCGGCCTTGGCGTACATGGCGTCGTAATCCATCACGCCGCCGAACTTGCGGATCTCGTTGCCGAGGAAGATGTTCTCGGCGACGGACAGCTGCGGCACCAGCATCAGTTCCTGATGGATGATGACGATGCCGGCGTCCTCGCTGTCGCGCACCGAATGCGCGCGCAGCGGCTTGCCGTCGAACAGGATTTCGCCTTCCCACGTGCCATACGGGTACACGCCGGAGAGGACTTTCATAAGGGTAGACTTGCCCGCGCCATTCTCGCCGCACAGGCCGACGCATTCGCCGGGCCGCACGGCCAAGTCGATGCCATTGAGCGCGCGCACGCCGGAAAATTCCTTGACGATCTGGCGCATCTCGAACAGGTATTCGCTCACGGTATTCCTTCAATCGCGGAACGGCGCCCCGCGGATGCAGGGCGCCGTTATCTTACGCGTAACGCGGCTTATTGGCCGATCTGAGCCTGGGTGTAGAAACCGTCCTTCACCACGAGATCGACGTTCTGTTTGGTCAGCATGGTCGGGGTGAGCAGGATGGTGGGGATGTCGGCCTTGCCGTTGTTCATCTTCGAGGTGAAGCTAGGCGTTTTGCCCTGCGCCAGATCGACGGCGAGGTTGGCCGCATCGGTGGCGATCGTCTTGATCGGCTTGTACACCGTCATGGTCTGGGTGCCGGCCTCGATGCGCTTGATGGCGGCCAGATCGGCGTCCTGACCGGACACGGCCACCTTGCCGGCCAGCTTCTGGCCGGTCAGTGCGGCGATGGCGCCACCGGCGGTACCGTCGTTCGACGCCACGATGCCCTGGATATTGTTCTTGTTGGCGGTCAACGCGTTCTCGATGATCGACTGCGCATTGGAGGCCAGCCACTCGTTGGTCCACTGCTGGCCGACGATCTTGATGTCGCCCTTGGCCACCAGCGGCTTCAGCACCTTATACTGGCCTTCGCGAAGAATCTTCGCGTTGTTGTCGGTCGGTGCGCCGCCGAGCAGGAAGTAGTTGCCCTTCGGTGCCGCGTTGACCACGCCCTGTGCCTGCATCTGACCGACCTTGTCGTTGTCGAACGAGATATACGCGTCGACATCGGCGTTGAGGATCAAGCGGTCGTACGAGATGACCTTGATGCCGGCCTTCTTCGCTTCGGCCACCACGGTGGTGAGCGTCTTGGCGTTGAAGGGCACGATCACGATCACGTCGACCTTGCGCGAGATCAGGTTTTCGATCTGCTGAATCTGCTTCTGTTCGTTCGCGTCAGCCGACTGCACCGAGACCGTCGCGCCCTTGGCTTCGGCAGCAGCCTTGAAATAGTCGCGATCCTTGGTCCAGCGCTCGACGCGCAAATCGTCGATCGAAAAACCGATGACCGGCTTTTCCTTGCTGGCGTGTGCCGGCATGGCGGCGAACGTGCCGGCCAGCGCCATCGCTGCAGAGAGCGTAAGCGTGCGGAGCGTCTTGCTTTTCATTGTTTTGGTTTTCATGAGTCCCCATCCTGTGTGACGTACAACGTTAGTTGACAGAATCAGCGCCGGTTTCAGCGCCAGCGAAAAGCGGGTGCAACTGCGGATACAACTTCTGGAACAACGGATACCTTTGTTCGCGATAAAACGCACGTCGCGACGCAACAGGAATGAAGTTCGCGACCAGCGACGGCGCGGGACAAACCTCGTCGAGCATGGCGCCCTGCTCCACGGCCAGATGAGCAAGCCGTGCCGCGCCCAGCGCGGGTCCCACGTCACCGCCGGAGCGCTGCTGCAGCGGCTTGCCGAGAATGTCGGCGAGCATCTGGATCCAGTACGCGCTGCGCGAGCCGCCGCCGATCACGGTGATCTCGTCGGAAACCAGACCCGCCGCCTCCACCGCCAGCAGACCATCGAGCAGCCCGAAGCCGACGCCCTCCAGCGTGGCATTGGCCAGGTCGGCGCGCTGCGTGCTGCCGCTCAATCCGACAAACGCGCCGCGGGCGTGACTGTCGTTGTGCGGCGTGCGTTCGCCGCTCAGATACGGCAAAAAGAACGGGCTGCTGCCATGGATAGCGTTCGATGCTTGCGCGTCGCCAAGCAGGGCCGGTACGTTCTCGTACGCGGTCAGCCGCGCGGTGAAGTCCAGGCAGCTGGCGGCGTTGAGCATCACGCTCATCAAATGCCAGGTATTCGGCAGCGCATGGCAGAAGCTGTGTACGGCCTGTGCGGGCCGCGACAGAAAACCGTCGGAAACGGCGAAGAACACACCCGACGTACCGAGCGACAACATCGCCTGCCCAGGCTTGACGATGCCGACACCGACCGCGCCGGCCGCATTATCGCCGCCGCCGGCTGCCACCGGCACGCGTGCGATGCCCCAGCGTTCGGCCAGTTCGCCGCGCAATCGGCCCGTGATCTGATTGCCTTCATGCAACGACGGCATCTGCTCGCGGTTCAGCCCGCACGCGTGCAGCATCTCGTCGCTCCACGCCCGCTTGCCGACATCGAGCCACAGCGTGCCGGCGGCATCGGACATGTCGCTGGCATAATCGCCGGTGAGCTTCAGCCGCAGGTAATCCTTCGGCAGCAATACCTTGGCGATACGCTCGAAAATGCGCGGCTCGTGCTTGCGCACCCACAGCAATTTGGGCGCCGTAAAACCCGGCATCGCCAGATTGCCGGTGATGGCGCGGAAGTTCGGCACCTGTTCGAGTTCGGCGCACTCGATATCGCAGCGGCCGTCGTTCCACAGAATCGCCGGCCGCAGCACGTTGTCGTCGGCGTCGAGCAAGGTCGCGCCATGCATCTGACCGGACAGCCCGATGCCGGCAATAGCGCTCGCGGCAAGGCCGAGTTTCTTGGCCTCGCCGAGCAAAGCGTCGACCGAATCCAGCGTGGCCTGCCACCAGGCTGCAGGGTCCTGCTCGGACCAGCGCGGCTGCGGCTGCGAAAGGGTCAGCGCGGCCGAGGCGCTGGCACGCACCTCGCCATTGCGGTCGACCAGCACGGCCTTGACCGACGATGTCCCCAGATCGATTCCGATAAACATGCGTCGGCTTACCCCGGCGACCGTGCGGACATCGACCGACGATCAACCGTAGACATAGCGATTGACCAGGTTCTCCAGCGCTTCCTGCTGGCCGGACACATGCTTCGGCTGCAGATCGCGTTTCGCTGCCTCGGCGGCCAGGGCCTCGAGGGTGAAGTTGCCGGTCAGCACCTGCTGGCCGAACTCGCCATCCCAGCCCGCGTAGCGCGCTGACTTCATCTTGGCCAGCGTGTCGCGTTCGATCATCTTGGCCGCACGCTCCAGCGCCAGCGCCAACACATCGATCGCGCCGATATGGCCGTGGAAAAGATCGGCCGGATCGCTGCTCTGACGACGCACCTTGGTATCGAAATTGAAGCCGCCGTTCACAAAGCCGCCCGCACGCAGAATCTCGTAGACGACCAAGGTCATCTCTTCGACGCTATTGGGGAACTGGTCGGTATCCCAGCCGTTCTGCATATCGCCGCGGTTGGCGTCGATGCTGCCGAATAAACCCAGCGCGATCGATGTGGCCACCTCGTGCTGGAACGAATGTCCGGCCAGCGTGGCGTGGTTAGCCTCGAGGTTGACCTTGACCTCGTGCTCCAGGCCGAAGTCTTTCAGGAAGCCGTACACGGTCGCCGTGTCATAATCGTACTGATGCTTGGTCGGCTCCTGCGGCTTGGGCTCGATCAGGATGGTGCCGTCGAAGCCGATCTTGTGCTTGTGCTCGACCACCATCTGGAAAAACCGGCCCAGCTGCGCGCGCTCGCGTTTCAGATCGGTATTGAGCAGCGTGTCGTAACCTTCGCGGCCACCCCACAGCACGTAGTTGGCGCCGCCCAGGCGCTTGGTCGCGCCCATCGCGTGGAACACCTGCGTGGCGGCGTAAGCGAATACTTCCGGCTGCGGGTTGCTCGCTGCACCGGCGGCATAGCGCGGGTGGCTGAACACGTTGGCCGTGCCCCACAGCAGCTTCATGCCGGTTTGCGCCTGCTTGGCTTCCAGCACGTCGACCATGGCGGAAAAATTGTTGGCGTACTCTTTCAGGCTATTGCCTTCCGGCGCCACATCGGTGTCGTGGAAGGTGTAGAACGGCACGCCCAGGCGGCTGAAAAAATCGAACGCCGCATCGGCCTTGGCCTTGGCTTGCTGCATCGGCTCACCCGGCGCATGCCACGGCCGTTCGAACGTGCCGGCACCGAAAACGTCGCTACCCGGCCAGACAAACGTATGCCAGTAGCAGGCGGCCAGACGCAGGTGCTCGGCCATGCTTTTGCCCAGAATCTGGCGCTTGGCGTCGTAGTGGTGAAAAGCCAGCGGATTATCACCAGAAGCCCCCTCGTAGCGGATCGGGGCGATGGCGTCGAAATAAGACATGGTGAACTCCACGGATGATGGCATTGAAAAAGATGTCAGCGCCGATCGGCAGCTGCTTGACCTAAAGAAAGGGCCAGCGATGGCCGCACACGCGACCACCGCAATCCTCGAATGCTGCCCATTCCCGACCCAAGGGGGCAATTGCGAAATCTGGTGCGGGACTGATCATTTTCCCTGTGGCGATGCCGCATGCCAGCAGGGCTGGCGCGTGATAGCGTCTGCACTCTGCCGAGTGATCATCGTCCTGCGCGCAAGCCGCCTGCTCATGTAGGGTGGGTTCCGCGCGGTACTCTGGTGATCCCGCCATACCGGATTAACGAAACGCCCATGGGACTCTCCCCGCCGCCGCACCGCATCGCGCTGCTGTTCAACGCCAACAAAGGCTATGACCGTGAGGTGATCGCGGGCATCGGTCAGTATCTCAATTCGACCCGCGTCGAATGGGATCTGTATCTGGAAGAGGATTTCCGCAGCCGCATTCAGGGCATCGAACGCTGGCACGGCGACGGCATCATTGCCGATTTCGACGACCCGGAAGTGGTGGCTGCATTGAGTCAGTCCGCCCTGCCGGTGGTGGCCGTGGGCGGTTCGTATGCCGATGCGTCGCTGTATCCCGAGCGTATTCCGTATATCGCGACCGACAATGCCAAGCTGGTGCAGTTGGGCTACCGGCACCTGATCGATCAGGGTCTGTCGCATTTCGCCTTCTACAGTTTGCCGCCGGCGCCAGGCAACGCGTGGGCGGCCGAACGCGAGGTCGCTTACGCGCAGCTTCTGCAGGCGGACGAACTGCCGGTCACCATTTTCCGCGGCCAGCCCACCAGCGCCGGCGGCTGGGATCACGCCTCGGAACAGCTGGTCGAATGGCTGCAGGAGCTGCCCAAACCGGTCGGCATTCTGTGCGTCACCGACGCGCGCGCGCGGCAGCTGGTGCAGGCGTGTCAGCTGGCCCGCATATCCGTGCCCGAACAGATTGCCGTGGTCGGTATCGACAACGATTCACTGACCCAGATGCTCACGCGCATTCCGCTGACGTCGGTGATTCAGGGCACCGAGGAAATGGGCCGCACCGCAGCGCATCTACTGCATCAAATGCTGCGCGGTGCCGACCATACGCAGACGCGCATCGTGGTGCCGCCGGTCGGTATCAACGTGCAGTCGTCGAGCAAGCATCAGCCGCTGCGCAGTCCGCTGGTGATGCGCGCGCGTCACTATATTCGCCAGTACGGCTGCCTCGGCGTCAAGACCGAACAAGTGGCCGATTACGTCGGCGTGTCGCGCACCGCACTGGAAGAACACTTCCGTCGCGAACTGAAGCAAACCGTGCATCAGGCTTTGCTGCAGCACAAGCTGGAGCACGCCGGCGAACTGCTGACCAGTTCGTCGCTGCCGCTGGCCGATATCGCGGTGCGCTGCGGCTTTACCTCCTTGCAATACATGTACGCCGTGTTCCGCCGCGAATACAACCTCACGCCCAAACAGTTTCAGGCGCAGCAGCGCGGCATCGACATCACCGAATCCACCGACAGCTCCGCATCATGAACTCCCTCACGTATCCCAATGCCGCCCACGTACCTCACGCCGTTCGCTGGGGAACGCTGGCCGATGGCCGCAAAGTGCACCGCTGGACGATGCGCAACGCGCAGGACATGCGCGTGGACATCAGCGATCTGGGTGGAAGCCTGCTGAGTTGGCACACACCCGATCGTCATGGCCGTATCGAAGGCGTGGTGCTCGGTCATGCCGACCCCATCGCCTACGCCAACGCCCTAGGCTATCTGGGCGCGCTCGTCGGGCGTTGGGGCAACCGTATTCGCAACGGACGTTTCGAACTGGACGGCGTGAGCTATCGGCTCGACCGCAACAACAACGGTCACCACCTGCACGGCGGCCACGACGGCTTCCATCAGGCGGTCTGGCATGTCGACACCGACGGCAATGGCCTGCTGCTGACCCTGCACTCGCCCGATGGCGAAGGCGGCTTTCCGGGCAATCTCGACGTGCAGGTGCGCTACGAATTGCAAGACGACGGCACGCTACGCCTGGACTATCAGGCGCGCACCGACCAAGCTACGCCGATCAATCTCACCGCACATCCTTACTTCAACCTCGGCGGTGCGCGCGGGGATATTCGCGATCACCTGCTGTGGATCGACGCCGAAGATTTTCTCGCCGTCGATGCCGGCATGATTCCCGCCGGCAAGGAAAGCGTCGCCGGCAGCGCCTTCGATTTTCGTCACGCCGCACCGCTGGGCTCGCGTCTTACCTGGCCGCATCCGCAGCTGGCTGTCGCCAAAGGTTTCGATCACTGCTACTGCCTGCGTGAACCGCACGGCCAGCCGCGCAAGGTCGCCCAGGTGATCGATCCAGCCAGCGGGCGTCGACTTACCGTCATCACCGATCAGCCAGGCCTGCAGCTCTACACCGGGCAGTATCTGGGCGAGTCACCCAAACGCAGTGCGGGCTTCTACAAAGCGTTCGACGGCTTATGTCTGGAGGCGCAAGCCTTCCCGGATCAGATCAACAGCGCCACCGCCGAACGCGTCGTGCTTCGACCGGGTACCGTGTACCGCCAAAGCACCGCGTATCAGATCGATACGCTTTAAAAACGGCAAGCGCAGCATTTAGTCGTTGACGGGCTGGCTCGTCGTCTCCGATTCAGTCGAGCGGCGCTGGCGATCGCGCACGCATCGAACCAGCGCCAACAGCAGCGCCAGCGCCGGTACCAGCACGCCGGGGTTGCCGACTTTCGCCGTGGCGAATCCGCCAGCGCAGGCGCCGATGGCGAAGCTGCAGCACACCATCACGAACAGCCGCGCCTTGTGCAGTGCCAAGGCGTCACCGGGCGGGAAAAGCCCGGTGAACAGCAGCTCGGCGGTGCGCCGCAGGTTGCCGGTGGTCATCACCGAGCTGTAGGGCGAGCCCTCGACCTTGGCAAAGCTGGTGCTCTGCAGCGCCGCGAGAAACGCCACGCCCAGCACGATCGGCAGATCCGGAAAATCGCGCGGCAGTACCGCTACGACAAGCAGAAAAGCGATTTCAATCGCGAGGCTGAGCAAGGCTGTGCGCTGCATCGACCGTCGCGACTCGTGCAGGCGAAGTCGAAAGGCCACAAACACGCCGATGAAAAACGCCAGGATCGGCGGCACGTGACGCAGCGACTTTTCCCACTGCCCCGACGCTGCGTAGATGCCCAGCAGTACGACATTGCCGGTTTGCGCGTTGGCAAACACGCCGCCGTGGCCGAGCCAGGTAAACGCGTCCAGAAATCCGCCTGCGCCACTGAGCAGCATCGCCACCCCGACGGTTTCTTCGGGGCGCGCGGCCGCGTCCTTCCCATGACCTTTCAGCGTGCGAACAAGTGCCTGGATCGACGTTTTCAGAATCTGCTCCCGGCCGCGTCACACGAACCTAAAGACCGCGCGCCGAGCCTGACATACCTCGCGCATCCCGCTCAAGCCAAAGGCGGCCGCCCCGAAAATTCCTGCGGCCCTCACCGATGCGTGTTTCTCTGCGATCATGCGCGGGTTGCCGCTTCTGCCAGGCTGCCAGGGCGGTGTGGCACTTAGCATTCCCTCCATCGCCGTTTCGACTCTCCGCCGTGGTCTGCCACATGACTGACACCACCTCTGTTGATCGATTCCCGTTTATTGGCGGTGGCTCCGAGATGGCCGCGACGATTCGCGCCTTCGACTGGAGCCGCACCCCGTTGGGCGATATCGACGGCTGGCCGGACACGCTGAAGACGGCGACGGCGCTGATTCTGCGCTGCGACGCGCCGATGACCATTCTGTGGGGCGAACCGGGTTATCTGATCTACAACGACGGCTATGCCAGGCTTGCCGCGGCCCGTCACCCTGCTCTATTGGGTATGGGGGTGCGCGAAGGCTGGCCCGAAGCCGCCGATTTCAATAGCCACGTGATCGAACAGGTGCTTGCCGGCAACAGCCTGGTCTACCGCGACCGGCATATGGTGCTGCTGCAAACGGGCAAGCCGGAAGATGTATGGCTCGATCTCCTCTACAGCCCGCTGGTCGACCTCGACGGCGTCGCGCGAGGCGTGCTGGCCCTGGTGCGCGATACCACCCAACAGTTCCAGGTCGAGCAGCGCTTGCGCGTAGCCCAGGAAGCGGGTGGCGTAGGCACATTCGAGTGGTATCCGGACGAGGGCCGAATGGAAGTGTCCGACCAGTACCGGCGGGTGTGGGGGCTCGCACCGAACGAACCGATCAACGACGCGCTGCTGGTCGACATGGTGCATCCGGACGATCGGCATCTGGTCGGGCCCAATCGCTTGAGCTCGTCCAATCCAATCAGCTATTCCGAATTTCGCCTGGTCCATCCGAAGACCGGCGAAATCCGCTGGATTGCGCGACGGGGTGAAACGCTGGCACTCGATGGATCGGGCCGTGCGCCCCGCTACATCGGCATCGCGATGGACATTACCGATCGCAAAAAAGCCGAAGAGGCCGTGATCGAGAGTGAAGCCCGCTGGCGCAACCTGTTCGCGGATATGCAGGAGGGCTTTTTCATCGGCCGCGCTGTGCGCGACGACGCCGGACGCATGGTCGATTTTCTCATCACCGAGCTCAATCCGGCGTTCGGCAAGCAGACTGGCCTGAATGTGCGCGCGTCGATGGGTCGCTCCATTCGCACCTTGGTGCCCGATGTACCGCTATCGGTCATCGATGCCTATGCGCTGGTGCTCGATTCGGGCGAAGCCTCGCAGATGGAAGTGCATATTCCCACGCTGGAAAATCGCTGGTTCGAGGCGCGCGCACGAAAGATCGACAAAGAGCGCTTCGCCGTACTGTTCATGGATATCTCCGAACGCAAGGCGATCGAAGATGCCATGCGCGAGAGCGAGGCACATTTCCGCACCCTGGCGCAGTCGTTGCCGAACCACGTCTGGACCACCGACGGCGAGGGCAATATCGAGTGGTTCAACGATCGCCTCTATGCCTATGCTGGCGTCGAGCCCGGCTCGATGGAAGGCGACAAGTGGTTCGCCCTCGTGCACCCGGACGACGTACAGCCGACCGTCAAAGCCATGCGCAAGGCGCAGGAAACGGGCGATAACTACCAGACCGAACTGCGCCTGCGCCGGCATGACGGCGAGTACCGCTGGCACTTGGCGCGCGCCGTTCCCATCGCCGGTCGCGACGGCGAACCCATACGGTGGCTGGGTACCAGCACCGATATCGACGACCAAAAAGCGGCCGAGGCCGCGCTGAGCAATCTGGCCGCCACGCTTGAAGAGCGCGTCAGCGAGCGCACAGCCGAACTGATCAAGACGCAGGACGCGCTGCGCCAGAGCCAGAAAATGGAATCGATCGGCAACCTCACGGGGGGCATCGCGCATGACTTCAATAATCTGCTGCAGGTGGTCAGCGGCAACCTGCAGCTGCTGGGCAATGACGTGGCCGGCAACGAGCGCGCCGAGCGCCGCGTACAGAATGCGATGGCCGGCGTCACGCGGGGATCGAAGCTGGCTTCGCAGCTGCTGGCGTTCGGCCGACGTCAGCCGCTGGCACCGAAAGTGGTCAACGTGGCGCGCCTCATTCGCGATCTCGACGAACTGCTGCGCCGCTCGCTGGGCGAAGGGATCGAGCTGGAAACGGTGATCGCCGGCGGCCTCTGGAACACGCTGATCGATCCGGGCAATGTCGAGAACGCGCTGCTCAATCTGGCGCTTAACGCACGCGACGCTATGGACGGCCAGGGTCGGCTGACGATCGAAGCGGGCAACGCGACACTCGATCAGGATTACGCCTATCGGTATCCGGAAACGACGCCCGGCCAGTATGTGATGATCGCAGTCAGCGACACCGGCTGCGGCATGACGCCGGACATTATCGAGAAAGTCTTCGAGCCATTCTTTACCACCAAACCCGAGGGCCGCGGCACCGGCCTCGGCCTGTCGATGGTGTACGGCTTCGTCAAGCAGTCTGGCGGTCACGTCAAGATCTACAGCGAGCCCGGTCACGGCACGACGATCCGGATGTATCTCCCGCGTTCGACGCAGGCCGAAGATCCCTTGCTCGATACGGAATCCGGCCCGATCGTCGGCGGCGACGAAACGATTCTCGTGGCCGAGGATGACGACGCGGTGCGCGATACCGTCGTCGCCCTGCTCGGCGAGCTCGGCTATCGGGTACTCAAGGCCAAGGACGCGCAAGGCGCACTCACCATCATCGAAAGCGGCATCGCCATCGACCTGCTGTTTACCGATGTGGTGATGCCCGGCGATCTGAAAAGCCCCGAACTGGCCAGCCGGCTGCGCGAGCGCCTGCCGCAGCTGGCGATTCTCTTTACGTCTGGCTATGCGGAAAACTCCATCGTCCACGGTGGCCGCCTCGACGAAGGCGTGGAGCTGCTGAGCAAACCCTATACGCATGAGGCGCTGGCGCGGCGGCTGCGTCAGGTGCTTGATGGACGGCAGCCGCGCAACACAGCGGGCAGCGCTGCGCCCGCCCCGGCGCAGCGCACAAGCAACCGCCGACTGCCCGCGCAAGCCGCGCGGCCGCTGCATATTCTGCTGTGCGAAGACGACGATCTGATTCGCATGAGCGTGGCAGAAATGCTCGAATCTCGCGGCCACCTCGTGCTCGAAGCCGACAGCGCCGCGCGCGCGGTGCAAATCCACGGCAAACAGCACGTCGATCTTCTGCTGACAGACATCGGCCTGCCCGACGCGTCCGGCATCGAACTCGTTCAAGCACTGCGAACCCTCTCCCCCGACCTTCCCGTGCTGTTCGCCACCGGTCAACTCGACACCGGCGACATTCCCAAAGATGCGCGCACCGCATCGATACTCAAGCCTTATGGCGTCGAGGCGTTGCTGCAGGCGATCGACGGACTGCGTCTGGCGACCTGAGTCAGCGCCCGAAGATAATTTCCTTACCCTCGTGATCGCGATCCCAACCGCGCAGTTGGTCGCGGATATGGGCGATGCGCTGACGACCGAGGGCGTTGCGCTCTTCGTCCAGCACATGACCATCCAGGAGCTCGGCCAGGCGCTGCGCGGTGGGCAGCATCGCGTCCCAGGCGTCGAGTGCGCAGAGCGGACCCGGCAAGGTCATGAAGAAGCTGACGCCCGGCGTGCGCAGCGCGTCGAGGCGCACCAGATCGAAATTGCCCGGCTTGAGCATATTGGCAACGCTGAAGATCGGGCCGAGTTCGCGCTTGCCCTCCAGCAGGCGGTGATAGATGCCCATGTCGCCGAATTCGAGACCGGCCTTTTCGGCGGCCACCACCAGGTTCGGCCCGTTGAAGTGCTCGCCCTCGCGAGCCACTACGAACAGCGTGACGATCCGCTCGACCGCCAGCTGCGCCGGGCGTCGACCGAGGTCGGAGCGCGGCGGGATTTTGGGCGCGGGGGCCGCCGGAGCCGGTGCGGGCGCAGCCGCGGGCACCGGTGCCACCGAGATCTCCGGCTGCGGTAGAGCACTGCCTTCGTTGGGAACGCTGGGTGCGCGCAGCGCGTCGACGATGGAGGCCGCGTGCCCCACCAGCTTCGACGGCATCGGCTTGCTGCTCGAACGCTCGCCGGACAAGGTGGCGCCCAGACGCTCCAGTTCGGCACGCATGCCCACGTCCAGCTCGCCCTGCTTCGGCTTGAGCGGCATGTCGAAGGCATCGTCGTAGGAGGCATCGCGCGCGCTGAAAGAGGGCGTGTCGTCGTCGATGTCGTCATCCCCAAGCCGGGGCTCGCGACGTTCGCCTGACGACGCACTGGGTACCACACGGCGCTTGCCCTGCTCTTTCTTCGGCTGTCCGAACAGCCAGATCAACGCCAGGATGATGATGGCAACGATCAGCAGCGGAACACCGACGGCGGGGTTCCAGGCAAAAGCGAGCACGGGTTGCATGGTCATCGTAAATTCCTCAAGCGGCGCCTGCGAGTTTAGCCGCTTCCGCAAGATCCACCTGCACCAGTCGCGACACGCCAGGCTCGCGCATGGTCACGCCGCACAGCTGGGTGGCCGCTTCCATCGTGGCCTTGTTGTGGCTGATGAAGATGAACTGCACTTTTTCGCTCATTTCGCGCACCAGGCTCGAGAAGCGGCCGACGTTGGCTTCATCCAGCGGCGCGTCGACCTCGTCCAGCAGGCAGAACGGCGCCGGGTTGAGGCCGAAGATGGCGAACACCAGCGCCACGGCCGTGAGCGCCTTTTCGCCACCGGACAGCAGGGTGATATTGGACACGCGCTTGCCCGGCGGGCGCGCCATGATCGCCACGCCGGTATTGAGCAGGTCGTCGCCGGTCAGCTCCAGATACGCATGGCCGCCGCCGAACAGCCGCGGAAAAAGCTCCTGCACGCCCGCATTGACCTTGTCGAAGGTCTCCTTGAAACGCTGGCGGGTTTCGCGATCGATCTTCTTGATCGCCCCTTCCAGAGTTTCCA
Organism: Rhodanobacter sp. ANJX3; assembly: GCF_014200755.1. Classification (GTDB taxonomy): domain Bacteria; phylum Pseudomonadota; class Gammaproteobacteria; order Xanthomonadales; family Rhodanobacteraceae; genus Rhodanobacter. The sequence continues at coordinate 82,719 of NZ_JACHCM010000001.1, read as the reverse complement.
TCGCACTGACCAGATCGGCGAGCTGATTGTCCAGATAGGTCTTGCGCTCGCTCTGCTCGGCGTGTTCCTGGATCGCGGCCAGGTTGACCGGCTCCAGCCGCACGATCTTCTGGCCCAGTTCGCCGAGCTGCTGGCGCCACTGATTGGCGTCGATGTCCTCCGCCAGTTCGGCCAGCAGCGTGTCGAGTTCCAGACCGGATTCGCGGATCGCCTCGGCCAGCTGCTCGGCGCGCATCTGCAGCGCCTGCGCCGCCAGCCGCTTTTGCGAAAGCCCTTCGCGCAGCGCGCTGAGGCCGTGTTCGGCGCGCTGGCGCTCCTGCTCCAGGCGACGAAATTCGCCGTCGCAGTCGTCCAGCGCGCGGCGCGCTTCGACCAGTTGCTTGTCGACCAGCAGGCGCTGGTCGAGATAGGTCTGTCGCTCAGCTTCGAGTTCGGCGATCGGATCGGAACCGGCGGCCAGCTGTTCGACGATGTCGGCGCGACGCGCGGCGATCTGCGCCAGCTGCGCGTCCATGCGGGCGAGCGACTGTTCCAGCGACGACAGCGATGAACGTCGCGACTCCAGACCCAGCGCCAGCGCGTGCGACTGGTCGGCCGCCTCGCGCGCATTCATGCGCGCTTCTTCGCGCGCTTCGAGCAGGGTGCGCCGTTCGTTTTCCAGCGCGCGGCGTTCGTCTTCCAGATCGCCCATCAAGCCGACGGATTCGTCCAGACGGGCGCGAGCTTCCCGGGTCTGGCCCTGCAGCTCGTCGAGCTGGTTGGCCAGATCGTCGAGTTCCTCGCCGACCTTGGCCGCGCGCGCGCGCGCGGTTTCCAGCTTGCCGCGATGGCTTTGCAGCTGACCGGCCAGCTCGGACTGCTTGCGATGCGCGTTGTAGAGCTCGCGCTGGGCATCGTCGCGCGCCCGCTCGACCTCGAACTTGCCGGTACGCAGGCTTTCCAGCCGCTCACCGTCTTCTTCGAGCTGCGCTTCCAGCGTGGCGATCTGCTCGGCCAGCAGGCGCAGCTCGCGCTCGCGCGCCAGCACGCCGACCTGATTGCCCTGCGCGCGGCGCACGCGCGCCCACTGCGGCGCCAACCAGTCGCCGTCGCGGGTGATGATGGATTGCTCGGGGCGCAGCGACGCCACGCGGCGGCTCGCCTCCTCCAGCGTGTCGGCCGTCTGCACGTTTGCCAACAATTGCAGCGCGGCAGCCGGGCCGTGCACGCGAGCGGCCAGCGTGTCGGCGGCGCCCTGGCCGCCGTCGGCGGACGCCAGCAAGGCGATATCGGCCTCGCCCAGGCTATCGAATTCCGACACCAGGCCCAGCGGGCTGTCGACCAGCACACCGTCGAGCAAGCCGGCCAGCACGGTTTCCACCGCCGTTTCCCAGCCCGCGTCGACCTGCAAGGCTTCGCCCAGCCGGCGCGACTTGTTCAATCCCAGCCGGCTGAGCCAGCCGCTGGCGGCGCTCTCTTCCTGGCCCAGGGCCGCGTGCTGCAGTGCCTCCAGCGACGCATGGCGCCCGCGAGCCGACTGCAGCTGCTGGCGCGCCTCGTTGAGGCTGGACTGGACCTGACGCTCTTCGTCGAGCACCTTTTCATGGCTGAGCTTGTGCTGATCGAGGAGGCTGCCAAGCGTTTCGACACGCTCGCGCTGGGTGTCGTGATCGGCATGCAGCTGTTCGCCGGCCGCGTCGAGCGCGGCGACGTCGGTCGCCTTCTGCTCCGCTTCCAGCGCCTCGCGGCGCTTGGACAGATCGACGCTCTGGCGATCCAGGTAATTGAGCTTGGTGCGCTCGACTTCGGCCGCGCGGCTGGATTCGCCGGCATGTCGGGTGTGGCTGTCCCAGCGCTGCTGCCAGTCGGCCAGCTTGGCTTCGGTTTCGCGCTGGGCTTCGGCGGTGTCGTCCTGCAACTGCTGCAGCGCTTCGAGCTTGGGCTCACCTTCGGCCAGCGCGGTGCGCAGGGTTTCGACCTGTTCGCGGTCGGTAGCGATGTGCGCGGCCAGCTCGGCGTGCTCGCGCTCGGCGTCGGCCTGGGCGCGCTGAAGGCGATCGGCGGTCTCGCGGCTGTAGCGCACCTGCTGCTCGACGCGGGCGATCTCGGCGCCGACCTTGTACACCTCGGCCTGCACGCTGTTGAGATGTTCGCTGGCGCCGGTATGGCGCTCGCGCACGGTTTCCAGTTGCGCCTCTATCTGGCGCTGGCCGGCCAGCTGCTTCTCGATTTCGGTTTCCGCTGCCGACAGGTCGGCACCTTCGCCATCGTGCTGGCTTTTCAGGCCGCGGTATTCCAGCGCGCGCAGCTCGGCTTCCTTGCGCGTCTGCTCCTCCTTCAAGGCTTTCCAGCGCTCGGCGGCGCGGGCCTGCCGATTGAGATGATCGAGCTGCTTGTCGACTTCGTCGCGCACGTCGCGCACGCGGTCGAGATTCTCGCGAGTGGCCTTGATGCGGCTCTCGGTTTCCTTGCGCCGCTCCTTGTACTTGGAGATGCCGGCCGCCTCTTCCAGATGCGTACGCAGTTCTTCCGGATGCGCCTCGATGATCTGGCTGATCATGCCCTGCTCGATGATCGAGTAGCTGCGCGGACCCAGGCCGGTGCCGAGGAACAAATCGGTGATGTCGCGTCGACGGCAGCGCGTGCCGTTCAAATAATAGGCGGACTGGCCGTCGCGGGTGACCTGGCGCTTGACCGAGATTTCGGCGTACTGGCCGTATTCGCCCTGCACCGAACCGTCGCTGTTGTCGAAGATCAGCTCGACCGTGGCTTGACCCACCGGCTTGCGCGAATTGGAGCCGGAAAAGATGACGTCCGTCAGCGAATCGCCGCGCAGGCGGCTGGCCGCGCTCTCGCCCATGACCCAGCGGATCGCGTCGATGATATTGGACTTGCCGCAACCGTTCGGACCCACCACGCCGATCATGTTGCTCGGCAGCTGCAGGGTGGTCGGGTCCACAAAGGACTTGAAACCGGCAAGTTTGATCGTGGTCAGGCGCATGCGGTCATCAATAGATTCATCAGGTAACGCCTTCAGTGGTCGGGCTTGTCACTGTGCCAAACCACGAACGGGGCTGCAATGCGCTCGCAGTGCAGAAACAAGCTTAGATAATAATCTTATCTTATTGTTATAAATAACTATTTATCACCAGCATCGATCGAAAGCGCGTGGATGCCGTTATCCATCAACCCCTCCATCGCCGCATAAACCATACGGTGACGCTGCAGCGGCAGCTTGCCGGCGAAGGCCGCGCTGACGATGCGCACATGGAAATGCCCCTTGCCGGCGTTGCCGTGCGACGCGTGCTTGTAGCCCTCGTCCAGCACTTCGAGCGCGGTCGGCGCAAAGGCGACCTCCAGGCGGCGGCGGATTTCATCCAGCATTGGAGTCATGGCTGGCGCGCCGCTCACGCGCTGGGCAGCGTCTTGCGGAACGGCCGCACTTTGACGTCAGCGTAGACGCCGGCGGCCATATAGGGATCGGCCTTGGCCCAGCTCTCGGCTTCTTCCAGCGAAGCGAATTCCGCGACGATCAGGCTGCCGGTAAAGCCGGCAGGGCCCGGATCTTCCGAGGCGATCGCCGGAAACGGGCCAGCCAGAAGTAAACGGCCTTCGTCGTTCATCTGCTGCAGCCGCGCCAGATGCGGCGGCCGATTGGCGACGCGAGCTTCAAGCGAATGGGGGACGTCATTGGCAACGATGGCAAACCACATCTCAGGCCTCCGGGCGCATATAGGGGAACAGCAGCACGTCGCGGATCGACGCCGATCCGGTCAGCAGCATCACGAGTCGATCGATGCCGATGCCCAGGCCGCCGGTGGGCGGCAAGCCGACTTCCAGGGCGCGGATATAGTCGGCATCGAAGTGCATGGCCTCGTCGTCGCCGGAATCCTTGGCGTCGACCTGCGCCTGGAAGCGCGCGGCCTGATCTTCCGGGTCGTTCAACTCGGAAAAACCATTCGCCAGCTCCTTGCCGTTGACGAACAGCTCGAAGCGATCGGTGATGCCCTTGTCGGTATCGCTCTCGCGCGCCAGCGGCGACACCTCGACCGGGTGATCGGTGATGAAGGTCGGCTGGATGAGGGTGTGCTCGACCGTCTTCTCGAAGATCTCCAGCAGCAGCTTGCCCCAGCCGTAACCCGGTTTGACCTGCACTTTCAGGCGTGCGGCGTGTGCCGCCATGGCGTCGCGATCGCGTAGCTCTTCGCGCTTGATCTCGGGGTTGTGCTCCAGCACGGCGTCTTCCATGCGCCAGCGGCGGAAGGCCGGGCCGACGTCGATCTCGGCGCCGTCCCAAGTCAGCTGCGTCGTGCCGAGCACGCTCTGCGCCGTATCGCGGATCACCGATTCGGTGATGTCCATGATCTCATGGTAGGTGGCATAGGCCTGATACAGCTCCAGCATGGTGAACTCGGGATTGTGCCGGGTCGACACGCCCTCGTTGCGGAAATTGCGGTTGATCTCGTATACCCGATCGAAGCCGCCGACGACCAGTCGCTTCAGATACAGCTCCGGCGCCACGCGCAAGTACAGGTCCATGTCCAGCGCATTGTGATGCGTGATGAACGGCTTGGCCGTGGCGCCGCCGGGAATCACGTGCATCATCGGCGTTTCGACTTCCATGAAGCGACGCGGCGGCGCTTCCAGCCACTGGCGCATGAAGCCGATGATCTTTGAGCGCGTGACGAACGTACGCCGCGCCTCTTCCGTCACGATCAAGTCGACATAGCGCTGGCGGTAACGCTGCTCCACGTCGGCCAGGCCGTGAAACTTGTCCGGCAGCGGACGCAGGCTCTTGGTCAGCAGACGCAGGCTGTCGGCACGTACGGACAGCTCGCCGGTCTTGGTGCGCATCAGCACACCTTCGGCGCCGATGATGTCGCCGACGTCCCAACCCTTGAACGCCTCGTATGCGTCGCCCACCGTGCCCTGATGGATGAACAGCTGGATGCGCCCGGTGTAATCCTGCAGCTGCACAAAGCTGACTTTGCCTTGCACGCGCTTGAGCACGATGCGACCGGCCACCTTCACCCGCCGCGCCGCCGCCTCGATCACTTCGGCCGTCTGAACGTCCTTGTCGGCGAACTCGGTTTGCAGGTCGCCGGTAAAGCTGTCGATCTTGAAGTCGTTCGGAAACGCGATGCCCTGCCCGCGCAGCGCGGTCAGTTTCTCGCGACGCTCGGCGATGAGGCGGTTTTCGTCGACGATTGGCTCGGCGGGGTCAGTTATTTGATCGGTCATTTCGGGATTTCAGATCGGGATTTCAGAAAGGGGCGAGGGACGAGTAGCGAGGGCGCATCACTGATGCGCCGCCTCAAGTTTGTTGTCCAGGGATTTACGCAGTCCCCGAAGAATACGACCTAGCTCATCACAGCAAGAAAGAGTCTGATCCAACTGCCCAGCTTCGGTCATTTTCAGACGCGACATAAGCTCAAGCTGGGTTTCCAGTTCAGCCAGTGAACCTCGAGCGATAGCGATGTAGCGAATGAACTCCTTTGTCGACTCACGCGCATGCCCTTCGGCAATGTTGGAAGGTATCGAGACCGCCGATCGGCGAAGCTGGGATGCCAGTCCAAACCGCTCGTCCGCCGGCAACAACGAAACCAGGGCGTAGACCGATTCCACCAGCCGCATCGCCTGCTGCCAAGCCACCAGATCGCGATATGACCGGATCGTCGCGCCCTCGCTACTCATCCTTCGCCCCTACTCGCCGCGACATTATGCGTCACTGCGCTTGGAGCCCGCTTCCAAGCCGGACTTCAAACTCGCCTCAATGAACTCATCAAGGTCACCGTCGAGCACCTTCTGCGTGTCGGTGCGCTCGATACCGGTGCGCAAATCCTTGATGCGGCTCTGGTCGAGCACGTAATTACGGATCTGGCTGCCCCAGCCGATGTCGGACTTGGTTGCTTCCAAGGCATCACGCTCGACGTTGCGCTTTTGCACTTCCAGCTCGTACAGCTTGGCGGCCAGCATCTTCATCGCGGTGGCGCGGTTGGCGTGCTGGCTGCGGCCGGTCTGGCAGGCCACGACCGTATTGGTCGGAATATGCGTGATGCGCACCGCCGATTCGGTTTTGTTGACGTGCTGACCACCGGCGCCGGAGGAGCGGTAGACGTCCGTCTTCAGGTCGGCCGGATTGATATCGATATCGATGTCGTCATCGACTTCGGGCGAAACGAAGACCGAGGTAAAACTGGTGTGGCGGCGATTGTCCGAATCGAACGGCGACTTGCGCACCAGGCGATGCACGCCGATCTCGGTTTTCAGCCAGCCGTAAGCGTAATCGCCTTCCACGCGGAAGGTGGCGGATTTGATGCCGGCCACGTCGCCGCCGGAGACTTCCATCAGCTCGGTCTGCCAGCCGCGCGATTCGCACCAGCGCAGGTACATGCGCAGCAACATTTCGGCCCAGTCCTGCGCCTCGGTGCCGCCGGCGCCAGCCTGGATATCGACGAAGGCGTTGGTCGCGTCCATCTTGCCGGAAAACATGCGCTGAAATTCCAGCTTGCTGATCTGTCCATCGAGTCGCGCCACGTCGGTCACGACCGACTGTGCGGTTTCCTCGTCGCCGTCGGCAATGGCCATCTCCAGCAGTTCACCGGCATCGGTGAGACCGGCGGTGAGGCTATCGATGCCGCTGACGATATCGTCCAGGCGGGCGCGTTCGCGGCCCAGCTCCTGCGCGCGCGCCGGGTCATCCCAGATGGTGGGGCTCTCCAGTTCGCGGGTTACTTCTTCGAGACGCTCACGCTTAGTGGCGTAGTCAAAGATACCCCCGAAGCGACTCGACGCGGCCGCTGAGGTCCGCAATCTGCGCGAGGATGGGATTGGTTTCGATCATGGGTTCGCTCTTACCGGTTTTTCGACCCACCATAATAGCAGACGACAACCGGCGGTCAGCGCTGCCGGCTTGGCCTCAGCGCTCGGCCAGCGCCATGGTTTGGTGCGAAATGACGGGCTAACCGGACGGCGCGCAGCCTAAAGCACTGGCCCGGGATACATCAGTCGTCAAACGCCTCGACGGTTTTGCGATGCCCGAGCAGAAATGCGTCGGCCACCAGGCGCAGCGGAGCCGTATCCACATCGCTACGACCGTTCTGGATCAGCGCCGCAAAGTGCGCATATAACCCGGCGTACTCACGATCCTCAGCGCGCTCGACGCCACTTGGCAGCTCCAGAACCGCGCCGCCGTTGGCGAGTTTCAACGTGCCGGCATCGGTCTCGACCACGATGTCCCAACTTTGCGGGCCGGTCTGGCGCCAGTCCAGATCCATCGCTATCTCGACGCCTGCGGTATCCGTGAACGTCATTTCGGCGGCGATCGGCGCCGCGCGATTGGACGGTGTCGAAAGGACGGCGGAGCGCAGAAAGAACGCGCGCGGCAGGATACGCGTGGCGATAGACAATGCATTGATGCCGGGGTCGAACACGCCCAGACCACCCGGTTCCCAGATCCACGTCTGTCCCGGATGCCACACGCGAACGTCCTCGCGCCAGATGATCGACACGCGCTCGATACGCCGATCGGCCAGCCACGCGCGCGCGCGCTCCACACCGGCGGCGTAACGCGAGTGCCAGCCGGCGAACAGGGTAAAGCCACTGATCTTGGCCTGCTCTTCCAGTGCCGCCACTTCGGCCAGCGTCGCGCCCGGAGGTTTTTCGAGAAAGACGTGCGCGCCCCGCGCCAGCGCTTTCGCGGCCAGCTCGTAGCGAACCTGCGGCGGCGTGCAAAGAACCACGGCATCGACCGCAAGGCCATCGTCGAACAGCGCTTCGAGGGTATCGAAACGAGCAGCCCCCTCGACGTTTGAGGTGCTACTTGGATCCACCAGGGCCGTGAGATGGAAGGCATCATTGCCTGCGATGGCGGGAAGATGCTGATCGCGGGCGATCTTGCCCAGGCCGATCACCGCCACTCGTATCGGACTCATCTCAAAGCGCCTTGATGCTGAATGTCTGTTCCGACGCGATCGCCAGCCGGTTGCATAGAGGTAAGGTGAACGGCGCCGCCTCGATCTCGAACTGATCGCCGACCTGCGTTTTTATGCCGTCGGAGAACGACAGCGTGGCGGTGCCAAAAAAATGCACATGGACATCGCCCGGCTGGCGAAATACGTCGTACTTGAAATGATGCGCCTCAAGATTGGCGAAACTGTGCGACATGTTTTCCTCGCCGGAAAGGAACGGCTTTTCCCACAGCACCGCGTCGCCGCGCCGGATACGGCTGGTGCCTTCAATCTGTGCCGGCATCGGACCGACCAGCAATTCTGGCCCCAGCGCCGCCTGCCGCAGCTTGGAGTGCGCCAGCCAGAGATAGTTGTGGCGCTCGGTGACGTGATCGCTGAATTCGTTGGCCAGGCACACGCCCAAGCGAAACGGTGTGCCGTCTTCACCAATCAGATAAATGCCCGCCAGCTCGGGTTCTTCGCCGCCGTCTTTCGCGAACGACGGCGACGTCAACGGCTGGCCGGGACCGACCAAGCCAAACCCGTTGCCCTTGTAGAACCATTCCGGCTGGCTGCCGACTTGGCCAGCAGCCGGCTTGCCGCCTTCGACACCTTCGAGAAATATCCGCATCGAATCGGTCTGCTTCTCGGCCGCTGCCGCCGCGCGATGCATCTTGTCGCGGCCTTCGGCAGATCCCAGATGAGTGAGGCCCGTGCCAGTCATGAACAGATGCGCCGGATCCGGGTGATCGATCGGCGCGAGCAGCCGGCCAGCGGCCAATTCGGCGGCAACGTCCACCGACTCGCCAAAGCCGCAATCCGCCACCGCGCCCGCGAGATCCGTGCCCATGGTGATCGCCAGCTGCGCGAGCGCGCGCACGCTGTCGACGCCAACCACAAAGGCGTCGCCGTTGCCGGTGGAGGCGATGACGGAGCGATGGCCGCTCTCGTCACGATGCTGCAGAAGGCGCAAGGTCATGTTGTTCCTTTCTTCATGGAGATGCGGCACTCGCCGATTTACGAAGTGCGGTAGGGCGTGGCATATGGGCGGCGATCATCCGTGCGTGGCAATGCCATCGAGCAGTCGCGGCAGGCCGGCGTCATCGCGCAGCACGGCGGGCAACAGCCGCGACGGGAAATTCTGGTAGGAAACCGGCCGCAAAAAACGGTCGATGGCCAGGCTGCCGACGGAAGTGGACCGCCCGTCGGAGGTAGCCGGATACGGTCCGCCGTGCACCATCGCATGCGTCACCTCGACGCCAGTCGGCCAACCGTTGACGACGATGCGCCCGCTGCGGCGTTCCAGCAGTGGCAACAGCCTAGAGGCCGTATCAATATCGGCATCGTCCATCTGCAGCGTGGTGGTCAGCTGGCCTTCCGCCGCTACCAGTACCGACTGCAGCTCGGCCTCATCGGCGCAGCGCACCAGCAAGGACGACGCGCCGAAGATTTCCTGCCCCAACGCCTTGTCGGACAAAAACGACCGGCCGCTGGTCGAGAACAGGGCCGCGCGTCCGGCGTTGCCACCGTCGCCCGCCGGGCCTTGGGCGACGGTTTGCACCTGCCCATGCTGCTGAAGCGCGTCGATCGATTGTTCGTAGGCCGAGTAAATGGCGCCGGTCAGCATCGTCTGCGCGGCGGCGCCCGAAATCGCTTCGGCGGCCGCCGACACGAAAGCATCGAGCCCCTCGCCCTCGATCGCCAGCAGCAGGCCGGGGTTGGTACAAAACTGGCCGGCGCCCATCGTCAGCGATCCGACAAAGGCCTTGCCAAGCTCCGCGCCGCGCGCGCGCAGTGCCTCCGGCAACAGCAGCACCGGATTGATGCTCGACATCTCCGCATAAACGGGAATGGGAACCTCGCGCGCCTGCGCCAGCTTGACCAGCGCCAAACCACCGGCGCGCGATCCGGTAAAGCCCACCGCGGCGATCGCGGAATGCTTGACCAGCGCCGCGCCGAGTTCGATGCCCGGACCGACCAGGTGCGAAAATACGCCCGATGGCAAGCTGCTGGCCTTCACCGCGGCATGGATGGCACCGGCAACCATGGCGCCCGTCGCCGGATGCGCCGGATGACCCTTGACCACGACCGTGCAGCCCGCGGCGAGCGCCGAAGCGGTGTCGCCACCGGCCGTGGAGAAGGCGAGCGGAAAATTCGACGCGCCGAATACGGCCACCGGTCCCAGCGGGATGCGCCGCAGGCGCAGATCAGCTCGCGCCGGCGTCGTCGTGCCCTGGGTTGCCGGGTCGATGCGCAGGCCCATCCAGTCGCCGCGTCGAAGTACACCGGCGAACAGCTTCAGCTGATTGACGGTGCGGCCGCGTTCGCCCTCCAGACGTGCGCGCGGCAGGCCGCTTTCGCGCATCGCGGTGACGATCAGATCGTCGCCCAATGCTAGAATTTCGGCGCCGATACGTTCGAGAAAAACCGCCCTGGCTTCGGCATCGGTCGCACGATAGGCGTCGAATGCGGCCTCGGCTGCCGAACAGGCCGCGTGGACTTCGGCAATGCCGTCTGTTTCAAAACGTGGGCCGAAGGGCTGGCCGGTCGTGGCATCGATCGAACGGAAATCCATTATCGCGTCGTCCGTCAGTTGGGTCTTGCCGTCGTTCGACATTATGCTCCACCACCATTAATTACTCAGACAATTAGGTTAAGGCGCGTATGCTGGTTTTGCAATGCCGACGGTTTCTTCTGACCTCCGAGCGCGTGCATGCCGTTCAACGTTGAAATTCGTTACCGAGGGGTGAGTTCTTGAGCAAGACAGTCACGCCAGCAGAACCCATCAAGCGCGCGCGCGAACCCCGCGGTACCGGTCGGCGCCTGTACGGCGCGATTGCCCACAAGCTGGGCGCTGCGATCCTGGCCGGGGAATATCTTCCAGGCGATGTGCTTTCCGGAGAAATCGTGTTCGCCGAATTGCTGGACGTATCGCGCAGCGCGTACCGCGAAGCGATCCAGGTGCTTACGGCCAAGGGTCTGGTCGAAAGCCGGCCCAAGGCTGGCACGCGTGTCCTGCCGAGAAACCGCTGGAATCTGCTCGACCCGGAAGTACTGGGCTGGGCCTTTGCAGGGCAACCGGACGTCGCCTTTGTGCGCAGCCTGTTCGAACTTCGCGCCATCGTCGAGCCCGCTGCCGCGGCGCTGGCGGCAGAGCGGCGCGACAAGGCCGCGCTCAAAAGCATGCGCGACGCACTGGCCGGCATGACGCGGCACACGCTGGCCAGCGAAGCCGGCCGCATGGCCGACCGGGATTTTCACAACGCGATTTTGCATGCCACCGGCAACGATGCGCTGATCGTTCTCAGCGCCAGCGTATGCGCCGCGGTGAGCTGGACCACGCAGTTCAAGCACCGCCAACGCGACCTGCCCCGGAATCCCATCCCCGACCATCGTCGCGTGCTCGATGCGATTGCCGCCAGCGACCCGGCCGCTGCGAGCGAGGCGATGCGGGTGCTGGTGGAACTGGCGCTGGAAGACACGCGCCAGTCGATGCAGGTCTGAGTCAATGCATACCGGACCGCTGTTTCTCAACGACCGCCGGTGCGGCGTTTGTTGTAGACGTCGAATGCCACGGCCGCCAGCAACACGAGTCCCTTGATCAGGGACTGGTATTCCGTGCCGACGCCGAGAATCGACATGCCGTTGTTCAGCAGTCCGATGATCAGTCCGCCGACGATGGCTCCCGTCACGGTACCGATGCCGCCGGTAACCGCGGCACCGCCGATGAATACCGCCGCGATCGAGTCGAGCTCGAAGCCAGATCCCGCGCTAGGGCTCGCCAGATTGAGCTGAGCGGTGAACACCAGCCCGGCCAGCGCCGAGATCACGCCCATATTGACGAACAGCAGAAAGGTAACGCGCTGCGTCTTGACGCCAGAGAGCGCCGCTGCGTGCAAGTTCCCGCCGATCGCATAGACATGACGACCGAAGACCGAGCGCGCCATCACCGCGGCATAGATGACGATGAGCAGGCCGAGAATCACCAGCACGATCGGCGTGCCGTTGTAGCTCGCCAGCAAAAAGGCGATATAGATGATCAGGAAGGCACCGAAAGCCAGCTTGAGCACGAACCACCAGAGCGGCTCGGACTCCAGCCCATACTTATGGCGCGCCCAGCGCTGGCGAAGCGAGCCGAAGATCAGCACGATCGAGGCGAGAACACCGAGACCGATCGTCAGCGGCTCATAGCCGCTGGTGCCGAAGCTGGGCAGAAAACCGGAACCCAACCGGCGGAAGGCCTCCGGAAAGGGCGATATCTGCTGATTCTGCAGCGCGATCTGCGCGGCCCCGCGAAACACCAGCATGCCGGCCAGAGTGACGATGAACGCCGGTATTCGAAAGTACGCAATCCAGAAGCCCTGCCAGGCACCGACCAACGCACCGAGGATCAGGCACAGAACGATCGCGATCGGCCATGCGATATGCCATTCGGTAATCATGACACCGGCCATCGCGCCGACGAAGGCCACGACCGAACCCACGGACAAATCGATATGACCGGCGATGATGACCATCACCATGCCGATCGCCAGGATCAGGATGTAGCTGTTCTGAATGACGAGGTTGGAGACGTTGATCGGGCGCAACGTGATGCCGTGCGTGGTGATCTGAAAAAACAGCACGATCACGATCAGGGCAGTAAACAGGCCTACCTGGCGAAGCTGACCGGTGAGATAGCCCAGTATCCTCCTTGCCTCGCCGACGGGTTTCGTCACTTCGTTAGACGTTGTCACTAGTGGATCTCTCCCGCTCTTTGGTCATGTGCTGCATAAGGATTTCGGCGGTCGCCTGCGAACGCGGAACATCGGCGGTGATACGTCCCTCGGCGAGGGTATAGATGCGGTCGCACATGCCGAGCAGCTCAGGCAGCTCCGACGAGATCATGATCACGCCTTTGCCCTCGTCGGCGAGCCGATGAATGATGGTGTAGATCTCGTACTTCGCGCCTACATCGATACCGCGCGTCGGCTCGTCGAGGATGAGCACATCCGGATCGGCGTACATCCACTTCGACAGCACGACTTTCTGCTGATTGCCGCCCGACAGTTTTCCGGTAATCGAGTCGACGCTCGGCGCCTTGATGTTGAGGCTCTTGAGGTACTTCCCGGCGACCGTCGCCTCCTTGTGGTCGTCGACGAAACCGAACAGGCCCGCCAGCTTGCTCAGCGCCGACCCCGAGACGTTGCGGGTGATGTCGTCGATCAAGTTGAGCCCGTAGCGCTTGCGATCCTCCGTCGCATAGGCAATGCCGTGCTGGATCGCCTTCGACACCGTACCGGTGTCGATTTCGACGCCGCGCTTGAAGACCTTGCCGCTGATCTTCACGCCGTAGCTCTTGCCGAACAGGCTCATCGCCAGCTCGGTGCGCCCTGCCCCCATCAACCCGGCGATGCCGACGATTTCGCCGGCGCGAACGGAGATCGAGGCATCCTTGACGATCTGGCGCGTCGTGTCGATCGGATGAAACACGTTCCAGTGTTCGACCCGAAGCAGCTCCTCGCCGATCATCGGCGTGTGATCCGGATAGCGGCTTTCGAGCTCGCGCCCGACCATGCCCTTGATGATCCGCTCTTCGCTGATCTCATCGGCATGCATATCGAGCGTCTCGATCGCGCGCCCATCGCGAATGATCGTCACAGCGTCGGCGATCGCCTTGATCTCATTCAATTTGTGGCTAATGATAATCGAGGTAATCCCCTGGCTCTGCAGCTGCTTGATCAGCTCGAGCAGATGCGCCGAATCCTCGTCGTTAAGAGCTGCTGTCGGCTCATCGAGAATCAGCAGCTTGACGCGCTTGGAAAGCGCCTTCGCGATCTCCACCAGCTGCTGCTTGCCCACGCCGATGTCGGTGATCTTGGTGATCGGATTGTCTTTCAGGCCGACCCGCGCGAGCAGTTTGGATGCCTCGAGGTTGGTCTTGTTCCAGTCGATCCAGCCCCTCGTCTGCTGCTCATTGCCGAGAAAGATGTTCTCGGCAATCGAGAGATACGGACTGAGCGCAAGCTCCTGGTGAATGATGACGACGCCGGCGGCCTCGGAATCGTTGATGTTCTTGAAATCGACCTTGGCATCTTCAAAGACGATCTGGCCATCGAAGCTGCCCGCGGGATACACGCCGCTGAGCACCTTCATGAGGGTCGATTTACCTGCGCCGTTCTCGCCGCAAATGGCGTGAACATGACCACGTTTGACGCCGAGCGAGACGTTTTGCAAAGCCTTGACGCCTGGAAACGTCTTCGTGATGCCCTGCATCTCGAGAATGTTTGTCGTCACGTTTTCTGCTTCTTCCTGGATGAGAAGAATGATGAGGAACCGAAGCGCCGGTCACGGGCAAACCGACGACCGGCGCTTCGGCGAGCGACAATTACTGCAGCTGTGCCGGCGTGTAGTAGCCGCTGTCGATGAGCACCTGCTGATAATTCGCCTTGGTGACAACCGTGGGCTGGAACAGATAGGTCGGCACGGTGATGACCTTGTTGTTGTAGCTCTTGTCGTCGTTCGTTTCCGGTTTCTTGCCAGTCAGGATGTCGTTGGCCATGACCGAAGCCTGGTCGGCAAGCTTGCGCGTGTCCTTGTAGATGGTGGAGTACTGCTGGCCGGCGATGATCGACTTGACCGACGCAGCCTCGGCATCCTGGCCGGTGATGATCGGCAACGGCTTGGCGGACGATCCGTAACCCGCACCCTGCAATGCCGAAATAATGCCGATCGACATACCGTCATAGGGCGAGAGCACGCCATCGAGGCTTGCGCCGTCGGAATACGACTTCGCAATCAGGTTCTGCATGCGGGCCTTGGCGGTCGCCGGATCCCACTGCAGCGTGGCGACCTGGGTGAAACCGGTCTGGCCGCTCTTCACGACGATGGAGCCGTCGGCGATATAAGGCTTGAGGGTATCCATCGCGCCGTTGAAGAAGAACGTGGCGTTGTTGTCGTCCGGGCTACCGGCAAACAGCTCGACGTTCAACGGGCCCTTCTTGTCGGTCTTCTTGCCATCGGCATCGAGCAGCCCAAGGCCGGTCAGCAGGCTGTTGGCCTGATCGACGCCAACCTTGTAGTTGTCGAACGAGACGTAATAGTCGACATTCTTGCTGCCGGTAAGCAGGCGATCATAGGAAATGACCTTGATGCCGGCCTTGGCAGCTGCGTCGAGCTGATCGCTGAGCGAGCCACCGTCGATCGATGCGACGATCAGAATCTTCGCGCCCTTGGTGATCATGTTGCTCACCTGGAGAACCTGCTGCGGAATCTTGTTGTCGGCGTACTCGAGGTCGACCTTGTAGCCGAGCTTTTCGAGGTCTTCCTTCACGGCGTTGCCGTCCTTGATCCAGCGCTCGGATACCTTGGTCGGCATGGCGACTCCGACCAGCGCACCTTTGTTATCGGACGACGCGGCTGCGCTATCCGAGCCTCCGCGGCCGCCGGAACAGGCGGCGAGCGAGAACGCCAAACCCATCGTTGCGATGCCGATCAGTAATGTTTGTGCCTTCACGGTGAGTACCTTTCAGTTGATTTCAGGACGTCTTCATCGGTGTAGTGCTGATCGGTCCGCATTGTCCGGTTGCGGAACGGTACGCCGCCCTGGAAACAGGCGGCCAGTTTTTCTTGTCATCATCGAAGCCAGTCTGCCATCCCGCTGCATCAACGGCTGGTTACCGACGGCAGCAGCCACGCTTTTTCATCGTCCCAGCCTGGCGCCGTTGGGAGGACGCAGCGCGCAGCATTTCGATCGCCTTTCGATGGATGGAATGTTCTTTACTGCGACGCGCATCATCGCTTATCTTGTCTGAGTAATAGACTATCCACGCAATCCTCATGCGTCAACGACCACTCGCGAAACCAAACAGGAGTAGATATGAGCATCTCGCTTAAGATCACATCCGCCGGCGTTTTAACCGTATTAATGGCGTGTAGTGGACACGTTTTCGCAGCAGAAGCAAGTCGCGCTGCAGCAGGACAGCTGAAAGACGGAACCAGCGTCGACGCGATTACACTGAGTAATTCACACGGCGTCAAAGCGAGGATCCTCGCCTATGGCGCCACGCTGCAATCGCTTGTCGCACCGGACCGCAACGGCAAGCCGGCGGACGTCATTCTGGGCTACGACGATCTGAGTTCTTACGTCGATCATCCCAACTTCTTTGGCGTGACCGTGGGACGCTACGCCAACCGCATTGCCGGTGGCCGATTTGCGCTGAACGGCAAGACCTATCAGCTGCCGCTCAACGACAAGACCAACAGCCTGCACGGCGGAGGCAACGGTTTCGATAAAGTCCTTTGGAAAGTTGTTTCAGTGAAGAGCGGCCCCGTTGCCAGCGTCGTTCTCTCGCATCACAGTGCGGACGGTGATTCGGGTTATCCCGGCAATCTCGATGCCACCGTTACATACACGCTCGACGAGAGCGGCAACCTCGCCATCCGGTTCGAGGCAAAAACGGACAAGCCCACCATCGTCAATATGACGAACCACGGCATCTTCAATCTCGCCGGCGAAGGTTCGCCCGGTGGCGCGATGAATCAGCGCCTCACCATTCCGGCAAGCGCGATCACGCCGGTCAATGCCACGCTGATACCGACCGGCCAGCTGCGCCCGGTTGCCGGCACGGTGTTCGACTTCCGCACGCCGCGCGTCATTGCCGATGGCCTTCGCGACGGTCGCGACGAGCAAATCGTTTTCGGCCGCGGCTACGACCACAATTTCGCACTCGACAAAGGCGTGACCAAGACGCCGCAGCTGGCCGCACGACTGGAAGACCCCGCCTCCGGCCGCGTGCTGGAGGTGTTGAGTACCGAGCCCGGCGTACAGTTCTATACGGGTAACTTCCTCGACGGCACCTTTATCGGCAAGCACAGCCACGTCTACCGGATGGGCGACGGCGTCGCGCTGGAGCCGCAGAAATTCCCCGACGCGCCCAATGAGCCAGGCTTTGTCTCGGCTCGCGTCGATCCGGGCAAGCCTTACGTGCACAGCATGATTTATCGCCTCTCCACGCTTCCTGAGTAATCCGCAGCCCACCATGAACAATCCCGCCCCACCCAAGCTTCGCTCGCGCGCCTGGTTCAACAATTCCGACAATATCGACATGACCGCGCTCTATCTGGAGCGCTATCTCAACTTCGGCCTGTCGTTGGAAGAACTGCGTTCGGGCAAGCCGATCATCGGGATCGCCCAGACCGGCAGCGATCTTTCACCGTGCAATCGCCACCACATGGTGCTGGCCGAACGCGTGCGCGACGGTATCCGCGAAGCAGGCGGCATACCGCTGGAATTCCCGGTGCACCCGATCCAGGAAACCGGCAAACGCCCCACTGCCGGCCTCGATCGCAACCTCGCCTATCTGTCCCTTGTCGAGGTGCTTTACGGCTATCCCATCGACGGCGTAGTGCTGACCATCGGCTGCGACAAGACCACACCCGCCTGCCTGATGGCGGCGGCGACGGTGAACATCCCGGCCATCGCGCTTTCGGTCGGCCCCATGCTCAACGGCTGGCACAAGGGCGAGCGCACCGGCTCGGGCACCATCGTATGGAAAGCGCGCGAGCTGCTGGCCACTGGCGCCATCGACGAGGATGGCTTCATCAAACTGGTGGCGTCGTCGGCGCCGTCGACCGGCTACTGCAACACGATGGGCACGGCGACGACGATGAACAGCCTGGCCGAAGCGCTCGGCATGCAGCTGCCCGGCTCGGCAGCGATCCCGGCGCCCTATCGCGACCGGCAGGAAATCGCGTACTACACCGGCAAGCGCATCGTCGAGATGGTGGCCAAGGATCTGAAGCCCTCGGACATCCTGACGCGCGAGGCATTCCTCAACGCGATCGTGGTCAATTCGGCCATCGGCGGATCGACCAACGCGCCGATTCATCTCGCGGCGATCGCCCGCCATATCGGCGTGGAATTGGCGATCGACGACTGGCAGACGTACGGCCATAAGGTACCGTTGATGGTCAACCTGCAGCCGTCGGGCGAATACCTCGGCGAGGATTTCTATCGCGCCGGCGGCGTACCCGCGGTCGTGGCGGAGCTGATGAAGCAGGGTCTGATTCACGAGGATGCGATAACGGCAAACGGCAAAACCATCGGCGACAACTGCCGCGATGCGACGATCGAAGACGATCGGGTCATCCGCCCGTTCGCCGACCCGTTGAAAAAAGATGCCGGCTTTATCGTGCTGCGCGGCAATCTGTTCGACAGTGCCATCATGAAGACCAGCGTGATCAGCCCGCAGTTTCGCGAGCGCTACCTCAGCAACCCGCAAGATCCCGAAGCCTTCGAAGGCCCTGCGGTGGTATTCGACGGACCGGAAGATTACCACCACCGTATCGACGATCCGGCGCTCGGCATCACCACCGACACCCTGCTTTTCATGCGCGGCGCCGGGCCGGTCGGATACCCGGGCTCGGCCGAAGTGGTGAACATGCGTCCGCCCAACTATCTCATCCGCGAAGGTGTGCACGCCCTGCCTTGCATCGGCGACGGTCGTCAGTCGGGCACCTCGGGATCGCCATCGATTCTCAACGCCAGTCCGGAGGCCGCCGTGATGGGCGGACTGGCGCTGATCCGCACCGGCGATCGCGTCCGCATCGACCTCGGCAAGGGCACCGCCAACGTGCTGATCAGCGATGAAGAGCTGGCCGAACGGCGGCGTGCACTGACCGAGGCCGGCGGCTACGCCTATCCCGCCTCACAAACGCCATGGCAGGAAATCCAGCGCAAGATCGTCGGTCAGATGGAAACCGGCGCCATTCTCGAAGGCGCTGAAAACTATCAGCAGATTGCTCAAACACGTGGACTGCCGCGGGATAGCCATTAGCCGATCGCGGTTGTAATGCGACCGGGTGCCGAAGCCTGCGTGCAGGCCTCGGCACTGAAGAACTCTCAGGCCAGCGCGTCGTCGTGTACGCCGCGCACCGCACGACCGGACGGATCCGCCGCGTGGGCAAACGCCGGGTCCCAGGCCAGCGCCGCTGGCGACGAGCAGGCAATCGACTTGCCGCCGGGCACGGTGGCGGCGCACGCCTCACCCGGAAAGTGCTGCTCGAAAATGCGGCGATAGAAATAGGCTTCCTTGGTGGCCGGCGTATTGAACGGATAGCGCGCAGCGGCGGCAGCAAATTCGCGATCGGTCACGGCCTGCTCTGCTTGCACTTTCAGTCCATCGATCCAGCCGTAACCCACGCCGTCGCTGAACTGCTCTTTCTGACGCCACAGGATTTTTTCCGGCAGCGCGCCGTCGAAGGCTTCGCGCAGTACGCCCTTTTCCATCTTGCGGTTGGATGGACCGCTCTTGTCGACCATCTTGTGCTGTGCGTCGATCCGCATCGCCACGTCGATGAACTCCAGATCTAGAAACGGCACGCGCGCCTCGACGCCCCAGGCCATCATCGCCTTGTTGGCGCGCAGGCAGTCGTAGCTGTGCAGTGCGTCGATCTTGCGCACGGTTTCCTCGTGGAACGCCTCGGCCGACGGCGCCTTGTGGAAATACAGGTAGCCGCCGAACAGCTCGTCCGAGCCCTCGCCCGAAAGCACCATCTTCACGCCCATCGCCTTGATGCGGCGCGCCAGCAGGTACATCGGTGTGGCAGCACGGATGGTAGTGACGTCATACGTTTCGATATGGCGAATCACTTCGGGCAGCGCGTCCAGCCCTTCCCAGAAGGTATAGACGAAACCGTGATGCACGGTGCCCAGCGCATCGGCGGCGACCTGTGCCGCGGCAAGATCAGGCGAGCCTTCGAGGCCAATCGCAAACGAATGCAACCGCGGCCACCAGGCCTCGCTGCGATCCTCGTCCTCGATGCGTTCGCGCGCAAAGCGGGCGGCGCACGCGGCGACCAGCGAGGAATCTAGACCACCGGACAGCAGCACGCCGTAAGGCACGTCGGTCATCAGCTGGCGGTGCACGGCCTGCTCGAACGCAAGTTTCAAAACTGCCGGCTCGACCGACGATCCCTGCGTATGCGCATAGTCGCGCCAAGGCTTCACGTAATACTGGCGCAGTTCGCCGCTGGCGCTGTCGTAGATATGCCCTGGCGGAAACGCCGCGACATCGGCACAAAGACCGACCAGCGATTTCATCTCCGAGGCCACACACAGACGCCCGTGCGCATCGTGGCCCCAGTACAACGGACACACGCCGATCGGGTCGCGCGCGATCAGGTAGCGCTGCGCTGCGCCGTCCCACAGCGCAAAGGCGAAGATGCCGTTGAGCTTGTTGACGAAATCGGTATCGCCATCGCGGTACATCGCGCTGATGACTTCGCAATCGGAACCGGTGGTGAAGTCGTAATCGCTGCCGGCACGCAGCTCGCGGTGGTTGTAGATTTCGCCGTTGACCGCCAGCGCCAGCGCGCCGTCGCGCGAGCGCAGCGGTTGCGCGCCGCTGGCCGGGTCCACGATGGCGAGGCGTTCGTGCACCAGGATCGCGCCCGCGTCCACAAACACGCCGCTCCAGTCCGGGCCGCGATGACGCTGCCGCAGCGACAGCTCCAACGCATGGCGACGCAACTGTGCCAGGTCATCACCGGATTGCAGGTCGAACATTCCGAAAATCGAACACATTGCATTTCCCCTTTTGCTGGTCTGATCAGAAATTTAGCCCTGCCGGGAATGGCTCCTGCATTTCCGGCATACCGGCCATCCCTGGCCCGCCGGAAATTACTCCTGCATTTCCGGCATACCGGCCATCCCTGGCCATAACGAAGAAGGCCCGCACTGGGCGGGCCTTCTTCGCGTGTCTTTCGTGAAATCCGAACTACGCGAAGGCCCGCCAACGGCTGGCGTTATTATTCGCGTTGTTATTGGTGTTGCCGGCAAGCACGACGAACTGCGCGACAAGCGCGTCGGGGGTCGAGTAGCTGACAATCATTGAAATCATGGCCCGACTAAAACAGATACGGCGTCCCAACGCAAGCGCGTTGATGCGACGGGCTGCGCAAATGTCGGCAACTAGACGCGCGGTGGCTCGCTGATCCAGCCGATCGCCTGTGCCAGTTCGACATTGCTGAACAGGCGGAATTCCGCGGGAATCGCAAAACCCATCGCCGTGGCCGTCATCCGCAGCCACTGCACATCGGTGACCAGCGCCACCCGATCCCAGCCGCTGAGGTGACGCATGCCGAGTTTGGCGTCATCCCACATGGCACCTGGATCGAAACCCGTGAACTCCGGACCGATGTGATAAATCAGACGCAGCTTGCGGTTCAATGCAAACGCCGCTTCGACATCCGGCACGATGATGCGCGCATAGTCGTCCGCTGTGACCTGGCCAATGGCGCGAAAGCCGAGCGTACCCGCCGGCAGTCCCTGCATCTGTTCGATCATCGCTTGCTCCTTGGAATAGTGAATGAATCAGAATCTAGCAGCAGCTTGCTTCGATCGTCGTGAATAACATACCCGACGTCGGTGGGCAGTCAGGCCACCTATCGTTTTAGATCGCTTCGATATGCCGCAACAGCAGCCGCGGCGTTTCGCGACCCTGCCAGTCGTTGATGGTCAGTTCGTATACCGCGCGCAAACGCGTCGGCGGTGGCATACCGTGGTAAGCGTTGAACATCACCGCATCGTGCATGGCGCCGTCGCGCGGATCGCGCAGCTGCAGACAAAGGTGGCGCTCGCCCATCAGCTTCCAGCTCTGGCACTCGAACGCATTGTCGAACAGCGGTTCCGGAAACGCCTGCCCCCACGGCCCGGCCTGACGCAGCTGCCGGGCCAGATGCAGCGACGCGGCGCCGGCAGGCAATTCGCCGTCGGTGTACAGCACGGCCTGCAGTTGATCCGCATCGATCAGCTCACGGGCCACCGCGTCGAACGCGTCAGCAAAACGCGGGTAGTCGCCGGTCTTCAGACTCAATCCGGCCGCCATCGCGTGGCCGCCAAAACGTTCGATCAAGCCCGGATGCCGTGCGTCGATGACGGCCAGCGCATCGCGGATATGGAAGCCGGAAATCGAGCGCGCCGAGCCGCGCAGCTCGTCGGTGTTGTCTTCACTCGCTGGCGCAAAAGCGATCACCGGACGGTGCAACCGATCTTTCAGTTTGGAAGCCACCAGCCCGACGACGCCAGCGTGCCACGACGGTTCGAACAGGGTCACGCCGACGGCATCGGTGTGCGCGGCAGCGTCTGCCATCTGTTCGGCCTCGGCTACCATCGATGCCTGCAGGTCGCGCCGTTCCAGGTTGATGGCGCTGAGCTGTTCGGCGTAGCGATACGCCTGCCCCACGTCGTCAGTGAGCAGGCACTCGATGCCCAGACGCATGTCCTCCAGTCGACCCGCCGCGTTCAAGCGCGGGCCGACGACGAACCCCAGATCGCTGGCGCACAGCGTCGCCACGCTGCGCTTGCCCGACTCGATCAAGGCCGTAATGCCGGCGCAGGCGCGACCGCTGCGAATGCGCTTGAGGCCCGCCTCGACCAGCACGCGATTATTGAAATCCAGCGGTACCAGATCGGCGACAGTGCCTAACGCCACGAGATCGAGAAGGACCGAAAGATCAGGCTCCGTTGCGCCGAATGTACCCAGCTCGCGCAACCTGGCACGCAAAGCCAGCAGCAAATAGAACATCACGCCCACGCCGGCCAGCGCCTTGCTGGGAAAGCTCTCGTTCAAGATCGCGTCGTGCGCGCAAACCTCGCACGGCGGGCTGCTGTGCCCGCATTGGTCGACGTAGACCAGATTGGGATTGACCATGGCGTCGGCGGCAGGCAGCTGCTCGCCGGGCAAGTGGTGATCGGTGACGATGACCTTGATGCCGCGCGCCCTGGCCGCCGCCACGCCCGCCACGCTAGCCACGCCATTGTCGACCGTGACGATCAGCTGCGGGGTCGGCTGCATCGATTCGACCAGCGCCGCGCTGAGCCCGTAGCCGTGGATGAAGCGATGCGGCACGGCGTAACTCACCCGCTTCGCGCCCAGCATGCGCAGGCCGCGCACGGCCACCGCGGTACCGGTGGCACCATCGCAGTCGTAATCGCCGGCAATCACGATGCGCCAGTCGTCGCGGATCGCTTCGACCAGGATCTCGATCGCCTGCGGCATGCCGCCCAGCGCCTGCGGCGACAGCATGCGCGCTAGGCGGTGCTCGACCTGATCGGGCGTCAGCACGCCACGCGCGGCGTAGATCTGCTGCAGCACGACGTGCACCGCATCGGGCCAGCCGCTGGGTACACCGCTGACCGCCCGCCGGCGCAGCTGCGGCGTCATCGACGGGCTGCCCGACGCCACAGGCGCCAACGGTGCCACGGCTTGCTCTGCCAGCGTTCGCCGCTGGCAAAGTGCAGACGCAACGAGTGGCGATGCATCAAGGCTTCGATCACCGGTAACCACGCGGATTCGATATCGCGTATCGGCAAATCCTGCAGATCGATCAGCCATCCATTCGTAGTGGCGGCAACGGCTGCTTCCGTTCGCGCAAGACATTTGATGCCAGCACGCGTGGCCAGTGCGGTGAGCAGCGAATCGTCGCTGATCACACCGGTCAATGTACTGGGCAGCGGCGGCGACAGCGCACCGCCGCCCCACAGCCACAGGCTGTTCACCGGCGCCAGGCCACGCGAGCGCCGCGCGCTATTGAGCGGATGCTGATGCAGCAGCACCTGGATATCGTTGATCAGCACGCGCCAGCGCTTGCCGTCGGCACCCTGCGGCAGGTGCTGCGAGAGATCCTCACCCAGCGCCTGCTCAGGCGCCGAAAACATCGGCAGTTGCGTATTCGGCGGCAGGCGCAGATGCCAGCGATCGGGCGTGGTGATTTCCAGCGCGATGCCCGCGTCGTCGAACGCCGGTTGCAACGCATCGGCAAAGGCGAGCGCTTCGTCCATCGTCAGCTGCAATTGCCCGCAGGCCAGCAGCCGCACGCCGTTCATTTCCGGTTGGACCCAGGCGGGGTCCGCCGACAGCCAGGTATCTGTACCGGCGTCGTGAGCCACATGTTCGCGAGTGATCGCAGCGGCGGCCAAAGCGTTATCGGCGCCAGCGAAGTAATCGCCCAGGCCGGTCAGATAACCGGCGCGTCCATCGCCAAGCCGATCGGCGCGGACCAACAGCGCTCGCAGCGCGCTCTCGGCCTCGGTCGCCGGCAAGACCGGCAACCACATATGCACGGTCGGCTCCGACTTACCCGTCATGCGAACTCATGCTTCCAGCTGCTCCTGCAGTTCCAGCCACTCGGTTTCCAGCGCATCTTTTTCCTTGCGCAGTTCCGTCTGCCGCTGGCCCAGGCGCATCATCTCGCCGGTCGGGCCGTTATACGTAGCGGGGTCGGCCAGCGTGGCTTCGAGCTTGGTCAGTTCGGCGTCGATGGTCGCCGTGCGGGTTTCGATTTTCTTCACGCGCTGCCGCGAGGCTTTTTCGTTCTCGCGCGCAGCGGCATGGTTGCGCTTGCGCTCTTCCGGCGACTCGACCTTGGCGACAACCGCCGGCTTTGCCGCGGCACCGGCCTTCGCGGCCTTCTTGTTGGCCGAACCGCGCGAGCGCAGCCACTTGGCGTAATCGTCCAGATCGCCGTCGAAACCTTCCACCACGCCGTCGGCCACGCGCCAGAAGCTGTCGCAGACCAGGCCGAGTAGATGGCGATCGTGCGATACCAGCACCAGCGCGCCGTCGAAGTCGGACAGCGCGTCGGCCAAGGCCTCGCGCATGTCCAGATCGAGATGGTTGGTCGGCTCGTCGAGTAGCAGCAGATTGGGCTTGTCCCAGGCGATCAGGGCCAGCGCCAGACGCGCGCGCTCGCCGCCGGAGAACCCGTCGACCGACTCGAATGCGCGATCGCCCGCGAAATTCCAGGTACCGAGGAAATCGCGCATCACCTGGGTCGCCACGCCCGGCGCCTTGTCCATCAGATGCTCCAGCGGGCTGGCGCCTTCGCGCAGGCTCTCGACCGTGTGCTGAGCGAAGTAGCCGATCTTCAGATCCTTGTGTGCCTTGCGCTCGCCGCTGAACGGATCGAGTTCGCCGACCAGAGTTTTCACCAGAGTCGATTTACCGGCGCCGTTGGGGCCGAGCAGGCCGATGCGGTCGCCGGCTTCCAGGCTAAAACGCACGTTGTCCAGAATGATGTTGTCCGGGCCGCCCTTGTCGTCGGGGTAACCGGTGACGATGTCCTCGAGCTGCAGCATCGAGTCCGGCAGGCGGTCGGGTTTGGCAAACTGAAAGTGGAACGAGCGCTCCGCGCGCACCGCCTCGGTGCCGGCCAGCTTTTCCAGCCGCTTCATGCGCGACTGCGCCTGCTTGGCCTTGCTGGCCTTGGCCTTGAAGCGATCCACGAAGGACTGCAGATGCGCGCGCTCGGCTTGTTCGCGCTCGTGCGTGATCTGCTGCTGGCGCAGCTGCTCGGCCCGCAGACGCTCGAAGGCGCTGTAGTTGCCGGTGTACATCTTCGCCTTGCCATCGTTCAGATGCATGGTGTGCGTGATCACGCCATCGAGAAACTCGCGATCGTGCGAAATGATCAGCAGCGTGCCCTGGTAGCGCCGCAGCCATTCCTCCAGCCACAGCACGGCATCGAGATCGAGATGGTTGGTCGGCTCGTCGAGCAGCAGCAGCTCGGACGGTGCCATCAGCGCACGCGCCAGGTTGAGCCGCACGCGCCAGCCGCCGGAGAACTCCTGCACCGCCCGTTCGTGGGTTTCCGGCGGAAAGCCCAGGCCGTGCAGCAGCTTGCCGGCGCGCGCGCGGCCGTCGTAGCCGTGCAGTTCCTCGATGTGCTGATGCGCGCGGGCCATCGCCTCGGTGTCGCCGCTTTCGGCAGCGTCGCTTTCTTCCTGGAGCACGGCGGCGAGCTCTTCGTCGCCACCGAGCACGTAGTCGATGGCGGCATCGGGCAGCGCCGGGGTTTCCTGCGCCACCGAGGCCAGCCGCAGCTTGACCGGGATATCCAGCTGGCCCGCATCGCCGTCCAGCTTGCCCTGCAGCGCCGCGAACAGGCTGGATTTGCCGCAGCCGTTACGGCCGATCACGCCCAGCCGCCAACCGCTCTGGATCACCAGGTCGATATCGGAAAGCAGCAGGCGGGTGCCGCGGCGCAAGGCAAAGTGTCGAAAAGCAATCATGGTGTCGCCGGTGTCCGAATCGGGCAGGCCGTGGCCCGCAGCCGCCCATGATAGCGGGGATCAAGGTATTCTTGCCCTGAGTGAGCATAGCGCCGGTGTCAGGGGCGTGCCGATCGGGCATCGTTCATCCGAATCGGCATGGCGCACGCGCGCTGGTTTTGCTACAACATTGCGGCATACAGTCTTGCGTGCATACGTCTTGCACGCGCACAGTCTTGTTAGGGATAGGGGGAGCCATGGTCAAGTTCATTTGCCGTTTGCCGGTCGTCATCGCGCTGGCAGCCATCGGCAGTTTCGCCGCCTCGTCGGGCGTCAGCGCTTCGCCACAGACGCAAACACATGGCGACAACCTGCTGATCCACCGCGTGCAGCAGGAAAACGGCATGAACCTGCCGCGTCGCGGCATGAGCATGGCCCAGGTAGAAAGGACCTACGGCGCGCCGCAGAGCAAGCTGTCACCTCGCGGCGGCGACAGCAGCAAGCATCCGGTGATCAACCGCTGGGATTACGCGAATTTCATCGTGTATTTCGAGCGCAGCCACGTGATCCACTCGGTGCTGAACACGCCGGCGGGCAACAACACCAATCCTGCCGCCGTCAACTGAGTTCCGTCCTTCAGAAACGCGGCCCGTGGCGACGCGGGCCGCGTTTTCTATGCGTGTTTTATATGCAGGTAAGAACGGCGTCGTAGAATGGGCGGCTGAAGCCACTATCGATCTTAGGGAATCCCTCGCATGACCGACCACACCTTGCGCCTGCCGGCGGAATGGGAGCCGCAGTCCGCGGTGCTGATCGCCTGGCCGCATGTCGGCACCGACTGGGCCGATCGCCTGGCCAGCGTCGAAACCACCTATATTGCGCTGGCCGCCGCCGTCGTGCGCTTTCAGTCGCTGATCATCGTGGTGCCGGATGCGGCGCTGCATGCGCACGTCGAAGCACTGCTGCGCGAGCATGGCGTGGACCTCACGCGCGTGCGCTTTGTCGAACTGCCTTACGACGACACCTGGCTGCGCGATTCCGGCCCGATCACGCTGACCACCAGCGACGACCGCTATCAGCTCACCGATTTTCGTTTCACCGGCTGGGGCGGCAAGTTCGGCTCGGAACAGGACGATGCCCTGGTCGCCGGGCTATTCCGCGCGGGTCTGTTCGGCAAAGGCGCCAGTCATCGGCGCATCGACTGGGCGTTGGAAGGCGGCGCGATCGAGAGCGACGGCGAAGGCACGGTGCTCACCACCTGGCGCTGCCTGGTGCAGCGTCATCCCGAACAGACACGCGAAGAAATGAGCGCCATCCTACGCGATGGCCTGCAGGCCGACCGCGTGCTTTGGCTGGACTATGGCTATCTCGAAGGCGACGACACCGACGCGCATATCGACACCCTCGCCCGCTTCGCGCCCGGCGACCGCATCGTGTTCCAGGCCTGCGACGACGCCAGCGATCCCCATCACGACGAGCTGCAGCGCATGGCCGGCGAACTGGCCGCACTGCGCACCCGCGACGGCCACCCGTATCAGCTGTATCCGCTGCCGTGGGCGCAGCCGATTCTCGACGAAGGCCGCCGGCTGGCGGCTTCCTACGCCAACTACCTGATCCTCAATGGTGCCGTGCTGGTGCCGGCATACGGCGACAAAGCCGACGACGAAGCCGCGCGCATCATCGGCAGCGCTCATCCCGGACGCGAGGTCGTGCAGGTGCCGTGCCGCGCGCTGATCTGGCAGAACGGCAGCCTGCATTGCATCACCATGCAGCTGCCGGGTTGAAGTCCTGAGCGCAAAGCAGTCGCCGGGACGGTAGCGAAACGGCTTGAGATTTCCCGCATCGGCTAAACTTGACGGCTAGCCACGTAAAAGCTGTCGCCCGAGGACTGAGCCATGACCCGCAAGACCCTGAAGGTCGCCCTGCTGCAAGACGCCCATCGCGGCAGCCGCGAGGCGAATCTCGACGCGATCGAGGCCGGTCTGCGCGAGGCCGCTGCGGCGGGCGTCGAGCTGGTGCTGCTGCAGGAGCTGCATAATGGACCGTATTTTTGCCAGCGCGAATCGGTGGAAGAATTCGATCAGGCCGAAACCATTCCCGGCCCCGGCACCGAGCGCATCGGCAAGCTGGCCGACGAACTGCAGCTGGTGATCGTGGCGTCACTGTTCGAAAAACGCGCCACCGGCCTGTATCACAACACCGCTGTGGTGTTCGATCGTTCGGCGGCGATCGCCGGTAAGTATCGCAAGATGCACATCCCCGACGATCCGGCCTTCTACGAAAAGTTCTACTTCACGCCGGGCGATCTCGGTTTCGAACCGATCGCCACCTCCGTCGGCAAACTCGGCGTGCTGGTGTGCTGGGATCAGTGGTACCCCGAAGCCGCGCGCCTGATGGCGCTGGCCGGCGCCGACCTGCTGCTCTATCCCACCGCCATCGGCTGGGATCTGAACGACGAGCAGGCCGAAAAAGATCGCCAGCGCGACGCCTGGATCACGGTGCAGCGAGGCCACGCGGTGGCCAACGGCCTGCCGCTGCTAGCCTGCAACCGCACCGGCCACGAGTCCGATCCGTCCCACGTCGGCAGCGGCATCACCTTCTGGGGCAGCAGTTTTGTCGCCGGCCCGCAGGGCGAGTTTCTGGCGCAGGCCGAAACGCAGGGCCGCGCGCTGCTCATCGTCGATATCGATCTGGCGCGCAGCGAGCACGTGCGGCGCATCTGGCCGTTCCTGCGCGATCGCCGCATCGACGCCTATGGCGACCTGCTCAAGCGCTTCCGCGATTGACCCACACGTTGACCTTGCTTGTTCCCTGCTACGGTCATCCCCATGACTGCCCTGACCCCACGACCGGCGCGCTGATCGCATGAGTTTTCCCGAAACCCGTTCTCCCGACACCGACAGCGCCTTGCTCCCCGAACTGCAAGGCCAGCCGATCGAACGCGTGCAGCGCGACGGCGTGGAATACGTGGTGCTGGGCACCGCCCACGTGTCGAAGGTCAGCGTGAATGCGGTGGACGCGCTGCTTGCAAACGAGCCTTTCGACGCCGTCGCAATCGAACTGTGCGACAGCCGCGCGCAGAGCATGCGCGATCCGGAAGCGTTCAAGCAGATGGACCTGTTCAAGGTCATTCGCCAGGGCAAGGCCGGCATGGTCGCCGCCAGTCTGGTGCTTTCCACCTTCCAGAAGCGCTTGGCCGATCAGTCCGGCATCCAGCCCGGCGCCGAAATGAAAGCCGCGATGGACGGCGCGGATCGACGCGGCCTGCCGCTGTGGCTGGTCGATCGCGAAGTCGGCACCACGCTGAAACGCGCGTGGCACAGCGTCGGCTTCTGGCAGCGCTTCGGCCTGCTCGGCGGGCTGCTGGCCAGCGTGTTCGAGCGCGAGGCGATCGAGCAGGAAGAAATCGAAAAGCTGAAACAGGGCGACCTGCTGGAAAGCGCCTTCTGCGAATTCGCCAGCGAATCCAAGCCGCTCTATCAAAGCCTGATCGGCGAACGCGACGCCTTCATGGCCGCGCGCCTGCGCGAAGAAGCCACGCGCTCGGCGACCGCCGAAGCACGCCGCGTGCTCGTCGTTATCGGCGCCGGCCATCTCAAAGGTCTGACCGGACTACTGCGCGAACAGCAGGACGATCCCGCCACCATCGTCGCCACGCTCGCCAGCACACCGCCCAAGGCGCGCTGGCCCAAATGGGTGGCCGTGATTCTGGTGCTGGCCGTGTTCGCCGCCATCGGCTACGCCTTCCATCGCAACACGGCGCTGGGCGCGCAGGCGCTGCGCGACTGGGTGCTCTATACCGCCGGCTTCTCCGCACTCGGCGCGCTGATCGCCGGCGGTCACCCGCTGAGCATTCTCGCCGCCGCCATCGCCGGACCGATCAAGCCGTTTCGACCGGGCATCCCTTCCGGCGGCATCAGTGCCATGGCCGAAGCCTGGGTGCGCCGCCCGCGCGTGGTCGACTTCGACACCTTGCGCGACGATATCGGCCACTGGAGCGGCTGGTGGAAAAACCGCGTCGCCCGCACCCTGCTGAACTTCTTCTTGGTCAGCCTCGGCACCATCATCGGCGAATACACCGCCGGCATTCACATCTTCAAAAGCCTGCTCTGAAGGTTGGCACTGACGCGTCAGCCTCTGCCGACGCGTTCACGCATGCTACGATTCGCACCGCCTGCCGCCCCTGGCGCAGCGCCACAAACGCACCATCAGCCCGGATGGCGAAACTGGTAGACGCAAGGGACTTAAAATCCCTCGACCTCACGGTCTTGCGGGTTCGATTCCCGCTCCGGGCACCAACGTTTACAAGAGTTTTGCGCAAGAATATAAGGGAAACGGATTTCCGCTCGGCTCCGGCTCGGATCCCCCTGTGATGAAAGGACTCTCACCATCGTGTCCAAACACATCCCTGCCATCACCGACGAAATTCTGCACCGCGAAGCCGGCATGCTCGCCGATGAGGCGTTGGTTTTGCCGCAGGAGATCATGATACTGGCCGGTCTGAGTAACGTCAGCCTATAAAGAACGCATGCGCTTGCGTCCGCCTAAGCCTCCCATTCCAGAGCCGAGGGACAAGCCCTGTCAAGCGGCTTGGTATCCATTGGCGAAGTGCCGCGCTACCGCAAATGGGCCGCAAAAGAACAACGGTTGAATGTCGCCACCGGTCTTCGCCGGGGCGTGAGCCGCCCAGGGAATCGTAGGCACTTCCAGCCTATGATTTGAGCATAGGATGGATTCCCATGAGCACGCCACGATTTATCCCGGAATTTAAAGAAGAAGCCGTTCCGGAAATCATTGATCGCAAGTATTTCGTCGCCGAAGTGTCCGCACAATTGGGCGCATCGGCGCACAGCCTTTACCAGTGGGTCAAGGCCGTCGCTCCCGACAAGAGCGAGAAGCAAGCACGTGAATTACTTGAAGCCAAGAGCGAGCTGTTACGACTGCGTGCTCAGTTGCGCCGTGTCGAGGAGGAACTCGACATCCTAAAAAGGCCGCACGGTACTTTGCCAAGGAACCCGAATGAAGTACCGTTTTATCAACGATCACTGGCATGAATTCTGGATTGCCGCGATGTGTCGCGTGCTGAGTGTGACGCGCGATGGCTTCTATCAATTGGTGCATAAGCCGATGTCCGACCGGGACATCGAAGACCAGCGTTTGTTAGGCGTCATTCGTGGGTCCTATCGACGTCCCCCCGCCTAGAGTAGCGGGTCCGTTTGGAGTCCGGGGTTACTTTAACTGCTTGGCGTAGGCGGCGGGTGTCAGTCCGCCCAGCGCCTTCTTCGGTCGCTCCTCGTTGTATTCGCGTCGCCAACGTTCGATCTCGGTGCGGGCGTGCAGCAGGCTGGGAAACCAGTGTTCGTTGAGACACTCATCGCGCAGGCCTCCGTTGAACGATTCGATGTAAGCGTTCTGGTTCGGCTTACCCGGTTCGATCAGGCGTAACTGCACGCCACGCTCGTGGGCCCAGGCAACCATCGCCTTGCCGCAGAACTCTTTGCCGTTGTCAGTGCGAATCGTCCTGGGAAGGCCGCGACTGTGGGCCAGGCGATCCAGCACGCGCGTTACGCCCATACCGCAGATCGCCCGCTCCACTTCGATGCCGACCGATTCATGCGTAGCGTCATCAACGATGGTCAGGCACTTCAACACGCGGGCGTTGGCCGTGCGATCGAAGACGAAATCCATCGACCACACCTCGTTGGCCGCCGACGGGCGCAGCAGCGGTTGCCGCTCGCCGATCGGCACCTTTTTGCGCTTGCGCCGACGCACCTGAAGCCGTTCTTCCCGATACAGCCGCTCCACACGCTTGTAGTTCACCAGCGCGCCTTCCTGTCGAAGCTTCAGATGGATCATGCCCACGCCGTAACGCTTGTGCCGCTGCGCCAGCGCCACGATGCGCTGACGAAGGTCCACGTTGTGATCCGGGCGCGGTGCGTAGCGGTAGGCACTCGCGCTCATGCCCACGACGCGCAACGCGCGTCGCTCGCTCAATCCCTTCTCGATCATCTGGCGCACCAACACGCGTCGGGCCGGTGCGCCTACGGTTTTTTTCGCAGGACGTCCTTGATCACCTCGTTCTCAAGCATCTGCTCGGCGAGCAGTTTCTTCAGCCGGGTGTTCTCGGTCTCCAACTCCTTCAGGCGCTTGGCCTCCGGCACGCTCATGCCGCCGAACTTGCTGCGCCACAGGTAGTAGGAGGCTTCGCTAAAGCCGCGCTGGCGGCACAGTTCCTTGATCGGCAGGCCGGCGTCCGCTTCACGAAGGAAGCCAATGATCTGTTCGTCGGTAAATCGCTTCTTCACGTCCAATCTCCTTCTATGGTGGGATTGGACTCCAAATCATCGTGCTACTCAAAACCGGGGGGACGTCGCTGTCACCGAGACTACGCCCTCCAAATCCGGTGTGAGCCGGGAGGATATGTATAAGAGTTTGGAAGCCGAACTCTTCAAGCGCGAGCTGTCGAACAGCGAAATTTACGACAAGTCGCTATTGGCGTATGCGTCTGGCGGCCTCGGTCTTTCGCTTACCTTTATCAAAGATATCTTCCCGCTAAGCACCGCAACTTATACAAGTTGCCTTGAGGTTTCCTGGATCGCTTGGGCGGTAACGATCGTTATCGTCCTCGGGTCATTTCTGTTGAGCCAGAAAGCGATCACCCTACAGCTAGCTTTGGGCCATCAGTATTACATTCAGAATATCGACGCTGCTTTTGACAAGAAAAACCGATACTCGATTGCAACGAGGTGGGCGAGTTATGCCTCCGGGATTACCTTTCTGGCGGGCGTTATTCTGACCATCATTTTTGTTTGGGTGAACGTTGCCACCAAAGTTTCCATTCCATCAGTTACGGAGACCCTCACTGTGAAAACTCCCACTACTTCCGGGCCGAAACATGCAATGGATGGCGCGCCGATACCGACCATTCAAAAAGTCATACCCGCAAAGCCGGCTCCCGCTCCGGCGCCGCCGGCCAAACCACCAGCACCAACCCCGAAAAAATGATCTCGTCAGGAGGCAACATGTCCAAGGAACCGTTGAACGAAGGCGCACCGATGCCCTCTTTAGTTAGGAAAGGGGCACCTATACCTGCACTTCAAAAAGTGCCAGCCCCCGCGCCAGCGCCTGCTCCAGCGCCCGCCGCACCGGATAAAAATGAAAAATAATGCGCCAAACAGCGATACAGCCTTGCGCTATAGGTCTAGCTAAATCTTATGACATCTTCGTTGTCTTAGACGCGCGCTCTGCTCTGTCAATGAGGTCTACTAAATTTTGATAGCCTTCGCGGAAAATAATGGAGTGAGCGATTGTCCTATCCGGTCCAAATTGGGTAGCGCTAAGCGACACTTGGCCTTCCTTTTTTATAACCCGCTCTTGCACCCGCTCAAATAACAATCCATAAGTTCGCAGTTTTTCGCCCCAAGATCCCAAAGTGTCAATTAGCATGCTTCCAGTGTCGGAAGTTTGGCCATCTTTACTCACTACAGTGCTTTGATGAGCGACGTATTGAAGCTGTCCTTCCAAATGCCTTGCGCCTTCACCCCCGCTTAAGGCTATTGCGCTCCAACGTTTGACAGTTTCGACGACTTCTCTGAGCTCATCGTCATTAAGGTTCTCTGATACGTCTAAAATAGCGTCTTCAATTTTTGTCGGACGACGCTCTTCAAGTATTAACGTGGCCGTTAAAATGCCAATCATTCGAGGGCCGATGTCGCGCGATCTGGCGAAACACACTCGACGGTAAGCTTCAAACAAGGCCTCGCTGTTGTTATCTTTTTTTACCAGTTCACTCAGGGAATGATTGAGCTCATCCTCCGAGAGTTCGTGATCACGCTCGTCTCGGATGGCGTCGACTAGGGCATCGACGAAACGGTGCGAGCGGTAATTTGACCACCTCGCGATCACGTCTGCTTTGATCAGCGATTTTGCCTCGCTGAGAAGTTGCGAAGTTAGGGCACTCAAAACAGGCATGTCATTTCTCCAATCAAATTGAGATGTTTTAAGATGACCAAATCCTGTTCATGAGATATTGATTAACCAGCCCGTGAAGCGCGACTTAGCTTTCGTGTTCATAACTTGGGCCAAGTCGCCCAATCCTCTAAATGACTTGCCATATTTGTTCCGGAACAGATCAGCCGTCCGTCGTCGTGCAAGACCATTCCAAATTGTCGGTATCCTCCGGCCGCTGGAGTGCCAATAGAATTGTTCCGAACATGGGCTCGAAGAACGGACCGATCCATTACTAGAAAATTCCAAACTCCAGCTTTTCTCAAGACGAATATGAAGTGAAGCTCGGGCGTTTGCGCATTTTGAATTGCGGTCTCTCGGACGCGAAATTGATAGGCGCGTGACGTTTTTTGCGCTTTACCGAGCGCCGTCTTCACTTGGAGCCGCCACATCGCTCCAGAAGCGTCGTTGACGACAAATACATCATCGCCTTTATCAATTTCCGGCATGGCTGCGTTGTAGCCGCGAAGGCAGAATTCGCCCATGACTGCCAAGTGTCCTGCTTTTCCTATGTATTGAGTGCCTGGCATCTCGATTTTTTCCTCGGTTAATTAGAGCAACACTTGAGAGATCGGAGCAAAATTAGTCAGTCGGCATATTCCACTGATCAAAGGCGGCATCTTGTGACCTAGGCAAAGGGTTCGCCGCCGACGCCCTCATGAGCGCTGGCATTTGTAAACTACCGCCAAAGGCGACAGCAGTCTGCCTCGGCAGTCCGGCTATACGTCGCACCTCTCTCTTGTCGGCCCACTCGCTCGCGGCCTGCACAGCGGCCAAATCTTTTTCGGAGGTGAGCCGAAACGAGATCCAGTTGTTGCACTGCGACAACACAGTTGGAGAAACTTCTGAGGGCCGCTGGGTGCTCAACCACAGAGCCAACCCGAACTTCCGCCCCTCCTTAGCCAAACGCTCGTAAGCCAGTGAGCTCGCAATCGCTTCGTCGCCTGATCCCGTGGGCCGCAAGTAATGGTGTGCCTCTTCGAGAACCAACATCGTTGGAATTTTATTTTCCTGGCCTCTGTTGAAAAGCTCGTAGGCATAAAGCTCCAACAACGCGCCCAACACGAACGGCGTCAAATCATGAGCGACACGGCGCAGATCAATGATGTGGACCCGCCATTCCACTTCCGCACCCCCGAAAACTTTTTCCACCAACGCTTTTGATTCTCGCCTCCAGCTCAGCGGCCCGCCGGCTCCTGGCCCGCCTTCAACATCCACCACCGCGCTGAACATGGGATCTTCGACGAACCGGCTGACGCGTGTGATCAATGGCGCGACATTGCCGTAGTTGAATGCGTTTCGCTCGGTCGTGCCACGAGCGGGAGCAAGCGCGTGGCTTTCGGCGATGAGTGCCGAAAGCGCCGCCATAGGTGGCCACGCGTCAGCGGAGGGCGCATTGTTTTCACGTAGACGCTTCATTCGATCGGCAGCGATGGGAGCCCCATCGGCTCGGCAGTCGTCAAAAAGTGTTGCGTTGGCATCGTCCGCAAGCCCGACGCCATGCTGATCGCCGAACCACCTCACTTTGTCCAAATGCTCAATGGCAAAGGTAAGCGCCGGCCGCTGGGTCTTTTCGCTGGGAATGAGAAGCCGCTGTAAACCTTGGCGACCCAAGGCGTAGTAAGGAAGACGCAGGCTGTCCGGTCCCTCTCCACCCAACCGCGTGACCTTGATCGCGGCGGGGGGCAGCGTGGCGGCATCAAATGCGTCTTCATATTCTCCATTGATGTCGAACACCACAATCCGCGCGCCAGGAAATTGGACAATCTGCTGCAAAATCGCTGCGGTGAAACAGGTTTTGCCTTGCCCCGAGCTACCCAGCACCGCCACATGCCGGCTGATGAGTTCTTCAAGCCCAACCATCAGCGGGACACCGCCGCGAAGGTCATCGCCTAAATGGATTGGCGCATCCAACGCCCGATGGCTGCCCAGCACCGCTGCCAGTTCTTGGTCAACCAACGGAAAAACCTCCGCTCCCAGGGGCGGGGTCGACAAAGAGTCTGAGACAAAATCGAACTGCCCCTTCTGCTTTGAAAGGCGACCGACTATCAGTCCCCTGATATGTCGTAACGGTTCATTAGACGGCAAAGCCCGACCGCTGGCGCGATGTGCTTCCTTGGGTTCGGCGAAGGTGAGCGATAAGACTTTCATGATCAGCAGACGGCTGCCGGCATCGACCGCGAGCAAACTGCCAATATCCGTGACGGTAGAGACACCCTGCCCGTGAGCCGCTAAGTGGCCGCGATGCATATCAAGCAAATTCAGCGTCACCTCGACGCCGTCAACCTCAACGACATAGCCGATGGCGGCGCGGCTTCTCATAGTGGCAGCCCAAGGTCGTCTTCAGCTGGTTGGATTTGATCGTCTCTGAGGCGTCGCTCCAAATCTCTCAAATCTTCGTCATAGATCGTTGGTTCAGGCAAATCTCTCGCCAAGGCATCCAAATAAGCCTCTTGGCCGCCGCCCACAATGGTGATCCGTGGACTTTCTAGCGCCAGCAGTCGCCTGACGGCAACGGGCAGGCCTTCTTGATTTTCGAGGTCGATAAACTCGGGTAGGTAGATCACAATCTGCAGTGTGGGGTTCAGCAGCGCGGAGCTCAGCAGACGATTGATGTGTT
This sequence comes from Rhodanobacter sp. ANJX3, assembly GCF_014200755.1. GTDB lineage: Bacteria > Pseudomonadota > Gammaproteobacteria > Xanthomonadales > Rhodanobacteraceae > Rhodanobacter. Next base: position 46,133 of record NZ_JACHCM010000001.1, on the reverse strand, counting down.
CATCGCCAAATCCATACCCGGCAACAACAATGCAGGACTGTGGCCGCGTCAGAAACTCCGCGAAACGGCGGAGCAATTCGCCCAAAACGAAACCGATTGTTTGCATGTATTTCGCGGCGCTGGGAAGCACCAGCGCACCTAGGACATCGGTCTCTTTCTCCAAAAACGCGCGAAGTTCAGGCCATGCCCCTGCGGCCTGTTGTTCGTAATACTGCCCCCCATGCTCTTTCCAGGTCAGTGACCCATGCAGTTTGGCGAGGTAGATGTTGTAAACGCCAAAGCGTGCCTCGCCAAGCGCCTGTGTATTTCGAAATCCAAGGTCAAAGCTTTGAGGAGAAAAGCGTCGGGTATGCGTTCCAACGAACCCGTTGGAAACCGCCATGTCAATCGATTCGGCGGCCCACTCAATGGCAAGATCGTAGTTGGTGGTGAAAACCCAAGGCGCAGCTTGGCCAGGTTGCCGCGCCGCGGTGATTTTCTGAAGGATCGTTCGGTGGTGACGCAGTCCGGGCTCGTCGTAACCAACGCCGGAGACAGATCGCCACCATTCGGATTGTAAAAGAGCTGCTTTCACGACAGCTCGGTGTAAGCAGGCCCTTGCAGAAACTCCCTCGTCCAATTTCTCGTCTGCAACCCTCGTCCATTCAGCAATGGCTATGCCCAAACTGTCCGCCAGAACTTCAATGTTGGGAGTTGTGTTTCCGTCCGGGGCGCCATCCCCATCCAGGACGAACCCTTGTTCAAAGAGCCAATAGGCGGCCTCCGGCTCATCATTGATGAACTGCTCCCACAGATCTTTGACCACCTTGCCACCGGCGGAAACCGAGGCCCCAGCGCCCAGAAGAAGACCCACGTTTTCTAATCGAAGAAGATTGGCGAGGTGAGCGCGAAGAGCCAGCTCGCTCGCGATTTTCGAACTGCCGCGATATGCAATACCCATTCCCTGTTCGCTCCAAGTGGCCTATCCCCTAGCTTTCGCCGCCAACATTCGCCCCCTAAGCATAGGCCTAACCAGTGTTATCCAACATCTAGCCACTGTCACCCCGGATGCTGATAGAGGATATTTTCAGAGCCGGCGACTGGCGTTTCGGAAAGTCGAGACGCGAACCTTTTTGATATTAACAGGAAGAAACAATGTTCCATCCACTCTGGTCTTCAATCTTCGCGTTTTGGAACTCGGACCATTTCTGGGACGGAATTACGGCTCTCAGCACCACAGCCGCAGCGATATTTACTGCGGCTATGGCGCGGCTAACATTTCGCGCAATACGCGAGGGTCAAGGGCAGCGGCTTGATGCAAACCAACACTTTGCTGAGACACGCAGACAAGACGAGCAACACCATGAAGACAGCTACCGCCCTTTGCTGGCTTTAGTCCCGCTCTATGACATCAGCGGTGTTAGACAAAGCGAGTTGATGAAGACAACAAGCAGGGACAGCGGCTACGTGTTTACAGTGTTCTGCGGCATTCGTAACTTAGGCCCGGGACCCGCACTAAACGTGCGCGTGACAGTGCGGGCATCCGACTTAGCTGGCAACGTTGCAAGCCGCGAACTTTCAGCGATGAAAGCGGGCGATCGTGGTCCCGAGAGAAGATACTTCGAGATCCCGGTCATTCTGACCGACAGCTTCAACACCAATGATTTGGCGTCAACCCCATCCGGTTTGTGGACTTTGCTGCTCGATTACGAAGACATATTTGGGAATGCCTTCCACACTGTTCATTCAAAAAGCGCCGCAGAGCCATGGACGCGCGTTGGTAAGGGCCCATCCCCCCAGCCGCCAAAAATCCCCGTTCCCATTTTCGAGTCCGCTTCAGGCGATTCTCGGGAGGCGTTTCCTTAGCTCAACAACTGTCGCATCCGCAGAAAAGATCTGGTATCCATCGTTGGCACCGGAAGCGAAACAGGAATATGACAGCAGCAACCGAGGCGGTCGCTATTCGGCCGATGAAGAGCGGTATCAACGTGGACGAGAGCGCCTTGCGCGGGGTGACTTTCAAGCCCATGAGAAGTGCAAGCCAAAGGTGGAGGAGAGGTTACATAACTGGACTAGCGCGCTGGTCGGGATCCAGCTATGAGGAATGTGCCCCTACCCTGCTCCAAAGTCGTAGGCCGACTCACGTCTCACACGATCAATAGCGCGCAGTGTCTCCATGGCCGCCTTCATCATCTGAAAGCCGGTCTCCCCTTTAAAGTCCGTCTCGAAGGTGCCGTCTTCTCTCATAGACACAAGACAACTCCATGCGATGGGAGACAGGTTTTTGCTGTTGGTCGAACCTTTCGGATTCCACGTAACTCTCGCCATCGTTCGCCCCTTTCGTCTGAGTGATGGAAACGTCATTTAAATCAACTCGCCAAAGTGAAAAACGGCAGCCTCCCAAACGGCCACTGCTGACGAGCAAACTTCAAGCTCAGACGGTTATGCACAGTCGAGCATTCGCTGCGATCCTGTATTGGGCCCAATCACGACATGATTTTTTAGTTTTTCGTCTCGCAGGAAACGATCTAAAAAGGCATGCAGCCCACCATCAGATTTCACCACCGCGGACTTCATCAGACGAATGTCGTCGAAGCTGCAATTCAATCTTTCACCAAATGATTCGCACTTCATTTCGGCAATAGAGGCGCACACCAGAACATGCTCTCCAACAGGAACGTAGCAAACAAATGCCACAGTGACTGGGTCAGAAGTTTCCGGCTTTACCTCAGACCTAGCCGAATAGGTCCACGACGTAAGTTGGCCTGAGACAATTTCGTCGATGAATTCAAACCAGTCCTTATGTTCCAAAATGTTACGCCACGACAGTTCGACGTTTGGCCTCCATGCTGCGCGCTGAGCAATCCGGTCAAGAACAGCAGATATGTCGCATGCTCGCTCCACGGCCTCAAAATCAAGGCCTGCGGCAGACCCATCTAGCCTCATTTCGTTGTCTAGAGACTTTGTCTGAAAGGTTAACTCAATCGAAGTTTTGGGTTGCTGCAGGGTCTTCATGGCCGACCAGAACTTCTGCCACTCATGTGGGGTGGCAATCTTGTTGGGCAGGTCAAACGAAAGGCTCAGCTGATCGAGACTCTCCGCGACCAGCATCAGATCGAACAACTTCAGATGCACTCGCATCTTTTGCCCAAAGGGTGGCGGCAAAAGGTAAACGTCGCCATCAAAGACAAGTGGGGATCCATCCACGGGGCGGAACGTAACCGTGCACTTGTCGAATGGCTGAGGCTTAAGGGAGAGCACCGCTGATTCTGGCCCTGCTGTAACTTCGCTCAGGCCGAACCGCGTGTGGGTGATCTCCATGGCACCCACCTCTACACGTCCCTCATGTCCCAGAAACATCTTCTCAAAGTCATTTTGAAGCTCCGGGGCAAGCGTGAAGGTGCCTGCAAAAGGACGCTCCTCGTAGCCCAAGCTTTTCATTTGCGCTTGCTTGCGCATTACGTATGAATGAAAGTCCGACCCAACGTGGCTCGTAAGGGCGGACTTCATATCACGTCCGGAGATGCCGATTTTCGTGTCAGGCGTCAGTGGGAAAGTGATTGTCTTCTTCGCGAGTGAACCGCCTTCATTGATACTCGCCTCTCTCAGCCGCTTTAGGACAGGTGCCAGCCGATCATCCAGCATTGGCAAGACATGGAGCGCAGTTACCTCAAAAGCCTCGTTTACCCGAAGAGCAACGACGAAAGACGGTCCAGAGTCCTTGGCCAAGCGCTCTGCCATATCTAGGCGAAGGCGAATCGCGTTCTTTTTATGACCAACCGTTTTGACCTGAATCAAACACCTATGGGCGCCAGGCCGATGATCCAACGTGATCCCCGGGGAAGAGCCCATCTCAAAATCCAGCGTAAAGTCCCAGCCTGCACGGTCCCAATCCGATTTGTTGAACGTAAGGCCTTCCTCCGCACACCAGCCTCCAAATTTTTGCTCTCCCAACTTTCCCAAAGCGTCCGAACTGATCATGGTCTGTGGTGCCAATGCGATTGAAGTGAGTGAAATGGTGCTGTCAAGACCGACCAAAGGATGATGTGCGGATCGCAAATGATCATAGGTTGGTTAAACGCAACCAGCGACGTTACAGGCGGTAAAAGACCAGACATTCCGACGAAATTCGAGATTTCGAGCTCAGGCTAGGGAGAGCCCACATAATGGCTTACTCCGTCGACAAACCACTGACACTGATGGCTCCTGGTGCATGTGAGTGCGATCGGTTGACTTGCAGCGACAAAACACAAGTAAAAATATCCCAGCAAAGCGGGAGCCGTGCCCAACCAGAACTTCGAGTTGTTTCGCCAAGTCCGCCAAATGTGTTTACTTTTGGATGGCTCTCGAAAATGCTTTGGCATCAGGCGCCGGTTATTGAACCAAATTGCAAGTAGAAAAACGACAGATAATGCGGCATTGATGGAAGGCGTTTTGGTCGTCAGACATGTCAACCCCAAAGGAAAACCGAGAACACCCAATGTTGCGTTGAGAAAATCGGACCAGTGCTGTTCCGACCGTTGACGTTCTTGCAGCTCTAGATGCTCTTGGCTGTTTGAGAAATTGCGGCGTTTGTAACTTTGCTTCATTGGTCGCTCCCCTTGAGTAAGATGGATTATCGGCAGCGCGTGGCGGGACTCAAGGAGACAACGGTGAGTTCCCCCTCCTTCCCTCTCCGTTGCATCGCTCTGATGTCATCAGCTTGGCTTGCAACAAAGGCTTTCCAGTAGCCCAGGGAACGTCACGGATGCGAGCGCAGCGCCGCCGGCCGCAACCGTGCCGCCTCCTGCTCCGGCACCTCAATCACCGGGACCGGCGCCAACACCGCCTCCGGCAACACCCCCTTGATAAGTCCCCGCTCAACCTCATCAGAAGCCGCCAACAGCGGATCGGTCAAGGCTGGGGTCAGTGACGCGAACGCGACCACCGCCGCTTCCAGCCGCTGCTCGTTCTCCTCGCGTTTTGCCTTCATGGCAACCTCCTCATTCGCAAACCGCTCCAGGTGCGCCTCGTGAGAGCGAACTGCTGACTTCAGACTTTGAACCCGCCGATTGATGCTTTCTACCTGTTCCGTCAGGGCGCGCCACACGCGTGGCATCCCTCCCCCTCCGACCGTGAAAGCTTTTGCTGTGGCCATGCGCCAGCGATGTGCCGTTTCCCAGTTTTTCAACTTTTCCTCCACCGCAGCGCGTTCGGCCCTGGCCGAATCAAGCTGAAACGAAACGTCCAGTTTCGCGGCCATCCGCCGGTTACGGTCATCGGTGTGGCGCCGGAAACGTTCCGCGAGCAGCGCGAACGCTGCCAGCACACGCTCGACGATGCGCACGATTTTCATTGCCCGGGCAAACCGCTCCCGCTCTTCCGGTGACGTCGGCGCCGGTGCCGCGGCATGGAAGCGAGCGACTAGGGAACCGGCCGGCGAAGTCAGTGGCGGCTTCTCTAAAGGTTTCGCCGGCGCAGGCGGACCTTCCACCGATGGCTCACTTTTTGGCATCGTCGCCGCGACCGCCGCTTCGGCTGCCAGACGCGCCGCACGTGCAGCCGGGTTCGTTCGCTCGCGGATGGCATCGGCGATCGCCTGTTCCTTTTGAACTTCGAGCACGACCGAGTGCGCGGCCTCATAAACTTTGGACGCGACCAAAATGTGGTTTCGAAGGGCGTCGCCCTTCTGGGTGAAGAAGCCTTTGCGCTCGAGCGCCACGGCGCCGCGCCCGAGCTTGGGCTGAGGCTCAAGAGCCAGTCCCTGGCGCGCATAACTCAAATGCGTGTAGTCAGCAGGCAGACCGTTGGCAGCCGTGAATTTGTTCGACAGCTCCGCCCACCTCGCATTCAAACTTTCAACAAAAGCGCCGGAGGAGTTCTTGTTGGCGAGCGCCACAAACTTTGCACCGAGGCCCCAGTCGGAGTTGCCGTCGGCACCCTCTATCTGCTCAAGCTTTCGTGTCGGGAAAAACAAATGGGCGTGGTAACCCTGTTTTTCTGGCGGCTTGAGTTCGCCCAGCGCGTCGAGTTCGCCGTCGCGATGCAGGCCCATAGAGACAGGTGTATGCAGAGCCTTAACGATGAACCAAGACATTTCTTCGGCTAGATCGCCAGCCTCTTCATCGCTCAGCCCGAAAGGAATCGGTATCCGAAAATCTCTTGCGATCTGGGCGTCTTTCCGTTTTTCCGCCGCCTCCACACGGTTCCAGAGTTCGCTGGGATCGGTGGCCCATGCCGGCGAGCCCTCGGGGGCGATGGTCAAAGCCCTGACGATTTCTTCGCCGAGGGCACGTTTCCGATAGTCATGCCAGCGTTGGGCACGTTCGTCGTAGAGACGAAGGCCCAAGCGATAGGCGGCACCGGCGACCGCTGAGTGGCCGGCAGCGCGAGAGTGAGTTTGGAGGTGGGGGCGAGCATGCTGTTGAGACATTTCATCATCCTGATGAGACGCTTTCCGGTTCGGGGAAAACGTTGAATGGTCATCCTTGACCGAAGAACACCGAAGTGGCCGCCGACCTGACACCCAGCGTCTGCTCGCCCCCACGCAAACATGGAAGCAGTTCTTTTGTCTTCGTCAAGCGCTTAAAGCAAGTCAAGATTGAATAATGTGATGTACATCACAGTAACGTGGGTTCGGGGCATTTTGAGCAAAATGCCGCACCACAAGACTTTCTGAAATTGCCTCCAGGCCACTGCTGACGTGGGCATTGCGCCATTTCTGCTTGAGGCTGCTGGCTTCAACGCTTAGCTTTGCGTTGACTTTGCACACGTCGTGTTGGAACAACACTAAGACGTGCATTGGCCTCATATTTGGCCTCATGCTCTTTTCCCAGCGCACGCATTGATGCTGCGCGATCAACTCCAAAATATCGGAAAGAAACGCCGTTTCCCAAGACGTTGGCTAAGGCAGGCCCAAAAGTGAAGGGTCCACATCCGATGTCGACAATGGTTGCTCCCCGAGCCACATTTACGGGTTGCGCGAATTTGTCAAATGCGTGGATAAGCTCATCTACATGGGCTTTTTGGTTGAGATACTCATAAAGCATCGCTCGGTCCCGTGGAGAGAGATTTCCGCTGGGCTCGTCGAAATCAGCCTGACCACCGCCTATGCCATTCCAAAAGGCCCAGTTCATATCGTGCCCCAGCAAAATTCCACCCGCGCTTCGCTCATCACTTCGGATGGATTCCACAATAAAGCTGCGCCGGAGATCTTCTAGCCATCGTTTCCACCTCATTCCCTTGTTCCCCGTGTTCTCTTCCAGATGAAATAGTATCCGCAGCCCATTGGTGACAACGCTAGCGCTTGAGTGTCGAATTGCCCCAGACGGGCTCTCAAGCGCAGCTGGACCATTCCCCCAACGTCATGGTGCGCTCATTTATGTGTCGAGCGCCATAGGTTCCACAGCCTACGATTTGATCGAGCTTAGAGCCGCCAAGCTCCCGATTACCAACTGTCTTGTGTGCGAACGAAGTGCAAAATTCAATTGGCGGAGCCACACTCGCCCCAACTCAGTATTCGGCATCCGGCAGGCGGTATGAGCGATCAGGGCGAAAAGAAGCTGACGATGGACCTTGTCGAACCAATCGTTGAGTCTGAGACAGACAAGATTTATCGAGTGATTTCGATTGGCGTCCAAGCCATACCGCTTGTTGGAGGCGCCATCGGAGAAGCTTTCCATGCCTTTGTGAAATCGCCCTTTGAGCGAAGGCAACGACGAGCAATTGAGCTCATGATGGAAGCGATAAACTCTCTTCAGGATAAGGTCTTCCGGTCGCAAGAAGACTTGATCAACGATGAAGCCTTTGTCTCGACATTGTTCACCGCAGCATCTATGGCGACACGAACCGCCGACGCTGAAAAGCTCAGAGCCATCAAACAGGCCGTGATCAGTGGAGCACTCGATGCCGCTCCAGACGAAGCAATGCAGCAAATGTTTATGGCGACGCTCGCTGGCATGACCGGTGTTCATTTGAAACTTTTGCCCTATTTCAAATCACTCACCCCTCAAATAATCAAAGGATTTAACGCCGGCGAGCGCAGTGTTCAAAACAGCTATTTCGATAAAGTGAAGGCGTATGTCCCCAAAGGAACGGATACTGGATTGATCGCACGTGTAACTCGGGACCTTCAGTCATGGGGGGTGATCGCCGTTCCAGTTGGGGCGTCATCTTCAGCCAGTGGCCCTAACTTCATCACCATGACGTTAACCGATTTCGGTAAACGCTTCGTTGAATTTATCGATGCTTGAACTAAGCCTCGTTCGACATCTCGGTTAGCTACTGCTGGCTCGCGTTTTCCAGTGCAATGCAGAATTTGGCAAACATAGGGAAGGACGAATACCGTCCCATATACTGCACGCTCTCAGGCGTACACGTTGCCGAACCCAAGAAGTTTCGTTTACATCAGCCCCTTGCCGCCACGCTCACCGGCAAACCGGCGCCCACCACCACGTGGTCTAGCAGTCGCGCGCCGATGGAGCTGTAAGGCATCTTTAAGCTCGCGGGTGATGGCTCGGTCTGGCGAACGTGGATCAGAGCAAACAAGTGCTTATCTAGCCATGCTCAGGCCGGCTCACAAAGGCGAAGTTGACCGATCAGTAATATCTATAGGCGTTAGTCGCGCTAAGGCGCCCATAATCGCGCAGCCTGCCCAAAGCACCACCTCAGTTCCAGCAATGAGGAATGCATGAGGCTCGTTTCGCTTTTGCAGGATCTCAGCCCAAGCGCGCCGATCGGTAGGGGACGGGGTCGGGGAACGCTCGGGGTGCGTGTGCCATTCCCCCAAATAATCTACGGTATGCCCTGATTGCTCCCACGCTCGCAGGGCCTGCTGTTGATGGCATCGATCTTTTCGCTCGAACGAAACGCGCGTTGCCACGTCCTTAGGCCCGGGAACAGTGAGTTGAGTGACGTGCAGATGCGCGCCTCGCCGACATCCCAGCAAAATGCCGCCCGCTTCGGGGGCATGCCTCGTCAATTGTCGGTAACGAGCAATAACGGATAGAACGCTCCCTTCTATCAGCACCAGTCCGTCGGCGATCACTGGATTGGCAAAGACCAAAGCGGCAGGTTCGTCTACTTGACCTAGAACAAATCGCTCATCCATCAACCAGCCTTTCGCAGTGCGGCGATGACGGGGCTGCAAGCCGGGCAGTTCTCTAGCCGTTTAGGATTTTGGCTTTTGACCGGATGGACGTCGGCACCTGGCCTCACTACCACGCGAAGACGCGGGGAGACGTCGCCTTTGAGCCAATCGGCAACCACGTCCGCGGCCAATGCCGCCGCGTGCATGGGAGCAGAGACCGCATAGAGAGTTACGGCATGACAGCCTTTCATGACCCAAACCGCGTCGTCGCTTTTTTCAATCGGAAACCGTTCGGCTCGATGACCTTGGGGAACGTTTGTGCGAAGACAACGAAAGCACGCACCCTTTTCAGGATCCACCCACAGTGATTGCACGGCACCACCCGTGCCCGAAATCCGAACATAGAGCATCGGGCCCGCTGCGGCACCCGCTTTTAAGTGGCGCGCGTTGATAGCCTCACTGAGTGCCTCCTCACCCGTAGCATCGATAACCAGGTCGCCTTCAAAAAGGTCGCTCACCGCCAAAGCATTGCCGACGACCCCCACCACTTTCGCCAATGGAAATGTTCGCTTTAGCTCGTGCTCCATGGCGATGCTTTTTTCTTGAAACAGCGACGGGTAACCCAGGGCATGCCGCCCCAAGTTTTCGGAACCCATCAAGTCGGGATCAATGATACGAAGCCGGCCGCGCTTTCCTTGCCCTGCTCCCAATCGCACCAGTGCTTCGGCCAAGTGACTGCCAATTGCGCCACAGCCAATCAACGTGATCCGCTTATCCGTCAAATCCTGAAACGTGAGGTTTCGGGAGTGGACAAACGCTGCGCTCCAGTCAATCACCGAAAGACGCGTAACGGGCTGGGTCTTCCCCTTGGCATGCATGTACTGCCGGTAAGCGGATGGATTTCGTTTGCCCAGCAAACGGGTAGTCTCGCTCCCGAGGGGAACACACACACCAAGCCACCCTGCCGGACTTTCGACTACGAGATAAAGGTTGGCACGTTTCAGATATTCACGATCATGACCCAAGCGGTTCTGAAAGTTGCCGGACAAGTTCTTGTCCCAAGCCTTCAGCCAAGCAAATAACGACCGCACATCCTTGGGAAAAGACTGGCTCATCGGCGGCCATTGGGGCGTGCGAAGCACCCAGGCCGCTCCCGAACCGTAATCAGTCAACGACTCGTCCAAAGCACCGGAAATAGCTTCCAACTCTTGAAGGTCATCCGCAAAAATCAGGAACCTTGCTCCGATCGCGGCCATACGCACATGGGTGCTAAGTACTGAAACGCCGGCCTTGACCACTGGCAACGGTCCAGGTGTTTGGGCGACTGACCAATTAGCCAAATACTCACGGGTGAGTTCAGCGCGTCGGTAATCCGGGTTGAGCGCCAACTCGTCCAGCACGTGCGTCGCTTGAGCCAAGCATTGGGCCACAGCGCTGATCGGGTCATACCGATCAAGCACCACGGACCCCTGGGTGTAATAACAAAGACCATTGCTTGCGCTTATGTGCGCCTGAACACCCTCCAAAGCCGCCGGCCGATCGCGCAATCGGATTGTTGGATACGAAATAAAATCCCAGTCCGAAATGCTCAGATCGACCTGAATCGGTCCTTGCCTGCATTTCAATGGGCCTCGAAATCGCACGGCGCCATGGCGACGCGCGACGTAGGTAAAGCCTTGCGCCACCAAGTAACGCATGACCTCCACGTCGGGCGGGGACACAGACATTCGGATTAACCCGCGTAGCTGCTTTTAACGACGGGTGTAACCACTGGACGAGCAGGTGTCTCCCTGACCTTGTCGGCGGGAGAGTCGGTTTCAACATCCGCCTCCCGATTAGGGATCCGCTGACCAAGCTGTCCACGAAGCGCAATAACCACTGCGCTCTTCGGCTGCGTCACATTGGTAAGCGACTCGCGTAGCGCACGTTCAAGCAGGATCGCTCGATTTCGAGCATCCAGCCGCTGCGTAGCATCGAGTCGGTTGAAGTTGTGTTCGCTGTCGATCCCTTCTTCGTAATAATCGCCAGCGACGGCTGCTGGAATGAACTGCGCAACATGGGCCAGAGCCTTATCATCGCGCCCGGGTTGCTTCGAAAAATGCCGGCAGATGGCCAGCATCAACAAGACCGACGTAGGACCACCTTCCTGCCAATTGTGATCGCGCCAAGCCTTCACGTAGCGCCAAACACGCTGCAGCTGGTCGCCATGAATTTTGAGTTGATCACGGAACCAGCCAGCAATGACCTCCGCGTCAGATGGCTCCCAAATGCCCTTGCGGGTGGCGACCATCATGCCCTCGAAATCGTCCCAATCCTGGGAAGAAATTTCTGAAGCTTCGTTCAACTGTTCGAGCGATGCAGTGGCTGCATCAAACGCTCGCTTCTCCACCCGCTCAATTTCTCGGTCAGATACGCGCGCAAACTGTTCGGCAGGCGCGGCATACAGCGCGACGTCAACATGTGCCCACTTAGCAACATGCACCCGGAGGCAATGGTTCTTGTCTTTGCCCAGTCGCCATCCCTGCTCATGCGCGAGCTCACCGAGCAGGGCCTCGACCAATTCAAAATAAGCCGCCGCAGCAACTCGGGGGGTTCCCGTTTCTTCCCAAGCTTCAACCGGCAGATAAACCCCGTAATCCCAGTCCATTTCCTGTGGTGGCATATGGTCGGGCTGCACACATGCGCGATACGCCCACGACCCTTGCGTGCGGAACCGCGGCGCAACGGTTTTTTCCATCCCGAGCTTGGTTTTTGTGGCCGCCTCAATCCGAACGCGCAACCGGTCGCGAATTTTATTTTTCGCCTTGCGCAATTCAGACTCTTGAAGGTCTGTCGGCACGATCGCCTCATAGAACGCCGAATCGCCGTGCAACAGCTTTGTAAATTTACGCATTGGCATTCTCCGAGCTGGACGTGGGCAAACCGTGGAAAAAGTGAGGGGCGTTCGCTTCATAGGCGATCAAAGACTGATATTGCGGATCTCCCAGAACCACCTTTGCGCGCTGTATGGCCCGACCGAGCAAAATTTCTTGGGCCGCAGCATCCGTCTTGTCCAAATCGACGGCACGCGCCGATTGATCCGTGATCGTGTCATCGACATGCATGTAGCGGTTGTCCGGCAAACGTTGACGCAACATGTAATACGTCAACGTCTCATGAGCTGAGATTGCCAAGCCAAACAGCCGACGTGACATTTCGATCGGGTTTCCACCACCCCAATCCACCGCGCCACCCTCGCGATTGCGCGCCGGATCGACCGTATATTTGCTCGACATCGTGCCAATGGACATGAGGCGAACGTTCGAAGCGGGCACGCCCAAAAACGTCTCCATCTCGTGAAGAGCAATCAGGCCCGGTGCGTTTGCAATCAGTCCGCCGTCAACGTATTGCGTGTGGTCAAAAACGTGCCGGGGAAAATAACTGGGAGCGGCGCTGGTCGCGAGTGCGACGTCAACAAGCCGCCGTTTGTGGTCAATGTGGAACGTTGAGTGGTGTGCGGTCTTGAACATCACCGGATCGCCGGTGGTGTAGCTGATGGAGGGAATGACCACCGGATGGGAGCAGTCGGCCAGAGTGCGCGACCCGAATACGTCAGCGCTCCCGAGCAACTGGGCCAACCCATCTGAAGCGTATTTGGATTTGAAAAAGCCCTGCGCCCTCTTTTTGAAAATAACGCTGCCGTGCTCTTCAAAAAAGCCAACTAAATTGGCCGCAGGCAGCTCGCAAGCGAGCCCGAGCGCAATGATGCCGCCGATCGACGTGCCAGCCAGCAGGTCGAAATGCCGGGCGATTCGATGCCCAAGCGATTCTTCCAAACAAGCGAGTATTTTCGCGGTGTACAGCCCGCGATATCCCCCGCCCGATAAGGCCAAGATTTGTCCCCGAATTGGCTCGCCTTCGCTCCCACTCATGCTTTACCCCTCTGACTCTTTAGGCAACAACTGACGCGCTTGTCACCCCTGCCATTTGCGATCAGCTCGAACTTGCGTCATAGTCGAACATGGGGTTATATTTTTTTAATTCAAGGGCGCTATCGAGCGCATATAACCGGCACCTTCGCAAATGGCATCGCCAGCAATCAAGCGGTGAGCGCGGTATGCAGACGAAGTAGGCAAAGAGCTGCCAAAAGACTTCGTTGGAACTTTATTTTGCTTTTGAGGTGATGCCACCCGCCATTGGCGAAGTCGCCCACGTCACGCTATCGCGAGGCACGATTACCGCGTGCCCTTCCGTATACAGCGCACAAAACGGGCCCTCACAACTCATTACGCGTAAGCTGCGCCGCACCCCGTCGGGTGCGGTCAGGAACGCTTCTGGCGAGGCGGCAAAATTAGTAGCCGCGTCCTTCGCCGCAATACCTCGTCCCACACTTTGAAAAGGTGCCACCAGAACGAGAAGCCCGATGACTAGCAAGCTCAAAATGGTAAAGGGTATGTAGAACACCAGGTACGACACTGATACGGCACGTATTAGCTGCCAAGCCAGCTTTCTCATCCAGACCGGCAGGTGCCATTTCGCTGCGAACGTCGGCGGCCGTTTCCTTCTGACGAAGGTTAGGAACCACCGTCTAAACGGTCCGATGCTGGTTATAAAAAGGATAGTCAGGATAACCAAGAACCAGTGCTGCACCACACTGTGAATCATCCACGTTAACGCCGCGGCTGCGCCATTCAACCAGGCGGCCACGCCATGGACCAGCGTTTCCTGCAAATCCAACGGAAACATGGAGGATGGCAAATGGAAGTAGTCCAGATAGCCCTCGTGATAGGCCCACCCGTTGAGGTAAAGGAGCGCCGTGATTAGCGGCAGAAGCGCGATCGAGGCGATGAGGCGAGCGCCCCAATGCTGGGGCGCTTCTCTTGAGGTTTTGGTCATCATCCCTGTCGTCCTGGTTGGCCAGCACGCATTCTTTCACCAAATGGGCGAGCGGGGCTCACATCAGCCCCCTCGCCGCCAGGCTCACCGGCGAACCAGCACCCACCACCAGGTGGTCGAGGACCCGCACGCCGATCAGTTGTAAGGCATCTTTCAGTTGCCGGGTGATTTCCCGGTCTGCCGAACTGGGTTCAGTGACGCCGCTGGGGTGATTGTGCGAAAAGATTACCGCGGCTGCGTTGATGTTCAGAGCGGCTCGAACGACTTCTCTGGGGTGGATCGTCGCGCCGTCGATGGTGCCGCTGGCCAGCTTTTCGGTGGAAAGGATCCGGTGCCTGTTGTCGAGCCAGACCGCATGGAACTCTTCGTGCCTCAGACCGCCGAGCCGCATCCGCAAGAAGTCTGCGGCGTCGCTGGGGTTCCCCATGCTGCCTTGGCGTTCCAGCTTGGCCAAGAGGATGCCCTCGGCGGCGGCCAACACGTCTTGCTCCGTGGTCTTGCCGGTCAGTCGGTAGTTGCCTTTGTTGTCGAGAAGAATGCCCATGTCGTTTTCCTTCGACGCTGGATTGCGCCGTGGGCCTCGAGCAGCGAAGCGGGAAAAGGCAGGCAGCACCTGGAACAAGCGCCATGCGCGCCGTGGAAGGCGGGAATGAAATGGACGAGGGCGCGCCCTTGCGCCGGCCGACCGCGAAGTGACGATGACCCACTTGAGGTGCAAGCCAGTGACGTGGATCAACGAAAAGAGGCTGGGATCCGCAACCGGATTGCCTATCGCCGGAAAAAATGGACTACTGCGATTTTCCAAGGCCCCTCCTCCGCTTCGCCAAGCGCCTCCAACGCATCAGCACAAAAGCCACCAACGTCAGCGTGGCCCTTTGTTAGCAAGAGTCGAATAATGTCCAAGTCGGAATGATGGCGAACCGCCAGAGCGAGCATTGAGCCCTCTCCCATGTCGAAGTTGGCATCTTCGCCGCCTGCCGAAAGTGTTTCCAAGCTCGATTGGACATCGGCAAGGTCATTGGCTTCGATGGCATCGACCAAATCGAAAGCCGCCTGGTCCATGATCGACCGCCAGTTCAAAGCTGTGACGACCAGGGGAAATGCCCTCACACGCTGAGACCACGCCGCCGCCTGCGCTGAATGCGCGTCAACATCTTCCAGCGCCTGAAGAAAGTCGAGGTCACGGGCGTCAGCGCCATTCCGTAGAAGCGTTGAGATGACATAAGGCGGCGCCAGGTTCAGGACGGCGTTTACCAGATCAAGTTGCAGTGCACTGTTTCCTTCGGTGGACATGAGTTGTTCCTTTGTGATTGAGCGGTAAGGACTGACACGACGCAGGTCGGCGACCTGTCTAACGGTTTAGGTTGAGGTGTGTGGAAGCTCGAAGCCGTCGAGCCAACGTTGCGCGGTTGAGAAGAGCCGGGGCATCGCGGTCGCCCCGGCCAGGTTGCGGACAAATCGCTTACGCCACGATTTGCCCGGCGTTCCATGCGTTGGCCACGTTGGCAAGGCCATCGGCAAGCTGGTTCAGAAGTGGGGTGCGAGGACCGCGCACCTCGGCCACGAATTCGGCGATGCGAGCGATGCGCACGATGTCGCAGCGTTTGGATGCGAGTTCTGCGTAGAAGATGTAAGCCAGAGCCAGGTAGACGATCTCCGTGACTTCTGCCTCGGACCTTTTCTGAATCCCATTGGGCTTCATTTGCATTTCGCGCAGGCACGCTACCGTCATCGGCAACTCGTTGATGTCCAGGCCACCTCGCAGCATCTGGATGGTGAGCTTGGTGCAGTTTTTAATGAGGCCTTTGAAGCGTTCCTGTGCTTTGGCTTGGCGGTTTCGATCGCTTCCTGCCCCAGAACGCTTTTGCGTCGCAGGGGCCTGAGTTGAGGCCATTGGATTGCGCGCGCGGCGCTGCTGGGAATTTTTGATCTTCATGATTGTTCCTTGGTTGATGACAGCTCCAGCGGCTGCTGGAGTCGCTCCAAGGTGCGAAGAAAGTTTTCACGTTTGGATGCAAATTTCCCCCATGGCTCGAAAACGCCTATGGGCTTCAGCCGGCGTTTACATAAAAATCAAAATTGAAAATCGCTGCTCAATGCGGCAGAGATCAGCTGCGAGCCCGGTCTCGGGGTGGTCTGTCTGGATCAAATTCGATCCCTTCCAACGCTCTGGCGACCTGCATCTCGGCCCCGTGGACATTGAAGTCTACGCGGGCGTTTTCGACAGCGACGCTCAGAACATAGCGCCAGGCCTGCCACGCTTCCCCGTCAGTCCAGTCGAGTTCCAGAGCAGATGTCAGAGAGAAATTCTGGATGGAGCCACCGTCAGTCAAGAGGCCAGTGATCTCATCGCATCGATCGAATGGAAGCCATGCACTGTCCGTAATCTTGCCGGACGCATCCACGATCCACGGCTGCTCCACGGCAACGGCGGCGTGCAACGAAGCCGCCTGATGCAGCAAGAATTGCCGCACCTCCAGGAGTGTTTCCGGTTCGACCCCTGCAAATGCAGTCACGCGCGCCTCCAATGCGGCCTGGATTGCTCTTTTTTCCCGCGCTCGGTCTTCCTCTTTCAGTTCGAGTGCACGCAGTCGTTTGTGCAGCGATTCATCACTGTTCCACCGGACGTTGGCACCGACTTGATGGTTCTCATTCGCCTCTTCAGCGTGCTGACGCCACCACGCTTCGATCGGCTTGAAGTGATAGATGAAAGCACCCCGCTCTCCAGCGATCGGTGCGTGCCCTTTCAGGGGTGGCCCTTTCCGTGCGTCGCGGAAATCGGCCAGCTGCGGCCGCATCAGTTTCAGTCCTCTTCGACAATATGCGCAGACTTCGTCTTCGGTGAGCTGATTGCAACGCTCCGGCCGCAGGCCCGCGATGGCCTCGCTGCATCGCGCGCCCAGAGCGTCCAACTCAATTCGGATTTCGGCCTTTTTGGCTTTGGCCAAGTCAGCGGTGTCCGCACGCGCGTTGAGCTTGGCCTGAACTTCACTCAGCAGAAGCGTCCAGGGCTTTTCACCGCTTTCGGCGAACACCTTCAACACGTCGCGCAACGTGGAATGCTTATCCGGCAGCGTCATGTCTGGTCCATCCTTGTGCGGGTCAGCTCGGATGCTGCCAGAGGCGAAGGTCTCTCGCTACAGGGGCTTCAATTGTGCGACCAGGTCTTCTGGATCCAGGCCCGCTCGTTTCAGCATTTCAGCGGCAGCCAGCAAATACGGGACGCGAAGTGAATCGCCCAGAGTTCCATAGACACTTAGGACCCTCGTTGCGCGTAGCGAATTTCAACTCAAGTGAGATGCCCGCTGACGTGTCCCCACTTGTCAGTAGCAGCGTGGGCTAGGCAGAATCTATCTGCACGTCCTTGCGTTGAGATTGGGCCTCCCGAAACCGGACGATAGCCATCGGCAATTTGGGGTCGGGCAGCGACCTTTGAGGAACCGGCGCCAATCGGCCATAAGCAGCCACATTTCAGATGGGATCAATTCCATCGCTGAAGTCGATTGGAAACAGATGCGTAAAGGCTTCAACGCGCTCAGATCAACCGCCCAGGCAGAGCTTCGAGGGTGGTGCGCTGCTCAAACGACTATTTATTTACAAGCTTGTGGATGTCATTGGAAAGGCTCTTGGGCTGAGTTGTCTTGGGACGAGCATCTTGAGAACGTGACATCTTTTTTATCTACGATCACAGGAACGTGATTGGCATCACATCGCATGCACAAAGACAAGGAAGAACATCATCCAAGGGCAAAACTCGCTAAGCCACTTCATCAATTAAGGAAAAAACATGTCACGGACGATTGCTTGGTTAGACCAACTTGCTCGTGTTGGACGTTTTCTTAGTTCCCTAGCTGCCGTGGTGCTGGTTTTTAGCTGGGCGACCGTAAGTCATGCGCAGACCTCAACTTCGCGATACGACACACCGTACTACTACACGGACTATGACGCGAGCAGCAATCAGGTCACATTCGACTTCAATTCTCTCGACGATGCGGTGCAGAGTGCGAAAAGCTACCTGACTACTCGTTATCCTACGGATTATCCCGCCAATTGCGTCGCCCAGTCGGTTCCACCCTCCGACCCCCAAGGACCCAGCTACGGCGAAGAAGCGATGGTCCAGTATGCACCGAGTACCAGTCCAACCATTTATTGTCCATCGAATGTCATCACGATCCGTCTGACCTTCTACAACAACGATCCTGGCAAAAATACCGGCGACGCAGGCGATTGCAACGGTGGCAATGGTCAAGCAGGTGGTGATGTCGCGATCATCTGCCCCGGAACGGTGATGGTCACCGATCCCATCAACTTCGCGACGGGCAATAAATATCAGCAGGACACGGACTTCGACGCTTCGCCGTGGCTGACGTTCCGTCGCTTCTATAACAGCATCGGGTATGTAGCATCTTCCACATTGGGACCACAGTGGCGGCATTCGTTCGACCGTTCGTTGGTGCTGCTCAATACTTTGCCTGATGGCACCGGCACGTCCTACTTAAAGCTATACCGGCCTGATGGACGCAGCGAACGGTTTGAACCGGGAAGTGGCGGCGCATGGGTAGCAGACGCTGATGTCGCCGATACGCTAACTGCGCAACCTGATGGCAGCTTTCTCGTTTTCATGGCTGAACCTCGACAGTTCGAGCATTACTCGGCCGCCGGTGCACTGCAATCCATCACCGATGAATCAGGCCAAACGACCACGCTGGCATACAGCGGCTCCCGCTTGCAGACCGTCACCGACCCGACCGGTCGCACGTTGAGTTTCAGCTACGACGGCAGCGGACGTTTGCAGACCGTGAGCTTGCCTGACGGAGGCGCACTGACTTACGGTTACAGCAACGGCAACCTGGCGTCGGTGCAATATCCCGATATGTCCACCCGCCAGTACGTTTACAACGAATCTGCCTTGACTGCCGGCTCAAGCTTGCCCAATGCGTTGACCGGTGTCGTTGATGAGAAAGGCGTGCGTTATGAGAGTACGGGCTATAACAGCGCCGGTAAGGCAGTCTCCAGCAGCTTTGCCGGCGGGGCCGGTGCGAGCAGCATTTCGGGATTCACTCTCACGACACCATTGGGCGCTGCCCTCAATATTTTCACCCAAGACAATGGTTTTGGTGCTCTTCAGCTGACTTCCAGTTCAAACCCTTGCAACGACGCTTACTGCAAGCAGCCTTGGGAAGGGCGCACCTATGACACCAATGGCTATCCGGCGAGCTTTACCGATTTCGATGGCAATGAGACCGACACGACCTACAACACTGCCGGCCTAGAAACACAGCGGATCGAGGCCGTTGGCGCAACGGACCCATCTATTCCCTGGCAGCGAACCATTAACACGACTTGGGACAATGTACTGCGCAACCCACTGACGCGTATCACGTTGGATGCCAATAACAATGCAGTGGTGCAAAGCGCTTGGGTTTACAACTCGCGAGGCCAGGTGACGGCTCAATGCGATATCGATCCCGCGGTATCCGGTGCTGCCAGCTATACGTGTGGCAGTGCAGCGAACGCGCCGACCGGAGTACGCCAATGGATCAGAACGTATTGCGATGCGGTCGATGCTACTCAGTGCCCATTGATCGGCTTGCCCTTGAGCATGGATGGTCCGCGCACGGATGTCACCGATACCATCATCAATACCTACTACCTGGACGATAGCACCAGCCATCGCCACGGTGATCTGAAGTCCGTGACGGATGCAATGGGCCACGCCACCACTTACCTTAACTATGATGGTGCGGGTCGGATACTGTCCCAGCAAGACGCCAATGGCGTCACCACCACGTTCACTTATACGCCGCGCGGTTGGTTACACACGCGTACCGTGGCGGGTGCCACGACGACGACCACTTATACGCCCTATGGCGCTATTGCTGCCGTCACCGATCCGGATGGTGTAACCATCACGTATGGCTACGACGATGCCCATCGGCTTACCGATATCACCGATGCGCAGGGCAACCATATCCATTACACCCTCGATGCCAACGGTAACCGCATCGGTGAAAGCACCTATGCAGTTAACAGCATCACGCCCAGCCGCAGCCTGACGCGCACCTACAACACGTTGAGCCAACTCACGAAAGTCATCGACGGATTGAACCAAACGGTGTTTGATGCCAGCAGCGACGGCAGCGGCACAGCGCCGGCGGGCTACGACCCTGCCGGTAACTTGCAATACAACACCGACGCTTTGGGCGTCGCGCGCTTTCAGGAATACGATTTCCTTAACCGTCCATACCAAACATTCAATGATTATGGCGGCGCGGGGACCACGGCTAACACCTATTCAAACTATGCTTATGACGCGCTGGATCACACAACGAAGGTCACCGATCCCTCCTATTTCAATACCACTTACATCTACGATGGCTTAAGCAATGCCACGGGACAAACGAGCCCAGATACAGGTGCGAGCAGCAGCACCTACGATGCGGCTGGAAACGTGCTCAATCACACGGATGCCAAAAACATCGTAAGCACGTCCACTTATGATGCCCTGAATCGACGGACCGGAACCACGTATGTCGACACCACGGCCAACGTGACTTACAAATACGATGAAGCCAACGCCGTCACGGGCTGCACCAACTCCTCGTCCATGGGTCGACTGACACGTGTGATCGAAGCCACCGTCACCACGGTGTACTGCTATGACCCGCACGGAAATGTGCTACAGAAATCTCAGCTCACGGCTGCTCATACCGACGTTACCCAGTACGCGTATAGTTCAGCTGATCGACTGCAGGCGATGACCTCACCCGATGGCACACAGACGACCTATAACTATGACACCGATGGTCGTGTCAGCAGTATTGCTGTACATCCCAGCGGTGCCTCTTCAACGTCCAATGTGGTTACAGGAATCACCTGGCTACCGTTTGGTCCAGTCAGCCAATACACGCTGGGGAACGGTCAGACGGTGACGCGCACCTATGACGCCAACTACCGCGTCACCGATGTCACCAGTCCGGCATTGGCGTTGCACTTTGCTTTGGATGCGAGGGGGGATATCACGGCTATTGGTAATGCGTCTGGCGCCAACCCAGCGATCGAGACATACCGGTACGATTCGCTGTATCGCTTGCTTGGTGCAACAGAAGCCAATGGCACTGC
This sequence comes from Rhodanobacter sp. ANJX3, assembly GCF_014200755.1. GTDB lineage: Bacteria > Pseudomonadota > Gammaproteobacteria > Xanthomonadales > Rhodanobacteraceae > Rhodanobacter. Next base: position 25,090 of record NZ_JACHCM010000001.1, on the reverse strand, counting down.
ATTGGAGAGCTATACTTACAATGCGACGGGTGACCGTGTTTCCAAAACGTCGTCAGGACTAGCCACCGGTAGCTACCTATACACCGCTGGCACCCATCAGCTTCACAGCGTCGGCGCCGTAACGCGTGCCAATGATGCCAACGGTAATACGACCGGCGACGTCATCGGCGGTAACACCTATGGTTTTGCCTACGATAGCCGCAATCGTTTGACGCTCACGCAAGCCAATAATACGACGGTCGCGGTCTATACCACTAACGCACTGGGTCAGCGCATCGGCAAGGGGCCGTCCCCATCGCAGCCGTTGGCGGAGCGCTATGTTTACGACGAAGCCAGCGTATTGATCGGAGAATATGGCACGACCAACCGCGATTACGTGTGGCTCGGCAGTACTCCTGTCGCCGTCATCGACAACACCACCAGCGGCGGTGTGGTTACCAGCGTTTTTAATTACGTGCATGCAGATGGCCTGGGGACACCACGAGTCGTCACCAACAATGGAGGTACGGTGATTTGGCAGTGGGCCTATCAGGGCAATCCATTTGGTGAACAACAGCCCACGTCGTCGACAGGATATGTTTTCAACTTGCGCTACCCCGGCCAATATTTTGATGCCGAGACAATGACGAACTACAACGTCTATCGCACCTACGAGGCAGACACTGGACGGTATCTACAGAGCGATCCCATTGGACTGGATGGCGGATTTAGCACCTATGCATACGTTGGTAATGCACCATTTCAAAACATCGATTTCTTGGGCCTTTGCAAGACGTGTGTGGGCTATGCAAAATATTCGGGAATTGGACCGAAGCAAGCGCTTAGCAGTGGCGCGTTAGGAATTCCGCCCCAGCCTGGTTCCGTTGCCTTGAGCCCCGCAGCGTTCGGTTTACCGTATGGAACGATCGCAGACAGGACGGCATCGCAGGCGGCACTTGTGAATGCTATGGGTTCGGTGACGATCCAAGCGACGGGTCTTAATATGGGCCAGGGTGGTCCATCTTCATCGACCTTCACCATAGGAGATGTGGGTGACAAAAATGTGCGAAACAGCGGCACTGTTCGTTTTGATATTTATCGATTCAACTCCAACGCGAATGCAAACAGTTTTGGTAAACAGACTGCATACACAACAATAAGCGGGCTCCCAGATAGTTTCTCTTGTCCACCAGGATTTCAGGAAGTTCGATGAACATGATAAAAGTTGCAACCGTCCTTTTTTCAATGGCCTTCATCGGCGCAACCTTTGCATCAAATGCAGATGGAGGTATCTGGTCCAAGAACGCTAAGGACGTCGGAGAAAATACCGATTCAACACTGAATATTTTCTCGGCACGGTCACCCGACGGTAAAAAAACGATCACCTTCACCAACAATAAACTGATGCTTATAGTGGGCGGAAAAACATTAGCCGATCTCACCGACTCGATGTATTCACCTCGGCTCACCGAGATAAGTTGGTCTCCGGACTCGCTCGCATTTTTCGTTAATGCGAGCGACGGTGGCGTGGAAGGGACTTGGGTAAGTAGCGCTTACCTGCTTGTAAACAATGCGGTGAAAAAAGTTTCAGTTGGGGAAAAGATTAATTTGCAGAGCACTTTGAGCACAGACTGTAAATATAAGAATTTAGGATCCGTAGCCTGGTTAAATGGCCACCGTAACTTATTGCTTATTGAACAGGTGCCTGACTCGTCCAGCTGTTCTCATATGGGTGAGGCCACAGGATATTTATATGATGTCGAACATGATTCCATTGCCAACACTCTTTCTCCGGACAAGATCAAAAGCCAATATTCTGAATATCTTGGTTCTCAAGCAAAATCAGCTTTGCAATAGTGGTGACTGGCCACTCCAGCTCATGGACGCACATTTCCGCGCGGACGCTAAACGCGTCTACCGTCACAACTGTGGGGAAAAGCTGAACATCCTGCAGTGATTTCCCGGATTTTCAAAAAAAGCCAAGCATTGACGGTTCAGCTATTGATCCTCTTTCACAATAGGAGGATGTCGGACGAGTCTTTGTAAAAAGCGGAAAGCAAGATTTGTCCCAAGCGGATCAAACTTGTGTCCCAAGTCCACTCGAATACTCAGGCTGAAAAATTTAGTGTAAATGGGCACCACACTTGGCCGAGCGAGGGACGCACATTGAGTCGAACGCCGGGCAATGTGAGAGATTTATCCCAATATCTTGTCAGACGTCAGCTCATCAGATCAGCAGATGCCAGTGAAGGCCCTAAGTTCTGACGGCGAGTTCGTTGCGCACTGCGCAAACATCTCTGTGTTGTCTACCGTTCGTCGCCCGCCCCTCTAGATCATTTCGGCACGAAGCCGATTTCATTCAATGACGCTGCGCCGTACTGAAATGCGAACACTCCAAAAACTCGTGCGCCCCCTTGGAACAGCGGCCCATCTCCGCTAGAAGATGTCAGTAAATCCCCTCGGATACCAAACACCCCGTCTCGTCGGAACTTCCATATTGGGAATGACGTGTTTTTGATCAAGAGACGAAATGTCCACCTTTTCGATGACTTCTTGAATGGGTGGCAAGACCTTGTCTTTAAAAATTGTGCGTCTCAAGATTTCCAACGCGTCATCGTAATTGTGAGCGGTAACACCGCAGCCTGGCTTAGGCCCCGAGGAAAAAGGCTCAAGCTCGAATCGAATCCAATAGCGTTCCAATTTCACGGTCCTCCTGGCGAAAAAAATGGCCTGATGCCTGGCTCAAAACGTATCGATGGCCCGACATTTGGATCAGCATAGCCGCGAAGAACGCCGTGTTCTGGATCGATGCCAGGAAGATCTCCTTCCAATCCTTCAAAGTTCTCAATGTTGGCATTTGCCGTCGTGTAGTCAATGTCACTCGCGGCCGTTCTACTGCCATTTGCTGCTGAACCTACAACGTCAAGAGGTCTTCCAGCCTGATCGACCACACCTTGTATCTGCCCAACTTCGTCAGCTGTCAGGTCGCCGAGTGCCGCGCCCCCCTCTTCCCAAGCCGCTATATCTCCGAGTGGATCCTCGGGGCCGCCCCCGGCCATGATCATTCCCATAGCGCCCAATACTTTCCCGGCATCACTATTGTTGCAGCCGCACGGCACGGTGCAAGTTGGTATCACGGGGGGAAGAGCTCCACACGCGGCCCACGAGATCGTTCCGCATCCCGATGCAGCGCGTGGTGACTCCAAGCCAAGTGGATCCACATTCCTGAGCGGGCTATTTAATCCATAGGTAAACGTACTGATTCCACCGTCAAGACCAATCGGATCGCTTTCGATGTAGCGCCCGCAAGCTGCACAGTAATCACGATGGTCGTTATGGATCAGCCCGGTTTCAGCATCAAAATATTGGCCGGGGTAGCGGAGATTGAGCACGTAGCCGGACGACGAAGATGGCGGCTTCTCGCCAAAGGGGTTACCCGCATAGGCCCACTGCCAGATCACCGCTCCCGCGCTGTTGGTGACCGCGCGCGGCGTATTGAGCTGATCCGCCGTGATGTAGTTGATCGTGCTGGTGGTCACACTGCCGTTGATGGTGTTGTCCACCACCGCCACCGGCACATCATCCATCCAGAGGTAATCACGGTTGGTGGCGCCATATTCCGCCAGCAGTTGACCACTCTGGTTGTAGGCATACCGTTCGGCGGTGGTGGTCACCTTGCCGATGCGCTGACCCAGGGCGTTGTAGGTATAGGTTGCGACGGTTGACCCGTTGAGTTGGGCCAGGGACAGGCGGTTGCGCCCGTTATACGCAAATCCATAGGTACCGCCACCGATCACGCTGCCCGTGGTGTTGCCGTTGGCATCGCTGGCCTGCGACGCGTTGCCGATGCTTTGGAGCTGGTGGGTGCCGGTCGTGTAGAGGTAGGCACCCGTCGCCAAGCCCGAGGCGGTTTTGCTCAGCCGGTCACCGGTTGGGTTATACGTGTAGCTTTCCAGCGTCGTGCCGCTGGCTTCGGTCACGGTGCCCAGGCGGTAGAGCGGATCGTATTGGTAGGTTTCCGTGGCCGGATTGGCGCCCGCCGCGGCCCCGATCGCCGACACATTCCCCATGAGGTCATGGGCCAGATGGAGGGTGAACCCCGGGCTGGCGATGTCGGTGACGCGGTAGTTGGCGTCATAGGTTCGCGTGACCTTTTGCCCGTTACCCAACGTGTAACTGCTGATTGGGCCGAAGGGAAGCCAGGTCGTGGCGCTGATGACGGTGGACGCCGCGGAGGCGCCGCTGGGCGTGACCTTGACGGTGCTGATCAAGCCATTCGTGTTGCGACCGTAGGCCAGCACTGTCTTGTCCGGCATCGTCACCGTCGCCAGCCGATCGGCAGCGGTGTAGGTGTAGCGCGTGGTGTCGGTCTGCGCAGAAGTGACCTGATTTTTCTGGATGACGTTGCCGCGCGCGTCGTAGCAAACATCGGTCGTGACCGTGTTCTCGACGATGCGGGTCAGGCGGTTGATAGGCTTGGAGCTGGTGCAGCCAGTCACCGTATTGCTGTCGCCATACGAGTAAGCCACGTTGAGGGAGGCATCGGCGTAGGTCGTGCTGAGCACGCGGTCGAGGGCGTCATAGGTCGACGTGCTGACCACACTTCGCGCGTCGGTGTGCACGAGGCGGTTGCCGGCGGCATCAAACGTGTCGGTGCTGGTGCCCGTGTCCGGGCTTTGCAGCGTTGTACGGTTGCTCAGGCCGTCATAGGTGTAGGCCGTATTCAGATGATTGGGATCGCCCACGCCGACGACGCGATCCAGCGCGTCCTGAGCCACCACCGTCTCCGTGTTGGCCGTGGCTGTGTCCGTGCCGTTGTAGTTGTCGAGAGTGCTATTGAGGCGGTTGAGCGCATCGAAACTCATCTGGCGCTGAACGCCGAGCCCGTCGGCCGTGTGCGTGAGATTGCCATTGGCATCGTAGCTGTCGCTGTAGCCGGCGTTGAAGACGGTCTTGTTCAGTCCATCGATCAGCGCCATGAGCTGGCCCAGCGTGTTGAACTGCCGGGACAGGCTGCGCACCACGGTGCCCGAGGCGGTTTTGGTTTGTTCCGCCGTCTTGTTGCCGGCTGCGTCCAGGGTGTAGTGAAGATCGTTGCTCTGCGCATCGAGGACATCGGTGAGGCGGTGCGCGGCGTCGTATTTAAACGTCGTGGTGATGCCGCTGGGGTCCTTGATCGACGTGACGTCGCCCATCGCGTCGTAGCCGAACGTGGTGGTGGCGCCGCCATAGACGCGGGTCGCCAGCCAGCCGCGCGGCGTATAGGTCATGTCCGTGTTGACGCCGTTGGCGTCTGTGATCCGCGTCACGCGGCCGGCGCCGTCGTAGGACGCATACGTGGTCAGATGGCCTAGAGCGTCCTTGATTTGATACGGGTCACCGGCTTGATGGCAGGCTGATCCGGGCGTGCCGCAACTCGTGGCGCTGCTGGTCGTGTAGTAGCTGTAGGTGGTGGTCTGGGTCAGGTCGGTACGGGGACCGGTTGCCGTCAACAAAAGACCCGTGATGGGACAGGTCGAATTGACCGTGGTGCAATAGGTGTAGACCCAGCGACGAACACCCGCAGGCACGGTCCCGGTCGTGGCACACGTGTAGGCCGCCGCCGCTGCGATGGACGGATCCACTTCGCAACGGGCGAGCGGTTGACCGATCGCATCGTAGACCCATGAGGTTTGTGCCAGGGTGTTGCCATTGCTGTCGAGCACTGCATGGGTCAACGGAACACGCAATGACGCATTCCACGACGTGTTGTTAGTGCGTTGATCGGCCGTTCTCACGGCATCGACTTGTTGGTTCAACAAGCCGTTGACGTCGTAGGTCGTGTTGGTCACGACATTCTTGAAATCAGTGTGCGACGTGGGATACCCGTTGGCGTCGAACGTGGCCGATGCATTGGGCTGATCGCATGTGGGTCCACAAGGTGTGCTGGATGTGCTCGTGTGTAAAGATCCGTTAGGCGCAACGAAATTCAATGTCGTCTGTGCGCCGGTGGGATAGGTTATAGATGTGGTGCCGTCGCTGTTATAGGCCACCTGCGTGAGTTCGACGCCTGATGGCAGGGTCGACATCGTCGCTTGACCCTGGCTGTTGTAGCCAATGCTGGTGAACCGCGTTCCCGATTCGTCGATGTCGCCGGTCAGTGCGTTGGGTAGGTTGGTGCCACCCGTGAGCGAACTTTCATTGTAGATGTACTGGCGTGTCTTGCTGTCTGGATAGGTTATGGTGACCAGGTTGCCGTTCGTGTCATAGGCATACGCCAGAGAGCCACCATCGGGCTGCGTGACTGTCGCGACATTGCCCTGCGAATTGTAGGTAAAGCTCAGCACGCGGCCGCGCGGGTCGGTTACGGTCAACAGCAGTCCCGCGGCCGGCGCCACATTCGTTGGTGTGGACGCCGTGCTGTAAGCCAGGGTAGTGAGCTGGCCGTGCGTGTTGGTGATCGACAGGAGAAAGCCGTTGGCGTCGTAGGCTTCTTGGTCGCGCGTGCTGGACTCGAAATACAAGAATCCAGTGATGACTCCAGAAGCATTGGTCTGTGTCGTTAAGCGGTCCGAGACATCGGTATCGGTCGTCCACTGACCGCTTTGCAGGGTGAATGCGACCTGCAAGCCATCCGGCCGGAATACGGTTGCGGTCGATGTGGCGCCGTTGCTCAGATATTCCAGACTGCGATCAAAGCTGTGTCGCCAATGACTTCCGATGTGCGTGGATGTGATCGCGCCATTACTGTTGTAATAACGATGAAAGCTGAGCGGGCCGAGGTTGCTGTCTGCCTCGTCACGGTATTCGCTGCCCATGCCAGGATTGATCGGATCGCCCGCACAATCACATGATGGATCGAGGTTCTTTTCTGGAAGGTAAGGTGGAACATTGGGTGCAGAGTTGTGGGTTACCGCCCATGCATAACAGTCAAGACCAGCCTCATAAATCCAGCAGGTCTGATAGGGAGAAGATTGCCCAATAGGAACAGGGGAGGGTTTTGGATTCCACTGCCAGCCAAGCCAAGTGGGGTCGTAACTCGCGCTTTGATCGCTTTCGTATTCTGCTTGTAAAGCGGCCGCATTTAGATCTTCCCATTCACTGAGCGAACAAGCCGTCAGTCCTTGACCTGAGTACCAATCGGCGCACGGCAGCGTCTGGTTAGCGTCCGCGCGAATTGCTTCCGCACGAATTGCAGCACGCGGAGCCCTCAATGAACTAGAGGCTGTTGCGGGTGCCGTCGATGTTCTGGCTGGGCCAGCCTGAGGTGACGGTAAACCAGCAGCTGATACCGGTGCCATGCCACACAGGCTGATCAGACCAATAAACAGCATCAGCCACAAGCTTCTAGCAAAATCCATTTTGATTTCCCTTGGCACAGACTGAAAATTGGCACGCTTCGTACATAGATACGAGCGAGAATTAGCAAATGCTTTATAGCAGGTGACGAAGGAGATTGTGGTGTCCTTCGCTGCAAGGTTTCGCTTACACGCTCAGTGCATCCCATCCAACAGGCTGAGCCATCTTTAAAACCCAAGCGCCGAACCGGTCGCGGAACCAACCCGCATGAACTTGCGCAATCCTGTCCAGTACCGCCGCCCTGCGCGTCTCGAACACGATGAGCAGGCCGAGAAAAAAGTTGCCAGTCGCGACGGATTTTTAGCTACGGGCACCCGGTGAAGTTGTTCAACGCGCTGTCATTTACTCGCTCGAGCACGGAACAATCTCTCCACCGCTGTTTTCCAGGACCCGGCCTCGACTTTTTCCAGTGCTTCGATCGCGTCATGGGAAAAGTCGTTCACATCGGCGGCTCCCGCGTCCAGCAACAGCTCGATGATCGCAACGTCGCTGCGATACTTGACGGCCAGCGCCAGCATCGAGCACTCCCCCATATCGACGTTGGCGTCATGACCGGCTGCCCGCATGTCATCCAGCGCCTGGGAGACACCCTCCACGTCGCTTTGCTCGATGCACTCCATCAGATCGAACGCCGCTTGATCGGCGGCCTCGCGCAGTGACCAGGTTTCTGCAAACTCGGGTAAAGCGGAAACAGCATGTACCCATGCTTCCGCAGCGCTGTCGAACAGTTCCTCAAATGCCTGCATCACTTCGACATCGTTGGCCGTGGCGCCCCGCACGAGCAGCTCCTTGATGGTTTCCACGTCAGTCTGATCTTGGATGGCCTGGACCAACTGATGTTGAAGCGCGGAGTCATTGGGCATGATCATCTCCTGATGCATTCGACATGAAAGACTGAGGGGGACTGTACGGCACTATTGGTCACATGTTGAGAGGGCCATCCAGCGATCATCGGCGGGACATGCTCACGATCCCGGGCCGCCACGCCCGTACCCGGCAAGTGAGATTGACGCTGAACCGCTTCCCACTTCAGACGGCATGGCTTGTCAGCGCAGGCCGCCCCATCGCGTTCTAGACGTAGACCGCCGGTTGGGCTTTCGGAAAAGCCAACCAATATCTCGGGCTCGAGCGGCGGTTGTTTTTCAGGGCAAGAAGATCAGTGGCCATCAAACGTAAAAAGGACGATCAACGATGAAAAACTTCAAGCACGGCGTGTTACTTATTCTCTGTGGTCTGATGCTCGCCGCATTGAACGGTTGCGTCGAAGACGCGCGGACTGGATTGATCTGTCCGCCGGGGTCACACCCGGGTCCTCACGGACATCAATGTTTCCCTGATTGATCCGGAGGCTTGGTCAATAAATTCCGCCGACGGGCTCTTGAGAAAGGGTCCTTCTAGGCGGGTCTGCGAAAAAGCGGCTTGCGTATCAGCGCCACGCGAGCCCGTCCGGTAGGCACTCGATGCAATTGCGGGACCCAGCGACTTACTGTCGGGGTTTCTACGCATGAAGTTGAGCGCACGACTCTGCCATCACCAACTCGGCCATAAGCTCCGTCGCCTCATCTTAGCTTTCAAACCGCATGATCGCCTCTTGCTCCGTCGTGTCGAAAACGACGAAGCCTTCTGGTGATGACCTGATCTCGAACAAGGTGCGTCTCACCTCATAGAGAAGCGCCCCGGTCGTCGGTTCCACCAGACGTTACGGCGTCGGCCATCGCCTGACACCTGTCGGATCGGGCCAGACTTGCGGGGCATCCTCAATTTGCTCGCTTGATTCCGATAAGAGCATCAGTGGGCGCCGCGAAGTTTTGTAGGCGCTCGCCTTGTTTGCTGCGGGTCTGGCGGAACCCACCTGTGTCGAAGGTGGCCATTGGTCATCCTAACCTCGAACGCGTGCGGTTCGGCACGAGGACTTCTTCTCGGCTTCGGCGAATGAGTATTACGGTGCCGGAGGTCTGACGGCGGGACTGGCCACGGCCGCGCATAGCGAGGCGAGGCAACGCGCCGGCTGCGTGTTTTCTAGTAACAAAGCGCCATCCGTTCAAAGAATAAGTGATGCCTAGCGGATCAGGCCAAAAGAGACGTGCAGTGAAATGAGAAGGTAAAGATTTGGCGTTTACCCGTCGAGATTGACGGATCGTTGTCTTCGACTAGATTCGCTCGAACCACCTTTGCACGATGGCGCAATGAGCAGCGAATTCCAAATCCCTTTTGTTTCATTTTCCGCGGCCTGCCGAGCGGCTAAGCAATTGCCTGCCGCTCTGCATCAAGTCGCAAGGTTGATCGTGATCGCCGCCGAGCGTAGTTCAGCGATGGAAGATGCGCTGGCGTTTTGGGATAGCACAGAACGTCAGCGGGCGCTGCGCGACTGGGGCTGTGGCCTTCCAGATCATTGGCTGGAGCTTCGACCAGGGCAAGCGTCGGTGGCTGCCAGCCAACGCCTGCGGCGACATTACATCCGACATCAGTGGAGACGGTGCCAGCGGCGACTGAGCGCGAAATTCAAAGATTGCATAGACCTCGAACCCGATTGGGGTCATCAGCAAGCTGCACAATGGTTCGGTCATGTGACCAGCCAGGAAAGCAAGCGTTTTTTACTTCACTTTTGCCATGTGGAGGCGACCGCTCAATGGCTTGATATTTGGAATCATCAACCGCCCAGACGGGCACGCATCGAGCATGAACTTCGCTATTTGACCGCTTCGCTCCCATAGCATTTCGCAGCGGCTGCACGCTTGAGGCTGGGAATCTTCCAAAACACCCTACGCCGTCCCCGGCTCACCCCGACGTAGGCCAGCCGGAAGACTTCATCTAGAGCGGCCTGATCATAAGTGTGCTCCTTCCGGAAAACGCCGCTGCTTTTATAAAAAAGATTACGTAAAGGATGGGATGGTCCCGGAATGCAGTCTTCGGCGAGAATCGCGATGTCCGCCTCCAATCCTTTTGCTTGATGGTAAGTGCATATGTTTAGCCCAGGCTGCTTGCCCAACTTTGCCTCAAGCGCATTTCGCAGTGGTCTGCGCCGAGCCATAACGATGACATGCTCGGCCTTGGCCCCTGTCATCGCTTTGGCTGCTTGATACTGTTGTTCAATGAATTTACAGAGTTCATTGACGACTTCCTCTTCAGATAGCTCCTGATCTCTGCCCGTGTAAGTCGACAATTGAACTCCGTGATCACCCACCTGGGTGGACACCATCGGCTTACAGGGTTTTTCAACCTTCGAGGAAACGTATTTCAGTAACCGGGCCGCATCTCCCACAATCGGAGCGACCGACCTAAAGTTTGCAGTCAGTTTGATCGGCGTGCTCGGCCCGAGGGCTTTGTGCGACAGGAAGTAACTACCGAATTCAATGAACAGCTGGGGTGAGCTGCCACGCCATCCGTATATCGATTGCCAATCGTCTCCGATGGCCATGACACTCAGAGGTTTATCCGGATCTGACAAAATTAGGCGCCTCTGCATGGCCGTGAGCCAGAAGGCTATCTGAGGAGAGATGTCCTGGAATTCATCGACCAATAAATGTCGTAGCATGGCCAATCTACTTGGATCAAATCCCATCGTTTGGGCATTTTGGGTCAACGCCTGAAATGCGCGATTGAAAGTCACGATGCCCTTGTCGGCGAGAAACTTGCCCAACTCAATCCAGTAGTGACCCAATGCCGCGCAAAAATGATGCTCAATGCCTTCATGTGTGAATGCAGGGAGAGCTTTCAGAAGCTCAACCACGTCTTTACCCATCGATTCGATGAACGAACCTTGGGTAAACATCGCCTCATAGATCATCACCGGCCTCAATTCACCCTTTAGCCGGATCTTGAACATCGGGGCATCATGCCGATTAGACGTGGGCTCTGAGGTATCGACGTAAGCCTGACGTAAACGCAGTAGTTCTACATCCTCCTGGCTGCGAATCATCGCATATCGCTTATCACAAAAAGTTCCAACAGTTCGCATTTTGTCCGATAGCGCGTTGGCAAAGGTTGTTGCCTTAGCCGGTGGAACTTCGATCAATTCTTGTTTTTTTTGTTGGGATAACTGGGGTGGAAAGCCAAGAACGATTGGTAGACCAGTCGCTGTCACATAGCCATTCGCGTAAAAAACGTGTTTGTTGTTTTTAGAAAAGAGCACAACCGGTTCATCGGTTATGCCAGGAAATGGCCATCCGTGCGAGCGCCATAGGTCGCTATTTTTAACCGTCAAAGCGTGATCGCGCGTACTGAAGTAGTGGAAAAGTCCATCCGACTTCGTTTGGAAGCTTTCATCAACTCGGCCGCTGGTGGCGCGCACACATTCCAACATCAACAATTGACGAACGTGTTCCCGAAATGGTGGGCTACTCGCATACAGCCCGCGGTAGGTATTTGCCAAATATTCGACCTGCCGTTCATTGAGGTTCGAACTGGACATCGGGTTTTCGACATCCTCATCGTCGGCTGAAGCGTTCTCGTCGACCTCATTCTTCTTGATGAGCTCGAAAAACTTTGCATCCGGCAGGGGCTGACGGCATAGACCCAGCAAGACCGAATGGAACGTCCTGACCATCCTCTTAGTAGCTTCCTCTGGGACAGGCGCTCCCCGCCAGTGCTCGAGCACTCGGCCCAAGGTTTGCCTCAGTTCCGCGCACGAAGCCCGCGTGAATGAAATGACCGTCAACTCGTGCTCTGGCACGTTTAATTGCGTAAGCATGAAGACAACGCGCAATACCAGCGTTGTAGATTTACCTGAACCTGCGCCCGCCGAAATACAGGTGGCTGGATGATCTGCCAGAATCATCCTCCACTGTTCGTCTGTCGGTGGCTTTACTACCTTCGCTTTCACCGCGGCGGCGACCTCACGGCGCATCGCTTCACGCTTCGAGTCGGTTACAGCCAATAAGTCCGGCCCATAGAGCCCGGGATCGATGGGCTTGGCTGTCGGCGGTGAACGTTTATCTTCAAAACGATAGATGCGTTGACCGGCAATAAAGCCGGAATCGTATCCCGTTTCATGACCGCGTCTGTAACCATCGCGTTCACCCGCTTGTTGAGCATCACTGCGCAGCTTTCCAATATGCGCGCTGATCGCCCAAGCAAGAAGGCGTGTCCACAAGCGAATAACAGATACAAAAAATCCAGAATCGTTCATTGCCATCGCAATCCATCGCAAACCATGGGGGCTGCCTCTCATCGGCCATCCTACTATGACCTTTAAAATTTGCCGTATTGGCGCCCATCGAGACCACACACCGTTATGCTTTACCTGTGGATATAGCCAGCCAAATCATCGACCTCCTTTCGAAGCGTGCGACCTCAGCTTCAATCTGTCCTTCGGACGTGGCACGCGCCTTGGCCAGCGACGAAGAAGCATGGCGCGCTCTAATGCCGAAGGTCCGCCTCGCGGCAGCTGAGCTGGCGCGTGAGCGTCGCATCATCATCACGCAAGGAAACCTTCAGGTTGATCCCGTCGATGTTAACCACGGTGCGATACGGCTTCGCCGCGGCCCGGCTTACAGATAATGATACTGCGCTGCGCCCCTCAATCACCCCCGGCATCTTTGTGCAGGTAAAGAGATTTCTTGCGAGCTGATGAGATCTCACGGACAAGGTGTGATCCAGTTTTTAAAGCGATCAGCGCCAAAATTACGGTGGATGGCGTCGCTAACCTCTTTCAAATCTGCGTCACATTTTGGGGAGCCTGAGGCCTTGATGGAAACGGCGCGCAAGCCACCCTTCCGCCTCAAAATATTCACGCGGCGCGTGACCTAATGCATTGTGCTTCTGAATGCGAAAGGGGAAGCTGTGGCGCCAGGGAGACAACGCCTAATTGATCTTATTCAATCCCCGCGCCCTCGATACCTCTCCACTTCCGCCTCTCTGCCTAGGGTTGCATTCACTAGGGAACCTCTGATTAACCCCGTCCTACGCTTGGTCGAAGGCATATAAATCAATAGCTTGCATGGCTGACAAGAGGGTTAATCAGACCATTCCTAGGCGCTGCATGTCGCCGTGCTTGATCTGCTCATCATCGCCGACGGGTTCACCCCCGATTTCACGGACACTTACGAGAAGGCCGAAGGTCAAATGTGTCTAGGAATCGGGGCAAGTCCAGAATGTGTTTTCACACGCTAAAGCGGCTGTGTGGGCTTCGACTAATGCGCTGTCATCCGCCAGCAGACATCCAGTTCGGTCCAAACTGCCCTTAGCTATTTCATAAAATGCATGCAGGCAAGTCTGTCGGCAGAGCGCTATATTGCTTCAGCGTGCTCGGGGCACGCACTGGCCGGGGCTATCCGGTGATCAGGGGAATGAAATGAAGCAACTTAAGAGGCTGGCGGCTATCGCCTTCATCGCAATGCTTTCTGCTACTCCGACGTTGGCTTTAGCCCGCAGCCATGGCGGCGGATCTTCACATACCCGCTCTTCATCGTCTCATCACTATCGCTATCAAGGCGGGCACTACTCGGGTGGTCAAGGCAGCTCCCACAAGGGCGGTCACTACGTGAACCCACGCACAGGCAACCATTACACGCATCACAGCCATTGAATCGAATCGCTGGCGCTGTAGCTCAGATGGGGCCAGCGTAACCTCAAACTAGAAAACGCACCCAAGCAGGGAAATTTATGTACAGGCATCTCATACTGGCTGTCACACTTGGCTTCGTGACCGTCACTGATGTCGAAGGTCAGCCGATAAAGGAGAGGCGGTGTGTCGTGTGCGAGCAGGTAATCATCGTACCTCGCACCGGTCCTTACGGTAAATTTTTGGCTTGCAGCAATTATCCAAGTTGCGACCATAAGCCCAAGGTATAAGAATCAACGTCGTGAATTGCTGCCAAACCGCTGTGTTTGACTGACCTAAACGATCCCAACTCCGAACGATTGCGCCATCGACATCGCCCTTCCCTGCTCTTTCACGGCCCTGGCCGCATCAAGGCGTGGGACAAACAACTGCTGTCGGCCATTCGACTCATCGTGGCCGAGCGTCGAGAGGATCTGAACCTCTCCAAGCTCGACGGCATCACCGTCACGTTCAATCTTCATACCGCACTCAATGAGATCGCCGGCCGTAATGACCTGGTGATGGCACGCAAGAAGCGAACCTTATCTCAAAGCTACTCAGTGACCGCCGGTTGTGTCTTTGGAGTGATGCGTGGGGAGCGATATTTAAGCCATGTGATCCTAGACGCCGCGTTTCTAACCCAGCTCGTGGACGATCCGCAGACTGAGGGTTTGGCGGCGAACATCGTCGCGCACGAACTGGCCCATGTCGGCCTCTCACATTGGCTCATCAAGCCGGCTCAATCCTATGTCTTTCCGACACAACGCCCCGACTGGCGCTATGAAGTGCTTCGCTATCTAACACTCAGCGTGTGGGATGAATACGGCGCATGCAGATTGAGCGCCCGGTTCGGAGATTCGCTGGCCGTCACGCTGAACTTCATGAACTGTTTGCGAGCCAAAACAGTCGATGGTCTTCCAAAGTTGTGGCTTTACACACGGAAGAACTGGCATTTGCCTAGCGCCTTAACAACCTTCGTGAACGCAGCGGCTACGGCGCGTCGACCGCTGTTGAGCGCGGCTTATCTCATGGGCCACATCGACGGGTTAGGCGTGCCTATGGACGTGGCCACCTTATGCACAGCCGCGCGGATCAGCCCATTAAATACCTGCTGGACGCCTCTGCGAGATGTGCTGCGCGGCGTCTGGAGTTGGCAAGCGGATGAATTTGGCTTTGAAGCATTGGACGGGCTTGTGCCAGTGCTGATGGAGGCGATCCGGATATGCGGGGGCGGACGCATGATTACTGGCATTTGAACTCCCGTTCACACAGGTCTCATACTCCCCGCGACGGACCTGGAGGCGTTATGGACAAGAACAGTTGGGATGCGGTTACTGCGGTTAGCGCTGCCACACCTGCCATATTCACGGCGGCGATGGTCTAGGCCATCCGGGAGAGTCAAGGCCAACGGCAAGAAGCCAACGACCACTTTGCGAAGACGCGGAGCCTAGACAAATAGCACTCCGAAAATATCTTCCTGCCTAGGTGCGCGTTCGCACTTTTTCCTTCGAAGGCAACTTGTTTCCCCACTCTAAGCTTTCACGGTGCCGCTCTTTCGCAAGCACCACTCTCGGATCAGTGTCCAAAGTCCCTCGCAGAGCAACCAAGTACTCCATCAGCGTCAGCCACCGAAGCGCTTTCCTATCCTCAATCAGCAGCGTGAGCGCCCAAAAGAAGTCAACCGGCCGATCCACGTACCTGACCGAAACAAGGACAAATGGCCACTCGTCCTTTGCAGTGGCTGTCGACAGGAAACGGTCGAACGTCAGATGGCCGGTCAAACCGTTGACGGGCCTTGACCAATGCCGCGATGCTGGCTTGGCGTCGCAGCCGCCGTGCGGCCAACACGTCACCGAGCAAATAACGCACGGCGGCATGTGGTTGGGTCTGTCGACATGGCGGCAGATTGCCAGCCTTCCTGGCGCACTCCAAGCCAGTCATCGTTGTGCCTAGCAATACCGCTGCCTCAGCAGGATGAAGCTGTATTGCTGGGTCCAAATCGAGGATGCCGTTACTCCGCAGGAACTCATCGAAAAATAAATGAGGCTGTGATTTTGACATAACAGATCCAGTCCAGCGGTGCCCACAAGGATGGTATTTCTAAGGCTATAGTTGAGCGCCACGCGCTCTACGAGTGCCTAGACCTATTGCCTGTAGCTCCTGCCCAGGAAAAACAAGGGAAGCTTTGAGCCGTCGCAATCGCCACGTAGACTGCTTACAGATGTTTCATTAACCGCGGGCAATACATAGGAGATCGCCGAGTGACTAAGGAAAGTACTGGGAAGCGACGGGGGCGTAAACGTTGGAAAACGGGATTCTTAGTCGCAGGCGTCTCCATAGTCGGGATTGTCAGCTTGGTTTGTTTCCGCTCGGGCAATCTTCGCGTAACAGCACCTGTCGCAGCAGCTTCGCAAGCCGCTTTACCCGCGGCCGCAATCGATGAGGCACCGAGCCACATGGCACGGCCTGACCGGTATCGGATGTATATCGCTTACTTTGAAGAGCATCAGGTCGGCGATAGCATGAACCAAGACGTGCTTGCAGCCATCAAGCTGGCGGCGGACGACGTAAAGAAAACCGGCCTGTCGCTGGTCGTAACCTGCCACGGCACCGACGGAATTGCCGGCAATCCCAAGGCGACTGAGAAGGATTTCAAGCTCGCCCGGTTCGTCACGATCCGCGACGACCTGATCGCCCAAGGCTTAGAGCCGCGCCGGATCAAATATGAATGGAATGACGCGGCGCTGACGGCTGCGGCAGCCAATGAAGGGACTAAATCTACTGCGGAGAGGCCGAATTGCTACATGGAAACTGCCGTTCCGACCTCCTTAGATTGATAGTGCGCATCGCGCAGCACACGAATCAATCCGTGAACTTGATCCACGCAAGTGGGTCCCTTCCATGCCCGAAGAATGGGCATCCCAGCTCCGCGGCGTCCGATCAAAAGAAGCTCGTACTCGGGTAGCACTGCGCCGTTGGTCACGCAGTTAGCTCGGATGCCGCCAGAGGCGAAAGAATATCGCTACAGGGTTCTCAATTGTGCGACTAGGTCTTCCGGATCCAGGCCCGCTCGTTTCAGCATCTCGACCGCGGCCAACAAATACGGTTTTTGGTCGCTGGTGACTTCCTGCGCCGGTCCATCGTCCAAGCCGATCAGGCGACGGAGACGGCGTTCCCGCGCTTCATAAAGTGGACGCAGCCCCTCAACCGCCTCGAGCGCTTCGACGTATCCGGCAGTGACGTCTTGAGCGGAACTGTGCCCCAACGCGATCGCCACCGTGCCGAGATTTTTTGATTCTCCGAACAATTCACCAGCCAGCGTCCGGCGCAGATCATGAAGCCCGATCTTCAGACCACGCGGTTTGGCAGAGGTGTCACAAATGTGGCCTTCGGAAAGTGGCTTCACGTGCTCGGCGACGTTTGGCGTTGTCATGGCCTCAAGAAGTCCAGACACGTAGCGATAGTCTTTCAGGTGGCCGCCCTTTTTGGTCGGGTGCGGAAAAACGAGATCATTCTGTCCAACCGGGAAACCGGCGTCTTTATTTTTCTGCCGTTGCTCGGTCAGGATCTCGGCGGCCCACGGAGCTAAAGGCACGTAGTGATCCTTGTTGCCCTTGGTGGTGTCGGCGAGAAAACGCGCCCAACGATCATTCCAGTCAACGTCCGCCCAGCGAATGAGGGACATTTCTGTTTTGCGGCCACCCCATAAAACAACAAGCATCATGTAGGCGGCGACCACGGACACGCGGAAACGAGGATCGTCTCGAAGGTCGTTCAGGCTCTTTAGCCAAAGCACACCCTCGGCCTTGCGCATGGGGAGCTTGGTCGTCCGACGTTCGACGCGTGGCAGCTTCTTTCGCCGATCGTTGCGCCATGCAGAGAAAGGGTTGGCCGCGGCTTTAACGCCGACAGCCTGGTTCCACGCCGTCGCGCAGTGGGTCACACACTTGTGCGCGGTGGCCACGTCGGCACTGGGCCCGCCGCCTCGCTTCGTTTTCCCGCCGCCAGTTTCTCGCTTCTTCGCGTCTCGCGCCTTTCCGGCTTTGAAGAAAATAGGCTCAAAAGTCGCGGCCACCGCGGTGACGTCGATTTCAGCCAGCGGCGTGGACCACAACTGTGTGTTCGCCATCCAGCCAAGCAACTTTTTCCGGTCCGTGACCGAAGACGGCTTGAGCAACCCACCCTCGACGCGCTTCTGTCCTTGGCTGAGGAATTCGTCATAAACGACTTTGAAGGTGCGATCGGACAGCGTGTCTGCATCTTTCCGCTGTTGGACAAGCGCGCGTATTTCCTCCAGCGGGTCCTTGTCTTCGGCCAGCTTTTGCAGCCACTTGCCAGCTTCGGCGCGGGCACTCGTCAGGCTGTCCTGCGCCAGGAGTTTTCGCCGCTTGGTCTCGGTGCCCCGGCGTTTTCGTTCAACGATGAACGACTTGCTGCCTTTAGTAAGGCGCACTGCGAACCCGGGCGTCTTCGTATCTCGCACGATCCAGTCGTGGACATGCTCTGGCGTCGGTTCCGTGACCAACGCTTCTCCGTCCCACTCGATCGGACTTTTGGGCCATCGATCGAACCTCAGCGCCTTGATCAACACGGCGCTGAAAGGCACCAGGATGGGCGCCCGTTTGACAGCACTGGATGGCGGGCTAGGCTTCGTTTCCGACATAAGAGAACCACCGCTAAGGGATGGTTTATCCTACAACTTGAGCTCCTCTGTGGCTGCCCTGTGGCTGCCCTGTGGCTGCCTGTGTTTACAGACGGAGACGGTTCTTCGTCCGCTTTGAGATGCTTTAAACGGCTAAAAATGGCGTTTCTATGCCGTTTATTGAATTTCAGCCCTGCCCGGCGCCAGCCCGTATTGTTTTGTCCGCAAGGGACTTAAAATCCCTCGACCTCACGGTCTTGCGGGTTCGATTCCCGCTCCGGGCACCAAATGCAAAAAATCGCTTCACCAGCTATTTTCCAGAGCCGATCATGGCGATTTCGGTTTGCCTTCTTCGTCGTGTCCAGACGTACGACTGCTGTCATCTCCGCCGCTGCCACCGGAGCCTGACGCGGGATCGCGTCCCTCCTCACCAACTTCGCAATCAACACCAGCAGCGCCTTTATCGCCTGGCTTGGGATTGCTCTGGTTGACCTTGCTGGGATCGTCTTTGTCGCTCATAACACCACTCTCTTTGAGATTCCTGGTCGCCAGCATAGGCGCGAGTCACATCAAGGACCGATGAAGGGAAATTCGGCAAGATCGCTAGGCCGGCCACGAGAAAGAAACCGGCAAAAAACTGCTATGGCGCCAGATTCTCGTCATACTGGCGCATCAGCCATCAGATCAAAACGGTGTAAGTCATCAAACAAGAAGTGCCGAAAGAGTTGGCGTCAGGACAGATCCATGCAGGTGTTCTCAGTTCGGCAACTCATAATGGATGGCTTGCGCGGCTCGAGTGCGGCGTGGACGTGGTGGTGCCGCGGCCGTATGGGTCGAAGGGGCCTGTACTGAACGACAAGGTGCATATCCGTCTGCTGGCGATCAATCGCGTCTCGGGCGCCGTGGTCGGGGTGATGATTCAACCCGAGAAGCGCGAGTAGCGAGTCGCTGCTCTTCCCTGCTGCACAAGGCAGCCCACGAAACAGAAACCGTTTTGGATGCCGTCAGCGCAAGTCGGGGAAATCCTCTTCCCAGTACTCGTCGGGCAAGCGTGCGGGATCTCCCGTGCGCGTGAGCTCCTGCTGGCGCAGTTGCACGCGTCGAATTTTCCCCGAAATGGTCTTGGGCAGCTCACTGAACTGCAGGCGTCGGATGCGTTTATACGGCGCGAGCTTTTCGCGGGAGAAACGGAACACGCTGCGCGCGAGTTCCGGGCCGACGTCGAAGCCTTGCCGCAACGTGACAAATGCTTTGGGCACAGAGAGCCGAAGCGCATCTGCGCTGGGCACGACGGCGGCCTCGGCGATTGCCTCGTGCTCGATCAGAACACTCTCGAGCTCGAACGGACTGAGCCGATAGTCGGACGATTTGAAGACGTCGTCGGCGCGCCCGACGTAGACGTAGTAACCATCGTCACGGCGTATAGCGATATCGGAGGTGCGGTAGTAGCTATCGCGCATCGCGTGCGCGGTGGCCTGCGCATCGTTGGCATAGCCGGCCATCAGCCCCATTGGGCTCGCTTCGAGCGGTAGCGCGATCTCACCTTCGCCGGCCAGCTGGCCATCGGCATCGACCAGGGCGACGCGATAGCCGGGCAACGGGCGGCCCATCGACCCCGGCACGAGTGGCTGCCCGGGCGAATTACCGATCACGCAGGTGGTTTCGGTTTGGCCGAAGCCGTCACGTACGGTGATCCCCCACGCCTGCCGAACGCGCTCGATGATCTCGGCATTCAGCGGCTCGCCGGCACCGACGATTTCGCGAAGACTGATCGGATACGACACAAGCGGCTCCTGCACCAGCATGCGCCAGACAGTCGGCGGCGCGCACAAAGTGGTGACTTCGCAGCGCACCAGCACATCGAGCACATCTTTCGGTACAAAACGCGGGAAATTGAAAATGAATACGCAGGCCCGCGCATTCCACGGTGCGAAGAAACAGCTCCACGCGTGCTTGGCCCAGCCGGGCGAACTGATATTCCAGTGGACGTCACCCGGCTGCAGGCCGATCCAATACATCGTCGACAAATGGCCGACCGGATAGCTCTGATGCGTGTGCACCACCAGCTTCGGTTTGGACGTGGTGCCGGAGGTGAAATACAGCAGCATCGGATCGGTGGCGCGGGTCGGCGCATCGGCAACGAACACCGCGGAGGATGCATAGCCCTGCTTCAAATCGATCCACCCATCGCGCGGGGCGCCGACCGAAATACGTCCCAGCGTCGAGTCGATCGCGTCGAACTTGCGCACCTCTACGCTACTGACTACGACATATTGAACGGCGCCGACGCTGACCCGATCGGCGATATCGGCAGTGGAAAGCTGCGTCGATGCCGGCAGCACGATGGCGCCAAGTTTCATCGCGGCCAGCATCACATCCCACAGCTCGACCTGATTGCCCAGCATCAGCAGCAACCGATCACCGCGCCCCACGCCCAAGCCGCGTAAAAAGTTGGCGACGCGCGAGGAGCGTTCGGCCATCTGGGCGAATGAAAAGCGGCAGCCATCGTGTTCAACGGCGTCGACGATCCATAGCGCGGTATCTTCGTTGCCTTGGGCAATCACGTCGAAATAATCCAGCGCCCAATTGAAATCGCCGAGCTCAGGCCAGCGGAATTCGTCATAGGCACGCTGGTAATGCTTGCGATGACGCAGAAGTAGATCGCGCGCCGCGACAAAGTTTTCCGCTGAGCTCATGGGTGTTCCCAAACGTTCCCGGGTAATCCGTAAATTGACCGATGCAGATGCAGATGCAGATGCATGCAACGATACCTTCATTGAACGCCGCACAGCGGCCATTTCAGTGACTCGTCTAAAAATGCAGTCCCGGCGGCGCGTTGCACGCATATTTTGCGTCTACGCGATCCACCTCGTCGGGTGAGATATGCCGGGCACTCAACGCTTGTGGCGTCATGCTTCGCCACTTTTCGACGTCAAGACACTGACGGCTTTTAATACCGAATAGTCGCTGCGCCTGCCGTGCCAGCGCGCCGATACCTTGGTCCATGGGATCGATAAAATGGATACCCGATACAAGGGCTCTGTCGGAACCCGGCAAGCCTTTGACATCGGAGTCGTGTTGCGCCTCACGCAGACGCTGCTGAAAGCCGCCATCGCTGTTTCCGTCGGCTTCGTCGCCAGCTTGCGCTTGCGCCGGTGCCTTTGGAGTCGCATACGCTGCGGCAGGCGAAGTGAGAACATCGACAGGGCGTTGAAGAGTGGATGCCGTGGTACGCCGCGTTGACACCTTGGCCTGAGGTCGTGGACTTCTGAAAACCAATCGCAAGGACGAAGTCACCGGCAGCGCGGACGGGAGCGGCAAAGAAAAGAAGCGAAGCTGCAGTGCGCGTGCCCCGTCTTTCGGCAATGGCTTCACATCCCAGTCGTCGATGGCGGGCCGCAAAAAAAGCAGCAATAAACCTAGATGGCACACAATCACAACAACCCATACGGCAACCCGGTGAGCGGATTCGTGCCTATCGCTGGCTCGTTTCTGCTGTTTTCTCACCCTGGCCTTCCGTTGGCATCCCGCACGGATTGACTGCTGCGCGGTTGTAGAGTTCCTGCGCTATTGATGGCGGTACGACTCCCACGGTCTGACGAGGTCATGCGGAAGCGCAACAGGCTAATATAAGCACCGTCTCAAACAGGTCCGCTGGGCTGGTGTTTGACCACGCTCTGATCTTCAAGGACCTGTTGCCATGGCATCCCCCCTCGCCGCCGAATCCGGTATCCGCGCCGTTGCTCCGCATGGGGTCGGTATTGCTGAAATGGCGCTGGCACTCGGCGGCCTGGCGATCGGCACGGCTGAGTTCGCCGCAATGGGCGTGCTGCCCGAAATCTCCGGGGACCTGGGCGTGTCCGTGCCGCAGGCCGGCCATCTGATCAGCGCCTATGCGCTCGGCGTGGTGGTGGGTGCACCTGCCATCACGATCCTGATGGCGAAAACGCCGCGCAAGGCGCTGCTGATCGGCCTGATGCTGCTCTATGCCGTGGGCAATTTTGCGACGACGATTTTCCACAGCTACGCGGCGGTGCTGGTGTCACGCTTTGTGGCCGGCCTGCCGCACGGCGCGTACTTCGGCGTGGCGTCGCTGGTCGCCGCCGCGATGGTGCCGCCGTCGAAGCGCGGCGAGGCGATCGGCAAGGTGATCATGGGACTGAGCGTGGCCAACGTGCTCGGCGTGCCGGCAGCGACCTGGCTGGGCGAAACGTTCGGCTGGCGCTCGACCTTTATGGCGGTGGCGGTGATCGCCTTTCTTACCGCGGCGATGATTTACGTGTTTGTGCCTGCGGTGAAAGCCGACAAGCACGCTAGCGCACTCACCGAGCTGGGTGCGTTGAAACAGCCGCAGGTTTGGCTGACGCTGCTTGCGGCGGGTATCGGCTTTGGCGGCATCTTTGCGGTGTACAGCTACATCACGCCGCTGCTGACCGAGGTCACGCATCTGCCGCTGGCACGCGTTCCGCTGATGCTGAGCCTGATCGGCATCGGCATGGTGGTCGGCAGCGTCGTGTGCGGCAAGCTGGCCGACCGTTGGCTCAAGGGCACGATGATCGGCATGTACGCCTTTACGGCGCTGATGCTGACCATCCTGGTGTTTGTGGCGCACTCGGCCGCGGCCATGGTCGTGGTGCTGTTTCTGATCGGCATCTGCGCCATGGTCACGGTGAGTTTCCAGGCGCGCTTGATGGACGTTGCCGGCGATGCACAGTCGCTGGCCGCCGCCTTGAACCACAGCGCGTTCAATATCGCCAACGCGCTCGGTGCGTGGCTCGGTGGCGTTTCCATCGCGGCGGGCTACGGATGGACGTCCACCGGCTGGGTCGGACTGGGTCTTTCGCTGATCGGCATCGGTGTGCTGCTGTGGTCGTTCGCGCTGAACCGAAGGCGTATCGTCGCCTGAAGGACGCCGCTGCGCGTTGACATCCGCTAGGGCCCGTTCAAACCCACGCGGATCACCTTCGAAAAATCGTCCGTCGGCAAACTGGCCTTGGCCCGGTCGGTGACGCGACCGCGGCGACGCAGTTCCTGCACCGATACGCTCTGATCCAGCGCGCCAATCTCGTAAAGATATTCCGGCAGGTAGCCAGTGATCAGCAGGCGCACGTCGTACGGCAAGCCCGGATCCAACCGCTTGGCCATCCGGTAGACGATGGTGGTGCAGTTGGAGGTCAGCGTGTTGTAGAACGTCGGCGTGGTGACCAGTTCGTTGGCGGACGCCACGTACGACAGAAACAGCTCGCGCATGGCCTGCTTGCTCATCTTCAGCGGATACAGATAGTCGTCTTCCCCGCGCACGTTGGTGCGTACGGCGATGATGTCGCGCTCGTCGGCCGCCGTGAGAATCATGTCGAAGCGCTTGAAGAAGCCGCCGATGGCTGAATATTGTTGGCCGCGCTTCTTGCGGATCTCGACGGAGAACACCACGTGTCGTCCGTCGTCGAAGCCGAACGACATCATCGCGTGGGCAATTTCCTTGCTGCCCCAGTAGGACAGCACGGCATCGGCGGAGGCGATACGATCGAGATCGTAGGTGCGCGTCTCCCAACGGATATCGTGATCCTGCTCGGTGCGCCAGGTGAAGTTGCGTACGCTGGTCAGGGTGACCTTGCTGCCGTCGACTTTGCCGCTCATGAGCTGCGCCACGTCGTCCGCCCACACGCGGTCATTGGAAGGCGCAATGGTCGACCACCATGCCATCAATGCCACAAACGCCAGCCCATAAAACAGAAGCGGCAGCCAACTTCGTCGGCTGATCGCGAAAGCAAACAGCGAAACGATGAGAATCGCCCACAGCGCGCTGCCTAGTGCGCGCACCACCACGCCGCCAGGCAGCTGAAACCACAGCGCCATCGTGCCCCACACACCGGTGAAAAACGCGACCAGCGCGACGCACACGTTGAGCACCACCCGGCCAATCGCCCTGTACTTCGTCGTCATCGCGGGATAGATCTCCAGTCCATGGCCGCCAGCGTGCCGGTTTGGCCGCGCCATGACAATTCGTTTGTGGCCGGCCTGCATCATGATGCCTGATGAAAACGCTAAACTGCGTATTAGGCTGAGTGATCAACCGCATAGGAAGCCACATGAAAGCAAGAAGCACCTCAACCATTGCCAAGAGCTTGATTGCCATGACGGTTCTTGCAATTGCATTAAATATAAGAGACATCGCTAGTGCCGTCGGTCTGAAGATCAGCCCTCTACCGTTCAACTACGGCGGCTCGATTTTGGACAATGTTCTTTGCGTGCTTCTCGTAGTCCTTACGGCTCGATTGCTGTCCAAGAAATCGCCGATCGGCCTAAAGTCCTTGCTAGGCTTGCAATGGCGCAGCTTCAAAGCACCAGCGTTGGTATTGTTGGCAACAACACCATGTTGGATTGGACTGGCTTTTCAAGGAGCGCTCGCTAAAGAAATTAATCCTATCGACCTCATTATGCTTTCGGTCGTATTTCCGTTTGCCGAAGAAATTACCTACCGCGGCTTCGGCTTTGTGTAATGACCCAGCACTTCCTGCACAGGTCAGGCCGCTAAGGCATACGCCTCAGCGGGTGTTTTCATCTTCAACGCCTGGTGCGGGCGCTGGTGG